>JABMLH010000009.1 GCA_013205085.1 Microbacteriaceae bacterium VKM Ac-2854 | reverse complement strand
GGGAAGCTGCCCCGCAACGGCGGCGTGAAGCCCGCCGTCATCGTGACCGTCGGGTTGGATGACCTGCGTGAGCGGCTGGGCGATGCGGACACCACCTTCGCCGGGCCGGTGCCCGCGGCGCAGATCCGGCAGATCGCGTGCGACGCGCGAATCATCCCGGTCGTCCTCGGCGCGGACGGCTCGATCCTCGACCAGGGCCAGTCCCAGCGCCTCGTGAGGGGTGAGCTGCGGGATGCGCTGATCGCCCGCGACGGCGGCTGCGCGTTCCCGAGCTGCGATGCTCCCGCGACGTGGGCCGATGGCCATCACATTCGTCACTGGGCCGACGGCGGACCTACCAGCCTGGAGAACACGGTGCTGCTCTGCCGGGCCCACCACACCCTCGTGCACCACTCAGATTGGCGGATCGTCCTCATCAACGGGATCCCCCACTTCATCCCACCCTGGCAGATCGACCCCCACCAGAAACCCCGCCGCAACCGCCGCCACCGGCTCCCAAAACCCGCTCGCCGCTCGCGCATCCGCCGCCCCTCCCGCGAGTGAGACGCACCCCTTCAGAGGGTTGTCACTCCGTCCCACTCGCAGAGCTCGCAGAACGGACTGACAACCCGCATCCGCCGGCCCTTTCGCGAGTGACGTGCATCCTCTGCAGGGGGTTGTCAGTCCGTCCCACTCGGAGGGCTCGCAGGGCGGGCTGACAACCCGCGCCCGCGGGTGCTTCCTCGGGTGGGACGCGCCCATCTTGGAGGGTTGTCAGTTCGTCCGCTCGCAGGGCTCGCAGGGCGGACTGGCAATCCGCGTCCGCGGGTGCTACCTCGGGTGGGACGCCCCCTCTCGGAGGGTTGTCAGTCCGTCCCGCTCGCAGAGCTCGCAGAACGGACTGACAACCCGCATCCGCCGGCCCTCCCGCGAAGAGAGGGCCGCCCTCCAGGGGGTTGTCACTCCGTCTCGCGCGCGGAGCTCGCAGGAGGGTGGAGGCGAACCGTCCCCGTCAGGCGCGCCAGGACGAGACCGGGGTCAGCGGCACGGGTGCGCCGCGCGCCGCGGTGCTGCGGATGGGCAGCCGCGTGCCGGCGGCCGCGGAGTCGAGCAGGCCGGCCATCACCTCCAGCACGTGGAAGGCGAGGGCGCCGCTCGCCCGGGCATCGCCGCGGACGAAATCGAGCAGGCCCACGCCACGCCCGCTCTGCTCATAGCCGGCGCTCGTCGGCAGCACCGACCAGGCGGGGTCGCCTAGGCCGAAGACGCGCACGTCACCGTCGAAGGTGTTCGGGTCGGGAACCGCGAGCGAGCCCGTCTCGCCGTGCACCTCGATCGGCGCCGCCGTGGTCGCGACGGCGTCGAAACTGGTCACGATGGTCGAGAGCGCACCGTTCTCGTGCTCGAGCACCCCGGTGACGTGGGTGTCGATCTCGACGGGGATCCGTTCGCCGGCGCGGGCCCCCGACCCGATCGTGCGCTCGTCTCGGACCCGGCTCGCCGCGCCGGTGACGGCGACGACGGGGCCGAGCAGGGTCACCAGCGCCGTCACGTAGTACGGGCCCATGTCCAGCAGCGGCCCGCCGCCCGCACGGTAGTAGAAGTCGGGATTCGGGTGCCAGCGTTCGTGCCCGGGCGTCAGCATGGTCGCGGTGGCCGCGAGCGGCCGACCGATCAGGCCACCGTCGATCGCGTGTCGGGCGGTCTGGATGCCGGTGCCGAGCACGGTGTCGGGGGCGGCACCGATCGCGACGCCCGCCGCGGTCGCCGCAGCCATCACCGTGCGCGCCTCGGCGAGCGTCGCGGCGAGCGGCTTCTCGCCGTAGACCTGCTTGCCCGCGGCGATCGCCCGCAGAGCGATTTCGGCGTGCGCCGCCGGGATGGTCAGGTTCAGCACGGTCTCGACCGCCGGATGCGCGAGCAGGGCATCGACATCGAGCGCGACGGCGTCGGGAAGAGTTGCGGCCACCTCGGCGGCTCGCGCCGCGTCGAGATCCGCGACCGCGACGATCCGCACGGCGGGGTGCTCGGAGAGGGTCGCGAGGTACTGCCGCGCGATGTTGCCCAGCCCGATGATTCCGAGTCCGTGGCGGTCTAGGCGGTGCGGGTCGCCCACAGCATGCCCCTCTCGATGATGGTGCGGACGTTCTCGTCACGCAGGACCTCTGGAGTGTGTCCGGGCGTCGCGACGACGATGCGGCCGGCGCCCCACTGGCGCGTCCACACGGCGGGCGAGGTCACCGGCCGGTGCCACGGATGCCAGGCCGGCGCGGGATGGGTTGTGGTCGCCAGCGCGTCGATGAGGTCGTCGTGCAGCACCCAGTACTGCTCGGTGACCAGCTCGAAGTCGTCGATTCCGGCGGTGATCGGATGCTCACGACCGGCCGCCGTGATCGACACGGTGTACGGCAGGAAGTTGTCGGACGCGTCGCCCCGCCGCTGGTCGGGATGCGCGCCGGGATGCGTCGCGAACTGCCCGCCGATCAGGTGCAGGTAGTCGGAGGCATCGCGGAAGGAATCCGCGATGCCACCGTGCCAGCCGACCAGTCCTGTGCCGGCGATCACGGCGGCGGTCAGCCCCGCGAGTTCATCGCGCTCGATCGTCGACATCGTTACGCTCTGCACGATCAGATCGGTGGCGGCGAGCGCTGCCGCGTCGGCGTAGACGGCGGTCGACTCCTCGATCCGCACCTCGTAGCCCTGCTCGCGCAGGAACGGCAGGAACACCTCGGTCGCGGCGACGGGGGAGTGGCCCTCCCAGCCGCCGCGGACGATCAGGGCGGTACTCATACGGTGACCTCCGTCAGGCTCGAGCGGTCGGCTGCACTGCGCTCGACCGCGTCCAGCACCTGCTGCACCTGCAGCGCGTCGGCGAACGACGGGCGCGGCTGGCGCCCCTGCGCGATCGCGGTGACCAGATCGGCCACCTGGTGCGTGAAGAGGTGCTCGTAGCCGAGCCCGTGGCCGACCGGCCACCAGTTCGCGGTGTACGGATGCACGGCATCGTTCGCCTGGATCGTGCGCCAGCCCTGCGCGTCGGCGGCGTCGCGGGAGTCGTAGTACTCCAGTTCGTTCATCCGCTCGAAATCGAACGCGATCGAGCCGAGCTCGCCGTTGACCTCGATGCGGTTCGCGTTGCGGCGCCCGAGTGCCATCCGGGTGGCCTCGAAGACGCCGAGCGCGCCGCCGTCGAGTGTCGCCGTGAAGGCGACGGCGTCGTCGACGGTGACCGGGCCGCGCGGGGCATCGGCGCTCGCGGTGCCGCCGAGACCCCGCTGCGCCGCCAGCACCGGCCGCTCGGTGACGAAGGTGCGCAGCTGCGCCGAGACGGCGGTGATCGCCTGTCCGGTCAACCACTGCGCGGTATCGATGCTGTGGGCGCCGATGTCGCCGAGCGCCCCGGAGCCGGCCTTCGCCTTGTCCAGCCGCCAGGTCAGAGGGGAGTCGGAGGAGGAGAGCCAGTCCTGCAGGTACTGCGCGCGCACGTGCCGGATCGCGCCGAGCCTGCCCTCATCGATGAAGCGCTTGGCCAGCGCGAGCGCGGGCGTGCGCCGGTAGCTGAAGCCGCACATCGAGCGCACGCCGTGAGCGGCCGCCGCCTCGGCGGCGCGGTTCATCACCTCGGCCTCCGGCACGTCGCGCGCGAGCGGCTTCTCGCAGAGCACGTGCTTACCGGCGGCGAGCGCTGCCGTGGCGATCTCGGCGTGCTGATCGCCGGGCGTGCAGATGTCGACCAGGTCGATGTCGTCGCGTTCGATCACCGCGCGCCAGTCGGTCGACCAGTCGGCGGCGCCCAGCTCGATCGCGGCCGCCGCCGTGCGTTCGGGGTCGCGACCCACCACGACGCCGAGTTCGACGTCGACCGGGAGGTCGAAGAACCGCGGTGCCGTGCGCCAGGCGTGCGCGTGCGCGCGCCCCATAAAAGCGTGGCCGATCAGGGCCACTCGCAGAACGCTCACGCGCCCACCTCGATCCGGTCGAGCCCGGCGACGGAGCCCCAACCCGCCAGCACCGCCCGCACGTCCTCGCGGCGTTCCTCGGCCAGCGCCGTTGCGTAGCCCACCTCGAGTACCTCCGCGATCGTGACGCGGCGTCCCTCCGCGGCCGAGACGACGGCGGCCTCGACCATCGCCAGGCTGCGCACGTTCCGGTGCACCTCGCCCGAGGGTGTGCGCGCGGTGCGGACCGCGTCGACGAATTCGGCGAGCGAGCCGTCGATGCCCGCCGGCTCCGGCGCGACCGCACCGCTCATCCGCTCGCTGTCGCGGTGCTGCACGGTCGGAGCCTCATCGCCGTTCCAGAGCGCGGTGCCGCGCTCGCCGTTCACCCGCCAGGATCCGTTCCACGAGGTCTCGGCGCCGTCGGCGCACCAGCTGCCCGTGTAGCCGTAGCGGAGGCCGCCCTCGAACTCGAAGACGGCGCTCGCCGCTGCATCCGCCGCGTACCAGCTCCAGGCCGGGTTGAACTCCTCGCAGTAGACGGCGACGGGTTCGCGCTCCAGGAGGTAACGCGCGGTGTCGAAGGCGTGGATCGCCATGTCGACCAGCAGCACGTGCGCCATCTCCTCGCGGAAGCCGCCGAAGTGCGGTGCCTTGAAGAACTCGGTGGTGGCGAAGCCGAGCCGGCCGAGCCCCCGTACCTGCTCGCGGAACGCGGTCAGCGTCGGCTCGTAGCGGCGGGACTGGCTCGTCATCAGCAGAGATCCCGACGCCTCGCTCGCCGCGGCGAGCGAGAGCGCCTGCGCCACGGTCGGCGCGATCGGCTTCTCGCAGAGTACGGGGTAGCCGGCGAAGAGCGCGGCGGTGTTCACCGGGTGGTGCGCTCCGGGCACGGTCACGTTGAGCACGGCGTCGGCATCCGCTGCTCGCGCGACGGCGACCGCGTCGGCTCCGGCGAGGGCGTCGAGGCCGAACTCGGCCACGGTGCGCTCGGCCAGCGGCACGTCGAGGTCGACCACGCCGACCAGCTCGGCGTCCGGGTTCTGCGCGAGCGCGGCGATCCAGGCGCGGCCCATGCCGCCGGCGCCGACGAGGACGAAGCGGAGGGCGCTCATCGGGTCAGCGCCCCCTGGTAGCCGGCGCCCTGCCAGAACTGCTCCGTCTCGTACCGCAGCAGCGTCGGCACCGCACGCTCGGGGCGGTCGCTGCGGGCCCACTCGACACCGTTGGCGATCACCTTGCGCACCACCTCGTGGTGGTAGACGGGGTAGTCCTGGTCGCCGGGGGAGAAGAAGAAGATCCGTCCGTGCCCACGCTTGAAGGTCATCCCGGAACGGAAAGCCTCGCCGCCGGAGAAGGTGGAGAGGAAGATCAGCTCGTCGGGCGCCGGGATGTCGAAGAACTCGCCGTACATCTCCTGCTCAGGGATGATGAACGGATGCGGGATGCCCCGCGCGATCGGATGCGTCGGGTCGACCGTCCAGACGATCTCGCGGTCGTGCTCCGAGCGCCAGCGCAGGGTGCAGCTGGTGCCCATCAGCTTTCCGAAGATCTTCGACCAGTGGCCGGAGTGCAGCACGACCAGGCCCATGCCCGCGAGCACGTGCTGGTGCACCCGCTCGACCACAGCGTCGTCGACCTCGGCGTGCAGCATGTGGCCCCACCAGAGCAGCACGTCGGTGTCGGCGAGCACCTCCTCGCTGAGGCCGTGCTCCGGCTCGTCGAACGTCGCGGTGCGCACCCGCGCGCGCTCCCCGAGGTTCTCCTCGATGCCCTGCTTGATGGTGGTGTGCATGCCGTCGGGGTAGATCGCGCGGACCTTCTCCTCGACCTGCTCGTGGCGGTTCTCGCCCCAGACGAGGGCCCGGATGGGGGACGGTTCTGACATGGTGCTCCTGGTTCGGACGGGCGCCGACGGGATCGTCGCTGATCGGTCGGGCACCACCTTGCCGCAGCTCGAGCGCCGATCCTAGAAAAGTGCGCAAAAATAGGCCGCGTGCCCGATCCCTCCGTTCGTCGTGTCACGCTGGCCGACGTCGCCGCGGCCGCCGGCAGCTCCGCGTCCGTCGTCTCACGGGTGCTCTCCGGCCGCGGCGAGGTGTCGGCCGCGACCCGCGAGCGCATCCAGTCCGCCGCGCTCGAACTCGGCTACCGCCGCGCCGGTGAGGCCCGCGGCCGACCGCGCTCGCGGGCCGGCAACCTGCTCGAACTCGCGCTGGGCCACTTCGACGATCCGTGGGCCGATGAGGTCACCGCCGGTGCGCTCTCGGCCGCGGCGGCGCGCGGTTACGACCTGGTGCTGACGCCCGAGCGCGAGGATCCGGCCGAGGACTGGCCGGCCCGGGTGAGTGCGCGTGCCTCGCGCGGCGTCGTCGTCGGGCTGATCCGCCCCACCACGAGTCAATTGCGTTCGCTCGCCGAGGCCGGCGTGCCCGTGGTGCTGATGGATCCGCGCGGCGACCCGCCTCCGGGCATCCCGAGCGTGAGTTCGAGCAACGCGCGCGGCGGCTACGACGCGGGCGCGCACCTCGCCGGTCTCGGGCATCGCCGGTTCGTGGCGCTGATGGCCGAGCCGCTGTTCCGGTTCGGCCGGGCTCGATTGGACGGTTTCCGAGCGGCCGTGGCGGAGTTCGCTCCGGGCGCGAGCGTCGAGGTGGTTCGCGCGGAGTGGTCGGCGGCCTCGGCGCGCTCGGCGATCGCCGCGCAGCTGGTGCCCGGGCGTCCGCTCGCCGTGTTCGCGGAATCGGATGCTCTGGCGAACGGTGTGATCCAGGCGGCGACGGATGCCGGCCTGCGCGTTCCCGACGACGTGAGCGTCGTCGGCTTCGACGACCTGTTCGAGGCCCGCTTCGCCTCGCCGCCGCTGACCACCGTGCGTCAACCGATCCGCGCGATGGCCGCCGCGGCCGTCGTCGCTCTGGTCGACGTCATCGAGGGCCGGCTGCCCGTGGACCCGACTCGCGTGCTGCCGACCCGCGAGCTGCCCACCCGGCTGATGGTCCGCGGCTCGACCGGCCCGCCGCGTCCGTAGGGCACGCCTCGTCTCACGAGACGGGGCGGGGTCACCGCGCGCGGCGGCGGTACAGGCGGGTCGCGGCGAGGTACGCGACGAGGAGGATGCCCACCAGCCAGGCGAGGGCGATCCAGATCTCGGTGCCGACCGGCGTGCCGGCCAGCAGCGCCCGGATCGTGTCCACGATCGCCGTGACCGGCTGGTTCTCGGCGAACCAGGCGACCGGCCCGGGCATCGACGCGGTGGGCACGAACGCCGAGCTGATGAAGGGCAGGAAGATCAGCGGGTAGCTGAACGCGCTGGCACCGTCGACGGTCTTGGCCGTCAGCCCCGCGATCACGGCGACCCAGGTCAGCGCGAGCGTGAACAGGGTCAGGATGCCGGCCACGGCGAACCAGGCCACGACGGAGGCGCCGGTACGGAATCCGAAGATCAGCGCGACGCCGACCACGATCGCCACCGAGGCGAGGTTCGCGGCGAGGGAGGTGAACACGTGCGCCCAGAGCACACTCGGTCGCGCGATCGGCATCGACTGGAAGCGCTCCACGATGCCGCCCTGCAGGTCCAGGAACAGCCGGTAGGAGGTGTACGCGATTCCCGAGGCGATCGTGATCAGCAGGATGCCGGGGAGCAGGTAGTCGATGTACGAGCCGCTCGCGCCCGTCTGGATGGCGCCGCCGAGGACGAAGACGAACAGCAGCATCAGAGCGACCGGCGTGACGGCGGTGGTGATGATGGTGTCGGGGCTGCGCAGGATGTGGCGGAGCGAGCGGCCGGTCAGGACGGCGGTGTCGCCCAGAGCGTGGCTGGTCATCAGGATTCCTTTCTCTGGTGTCTCTCGTGAGCTGAGCCGTTACCGACCAGCGCCAGGAAGACGTCCTCCAGTGAGGGCTGCTTCTCGACGTACTCGACCTTCGCGGCCGGCAGGAGTCGCTTGAGGTCGGCGAGGGTGCCGCTCTGGATGATGACTCCCTCGTGCAGGATCGCGATGCGGTCGGCGAGTTGCTCGGCCTCATCGAGGTACTGCGTGGTGAGCAGAACGGTGGTGCCGCCGCTGGCGAGCCGTTGCACCGTCTGCCAGACCTCGGCGCGGGCCTGGGGGTCCAGGCCCGTCGTCGGCTCGTCGAGGAAGATGACCGGTGGCTCGCCGATCAGGCTCATCGCGATGTCGAGTCGGCGCCGCATCCCGCCTGAGTAGGTGCCGGCCTTGCGCGCGCCGGCGTCGGTGAGCGCGAAGCGGGCGAGCAGCTCGTCCGCGACGGCGCCCGGGTTCTTCAGGTGACGCAGCCGGGCGATCAGCACGAGGTTCTCGCGCCCGGTCAGCACCTCGTCGACCGCCGCGAACTGCCCGGTCAAGCTGATCGAGTCGCGCACCTCGGGGGCCTCCGCCGCGACGTCGAAGCCGTGCACCGAGGCGGTGCCCGCGTCGGCGGTGAGGAGCGTGGCGAGGATGCGCACCAGCGTGGTCTTGCCCGCTCCGTTGGAGCCGAGCAGGGCCACGATGGTGCCCGCCTCGACGACGAGGTCGACGCCGCGCAGCACGCGCTGATCGGCGAACGACTTCTCGAGACCGCGGACCTCGATGGCGGCGGTGCTCATGAGTGTTCCGCCTCCTCGACCGCCTTGAGCAGGCGGGCGCGTTCGGCGTCGATCCACTGCCGGCCCGCGTAGGCCTGGGCGAAGGTCTCGGCGAACTCGACGGGATCGGTGCCGACGATCTCGCGCACCGGGGTGCCGTCGGTGGCGGCGCGGTCGAAGAGATCGGCCAGGTCGCCGAACATCGTGACCATCGTCTCGCCGTCGACGACGCCGCCGTAGTACATCAGGTAGCGGTGCATCGCCTTGCCGACGGTGGCGTACGGCTCGGGCAACGCGTCGATGCGGCCCTTGTCGTGCTTGTACTGCTTCTTCTGCTCGAGCGAGCCGGTGAGCTTCTCGATCCAGGTGGCGACCATGTCAGTTCTCTCCTTCGGTTGGTGTGTCGGTGGGGCGGAGTTTCTCGATGTGTTCGGCGAGGAAGCTCCAGGAGCGCCAGAACTCGGCGAGCTGCTCCCTGCCCTGGGCGTTCAGGGCGTAGACCTTGCGCGGTGGACCCTTCTCGGACGGCACCTTCGTCACATCCGCGAATCCGCGCTGCTCGATTCGGACCAGGAGGGCGTAGACGGTGCCCTCGACGAGATCGGCGAAACCCTGCTCGCGCAGGCGCACGGTGATCTCGTAGCCGTAGGCCGGTCGGTCGGCGAGGACCGCGAGGACGATGCCCTCCAGGGTCCCCTTGAGCATCTCCGTCATCTGATTGGCCATGCTCGGTTCCATCTACTCGGTGTTGCTGACTACTGGTACACAGTAACGCTGAGTACCGGTACTTGGCAAGACCAAGTAGTCGGCTATTCCGAGGCGCCTCCTCCGTCGCCCCGTGCGCTTCGGGCGGGAATGGCGTCGTGCGCCGCTCGGTTGCCCTCGGTATGAGATCGATCGTGTACCGCGTCACCGGTGAACCGTCCGTCCTCGAACTCGTGGATCGCGAGCTGCCGCAACCTGGCCCCGGCGAGGTGCGCATCCGGGTGATCGTCTCGGGAGTCAATCCGACCGACTGGAAGTCGCGCCGTGCCGCTGCTCCCGCCTTCGCCGAGGTCACCCCGAACCAGGACGGGGCCGGACTCGTCGACGCTCTCGGCGACGGCGTGGCGGGGCTGGCCGTGGGCGACCGGGTCTGGATCCACCTCGCCGCCCACCAGCGACCCACCGGCACCGCGCAGGAGTTCACGGTGGTGCCCGCCGATCGGGCGGTCGTGCTCCCCGCCGACGTCGACTGGGATGTCGCCGCCTCGCTCGGCGTGCCCGCGATGACGGCGCACCGGGCGCTCACCGTGCATGAGGACGGCCCGGCGCGCCTCGCGCCGGGCGCGCTCGCGGGTCGCACGGTCCTCGTCGCGGGTGGCGCCGGCGCGGTCGGCCACGCCGCGATCCAGCTCGCCGTGTGGGCCGGAGCCACGGTGATCGCCACCGTGAGCGGAGCCGAGAAGGCCCGGCTCGCGGCCGCGGCGGGAGCTCAGCACGTCGTCGTCTACCGCGAACCGGATGCAGCCGAGCGGATCCGCCGGATCGCGCCGAACGGCGTCGAGATCGTCGTCGAGGTCTCGATCGCGCACAACGCCGAGCTCGACGCGAAGATCCTCGCCACCCGCGGTGTGGTCGCCATGTACGCGGATGACGGCGGCGAGGCCGCTCCGATCGCCATCCGCCCGAACATGGGGCTGAACGCGCGGTACCAGTTCATCCTGCTCTACACCGTGGGCGAGGCCGCCCTGCGTCACGCCGCGGCGGACATCACCGCGGCGCTGATCGACGGCGCGCTACCGGTCGGCGACGCGGCCGGGCTGCCGGTGCACCGATTCCCGCTCGCCGACACCGCGGGCGCGCACGCGGCCGTCGAGGCAGGCGTCGTCGGCAAGGTGCTGATCGACGTGCAGCCGGAGTAGGTGCAGCGGCGTAGTTGCAGCGGCAGGCGAGCTTCGAGGAACGCCGTCGCGGGCGCGTCGGCGCCCCGCGCTCGCGGCAGAATGTCGGCATGAGCGACGAAGCCAAGACCAAGCCCACCAGCGCCGACATCGACGCGTTCGTCTCCGCGCTGCCGCCGACCCGCGCGGCGGATGCCCGCTCCCTGATCGCCGAGATGACGGCGATCACCGGTGAGCCGCCGGTGCTGTGGGGGCCGAGCATCATCGGCTTCGGCAGCTACCACTACGTCTACGAGACCGGCCGCGAGGGCGACGCGGTCGTGCTCGGCTTCGCCCCGAAGGGCGCGAAGATCTCGATCTACCTGGCCGACGGGGTCGACCGGCATCAGGCCGAGCTCGCTGCGCTCGGGGCGCACTCGGTGGGCAAGGGCTGCCTGTACCTGAACCGGCTGGCGACCGTCGACCTCGAGGTGCTGCGCCGCATCCTGCAGCAGAGTTACGCCCACACTCTGCAGGCGTACCCGCGCGGGTAGGCGTTCGTCCTGCGGCCAGGTGAAACGGCGGCGTACAGGAAGGACAGGGGGCATCGATCCGGATCGGGCGCGTTCCTCCTGCGGCCAGGACGGATCAACGCAGCCGGCCGAGCAGCTCCGCGAAGCGCGGACCGTCACTGCCGAGGGACGCGAAGAACTCCCGATCCGCCGCCTCGACCGCGGCGACGGCTCGGTTCGCCCGTTCGACGCCCGCCGCGGTGGCGACGAGCAGCCGGGCCCGCCGGTCGTGCGGATGCGGATCGCGGCGGATCAACTCGAGCGCCTCCAGGGCGCGCAGCACCTGCGAGGTCATCATCGGATCCGTCCCCGCGTGGGCTGCGAGTTCGGCCTGGGTCACCTCGGCCTCGTCGAGGTACGTGAGTGAGGCGAGCAGGACGAACTGCACGTGGGTGAGTCCGAGCGGCTTGAGCGTCGAGCGCATCCGCGCCTGCCACCGGTTCGTCACGCGCCAGAGCTGCAAGCCCGGGCTCTGCTCCGCCTCCGCGAATTCGGTTGCGAGTGCTCCCTGATCGGCCATGGTGTCGAGCCTAGCGACGGGCGTGAACCGAGCCTTCGATCACCCGCGCCTCAGCTCTGGCAGCGTGGGCAGAAGTAGGTGACCCGCAACTGCATGGCGTCGTCGCCCAGCTCGCCCGAGCGGATCCGGGTTCCGCAGCGCCGGCACGGCCTGCCCTCGCGGCCGTAGACCCAGAGCTGCTGACCCGGCCGGAGGTTGCCCGTCGTGGTGCGTTCGGTGCGGTCCTTGTTCGCCGTGATCATCCGATGCGCGAGCGCGATCGTGCGGGCGAGGTCGCCGGATTCGCCGACCGCGCGCGTCGGCAGCACACCGCGCAAGAAGCACAGTTCGGCCCGGTAGACGTTGCCGAGCCCGGCGAGGATGCGCTGATCGAGCAGCGCGAGCCCGATCGGTCGGGCGGGGTCGGCGGAGAGTCGCCGCAGTGCCTCGTCCGGATCCCAGCCCGGGCCGAGCAGGTCGGGGCCGAGGTAACCGACGGCATCATCCTCCTCACTGCGGCGCAGAATCTCCAGCGTGCCCAGCTCGAAGCCGACGGCCTGCCACTGCTCGGTCTCCAGGATGATCCGGGCCTGGAACGCGGGTCGGCGCCACTTCGGCGCGGGCTCGCGCGGGTACAGGTGCCAGCTGCCCTCCATCTTCAGGTGCGAGTGGATGAGGTAGTCGCCCACGCGCATCAGCAGGTGCTTGCCTCGCGGCACCACGGAGTCCATCCGCTCGCCGGTCAGATCGACGGTCGCGTATTTCGGCACTCGCACGTCGCAGCGGGTCAGGACTTCGCCGTCGAGCGCGGCGGCGAGGTTGTTGGCCGCCCGGTAGACGGTGTCTCCCTCGGGCATCCGCTACGCCCGCATCCGCAGGCCGCGCGGATTCGCCACGAAGCCCGCCGCCGTCAACGCGTCGCCGAACGGGGTGCCGAGCGAGAACGCCCCGTCGACCTTCTCCACCGTGAGCTTCTCGACCCCGCGCGAGCGCACCAGCTGAGCGAATGCACCGGCGGCGTCGGCCAGAACCGTCTCGTCGGCGTTGAAGGTGAGCGCCGTCTTGCCGCCGCGCTCCAGGTAGACGGCCAGCTCGCCGTCGACGATCGCGACCAATGCCCCCGCCTTGCGGCCGGGGCGGTGACCCTCGCCGGCAGGCCACGGCAGCGCCGCGCCGAACGGGTTCGCCGGGTCCGTGGCCGCGAGGGCCAGCACCGGGCGGGGCCGGCGGTCGTCCGTGTCGTCCGTGCGGACGAACGCGCGCATCCGGTCGACGCTACCGGCGGTGCCGAATTGGGCGGCGCCGAGCTTCTCGATGAAGTAGCCGCGCCGCGCCTTGCCCTGTTGCTCGAAGCCGCTGAGCACCTTGTAGGCGAGCGCGAAGCCGCCGAGGACGCCTTCGGCCTGAACGGAGCCGCGGGTGACGACGCCGTAACGCTCCAGCAGCGTCTCGCCGAGCGCGTGGCCACGGATGGTCGCATCCGTCTCGGCCAGCGGCACGATCGACCAGCGTCCGCCCGCGGTCGGCGGGCCGGTGCGGGTGACCATGCTCGGCCGGGCGAAGGTGCGCCCACGGGGCAGTCGGGCTCGGGCGGGCTGGCGCGGTTGGCGGTGGGAGCCGCCGCTCGCTCCGATCAACGTGCGCAGCGGCGCGAGCGTGTCGTTGCTGACGAGCCCCGCCCAGACCAGCTGCCAGAGCGCATCCACCAGCTGCGCGTCATCCGTCGAGCCGACCGCGTCGCTGAGCTGGCGGAAGAAGTAGCCGCCGCCCGAGCCGAGCGCAGCGACGATCTCGCGCTGCAACTCCGTCAGCGGCGTCGCGTCGGGGGCGGGCACCGGCAGCGTGAGGTGCGCGGTGTCGGCCAGGTGCAGGCTGACCCAGCCGTCGTTGCCGGGCAGCGAGCCGGCGCCGGCCCAGAGCACCTCACCGGTCGCGGTGAGCTCGTCGAGCATCGCGGGGGAGTAGTCGCGCACCCGCGCCGGCAGCACCAGCGTCTCCCAGGCGGAGGCGGGGATGGGCGCGCCGGCGAGCTGATCGATCACCGAGGCGACCGCGTCGATGCCGCGCAGGGTGCCGCCGACGTGCTGCCAGGTCGGCAGGAAGCGGCCGTAGGTCGCGGCATCGACCGGCTCGACCTCCTTGCGCAGCGCGGCGAGCGAGCGCGACCGCAGCCGGCGCAGCACCTCGGTGTCGCACCACTCGGTGCCCGTTCCGGTGGGGCGGAACTCGCCCTCGACCACGCGGCGCTCGCCGGAGAGTCGGCGCAGCGTGCCGTTCACCACGGCCGAGCCGAGTCCGAATCGGGCGGCCACGGCCTGCGCGGTGAAGGGGCCGTGCGTGCGCGCGTAGCGGCTGACCAGGTCGCCGAGCGGATCACGGACCGGGTCGATGAACGCATCCGGCACGCCGATCGGCAGCGGCACGCCGAGCGCGTCGCGCAGCCGCGACGCATCCTCCATGGCCGCGTAGCGCTCGGCGCCGGCGTGCGAGAACCGCAGCACGCGCTTGGCCGCGATCAGCTCCGCGAGGTGTTCGGCGACCGTCTCGGCCGTGGCGGCGGGCGCCGCGGCGGTGTCGGCGCTGGTGACGTCGCCGTTCACCAGCCGCAGCCCGATCTCCTCCGCCGTCAGCGGACCGAGGATGCGTACCAGGTCGGCCACGCCTTCCAGCCCCCGCAGGCGGCGATCGGCCGCGGTGCGCTGCAGCTCCTGTTCCGTGCGCTCCAGCACGCTCGGATCCAGCAGTTCACGCAGCTCGGCACGGCCGAGGAGCTCGCCCAGCAGCGCGGCGTCGACCGAGAGCGCAGCAGCGCGGCGCTCGGCCAGCGGGCTGTCGCCCTCGTACATAAAGGCGGCGACGTAGCCGAACAGCATCGAGCGGGCGAACGGGCTGGCGTTCGGGGTGTCGGCCTCCAGGATGCGCAACTCGCGGTTGTCGAGCCGGCTGGCCAGCCGCATCAGGGCGGGCAGATCGTAGACATCCTGCAGGCACTCGCGGACGGTTTCGAGGATGATCGGGAACGTCGGGTACTCGCGGGCGACGTCGAGCAGTTGCGCGGCACGCTGGCGCTGCTGCCAGAGCGGGCTGCGCTTGCCCGGGTTGTAGCGCGGCAGCAGCAGTGCCCGCGCGGCGCACTCGCGGAAGCGGGAGGCGAACAGCGCGGACCCGCCCACCTCCGTGGTGACCAGTTGCTCCAGCTCATCGCGCTCGAACAGGAACAGCTCGGCGCCGGGTGGCTCGGCCTCCGTATCCGGGATGCGCACGACGATGCCGTCGTCGCTGGCCATGCACGCGCCGTCGATGCCGTGCCGCTCGCGCACTCGCGCGCCGACCGCGAGCGCCCAGGGCGCGTGCACTTGCATGCCGTAGGGCGAGTGCAGCACGAGCCGCCAGTCGCCGAGTTCGTCGCGGAAGCGTTCGAGCACGAGGGTGCGGTCGTCCGGGATCTGGCCGGTCGCGATCCGCTGCTCGTCGAGGAAGGAGAGCAGGTTGTTGGCGGCGAAGGTGTCCAGGCCCGCCGCAGTGGCGCGGGCACGCGCATCCGCCGGCTTCGCGCCCGCGATCTCGCGGGTGAACGCGCCGATGGCCTCGCCGAGTTCCGCGGGGCGGCCCTGGGAATCGCCCTTCCAGAACGGCAGCCGGCCGGGTTCGCCGAAGGCGGGGGTGACGATCACCCGGTCGTAGGTGATCTCCTGGATCCGCCAGCTGGTGGCGCCGAGCGCGAAGACGTCGCCGACGCGGGACTCGTAGACCATCTCCTCGTCGAGCTCGCCGACCCGGTTTCCGGTGGAGCCGGGTTCGCCCACCATAAAGACCCCGAAGAGGCCGCGGTCGGGGATGGTGCCGCCGCTGGTGACCGCCAGCCGTTGGGCGCCCGGGCGACCGGTGAGGGTGTTCTCGTCGCGGTCCCAGACCAGGCGCGGGCGCAGCTCGGCGAACTGGTCGGAGGGGTAGCGACCGGCGAGCAGGTCGAGGGTCGCCTCGTAGGCCGAGCGCGGCAGCCCGACGAAGGGCGCGCTGCGGCGCACGGTGTCGAACCAGTCGTCGACGTCGAGGGGCTCCAGCGCGGTGGCGGCGACGGTCTGCTGGGCGAGGATGTCGAGCGGATTCGCGGGCACGGCGATCGACTCGATCAGCCCCGCGGTCATCCGCTCGGTCGCGACCGCCGAGTGCAGCAGATCGGCGCGGTGCTTGGGGTAGAACACGCCGCGAGAGGTCTCGCCGACCTGGTGGCCGGCGCGGCCGACGCGCTGCAGGGCGGAGGCGACCGACGGCGGCGTCTCGACCTGCACCACCAGGTCGACGGCACCCATGTCGATGCCGAGTTCGAGGCTGGAAGTGGCGACCACGCAGCGCAGCCGGCCCGACTTGAGGTCGTCCTCGATCAGCGCGCGCTGCTCCTTGCTGACCGAACCGTGGTGGGCGCGGGCGAGCAGCGGGTCGGTTCCCGGAGCGGATTGGCCCGAGCCGGAGGTCTGGCCGGCGGCGCCCATCAGCGCGGCCGGTGCGCGGCCGACGAGCACGGGTTGTTCTGCGGGCACGGGCTCTTCGGCGGGCTGGCTGCGTTCCGCGTAGATCTCGTTCAGTCGCGCCGTGAGGCGTTCCGCCAGGCGGCGCGAGTTGGCGAAGACGATGGTCGACTTCTGTTCCAGGATCCGATCGACGATCGACTCCTCCACGTGCGGCCAGATCGAGCCGTTCTGCGGGCCGGACGGTCCGCTGGTCGAGCCCTCCTGCGGCGGGGCCGCGCCGAGTTCCGACATGTCTTCGATGGGCACGATGACCCGCAGTTCCCACTTCTTGGTGGAGGTGGGCGCGACGATGCTCACGGGCGCGCGGCCGGCCAGGAAGCGGGCGACCTCCTCGCGCGGTCGTACCGTGGCTGAGAGGCCGATGCGCTGCACCGGCTTCGTGAGCAGCGCATCCAGCCGTTCCAGACTCACGGCGAGGTGGGCGCCGCGCTTGGTGGCGGCGACGGCGTGCACCTCGTCCACGATCACCGTCTCGACACCCTTGAGCGTCTCGCGGGCGGCGGAGGTGAGCATCAGGTAGAGCGACTCGGGCGTGGTGATCAGGATGTCGGGCGGGGTCTTGGCCAGCATCCGCCGGTCGGCCGAGCTGGTGTCGCCGGAGCGCACGCCGACCGTGACGACCGCCGGTTCGGCGCCGATGCCGGACTCGGCCAGGCGCTTCGCCGTCTGCGTGACGCCGACCAGCGGCGCGCGCAGGTTGCGCTCGACATCGACGCCGAGCGCCTTCAACGGCGAGACGTAGAGCACTCGGGTGCGGTGCAACGGATTCTCGGGGCGGGGGAGCGCGACCAGCCGGTCGATCGCCCACAGGAACGCCGAGAGCGTCTTGCCCGAGCCGGTCGGCGCGACGACGAGCGCGTGCTGGCCGGAGGAGATCGCCGTCCACGCCCCGAGCTGCGCCGCGGTGGGCTCGGGGAACGCCCCGGCGAACCACTCGCGGGTCGCCGGGGAGAATCGATCGAGGATCTCCGCCATACCTCCATCCTGCCCTGCACCTCCGACACTGAATCGGGCTTGCGCTCACGGCGATCCGCCCTTCCCCGCGAGATGCCTCTTCTGTACGCCCCGCCCGGCGTGTCGCGTACAGAAGTGGCATCTCGCGGGAGCATCGGGTATGCCTTCGTACCGCGTGGTGATCACGATCGGGTCGCTCGCTGCGGGCGTGGACCCCGCCGCGGTCGTGCCCGCGGCCGGCGAGGCGGCCGCAGCCCTCACCACCCTCGAGGCCGGCGGCATCGCCGTGGTGCGGGGCGAGCCGCGGATCACCATCCGTTTCACCGGCGTCGACGACGCCGAGGCGGCCGAGGTGTCGACCGCCGTGATCGACACGGTGCGGACGATGGCCGCCCTGGAGCGCGCCCAGATCCTCCGGCTGACGCGCGGGCGCTGGATCCGCATCCACGACGTGCTGCGCTGATCCGCGTGCGCCGGTCGTGCCGTGCCGGTCGTGCCGCGCCGGTCGTGCCGCGAAATTTCGCGAGATTCGCTGCTTCGGCGCCGTGCCAGCGAGATGCCGGGTTGCGGTCGAGATCGGCCGCCGCGGCGATGGATCTGGTCCGCAGTACCGAATCTCGCGAAATTTCGCGGACGTGCGCGGGCGCGGGGGAGGCGGACCGCCGCTCAGGACGACAGCGCGCGTGCGAAGCCCGAGCGGATGAAGGCGCTCACGTCGGCGAGCTCCCCCTGGCTGACGCCGTGGGCGACGCCTTCGTAGACCCGGGCGTCGAGGGTCGTGTGCTCCGGCAGCCACGCGGCGGTCTGCGCGATCGCGCGCGGCGGGATCACGCTGTCGAGGGTGCCGCGCCCCCAGAACACGTCGGGCCGACGCTGCGCGAGACGCGCATCCGCCGCCGCATCGATGCTCGGCGCGACGAACCCCGAGAGCACCGCCGCGAACGCGAAACGCTCAGGATCGCGCCGCAGCAGTTGCAGCGCGGTCGCGCCGCCCTGCGAGAAGCCGATCAGACCGATCGGTGCATCGTGCCGCAACTCGTCGAGCCAGCCGAGCACCGCATCCGCCGCCGTGTCGACGTCGGCCGGATCCAGGAAGTCGGCCTCGGGATCGAGCGGCAGCTGCAGCGGGAACCACGAGTTCGCGCCGCCGCCCAGATCGATCGGTGCCCGCAGCGAGGCGAGGACGGGGTGCAGCGGCAGGTAGGCGCCGAGGGAGAACAGGTCGCCCTCGTGCGAGCCGAGACCGTGCAGCAGCACCAGCAACGGGCGGCCCGCGCGATCCTTCGCGCTCGCCGACCACATCACCGCATTCGCATCCAGACGCATCCGTCCATCATCGCGTGCGTGCCAGCCGAAACGAGACCGACATCCGATCCGGGTAAGAATGGACCATGGACGTGCGCACCCCTGACCCCAACTCCGGCTGGCTCTCCGACGAGGAACTCGCCGAGATCCGTCGCCGACTGCCGCTGCTGTACGTCGAGGCGGTCCCCGTGCGGGTCGACGGCCTCGGGCAGGTGACCGAGGTGGGCGTGCTGCTGCGCGCCACCGCCGCCGGGCAGATCACCCGGACGATCGTCTCCGGCCGCGTGATGTACGGCGAGACCCTGCGGGATGCGCTGTTCCGGCACCTGGAGAAGGACCTCGGCCCGATGGCGTTCCCGCTGCTGCCGGCCAGCCCGAATCCGTTCCACGTCGCCGAATACTTCCCGCTGCCGGGGATGGGCGCGTTCACGGACGAGCGTCAGCACGCGGTCTCGCTGGCCTATGTCGTGCCGGTCACCGGTACCTGCGATCCGCGCCAGGACGCTCTGGAGCTGACGTGGATGACGCCGGCCGAGGCCGCGTCGCCCGAGATCTCCGACGAGATGGAGGGCGGTCGCGGCGCGCTGCTGCGCGCGGCTCTCGCCTCCGTCGGCAAGCTCGCCTGACCAGCGAGCCCTCCCGCGAGATGCCACTTGTGTACGCCCTTCACGGCGTGTCGTGCACCGAAGAGGCATCTCGCGGGGGCGTCAGAGGGACCTGAGGCGGACGCCGATCAGCCAGGCCTCGACCCCGGCGCTGTCCGGATGCTCGGGCAGCGCGCTCGGCGTCGCCTCGAAGGCGCGGCGGGCCTCGTCACGGAGCGCTTCGAACTGCGCGAAGGAGAGCGTCGGCAGCACATCGCGGTAGAACGCGGGGTTGCGCACTGCGACCGACATCGTGCCGGCGAGCAGCTCGCGGCCCTGCTCCAGCAGCCGCAGGATGTGGCGTGCATGCTTCAGCGCCCGGCCGGTCATCGGCCCGGCGTCGCCCTGCTGCCGATGCAGCAGCTTCAGCTGCTGGGCGTCCGCGTAGCCGAGGAAGGCCGCTCGAACGGCGCGCTCCGACAGCAGACTGTCGCGCAGGCCGACCAACTCGTCGCCGAGCGGCGTGCGCGCGTCGTGCTCGGGCAGCCAGAGCAGCTCCAGCACCGACGGGTTCGCCTTCAGCGCGAGCCGGAGGAACTTCTCCAGCTCGTGGAAGCTCGCGTCGGGATCCGTCGTCACCACGGTTTCGGCGGGGCGGTCGAAGCCGAGCAGGTGGCGCGTGGGGATCAGGAACACACCGGCGCGGTCGAGGTCGCTCTGCGGTCCGGCCAGTCCGTGGGCCGTCGAGCCGACCACGCCGCTCAGGATGACGTCCATCACTCGCTCGCTCCCGCTGCGGCGAGCCAGGCCTGCGCCGGACTCGGGCGCGCGCTCGGGCCACGCCCCGTGAGATCGGCATCGACGACGCGAGCCCACTGCTGCAGGGTCGCGCCGCCCGACTCGAGCCGCGAGCTCAGTCGCCGCGCCGCGCGTGCGCTCGGAGTGCCGACGTGCATCATGTGCTCCCGGATGACGGCCGAGATCGGTTCGGCGACGGAGGCAGGGGCGCCCAGCCGCGCGAGCAGGGCGGCGGCTAGCGGAGCACCCGCGTGATCGTGCCCGTGCGAGCTGATCCGCACGACCGCGCCGTTCGCGTCCCGGTGGATCTGCGTGGCCTCCGCCTTGCCGAGGTCGTGCAGGAGCGCACCGCCCACGGCGAGGATGCGCTCGGCCGCGCTCAACCCGTCGCGCTCGGCCGCATCCGCCGCCGCCTCGCCCGCGAGGGCGAGGTGCACACCCACAGCACCCTCGGCGTGCCAGCGCACGTCCTGCGGCACATCCAGCACCGCGTCGAGTTCGGGGAGCAGGGTGATCCAGCCGGTCGCGCGCAGTTCGGCGAACAGGGCGCCGAAGTGTCGGCCGCGCGTCAGGATGCGCGTGGCGGCGGCCCACCGCTCCGGCAGCGAAAGCACGTAGGCGGCGTCGCGCTGGTCGGCGACGCGCTCCCGATCGGCCGCGTCGAGCGGGCGCCCGGTGATCGCAACGTCGCTCAACAGCTGCAGCGCATCGGTCATCGCCCCTCCTCCATCCGCCGTTCGGCAAGTCGATCAGGATAGCAACGCGGAACGCCGGGGAATGACGAAGGCCGCCCCGACGGGAGGTCGGGGCGGCCTTCGGATGAGCAGCTCTAGCCCTGGGCGCGACGGCCCTGACGGCGCGCGCCGCCGCCGTTGCCGCCACGGTCGGAGCGGTCGGAACGCTCGGAGCGCTCCGGCGCAGCGCCGGCACCGCCGGTGGTGGAGGTGCTGTAGAACGAGCGCGAGCCACCGGCGGGAGCCGCCGAGCGACCGCGACCGGCGCCGCCGCTGCGCTGACCGCGACCGGCAGCGGGGGCCTCTGCGGTGCGGCCGCTGCGGTCGCGACGCGGGCGCGCGTCCGCCGAGCGCTCGGTGCCGTGCGACACCGGGGCGCCGTCGCGGTTCGCGCGCTTGCGCTGAGCGTTGGCACCCTGCGAGCGGCCGCCCTGCGACTGGCCGCGCTGCGGCTCCGCCGCCTTGGGAGCGGGCTTCACGAAGGCGGCGATCTCGCCGACGAGGGCGTTCACGGGAGCGGAGTCGGCGTGGACGAGCTGCGGGGTCACCTGGATGGCGGCCTTGCGCAGCAGCGTCTTCACGTCACCGCGCTGCGTGGGCAGCACGACGGTGACGACGTCACCCTCCGAACCGGCGCGGGCGGTGCGGCCCGAGCGGTGCAGGTACGCCTTGTGCTCCATCGGCGGGTCGACGTGGATGACCAGCTCGACGTCGTCGACGTGCACGCCGCGGGCGGCGACGTCGGTGGCGACGAGCACCTTCACGTCGCCGGCGCCGAAGGCCGCGAGGTTGCGATCGCGGGCGACCTGCGAGAGGTTGCCGTGCAGGTCGACGGACGGGATGCCCTGCTCGGTCAGCTGCTTCGCGAGCTTCTTCGCGTGGTGCTTGGTGCGCATGAACAGGATGCGGCGACCGGTGCCGGAGGCGAGCTTCTTCACCAGCGCGTTCTTCGCGTCGACGCCGTCGACCTCGAAGACGTGGTGGGTCATCAGCGCGACGGGGGAGTTGGCCTCGTCGACCGAGTGCAGCACCTCGTTCTGCAGGTACTTCTTGACCAGCTTGTCCACGCCGTTGTCGAGCGTGGCCGAGAACAGCAGGCGCTGTCCGCCGCGGGGGGTCTTGTCCAGGATGCGCGTGACGACGGGCAGGAAGCCCAGGTCGGCCATGTGGTCGGCCTCGTCGAGCACGGTGATCTCGACGGCGTCGAGGTTGACGAAGCCCTGCTTCATCAGGTCCTCGAGGCGGCCGGGGCAGGCCACGACGATGTCGACGCCCTGCTTGAGCGCGGCGACCTGACGCTGCTGCGAGACGCCGCCGAAGATCGTGGTGGTCACGATGCCGTAGGCATCCGCCAGCGGGGCCATGGCGGCGGTGATCTGGGTGGCGAGCTCGCGCGTCGGTGCGAGCACCAGACCCAGCGGGCGACCCGGGCGGCGGCGGCCGCCGGCCAGCTTGCCGCCGAGGCGCGAGATCATCGGGATGGAGAAGGCCAGGGTCTTGCCGGAGCCGGTCTTGCCGCGGCCGAGCACATCGCGGCCGTTCAGCGTGTCGGGCAAGGTGTCGACCTGGATCGGGAAGGGCTCGGTGATCCCGTTCGCCGCGAGGGCGGCGACGAGGGGAGCCGGAACTCCGAGAGTGGAGAAATCAGACATAGGGGTGGTGCCTTTCGGGCATCAGCCGACTCGGCGAGCACAGGGCTTGTGAGTATCGGCTTGTTCGGGCGAAGGTGACGGAGGTCACATCCGTTCGCCGTACGAAGTGGCGCAGGAGATCAGGGATCCGGGTGGACCATGAACACCGACGCTGCAGCCAGATGGCCGGGGAGCATGCTCCTGCCGGCGTGAATGGGCGTTCTACGACGCGGGGGAGCGCAGTCATCGCGCTCACACAGCCACCACCCTACCCGACGCCCACCCTGCCTCGCGAAATTTCGCGAGATTCGCCGTTTCGGCGGCTGCCCGTGCGCCAGCCCACGGAATCGCGATGTGCGGACGAGATCGGCGGCCGCGGCGGCGCACCTCGTCCGCAGCGCCGAATCTCGCGAAATTTCGCGAGGTACGCGGGTGGGCAGGCGGGCCGGCGGGCGGGCGGGCGCCGGGAGCTCAGTCGGCGAGCCAGTCCGCCATGGCGGACTGGACGGTGGAGCCGTCGGTGTCGACGTACTTGAGGCCGACGAAGGCGCGGGCCCAGTCGGAGGTCTGCACACGAGCGGGCGGTTCCGGCGCGGCGAGGACGGCGAGGACGACCGCGGCGGCCTCCTCCGGGGTCTGCGCGTTGGGTGAGGCGAAGGCCGCGCCCGTTCGATCGAGGTAGGCGCCGAGCGCGGGCGCGTACGGCCCGGCCTCCGCCAGCAGCGTATTGCGGTCCACGTCGACGTTCGCCACGAAGTCGCTGCGCACGGCGCCGGGCTCCACCACGCTGACCCGCACGCCGACGGTCGCGGCGACCGAGGCGAACGACTCCGTGAAGCCCTCCACCGCGAACTTCGCCGCACAGTACGCCTCGTTGAACGGCTGTCCGATCACTCCGCCCACGCTGGACACCGTGACCACCCGGCCGCGCGACTCGCGCAGCAGCGGCATCGCCGCCTTCGTCACGGCGACCACCCCAAAGAAGTTGACCTCCATCACGCCGCGTACGGCGTCGACGCTCTCCAACTCGATCGTGCCGAGGTGCCCCGCTCCCGCGTTGTTGAGCAGCGCGTCCAGGCGACCGTAGTCGGACGCGACGCCGGCGAGACAGGAGGCGATCGACTCCGGCTCGGTCACATCCAGGCGACGGATGTCCACGTCGACGCGCGCCTGCGTCGCGGCGGCGCGCAGCGCGTCGGCCCGTTCCAGGTCGCGTAGCGTCGCGACCACCTGCCATCCGGAGCGGGCGGCCTCGACAGCCGCCGCGAGGCCGATTCCACTGGAGGTACCCGTGATGAGGAGGACGGGCTGGGGCATAGCGTTTCCTGCTTTCCGACGCGCCGACGCGCCAGGCCGCACGATAACGGAACCGCCTGGGTCAGCCCCGGTAGCGCTCGCCCACGGGGATCTCGACCGGCACGGTGTTGCCGGCCTGGGCGAGCGGGCAGGCCCAGGCGGGATCGTAGGCGCAGGACGGGTTGTACGCGAAGTTGAAGTCGAGGACCACGGTGGACGGCGCCCTCCCGGTGCCGAGGTCGGCCCCCTTCACCGTGTCCAGCAGGTACCGCCCGCCGCCGTAGGTCCCGCCGGGCGCTCCGGCGAGGGCGTCTTTGACCGGAACGAACAGGCCGCCGCCGTAGGAGGCCAGCCGCCAGACATCCAATGAGCCGGTCTGCGGGATCTGCACCGTGCCGATCAGCTCGAAGGGCACAACGCCGTCCGTGCCCGTCTCCACCTCCATCCGGCGCTCCTCGGGGCTGGGCTGTACCTCGAGTTCGAATCGCCAGGCCGCGTCGTACGGGGCGACCGGCAGTGAGCGGAAGTGCGCCCGCGCCTCGGGCAGCAACGGGGTCGCGGGATGGCGCGCGAAGAGCGCGTTGCGGGCGCGGATCCACGACGCGTGCGCCGCGAGCAGATCGATGTTGGCCAGGCGACGAACCTCGGCGTACATCGTGTGCACGTGCCGACGCCAGTCGGCGACCTCGATCGCCGTCGCCAGGCGTTGCACGGGATGCTCGGCCTCGTGCTCCTCCGGCTCCTGGCCGCCGGGCCAGCGGAAGTGCAGGAGGTCGTTGCGCGAGAGCTCGACGGTCTCCTCCGGAGTGATCATGCGCTCGTCTCCTCGGGCTCGAAAGCCCAGGACGGCGCGAGGGTCCTGATCCGCGAACCCCGCCACTGCCACAGCGCCCAGAGCGTCGGCCACACGGCGAGGTTCATCGCGCCGGCATCGAAGGTGAGCTGGTCGCGGAAGAGCGTTCGCCCATCCGGCAGCGGCGACACCGCCATCCGGTGGTCCCAGCTGGTGACCAGCCGCAATGCGCCCGAGAGGGGGCCGCCGCTGTCGCGCAGGATGCGCACGCCGGGTTCCGAGGGCACTCGCCGGTACGACAGCAGGATCTCCTGGGCGCCGACGGGGATCACCCCGAACGCGTCGAGTGCCACCTCATTCGACCCCAGCGGCCAGCGCGTCGGGAAGCCTCCGTCCAGCGAGGAGGCTCCGATCCACGGCGCGGAGACTTCCTGGAAGACCGCCGGACTCTGCAGGGCGCGCCAGGCCGCATCCGCATCGACGTCGAGCACGTGCTTGAGCAGAACTCTCATGCCCTCAGTCTGGCCCGTCCCGGCTGTGCGTCGGCATGCTTGCGCTCGATGTCGGTGGACTGCGGTAGAACTCAAGGCATGACGGATGAACCCAAGGCCTGGCTCGCGGTGGTGCAGCGGGCGCACGTGCTGCGCGGTGTCGAGTTGGGCATCGCGCAGATCAATCACGGCTCGAAGGCGGGTGTCTCACGGCTGCGCCCCGGCGACGCGTTCGTCTACTACTCGCCCAAGACCGACCTCGAGGGCGGCGAGACGTTGCAGCAGTTCACCGCGATCGGCATGGTGGCCGAGGGGGAGCCGTGGCAGGCCGACGACGGCGAGTTCCGGCCGTGGCGCCGGCGGATGCGGTGGGATGCGGCGGCCGAGGCCGCGCCGATCGCGCCCCTGAAGCCCGTGCTGGCGCTCACCTCGGCGCCCAACTGGGGTTATCAGCTGCGACTCGGGCTGATCGAGATCACGCCGGAGGACTTCCGGATCATCGCGCAGGCGATGGGATCGAGCGTCGAGTCCCCGTGATCCCGCGACCTCCCGTGGTCGCGCGGTGCCCTAACTTTGTCGGGTGACCGATACCACCGCTTACGACCAGTCGACGTACCAGATCCGCTTCGAGTGGGGCGCGGCGGGCCTGGCCCGTTTGGCTCCCGCGCACATCACCGTGCTCGTCGACGCCCTGCCCTCTGACGCCCTGCCCTCCGACGCCGCGGCGGTCGAACGGCCGGGCGGCCTTGTCGTGAGCGCCACCCTGGCGAACCGCTCGGCGGTCGCGCAGTGGATCCTCGAGCGCCAGATCGAGAACGGTGGCCGCACGAGTGTGAACGTCATCGCTGCGGGCGACGCTGACGAGCACGGCCAGGTGCGGCACGCTGTCGAGGACCAGCTCGCCGCCGGCGCCCTGATCGACGCGCTGATCGCGCTCGGCATCGATCACACCTCGCCCGACGCCGCCGTGGCGAGCGCCGCGTTCGACGGCCTCAAGCGCGCCTGCGTGCACCTGTTCTCGGCCTCCGCGTCGGGGCGTCTGCTGCGCGACGCCGGCCGGGCGGACGAACTCGCCGCGCTCAGCCGGGTCGACTCGTCCGACGCTGTCGACGTCGTGTCCCGAGCGGCGTAGCGTTCAGGGAGGGGCGGACGCCCGAGCCGCCACTGGAGGAGCCCACTGATGAAGGCCGTACTCAACGACGTCGTGCTCGCCGAGGCACCGGATGCCGAGCTGATCTCGATCGAAGGCAACTGGTACTTCCCGCCGGAGAGCGTGAACGCCGAACTCCTCGAGAAGAGCCCCACGCCGTACACCTGCCCATGGAAGGGCGAGTGCCAGTACTTCTCGGTGCAGTCCGGTGATGGACTGCTGAAGGACCGCGCGTGGTCGTATCCGCACCCCTATCCGACCGCGTTCGACCGCGTCGGTAAGGACTTCTCGAACTACGTCGCGTTCTGGAAGGAAGTCCAGGTCACGGACTAGGTGTCTCGTGCTGTCGGCGTGTCGCGGCCCGCGCCCGGTGCGCGCGCACCTTGGCGCGATTGCCGCACCGCTGCATCGAGCACCAGCGCCGCGTGCCCGAGCGCGAGGTGTCCACGTAGATCATCGTGCAGTCGTCCGCTCCGCACTCGCGGATGCGGGCGCCGCCGAACACGGCGACGGCCTCACGGGCGATCGTAGCCAACGCCTGGCGTCCACTCGCTCGAGTACGCCCGGCCTGACGCGATCCACCGGGCAACGCGGGTGGGATGTCGGGAGTCGCGGCGAACAGGTTGACCACGTCGATGTCGGCGGGGTCGAGGTCCGCCGCACCATTGGCCGAGGCCCGGGCGAGGCGAGCGATCGCTCCGCGCAGCATCAGCGCATCCGCGGGCTGCACCTCGCGCGCTTGCGCGTCGACCGCACCGAAACGCTCGCTGAGCCACGCGGCCAGTGTCTGGGCGTCGGGGATGAGTTCTGACTCGCCGAGGTCACCGGTGTAGGCGAAATCGAAAGCGATCGAGCCCGAGTCGAACCACCAGCGCGGGCCGTCGTCGGGCTCGAGCCACTGGCCCGTGGCGATGTCGCGGGAGGGGGCTGTCTCGGTGCTCACCTAACCATTGTCGTCGGTTACGGTGCGTCGTCGGTCAGGGTGCGCGCTCGGTCAGGGCTGGTCGACCCGCGCCGCGCGACGCTGCTCAGCGCTGATCTCGCGCTTTCGCCACTCGATCACGTTCGCGTGATCGAATCCGCGGCTGCACGTGCCGCAGGCCAGGGCCCGAGCCGGCCGCCGGTGCCGGTAGAACAGGTGGCCGCGGGGGCAGGAGCCGACCCACGGTGCGAGTTCGTTGGCGACTTCGTTGCTGTGCGTTCGGTCGCCCACGTAGCCGATCGCGGCGGCGTTGCGACGCCACAGTGCTCCGTGACCCTCCTGATGGCCTGACATCGCGTGTGCGACCTCGTGCAGCAGGGTCTGGTGCACCTCGTCGTCGGCCCAGCGGGCGGCGAGGTAGCGCGAGACGGTGATGCGTTTGCTGCCCCAGTGGCAGGCGCCGCCGCGCGTCTTCGCGTTGTCGAAGTCGAAACTCCAGGAGGGGTCTAAATGCAGTCGGATCAGGGCATCCGCCCAGACCCGGACTCGGTCGAGATCAGCCATGCACAGACCGTAACCCGAGCATCCGACAACGAATGATCAGCTACTCCTCGTCGGCGCGCCGACGACCGCGGACCGGTCCGCCCTCGCGTCGATCGCGGAGCGACTCGTCGTGCGCCTCGCTCGCGGCGACGAAGCCGAGGCGGGGCAGCTCCAGATCCTCCTCCGGCAGGCCGATCCTGCTACCGAGGGCGGCGGCCGCGTCGAAATCGCGGGCGGCGGCGCCGAAATCCCCCAGATCGAACAGGGTGAGACCGCGGTGACGCAGTGCGAAGGCGTGCTCGGCGTGCCACTCGTGGGTGAAGGCCTCATCGACGCACAGCGACAGCTCCGACAGGGCGGCGTCGGTCGTGCCGCGCAACTGCATCAGGCGGGCGCGACGCACGCGCGCGGAGAGCAGCTCGGCGCGGTCTCCTGAGAAGCGGGAGCGGCGGACGGCCTCGTTCGCGACGTCCCACGCCTCGTCCAGGCGACCGAGCAGACGCAGCAGCTCCACCTTCTCGTTCAGTGCGGCGAGGCTGCGCAGGGTGCCGATCTCGTCGAGGCGCTCGGAGGCGGCGTCGACGTCGATCTCCTCGCGCAGGGTGGCGGGGTCGTGGCGGATGATGATGCTCAGGACGATGCTCTCTCTGGACACGCGCGGAGGGGAGGCTGGGCGGCACTCGGGCCGCCCTATGGAGTTTAGGCGGAATGTGGCGCGATCGGTCCGGCCCGCGGTCGGCGTTGCGCTTCAGAATGTGCCTAGTATGGGTGACACAACGCGATCGGGGGCGAACGCGACTCGAATCGAAAGCTGTCCCGTGTCCAACTCCCTCGTCCTCGCCGATCCGATTGCGGATCCGGCTCTGGATCCGTTCATGGATCCACAGCTTTTGTCCCCATTTTTTGAGACAATCGATTCCGTGCCCGAATCCACCATGAAGCGTCTCGGCGATGTCGCGATGCAGCGCTGGGGCCTGATCACCACGGCGCAGGCCGAACAGGTCGGCGTCTCTCGCAAGGTGATGTCCCGGCTCGCTGCCACCGGCTCGGTGTCGCGGGTCGCGCACGGCGTCTACCGGATGGCCGGTGCGCCGGAGCTCGAGCATGAGGACATCTTCGCGACCTGGCTGGCGCTCGGTGGCGCAGCGCTGCCGCCGACGGAGGATGGGGTGCCGGCGCTGGTGGCGGCCGGACGCCTGGCGACGATCCTGCACGGTATCGGCGACTGGTACCCGGACGGCTACGACTTCATCGTGCCGAGCCGGCGCGACACGAAGGTTGCGGGAGTTCGGCTGACGGCCCGCCGCCTCGTCACGCGAGAAGTGACTCACGTCGACTGTGTGCCGACCCTGACGATCGAGCGTGTGCTCGCGGACCTCGTCGCATACGAGGATCTCTCCCTCGTCGTGGATGCGCTTCGCGATGCCTGTCTCCAAGGGCGGTTCCTGCGCTTCGCCGATTTCTGCCGGTACCTCGACGGCTCGGCCGCGGCGAATCAGTTCGCGAGTGGCGAGGACTTCGCCCTCGATCTCCTCGATCAGGCCGGGTTCGCATCGGCCTACCGCAATGCCTGACTCCTACGCGAGTTGGAAGGCCGTCTCTCAAGCGTTGAAGGCAGGAGCGCAGCGGGACCTCGCGACGGGCGCGAGTTCGCAGGATGTCAGCACCCGCCTCCTCCAGGCGCAGCACGATCGCTTCCTCTGCCGGGTTTTCGCTGATGGCGATCGTTCCGAATGGCTCCTCAAGGGAGGGTCGGCCATGCTGGCGCGGGTCGCGAACTCGCGCCGTACGCAGGACGTCGATCTCTCGGCTCCTTCGCGGGGCGATCTCGATAGCGCGCAGGCTGCGCTGGAGGAACTCGTCGGAAGGGATCTCGGCGACCACCTGCGATTCGAACTCGGAAGACGTCGAAGCGATGGTGGGGCCATTCGGAGAATCAGCCAGGACTCCTGCTGCGAAGGCTGACCTTCGACGCTTACGAGATCAACGGTTCCAAGAAGGGCGAAATCCCCGTCGACCTCGTCGTGGGCATGCCGCCGGTCGGCCGTGTCGAGGTCGTGCAGCCCGCGAACCGGTTGATCCTCCCTCGTCCGCTACCATCGTCGCCCTATCGCTTGTTTCCGATCACCGATCAGATCGCGGATAAGGTCGTCGCGACGTTGTCCACCTATGCCGGCGGACGCGAAAGCACGCGCGTGAAGGATCTGGTCGACCTTGTTCTCATCGCGCGGACTCAGCGGGTCGACCTCTCCGAACTTCGAGTGACACTGCAGAGCAAGTTGCGCCTTCAGGGCTTGACCGATCGCGAGTTCGCGGTGTCTGACGCTTGGCGGCAGCGCTACCCCGTGGTCGCCGGCCCCGTCGAGGCGCTCGCGGGTCGGACGGGATTCGCGGAGGCGATGGAGATCGTGACCGAATTCATTCAACCAGCGATGTCGAGCGCGACCTCCGAGCCGAACCTGGCATGGCTCCCCGGCTCAGGCTGGCGCGTCGTTGAGCCGTCGTTCGAGCGATCCGGTCCTTCCCTCACCCGTGCTCATGAGGCTTTTCCGAAACCCGCGACGCCGTCATCCGGCAGGTCAACGGATCCTGGCCTGAAAACGCCCCCGAGCCCGGAGCACACCGAGGACCGCGGGCGCTGATCAGCCCGAGACCAGCCCGACCTGCCACAGGCGGTCGTCGCCGTCTGAAGGATCGCCGCGACCGTCCGTGTTGTTCGTGACGAAGCGGAGGGTTCCGCCGGGACCCTCCGCCACGTCGCGGATGCGGCCGTACTCGCCCGCGAACCAGGCCTGCGGCGTCCCGATGCCGTCGGCCACGTCGACCGACCAGATCCGCTCACCCTTCAGCGCGGCGACGAAGAGCGTGTCGCCGATCGCGGCGAGGCCGCTCGGGCTGGCGTCGTCGGTCGCCCACTGGGCGATCGGGTCGACGTAACGCCTGTCATCGGCGACACCCTCGACCGCCGGCCAACCGTAGTTCGCGCCGGGAGTGATCGCGTTCAGCTCGTCCCACGTGTTCTGGCCGAACTCGCTGGCCCACATCCTGCCGTCGTCCGTCCACGCGATGCCCTGCGGATTGCGGTGTCCGAGGGTGTAGACCGGAGAGCCGGCGGTCGGGTTGTCGGCGGGAACGGAGCCGTCCGGGGCGATCCGGAGGATCTTGCCGCCCAGGGAGACCGGGTCCTGGGCGCGCGCGGCGTCGCCAGCATCGCCCACCGTGACGTAGAGCATCCCGTCCGGGCCGAAGGCGATGCGGCCGCCGTTGTGATTGCCCGCCTTCGGGATGCCCGTGAGGATCGGCGTCGGCTCTCCCAGCGTTCGCGATCCGGAGTCGCCTCGCAGCGGGATGGACAGCACGCGGTTGTCCTCCGCGCCGGTGACATAGGCGTAGAGCGTCCCTTCGTCGCCCGGCGCGAGGGCCAGACCGAGCAGCCCCGCCTCGCCGCCGGGCCGGACTCCCGGCACCTCGCCGACATCGCGCACGGTACCGTCGCCCGCGATCTCGCGGATCAACGCGGTGTCGCGCTCGCTCACCAGGGTTGTGCCATCGGTGAGCAGTCGGATCGACCACGGCGCGTCGAGTTCCTCCGCGACGACCGTCGGTTCGCCGGTCGGAGTCATCAGCCGGACCGGGGTGGGCAGCGGTACCGGAGTCGTCGAGGCGGTCGGTCGCGGCGGGGACGACGGATTCGCTGCGTCGGAGTCCGCGGCGGGCCCGGCGGGGGAGCAGCCCGTGAGACTGCAGCCCACGAGCGCGGCTCCCGCGAGCAGGGCGACGGCGACGGCGTGACGGCGCATGGCTCCAGCCTGAACGTCGCCCGCCGCGGTGCGCCCGTTTCTACCGGAAGTCTCAGCCTGCAGCGGCGTCCGCCCACCGATCCGCCGCGAACATCCCCGCCGGCGGCGCGGCGTACGGCAGCGGCTCGCCCGGCCGGTTCTCATCCGCGGACCCGGCGAACGGCCCGTCGCTCGAGAGCAGCACCCGCATCATCGGATCCGCCACGTACAGCCACCAGTTCGTCATGCCGACCGGATCGAGTCGCGCCTGCTCCCACGAGCGCCACATCGCCTCGATCCGGCCGAGCGCCTCCTCCACCCGCCACCAGTCGGCGCGCCAGCGCAGCTCGCCGCGGCCCGGACGGCTGACCGTGCGGCGGTACGCGAAGCGGAGCCAACGCCGCAAGAACTCGTCGGCCGAGCCGTAGAACGTCCCCTCAGCGATTTCGGTCATGTTCAGCGTTCCGAGTGCGCCGGGTCGTGCTTCGCGAGGGAGGCGCGGATCGCGTTCGCGTGCGGCCCGCGGTGCCACGGAACCGTTCGCAGCAGCGTCGCCCGGGCGCCGCTGGAGAACAGCACCGCCCGACCACGCGGCAGGTCGGCGAGTTGCTGCACCTCCAGGATCCGCTCCCGGCTGAGGGCTCGCGAGACCGTTCGGGTGTCGCGCGAGAACGAGACGGAGGAGGTCTCGCGGTCGTAGCTCCCGATCAGTTCCGAAAGCTCACCGAGGAACTCGGTTTCCGCGACCCCGCCCGCGTAGAGCTTGACGGTGCTGGCGCTCCACAGCTTGCGCATCCCGTCGCGACCGAAGACGGCGACTCCTTGGGAATAGGACTGGAACACGCTCAGCATCGGGATGCCGCGCGAGCCGAAATGCGAATAGAGGTCCGCGAGCTCGCTCCACCGGCACACGTTCGCCGCCTCGTCGAGGACGCCGAGCAGCGGGGTCGGCAGTCGGCCGGACGGCGAATTCGCCGCGAGTTCTTCCGCCGCCTCGATCGTGGCGGCCGTGAGCGCCGTGACCAACGGACCGGCACTGCCCGCACCCTCCTTCGACAGGGAGTACAGCGTGCCGGAGCCGCGGACGAAAGCACGCGGGTCGAATTCCGGTCGTGGTCGCCGCGGATCGGGATTCACCCAGGTCTCGATGCCGGAGTTCTTCAGACAGCCCGCCATCTTCTCCGCGGTCTGGTACACCGAGTCGCGCAGCTTCTCGGTCGAGCGCTGGACGCCGGCGACGCCGTCCGCGATGCGGTCGAAGCCGGCGTCTTCGAGCAAGCGGATGGGTTCCGCGTCCGACGGATTCGTCAGCCAGGTGTACACCTGCGACACGGGCCGACGCCCGACCGCCGCAGCCAGAAGCAGTCCGGCGAGGAAGCTCTGACCTTTCGGATCGAAGAACGCGTCCTCGGCGGCTCCCGGTGTCTTCGAGCCGGCGGCGAAGTGCTGGGCCAGCCTCTCCGCCTTGGTGTCGTCGGTCACCGAGCTGAGCGGATTCCACCACCAGCTCGCCGGCTCCAGCGCGACTCGTTGCGGATCGAACACCCACACCTCACCGCTCGACGCGCGGACGTCGCGGGTCGCGTCGAGGACGTCGCGCTTGTTGGAGGTGGTCACCACGGCACCTGGGGCGGCCAGGATCGCGGGGATCACGAGGCCGGTCGACTTGCCCACCCGCGGGCCGGCGATCAGGATCATCATGTCCTCGTACGAGGCGAACACCGTGGCGCCGCCCTGCACGAGCGCACCGAGTGGGATGCCCGGCGAGCCGCTCACCCCCAAGCGCGTCGATGTCCGCAGCGCCTCGCGCCGCATCCGATGGGCGAGTTCCCGCGGCCCGGCGAGGTACCGCGCCAGATGGTCCAGGCCAGGGCGCGCCCGGGAACGCGCTCGCAGGATGCAGACGAGGAGGGTGACCAGGAGCGCCACGCCGACCGCCGCCAGTGCCGACGACGTCGCAGGCCAGACCACCGTGCCGTCGACGAGCCCGCCGACGACCTCGAACGGATCCCGTGGCAATGCCGGATTCGCGCCGCTCAGTGCGGATCCCGCCGCGAGCGCGAACCAGAACACGGCGATGATCGCGAGGACGCTCAGCGCGATCGCGAGAAGAACGGCGTCATCCCCGCGCCGACCGGGCTCCCGCATCCGGTTCCGAGCGGGCGCCGTCACGGCTGCGCCCGATGCTCGTTCGAGCGCCCCGTGCGCGAGCGTTCGTGCCATAGCTTGTTGGTGTCGTTGATCCCGTACTCCGCAGCGGTCAGTTCCACCCGGATCGGGATGCCCGGTCGACCACCGACCTTGATCAGGAACCGTCCTCGACCCGGCGGCTCCGCCTCGTGACCGGAGAACGGATCCCAGGCCGGCGGATCCTGCCAGGAGGTCAGCATGTCCTGCTCGGCCCGAGAGAGCGGCACGGCGGAGGTGAGCAGCGGCATCTCCGCACCGGGCAGGCCGCCGCAGATCACCATGCCGCTGCGTTCCACGAATCCGCGCGCCTTCATCTGATCCTCCGTCGTCGCCAGCGCCAGGAGGTCGCTCATGGTGTGCGAGATCATCGCGAGGCCGACGCCGCGCGCACGGTTCAGGCGGGTCAGCGCATCCACCCGATCGACCATGCCGCGGCCGGCACGCAGCGCTCGCCACAGTTCGTCGAGGATGACGAAGTAGTGCCGCCGCGGTTCGAGCTCGGCGTCGGCCAGGGCGGAGGCGACGTTCACCGTGCCGAAGCCGGCGCTCCAGCAGGCCAGCAGAATCGCGGCCTGCAAGTCGCCCTCGGAGTCGTCGACGGAGGAGACGTCGTAGACCACCGGACGATCGCGCCTCATCGGCGTCGTGGTAGGCCGGGCGAAGATCTCGCCGAGCCGACCGCCCGTGGTCAAGCCGATCAGAGAGGCCTCGAGGTTCTCGGTGATCTCGCGATAGCGGTCGAGGTCGCCGCGGTCCAGCGCGACCTGCCGCACCGGCTCCGGCGCGTCCTGGATCACGCGCAGCAAGTCGGAAAGCACCGGCACGCCGGTGTGCTGCTCATCGAGGTACTTCAGGGCGCGATCGACGATGGTCTCCTCGCGGTCGCTCGGTGGTTCTGAACGCAGGATGGTCAGCAGCGCGGACACCATCGTGAGTCGGCGGCCGTGCGCATCCGCGAGCACCTGCTCCGCGAGCCGCTCGCACTTCGCGCCCTGCCGTCGCCGGGCCAGGGCCTGAGCGGTGGGCTGTCCGGCCCGCTCGAGCGACTCGGCCTCCGCGAGGGCGGCGCTCGCCGCCTCCCGGAGCCGCGTCGCGGCCTGGGTGGCTTCGCCCGGATCGAGGATGTTCAGGTAGCCGCGTCCGCGTCCGAGGGTGATCACCTGGCCGTCCAGCGCCTCGACCTCGTCGAGATAGTCGGGCTTGAGATCGCCCAACACCAGCGGCAGCACCCCGTAGCCCGCGAGCCCCGCCGCCATCCGCCGCGTCAGCGACGACTTGCCGAGGCCCGGCTTGCCGAGAACGAACATCGACGGATTGCTGATCAGCTGGGCGCGCTGGAACCACGAGATCGGGTCGCAGCACACGCTCGCACCCGTCGCCAGGTTCTTGCCGAGCGGAACGCCGATCATCGGGGTGCCGGTACCGACCGAGAACGGGTACAGCCCGCAGATCTGCACCGTGGTTCCGCGGAACTCATCGGCGGCCTGCACGTTCGCGGCCTCGCCGCCGCCGCGGCCCAGCCAGCCGCGGATGCCCGGACGCAGCGGACGGCTCGGCGCGGTGCGGCTCGGTTCTACGCCGCCGGCGTGCGGGATCTTCCGCGGCTTCGTTTCGCGGGGTGCTTTCGCTTCGCGGGGTGCCTTCGATTGGCGGGGCGGCTTCGCTTCGCGACCTGTCTTCGGGACGCGCGCAGCCCGCCTCGCGTCGACGGCCTTCGATTCCGGCGCCGGCTCGCTGTCCCACTCCCACACCCACGCGGTCTCACCACCGCTCGTCGGGGTGCCCGGTTCGGTAGGCAACCCGGGCGACGAACGGGCGGCGCGGAGCGAGCGCCGCGTCGGCAGTTCGTCCGACTCATCGGCCGACTCGATCGGGTCCACCACCAGCTCCGGCCGCGCGCTCACAGCTGATCCCGCACTTCGCTCGGGATGCGCAGATGCCGCGGCAGGACCAGCCCCAGCGGCAGCCCGGCGGCGAAAGCCGAGTCCTGGCTGCCGTACGCCGGACGCAGCCGCAGCCGTGCGGACGCGCTCAGGTTGTCGACGGCCGCCCGCGCGTCGGCGACGCGGCCGCGTTCGAGAACGGTGGCGGTGACGATCAGGCCGAAGTTCAGCAGGCCCGCGCCGGATGCCTCCTCCGCTGCGGTGGCTTGAGCGGAGCGGGTCGACAGGGTGGAGCGCGCGCTCGGCTTGGCGCTGGAGGTCGCGTTGAACGACGCCGCGTTCACGTCGGCCTCCACGATCGCCGCCGCGCGCGCCGGGTCGATCGGCCGATACAGCAGGGTGACCCGCTTGCGTGCGATGTCGCGGTGCGGCGCCAGCAGCCGCGAGAGGATGCCCGATTGCACAACACCGCGCGGTGGGCTCGTCATCAGCCAACTGCAGGACACCGCGGAGTCGTGGACATAGGAGTCCCAGTTCGCCTGGTGGGCGGTCGGGCCGACGTCCGTCCAGCTCAGTTCGGGAGTCTCACCCGCGGCGTGCGCCCGGTCGATCAGCACCGCGGCGGCCGGGTCGTAAGCGACCCGGATCACCTCGCACAGCTCCTGCACTCCGAGGGGCCGGGCCGCTCCCGCGCCGGTGGCGGCGAGGCCCGATGTCAGGCCAGGCAGCCGCGCGGAGAGGTCGCTGCCGACGTCCTCCGCCGTGCGGCGCTTCGCGTTGTTCCGAGTGCTGGCCGCGAACGTGATCGAGATCAGAGCCCGGATGGTCGCCGAGCCGACCGGGTACGTCTCGACGACCTCGCGGAGCATCGCTTTGGCGAACTCCGGTGCGTCCGGATCGATCGAGCCCTCCACCTCGGCCCGCAGCCGGGTACCCGTGTCCGGTGCCGTCTCGATCGTGACCGCCGCCGCCTCGACACCGGGCTCGTCACCGAGGTTCGCCAGCCAGATGCCGTACTCCGCCACCTGATTGTCGATCTGTTCCTGGTCGACGAGGGCCGCTCCGTCCGGCTCGGTCGCGATGACGACGGTGAAGTGCCGGGTCGCGGGAACGTGGATCAGCGCGAACGGCCGCCCGTGCGAGTCCTCGTGCTCGGAGATCCGTGACGGCGCGGCCAGACCCGGCAGCTGATGGCGGCCCCACGTGGCGCGGCCGATCGGGCCGGAGCGATAGACGTTCGCGCCCTTGCCGCGGGTGTACAGCCAGTTCATCCGATTCACCGTTCGTGTCAGGGCGCTCTGCCCGTGTTTGTCCTTGATGGCGACCGTCAGCAGGAAGAGCCCGAAGACCAGCGCGACGCCGAGCGCCGTCACCACGTCCGAGACCATCGCGGCGATGATCGACGCGACGATTCCGGCGAAGAGGATTCCGGTGGCCAGCTGGCCCAGGCCGAGGATCCCCGCCGTGGTCGGTCGGCGCCAGTTGCCGTAGGTGCGCGGCGCGCTCGCATCATTCGTCATGTCATCGTCTCCTCGATCAGCTGCCGGTGGCCTCGTCAGCCAGGCTCTTCACCGTTGCGGCGGCCTTGCTGGCGCTCTCGCCGACTTTCTGGGCGGCGGCGATGCCGAGGCCGACGGGGCCGGCGGCAGCGAGGGCGCCGCTCGCAGCGGCTCCACTCGCCGCGGCGGCGCCGGCCGCCGATCCACCCGCAGCGGCTCCAGCCCCGGTCGCCCCGCCGGACGGCCCCGCTGCCGAGGCCGCCGCGCGACCTCCTGCGGCTGCGCCGGACGACGAGGGACGGAGCATCGCCCCCGCCCCGCCGGATCCCCCCGTCGGCATCGCGGCCGCGCTCCCGCCGCCGCTGTGGGCGTTGCTCGCGCGGATCGCCCCCTGTGCGATCTCGCCCGCCATCGACCCCGCGGCGCCGGCGAGTGCTATCGCGCCGGCACCGGCGCCGCCCTGGGCGAGAGCGGAGACGGCAGGAGTGACGAACCGCATCAGCGCCGGCAGCGCGACCAGCGCCATGAGCATCAGCGCGAGCCCCGTGACGATCTGCAGCAGGCCGGTGCCGTCGCCGGCGAAGAGGTCGGTCCCCGAGAGCCGGAACGCGGCGGCGTAGATGATCGCGGCGGCGGGTTTGTAGAGGACGAAGGCCAGCGTCCAGCCGACCGCTCGACCGAACCACGCGCGGCCCATCTCCGTATTCGTGAACGAGGCGGTCAGCGGCAGGATCCCGGCCAGGATCACGAGCATGCCGCCGCGCACCACCATGAGCGCGACTTGGACGTAGCTGAGCACGAGGGCGATCAGGCCGAGCAGGAAGACGGCGATGAGCCCGAGCGAGGCCGGCGCCGACGCCGTCAGCGAGATCACCCGGTACAGATTCGTCCCGAAGCAGTTCGACTCGCCGTTCGACACCGTGCAGTCGGTCGAGTTGTCCAAGATCCACACCGAGAACTGGTCGGCCGCGCCGGTGGCCAGCGAGATCACCGTGAGCCCGGCGCCCGAGACGGCGAGCAGCGTGAGCAGCCCCCTGAACAGTTCGCGCGCCGGCTGGGCACGCTGCGTCCAGGCCATCCGCGCGGCGGCGAGGATGACCGACAGGACGGCGAGCGCGCCGGTGTACCACCACAGCTGGTTCTGCAGGAAGCCGACGGTGTTCGACGCCGCCGGTGCCGAGGACGGCAGCAGCGCGGAGACGATGGACGTCGCCGCCGAGATCAGCATCACCGCGAGCACGATGACGCCGAGCCTGCCGAGGTGCGTCTCGCCGTCGCCGTGCCGCCGACGCGAGGCGAGCATGGCTCCCGCCACGATGAGCGAGAGCACGCAGAGGCCGAGCGATACCCACGTGACGTAGCCGAGGATGGTGGTGAAGGCGTCCGCCGCCGGCGGCGTGCCACCTCCTCGGCCGGGGTTCTCACCCTCGATCAGCACGGCGGACGGGACGTACACCCACAGCGTCCCGAGTGAGGCGACGGCTTTGCCGAAGCCTTCCAGGATGCTGTTCACGAACTGCTGCAGCGCGTCGTCGGACGCTTGGGAGACGATTCCGGCGATCCCCGTGGCCGCCCAGCATCCGACGTCGATCAGCGCGCAGGGTTCGTTCGCCGCGGCGAGGGCGATCACGACAGTCCGCCCCAGACCACGTACCCGCCCAGGCTCTGCAACTGCACCGGCCGGAACGACGGAGTACCGTCGTCGGCGACCACCGCCTTCCAGTCGCCATCGACCCATTTCACCGCGAAGGGGAAGCTGATCAGCCGCCCGTCGGTGAACTGGAACGCGGTGTCGATCGTCGCGTCGGTGTCCGAATACGTCACGACCTTGAAGCCGACGATCTGGCCACGCAGGCCGCTGTCGCCGCGTTGCGGGTCGTGCGAGAGCAGCAGATCGCGACCGGGCCCCGGCGCGGTCATCCGCTCCGAGAAGAGCGACGTCAGATCCGGGTCGGAACCCATCGCCCACATGTTCGCGGTCATGAAGACGGCGCCCTCGACGGTGTGCGCGTAGCAGCGGCGGAGTCCGTCATCCTCGACCACGCCGGGCCCGGAGGCGGGGGAGTCCGGCGCCGCCATGGTCCCGACGATCGTCCACTCGGCCTCCGGCGCCGCCATCAGAGTCCCACTCGTCTCGAGGCCGGGGAGCCCGCACGTGCTCGATGCGTCGTCGGCGACCGATGATTCCGCGGACCCCGTATCGGTTGACTCGGCCACCCCGGTGGGCTTCACGTCACCGTCGGGGGAGAGACCATGGTCGCCGCCGAACACGCCGACCCCTCTCAGCAGGAGTGCGACGAGAGCGATCGCACCGACGACGACGACAGCGGCGACGCGGAGGCCGCGTTGGCGGGATCGAGCGTTCCGGCGGTCGTCGCCGCCCGTCTCGGGCGGAGGGCCGGCTTCCTGGGAATCGAACACGCTCATCCGCCGACGAAGAAGCTCACGAGGCCGACCGCGCCGGCGATGATGATGACGCCGATCAGGATGCGCCCCAGCCAGCCGCCGATCTCCATCCCCTCGCCGCGGCGGGAGCTGATCGCAAGCGTCGCGCCGAGGATGATCAGCCCGATGACGGCGACGCCGAGGGCGATCCACTTGACCCAACCGATCACATCCTCGAACCGTTCGAAGCCGGGAGGCATCGAACCGTCGCCGGGATCCGGGATATCAGCGGCGAGAACGCTGCCGGCCATGATCACTTCGTTCGCGAAAGCCAGTACGGACATCGCTTCTCCTGTTCTTCGAGGTGGTCGCCGCCGCGATCGCGCCGGCGAGATCCGCTTCAGGCGGCCGGGCCGCCCGTGGCGTACGCGACGTCGACATGCAGGTGGTTCTCCGTGTCGTCGAAGCCGTCGATGTTCGTGAACTCGTCGCGTCGGCACTGCGCCTGCCCGGCGCGCGTACCGGGCGGCACCATCGGGTCGAGGATCCGCAGCAACCGAACGGAGTTCGCGTCGCAGCCCGTCAGTGCGACGCCGTCGAGCGCGGTGAGGTCGACCGCGTGGCCGCCGCCGTCGATCCAGTGCGCCGAGCCCGTGCCCGCTCCCGCGAGCACACCGGTGCATTGCCGGTTCAGGTCCGAGATGCCGACGCTGCCGAAGTTCGACAGCGCGACGGAGACGATCTGCAGGATGCGGGTGTCGACTCCGCAGTTCGGCGCCGAGGTGCCCGTGGCCGCGTCGTGGACCTGTTGGGCGTAGTCGAAGCCGTCGCTGGTGATGAAGCGCAGGCGGCCGTCGTCGATGGCGGCGACGAGCTGCGTCGCGAGCGTCTTCGCGTCGCCGGACACCGTGCAGCCGGATGAGTCGCGCTGCTCGCACGGCCCGCTCCCTGTGGCGTCGGGCGATGCGCCGAACAGGATGATCATCAGAGCCATCCCGATGATCACCACCGGTGCGGCGCCGAACGCGACGGCGGCAGCGACCGATGAATTCTGCGTCATGTCACTGCCTTCCCGGTGGAACGAGGTCGTCCGCGAGCCAGCCCTCGGCCGCCGCACGGCGTTGCACGGAGACGGAGTAGTCGCCGGCATCCGTCGTCACCCAGACCCGCATCGTGAACGCCTCGTCGCCATCGCGGACCCGAACCGATCCGGTGATGGCCGAGCACGGTACGCTCGCCGGGTCGACCGTCTGGAAGCCGACGGCTGCGGACTGGCTGATGTACGGGTAAAGGCCACGGATCCACGCCTCCCGCCCGAGGTCGGGTCGGCAGTAGGCGGTCATCGCCCCGGTCGCGATCGCTATAGCGGCGTCGTCGGCGTGCGGGTCGCTGGGCGGCACGGCGTCGTGAACGCCCGCTTCAGGGGTGGCGCCGGAGAGAACCGGCGGCGGGGTGGACACGTCGGGCCCACCGGGCGAACGGGTGCAGCCCGCGAGGCTCAGAAGCGCCGCGGTCACTGCGGCGGTCCGCAGCATACGAGTCGATGGCATCCGGTCCTCCGAGTCGAAACAAGTGAGGATCGGGCTCTTGGATGACCCCCACGCGAGGGTCAAAAGTAGAACATGCGAGACGTCGAGCGCTCGCCGGAGAGCCCCGTACGGGACAAGTCGGGGCGCTTCAGTGCCTGTGGAGGAGGAGACTCGCCGAACTCGTCAGGGTCGGGGTCTCCCTCCGTCAGCCTCCGCGGCGGACCTGGAAGATGCTGCGCGCGGGCGGAGGCGACGCGGTGGCGGTCGCGTCCGTCGAGACGCGAGCGCCCGCGACGAAGTTCGTCAGCTCCGCGCCCTGCACCACTTTCGCCGGCGACGGATCGCCGGCGACGAGCCGCGGCATCCGCTCGAACGGCAGTGGCTGCTGCGAGGCGAACATCACGACGTTGCCGAAGCGCTTCGCTTTCAGCATCTGGGTGTCCGTGACGATCGCGACGTCGGCGAACACGCTGCGCAGCGTCGCCGCCTGGGAGCGCGCGAAGGCGAGCCCGGCGCCGTCCGCGACGTTGACCGCGACGACGCCGTCGGGCGCGAGCAGCGGCACGATCTCGCCGTAGAACTCCTGGCTGGTCACGTGCGCCGGCGTGCGCGCCCCGGAGAAGATGTCGACGATGACGAGGTCGACCGAGCCACGGATGCCGGGCGGCAGCTTCGCGAGCACCTCGCGGGCGTCCCCCTGCCGGATCCGGATCTGCGCCCCGCGCGGCAGCGGCAACTCGGCGCGCACCAGCTCGACCAGTTCCGGCTCGATCTCGATCACCTGCTGCCGCGAGCCCGGGCGGGTGACGGCGACGTAGCGGGGGAGAGTGAGAGCGCCGGCACCGAGGTGCACGGCCGTGATCGGCTCGCCCTCGGGTGCGACCAGGTCGACCGCGTGCCCGATGCGGCGCACGTACTCGAACGAGAGATAGGTCGGATCCTCCAGATCGACGTGCGACTGCGGCGTGCCGTCGACGACGAGCGTGTAGGAGCCGGGGGAGTAGCGGTCGGCCTCGATCTCGGCCCGGAAGCCGCTGGCGAGGGTCCGGTTCGGGCGTTCCTGCATGCGTCCATCCTCGCGGATCGCGCCGACCGGCGGCGTGCCTTCCGGGAGTTGTCCATAATCTCCTAACCGATCTGCTCGACGTGCCTAAGATGGGGGACATAGTTGCGGCGCGAGGGAGGACGACAGCGTGAACGACGAGCAGGAGACGCCTATTTCGGCAGCGCGCCGAGCGATGGCGGCTAGGGAACTGGCGGATCTGGAGTTCCTGCGCGCTGTCCGCGTGGCGGCTGCAGATCCGGATCCGTCCGTGCGCCGGCTCCTCGACAATATGTTCTCTGCCTCGCCGGAGCCTTTGGAGGACGCGCTGAAGCGTGCCTCCTTCGTTCCTGACGTCGTCACGGGATTCCACTCCGGGAGTCCGAGGGAAATCGTGCTTCGGTTCGCGGCGGGCCTCCAGTCGCGCGAAGACACCGTGGAAGAGCTGGGGCGATGGGCGTACGCCCCGGCGGAGCCGATTCCGCCGCAGAACGAGCTCTGGGAACCCGGAGAGAACACCTTCATCGACGTGCAGGACGCGCTGCGGGATGACCTGATCGATGCTGACATGTACGACGCGGCATTCGATCGGGCGAATCCCGTGATGCCCTGGTAATACGGGATGACTGCGCCAAGCGGCGGTGAAGCATCTCTGCTCTCAGCTCATCGCGATTTCATCTCGCAGCTGTCGGAGCCGAACGGTCCGCTCCACGAACGTTCTCCGTACGCCACTATCAGCGATCCGGCCCACTTCGATCGCCGTCAACGTAGCATCGGCGAGCGTCGCATACTGCACGACGAGATACTGCGCGAGTTTGTGGCGGCGCAGCCTAATGTCCTCCAGGACCGCCGCGCGATCATCCTGACCGGGCCGCCCGGGGCGGGCAAATCGAGCGCCTTGCTTGAGGCGATTCGGCGGTCGGGCGCGGACCCCTCGGAGTACAGGGTGATCGATTCGGACTATTTCAAGGATGTCCTTCTCGAGCGAGCCGTCGCCGATGGTTCGCTCGTGGCCATCACTCCGCCCGAGGTGACGAGCGCACAGGCGGCCGGCGAGCAGTTCTATCCCCGGGACTTCGCTTCTCTCGTCCATCTCGAATCGGCCGTACTCGCGCGGGTTGCGCGCGACAAAGCCATCGCTCGTGGCGATCGGATCGTCCTCGATACTGTGCTCGGCAATCCGAAGGCGGCGCTCGCGCGGGGACGACAGCTGGAGAATGCAGGGTACGACGTCACGATCGTTGAGATCGAAGTCTCCAGGTCCGGGTCAGTTGAGCGATCACGCGACCGCTACGACCGGGCGCTTCTCGATGCGAACAAAGGTGAGCCTCAATCGCAGCTCGGCGGACGCCTCGTTCCCGCCTCCTACATCGCGACCCTCTACCCCGATGGCCAGCAGCATTCGCTCTGCCTCGACTCCGCCGTCGCTCTCGCGCGCGAGCAGCCGATCGTGTCGCGCCTCGAACTCTTCCGTGTCGACGATCCGAACGTGCGTGAGCCGGTTCCCGTCGCGACCTTCACAACGGAACTCGGCCCGATCGGGCCGCAACTTGATGCGTGGCTGAGCCCGAGCCCGATTCCGGAGCCGGAGAGCACGCGGGCGAACGCTGCATTCCCTTCGATGGCGAGCGTCCCGGGATCAGCGCTGACGTTTGCACCGCCTCGTTTCGGCCCACCCGTCCCGCCGACTCAGTCGCCGGATCACTCACGGTGACTCGCCTGTTTCGACCGCCGCCCACGTGCTCCCGGTCAGAGACCCACCGAGATGCGGTCGCGCGGACGAGATGCCGCGCCGCGGCGGCGGACCTCGTCCGCAGCACCGAATCTCGCGAAATTTCGCGAGATTTCAGCGGAGGGAGCGAGCGCGCGGCGCGCGCATACCGGAACCCGCGCGAAGAATCAAGCAACCGGACTTGCGCGGCGTGGCGCAGCGGGCCTATATTTGTACTTTGCGCTCCCGAATACCCATGCCCTCATATCGCGGTCGGCACGGTAGGAACCGTCATCAAATGGTGGATGACGACACGCCACACTCTAGCCCCGAGGGGCCGACCGTCGTCAAATGACGCCGGCGGCCACGGACGGCGAGTGCGGGAACGCCACTCCATACACAAACCAACAATGAGACCCGACGGGGTCTACGGAGGTTCCTTCCTTGGCTGCTGCGCCCAACGCAACCACCACCTCTCCCAAGAACGGTCGCGCCGCGTCGCGTCTTTCGTTCGCCAAGATCAGCGACACCCTCACGGTTCCGGATCTGCTCGCTCTCCAGACCGAGAGCTTCCACTGGCTCGTCGGTTCGGAGGCGTGGAAGACCCGCGTCGCCGAGGCCAAGGCCCAGGGTCGCGACGACCTGCCGGCCCACTCCGGTCTGGACGAGATCTTCGAGGAGATCTCCCCGATCGAAGACCTCAGCGAGACCATGCAGCTGAGCTTCACCAACCCCTACCTCGAGCCCGAGAAGTACACGATCGAGGAGTGCAAGGAGCGCGGCAAGACCTACGCCGCCCCGCTGTACGTCGAGGCCGAGTTCATGAACCACCTCACCGGTGAGATCAAGACCCAGACGGTCTTCATGGGCGACTTCCCGCTGATGACCGAGAAGGGCACGTTCATCATCAACGGCACCGAGCGTGTCGTCGTGTCCCAGCTCGTCCGCTCGCCCGGCGTCTACTTCGAGCGCCAGCAGGAGAAGACCTCCGACAAGGACATCTACTCCGCTCGCGTCATCCCGAGCCGCGGTGCCTGGCTCGAGTTCGAGATCGACAAGCGCGACCAGGTCGGCGTCCGCATCGACCGCAAGCGCAAGCAGTCCGTCACGGTCTTCCTCAAGGCCCTCGGCCTCACCTCCGAGGAGATCCTCGAGCAGTTCGCCGGCTACGAGTCGATCGAGCTGACCCTCGAGAAGGACAACATCCTCACCAAGGAGGATGCCCTCCGCGACATCTACCGCAAGCTCCGTCCGGGCGAGCAGGTCGCCGCCGAGGCCGCCCGCGCGCTGCTGGACAACTTCTACTTCAACTCCAAGCGCTACGACCTCGCCAAGGTGGGTCGTTACAAGATCAACCGCAAGCTCGGCATCGACAAGGCGCTGTCCGACTCGGTCCTGACCGTCGAGGACATCATCGCGACGATCAAGTACCTGGTCGCGCTGCACGACGGCCGCACCACGCTGCCCGGCGTGCGCGACGGCAAGCCCGTCGAGCTGCGCCTGGACGTGGACGACATCGACCACTTCGGCAACCGTCGCATCCGCGCGGTCGGCGAGCTGATCCAGAACCAGGTCCGCACCGGCCTGTCCCGCATGGAGCGCGTCGTCCGCGAGCGCATGACCACGCAGGACATCGAGGCGATCACCCCGCAGACCCTGATCAACGTGCGCCCCGTCGTCGCCGCGATCAAGGAGTTCTTCGGTACCTCGCAGCTCTCGCAGTTCATGGACCAGAACAACCCGCTCGCGGGTCTGACCCACAAGCGTCGCCTCTCCGCGCTGGGCCCCGGTGGTCTCTCGCGTGAGCGTGCCGGCGTCGAGGTCCGCGACGTCCACCCCTCGCACTACGGCCGCATGTGCCCGATCGAGACCCCGGAAGGCCCGAACATCGGCCTGATCGGTTCGCTCGCATCGTTCGCGCGGATCAACTCCTTCGGCTTCATCGAGACCCCGTACCGCAAGGTCGTCGGCGGTCGCGTGACCGAGCAGATCGACTACCTCACGGCCTCCGAGGAGGACGAGTACCTGGTCGCGCAGGCGAACGCCCCGCTGACCAAGGACTTCCACTTCGCCGAGCCCAAGGTCCTGGTCCGCCCGAAGGGTGGAGAGGTCGAGCTCGTCGACGCCGACCGCGTCGACTACATGGACGTCTCCCCGCGCCAGATGGTGTCGGTCGCGACCTCGCTGATCCCGTTCCTCGAGCACGACGACGCGAACCGCGCCCTCATGGGTGCGAACATGCAGCGTCAGGCCGTCCCGCTGCTGCGCAGCGAGTCGCCCGTGGTCGGCACCGGTATGGAGGGCTTCGCGGCCATCGACGCCGGCGACGTGATCACGGCCGACAAGGCCGGTGTGGTGCAGGAGGTCTCCGCCGACTCCGTCACCGTCCAGCTGGACGAGGGTGGCACGCAGACCTACTTCCTGCGCAAGTTCGACCGCTCGAACCAGGGCACCTCGTACAACAACCGCGTGGTCGTCTCCGCCGGTGAGCGCATCGAGGTCGGCGAGATCGTCGCCGACGGTCCCGCGACCGAGAACGGCGAGCTCGCGCTCGGCAAGAACCTGCTCGTCGCGTTCATGCCGTGGGAGGGTCACAACTTCGAGGACGCGATCATCCTCAGCCAGAACCTGGTGAAGGACGACGTCCTCTCCTCGATCCACATCGAGGAGTACGAGGTCGACGCCCGCGACACCAAGCTCGGCAAGGAGGAGATCACCCGCGATCTCCCCAACGTCAGCCCCGAGCTGCTCGCCGACCTGGACGAACGCGGCATCATCCGCATCGGTGCCGAGGTCCGCCCCGGCGACATCCTCGTCGGCAAGGTCACGCCGAAGGGCGAGACCGAGCTGAGTGCCGAGGAGCGCCTGCTCCGCGCGATCTTCAACGAGAAGAGCCGCGAGGTGCGCGACACCTCGCTCAAGGTTCCGCACGGTGAGCAGGGCACCATCATCGGTGTCAAGGTGTTCGACTCGCAGGACGGCGACGACGAGCTCGGCTCGGGCGTCAACCAGCGTGTGGTCGTCTACATCGCCCAGAAGCGCAAGATCACCGAGGGCGACAAGCTCGCGGGCCGTCACGGCAACAAGGGCGTCATCTCGAAGATCCTGCCGGTCGAGGACATGCCGTTCCTCGCCGACGGCACCCCGGTCGACATCGTGCTCAACCCGCTGGGTGTTCCCGGCCGGATGAACTTCGGCCAGGTCCTGGAGATCCACCTCGGTTGGATCGCCAAGCAGGGTTGGAAGGTCGAGGGCAACCCCGAGTGGGCCGCCCGTCTGCCCGAGCACGCCCGCGAGGCCGCAGCCGGCACCAAGGTCGCCACCCCCGTCTTCGACGGTGCGGCGGAGGAGGAGCTGGCGGGTCTGCTGGACTCGACCACGGTCACCCGCGACGGCGACCGCCTGATCGGCTCCACCGGTAAGACCCAGCTGTTCGACGGCCGCTCCGGCGAGCCGTTCCCGGACCCGGTCTCGGTCGGCTACATGTACATCCTGAAGCTGCACCACCTGGTGGACGACAAGATCCACGCGCGCTCGACCGGCCCGTACTCGATGATCACGCAGCAGCCGCTGGGTGGTAAGGCGCAGTTCGGTGGCCAGCGCTTCGGTGAGATGGAGGTGTGGGCGCTCGAGGCCTACGGTGCCGCCTACGCCCTGCAGGAGCTGCTCACGATCAAGTCCGACGACATCCTGGGCCGCGTGAAGGTCTACGAGGCCATCGTCAAGGGTGAGAACATCCAGGAGCCGGGCATCCCCGAGTCCTTCAAGGTCCTCATCAAGGAGATGCAGTCGCTGTGCCTGAACGTCGAGGTGCTGTCCGCGGACGGCACGGCGGTCAGCCTGCGCGACACGGATGACGAGGTCTACCGCGCCGCGGAAGAGCTCGGCATCAACATCTCCAGCCGCTTCGAGTCGTCCTCCGTCGACGACATCTAAGCCGCACCGACGACCTCTTTGACTCCGTCCTCCGGAAAGAGGACATCTGTTTTCCGACAAGGAGAAAACATTGCTCGACGTAACAACTTTTGACGAGCTGCGCATCGGCCTCGCAACGGCCGATGACATCCGTCGCTGGTCGCACGGTGAAGTGAAGAAGCCCGAGACCATCAACTACCGCACGCTGAAGCCGGAGAAGGACGGCCTCTTCGGCGAGCAGATCTTCGGACCCTCCCGCGACTGGGAGTGCTCCTGCGGCAAGTACAAGCGTGTCCGCTTCAAGGGCATCGTCTGTGAGCGCTGTGGTGTCGAGGTCACGAAGTCGTCCGTGCGCCGTGAGCGCATGGGCCACATCGAGCTCGCCGCCCCCGTGACCCACATCTGGTACTTCAAGGGCGTGCCCTCGCGCCTGGGCTACCTGCTGGACATGGCGCCGAAGGACCTCGAGAAGGTCATCTACTTCGCCGCGTACATGATCATCGACGTGGACGACGACGGTCGCCACGCCGACATGCCGGGCCTGGAGAACGAGCTGCGCCTGGAGATCAAGACCCTCTCCGACCAGCGCGATTCCCGCATCGCGGACCGCCTGGCTCGCCTCGAGACCGACCTCGCCGCCCTGGAGGCGGAAGGCGCCAAGAGCGACCAGAAGCGCCGCACCAAGGACGGCGCCGAGAAGGAGATGGGCCAGATCCGCAAGTCCTTCGACGAGGACATCTCGCGGCTCGAATCCGTCTGGGAGCAGTTCCGCACCCTGAAGGTCGGCGACCTCAAGCCCGAGGACGCCGTCTTCAACGAGCTCGTCGACCGCTACGGCGTCTACTTCGAGGCGTACATGGGCGCCGAGGCGATCAAGAAGCGCCTCGAGCAGTTCGACCTGCAGACCGAGGCGGAGACGCTGCACCTGCAGATCGCCGAGGGCAAGGGTCAGAAGAAGATCCGCGCCATCAAGCGCCTGCGTGTGGTGAACTCGTTCCTCGCCACCGGCAACTCGCCGGCCGCGATGGTGCTCGACGTCGTGCCGGTGATCCCGCCGGAGCTGCGTCCGATGGTCCAGCTGGACGGTGGCCGCTTCGCGACCTCCGACCTCAACGACCTCTACCGTCGCGTGATCAACCGCAACAACCGACTCCGCCGCCTGCTCGACCTCGGTGCCCCCGAGATCATCGTGAACAACGAGAAGCGCATGCTGCAGGAGGCCGTCGACGCCCTGTTCGACAACGGTCGTCGTGGTCGCCCCGTCACCGGTACCGGCAACCGCGCCCTGAAATCCCTCAGCGACATGCTGAAGGGTAAGCAGGGTCGTTTCCGCCAGAACCTGCTGGGCAAGCGCGTCGACTACTCCGGCCGTTCGGTCATCATCGTCGGCCCGCAGCTCAAGCTGCACCAGTGCGGTCTGCCCAAGCAGATGGCGCTGGAGCTGTTCAAGCCGTTCGTGATCAAGCGCCTGATCGATCTGAGCCACGCTCAGAACATCAAGGCCGCCAAGCGCATGGTGGAGCGTTCGCGCCCGCAGGTGTGGGACGTGCTCGAGGAGATCATCCGCGAGCGCCCCGTGCTGCTGAACCGCGCGCCCACGCTGCACCGCCTCGGCATCCAGGCCTTCGAGCCTCAGCTCGTCGAGGGCAAGGCCATCCAGCTGCACCCGCTCGTCTGCGCCGCGTTCAACGCGGACTTCGACGGTGACCAGATGGCCGTGCACCTGCCGCTGTCCGTCGAGGCCCAGGCCGAGGCGCGCATCCTGATGCTCGCGTCGAACAACATCCTGAAGCCCTCCGACGGCCGCCCGGTCACCCTGCCCACGCAGGACATGATCATCGGTCTGCACCACCTCACCACCATCCGCGAGGGTGCTGCCGGTGAGGGACGTGCGTTCTCCTCCGTGTCCGAGGCGATCCTCGCCAACGACCAGAAGTCGCTGCACCTGAACGCGAAGGTGAAGATCCGCATGTCGGATGTCTACTTCGCCGCCGGCGACGCCCCCGAGGGCGTCGAGCTCGACGAGAACAACAAGACCACCGGCCCGATCCTGCTGGAGACCTCCCTCGGTCGCGCCCTCTTCAACGAGGCGCTCCCGGTGGACTACCCGTACTTCGAGGAGGTCGCCGACAAGACGACCATCTCGGGGATCGTGAACGACCTCGCGGAGCGCTACCCGAAGGTGGAGGTCGCAGCCTCGCTGGACCGCATCAAGGACGCCGGTTTCTACTGGGCCACCCGGTCCGGTGTCACCGTCGCGCTCTCCGACATCCTCACGCCGCCGGACAAGCCGCAGATCATCGCCGGCTACGAGAAGAAGGCGGCGAAGGTCGAGGCCGAGTACGACAAGGGTCTGACCACCAACGCCGAGCGTCGCCAGGAGCTCGTGAAGATCTGGACCGACGCGACCGACGAGGTCGCCAAGGCCATGCGCGCGAACTTCCCGGTCGACAACACCATCAACCGGATGGTCACCTCCGGTGCTCGTGGTAACTGGCTGCAGGTGCGCAACATCGCCGGTATGCGCGGGCTGGTGAACAACCCGAAGGGTGAGATCATCGCCCGACCGATCATCTCCTCGTACCGCGAGGGTCTGTCGGTCGCCGAGTACTTCATCGCGACGCACGGTGCCCGTAAGGGTCTGGCCGACACGGCCCTCCGTACCGCCGACTCGGGTTACCTGACGCGTCGACTCGTCGACGTCTCGCAGGACGTCATCATCCGTGAGGACGACTGCGGTACCTCGAAGGGTCTCGACCTGCCGATCATGCTGCAGGACGCCTCCGGCGCCTGGATCCAGGACTCTAACGTGGAGAACTCGGTCTACGCCCGCTCGCTCGCCGCTGCCGCGGTGAACGAGGCCGGCGAGGTCGTCGCCGAGGCCGGCGAGGACGTGGGCGACGTGCTCATCGAGAAGCTGGTCGCCGCCGACGTCCGCCACATCAAGGTCCGCTCCGTGCTGACCTGTGAGTCGGCGGTCGGCGTCTGCGCCGCCTGCTACGGCCGCTCGCTGGCCACCGGCAAGCTCGTCGACATCGGTGAGGCCGTCGGCATCATCGCGGCGCAGTCGATCGGTGAGCCCGGTACCCAGCTGACGATGCGTACCTTCCACACCGGTGGATCCGCCTCGGCGGACGACATCACGCAGGGTCTGCCCCGCGTGCAGGAGCTCTTCGAGGCGCGTACCCCCAAGGGTGCGTCGCCGATCGCGGAGGCCGCCGGCCGCATCACGATCGAGGACACGGATCGGTCGCGTCGACTGATCCTGACCCCCGACTCGGGCGACGAGCCGGTCATCTACCCGGTGCTCAAGCGCTCGCAGCTGCTCATCGAGGACGGCCAGCACGTCGAGCTCGGCCAGCAGCTGCACGTCGGAACGGTCGACCCCAAGGAGGTCCTGCGTGTGCTGGGCGTCCGCGAGGTCCAGAAGCACCTCGTCGGTGGCGTCCAGGGCGTCTACCGTTCGCAGGGTGTGCCGATCCACGACAAGCACATCGAGGTCATCGTTCGTCAGATGCTGCGCAAGGTGACCGTCGTCGAGCACGGCGACACCGAGCTGCTGCCGGGTGAGCTGGTCGACCGTTCGCGGTACAACGAGGTCAACCGGGCGACCCTGACCGAGGGCAAGCGGACCGCGTCCGCCCGCCAGGAGGTCATGGGTATCACCAAGGCCTCGCTCGCGACCGAGTCGTGGCTGTCCGCCGCGTCGTTCCAGGAGACCACGCGTGTTCTCACGCAGGCCGCCATGGAAGGCAAGAAGGACCCGCTGGTCGGCCTCAAGGAGAACGTGATCATCGGAAAGCTGATCCCGGCCGGTACGGGGCTGCCGAAGTACCGCAACGTGTCGGTCGAGGCGACGGAGGAGGCGAAGGCGGAGCGTTACCCGAACCGCATCTTCGCCGACGACGCCGCGTTCAGCGACGCCGACCTGTCGTTCGTCGACTTCGACTCGTTCTCCTCGGACGGGTACGAGCCGGGTAACTACAGCTAGTCACGTCAGGCACGTGGGAGGGGCTCCCTCGGACTTCGGTCCGGGGGAGCCCCTTCGGCGTTGTGGCCACCCACGCGGCGATTGCAACGGTTCGGTGCCCACCACCTGAGCAAAGCTTCCCCGGAACCGACCTACTCGGGGGCCGGAACCTCGCGCGCGGCTCCGAAAAGATCGGAGGGCCACCGTTTCAGCGGTGCGCGAACCCGAACCGGATCGCGACGGGAACGAAGCGTGAGGTAGCACACACGGATGAGATTCGTGGCCCTGGTCGCTTCGGCGATCCTGCTTGCGCTCCTCGCCGTGCTCGGCGTCGCGGTGCCGGCCTCAGCGCAGCCGGCCCTCCCGAGCAGCTGCGGCATCGCCGAGCGTGCCCCCATCCTCGCGGGCGACGACGTGGCGTCGACCGGTGTCGAGGCGCAGGTCCCGGTGATCGTTGTGCACGGCTGGCTCGGTACGGCCACGCATGACGAGAGTCGGACGGGCGCCTTCTCGCACTACGTCGAGCACAACGACGGCACCTTCTCCCGCTCGATGATCGGCGTGCTGCAGAGCATCCCCGGGGCGGCGGTGTACACGTTCGACTATCGCGATCTCGCGGCGCGCTGGGTCACGGATCCGGGCATCGGCGATTCGCTCGCCGCTGCCATCCAGTGCCTCGCCGCGGCGTCGGACGAGCGGGTGGTGATCGTGGCGCACTCGATGGGCGGGCTCGCGGCGCGCCAGGCGCTGCACACCACCATCGGCGGCATCGCGACCGCCGACCTCGTGTCGGATGTTGTGACGTTCGGCACGCCCAACACCGGTTCCGTCTTGGCCGCCGCGTTGGCGCGCACCGTCGACGTCGTCGACCTGCTCGCGCCGGGGGGCATCCTCGTCGGCAGCGGGCTGGGTCTGTCGGCCTTGCTGCAACTGTGCGGCATGAGCTTCACCGCGGACGCTTCCGTCGCGCGGGGCTGCTCAGGAGTGCCGACCGTCGATGCCTTCGATTCGCAAGCGGGTGCCGCGCTGCGCTCGGGATCGGTCGAGATCGAATCGCTGCCGCCGTGGCCGGAGCAGGTGAAGGTCGTGGCGCTGGCCGGAGACGTGCAGATCCCGCTCCTGGACGTGCTCGGTCGGCTGGTCGGCGCGGCCGCGGCGGCCAGTGGCTCCTCGCGCACGCTGTCGCTCGGTGACATCGTCGTCGGGACCGATTCGGCCGAGGCCGGCGTCGATGATCGTCACGTCGTGACCTGCACCCAGAGCTTGGCGGAGGGCTTCGCCGATAGCCTCTGCCAGCACGCGAACCTCACCCGCAACCCGGTGCTGACCGCCTGGGCGGGCGCGAGCGTGGCCGGCGCCGTGCGCGCGGAGTTGGGCATCCGTTCGCCCAAGGCGGCGGCTCACGCTCCGGCGCGCCCGACGGCGTCATAGAGTTGAGCGGACGTCTTCTTGTCCCCTGCCGTCGGAGTTGCCGTGACCGTTTCCACTTCCGCCCGGATGACGCAAGCCGAGGCCCGCGCGAAGCTGCTGCGAGCGGCCCTCGCCCAGCTCGGACGCGACGGCATCCACCTCAGCGTGCACCACCTCGGCTACGAGGAGTTGATCAAGGAGTCCGGGGTGCCGCGCAGCACCGCGTATCGCATCTGGGGCTCGAAGGAGGAGTTCTTCGACGCCGTGCTGACCGCCATACCCGGCGCGCAGGCGGCGGAGCGCGATTCGTCGACCACGCTCTCGACCGCGGCGCGCTCGATCGAGGCGATGCAGACCCGATTGGCGACGCCCGCCGGACGACGAGAGATCCTCGTCGAGATGATCCGGACGGCGGCCACGTTCCACTTCGAGAACGTGACCTCCACGCAGGAGTGGCGCAACTGGATCAGCGTCTGCGCCGGAATGAGTTCGCTCCCCGAGAGCGTCCGGGAGCAGATGACCGCCGATGTCCAGGCGCAGGAATCCGATCGGATCGCCATGATCGCGACCTTCTATCGGCGGGTGGCGACCGTACTCGGCCTTCGGATGCGACCCGAATTCGCCGGCGACTTCCGCGTCCTATCGCTCGCGACCGGGGTTTTTATGGAGGGCTTGGGAATCGCGCGGCTGGTGGCCCCGGGCGAGACGGGGCAGACGTTCACCATCGACGGCCGGGAATGGACGATCGCGTCGATCGGATTCGGGGCGCTCTTCGACCGCTTCGTCGAGCCCGACCCGGACTGGACGGGCTTTCGGGCGTGATCCGCTACCCGGCTGAGCCCGGTAGCCGGGTCCCGGAGTCGAGTCAGAAATGGGACACCACGTCCACTCTTTTGGTGCGGCGACCCATTGCGTTCTAGGTTCGACGTAGGCCGATGGGGCGGCCTCAATGGGGGGTCGGGAGCGCGGCACGGTGCGGACATCCGCCCGGGCCGCGCCCCTACCAGCCGACACCGCGCCGGATGACGCCCGGATGACGCCCGTATGACCGATGGTCACTTCCGTCCACACCTGCGGGTTACGCTCGTGGTGTCGCCGTTCCCGGACCTGAACGGCGCGTACTCTCGCCTCTCGGAGTCTGCATGGTCGACGAACGCTCCACCCCGCCCCGCAACGCCCGCCTCTCGAAAGCCGAAGTGCGCGCGCGCGTCCTCGATCGAGCGATCAGCATCATCGATCGCGAGGGCGTACGGATGAGCGTGAGCCATCTGCGGCTCGAGGACCTCATCCGTGACGCCGGTGTTCCGCGCAGCACCGTGTACCGGGTGTGGCCGAGTCGACAGGATTTCTACGACGAACTCATCGCCGCCGTCCCCAATCGGACCCTGGCGGGTCGCCTGGACGAGAACGCCCTGAAGGCCGGCGACTCGTTCGTGCACCGCCGCGCCGACGATCTCGGCTCGGAAACCGGTCGGCGTGAGGTGCAGCTCGAGGCGATCGCGATCGCGATCCAAGCGAATTACGACCACACGTTCGCGTCCGTGCCATGGCGCAACTTCATCGCCGTCGCAGCCTCCCTCGATTCCCACGACGACCCGGAGACGCGCGAAGCCGTGCTGAGCGCGCTGCGCGCTCGACAACTGCACTTCGTCGAGAACATGGCGAAGTACTACGAGCACGTGTTCGTCGAGCTGAACCTGCGACTGCGACCCGCGGTCGGGGCGGACTTCCCGCAGTTCGCTTCGGCGCTGGCCGCGTACATCGAGGGTCTCTGCATCGCCCGCCTCGTCGTCCCCGAACTCGTGACCGGGCCGCTGCAACCGGACTATCCGGCCTTCCACAACCTCGCGATCATCGGATTCACGGCGCTCTACGACGCGTTCAGTGAGCCGGTTCCGCCGGCGTGACCGGTTCGACCGGAACCGGACCGTCGGCGCCGAAGTCTTCGATCATGCCGTCGATGACCGATCGGATCGTGTACGCGACGAGGGTCCATTCGACCGGTTCCCCGTCGAGGCCGGGGGCCTGGACGACCGCGTCGAGGGCGGTCTCCGAATTGCGGACCCGCGTGGAGACGCCCTCGACGATCATCGCCGTCAACGCCGCGATCTGATCCACCGTGAAGCCGGGCTTCAGGGTCGCGTCGTAGCGCACGATCATGTCGGAGTAGAACTCCGCCATCCTGCTGGCGAACTGGCCCTCGACCCGACTGACCACGCGCGCGAGGGCGTTCCGGGCCGGGCCATCGGGGATCGAGCCGAGCGAGGTGAACAGCGTGTTGTACGAGTTCCAATCGACCGAGCGGCTCAGGTGCGAAAAGTTGATCGTGCTGCCGACCCGGATCATCTCGTGCACAACGGCACGGCGTCCGCTCGCCGTGTCGAGCCGGTCCAGATTGTCCTGATACACGTGGGTCATGGCCACGATGGCGGTCGGATCGAAGCCCTCCGAATACCGCTCGGCGCTGAAGACCTCGCCGATCAGATCGGCGACGAACTCCTCCCGCGTGCTCCAGATCCGGTAGACGGAACTGCGCGGAACCCCCGCCTTCTTGATGTACTCCTCCATCGGCAGGTGGTCGAAGCTCACGGTGAGTCCGCTCGTCGCGACGACGTCGCGGGCGGCGTCCAGCATGCGGACGCGGACCTCATCGGCGGGGATCCTCTTCGCGCGCTTGGCGGGGGCGGGTACAGCGGAATCGTGCATCGTGGTTCAGAGGATAAACCCCCCCGTCCCGACAAGGAGCAGGACGCGCTCGGGGCCCAATTGAGACCACATGTCTCTAGATCTTGGCTCCGCGTCCCCATCCGCGCTACATTTCGCGTGTCCCCGCGGCCCGAACCGCGATGGATGGCCGCGGAGACCCGAACCCGCGGTGTTGGTCGCGGAACCCGAACCCGCGGCGGAAAGATGCCGATATGGTCCAGCTCCAAGGTTTCAGCCTCGCCGTGATCGACGGGCTCGCCATCGAACGTGCCGCTCTGTGCGCGCTTCTCGGCTCCGCCCTTCCCGGGGTGAGTGTGTACGCCGCGGCGGTGCCGCCCGTCGCGGCGCCGGATGCAGAGCGCAGCCTGCTCGAGTCCGTCCCGCCGCTCGCGATCGTGGCCGAGCATCCGTCCAAGCGCGTCTCGATCGCGATCGTCGACCTCGACTCGATCCCGGTCTCCGAGCTGGCGCCCCGACTGGCCGAGGTGGCCGCCGAATACGCGGCCCTCGTTGTGCTCTCGACCACCGTGCCCCTGGATGCGGTCCGCGCGATCCTGCGAGCGGGTTTGGGCGCCTTCGTCTGGAAGGGGGACGAGCCGGCCGAGCTGGTCGCGGCGATCGTCTCCGTCGCCTCCGGCCGGACGTGGATCTCGGAGGCGGCGCGGGGTCGCTTCCTCGCCGCCTCCGACTACCGCCGTCCGGTGCTCAGCCCGCAGGAGAGCCGGGTGATGCGCTCCTACGGCGCCGGCAGCGCGGTCAAGGTCGTCGCGGACGAGATGCGGATCGCGGAGCACACGGTGCGCACCTACATCAAGCGCATCAAGGCTAAGTACCTGGAGGTCGGCGTGCCGTTGGAGTCGCGCGTCGACTTCTACCGGCACCTGCACGACCACGACGTCGCACTACGCGTCGGCCGTGGCGGGATGCGGGCCGTGCCGCAGCAGGAACCCGAGGAGTTCGGCGAACCCGTCGCGGTCTGACGCGAGCAGGATCACATTGCCGGCCTCGACCCCGTCGAGCACGGCCGGTGCCGCGATCAGCGCCGTGTGCGCGAAGTGCTCGGCGAAGGCTCCGCGCCAGGCGCGGGACAGCGGCGCCCCCGGCTCATCCGCCACATTGACGGCGACGACCGCTCCCGGCACGCCGGACTGAGCCAGTTCGGCCGCGAAGCCCGCGTCGAGGAGGTGCGGCGGAACCTCGAGCCCCACGTAGACGTCGACGATCAGGAGGTCGAAGCGGCGGCCGTGCGGGAGCGCGAATCGCGCATCGCCCTCCACGATCTCCAGACGAGTGCCGAGGGGGAGCGGGGCGGCGTCGAGCACGGCGCCGAGCAGGCCCGTCTCGGCCTCGACGACCAGTTGCTCCGAGCCGGGCCTGGTGACGGCGATGTACCGGGCCAGGGTGAGGGCCCCGCCTCCGAGGTGCAGCACGCGCAGGGGAGCACCCGGGGTGGCCGCCCCGTCCACCACGAAGCCGATGCGTCGCACGTACTCGAGGGCGAGGTCCGACGGGTCGGCGAGGTCGAGGTGCGACTGCTCGACGCCGTCGATGCTGAGCACCAGGGCTCCGTCGCGGAACGGATCGGGATCCAGCCGAGCCCGACGGCCGCTGGGCAGGAGTATCGACGTGCTCACGGTGCCACCGTATCCGGGCACCGCGTACCCTGTTCGCTATGCCCGCGCTGATCCTGCTCGACGTCGACGGCGTCCTCAATCCGCACGTCGTGAGCGACCGACGCCGACACGGTCACCGCCTGGTGCTCGATCCCGATCGGGCGGAACTCGTGCGGCGCCTCGCGGCCGTCGGCTCGATCGTCTGGGCGACCACCTGGCCGCCGCGCCTCACGAGTGTGCTGGCGAGCGACCTCAAACTGCCCACCGACACGGCCGCGATCACCTTCGACGGCGGTCTGCCGCGCGATCCGCGGTTCCCCGGACACACCGGCAAGTTGCAGCCCGTCGCGATGTGGCTCGAGGCCGCGGCCGCGCGCGGCGTCGCCTTCGACGCGGTCGTCTGGATCGACGACAACCTCCGCGAGGACGCGTTCGCCTGGGCCGCGGAGCAGTCCGTCCCGTTCCACGTCGTTGTGCCGGACGCGGCGCAGGGCTTGACGGCGGACGAGGTGGCCGAGATCGAGGAATTCCTCGTCGCCGTGCGTTCGAGCACTCCTTAGCGCGGCGGCGCGCGTGTAACAAGCCGTCATGGGGCGGGGGACACGCCGGTTGTGACTCGTTAGGGTGACCTCGGGGACTCCCTCCGCAGCGAACTCGGGGAGTCCGCAGATCCCGATCCAGCGCCGGATGGCGCGACACCTGAAGGAATGACACCGTGACGCACCTCACATTCGCGAAGGCCGGCCGCCTCGCCCTGATCGGCATCGCCGCCGCATCCGCTCTCGCCCTCTCCGCCTGCTCGGCCGCCTCGACCGACGACGTCGTCAGCGGTTCCGGATCGACCAGCTCCGCTGCGGCGAACTCGGGCACCACCCTGAAGGAGGTGCAGGACGCCGGCGTGCTCACGATCGGTACCGAGGGCACCTACCAGCCGTTCACCTACCACGCCGATGGCGGCACGGGGGACCTCACCGGCTACGACGTCGACGTGATCACGGCGGTCGCCGAGAAGCTCGGCGTCAAGCCGGAGTTCGAGGAGACCCAGTGGGATGCGATCTTCGCGGGCCTGGACGGCGGACGCTTCGACCTGATCGCGAACCAGGTCTCGATCACCGATGAGCGCACCGCCAAGTACGACTTCTCAGAGCCGTACACCGTCAGCCCCGGCGTGGTGATCGTGAACAAGGACAACACCGACATCACCTCGCTGGCCTCGCTCTCGGGCAAGACCACCGCCCAGTCGCTCTCGAGCAACTGGTACGAGCTGGCGCAGGAGAACGGCGCGAACGTCGAGGCCGTCGAGGGCTGGGCGCAGTCGATCGCTCTGCTGGAGCAGGGCCGCATCGACGCCACGCTCAACGACAAGCTGACCTGGTTGGACTGGGCGAAGAACAACGCCGACGACGCCGCGAACCTGAAGGTCGCCGCGACCACCGACGACAAGTCCGAGAACGCGTTCGTCGTCGCCAAGGGCTCCGACGATCTGGTCGCCGCCATCGACGACGCGCTCGACGAGCTGCGCGCCGACGGCACCCTGGCCCAGATCTCCGAGAAGTACTTCGGCGAGGACGTCTCCCAGTAGGGAGGCCCGGCGAGCTTCGGAGCACGGATGCAATCCACCTGGGACCTGTTCCTACGGTCCTTCTGGCCGATCCTGTCCGGCGGTCTCGTCGGCACCATCCCGCTGGCGCTGGCCTCGTTCGCGCTCGGGCTGGTGCTGGCGCTGGCCGTCGCGCTGATGCGGCTCTCGCCCGTGTGGATCGTCTCCGCCATCGCGCGGATCTACATCTCGATCATCCGCGGCACCCCGCTGCTGGTGCAGCTGTTCGTGATCTTCTACGGGCTGCCGAGCCTGGGGATCAAGATCGATCCGTGGCCGAGCGCCATCATCGCGTTCGCACTGAACGTCGGCGGCTACGCGGCCGAGGTGATCCGCGCGGCGATCCTCAGCGTGCCGAAGGGCCAGTGGGAGGCCGGACACACCATCGGGATGAGCCGTGCGCTCACCCTGCGCCGGATCATCCTGCCGCAGGCCGCCCGCGTCTCGGTGCCGCCGCTGTCGAACACGTTCATCTCGCTCGTGAAGGACACCTCGCTCGCCTCGCTGATCCTGGTCACCGAGCTGTTCCGTCAGGCGCAGAAGATCGCGACCGCGTCGAGCGAGTTCATGCTGCTGTACATCGAGGCGGCGCTGATCTACTGGCTGATCTGCCTGGTGCTCTCGAGCGGCCAGAGTGTGCTGGAGAAGAGACTGGATCGCTATGTCGCCCACTGATTCCGACGTCGACTCGGTCATCTCCGTTCGAGGTCTGCACAAGTCGTTCGGCGCCAACGAGGTGCTCAAGGGCATCGACCTCGAGGTGCGCCGCGGCGAGGTGATCGCCCTGATCGGCCCGTCCGGTTCCGGTAAGACCACGGTGCTGCGCTCGCTGAACAGCCTCGAGGTACCGGACGGCGGCACGGTGACGCTCTCGGGCGGCCTCGCGATCGACTTCGGATCGCCCGTGCCGAAGCGGCAGCTGACGGCGCTGCGGGACCGTTCGGCCATGGTGTTCCAGCACTTCAACCTGTTCCCGCACAAGACCGTGCTGCAGAACGTGATCGAGGGGCCGGTGCAGGTGCAGAAGCGCCCGGTCGCTCAGGCGAAGGCGGATGCGGAACGTCTGCTGGACCGTGTCGGTCTGCTCGCGAAGCAGGACGCGTATCCGTTCGAGCTGTCGGGCGGTCAGCAGCAGCGCGTCGGCATCGTGCGCGCCCTCGCGCTGAAGCCCGAGCTGCTGCTCTTCGACGAGCCGACCTCGGCGCTGGATCCCGAACTCGTCGGCGACGTGCTGACCTTGATGAAGGAGCTCGCGCAGGAGGGCTGGACCATGGTCGTGGTCACCCACGAGCTCGAGTTCGCGCGCACCGTCGCCACCGAGGTGGTCTTTATGGCGGAGGGCGTCGTGGTCGAACGCGGCGCACCGAACCAGGTGCTGAAGGATCCGCAGCAGCCGCGGACCCAGCAGTTCCTGGCGCGCATCCTGAACCCGCTGGACTGAGTACGGGGCCGCATGCGTACCCAACTTCGGCTGAGAGAGCTCGTCAGACGCCATCAGGGCTGAGGGTGACTCTCAACCGAGGTTGTGCACCGCGCGCGTCCCGACGTCCGTCGATCTCGTGCCTAAGGTGGAGGGATGAGCAGCGACGCAGAGACCCAGCGGATCCCGTCCGGGGACACGCAGCGCACGCGGGAGTACGTCTGGCCGAGCGCCGATCCAGGCCCGGATGCGCGCACGACGGTCATCGAGCCGGAGCCGGCCGCGCAGCGGTCGGTCGCGCAGCCGCCGCCCGCTACCGCGCTCGGCGCCGTCGAGCCGGAGGTCGCACCGCGCCGGCGCGGCAACCGCGGTGCCGGGCTGCTGATCACCCTCCTCGCCGCACTGGTCTTCGCCGCCTTGGACCTCGCGGCCGTCGCGGGCGTCCGGATGCTGCTCACCGGCGACCCCGTCGAGGATGCACTGCTCGGTGGAGTGGACGTCGTGATCGCCTCGACCGTCGGCTTCGCGATCGCCCTCGCCGTGATCGTGCTGCTGGTCAATCGCGCCGGCTGGTGGGCGTACGTCCTCGGCGGATTCCTGGTCGCCCTCGTCGCCGGGGGTGCGGCCCTCGTCGGGCAGTGGCTCGCGCTGTACGGCGCCGTGACGCCGACGCTGGAGCCGGCCCGGCTCTTCGTCCGCGACCCCGCGGTGCTGCTCTCCGCGCTCGCCGCCGCGGTGATCGCGCGCGAGGTCACGGTCTGGGCCGGCGCCTGGATCGGTGCGCGCGGGAGACGGCTGCGCCGATGAGTCGGCCATGAGCACACCGGGCCGCGAGTCCGACCTCGGCTACGGCATCGCCCTCGCGGCGTTCGCGGGGTTCCTGTACCTCGCGCTGGTCGTCTGCGCGTTCGGTGTGATCAGTCTCATCGCCGACATCGACGTCATCCCCGACCGTTCGGTCGGACCGATCGTCGGTCCGGTGATGACCGGCGTCGCGGTGCTCGCCACGATCGTTTCGATGATCACGCTCGCCGCCCGCCCCGCCGTGGCCCGAGTACTGCTGACCTCCCTCGCCGCCGGGGTCGCGGTGTACCTGCTCTTCCTGTTCAGCGGATCCGCGCTGTACGCCCTCGACACCGGTCGAGCGGTGAGCGTCGTGGTGTTCGCCGCGGAGCAGGCCACCCGGCCGTTCGCGATCGCGGTCGGCGTGCTCGCGGCCGCCGTGCACATCCTGTTCCTTCTGCTGCTCGCCCGCCGCGACGCCGGCGGCCGACCGCCGCACTGGGGCTGGGAGGGCGACGAGCGCGAATGAGCGCCGCTGTTCTCCCACGGCGGACTCGGCGTAGTTGACCGCCCCCGTCATCCCCCGTAATATTCTTCGGGTGTGCGCTTTGTCGTGCGCCGAAACGAAGTGTCGTCGCGAGACGGTGCACCGGATCGACGCGGCACGGAGCTCCACCGGGTCCTCACGGATCCGAGGGTTCGCTCATCGAGCGGCCCCCACGGCATATCCGGCCTCACCTCATCCCGAATCGTGAAAACGATCAGGCTGCCCGAAGCCGGGTCCAGATGAACTCGGATGCGCGCCTCGCGAGAGCCGCGGATCCGAATGTCGAACATCACCCACGCTGTCACCGTGCAGCATCACAAGGAGCAAATTAGTGCCAACGATTCAGCAGTTGGTCCGTAAGGGACGCTCGCCCAAGGTCACCAAGACCAAGGCGCCCGCCCTGAAGGCCAACCCCCAGCAGCGCGGCGTCTGCACGCGCGTCTACACGACCACCCCGAAGAAGCCGAACTCGGCCCTTCGCAAGGTCGCCCGTGTCAAGCTCTCCAACGGCACCGAGGTCACCGCCTACATCCCCGGCGAGGGCCACAACCTGCAGGAGCACTCGATGGTGCTCGTCCGCGGCGGTCGTGTGAAGGACCTCCCCGGTGTGCGCTACAAGATCGTTCGCGGCGCCCTGGACACCCAGGCCGTCAAGAACCGCAAGCAGGCTCGCAGCCGCTACGGCGCGAAGATGGAGAAGAAGTAATGCCTCGCAAGGGACCCGCTCCTAAGCGCCCCGTCGTTGCCGACCCGGTATACGGTGCGCCCATCGTCAGCCAGCTGGTGAACAAGATCCTGCTCGACGGCAAGAAGGGCTTGGCCGAGCGCATCGTCTACGGCGCCCTCGAAGGCGTCGCCGCGAAGAACGGTCAGGACGCCGTCGTCACGCTCAAGAAGGCGCTCGACAACGTGCGCCCGACCCTCGAGGTCCGCAGCCGCCGCGTCGGTGGCTCGACCTACCAGGTTCCCGTCGAGGTCAAGCCGCACCGCGCGAACACCCTCGCGCTGCGCTGGCTGACCAGCTACGCCAAGGCTCGTCGCGAGAAGACGATGACCGAGCGTCTGCAGAACGAGATCCTCGACGCCTCCAACGGCCTCGGTGCCGCCGTGAAGCGTCGCGAGGACACCCACAAGATGGCCGAGTCGAACAAGGCCTTCGCGCACTACCGCTGGTAACCATCCCGCCGGTTCCCATCTCGGTGGTGACCAGCAAGCGGTAGCTGCCACAACAGCTGGAAACCGACTCCGTCGGTTCCCAGCTGGCGCTAGCCACCGCACCAGGACCACCCCGTCGAGTCGGGTCCGGGCCACGAGCCCGGATCCGGCCCGCCGGTACTCCCTCATTCTTACTTTCGGAGGAACTCCGTGGCACAAGATGTGCTCACCGACCTGAACAAGGTCCGCAATATCGGCATCATGGCCCACATCGATGCCGGCAAGACCACCACGACCGAGCGCATCCTGTTCTACACGGGTATCACGCACAAGATCGGTGAGGTCCACGACGGCGCTGCCACGATGGACTGGATGGCGCAGGAGCAGGAGCGTGGCATCACGATCACCTCAGCGGCCACGACGTGCTTCTGGAACAAGAACCAGATCAACATCATCGACACCCCGGGCCACGTCGACTTCACGGTCGAGGTCGAGCGCTCGCTGCGCGTGCTCGACGGTGCGGTCGCCGTCTTCGACGGCAAGGAGGGCGTCGAGCCCCAGTCCGAGACCGTGTGGCGTCAGGCCGACAAGTACGACGTCCCTCGCATCTGCTTCGTCAACAAGATGGACAAGCTGGGCGCCGACTTCTACTTCACCGTCGACACCATCATCAACCGCCTCGGCGCCAAGCCGCTGGTCATCCAGCTCCCGATCGGTGCGGAGTCGTCCTTCGAGGGCGTCATCGACCTGGTCGAGATGCGTGCGCTGACCTGGCGCGGCGACAGCAAGGGTGACGTCCAGATGGGCGCCAAGTACGAGATCGAGCCCATCCCGGCCGACCTCCAGGACAAGGCGGACGAGTACCGCGCGAAGCTCCTCGAGACCGTCGCCGAGACCAGCGACGAGCTGCTCGAGAAGTACTTCGGTGGCGAAGAGCTGACCGTGGCCGAGATCAAGGCCGCCATCCGCAAGATGACCGTCAACTCCGAGATCTACCCCGTGCTGTGCGGCTCCGCGTTCAAGAACCGCGGCGTCCAGCCGATGCTCGACGCGGTCGTCGACTACCTGCCCTCCCCGCTCGACGTGCCGGCCATCGAGGCCCACGACGCGCGCGACGAGGAGAAGGTCGTTATGCGTCACGCGGACGCCACCGAGCCGTTCTCGGCCCTCGCGTTCAAGGTCGCGGTGCACCCGTTCTTCGGTCGCCTCACCTACGTGCGCGTCTACTCCGGCAAGCTCGACTCCGGCGCCCAGGTCATCAACTCGACCAAGGGCAAGAAGGAGCGCATCGGCAAGATCTTCCAGATGCACTCCAACAAGGAGAACCCGGTCGACTCGGTCACCGCCGGCCACATCTACGCCGTCATCGGCCTCAAGGACACCACCACCGGTGACACCCTGAGCGACCCGAATGCGCAGGTCGTGCTCGAGTCGATGACCTTCCCGGAGCCCGTCATCGAGGTCGCCATCGAGCCCAAGACCAAGGCCGACCAGGAGAAGCTCGGTACCGCGATCCAGAAGCTCGCGGAGGAGGACCCCACCTTCCGCACCGAGCAGAACCAGGAGACCGGTCAGACGGTCATCAAGGGCATGGGCGAGCTGCACCTCGACATCCTGGTGGACCGCATGAAGCGCGAGTTCAACGTGGAGGCGAACGTCGGCAAGCCCCAGGTGGCCTACCGCGAGTCGATCAAGCGCTCGGTCGAGAAGTACGACTACACGCACAAGAAGCAGACCGGTGGTTCCGGCCAGTTCGCGAAGGTTCAGATCACCATCGAGCCGATGGAGGTCGAGGGCGACAAGTCCTACGAGTTCGTGAACGCCGTGACCGGTGGCCGCATCCCGCGCGAGTACATCGGCTCGATCGACGCCGGTATCCAGGACGCGATGCTGGTGGGCGTGCTCGCCGGCTACCCCGTCGTGGGCGTCAAGGCGACCATCGTCGACGGTGCGGCGCACGACGTCGACTCCTCGGAGATGGCGTTCAAGATCGCCGGTTCGATCGCGTTCAAGGAGGCGGCCCGTAAGGCGCAGCCCGTGCTGCTCGAGCCGCTGATGGCCGTCGAGGTGCGTACTCCCGAGGAGTACATGGGCGATGTCATCGGCGACCTGAACTCGCGTCGTGGCATGATCCAGTCGATGGAGGACGCCTCCGGCGTCAAGGTCATCCGTGCCAGCGTCCCGCTGTCCGAGATGTTCGGCTACATCGGCGACCTGCGCTCGAAGACCTCGGGCCGCGCCGTCTACTCGATGACGTTCGACTCCTACGCCGAGGTCCCCAAGGCCGTGGCCGACGAGATCGTTCAGAAGAACAAGGGCGAGTAGTCCACACCACTTGAGGCGGCTTTGGCCGCCGAGAGAACACCTGGTAGGGTCGTGCGGGTTTGATGCCGCGTACAGCGAAGCGAAACCCGTACGACCTCTGCCGGTAACATATCTACACAAAACCCCCGCAAGTCCTCCTGATTCGGATGCCCAACAACGGCGTCCGTTGTAGGAACACTTGCCCCCAAGTCCTGAGGAGGACCCACAGTGGCTAAGGCCAAGTTCGAGCGGACCAAGCCGCACGTAAACATCGGAACCATCGGTCACGTCGACCACGGCAAGACCACGCTCACCGCTGCGATCTCGAAGGTTCTCGCCGACACCTACCCGTCGGCCACCAACGTGCAGCGCGACTTCGCGTCGATCGACTCCGCTCCCGAGGAGCGCCAGCGCGGCATCACGATCAACATCTCGCACGTCGAGTACGAGACGCCGAAGCGCCACTACGCGCACGTCGACGCTCCCGGTCACGCCGACTACATCAAGAACATGATCACCGGTGCCGCTCAGATGGACGGCGCGATCCTCGTGGTCGCCGCTACCGACGGCCCGATGGCTCAGACCCGCGAGCACGTCCTCCTCGCCAAGCAGGTCGGCGTGCCGTACCTGCTCGTCGCCCTGAACAAGGCCGACATGGTCGATGACGAGGAGATCCTGGAGCTCGTCGAGCTCGAGGTTCGCGAGCTGCTGGCTTCGCAGGGCTTCGATGGCGACAACGCCCCCGTCGTTCGCGTGTCCGGCCTCAAGGCTCTCGAGGGCGACGCGGAGTGGACCAAGTCCATCCTCGAGCTCATGGACGCCGTCGACGAGTCCATCCCGGACCCGGTGCGCGACAAGGACAAGCCGTTCCTGATGCCGATCGAGGACGTCTTCACGATCACCGGTCGTGGAACCGTCGTCACGGGCCGCGCCGAGCGTGGCACCCTCGCCATCAACTCCGAGGTCGAGATCGTCGGCATCCGCCCGACGCAGAAGACCACGGTCACGGGTATCGAGATGTTCCACAAGCAGCTCGACGAGGCCTGGGCCGGCGAGAACTGTGGTCTGCTGCTCCGCGGCACCAAGCGCGAGGACGTCGAGCGCGGCCAGGTCGTCGTCAAGCCGGGTTCGGTCACGCCGCACACCGACTTCGAGGGCACCGCGTACATCCTGTCCAAGGATGAGGGTGGGCGTCACAACCCGTTCTACGCGAACTACCGTCCGCAGTTCTACTTCCGCACCACCGACGTCACCGGCGTCATCACGCTGCCCGAGGGCACCGAGATGGTCATGCCCGGCGACACCACCGACATGACGGTCGCGCTGATCCAGCCGATCGCCATGGAGGAGGGCCTCGGCTTCGCCATCCGTGAGGGTGGACGCACCGTGGGTGCCGGTACGGTCACCAAGATCATCAAGTAACTCCGGTTACTGATCTCCGAGAGGGGGTCGCCCGCTTCGGCGGGCGGCCCCCTTTCTGCGTCCCCCTCCTCGCGAAATTTCGCGAGATTCGCACCTGCGGACGACGTGCCGCGCCGCGGCGCCGCACCTCGTCCGCAGCACCGGATCTCGGGAGCGCCCGGTACGGTGCGAGCTATGACTTTCGTGAAGGAACGCGCGGATGCGCCCCACGGCTTCTTCGAGTGGGAGGCGGCCGGGCTCGCCTGGCTGGCCGAGGCCGAGGGCGCACGTTGCGTCCGCGTACTGGATGTCGATTCCGGACGCATCGTGTTGGAGCGATTGACGGATGCCCGGCCCACCGCCGCCGATGCCCGCGCCTTCGGCGCAGCTCTGGCCAGGACGCACGACGCCGCAGCCACCGCCTTCGGTGCACCACCGCCCGACTGGACCGGGCCCGCGTTCATCGGCAACCGACGGATGCCGTGTGTGCCGACGCCGACGTGGGGCCGGTTCTACGCGGAGCAACGCATCCGCCCGTTCCTGGACCCGGCGGTTCGCGCCGGCAACCTGACCGCCTCGGCGCGGCGCAGCGTGGATGCGGCTTGCGCGCTCATCGACTCCGGCGCCTTCGACGACGACGAGCCGCCTGCACGCCTACACGGCGACCTCTGGGCCGGCAACGTCGTCTGGACCGACGGCGGTGCCGTGCTGATCGACCCGGCCGCCCACGGAGGCCACCGCGAGACGGACCTCGCCATGCTGGCCCTCTTCGGCGCTCCGGATCTCGACGAGATCCTCGTCGGGTACGAGAGCGTGCATCCGCTGCGCGCCGGCTGGCGGAGCCGCGTTCCGCTGCACCAGCTGCATCCACTCGCGGTGCACGCAGCCGGGCACAGCCCGAGCTACGGCGTCGCCCTGGAACGGGCTGCATTGTCAACCCTCGCCCTCGTCTGAGCGGACGGACGGCATCGGTCGGCAAACTGGGCTGACACGCCCCGGTGGGGCCGACACGAAGGAGAAACCGTGGTCGATTTCGGAAAGCTCGCCGGCAAGGCGGGCGAATTGCTGAACAGCCAGAAGGCCCAGGAGTTCCTGAAGAGCGAGAAGGCCGAGAAGGTCTCCGACACTCTGCTGGAGAAGGGCGGCGCGGCGGCGAGCAAGCTCACCAAGGGCAAGTACGACGACCGGATCGAGCAGATCAAGGCGGACGCCGACAAGCGCCTGGGCAACGAGTAGCTCCGGCCGTCGCGCATCCGACGTTCCATCCGGCGAGGTGTCTAAACTGAGCGGATGTCCGCATCGGACGGTGCGGATGCGAACGAAGGGAGAGCACTCATGGTGGATCTGGGTGGCCTGGCCGGTAAGGCGGGCGAATTCTTGAACAGCGAGAAGGCGCAGGAACTGCTGCACAGTGAGCAGGCGGAGCAGATCAGCGACGATCTGCTCGAGAGGGCCGATGCGGCGGCGTCGGGCGCGACCGGCGGCAGGTTCGACGGTCAGATCGACGACGTCAAGGCATCGATCGACAAGCAGGTCGGCACGGAATAGTCCGTGTGCACGAAGGGCCGGTCCGGTGGGCCGGCTCTTCGTCGTTAAGCCCGGCACAGCACCGGGTCAAGCCTGCGCGGCGCCGCAGTCTCCTCCGTAGGGTCGAAGCGTGCGACTACGACGAACGGATTCCTCCGGCCGCGGCTACACGCGGGTGCGTTCGGGAACCGGGTTCAGTTACCGGGATGCGCGCGGCGATACCGTGACGGACGCCGAGCTGCGGAGTCGATTCGATGCCCTCGGCATCCCGCCGGCGTGGCGCGATGTCTGGATCGCTCCTTACCCCAACGGTCACATCCAGGCCACGGGCACGGATGCGGCCGGTCGACGGCAGTACATCTACCACCCGACGTGGCGCGAGCAGAAGGATCGGATCAAGTTCGACCGCTCGCTGCGGCTCGCGGAGTCGCTGCCCGGCGCACGTCGGGCGGTGACGCTGGCCCTGCGTTCGGACGGACCATCGCGGGAGCGGGCGCTGGCGGCGGCGTTCCGGATGCTCGACACCGGATCGCTGCGGATCGGCAGCGAACGCTACGCGAAGGAGCACGGCAGCATCGGCCTGTCGACCCTGCTGTGCGCGCACGCGACCACGCACGGCGATCGGGTCGCGCTCGCGTTCCCCGGCAAGAGTCATCAGGCGTGGACGAGTGAGATCCTCGACGCCGACCTCGCCGCGGTCATCCGGTCCCTCAAGCGCCGCGGACCCAATGCCCGCCTGCTGGCCTTCCGCGACGGGCGGGAGTGGCATCCGCTCGCCGCCACGGACATCAACGTCTACGTCCGCGAGCGGGCGGGCGACGACTTCACGGCGAAGGACTTCCGGACCCTGCACGGCACGATCGCGGCCGGGGTGAGCCTGGCCGGAACGGGCGTGCAGCCCACGGTCCGCGCCCGCAACGCCGCGATCTCTCAGGCGATGCGCGACGCCTCCGCCGTACTCGGCAACACCCCCGCCATCGCCCGCGCCAGCTACGTCGACCCGCGCCTGCTCGACCACTACCGCGCCGGCGACCTCATCGACCCCGCCCGCCCCGAGACCACCCTCCGCACGTTGCTCTTCGACTAACCCGCCCCGCCGCTGCCCGACCCCCGCCGCGAACCTCGCGAAATTTCGCGAGATTCGGTGGCGCGGACGAGGTGGCACGCCGCGGCACGGCACATCGTCCGCAGCGCGCGATCTCGAGAACGGTCGGTGCCGGCATCCCGAACGGCGGGGCCGATCCGTCCGCTCCTCCACAGGTTTCGGAGCCCGGCGAGTTGTCCCGATCCGGGACATCGGCGCCGCGCTGGCGACGTCGGCGTCGCACGATGGTGCGATGAAGCACAGCGACATCGACCTCAGCCTTTCCCACGATCTCTCGGCGCGCGGTATCGATCCGCGTTCGCTCCGACCGGATCGAGCGAAGGGGCGTCACCGCCGGCTCAAGCGCGGCGTCTTCGTCGAGGCGGCGAGCTTCGACAGTCTGCCGGACCGTGAGCAACACCTCCTACGCGCCCGCGCCGTCCGGATGACGAGGGGAGAGCTGAACGTTCTGGCGCTCTACTCGGCGGCAGCTCTGCACGACCTGCCGCTTGCCTCCTGGCTGCCGCAGAAGGTGCACCTGCTCGGCCACCCCGGCGAGGCCGACGGCGCCGACATCGTCCGGCACCGAGACAAGGCCGGGCCGGAGGACATCGAGGAGATCGACGGGTTCCTGGTCACCTCGCTGGAGCGGACGCTGATCGATCTCGCCCGGCTCGCCTCGCGGGAGGATGCCGTCATCGCTCTGGACCATGCTCTGCGGCCCGGGCCCGGCGGGCAGGAGGCGCCCGTTCAACGGGCCGCCCTGCTCGCCCGTCTCGCGACGTTGCGCGGCGTGCGCGGCGTCAAGCAGGCGCGCTTCGTGGTGGCATTCGCCGACGGCGGCTCCGGCTCGCCCGGCGAATCGCTGAGCCGGCTGCGGATGAAGGACTGCGGGATCCCGACGCCGCAGCTGCAGGTACCGCACCACGATCGCCGCGGGCTCGCGGGGATCACCGACTTCGGCTGGACCGCATTCGGACTGGTCGGCGAGTTCGACGGCAAGGTGAAGTACACGCGAGCCCAGTACCTGAACGGCCGTACCGTGGAGGAGGTGGTGCTGGCGGAGAAGGTGCGCGAGGATCGGATCCGCGCAACGGGTCCCCGCATGAGTCGCTGGGGGAGTGACGATCTGCGCTCGACGCACGGGCTCTGTGCCATCCTGAGCGAGGCCGGCCTGCCGACTGCGCACGGTGCGGTGCCGTTACGCGCGCCGAGATAGCACCTCGCGGACCAGATCCGTCGCCGCGGCGGCCCCTCTCGTCCGCAGTCTCGGATCTCGCGAAATTTCGCGGAGAAACGCGGGCGGGGCAGGGGCCAGAAGCGCGACACGCCCGGGTTGCACGGACGGGGGATGTGTGCGAAACTTGTCCAGTTCAAAATTTTCGTTGCGTGAGATGCGTGCGGCTTCGGTGGCGCGGACTCAGACCAGCGGGACACTGCCAGAGCAGTGCATGACGAACGCAGCACGACGCCCACGGCGCGTGACTGCGCCAGGCAGGCGGCGGGTAGCAGAACGAAAACAACCGACACATCCGGGCTCTCCGATCGTCGTGCGTTCTGCGTGCGACTTCCGAAGCGCCTCGGACACATCGGTTCTTGACAGAAGAACAGCGGTGCCACACCAGTAGCACTGAGCGTTTTGACGCCGCGTCCAATGCGATGGCGCCCCACCGGGAGCCACGTAAGACGCAATAACAAGAGAGTGAGAAATCACACATGGCGGGACAGAAAATCCGCATCCGACTGAAGTCGTACGACCACGAGGTCATCGACACGTCGGCTCGCAAGATCGTCGACACGGTGACCCGTGCCGGTGCTACGGTCGTCGGCCCCGTGCCGCTGCCGACGGAGAAGAACGTGGTCTGCGTGATCCGTTCTCCCCACAAGTACAAGGACAGCCGCGAGCACTTCGAGATGCGCACGCACAAGCGTCTGATCGACATCATCGACCCGACCCCGAAGGCCGTCGACTCGCTCATGCGTCTCGACCTGCCGGCGGACGTCAACATCGAGATCAAGCTCTGAGCGGGATAGGACAAGAGAAATCATGACTGTCACCGTTTCCCCCACCACCAAGACCTCCAAGGGTCTGCTGGGCACCAAGCTCGGCATGACGCAGGTCTGGGACGAGAACAACAAGCTGGTTCCCGTCACCGTGATCGAGATCGCGCCCAACGTCGTGACCCAGATCCGCACCGAGGCGAAGGACGGCTACTCGGCCGTTCAGATCGCCGCCGGCGCCATCGACCCGCGCAAGGTCAACAAGCCCGCCGGTGGTCACTTCGACGCCGCGGGTGTCACCCCGCGCCGCCACCTCACCGAGGTCCGCACCTCCGACGCCGCCGACTACTCGGCCGGCCAGGAGCTGACCGTCGGCGCCGTCTTCGAGGCCGGCACCAAGGTCGACGTCGTCGGCACCAGCAAGGGCAAGGGCTTCGCCGGTGTGATGAAGCGTCACAACTTCAAGGGTGTCTCCGCTTCGCACGGTTCGCACCGCAACCACCGCAAGCCGGGTTCCATCGGCGCCTCCTCGACCCCGAGCCGTGTCTTCAAGGGCATGCGCATGGCCGGTCGTATGGGTGGCGAGCGCGTCACCGTGCTCAACCTCAAGGTGCACTCCGTCGACGCCGAGAAGGGCCTGCTGCTCGTCAAGGGCGCCGTCCCCGGTGCGCGTGGCCGCCTCGTGTTCGTTCGCAACGCCGTGAAGGGAGCGTAGTTTCCATGGCTACCCTCAACATCGTCGACGCCCAGGGCGCCTCGACCGGTACGGTCGAGCTCCCCGCCGAGCTCTTCGACGTCCAGACCAACGTCCCCCTCATCCACCAGGTCGTTGTGGCCCAGCTCGCCGCGGCGCGCCAGGGCACCCACAAGACCAAGAACCGTGGTGAGGTCTCCGGCGCCGGCCGCAAGCCGTTCAAGCAGAAGGGAACCGGTCGCGCTCGTCAGGGCTCGATCCGCGCCCCGCACATGACCGGTGGTGGCGTCGTGCACGGCCCGACCCCCCGCAACTACGCCCAGCGCACCCCCAAGAAGATGATCGCCGCGGCCCTGCTCGGCGCTCTCTCGGACCGCGCCCGCGGCGCCCGTCTGCACGTCACGGAGTCGTTCGCCCTCGGCGACGCCCCCAAGACCAAGGACGCGCTCAACCTGCTCAACACCATCGCGACGTCCAAGCACGTCCTCGTGGTGCTCGAGCGCGATGACTTCATCGCCGAGCTGTCGCTGCGCAACATCCCGACCGTGCACATCCTGCCGTTCGACCAGCTGAACGCGTACGACGTGCTCGTCTCCGACGACATCGTCTTCTCGAAGGGTGCCCTGGAGGGCTTCATCGCGAGCAAGACCAAGAAGGAAGAGGTGAACGCATGACCCAGTCGGCCGCCTTCAACAAGGACCCCCGCGACATCATCATCTCGCCGGTCGTGTCCGAGAAGTCCTACAGCCTGATCGACAACGGCAAGTACACCTTCGTGGTGGACCCCCGCTCGAACAAGACCGAGATCAAGCTCGCCATCGAGAAGATCTTCGGTGTCGAGGTCGCGTCGATCAACACCCTGAACCGTCAGGGCAAGACCCGCCGCACCAAGTTCGGCACCGGCAAGCGCAAGGACACCAAGCGCGCCATCGTCACGCTGAAGTCCGGCTCCATCGACATCTTCACGAGCGTCGGCTAAGGCCACGGAAGCGTAGAGGAACAAGCTAATGGCTATTCGTAAGTACAAGCCCACGACCCCCGGTCGCCGCGGCTCCAGCGTTGCCGACTTTGCCGAGATCACCCGCTCGACGCCGGAGAAGTCGCTGCTGCGTCCGCTCTCCAAGACCGGTGGCCGCAACAACTCCGGCCGCATCACCACCCGCCACATCGGTGGTGGCCACAAGCGTCAGTACCGCGTCATCGACTTCCGTCGCAACGACAAGGACGGCGTGAACGCCAAGGTCGCTCACATCGAGTACGACCCCAACCGCACGGCACGCATCGCGCTGCTCCACTTCGTGGACGGCACCAAGCGCTACATCCTGGCCCCGAACAAGCTCTCGCAGGGCGACATCGTGGAGTCGGGCGCCGGTGCCGACATCAAGCCGGGCAACAACCTGCCGCTGCGCAACATCCCCACGGGTACGGTCATCCACGCGATCGAGCTCAAGCCGGGTGGAGGCGCGAAGCTCGCGCGTTCCGCCGGTACGTCGGTCCGTCTCGTCGCCAAGGACGGCCCCTACGCCCAGCTGCGTCTGCCCTCGGGCGAGATCCGCAACGTGGATGCGCGTTGCCGCGCCACCATCGGCGAGGTCGGCAACGCCGAGCAGTCGAACATCAACTGGGGCAAGGCCGGCCGTATGCGCTGGAAGGGCGTTCGCCCGACCGTCCGCGGTGTCGCGATGAACCCGGTCGACCACCCGCACGGTGGTGGTGAGGGTAAGACCTCCGGTGGACGCCACCCGGTCAGCCCCTGGGGCCAGGCCGAGGGACGCACCCGTCGCCCCAACAAGGAGAGCGACAAGCTCATCGTCCGCCGCCGTACCGTCGGCAAGAAGCGCAAGTAGGAGTAACGGAAGATGCCTCGCAGTCTCAAGAAGGGCCCCTTCGTTGACGACCACCTGCTTCGCAAGGTGTTCACGGCCAACGAAGCCGGCAACAAGAACGTCATCAAGACCTGGTCGCGCCGTTCGATGATCATCCCCGCCATGCTGGGACACACCATCGCCGTGCACGACGGTCGCAAGCACATCCCCGTGTTCGTGACCGAGACCATGGTCGGCCACAAGCTCGGCGAGTTCGCCCCCACTCGGACCTTCCGCGGTCACGAGAAGGACGACAAGAAGGGCCGTCGCCGCTAAGCGGCGACGTGAAGGAGGAAAAAATGGTGGAGTCGATCGCCCGCGTGCGACACATCCGCGTCACCCCCCAGAAGGCTCGCCGCGTCGTCAACCTGATCCGCGGCAAGCAGGCTCAGGAGGCCCTGGCCATCCTGAAGTTCGCCGAGCAGGGCGCTTCGGAGCCCGTCTACAAGCTGGTGGCTTCGGCCATCGCGAACGCTCGTGTCAAGGCTGACGCCTCGAACGAGTACCTCGACGAGCAGGACCTCTACGTGTCCAGCGCCTTCGTCGATGAGGGAACCACCCTCAAGCGATTCCAGCCCCGTGCTCAGGGTCGTGCCTTCCGCATCAACAAGCGCACCAGCCACATCACGGTTGTGCTGGCCACTCCTGAGGAGGGGACCAAGTAATGGGTCAGAAAGTCAACCCCTACGGTTTCCGTCTGGGAATCACCACCGACCACGTGTCGCGTTGGTTCTCCGACAGCACCAAGAAGGGCCAGCGTTACAGCGACTACCTGGCGGAGGACATCAAGGTCCGCCGCCTGCTCGCCACGCAGCTGGACCGTGCGGGCGTCGCCCGCATCGAGATCGAGCGCACCCGTGACCGCGTCCGCGTCGACATCCACACCGCCCGTCCGGGCATCGTGATCGGTCGTCGTGGTGCAGAGGCCGAGCGCATCCGCGCCGACCTCGAGAAGCTCACCGGCAAGCAGATCCAGCTGAACATCCTCGAGGTCAAGAACCCCGAGGCCGAGGCTCAGCTCGTCGCGCAGGGCATCGCCGAGCAGCTCTCCGCTCGTGTGGCGTTCCGCCGCGCGATGCGTAAGGGTCTGCAGGGCGCGCAGCGCGCCGGCGCCAAGGGTGTCCGCATCCAGGTGTCGGGTCGTCTCGGCGGCGCCGAGATGTCGCGTTCGGAGTTCTACCGCGAGGGACGCGTGCCGCTGCACACCCTCCGCGCGAACATCGACTACGGCTTCTACGAGGCCAAGACCACCTTCGGCCGCATCGGCGTGAAGGTCTGGATCTACAAGGGCGACATCACCAACAAGGAACTCGCCCGCGAGCAGGCCAACACCAAGCCGCGTAACGACCGTAACGACCGTCCGCGTCGTGCCCCGCGCCAACAGGCCGAGGCGCCCGTCGCAGCAGGAGTTGAGGCATAACCATGTTGATTCCTCGTCGAGTCAAGCACCGTAAGCAGCACCACCCCGGCCGCTCCGGTCAGGCCACCGGTGGTACCAAGGTCTCCTTCGGAGAGTTCGGTATCCAGGCCCTGACCCCCGCTTATGTGACCAACCGTCAGATCGAGTCCGCTCGTATCGCCATGACGCGTCACATCAAGCGTGGCGGCAAGGTGTGGATCAACATCTACCCCGACCGTCCGCTCACCAAGAAGCCGGCCGAAACCCGCATGGGTTCCGGTAAGGGTTCGCCGGAGTGGTGGGTCGCCAACGTCAAGCCCGGCCGCGTCCTCTTCGAGGTCGCCGGCGTGGACGAGAAGCTCGCTCGCGAAGCGATGACTCGTGCCATCCACAAGCTGCCGCTCAAGGCACGCATCATCAAGCGCGAGGAGGGAGACGCATAATGGCTCTCGGATCCAAGGAGCTCGCTCCCACTGAGCTCGACACTTTCGAAGACGAGCGTCTCGTCACCGAGCTGAAGAAGGCCAAGGAAGAGCTGTTCAACCTGCGCTTCCAGTCGGCCACCGGCCAGCTCGACACCAACGGCCGCCTGCGTGCCGTCAAGCGCGACATCGCCCGCATCTACACGGTCATCCGTGAGCGCGAGCTCGGTATTCGCGCCACCCCCGCACCCGTCGAGGCCCCGGCCAAGGCGGAGAAGAAGGCTAAGACCAAGAAGGCCGACAAGGCCGAGGTCGCAGCTGACACGAACGAGGAGGCCAAGTAATGGCAACGGCTAAGGAAACCGCCGGCCACGAGTCGGCCGCTCACGATGTGAAGGCTGCGGACGCCCGCGGCTACCGCAAGACCCGTCGTGGCTACGTCACGAGCGACAAGATGGACAAGACCATCGTCGTCGAGGTCGAAGACCGCGTGAAGCACCCCCTGTACGGCAAGGTCATCCGTCGCACGTCGAAGGTCAAGGCTCACGACGAGCTGAACACCGCCGGCATCGGCGACCTGGTCGTCATCAGCGAGACCCGTCCCCTGAGCGCCTCCAAGCGCTGGCGCCTGGTCGAGATCCTCGAGAAGGCCAAGTAGGCCTCGCGGGCTACTTGAGTTAGTAGGAGAAGAACATGCTGCAGCAAGAATCCCGGGTCAAGGTCGCCGACAACACGGGTGCGAAGGAACTGCTCACCATCCGCGTTCTCGGTGGCTCCGGCCGTCGTTACGCGGGTCTCGGTGACATCATCGTCGCCACCGTCAAGGACGCCATCCCCGGTGGAAACGTCAAGAAGGGCGATGTGGTCAAGGCCGTCATCGTCCGTACCGTCAAGCAGACCCGTCGTCCCGACGGTTCGTACATCAAGTTCGACGAGAACGCCGCCGTCATCCTGAAGAACGACGGGGACCCCCGTGGTACCCGTATCTTCGGACCGGTCGGCCGCGAGCTTCGCGACAAGAAGTTCATGAAGATCGTCTCGCTGGCACCGGAGGTTATCTAGTCATGGCCAAGATCAAGAAGGGTGACCTCGTCCAGGTCATCTCGGGCGCTACCCAGGCCCGCGGCGGAGACCGCGGCAAGCAGGGCAAGGTCCTCGAGGTCCTGGTCGAGCGCAACCGTGTCGTCGTCGAGGGTGTGAACTTCATCAAGAAGCACAACCGCGTCGGCCAGTCGCAGCGCGGCTCGAAGGAGGGCGGCATCGAGACCATCGAGGCCCCCATCCACATCTCGAACGTCGCTCTCGTCGACCCCAAGACCAAGAAGCCGACTCGGGTCGGACACCGCAACGTGTCCGTCACCAAGGACGGCGTGACGAAGACGGTTCGCGTTCGCTACGCGAAGTCGTCGGGCGAGGAGCTGTAATGGCGGACACCGCTACGGCTGAGAAGGTTCAGCCGCGCCTCAAGGCGAAGTACCAGTCCGAGATCGTTCCTGCCCTCAAGGAGCAGTTCGGTTTCGGCAACATCCACCAGGTCCCCGGACTGGTGAAGGTCGTTGTGAACACCGGTGTCGGCGAGGCGGCCCGCGATGGCAAGATCATCGACGGCGCCGTCAAGGACCTCACCGCGATCACCGGCCAGAAGCCGCAGGTCACCAAGGCCCGCAAGTCCATCGCGCAGTTCAAGCTGCGCGAGGGTCAGGCGATCGGCGCGCACGTCACCCTCCGCGGTGACCGCGCGTGGGAGTTCCTGGACCGGCTCGTGAACGTGTCGCTGCCCCGTATCCGCGACTTCCGTGGTCTCTCCGACCGCCAGTTCGACGGCAACGGCAACTACACGTTCGGCATCACCGAGCAGTCGATCTTCCACGAGATCGACCAGGACCGCATCGACCGCGTGCGTGGCTTCGACATCACCGTCGTGACCACCGCGAAGACGGACGACGAGGGCCGCGCGCTGCTCAAGCAGCTCGGCTTCCCGTTCAAGACGGCGGACAACAACTAGGTTCTCCGGAACCTCGAGGGCGGTCGCCCCTGCTCCATCCGTGGGGGAGGGGCGGCCGCCCTTTCTGCTGTCGGCGCCCCTCAGCCCCGCCAGCCTCCGCGAAATTTCGCGAGATTCGATGCTGTGGACCAGATCCGCTGCCGCGGCACGCTACCTCGTCCGCAGGGACGTATCTCGCGAGATGCGCCCCGCCGAAACGCCGAATCTCGCGAAATTTCGCGGTTGTCCGGGTGTGCGCCATAGCGTATGATCGGACGTTGGCTTGCCATGCGCGTTCGCGTGCGTGCGAGTCACCAGCAACACAATGGGCACCGGCCACCGTCGGTGCCGTCACACCACAGGTCGGCCCCGGTGTACCGGGAGTCGAAACCAGGCGAAAGGCACCATCAGCTCATGACAATGACTGATCCGGTCGCAGATCTGCTGACCAGAATCCGTAACGCCAACTCGGCGCATCACGACACCATCACCCTCCCGGGCTCGAAGCTCAAGGCGCACATCGCCGAGATCCTCAAGCTCGAGGGCTACATCGCCGACTGGAAGGTCGAGGAGGCGCGCGTCGGTACGGCGCTCACCATCTCCCTCAAGTACGGCCCGAACCGCGAGCGCTCCATCGCGGGCATCAAGCGCGTCTCGAAGCCCGGCCTGCGCGTCTACGCGAAGTCCACGGAGATCCCGAACGTCCTCGGTGGCCTCGGCGTCGCCATCCTGTCCACCTCGAGCGGGCTCCTCACGGACCGCCAGGCCGTTAAGAAGGGCGTAGGTGGGGAAGTCCTCGCCTACGTGTGGTAATCACCCATGTCGCGTATTGGAAGACTTCCCATCGAGATCCCGGCGGGCGTCGACGTTTCCGTCGCCGACTCCGTGGTCACCGTCAAGGGCCCCAAGGGTGAGCTGACCATCGCGGTCGCCAGCCCCATCGAGGTCACCGTCGAAGCCGGCACCGTCACGGTCACCCGCCCGAACGACGAGCGCGAGTCGCGTTCGCTGCACGGCCTGACCCGTACCCTCATCGCGAACGACATCATCGGCGTGACCCAGGGCTACACCAAGGGCCTCGAGGTCGTCGGTACCGGTTACCGCGTCGTCGCCAAGGGCTCGGACGTCGAGTTCGCTCTCGGCTTCTCGCACCCCGTGCTGGTCACCCCGCCTGCGGGCATCTCGTTCACGGTCGAGGGCAACAACAAGCTCACCGTGCACGGCATCTCGAAGCAGGCCGTCGGTGAGGCGGCCGCCAACATTCGTAAGATCCGCAAGCCCGAGCCCTACAAGGGCAAGGGCGTGCGCTACGCCGGCGAGGTCGTTCGCCGCAAGGCCGGAAAGAGCGGTAAGTAATCATGGGTCTCGGAACCAGAGGAAAGAGCAAGTCGGCTGCCCGCAGCCGCCGTCACGATCGTCTTCGCAAGAAGGTCGTCGGATCCGCCGAGCGTCCCCGTCTCGTCGTGAACCGGTCCGCCCGCCACGTCTTCGTCCAGATCGTCGACGACGCCCAGGGTCGTACCCTCGCGTCGGCATCGACGCTCGAGGCCGATCTGCGCGTGTTCGAGGGTGACAAGACCGCCAAGGCCCGCAAGGTCGGCGAGCTCGTCGCCGAGCGCGCGAAGCAGGCCGGAGTCGAAGCGGTCGTCTTCGACCGTGGAGGCAACAAGTACGCCGGTCGCGTCGCCGCGATCGCCGATGGAGCACGAGAGGCAGGGCTCAACCTGTGAGCGCCGCAGAGAACAAGGAACCCGAGGTCGCCGCTGTGTCGGAGGCCCCCGTCGAGACCGCTGCGTCCACGCAGCCGCAGCAGGAGGCTCGCGAGCCTCGCCGCGGCGGCCGTGACCGCAACCAGGGTGGCCGCGACCGCGGTGGCCGTGACGCCGAGAAGAGCCAGTTCCTCGAGCGCGTCGTGACCATCAACCGCGTGTCGAAGGTCGTCAAGGGTGGTCGTCGCTTCAGCTTCACCGCTCTCGTCGTCGTCGGCGATGGCAACGGACTGGTGGGTGTCGGTTACGGCAAGGCCCGCGAGGTCCCGACCGCCATCTCCAAGGGCGTCGAGGAGGCGAAGAAGAACTTCTTCCGCGTCCCGCGCGTCGGCTCGACCATCCCGCACCCCGTCCAGGGTGAGGCCGCTGCGGGCGTCGTCCTGCTGCGTCCGGCTGCCGCCGGTACCGGTGTTATCGCCGGTGGTCCCGTCCGCGCCGTGCTCGAGTGCGCCGGCATCCACGACGTCCTGAGCAAGTCGCTCGGTTCGTCGAACACCATCAACATCGTTCACGCGACCGTCGAGGCTCTTCAGCAGCTCGAGGAGCCGCGCGCCGTTGCCGCCCGTCGAGGTCTCGACTTCGACCAGGTCGCCCCGGCCCGTCTCATCCGTGCCGAGGCCGACGCCCTCGCCGCCGCGTCCAACGCGAAGGCAGGTGCCTGATGGCCCAGCTCAAGGTGACCCAGATCAAGTCCAAGGTCAGCGAGAAGCAGTACCAGCGCGACACGCTGCGCTCCCTCGGACTCCGCAAGATCGGTCAGACGGTCGTCCGCCCCGACGACTCGCAGAACCGCGGTTACGTGAAGACCGTCGCCCACCTGGTGAAGGTCGAGGAGATTGACTAATGGCTGAGAAGAACGAGGCAGCGGAGCCCAAGAAGGCTCCCGCCAAGAAGGCAGCTGCCAAGGCTGCCGCCGTCGAGACCGTGAGCGACGCCCCCGTGGCGCGCGAGCAGGTCCTGAAGGTGCACCACCTCCGTCCGGCCGCGGGCGCCAAGAAGGCGAAGACCCGCGTCGGCCGTGGTGAGGGCTCCAAGGGTAAGACCGCCGGTCGTGGCACCAAGGGAACGAAGGCTCGTTACCAGGTCCGCGTCGGCTTCGAGGGTGGCCAGATGCCGCTGCACATGCGTACGCCGAAGCTGCGCGGGTTCAAGAACCCGTTCCGCGTCGAGTACCAGGTCGTCAACCTCGAGAAGCTGGCCGAGCTGTACCCGGCCGGCGGCGACGTCACCATCGGCGACCTCGTCGCCAAGGGTGCCGTTCGCAAGAACGAAAAGGTCAAGGTTCTCGGAACCGGCGACATTGCGGTTAAGCTGAACGTCGCGGTCGACAAGGTCTCCGGCTCCGCCGAGCAGAAGATCGTCGCTGCGGGCGGCTCCATCAAGTAGCAGGCCCCGGCTTGTCGATCGAGCTTGCCACGCACGTTCCCGTCAGGGGCGGCGTGGCAAGCTCGATCTGTATCCGCACCAAGAACCGAGCAGGAGACCTTAGGCAGTGTTTGGCGCCGTAGCGCGGATCTTCCGCACCCCCGACCTTCGTCGCAAGATCGGGTTCACACTCGCGATCGTGGCGATCTTCCGACTGGGATCCTTCATCCCGGCGCCCTTCGTGGACTTCACCGCCGTCCAGGCGTGTCTCGCGGGCCAGCAGACCACCTCCGGTCTCTACGAGTTGGTGAACCTCTTCAGCGGTGGAGCCCTGCTCCAGCTGTCGATCTTCGCGCTCGGCATCATGCCGTACATCACGGCCTCGATCATCGTGCAGCTGCTGCGCGTGGTCATCCCTCACTTCGAGACGCTGTACAAGGAGGGTCAGTCCGGCCAGGCCAAGCTGACCCAGTACACGCGCTACCTCACCATCGCCCTGGGTGTGCTGCAGTCCACCACCCTGATCACGGTCGCCCGTTCCGGCGCGCTCTTCGGTCAGTCCAGTGTCGCCGAGTGTTCAACGCTGATCACCTCCGACGCCTGGTACGCGATCATGCTGATGGTCATCACGATGACCGCCGGTACCGGTCTGATCATGTGGATGGGCGAGCTGATCACCGAGCGCGGCATCGGCAACGGCATGTCGCTGCTGATCTTCACCTCGATCGCGTCGACCTTCCCGAACTCGCTCTGGTCCATCGCGCAGGCGAAGGGCCCCGAGACCTTCATCCTGGTGCTCGCCATCGGCTTGCTCCTCGTGGTCGCGGTCGTGTTCGTCGAGCAGTCGCAGCGGCGGATCCCCGTGCAGTACGCCAAGCGGATGGTCGGCCGGCGAACCTACGGCGGCAACAACACCTACATCCCGATCAAGGTCAACATGGCGGGCGTCGTGCCGGTCATCTTCGCCTCGTCGCTGCTGTACCTGCCCGCCCTGATCGCGCAGTTCAACCAGCCCGCCGCCGGCCAGGAGCCGCAGGCGTGGGTCACCTGGATCACGAACTACCTGACCAAGGGCGACCACCCGCTCTACATGCTGCTGTACTTCCTGCTCATCGTCGGGTTCACCTACTTCTACGTAGCCATCACGTTCAACCCGGACGAGGTCGCCGACAACATGAAGAAGTACGGCGGCTTCATCCCCGGTATCCGCGCGGGCCGCCCCACCGCCGAGTACCTCAACTACGTGCTGACCCGAGTCACCCTGCCCGGATCGATGTACCTCGGTCTGATCGCGCTGGTGCCCTTGGTCGCCCTCGCCCTGGTGGGCGCGAATTCCAACTTCCCGTTCGGAGGTACGTCGATCCTCATCATCGTGGGTGTCGGACTCGAGACGGTGAAGCAGATCGACTCCCAGCTGCAGCAGCGGCACTACGAAGGGCTCCTCCGATGACGACAGCTCCCGCGGCCGGTTACCGTCTTCTGCTGATCGGCCCTCCCGGCGCGGGCAAGGGCACGCAGGCCGCGCGCCTGGCCGAGATCCTCGGTGTGCCCGCCGTCTCCACCGGCGACATCTTTCGCTACAACGTGAAGAACGAGACGCCGCTCGGCATCGAGGCGAAGGGTTACCTGGACGCCGGCAAGTACGTTCCGGATGAGCTGACCAACGCGATCGTGCACGACCGGCTGCAGGAGGCGGACGCCTCGACCGGCTTCCTGCTCGACGGCTACCCCCGCACGACGGAGCAGGTGCACGAGCTCGACCGGATCCTGGCGAGCGACGGCAACAGCCTCGACGCCGTGGTGCAGCTGGTCGCGGACACCGACGAGGTCGTCTCCCGCCTGCTCAAGCGCGCCTCCGAGCAGGGCCGCAGCGACGACTCCGAGGACGTCATCCGGCACCGTCTGGCGCTCTACGAGGAGCAGACCGCGCCCCTGATCGACATCTACGCCGCGCGCGGACTCGTGGTCGTCGTCGACGGACTCGGCGCGGTGGACGAGGTCACGGATCGTCTGGTCGAGGCGCTCGAGGGCCACAAGGTCGGTCGTCTCGTCGGCGACTCCTCGTCGGTCGCGTGAACCTCCGCAAGTCCATCTACAAGACGCCGGCGCAGCTGAGGCTGATGCTGGCGCCGGGTCTGGCGACCGCGGCCTCGCTCGACGCGGTGCGCGCCGCCATCCGCCCCGGCATCACGACGCTCGAGTTGGATGCCGTGGCGGAGGCCGCGATCATCGCGCTCGGCGGGCACTCGAACTTCAAGCTGGTGCCGGGGTACCGGCACACGGTGTGCGCATCGGTGAACGACGAGGTCGTGCACGGCATTCCCGGCGGGCGGGTTCTGGAACCGGGCGACATCGTGTCGATCGACAGCGGCGCCGAGATCGCCGGCTGGAACGGCGACTCCGCGATGACCATCGTGCTGCCGGATCCATCGCGCCCGGACGATGTCGCGGCGCGCGAGGAGCTCTCCCGCGTCACCGAGCAATCGATGTGGCACGGAATCGCGGCGCTCGCCTCCGCCCGCCACCTCAACGAGGTCGGCGACGCGATCGAGAGCTACATCGAGTCGCAGGGGGCGTACGGCATCCTCACCGATTACGTCGGCCACGGCATCGGCCGCTCGATGCACGAGGCGCCGCCGGTGTTCAACTACCGCGTCAAGCAGCGCGGCCCCGAGGTGAAGCCCGGCCTGGTCGTCGCGATCGAGCCGATGGTCACCGCCGGCAGCGCCGAGACCCAGGTGCTCGAGGATGACTGGACCGTCTCGACGGTCGACGGCAGCATGGCCAGCCACTGGGAGCACTCCGTGGCGGTGCACAAGGACGGCATCTGGGTGACCACCCTCGCCGACGGCGGCGCCGCGGGCCTCGCCCCGTTCGGACTGACACCGACGCCCTTCGCCTGACACCACCCTTCGGCCACCCCTGTCCGAAAAGTTGCAGGTCGACGCGAGTCGACCTGCAACTTTTCGCCATCGGGGGCGGGGAGGCGGGACAGCGGCGTGCGTCAGGGGGAGGAGAGCACGACCATCGCGGCGCCGGCGAGCACCGTGAGGGCGCCATCGACGGCCCAGACGACGGCGACGCGGACGCGGGTCGCGCGCAGGCCGATCAGCGCGTTCGCCATGCAGAGCAGGGCGAGCAGAGCGCAGATCGGGCCGTGGCTGACGCCGAGGATGAGGAAGTGCGCGCCGACGATGAACAGGATCCAGAGCCAGAACGGGCGCGAGTCCGTGTCCGGGACCTTGCGCAGGACGATGTTGACGAACCAGACCTCCGCGAGGTAGGCGACCGCGAGCACACCCCAGTGCCAGCGCGGAGGAGCGCCGACGCCTGCGAAGGACCCCCTCAGCGCGCGAGGGCGCCGCGGACGGGGGCGCCCTCGCGCGCTGAGGGGTCCCTCGCAGGAAGGGGCGGGGGGGGGGGTTACTGGTCGATGACCCTGACCAGCTCTTCGATGAAGGAGGAGAAGTCGGTGGAGCGGCGGATGAGTTGCTGCACCTCCGCGCGCTCCACGAAGACCTCGACGAACTGGTCGAAGACGCTCTGGAAGGTGCTGCGGCCCGCGGAGGCGAACGCGATCATCGCGATCACGTTGACCCGCTGCTCACCCCAGTCCATCGGGGTGTCGTTCACCACGATCGCGATCGACGTGCGCCGTGCGCTCATCGTCATCGCGTGCGGCACCGCGAGGTTGTCGGTGAAGGCGGTCGAACTCATCCGCTCGCGCTCGATCGCACCGTCGACGTAGTCCTGGTCGATGATGCCCTGCGACACCATCCGGTCGCCGAGCATCCGGATCATCGCGACCTCGTCGCGCGCGTGCACGTTGCGGAAGAACAACGACTCGTCGAAGAACAGCAGCAGCTCGTCCTTGATCTGCGCCCGACGGGCGTGCCGGCGGACCCGGGTGATGCCACGGCGGACGGACTCGACGTCGTGCTCCGTGAGGAACGGCTGCACCACGACCACGTTGTCGGGCAGGGGCCGCGCGTCGATCGTGGTGATCACGATGTCGGCCGTGAGCCGACTCCAGTCGACGTCGCTGCGCGTGATCAGCGAGCGCACCTCGACCTCGGTGCCGAGTGAGCGCTCGACCCGGCGGCGCAGCATGTGGGCGAGGTCGTAGTAGTTCGGGCAGACGATGACGCAGGACAGTCGCTCCGCGCGGCGCGAGACCCGTTCGAGGAACGATCCGACGTGCAGCGCGATGTAACCGATCTCGTCGTCGTTGATCGAGATGCCGCGCAGGCGCTGCAACTGGCTGGCGATGAAGACGGCGATCTCGTACGTCATCGGGTAGCTGGTCTTGATCGACCGCGTCAGAGGATTGCGGGAGTAGCTGCCCTCGCTCGCTCGCGCGACCAGGTTGCTGACATGCAGGGCGAGGCGGACGATGAAGCCCTCGTCGTCCAGGTCGACCAGGTACTCCTCGTTCACCAGCGCGACGACGCGGCGGACCACCGAGAGGTCGTCCGCGTCGACGTAGTTCTCCACGACGTCGGCGACGGGCTCGTTCTGGCCGGGCGTCGCGACCCGCGTGGTCATCAGGATGGCGAGCTGCGCGAGGTCTCCGTCGGTCAACCGGGTGTCGAAATGCCGCTCCACCAGCGCCGCGAGGTCGGTCGCGAGCTCGCCGTGCGCGGCGGAGATCGCCCGGTCGGGGGCGTCCTCGCGCACGCCCTTCGCGACCCGGTCGACGGCGATCGCGACGTGCAGCAGCACGCTGTTCACGCCGTACTCGTTGATGTAGTAGCCGCGGGACTCCAGCATCGAGAGCAGATCGGTCTTGAAGCCGCCGAGCCCGAGCGACTCGAACTCGCGCTGCACGTCGTCGAGGGTGAAGACGCCCTGCGCACTCTCGTCGCGGAACATCCGTGAGATCAGGCGGCGCCGGTTCTCCTCCCCGCCGTCCAGCCGGACGAGCGAGCCGCGACGCACGACGGCCAGGCCCGCCTCCTCGGCCAGCGACTTCACGCGGCGCAGATCGTTCTCGATGGTCGACTCGCTCACGTAGAGCCGCTCGGCGAGTTCGTGCAGGTCCAGGCCGTCGACGGCGTCGCTCAGGCGACGGACGATGCTGTACAGCCGGTCGCGCGGGGTGTCGGGCTCGACCTCGCGCGGCTTCGCTGTCGCCTGGTAACTCGCGTACGCCTCCCGCCCGAGACGGTAGCCGTTCGCCGAGGATTCGATCACCTCGAGCGGCGTTGTGGCCGTCTTGACGGCGGTGACGTAGCTGCGCACACTGCGGGTGGTGACACCGAGGCGATCGGCGAGTTCGTGCGCCGTGACCCAGCCGTCGGCGCGCGAAAGGTACTCGAGCAGTCGTTCGCGATTGTCAGGCATAAGAGGAGCTCCAGACGCACGGATCGGGATCGCCATCGATCCCGGAGGGCGAGCGCCGCTCATCCGCGCGAAATCCAAGTGGTTTCGCCGAAAGTCAATCATCTTCCCGCGCGAGCCGGAAATCACCGTCAGTACTCCGGTTGTTCCGCCGTTGATCTCCGGTTGATGTGAAAGCCCTGAACGCGCGTTTCCGCGCCTGCGGAAAGTTCTCTGCTGGCCCCGAACGGGGCTGGGCCCGGATGATTCAATGAGTACCGACCGGGCGCAAGGAGGCGATCGAGGTGCGGAAGATTCTGATCGTCTGCGGAGCGGGCGCATCGAGCACGTTCCTGGCACACCGCATGCGCGCGGGTGCACGGACACGGGGGATCGAGGCCACGATCCGGGCGGAGACACTGGCGTCGCTCGCCGACTCCCTCGCGGGAGTCGACGTGGTGCTGGTCGGTCCGCACCTGGCCGACCGGTTCGACGGCATCAGCCGAGAGGCCGCCCGCGTCGGAACGGCCGTGGCGCTCCTTCCGGAGGATGCGTTCGGGGCGAGCGGGGCAGAGGCCGCGCTCGACACGGTCGAAGAACTTCTGGGGTCGCGGCACGACGCGGACCAGTTCACCGAAGATGCCCGGCCCTAGGCCGAGCACCAGGCACCACCAAACACAAGGAGAAACGTTCATGGTCGAGCGCACCGTCTCGGTAGCTTCATCCAAGGGCCTGCACGCCCGTCCCGCCTCGCTGTTCAGCCAGGCCGCGGCCAAGTCCGGCCAGAAGGTCCAGGTTCAGAAGTCCGGCGGCAAGGCTGTCAACGCCGCCTCCATCCTCGGCATCATCTCGCTGGGCATCGAGCACGGCGACGAGATCACGCTGACCGTCGAGGGCGACAACGAGCAGGCCGTGCTCGACGAGCTGGTCGAGTTCCTGGGTACGGATCACGACGCCTAAGCCCTGATCTCCGAGCGACAACCAACCGCTGCACGCTTCAACGACGAGGCAGCACGAGAGGAACAGACCATGACCCTGTCCACGCCCCAGACCGCCTACGCCTCTGCGAAGCTGCAGGGCACGGGAGTCGGCCGCGGCCTCGCGCTCGGTCCGGTGATCCGGATGCCCGATCCGCTGCCCGCACCGGCCGAGACCCCGAGCACCCGCAGCGTCGCCCTCGAGGAGGAACGCGCGGTGGCGTCGCTGTCCGCGACGGCCGCGACGATCCGGCACCGCGGTGAGCGCGCCGGCGGCTCCGCGAAGGACGTTCTCGATGCGCAGGCGCTGATGGCGGAAGACCCGTCGCTCGCCGACGACGTCAACGCCCGGATCGCCGACGGCAAGACCGCCGAGCGCGCCGTGTACGAGGCGTTCGCCGGTTTCCGCGACCTGCTCGTGGCGATGGGCGGCTACATGGCCGAGCGCGCGACCGACCTCGACGATGTCGCCCAGCGCGTCATCGCTCACCTTCAGGGCGTCGCCGCCCCGGGCGTGCCCGAGTCGGACACCCCGTTCATCCTGGTCGCGCGTGATCTCGCCCCCGCCGACACGGCGCTGCTGGATCTGGAGAAGGTTCTCGGTCTGGTCACCAGCGATGGCGGCCCGACCTCGCACACCGCGATCCTCGCCCGCGAGAAGTCGATCACTGCGATCGTCGGCACCACGGGGGCCCTCGACCTCCGCGACGGCCAGCTGGTCATCGTCGATGCCACCACCGGCGTCGTCACGGTGAATCCCTCGGACGCCGAGATCACCACGGCTAAGGAGCTGATCGCCGAGCGCGAGGCGCTGCTGGCCGCCCCTATCGTCCCGGGCGCGCTCGCCGACGGCACGAAGGTGCCGCTGCTGGCGAACCTCGGCTCGGCCGACGGCGCGCTGCCGGCGGTCGAGCTCGGCGCGGAGGGTGTCGGCCTGTTCCGCACGGAGTTCCTCTTCCTCGACTCGAAGAGCGCACCGACCGTCGAGGAGCAGCAGGAGCAGTACACCCGCCTGCTGCAGGCCTTCCCCGGCAAGAAGGTCGTCGTCCGGGCACTCGACGCCGGTGCCGACAAGCCGCTGAGCTTCCTCAACGACGAGCCGGAGGAGAACCCGGCCCTCGGTCTGCGCGGTCTTCGCGCCCTGCGGGCCAGCGAACAGATCCTGCGGGACCAGCTCACCGCGCTGGCCAACGCCGACGCGGCGACGGAGGCGGACCTCTGGGTCATGGCGCCGATGGTCGCGACCGTCGACGAGACCCGCTACTTCGTCACGATGGCGCGTGAACTCGGCATCAAGACCGCCGGCGTGATGGTGGAGGTGCCGTCCTCCGCGCTGCTCGCGGACCGGATCCTCGGCGTCGCCGACTTCGCGTCGATCGGCACCAACGACCTCACGCAGTACACGCTCGCGGCCGACCGGCTGCTCGGCTCGGTCTCGGCCTATCAGGACCCGTGGCACCCCGCGGTGCTGCGCCTGGTCGGCGAGGTCGGCAAGGCCGGCGCCGCCCTGAGCAAGCCCGTGGGTATCTGCGGCGAGGCCGCGGCGGATCCGCTGCTCGCCGTCGTCCTCGTCGGACTCGGAGCCACGAGCCTCTCGATGTCGCCCGCGGCGCTGGCCGATGTCCGCGCCGAACTGTCCGAGCACACGCTCGAGCAGGCGAAGCAGTTCGCGGAGCTGGCCCTCGCGGCCGACAGCGCCGCGGCCGCTCGCACGGCCGTCACCGAGGCCATCAAGGCCCGGTAACCCCCTCGACCCGGTCGGAGGGGCACGGAACCTCGCCCCTCCGACCGCACCAAGGCAAGACCCTCCACCAGCACCACCTGCACCACCAGTAACAACCGCAACACCAGCACGATCCCGAATCCCCGCCCCCGACGGACGCGTCCACCCGAAAGACCGGACGAGTCCCTGTTCCATCCCGGCATCCAGCCGAGCGGACCCCTCACCCTAGAAAACGGAGAAATACACATGACAACGACGTCAACTGCGGCGGCACGCGGGGGAGCCCGCGTCCAGGTCCAGCGGTTCGGCACCTTCCTCTCCGGAATGGTCATGCCGAACCTCGCAGCCTTCATCGCGTGGGGCCTCATCACGTCCCTCTTCATCGAGACCGGCTGGCTGCCCAACGGCCAGCTCGGCGGCTTCGGCGAGACCGACGGTGCCGCCAACCTGGGCTTGGTCGGCCCGATGATCACCTATCTGCTTCCGCTGCTGATCGCGAACACCGGTGGCCGCATGGTCTACGGCGTCCGCGGCGGCGTGGTCGGCTCGATCATGACCATGGGTGTCATCGTCGGCGCGGGCATCCCGATGTTCCTCGGCGCGATGATCTGCGGCCCTCTCGCGGCCTGGATCATGAAGCAGCTCGACAAGCTCTGGGACGGCAAGATCAAGCCCGGCTTCGAGATGCTGATCAACAACTACTCCGCCGGCATCGTCGGCATGCTGCTCGCGCTGCTCGCGTTCTTCGGAATCGCCCCCGCGGTGAAGTGGCTGACCGACATCCTGGGCAACGGCGTCGAGGCGCTGGTGCACGCGGGTCTGCTGCCGCTGACCTCGCTCTTCATCGAGCCGGCCAAGATCCTGTTCCTGAACAACGCCATCAACCACGGCGTGCTCACCCCGCTGGGTGTCGACCAGGTCGCCGAGCAGGGCCGTTCCTACCTGTTCCTGCTCGAGGCGAACCCCGGCCCCGGTCTGGGCGTGCTGCTCGCGTTCTCGATCTTCGGCGTCGGCGTCTCCCGAGCCTCCGCTCCCGGTGCCGCCATCATCCAGTTCCTCGGCGGTATCCACGAGATCTACTTCCCCTACGTTCTGATGAAGCCGGCCCTGCTGGCCGCCGTCATCCTCGGTGGCGCAACGGGCGTCGCGACCAACGTCGCTTTCAACTCCGGCCTCGTCGCTCCCGCCGCCCCCGGCTCGATCTTCGCGGTGCTCGCGCAGACGCAGAAGGACAGCTACGTCGGCGTCATCCTCTCGGTCATCCTCGCCGCCGCGGTCTCGTTCCTGGTGGCCTCGGTCATCATCCGGGCGTCGCGCAAGCGTGACCTCGAGGCGATGGAGCAGGGCGACGACGCGCTCGCCGCCGCCGTGGCCGCGAACGCCGAGAACAAGGGCAAGGACAGCTCGGTCGGTTCGCTCCTGGGCACCTCCGCCGCTGCGGCTCCCGCCGCGGGCCTCGGAACCGCGACGACGACCCAGGTGAAGAACATCGTCTTCGCCTGCGACGCCGGCATGGGCTCCTCCGCGATGGGCGCCTCCGTCCTGCGCAACAAGATCAAGAAGGCCGGATTCGACGACGTCACCGTTGTCAACAAGGCCATCGCCGCTCTCGAAGACAACGTCGACCTCGTGATCACGCAGTCGACGCTGACCGAGCGGGCCCGTCAGAAGACCCCGAACGCGATCCACGTCTCGGTCGAGAACTTCATGAACAGCCCGAAGTACGACGAGGTCGTCGCCCTGGTCGCGGAGCAGCACGGCAAGTAACACGCGATCGGATCCGTCCCGCCGGGTGGTGCGAGCCACCCGGCGGAGCGAACCCTTCACCTAACGACACGAGGGAACCCGTAGTGTGCGAAGAGCCGGATGCATCCGGCTCACGCGTGCACAGCGGGTTCCCTCGTTGTCTCTCACCCCTACGGAAGGACAGGACATGAGCGACGTGCTCACCATCGGACAGATCAATGCCGCGGGCTCCGCGACCACCAAGGACGAGGCCATCCGCGAGGCGGCCGACGTGCTGGTCGCCGCCGGCGCCGTCACCGAGGCGTACTACGACGCGATGCTCGCCCGCGAGGCGACCGTGTCGACCTACATGGGCAACCTGCTGGCGATCCCGCACGGCACCAACGACGCGAAGGACGAGATCAAGGCCTCCGCCCTGTCGTTCACCCGCTACCCGACCCCGATCGACTGGGACGGCAACGAGGTCAAGTTCGTCGTCGGCATCGCCGGCGTGAACAACGAGCACCTCGAGATCCTGTCGAAGATCGCCATCATCTTCTCCGAGGAGGACGACGTGCAGAAACTGCTCGACGCTCCCGACCAGGCCGCGCTGTTCGCCCTGCTGAGCGAGGTCAACGAGTAATGAAGGCGGTCCACTTCGGAGCCGGCAACATCGGTCGCGGCTTCGTCGGCCTCATCCTGCACAACGCGGGCTACGAGATCGTCTTCGCCGACGTCAACGCCGAACTGATCGACACGATCAAGTCGGCGTCCAGCTACACGGTGCACGAGGTCGGTGACCAGCCGTCGACCGAGGTCGTCGACAACTTCCGCGCCGTGAACTCGGCGACGGAACTCGACGCCCTGATCGCCGAGATCGCCACGGCCGAGATCGTGACGACCGCGGTCGGGCCGACCATCCTCCGCTTCGTCGCCCCGGCGATCGCGAAGGGCCTGCTCGCGCGAGACACCGCGCTGCCGAAGCTCGCGGTGATGGCGTGCGAGAACGCCATCAACGCCACCCAGATCCTCGCGACGGAGGTGGCGTCGAATCTCACTCCGGACGAGTGGGAAGCGGTGCGCGAGCACGCGATCTTCGCCGACACCGCCGTCGACCGGATCGTGCCGAACCAGGCGCCGGGACAGGGTCTGGACGTCACCGTCGAGACCTTCTACGAGTGGGTGATCAACGCGACGCCCTTCGGCGACGACGTGCCGAGCATCCCCGGAGCGACGTTCGTCGACGACCTGGCGCCGTTCATCGAGCGCAAGCTCTTCACGGTGAACACGGGGCACGCCACGGCCGCCTACTTCGGCTTCGCCGCCGGCACGCACAAGCTCTCCGACGCACTTGCCGATCCGGCCGTCTACGCGGCGGTCGAGGCGGCGCTGAAGGACACGAAGACGCTCGTCGTCGAGAAGCACGGCTTCTCGGACGAGCAGCAGCAGGCGTACCTGGAGAAGACGCTGGGGCGCTTCGCGAACCCCTACCTGACCGACACGGTCGACCGGGTGGGGCGCCAGCCGCTGCGTAAGCTCTCGCGGCACGAGCGCTTCATCGGACCGGCCGCCGAGCTCGCCGAACGCGGACACACCCCGGAGGGCCTGCTGGCGGCGATCGGTGCTGCGCTGCAGTTCGACGTGCCGGAGGATCCGCAGAGCGTCGAAATGAAGCAGAAGCGGGCGCAGCTCAGCCCCGAGCAGTTCGTCACCGAGGTGACCGGGCTGGACGCGGGGCATCCGCTCTACGAGCGCGTGGTGGCGGTCGTATCCGCCTGAGCGCACGTTCCCGGTGAGGCCGGACCCTTCGGGGTCCGGCCTCTTCGTCGTTAACGGGGGGTGTCGGCGAGGGCCCCGACCGCCTGGTGAAGTGAAACTCGGCGACTGAAAACGTCGGTGCTGCGACAGGTGGGGGACACGATTCCGGGCGGAACGGGGGACAGTTCTGCGCGTCCCCCGGCGCGGATTCGGCGTCGATCGGGGTACACGATGCGGCGTCGCATCCCGGATCCGGTCGCGTCGGACGCGGCGCGGCGGTGCATCCGGGGTACGTCCGGTTCGCGGAGGCCGATACCGGCCTCCGATACGGATGTGGGGACGGGCGACAGAACTGGCTAACGTTCACGAGCAGTCCTCACCTCGCAGGGTGTCGACCGGCGCAGGATCCGCCCACCGTCCCGCCCGGCATCCCCACCGGCCCGAAAGGCAAACAACCCGCATGACCGAAACCTCGAACACCTCCCGTCGCGCTGTCGTCGCGGCCGCCGCCTGGACCCTTCCCGTGGTCGCCGTGGCGACGGCAGCGCCGATGGCCGCCGCCTCGCAGACCACGATCACGCTGTCGATGCCGGCTCCCGTGCAGCCCGGGACCCTCTACGGGCCGATCACCGTGACGCTCGCCGGCAGCGATGTGGCGTCCAAGACCATCGAGCTGCAGATCGAGAGCGGCTACGCGCAGCTGCAGACCGTGACCGTGACCACCGACTCCAACGGCACGGCAACGATCACCGGTGTGCGCGCCGGCTCCGAAGACAGCGTGCTGCGCGCGACGCTCGCCGGCCAGCCGACCGTCACGACGACGACCGACCTCAAGGTGATCGTTCCGACGGGCGGCGCCGTCGCTACGACGTCCGGCATGGTGACCACGGATCCGCAGCTGAACATGAGCCCGGCAGGAGACGTCGCCGACGGCTACCACTGCAACTGGGGCCCCGGATCGTTGTCCACCGGATGGATCCGTTGGTCGACCGACCTGCCCTACGTGGGATTCATCGTCAACGGCCAGTGGCAGCCCTTCGTGTGGGTGCAGTACACCAAGTCGGTCCTGGTGGGCACGGCCTACGCCCCGAGCATCGCCTTCGACCCGGACTACACCGGCTCGTTCCCGTCGAGCACGACCGTGCACGCGAACACCGGCGCCTCTCATCCGCTGAACCTGCGCGCCTGATCTTCGGAGGGCTCGCGCCCTCCGTCGGAGCCGTCCCGGGTGCGCCCGGGGCGGCTCGCGGCCGTCCGGCCGCACCACCCCCATCCCAACCCAAACGAAACGAGTCATCATGATCGAGTTCCTCACCACCCTCTGGGGCAACCTCTTCTCCTTCGGCAGCGGCGTCGGCACGTCCGTCGGCAACTTCCTCTACTCGATCTTCCCGTTCTTCGGCTAGATCGATCCGACGCGATCGCCCCGTCCGCCTCGTCCGGCGGGCGGGGCGATCGTCGTTTGCATCCGTGCCCCCCGAACGAGAGCATTGATACATGAGTAGAAGTCAGCATCTCGCGCCCGCGCCGGCGCGCAGACCGTCCGAGCGCGACAGGCCGACGACGGCCGAGGGGTATCGGGAGACGCCGGTGCTGGAGGCCGTGATGATCCGGAAGAACTACGGTCGCGGCGATGCGCGCTTCCGGGCACTGAAGGGCGTGACCCTCGCCGTGCGCCGCGGCGAGACGCTCGCGATCGTCGGCAAGAGCGGCAGTGGCAAGTCCACCCTCATGCACATCCTCGCGTTACTGGACGAGCCCAGCCGAGGCGAGCTGTTTGTCGGCGGCCAGGATGCCCGTGAGCTCTCCGGCGCGGAACTCGCGCACGTGCGCAATCGCACCTTCGGCTTCGTCTTCCAGCAGTTCTTCCTCACTCCCAACGCATCGGTGCTGGAGAACGTGACCCTACCGCTCGCGATCGCCGGCGTCGGCGCCCGTGAGCGCAAGCGCCGGGGGATGGCGGCCCTGGAGCAGCTCGGGCTCGAGTCGAAGGCGAAGAATCGGGCCACGGAGCTCTCCGGCGGACAGAAGCAGCGCGTGGTGATCGCCCGAGCGCTCGTCGGGGATCCCGAGGTGATCTTCGCCGACGAGCCGACCGGCAATCTCGACTCGACCACCGGCGGCATCGTCGAGGAGATCCTCTTCCGGCTGAACCGCGAGCGCGGCATCACCGTGATCATCGTGACGCACGACGAGGAGCTTGCGGCCCGATGCGATCGGCGGGTGCACATCCGCGACGGTTTGATCGTCGACGAGTCGGCGCGGCCGATGGGGCCGGCGGGGGAGGCGGCATGAGGCTGATCGACCTGTTGCGGTGTGCGGTAGCCAACAGCTTCCGCAGTCGGCTGCGCACCTCGCTCACGGTGATCGCGATCTTCATCGGCGCGCTCACGCTCACGATCACGAACGGAATCGGCACCGGGATCTCGCAGTACGTCGACGCCACAGTCAGCAGCATCGGCGCGAAGGATGTGCTCACCGTCACGAAGCAACCGGAGAACCGCAGCAGCGCGGATGGACCGACGAAGTACGACCCCGACGCCGCGACGGTGCAGAGCGCGTTCGGATCGACGCCGGCTCTGGCGCAGAGCGACCTGGACGCGATCGCGACGATCCCGGGCATCACCTCGGTGACGGCCGATCTGTCCGCCTCTCCCGACTACGTGCAGAGCGGAGAGGGCGACAAGTACCAGCTCAGCGTCTCTGCCTTGGTGACCGGGATGACGCTCGAGCTCGCCGCCGGAGACGAGCCGGACAACGACGCGACCCAGGCGCAGATCGCGCTGCCCGTCTCGTTCGTGAAGCCGCTCGGCTTCGCGTCGAACACGGCCGCGGTCGGCACGACCGTGCACCTGGGCGTGACCGACGTCGCGGGGGAGCCGGCGGTCCTCGACGCCGTGGTTTCCGGCGTGCAGGAGGCGACGCTGGGCGCGGGGAGCGGCGCATCGGTCAACGAGACGCTGATGTCGGCATTGGCGACGGCCGAGGCCGTGGGAGGGGCGGCGGTGGGAGCCGACGGCTATCTCTCGGCCACGGCCCGATTCGATTCCTCCTCGCCGCTCGCGACGATCAAGACGGCCCTGACGGACGACGGCTACGAGGGCCAGACGGTCGAGGATCAGATCGGCGCGTTCAAGGCGGTGATCGATGGAATCGTCGGCGTTCTGAACGCCTTCGCCGTGATCGCGCTGATCGCGGCGGGCTTCGGCATCGTCAACACGCTGCTGATGAGCGTGCAGGAGCGTACGCGCGAGATCGGCCTGATGAAGGCGATGGGGCTGGGCGGCGGCCGGATCTTCGTGCTCTTCAGCGCCGAGGCGGTCTTCATCGGCTTCCTCGGCAGTGCGCTCGGCGCGCTCGTGGGCATCGTGCTCGGTTCCATCGTGTCGGCCGCCCTGTCCGGATCGCTGCTGGCCGACCTGCCGGGGTTGACCCTGATCGCCTTCGATCCGCTCGCGGTGGCCGCGGTCGTGTTCGTTGTGATGCTGATCGCCTTCGTCGCCGGTACGCTGCCGGCTGCCAGGGCCGCCCGGCAGAACCCGATCGACGCCCTGCGCTACGAATAGCACGAGCCGGCGACGCGGTCCCATTTCGGGGGTCGGCTGCCGGCCGCCGATGTGCCCCGTTCTCCCCTCCGATGGAGTGAGCTGCTGCGTCTTTTGGCGCCAGATGCACCCCGCGTCCCCATGGTGCGATGGAGGAGGTGCGGATTCCTCGCCTCTTTCGACCGCTCGCGCGTTTGCGTGACGCGCCGGGTCGGATCACGCTCGTCGAGCGTCACCTCCGCGGTGACGCCCGACGGGGGAGGATCCACTGCACCGACGTTCGCCATCGAGCGCCTCAGAGCGCGGGGAGCAGCCAGCCGTCCTCGATCAGGGCGGCGCGCAGCTTCATCCGCGTCGAGACGTCGATGCCGGCGAGCTTGAACGGTTCGCGGGCGCGCGAGAGATGGCGCCGAACGGTGCGTTCCTGCAGGCGCAGGGTGCGACCGAGGGAGGCCGCCGACGGCGCGGAGCGACCGCAGTAGAGGCAGGCGATCTGCAGCTCGCGGTCGCTGAGGTCGATCGAGCTGGGAGCGGGCGGTGCCGCCACGCGGCGCACCGGGTCGGTGATCCGCTCGATCAGGGTGGCCAGTTCGTCCGACGCGTAGACGATGCCGACGGCGCCGGCCTGCAGCAGCCGCGCCTCGTGCGGCGGGGCGGGCGCGTTCAGCAGTGCGATCGGCGCGACGTCGAGCGCGGCGAGGGCGCGCACCTTCAGGGCGGCCGGGACGTGGTCGATCAGTTCTGCGCGGAAGACCGTGACGTCCGACAGGCGGGCCCAGGACTGCGAGTACTCGGTCCAGCTCGCGGCCGACACCCGCAGCTGCACGGCGGCGTCGGTCTCGGGCAGGGCGATGGCGAGCGCGGCCCGGATGAAGGGCAGGTCGTCCACGATGTCCACGATCACAGGGGCAGCCTACGGGCTGGGCCGTTGTCGGAAGCTCGCTGATGGCGACGTCGGACCGGGAGGTGACGCACATCTCGATCGTGCACCCGTCGCGCCTGGAGGCGGAGGCGGCGGCGCTCTATCTCGGCACGGAGGCGCGGATCCGGCCCAACGTCGAGACCATCGCCCGCGGCGGCGACTGGCGCGCGTGCCGCGGCGGTGTGGTCATCATCGGCCACGACCCGGAGCGGGCCTCGCTGGTACCGATGATGGTGCGCGAGCTCACGGAACGTGGCGCCCGGGTCATCCTGCAGGTGGCGGACGACGCGGATCCGGTCGCCCAGGCCGGTCGGTTCGCCGGCGCCTACGCGGTGCTGCGGGAGAAGGGGCCGCTGGCGCCCCTGCTCGACGTCGTCGATCACGCACTGGCGGGGCACGCGCGGCGACAGGACACCTTCGGCGAGGCCTGGCAGAACTCGCTCACCGCCCGCGGCGACGACCTCACCCCTCGCGAACGCGACGTGGTCGAACTGATGGTCTCGGCCGAGGAGCCGTCGATCGAGGAGATCGGCGCGCGTCTGGGTATGAGCCCGAACACGGTGCGCGTGCACCTGGCGAACGTGCGCAAGCGGCTCGGCGGGGAGCGGGCGAAGAATCGGGTATCGCTGCGCCGGGCGCTCGAGGAGCACGGCTGGGTGGATCCGCTCTGAATCCCGATGGATCGGGCCGCCCGGGAAACGCAGAAGCGGGCGCGACCCGAAGGTCGCGCCCGCTTCAGGCGGGAGCCGAGGCTCAGACGACGGGGGTCGCCACGCCGGTGTAGTTGATGGTACCGGCGCCGAAGATGACGGTGCCGACGCCGAACACGTTCAGGTCCCAGGTCAGCGAGACGGGGCACTGGATCGTGATCAGGCTGGGCAGGCCGATCAGCGCGATGGTGAGGTTGACCGTGATCTTGGTCGGGCGCACCGGGTTGCTGTTGGCGAGGTAGACGCCGTTCGGGAAGTGGATGTTGTTGAACAGGAAGGAGCCCGGCAGGGCGCCCAGCTGGCCGAAGGTGCCGGTACCGGAGCCCAGGCCGACGCCGGTGTGCGTGGTGTTGTCGCTCATGGTCAGGGTCGCCGCGGTGACGATCGAGGTGTAGAGCGGCTGGAACAGGCTCAGGTTGCAGCTGGTCGAGTCCAGGCCCAGGGCGCCCGCGAAGAGCAGCGCGCCGGTGTTGCCCAGGACGACGGCCTGGGTGGTGATCGCGCCGAGCACGCCCGGCTTGATGCAGGTCGGGCAGACCGGGGTGGTCGGGTCGGACGCCACGGCGGCCGGCGCGGCGGTGGCCGCGGCGACGACGGGAAGGGTCCACGCAGCACCCTTGATCAGGGTGCGGCGGCCGCGGGAGGTGACGGCGTCGTTCGTGACGGCGGGGATGCTGTTGTTGTCCATGGGGAATGGCCTTTCTCATCCGGCGCGGGCCGTTCGGGGCGCGAACCGAAATATCGGTGAGAGGGGTTATTCGTTCAGGAGGAACGCTCTCACGCAAAAAAGACCGGAATGGCGGATTGGGTCGGAAAGACTAATCAAACATGTCCACCACGTACCCTTTAGGGCAGCCGTCACTCCGCGGCTCGTACCCCGTTGCCGTGTTCCTCGAAGAAGCCGGGACGGACGACGACGGCCTCGATGGCGACCTCGCCGGCGACCCAGCCCCGCCCGAGTGGGTGCTCGGTGTCCAGGTAGACCGCTCCGGGCGTGCCCTGCAGGCCGAGGCGGCGGGCCACGGCGCGTCGGGGGTCGTAGAGCGCGTACTCGAGCAGCGGCGCGAAGACCTCGTAGTCGGCGAAGTCCTCCTTGGCGCCCAGGAAGACCGGCTGCAACTCGTCGCCCTCGCGCAACGCGTGCGGCCACCAGCGGAACCGTTCGACCAGCTTCTGGCAGGAGGAGCAGTCGGCGGAGAAGAAGACCAGGTGGGTCGGGGGTGTCGTGTACTCCGCCAGTTCGATGGGCTCGCCGTCGACGGTGTAGAGGACGAGCGGTGCCTCGTCCGGCGTCGGCGGAGCCGGGGGAGTGGGCGCGGGTCCGGGTGCGGGTGCGCCGAAGGCGGCTCCCGGCGTGGGCTTCTTGGTGGCGTTGCGGCGGATCACGAGCACTCCGATCACGAGGGCGGACACGAGGAGGGGGATGAACAGGGCGCCGGTGAGTTCGGCGGACACCGACGCGGGCGACGCCGGAGCGAGGAGGCCGGCGAGGGCGAGGGCCAGGAAGACGCCGTTGCGCACGACGGTGCCGCGGGTCATCCGGGCGTCGCCGAGCCCGCCGAAGCATTCGCACTCCACCTCCTCCGGTGCGCGGCTCGCGCGAACGGAGACGACGAAGAACACGGCGAAGAGCGCGGTGGCGGCCAGCAGCGGCAGGAACTGCCACGGCGTGGGCAGCAGCAGGATCGCCAGGCCGAGCGCGATCTCGCCGAACGGGAACGCGCGGGCGAACGCCCGCGTACGTCGCAGGAAAGCCGGAACACCGAGGTGCGGGAGGCTCTGGTGGAAGGCCTCCGTGCGCCCGAGCTTGAGGATCCCGCTCGCCAGCAGCACGCCTCCGGCCAGCGCAGCGGCCACGGCCAGTGCGATCGTCACGTCACATCCTCCTCGGGGATCGGTTCCGCTCCTCGGGGATCGGCGGTACCGGAAGTACAACACGGAGACGGCGCGGATGTTCCGCTCCCGCGGTGCCGGGGCTCAGCCGGTGATCGTCGGGTCTTCGCCGTCGAAGTAGCGCCACCGGGTCAGTGGCCAGGCGACCGCGAACACCCGCCCGACGATGTTGCTCTGTTGCACCACTTTGACGCAGTCGTCGATGGGTCCGCTGATCCCGCGGCAGTTGCCCATCGAATCGTTCGAGTTCGAGCGGTGGTCGCCGAGCACGAACACGGAGCCCTCCGGCACGGTGTACTCGTCGAAGCAGCGCAGCGACCGCGGCGACGTGCTGCAGTCGAGAGTGCCGGCGGTGAAGTCGAAGTCTTCGAAGATGTAGCTGCCGTCCAACGGCTTGCCGTCCACGAGGACGCGCCCCTCGGCGTCGCAGCAGGACACGGTCTGGCCGCCGGTCGCGATCACGCGCTTGACCAGGAACTGCTCGTGCGAGGGCCCGATACTGGCGATGTCGCCGAAGTACTTGATCGCTTCCGAGATCGGATTGCCGACCGCGTCGCTCTTACCCCACGCGTCGTCGCGCGAGAACACGACGATCTGACCGGTGTGCGTCGGCCCCTGCAGGGACGCGGTGCGGTCGACCAGGATGCGGTCGCCGAAGAAGCCGCCGCCCTGCAGCGTGTTCTCCATCGAGCCGGAGGGAACGGTGTAGACCTTCACGAAGAAGTTCTGCAGCAGGGCGATCACCACGATCGCGCCGATCACGGTGACGACCGGATGCGTGTACCAGCGTCGTTTGGGCCGGTTCGTGTCCTTGGATTCGGCCACGTGCATCCCCTCTCCTCGGCCCACGATCGGGCCAGGAGCCAGCTTAAGACGTACCGGCGGTGACACCATTCGGCCGACGCGCCGCGGAGGTGGCGCGTGCGCTGTTTCTGGCGTAGTATCGACCCTTGGTGTTTGCGCACGCTTCGGCATGCCCGCGCACCCGCTGCGAGCACTCGCTCGCGACCGGATCGTCGCGGAAACATTCGCACGACCAGTACACATCAATACTGAACGACAGTGAGGCTATGGCCAAAAAAGACGGTGTCATCGAAATCGAAGGTGCGGTTGTCGAGGCGCTCCCCAACGCGATGTTCCGCGTGGAGCTGACCAACGGACACAAAGTTCTCGCCCACATCTCGGGCAAGATGCGTCAGCACTACATCCGCATCCTCCCCGAGGACCGCGTGATCGTGGAGCTGAGCCCCTACGACCTGACCCGCGGCCGGATCGTCTACCGCTACAAGTAGACGTTCGCTCGCTCCGCGTTCGGCACGTGTGTTCTGTAAGGAACGGCCCCGGTAATCCTCCGGGAGCACGACGCCAGCGAAAGCAAGGAAAAGAACAATGAAGGTCAACCCCAGCGTCAAGCGCATCTGCGACCACTGCAAGATCATCCGCCGCCACGGCAACGTGATGGTCATCTGCAGCAGCAACCCGCGCCACAAGCAGCGCCAGGGCTAATCGCCCAGGGGCCTCCGGGCGCCGACCTCGCTCCGGCGGGGAACATCACGCAGCACCAGAAATCGCGCTGCATCCTCCGCTCGTCGGGGGATGAACGGCGAGGACACCTTCGGTTGGAGGCCGAGGCACCGGTGCTGCATCACACCTCCACTCACTCACAGGAGAAGCCACCATGGCACGTCTGGCAGGAGTAGACATCCCGCGCGAGAAGCGCGTGGAGGTCGCACTGACCTACATCTACGGTGTTGGCCGCACTCGCGCGCTCAAGACCCTCGCAGACACCGAGATCGACGGGAACATCCGCGTCAAGGATCTGACCGACGACCAGCTCGTCGCTCTGCGCGACTACATCGAAGGCAACTACAAGGTGGAGGGTGACCTCCGCCGCGAGGTCGCCGCCGACATCCGCCGCAAGGTCGAGATCGGCTCCTACGAGGGCATCCGCCACCGTCGTGGCCTCCCGGTCCGTGGACAGCGCACCAAGACCAACGCTCGTACCCGTAAGGGCCCGAAGCGCACCGTCGCCGGCAAGAAGAAGGCCGGCCGCAAGTAAGCGGGCGACACGGATCAGAGGAGAAAACATTGGCTACCCCCAAGACGGCCGCTCGCAAGCCGCGCCGTAAGGAAAAGAAGAACATCGCTGTGGGCCAGGCCCACATCAAGTCGACGTTCAACAACACGATCGTGTCGATCACCGACCCGTCCGGTGCCGTCATCAGCTGGGCCTCGTCCGGTGGAGTCGGCTTCAAGGGCTCGCGCAAGTCGACCCCGTTCGCCGCTCAGCTCGCCGCCGAGTCCGCTGCCCGTCAGGCGCAGGAGCACGGCATGAAGAAGGTCGACGTCTTCGTCAAGGGCCCGGGTTCGGGTCGCGAGACCGCGATCCGCTCGCTGCAGGCCGCCGGCCTCGAGGTCGGCTCGATCAACGACGTCACCCCGCAGGCGCACAACGGTTGCCGCCCGCCGAAGCGCCGCCGCGTCTAAGTGCACCATGGTCCGCCGAGCGGGCATCCGGTAACGGGTGCCCGCCTCGGCGGCTCACGCATTTCTTTCACAACTTCATACCTCGCAAACGCACGTGTCATATAGCGGACACGTGATCGAAAGGAATCAACAGTGCTTATCGCACAGCGCCCGACGCTCACCGAGGACAACATCTCGGAGTTCCGTTCCCGCTTCGTCATCGAGCCCCTCGAGCCCGGCTTCGGCTACACGCTCGGCAACTCGCTTCGTCGCACCCTGCTGTCGTCCATCCCGGGCGCGGCGGTCACCAGCATCCGCATCGACGGTGTGCTGCACGAGTTCACGACCGTTCCCGGTGTCAAGGAAGACGTCACCGAGATCATCCTGAACATCAAGGGCCTGGTCGTCTCCTCGGAGCACGACGAGCCGATCACCGCGTACCTGCGCAAGCAGGGTGCCGGTCAGGTCACCGCCGCCGACATCTCGGCTCCGGCCGGCGTCGAGATCCACAACCCGGAACTCGTCATCGCGACCCTGAACGACAAGGCGAAGTTCGAGCTCGAGCTCACCATCGAGCGCGGCCGCGGCTACGTGTCGGCGACCCAGAACCGCAACGAGTTCTCGGAGGCGGGCCAGATCCCGATCGACTCCATCTACTCGCCCGTTCTCAAGGTCACCTACCGCGTCGAGGCCACCCGTGCCGGCGAGCGCACCGACTTCGACCGCCTCGTGGTCGACGTCGAGACCAAGCCGGCGATCACCCCGCGCGACGCCATCGCGTCGGCCGGTCGTACGTTGACCGAGCTGTTCGGTCTTGCTCGCGAGCTGAACAACGCCGCCGAGGGCATCGAGATCGGCCCCGCGCCGGTCGACGCCGTGCTCTCGACCGAGCTGTCGATGCCCATCGAGGACCTCGACCTCTCGGTGCGCAGCTACAACTGCCTCAAGCGCGAAGGCATCAACAACGTCAACGAGCTCGTCGCCCTCTCGGAGACGCAGCTCATGAACATCCGCAACTTCGGCCAGAAGTCGGTGGATGAGGTCAAGGAAAAGCTCACGGAGCTGGGCCTGTCGCTGAAGGACTCCGTTCCCGGCTTCGACGGTGCGCACTTCTACAGCTACGACGACGAGAGCATCTAGGTCCGCGCTTCGTCGCCACGACCTACTGACACCCCTTTAGTACTGGAGTAAATCAATGCCTAAGCCCACGAAGGGCCCCCGCCTCGGAGGCGGACCCGCGCACGAGCGCCTGCTGCTCGCGAACCTGGCTGCCGCCCTGTTCACGCACAAGAGCATCAAGACCACGGAGACCAAGGCCAAGCGCCTTCGCCCCCTGGCCGAGCGCCTCATCACCTTCGCCAAGCGCGGAGACCTGCACGCTCGTCGCCGCGTCCTCGCGACCATCGGCGACAAGAGCGTTGTGCACGAGCTCTTCACCGAGATCGCGCCGCTCGTCGCCGAGCGCGAGGGTGGCTACACCCGCATCACCAAGATCGGCCCCCGCAAGGGCGACAACGCGCCCATGGCCGTGATCGAGCTCGTTCTCGAGCCCGTCACCCCCAAGGTGAAGAAGTCGGCCAAGGCCGCCGCTGCCGCTCCGGTCGAGGCGCCCGTCGAGGACGCTCCGGTCGAGGACGCCCCGGTCGAGGACGCGCCCGTCGCGGACGCCCCGGTCGAGGACGCGCCCGTCGCGGACGCCCCGGTCGCCGAAGAGGCCGCCAAGTAGCATCCGCTGCACGCCCCGAAGCCCCCGTCTCCTGCTGGAGGCGGGGGCTTCGTCGTGCGCGCCGCATGCCCGCCGGCGACGGCATCCCCGTCCGCGGCGAGAGATGGCCCGATCGGAAATGCAGGGTGGGGACGGAAATGCAGGGCCAGGACGGAAATGAGGGCCGGGCATGCGGATGGGAGCGCTACCTCGGGCTGCGACCCTGTATTTCCGCAACCGACCTCGGTGCTTCTGCAGGACGAGAGGCGGCTCAGCGGCGGAACGCGCCCAGGCCCTGCGCCGCGTCGGCGGCTACCTCGTCATCCGTCGGGAGGGCGGACAGGGCGGCGAGGATGCAGTCGGTGTAGATCTGCCCGCCGGTCGGGCCGGGGTGGATGCCGTCGTCGGCCAGGAGATCCGGGTGCGGAGCGATCGCGGTGCTCCAGTCGGCCAATGCGACGTTGCGGTGCGCCTGATCGAACGCGCGCAGGGTGGCGTTGACCTCGTCGGTCCAGGGCCGCGCCGCGTAGACACTGACAACCACGATCCGCCGGTTCGGGCCGATGAGATCGCGGATCTCCTCCAGCGTCTCGAGTTCGATCGCCCCGTTGGTGCCGAGGCCGATCACGAGCGTCTCCCGCAAACCGCCTGTTGCGGCGAGGGCGCGCACGATGTCCGGAGCCGCGCTGAGTTGACGTGACACGGCGGCGTCGATGGTGAGAGCCGGGAGACCGAGTTGCAGTTCGGGGGCCGAGGCGAGCATCACGGAGTCGCCGACGGCGGAGACCGTCGCACCGAGCGGCTCGGGCGATGGGACGGCACTCTCGGTCGGCGTCGCGCTGCCGGTCGCACTGCTGGTCGGGCTGCCGGACGCGCTACCGGGGGACGCCGTGGGTGTGGCCGAATCCGGCGCGGACGGAGTCGGCGAGGCGCTCGGTGCGGGCAGCAGCGGTGCCGGCACCGCGGTCGGTGACGGCGCCGTCGTCGCGACCGGTGCCGATGCGGATGCGGATGGGGATGCGGAGGCAGCGGCCAGCGCCCGCGCCCCCCGTTCGATCACGCGCTGCGCACTGGTCTGCTCCGGTGCCGCCGCGACGGCGGCTCCCGTGCCGGCCAGGCTCGCGACGAGCAGCACCCACGCGGTCACCGCGACGCCGATGCCGCGATGCGCGCGTCCGAAGGCGATCCGGCTCAGGGTGAGCGGAGCCCGGAGCCCGTGCCGGCGAATGGGCTCCTCGACGAAGCGGTACGAGAGCACCGCGGCGACGAGGGTCGCGATGAGGGCGAGCACCGACGGCAACGCCGGCACGGCGCGGGTCGCGGCAGAGGTGCCGATCAGCGCGTCGACGAGGATCAGGGCGGGCCAATGCCACAGGTACAGGCCGTAGGAGCGTCGGCCGAGCCAGCGCAGGGGCCGGGCATCCAGCAGGCGACCGAGGCGCGCGCCGGGAAGGGTCGCCGCCCAGACCACCAGCGCTGCGAGCACCGTACCGATCACGATGCCGCCGCGGTAGGCGAACGCGCCTGCGTCCTCCAGCCAGGTGCTCATCCAGACCAGGCCGACCAGGGCCAGCACGCCGACCCACGGCGCGTGCACCCGGTTGAGTCGCTGCAGCGCCGACTCGCCCTCGTCGAGGTGGAACGGGCGGATGAAGGTGATGCCGATCGCGAGCACGGCGCCCAGAGCGAGGCCGAAGCTGTGCGTGTCGCTGCCGAAGTACACCCGGGTCGGATCCGCGCCGGGCGCGTACAGCGCAGCCATCGCGATCGCCGACGCGACGGCGGCGATGCCGATCACGCCGAGCTGGAAGCCTCGGCGCGGCAGCTTCGCCAGGCCGAGGAGGGCGATCGGCCAGAGCAGGTAGAACTGCTCCTCCACGCCGAGCGACCACAGGTTGCGGAACAGCTCGGGCGCGGTCTGGTCGAAGTAGCTCGAACCGGCGGCGATCGAGAACCAGTTGCTGCTGAACGTCGCAAGGCCCAGCAGCTGCCGACCGATGCCGACCAGCAGGTCGCCGCCGATCAGGCCGGCCAGCGAGGTGCACACCAGCGCCAGCACGGCGATCGCGGGGAGGATGCGCCGGGCTCGGCGGCGCCAGAACGCGGTGAGCGAGATGGTGCCGGTGCCGGCACGCTCGTCCAGCAGCAGACGCGTGATCAGGAATCCGCTGATGACGAAGAAGAGGTCGACGCCGAGGAAGCCGCCGCGGAGGGCGCCGGGGAACAGGTGGTAGACGATGACGGCGACGACCGCCAGGGCGCGCAGCCCGTCGAGCCCGGCGAAGTGCGGGCGCGCCGGTGCGCCCGAGGCCGGTGTGGCGGCGGGCAGGCGAGGGTGACGGGAGCTGGGAGTCATGGCAGAGGGCGCGGGCTGAGCCGAGCGGGATAAACGATAACTCCGCGCACCGACACCGAGCGGGACCGACACCGCCGCATCCGAGCGCCCGCCTAAACTGGCGCACGTGCACGACGAACACCCCGCATCGCCCCCCGCCCTCCGGATCCGCCTCGATCTCGCCTACGACGGCACGGCGTTCAGCGGCTGGGCGAAGCAGCCGGGACTACGCACGGTGCAGGGCGTTCTGGAGGACGCCGTCGCCATCCTGTTCCGCCGCGAGGGCCACCCGCCTCGGTTGACGGTGGCGGGGCGGACCGATGTGGGCGTGCACGCGGTCGGCCAGGTGGCGCACCTCGACCTCAATCCGGAGCAGGTGCGCGGGTTGCGGGCGCGGGCGCGGGGGCCGCTGCCCGGCGACGGCTCGCTGCACGTGGTGGTGCCGCACCTGCTCGCTCGGCGCGTGAACGGGATCCTCGGCCAGTACTCCGACGTCGTGATCGAGCGGGCGAGCGTCGCGGCGGACGGGTTCGACGCGCGCTTCTCCGCACTCTGGCGCCGCTACGAGTACCGGATCGCGGATGAGGACTCCACGCGCGATCCGTTGCGGCGGCACAGCACCACCTGGCTGCCGATCCGGCTCGACGCGGCGGCGATGGACGAGGCGGCGCAGTCGTTGCTCGGCCTGCACGATTTCGCCTCGTTCTGCAAGCCGCGGGAGGGTGCCACGACGATCCGCACCCTGCTCGACTTCTCCTGGCGTCGGGATGAGGAGGGAGTGCTGGTCGCGACCGTGCGGGCCGACGCGTTCTGCCACAGCATGGTGCGCGCGCTCGTCGGTGCCTGCGCGTCGGCGGGGGAGTCGCGCGTCGAGCCGCTCGACGTGGTGGGTCTCCGAGACGCCGCGGCACGCTCGAACGAGTTCAAGGTGATGCCGGCACGGGGGCTGACCCTCGTGGAGGTCGGGTATCCTGACGATTCCGCACTAGCCGAACGAGCGGCGCTCACCCGGGCCCGACGCGCGTCACCGGATCCGCTCATCCGCGAGGCGCAGGCCCGAGAAGACGAGAAGAGCCTGTTATGACCCGTCACCGCCTCCCGATGCTGCTCGCCGTCGCCGCGGTCTTCACCCTGGCGGGCTGCTCGGGCGGAGCGATCGACATCCCGGAGGGCGAAGCGGCGAGTGCCGCGTCGACCGTGGTGCCGACGCCGGCCGCATCGCCGACGGATGAGCAGGCGGCGAGTGAGCCGGCGGCGAGCGATCAGACCGGCGTGCCGGCGTCCGGCGCACCGACGTCGACGGCGCCCGCCGTCGACTGCGCGACAGCGTTGCCCGTCGCGACGATCGCCGATGAGCTCGACATCCCTGTCGCCTACGTCACGATCACCGAGACCGGCGGCGCGGGCTCCTGCGCGTACACGATCGCCGGGAACTCGGGCGCGCTGCAGTTCGGGTGGACGAGCACCGACCAGAGTGTGGACGAGCTCGCGGTCACGTGGGCGCAGCAGTACCCGACCGCCGAGACGGTTGTCTTCGCCGATGGCGGCGTCGCGTTCACTCCCGCGGCCGGCACCGATTCCGCCGGTCAGCCGCTCGCGCTGCTGTCGGTCTCCGGCGACATCCAACTCTCCGCCTACAGCTACCTCGGTGATCAGGACCAACTGCGCACCTTCGCCCGCGACCTCTACGAAGCGTTGGGCCGCACCGTCGGCTGATCCGCGTGTTGTGCCGGGTGTGCTTCTCGGGTAGGCTCTCCCCTTGGTGTCCGTGCCATGCTGCACGCACCCGAAGTTGAGCCCTCCACCGGTTCGATTCGCTCGGCCCCTCTGGCCGCCCGAATCGCCACGGAGCGGGATTCACGAACTCCTCACTCCGACAAGAAAGCAGCACTACTGTGACTCGCACTTTTTCTCCGAAGCCGGCTGATGTCCAGCGCGACTGGGTCGTCATCGACGCCCAGGACGTCGTTCTCGGCCGCCTCGCCACCCACGCCGCGGCCATCCTGCGCGGCAAGCACAAGCCGACCTTCGCGCCGCACATGGACATGGGTGACTTCGTCATCATCGTGAACGCGGAGAAGGTGGCCCTCACCGGCCAGAAGCTCCTGCAGAAGAAGGCCTACCGCCACTCCGGCTACCCGGGCGGCCTCTCGGCCACCACGTACGCCGAGCTGCTCGAGAAGAACCCGGTCCGCGCCGTCGAGAAGGCGATCCGCGGCATGCTGCCGAAGAACTCCATCGGCCGCGCCCAGCTGACCAAGCTCAAGGTCTACGCGGGCCCCGAGCACCCCCACGCCGCGCAGCAGCCGAAGACCTACGTCTTCAGCCAGGTCGCCCAGTAGGCTCCGGCCCTCCTCACACTCACAGACTTCGAAGACAAAGGATCACCTACACCGTGGCGAAGATCGCAGACCAGATCGACGTAGCTCCCGAGAGCTACTCCACCGAGACCCCGGCTTCCGAGGCGCCTGCCGCGCCCCGCGCCGTCCTCAACGTCTCCGGCGCAGCCGTGGGCCGACGCAAGCAGGCCATCGCCCGCGTGCGACTCGTCCCGGGCTCCGGAACCCTCACCGTGAACGCCCGCGAGTTCGCGGACTACTTCCCCAACAAGCTGCACCAGCAGCTGATCACCGACCCGTTCAAGGTCCTCGACCTCATCGGCTCGTACGACGTCGTCGCGAAGATCACCGGTGGTGGCCCCTCCGGCCAGGCCGGGGCCCTCCGCCTCGCCATCGCCCGTGCGCTGAACGAGATCGACCGCGAGAACAACCGCGCCGTGCTGAAGAAGGCGGGCTTCCTCACCCGCGACGCGCGCGTCATCGAGCGCAAGAAGGCCGGTCTCAAGAAGGCTCGTAAGGCGTCGCAGTTCTCGAAGCGCTAGTCGTCCCGGGCCGCTGCGGCGGCCCGATCGACCAGAACGCTTGAGAATAGACTGCCCGATATGGCACGACTGTTCGGAACCGACGGCGTCCGTGGCCTCGCTAATCGCGAGGTCACGGCCGACCTGGCTCTCAAACTCGCCCAAGCGGCCGCCCGGATCCTCGGCGCGGCCGCTCGGTCCGAGGGGCGGCGCCCGGTCGCCGTCGTCGCCCGGGATCCGCGGATCTCGGGGCAATTCATCTCGGCCGCCGTCGCGGCCGGTCTCGCGAGCGCGGGGGTCGACGTCCTCGACGCCGGGGTCATCCCCACTCCCGCCGCTGCGTTCCTGATCGCCGACATCAACGCCGACTTCGGCGTGATGATCTCGGCCTCGCACAACCCCGCCGCCGACAACGGCATCAAATTCTTCGCGGCCGGCGGCCGCAAGCTCCCCGACGAGACCGAGGACCGCATCGAAGCGGCTCTCGGCGTGCCGTCGCTGACGCCCACGGGCGCCGACGTGGGGCGCATCCGCCGCTTCTCCGACGCGGAGGACCGTTACGTGGTCCACCTGCTCGGCTCTCTCGGCACCGTGCGGTTGACCGGACTGCACGTCGTGATCGACTGCGCGCACGGCGCGGCCGCGGGCATCTCACCGGAGGTGTTCACGGATGCTGGCGCGACGGTCACGGTGATCGGCAACGATCCCGACGGCCTGAACATCAACGACGGCGTCGGATCCACCCACCTCGACCATGTCGCGGCGATGGTGCTCGAGGTCGGGGCCGACATCGGCATCGCGCACGACGGCGACGCCGACCGCTGCCTCGCGGTGGACGCCTCCGGCAACGTCATCGACGGCGACCAGATCATGGCGATCATCGCCAACTCGCTGCATCGCCGCGGAGCCCTCAAGGACAACACGCTCGTCGCCACGGTGATGAGCAACCTCGGCCTGAAGCTCGCGATGGAGGAGGCGGGGATCCGTGTCGTGGAGACCCGCGTCGGCGACCGCTACGTGCTCGAAGCGATGAACGCCGGCTCCTACTCGCTCGGCGGCGAGCAGTCCGGGCACGTCATCATGAGCGACTACGCCACCACCGGCGACGGAGTGCTGACCGGGCTGCAACTGGCCGCCGAGATGGCGCGCACCGGCAAGACCCTCGCGGAACTCGCGGGAATCATGACCGTGTATCCGCAGATCCTGGTGAACGTGCGCGGCGTCACCCGCGACGGCGTGCACGAGGACGAGGTGCTCGCCGCCGCCGTCGCCGAGGCCGAGGCCGAGTTGGGCAGCGACGGCCGGGTGCTGCTGCGCCCCTCCGGCACCGAGCCCATGGTGCGCGTGATGGTGGAGGCGAAGACCCAGGAGGTCGCCGACCGGCTCGCGAACGCCCTCGCCGACGTCGTGCTGCAGCGCCTGGGCGTCTGAGCGGGCTCGCGGGGGCGAGACCCGGCGCGTTAGATCTTGCGCAGCAGCACGCTGGACACGGCGTGGTCGGCCGACTTGCGCAGCACGAGGCTGGCGCGGGAACGCGTCGGGCGCACGTTCTGCACGAGGTTCGGCTCGTTGATCGAGCGCCAGATCTCGCCTGCGCGGGCGCGGGCCTCCTGCTCGGTCAGGGAGGCGTAACGGTGGAAGTACGAACGCGGGTTGGCGAAGGCCCCCTGCTGCAGCTTCAGGAAGCGCTCCTCGTACCACCGCGCGATGTCCTGCGTCCGCGCATCCACGTAGACCGTGAAGTCGAAGAGGTCGCTGACCGCGAGGCCGTTGCCGGGCGCCGGCGGCTGCAGCACGTTCAAGCCCTCGACGATCAGGACATCCGGGCGGCGCACCACGATCTCGGCGTCCGGGACGATGTCGTAGCTCAGGTGGGAGTAGAAGGGGGCGCGCACCTCGGCGGCCCCACCCTTCACCTCCGACACGAAGCGCAGCAGCGCGCGGCGGTCGTACGACTCCGGGAACCCCTTGCGCGACATGAGCCCGCGCCGCTCGAGCTCGGCGTTCGGGAAGAGGAAGCCGTCGGTCGTGACCAGTTCGACCCGCGGAGTGTCGTCCCAGCGGGCGAGCAGTTCGCGCAGCAGGCGCGCGATGGTCGACTTGCCCACGGCGACCGAGCCGGCGACTCCGATCACGAACGGCGTCGCCTGCGCGCGCTCGCCCAGGAAGGTGCTGGTGGCGCGATGCAGCTGCCGCGCCCCCATCGCGTACAGGCTGAGCAGCCGCGAGAGCGGCAGATAGACCTCGCCGACCTCGGTGAGTGACAGCCGATCGCCCAGGCCGCGCAGCTGCACGACCTCCGTCTCGGTGAGCGGCTGCTCCGTGTTGCGCGCGAGTTCGGCCCAGTCGGCCCGGGGGATCTCGACGAACGGCGTCGGATGCGGATCGCGCGCGGACAGGGGCATGAGACAACAGCCTAGGGTGAGCGCGGGCGCGCTCAGGCAGCGCCGTCGCCGAAGGTTAGGATTCTCCTCATGTGTGGAATCGTTGGATACGTTGGCGAGCGCGACAGCCTCGGCGTCCTTCTGGGTGGTCTGAAGCGGCTCGAGTACCGGGGCTACGACTCCGCGGGGGTCGCCGTGATCGATGCGGACGGCAAGCTGGACACCCGCAAGCGCGCCGGCAAGCTCAAGGTGCTCGTGGAGGACCTGGAGTCGTACCCGCTCGCCGAGGGCACCACCGGTATCGGCCACACCCGCTGGGCGACGCACGGCGGCCCGACCGACCGCAACGCGCATCCGCACCTCGCCGACGACGGCAAGCTCGCCGTCATCCACAACGGCATCATCGAGAACTTCCAGCCGCTCAAGGAGGAGCTGCTGGCCGACGGCTACAGCTTCGAGAGCGAGACCGACACCGAGGTCGCGGCTCACCTGATCGGCCGCGAGTACCGCCGGACCGGCGACCTCGTCCTCGCGTTCCAGGCCGTGGTCGCCCGCCTCGAGGGCGCGTTCACCCTGCTCGCGCTGCACCAGGACCAGCCCGGCGTCGTCGTCGGCGCCCGGCGCAACTCGCCGCTGGTGATCGGCCTGGGCGACGGCGAGAACTTCCTCGGCTCCGATGTCGCGGCGTTCGTCGAGTTCACCCGCAAGGCCGTCGCGATCGGGCAGGACCAGATCGTCACGATCACGCCCGAGCTCGTCACCGTCACCGACTTCTTCGGGAACCCCGTCGAGACCGAGCCCTTCGACATCGCGTGGGATGCGTCCGCTGCGGAGAAGGGCGGCTGGTCCAGCTTCATGGCCAAGGAGGTCACCGAGGGTCCGGAGGCCGTCGCGAACACGCTGCGCGGCCGCCTCGTCGACGGCCGCATCGCGATCCCCGAGCTCGAAGGCCTGGACGAGATGCTCACCGGCATCGACCGGATCACCGTGATCGCCTGCGGCACCGCGGCCTACTCCGGCATGGTCGCCAAGTACGCCATCGAGAAGTGGGCCCGCATCCCCGTCGAGGTCGAACTCAGCCACGAGTTCCGCTACCGCGACCCCGTGCTCACCGCGAAGACCCTCGTGATCTCGATCAGCCAGTCCGGCGAGACCATGGACACGCTGATGGCCGTCAAGTACGCCCGCGAGGCGGGAGCGAAGTCGCTCAGCATCTGCAACACCCAGGGCGCGACCATCCCGCGCGAATCGGATGCGGTGATCTACACGCACGCCGGCCCGGAGGTCGCCGTCGCCTCGACCAAGGCGTTCGTCGCGCAGATCGCGGCGCTGTACCTGTTCGGGCTGCACCTGGCGCGCCTGCGCGGCACGCTGAGCCCCGAGGTCATCGCGGCGCACGCGGAGGAGCTGCACGCGATCCCCGGCAAGCTCTCGCAGGTGCTCGACGCCCAGCCCGCCATCGCCCAGCTCGCGAAGTGGATGGCCGACACCCGCGCCGTGCTGTTCCTCGGCCGCCACGTCGGCTTCCCGGTCGCCCTCGAGGGGGCGCTGAAGCTGAAGGAGCTGGCCTACATCCACGCGGAGGGCTTCGCGGCCGGCGAACTCAAGCACGGCCCGATCGCCCTGATCGAACCGGGTCAGGTCGTCTTCGTGATCGTGCCGAGCCCGACCGGCTCCTACGAGCTGCAGCGCAAGGTGATCTCGAACATCCAGGAGATCAAGGCGCGCGGCGCCCGGGTGATCGCGATCGCCGAGCAGGGCGACACCGCCGCGATCCAGATCGCCGACGAGGTCATCCCGATCCCGCTGGCCGACCCGATGTTCGAGCCGCTGCTCGCGGTGACGCCGCTGCAGATGTTCGCGATGGAGCTCGCTACGGCCAAGGGTCTGGATGTGGATCAGCCGCGCAACCTCGCGAAGTCCGTCACGGTCGAATGATGCGCGCGTGATCGTCGGCATCGGCGTGGACGTGGTCGACCTCGCTCGCTTCGAGCGGGCCGTCGCCCGCACCCCGCGCCTGGTCGAGCGACTCTTCGCGCCGAGCGAGCGCGGCCTGCCCGTGCCCTCGCTGGCGGGTCGGTTCGCGGCGAAGGAGGCGCTGATCAAGGCGCTCGGTGACTCGGCGGGAGCGGGCTGGCACGACATGGTGATCACGCGGGACGAGCACAAGAATCCGTCGTTCGAGTTGCACGGTCGAGCGCGGGCGGCGGCGGCGGAGCGCGGCATCGCGCGCATCCACCTCTCGATGACGCACGATGCGGGTGTGGCCTGCGCGTTCGTGGTGGCCGAGTCGTGAGCGCCTTCCGCGAAGCCATCGTCGACACCGCGGCCGTCTCGGCCAACGTGGCGCGGATCCGCGAGCTGGTCGGCACGCCGAATCTGCTGGCCGTGGTGAAGGCCGGCGGCTACGGACACGGGGCGGTCGCGGTCGCTCGCGCCGCCCTCGCCGGTGGCGCGGACTGGCTCGGCACGGCGGATCTGCGTGAGGCGGTCGCGCTGCGCGAGGCCGGCATCGCGGCGCCGCTGCTGTGCTGGCTGCACGATCCCGACGAGACGTTCGACGCCGCGCTGGAATACGCGATCGATGTGGGCGTCTCTTCGCTCGCGCAGCTGCGTCGGGTCGCCCAGGCGGCGGAGGACCGCGGCACCCGGGCCGCCGTGCAGCTCAAGCTCGAGACGGGCCTCAGCCGCAACGGCGCCGCCGAGCCGGAATGGCCGGAGCTGTTCGAGGCCGCCGCCCGCTTCACGGCGCGCGGATCCGTGCAGGTCACCGGCCTGTTCTCGCACGTCTCGAACGCCTCGCGGGCCGACGACCTCGAGGCCGTCGCCTGCTTCGATCGCGGCATCGCGCTCGCGGCCGATCGCGGCATCGCTCCGGAGCTGCTGCACCTCGCGGCCACGGCCGCTGCGCTGCGGATCCCGGAGGCGCGGTACACGATGGTGCGCGCCGGCATCGGCATCTACGGACTCTCGCCCTTCGAGGACGAGAGCGCCCGGGAGATCGGGCTGACTCCCGCGATGACGCTGCGCGGCAGCGTGGCGGGCCTGCGTCGGGTTCCGGCCGGCACCGGGGTCAGCTACGACTACACCTACCGCACCTCGGCTGAGACGACGCTGGCGCTCGTGCCGCTGGGGTACGCCGAGGGCATCCCGCGCGCCGCCTCCGGCACCGCGGAGGTCTCCATCCGCGGCGTGCGCTACCGGATCGCGGGTCGCGTGGCGATGGATCAGTTCGTGGTCGACGTGGGCGACGCCCCCGTCGCGGTGGGCGACGAGGTGGTGCTCTGGGGCGACCCGACCACGGGCGTGCCGAGCGTGGACGAGTGGGCGCGCTGGTGCGGCACCATCAACTACGAGATGGTCACCCGTCTCGGGCCGCGCGTGCAGCGGAGCTACCCGGATGCGTGAGCGCGCCGACTTCGCCGCCCTCGACGTGACTGTGCCGGACCCGGACGCGATGGAGGCGCTCGGATTCGAGCTCGGCGCGCGGCTGCGCGCGGGCGACCTGCTGGTGCTGACCGGCCCGCTCGGTGCGGGCAAGACCACGTTCACCCGCGGCCTGGGCGACGGGCTCGGGGTGCGCGGACCGGTGACGAGCCCGACCTTCGTGATCGCGAGGACGCATCCGTCGCTCGTCGAGGGGCCGGCACTGGTGCACGTCGACGCCTACCGGCTCGGCTCCGCGGTCGAGCTGGACGATCTCGACATCGACTTCGCGCGCTCCGTCGTGGTGGTGGAGTGGGGCGCCGGCATGCTCGACGGCGTCGCGGAGGCATGGCTCGACATCGCGATCGAGCGGCCGACGGGTGCGGGCGCCGCGGAATCCGTCGAGGGCGAGGAATCGGTGGAGCCGCGGGTCGTCCGCTTCCGCGGTACCGGCTGGGGGTGAACCCCGGGGAGCACGTCGAGCCCCGACGGTGAGGGTTTAACCTTGACTCCGTGCTCCTCGCGATCGATACCTCCGCCGGAACCGCCGTGGCGGTCGTCGATCTCGACGGCGAGGTGCGCAGCGAACGGTTCGAGACCGAACCCATGCGCCATGCCGAGGTCGTCGGCCGACTGATCCACGAGGCGCTCGAAGCGGCCGGATGCACGCCACGCGACATCAGTACGGTCGCGGTGGGTATGGGCCCCGGCCCGTTCACCGGACTGCGGGTGGGCATCGCCGCCGCGCGTGCCTTCGCCTTCGGCCGCGGCATCCCGACCCGCCCCGTCGTCTCGCACGACGCGGTCGCCCTCGACGCACTGGAGCACGGCCACGCCGCCGACTTCGTGGTGGTCTCGGATGCGCGCCGGCGCGAGCTCTACTGGAGCGCGTACGCCGGTCTCGACGCCGACGGCCTGCCGACGCGGGTCGACGGCCCGGGCCTCGCCAAGCCCGCCGAGCTCCCGCATCCGGAGCGCGCGCGGCTGGTCGCCGAGTCCGTCTCCGCCGCGCACCTCGGCCGCGTCGCCGCCCGCGCCATCGCCGCCGGCCGCGCGGCCGCGGCCGACGAGCCGCTGTACCTGCGCTCGCCCGACGTGACGCTGTCCGCCGGTCCGAAGCGCGTGACCGGATGACCGCCTGGGAGCTGCGCCGAGCCACCCTCGACGACCTCGAAGCGCTGATGCTCATCGAGCACGCGGTGTACCCGACGGACGCCTGGTCGGCCGCGACGATGCGCGCCGAGCTGCGCGGCCCGCACGCCTATTACGTGATCGCGCACCCCGTCGACGATCCGACCCGGATCGACGGCTACGCCGGCCTGCTGGCGCCGCGCGGCAGCGGCCAGGCGGACGTGCAGACCATGACCGTCGCCGCCGCCGCCCGTCGCCGCGGCCTCGGCCGCACCCTGCTGAACACACTGCTGAACGAGGCCCGTCGCCGTGGCGCACAGGAGATCTTCCTCGAAGTGCGCGCCGACAATCCGAACGCCCAGGCACTGTACGAATCGACGGGCTTCGTGCCGATCGGCATCCGCCGCGGCTACTACCAGCCCGACGACGTCGACGGCGTCACCATGAAGCTCGACCTGCCCGAGACCGCCACGATCCTCGCGGAGGACGCATGACCGAATCGCTCGCCCGGGAACCTCTCGCCCGGGAACCTCTCGTTCTGGGCATCGAGACCAGCTGCGACGAGACCGGCATCGGCCTGGTCCGCGGCACCACCTTGCTCGCCAACACCATCGCCTCCTCCATGGAGGAGCACGCCCGCTACGGCGGCGTCGTTCCGGAGGTCGCCGCGCGCGCCCACTTGGAGGCGCTGGAGCCCGCGCTGCAGCAGGCACTCGCCGAGGCCGGGGTCACCCTCGCCGAGGTCGACGCCATCGCCGTCACCTGCGGACCGGGCCTGTCCGGGGCGCTGATGGTCGGCGTCGGCGCAGCGAAGGCGCTGGCGGTCGCGCTCGAGAAGCCCATCTACGCGGTCAACCACCTCGTGGGTCACGTCGGCGCCGACATCCTGCGCGCCGACGGCAGCGAGGGCAGCCCGGTTCAGCTGCCGACGATCGCCCTGCTCGTCTCGGGCGGGCACACTTCGCTCCTGCACGTGCGCGACCTCGTCTCCGACGTCGAACTGCTCGGCGAGACCATCGACGATGCGGCGGGGGAGGCCTTCGACAAGGTCGCCCGAGTGCTGGGCCTGCCGTACCCGGGCGGCCCGCAGATCGACCGGGTCGCGGCGGAGGGGAACCCCAAGGCGATCCGATTCCCGCGCGGACTCAGCCTGCCCAAGGACATGGCGAAGCACCGCTACGACTTCTCGTTCTCGGGCCTGAAGACCGCGGTGGCCCGCTGGGTGGAGCAGCGCCAGGACGCCGGCGAGGAGGTGCCGATCGCGGACGTGGCGGCGAGTTTCCGAGAAGCCGTCGCGGATGTGCTGCTGACCAAGGCCGTCGCCGCGTGCACCGAGCTCGGGGTGCCTCGGCTGCTGCTGGGCGGCGGCGTCGTCGCCAACGCCCGCGTGCGCGCCCTCGCGCAGGAGCGCTGCGACGCGGCGGGGATCACGCTGCGCATCCCGGCGCTCTCGCTCTGCACCGACAACGGGGCGATGATCGCGGCGCTCGGCGCCCAGCTGATCGCCGCGGGCCATGCGCCGTCGACCCTCGATTTCGGGGCGGATTCGACGCTGCCGGTGACCCGGATCCAGGTGCTGGCGTAGCAGCCTTTGACGAAGTGGTGGCGCGCTGCCACGATGGGGTCGCCCGAATACAACCTGAAACAAACCTGGGGGGAACCCATCATGTCCACTGAATACCGTCCGACCTCCGAGCGCTGGAACATCCTCTCGATCGTAGGCTTCGTGCTGAGCCTGCTCGGCTTCAACGTCGTCGCCATCGTGCTGGGCTTCATCGGCCTGAACCAGGTGAAGACCACCGGTGAGCGCGGCCGCGGCCTCGCCCTCGCCGCGATCATCATCGGCATCGTCTCGATCGTGCTGGGCATCCTGTTCTTCGCCATTCTGCTGCCGCTGATCCTCGGCGCCGCGGCGACGTCCGGAATCGACACGAGCTACTGAGCGAGGCATCGATGAGCGAGGCGACCGCAGCGGGGTCACCCGCCCCGGAGTGGGCGGCGCCGACCGAAGGATGGGCGCCGCCTGTTCCGCAGAAGGGGCGGCTGAACCCGCTCGCGGTCGTCTCGTTCGTCGTGTCCCTGCTCGGTCTGGGCCTGGCCGGCGTTGTGCTCGGTCACGTCGCGCTCGTGCAGGCGACGCGGGCGGGCGAGCGCGGCCGCGGCTTCGCGATCGCCGGCCTCGTGCTCGGATACCTGGGGGTGTTGCTGAGCGTGGGCGTGTGGCTCGCGTTCACCGGCTACATCGGCGGCCTTCGCGACCAGGGTTACCTGCCGCAGTAACAATGCGTCGCGTCCCCGAGCGCGGCTCGCTAAGCTCAGAAAATGAGTGACAGCACAGAGCCCGCTGAGCCGAATCGTCGCGACGAATCCGCCGTCAACCCGCCCGTTCCTCCCGTCCCTCCCGTGGCCGGGGAGAACCCGCCGGTTCCGCCGGCACCGCCCGCGCCTCCCGCGCCGCCGGTGACGCCGCCGGCCCCGCCGAGCGCACAGACGCCGCCGCCGTCGTACAGCGCCCCGAGCGGTTCGACACCGCCGCCGTCGTACGGCAGCCCCGTCACACCGCCGCCCGCCGCACCGACGCCGCCGCCCGCGTACGGTGCCGCCCCGCAGCAGGCGCCGTACGGCGCCGCCCCGCAGCAGCCCTACGGCGCTCCGACCGCCGGACCGTACGCCGTCGCGCCGACCGTGCCGAAGACGCTGAGCCTGATCGGCATGATCGCGGGCATCGTCGGCATCGTGATCTCGGTGCCGGGATGGGGCTTCGGCTTCATCTTCTCGGTCGCCGCCGTGGTGCTGGGCTTCCTCGGCAAGTCGCGCGAGCCGGCCGCGAAGGGCTTCTGGCTCACCGCCATCATCACCGGCTTCGTCGGCGTCGCGATCTCGATCGTCTACTTGATCATCACGATCTTCCTGTTCGTCGTGATCGGCGCCGACTACAACTCGTACAACTACTGAGTCCGCTCACCCTGAGAAGGGGGTTGTCACTCCGTCCCGTCGCTCGTCGCGGGACGGAGTGACAACCCCCTCCTCATGACCGCTGCGCCAGCAGTGCGCGGTGTCGGCCCGCCACGCGGGTGAGGAACAGCACCGCCTTCTCCGGGCCCTTGAGGCCGAGCTTCTTGCGGAAGAGGGCGGGATCGGCGTCGACGCCGCGCTTCTTGATCTCGAGCGTCCCGATCCGGCGGGCCTTCAGCTCCCGCGCGATCGTACGCTCGTCGAGCGGGAACTCCGCCTCGATCCGGAAGCTGCGCAGGAACGGCGAGTCGGCCGCCGCCGGGCCGGTCAGGTAGGCGATCCCGGGCGAGAGCATCCACGACCCGGTCGCGCGCGCGAGCTCGCCGATCACCCGGGCCCGGATGACCGCGCCGTCCGGCTCGTGCAGGTACTCGCCGCGCTCGCCCACCTCCGCGTCCTCGCTGTCGGCCGCCGCCGTCAGCTCGGCCGCCCCGGCGGACGAGAGCAGCAGGGCGGCGCGACGGATGCCCGGACGCGCGACCGCACCGAACCACAGGCCCATCTCGACCAACTCGCCGTCGACGGAGACCCACTGCGCCTCCGCCTCCGCCGGGATGAGCTCGCGGTCCAGGCCCGGGCCGAGCTTGATCCCGGTGGGCAGCCGCCCGGCGAGGCCGAACGCGAAGCCCAGCGACGGCGAGTAGTCGTTCGGATCGTCCAGGCGCCGGGTCTCGCCGTGTCCGGCCGTGCGCCGGGCGGGATCGAGGAAGACCGCATCGAAGCCGTCGAGATCGAACCCGGTCGCGTCCGCGTGCACCGCGCTCGCCTGAGGGAAGGGGGCGAGGTTGAAACTGGCCAGTGTCGCCGTGACCTCGTCGGCGTCCACGGCGGTCACCTCCAGGTCGATCGCGGCCATCGCGAGCGCGTCGCCGCCGATACCGGAGCCGAGGTCGGCGACGCGGGTGAGGCCGGCGCCGCGGAACCGGCCGGCGTGTGCCGCGGCGACGCGCAGCCGGGTCGCCTGCTCCAGCCCCGCGTCCGTGAACAGCATCGACGCGGCGAAATCGCCGAACTTGACGCGCGCCTTCTCGCGCAGCCGCGCCTGGGTCAGCACAGCCGCGACGAGTCCGGGGGAGTGGCCGTCGGCTCGCAGCCGCGACACCGCTGCGACCAGCTCCGTCTTGTCGTAGCCGTGGACGCTGTCGAGGAGACGCATCCCCTCGGGCGAGAGCAGTTCGACGAGTTCGGAGCGTTGCATCCGTCCACGGTACGGGATCGCCGGGTGTCGCCCGGGTTGGCACTCGCATTGCATGAGTGCCAGGCATCCCTCTAGACTCGATTTAGCACTCTCGGAGGGTGTCTGCCAACGGCAGCCCAACCGAACCCCCATCGTCGTCAAGAAAGAGGTCAACCGTGTCGGTGTCCATCAAGCCGCTCGAAGATCGCATCGTCATCAAGCAGGTCGAGGCGGAGCAGGTGACCGCTTCCGGTCTCGTCATCCCCGACACCGCCAAGGAGAAGCCCCAGGAGGGCGAAGTCGTCGCCGTGGGCCCCGGCCGCATCGACGACAACGGTAACCGCGTTCCGCTCGACGTCGCCGTCGGCGACAAGGTGATCTACTCCAAGTACGGCGGAACCGAGGTCAAGTTCGGTGGCGAGGACCTGCTGGTCCTCTCCGCTCGCGACGTCCTCGCGGTCGTCGTCCGCTAGGACGCGTCTTCGTCGAGAGCCCGGTGACCTGTGGGTCGCCGGGCTCTCGTGCGTCCGGGCTGGTTCTGTGCTCGATGAGTCCGCCCGGAGTCGAGTGGCCCGGTCGGCCCCGATTCCGCGGTCGCGAGCCGCTTCGCCGCGTACTGTCGAGAGCGTGACCGCCGAGCAGAACCGTGCCTCCCTCTCCGCTCGACTCTCGCCGTCAGGCCTTTGGTTCGGCTTCGCCGCCTACCTGCTCTGGGGCTCGATGCCCCTGTACTTCCTCGCGATGGCGCCCGCGAACGCCTTCGAGATCGTCGCGTTCCGGGTGATCTTCTCGCTCGTGTTCTGCTGCATCCTGCTCACCGTGACCCGCGCGTGGCGCGGCTTCGTCGGGCTGTTCCGCGAGCCGCGCATCGTGCTGATCATGGGCGCGGCCGGCCTTCTGATCTACGTCAACTGGCAGATCTACGTGGTCGCGACCACCACCGGTCACGTGATCGAGGCGGCGCTGGGCTACTTCATCAACCCCCTGGTGACGGTTCTGCTCGGCGTCTTCGTGCTGCGTGAGCGGCTGCGACCCGCGCAGTGGATCGCGATGGCGATCAGTGCCGTCGCCGTGCTGGTGATCGCCGTCGGCTACGGCGAGTTCCCGTGGATCTCGATCGGACTCGCCGCCTCCTTCGGTCTCTACGGCCTCGTGAAGAACAAGGTCGGCGGCCGGGTGGATGCTGTCGGCGGCCTGACGATGGAGACGCTGTGGCTCACGCCACTCTCGATCGTGCAACTGATCGTCGTGGGCAACCTCGTCGGCCTCACCCTCACGACGGAGGGCGTCGGGCACACCCTCGTGCTCGCCTCCGCCGGCATCGTGACCGCCGTGCCGCTGCTGCTCTTCGCCGGCGCAGCGCGGCGACTGCCGCTCTCCATCGTGGGCTTCATCCAGTACCTGACGCCGGTGCTGCAGTTCATCGTCGGCGCGTTCGTGCTGCACGAGGAGATGCCGCCGGAACGCTGGCTCGGCTTCGCCCTGGTCTGGCTCGCCCTCGTCATCTTCTCCGTCGACCTCGTCCGCGCCGAGCGCCGTCGCCGCGCCCTCGCCTGACCTGCGAGGGACCCCTCCAGCACGCGAGGGCGCCGCGGAGGGCGGCGCCCTCGCGCGCTGCGCGGGTCCCTCGCGGGCGGGCAGCAGGCGGTCAGCGGGCGATGCCGGAGAGGGAGCCGCTGGTCTTGCCGGCGGGGTCACCGATCAGGCAGTTGATGGTGCGGTCGCCCTCCGACCAGCTGCCGGAGGTCGGGTAGTAGTAGCTGTAACCGTAGATCGAGGATTCGTAGTCGATCCCGACGAAGCCCGGGAAGGCGGCGGCGCAGTCGGACTCCGCCTGAGCCGTCACGACCTCCTCGCCCGGGTACGTGTCGGCATCCGGAACCACGACGTTCGTGAAGACCTCGTAGTCGTGCGGATCCGCGCAGGGCACGGTGGGGACCGAGGTCACCTCGACCGACTCGTCGGTGCTCTCGACGAGTGACTGATCGTCGAGGCAGTCGCCGACGGCGAGGGTGAACACGTCGGTGGTGCCGCCCTCGGTGATCTCGCCGCTGGTGGCGTCGCGGGTCTCGGCGTCGCTCGGCAGCAGCGACTGCAACGCGCCGCAGCCGGTCAACGCGAGCGCGAGCGCGGCGCCGGCGACGAGTGAGACGGCCCCTCGGGTGGAGCGTGTGGACATCGGCCTACCCCCTTGTAGTTCGTTCGCTCACGATACGCCCAGCGGATGCACGGGCCCAAACTCCGCCGAATCGCTCGTTGCAGGCCACGAATCGAGAAGTGGTCACGAATGTAACGATTCGGTCGCTTTACACGGCTGTAACACCACCGCATTGTTCGAGGCCGTTTCGACAGTTACGTTGGCACAACGGCAGCCTTCGGCGTGCCGTGAATACCACCAATCACATTTCAAGGAGCAACATGGGCGTTTTCGCGAAGGCCAAGGCCTCTAGCGCACGGTCCCTCCGGTCGACTCTGGGTGGTGTCGCCGTTCTGGGCGTCAGCGCTCTCGTTCTCGCCGGCTGCGCCAGCGGCGGCGGATCCACCGACGACAGCAGCTCGGGCGGGCTCGACCTCAAGATCGGCACCATCCTGCCGCAGACCGGCTCGCTCGCCGTGCTCGGCCCGCCCGAGATCGCGGGCGTCGACCTGGCCGTCAAGGACATCAACGACGCCGATGCCGGCCTCAAGATCTCCGTGACCCAGACCGACTCGGGCGACACCACGACCGACATCGCGACCACCTCGGCGACGTCGCTGCTGGCCGACGGCGTCTCCGCCATCATCGGCGCAGCCTCCTCGGGTGTCTCGAAGACCTTCATCGACCAGGTCACCTCGGCCGAGGTCGTTCAGATCTCGCCGGCGAACACCTCGCCCGACTTCACCACCTACGACGACGGCGGCTACTACTGGCGTACCGCTCCGTCCGACGTGCTGCAGGGCCGCATCCTCGGTAACAAGATCCTGGCGGACGGCAAGACCAACGTCTCGATCCTGTACATGAACGACGCGTACGGCACCGGCCTCGAGTCGAACGTCAAGGAGACGCTGGAGCAGGGCGGCGCGACCGTCGGTGCCGAGGAAGTCTTCGAGCCTTCCGCGACCGACTTCAACTCGGCTCTCACCTCGGTGCTTGCCACGAACCCCGACGCGCTGGTCGTCATCTCGTTCGACGAGATCAAGACCATCGCGGAGCAGCTGACCGCGAAGGGCTTCGACTTCTCGAAGCTCTACGGCACGGACGGCAACTACGGCGTCATCAAGGAGACCGACACCAACGTCGACATCGCCGGCGCCCAGTTCACCAACCCCGGTGTGCAGGCTTCGGAGTCGTTCGAGGCCGACCTGCAGGCGCTCGTCAAGGAGCAGGGCAACGATGAGCTGACCGTGTTCAGCTACGCGCCGGAGTCCTACGACGCCACCGTTCTGCTCGCCCTCGCGGCGCTGCAGGGTGGAGCGACCGACGGCCCGACCATCAAGGACAACCTGCAGACGGTTTCCGAGGGTGGCGAGAAGTGCACCACGTACGCGGACTGCGCCGCTCTCATCGCCGACGGCACCGACATCGACTACGACGGCCTCTCCGGCCCGATCTCGTTCGACGAGAACGGCGACCCGACCGAGGCTTCCGTTTCGATCTACAAGTACAGCACCGGCAACGTCACCTCCTTCGAGGAGACCGTCGACGGCAAGCTCGAGTAAGCACTCGCGCATCCCGGCCGCACAGCACGGCTGAACAAGGGCCCCGATCTTCGGATCGGGGCCCTTGTGCGTCTGGAGGCGGGGTGGTGGCGGGAACCACTTGTGAGAAGTGGCGCTTCCCCCGCGGTGGCAACGGCCACTTGTGAGAAGTGGGATCGGCGCGAAACTGCAGGCCGCATTCGAGCGGCCCGGAGCACACGATTGGGGCGGAGACGCGGCACCCGGTACCGCGCCTCCGCACGATCGTCCGGATGTCCGCCAACATCGGTGGATCGATCGGGTTCTGTGGCCGGCGACTGAGGGCGACGGAATCACTGAACGACCCTCACTCTAGCGACTCAGAACAGCGCGAGGCGTTGTCGGACGCGGGTGAGGGAATGTCGCCATATCGACGCGGAGCGCGACGGCTGTCCGGCCGGTTCGACGTTGTCGCTCTGCGAGCGATCGGGGTACAGGCCGTTTTCGCTTCGGGGCACAATACGGCCTTCCAGCCGATGATCTGCGCAGGATTCGACCGCGCGCGGTTCGATGCGTGCGGGTCTCTCGCGCCACGTCTGGCCAACTGTCTTCGCACGTAAGGGCGGGAGAGGATCCCGGGTTCCGTGCCTCGAATCCCCTCACCGCGAAAAGGCATGGAATGACCACCCAGACCCCGCCGTCTTCCGACGACACCACCACCCCCGGCCTCAAGCGCCGCACCGTTGCCACCGCAGCGGCGTGGACCGTTCCGGCCATTGCTGTGGCGGTCGGCGCGCCCGCGGCCTCCGCGTCCGGCAACAAGGTCGGCTACGTCACCGTCGACCCGCACGACGACTTCGTGCGCCCCGGCGACACCTACCCGCTGATCACCATCACGCTGCACCGGCCGGCACCCGACAACTCCGTGGTGAACACCACCAACGCCACCGTCACCGTCATCCTCCCCGCCGGCTACACCTGGGCCGACGGCACCCCCGCCACCCCGACCGGACGCGTGTTTCCGAACGTCGCCGGCGGCATCCTCGAGCTCAAGGACGTCGGCAACGGCACCAACTACGCCGTCGTCGCCGCGCAGGACCCCGCCGGACTCCAGACCGGCGGCACCATCACCGCTTCCGCCGTCGACGCCACTCCGGCCACCGGAAACCCCACCAGCTACACCGACGGCTCCGCCACCATCACCACCGCGTACAACGGCACCGGCGGCACCGCGTCCGGCGCGATCTGGGCCGACAACACCAACTTCAAGGCGCTCTCGCTCGAGGGCTACCAGTTCGGCCCGAACCCGGTCTCTTGGGCCACCCCGGTCGACGCGGTCTCGGGTGTCGGCAATGGCGACATCCTCGACTTCACCGCCGCGGGCCCGAGCGGCACTTTCCTCGTGCAGAAGACCGGTTCCGGCGCGACGACGAGCACGCGGATCTGGGCGACGCACACGGGCAATGTCGCGATGACCACCACCAATTGGCAGTACCTCGCCTTCGAAATCATCATCCCGTCCGGGCGCTTGCGCACCGGCGAGTACGTGGTGCAGGTCTCCGCCTCGCTGGAGGTGCTGACCAACTTCGGCCGCGTCTTCTCCTTCGCATCGCCGAACGGCGTCAACGACGAGTTCCCCGAGTACACCTTCCCGGTGGCCGCGGGCCAGCCGCAGCCCTTCGTGCAGGAGGTCGTCGGCACCCGCTACGGCCAGCGCCCCGGCAACATGCCGTACTGGTCCATCGCCCGCGACGCGAACGGCGACGTCTGGTCGCTGAGCAAGCTCGGCTCGCCGCTGACCGACCCGTCCTGGGCCGGCGACGGCCAGACCCACGCCAAGCTGTACACCCCGGTGAAGGTCGTCGGCGTCTCCAACGTGGTCGAGATCTCCGCGGGCGTCGCGGCCGGCATGGCCCGCACCGCCTCCGGTCAGGTGTTCACCTGGGGCGACAACCAGAGCGGCTTCAACGTCGGTGGCAACGGCTACGTCGGTGGGCTGCCGCCCATCGTCAAACTCGGCCAGACCTCGCAGACCGACGCCAACAACTTCGGTACCGTCAGCGTCGTCGCCGCCGATGGCAACCTGTACTCCTGGGGTTCGGACTACTACGCCCAGAACAACAGCAACAACACCACGCAGGGCTCGCTCGCGGTGAGCGGCGTTACGCTGAACCACACCATGGACGCCACGCGCGGCTCGCGTAAGGTCGTCGACGTCGCAAACGTCGGCCCCTCGACGGCCGTCATCCTCGACGACAACACCGTGTGGGCCTGGGGCATCGGCGGAACGCAGGACGGCGCCGGCGGATACGTCGCCAGCGGCCCGAACAACCCAGCCCAGAGCACCACCCCGCTGCGGGTGCAGCGCTGGAAGGCGAGCTGGGGCACCCCGCCCGTCGACCACTTCGCGACGAAGTTCTTCGACAGCAACTACCAGACGTACGCGACCGACTCGATCTAATAGCGTCGATCTCACCGCGTCGTCCTGACCGCGTCGTCGAAGCCCCCGGTGCCCCGAGCACCGGGGGCTTCGTTCGTCTCCGGCGCCGGAGGGGGATTCACTCGGGTGGCGGCGGCGGGTCGGGGTCCGCGGCGGGCCCGCCCGGTGTCGCGCGGTGGTTGCGCATCAGGCGGGGTGTGCGGTGCGGGTCGATCACGAACGGTGGGATCAGGTGCGCGCGCAGGCCGTGGACGGTCTGCTTCATCACGATCTCCCACCCGGTGTTCGCGTGGATCACGTGGTGGTGGAAAGCGCATAACGGAACCCCGTTGTCGACGCTGGTCCTGCCACCGCGCGAGTGCCAGTGCACGTGGTGCGCCTCGGTCCACGCGGGCGGGGCCGTGCAGCCCTCCCAGGCGCAGCCGCCGTAAAGTGCGGCGAGGAGCTTCTTCTGCGCGGGGGTGAACTCGCGAACGGGCCGCCCGAGGGCGTCGGTCACGTTGCGGTTGCCGAGGATCGCGATGCGCACCTCGCCGTGGCAGCGCAGCCGCCGCACGGTCGACGCCGGCACGGGCTCCTCGACGTGGTCGAGATACGCCGGGGCGGCGGTGTCCGCTTCGAGATCGTCCGCGTCGACGTAGGCGGTGATCTGCGGCGTGGCGCCCATCGGAGCCTCGGACGCGCCGCCGGCGACGACGAGGGCGACGACGGTGTCGAGGGTCTTCTGCCCGCTGGTGCGGTCGTCGCCGAACACGTCGCCTTCGGCCGCTTCCCGAGTGTCGTCGCAGGAGCGGAAAGTCGGCTTGCGGGGGCTGGCGTGCGGCGACAGCGACGATTTGATCGCCGCAGCCTGCTCGGTCGTCATGGTGAGCACGAGCGTTTCGGTGCCGGTCGTTCCGCGGCGCCACACGGCTCGGCGGCGCTGGAACGCTTCGTCGGCGGTCGGCTCCAATCCATCGGGGTCCAGGCGGGCTCGCCAGGCGAGGGCCTGGATCTTCACGAGCTCGGCCGCCACCCCGGTGCCGGTCACATCGCCGTGCAGGTTCGCTTCTCCTTCCGGATCGGTCGCGGCTTCGACGATCGCGTTCTCCGCGACGGCCAGTGCGTCGGGGTGGATGCGCGATGCGGACCCGGACAGGGTGGACACGAGGGCGTCGGCTCCATCGGCGTGCATCGCCCCGCGCAGCAGGGCCGCTCCCATCGCGGGGAACAGCGCCGGGGCGCCCCAGCCGCTGGTGACGCCCGTGCCCATGCCGGCCTGCGCGAGCCGGATCCGCCGCCAGGCAGTCGCCTCGGAGGAGCCGGTCAGCATCGCGAGCAGCTGCTTGCCGCCCCGCACTCCGTGCCGCAGGGCGAGCGAATCCATACCCCGGTCGCTCCCGCAGGTCTCTTCGATCGCCCCCGCGGCCCCGATGGCGCCGCCGACGACGGCCCGTTCGAGACTGCCCAACGCAACGGCGAGCGAGAGCCGCTCGTCTTCCGACAGCCGGCCCCACTCGATCGAAGCGACCTCATCACGCACGGTCGCCGCGAGGGCGGTGATGCGGGGGAGGAGGGAGGAGGTCATGGCCCCAGTCTAGGGTACAGATTCGAAGAAATCGAGGTGTTTCCGAGGAGTAGATCGAATATCTGTTCATGGGATATCCCACTCGCGAGCGTTACTGCGGGCGCATCATCGTCCGATAGCGGCTCATGGTGGTGCCGAAGAACTGGCGGAAGGCGCGCGCGGCCTGCGCGGTGCCCGCGAATCCCGCATCCGCGCTCAGTTCGGTCAGCGAGCGGTCGTCGGCCGGGTCGCGCAGCAGCGCCGAGAGCCGATCGATGCGCAGCTGCCCCATCAGCCGATGCAGGGTCGTGCCCTGGGCGACGAGCGCGCGCAAGAGCAGGGCCGCGGAGGTGCCCAGTTCGCCGGCGACGGCGGCGAGAGTCAGCTCGGAGCGGCCGAGGTCGACCACGAGCAGCTCTCGCGTCTCGTGGAACAGGCGCCGTCCGCCGTGCGCCGGATCCAGCGGAACTCGACCGAACTCACCCGTCGCAGCGCCTCGGCGACCTCGGGCTGCAGCTGATCGAGGTCGACCCACCAGGTCACGTTGTGGGTGGGCTGGTCGGCCGTGAAGCGGAAGGGCGCGCTGACCCGGACGAAGTGGATGGAGCCGGGCTCGTCGATGCGCTGGCTGCCGTCGTGGTGGCCGACGGAGTGACCGGCGAGCAGGAAGGTGAAGAAGACCAGATCGTGCCGCATCGAGCCGACGGTGGCGCGTAGTTCGCCTCGGTGCGGCGTCGCTTGCATGCTGACGATGCGGGTGCGTCCGAGGGTGAAGGAGTCCAATCGCGCGCGGAACGGACCTGGTCCGATCGGCGTGAAGTGCGTGCCTGTCTTCGAGAGTTGCCGCGCACCGTCGGGCCCGAAGAACTCGCGGACCGAGCCGACCTCTGGTCGGTCGGCGTACGTGGACATGGCGGCGGAACCTCCGAAAAGAAGGGGAGTCTGCACGAGGTCCGGGTGCTGGGATCTATTCAAACTGGCGCCTCGTGTCGGATCAAGTTCGGGATGGGACGAAGCGCAACACGGGCCCGCTCCCTAGGGGAGCGGGCCCGTGTTCTCGGATCGCTCAGGCCTTGTAGGCGCCGAACGACAGGTTGGCGTAGGTGAAGGCCGTTGCGAACAGCGGACCGGTGACCGAGTTCACACCGGCCTGCACCCGCACCGGGGTGACCGAGGCGGTGCCGTTACCGAGCTGGCTGCTGTAGTCCGAGCCCCAGGCCCACACCGAGTTGTCGTCCAGAATCACCACGGAGGTGCCGCCGTCGGGCCCGGCCTCGCCGTAGATGAACGCGGCGTCGATGACCCGGCTCGCCCCGGCCAGGGCGAGCGCGGTGTTCGCCTGCGTGTTCAGGGCCGGCGCGGTGGTGTCGTTCGAGTTCGCGGCGGTGTGCCGGTTCGTCTGACCGAGGCCCCACGAGTAGAGCTTGCCGTCCGCGCCGATGTAGCTGCGCGCATCCGTGCCCGACTTGCCCAGCTTCACGGCGCCGGTCGCGACCTGGCGCGCCGCGAAGGACGCAGAGTTGGGGCGGTACAGCTCGTAGACGACGCCCGAGGCGCTTCGTGCGAGGCTGATGTTCGTCGCGCCCGAGATTTCGACGATGTCGGTGACCGGCTTGCCGGTGGCGTCGTCGATCACGAGGCGGGGGATGTAGGCGAAGTTGTTCGCGTCGCCGTCCCACACCCAGACCTTGCCGCTCGAGTCGAGGGCGTAGGTGAGCGAGTACGCGGCGGTGTAGTCCTTCGCGACCGAGGTGATGAAAGCACCGTGCGGGGCGTCGGTCGAGGTCGGGAACGTCGGGATGGTCTGGTCGGAGTCGCGCAGGCGGATGATCCGACCCTGGTTCGTCGAGCCCGAGGTGTTGCCGCCGATGTCCAGGACGTACTCACCCGAGCGCAGGCCCGGGGTCGGCACGACGGTGGTGCCCCACGCGTTGGGGTTCGAGTAGAACGCGGAGTCGGTCGCGTAGACCGTGGTGCCGCTGCCGGATGCGACGACGGCGAGGGCGCGGGTGGCCTGCGAGAGCGAGATCAGCGTGCCGTCGGGGATGGGGTCGATGCTCGTCAGCGGGGTGGCCCACGGGTTCTCCATGCCGTAGTGGTTGAAGTTCTCGTAGCCGTATCCGGACGTGTGGTTCTTGCCCCACACCAGGCCGGTGCCGCCGGCGGGGATCGTGATCCAGACGATGGTGACGATCGGCACCTGGATGACGGACCACCCGCTCGTGACGTTCGAGGTGCTCGGGGTGAGCACGGTTCCCGCGGTCGTGTCGGCGTCGGCGTACACCTGGTAAGCGCCGGTCAGCTCGAGGGTGGCCGTGCCCGCGTTCGACGCGGGGATGGTGACGACTTTCGAGGTGGTGCCGTCGGCGAAGCTCAGGCCGGTCGGCAGCGTGAGGGTGAAGGTGAGCGGGGTGTCGATCGTGCCGGACGCCGCCGTGGCGGTCACCGTCCAGGCCAGAGGAGCGCCGGGGATGGTCGTCATCGTGGGCGGGTTGATCGTGATGGTGCCGCCCGTCGCGGGGGAGGCGGACGCCGAAGGAGCGCCGACCGCGACGGCGATGGCGGGGACGGTCCAGGCGGCGGCGGTGGCCACGGTGCGGCGCTTGAGGCCGGGGGCGGCGGCGGCGGGGATCAGGTCGTCGGGGGTGGGCATTCTGCGCCTTTCAGGATGAGGTTTCATCCGGCCGGCGGGACCGGATGTGCGGCGCCGTGATGGCGCGCATCCATTTCGCCAGCCCCGGCGCGGAGGCGACAGCGGCTCAGCGGCGCTCGGTCGATCTCGGCGCGTAGATCCCGTTCCGGGGCCGAATCGTCCCCCGTTCAGGCCGCGATGTACCCCGAGAGTGAGCCGCGATCAGGGTCGGTTCAGCAGCCGGTATCGGCGCGGCGAGATGCCGAAGCGACGGCGGAAGGCGCGGGTCGCCTGCGGCAGGCCGGCGAATCCCAGCGCCGTGACGATCTCCTCCGCCGGTTCGGGCCCTTCGTCACGCAGCGCGGCGGCGAAACGCAGCAGCCGGGTCTCGGTCACCAGTGCCTTGGGCGCCCAGCCCTGGGCGGCCAGCGCCGTCGACAGCACGGTCGTGGAGCAGCCGAGCGCGCGCGCCCACGTGCTCAGCTCGCCCCCGGGTTCGGCCCACAGCAGCGCGCGCAGGCGGCCGAACAGTTCGCCGACGATCGCGTCGCCGGCGTCGCGACGCAACTGCGCGGCGAGGATGATCGCCTGCAACTGCGCGATCAGCACCTCTTCGAGCCGACGCGCCTCCTCGGAACCCGCGACCGGCCGCATCCGGCTGAGCGACACCACGATCGCGAGCACGCCCGAGGCGACGGGGTCGCCGCGCAGGTCGCGGAAGCCGAACTCGGCGAGGGCGGCGTCGGCGGCGCCGCTCAGGCGGTCGCGGGCGAAGAAGAACACCGTCGACTCGGCGCTCGCGGTGCATCGGAAGATGTGCGGCAGCGCGGCCGTGGCGAAGGCGGCGCTGCCCGGGCCGAAGTGGTGGGTGCCGCTGCGGTCCGCGACGGCCGTGCCGGCGGTGAAGGCGTGCAGCGCGACGGAGCCCGGCTGGGGCGCGATGATCAGGTTCGTGCCCGCCTCGACGCGGCGCCGCTCGATCCGCGCGTGTGCGAGCGGGATGACGTCGGGCTCCTGCATGATTCCGCACCTCCTGGCGGGCGGCCGCAGGCGGGAACCGGGTGGCCTGTACCCATTCAGGAGCACCCGACGCGCGAGCGCCAAACGCGTGTCGCATCGAGCGTCGACCGTGGCGCGAATCGCCGGTCGAACGGGTGCTCAGGAGCGGGGGCGTCGCCGGTAGTTCGACATCGTCATCCCGTATTCGGCGAGGAAGGCGCGCCGGGCGGAGTCGGCGACCGTGAATCCGGCGGCGCGGATGACGTCGGCCAGGTCGTCCGAGGAACCGGAGTCGAGGGCCGCCGCGACGGCGGCGAGGCGGCGCTCCCGGATCGCCTGCGACACGGATCCGCCGTGTTCGGCGAAGATGCGCTGCAGGCTGCGCAGGCTTACCCCGGTGCCGTCCGCGACCTGTTCGGCGGCGAAGTCGGGGTCGGTGTGTCCGCGGTCGATGCAGGACAGCGCGCGGGCGTGCAGGTGCTCCGCGAATCCGCTGCCCTCGGTCGCGGCGGAGCCGAGCTCGGCGTCCGAGAGCACCGCGTCGAGCAGGGTGATCAGTGCCCTCTCGGCGACGTAGGCGTCGGCGCTCGCCGGATGAACCGGGGTGTCCAGGGCCGAACCGGCCAGGGCCGCGAGGGCCAACACCATCGGCGACGGCGAGATCCGCGGGGCGTCGGCCCAGCGGCGGCGCAGCACGTTGGCGCTCGTGGCCGAGAGCGCGGCGAGGGGAGCAGCGACCAGCATCCGCTCGGTGGGCTGGGCGTTGACGGTCTCGACCACGCTGTCGGGGCGGAGGATGCGCACGCTGCCCGGTTCGTCGCGCTCGGCGACGCCGTCCACGCGGGATGCTGACGCGCCCGCGACGTGCAGCAGCAGAAGCCCGACATCGCGGGCCTCGGGATCGATGCCGCGGCGCACGGATCGAGCGTCGCTGCTCGACCACCGTTCGATGCGGATGTCGACCAGCCGGGTCCGCGCCAGGCGGAACAGGCTCGGCCCCGGAGAGGGCGCGCTGCGTGCACCTTTCATGCGGACTCCTCTGACCTCGTGCGGCCCGATACCGGCGCCGACACCATCCAGCCAGAGTCCGCGGTGGGTATCGAGTCGCGCGGCCGCATCGGCGCTATTTCTGGCGCCGGAAGCCGGGTTCGCGAAGCCGGGTTCGCGCCGGAGCGCGGGCGCGACGCCCGGACGCACGAATGCCGCCGCTCCCGGGGGAGTGGCGGCATCCGTCGAGGCGACGGGGGCGCAGGTGGGGCCCGTCCGTCGCGGCGCAGGGGGCGAGCGCTCGGCTCGCCAGAGGATCAGCTCGCGCGGGCCGTGAGCTGCTCGGCCTCGGCGGCGAGCCGGTAGGTCACGAAGGAACGGCTGAAGTTGCGTCGCTTGCCGCCGGTGCTCTCGGCGATGACCACCTGGGCGTAGACACCGATCACGTTCCAGACCAGTTCGTCGCGGGCGGCGCCGGAGCGGAAGGTCGCGCCGAGCTCGATGGGAGCGGGGGTGTAGCTGTTCACGATGATGACCCTTCGAGGTGACGACGTAGGCGTCGCGGAACGGGAGGCGAAGTGAGAGCACCCGCCGGAAACCGGCTGGTGAGGGTGCCGATCCGAACGGGATCGGGACTGTCTCTCCACCACTGACGCTACGGCAGGAACGCGCTCTCTCCTGTCCCCTGGACGGGGACGGGGGAGGGAAAGAAAGACTCGGTTTGGGTCGTCGTGGCCCCGACCGCCGCGATGTCAGTCCCGACCGCAGAAGATCTCAGTCCCTGCCGCAGAAGATCTCAGTCCCGACCGCAGAAGATCTCAGTCCCAGCCGCAGAAGTCGTGCGAGATGTAGTCGTACAGCTGGCCGCGCACGGTGCGGCTGACGGGCAGGTAGAACACCTCGGTGCCGTCGGCGGCCGTGCTCACCGTGACCGGGAAGAACGTGCCGCGCTTGTCCTCGGAGACGGTGTGGGTGTTGCAGTTGTTCGGGATGATGTCGAGGGTGATCGTCGTTGGGGCCGTGGTCGCGTCGATCGGCAGGCCCACCGGCCACAGCTCCTCGCCCGAGGCGGGGCGCAGCAGGATCGTGCGGCCGATCGCGTCGATCGTGACGGGCTCGCCGGATCCCGTCGGGGTCAGTGTCACGTCGAGCTGGGCGGTCGCGACGCCGTCCTGTTGCACCACGCGCAGCGCGGCGGCCGGCGTGACGGTGGCCGTCTGGGCGACGAGCGAGGCGAAGCAGTCCTGCCGGTGGATCCGCTCGATGCTGCCGAACGGATCCGTCGGGGTCATCGTGGCGACGCCCGATCCGGAGGCGGTGGTGTACGCCAGGCGCACGGTGGTGGTCTCACCGGAACCGTCTCCGCAGGCGGGGGCGTCCAGCTGCAGGCGCAGCGCCTTGCTGGTGCCGGCCGGCACCTCGATCGGATGATCCGTAACGGCTGCGGCGACGAACGCCCGCGAATCCAGTCGCGCCTCGAAGATGTCGAACGACGCGTCGGTGTCGTTGGTGACCGTGATCTCGATCCGGCGTGGCCCGTAGTCGTCGCGATTCTGCTGGATGCTGACGGAGACGCCGTCGGGCACGGTCGAGGCGACTCCGGCGCATCCGCTCAGGCCCGCGCCGAGCAGCGCGAGGAGCGCGGCGGAGGCGATCACACGCTTCATGGTGGGGCTCCCGATCGTCGGTCAGCGGGGAATCGACGGAGCCCGCCGCCGTCCGTGACGGACGACGACGGGCTCCGGTGGTGGCTGGGCTCAGCCGCCGACGGTCGGCGTCGAGGTGGTGACCTCGTTCGTCGTCGCCAGCGTGCCGAGGTACAGCTCGATCACCTTGGGGTCGTTCATCAGCTCGCGGCCGGGCCCTTCGTAGGCGTCCCGGCCCTGGTCGAGCACGTAACCGCGGTCGCAGATCTGCAGCGCGCGACGGGCGTTCTGCTCCACGATCATGATCGAGACGCCGGCCTTGTTGATCCGCTGCACGTTGACGAAGGTCTCGTCCTGGCGCATGGGGGAGAGGCCGGCGCTGGGCTCGTCGAGCAGCAGCATCGACGGGTCCATCATCAGCGCGCGCGACATCGCGACCATCTGCCGCTCGCCACCCGAGAGCGAGCCCGAGCGCTGCTTGAGGCGCTTGGACAGCTCCGGGAACAGCTCGGTGACGAAGGAGAGGCGCTCCTTGAACATCTTCGGCTTCTGGTACATGCCCATCTCGAGGTTCTCCTCGATGGTGAGCGACGGGAAGACGTTGTTGTTCTGCGGCACGAAGCCGACGCCCTTGGAGACGAGCTTGTCGGCCTTCAGCCCGGTGATGTCCTCGCCGTTGAGCAGCACGCTGCCCTGGCGGATGTTCACCAGGCCGAACATGGCCTTCAGCAGCGTCGACTTGCCGGCGCCGTTCGGGCCGATGATGCCGACCAGTTCGCCCTTCTTCACGTAGACGTTCGAGCCGTTCAGGATGTTGATCCCCGGCAGGTAACCCGCGTGCAGGTCGTGGGCTTCGAGGGTGTTCTCGCTCACTTGTCCTCCTCCTTGTCGACGACGGGCGTGCCGGCGGCGGGGCCGCCGAAGTCGACCGCGGGGGCGGCCGGTCGCTGGAACTCCGCGTTGGCGTCCGGAACCGGGATGCCGGCGGCCTCGGCCTCCTGCTCCACCTCCGCGCGCACGAGCGGCGAATCCATCTCCTCCGCGATCTCCAGCTGGCCCTCGATGGTGCCGAGGTCGGTGTCGTGGTGGGCGCCGAGGTAGGCGTCGATGACGGCCTGGTCGCTCATCACGGTCGAGGGCGGGCCCTCGGCGACGACCTTGCCCTCGGCCATCACGATCACCCAGTCGGCGATCGTGTTGACCATGTGCATGTCGTGCTCGACGAAGAGCACGGTCATGCCCTCGTCCTTCAGGTTGATGATGTGACCCAGCAGCGACTGCGTCAGCGCGGGGTTGACGCCCGCCATCGGCTCGTCGAGCATGACCAGCTCGGGGCTGGACATCAGCGCTCGCGCCATCTCGAGCAGCTTCTTCTGGCCGCCGGAGAGGCTGGACGCGTAGTCCTCGGCCTTGGTGTCGAGCTTGAACTTCGCGAGCAACTCCATCGCGCGCTTCTCGATGGCGTCCTCCTCCTTGGACCAGAGGCCCTTGAAGAGCGAGGTGAAGATGTTCTCGCCCTTCTGACCTTTGGCGCCGAGCAGCATGTTCTCGAGCACGGTCATGCCGCCGAGGGCCTTGGTGAGCTGGAAGGTGCGCACCATGCCCATCCGCGAGACCTTGAACGCCGGGACGTTCGCGAGGTTCTTGCCCTTGAAGCTCCAGTTGCCCGTGTTGGGCTTGTCGAAGCCGGTGAGCAGGTTGAAGAACGTGGTCTTGCCGGCTCCGTTCGGGCCGATCAGGGCGGTGATCGAGCCGCGGGGGATCTCGACGTGCTTCACGTCGACCGCGGTCAGGCCGCCGAAGCGGCGGCTGACGCCGTCGGCCACGACGATGGGGTCCTTCTTCTTGACCCCGGGGACGATTTCTTCCTCGGTGATGTCCGAGACCAGCGTCTTAGGCAAAATGCAGATCCTTCTTCTTTCCGAAGATGCCCTGTGGTCGGAAGATCACGAGCAGCATGAGCGCTATACCCACGATGATGAACCGGATCGGACCGGTCTGCACGGTGGTGAGGTGGATGATGTCGTTGTTCAGCACGCCCGAGTCGATACCCAGCTTGAGCAGACCGTCGGTGAGGCCGAGCACGACCCAGAAGATGATCGATCCGATGACCGGTCCGAAGACCGTCGCGGCGCCACCCAGCAGCATGATCGTGTAGAGGAAGAACGTCAGCTGCGTGCCGTAGTTGTCGGGCTGCAGCGAGCGCGGCAGGATGAACAGCGCTCCGGCCAGGCCACCCAGCACGCCACCCAGGATCAGCGCCTGGATCTTGTAGGAGAAGACGTTCTTGCCGAGCGAACGCACGGCGTCCTCGTCCTCGCGGATGCCCTTGATCACACGGCCCCAGGGGCTGCGCATCAGCAGGAAGACCATCAGACAAGCCAGACCCACGAGGGCCCAGCCGACGATGCGCACCCACCACTGGTCCTGGTTGTAGGTGAGTACGCCGATGCCGAAGCGGCCGTCCGGCAGCGGGTTCAGCGCGTTGAACGCCTTCGCGGAGCCGTTGATGCCCTCCGAGCCGCCGGTGACGTCCGAGAACTCGGGCGTCTTGACGGAGAGGCGGATGATCTCCGCGGCGGCGATCGTGACGATCGACAGGTAGTCGGCTCGGAGTCTCAGGGTCGGGATACCGAGGATGAGGGCGAACACGGTGGCCGCGACGATCGTCGAGAGCACCGATCCCCACAGGGGCCATTCGAGCTTGACCGAGGTGATGGCGAAGGCGTAACCGCCGACCGCCATGAAGCCCGCCTGACCGAAGTTCAGCAGGCCGGTGAAGCCGAAGTGGATGACGAGGCCGATGGTCGCAAGGGCGTAGGCGGCGACCGTCGGGTCGAAGATCTGCCCGATGGCGAGCCAGATGAAGTTGTAGTTCATGTTCCTTAGCCGATCCGTTCCTTGCGGCCCAGGATGCCCTGGGGACGGACGAGAAGGATGATGATCATCAGGACGAGCGGAGCCACGTATTTGAGGTTCTCGGGGATCCACATGGTCGAGATGTTCATCATCAGGCCGATGATGAGAGATCCGACGAGAGCGCCGTACGCCGAGCCGAGGCCACCGAGCGTGATCGCGGCGAAGATCAGCAGCAGGATCGACGCTCCGGTGTCCCAGCGCAGCGACTGGTAGTAGCCGATGTACACACCGGCGAGGGCCGCGAGGGCACCCGAGCCGACCCAGACCACGCGGATGACCCGCTCGACGTTGATGCCGGAGGCGGAGGCGAGGGCGCGGTTGTCGGAGACGGCGCGCATGGCCTTGCCGATCTTGGTCTTGGTCAGCACGAGGGCGACGCCCACGATGCAGACGATGCCGACCACGGCACCGACGATGTCGGTGAACTTCAGGCTGATGCCGAGCGCCTCGACGGTGAAGAAGGGAGCCGTGTCGTTCGGCAGCGAGAGCCGGTCGGCGCCGAAGAAGAACACGAAGACGTAGCGCAGGGCCAGCGAGAGGCCGATCGTGACGATCATCAGCGGGATCAGGCCGATGCCGCGCTTGCGCAGCGGCTTCCAGATCAGGCCGTCCTGGGCGTAGCCGAAGGCGCCGCCGAGGATGACCGCGATCGGGATCGCGAGCAGCGCCGGCAGGCCGAACACGCCGCTGAACAGGTAGGCCATCAGGGCCCCGAAGGTGACCAACTCGCCGTGGGCGAAGTTGTTCAGGCCGGTGACGCCGTAGATCAGCGAGGCGCCGATGGCCGCGAGGGCGATCAGCAGACCGAAGATCAGGCCGGTGACCACCTTGGGCCAGAACACGATCCAGAAGGTGTCGGCGGTGACCGTCGCGGTCTCACCGACCGCCGTTCCGGGCTCCGCCTCCGCCGTGGCGGAATCGGTGGGCGTCGCGCTCGGTGCTGTGGCGCCGGTGCCCATCGGGTTCGCCGTGGAGACGATGAAGTTCACGATCTGGTTGGCCGATGCGGCGATCGCGACCGTCTTGGGGTTCTGCCCGGCGGCCGGGTAGCCCTTGTCGGCCGGCAGCGTCGCCTCGACCACCGTGACGGTGTAGCTGCCGGGATCATCCAGCGGGAAGACGGCCTTGCCGTCGTCGCCCGTGGTCAGGGTGGCGGTCGCGTCACCGCCGAGCTCCACCGTGACTCCGGCGAGGTTCTCGTTCGTGCCCTGCACGCGGACCCAGGCGGTGATCGACTGATCGGCCTCGGTCGCCGCGAGCGCGGCGGGGGCCAGCGCGAGCACGCCGGCCAGGGATGCGCCGACGAGTCCGAGCGCGACGAGTCTTCTCCGCATCATCAGGAGTCGGGAGCGGAGAGTCGGCCTATCCACGGACGTTCCTCCGCTTCGGGTGACAGGGTTCCACAGCGCGTCGGGAGCGCGTCGGGTCTGGCTTCTGGGCTGGACCAGTGAGCAAGGCGTATACCTCTCGTCAGGGTGCACAGACGGGTGGATTTCCGGGCACGCCGGAGCTCCGTCGTCAAACAACGTTGGTTGACCATACGTGGCGCATGTGTCGAAGATGTTTCACCTGCGGCACGTGCGTGTGACGCAATTATGTGCCCCCACCGCATGGGTGTGGAAACGCTGCCAGTCCGAACGGGTGATCGAATCGATACGGGTGGCCCTGTTGAGGAATAGCGGAGCGGTCTCGTCGCTTAAGATTGAACATCCCCCGGTGCCTGCGTGCCGGCCGGAGTCTCCTTCATCCACCACTCGACCCGCCGACGCGCAAAAGGGGTTTTACATGGACTCGACGGATCCCTTCGGATTCCTCGGACTCACTTACGACGACGTGATGCTCCTCCCCGGGCACACGGACGTCATCCCGAGCGAGGCGGACACCTCCTCGCGACTGACCAAGCGGATCACGGTGGCCACGCCCCTGCTGTCCGCTGCGATGGACACCGTCACCGAGTCGCGGATGGCGATCGCCATGGCGCGCCAGGGCGGCCTGGGCATCCTGCACCGCAACCTCTCCATCGCCGACCAGGCCGAGCACGTCGACCGGGTCAAGCGCAGCGAATCCGGCATGGTCTCCAACCCGGTGACCACCACACCGGACGCGACCGTAGCCGAGGTGGACGCGCTCTGCGGGCAGTACCGCATCAGCGGCCTGCCGGTCGTCGACGGCTCCGGGGTGCTCGTGGGCATCATCACGAACCGCGACATGCGTTTCGTCTCGCCGTTCGAGAAGGCGACCACCCTCGTTCGCGACGTTATGACCAGCACCGGCCTGGTGACCGGCCGCGTCGGCATCGCCGACAGCGAGGTCATCGCGCTGTTCGCCCAGCACAAGATCGAGAAGCTGCCGCTGGTGGATGCGCAGGGCAAGCTCGCGGGTCTGATCACGGTCAAGGACTTCGACAAGTCGGAGCAGTACCCGAACGCTACCAAGGACTCGGCGGGTCGCCTGCGTGTCGGCGCGGCGATCGGCTTCTTCGGCGACGCCTGGCAGCGCGCGACCGCCCTGCTGGACGCGGGGGTCGACGTGCTCGTCGTCGACACCGCGAACGGCGACTCCGCCGGTGTGCTCGACGTGATCCGCAAGCTCAAGGCCGACCCGGCGTTCGCCGGTGTCGACGTGATCGGCGGCAACGTCGCCACGCGCTCCGGCGCCCAGGCGCTGGTGGATGCCGGCGCGGACGCGATCAAGGTCGGCGTCGGCCCCGGCTCGATCTGCACGACGCGCGTCGTCGCCGGCGTCGGCGTGCCGCAGGTGACCGCGGTCTACGAGGCGTCTCTCGCTGCGCGCGAGTCGGGTGTGCCTGTGATCGCCGACGGCGGACTGCAGTACTCGGGCGACATCGCCAAGGCGCTCGTCGCCGGCGCCGACACCGTGATGCTCGGCTCGCTGCTGGCCGGTTGCGAGGAGTCGCCCGGCGACCTCGTCTTCCAGAACGGCAAGCAGTTCAAGCTCTACCGCGGCATGGGTTCGCTCGGCGCGCTGCAGACGCGCGGCGAGCGCACCTCCTACTCGAAGGACCGCTACTTCCAGAGCGACGTGCCCTCCGACGACAAGCTGATCGCCGAGGGCATCGAGGGTCAGGTGCCCTACCGCGGCCCGCTCGCCAACGTGGCGTACCAGCTGGCCGGCGGCCTGCGCCAGTCGATGTTCTACGTCGGCGCCCGCACCATCACCGAGCTCAAGGAGCGCGGCAAGTTCGTCCGCATCACCGCCGCCGGGCTGAAGGAGTCGCACCCGCACGACATCCAGATGGTCGCGGAGGCGCCGAACTACCGGCGGTAGGGGGACTACGGGTAGGGGTTGCTGCTCGGGTCGATGTCCGGAGGGGTGACTCCCGCGTCGCGGCGCTTCGCGCGGTGTCCGGAGGGGTGAACCCGCGCCACGGCGCTTCGCGCGTGGCGCTTGTTCCCTGCCGCGGGGTTGTCAATTCGTCCCACTCGCTAGCGCTCGCGGGACGAATGGACAACCCCGCGCCAGTGCTCGCGCAGGGGTCGGCGCTCGGATGGCGGAGCGTGGGGGTCGGCGCTCGGGGTGGCGCCCTCGGGATGGCGCCGGTGTCTCCGCGAAGCGACCATCTCCGCGCGAGCGTAACCGGAGAAATGCGTTCCAGCATTTCTTCGTACGCGAACGCAACCGGCTCTTCGAATCCGGCACCGAGTATCTGCCGACCGCCGTGGGGGCGACGAGGAACGAGGAGCCCCCACTAAAATGGCACGGTGACTGAGATCGAGATCGGGCGGGCCAAGCGCGCCCGTCGTGTGTATGCGTTCGACGACATCGCTGTCGTGCCGAGTCGGCGGACCCGTGACCCCGAGGTGGTCTCGGTGAACTGGTCGATCGATGCGTACCAGTTCGCGACGCCGATCCTGGCCGCCCCGATGGACTCCGTCGTCTCCCCGGCGACCGCGATCGAACTCGGGCGCCTGGGCGCCCTCGGGGTGCTCGATCTCGAGGGCCTGTGGACCCGCTACGAGGACCCGCTGCCGCTGCTCGCCGAGATCCGCGAGCTTCCCGCGGAGACGGCCACGAAGCGGATGCAGGAGATCTACGCCGAGCCGATCAAGCCCGAGCTGGTCACCGCGCGCCTGGCCGAGATCCGTGCGGCCGGCGTCACCGTCGCGGGGGCCCTCTCGCCGCAGCGCACCGCGGAGCTGTACCAGACCGTCGTCGACGCCGGCGTCGACATCTTCGTCATCCGTGGCACCACCGTGTCGGCGGAGCACGTCTCCCGCGACGCGCAGCCCCTGAACCTGAAGAGGTTCATCTACGAACTCGATGTGCCCGTGATCGTCGGCGGAGCCGCGACCTACACGGCCGCTCTGCACCTGATGCGCACCGGCGCGGCGGGGGTGCTCGTCGGCTTCGGTGGCGGTGCGGCGTCCACTACTCGCGCGACCCTGGGCATCCAGGCGCCGATGGCGACCGCGGTCGCCGACGTCGCCGGCGCGCGCCGCGACTACATGGACGAGTCCGGCGGTCGCTACGTGCACGTCATCGCGGACGGCGGCCTCGGCTCCTCCGGCGACATCGTCAAGGCGATCGCCGTGGGCGCGGACGCCGTGATGCTCGGTTCGACCCTCGCCCGGGCGACCGACGCTCCTGGTGGCGGCTGGCACTGGGGCGCTGAGGCGCACCACGCGCAGCTGCCGCGCGGCAAGCGTGTGCAGGTCGGCCAGGTCGGCACGATGGAGCAGGTGCTGTACGGGCCCGCGACGTCGGCGGACGGCGCCGCGAACCTGATCGGCGCGCTGCGCCGCTCGATGGCGACCACGGGCTACTCGGACCTCAAGGAGTTCCAGCGCGTCGAGGTCGTCGTCGCACCGCATCACCCCAGCTGACCCCCGTGCCCCCCGAAGTGGGGTAATCTGACTCCCGAGGGTGAGGGGAGTCGATGGTGCGACGGTGGTCACGAGTTCTGGCAAGGGGTGCGGCGATGGCCGTGCTGGTGACCGTGGTCGCCGCTGCAGGGTCCGTCTCGGCGGTGACGACCGCCGAAGCCGCGCCGACGGCGGCCTCCGGGGTGTTGTCGGGCCTGACGGTGTCGACGGTGCTGCCGAAGCTGCCGTCGTTCTCCACCACGTTCTCCTTCGCCGAGGACGGCTCGATCTACGTGGCGGCGAAGGAGGGCGCGGTGTACCGGTACGCGTCCGCCGGTGCCACATCGCCGACCCAGGTGCTCGATCTGCGCCGAGAGGTGTACGACTACGGCGACCACGGTCTGCTCGGCATGGCGCTGGACCCGGCGTTCGGCACCGGCAAGCCGTACCTCTACGTGCTGTACACCCGCGACCGCGATCCGTTCGGCACCGACGCCGAACCGCGCTGGGCTTCGGGCGGCCAGTACGACGCGTGCCCGAATCCGCCCGGCGCGGACGGCTGCACGATCACGGCCTCCCTCGTCCGGTTCACCGTGGGCGCCGACGGCGTGGCCGACCCGGCGAGCGCACTGACACTGCTCGACGGGGCGGACGAGGGGCGCTGGTGCTTCCAATACACCTCGCACGGCGTGGGCAGCGTGCTCTTCGGACCCGACGGGGCGCTCTACGTGAGTGCCGGCGACGGCGCCATGTTCACCGGCCCGGACTACGGCAACGGCGGCGGTCGTGTCGCGAACACGCCGACCCCGTTCAATCCCTGCAACGACGCTCCCGCGGGGCGTGGCACGGCCGAGAAGCCGGCGACGACCCGCGGAGGTGCCCTGCGGTCGCAGGCGGTGCGCGCGGCGAGCGGAGGCGACCGCGTCAGCTGGGACGGCAGCATCCTGCGGATCGACCCGAGCACCGGAGCGGCGATGCCCGACAACCCGCTGGTCGACAACGGCATCGACGGCGACGACCGCATCGTCGCCTACGGATTGCGCAATCCCTATCGGCTGGCGTTCCGCCCGGGGACGCAGGAGCTCTGGCTGGGCGACGTCGGCTGGTCCACCGCCGAAGAGATCAACAGCTTCACGACCGGACCGGGTCAGGAGAAGGTGCCGAACTTCGGTTGGCCGTGTCGGGAGGGAACGGAGGTGCAGAGCACCTACGCGACGCTGGGCATCGGCCTCTGCGAATCCCTCGCGCAGAACCCCGTTTCGACGATCGGGGGTGTGTCGAGCCCGCTCACGGATCCGGTCTACGCCTGGAAGCGCCCGGGCGCGCAACCCGCCGACGGCTGCAACAGCACCGGGGGCGGAGCGGCCACCGGCGGCGTCTTCGTCGACAACGACAGCTGGCCGGGAACGGTCGCATCGTCCTACGTGTTCGCCGACTTCGCCCGGCGCTGCATCGTCGCGATGCCGATCGGATCGGACGGCCGACCGGATCCGTCGCAGCGCGTGGCCCTGAGCACGAAGGCCGGCTCGCCGGTCCAGCTGCGCATCGGCCCCGGTGGCGACGTCTACTACATCGACATCATCGCGGGCACGCTGCTGCGGATCCGCTCCACCGCGGCGAACGTGCCGCCGGAGGCGGTCGTGACGGCGGACCCGAGCTACGGACCGACGCCGCTCGCGGTGCGGCTGGACGCCTCCGGATCGACGGACGCGAATCCCGGGGAGACGCTGCGCTACAGCTGGGATCTCGACGGCGACGGCGCCTGCGACGACGGTACGGGCGTCAGCATCGAGCACGTCTACGCCGACGACGGTGATGCGACGGCCACGGTCTGCGTGACCGACGGCGTCGGCGCGCAGGCCCGGGCGAGCACAACGATCGCCGTGGGGGAGTCGCCGCCGACGATCAGCCGTCTCGACGCGTCGCCGGTGGGCGCGGTCGCCGTGGGCGACGTGGTGACACTCACCGCCGATGCTGCGGATGCGCAGGACGGCGCGCTGCCCGAGAGCGCCTTCACCTGGGCCGTCGACATCCGGCACTGTCCGGACGAGTCCTCGAGCGACGATTCCGTCTGCCACACGCATCCGTACGTCGTTCCGGCGAGCGGGCGCAGCGCCGAGGTCACCTTCCCCGACCACGACTACTACGCCTACCTGCAGGCCACGCTGACCGTGACGGACTCGCACGGCCTGAGCTCGGCGAAGACGATCGAGATCCGCCCCCGCGTGTCGACCGTCACGGTGGACGCGCCGCAGGGGTCGGTGACGGCGAGCCTCGGGCCGGCCTCGGGTTCGACGCCGCTGACGCAGAAGTTCCTGGAGGGCGGCGCCGTCGAGATGTCGGTGCCGGCGCAGAAATCCCTGTGGCAGGTTCCGCTCGACTTCGCCGGCTGGTTCGACGACCACAACGGCGCTGCCATGCGTGAGGTCACCGCGCCGGCGGGCGAGACGGAGTACGACGCCCGCTACGCCTCGAAGGACCCGTTCGCCGCCTTCCTCGCCTGGCTGCGCAGCCTGCTGTCCCTGCGCCGCTGACTCCTCCGCGAGGGACCCGGCCAGCGCGCGAGGGCGCCCCCGCCCGCGGCGCCCTCGCGCGCTCACGGGGTCCCTCGCAGAGGACGGGGCGTGCGCCTCGGGCGAACGGGCGCCCGGGGAGGGTGGGGCCGGTAAAATGGGAGGCGTCCCCACACAGGTCGCGCGGCTGCGCGGAGAAGGAGCGCGCGCATGGTCGAGGTACGGAGGGTCAAGCTTCCGGGCGTCGGTGTTCTGCACACCTTCCTCACGGACGACGGCGGCAAGGTCGGCGTCATCGCCCACCGCTCCGGTCACAGTGATCTGATCACCTTCGCCGACGAGGAGCACGACAGCGCCAAGGTGTCGCTGCGGTTGAACGACGACGAGGCGCACACCCTCGCCGAGCTGCTCGGTGGCACCCAGATCACCGAGTCGCTCACGGCGCTCGATCAGATCCCGGGGCTGTCGATCGACTGGTTCACCGTCGACTACGACGACCACATCGCGGGTCAGCAACTCGGCAAACCGGCGGATCGCGGCATCGTGGGCCTCACGGTCGTCGCCGTTGTGCGCGGTGACGCCGCGAATCCCGCTCCCGCTCCCGACTTCAAGGTCTTCCCGGGCGACACCCTCGTCGTCGCGGGCAGCCCAGAGAAAGTCGCCAAGGCCTTCACCTTCTTCCGCACCGGCGCCTTCCACAAGCCCGTCGACGCTCCGCCAGGAGGCTGAACCGGATGCACCACGGCGAAGACCTCATCGTTCTCGGAATCCTGTTCGTCGTCGCCTACGCGCTCGGCCGGCTCGGCAAGACGATCGGCCTGCCCGCGATCCCGATCTACATGGTGGTCGGACTGCTGGCGAGCCCGAACTTCGCCTGGTTCCCGCTCGACTTCCACTCGGAGTACATCGAGCTCACCGCGGTCTTCGGCCTGATCCTGCTGCTGTTCACCCTCGGCCTCGAGTTCGATCAGGACGAGTTCTTCGGCAACGCCGGAAAGCTGATCCTCTCCGGCGGCTCGTACATCGCCGTCAACATGGCGGCGGGGCTCGGCTTCGGCTTCCTCGTCGGCTGGGGCAGCCAGGAGGCGCTGGTGATCGCCGGCATCACGGCGACCAGTTCCAGCGCGATCGTCACCAAGCTGCTGATCGAGCTGAAGCGTCTGGCCAATCCCGAGACGCCGATGATCCTCGGCGTCACGGTGGTCGAGGACATCTTCATCGCGATCTACCTCGCGATCGTCTCCGTCGTCCTCAGCGGCGAGACCGAGGTGTGGCCGGTGGTCGGCAAACTCGCGATCGCCTTCGCCTTCCTCGTGGTGATGTTCGCCGTCGCCCGCTGGGGCGGTCGATACGTGGCCAAGCTGTTCAAGACGAAGGACGACGAACTCTTCACGATCCTGTTCTTCGGCCTGGCGATCCTGTTCGGCGGCATCGGCGAGATCCTGGGCGTGACGGATGCGATCGGCGCGTTCCTGATCGGTCTGGTCATCGGTGCCACGCGCTATCGGAGCAAGGTCGAGCACATCGCGATCCCGCTGCGCGACGTGTTCGGTGCGTTCTTCTTCGTCAACTTCGGGCTCGGGCTGGACCCGACGCAGTTCCCGAGCGTGCTGCTCCCGGTCGGTGCGGCGGTGGTGATGACCATCGTGCTGAACCTCGGCGCGGGACAATTCGTGGCCTGGCTGAACAAGCTCGGTCCTCGTGCCGGCCTGAATGCCGCGTTCATCCTGCACAACCGCGGCGAGTTCGCGCTGATCCTGGCGACCCTGTCGCTGGCTGCCGGCCTGAATCCGCTGATCCAGCCCTTCGCCGGACTCTACGTGTTGGTGATGGCGATCATCGGGCCGATCCTCGCGTCGCGTTCGGAGGTGATCGGCGACGCCGTGTTCCGCGTGCGCCGGGGGCCGAAGGCGGTGCTCACCGGTCGGGGCGCCATGGCGGAGGAGGAGTTCGCCCTCGTCGAGGCGGCGATGGCGGACGAGCCGGCGCGACGAGCCGAGACGCCGGCGCCGGAGCCGACGTCGGAGCCGCAGCCGGTGACGGCGGACGATGACGACCCCTACGACGACGGGCTCTACGACGACGACCTCGACGACGACCATCGCGGCGCGGATGTGGACGCGCTCATCCAGCAGGCCATGCAGCAGTCCGACGGCGACGGGCGGGCGGCGCCGGTGCGGCCGCGCGAGCCCGACTACTGATCCGCTCAGCGCGGTGAGCCACGACGAGTCCGACGGATGCTCGGGTTGGCTATGCTCGGCACGGGGGCGACGCGGTGTCGGGTCCCGGGCAGAGGAGGCCACGATGTCGTGGAGAAGAAGAATGCGGGCCGCGACGGTCGCGCTCACGGTCGCGGTACTGGCGGCGGTCGTCAGTCCGATCGCAGCAGCAGAGACGTCAGCGGCGACGGCGAACGATTGGATCGATCCGTCGTTCGTCGGCGCCGCTGAACTGAGCGGAACCGTCACCAGCGCCGACGGCGTCCCGCTGAAAACCTCCTACGTGAACCTGTTCGACGCCGATTCGACCGGCGACACTCCGATCGCGGGCGGGCAGGTGGATTCCAACGGCGACTTCGACTTCGAGGGGATCGCCGAGGGCGAGTACCTCGTGCGAGCCATCGGCGACCCGTTCGACTACGACTGGGTGACGCAGTGGTGGCGGCACTCCGGCTCGCAGGCGACCGCGACGACCGTGACCGTGGCCGACGAGCCGGTCATCCTGCCGGCGTTGCACATGATCAAGGACTCCGACGCCCACTTCGCCGACGTGTCGGGCCTCAACCCGTTCTTCTACTCGATCGAGTGGATGAACACGCGCGGCCTGAGTACCGGATACGTCGGCGCCGACGGCACCGTCACCTACCGCCCCCTCGAGGCGGTCTCCCGTCAGGCGACGGCCGCGTTCCTGTACCGCTACATCGACGACACGGACTTCGTCACGCCGACGACGCCCACGTTCTCGGACGTTCCGACCACGCATCCGTTCTTCCGCGAGATCGAGTGGATGGCCGCCAACGACATCGCTACCGGCAACGCCGACGGCACCTTCGCGCCCAACGCTCCGGTCTCGCGGCAGGCGATGGCCGCGTTCCTGTCGCGACTGTCGAACCTGCCGACACCCGACCCGGCCACGCCGAGCTTCACGGACGTCGGGCACGACAATCCGTTCTACGGCGAGATCGAATGGGTCGCCTCGGTCGGCATCGCGAAGGGGTACGCCGACGGCGGCTTCCACCCGACCGACCCCGTGTCACGGCAGGCGATGGCGGCGTTCCTCGATCGCTACGACGCGTTGCACTGATCACCGAGCCGCAGGACGGCGCAGCCGGACGCGACCTCGGCTGAGAGCGTTCGTCATCACCCATCAGGGCTGAGGACGGCTCTCAGCCGAGGTCGGGTTCGTCACGGCTCCGGCTGAACGACGAGCCGGCGCTCAGGCGGGAGGCGTTAGGCTCGTTCGCGGCCCGCGACCGACCCGCGGGCGGGCGGAGTGCATGGTGGAGACGACGGTCTGGCAGGTGGCCAGGAGGCCGCGCTGGATCCTGGCGCTGCTGCTCGCCATCGGGATCGCCTGCGGCTTCGCGGCGCTCGGGCAGTGGCAGGTGGGCCGCGCGCTCGACAACGCCGCGCCGATCAGCGACATCGACTCCGAGGCGGCGGTGCCGCTGACCTCCATCGCGGAGCCCTCGACCGGGTTGACGGCGGCGGCCGACGGCCAGATGGTCACCGTGACCACGCGCACCGTCCCGGGCGACGCCGAGATCCTCGGCGGTCGGCTCAACGGTGGCGCGAGCGGCTGGTGGGTGATCGCGCACACCCGCACGGCGGACGACACGGCTCAGCCGATCGACCTCGTTCTCGCCTACGGCTGGAGTGCCGACCAGGCCTCGGCCCAGGCTGTGGCCGATGAACTGAACGCGAGCGACGACGCGGGTGACCGGGAGGTGCTCGGCCGGCTGGTGGCGAACGAGGGGCCGGAGCTGCCGGCCGACGGCGCCGATCCGCAGACCCTCACGACGCTGTCGCTGGCGGCCCTGGTCAACCGCTGGTCCGACGTCGCGCCCGATGTCTACGAGGGCTACGTGGTGACGGCGGAGCCGGCGAGCGGCCTCGAGGTCATCGACTCACCCGAGCGGGTGCAGGACGTTTCCCTGAACTGGCTCAACGTCTTCTACGCGGTCGAGTGGGTCGTCTTCGCGGGCTTCGCGCTCTATCTCTGGTTCCGGCTGGTCAAGGACGCCTGGGAGCGCGAGACCGAGGAGGCGATCGAGGCCGCTACTGCCGCTCGGAACTCCTGAGCCGGCCGGGGCGCTCCGCCGAGATGACGGCGTAGCCGATCGGCGTACCGACGAGCAGGATCAGGCCGAACAGCGCCGTGGCCGCGACGGCGAGCAGATCGAAGCCGCCGCCGGCGATCAGGTCGAGATCGGCGCGCAGGAACACCCCGAAGAGGAGCCATCCGAACAGGCTGACGGCGAGGTAGCTGTAGCGCAGGACGGAATAGCGGTGTGGTCTCACTGATGCTTCTCGTTTCGTGCCTCGGCGATGGAGCGGGGAGCGGGTGATCGACCGTGCCGGGGGAGAGCGGGCCGTAGCAACAACCCTACGGCGTGCGGCCCACCCAGGGGAATGCTGCGGCCCCGGAACGGGGGAGTCACGCTCGGGGACAGCGTGTCCTCGTTCCGGTCACACGGCGCCGGATGGCCCTGGCCGTGCGGTCGCGATCGTGGTTGGGTAGCCCCGACGAGCCTCGTCGATCCGCCCCACGCACCGTCCGGCCCGCGAAGGGGCGACCCGATGACTCGATTGCGAACCGCGCTGCTGCTGATCGGGGCGCTCCTGCTCACCCTCCTGCCCGCGGTACCGGCGCAGGCCCTCCTGCCCGCGGAAGCGGCGCAGGCCGCCGCCGCGAGCGGCAGCATCTCCGGAACGATCACGGGTGACCGGCCCGACTTCGACCCGACCCTGATCGCCGTGGACGCGGTGCAGATCTGCGACGGCTGCAGCGGGCACGGTCTCGTCTACCCGGACACGACCGGGCGCTACACGGTCAGCGACCTCGAGCCCGGCTCGTACCAGGTCTCCTTCGTGGATCAGCCCAGCCTGTACACGCCGGGACCCTACCGCAGCCAGTACTGGCGCGGCACGGCGGATCCGGCAGCGGCGACGCCGGTCGTCGTCCGGGCGGGAGCCGAGACCTCGGGCATCGACGCCCGGATGAAACGCGGCCCGAGCCTCTCCGGCCGGGTGACCTCCGCGCGCACCGGTGAGCCCGTCGCCGACGTCGGAGTGAACGCCTATCGCGTCGGTGGCCCGCTCGACGAGTTCGGCGACTCGCAGCGCAACGCCTACCTCGTCACGAACGAGAACGGCGAATACCTCGTCGGCGGCATCGAGCCCGGGGTCTGGGTGCTGCACTTCGACGCCTCCGACACGTCGGCGGATCTTGCTCCGCAGTGGCTCGGCGCAGTCGCGACCGTCGCGCAGGCCCGCCGGGTCACAGCCGTCGAGGGCATCGACGTCGGCGGCTTGGACGTGGTGCTGACTCCCGGCGCGACCGTGTCGGGGCGGGTGACGGGCGGGCCGGACGCCGAACCCGTGCCGGGAGTCGACGTGCGGGTCGAGCGTCCGTGCGAGAGCATCGGCGGCCACTCGGAGTGCGACGGCGGATCCGCGCAGACGGATGCGGACGGCCGCTACAGTGTCACCGCCCTCGCGGCGGCCGGAGGCTACAGCGTCACGGCGCATCCGCGCATCACGGGGCTCGCGAACGGCAGCTGGATCGGCGCCCGCGACGAGGCGGACGCGACGGTGTTCGCCGTCGCCGAGGGCGGAGTCGAGGTGGCGAACATCGTGTTGCCCGACGCCGAACCGAAGCCGCTCTTCCGCGACGTGCCGGAGGGATCCGCCTTCTTCGACGAGGTGCAATGGCTCGGCAAGACGAAGATCAGCACCGGCTACGCGGACGTCGGCGGCACCCGCGCGTACCGTCCGGTCGAAGCCGTCAGCCGCCAGGCGATGGCCGCGTTCCTCTACCGTCTGCACCTGCTCCGCGGCGGCGACGAGTTCGCGCCGCCCGTTCGAGCGAGCTTCTCGGACGTGCCGGTCACGCATCCGTTCTTCCGCGAGATCGAGTGGATGAAGGCCGCCGGCATCACGACCGGCGACGCGGACGGCGGCTATCGGCCGGGCGCCGCCGTGTCGCGGCAGGCGATGTCGGCCTTCCTCTCCCGGATGTCGGGGGAGGAGGTGCCGGCCGTGACCGCGCGCCCGTTCCCGGACGTGCCGAGCACGGATGCGTTCGCCGCCGCGATCGCGTGGATGGCCCGCGAGCGCATCGCCTCGGGCTACCAGGACGGCGGCTTCCATCCGCTGGACCCGGTGACGCGGCAGGCGATGGCGGCGTTCCTGTTCCGGTACGACGCGACCCGCTGATCCGTTCGTCGCGGCGCTCAGGTTCGGGGGGAAGGCTCGGGCGCGCCACGACGATGCTCCGCATCCCCGCGGCGCCGGATCGGGCGCGCCACGAGGATGCTCCGCATCCCCGCGGCGAAGGATCGGGCGCGCCACGAGGATGCTCCGCATCCCCGCGGCGCCGGTTCGGGCGCGCCACGAGAAAGCTTCGCATCCGCTCGCAGCTACGCTGGCTAGGCGCCGCCGCGGTACTCCGCCGGCGACGGGAACGGGGAGGACGATCAGGTGGTTTCGGTGAACGCGGACGGACGACGGACGGTTCGGAGCGAGGAGCGCGAGCCGATCGTGCTCGTGGACCGGGAGTCGGCGTACCGTGACGGCGCGGAGCAGGTGCTCATCGACCTCGTGTCGTCCGCGACCGACATCAGCTCGACGAGCGACGAGATGCTCGCGAACGCGGTGGACTGGCCGCAGATCTATCACGTCGACCCCGCGCGCGCCAACGTGCTGCGCGCGCTCGACCTCCCTGCGGACGCCGTGGCGCTCGAGATCGGTTCCGGGTGCGGCGCGATCACTCGATACCTCGGCGAGACGGTCGCCCACGTCGACGCGATCGAGCCCGTGCTCGACCGCGCGCGGGTGGGACGGCTGCGCACCCGCGACCTGGAGAACGTCGAGGTCTACGTCGGCCAGGTCCAGGATCTGCCGGACGAGGAGCGCTACGACCTCGTGGTGGTCGTGGGGGTGCTCGAATACGTCGGAGGAGGCTCCGCGGATCCCGCCGCGTACCTCGACTTCCTCGCCGCCTGTCGGAGCCGGTTGAAGCCGGGCGGCACGCTGATCATCGCGATCGAGAACCGCTTCGGTGTGAAGTACCTCGCGGGCGCCCCGGAGGATCACTACGGGCTGCCGTACGTCGGCGTCGACGGCTATCCGCAGGGTGAGCTCGCCCGCACCTTCAGCCGACACGAGCTCGGCGCGCTGCTGGACGAGGCACGGTTCGGCTCGCGGTCGCTGATCGCGTTCCCGGACTACAAGCTGACCCGGACCGTGCTGGATCCCGACCGGCTCGAGGGCATCCCGGCGCAGGAACTGCTGGCCGCCGTCCCGACCTTCCCGAGTCCGGACTGGGTCGGTACGCGAGCGGAGGGGGCGGACGAGCGCCGACTCTGGCTGGGCCTGGTCGAGGCCCGCCTCGCCGCCGAGACCGGCAACTCGTTCCTCGTGCTCGCGCACAAGGGCGAGGCCGCGGCGCACACCCTCTGGCCCGAATCGCGGGCGGCACGGTACTTCTCCCGCGAGCGCCGGCCGGTGTTCACCTCCGTCGCCACCGTCGACCGGTTCGGCGATGACGTCACCGTCAGCCGGCTGCCCCTGATCGGCGACGTCGTCGCGCCGGGACGCGACGCCGTCGTCGCCTCCAGCATCGCCTTCGTGCCCGGCATCGACCTGATCGATCGCCTCCGCAGCGCGACCGGCTCGGAGGCTCGAGCGCTCGTGGAAGGCTGGCGGGAGCTGGCCGAGTCCGCCGCGGAACGGGGAGCGTTATCGTTCGATTTCGTGCCGCACAACCTGCGGCTCACCGCGGCGGGTTCGCTGGCGTTCATCGACGACGAGTGGCGGGCGACCCTGGCGTCGGCCGAGCCCGTGCTGCGTCGGGGCGTGCTGCTCACCGCCGTGCACCTGCAGCGGACCGGCATCCTGCCGCCCTGGTCCGCCGAGGCGGGGATCGAGGTCGGCGCGGACATCGCGCTGCTGCTCGGATCCTGGGTCGGCCTGCCCGCCGACGGCGCGTGGATCGAGCCGACCATCGAGGCCGAGGCGCAGCTGCAGGTGCGGGTGGGCCAGCGCGGCCCGGTGCCGACGCCCGCGAAGCTGCTCGCGGTGCGGGAGGCGATCGCCGAGGTGCTGGCGAGCCCCGTCGGCACCGCGGTCCCGACGGCTGCGGAACCCGCCGTGGCACCACCCGCGGCCGACGCAGCGGCTGACGCAGCGGCCCTGCGTCGGCGCCTCGAACTCGGCGAGGCCGCCCTGGTCTCGCTGGCGCTGACCGAGAAGCGCACGGCGGATCGGCTCACCGAGCTGATGGCGGAGTTCGAGGCGCACAACGAGCGGGTCGAGCTCGACACGCAGGCGCGGCTGCGCGCCGCGGCGGACGCGGCGGAGGGGACCATCCGCTCGCTCGAGGACGAGATCCGCAATCTGACCGCGCGGCTGGCCGCCTCGGAACTCGGGGTGCGCGAGCTCAAGGCCTCCACCAGCTGGCGCCTGACGGCGCCCGTCCGCGCCGTGCGTCGGCTCGGGCAGCGGGACGCCCGATGAGGCTGGTACTCGTCTCGCCGAGCCGGGGCAACCGCTACATGCTCGAGATCCTCGAAGCGATCGCGTTCGAGGCGCGCGGCCTCGGCGTCGAGGCCGAGGTCGTGCACGACCGCTTCCCGGAGGAGGACGACGCGGTCTACGTCGTGATCCCGCACGAGTACTTCGCCCTCGCGCCGCGATCCGCGTGGCCGGCGACCGAGCAGCTGGCTCGCACCTTCGCCCTCACGGTCGAGCATCCCGGCACGCAGTGGTTCGACACCTCCGCCGAGCAGGCCCGCCGGTGCGCGGCCATCATCGACATCAACCTCGACTCCAGCGCCGAGTTGCGCCGGCGGGGGCGGGACGTGCTGCACTTCCAGCTCGGATACACCGAGTACAGCGACGTCTGGCGCGGCGGCGACGGCGCGCCGGAGCAACGCGGCACCGACATCCTGTACCTCGGCTCCACCGATCAGAAGCGCGATCGCGCGCTCGCCGGTGCCGCCCCGTTCTGGTGGGATCGTTCGGTCAAGCTGCTCATCCCCTCGCACGAGCCGAAGCCGGATGGCTCAGCCGACTTCATCGTGGGGGCCGAGAAGTTCGCGCTGCTGCGCGACTCGAAGGTGCTCGTCAATCTGCACCGCGACCGCTCGCGCAGCCTGGAGTGGGTCCGGGTGCTCGAAGCGATCGCGAACGGCTGCGTCGTCTACTCCGAGCACTCCCTCGATGCGGCACCCCTGATCGCGCAGGAGCACTTCGTCTCGGTCTCGCCGGAGAACATCGGCATCATGACGGCGAACGTGCTCGACAACGCCGACGAACTCGATCGGATCCGGCGGACGGCGTACGACTTCGTGCGCTCCGAGCTGCGACTGCGCTCCGCGGTGGAAAGGCTGCTGGAGGCGGCGGAGCAGCTTCTGCGCGCACCGCGACCGGTGCCGGAGGCCGACGAGGTCGCCCTGCTGCCCGACTACCTCGAGCCCGAGCCGGAGTGGCGCCGTTTCTCGGGCGAGCCGGATCACGTCGGCGACGCGATCGCGCGGCTGGAGTCGCGCGTCACGGCGCTGCTGCGGGCCGTGTCCGCCTCGTCGCGGCCGAGCGTCGCTCCCCTCGTCACGCCGGCGTGGGGCGCTGCTGCGCCCCGGGTCTCCGTCATCGTCCCGATGTACAACGGCGGCCCGTGGATCCGCGAGTGCCTCGACTCCGCGATCGCGAGCGCGGGCATCGCCTTCGAGGTCGTGATCATGGACGACGGCTCCACCGACGACTCGCCGGCGCTGGTCGCGGCCTACCTCGCCGAGCATCCCGGGATCCCGATGCGGCTGGTGTCGGCGCCGGGGAACCGCGGGCTTGCCGCTACGCGCAACGCCCTGCTCCGCGAGGCGCGCGGTGAGTACGTCTTCTCGCTCGACGCCGACAACGGCGTGTACCCGACCGCCCTGCGCACCCTCGCGGCGCTGCTCGACGCCGATCAGGGTGCCACCTTCGCGTATTGCATCCTCGCGGCCGTGACCGCCGGAGAGCCGCAGGGTCTCGTGAGTTCGCGGCCGTGGAATCCGCGGCTGTTCCGGTACGGGAACTACATCGACAACATGTCGATGCTCCGACGCCAGGAGATCATCGACGCGGGCGGCTGGGACACGACGGTGCCGAACTGGGAGGACTTCCACCTCTGGGTCCGGCTCGCCGAGGCGGGCAAGCGCGCCGCCTTCGCCCCCGAGATGCTCGCGTGGTACCGGCTGCAGCCGGACTCGATGCGGATGGAGGTCGTGCTGCACCAGAGTCGGATCTGGACGAAGCTGCGCGCCGACGCGCCCACCGTGCTCGGCGACGAAGCCGCCGCGCGATGACCTCGCTCGAGCTGCCGACGACGGTCGACGCGCTCGCCGACCTGGCGCGGGAGCGGCTGCGTGCGGCGCTCGCCGGAGCCGATCGGGTCGGCCTGGTCAACTTCCCGTTCCACGGCAACCCGGGCGACCCCGCCATCTGGCTCGGTACCCGGGCGCTCCTGGCCGAGTTGCGGGTGCGGGTGGTCTACGCCAGCGCCGCGTGGGGGTTCGACCCCGCCGTCGCGCGCCGGGCCCTGGGTGACGCGCCGCTCCTGCTCAACGGCGGCGGCAACCTCGGTGACCTCTACCGCGGGCAGCAGCAGACGCGCGAGGAGGTACTGCGCTCGATGCCGGACACCCGCGTCCTCCAGCTGCCGCAGAGCATCCGCTTCGCCGAAGAGGCGAACGCCGCGGCGTTCGCGCGCCTGGTCTCCTGGCATGGCGGATTCACGCTCATGACCCGCGAGAACGCGTCCACCGCACGGGCACGCGAACTGTTCGGCCTCGAGCCGATCGCGAGCCCCGACCACGCCCTGGGCCTGCGTCGTCTGCCGACCACGACGCCGCGCGGCAGTGAGCGGGATCTGCTCTGGTTGAGCTGGCGACCCGGCGCCCTGGAGTGGCGCGCCGAGACGGACCCGCCGGCGGACGCGAACGAGGCGCAGCACGTCGACTGGACCGAGGCGGCCGGCACGGCGACGGACCGCTTCGACGCCGCGGGACGGCGCGCCTGGCTGCTGGGCAGCCGCATCCGCGACTCCTGGCCGCGGACGCAGCGACACCACGCGGTGCTGGGCGCGATGGCGGCCACGACCTTCGCGCCGCTCGCACGTCGCTGGGTCGCGGAAGGAGCCGAACTGCTCGCGGGCAGCCGCGTCGTCGTCACCAACAAGCTGCACGGCCACCTGCTGGCAGCGCTGCTGGGCATCCCGCACGTGGTGCTCGACAATTCCTACGGCAAAGTGCACGGCACGGTCGACACCTGGACCGGGGGCCTGCCCGGCGTGCACCGGGCGACGGAGGCGAAGGAGGCGCTCGCGATCGCCCGGCGCCTGCTCGCGGAGTCGCGGGGATGAGCGGCCTCGTCGTCACCCTTCTGGTGCGCGATGAGGCCGACATCGTGGCGGCGACCATCGAGCACCACCTGGCGCAGGGTGCTGCGCAGCTGATCGTGACGGACAACGGCTCGGTCGATGCAACGACCGAGATCCTGGAGGACTACGCGGGCGCCGGCGTGCTGCGGCTGCTGCACGAGCCGGAGCAGAACTACGCTCAGTCGGCCTGGGTCACCCGGATGGCGCGCCTGGCGGCGACCGATTACGCGGCCGACTGGGTGGTGAATGCGGACGCGGACGAGTTCTGGACGCCGCGCGAATCCGGTCTGGCCCTCGCCGCGGTGCTGGGCAGGATCGACCCGGCGTACGCCCTGGTCGAGGCCCGGCGCGACGATCTGCGCGCCGCCCGTTCCGACCGACGCCCCTGGCCGAGCGCGAACGTCTGGCGCGATTCGCAGACGCAGCGCGAGGACGGCAGGCCGCTCGGTCCGAAGACCGCGCACCGCGGCCTGCCGGACGTGCTGGTGGCGCAGGGCAACCATGGCGTGTCCGCCGAGCAGCCGCTGCGCACGTTCCCCGGCGATCCGCTGATGATCTACCACCTCCCACTGCGGGGCTGGCGCGAGTTCGAGCGCAAGATCGTCAACGGCGGCACCGCCTACGCCGCGAACACCGAGTTGTCGGCGGAGGTGGGTTGGCACTGGCGTGAGGACTACGCGCTGCAGCAGGCGGGCCGGCTGCGCAACGCGTACGAGCAGCGGCGCCTCGGCCGCGCCGACCGCCGCCGCCTCGTTGCGAGCGGCCGGCTCTGGCGGGACACCGCGCTGCGCGACGCGCTCCGGGACCGCGTGGCCGGCGCCGTGCGTCCCGAGCGGCTGCGCGCCGTGCTCGACGCCGCCGGCTGAGCCGCCGCCGCGAGCAGGCTCGGGCGTGCGTCGCGCCGCGCGTGCGTCGCGCCGGGTGTGCGTCGCGCCGGGTGTGCTCAGGCGCGGCCGACGAACTCCCGCTCGACCTCGCCGCGGCGGTGCCGGCTGGTCTCGCGCATCCGGCTGAGCGCGATCGAGGGGGAGTGCTTCAGCACGCGCCACCAGATCCGCGCCCAGTCGTCGAGCGTGAGCCCGCTCTCGCCGGTGCTCGAACGGTGCCGCAGCATCCAGCCGAGATCGCCCAGGCAGCGCAGGAGCATCCGCATGGTCACCCGGAGCACGAGCCGGCGCGAGCCGTTGCGCAGGGTGGTCAGCAGTCGATTGCGCATGCTCAGACGGCGACCCAGGGTGGGCGTGCCGATCGAGCTCTTCGCCACGTGGTGCACGGCGATCGCGCCCGGCTCGTAGACGATCCGGTACCCGGCAAGCCGCATCCGCCAGCTCAACTCGAGGTCTTCGTAATACATGAACAAGCGCTCGTCGAAGCCGCCCAAGGCCTCGACCGTCGAGCGGCGCAGGAAGGCGGCCGAGCCGCTGAAGCCGAACGGATCCGCGGCCGTACCCTCGGTCAGGCTCTGCTCCAGCAGCCAGTCGCGGTCGAAGCCGTTCCCGTATCGGCTGAGTTCGATGCCGGTGGAGTTGGTCAGCGCGGCGCCGGACTCGTCGCCGTCGGGCAGGCGATGCCAGCTCACGCCGTTGTAGTCGACCAGTCCGCGCTTCGTCCCCGCTCGGTCCGAGAAGCGGCCCGACAGCAGCACCCGGGCGGCGACGGCGCCGACGAGCTCACCCTCGCTGCGCATCCGCTCGACCCCGGCGCGCAGGAAGCCGGGCCGGACGACCGCGTCGTTGTTCAGCAGCACGACCGTCTCACCGCGCGCGATGCGCAGCCCGGAATTGACTCCACCGGCGAATCCGGCGTTGCGATCGTTCTCGACGACCACGAGGAACGGGAAGCGCTCGCGCAGCATCGCCGTGCCGCCGAGCCGCGCGTCGTTCTCGACCAGGATCACCTCGACGCTCAGGCCGTCGCGGTTCTCGTCGATCGAGGTGATCGCCTCGGCGGTGAGCTCGGGTTGGCGCCAGTTGACGACGATGACGGAGGCGTCGATCGTCGTTGTGTCCATCGGCTCGTCCCCTACCCGTTACCGGCCAACCCCCTGACTATACTGGCGTTTGCTCACGTCCCCTGGCAGGGGCGCTACCCCGGGGGTCTACCGCCATGCACACCGACGGTCTCGTCTCCGTTCTCGTCGTCAACTTCCGCGGAGCCGAAGAGACGATCCGCAACGTGCGCGATCTGCTCGCCATCGACTGGCCGCACGAGCGGCTGCAGGTCGTGGTGGTCGAGAACGGGTCGGGCGATGACAGCGCCGCCGTGCTGCGCGCCGCGTTCGACGCCGATCCGGTGGTCACGGTGGTGGAGTCCGCCGAGAACCTCGGCTTCACGGGCGGCGTGAACCTCGCCGCAGCGCACGCCACCGGTGAGTACCTCGCCTTCCTCAACAGCGATGCCCGCCCCGAGAACGACTGGATCTCGGCCGCCGTCGCGACCTTCCAGGCCGATCGGGCCGTGGCCGCCGTCGCCAGCAAGGTGCTCGACTGGGAGGGGGAGAAGGTCGACTTCGCCGGCGGATCCGTCACCTGGTTCGGAATGGGCTACAAGCTGCACGAGGGCGAGCCGGACTCCGCCGAGTTCGACCGCGAGAAGGACATCCTCTTCGGCACCGGTTCGGCCTTCTTCGTGCGGGCCCGGGTGTTCGAGAAGGTGGGCCACCTCGACGAGAAGCTCTTTATGTTCTACGACGACATCGATCTGGGCTGGCGGCTGAACCTGCTCGGGCACCGGGTGCGCTTCGTGCCCTCGTCGGTCGTGCGGCACCGGCATCACGGTTCGATGTCCTCCTTCGGCGGCCATCGCGAGGCGTTCCTGCTCGAACGCAACGCGCTGGTGATGCTCTACAAGTACCTCGACGAGGCGAACCTGGCGCGGTTCCTGCCCGCAGCCCTGGCCCTCACCGCGCGTCGCTCGGCCGCTCGCGGCGGCGTCGACGCCGCCGACTTCGATCTGCGTGCCGAGCGGCCGGCGGATGAGAAGGCCGAGCGGGGGAGCTTCTCCAAGACCTCGGTGGCCGGCCTCGCCGCGATCGACTCGTTCGTCACGCTTCTGCCCGAGTTGGCGGCGGATCGCGAGCGGATCCAGGCGGCGCGGCGGATCTCGGACGCGGAGATCTTCGGCACCTTCGGCGACATGTTCAACCCGCTGTTCGGGGACTCGCGGTTCTTGGACGGCCTCGGCTCGCTCGTGGACGCGTTCGGCATCGCCGGTAAGGCGCAGCGCACCCGGGTGCTCGTGCTCACGGGCGACGCGCTCGGCACCAAGATGGCCGGCCCGGCCATCCGTGCGTGGAAGATGAGCGAGGCGCTCTCGCGCTACTGCGACGTGCGACTGGTCACCTGGAACGTCGCCAGCCGTGAGCCGGAGAACTTCGAGGTGTACCGCGTCAAGTTGCAGGGCGAGCGCGAGATGGCCGTGCACGAGGCCTGGGCCGACGTGATCGTCTTCCAGGGCTCCGGGATGGCGCACTACCGCACGATCGCGGAGACCACGAAGATCCTCGTCGCCGATCTGTACGACCCGATCCACCTCGAGGTGTTGGAACAGGGCCGCGAGAACGGCATCGACCAGTGGACGATGCAGGTCGCCGGCGCGGCGCAGATGATGAATCAGCAGCTGCTCCGTGCCGACTACTTCGTCTGCGCGACCGAACGTCAGCGCCTGTTCTGGCTCGGGCACCTCGCCTCCCTCGGCCGCTTGAATCCGCTGGTGTACGACGAGGACGACACGCTGAAGAACCTGATCGGCATCGTGCCGTTCGGCCTCGACTCCGCCGATCCGCGGCACACCAGGGCCGCGATCCGCGGCGTGGTACCCGGCATCGGCGCCGACGACAAGCTGGTGATCTGGGGCGGCGGCATCTACAGCTGGTTCGACACCCACTCCCTCGTGCGCGCCATCGCGCTACTGGCGAAGACCCGGCCCACGGTCCGGCTCTACTTCATGGGCACGGTGCACCCGAATCCGGATGTTCCCGAGATGGCGATCGTCGCTTCGACGCGCCGTTTGGCCGAGTCGCTCGGCGTCGCCGGCGTGAACGTGTTCTTCAACGACAACTGGGTGGCGCTGGACGACCGCGCCAACTACCTGCTCGAGGCGGATGCGGGCGTCAGCACCCACTACGACCACCTCGAGACCACCTTCTCGTTCCGCACCCGTATCCTCGACTACCTCTGGGCCGGATTGCCGATCGTGTCCACACGCGGCGACAGCTTCGGCGACCTGATCGCGGCGGAGGGGCTCGGCGCGGCCGTTCCGGAACGCGACGTCGAGGCGCTCGCCGCGGCGCTGGAGACGGTGCTGTTCGACGAAGAGGCTGCGGCCGGATTCCGGGCGAACGTCGCTCGCGTCCGCGGCGACTTCGTCTGGGAGAAGGCGCTCGCACCGTTGGTGGCGTTCTGCCGCCGACCCGCGCCCGCGGCCGATCGCGCGGTGGCGGGAGCGGTCGCTCGACAGGTGGTCGCCGTCGGGCGGCGCACCAGTGCCGAGCGCCTGCACCGCATCGCCACGTCTCGTCACGGCGTCGTCCGCGACGTCTCGCTGGCCCTGCACTACCTCGGCGAGGGCGGCCCGAACGAGTTCGTGCAGAAGGTGCGCTCGCGCCTGGACAACCGCCGGCGTTCCCGCTCGGAGGACTGACGTCCGCTCGTTCTCAGGGTGCCGGAGCGATGGCTCAGGCAGGTGAGGCTATCTTCCGATAAAGTGCTGCTCATGAAATCATGGGGAATCGCATCAATGTTCCGGGGGACGGTGACCGCGGCGATCGCGGTCGCGCTCGTGATGTCGGCATCGGTCACGGCGTCGGCCACCGAGGCCGGAACATCCGCCGCCGTGGACGACACCGACGCGGATCGGCTGCAGAGCATGCAGCTCGACGCCGAGTCCGCGCATCCGGATTCGGCCGACGCCGCCGCGGATGCCCTGGCCGACCCCGCTGCGGCGATCTCCGCCGCGCAGTGGCAGGCGGGCAACATCATCTCCGACTCGAACTACTACACCGGTCGAGCCATGACGGCCGCGCAGGTGCAGTCGTTCCTGAACGACAAGGGCGCGGCCTGTTCCGGCGCGCTCTGTCTGAAGAACTACCGCGCCGCGACGCAGCCGATCGAGGGCGACATGGTCTGCGGCGACTGGACGAGCTCGGCGACGATGTCGGCCGCGCAGATCATCGCCACCTGGGGCCAACTCTGCGGTGTCAGCCAGAAGGTGCTGCTGACCGTGCTGCAGAAAGAGAGCAGCCTGGTCACCCGCACGGACGCGACGGCGGATACCTACACGAGCGCGACGGGCTTCGGCTGCTACGACGGCGGACAGTGCGACGCGGATCAGGCGGGCTTCTTCAACCAGGTGTACTGGACGGCCTACATGTCGCGCCGCTACCTCAACCCGTCCGGGACCGTATTCCACTACCTCACCTATCTGCCGGGGAAGACCGCGCAGATCGACTACAAGACGAGGAGCACCTGCGGCTCTGCCCCCGTGACCATCGCGAACTACGGCACCGGGGCGCTGTACAACTACACGCCGTCTCAGCCCAACATGGCGGCGCTGGCCAACCTCTACGGCACTGGAGACAACTGCTCCAGCTACGGCAACCGCAACTTCTGGACGATCTGGTCGGGCTGGTTCGGCTCGCCGAACGCCGTTGACCAGTTCTTCACCGATGTGCCGGCCGGCACTCCCTTCTACGCCGACATCCAGTGGATGGCGACCTACCAGGTGTCCACCGGCACCGTGCAGGCGGATGGTAGCGCGATCTACAAGTCCACCGACTCGGTCTCTCGGCAGGCGATGGCCGCCTTCCTGTTCCGCTACAGCGGTGACACGGAGTTCCAGGCGCCGTCGAGCCCCAGTTTCGCGGACGTCGGCACCGATAACCCGTTCTACCGCGCGATCGAGTGGATGAAGGCGGAGGGGATCTCCACCGGCACGAAGCAGGCGAACGGCACGGTCACCTACTCGCCGAACAACCCGGTCTCGCGTGAGGCGATGGCGGCCTTCCTCTACCGCTTCTCCGGTGAGAGCTTCACCGCACCGCGCACACCGTCCTTCGCGGACGTGCCGACGTCGAGCACGTTCTACACGCAGGTCGAGTGGATGAAGTCGACCGGCATCAGCACGGGCTCGGCCGGACCGAACGGCACGCTGCTGTACAAGCCGTCCGACGCCGTCAGCCGTCAGGCGATGGCCGCGTTCCTGCACCGCTACTACGTGCGCTGGTTGGACGCCGACTAGGTGTAGTTCCCCGGGAGGTTGTGTTCAGCGTGGCGTGAGTTGAAATAGCGAGGATCTCCGGTATCGAAGTGGG
>JABMLH010000008.1 GCA_013205085.1 Microbacteriaceae bacterium VKM Ac-2854 | reverse complement strand
CCACTTCGATACCGGAGATCCTCGCTATTTCAACTCACGCCACGCTGAACACAACCTCCCGGGGAACTACACCTAGGAACTCGCCTGCTGAGTGCTGAACGAGTCGAATCCTGCGCAGATCGACGGGTCTCAGGCCGAAGGTTGCATCGCTGGCGGCGTTCGCTGCCATCGACGTACGGCGGACGCGACGCCGTACAGAAAGTCGCAGGCCCGTGGCAAGGTTGCAGGATGAGTGACCGAGAATCACAGATCAATCGGTGGCTGAACGACGATCCGGTCGACGGGTCCGCTTCCGCGCCTGATCAACTCGGCCGAGCCGCATTCGCCGATGCGGCCACGAACGTCCTTGGTCGCCTCGCGGAGCGCGGCAACTCCTCCGTGGTGGCGCTCATCGGCCCGTGGGGCTCAGGCAAGACGAGCGTGCTCGAGATGGTCAAGGCCCACCTCCGCGCCGATGACGACGGTCGACCGCAGATTACCGCCGAATGGATCACGGTCGAGTTCAACCCGTGGTACTACTCGGATTTGGCGTCGCTTCAGGCCGGCTTCTTCCGCGAGTTGGGCGCTTCGCTGCCGCAGAAGCCCTCGTGGAAAGCGGCACGGAAGAAGTTGTCAGACCTAGGCCAGACCCTCGCTCCGCTGGGGAGCGTCGCGTCGCTCGTCGGATTCGACGGAACCGACGCGATCAAGATGTTCTCCAAGATCCTCCACGGCGATGAGACCGTGGCCTCGATGAGAGCCGAGGCCGAAAAGGCACTCCGGGACGCCGATCAACCGATCCTCATCGTCCTCGACGATCTCGATCGACTGGCACCCGACGAACTATTGATGATCTTCAAGCTCATTCGCCTCACCGGCAGGCTCACGAACCTTCATTACCTCGTCTCTTACGACGAGGACACCCTTCTGGACACGTTGGCCGGCACCGGTCTCGTCGTTCACGGCGACCGGCGGCGAGCCGTCGAGTACCTCGAAAAGATCGTCCAGGTTCGATTGGACATGCCTCCGCTGCGCGAATCCCAGGTGCGGGCGTGGGTCGACGGGGCCGTAAACAAGCTTGCCCGAGATGTCGGCATGGACGCCGAGAAGAACGGGCTTCGCCGGTTCAGCTTGGAGTACTTCTCGTACATCCGGTACCGGCTGGCGACCCCTCGCGCGATCCGGCGCTTCGTCGCGCAGGCGGATGCGTTCTTGGCGATGGTCGGAAGCGAAGTCGACTTCGAGGACTTCCTCATCGTGACGTGGATCCGGACCGCGGAACCCCTGCTCTACGAACTTCTCATTCGTCACCGCGACGAACTGGTCGGAGAAGAGACGAGCGCGGCGACGATCGCGTCCCTGCTTCGCGCCAAAAAGGAGACGTCGAGACGAGATCTGTGGACCAGGCGTTTCGCCAACGCGCAGGTCCCCGCGGAAGATGTAGACAAGGTCGCCGACATGCTGGGGCGGCTGTTCCCGTACTTTTCGCAGGCGTGGCACGACGAAAATGGTTCTGCGGGCAACTCGAGACCTCGCGCCAAGCGCGTGGCCAACGGCGCCTACTTCGACCGATTCTTCAACTTCGGCGTGCCGGCGGAGGACGTAGCCGACGCGACCGTCTTCGCGGCCTTTGAGCAAATGCGCCTGGGCACCGGGGGCGCCGAACTGGACTACGTCACGGCGGAACTCCCCTTCCGCGCCCGCACGATTCTGAGCAAGCTCGAGTACGCGCACGACACGAGTCCGTCCGGTGGGCGGGAGCTCCTGAGATGGTTCTTGGACAACTTGGGTTCGCTCCCGAAGAGCGAAGGCGGGGACGCGCCGAGGGACATTCTTCGATGGTCGGGTGCTCGCGTGTATCTCGCGCTCCACGCCGATTTCGCACCGCAGGTGATCGAGCATGCCGCAACGATCGATGGCGGACTGGCACTCGTCACCTACTGGGTCCGACAGGCACGTGAGAGCCTCAACAACCACAATCTGTCGCCAGAGCAGAAAGCGTCTCACGAGACAGCCGGACGACGGTTCGCCGAAGTCGTCAAAGCGCAGTTCGACCGCAACCGCACGTCGAACCCGCTGGATCTTCCCGACGACGTATGGACGCTCATCTGGGATTGGCAGGTGTTCGACCCCGACGGGGCTCGTCAGTGGCTTTCGTCGCGGCTTTCGGGCGAGTGGGAGATGGTCGATCTCCTGGCGCGTTTCGTCTCGTCATCGATTGTCCTCGGCGTTCCCAACGCTCAGTATCGCCTTTCAGGAATCGAGTTCGATACGCTGGAGAATCTCATCGGTCTCGACAGGATATACACGGACCTGAAGCCGGAGATCGACGCGGTGACCGACTTCCCGGACGAGAGAACTCTTCCGGTTACCCCTGACAACCGGCGCAAGTACGCTCTGTCGCTTCTGCGCGCTCGCCGCGACGGCTTGCCGGTTCGCGACGAATAAGTCCTATCATTTAGACCGTCAGCTGGGGGAACGAGCGACTTCGCACTGCGTCTCGCCTGCAACGCGTCAGACTCCAATGCAACGAGTTGATTACCTAAACAACTTCAGTAACATCGCGAAGTGCCTAGGGATTGAAACGTTGCTTTAAAGCTTTATCCGTCGCAAGTCGCGCCTATCGAACTGCTACGAGACTAAAACTCCCATGAAGCCACCAATTGATTCCATCTATAAGTACACTGAGAGCCTGGCTTGTTCTTGACCCAGTAGACGTAGAATCCAAGTCTCAAGACTCATGCCCAAGAGTTGCTCCACGGTATCGAGATAGGTCCAAATAGAGGCCTCGGCCGATTCCTCAGCCGTCGCGGCGCTTTTCGCACGTGTCACAACCGACACATTTGACAACGTTCCACGCAAGAAACCAGCGAACCTGGTCAACTCGCTCGCGGACAGCGTGTCGTTTTGAAGGATCGAAACGTCGACTCTCTGCTCGTCCATCAAACTGTGAGGTAAGGCCGTAAGACTCACGAAAAACAGCAGCGAGGCTGCCCGCCGCAGCGCATCCTTAACCAGTCCATCCACAACCTCGACTTCCGGCACCTCGGTATTAAGCATCTCTGCCTTAATCATTGTGCCCCTGAGAAATTCCTCTATCTCTTCGTTTCCCACGCCCCTTCCCTGAAGAAACTGCCGCATTTCGTTTCGTACGCGTTCCCCGCTGAAATCTCGAACATGTCGATCAATAACCAGACGGATGTCCTCGACTGTATGCACAAATAGCGCTCTACGTTCCGGCTCATAGTCTGCAAGTTGTCTCCAGTGCTCGATTTCCGCTCTTACCCCGCCGGAGAATTTGCCTTCTTCGTACAGAGGCCTGAAGACAAAGAACGCGTTAGTGTGGGTCACCAAAAAGTGATCCCGAAAGGGGACCTCGGCATAAATTTCGGTCTCAATCGAGCGCGCGATAGCTCCGATCGCGGCGCCTTCGGCCCCTACTATCGGAATGTGCGTCAACCGATCCGAGGACTTTATGCTCGTATCGATCGCATCCTCTGCTGGAACCAACAGGGGCCATCGTTCTGAGAGCTCCAAAGGTCGAGCGAACAGGTCCTCCGGAAGTGATGTTCGAACGAGGCGAAACTCGTCGATGGCGGTGGGGCAGACCAGAACCACCTTCTCACGAGCAAACTCGGCGCTTAGCGCATTGCTAATTGTAACTACTGGGGGCCACTCTTCTCCCCGATTTCTGGCACGCCTGGGGCGCGAGATGGGATGCGACAAGTAGACCGTCTTTGGCCCCTCATCAATAAGCAGTCGCTGTAATGCACTTCTTGGATGCTTTACTCCTAACGTGGTGAGTCCGACTCCAAGCGCGGACGCGAGAGACTCGGCCTCAACCATGTCGAGATGGCGCCAGGAAATGATTCGACCTAGAAGTGCCCTCGAGCTGTCGACAACGAGGCGTTCAAAAGTACGAACTTTCCCGCTTTTGGTCCGAAGAGCCTTCTCAGCAGGACGGATTTCCCGGGATGTATCCGGCTTTTCGGCTGGCTGAGGTCTCGCTACCGCCTGAGAGAAATCGACGAGGTGATCCAACCCTTGAGACTCGAGCCGACGCTTGAGCCATTCGGACTGATGGAAAAGGTCACCCTTGTTTTTACCCAGTCGCTCCCACATATCGAAGATATCGTCTATTAGCAGCACCACGCGATCGACTCCGGAGAAGCTTCCGGAAGCAATCGTCCATCCTATAGTTGAATACTGCTCGCTCCGCTTGGCGGAATATACCGACGGATGGAAGGCGATCACTGTATTCGACGCATCTGATTCGCCCGCTTTAACTACACACCGCTCGAGGGCATCCGTCCAGAGTCCCATCAGCTCTCGTAGAGTAACTCCAATCAATAGGTCGCGAAGGTTCTTCTTGTTACTGTGGAAGACGAACTTAGAGGAAGACCAATCAACGTGGTCAAGTAGCTCACGCTCTACGTAAAAGATCTCCAGATCTCTTGGCAGTCCGGCTTTCATCTTCTGCTCTTCATCAGCGTTTAGCCTGTCGATGATTGCCGTCAGGCCGACGCCGGCTGGAGCAAGAAGCAGTGATCTAGGCATTTCGCCTAGACGCCAGCTAGAATTCGTATCTCGGCAAGATGTTCCGATATTTCGTCTTCGCCCACCAACTCCGATGACCCCACCTGCAACCTTGGCTCCGTGTAAGAATCGACGTACGTGACATTATATGCTATGCCCTGCTGATTCAGCATCGCAATTACCCGCTCGATTCCGGGTCCTTCTCCTGATGTGGCTAACATGATCGGCATTTGTTCCTTCGCTTCCCCTCGTTCTACTGGTTCGGTGCCCAGGAGGGCGAGCCGTTCCGGTTCCGGCGGCCCTTCAGGCGATGACGTGAGCCTATCGCTCACCACCGACATTCGCCCGAGCGCCCTGCTCTGCGCCTCCGCGACGCGCGCTACCTCCCTCGAGGTCTTTGAGTACTCGTGGGGTTCCGGTAGGCGTTTAGGGTTGAGCTCTTCCATACTGCAGACAATTATAGAGCAAACCTCATTTATTGTAAATACGAGGTCGTGGGCTATTTTTGCCAGCCTCGGAGGGCTCTGTCGCTATCGGGATCAGGTCGAACCTGAGCCACTTGTAGATGTTCATGAGATGAGAGAGCCCCTCGAAGTGGGTGAGTCACCACCGCGTCGGCGGAGTCGGCCGCGGCGGCTTGGGCTCTCAACTCAGTTCGCGGATTCGACGCAGCGCAAAATGGTTGGCGCGAGAGGGCCTCGTTCGTCGATCACCAACGCAGAGTTGACCTGCATGAGTTTGTGCCCGGCCTGGATCGTTGAAACTTGCAACAGGCTTGATCGACCATACGCGCGTGCAACTTAGGCGGAGAGCCTTACGACGAGCTTGTTCCCGAGGGTCTCGCACGCGCCGTCGACGTGGGCGCCGATCCACGTAAGGCACAGCTTTGGCCAAAGTTCGCCCCTCCAAACCACCGCAACAGAGGTCTCGTCTTCTCTGTCCGCGACGTAGAGCGGTGCCTCGGTTCGCGCGTACTCCCATGTGCTCTCGGCCCGGGTCTTCCAGCGTAAGTTGATACGTGATCGTGAGGCGCCCTGGAGGAGCGTCACCACCGGCGTCCGCATCTCGACGAGCAGGAGGCGCGCCGTCACGAGGTGCAACTCCCATCCATCCACGACGCGCACGACAGTCGCATCGAGGCGTGGGACGGTCTCGGTGGGCCAGTTGGTCGCGATGAGCCGGGCAAGGGTCCGGATGCCGCGGTCAGAGTATCGGCGCACCTGGCGCTGCTCCATGCCGACCTCTAGTCCAAACGCGTCGAGGCGCTCCAGGTGCGTGCGACCTTCGGCCAAGAAGCCGAGCGACGCGGCGGCAGCCTGCATCGGCAGACCGAGATCGGAGTCGAGGATCTCGTGGCCCAGCCGCGTGTACGCGACGTACGGATCGCCGGCGCCGAGCAGGTCGCAGATGAGGCTCGCGTGGGCCAGCGTCTCGACCGTGACGCCGGCGGTCTGCTTCCGCAATTGCAGCAGCTCGGCGAGCACGCGCTCGTCGAGGGTCCGGTCAGCCATCGGTCCGTGTCACTTTCTTGTCACGACGGTGCACTGCGCCGTCGGCTTCCATGATTTCAGAGGTTCCGACCGGGCCTCGGAGGCAAGAGAAGGGAGTCGTCATGTTCGAGACGACGAAGGAACTGTCCCCTGCGGGAGGCGCGTTCGGCTCCTCGGGGCTCGCGCAGATCAGCGCTGGCATCCAGCGGCAGATCGGCCGTGAGGTCGAGCGGATGCAAGGACGGGCGCTGGTCGCGGACGTGAAGGAGCAGGGACGCGCTCTGCTGACCAACACGGCGCTTCAGAACGTTGGAGCGCTGTCGGCGCTGGAGGCGCACCTGATCCAGGTCGCGCCGCTCGGCGAGGCGCGCTACAAGCACATCGTGGACGCGTACGCGATGGGCGCGGCGCAGGCGATCGCGAGCTGGTGATCGACATGAGGATCACCGACTCGGTCGCCCGGCACTTCCGACTCGGCAGGACGCTCGCGGCGAAGCTGTTGGCTTCGCGTCGCGACCGTCGCGTCGCGCGGATCGAGGCGGACCGCGACCGCACGTCCGAACAACTGCGCGCCACCATCTTGTCGCTGGCCGAGCAGCTGGGCGCGGACGGCCACGAGGCCAGGAAGGCTCTGATCCGAGAGTCCTATCTCGCCTCCGGGCGCGTTCACGACGACGATAGAACCTCGGCGGACTTTCGGGGCGGCGACGCTATGCCGTCGCCCCGAAATAAAGACCCACATGTCGCGCGCCGGCACCCTCGCCGAAACCGCGCGCCAGGCCTCCGCGCCGCGGCGCCAAGTCCTTCTTCGATGCTTCCTCCGCCATCTTTCATGGCGGAGCCGGTGGGTGGTGAACGCAAATTTGTCTCGTTGTCCACAGCACGTTGTAAATAAGACGTCAACGGCTGTGGAGACCTGACGGGTGACCCCTGACCCAAGGTCCGCGCCGGTCCCGCCACTCGCGTTCTGCTGACGACTCACCCTTTACGAATTGGTACGAATGGTTCGTAATACGGGTAGTTCGCGGCGGATAACCGGAAACGGTATTCGGCGCGCCGAAACAACGATCAGCATTTCAGAAAGGAGTCCATTGCCCCATGCCCCAAAACACCAATAAGAAATTCACGACCATTCTGGCGGACCCGCCGTGGAACGTCGAGCAGACAGGCCGCCTCGGCGCCGCCCAGCACTACGACCTCATGAGCCTGGACCGAATCAAGGCGCTGCCCGTCGAGACGCTGGCCGAGGAGAACGCACACCTCTGGTTGTGGGTGACGAACGCGACGCTCGAGCATGGCTACGACGTGATCCGAGCATGGGGATTCGTCCCCCGCTCGCCGCTCACCTGGATCAAGCCGCGCATCCTGCTCGGCAACTATCTGCGCAACGCGACCGAACACCTTCTTTTCGCGACGAGGGGCAAGGCGCCGGTGCGTTACCGGTCGCAGCCGACCTGGATGTTCGCGCCGCTGCAGTCCCACTCCCACAAGCCCGAGGAGCAGTTCGCCGTCATCGAGCGCGTCTCGGACGGCCCGTTTCTCGAACTGTTCGCCAGGCGCCGTCCGCCATCGAGCGCGGACTGGTCCGTGTGGGGTAACGAAATCGACTCGGACATCTCGATTCCGGGATACCCCGTCCCGTCCGACGCCGCGCGAGGCCAAGAGAAGACCGCACCGGACACGGGAGAGCGGTCATGAGAGGAAAGAAGAATGTCCGAGAAGAAGAGCGACTCGTGGTATTCGAGCGCACTGCGTGGAGTCGTCGCCCTGTGTGGGATCGCCGTGCTCGTGTGGATCGCCGCCCGGCTGCTGCTGGAGGTGTGGTGGGTCGTCCTGGCCGCGCTCGCGGTCGGGTTCGGCCTGTGGCTGCTCGTCCGCTTCGTTCGCAGGAACGACTTGTGAACGAAATTGCTCCGAACGCCACATCCTCAACGGGAGACCGACATGGTCGGCCGTAAGCAAGCTCCCGGCAGCGCGGCCTCGAGTCAGGTTCGCGTCCAAGCGATCTGGAACGAGCCCATCGACCGGCGCAAGTTCGCCCGGGCGGTCATCGCGCTCGTCCTCTGGCAGCTGGAGCACGACGCTGATCAGCAGCCCCGCGCAGCGCATCCCGAGGACCGCGGCGACGTGCATGCGGAGGAGTCTCATGCGTAGCGCGCCGCAACTGATCTGGCGTTAGGTGCATTGGCAGCGCCCGTTCGCCATCGATGCGGCGATGGAACTCCTGCAGCGGATCGCGACCGAGCCTTCGCTCGGCGCGGTCCGCTTGGAAGCCCGCGCCAGCTCCCCCGGCATCCGCTGGCTCGTCGGACTCGAACGGCCGCAGATCGGTATCGGCACCGCGATGATCAAGGAGTTCACGGGCGCGCGCCTCACCAAACCAAGCTCCGAGCGCATCACGGTGGTCAGCGCCGGACGCAGCCGTCTGCGCCACCCGGCTTTGAGCCTGACGACGGATCGGATCGGAGCGATCACCCGCTCGGTCCTCGCCGCGCTGGCGCAGGCGAATCGGGACGGCGACAAGCTCGTCGTGCAAATCATGCTCGGAGCGCGGCGCGGACCGCACCTGGTCCCGAATGGGATCGAGGATCCGAGGCGCGCCTGGTGGCAATTGCTGTGGGGAACGCCGCAGGCCCCCACCGAGGTTCGTTCCTCTTTGAAGGAGCGCGCGTCCCGGCACGGATTTCAGGTGGAGATGCGGATCGGCGCCGCGGCGGCGACTCCCGAACGGCGCCGGTCACTGCTCACCTCGCTGTTCGGGGCGCTGCGGGTGGCGGAAGCGGCGGGCACCCGCTTGCACCTGGATGGGCTCGCTCCCGCGACGGTCAACGCGGCTCGCCGTCCCGGCACGTATTGGCTGACGCTGTCCGTGCCGGAACTGTTGCCGCTGCTGGGCTGGCCGCTCGGCGAAGGACACCTTCCCGGCGTGCCCGCCGAACACCCGCGCCTTCTTCCCGCTCCGGCCGGCATGAAGGACGGCGGCCGCGCTTTCGCGGAGACGACCGCGCCGGGAACGGCGCGGACGATCGGCATCCCGATCCAGGACGCCGCGTTCCACACGGTGCTGCTCGGCCCGACCGGGTCCGGAAAGTCCACCGCGATGCTCTCCATGATCGTCGCCGACATGGAAGCCGGCCGAGGCGTGCTGGTCGTCGACCCGAAAGCCGACCTGGTGGCCGACGTCCTCGAACGCGTCCCCGCTGCGCGGCGGGGCGACGTGGTCGTCATCGACCCGCTGTCCGATCGCCCGGTGGGCATCAACGTCCTGGCGGGCGCGGGGCGAAGCCCGGAACTCGTCGCCGACTCGCTGATGGCGGCGCTGAAGGGGATCTTCGACAACTGGGGCATCCGCTCGGAAGACGTCCTGGGCTCCGCGTTGCTCACCCTGGCGCGCACCCCTGGCGCGAACCTGCTGTGGCTGCCGACGCTGCTGACCGACCCGACCTTCCGGCGCAGGATCACCAGCCGCATCGACGACCCGCTCGGCGTCAGCGCCTTCTGGGCTCGCTACGACGAGCTCAGTCCGCAACAGCAGGCGGCCGAGATCGGGCCGGCGATGAACAAGCTGCGCGTCTTTCTGATCCGTCCCGGCATGCGCGCCGTCCTTGGGCAATCGCAGCCTCGCTTCGACCTCGCGGAAGTGTTCTCTATGAAGAAGATCGTCCTGATATCCCTCAACAAGGGAATCCTCGGGCCAGAGTTCGCCCGACTCCTCGGCTCCCTGATCGTCGGTTCGCTCTGGCCGATCATCCTCGGACGCGGGGCGCTTCCGCAGGAGAAACGCACCATCGCCTCGCTCTACGTCGACGAGGTCCAGGACTACCTCGCTTTGCCGGCTTCCGGCGACCTCGCCGAAGCGCTCGCGCAGAGCCGGTCTCTCGGTGCCGCCTGGCACCTCGCCCACCAGTACAGGGATCAGCTGCCGCCCGCGATGCGCGCGGCGATCGACACGAACGCGCGCAGCAAGATCGTCTTCGGCCTCGAGCAGGCCGATGCCGCCGCGCTCGCCAAGACCACCCGCGAACTCGACGCCGACGACTTCCAGCTTCTCCCGACGCACCACGTCTACGCGAACCTCCGAAACGGCGGCAAGCAGACCGGTTGGCTCTCCGCCGCCACCACGCCACCGTCCCCGACCGTCTCGGACCCGATCGAGATCCGGCAGGCGAGCGCCGAACGATACGGCCGGCCTCGATCCGACGTCGACGAAACGCTCCGCCGCGATCTCGGCCTCGGCGGCCGGACCGTCGGCACCCCGCAACGGGCAGTCGACGGCGTGATCGGACGGAGGAAACGACCGTGAGCCGCATGCCATTCGTTCCCACGCGGAGACCCGTCGGGAGACTCGTCGCCGCGCTGAACGGTCCCATCGACGCCCGCCATTCCGCCCCTGTTCGTCTCGTCATGGCTACGACTCACCCACCGTTCCGGTGGGTACCGGCCGGGCGGTCGGGAGGCAGGCCATGACGCCCGCCTCGCGGCCGGCCGGCCCGATCCCGCGACCGAACGAACCGGAACGGGAGGTGCTTCGGTTCCTTCTCGAGCAGCGCTACGCGACCAGCCGACAACTCGCACGCGCCGCCCGAACCAGGTACGGCAGCAGCCGCTCGGCAGCGCGGCAAACCAATCGGCTGCTGCGCAAGCTGGGCGAGATCGGACTGCTTCACGCGCTGCCCCGAACCGTCGGCGGTCCCGCGCACGGTTCCAGCGCCGGCATCTGGACGATCACCAGCCGCGGCGCACGCATCGCCTCGCGCGACCCGGACGCCAGCGAAACGAGTCCGCGCACGAAACGGTACCGAACCGACCAGGAGCCATCGCTCGCGTTCTTGCAGCACACCCTCGCGATCTCCGAAATCCGGGTGCAGCTCGCCGAACTCGAAGCGGAGAGCGATGTCCGCGTCGAGAGCCTCCAGTCGGAACCGAGGTGCTGGCGCCCGTACCTCGGATCGGCCGGGCAACGGGTGTTTCTCAAACCCGACCTCGCCGTGATGACAGCGAAGGCGGACGGCTACGAGGACCACTGGCTCCTCGAGATCGACCTCGCCACCGAGAACCCCGCCCGCATCGTCCAAAAATGTCTGCAATACGAGCAATACCGACGCACCGGCGTCGAGCAGCGTCGCAGCGGGATATTCCCCGCCGTCGTCTGGATCACCCCGACCGCTCGACGGCGCGACCAACTCGCTCGCCGCATCGCCAGCGAAACCGACCTCGACAAGGACCTGTTCGTCGTCATCAGCCTCGACGAATTCGTGCCGCTGCTGCGGGCCGGAGTCGCCAACTACCGCGCATCAACCCACTCGAAGGAGGACCCGCATGCATGACCCCGAATCCACTCACGAACGCCCGCCATCGCCCGAGCGCACCCACCCGATACCGCTTGACGACGGCGAGCAGGATAGCGCCGGACGGTTCGTCGCCGAGTTCGCCACCCTTCGCGAAGCCCTCGACGAACTCGTCGACGCGCTCGGCTGGGACCCCGCGTTCGTCTCCCACGACGAACTAAACGGAACGCCGGATCCGGTCCTCGAGATGCTCTACCGAGATCTCTTTGACGTGATCGTCACGCCGGACAACCGCGTGCGCGTCTACCGCCGATAGCGGCCACCGATCCACCGAGACCCTCCAACTTCACCCGGGTGGGCAGAAAGGAGATATCTCTCCCATGACAACATCAGAACACGCCTGGGACCCTTTCGAGCCCGGCAACGGCCGGCACGAAAGTCCCTCGCCGACAACGAAATCGACGCCGTCGTCCTCACCTGGAACGACAACGAGTCGGCTGTCCGTGACGCTTACCAGCGCCACGGCGCGCCGTTCGCCGCGTTTCTCCGACTCGACGACGTCAACCCGAACGACCCCGACATCGAGAACGCGTTCCTCAACAGCTACCTCGCGAGCTACGACGGCCTGCGCCACGCGATCCAAGAACAAATCGACCAGCTCGGCTGGAAGGACGCGCTCGCCTCGATGCGCCGAGAATGGGGCATCGCGGCCGAAGACCTGCAGTGGAACTACCGCGCGATCGAAGCCCAGTACCGCGAAGTCTTCGACGTCGTCGAAGCCTACGGACAAGTGCACGTCTTCCACCGATGACCCCGCACCTCTTCCAAAACGATGACGGAGACGTTGCCAATTCCGCAACGATCGCCAATCGGGGGTCGGGCGACGCTGCCGCGCCCGACCGCGCTCCATCAGCACGAAAAGGACTCGACTCCGGCGACGTTCAGAGCGTTAATCAGAGCACGATGACTCCCTCGCCCTCCCTCACTGCCCCCACGCTGACCGCCGCGACGCCGGTGGCCGACCCGTTCTCGGCGCTGAGCGAGATGCTCACGCCGAAGGTCGCGGTGATCTATCTGCGCGTGTCGACGGCGCGGCAGGCGCAGCGCGGGGACGAGAAGGAAGGTTTCTCGATCCCGGCGCAGCGCGACGCTAACCGGAAGAAGGCGCAGTCGCTCGGCGCGATCGTCGCCAAAGAATTCGTCGACCGTGGCGAATCCGCGAAGACCGCCAACCGGCCAGCGCTGCAGACGATGCTGGAATACGTGCGCGAGCACCAGGTCGACTACGTCGTCGTCCACAAGGTAGACCGCCTCGCCCGCAACCGCGAGGACGACGTCGACATCATGAGGCAACTCACCGCTGCCGGCGTGGCCCTCGTCTCCGCCACCGAGAGCATCGATCAGTCGCCTTCCGGCGCGCTGCTGCACGGCATCATGTCGTCGATCGCGGAGTTCTACTCCCGCAACCTTGCGCACGAGGTAGTCAAAGGCATGACTCAGAAAGTGCAGAAAGGCGGCACGCCCGGCCGCGCACCGCTGGGCTACCTGAACGTGCGCGAACTGGATGCCGAAGGCCGCGAAAGTCGCACCGTGCGGACCGATCCAGAGCGTTCCGCGCACATCACCTGGGCCTTCCACCGCTACGCCGAGCCCGACGTCAGCCTCTCCCAACTCGCCCTCGAACTGGCGTGACGCGGGCTCACCACGAGGCGAACCCCGCAAGTGCCCTCACGTGCCTTGACCGACACGGACCTGCACAAGATCCTGATCAACCCGTACTACACGGGTCTCGTCAACTTCTCCGGCGCCACCTACGCGGGCAAGCACGAACCCCTCATCGACAGGGAGACCTGGGACAAGGTCCAGGACGCCCTCCAATCGCGGCGCTCCGGCGAGCGGCGGCGAAAGCACGACCACTACCTCAAGAGCACCGTCTACTGCGGCAACTGCCACAGCCGCCTCATCGTGCAGATGACCCGCTCCAAGACGGGCGAGCTCTACCCCTACTTCTACTGCTCCGCCCGACAGGCGAAACGCAATGACTGCAAGCAGAAGGCCGTGCTGATCCACGTCGTCGAAGACAAGATCGTCGAGGCGTACCACGAGCGGCTGCAACTGACGCAGATCAAGCGGGAGCAAGTCGAGCAGGCGTTCCGCGAAGAGCTCGTCGCCACGCGGGGCGACGCCGCAGAGCGGCGCCAACAGCTCAGGATCGACCTGGAGCGGCTCGAACGAGAGCAGCAGCGACTCCTCCAGGCGCATTACGCGGACGCCATCCCGATGGAACTTTTCAAGAAGGAACAGGACCGGATTCGCGTCGAGCAAGCGGCCGCCCAAAGCGAAGACGTCCGGCTCTCCCAGGACGTCTCCGATCTGGAACGCATCATCCACCTCGCCCTCGACGTGGCCGTCGAATGCGCTCGCGGCTACGAAGCGGCACCGGAGCACATCCGCAGACTGTTCAACCAGGTGTTCCTGAACCGTGTCCTCGTCCACCAAGACGGAACCGTCACTGCAGAAATGAATGAGCCGTTCGCTACTTTCGCGGCGTTCGTCCCTGCGGTAGCGGGGAACGAAAAAAGCACTACTCGAAAGAGTGGTGCTCGAACCCTGACCAGTGTGCTGGAGGCCAGCGACGGCGCCGAGGCGCCGATTCATTCTGGCAAGGGTTTTAGTATGAGTACTTTGGTGCCCCTGGAGGGACTCGAACCCCCAACCGTTTCCTTAGGACGGAACTGCTCTTCCATTGAGCTACAGAGGCTGGCGGGACGAGTCTAGCGGGCGGCGGCGCGAGGTGCGTCGAGAGCAGCGGGCGGGATGCTGACGCAAGTTCGGCTGAGAGGTCTCGTCAGCGCCCATCGGAGACGACGAACGCTCTCAGCCGAGGTTGTGTCCGCGAGGATCCCCGACTCCGCCGGGCCTGCACAACGAACGGCGGCGGGCCGAGGCGCCGCCGCCGTTCATCCGGTCAACCGGTTCGCGCGAACTAGCCCTGCGGCTGGCCCGAGATGTTGACGAGCCAGCTGATGCCGAACTTGTCGGTCGCCATGCCGAAGGTGTCGCCCCAGGGTGCGGTGGCGAGCGGCTCGCCGACGGTGCCGCCTTCGACGAGCTTCTCGAAGTAGCCGCTGAGCTCATCCTTGGTGTCGGGGCCGCCGCTGAGCGACACCGAGAAGTTCGTGCCCGGGGTGTAGTCCATGTGCGACGGGGTGTCGGCGAGCATCAGGGTGAAGCCGCTCGGCGTGGTCAACTGCGAGTGCATCACGAGGTCCTTCTCGGAGTCTTCGACGGGCATGCCGAAGTCACCGAAGGTGGACACGGTCACCTCGCCGCCGAAGACGGATGCGTAGAACTCGCCGGCCGCTCGCGCGTCGCCTTTGAAGTTGAGGTAAGGGTTGAGAATCGCGGGCATCGGTGCCACCTTCCTGTTAGGAACAGACGTCGTCATTGCTCAGTATGGAACCGCCATCGGTGGCGGCGCAACGACCATCCGTCGAATAATCGACAGCATCTCATGAACCACCGACATCGTTACTCCGCGAGGGCGGCGTCCTTCTCCGCGGCGTCGCCCGCGATGCCGCGCTTGAGGCCCGTGCCCCGGAAGAAGTCCGGGTTGCGCACCCGCATCACGATCATCAACACGACCCCTAGTAGCAGCACGGTGACGCCGAGGATGAAGACCAGACCGACCCCGCCGATCTCGGAGCCGCTCCCGTACGCCGGGTCCATGCTGTCGATCAGGGTGGTGAAGAACAGCACCGCCAGGATGACCCCGCCGATCAGTGGGCAGAGCAGCTGGAAGAAGAAGTTGCGCACCGAGGTCAGCGCGCTGGCGCGGAAGTACCAGACCGAAGCGAACGCCGTGAGGCCGTAGTAGAAGCAGACCATCATGCCGAGAGCGGTGATGGTGTCCCAGAGCGCGTTCTCGGACACGAAGCGCATCACGGCATAGAAGACCGAGGCGACGGCGGCCGAGATCAGCGTCGCGAATCCGGGAGTCATAAAGCGCGGATGCACCTTCGCGAACGACTTCGGCAGCGCGCCGTAGTAGCCCATCGCGAGCAAGGTGCGCGCGGGGGAGACGAAGGTCGATTGCAGCGACGCGGCGGAGCTGGAGAGCACGGCGATCGAGACCAGAACGGCGAGGCCGCCGAGCACCGGGCCGGCGAGCGCGTAGAAGACGTTGTCCTGGATGTCGGGGTTGCCCAGGCCGAACTCGCCGTCGCCGACACCGGCGAAGCTCAGCAGCGAGATCGAGATCAGCAAGTACAGCGCGACGATCACGAAGACGGTCAGCGTGGCCGCCTTGCCCGGCGTCGCGCTGGTGCCCTTCGTCTCCTCCGACATCGTGAGCACAACGTCCCAGCCCCAGAAGATGAAGATCGAGAGCGAGAGGCCGGCCGCGATGGCGCTGAACGACTCCGCGGCGAACGGGTTGAACATCTCGATGCTGACGGGCTGGGCGTCGAAAGCGGTGCCGTTGGCCACGTGCACGATCGCCACGACCGAGAACAGCACGAGCACCAGGAGTTGGAATCCGACGAGCCAGTACTGGAAGCGTTGGGTGGTCTGCATGTCGCGATACGAGATCGAGGTGGCGATCGCCATAAAAGCGAGACAGGTCAGCACATTGACGAACGGATTCAGCGCGAGGTCGGCGAGATCGGGGTTGCTGGTGATCTGCCCGAGCAGGAGATAGAAGAAGTCGACGGCGATACCGGCGAGGTTGGAGAGCACCAGAATGGTCGCGATGATCAGGCCCCAGCCGGCCATCCAGCCGACGTACGGCCCGAAGGCGCGGGTGCCCCAGGTGAACGAGGTGCCGGAGTCCGGCATGGCCTTGTTCAGTTCCCGGTAGCCGAACGCGACCAGCAGCATCGGGATGAAGCCGAGCAGGATGATCGCCGGGGTCTGGATGCCGACCTCGGAGACGGTCGGGCCGAGCGCCGCGGTCAGCGTGTACGCCGGGGCGATGCAGGAGATGCCGATCACGGCCGCGCCGATCAGGCCGACGGACCCCTTGGAGAGGCCCTTGCTCGAGATGGCGGCGGTGGGCGGATTGGCCTGTTCGGTGCTCATCGTCGGCCCTTCGTGTCGTCCTCGGGATCCCGCGGGACCACGATCATCGGGATGGGGAGTTCGCGGAGCATCTTCGCGGCCGTCGCGCCGAGGAAGAGCCGGCCACCCGCGGCGAGCCGGCTGGCGCCGACCAACACGATCTCGCTCGGATCCCAGGTGACCGAGCGCACGGCGAGCTCGACGCTCGAGCCGCTGCCGACCACGGCGGACACGTCCGCGGCGACGCCGAGTCCGTCACGGGCGGCGAGGATGACGGGATCGAATCGTGCGGCACTGACGTCGGCGAGAACGGGAGCGGCAACGGTACCGGGCAGGTCGAGGGCGGCGAGGGAGAGGAAGCGCAGCGGCACGGCCGCCGCCCCTGCCAGCTCGACCGCGGCGGAGACGAGGGTCTGCGCCGCGTCGAGGTTGCCGATCGCGCAGGTCACCCGGGAGAGCGCGGCCGTCGGGTCGATCGCGCGGTATCCGTCGGGCGCCAGCGCGACCGGGGTCGGCGAGCTGTGCAGCAGGGTGTTGGCGGTGGAACCGATGGTGAATCGGCCGAGGATGCCGCCGCGAGCAGCGCCGATCACGATGGCGGCCGCGCCGAGATCGCCGGCCGCCTGCGTGAGGCCCTCGGCGAACGACTCCGCGTAGACGGTGTGCCGACGGACGGCGACGCCGGTGGGCACCTGGGCCGCGGCTTCGGCGAGCCAGTCGTCCGCGTTCTCCTCCAGGATCCGGCTGTAGCCCGCATCCGCTGGGGCGAGGGTGACCCGCTCGGCGTTGCCGAGCACCACGACGAGGTCGAGCTTGGCGCGGTTGGCTCGGGCTAGACGCGCGCCGAGGGCGACGGCGTCACGGCCGGACGGTGTGCTCGTGTATCCGACGACGAATCGCATCGGGCTCCTCTCGCTGTGAGGCCGAGAGTAACGGATTCGTCCGCTGAGAGGAAGATCAGGTTCGGATTTCGTTGTCCGACAGTGACTGACGCGTGTTTTTCGTCGTCAGAGCAGGCCGACGCGATCCGGGATGCTGAAGCGCACCTCGGGGAGCCACTCGGCCGGTTCGGGCCACGGCTTGCCGGTCGGCAGACGACGCAGCAGGTGGCGGATGGCGCCGGCATCCGAATCCGCGGGCAGCACGCGCGTCGGCGCGACCCGGGGAAGGACTCCGAGCCACCAGTGCTTCCAGCTCTGCGGCGCCGACTCGGGTTCGAGCACCACGTAGTAGTCGGGCATCGACGTCGCTCCGCGGGAGAACGCGTCGACGGCGGTCTCGATCTCGAGGTCGAGGGTGCCGTAGCTGGCGCGATCCTCGAAGAACTCGACCCAGGCCGAGGCGACGTGTTCGAGTGGATCGGCGTCGTGCACGAGGTAGGTGCTCGGGCTGGTGGCGATGGACTCACGGATGCGCGGCGCGTCCTCACCCGCGAAGGTGCGCGCATCGACGTTCGGCAGATTGCCGAGCCCCTTGATGACGTGATCGGTGTCGCCCCCGACGAGGAGGACGACGGTGCTGTGTGACGCGGCTGCTGACCCCATGCCCCAGTGTGCGCGGCGTCCGGCGTCGATCGCTAGCCCCGGCGTGTTACGGCTTCATGGCGAAAAGTTGCAGCCCCCGCCCGTCGAGGGCTGCAACTTTTCGCGGTGCGGCGGGTGCGGCGGGTGCGGCGGGGAGGCGTGGGGCGTTCAGGCGAGCTCGGCGCGCCAGGGCGGGTTGGCGCCGTGGCGGGAGGTGGTGATGCCGGCGACGCGGGCGGCCCAGTGGCCGATGGCGGAGAGGGCCGGTTCGTCGAGCACGTCGAGACCGGAGCGCAGGGTTTCGTCGATGATGGCGCCCATCGCGGAGTCGCCGGCGCCGATGGTGTCGGCGACCACGATCTTCGCGGCGGGGACGTTCACCCGGGCGACGGCGGAGGCGAGCAGGATGCCCTCTCCGCCGCGGGTGATCGCGGCGATCCGGGCGCCCAAGCCGAGGATGCGGCTGAGGATCTCGTCCAACTGCACGGTGGGGTAGAGCCACTCGGCGTCCTCATCGCTGAGCTTGACGATGTCGCAGTGCGCGGCCAGCGACTCGAACGCGGCGAGCACTTCGGCGTGCGCACCGATGATCGATGGTCGGATGTTGGGATCGAAGCTGGCCGTGACGCCCACGGGCAGAGCGCCGAACAGGGCGCGGATGCTCGCGGCTCCCGGTTCGAGGAAGGCGGCGATGGAGCCGGTGTGCACGTGGGCGAAGCCGGTCGGGTCCGGCACGGGCGGATTGGACGTGAGGTCGAACTCGTAGCGGGCGGAACCGTCGGGTTGGATGCGGGCGAGCGCGGTCGGGGTGCGCTCGGCGTCGCCGGCGATCACGGCGACGTGGGACTCGCTCAGGTGCCGGCGGATCATCGCGCCGTGCGCATCCGCCGCGATGTCGGCGACCAGGGTGGCCTCGTGACCCAACCGGGCCAGGGTGAGGGCGACGTTCAGCGGTGAGCCGCCGACGTGTTCGCTGCGCTCGCCGTCGCGCTCGACGATGTCGATCAGCGCCTCTCCGATCACCAGGACGCGGGCGGGAGAGTTCTGGCCTGCTTCATCGCTCATGCGCCGATCCTACTGAGAGCCCGGCCCTAGGGTTGGCGCATGACGACGACTGCAGCCCGCGCACTCTCGCGGGAGGACGCCTCCAGCCGGATCACCGCCTACGTGTACGGGAACATCGTGGCGCTGGCGACGATCGCTCCGTTCACCCGGGCGGACGCGGAGAGCGGGATGACCTTCTGGTACGTGCTCGCGGCGTCGTTCTCGACCTTCCTCGCGCACGCCTTCGCCGAATCGATCGGTCGACGCGCGCGCAGCGATGAGCGACTGACGCCGGAGATCATCCGCGCCGAGCTGCGGGACTCGCTGCCGGTGCTGACCTCGGGGGTGGTGCCGGCCGTTGTGCTTGGGCTGGCCTGGCTGACCGACATCCCCGGCTTCGCGGCGCAGATCGCCGCGCTGGCGTACCTCGTGATCCGGCTCGCACTGATCGGGCCGATCGTGTCGCGGATCCGGGGGGAGCGGCCGTCGAAGCGCACGTTCTTCGCGGGGGCGGCGCTCGCCGTGCTGGGGGTCGGCGTGGCGGTGGTGAAGGTGATGCTCGGGCACTGACGGGCTTCGGCGTCCAGGATCTCTGGCGAGACGGAGGCTCACCCCCGGGTCGGGCGCGGGATCCGCGTCGGCACGCGGATCGGGGCGGTCGCGGACCGGGTGGTTCCTCGTTCGACCAGTGATCGTGTCCGCCTCGGCCCGTGCCGGTCAGGCTCCGTGGCCGACGGGACGGCGCAACAGCGCGTCCGTCTCGGCAGCGCTCGGTGCCGTCGCCGGGCCGGGCCGCGTCGTGGCGAGGGCCGCTGCCGCGTTGGCGCGTCGTGCGGCCACCGTCGGCGCGAGCCCGGCGGCGAGGCCCGCGAGGAACGCGCCGACATGCGCGTCGCCCGCGCCGTTCGTATCGACCGCGCGGACGACGAATCCCGGAATGCGCATCGCGTCCGGTCGGGCGAGGACGCAGCCGCCTGCTCCGTCGCGCACGACGACTCCGCGCCAGGAGCGGGCGAGGGTCGTCGCGGCCTGAAGCGGATCGGCGGAGCCGGTCGACTGCAGCGCCTCCCGGGCGTTGCCGCTCCACCAGTGCGCCCGTGCCCGAACCCGAGCGAGGACGTCGACCGCGATGTCGCGGCCGAGCGGGCCCGGGTCGAACACCACCGGGACGGCGGGGTCGAGTGCATCGAGCCAGCGCGAGATGGTCGTGGCGTTGGGCTCGCGGAGCAGGCCGTAGCCGGAGACGTGCACGACGTCGGCTCGCGCGGGCTCGATCGTCGCGAGGTCGTCGGCGAACAGCTGCCCCTCCGCCCCCGGCGCGGTCACGAAGGTACGCTCGCCGTCGGCCTCGACGAGGGCCACGTCCCACCCGGTGTCGGCCGTGGTCCGTGGCGGCAGGAGCACGTCGATCCCCTCGGCGAGCAGGGCGGAACGGGCCAGCTCGCCGAAAGGCCCGGTTCCGTGCGCCCCCGCGTACGCGGCCTTCAGACCCTGGCGGGACGCGGCGACGAGGGTGTTGAACGCACCGCCCGGCGTGATCGTCGACGAGGTCGCGACGACGTCCCCGCCGCGATCGGGAAGAGCCGGTACCGCGGCGACCACGTCGATCACGACGTTGCCGACGCTGATCAGCATCGCAGGGTGAGCAGTCGTGCTGCGACGCCGGCGAGATCCAGGTGATTCACCCGCAACACCGTGGCAACCGCATCCTCCGGGAACCGTGCCCCCTGCGCGCCCGCGATCGCGCCGGCCATCGCGGCGATGGTGTCGGCGTCGCCGCCGAGGGTGGCCGCCGCGCAGAGGGCCGACCAGGCGTCATCCGGGAAGATCGCGAGCACGCCGAAGGCGGCGGGGACGGACTCCTGAGTCGCCAGGCTCGTGCCGATCACCGCGGAGAGGCGATCGAGCGAGCCGCGCGGATCCGACGGGTCGGCGTTCGCCACGGCCCAGGTGATTCGTGCGCCGACATCGCCGCCGGCGATCCAGTGACCTCGGGTCGCGCCGATCCGGGCGGCCTCGAGCGCGACAGGGAGCGCCTCGGCGAAGCCCGCGCCCTCGATCCCGGCGCTGACCGCCGCGGCGACGGCCGCCGCTCCGGCGATGGCGATGCCGGTGTTGTGGCTGACCCGACCCGACTCCTGGACGAGATCGACCAGGGTGTCCAGCCGAGCGGCGGACCGAGCGATGCCGACCGGGGCGACCCGCATCGCCGCGCCGTTGGTGGTTCCGAAGCGACCGGCCGACTCCACGGATTCGCCGCGCAGGATCGCGGAGACGGCCGCCTTCGTCGAGGGGCCGAGCAGGTCGAGCGACCCGCGCTCGCGCATCCCCTCCTCCCACGCGACCAAGCGGCGAGCGAACTCCGCCGCGTCCACTCGCCCACCGTCGTCGATCAGCAGTTCGGCGATAAGAAGGGCCTGCTCGGTGTCGTCGGTGACGGAGCCGGCGGGCATCCCCGCCGCGATCGGATGGTCGGCGGCGCCGGGCAGGAAGCGGTCGACGACGCCGTACCGTCGGGCGACCTCCGCGCGCGACATCAGCTGGGTCGGCATCCCGAGGGCGTCGCCGAGGGCGAGGCCGGTCAGCGCGGCGGTCGCACGGGCGAGGGCGACGCGTGCGGCGGGGGTGATGGGCTCGACCACCGGGGTGGTGGGCTCGCCCGGCGCAGCGGGCTCAGGCACGAAGGTCGAGCACGTCGTCGATCGTGGTGATCTCGATCAGCGGCCCGTACAGCGCCATCGCGTCCAGCGCGCGACGGTGATCGCCCTCGCTCAGCCCGGCGCACGCATCCGCCACGACCCGCACATGCACGCCGGCGTCCGCGGCGGCGAGGGCGGTCGAGAGTACGCAGCAGTCCGTCGACACGCCGGTGAGCACCATCTCGGTCGAGCCCTTCATCGCCGCCGCGAGTTCGGGCCCCCATTTGCCGAAGGTGGTCGCGGTGACGACCGGATCCGCTGACGAGGCCAGGTCGCCACGCAGCTCGTAGAGCGGGTCGTCGGCGGGCACCAGCGCGAACGGCCAGTCGCGGTAGTAGGGGATCCAGGCGCCCACGGGTTCCGCCGGGGCGACGAAGCGGGTGTGCACGACGTCGTCGCCGAACGCCGGCAGGAGGCGGCGGATGCCGGCCTCGGCGCGCGCGTAGTCGGGCGTGAACCACTCGCTGCCCGGCTCGCCGAACACGTTCTGCATGTCGATCGCGACGAGCACCGCGGTCATCGCGACTCCTGGCGGGCGATGGCCGACCGGGAGAAGAGCAATGTGCCGACGAAACCGATGATCAGCGCGAAGAACACGCCGAGGTTGGCGTAGGCCCAGGCGCCCTCGCGGCCGCCGAGGCCGAGGTCGAGCAGGTAGCCCTCCCAGGTGAAGCCGGGGGTGCCGTTCACAACGAGGCCCCAACCGACGACGGTGCCGAGGATCACCAGCACGGTCGCGACCGGGTTGACGCTGCCGTAGCGTCCGCGGGAGTCGTGCAGAGCGGCGTCGTCGTAGTCGCCCTTGCGCAGCAGCAGGTCGGCGAGGAAGACGCCGAGCCAGGCGGCGATCGGCACACCGAGCGTGATCAGGAACGCCTGGAACGGGCCGAGGAAGTCGGTCGAGAAGAACACGATGTAGATCGAGCCCAGGATCATCAGCACGCCGTCGATGCCCGCCGCGACCGGGCGGGGCACCTTCAAACCGGTGCTCATCAGGGCGAGACCCGACGAGTAGGTGTCAAGCACGGCGCCGCCGATCAGCCCGAGCAGCGCGACGATGATGAACGGGATCAGGAACCAGACCGGCAGGATCGAGGCGAGGGCGCCGATCGGGTCGGTGGCGATCGCGCTGTTCAGGTCGGCGGAGGAGCCGGCGAGCAGCAGACCGAACACCACCAGGACGATCGGGGCGATCGCGGCGCCGAAGGTCGTCCAGCCGACCACGCCGCGCGTGCTCGCGGTGCGGGGGAGGTAGCGCGAGTAGTCGGCGGCGGCGTTCACCCAGCCGAGACCAAAGCCGGTCATCATGAAGATCAGGCCGCCGATCACGGCGCCGAGATCGCCGGAGGGCAGACTCGCCACAGCGGCCAGGTCGATGTGGTCGAGCACCAGGAAGACGTAGACGAGCGTCAATACGGCCGTCGCGATCGTGATCGCCAGCTGCAGCCGCATGATCAGCGTGAAACCGAAGATGCCGGCCACCACGATCAGCGCCGCGACCACGATCAGCGCGACGACCTTCGTCGCGACACCGCCCTCCCAGCCGAGCGCCTCGAACACCGTCGCGGTGGCGAGCACGGCGAGCGAGGTGAGCACCGTCTCCCAGCCGACCGTCAGCAGCCAGGAGATCACGGAGGGGAGCCGATTGCCGTTGACGCCGAACGCCGCGCGGCTGAGCACCATCGTGGGCGCGGAGCCGCGCTTCCCGGCGATCGAGACGAAGCCGCAGAAGAGGAACGAGACGGCGATGCCGATCACGCCCACGATCGTGGCCTGCCAGAACGAGATGCCGAAGCCGAGCAGGAAGGAGCCGTAGCTCAGGCCCAGCACCGAGACGTTGGCCGCGAACCACGGCCAGAACAGATCGCGCGGGCGGCCCTTGCGCTCGGCCTCCGAGATGGTGTCGAGGCCGTTGAGCTCGACGCCGCCCTTCGTGGCGGCAACCTGATCCGTCATGTGGTCTCCTCGGGTGCGGTGGTCCGGGTGGCCGTTCGGGCCTGCTACGACGCTAGTGGACGGCGGGTCGGCGGCGGGGCGGTGTTATGACTTCGGATCGCTCGAAGGCGCACCTCACGCGCGTCCCGGTCGATCCGCGTCATTCCACGGATCGCACACCGCGATGCAGGGGTGACGTCGTGCGCGATCCGAAGTTCTGACCGCGGGCCACGGCGTACCGTGGACGGATGACCGACATCAACGACCGTTTCGAGGCCGTCTGGGCGCTCGATCTGCCCGACGACGAGCTGCGCGCCCGGATCGACGCTGTCGCGGCGGAACTTCCGGAGGGCGATCCAGTCGCCGCGTTCGAGCGCGGCGGTTCGTGGGATTCGACCGGGCATCCCGACCAGGCGATCGTGTTGTACCGGGCGGCGCTCGCCGCGGGCCTGGACGGCAGCCGCCGTCGGCAGGCCACGATCCAACTCGCCAGCTCGTTGCGCAACCTGGGCGCGGTCGCCGAATCGGTGTCGCTGTTGCAGGCCGAACTCGCGCGCGGCTCCGACGAGCTGGACGACGCCGTGCGGGTCTTCCTCGCCCTCGCACTGACGGATGCGGGACGAGGGCGCGAGGCGGTCGCACTGCTCATCCGCACGATCACGCCGCAAATGACGCGGTACCAGCGCTCGGCGGCGGCATACGCGGACGCTCTAGGGGAGTAGCTGATCGCGCAGCGTCGCGTCGCCCTCGAACAGCAGTCGCAACGATTCCAGGTCGTCGGCGACGGCGGCGCAGTCGGCGTCCCACTGCTCGAAGGTCATCCCGGCGCGCTTGCGCACGATGAACATCACCTCGGCGCCGTCGCCGTTCGGGATGACCCGCATCGGGTTCAGCGTCGCCTCGCCGTTCGGCAGGGTGACCACGTGGTCGAGCACACCGAAGTCGTTGCGCGGGGCGAAGGCGATCTCCACGCGCCCCATCGGTGAATCGGAGAACCATCGGCCGTCCGCATGCTCCACCGTCGCCCCGGCCAGGCCGCGGGCCCACTCGGGCAGCTTGGTCGGATCGGAGGCGTAGTCGTAGACGGCCTGCGCGGATGCTTCGATGATGACGCCGACCGGACGGGATTCGTAGAGCATGCCTCCATTGTGCTCCCGCGGGATCAGTCCCGCCCCCGGATCGCGTGTGCCCGAGCTTCAGGCTAAAGCGCTGATCAGCAGGGCCGCGAGTTCGGCGCGTTCCAGCATGCCGCTCACGGTGGCGTGCTCGCCGCGCGCGTGCGCCCCGGAGCCGATCGGGCCCAAGCCGTCCAGCACGGGCACGCCGATGGCGGCGATCAGGTTGCCATCGCTCGCGCCGCCGACCGCGGTCTCTCCGATCGGGATGCCCGCGCGCCGGGCCACGGTCTCTGCCGTGCGGTAGAGCTCGACCACCGGGGGAGTGCGTTCGAAGACGGGCCGGTGCCAGCTGCCGCGCACCTCGATCCGGATCCGCGGATCCGATGCGCGCAGAGCGGCCATCGCAGCGTCGACGCGGTCGGCCTCGCCCCCGTTCGTGATGCGCGCCTCCAATTCGAGCTGCGTGTGCCCGGCGGTGACGTTGACGCGGCTGCCGCCGTGAATCAGGCCGATGTTGATGGTGGTGCCGGCGTCGGGGTCCGCCAGCGCGAGGATCTGCGGGATCAGCGTGCCGAGTTCGTGGATCGCGCTCGCGCCCTTCTCCGGCTCGACTCCCGCGTGCGCCTCGACGCCGAAGACGTCGACCAGGAAGTGCCCGATGCCCTTGCGCGCCGTCTTGACCTTCTCCTTCAGGGCGCCCTCGAACACCAGGGCTGCTCTCGCGCCGCGGCACTCCTTCTCCAGGAAGGCGCGCGAGTCGACGCTGCCCGTCTCCTCATCCCCGTTGAACAGGATCCGGAGGCCCGGGTGCGCCAGCCCGGAGGCCCGCAAGGCCGCGACGGCCCAGACGATCTGCACCAGGCCGAGCTTCATGTCGTAGGTGCCGGGGCCGTCGACGCGATCGCCGTCGACCGTGAACGGCCAGTTGCGCGTGGTGCCGAGCGGCCAGACCGTGTCGTAGTGACCCAGCAGCGCGATGAAGCGCTCGGGATTGCCGTTGCCGGCCAGGCTCAGCGGCTCGGTTCCGGCGTAGGTCCAGGAGGTGACAGGGGCCGCGCCGGGACGACGCGCGTGCTCGATGGCGTGCGGTCGGCCCAGGCGCTCCGCCACCCAGTGCACGAGGTAGGCGTGCAGTTCGTCGAGGGCCTCGACCGAATCGCTCGGGCTCTCGATCATCACCAGGTGCCGAGCATCCGCGAGCATCTGCTCCCGGTGGTCGCGGAAGTAGGCGCGCAGGAATCCGGTGGCAGCCGAAGAGGGGTGGGTCACGGGTTCCGGATTACCAGAGTGGGCGGGCAGAAGCGAACTGAGCGGTCGGGCGTGCTCTCGCGGCGCGACCTGGTTCGGGAATGAAGCTCGAAGCGGCGGGACCGGACTTCAGCGGCGCTGCTGAACCCATCTGGCTTCATTGCTGAACTAACTGCGGTGAACCATCCGCCCGCCCGCTACGTTGTCCGGGATAGAGGCGGAGCTGCGAGGTGAGGGATGTCCGAAGACCAGGCCGAGTTGCTGCGTGCGCTGCACGATGAGCACTCGCCGGCACTGTGGCGTTTTGTGCTGCGGCTCACCGGCGACCGTCAGCTCGCGGAGGACGTGGTGCAGGAGGCGCTGCTGCGGGCGTGGAAGCACCCGGAGATCCTCGCGCAGGGCGAATCCGCGGCTCGTTCGTGGTTGTACACGGTGGCGCGCAACCTCGTCATCGACGACCGGCGCAGCGCCCGGCACAACAACGAGTTCGGCACCGACGAGGTGCCGGAGCGGGCGAGCGCAGACCGATCGGATGCGGTGCTGGACAGCTGGCTGGTGTCGGATGCCCTCGCGGAGCTGAGCTACGACCACCGCGCCGTGATCGTGCACGCCTACTACGGCGGGCGCACCGTCACCGAGATCGCGAAGATCCTTGAGGTGGCGCCCGGCACCGTCAAGTCGAGAATGCACTACGGCATGCGAGCGCTGAAGCTCGCACTGCAGGAAAGGGGGGTGACGGAGCTGTGAGCACCGACCGTTACCGCGAGTGGGATGCCGCGTACATCCTCGGTTCGCTCTCGGGCACCGAGCGCCGCGAGTACGAGCGGCACCTGAACGATTGCGACGAGTGTCGCGCCGCGGTCGCCGAATTCGTCGGCCTGCCGGGGCTGCTCGCGCAGGTGCCGGCGGCGCAGGCGCAGAAGCTGTTGGGCGAGCAGGTCGTGACGCCCGCCCCCTCGGTGCTGGACCGACTCGCCGCCAAGGCGGCCGACGCCCGTCGGCGCACCCGGGTGAAGGTCGCCGGACTCGTCGCCGCGGCGGCGCTCGTGGCGGCGGCGACCGCAGTGGCCATCCCGTTGGCCGTGAACGGCGGCGGCGGTTCGGACCCAGCCGGATACCAGCTCGCCCTCGATGCGGAACCCGGGGTGCCGGTGACCGCATCCGTCACCTTCGTGCCGGAGGCGTGGGGCACCCGGATCGAGATGGACTGCAGCTACGCCGAGCTGAGCACGCCGGCCCCGAGCGGTGACACGCCGAAGTGGGAGTACGTGATGTACGTCACGGATGCCGACGGCGCGGAGTACGCGATCGGCTCGTGGACCAGCACGCCCGGCAGCACGATGCACCCCTCGTTGGCGACCGGCCTGTCCGTCGACCAGATCGTGGGCGTCGACGTCCGCTCCGCCTCGTCGGGCCGGATCATCCTGACCGGGGCGCCCTAGCCTTCCACGCGAACCGGGTGGGCATTCCCAGGTGGGCGCGGCTGAAGATGAGTACCCTCTCAGCATGACGACCGCGGAACTCGCCCTCGCCCCTGCCGCCAGCACCGACTCCATCCAGAATCTCGACGGTCTCGTCGGGATCGCCGCGCGCGTGATCGCCGCCCTGGGCGAGGTCGGTGTCGGCCTGCTCACCTTCGTCGAGACGGTGTTCCCGCCGATTCCGAGTGAGGTGGTGCTGCCGCTGGCCGGATTCATCGCCCAACAGGGCAGTATGAACCTCGCTCTCGTGATGGTGACCGCGACGCTCGGCGCCTACCTCGGCGCCCTCGTGCTCTACGCGTTGGGCCGCCGGATCGGCACCGAACGCACCGTGAACGCGATGTCGAAACTGCCGCTCGTCGACCGGGAGGACTTCGAGAAGGCGGTCGACTGGTTCCGCAAGCACGGCACGTGGGCCGTCCTCTTCGGCCGCCTCCTGCCCGGAGTGCGCAGCCTGATCTCGCTTCCGGCCGGGGCGGAGCGGATGAACCTGTGGGTATTCAGTGGCTTGACGATCCTCGGATCCGGCATCTGGAACGGGCTGTTGATCGGGCTCGGCGCCGCGCTCGGCACCCAATACGAACTGGTCGATCAGTACTCCGGCATCCTCGACTACGCGATCTACGCCGTCGCCGGCATCCTGCTCGTTGTGCTGATCGTGCGCAGGGTGCGGCGCGCGCGTCGCCTCCGGGCCGAGAGCGAACGTCGCCCGTCCGGCCGACGCGCGAAGGTCGACGTCGACTCCTGACACGCGTCCGGCGAGATGCCACTCGTGTACGCGACACGCCGGGAGAGGGGTGCACAAGAGGCGTCTCGCGGGATGAGGGGGGCGGGTGCCAGGTCGTAGAGTCGAAGGATGGGCGCACCGACGGTCTACGACGTCGCGGCTCGGGCGGAGGTCTCGATCGCGACCGTCTCGCGCGTGCTGACGAATCCGTCGGCGGTGCGCGCGAGCACGGCTGAGCGCGTGCTCGCGGCGGTCCGCGAACTGGGCTACGTGCCCAGCGGCAGTGCCCGGGGCCTCGCCGCCAAGCGCACCGGTGTGATCGGCATCGTGCTGCCCGATCACGCGGACACGGTCGCGCCGGCCGGCGGCCTGCCGCCGTTGCGGGTGGGAGCGGGGGAGGTGCCGATCGTGCACGATGACGGCTCGAGCGCGCCGCGCTCGCCGAACCTCTACTACGACGAGGTGCTCCGCGGTGCGGAGGCGGAGGCGTGGGGGCGCGGGCTCGGGCTGATGATCGCGGCCGGCCGATCGGATGCACGCAGCGGCCTGGCCACGTCGGTCGCCGGTCGCGTCGACGCGCTGGCGATCTTCGTCGGCACCCTGGCCGACGACGCGATCGAGCACGTCGCGCGACGCCTGCCCGTGGTCCTGCTCGCGGGCCTGCGCGGACACGAGGGCCTGGATCGCGTTGGCGCGAACAACGTCGAGGGGATGCGCGCGCTGGTGCGCTACGCGCTGGAGTCGCGGCCGACCGGGTCGGTCGCGTACGTCGACGGCTCCTCCGATGCGCCGGATGCGCGCGACCGGCTGGAGGGATTCCGGGCGGGTGTGGCGGACGCGGGCGCGCATCCGTCGATCCGGGTCGAGCCCGGCGACTTCAGTCGCGCCTCGGGGCGCGCGGCGGCGGACCGCCTGCTCCGCGACGATGCGCTGCCGGAACTGGTGGTCTGCGCCAACGACCAGACCGCGCTCGGAGTTCTGGATCGGCTCGGCGAGGCCGGCGTCGACGTGCCGGGACAGGTGCGGGTGACCGGTTTCGACGGCATCGAGGCCGGACGACTCGCCACGCCGCGGCTGACCACGGTGCATCAGCCGATGTTCGATCTCGGCCGCCTGGCCGTCGCCACGCTGACCGAGCGGCTCGCCGAGCCGACGCTGCCGCCGCGATCGCTGCTGCTGCCGGTCGAGGTGCTGCTGCGCGAATCCTGCCCTTGAGCCGGCCCCGCTCAGCCGCGCTGTCGCTCACGCCGCGCACGGGTGGCAGGCCGGCAGCGCGCGGCGTTACCGACGGCGCGGGCGGCTCGTGGCCTTGCGCCGACGGGATGTATGCGCATACATTGGGAGGGTCGCCACAACGCCGGGCGGCACGAACCATGGGAACGAGCGATGAAGCCGACCAGAAGAAGAAGAATGCTGCGGGTGCTGACCGCGGCCCTCGCGGCGGCGACGCTCGTCGCCACCTCCGCGTGCAGCATCCAGATCCAGAGCGCACCCGATCCGTCGATCCCGGCTGACACCCTCCTGCTCGGTGCCGACGCCGGCTCGCCGACGATGAGCCAGGACTTCAACCCGTATCAGGTGAACAAGCGCCTCGGAGCCTTCTACATCTACGAGCCGCTCGCCGTGCTCGACGGCTACAGCGGTGAGCTGAACCCCTGGCTCGCCTCGAGCTACGAGCAGCCGGACGCGCAGACCATCGTGTTCACGATCCGCGACGGCGTGACCTGGTCCGACGGCGCGGCGTTCACGGCCGACGACGTGGCGTTCACCTTCCAGCTGATCAAGGACAACCCGCAGCTGGACATCAACGGTGCCTGGTCGCACATCGCGTCGATCGACACCGACGGCAGCACCGTAACCGTGCACCTGAACGGCGCGGATGTGCCGGCGATCGACGTGATAGCGATCACCCTCATCGTGCCGAAGCACATCTGGCAGGACGTGGCCGATCCGACCACGTACCGCGACGAGAATCCGGTGGGCACGGGTCCGTACACGCTGGGCAACTTCACGCCCCAGCGGTACACCCTCGACAAGAACCCCGACTACTGGCAGGCGGAGAAGGTCGCGGCGGAGCACATCCTCGTGCCCGGGAAGAACACCAACCTCGACCTCGCCACCAAGGGCTACGACTGGGCGTACTCGTACATCAGCGATGTGCAGAACACCTGGGTCGGCGCCGGGAACGACAACACGTACTGGTTCCCGCCGGGCGGAACGATCGCGCTGTACCCGAACCTGACCAAGGCGCCGTTCGATGACCAGACGGTGCGCCAGGCGCTCAGCCTCGCGCTGAACCGGGATCAGGTGGCCGACCTCGCGACCGAGGGCACGATGGACGCCGCAGGACAGACCAACATCCTGCTGCCGAACCAGGAGAAGCAACTCGATCCTTCGCTGCCGGACGGTGGCCTGATCACGCAGGACACGGCCGGAGCGCTGGCCCTGTTCGCGGAGGCGGGCTACACCCAGCAGGACGGCAAGCTCGTCGACGCGTCGGGCGCGCAGCTGAGCTTCAGCATCATGACGGCAAACGGCTACGCCGACTGGCTGCGCGCGGTGCAGGAGGTGCAGAAGCAGTGGAGCGCGATCGGCATCGACGTGAAGATCTCCACCCCGCAGCCGGCGGCGTACCAGTCCTCACTGAGCAACGGCGAGTACGACATCGCGATGGGCGGCATCGGCGGTACCGCGAACTCCTTCCGCGACTTCAACTCCCTGCTCGGCAGCGAGTTCTACCAGCCGATCGGCACACAGACCACGGGTAACTACGAGCGCTACCAGAACCCCGAGGCTGATGCGCTGCTGCAGCAGCTGAAGGAGACCACGGATCCGCAGGAGCAGCTTCAGCTGGGCTACCAGCTGCAGCAGATCGTCTACAACGACGTACCCGTGATCGCCATGTACTACGGCGGCTCCTGGGGTCTGTTCAGCGACGCGAAGTTCACGGGCTGGCCCACGGCGGACGACCCGTACACTCTGCCGCTGACCTACCTCTCCTCGGCACTGCTGATCGTGACGAGCATCGAGCGGGTGGACGAAACCGATGACTGAGCCCGTGTTCTCGGTGATTGAGCCCGTTTTCTCGGTGATTGAGCTTGCCGAAATCACCACCGTTTCGGATGCGATTGGTTTCGGCAGGCTCAACCAGCGAAGACTGACGAAAAGAGGAGTTCGATGACGAACACCACCACGACCCTCGCGGCAGCCGCCGTCGAGAAGGAGCCGAAGCGGGCCTCCCGCGGCACCGGGATGTACATCCTGCGCAAGCTCGGGCTGTTCGTGCTCACGCTGTGGGCGGCGGCGACGCTGAACTTCATCCTGCCGCGGCTGATGCCCGGCAGCCCGACGGATGCGGCGCTGGCCAAGCTCGCCCAGAACGGCCCGGTCAGCGACGCCACCCGCGCTGCGATCGAGGCGCAACTCGGCGTGCCGGACGGCAACATTCTCCAGCAGTACTTCGCCTACCTGCACCAGGTGATCACGCTCGACTTCGGCGTCTCATACACCTTCTATCCGCAGACCGTCGGCGAGCTGGTCTGGGGCGCGCTGCCGTACACGATCATCCTGGTCGGCGCGGTCACGATCATCGCCTTCGTGATCGGCACGCTGCTCGGTGTGCTCGCCGCCTGGAAGCGCGGCACCTGGATCGACGCCCTGCCCACCATCGGCGGCTCGTTCCTCTCGGCGTTCCCCTACTTCTGGACGGCGCTGCTGCTGTTGTTCTTCGCGGGCTATGTGTTCCGGTTGTTCCCGACGACGGGCGCCTACGGGCCGACGATGACGCCGGGCTGGTCGTGGGACTTCATCGTCAGCGCGCTGTACCACTCCGTGCTGCCGGCGCTGACGCTGCTGATCACCGGGCTCGGCGGCTGGATCCTCGGCATGCGCAACACGATGATCTCGACCCTCGGCGACGACTACGTCACCTTCGCGGAGGCGAACGGGTTGAAGGCGCGCACCGTGGCCATCCGCTACGCCGCGCGCAACGCGATCCTGCCGAACCTCACCTCGTTCGGGCTCGCGCTCGGCGGGGTGGTCGGCGGCTCGGTGCTGGTCGAGCAGGTGTTCGGCTATCCCGGCGTGGGCTACCTGCTCTACAACGCCGTCACCAACCAGGACTACCCGCTGATGCAGGCGTTGTTCCTGATGATCACGGTCAGCGTGCTGGTCGCCAACGTGCTGGTCGACCTGCTCTACGGCGTGCTCGACCCGCGGACGAGGAAGTGAAGGCCATGACATCCACGACCTCCGTGCACGCCCAGCGTGCCGCCTCCGCCGCCCCACCGAGCCGCTGGCGCGTCGTCGGCCGCACCGCCTCGACCGTGTGGAGCAACGGCAAGGCCCGCATCGGCATCGTGATCCTCGCCGTGTTCATCCTGGTCGCGATCTTCGCGCCGCTGCTCGCGCCCTACGCGGGCAACGACAACAGCTTCGATCGCAGCGCCGATGCCTCCGCCGCGCACTGGCTCGGCACCACCGCCGCGGGCGAGGACGTGCTGAGTCAGCTGCTCTACGGCGCGCAGATCAGCGTGACCGTCGGGCTCGTGGCCGGTCTGCTCTCCACGATCATCGCGGTCCTGATCGGCCTCTCCTGGGGCTACACCCGAGGCCTTTGGGCCGAGGTGATCAACTTCGTGGTCAACCTGTTCCTGGTGATCCCGGGCCTGCCACTGATGATCGTGATCGCGGCCTACCTCTCCGGTGGCGGCATCGCGATGATCATCGTGGTCGTGGTGATCACGGGCTGGGCGTGGGGCGCGCGGGTGCTGCGCTCGCAGACCCAGTCGCTGCGCTCGCGCGATTTCGTCACCGCCGCGCAGTTCAGCGGCGAGAGTTCGTTCCGGATCGTGTTCCGCGAGATCCTGCCGAACATGACCTCGCTGATCGTCGGCAACTTCTTCGGCGCGGCGACCGCCGCGATTTTGGCGGAGGCGGGGCTGGAGTTCCTCGGTCTCGGCGACACCACCACGGTGAGCTGGGGAACCATGCTGTTCTGGTCGCAGAACTCCAACGCACTGCTGACCGGTCAGTGGGTCCTGCTGTTCGCGCCCGGCCTGTGCATCGCGCTGCTCGCGACCGCGCTCACCCTGATCAACTTCGGGGTCGACGGCATCTCGAATCCACGCCTCCGGGAAGGAGCGAAGCGATGACCGCCTTGCTCAGCGTTCAGAACGTATCCATCGATTACGGCACCGGGCCGGACGCCACGCACGCCGTGGTCGAAGCGTCGTTCGAACTCGCCGAGGGCGAGTTCGTCGGGCTGGTCGGCGAATCCGGCTCCGGCAAGTCGACACTCGGCTTCGCGCTGACCCGGCTCGCCAAGCCGCCGGCAGTGTTGTCCGGCGGACGCATCGTCTTCGACGGCGCGGACGTGGCGACGCTGGACGACGAGGAGCTGCGCCGGCAGCGCCAGGGCGGCTTCGCGATGGTGCTGCAATCGGGCATGAACGCGCTGAACCCCGTGCGCACGATCCGCAACCACTTCGCCGACATCTACCGCGCCCACAAGCACGTCGAGCGCGACCGCTGGGAGCAGCGCTCGCGCGAGCTGATCAGCAAGGTGCAGCTGCCGGTGACGGTGCTCGATCGCTTCCCGGGTGAGCTCTCCGGCGGGATGCGCCAGAGGGTGTCGATCGCGCTCGCGCTGTCGCTGGAGCCGCGGCTGATGGTGTTCGACGAGCCGACCACGGCGCTGGACGTGTTGGTGCAGCACGCGGTGATGGACACCATCATCGAGTTGCAGCGCGCCGAGCGATTCACCGCCGTGCTGATCTCGCACGACCTCGGCATCGTGCTCGAGGCGACCGATCGGGTGCTGGTGATGCACGACGGCCGCATCGTCGAGGACGCGCCCTCGCGCGACATCCTGCAGCGACCGCAGGCCGACTACACCCGGATGCTGCTCTCGCACTACGCGGATCCGCGCGCGGAGGTGGTCGAGCTGCCCGGCATCGCGGCGCGGTCGGGGCGCTCCGGCGTCTCGGCGGGCGCGGCGCGTACGACGTTGACCATCGACGCCGTGTCGAAGCGCTACCCGGCCCCGCGCCGGGGCGAGTCGGAGGTGGTGGCGCTGGAGGACGTGTCGTTCACGCTGGAGCCCGGGCGTTCGCTGGCGCTGGTGGGTGCATCCGGCAGCGGCAAGTCGACGCTGGCGAAGCTGATCACCGGGGTGGAGCGGCCGACGTCCGGCACCGTGAGCTTCGGCGAGCTGCGGGTCGATCGGATGCGCGCCCGGGCGTTGCGGACGCTGCGCAGCGAGGTGCAGATGGTGTTCCAGGATCCGTACGCGGCGTTGAATCCGCTGCACACGGTGGAGTACACGCTGACGCGGCCGGTGCTGAACTACTCGAAGCTGCGGGGGAGCGAGGCGCGGGCGCGGGTGCTCGATCTGCTCGACACGGTGGGGCTCTCGCCGGTGGAGGAGTTCGCGGCCAAGTTGCCGCACCAGCTCTCGGGCGGGCAGCGGCAGCGCGTCGTGATCGCGCGGGCGCTGGCGTCGGATCCGCAGGTGCTGATCGCGGACGAGCCGGTGTCGATGCTCGACGTCTCGCTGCGGGCCGGCGTGCTGGCATTGTTGGAGGAGCTGCGCGAGACGCGCGGGCTCAGCCTGCTCTACATCACGCACGACCTGCTTTCGGCGCGGCTGGTCACCGACGACATCCTCGTGCTGAACCGCGGCCGCGTCGTCGAGCGCGGCGTCACCGCCGACGTGCTGCGGCATCCGCAGGACGAGTACACGATCGCGCTGCTGGACGCGGTGCCCAATCCGCGCAGCGGATTGAAAGGCGGCAGCCGTGCCGCAACCCGTCTCTGAAACGTGACGGCGACCCTCAATGGGTCGCATCAACATCCCCCGAACGCCGCCCCCCTCCGCTGATCGAGTAGCCCAAGGCCGCTTGGCGGCCGACGCGTATCGAGATCCTTGCACCTGCTCTCGAGAGGAGGTGCAAGGGTTTCGATACGCGTCGGCCGTGGCCGGCCTTTGGCTACTCAACCAGCGGAAAGGGAACGACAGCGCCGAAAGGACTTCACCCCCATGCTCACCTTCCCCTCCGCCTTCCTCTGGGGCGCCGCCACGGCGGCGCACCAGATCGAGGGCAACAACGTCAACTCCAACTGGTGGCTGGAGGAGCACCGCCCCGGCACCTCGATCGTCGAACCCAGCGGCGACGCGGCCGACAGCTACCACCGTTACCGCGATGACATGCGGATCGCGGCCGAGCTGGGCCTGAACTCCTACCGCTTCAGCATCGAATGGGCCCGGATCGAGCCCGAGCGCGGCTTCGTCTCGCGCGCCGAGATCGACCACTACCGGCGGATGGTCGACACGGCGCACGAGTTCGGCCTCGAACCGATCGTGACGCTGATGCACTTCACGGTGCCGCGCTGGTTCGCGCGCGACGGCTTCTGGCGCGCGCCGGATGCGGCTGAGCTGTTCGCGCGATACACCGAGGCGGCGCTGCCGGTGGTCGCCGACGGCGTCCGCTACGTCTGCACGATCAACGAGCCGAACATCGCGGCGATGCTCGCCGGGGGAGAGGACGCGCACAACCTCGTCGCGTACGGCCTGCCGAATCCGGATCTCGCGGTGGCGGACGCGCTGCTCGCGTCGCATCGGCGCTCGCGGGAGATCCTCGCGACGGTGCCGGGCATCCGCTCGGGCTGGACCGTCGCGACGCAGGCGTTCACCCCGGCGCTGGGGGCGGATGGCGAGCCCGAACCGGGCGCGCTGGAGAAGCTGCACGAGTACGGGCACCCCCGCGACGACTGGTACCTGGAGGCGGCACGCGGCGACGACTTCGTGGGGGTGCAGGCCTACACCCGCACGTTCATCGGGCCCGAAGGGCCGCGCCCGGTCGCGGCTGACGTCGAGACCACGCTGACCGGCTGGGAGTTCTTCCCGCCCGCGGCCGAGCTGGGCGTGCGCGCCGCGTGGGAACTCAGCGGGGGAGTGCCCGTGATGGTGACCGAGAACGGCATCGCCACCGCGGACGACAGCCGGCGGATCGCCTACACGGATGAGGCGCTGCGGCGCCTGCACACCGTGCTCGACGACGACATCGACCTGCTCGGCTATCAGCATTGGAGCCTGCTGGACAACTACGAGTGGGCCAGCGGCTACGCGCCCACCTTCGGCCTCGTCGCTTGGGATCGCGAGACTTTCGCGCGCACGCCGAAGCCGAGCGCGCACTGGTACGGCGCCGTCGCCCGTGCGGGCGGGCTCTAAAGGGGGTTGTCACTGCGTCCCGCGACCGCGGGACGCAGTGACAACCCCCTGCTCAGAGGTGCCCGCTGAGGCGGGTGTGCAGGGTGGTGCTGCGGGGGTCGAGGCCGGTGACCTGGGCGGTCTTGCCCTCGGCGGCGTAGCGGGCGACGATGCCGTCGAGCACGGCGACGCTGGAGGCGTCCCAGACCGGGGCTCCGGTGAGGTCGATCTCGATGCGCTCGGGGTCGCCGAGGTAGTCGAAGTCCTCCGGGAGGTCGTGCGCGGAGGCGAAGAACAGCGCGCCGCGGACGCGATACCTCGCGGTGTCGCCGTCGAGCGTGCGCTGGACCCGGAACGAGACGGCCGCGCGGCGCAGCAGCAGCATCGCGTCGAGCACCACGCCGACGCCGACGCCGATCGCGAGGTTGCTGGTGGCGACGACCACCACGACCGTGGTGACCATCACCGCCGTCTCCGCGCGGGGCATCCGGCGCAGCACCGACGGGCGCACGCTCTGCAGGTCGAAGGCGCGCACGGCGACCACCATCATCACCGCGGCCAGCGCGACCATCGGGATCTGCGCCATCAGCCCGGAGAACAGGGCCACGAAGATCAGCAGGAACAGCCCGGCGAACAGGGTCGACAGCCGGGTGCGGCCGCGGCCGATCGACACGTTCACCACGGTCTGGCCGATCATCGCGCAACCCGCGGTGCCGCCCCAGAGGCCGGCGAGCAGGTTCGCGACGCCGAGGCCCCACGACTCGCGCTTCTTGTCCGATCGGCTGTCGGTGAGGCCGTCGACCAGCTTCGCGGTGAGCAGCGTCTCGATCAGGCCGACGAAGGCGACGGCGAGCGCGTAAGGAGCGATCAGCACCAGCGTTTCGATGGTGAGCGGCACCCCGAACGGCGTGATGCCGGGTAGCCCGCCGACGATGGAGCCCTCGTCGCCGACCGTGGGCACCACGATGCCGAAGCCGATCGTGATCGCGGTCAGCGCGACGATCGCCACCAGGGGCGCGGGCACCGCCTTCGTCAGCTTCGGGAACAGCCAGATGATCGCGAGGGTCAGCAGGAACAGCGGATACACGGGCCACGGCACGTCGATCAGCGCGTTCACCTGCGCGAGGAAGATCATGATGCCCAGCGCGTTGACGAATCCGATCATCACCGAGCGCGGGATGAACCGCATCAGCTTCGCGAGGCCGGTGACACCGAAGGCGATCTGTACGACCCCCGCCAGCAGCACCGTCGGTAGCAGGTACTCGACGCCGCTGTTGTGCACCAGCGGAGCCACCACGAGGGCCACGGATCCGGCGGCCGCGGTGACCATCGCCGGCCGCCCGCCGAGGAACGACATCGCCACCGCGAGCACCACGGAGGCGACGATCGCATTCACCGGATCGACGCCCGCGATGATCGCGAAGGAGATCACCTCGGGCACCAGAGCGAGGGTGGTGACCGCCCCGGCGAGGGCTTCGGTGCCGATCAGGCGGGGATCGCGCAGCTGGGCGCGCAGGGGGAGGCGGCCGCGGGCGTTGAGCTCACGGAGGGAGAGGGAAGGCATCGCTGCCAGCGTAGGAGATCCGCGGCGGCGTCAGGCGAGCTCGAACACGAAGGACGGGCCGTCGTCATCGTGCACGATCCGCGCGGAACCGGCGAAGTCGGCGAAGTCGTCGGTGCCGGTGCCGGGCACGATGTAGCCGAAGGCGGAGTCGTCGCTCGGATGCTGCAGCGCGCCGTGGTGCACGGTGAAGGAGCCGCTGCGGCCGTCGGTGAGCGTGCCGGTGATCCGTTCCGCGGCGAGGTAGCCGCGCGATTCCTCGGTGCCGGAGGAGAGGAAGTGCGCGACGGAGGAGCCGACGATGCCGGCCGTGAAGTCCTTGCGCATCGTCACCGCCCCCGCCCACTCCGGGCCGGCCGGATCCACAGCGGCGAGGCTGGTCGGCTCCCAGCCGACGACGGCGAAGCGGGCGATGAGTTCTGTCATGGCGATGACGCTAGCGCCGACCACCGACATCGTCTCGTCGGGGCAGAGGATCACAAGGGCGCACGCTCGAGAAAGCAGATGGTCAAAAGGGCGCAACCGCCCGTCGTTACGGGGATTCGGAGACTCGCGGATTAGTGTGTCCGTGTGCAACGAGTCGATGATTTCCCAGGACCCGGGCCGGTGGCGAACGCGCCGGAGCCGGGCGACAAGCGGGAGAACTCCGACCTCAGCCTCCCGAACGCGACCTCGCCGGTCACCGTGACCACGGCGGATCCGAGCTTCCAGACCGGCAACATCGCCGAACCCGTCTGGCGGGACTGGCGCGAGGAGATCGCCGCGATCGGCGGCCCATCACCGCTGCTGCACTTCGTGGACGCGCCGCGCACCCGCATCGAACTCTCCAGCACGCACCCCGGCGGACTCCCGCCCTTCATCTCGGGCAAGACCACGCTGCTGTCCTCGCTCATCCGCGACGAGCTGGCGCTGCGCACCGCGAAGGCCGCCGCCGCCGCGATCACCGATAAGGGCATCGAGCTGCGTTCCGTCCGCGGCATCGAGGGTGTGCACCTCGCCATCGGACTCGCGCAGTGGACCGTCGGCGAGACCGATTTCACCGCTCCGGTGCTGCTGCGTCCGCTCGCGATCCGCCGGTACGGCCGCGACTACGAGCTCAAGCTCAAGGGCCAACCGTTCTTCAACCCGCAGCTCGCACGGGCGTTGAAGCAGCAGTTCGGCATCTCGATCGATCCCGCCACGTTCGTCGAGCTGGCGATCCAGAACGGCGTCTTCAAGCCCCAGCCCGTCATCGATCAGCTGCGCGGGCTCACCTCGCACCTGCCGTGGTTCGCGGTGCAGCCGCGCCTCGTGGTGTCCAGCTTCGCCGACGTCGCCGGCGACATGCTCCGCGACGCCCGGCAGCTGGAGCATCCGGTGCTGGACGCGTTGGCGGGCAATCCGGCGGCCAAGCGCACGCTGCAGGAGACGCAGAAGGTCGCCTCGATCATCCCGCAGGACGAGCGCCCGCCGGCGACCGACAACCTGTTGCTCGACGCCGACGCGGAGCAGGAGCAGGTGATCGCGAACATCGCGGCCGGCAACTCGCTCGTGGTGAAGACCCTGCCGGGAACCGGTGGCACCCAGACCATCGTGAACGCCATCGGCGCCCTGGCCGCACAGCACAAGCGGGTGCTCGTGGTCGGCGCGCGCCGCTCCAGCCTCGACAGCATCCACCACCGGCTCGCTACCGCCGGCCTGGGCGGCGTCGCCGTCAGCCCGCGCACGCTGCGCCGCGACCTGATCCAGTCGATCACCCGCAACGAGAAGGCCGCGAAGCCCTCCGTCTCGGACATCGACGATGCGCTGCTGCGGCTGCGCAAGGTGCTGCTCGACTACCGCGGCGCGCTCTCGCGTCGAGACGCCGACTTCACGGTGTCGGCGCTCGAGGCGTTGGAGGAGCTGGCCCGGCTGAGCGTGCTGCGCACTCCGCCGTCCACGACCGCGCGGCTCGACCGCCAGGCCGTCGAGGCCCTGGCGCACACCCGCGTCGAGGCGACCCGGATGCTGATCCAGTCGGCCCGCCTGGGCGAGTTCCGCTACGGACCGGGCGATTCGCCCTGGTACGGCGCGCACTTCGATTCGACCGAGGAGGCGAACGCCGCGCACGAGTTGGCCAAGCGGCTGCACCTGCGCGACCTGCCGCGCCTGCTCGACCGCGCGAACGACGTGATCGGCCAGACCCGGATGCGCCCCTTCGAGTCGATCGCGGAACTCGGCATCTACCTGCGGCTGCTGCAGGACGTGCGCGAGACGCTGGACAAGTTCCAGCCCGCGGTGTTCGACCGCTCGATCCAGGATCTGATCACGGCCACCGCGCCGCGCCGTGAGGCCGCGGCGATGTCGGGGGCGAACCGGCGCCGGTTGAAGAAACTGGCGCGCGAGTACATGCGCCCGGGGGCGCACGTGACCGACATGAACGCGAGCCTGCGCCGGGTCGCGCAGCAGCGCACGCTCTGGCAGCGCTACGCCGTTGCGGGCGCCGTTCCCGAGGTGCCGGTCGGCGTCGCGGACGTGCAGGTCGCGTACCAGCAGGTCGCGGACGAGCTGGCCCGGCTGGACGCGCCGATCGGGCGCGCCGGCGGCAACCTGCAGCTGGCATCCCTGCCGATCGCCGAGCTCAACTCGATGATCTCGGGGCTCGCCGAGGACAGCGAAGTGCTGACCAACCTGCAGGAGCGCACGGCGCTGCTGGCCAAGCTGCGCGAGCTGGGTCTGGATCCGCTGCTCACCGACCTCTCCCGCCGGCACGTGCCGCAGGAGGCCGTCGCCGCCGAACTCGATCTCGCCTGGTGGCGCTCCGCACTGGAGATCATGCTCACCGACGAGCGCGCTCTGCTCGGCGGAAATACCTCGGTGCTGGACCGGCTCGAGGCCGACTTCAAGCTGGTGGACGAGGCGCACGCCGCCTCCTCCGCCGAGCTGCTCGCCTGGAAGCTCTCGGAGACCTGGAAGATCGGGCTCGTGGACTGGCCGGAGGAGCGCGACGCCCTGCGCGCGCTGCTCAAGTCGGATGTCACCACGCCGCAGACCTTGCAGAAGGCCGCCCCGCACCTCTCCCGGGTGCTGGCGCCGGCGTGGCTCGCTTCGCCGTACGAGGTGAACCGCATCGGCATCGACACGTCGTTCGACGCGGTCTTCCTCGTGGACGCCGGGGCGACCACCCTCGCCGAGAACGTCGGCGCGATCCGGCGCGCGAAGCAGGTCGTCGCGTTCGGTGATCCGGTCACGCAGACCCCCACTCCCTTCCAGCTGCGGGTGAACGAGACGATGGGCTTCGGCACCGTCGCCCCGCGCACCGACGTCGACACCTTGCACTCGATGTCCGCCCTAGCCCGCCTGGGTGAGCTGTTGAACACGGTGTCGTTGACCAGGAGCTATCGCGCCGGCGGCGAGGACCTCGCAGAGCTGGTGAACCGCCGCTTCTACGGCGGCCGCATCGACTCGCTGCCGTGGGCGGGATCCTTCCTCGGTCACGACTCCCTGCGTTTCCACTACATCGCGAGCGGTCACGGTATGCCCGAGAACGACTCGGGCGCCGTCGAATCCGTTGATGCCGAGGTCGCCAAGGTCGTCGAGCTGGTGCTGGAGCACGCCGTGATCCGCCCTCGCGAGTCGCTGATGGTCATCACAGCGAGCCCGCGGCACGCGGTGCGGGTGCAGCAGGCGGTGCTCACCGCCTTCGCCAAGCGTCCCGACCTCAACGACTTCATCCTGGGCGACCGGGCCGAGCCGTTCACGGTGGTGACGCTGGAGCAGTCCGTCGCGCAGAGCCGCGACCGGGTGATCTTCTCGATCGGGTACGGGCGCACGCCGCACGGCCGACTGCTCTCGAACTTCGGCGCGCTGGCCGAGCCGGGAGGCGAGCGCCTGCTCGCCGTCGGGATGACCCGCGCGCGCCGCTCGATGGACATCGTCTCCTGCTTCCGCCCGGGCGACATCGACGAATCGAGGATGCGCTACGGCATGGTCGCGCTGGCGCAGGTGCTGCAGGAGGCCGAGGAACGCGAGCTGCCCAGCGACCGCGACGACTACTCCGAGCCGATGCTGGTCGACCTGGCGGCCCGGCTGGAGCGTCGTGGCCTGCGCGTGAACGTCGGCCACAAGGGCAAGCTCGCCCTCGTCGCCGCGCACGGAACCCGGGCCGTTGTGGTGGAGACCGATCGCGACGTCAGCGCGCAGAGCCTGCGGGTCTCGCTGCGGCTGCGACCCGAACTGCTGCGCCGACTCGGCTGGCACTACATCCGGGTGCACAACTTCGAGTTGTTCGCCGACCCCGAAGAGGTCGCGGGTCGCGTGGCGAGCCTGATCGGCGCCCGGACCGATGCGGACTCGGCGGCCGAGCCGTCCGCAGCAACGACTCCGCCCGTTACGACTCCGCCCGTTGCGGTTCAGCCCGTCGTGGAGCCGCCCGTCGAACCCCGACCCGTTTCGGCATCGCAGGCCGAGACGCAGCCGATCACTCCGCTGCCCGGTGACTGATCCGGAGGCGCCCGCCGGCGCCGACCGACCGCTGCGGCGCGCCCGCGGCGGTCGGCGGGCGACGCTTCCCGCCAAGCCCGGCACGGATCCGGCTCCGCACGACCCGCCGACGCCCGACCCGGACGCACCGCGTCCGGCCGGCGAGGATCACCTGACGCGGGAGCGACCGCCGCACTGGGGCTAAAGCGGCGACATCCCGCTGCGGCCGACCCGGCCTCCTCTGCCCAACCGGCCTCGTCGGCCTACTCGGCCGACCCGGCCTAGTCGGCGCGGAGGCCGCGCCGATAGTGCGACATCGAGACGCCGAAGCGTTGCACGAAGGCGCGGCGCGCGTAGTCGATCGCGCCGAAGCCGCTCGCCGTCACGAGGGCCGCGACGGAGTCCGTCGCCGCCGGATCGGCGAGGCGAGCCGCGAGCACCTCCAGACGTTCGTTCCGGATCGCCTCCGAGACGGACAGCTCCCGCTTGGCGAACAGGCGCTGCAGACTCCGCTGGCTGGTGCCGAGCCGCTCGGCGAGATCGGTGATCGACAGCTCGGGCCGATGCGATTCGGCGCGGATCAGCGCCTTCGCGCGTTCGAAGGTGAGATCGTCGACCGTCGGATCCGTCGCGACGGGAATTACGTCCGTCGCCTCGACCGCGTCGATCGCGATCGCACTGTGGGCGACAGCGGTCAGCAGCCCGGTCAGCGCCCGCTCGACGTGGAAGACGTCGTCGGAGCCGCTCGCGGCGGCCAGGCTCAGGGTGGTCTCCAGGAAGGCGATCGTCGCGCTCGTCACCGCGTTCGGGCCGATCGCCGGCTGCGAGCTGCCGCGGCGAGCGGCGCCGAGCACCGAGGGCAGCACGAGCATCGGCGCGTCCACGATCAGAAGCGTCGTCGTTGTCGTGGCGTTGAAGGGCACCACCTCCGTCGGCGACAGCAGGCGTGCGCTGCCGACGGGGTCGAGGCGCGGCGGCGCGGATTCGGCCGTGTCGGCGCTGCCCTGCACGAAGAAGACGAAACGGATGACGTCCGCGCGGGTGCCGCGGCCCAACACCGAGCCGAGCACACCGACGTGCGCGGTCGCGTCGATCTTGTGCACCTGAACGCCGGCGAGCGTCATCGAGATCAGTCGGGCGCGGAACGCGGACGGCTCACCGAGGGCCGGCCCGAACGCGCCGCCGAAGTCGCGCAGACCGGGTGCACCCGCGAACATCCGCGCGATCTTGGCGTCGCCGATCGTGGACGTCGAGCGCGTCGGCGCTGCGGTCACTGGTGCCTCGCTGTCTCGGGTTCTCTCATCCATTGTCCCGCCGGCCTCCGACGTAGTACGCGGTCGCCGTGCCCCCAAGCAGGGGCGCAACGACGAAGGACCCCGCCCTCGAGGGCGGGGTCCTTCGGAGGTGCGGTTCAGTCGGTGTGCTTGCCGTGGTGCAGATCGCCGCTGGGCGTGCCACCGTTGGCGAGCAGGTCGCGGATGTCCATCAGCAGCTCCAGCTCGGTCGGCGGGGTGTCGACGCTGACGGCGGGCTGGCCGGCCTCCTTCTTGGCGGCGGCGATCTTCTTCACATGGTTCATCGGCATCACGATGGCGAAGTAGAGCACGATCGCGACGAGGAGGAACTGGATGACGGACGCGAGTACGCCACCGAGGTTCAGCACGAGCGCGGCGTCGTCCCCGCTCGCCTCGCGGATGACCGGGCCGATGCCGTCCAGGTCGCTCGCGTTGAAGAGCACACCGATCAGCGGCGTGAAAACGCCGTTGACGAGGGCATTCACGATGCCGGTGAACGCGGCGCCGATGACCACGGCCACGGCCAGGTCGATCACGTTGCCGCGGAGGATGAATTCCTTGAATCCGTTGATCATGGGATGTCCGTTCTGGTCGAGATCAGTTGGAGGAGGTTCCGGAGGAGGTGCTCCCGCTGGACGCGGGGGAGGACGGCTTCGATTCGGACTTCGCGGCCGGGGACTTCGAACCCTCGGACTTCGACCCCTCGGACTTCGAGCCGGAGCCGGAATCCGACTTCGGCACCGACGAGCTCGAGCCGGAGCGCGAATCCGTGCGGTAGAAGCCGGAGCCGTTGAAGGTCACGCCGACGGCGCTGAACACCTTGCGCAGCGCGCCCTGGCAGGACGGGCACTCGGTGAGAGTGTCGTCGGTGAAGGCCTGCTGGATGTCGAAGGCGTTGCCGCACTGGGTGCAGCGGTATGAGTAGACGGGCACGGATGCTCCTCGTTGCGGTGCGTTCTCGGTGCGACGGATGCGTCGCCGAGCAGGTGGGGCGGCGTCAGCGCCGGATGCGGGTGGTGCCGGAGGGGGTGACGACTCCGTCGACCGGTTGATCGTGGACCTCGCTCGGAACCCGATCGACGAACTCGTTGTCGAAGACGACCGCGTAAACCGGAGGACATTTTTCCATCGACCCGAGGGTCTTGTCGAAATAGCCGCGCCCCCAGCCCATCCGCATCCCGCTCCGGTCGACGCTCGCCGCCGGCACGATGATCAGGTCGACGTCGTTGATGGCGATGGGGCCGAGCAGGTCCCCGACGGGTTCCGGCATCCCGAACAGGCCCTGGGTCTCGGTGTGGCCGTCGCCGACGGCCCAGTCCAAGAGTCCGTCCTGCCGGGTGATCGGGAACAGCACCCGGATGCCGCGGCCTTCCGCCCAGCCGAGGAACGGGCGGGTGTTGGGCTCGTCGGTCGCCGACAGGTAACACGCGATCGACCTGGCGCCGTGTTCGGTCACCAGGTCGATGAGGCGGGCGGTCAGCGAAGTCGTCGCCTTTTCGCGCTCGGTCGTCGTCGCGTTGCGTCGTCGTTCGCGTAATTCCGCCCGGAGTGCCCGTTTCTCGTGGGGGATGTCGGCTGCCATGCGCACATTCTAAAGGAGGCCGGGTCGCGCACCGCGGACGGGACATCATGCCCCGGGCTGGGGGTGACCAATGGCGTCACGCGTCCCATCCTTGAAACATTGCCGTTCATCGGTCCCAGTAGTATGGCGCCCCATGGGCACTCGGATTCGAAAAGCAGTCATCCCCGCGGCCGGCCTCGGCACCCGCTTCCTTCCCGCGACCAAGGCCATTCCGAAGGAGATGCTTCCGGTCGTCGACAAGCCGGCACTCCAGTACGTGGTGGAGGAGGCCGTCGGCGCCGGTCTCGACGACGTGCTGGTCATCATCGGCCGCAACAAGAACGCGATCAGCAACCACTTCGACTCGGTTCCCGAGCTCGAGCACAACCTGACCAAGAAGAACGACGACAAGAAGCTCGCGCACGTGCAGAAGGCGAGCGAGCTCGCCGACATCCACTTCGTGCGCCAGGGCGACCCGAAGGGACTCGGCCACGCCGTCTCCCGCGCTCAGAAGCACGTCGGCCACGAACCGTTCGCCGTCCTGCTGGGCGATGACCTGATCGACGAGCGCGACCTGCTGCTGGCGCGGATGATCGAGGTCGCCGAGCAGCGCGACACCACCGTCGTCGCCCTGCTCGAGGTCGACCCCGACCAGATCCACCTGTACGGCTGCGCCGCGGTCGAGACGACGGATGAGGACGACGTGGTGCGGATCACCGGTCTCGTCGAGAAGCCGTCCAAGGAGGACGCGCCGTCGAACCTCGCGATCATCGGACGGTACGTGCTCAAGCCCGAGGTGTTCGGCGTTCTGGACGAGACCGAGCCCGGCAAGGGCGGCGAGATCCAGCTGACGGATGCGCTGGAGCGGATGGCGCAGGACCCGGCCGAGTTCGGTGGCGTCTACGGCGTCGTCTTCCGTGGCCGCCGCTACGACACCGGCGACAAGCTCGACTACATCAAGGCGATCGTGCAGCTCGCCTCCGACCGCGAGGACCTCGGCCCCGACCTGCGCCCGTGGCTGAAGGACTTCGTCGGCGGCCTCGAGGACTGACGTCACCGCTGGTTGAGCTTGCCGCGTTGTGTTTTCGGCGGGCTCGATCAGCGGGGGTCGCGGGTCGGGCGTTCAGAATCCGGCTTGTTCGGCGGTGGTGCCGTTGGAAAAGGCATCCCACTGGTGTGTCCGCCCTCTCGCTGGTCGAGTAGCCCAAGGCCGCTGATGGGCGCCGCCGGCGAAGCCGGCCCTCGCGGTGGTTGAGCTTGTCGAAATCCGGCCGACGCGTATCGAGACCCATGCATCCTCTCTTGAGAGCAGGTGCAAGGGTTTCGATACGGTCGGCCGGGTTCCCTTCGACAGGCTCAGGACAAGTCGGCAAGCTCAACCACCGGAGGGACGGCTTCGCCGACATTGTTCATCAGCGGCCTTTGGCTACTCGACTCTCGCGCACCGCGTGCGGTGCTTGCTGTCGCCTCGTCTGATCCATACGAGTATTCCAGCGCGGACCACTGACACTGAACGCACCGGGACGGCGATCCGGGACGACTCGACCCCGGATTCACCGTGTTAGGGACCTTCGAGCCTCCGCAACCGACGAAGAAGGAAGCCGCCCGAAAACGGGCTACGCTCGGAGTTATGGCGCTCCCCATTCCGACGCTGAGTGAGGGCCGGGTCACGATCCGCCCCATCCGTCTGCGCGACGCGCGGAGCCTGGAGCGCGAACTCATCGCCAATCGCAGTTGGTTGCGGCAGTGGGAGGCCTCGGATCCGCGCGGCGGCGCCCCGTTCGACGTGCGTGCCAGCATCCGCTCGCTGCAGCAGAACGCTCGCGTGGGCGGCGGCTTGCCGTTCATCATCGAGTGGGACGGCCAACTCGCCGGACAGCTGAACGTCTCCAACATCGGCTACGGCTCGCTCTCCTCCGCCTCGATCGGCTACTGGGTCGCCGAGCGTTTCGCGGGCCGTGGCCTCACCCCCACCTCGGTCGCGCTCGCCACCGACTACGCGTTCTTCGATCTCGGCCTGCACCGCATCGAGATCTGCATCCGACCCGAGAACGGTCCGTCCCTCCGCGTCGTCGACAAGCTCGGCTTCCGCTACGAAGGGCTGCGTCGGCGCTACATCCACATCAACGGCGACTGGCGCGACCACTTCTGCTTCGCCCTCGTCGGCGAAGAAGTGCCGCGCGGTGTGCTGCGCCGCTGGCTCGACGGTCAGGTGCCGCACGAAGTCGGCGTGCCGAGCGACGCCGACCTGCGGGCCTCGCACCGATCCGGGCTGTCCGGCCCGCCATCGGGCATCGGCCTGGCCGCCCCGAGTCATCGCCTGATCGGCGACGGATCTGCGGATCCGTACGGACACACCTACCCGTAATCACGCGATCCGTGTCGCGCAACTCATACGGTTGACCGCATGAGTGGAGACTGGCTGGGTGGTGGCGTCGTCTGGGCGCTCGCGGCCGCACTGTGGGTCGTCTACCTCATTCCGACGTGGTTGCGTCGACGGTCGTTCCTGGCGACTGAGCGCAACGCGGTGCGGCTGCAGCAGACCTTGCGCATCCTCGCCGAGACGGCGGAGGTCCCCGAGCACGTTCGTGCCGAGGCGACCGCCCGAGAAGTCGCCGCTCAGCAGCGGACGCTCCGGGCGACCGAGACACGACGACGAGCCGAAGAGAAGGCACAGGCGATGGAGCTGGCACAGGCGGAGAAAGCGGCACGCGAGGCACTGCACCGGGTGGCGGTGCAGACCCGGCGCAGCGCGCAGACCGGCACGAGCGCGTTGCGTTGGCGCCAGTCGGCCGCCCTGGGCGTGCTGCTCGGGCTGATCGGCGGCATCGTCGGACTCGTGCTGCTCGCGTTCGGTGGCAGCTGGCTGGTGCCGGTGATCGCCGGCGCGGTGTTCACCGCCGGTCTCGGCACGCTGATCATGCTGGCTCCGGGGCGCAAGCGCGGCACCGTAGCCGCAGCCGCGCCCGCCGAACGGGCGCAGGCCGAGTACCGCCCGGCCGAGGTCTTCGAGGCCGAGATCGCGCACCCCGACACCGATGTGATCGAAACGATCAGTGCCGAGGAGCAAGCCCCTGGCTGGACGCCGCAGCCGCTGCCCAAGCCGCTCTACCTCTCGCGCGGTTCCGTCGCAGCCAGCGCGATGGCGTCGATCGACGCGGTCGAGCGGATGCGCGCGGCGGCGGCGGAGGCGGAACTCGCGCAGCGCGCGGCGGCCGCGGCTCCCGAGGTGGCGCCGATCCGCGCCCCGCGTCAGGCCGCTCCGGCTGCCGAGCCCGCCAAGCCCACCTCCCGCTTCGCGTCGATGGGCGTTATCGACGGCGTCGACGCCATCGACCTCGACCAGGCGCTGCAGCGTCGCCGAGGCGCGTAGTCCGGCGGACGGCAGCGCCGGGGCGGTGGCGAAGGCCGCCCCCGGGGCGTGCTAGTCTTGTCGAGTTGTTCGGGGCACTGCAGGCCTCGAGACAACGCCAAGGGTCCGTGGCGCAGTTGGTAGCGCGCTTCGTTCGCAATGAAGAGGTCAGGGGTTCGAATCCCCTCGGATCCACCACAACGTCAGGCCCGGAGCTTCGGCTCCGGGCCTTTTCCATTGCACCGCGTTCACTGACAACCCCCTCCCTCCGGGTTCAGAACTCGCTGACGACTTCCTCGAGTCGGCGGAGCCTGTCACTCGGGATCCCGACGACCTCCACCACCCTGAGCCGCGAACCGACGAGATCAGGGTCATCGACCAGATCCATCAGCACGTCGTTCATCGACTGCCTCAGCTCGGGGTCTTCCTCGGCGCCGACCTCGATCGGATCCGCGGAGTCGAGCGGCAGCACGACGAGCAGGTCGACGTGACGGAGCGCCTCCGCGGTGATGGCGGTCGATCGCTCCAGGAGATCGGCGGAGAGGGATGCGCCCCTCACCTCGTCGAGAGCAAGTAAGTAGGCGAGGAAGTCCAGTGGTCCACGCTCTGCAATGACATTCCCCGCGACCTCGTCAGCATCGAGTCGCTGTGCCGCGATACCCAGCTGCCTGGCGAACATCGCCGCGCTCGGCTGATCCCAGGCCTCGTCGATGAGGTCGAAAGGGTCGGGCAGCACGGTGAAGTCGGGGTGGCGGAGCGCGAAGTCGGAGATCAGAGTGCTCTTTCCGCTCGCGTGTGTGCCCGAGACGACGATCCGCATGTCGCGATGCTAGCGCGGCGCAACCGCGCGTCTCAGTGAAACCCCCTGCTGCATGCGAGGCCCCCGTTCGACGTGGGGGTCTCGCACGCTACTGGGGGTTCGGCCGCCCCGCTCAGCCTTCGAGTTGCTCGCGGACCTGTTTGCGCAGCACCTTGCCGATCAAGGAGGTGGGCAGCGCCTCCAGGTGCACGATGCGCTTGGGCACCTTGTACGCGGCGAGATGCAAGCGGCAGAAGTCGCGCAGCGCTCCGGCGTCGAAGACCGCGCCCGCGCGCAGGGTGACCGCCGCGGCCACGTCCTCGCCACCGGAGGCGCGCTGCAGGCCGACGACGGCGGCGCGCAGCACGTCGGGGTGCGACTCCAGCATCCCCTCGACCTCCGTGGGCGAGACGTTGAAGCCACCGGTGATGATCAGCTCCTTGGCGCGATCGACGATGGCGACGAAGCCGTCGGGGGAGACGGTGGCGATGTCGCCCGTGCGCAACCAGCCGCCGGGGAGCAGGGTGGCGGCCGTCTCGTCCGACCGACGCCAGTAGCCCTGGAAGACCTGCGGCCCGCGCAGGAGCAACTCGCCGGACTCGCCGGGGGCACGGTCGATCGTCGGGTCGTCCGGATCGACCAGGCGGATCTCCGTGCTCGGGAACGGCACACCGACGGTGCCCGGCCGTCGGGTCGGCCCCATGGGATTGCCGAGCGCGATCGGCGACGCCTCGGTCATGCCGTATCCCTCGATCAACAGGCCGCGGCTGGCGCGTTCCCAGCGATCCACCGTCGCGACGGGCAGGCTCATGGCGCCGGAGATCGCGAAGCGGATGCCCGACAGGTCGATCCCGCCACGCTCGGCGGATCGCGACAGTGCGTCGTAGATCGGCGGTACGGCCGGCAGGAAGGTGGGCGGAGCGGTCTTCGCCGCCGCGATGACGAGATCGAGATCGAACTTGGGGAACAACACGATCCGAGCGCCGATGCTGATCGCGGTGGTCAGGCACAGCGTCAGCCCGTAGGCGTGGAAGAGCGGCAGCACGCCGTAGAACGTCTCGTGACCGGGGCGCAGCCCCGGCACCCAGGCGACGCTCTGCGCGGCGTTCGCGCGCAGATTGGCGTGGCTGAGGACGGCACCCTTCGGGGTTCCGGTCGTACCGCTGGTGTACTGCAGCAGTGCGGTGTCACCGAGTTGCGGCCGCGGATGCTTGCGGGCGACTCGACGGGAACCGACCAGGTCGTCCCACCGCGCGACGCGGGTGCGAGGCTTCGTGGTCAGCGCGGCGCGGGCCTCGCGGGCCTTCTTCACCGGCAGCCGCAGGGCGACACGCTTGCCCAACGGCATGGCGGTGGTGAGGTCGACCGCGACCAGGTGCTCGACGGCGACGTCGCCGGGGAACGCGGCCACGGTATCGGCGACCTTGTCCCAGACGATCGCGACGGTGGCGCCGTGATCCTCGAACTGGTGCCGCAGTTCGCGGGCGGTGTAGAGCGGGTTGTGCTCCACCACGATCGCGCCCAGGCGCAGCACGGCGTAGAAAGCGACGACGTGCTGCGGGCAGTTCGGCAGCACCAGGGCGACGCGATCGCCGGCGGCGACGCCGAGCCGGCGCAAACCCTCCGCGGCGCGCGCGACCTGTTCGCCGAGCCGGTCGTAGCTGGTGGTCGCACCGAAGAAGTCGAGGGCGACCCGGCCGCCGTGGCCGCGCACCGCGGCGTCGAGCATGTCGACGAGGGTCTGCGTCGGCGGCGCGATCTCGGCCGGGACGCCGTCGGCGTAGGAGGAGAGCCACGGCCGAGCCGCGAGGAACGAGGATCCGGAAGACACCGGAAGAGTATCCGGCACCTGTCCGTGCGGACGCCCAGAAGGACACGGCCCCCCGAGCGCACGCCCCCGCGAGCGGCCCCACGAGCGTGGCCCTCCCGGGCGCAGTCCCCACGGACGCCGACCCCGGCGGAACGAATCCCGCCGGGGCCGGCTCAGGGGCGACCGATGTCGCTCAGCGGCCGTCGTAGCGGTGCAGGAACGCCGCCATCGCCTCGCGCGTGACGGGGCTGCTGGGTCGGTAGGTGACCGTGCCGTCCGGCTGCGCGTATCCGGTCGAGATGCGCTCCGCCTTCATCCACTCGATCGCCGTGTAGAAGGTGCTCGTCGTCGGTACGTCCGTGAATGACGGGGTGGTCGGCGGAGTGAACGTGTCGTCGCTGAATCGGTACAGGAACGCGGCCATGGCCTCGCGCGACACCGCGTCGACGGGCTTGTAGAGCACGGTGCCGTCGGGTTGCGGATAGCCGGTGGAGATGCCTTCGGCCTTCATCCATTCGATCGCGGTGTAGAACGGGTTGCTCGTGGGCACATCCGTGAAGGACGGCGTGGCCGGAGCCGTGAACGTCTCGTCGCTGTAGCGGTAGAGGAACGAGGCCATCGCCTGGCGCGAGACCGGATCCGACGGCTTGTAGAGGAACGTGCCGTCCGCCTGCTTCGTGCCGGTGGAGATGCCCTCGGCCTTCATCCATTCGATGTCGGCGAAGAACGGGTTCGACGACGAGACGTCGGTGAAGGATCCGCGCCCGGTCACCGCGGCGCTCGTGCGCGTCTGCGCGGCGGATCCCGGCTTCGACCCGGTGACGGCGACGGTGAGCTTGCGGTCGACGTCGGCGATCGTGACCGTGTAGGAGCTGCCGGTCGCTCCGGAGATCGCGGCACCGTCGCGATTCCACTGGTAGCCGAAGCTCACGGGAGCGGGCGTCCAGGTGCCGGGATTCGCCGTGAGGCTGCTGCCGATGCTCGGCGTGCCGGAGATGGTCGGCGTGCCGGCGTTCAGCGGGAACGCGACGGAGAGGTCGTAGGTCTTGCCCCAACCCAGGTAGCTGCTGTAACCGAGCACCCGCACGTAGCTGCGACCCGAGGCGAGCGCGATCTGCTGGCCGGCGATCCGACTGCCGTCGCTGTCGGCGCCGGTCGCGGTGAAGTCGTACAGCCGGTCGCCGTTCTCGTCGTAGACCCGCAGCTCGTAAGCGGTTCCGGAACCCAAGCCGGCCGGGAACGTGAAACGGAGGGTGGCGTTGCCTGCCGCGGGCGCGTCGTAGGCGAAGTAGTCGGCGTCGCTGCCGCCGCTGGCGAGGGTGGAGCCTTGGATGGCGGAACCGAGTGCCACGACGTCTGCGGTGCTGGTGTCGTTGTTGAATTCGGTTTCGACGGCGCCGGGGGTGAGGCTGGTGTTCAGGCTGTAGGTCTGGCCCCAGCCGAGGTAGCTGCTGTAGCCGAGGAGGCGGATGTAGAAGCGTCCGGCGGGGACGAAGGTGCTGCGGTTGGCGATGCGGTCGCCCGTGTAGTCGGCGCCGCCGACGGTGAAATCGTAGAGCGCGTCGCCGTTCTGGTTGTAGACGCGCATCTCGTAGGCGGTGTCGGCTCCGAGGCCGGCGGGGAAGGTGAGGCGGATGGTCGCTCGGCCTGCCGCGGGCGCGTCGTAGGCGAAGTAGTCGGCGTCGCTGCCGCCGCTGGCGAGGGTGGAGCCTTGGATGGCGGAACCGAGTGCCACGACGTCTGCGGTGCTGGTGTCGTTGTTGAATTCGGTTTCGACGGCGCCGGGGGTGAGGCTGGTGTTCAGGCTGTAGGTCTGGCCCCAGCCGAGGTAGCTGCTGTAGCCGAGGAGGCGGATGTAGAAGCGTCCGGCGGGGACGAAGGTGCTGCGGTTGGCGATGCGGTCGCCCGTGTAGTCGGCGCCGCCGACGGTGAAATCGTAGAGCGCGTCGCCGTTCTGGTTGTAGACGCGCATCTCGTAGGCGGTGTCGGCTCCGAGGCCGGCGGGGAAGGTGAGGCGGATGGTCGCTCGGCCTGCCGCGGGCGCGTCGTAGGCGAAGTAGTCGGCGTCGCTGCCGCCGCTGGCGAAGGTGGAGCCCTGCACGGAGTTCCCGAGGGCGACCTGATTCGCGGTCTGCGTGCTGCCGTTCGGCTCCACCTCGCTGACCGTCGCGCGCCTCGCCTCCTGACTGTCGCTCGGCGCGGCGTCGGTCGCCGCGGCGTACGGGGCGATCGTGGCGACGAGCACGGCGGCGAGGAGGACACCGAGCATCCTGCGCAGGGGAGAGGGCGAGTCGGGGCGGAACGGCTTCATCGGACACTCTCCTGAGCGGCAGAGGGCGGAGACACGTTTGCGTCGTGGTGTCTCAAAGTAGCGACCGCGATTGCCGCTGTACAGTCGCCGAAACGGTGACACGGGGGATGCAGGGGCCAGACTGGAAGCCATGACCGCATCCATCGAACTGCTCACTGACGCCCTCGGGCGCATCCACGACACCGTGCTCGCCGTTCTCGACGACGCGACGGCGGAGGACCTCGCCTACCGCGCCGATCCCGAGGCGAACAGCGTCGCCTGGTTGATCTGGCACCTCACCCGCGTGCAGGACAACCACCTCTCCCCGCTCGCCGAACGCGAGCAAGCCAAGGAGCAGGCGTGGCTGGCCGACGGCTGGTTCGAGAAGTCGGGCCTCCCGTTCGCGCCGAAGGCCAGCGGATACGGACAGTCCGCCGCCGAGGTCGCCGCCGTTGGCGCGCTGAGCGCGGAGTTCCTGCGCGAGTACTTCCTCGCGGTGCACGAACGCTCCCTCGCGTTCGTCCGCACCCTCGCGGACGAGGATCTCGCCCGCGTGGTCGACACCCGCTGGGACCCGCCGGTGACGCTCGCGGTGCGCCTGGTGAGCGTGATCGATGACGACATCCAGCACGCGGGCCAGGCGGCGTTCGTGAAGGGGCTGGCTCAGCGGGATCGTTCTGCTCGATCTGCTCGCTGAATCGATCGATGCGCGAACACTATGAGCAGTACTGAAGGGGGCGAGCGGGCACCCGGTAGCCTGGACGGCGGTCCCGCGAGGGAGGAAATGAGGATATTCAGGTGACGTTGCCCGATTCTGTGCAGACGCAGAACCCCACCCCGCAGACTCGCATCCGCAAGGGGCGTGACGTCTCCCCGGAGATCGCGCGCTCGTGGCTGCTGGTCAACGCGACCAAGACCGACACCTTCGACGCCGCGTTCACCTCGCGCGCCGACCAGATCGTGCTCGACATCGAGGACGCGGTCGACCCGAAGGCGAAGCCGGAGGCGCGCACGGCGGTCGCCGCCTGGCTGAGCGTCGAGGGCAATCGAGCCTGGGTCAGGATCAACGATCACTCCACCTCGTTCTGGTCCGACGACGTGGACGAACTCAAGGGTCTGCCCGGACTGGCCGGCGTGATGCTGGCGAAGACCGAGGCGGCGGAGCACGTCACCGAGACCTTCGACCGTCTCGGTGGACAGACGCCGGTGCTCGCGCTGGTCGAATCCGCCCTCGGCATCGAGGAGGCCGTCTCGATCGCGAAGGCGCGCGGCTGCTTCCGGCTGGCGTTCGGCTCCGGTGACTACCGCCGCGACACCGGCACCTCCGCCGATGACCTCGCGATGGCGTACCCGCGCTCGCGTCTGGTCGTCGCCTCGCGGATCGGCGACCTGCCCGGCCCGATCGACGGGCCGACCGTCTCCAACTCGCACCCGGTGCTGCGCGAGCAGTCGGCGCTGACCGTCTCGCTCGGGCTGACCGGCAAGCTCTGCCTCGACACCGAGCAGCTCGCCGTGATCAACGAGGTCATCAGCCCGACTCCGTCCGACGTGGCCTGGGCACGCGACTTCCTGGACGACTTCGAGGCGCGAGGTCGCGTCATCCGCGACGGCTCCGACCTGCCGCGCCTCGGCCGCGCGAAGAAGATCGACAAGCTCGCGACGGCGTTCGGGGTGAACCCGCTCTAGTTACTCCGCGGCGTTCGCGTCGGGCAGGCCGCGTCCAGCCCCCGGTGGCAGGATGAGCACATGCGGCAGATCACGCCAGGCGTCCGGCAGCTCGAGAACAGCGTCGCCGCGAACGGCTACGTCGTCGACCTCGGCGGGCACCTCGCGGTGATCGATCCCGGGTTGAAGCCCGGTGTGACGGGTGTGCTCGCCGAGGTGATCGGGCCGGAGCCGGTCACCGCGATCCTGTTGACGCACTACGACGTCGACCACGCGAGTGCCGCGGCCGGTGTGCAGTCCGCCACCGGCGCGACGGTGTTCCTCGGCGCCGCCGACATCCCCCTCCTCCGTCGGCAGCAGAAGGCGAGCACTCCCGTCCGCCGCGTGCTCAACGCCGCCGGACGTGTGCAGCCGCCGCGGGATCTCCGACCGATCGACGGCGACGGCGAGGTGATTCCGGGTGTGCTGGCCATCGCGACGCCGGGCCACACCCCGGGACACGTCGCCTTCCTCGCTCACGGCGTCCTCTTCGTCGGCGACGCCGCCGGCACGGATCCGGAACGCGGCATCGTGCCGTTCGCCGCCTGGCTGCACACCGATGTCGTCGAGGCCGAACGCAGCCTCGCGGCCCTGCGCGCGCTCGGTGTGGACTGGGTCGCCCCCGGCCACGGTCGCGTCGTCCGGCTCACCCCCTAATGTGAGCAGAACACACCTCTCGGAAGGAACATCATGGGCTCGGTCAGCACATTCCTCTGGTACGACACGGCAGCGGGGGAGGCGGTGGACTTCTACACGTCTCTGCTGCCGAACTCGCGCATCCTCTCGACGAACTACGCGGCGGACGGCAGCGTCTTCCTCGTCTCGTTCGAGCTCGACGGGCAGCTTTTCCAAGCGCTGAACGCCGGCCCGCACTTCCACTTCACCGAGGCGATCTCGATCTCGGTCTCCGTCGACACGCAGGAGGAGGTCGACCGGCTCTGGGATGCGATCACCTCCGACGGCGGCGAGGAGAGCCAGTGCGGCTGGGCGAAGGACCGCTGGGGCCTCTCCTGGCAGATCGTGCCCACCGCGCTCGGCGAGACGACGGGCGGGCCCGATCCCGAGGGTGCGGCGCGCGCCACGCAGGCGATGCTGCAGATGCGCAAGCTCGACATCGCGGCGTTGCGGAAGGCGTACGCCGGAGAATGAGTCGGCTCGGAGCGGGACGCGATCGACCGGTCCGCGGTCGCGCCCTGCGCCGACGCGCGCTGCGCCATCTGTCCTATGTGCGTCTCTCCTCTGTGCATCTCTCCTATGTGAAGGACTACCGCTACGCCTACGCCGCCCGGCTCCGGCACCTGCGCGACGGGTGGGACGTGGCGCACTTCGCCGCGGGCGAGAAGGCTCCCGTGCTGCTGATCCCCGGCGTCTACGAGACCTGGCAGTTCCTCCGTCCGATCGCCGAGCGTCTGCACGAAGGCGGCCACCCGATCCACGTGCTGCCGGCGCTCGGCTACAACGCGCAGCCGATCGTCGATTCGGCGCGGTTGGGGCAGGAGTACCTGCGTGCGGCCGAGTTGCGGGGCGTGATCGTTGTGGCGCACAGCAAGGGCGGGCTGATCGGCAAGCACATGATGGTGGTCGACGATCTCGCGGACGGGGAACGTCGGATCGACCGGATGATCGCGATCTCCACTCCGTTCAGCGGCAGCCCGCTGTCCCGCGTGGCACCGGGGCGGGCTCTGCGCGAGTTCCATCCGCGCAAGGCGACCATCCGCTTCCTGCACGCCGCCCGCGCCGCGAACGCCCGGATCACCTCGATCTACGGCCAGCGCGACCAGTACATCCCGCGCGGCAGCCGACTGGAGGGTGCCGCCGAGAACGTGGTGATCCCGATCATCGGACACTTCGCCATCCTCGCCGACCCCGGCGTGATCGAGGCGGTCGCCGAGCGGGTGAACGACGAGCACAACCTCGGCTGAGAGTCGTCGTCAGCCGCGATGGGGGCTGACGGGCGGTCTCAGCCGAGCTTGCGTCCGCGACCGAGCGGGTCGCGTCGGCTCGGCGCACCCGGGTGGGAGGATGGCCGGATGCGGATCCGTCTCGAACCCGAACTCGTTGCGCGGCTGCGCCAAGACCTCGTGCGTGCCGGATACACGGTGCCGGCGGTGGAGGCGCTCTGGGGTGCGGACGCGGCGCAGGCTCTGCACCGCGGCGATCGGGTGCCGGCGAGGCGCGCGCTCGCGCGGTTGCTGCCCGAGTCGGATGCTCAGGCCGCGCTGGTGGCGCTGGCTCGCCTGTTCCTGCTCTCCGACGCTCTCGACGCGAGCGAGGCCGCGACCGCGTTCCCGCATCTCGGGCTCGAGGGCGGGGCGGAGCTGGGTCTGCTGCAGATCGAGGAGCACGCCGTGATCACGGCGGCGCTGGACCTGCGCCCCTACGATCTGGTCGACTCCCGCGGCCCCGCCTCCTGGTGGATCGCCTCCGACCTCGGCGAACTCGCGCTCGGCCGCGCGCTCGAGGAAGACCACGTTCTGGGCGTCGGCGGCGCCAGCCTCACGCTCGCCGGGCTGATGATCCAGCGCCCGGTCCAGCGTGCCCTCGATCTCGGCACCGGCTGCGGCATCCAGGCGATGCACGCATCGCGGCACGCGGGGCACGTGGTCGCGACCGATATCTCGGCGCGGGCGCTGCAGCTCGCGGAACTCAACGCTCGACTCAACGAGATCAACAACATCGAGTTCCGGCTCGGCAGCCTGTACGAGCCCGTCGCCGGCGAACGCTTCGATCACATCGTGTCGAATCCGCCGTTCGTGATCACGCCGCGGGTGCAGGGTGTGCCGGCGTACGAGTACCGCGACGGCGGACTGGTCGGTGACGAGATCGTGCGCCGGGTCGTGGTCGGCGCGGCGGATCACCTCACGCCCGGCGGCGTCGCGCAACTGCTCGGCAACTGGGAGTATCGGCGCGAGCTGGATGCCTTCGCGCGGATCCGTGCGTGGCTGGATGACGCGCGCGGCCCGATCGAGGCCTGGATCGAGGGCGAGCAGTCGCCGCTGGATGCGTGGATGGAGAGCACCTCCTCGCCGCTGGACGCGTGGTTCGTCGAGCGGGAGCAGCAGGATCCCGCCCGCTACGCGGAGACCTGGATCCGCGACGGCGGCACCAGGCCCGGCCCGGCGTTCGACGCCCTCGTCGGAGCGTGGCTGGACGATTTCGAGGAGCGAGGCGTGACCGGCGTCGGTTTCGGCTACGTCACCCTGCGGCTTCCCGCCGCGCCGCGGGCACTGCTGCCACTGCGCCGCTTCGAGCGCGTCGACGCCGAGCTGGGCGCGAACTCGGCCGGTCTCGGTGGGCACCTCGCACACTGCCTCGACGCGATGGCGACCGAGCGGATGCTCGACGACGCGGCGCTCGCGGCGCTCGCCCTGCAGACCGCGGGAGACGTCACGGAGGAGCGTCACTACTGGCCGGGCAACGACGACCCGACGGTGATGACCCTGCGTCAGGGTGGCGGCTTCGCGCGCTCGGTCGACCTGGACACCGCGCTCGCCGCGGTGGTCGGCGCCTGCGACGGCGAGCTCAGCATCGCCGCGATCGCAGCGGCGCTCGAGCACCTGCTGGACGTCGACGACTCGGCCGTGCTCACCGCGGTGCTGCCGCAGGTCAGGGGTCTGATCGCCGACGGGTTCCTGCTGCTTCCCCCGGTCGTATCGACGACGCCGTAGGGTCGCCGCTCAGGTCCGCGACGGCACCTCGGACGGGAACGGCTGCTCAGCGGCCGACGTGCGCAGGGCCCGCGGCGAGAGCCCGGTCACCGTCGAGACCGCGCGGCGCATCTCGCCGACCGTGCCGAAGCCGGAGCGGGCCGCGACGTCGGGCAGCGAGAGCGCCGCGGCGTGCTTGTCGGTCAGGATGTCGACCGCGGCGCGGGTGCGTCGGTCCCGGATGGCCGCCGAGACGGTCTCCTCGCCGGCCTGGAACGCTCGTTGCAGGTGCCGGACGGAGACGTTGAGCGCCGTGGCCACCGAACTGGGCGTGAGTTCGGGGTCGATGTAGCGCTGCTCGATGACGTCGAGAGCGGCGGCGCGCGCGTCGATCGACACCGGTTCGTCGGCGCGGCGGAACCCGGCGCTCTGGAGGAAGACGCCCACGCTGAGTTCCTCGATCGCCCGAGCGAGGTGCCGTTCGGCGATCTCCGTGGTGTCGATGTCCGAGCCGGTGAAGGCATTGGCGAGGGTGAGGGTCGCCGCGACCAGCGCACTGTCGGCGGAGAGCGGGCCGTGGTCGTCCGGCGGTTCGATGCCCGCAGCGTTGAGGACGGCCGCGGAGAGCACGATCACCACCACCGTGCTGGGATGCGTGATCGCGAATCGGGCCCGCGACACCCCGGTCGCGAAGAACACCGTTCCGGCCGAGAAGGTGCGCCGGTCCGGCGTGTCCACGTGGACGGCTCCGCGCGTCACGTAGAAGCAGAGCATGATGTCGGGTGCCCCGAAGGCGATCGGCTCGAAGGTGAGGCGGGTCGCCGCGAGGGCGTGCAGACCGACGCGTCCGACCCGCCGCGACTCCATCCGGATCCGCATGGCGTCGGGCTGGAGCGAGCCGTAGCCCGGGCCCAGCTCGATCAGCCCACGCGGCCCGGAGAGCTGGCGGGACACGCGGCGTGACCCGGGGCGACGTCGATGCAACACAGTGGTTCCCCCAACCTTCGTCGCGACGATCGCTCCGCGAGGTTACGGGTTGAGCGGAGCTGAGTCGTCGTCATCTATTAGACCGGTATCGACCCCGGTCCCGTTGCGAAGGTGGGCACAGGTCTGTCGTGCGACGGTGCAAATCTGGCGCACGATCAACCGCGTCGGCCCGGTCGGGCCGAGGTGAGTCTTCCTTCGGGGCGCCGGAACCCGCACGGGGTGGGCGGTGCGATTTCGCGAGGAACATTCGAGTCCGGCGCGCCTCCGACGGGTGCCGAAACCTGATTGTCACTAGCTTTCCTGGCCCGAATACTCAGTGCATCGGACTCCGGAAGCCCCGATTCGGCCCGTCCCGCTCGGTCCTCGTCGATCATCACCTGAAAGGAACGCGTCGTGTCGCGCCCGCTCCCCAGCTCCCCTTCCTCGATCACATCCCCTTCCTCGACCGCGTCCCTCATGTCGACCGGCGCGCAGTCGGCCTCCCCGCGCCGGCTCCTCGCCGCCGCGCTGATCGCCCTGACCGTCGTCGCCGGCGTCGTCGCGACGCCCGCCAGGGCCGAGGCCGAGCCGCGCGGGATCACCGTGCTGTCGCTCGGCGACTCGATCACGCGCGGCGCGACCACCTGCGGCGGCACCGGCGATTGCCCCGTGAACTCCTGGTCAACGGGTTCGGCCGTCGCGGTCGACTCGATCGCCACCCGGTTGCAGCGGGCGAATCCGGACGCGCAGGTCACCGGCCTGAACTACGCGCGATCCGGAAGCCGGATCAGCGGAGTCAACGCGATGATCTCCTCCGCCGTCGCGGCCGGTGCCTCGGCCGATGTCGTCACCCTGCTGATCGGCGGGAACGACCTGTGCCATCCCGACAACACCGCCGGTGTCGACGGCTACACGATGACCTCGGCCGCAGCCTTCGCCGCATCGGCGTCGACGGTGCTGAACCGGATCGCGCTCGCGTGGCCCGAGGCGACCATCGTGCTCTCCTCCGTACCGAACATCCCCGGCGAATGGGATGCGGTGAAGAACGGTGGCGGTGCGCTCACCTGGTCGGTGGGCGGCATGTGCAAGCCGTTCCGCGGCGTCTCCGCGAGCGGTGCTCCGCTCGGCGCCGTCGAATCCGCGGCCGCGGTCGGCGAGGGGATCGCGCGGATGGCCGCGTACAACGACGCCCTGCAGGCGGCGTGTGCCGCCGTGGGCCCGGACTGCCGCTGGGACGGCGGCGCGATGACGGCGACCGCCATCACGCCCGACATGATCTCGACGGTCGACTACTTCCACCCCAACGCCGTCGGGCAGGCGCGCCTCGCGGCCGTCGAGTGGGCGGCCAGCGGTCTCGGCGCGATTCCGACGCCGGCTCCGACGCCGGCCCCGACCTCCGACCCGACGTCCGTCCCGACCCCGACCCCGACCGCGACGCCGATCCCGACCGCGACCGCGACGCCGATCCCGACCGCGACGCCGATCCCGATCCCGACGCCGACGCCGAGCGCTCCTGCTGCCCCCATCCCGGCCCCCGCCCCGGCCCCCGTGGCGGACACCCGCGCTCCGTCGGTGCGGATCACCTCTCCCCGCTCCGGCAGCACGGTCTCCGGCAGCGTCGTCTTCACCGCGACCTCCAGTGACGATGTGGGCACCGTGGCCGTCTCGTTCTGGGTCGGCGGTACCAAGCTGGGCGACGCCCGCGTCGGTACCGCGGGCGATTGGCAGCTGACCGTGGCCTCGGCGGCGTATCGCGCGGGCAGCTACTCCGTGATCGCCGTGGCGACGGATGCGGCCGGCAACGTCGGCACGAGCCCGGCGGTCCCGCTGAAGCTGAAGTAGGCCGCAACAGCCACCGCCGCCGGACGAGCCGCCCCACCTGCGCGGCGTCCGGCGGCGGTCCCTCGTGCGCTCGTCGAGTTCGGGCGCTCGCCGAGCGGGCCCGGTCCCGTCAGGCGCGGGCGTGGGATTCGAGGAAGGTGTACACCTCCGCGTCGTCGACCCCCGGGAACGATCCCTGCGGCAGCGGCGCGAGCACGTGCGCGTGCATCCGCGCACTCGGCCACGACTTCGCGGCCCAGCGGGCCGAGAGCGATTCGGCCGGGCGGCGGCAGCAGCTCTCGGCGGGGCAGGTCGAGACGGCCCTGGCCGAGGTGTCGCGCCCGCGGAACCAGCGTGCGTCGTCGAACGGTACTCCGACACTGATCGAGAACTCCTCCGTGGGAGTCGTGCCGGTCTGGGTGGTGCACCAGAAGGTGCCGACCGGGGTATCGGTGTACTGGTAGAACTCGCTGGCGCGGCTGGTGCGCGCGAACGCGTTACGCGCCGCCCACTCGCGGCAGACCACCTGACCCTCGATCGAGCCGTTCGCATCCGCCACCAAGGGCAGACCGTCGTTCTCGAAACCGCGGAACAGCGTGCCGTCGCCGCCGACGCGGAGGAAGTGCGTGCGCAACCCCAGGTGCGAGGTGGCGAGGTTGGTGAAGCGGTGCGCGGCCGCCTCGTGGGTCACGCCGAACGCATCCCGGAAATCCTCGATCGCGAGGTTGCGCTCCTTCTTGGCCGCCTGCAGGAAGTCGACCGCCGCCGTGCGCGGCATCAGACAGGCGGCGGCGAAGTAGTTGATCTCGAGTCGCTGCAGCAGGAACTCGGCGTAACTGCCCGGCCGGCGGTGCGCGAGGATCCGGTGGGCGATCGCCTGCAGCGCCAGCGAGCGCAGGCCGTGGCCGCCCGGGATGGAGGCGGGCGGCAAGTAGATCCGGCCGTTCTCCAGATCGGTGACGGTGCGGGTGGATTGCGGCAGGTCGGCGACGTGCACCAGCTCGAAGCCCAGCCCCTCCGCCATCCGGGCGACGGTGCGGTGCGTCAGCGGTCCGGTGCCGTGGCCCGATTCCGCGAGCATCTGCTCCGCGATCGTCTCCAGATCGTCCATGTAGTTGTCCAGCCCGCGCATCCGCAACCGCAGCTCGGTGTTCGCCCGTTTCGCCTCCTCTGGCGTCGACGTCGCGGCGAGGGCGCGCCGCTCCAACTCGCGGTGCAGCCCGACGATCGTCTCGAGGGCCTCCGTCGGGAGCGACTTGGTGCTGCGGATGCGCGGCAACCCGAGCGCCGAGAAGGTACCGCCGCGCTGCACCCGCTCGACCTCGATCTCCAGCTCGGCGCGCCGGTCGGGCGCTTCGGCGGAGAGCAGGTCGGCGGCGGACACGCCGAGGGTCTCGGCGATCGCCTGCAACAGCGAGAGCTTCGGCTCCCTCTTGCCGTTCTCGATCAGCGAGAGCAGCGAGCCCACGGCACCGACGGCGGTGCCGAGTTGGTCGAGGGTGAGGCCGGCGGCGGTGCGGAAATGCCGGATGCGTTTGCCCAGCAGAAGGAGGTCTGTTGCCATTTCTTTACTGTACGTAAACTTCGGCCCTTCTTGGCCTGAAAATACGTCACTCCACCGGGTGCATCCGTCGCATTCTGGTTCCGCAGCCGAAAACACCCGGGTCACGGACGACCGGGATACGGCTCGGAACACAGAGGAGTGTCACGTGACGATCGCAAGCAGCACCGCAGCCGGCCCCACCGCGGCGAGGAACCCGCGCCTGATCGCATGGGTCGCCGAGATGGCGGAACTGACGAAGCCGGATGCCGTGTACTGGTGCGACGGATCCGATGCCGAGTGGACGAGGCTGACGGACGAGATGGTCGCCGCCGGCACGCTGATCCGCTTGAACGAGGCCCGGCGCCCGAACAGCTTCCTCGCTCGCTCCGACCCGAACGACGTCGCGCGCGTCGAGGACCGCACCTTCATCTGTCCGCCGCTGGAGGCCGACGCCGGCCCTACGAACAACTGGCGCGAGCCCGAGGCGATGCTGGGCGAGCTGCGTGAACTCTTCGACGGCTCGATGCGCGGTCGCACCATGTACGTCGTCCCGTTCTCGATGGGCCCTGTCGGCGGGCCGATCTCGCAGCGCGGCGTGCAGATCACCGATTCGCCGTACGCGGTGCTGAGCCTGCGGATCATGTCGATCATGGGCGCCGCGGTGCTGGAGAGCATCGGCCCCGACACGCCCTGGGTCGCCGCGGCGCACACCGTCGGCTACCCGCTGCGCGATGCGGCCGGTGTCGAGCGCCCGGACGTGCCGTGGCCCAGCAACGCGACCAAGTACATCTGCCACTTCCCCGAGACGCGGGAGATCTGGTCCTACGGCTCGGGCTACGGCGGCAACGCGCTGCTGACCAAGAAGTGCTTCGCGCTGCGGATCGGCTCGACGATGGCCAGGGACGAAGGCTGGCTGGCCGAGCACATGCTGCTGATCAAGCTGATCTCGCCCGAGGGTGGCGTCTACCACGCGGCGGCGGCGTTCCCCTCGGCGTGCGGCAAGACCAACCTCGCCATGCTCAAGCCGACGCTGCCGGGTTGGCGGGTCGAGACCATCGGCGACGACATCGCCTGGCTGCGTCCCGGCGCGGACGGGCGACTCTGGGCGATCAATCCGGAGGCCGGCTTCTTCGGCGTCGCGCCGGGCACGGGGGAGTCCACGAACCCCACCGCCCTGGCGACGATGACGGCGAACACGATCTTCACCAACGTCGCGCTCACCGACGACGGCGACGTGTGGTGGGAGGGCATGACGGAGGCGGTGCCCGAGCACCTGACGGACTGGCAGGGCAACGACTGGACGCCGGCCTCGGCAACCAAGGCCGCGCATCCGAACTCCCGTTTCACGGTGCCGATCCAGCAGTGCCCCTCGCTCGCGGACGACTGGTACGAGACCGACGGAGTACCCATCGACGCGGTGATCTTCGGCGGACGCCGCGCCACCAACGTGCCGCTCGTCGCCGAGGCGTTCGACTGGAAGCACGGTGTCTTCATCGGCGCGACCATCGCCTCCGAGCAGACGGCGGCGGCCGAGGGGCCCGTCGGGGCGTTGCGCCGCGATCCGTTCGCGATGCTGCCCTTCTGCGGCTACAACATGGCCGACTACTGGTCGCACTGGCTGGAGATGGGGGAGACCCTCGGCGAGAAGGCGCCGAAGATGTTCCAGGTGAACTGGTTCCGCAAGGACGCCGACGGCTCCTTCCTCTGGCCCGGCTTCGGCGAGAACTCGCGGGTGCTGGAATGGATCGTCCGTCGCGTCGAGGGCACCGCCTCCGCCGTCGAGGCCCCGGTCGGCCTGGTGCCGGCCGGAAGCCTCAACCTCGACGGCCTCGAGATCGCGGACGACGCCCTGGCCCACCTGTTCGAGGTCGATCCCGACTCGTGGCTGGCCGAGTGCGACCTCACCGAGGAGTACTTCACCCGCTTCGGCGACCGCCTCCCCGAGGCCGTGTCGCACGAACTGGATGCACTGCGCGGGCGCTTGCGCGCCTGACGCACCCCCTCCTCCCTGCGAGATGCCACTTTGGTACGCCCGCCACGGCGTGTCGCGTGCAGAAGAGGCATCTCGCGGGGATGGGGGCCCACAGACCGGGGTCCGCGATGGGATCGGACGAAGCGCGGCACGCAACGGCGCTCATCGCGGCCCCCGTACCTCCTCCTGGCCGGAGTCGTGCCCGCCCGTCCCCTCTCGTTCGCGCCGTCCGCTCGCCAGGCCGAGCGGAGCGCTCTACCGCAGCCGACGGATCAGGCGCCGCCGCTGGAGCACGCGAGCGACCTGGGCGGGCGACAGGCCGCCGTCCGCGGCGGACGCCGTACCGGGCCGCACGAAGACCTGATCGAGCCCGGCGACCGCGCACGAGACACCGATCAGGCGTTCCACGGCGTGTGCGAGCGTGCCGTCGGGCGCCGACGAGTCGCTGAACGCCGCGGCGGGGATGGCCAGGCTCTGGATCGGCCGGAGGGCGCTCGATCGCGCCCAGAACATCGAGCCGGCGGCGAAGGCGAGCTGGTGATCCTCCGGAAGGGCACCCCAGCCCTTGCCCCACGTGACGACCTCCGCGATCGCGCGATTCGGACCCCAGCTCGCCGTCCGGCCGAGCCCGGAGTACAGCGCGGGGCTGACCATGCCGACCCGCTCGACCCGTTCGAAGAGCGTCAGGATCGCGTGGATGCCCTCCTCGGAAGGCAGGAGGCAGTCGAGCAGGTAGGCGAGCCAGCCGTCGAGGTCGCTGCGGTGCGGGGAGCGCTTCGTGTGCAGGTGCAGGACGACGTCGTGAGCGGCGTGCTCGGCCGCGAAGCCGAAGACCTTCGGCGCGATGTCGCGGCCCTGGTTCGGGAACACGCGCACGGTGGCCTCCGGCAGCAGCTGCCGGATCGCCTCCGCGCGCTGCTCGTCTACCGTCGACACGTACAGCGCGTACGGATGATCGATCAGCGCGAGCCGGGCGGCGATCTGCGTCGCCACGTCGACGTAGTAGGCGTGCACGAAGATCCCGAGGGGGCGCGCGAGCCGAACCGGCGGCTGCCCGGTGAGCGCCACGCTGGGGTGCGGAACGGCACTGGGCCCGAGCGGCTTGCGCGGTCGGGGCGGGAGCTCTCCGGCGCCGACCCAGCCGGGCGGGTCGCTCAGATCGTGTTGGCTGACGCGGCCGATCCGGCCGGCCGCCGACTCCAGCTCGCGCACGAGCGGCCACGGCGCCGTGTCCGGGTCGCGCAGGATGTGCAGATCGGCTCGCTCCGACAGCGCCGTGAGCAGTCGCGGGCTCGACAGCCACGCGCGGTCTCCGCCCACCAGTTCGCTCGTGCGCGCCGGATCCGCGATGCCGGAATCCGGCAGGATCGAGACCGCGTCGGTCTGGGCCACGGCGATCGCGATGAGGCGCGGGCTGCGTGTCACGGTGATCCTCGCGGCCATCCGCGGCGCCACGTTGCGGGCGTTCTGCACGGATCGGCGCACGAACGCTCGGGTGGCCCACATCGTCTCGCGTCGGGCTCGGCTCTCGACGAGTTGGAGGAACGCCAGCCGGAGGCGCACGTTCGCGCGGGCCGAGAGGCCGAGCGGGCGACGCAGCGGCGCGGCTTCGACGAGGACGCGCTCGACGTCGTCCACATAGGTGTCCAGCGAGCGGTACTTGCGCACGAACGTCGCACGACGCTTCCGGGAGGCCGACGACTCCGCTTCGGCGAGCGCCGCCGCTCGTGCGGCGAGCGTGTCCGTGTCGGCCACGAACTCGCCGGTGGCCTCGATCACCTCGGTCAGGTCGCCTAGCCCGATGTCGGCGTTCAGCCCGACGAAGGGTGTGCCCACTCCGGCGGCGTCCATCACGGTCGTGGGCCCCGGGTCCTGGCGCGAGGTCAGCAGGTAGACCCCGGCCGCCGCGTACCAGTCGCCCGCGTCCGCGCGGAAGCCGGGGAGCAGCAGGCGCAGCCCGGCGGTCTCAGCCTCGTCGGCGAGGGATCGTGCCCAGGAGCCGAGGTCGCCGAGCCAGACGAACACCGCGCTGGCATCCTGGCCGGCGATCGTGCGCGCCGTCTCGAGGTAGAGGTCGAAGCCCTTGCGCTGGTCGGCGTAGCCTGCGCCGATGTACACCGGTCCGACGGTGCCGAATCGATTCGCGATCTCCTGGCGCACTCGGCGCGTGCCGGCTCGGGTCGCTGTCGGCGTCCGCAGTCCCGGCACGATCGTCGACAACCGCGGCCCCGGAGGGAGCAGGCGCTGCAAATCGTTCTGCACGCGGGGCATGGAGGCGACGACGGTGTGCGCGTGGCCGACTGGTTCGAGCAGGTCCTGGGCGACGAGGTAGTCGCTCATCTCGTGGATCAACACCACGGATCGGGAGGCGACGCCGAGCCGATCGACGAGGAGGGCTCCCCAGGCGGTGTTCGCCAGGATCGGGATGTCCTCGGTGAGCGCGGCGCCCAGCGCCGGCAGGTTCCAGCCCTCGTCGGCGATCAGGGTCGGACCGAGGGCGGCGAAGCGGGAGAACAACGGCCCGCCCTGCTTGAGCAGGAACACCGGCGACCAGCCGCGCGAACGCAGCCGGCCGGCGATCTCCAGCAGCAGCAGCGGAGCCCCCGCGGATCGCGCGTCGTTGCCGACCACGAGCACGGGGTTCAGCCGCCCCGAGAGCGCCGCGCGGATCCCGTGCCACGTCTGGATCGTGTCCACGTCCATCGCCCGGGGCGCATGTCCGTGGTCCCGCCCGTACGCGACGTAGTGCGTGAACGGCCGTTCGCCCTCCAGCGGGAGGTGGGTGCGCCGGTAGTACTCGGCGTCGAATCCGGGTCCGGGCGAGCGCCCTTCGAGTTCGCCGTACTGCACGAAGTGCGTCCAGCCGTCCTCGGTCTCGGCGGCGATGTCCGGATAGGTGCGCAGGTACCAGTCCCGGTCGAACAATTCATCGGGTCGGGTCGGATCCAAAGAATGCGTACCGGGAGTGACCGGACTCCTCGACCCCACGCGTACCTCCGACTTTCTGCGAACGCCTTCGCGACGATTATCCGTGACGGCACGGGCGCGGTGTATTCCGGGTGGCGTTGTATTCCGGATGAATGGGCGAAGGATCTCTCAACTCGACCGCGCCGGATATCCTGATGAAGTGTATGTCCCGGGGTATTCCCGCGTCCCGTCGCGGATGGCGTGTTTCGGCACCAGCGGAACCTGCGTCGCGGCGGCGCTGGATCTCTCCTATCAGGCTCGGGGGATCAGTAGCCTGGCCGCATTCGTCGCCGATTCCGACCCGCGAGAGTTCTCCACCGATGGCACGCCGATTCTGAGCCTTGATCGGATAGCGCAGTGGGATGACATCGCGCTGTTCGTGCCCGTTCACGATCCGGCCGGTCGGCGCTCCGTCTTCGATCGCATCGAGAAGGCCGGACTGCCCATCCTCGGTGCCGAGGGTTCGGCCCACCTCTCGGACCCGAGTGCGCGGCTGGGCGAAGGCGCGATCGTCTCCTGCACGACGCGGGTCGGACACGGTACGACGCTCGGCCGTGGCACGATCGCGTTCGGGGAGCTCGTGGCGCACGACGTCACCGTGGGGGAGTTCACGACACTCGCCGCGCAGAGCATCGTGTTGGGCCACGTCGAGATCGGTCAGGACGTCTTCGTCGGCGCCGGCGCGATCATCCGCAACGGAACGGCGAGGCGCCCGATCCGCATCGGTGACGGCGCCGTGGTGGGCGTGGGCGCCGTCGTCGATCGCGACCTCGAGCCCGGCGAGGTCGTGATGAGCCCACGCGCCGTCAGCGTCCGCGAGTACGCGGCGACGCGGTCCGCCGCGAAGCGCGCACCCGGCGAACCGTCGTGATCGCCACCCTGGGCCAGCCGCTCGCGCCCGACGGCGATCTCTTCGCCGAGCTGGCGGCGGGGGTGTGGCAGCGCGCCCGGTGGTCCAACGGCGGCCCGCTGGTCGCCGCGTTGGAGCGTCGACTCGAGGAGGCCGGCGGCTGGCGGCACGTCGTGGCGTCCGCGTCCGGCACCTCGGCGCTCACCGCGGCGCTGCTCGCCCTCGACCTTCCGCGCGGCGGCGAGGTCGTCACGACGCCGCTGACGTTCCGGGCCACAACGCTGGCGATCGAGAGCGCCGGACTCGTCCCCGTCTTCGCGGCGGTCGAATTCGACACGCTGAACCTGGCGCGCGACGCGGTGTCCGCAGCCATCACCGAGCGCACCGTCGCCATCCTCCCGGTGCACCTGTTCGGCGTCGCCGTCGACCCGGCGCTGGATGCGCTGGCCGAGGCGCACGGACTGCCGGTCGTGTACGACGCGGCGCACGCCTACGGCCTGGACGAGATCGTGGGTCGCGGCGCAGCGACCGCGTACTCGCTGCACGCCACGAAGCTGCTGCACACCGGCGAGGGCGGATTCGTCGCGACGCACGACGACGAGCTCGACGCGCGGGTGCGACACACGATCAACTTCGGGATCGACGGCGGATCCGACCCGCACGCCGGCATCAACGGCAAGCTGCCGGAACTCTCCGCAGCGGTGGGTCTGGCGACGCTGCCCCGGCTCGCGGCAGAGGTGCAGGCGCGCCAGGCGCTGCGCGCGGCCTACACGAGGGCGGCCGAGTCGGGTTCGCGCGTCCGTGTGCACGCGCCGGAGCGCGCGCGGGCGCTGGTGATGGATGTGCTGCGCTGCGACCCGGACGACCAGGAGCGGATCCTGCAGGAGCTCGCCGCGCGCGACGTGTACGCGCGCACCTTCCCTGCGCTCTGCGCCGACGGGCAGCGCTACGCCGACGCGCCGATCGCCGGCGGGGATGCGCGCAGCACGGCGCAGTTCGCGCGGACGGCGATCGCGTTGCCGTTCCACGGCCGCGTCCAGCAAGCCCACGTCGATGCGATTTCGGAGGTGCTGTCGCGATGAGCGAGCAACGGCGCGAGTTCGACCACGTCATCCTGACGCGATTCAGCGTCCGCTTCGAAGGATCGGCGCCGCACGACGACGCGTGGCTGGCGTACCGCTGGGCGTTCTTCTGCGACGCGCTGGCCGCCTCCGCCCAGCGGCAGACCGTCCGCGAGTTCGAGTGGTTGGTCTTCTTCGACATCGACACTCCCGCCTGGTTGCGCGAACAGATCGACAGCGTCGGCGCCGGGCTGTTCACGCCGCGGTACGTCTCGACGTGGTCGAGTGCCGTGGTTCAGGAATCGGTGGCGGAGCTCGCCGGCGCGCCGTACCTGATCACCACGCGGATCGACAGCGACGACGCGATCGCGACCCGGTTCGTCGAGGACATCCAGGCGCAGTTCGACGCTCAGGCCTCGCTCTACGTCAACCTGCTCTGCGGGGTGCAGATCGAGCGCACGGGCGAGCTCTACCGCTACGACGAGCCCTCCGGCGCGTTCATCTCCTACATCGAGAAGCGCATCGAGGGCGAGCTGCCGCGGACGGTCTTCTTCAACTCCGGTCACGGCTACAGCCGGTTGTTCGCCGACATCCTGAACGTCGTCGGCCCGCCGCGCTGGATGCAGATCATCCACGGCTCGAACGTCGCGAACGGGGTGCGCGGACTGCGCGTGCGCCCGGAGCCGTACCAGGCCGACTTCCAGTTCGACCTGCCGTTCGATCGCACGGTGACCGACAGCCGCTATCGCCGCGAACGCCTGCGCAGCCTCGTCGACCTGGCCCGGTTCTGGGCGCTCTACCCCTACTACGCGCGCGAGTTCGTCTACGCGCAGCGCCTTCGACGCGCGGGGACCCAGCTGCTGCCGAAGACCGACCGGTTGCGCACGTCGCTGGACTACCCCGACTGGTTCCTCGCCGCCGCGCGCCCGGCCCGCAATCTACTGCGCTCCATCGACCGGTTCTTCCGGCGCCGACGCAATCGGCAGCGCCGCCCCGCGGAGTGACGGCCGGCGGGGTGACGTCCGGCGGGTGCGAGGATGGGCGGGTGAACCCGGACGCCAGCGCCCCGCATCCCCGACTCGACGAACTCATCACCACCGTGCACGTTCTGCGCGCGCCGGGCGGCTGCCCGTGGGACGCGGAGCAGACCCACGAGTCGCTGGTGAAGTACTTGATCGAGGAGTCGCACGAACTCGTCGACGCGATCGAATCCGGCAGCCGTGACGACGTGATCGAGGAGCTCGGCGACGTGCTCTACCAGGTGCTGTTCCATTCCGACATCGCCGCTGCCGAGACCGATCCGGCACGCCGGTTCACGATCGAGGACGTGGCCGCGCGGATGAACGCGAAGATGATCGGTCGGCATCCGCACGTGTTCGGCGACGGCACGGCCCTCACGGCGGAGGACGTCGTCGCGCTCTGGGACGACGTGAAGAAGGTGGAGAAGCCCGGGCGCACCAGCGTGCTCGACGGCATCCCCCAGGGGATGCCGGCTCTGGCGCTCGCCGACAAAGTGCTCGGCAAGGCCGAGAAGGCCGGGTTGCTCGACGCGGAGGCGGAGGCGGGCCCGCTCGGCATCACCGACGAGGACGAACTCGGGCCGCTGCTGTTGGCGATCGTCTCCTCCGCCCGCGCCGCCGGCCTCGACGCCGAGCGCGCCCTGCGCTCCGCGGTGCGCGACCTCCAGGAGGAGATCCGCGCCGCCGAGCAGAGCGATGGGGCCGCGGGTTAGCTGGAGCCCTGGCCGGGTTCAGGCGACCCGGTTTCCTCGGGGCAGCCGGGCCGCCGGGGTGCTGGTGCGGGTGATCGCCCACCACAGCGCGCCGGCGCCGAGCAGGATGTGCACGGAGAGACCGACGAACCAGCTCGGTACCGTGGTCGCCATGATCTCCTGCGAGCTCTTCCGGGGATTGAAGTCGACCATCTTCGCGCAGTCGTACACGACGTCCAGCTCCGGCGTCTGCTGCGCCTGACGGACCAGCAGCGAGATCCCGCTGAAGGTGTCGGCGGCGCCGCCCCACTCGTCGAATCGTGCCGGCGCCGCGTCGGCCAGCACCACGAACGGATTCACCGCGAGCAGGCCCCAGTAGTAGTCGGCGCGCGGCACCTGACTCTCGTAGCTCGCCGAGTCGCAGTAGTCCTCCGCCACCGTCGGATCGCTGCTCGTGTACGAGGTCGTCACCGTCGAGGTGGTCACCATCGTGAGCAGGCCGAACGCGATCAACGAGCCGAGGCTGAGCGCGGCGATCACCAGGTAGCTGGTCACCACCGACATCAGTGGGCGATTCACGATGCCCGAGAGTCCGACGCCGACCGCGGCGGTCACGCCGAGTTCGAGGGCGAGCACGAGCATCGAGACGACCGCCGTCGCCGCCCCGACGCCGCCGACCAGCACCGCGACGAGCAGGAACGGCACCGTGCTGCCCAGGAAGACCAGGGCCGTCACCCAGGCGGCGAGGAACTTGCCGATCACGAGCTGCGCCGTCGAGACCAGCGTGACCTGGGTGGTGGCCAAGGTGCCGGCGTCGCGGTCGCCGTTGATCGCGTTGCCGGACAGTGCGGGCGTCACCAGCCCCGTCAGCAGCAGTACGAAGTAGATCACGATCGAGTAGAGCCAGCCGCCGGGCGTCGCTCCGCTGCCCGACAGCACACCGGTCGCGATCACGACCAGTGCCGTGACCAGACCGACCAGCACGAAGAAGAGCCCGAGCAGGACGTACGAGGAGACGCCGCGGACGCGTTGACGCAGCTCCAGGCCGAGGATGAGGGCGACGCCGCGGAAGAACGGTAAGGACTGCGGGCGAACGGTCTCGAGCGTGGTCATGATTCCTCCGCGGGGCGCTTCGCCCGGTTCAAGTCCGTGAAGGTGTGTTCCAGCTCGCCCACGGCGGGCGCGAACGACACCACGCCGAGACCCGCGGCGACGAGGCGGGCGAGCAGTGCGACCGCATCGGACTCCGAAGCGATCGGGATCAGGGCGGCGTCGCCGTCGACCTGCGCCGCCACGCCCGTGAGCTCCGTGACGGCCGCGGCGAGCGGGCGCGCCCCGGGCGGCGCGAGCGCGCGGATCCGCCACAGCCGAGTGGAGGTGCGTGCCTGCGTGATCGCCTCGGCCGAGGCCGTGGCCCCGCGATCCAGGTAGACGGCGGCGGTCGCGACCTCGTCGAGTTCGGCGAGGACGTGGCTGGAGACGAGCACGGTGCGTCCTTCTGCGGCGAGCCGCTGCATCAGGTCGCGCAGCTGGATCCGCGCGCCCGGGTCCAGGCCCGAGGCCGGCTCGTCCAGGATGAGCACCTCGGGGTCGTGGACCAGGGCGCGGGCGAGGCTCAGTCGCTGCTTCTGGCCGCGGGAGAGGACCCGAGTCGGGCTGTCGGCGAGTTCGCGCAGGTCGACGAGGTCGAGCAATTCGTCCGCTCGGCGAACCGCGCCGGCCGCATCGGCGCCGTAGAGCCGACCGGTCGTGATCAGCGTCGCGCGCGAACTCAGGCTCGTCCACGAGCCGAGCACGTCGGGCATCCAGCCCATCCGTGCGCGTACGGCCTGCGGGTGCGTGACCGGGTCGTATCCCGCGACCGACAGCGTGCCGGCGTCGGGGCGCAACAGCGTCGCCAGCAGCAGCATCAGCGTGGTCTTGCCGGAGCCGTTAGGGCCGATCAGCGCCGTGATCTCGCCCGGATGCGCCTCGAAGCTCGCGGACGCGACCGCGCGGACCTCACCGAACGACCGCGCGACACCGTGCGCGCTGATTCCGGCGTTAGTCGTTCCCGTCATGGACTGCTTCCCCCCTGCAGTGGGACCCGCGAATCCGTGCCCCGACACCGGACTACAGCGTGCGAGGTGGTGGCGTCAAATCGGTGAGGGTGGTCGTCGGGCGAGAGGCGGGCCCGACCCGACGACCACCGTTCACTCTCAGGCGCAGAACCGCCAGGCGGTCGCGGTCTCTTCGGTTCCGACGAAGCGCACGTTCTCGAAACCGATCGAGCCGCCCGGGGCGATACCGTCGCACGAGTCGATCTTCACCTCGGAGACGCCGGTGCTGAGGTCGACCCTGGTGTAGCGGAACGCGACAGCCTGCCCGGCGCCGGAGCAGTTGAACAGGTCGACTCTGCCGGGACGGGACGCCCAGACCATTCCCGTACGGCCGGTGCAACTGAAGCCGGCGCTGGCGGGGATCGGGGCCACGGGGGCGTTCCACGAACCGTCGCTGCAGGTCCGCCACAACGCCGGCACCCTCGAGCGGTCGCTGGAGCGCTGCGCGGTGATCGCGGCGGAGGCGCCGGGCTGGAGCACGGTGCACGGCTGCCAGGACGACGGCACCTCGGCGGTCGGTTCCGCGATGTTCAGGAACACCGAGTATCCGGCGGGGCTCTTCGAGCAGTTGTAGACGTACGCGTCACCGTGGGCGGCGCGGCCATCGCTCGCGCGGGTCGGATTCGCGAGTGCCACCATCGTGGTGGACCTCGCGCAGACCTTCGGGTCGTTCACCGGAACCGTGAGCAGGTCGACGGTCGGACCCTCGACCGGGTGGGTCGGCGCGGTCGTCGGCTTGGGGGTGGGGGTCGGCGTCGGGGTGGGCTTGGGTGTCGCCGTCGGCTTCGGCGTGGCGGTGGGCTTGGGTGTGGCGGTCGGGGTGGGCTTGGGTGTCGCCGTCGGCTTCGGCGTGGCGGTGGGCTTGGGTGTCGCGGTCGCGGTGGGCTTGGGTGTGGCGGTTGGCTTGGGCGTGGCGGTCGGCTTGGGCGTCGCGGTCGCGATGGGCTTGGGTGTCGCGGTCGGCTTCGGCGTGACCGTGCAGTACTGCCAGCCGAGGTATCCGCTCGCCCGACGCTGCGCCTTGGTGAGCTCGACGTCGATGCTGCCGCCCTGGGAGACGGTGGTGCAGGTGGTGCTGACGGTGCTCTGCGACCAGAACCACCAGCCGCCGGTGGTGATGAGGAACTGCGCGGCCGTGTCCTTTCCGCTGCAGTTCGTCAGACGCGCGCCGGTGCGATGTCCCTTCGACGGCGTCGGCGTCAGCACCATGCCGACGCGGCCCGAACAGGATGTCGGCGTTGATGTCGATGACGATGACGATGTCGGCGCGGGCGCGGCGCTCGCCGCCGGCGCGACCAACGCGCTCAGGACGAGTGCGGCGGTCGCGGTGATCGCCGCCCAGCGGGCGAGCGCCCGTGGTGGTGTGTGCTGCATGGAAGGTTCCTTTCCCCAGTTCTCTGCCCTCGACCACAACAACGATGCGCAACCGAGGATGGTTCACTTTCGGACGCGCCGGATTTCCGGACGCGCCAGAATGGAGGCATGGCTTCCCCGATCACCCCGCCCCGCGGGATGCGCGACTTCCTCCCGGCCGACAAGGCCAAGCGCGAACACGCGCTCGGCGTCATCCGCGGGGTCTACGCGCAGCACGGCTTCGATGAGATCGAGACGCCCGTCGTCGAAGACTTCGAGCGGCTGCACTCGGGCCTCGGCGGCGACAACGAGAAGCTCGCGTTCAGCGTGCTCAAGCGCGGCCTCGGCGCGGATGACATCGCACGTGCGGCCAACGATCCAGCGACCCTCGCCGACCTGGGTCTGCGTTTCGACCTCACGGTTCCGCTCGCCCGCTTCTACGCCAGCCACCGTGCTGAACTGCCGACGGTGTTCCGCTCGCTGCAGATCGCTCCGGTCTGGCGGGCCGAGCGTCCGCAGAAGGGTCGTTATCGCCAGTTCGTGCAGTGCGATATCGACATCATCGGCGAGGCCGGTCAGCTGGCCGAGGTCGAGCTGATCACGGCGACAGCCTCCGCTCTCGACGCGCTCGGCCTGCGCGACTGCACGATCCGGATCAACGACCGGCGCATCCTCACGGGCATCCTGGAGTTCTGCGGATTCGATCCGAGCCGTTTCGGCCAGGCCCTCATCTCGATCGACAAGCTCGACAAGATCGGCGCGGAGGGGGTGGTCCGCGAGCTCAGCGAGAACGGGCCCGATGCGGCGGCCGTGCTCGGCGGCATCCTGGAGCACATCGAGCCGGCACTCGCCGACGGGGGAGTGCCGCTGACGACCGCGGCGATCCTCGAGGTGCTGCCGGAGGGTATCGATCCGGATGCCGTGGCCGCGTTGGAGGCTCTCGCCGCGTCGCTCCGGGCACTGCCTGAGGGAGTGACGCTGCGCTTCGATCCCACGTTGGTTCGTGGCATGGGCTACTACACCGGCACCATCTTCGAGATCGCGCATCCCGGATCCGGTTCGTCGGTCGGCGGCGGCGGGCGGTACGACGGCATGATCGGTCGATTCCTCGGCCAGGATGTGCCGGCGTGCGGCTTCTCGATCGGCTTCGAGCGCATCGTGGAACTGATAGAGCTGCCGACGGACTCCGCCGCGGAAGCGGTCGTGCTGGTGCACGACAAGAACCTGCCCGCGGCGCAGTTGGTATCGCTCAAGCAGCAGCTGATCGCGCAGGGTGTGCGGGTGCGCCTGGAGAAGCGGGTCAAGAACCTCAACGCGCTGCTGGAGCGCTCGGCGGCGGCCGGCTTCGGCCGCTTCGCGTTCGTCACGGAGTCGTCGACCGACGCGACTGCCTTGGAGTTCAAGACCCTCTGAGTTTCATCCGCTGTCGGGCCGGCGGATAGGGGGTTGTCACTCCGTCTCGCGCTTCGCGAGTGGGACGGAGTGACAACCCTCCGAGGAGGGTGCGTCTCACTCGCGGTTGGGGCGGCGGATGCGGGAGCGGCGAGCGGGTTTCGGGAGCCGGTGCCTGCGGTTGCGGCGGGGCCGCTGGTGGGGGTCGATCTGCCAGGGTGGGATGAAGTGCGGGATCGCGTCGATCAGGACGATCCGCCAATCCGAGTGGTGCACGAGGGTGTGATGTGCCCGGCAGAGCAGCACCGTGTTCTCCAGGCTGGTGGGTCCGCCGTCGGCCCAGTGACGAATATGGTGGCCGTCGGCCCAGGTCGCGGGGGCGTCGCAGCTCGGGAACGCGCAGCCACCATCGCGGGCGATCAGCGCATCCCGCAGGTCACCCTTGACGAGGCGCTGGGACTGGCCCTGGTCGAGGATCGCGCCGTCCGCGCCGAGGACGACCGGGATGATGCGGGCATCGCACGCGATCTGCCGGATCTGCGCGGCGGGCACCGGGCCGGGGAAGGTGGTGTCCGCATCGCCCAGCCGATCGCGCAGGTCCTCCAACCCGACGGTGACGATCACGGCGGGCTTCACGCCGCCGTTGCGCGGCAGCTTCCCGGTGCGGGACGCGAGTTCGCACGCGGCAACGAATCCTTCGAGCAGGAGTTGCGCGCGGGTGCGACCGTTCAATCCGACGCGGATCGGGTCGTCGCCGTCCTGCGGGTCGATGATGACCTCGTCGATCGGCTCGATTTCGGGCGTGTCGGAGTCGTCGCAGTCGGGGTCGGGGGTGCGCAGTCGCGGGTTGGTGAAGGTGCCGATGGTGGAGAGCACGGTCTCGTACTGGATCGTGGTCATGTTCCCGGCGAACGGGACGAGTCCGTCGCGTTCGGGTCCGAAGGTGATGCCCTGTTTCATCCGCAGGATCCCGTCGGTGGGTTCGGTTCCGTCGGGGTGGGTGTTGTCGATGATCCGGTTGGCGCAGCTGTGCACGAAAGCGTCGTCCTCGGTGCGCGCCTCGTCCAGCAGTGCCGCGGTGAGGGCGTGTCGGGTGTCGTCGGTGACGACGTCGCCGATCTTCTCCACCATCCGCACCACTTCCCCGGCGGACACGGTCGTGACCTCGCCCGCTCGTACCGCGAGGGCGAGGTCGGGCTGCGACGGCTCGAGCACATCCCCGGAGAGCATGATCCGCGGCGTCACGACTGCAGCAACGCTGATGCGGCGGCGCGCCTCCCGGGCGGACACGCGGCACATCAGCGTGAGCAGCTTCGCGGGCGTTTTCGTCTGATACTCCTCGCACGCGTGGGAGCGGACGATGCCCGCCGCGGCCGCGACTCTCAGAGCATCGCCGAAACGGCCGATCTCCTCCGCGACGTGCGCGAAAGCCACCGCCTCCTCCGGCCGTAGCGGCCCGGCGGTGAAGGCGACGTCCACTGCCTGCTGCAGTGCGTCGCGTGCGGTGCTCACCATTGCGGCGAGCCCTGAACTGTTTCCCATACCGATATAGTAGCTCACGTGAGCGACTCTCGGAAAGCCATAACCTCGAAACATTAGAACATGTGCTCTAGTTCAGCCTGTGGAGGAAGAGACGGCCCGCGCTCGGGCGCCGCACCACACCCCCTGAAGCGTGCGGAGTTAATGCGGTCGAAACGTGCGGATACATCGAAGAAACCTTGCGGAAGTAGTTTCGACACGACCTCACGTCGATGATGCCGTGGTGGCTGCGCGCGAACGCACAGGTCCCGCGCGCGAAAGACCCGAACCACAGCCCGAAATCCCGAGGAGACCCCCTTGTCCTTCCTGCGTACCAGCCCCGCCCTCGACCGCCGCAGCCTCTTCCGGATGGCGGGCGTCGGCGCCCTGGCCATCGGTGGCGTCACCACCCTCGCCTCCTGCTCCTCCGACTCGGGCTCCGACGCGTCGGCCGAGGGCAGCGACCTCGGCACGCTGAAGGTCCAGCTCTCCTGGATCAAGAACGAGGAGTTCTCCGGCGAGTTCTTCGCCGACTCCAAGGGCTACTACACCGACGCGGGCTTCTCCTCCGTCGTGCTGACCGCCGGCCCGTCGACCGGAACCGCCGAGCTGCTCTCCGGCTCCGCCGACGTCGCCCTGAGCGACGCCGTCTCGGTCGGTACCGTGATCGCCGAGCAGGAGGCGCCGCTGAAGATCATCGGCACCACCTTCCAGAAGAACCCGTTCACCGTGCTCTCGATCGCCACCGCCGGCAACATCGCGACCCCGGCCGACCTCAAGGGCAAGAAGATCGGCGTCCAGGCCTCGAACACCTCGCTGTTCCAGGCACTGCTCGCCGCGAACGACCTCACCGAGGCCGACCTGACCGTCGTGCCGGTCGAGTACGACCCGTCCGTGCTCATCAACGGCTCGGTCGACGGCTTCATCGCCTACCTCACCAACGAGTCGATCACCGTCGCCGCCGAGGGCTACGAGGTCGTCAACCTGCCCTTCGCCGACAACGGCCTGCCGTTCGTGGCCGAGACCGTCACCGTCACCGACCAGGCCATCGCCGAGAAGCGCGACGCGCTTAAGGCGTTCCTCGTCGCCGAGATCAAGGGCTGGACCGACGCCATCAACGACCCCGAGGCCGGTGCCATGCTCGCCATCAACGACTACGGCAAGGACCTCGGCCTCGTCGAGGCCAACTCGATCGCGGGCGCGAAGGCTCAGGCCGAGCAGCTCGTCGTCTCCGACGAGACCGTCGCGAACGGCCTCTTCACCATCAGCGACGAGCTCCAGAAGGAGACCGTCGCTTCGCTCGCCACGGCCGGCATCGACGTCACGGTCGACGCGTTGTTCGACCTCTCCCTCCTCGCCGAGGTCTACGAGGAGAACCCCGAGCTCGTCGCCTACGCGGGCTGAGTTCTACCGAACGAAGGGCACGCCTCGTGACCGATACGACCATCGCCGGCACCCAGGGCTCGACCCAGGGTGCCGGCGGCACCGGAATCCAGATCCACGGACTCTCGAAGACGTTCCGGATGGGCTCCCGCAGCGTCACCGCGCTGCAGGACACCGACCTGCACACGGACAAGGGCAGCTTCCTCTCGCTGCTCGGCCCGTCCGGCTGCGGCAAGTCCACCATCCTGCGCATCCTCGCCGGCTTGGAGGAGCCCACCAGCGGCTCGATCAAGGTCGACGACAAGACGCCGAAGCAGCTGCGCAAGAACAACGAGCTCGGCATCGCGTTCCAGGACCACGCGCTGCTGCCCTGGCGCAGCGTGATGAGCAACATCAAGCTGCCCTTCGAGGTCGCCGGCAAGAGCGTCGACCAGGGCTACGTGGATGAGTTGATCGACCTCGTGGGCCTGCGCGGCTTCGAGAAGGCGAAGCCGTCGCAGCTCTCGGGCGGCATGCGCCAGCGCGTCTCGATCGCGCGCTGCCTGATCATGAAGCCCGAGGTGCTGCTGCTCGACGAGCCGTTCGGCGCGCTGGATGACATGACCCGGCAGAAGCTGAACCTCGAGCTGCTGCGGATCTGGACCGAGAAGCCCGCGACCACCCTGCTGGTCACCCACGGCATCTCGGAGGCGATCTTCCTCTCCGACCAGGTCGCCGTGATGAGCCCGCGGCCCGGACGAGTCAAGGAGATCATCCCGATCGACCTTCCGCGCCCGCGCACGCCCGACATGCAGCGCAGCCCCGAGTTCCACGCCTACGTCGACCAGGCCTCCGAACTGCTGTTCGGTGCCGGCGGCGCCGCGGCCGACGACCACTAGGGGCGACGGATGAGATCCTTCTCCCTCCCGCGGTGGGCCTCCGGGCTCATCGGTGTCGTCGGTATCGTTGTGGTGTGGTGGCTGATCGCGCTCGTCGCCGCGGCGACCGCGACGGGTAGCTACGTGCCCGTCCCGACGCCGCTGGACGTCGTCACGTCGATGGTCGACGACGGCTTCGACTTCTTCTGGACCAGCTTCTCGGTCACCCTGCTCGAGGCCGGTATCGGCTACTTCTGGGGCAACCTGATCGCGCTCGTGCTCAGCGCCTTCGTGCTGGTGGTGCCGCAGCTCGAGGGGGTGCTGCAGCAGGTCGCCGTGGTCTCCTATTGCGTGCCGATCGTGGCGATCGGGCCGTTGGCGATCCTGATCCTCGGCGGCGCGACCCAACCCGGTGACGCCTCCGCGACCGCGGTGTTCCTCGCCGGGCTCTCGGTCTTCTTCACGACCGTCGTCGGCTCGCTGCTGGGCTTCAAGGCCGCCGATCGCGCCTCGCTCGACGTGATCACGGTCTACGGCGGATCGAAGTTCACGCAGCTGCGCAAGGTGCGACTGGTGGCGGCGCTGCCGAGCATCCTCAGCGCCCTGCAGATCGCGGTTCCGGCCGCGTTCCTCGGCGCGATCCTGGGCGAGTACATGGGGCGGATCGAGGTGGGCGTCGGTCCGATCCTGCGCAACGCCGCGGTCTCGCTGAACTCCCCGCGCGTGTTCGCTCTGTTCCTGCTCTGCGCGGTGGTGGCCCTCGCGGGCTACGGCCTCGTCGGGCTGGTGGGGCGCTTCGCGGCGCCCTGGTCGACCGGAAAGCGGGCCTGAGCATGACCACGAACGTCTCCACGGCGACCACCACCTACGCGGTCGCGGAGCTGCGCAAGCAGATCCGGGCGGCCGCGACCAAGCAGCTGCTGAAGAGCCTGAACCGCTCGCTCCTGGTCGCGCTCGCGACGATCGTGATCGTGCTGGCGATCTGGGTCGGCGTGATCCTGTTCAGCGGCGTCTCGCCCTATGTGATCAAGGGCCCGATCGATGTCTGGAACTACCTGTTCACGGTCGACGGCGCCGCCGAGAACCGTGCCGAACTGGCCTCGCTGTTCGGCGTGACCATGTGGCACGCGTTCATCGGCTTCGCCTCCGGGCTCGTCGTCGCGATCGCGGTCGCGGTGCTGTTCCGCCTGTCGAAGGGGCTCGAGAGCGCCCTGATGCCCTTCGCGATGCTGGTGCGCTCGGTGCCCCTCATCGCGATGGCGCCGCTGATCATCCTGGTCTTCGGTCAGGGTACGGTCGTTTCGGTGGCCGTCATCGGCGGCATCGTGGTGCTCTTCCCCGCGCTGGTGACGGTGGCGTTCGGACTGAACGCCGCCTCGCCGCAGATGCTCGACGTGATCTCCGTCTACGGCGGCACCACCTTCACCGCGATCCGCAAGGTCGCGCTGCCCGGTGCGCTGCCGTCGCTCTTCGCGGCGATCCGCGTCTCGGTACCGGGCGCGATCACCGGTGCGCTGCTGGCCGAGTGGCTCTCCACGGGCGACGGGATCGGCGGCTCCATCAACGCGTGGATGTCGCAGGCCAAGTTCGCGGAGGTGTGGGCGGCCGTGGTCATCGTGACCGGCGTCTCGCTCATCCTCTACATGGTGGTGCAGGTGCTCGAGTCGGTCGTGCTCGCCCGGATGTCGCTCGACGGCGGCTCGAAGTAGCGCCAGACGACAGGGGGTTGTCACTGCGTCCCGCGCATCGATGGGACGGCGTGACAACCCCCTTTCGCTACGCTGTCCGGGGCCGAAGGGGGAGTCACATGGTCAGGATCCGCGGGATCGATGCGGCGCGGGGGATCGCGCTGATCGGGATGTTCGCTACGCACCTGGATCACACGCCGCTGTCGATGTCGAACCCGGGGAGCTGGATCCACGTGGCCGGCGGGCGCGCAGCCGTGCTGTTCGTGGTCGTGGCCGGTTTCTCGCTCGCTCTGGCGACCGGCGGGGCGACCCCGCACAGCGGGGACCGGCTGGCGGGGGACCGCCTCGCGATCCTCGTGCGCAGCGTGGTGCTCTTCGCGCTGGGCGGGATGCTGCGGGCGTTGGGCACCCCGGTCGCGGTGATCCTGGAGTTCTACGCCGTCTACTTCGTGATCGCGCTGCTGCTGCTCCGGCTGCGCGTGCGCACCCTCTGGGTCATCGGGGCGACCTTCTTGATCCTCGGCCCGATCCTCGTCGCGGGTGGCCCGCTCTGGTTGCCGACGTACACGGTGACGCCCATCGGCTCCGTGCTGTTCGCGGGCAGCTACCCGGCGGTCGTCTGGCTCGGCTTCCTCATCCTCGGGCTCGCGCTCGGGCGCACGGAGTGGACGGTGCGCCGGATGTGGTCGCTGGGCGGGGTCGGATTCGTGCTGGCCGCCGCCGGTCACCTGGGGGCTCGATTCGTGCAGCCGTTCGCCGCGGCGCTGAGCGACCCGGCGGATCCGACGGCCGTGCGTTCGATCCTCGCGGCCCCGCTGGCCGCGAACCTGCGCTCGACGAGTCCGTTCATCGCCGTGGCGGTGTTCGGCGCGGCGCTGTTGGTCATCGCCGCCTGCCTGCTCCTGGAGCGGCTGCCCTGGCACGTGTTGTACCCCCTGGAGTCTGTCGGCCGGATGGCGCTCACCCTTTACGTCGCGCACATCCTGGTGCTCGCGATCGTGCACCAGGCCGGTCCGGTCGGCACGGTGCCGGCGCTGTTCCTCCCGGTCACGATCGCATCGCTCGTCGTCGCGAGCCTGTGGTTCCTGCGGATGCGGCGCGGCCCGCTGGAGGCCGGCCTGCACGCGCTCACCGTGCGCGCCCGCGGACGGCGCTCCGTCCTCGTGGACGCTGCATGATCGTTCGGCGGATGCCGATGGTGCCGGCGGATGCCGATTGAGCGCGCCGAAATCGATGTTCGTTGTGGGTGTGGTTTCGGCAGGCTCAACCAGCGGGGGCTGGCTCAACCAGCGGGGAGCGCTCAGCCGAGCAGCAGCGTGTCGACGCGGTGGCCGGTGAGCAGCTCGCGGCCGCCGAGCCCTTCCAGCTCCATCACGACGGCGATGCCCTCGACGCTCCAGCCGGCTCGCTCGATCAGGCGGCAGCTCGCGTCGAGGGTGCCCCCGGTCGCCAGCACGTCGTCGATCAGCAGGATGCGGGCGCCGGCGGGTGCCGCATCCACGTGCACCTCCAGATCCGTCGTGCCGTACTCCAGCACGGCGGATTCGCGCAGCACCTCCCGCGGCAGCTTGCCCGGCTTGCGGATGGTCACCACGCCGAGCCCGGCCGCGTAGCCCACGGCCGCCGCGAGCAGGAAGCCGCGGGCCTCGACGCCCGCGACGTAGTCGATCCGGCCGCGGTAGGGCTCGACGAGCGCGTCCGCGATCGCCTTTAACGCGGTCGCATCGCCGAACACTGGTGTGAGGTCGCGGAAGAGGATGCCCGGCTTGGGGAAGTCCGGGATCGAGACGATGAGGTCTTCGGCGAGGCGAGCGGCATCGGAGGCGAGAGTCACGGCCCCGATTGTACGGGCCTCGGTCAGCGGGTGTTTCGGCCGCATCACTAGACTGGGCCGCGGATCGCCCCCACCCTCCGGGGGCGCACACCGAACTTCAAGAGGAGATAGTTGTGGCCCTTATCGAGGCAGTAGGCGCTCGCGAAATTCTGGACTCCCGTGGCAACCCCACGATCGAGGTCGACGTCCTGCTGGAAGACGGCAGCTTCGCGCGGGCAGCGGTGCCCTCCGGCGCCTCGACCGGCGCCTTCGAGGCGTACGAGCTGCGCGACGGCGACAGCTCGCGCTACCTCGGCAAGGGCGTGCTCAAGGCCGTCGACGCCGTGATCGACGAGATCGGGCCGGCGATCGAGGGCTTCGAGGCCTCCGACCAGCGCCTGGTCGACGCCGAGATGATCGAGCTCGACGGCACCGAGAACAAGTCGCGCCTGGGCGCGAACGCCATCCTCGGCGTCAGCCTCGCCGTGGCTCGTGCCGCAGCGGACTCGACCGAGCAGGAGCTGTTCCGCTACGTCGGCGGTGCCAACGCGCACGTGCTCCCCGTGCCGCTGATGAACATCATCAACGGTGGCGCGCACGCCGACACCGGCGTCGACATCCAGGAGTTCATGGCGGTGCCGCTGGGCGCCGAGTCGTTCTCCGAGGCGCTGCAGTGGGGCGTCGAGGTCTACCACTCGCTCAAGTCGCAGCTGAAGAAGGCCGGCTTCGCCACGGGCCTGGGCGACGAGGGCGGATTCGCCCCCGACCTGCCCAACAACCGCGAGGCGCTGGACTTCATCCTCAAGGCCGTCGAGGCCGCCGGCTTCACGCCCGGCAAGGACATCGCGCTCGCGCTCGACGTCGCCTCCACCGAGTTCTTCGAAGACGGCGCGTACTCGTTCGAGGGCAAGAAGCTCTCCTCCGAGGAGCTCTCGGCGTACTACGCCGACCTCGTTGCCAATTACCCGCTGGTCTCCATCGAAGACCCGCTGGCCGAGGACGACTGGGCCGGCTGGACCCACCTCACCGAGACCCTCGGCGGCAAGGTGCAGCTGGTGGGCGACGACCTCTATGTCACCAACCCGGTGCGCCTGGCCAAGGGCATCGCCGAGAAGGCCGGCAACTCGATCCTGGTCAAGGTGAACCAGATCGGCACGCTGACCGAGACGCTCGACGCCGTAGCGCTCGCGCAGCGCTCGGGCATGACGGCGATCCTCTCGCACCGGTCCGGTGAGACCGAGGACACCACCATCGCCGACCTCGCCGTCGCGACGAACGCGGGCCAGATCAAGACCGGCGCCCCGGCCCGCTCCGAGCGCGTCGCGAAGTACAACCAGCTGCTGCGCATCGAGGAGATCCTGGGAGGCGGCGCCACGTACGCGGGTCGCAGCGCCTTCCCGCGTTTCACCGCGTAACGTAACCAAGCGATGCGGCCCACCGGGAAGCCGGTGGGCCGCTTCTCGTTCCCGGGCGCCGCCCGCCACCCTGCCGGAGGAGGCACGCAGAATGGCTCGCACGACCCGCCGCCCCGCGGCCCCCGGATCGGCACCGCGCCAGAACACCTCCGCGAAGCCGACCGCCGCGAGGCCCAGCGCCGCGAGGCCCAGCGCCGCGAAGCCGAGCGCCGCGAAGCCGAGCACCGCGAAGTCGAGCGCCGCGAGACCCGCCGGTCCGAAGCGCCCCGCCGCCGCGGGCACCCGGCGGGTCCCGGTCGCGATGTCGACGGCGCAGACGCAGGCCTCCGCCTGGATGGCCGGCGTGCGCGGTTCCGGCTTCACCCTGCTGATCATGGGCATCATGATCCTGGCGGTGATCGTGCTCGCCCCGAGCGTGAAGACCTTCGTCGAGCAGCGCGCGCAGATCGCCGAGTTGCAGCAATCGGTGGATGCGGCCAAGTCGGATGCGCAGAACCTGGACGACGAGCAGGCTCGCTGGTCCGATCCGGCGTACATCCGGGCGCAGGCTCGCGACCGGCTCTACTACGTGATGCCCGGCGAGATCAGCTACCTCGTGCTCAATGACGTCACCGTCGCGACCGAGAACGACACCGCCGTCAGCGACGCGTTGCAGCAGACCCGCACCGACTGGGTGCAGTCGTTGCTCTCCTCCGTCGTGATCAGCGGCACCGGCGAGCAGACCCCCGACCAACTCTCGGGCGCCGTACCGACGCCGACGCCCACCCCGTAGAATCGCTGCTTCCGCGGCACGACGCCCGGCTCCCTCCGCAGTCAGACAAGGACCCCTCCGTGAGCACGCCCCCCTTCGACCCGCCCAGCGATCGCGACATCGCCGTCGTCTCCGCCCAGTTGGGCCGGCCCGCGCGTGACGTCATCGGCATCCCGGCGCGCTGTGTCTGCGGAAACCCGACCGTGGTCTCGACGAAGCCGCGGCTGTCCGACGGCACGCCGTTCCCGACCTTCTACTACCTGACCCACCCCGGTGCGACGGCGGCGATCTCCGCCCTCGAAGCCACCCAGGTGATGAACGAGTACAACGCGCTGCTGGCCGAGGACGCGTCACTCCGCGAGGCGTACGCCGCGGCGCACGCCGCGTTCCTGGCCGACCGCGAGAGCGTCGCTCACGTCGACGAGATCGACGGCATCTCCTCCGGCGGCATGCCCGTGCGCGTCAAGTGCCTGCACGCGCTCGCGGCCCACTCCCTCTCGGCCGGCCCGGGGGTGAACCCGATCGGCGACCTCGCCCTGGAGCGCGCGGACTGGTCGCCCGACGTCTGCGTGTGCGAACCGTACGAGGTCTGAGGGTGCGTCGGCGCGGTGGGGCGCTCGCGGCGATCGTCGCCCTCGCGTTCCTCGTCGCGCCCGTCGCCGTCGCGGACACACCGCGCAGCCTCGAGTACTGGCTGGCCGACTACGGCTTCACCACCGCGTGGGGCAGCAGCACCGGCGAGGGTGTGACCGTGGCCGTGATCGACACCGGTGTGGACGGAACGATCGCCGAGCTGTCCGGCGCCGTCGTCGGCGGCAGCGACTTCTCGGGAGTCGGCTCCGCGAACGGTCAGACGCCCGTGGGGGACGACCCCGAGCACGGCACCCTGGTCGCGTCGATGCTCGCCGGACGCGGCACGGGAACCGACAGCGGAGTGATCGGGGTGGCGCCCGGCGCCTCCGTGCTCTCGGCCTCCATCGGTGTCGGGCTCGACGGAGCGACGTCGGTCGACGACCAGATCGCCCAGGCCGTGCGCTGGTCGGTCGACAACGGAGCCTCGGTGATCAACCTCTCGCTGACCCGGAACAGCCTGCAATGGCCGCGGTCGTGGGACGACGCCTTCCAGTACGCGTTCGACCACGACGTCGTGGTGGTCGCCGCGGCCGGCAACCGCGCCAGCGGCACCACCGAGGTCGGCGCACCCGCGACCATCCCGGGTGTGCTCACCGTCGCCGGCGTCGACCGCAACGGAGCCGCGAGCTTCGATGCCTCCTCCCAGGGCATCACCATCGCGGTCGCCGCTCCGAGCGAGCAGCTCGTCGGCGCCCTCCCCGGCGGCGGATACGCCTCGTGGCAGGGCACCAGCGGAGCCGCGCCGATCGTGGCCGGACTGGTCGCGCTGGTGCGCGCCGCGCATCCGGATCTCGACGCCGCGAACGTGATCGAGCGCGTCGTCGCCACGGCCGCGCCGGTCGACGGACGCACGGACAGTCCGATCTACGGCCACGGCCTCATCGATGCGAACGCCGCCGTCACCGCCGAGGTCGCGGAGGTGAGCGCCAATCCGATGGGCGACCTGCGGGAGTGGGTGCGACTGCACCGCCGGGGGGCCAGCGCCGACGAGGCCGGCGCCGCCCCGGCCGCGACACCGCTCCCGCTACCCGGGCCGGATGAGAGCGTCGCCCGCGGTGCCCCGATCTGGGACGGCCCGGTGTGGCGGGATACCGTGATTCCCTTCGCGACGATCGTGGGATTCGTTACGCTGGTATCGCTCGGTGTCATCGCTGCCACCCGCCAGTTCAAGCGGGCACTTCGCAAGTAGTAGGGTGTTCCGCATAGTCCACCCCTTTGGAGAATTCACCGTGCCAAAAATCCTCATCGTCGGTGGCGGCTACGCCGGTTTCTATACGGCCTGGAAGCTCGAGAAGTACCTCCGTCCCGGCGAGGCCGAGGTCACCATCGTCGATCCGCTGCCCTACATGGCGTACCTCCCCTTCCTTCCGGAGGTAGCCGCGGGCTCGATCGAGCCGCGCCACGCCATCGTTTCGCTGCGCCGCCACCTCAAGAAGACCGCCATCGTCGCGGCCAAGGTCACCAAGATCGACCACGCCAACAAGGTCGCCACGATCACTCCCACGGTCGGTGAGCCCTACGAGTTCAGCTACGACCAGATCGTGGTCACGGCCGGATCCGTCTCGCGCACGTTCCCGATCCCGGGTGTCGCCGACAACGCGATCGGCCTGAAGACGATCGAGGAGGCGACCGCGATCCGCGACCGCATCCTCACCAACTTCGACAAGGCGGCATCGCTGCCCAAGGGCGCCGAGCGCTCGCGTCTGCTGACCGTCACGGTCGTCGGCGGCGGGTTCGCGGGCATCGAGGTGTTCGCCGAACTGCGTTCGTTCGCGAGCGCGCTGCTCAAGCGCTACCCCGAGATCGACTTCGAAGAGACCAAGTTCCACCTGGTCGAGGCGATGGGTCGGATCATGCCGGAGGTGTCGCTGGAGACCAGCCACTGGGTGCTGAAGAACCTCGACCAGCGCGGCGCTCAGGTGCACCTGGACACGCAGCTCAAGTCGGCCCTCGGCGGCGTGATCGAGCTGTCCACCGGCGAGACCTTCGAGTCCGACTTGATCATCTGGACCGCCGGCGTGATGGCGAACCCGTCGATCAAGAACTCCGACCTCCCGATCGAAGAGCGCGGCCGCCTGCAGGTGCGCCCCGACCTCCGCGTCGGCACCGCCGACAACCTCGTCGAGGGTGCCTGGGGCGCCGGCGACGCGACCGCGGTTCCGGACCTCTCCGGCGGCGGAGTCGGCGGCATGTGCGTGCCGAACGCGCAGCACGCCGTGCGTCAGGGCAAGCTGATGGCGAAGAACATCGTCGCCATCCTGCGCGGCGAGAAGCCGGTCGAGTACAACCACAAGAACCTCGGCGCCGTCGCCGGTCTGGGCATCGGCATCGGCGTGTTCCAGTCAGGCAAGTTCGCGATCAAGGGCTTCCCGGCCTGGGTCGCCCACCGCGGCTACCACGGCCTGGCGATGCCGTCCTGGGAGCGCAAGTTCCGCGTGGTCTGGGGCTGGTGGAACAACCTCTGGCTCGGCCGCGACATCGCCTCGATCGAGGCCCGTGAGGTTCCGCGCCAGGCGTTCGAGACCTTCGCTTCGCGTCCGAAGCCCCCGGCTCCGGCCGAGGCTGCGGCTCCGGCCGTGCCCGCCGAGCCCGCCGCCACCAAGGCTCCGGCCAAGAAGAAGCCCGCTGCCAAGAAGGCGGAAGGCGAGGGCCTGCCCGCCCCCGAGGGCACTCCGGTGCCCGTCGGCGGCGACCCGGTCGCGGAGTAGTCTCCCTCCGGTTCATCCGACGAGAACGGCCCTCCCGACACGCTCGGGAGGGCCGTTCTCGTGGGATGGATCGGGCGTGGTCACTGGTGAGCGATGTGCCGAAGCGTGAGTCCGGCGGTCCGGGCGGCCAGTGCGTCGCTGCTCGTTTCGATGCGGACTTCGTGCACGGCGATCGAATTCATCACGACGCAGCGTGCCGGACGGCGCACGAGCTGTCAGCGACTGAGTTCGAGGTCCATTCCGTCGACGAGACGTTGGGCCCACCGCAGCATGTTCTGCGCCGATGATTCGGTGACGGTCAGGCCGCTGTACTGCACCGTTGACTTGACCTGGAGTAGTCGTCCCAGATCCTTCGCATACTGATTCCCCTCGGAGGTCGACCTCGCCAGCAATGAGAGGGCTTCTCCGTGTGCCTCGCCCGCGGCGCGATGCCCGGTGGCGTGGCCACAGATCGCATCGCTGGCCGCGATCCCCGCCAGTACGGTCAATGAACTCACCACGGCCGGCGCAGACTCGATCTCGGCGTCGGCCGCAAATTCTTGTACCAATCGGGCCGCCGCCAGAAAACCTTTGGCCTGACGGGATCGGCTGGCGATCGTCCCCGCAGTCATCTCAACGACTCGGCCCTTTGCCGCCATCACTGCGCTCGCATCCACCAGTTGAGCGGTTGTCCCACGATTGTCCTCGCCTCGCGACGCCACGACTCGATGAGCGGGTCTCTCGATCGCACCATCTGCGTCATCTGTTCATCGTCGAGGTCGACGATCTGCACGGGGTTCCCGAGGAACGCAGTGAGGGCCGATTCGAGGTCATCAATGAGAGCCTCGCGCACCACGGCATCTTCGCTGCGATTCACGACAACGACGAGATCGAGATCACTGTTCGGCCCGGCTTCCTCGCGCACGAACGAGCCGAACACCGCGATCGTCGCTGACTCGCCCGTTGACCGCTCCGCAATTCCTTGGATGACGTTGTCGATCGCGCTCCGAAGGTTGAAGATCCGCTCGATCGACGGCCAGTAGAAGTGAGATCGATTGATCCGGTAGATCGTTGAGGGGGCGATGGATTCCGATTCGAGTAAACCGTTGGCCTCGAGTCGCGCGAGCGCTCGCAACGCGGTGCTGTGAGACGGAACCCCTGCGAGCTTCGCGAGTCGTCGTCCGGACGATCCCAGTGGTAGGCGGTTGAGCGCACGCAGAAGCGAAGCTTCAGTCGCTCCCAAAAGGTCACTGCCGGGAGATCCAAGGTCCATGTTGATCCCATCAAATGGACCATTTTCGATCCATTTGGATCAATAATGATCCATCACCGACCGAATGTGAAGCCTACCCCGCTCTGACCTCAGAGCGTGCGCTCCAGGTCCAGCGTAAGCGCCGCCGTCCAGCTGAATCGTCGCGTGCCCTTCGGCGCGCCGGTGTGCGGGTCGACGTACTCGGGGTAATCCCCGTCCGCGGCGGCCGCCGTCGTCTGAGCCGAGAGCGCCGTCGCATCCGCCGTGCGCCCCGCCGCCAGCAGGCCCTGCGCGATCAGCCATGCGGTATTGAACCAGCTCGGTCCGCGCCAGTAGCGACGGATCGAAGCCCGGGCCGACGAGGTCGGCGCTCGGCACCATCCGTACGCGGCCGAGACCGAAATGCTCGGAGTCGAGCGTCGCCAGCAGGGCATCGCGATGCGGTGTCGATGCGATCAGCGGGATCAGCCCGCTCACTGTGCGGAACGGCTGCAGCGCATCCGTCGCGACGTCGCGGGCGGAGTAGCAGCCGAGCTCATCGCTCCACAGTCGGTCCATCGCCCGAACGGTCCGCTCGGCACGCTCGTGGTGCACATCGCCGGCGAGCCCGAGTTCACCGGCGATGTCCGCCAACGCGCGTTCCGATCGTGCCCAGAGGGCGTTCACCGCCGGGTCCTCGATCAGGAGGGGTGGGGGTCGGTGCACGAGTCGCCTCGGCGCCGGTGCGGCCGTCCAGGGCGCGCGCCACCTCGTGATCGACCGCACCTTCGCCGCCGATGCGGTCGACGCTCGACTCGGCGAGTCGGCCTCGGCCTGAGTCGCCGGTCCGACCGCGCTGTCGTTCTGGCCGCGCGCAGGTGTTCTGCCGGGCGCGCGTGGTCGAAACGACAGCGCGGGCGCCTGGCAGACTGGAGTCTCCGCCCCCATAGCCCAATCGGCAGAGGCAGACGACTTAAAATCGTTTCAGTCTGGGTTCGAATCCCAGTGGGGGCACCACTATTCGACATGAGGCGCGCATACTGAGCTTGCGCCCGAACTGTCAATCCCCCGAGCGGCTTCTTCGGCTCGAATAGAGTCGAAAAACGTTGATCGGATGGTCGACGAATCCGGAGGGCGTGGTCCAAGGACCCGCCCTTCGCTGTTGCGAGAAACGGCTGGCACGAAACGACCCGTGACCCCGGTCGGCAAGGAGAATCATGGGCAAACTGCTGTACGGCGTCTCTGGCGTAGAAGTCGAATTCGACGATAGAACACTCACCCACCTCCAGATCGTGATCGCCAACAAGCTGCGCCGCCGGGAGAGCTTCTTCTTCTCGTGGCGCGACGACCCGTCCGTCGGCGACGGCCGCTCCAGCATCTGGCTCGACCCGTCGATCCCGTTGTACTTCAAGTACTACGGCGGCCGGGTGCCGTCGATCAATCGCAGCTGGATCGACCAGCTGACCGTGTCGGCCAACGCGTCCGGCGGTCTACAGCTCCTGCAGGAACCCGACGCCGCGCCCACGCCGCCGCCGAAGGGCGAACCGCGGCCGTAACACGCGCCCGGTAGAGTCGCTGCTGCTCCACGCTCCACCTCATTCCTCACCCGAACCCAAGGGAATCCATGAAGCGCGACGTCACCGCCCACATGACGCTCGAGGTCACCTCGCCCGCAACGCTCGTCTTCGCTGTGTCGGTGGCGCAGGCGCACGCGCCGATCGAGACGTTCGACCTCACGATCGACGGCGTCCCCGTCACGCCCCGGGTCATCCCCGACGAACACGGCGGGCGCCTGCACGTGCTGAACGCGCATCCCGGCCACCTCGTCCTCGACTACCGCGCTTCGGTATCCGGCCGGCTCACGCCGATCATGGGTTCGGAGGCGGAGCGACTGCGATACCTGCGCCCGAGCCGCTACGCCGAGTCCGACCTGCTGGCCCCCACCGCCCACGCGGAGTTCAGCGGCCTGCGCGGCAAGGACCTCCTCGCCGCGGTCAGCTCGTGGGTCGGCACCCGACTCGAGTACGTTCCCGGCTCCAGCCTGCCCACGGACGGCGCGGAGCAGACCTTGCTCGCGCGCCAGGGCGTGTGCCGCGACTACGCGCACCTCGTCGTCGCCCTGCTGCGCGGGCTCGACGTGCCGGCCCGCCTCGTCGCGGTCTACGCGCCAGGCCTGGACCCGATGGACTTCCACGCCGTTGCGGAGGCCTGGGTCGAGGGAGCCTGGCACGTGGTGGATGCGACCACTCTCGCCCCGCGCCAGAGCCTGGTGCGGATCGCGACGGGTCGCGACGCGGCCGACACGGCGTTCCTGAGTGTGTACGACGGCTTCGCCGACCTCGGCGAGTTCTGGGTCACGGCGGTCGTCGACGACCTCCCCAAGGACGACGTCACGGACTTCGTCAGCATCGGCTGAGCCGGCCCCGGCTCGCCGGCGTGCCCGGGCTCCCCGGCAGGCCCGGGTTCCCCGGCAGGCCCGGGGTCCCCGGCAGGCCCGGGGTCCCCGGCTCGCCCGGGGTCCCCGGCTCGCCCGGGTTGTCGTTCCGCGTCCGTTCCCGGGCCCGGATGGACGAGACGTGACAACCCGGGCCCGGATGGACGAGACGTGACAACCCGGGCCCGGATGGACGAGACGTGACAACCCGGGCCCGGATGGACGGGACGTGACAACCCGGGCTGCCCGCTCACTCCACGAAGCGGCGCCACGCCCAGACCGAGGTGCACACCGCGGCGAAGCCGACCACGATCAGTGCGACGACCGCGCCGCCGCCGCCACTCTGCCAGGCGGCGAGGGTGGGGGTGAGCAGCAGGAAGAGCACCGTGTAGCTCATCAGCGTCAGCCCGAGCCACAGCACCGGCGACCAGCGCAGGATCGCTTGGCCGGCCGGGCGCCCGATCGGGAACAGCAGCACCACCGCCGAGCCGATCGAGAGCAGCGTGGTCGCCGACAACACCTCAGCGAGCAGCGTCGCCACGAACGTGCCGTCGGCGGGGACCGCTCCGGAGAGCGCCCAGGCGACTCCCGCCAGAGCGAGGAGGGCGACGACGCGCACGGTCGCGAGCTTGGCCCGATCGGCCGCGGACGCCGAGGGTGCCAGCGCGAGGCCGACGACGACGCCGAAGAGGAACGCGGGATCCAAGCCCGCGAAGCGCGAGCCGAGGGCGGCGGCGGCCACGATCAGGAGGGCCTTCGGAGCCGGCACGACGGCGACCGAGCCGACCGCCAGTCTCCGAGCCACCAAGGCCGGAACGCCCGCGGCGACCACGTTGACGGCGACGATCGCGACGACGACGGCGATCAGGAGTCGGATGTAGGCGGGCTGATCGCTCACCGGACCGGAGAGCAGCACCAGCCCGGCGGCGCAGCCGATCACGCCGACCGCGACGGTTCGCCGACTGAGCGCCGGTGCCTCCGGAACCGTCTCGAACTCGACCCGGGCCCGATTGCGTCCGGTGAGCTGCCACCGCGGCGCACTGCTCTCTCGCGGGGCGCGCGAGCCGGCCGCGAGACGGGCGGGAACCACGACCAGCGCGAGGGAGATCGCCGCCAGGGCGAGCGAGCGGACCCAGTCGGAGAAGGTGCCCAGCTCGGCGCGCGCGGTCAGCGCGGTGGTCATCCCCGTCGCTGCGTTCCAGCCACCCTCGACGTCGCCGCCGGAGAGGGGCTCGGGCACCGAGGGAGCGGGCTGGGCGCCGTCCGACGGCGCGCCGGGGAGTGCGGGCAGCGCGGTTTCGCCGTCGCTCGGGCGCGGGGCCGACGGCGTACCGGTCCTGCTCGGAGTCGCGCCGCCCTTGGCCGGGGTCGATGAGGTGGCGCTCGGAGTCGGTTGCCCTGCGGAGGATGTCGCGCTGGGCGTCGGGGAGGCGCTCGCGCTCGCCGTCGGTGTCGCGCTGCCGGTCGGACTCGTGCTGCCGGTCGGAGTCGGAGTGGCGGTCGGCGTGGGGCTCGCGTCCGCGAAGACGACGTCGATCCAGGCGCTCGGCGGGCCGTAGTTGCCGGCGGCGTCGCCGAGGATCGCGGAGACCCGGTGCGAGCCCGGCTCGACGACGCCGCCGGTGCAGGTCCAGGTGCCGTCGATGACGGGTGCCTCGCACGTGTTCACCACGTCGACGTAGACGTAGGCGGTGGTGCCCTCTTCGCCGGTGCCGCTGTAGCTCGCGCCGCTGAGCGGCAGCGTGCCGCCACTCGTGGGGGAGGTCATCGTCGGTGCCGCCGGAGGGGCGGCGTCGACGGTCAGCGTCACGGCAGCGCTCGCCGGCGAGCTCGCTCCGTTCGCGAATGCGGCCGACTGCGTCGCCGAGACGGAGTAGTCGCCCGCGCCCAACGCCGGCACCAGCTGGCAGAACCACTTTCCGCTCGCGTCGGCGCTCGTGCTGCACGAGGCGGAGCCGTCCGTCGTCGTCGCGGTCACGGTCGCGCCGGGGTACGCCGAGCCACCGACCGAGCCGGCCGACGTCGTCCCGCCGTCGACGGAGGTGATCACGGGCGGCGAGAGCACGGCGATGTCGATCGAGGTGGCGGAGGTGGAGCCGTCCGCGAGCAGCTCCGCCGCCGTCAGTCGATGCGGGCCGTCGCCGAGGTCGAGGCCGCAGTTCCAGCTCTCCGCCGCGTCGACGGTCACGATGCAGAGCGGATCGCCGCCGCTCGCATCGGAGACCTGGATCTGGCTGCCGGCGCTGCCGCTGCCGGTCACCGTGACGGTACCGGAATCGAGCAAAGTGCCCGTTGACGGCGAATCGATGCTGAGCGCGGCTGCGGAGGCGATCGGAGCGGTCACGAGGAGTCCGGCCATTGCGGCGAGCGCAGCCAGGGCGAGCCGCGCGGCGCGCCGAACAGAGCTCATCGGCGATCCCGATGACGCCCCCTGCCTTGCCCTGCTCAAGCCTGCCGTCACGTAGTGTCCATTGCAGTCGCCGCCTCCGTGGGGTGTCAACCACCCCGGCGGCGCTCTCCATAAATACCCATACTCGGTAGACAAAAACCGAGGGGCGGGCGGGATGCGGGACAATGGCGGGTCGGGCCGATGAACGGCTCGGTCGAGATGGAAGCGGGTGAGCGGTGACCGCAGCAGGTGCCGTGTGGCGCAACTGGAGCCGCACCGAGAGTGTGCGCCCGGCTCGCATCGAACGCCCCGCCGACGCGGGCGCGGTGCAGCGCGCGGTCCAGGCCGCTCGGCGCGGCGGAATGCTGATCAAGCCCGTCGGTTCGGGTTACAGCTTCACCGGCATCGCGGTCGCGCCCGGCGTGCAACTCGATCTGACCGACCTGAGCGGCCTCGTCCGCGTCGATCGCCCGCGCGCGCAGGTCACCCTGCTGGCCGGAACCCGGCTGCACCGGCTGCCCGCCCTTCTCGCGCCGCTCGGTCTCGCGCTTCAGAACCAGGGCGACAGCGATCGCGAGACCCTGGGCGGCGCCCTTTCGACGGGCGTGCACGGCTCCGGTGCGCGTTTCGGCGGGCTCGGCAGCCAGGTGGTCGGCGTCACGATCGTCACGGGCGAGGGCGAACTGCTCACCGTCGACGCGGAGGAGAACGCCGAGTTGCTGCCCGCCGTGCGGCTCGGGCTCGGTGCCTTGGGGGTGCTGATCGAGGTGACGATGCAGTGCGTTCCCGCGTTCGTGCTCGCCGCGGAGGAGGGCGGCGAACCGCTGGACGCCGTGCTCGATTCCTTCGCCGAGCGCGTCGACGGTGCCGATCACTTCTCGTTCTCCTGGCTGCCGCACACCGAGACGGCCACGACCCGCACCCATCGGCGGCTGCCGGTGGATGCCCGCCGTCGCCCGGTGCCGTTGCTGGCGCGCGTCATTCGAGACGAGCTGTTCGCCGCTGCGCTCACCACAACGGCCGGGGTCGCCGGACGCGTCGTGCCTGTGGTGACGCCGCGTGCGAATCGGGTTGCCACGGCGCTCACGGCTCGGCGGGAGTACGCCGATCACTCGGCGACCGTGTTCACCGCGACGCGTCCGCCGCGCTACCGAGCGATGGAGTACGCGATCGCTCGGGAGCACGCCCCGGAAGCGGTGCGCCGCATCCGCGGGCTGATCGAGGAGCGCGGGTGGCGGGTGTCGTACCCCATCGAGGTGCGTACCGCCGCGGCCGACGAGAACTGGCTCTCGACGGCGTACGGGCGCGACAGCGCCTACATCGGCGTGCGCCGCTATCTCCGCGACAGCGCGGGCGAGTACTTCCGAGCGGTCGAGGAGATCATGCGCGACTACGACGGCCGCCCGCATTGGGGCCTGCTGCACTACCGGGTCGACGACGAGTTGCGCGAGCTGTATCCGCGCTTCGGCGACTTCCTGGCCGTCCGCGACCGGTTGGATCCGCACCGGCTCTTCGGCAACCCCTACCTGCAACGCGTGCTCGGCGCATGAGCGGATCCGACGCCGCGCGCGGGCTCGGTCGGCGGGAGTCCGCGACGGCGGCAGCGCGATTCGACGACCCACGCGAGCTCGGCGCGCTGCTGCCGTCGACGCTGCGGATCGGGATGGCGTCCAGCGCATTCCAGACGGAGGGCTCGTTGGCGGCGGACGGCCGCGGCACCACCGTCTGGGACGAGTTCGCCGGCCGGCGGCACACGATCGCCGATGGCGCGACGCCCGAGGTCGCGACCGACTTCTACCGCCGTTTCGCCGACGACATCGCCCTCCTGGTCGATCTGGGTGTGCAGGACGTGCGCCTCTCCGTCGCGTGGACGCGCATCCAGCCCGCCGGCCGCGGCCCGATCAGTCGCGCGGGGCTCGCGTTCTACGACCGGCTCCTGGACGCGCTGGCCGAGGCCCGCATCCGCCCCATGCTCACCCTGCAGCACCGGGACACGCCCGAGACGTTCTCCGGCGGCTGGATGAATCGCGATACGGCCTTCCGCTTCGGCGACTACGCCTTCGAGTTCGCCTCTCGCCTGGGCGACCGCGTCGACTCCTGGGTCACGCTCGACCAACCGACCACCGTGATGCTCGGCGGTTACGCGCTGACGACCGAGGCCCCCGGGTACGGGCGGCTCTTCAACGCTCTGCCCGCCCTGCACCATCAGCTGCTCGGCCACGGAGTCGCCGTCGAGGCGCTGCGGGCCGCCGCGGTGCCCGGTCGGATCGGCATCGTCGATGCGTACGCCCCGGTCGAGCCGGCGAGCGACCGCGAGGCCGACGTCAGCTGGGCCGCCGCGTTCGATACGTTGCACAACCGCCTGGTGCCGGACGCGTTGCTCACCGGCGCGTATCCGACCGGGCCCGAGGAACTGGCGATGCTGTTCGAGCCGCTGACCAGGGTGGACCCCGTCGACCTGGTGCGCATCAGCGCTCCGCTGGACTTCTACGGTGTCGCTCCGCTGCCGCCGGCCCGGATCGCCGCCGGGCGGGATCCGTCGGCGCCGACGGGCGTCGGAGCGCCACCGGTGTTCCCGTTCCACCGGGAGCCGTGGCCCGAGTTCCCGACGGACGGCGCGGGGGAGCCGAACGCGCCGTCGTTCCTCGGCGTCGCGCTGCGCGAGTTGCGCGATCGCTACGGCGAGGCGCTGCCGCCCCTGGTCGTCGGCGCGCTCGGGGTCAGCTACCCGGAGGCGCAGGATCGGGACGGCGCGATCGTCGACACCGCGCGGATCCGCTGGCTCGGCAGCCACCTCGCCGCGTTGGTGGAGGCTGTCGCGCCGGGCGGGGACGCGGACGGCGTCACGCTCGAGGCGGTGTACCTGTGGACCCTGGTCGACGCCTTCGAATGGTCGGCCGGCTACACGCGGCCGAGCGGCCTCGTCGCGCTGGACGCGATGGGCTACGACCGTGTGCCGAAGGCCTCGTTCGACTGGCTCCGCCGGGTCCTCGACGCCCGCAGCTGAGCCGGACACCGGACGCCGTGCGCCGGTCAGCCCAACACCCGCCCGAAGCACAGCGAATCCGGCGCATCAACGTAGTAGCCGAAGTTCGGGATCCGCGTATAGCCCTCGCGGGTGTAGAAGCGCACCGCGTCGGGCTGGGCGGGCCCCGTCTCCAGGCGCAGCTGCGTGACGCCGGCGCTGGCCGCCTCCGCCTCCAACCGGCGCAACAAGGCGGTCGAGACCCCCGAGCCGCGCGCGCTCGGGGCCACGTACATCCGCTTGATCTCCGCGATGCCGGGCTCCAGCATCCGCAGCCCGCCGCAGCCGAGGCCCGTCCCCGCGTCGTCGAAGGCGACCAGGAAGACGCTCACACTGGCCGCCGTCGGCTTCTCGCCGGGCTCGGTGTCGGCGCCGTAGCGCCCGTCGATCTCCACTCGTTGGGCCGCGCGCAGCCGCTCGGCCTCCGGATGCTCCCACGCCACACTCTCGATCCGCATGCTTCGATTCTCGCGAATCCTTGTCGAAGAGACGACGTCCCTCACGCCGTCCGACGCCGCAGCGTCAGCGAGCCGAGCACCACCGCGCCGAGCGCGAAGGCGCCGATGATCAGCAGCTCGCCACCCACGAACGCTACGTCCTCCGACCCGGTCGCGACCGCGTTCAACGCGTCGATCGCGTGCGAGAGCGGCAGCCAGTCCGAGATCTGTCGCAGACCGTCCGGCAGCTGTTCGCGCGGGAGGAAGATGCCGCCCAGCAGGATCTGCGGGAAGACCAGCGCCGGCATGAACTGCACGACCTGGAACTCGCTGCGCGCGAAGGCGCTCGCCAGCAGTCCGAGTGTGGTGCCGAGCACCGCGTCCAGCAGCGCGACGGCGAGCAACTGCCCCACGGATCCGTCGATCTCCAGCCCGCACACCGCGGTCGCGAACAGCACTGCGATGCTCGACTGCAGAACCGCGAGCAGACCGAACGCCAGCGTGTAGCCGAGGATGATGTCGCCCTTGCCCGTCGGGAGGGTCAGCAACCGCTCCAAGGTGCCGGAGCGACGCTCGCGCAGCGTCGAGATGCTGGCCACCAGGAACATCACGATGAACGGGAACAGCGCGATCATCGCCGGTCCGATCTGCTGGAAGGTCGGCGTATCCGCGAACAACCACGACACCAGCCCGATCAGCAGGCTCGGCACGAACAGCAGCAGGGCGATCGTGCGCGGGTCGTGCCGCACCTGGGTCAGGATCCGCGCCGCCGTGGCGAGCGTGCGCCGCGGATTCACGAGGCCACCGCCTCGGGCCGGCGGCGCACCAGTTCGAGGAAGGCGTCCTCGGCGTTCGCCGTTCCCGTGCTCGTGAGCAGACCCTCCGGCGTCTCCTGCGCGAGGACCTCGCCGTCGCGCATCACGATGATGGTGTCGCAGCGGTTCGCCTCGTCCATCACATGGCTGGAGACCAGGATGCTCGTGCCCGCTGCCGTGAGGCGACGGAACAGGCCCCACAGTTCGACCCGCAGCACCGGGTCCAGGCCCACCGTCGGTTCGTCGAGCACCAGCAGCGCCGGATTCCCGATCAGGGCGGCCGCGAGCGAGACCCGACCGCGTTGGCCGCCCGAGAGCGTGCCGACCATCCGTTTCGACACGCTCATCAGGTCGGTCGCCGCGAGGACGCGGTCGACCTCGCTCGCCGGTGCGCCCAGGATGCGGCGGAAGTAGTCGAGGTTCTGCGCCGCGGTGAGGTCGTCGTAGACGCTGGCCGACTGGGTGACGTAGCCGATCCGATCGCGCAACGCTCGGTCACCCGCCGGCCGGCCGAGCACGGTGACGGAGCCGCCGGAGACTTTCTGCACGCCGACGATCGAGCGCATCAGCGTGGTCTTGCCGCAGCCGCTCGGGCCGAGAAGGCCGACCAGCGCGCCGCGCTCGACGGTCAGGTCGATGCCGTGCAACACCTCGGTGCGTCCTCGACGCACGCGCAGTCCGCGCGCCTCGATCGAATAATTCATCACACGCCGAATTATCCGCACGACACCGCCCCCCGTCAATGCCCGCGAGGGACCCCCGCAGCGCGCGAGGGCGCCCCGGCCCGCGGCGCCCTCGCGCGCTGCCCGGGTCCCTCGCAGGCTCAGCCGTAGAGGTGCTCCTGCACCACCGGTCCGATGCGGGCGACGAGTTCGTCGGGCGTCGCCTCCACCAGGGGTTCGAACGCGACGACGTAGCGGATCACGATCAGGCCGACGAGCTGGCTCGCGGCGAGGGATGCGCGCAGCTCGCCGTCCGGAGAATCGAGGTGCGCGGCGATGCGGCGCACCATCTCGCGCATGATGAACTCCTTCATCATGCGGCTGCCGGCGCTGTGGCCGATCACGGTGCGCACCAGCGGCACGCCGAGCGCCGCGGTGCCCGGGGAGTCCCACGCCTCGACGAGCGCGCGAACGATCCGCTCGCCGGTACCCTCGCGCGGACCCTGCAGCGCGGCCTCCAACACCCGGTCCGGACGCACCGGCACCTTCATCGTCGCCGCGAACAGAGCAGCCTTGTCGTCGAAGTAGTGGTGCACGAGCGCGGGATCCACCTCCGCCCGGCGGGCGACCGCTCGAAGGGAGGCCGCCTCGTACCCGCGCTCCGCGAACTCCGCGGTCGCCGCCTTCTCGATCCGGCCGCGAGCGTCCGAACCGGCGTCCTTCCGCGGGCGACCGCGACGGCGCGGGGCCGGCTCCTGAGTCATCGTTCCAGGATAGGCCGGGCTGTTTCACGCTGCGAAAGTGCCGCACCCGAGGCCGGTGCTGAGGATGCCGCGAGTAGAGTTGCGCCCATGGAATGGCTTGTCCCGCTCGTCATCGTCGTCGCCGTCGTGGTCATCGTCGGCATCTACCTCTGGGCCACCTACAACTCGCTCGTCACGCTCAACGTCCGTGTCGACGAGGCGTGGAGCGACATCACCGTGCAGCTCAAGCGGCGCGCCGACCTGATCCCGAACATCATCGAATCGGTGAAGGGATACGCGACCCATGAGAAGGGCGTGTTCGAGTCGGTCACGCAGGCTCGCGCCGAGACGCTCTCCGCGCAAGGCCCTGCGGAGGCGTCCGTCGCTGAGGACCACATGCAGAAGGCCCTGAAGTCGATCTTCGCCGTGGCCGAGGCGTATCCGCAGTTGCAGGCGAGTCAGAACTTCCTCCAGCTGCAGGGCGAGCTCGTCGACACCGAGGACAAGGTGCAGGCCTCACGTCGGTTCTACAACGGCGGCGTTCGAGAGATGAACACGAAGGTGAAGGTGTTCCCGAACACCCTCTTCGCGCGTCGGCTCGGCTTCTCCGAGCGCGAGTTCTTCGAGGTCAGCGACATCGCCGCGATCTCGGAGCCGCCCCGCGTGCAGTTCTAGCCGCCGAGGTCGCTCGTGTACTCCGCGATCGCGAAGAACAAACGCAACACCGTCCTGATCATCGCGTTGTTCCTGGTCATCATCGGCGGCCTGGGCTGGCTGGCGTCGTACATCTACAACAACACCGCGATCGTGCTGATCGTGGTGATCGGATCGATCGGCTACGCCGTGTTCCAGTACTTCTTCGCCGCCTCGCAGGCCGTCGCCCTGAGTGGTGGCGTGCAGATTCAGAAGGCGGACAACCCGCGGCTCTACCGTGTGGTGGAGAACCTGTCGATCACCACCGGCATGCCGATGCCCAAGGTCTACATCATCGACGACCCGGCGCCGAACGCGTTCGCGACCGGGCGCGATCCGGAGCACGCGGTGGTCGCCGCGACGACCGGGCTGCTCGACATCATGAACGACTCCGAGCTGGAGGGCGTGATGGCGCACGAGATCGGCCACGTGCGCAACTACGACATCAGGGTGTCGATGATCGTGTTCGGGCTGGTGGTCGCGGTCGGCTTCCTCTCCGACATCTTCCTGCGGTTCGCATGGTTCGGCGGCGGACGCAATAACAACAACAGCGGCGGCGGAAACCCCGTGGTGTTCGTCATCGGTCTGGTCGCCATGCTCCTGGCACCGATCGTCGCCTCGATCGTGCAGCTGTCGGTCTCCCGCCAGCGCGAGTACCTGGCGGATGCGACCAGCGCGCTGACCACCCGGCATCCGGATGCGCTCGCCAGCGCTCTGCTCAAGCTCGAGCAGTACGGCAAGCCGATGCGCAAGCAGAACACCTCGATGGCGCACCTCTGGATCGCGGACCCGAACAAGCCCGGTGCGATCGCCAAGTTGTTCGCCACCCATCCGCCGATCGCGGACCGGGTCGCCCGCCTCGAGGCGATGGGCTCGCGCTTCTAGGCCGTGAAACCCCCTGATCCGTGCGAAACCCCCTGTTTCTTGTGGGGGTTCGGAACGCTTCGGGGTTCCTGGTGCGCCGGTCGGGCCAGCGGGCCTGCGCTGAGCGTGGTGAGGTAGTCGGCGAAGATCGGCGCCGGGTCGGCGTTCTCGGCCACCGCATCCGTCAGAGCACGTCGGATCAGGGCCATGATCACGGTGGCCAACACCGCCGCGCGCGGTGAGCCGGCGGGAAGCTCCATCCGCCGGGCGATCGGGTCGGTCAACGCGACTTCGCCGTCGCTCAGCGACTGCGCCCAGACCGCGCGCATCTTGCGCGTCTCGGTCAGCAGCGGGATCAGTCGAAGGGTGCGCTCCAGCCAGACGCCCGATGCGGCGGTGGCAAAGGACTCGGCGAGCGCGATGTCGAGGTGCTCGGCCTCGGGTCGGGCGTCCAACGCCGCCGCCATCGCGTCGATCGCCGCGAACAGCACGGGCCGCACGCTCGACTCCTTCGTGCCGAGGTAACGGTGGAAGGTGCGGATGGAGACCCCGGCATTGCGCGCCAGCTCGCCGGCCGAGGTGCCCTTGGTCGTGCCGCGCTCGAGGAAGAGGGCGACGCAGCGGGCCGACAGAGCGAGGGCCACCGAACCTCGGGGCTCGACGGCGGCGTTCTCGGATGGCGTCACGGCGTCCAGGCTACTGGGCGATCGGGCAGGTCACCGGGCGATCGCGGCGCGGAGCGCGGGCGCGAGCGTGCCGCGATCGACCACCTCGATCGAGTCGAGACCCTGCCAGAGCGCGGCGTCGCGAAGCAGCTGCGCGAGCCGCTCCGCGGTGTCGGACGGCGCATCCGGTTCGAGCCACGCCGCCTGCACCCGGAGGACACCGGCCTGCCGGTCGTTCTTCAGATCCACCCGGGCGGCGATCGTGTCGTCGATCAACACGGGCAGAACGTAGTAGCCGTAGATCCGTTGCGGCGCCGGGGTGTAGATCTCGATCCGGTAGTGGAAGTCGAAGAAGCGCTCGGCGCGCTCCCGCCGCCAGACCACCGGGTCGAAGGGCGAGAGCAGCGCCTGCGCGTCCATGCGCCGGGGGAGTCGGGCGTCGCGGTGCAGCCACAGCGGTACCGGTTTGCCTCGGGTCTCCCAGCCGCGCACCGCGACGGGGATCAGCTCGCCGTCGTCGACCAGTTCGTTGATCGCCGCGAGGGTCGGCGCATTCTTCAACCGGTAGTAGTCGCCGAGGTCGCCCAGGGTGCCGATGCCGTGCGCGATCGCGGAGCGGCGCACGAGCTCGCGCAGCGCATCCGCCGTACTCGGCTCGTGGTTCAGGACCTCGGCGGGAAGCACCTGCTCGGCGAGGGCGTAGGTGCGCTCGAAGCGGGTGCGCCCGGCCGAGACGACCTCGCCCCAGCGGAACAGGGTCTCCAGGCCCTGCTTCACATCCGACCAGCCCCACCACGGGCCGCGGCGTTCGTTGCTCTCGTGCTCGATCTCGCTGGCGCGCATCGGACCGTGCGCAGCGAGCTCCGCGCGCAGCCAATCCAGCATCGACACGTTCGCCAACGCCCAATCACCGGGTCGCGCACTGCGGTCGCGGTAGTGCTGCATCCGCCAGCGGAACAGCGGCAGGTCTTCGGCCCGTATGAGCGCGGCCTCGTGTGCCCAGTACTCCAGGTAGCGACCCCGACCCGTGAAGGTGATCGCGTCGAGCAGGTTCTTGTCGTACGTGCCGAGCCTGGCGAACAGCGGCAGATAGTGGCTGCGCTCGAACACGTTGACCGAGTCGATCTGCAGCGGCCGGATCCGGTCGATCATGCCCGTCAGCTGGCGGGTACCGATGGTCGCCGGGCGCGGGCGACCGAAGCCTTGCGCGGCGAGGGCGACGCGTCGGGCCAGTGCGGGGGAGAGCTGTTCGACCATAGGAACCACACGCTAGCGCGCACCTCCGACACGGAATGCGTCGAGGGTCCTGTGACGCCTGAGGGTGGAGAAACGGTGCGCTGAGCGCCGCGGGCTATCGCCATACGCAACAAATCGTTTGCCGCGCTGAAACCGGATCGTAACCGGATGGCATTGCAACCACCACTTCGGTGCGCAAGTGTGGGTCTCGACAATCACTCAGGACGTGTCAGGGGTGCCCGCGTGCGCGGGGTGACGCGTCCCACATCCAACGGAGGAATCTTGATCTCGAAGCGAATGGGACTGGCGTCCGTCGCCGTCTCCGCAGTGCTCGCCCTGACCTTGGCCGGCTGCTCCAGCGACTCCGGCTCGACCGACTCGGGATCGGCCTCCGACGTCGACGCGAAGGCCGCGACCAGCGCCGCCGACTTCGGTGGGTTGGACGGCCTCGTCGAGGCGGCCAAGGCCGAGGGCGAACTCAACGTCATCGCCCTGCCGGACACCTGGGCCAACTACGGCCAGATCATCCAGGCCTTCGAGGACGAGTACGGCATCACCGTCAACTCGGCCAACCCCGATGTCTCCTCCGCGGAGGAGATCAGCGCCGCGAAGAACCTCGCCGGCCAGGACACCGCTCCCGACGTCTTCGACCTCGGCCCCGCCGTGGCGCTGGCGAACACGGATGTCTTCGCTCCGTACCAGGTCGAGACCTGGGACGACATCCCGGCCGAGAACAAGGAGGCCACCGGCCTCTGGGTGAACGACTACACGGGCCTGATGTCGATCGGCTACGACCCCGACGCGGTTGACGCGCCCAGGACGCTGGACGACCTCCTCGGCGCCGACTACAAGGGCAAGGTCGCCATCAACGGCGACCCGACCCAGGCCGGTGCCGCCGCGGCCGCGGTACAGCTCGCGGCTCTGCAGAGCGGCGGCTCCGCCGACGACATCCAGCCGGGCATCGACTTCTTCCAGAAGCTCAACGCCGCCGGCAACTTCCTTCCGGTCGACCCGACCGACGCGACGATCGCCTCCGGCGAGACCCCCGTCGTCTTCGACTGGAGCTACAACAACCTCGCCGCGGCGACCACGAACGCCGACACCCGCAAGTGGAAGACCACCGTGCTCCCCGGCGTCGCCGTCGGCAGCTACTACAACCAGGCCGTGAACGCGGACGCCCCGCACCCCGCGGCCGCGCGCCTGTGGCAGGAGTTCATCTACTCCGACACCGCGCAGAACCTCTACCTCGCCGCCGGGGCCTACCCCGTCCGCCTCGCGGCGATGACGGATGCCGGCACGGTCGATGAGGTCGCTCTCGACGCGGTCGGCGCGGCGCCGGAGGACCTCGTGCAGTTCACGGATGCGCAGACCACCGCCGCCTCCGCGCTGCTCGCCGAGAAGTGGGCTGCGGCGATCCAGTGACGATCGTCGGATCCGGTGCCGGGGCTGTGAAGCCTCGGCACCGGCCGCGCGGGGTGATGGCCTACCTGGGCCTCACCCCGTTCGCGGCGTACGTGCTGCTGTTCCTCGCCATCCCGACGGTGCTGGCGGTGGCGACCGGGTTCTTCACGAAGGCCGGAGCCTTCACGTTCGACAACATCGCCGGCCTCTTCGCGCCGGCGGTGCTGGGCACCTTCGTCTCCTCGTTCTGGGTCTCCGCGGTCACGGCCGTCGTCGGCGCCGTTGTCGGAGCGCTGGTCTGCTACGCGCTGCTGGGCACCCGGGCCGACGGACCGCTGCGGTCGTTCGTCGATTCGGCCTCGAGCGTGCTCGCCCAGTTCGGCGGTGTGATGCTGGCCTTCGCCTTCATCGCCTCGATCGGCATCCAGGGCATCGTCACGCTGTGGCTGAAGAGCATCGGCGTCGACATCTTCGCCGACGGCGTCTGGCTCTACCAGGTGCCCGGGCTGCTGCTGCCGTACATCTACTTCCAGGTGCCGCTGATGGTGATCACCTTCATGCCGGCGCTCGAAGGGCTGAAGCCGCAGTGGGCCGAGGCCAATGCGGTGCTCGGCGGCTCGCGCGGTACCTTCTGGCTGCGGATCGCCTTCCCGATCCTCGCCCCGTCGTTCTTCGGCTCCCTCCTGCTGCTCTTCGCGAACGCCTTCTCGTCGTACGCGACCGCCGCCGCGCTGATCAGCCAGGGCTCGCAGATCGTGCCCCTGCAGATCCGCGCCGCGCTGGTCAGCGAGACGGTGCTGGGCCGCGAGAACATGGCCGGCGCGCTCGCGCTCGGCATGGTGATCGTGATGGTGGTGCTGATGTACGGGTATTCGCTGCTGCAGAGCCGAACCGAACGGTGGCAGCGATGAGCGCGCGTCGGGCATGCTCCCTCGTCCCGGCGTGCGCGAAGAGCGCCGCCGTGGCCCTTTCCAGCACCGAACGGTGGCAGCGATGAGCGCGCCGCGGCTGGGCGCCGAGCCGTCCCGCCTCTCGCGCTGGCTCATCCTCGGCATCGTCGGTGTGGTCTTCGCGATCCCGATCCTGTCGATGGTCGAGTTCACGCTTCGTGCCGGCCTCGACGGGGGCTACGACTTCCATCACTGGACGGCCATCCTCGACCCGGCCAACAAGCGCAAGTACGCCGTGTTGTTCCAGGGCGTCGGCAACTCCCTGGTGCTCGCGGTGGTCACCGTCGCGATCGTGCTGGTGATCCTGCTGCCGACGATGATCCTGGTCACCACGAGCTTCCCCAAGCTGCGTCGCGTCCTGGAGTTCATCTGCCTGATCCCGATCACGGTCCCGGCGATCGTGCTGGTCGTCGGCCTCGCGCCGGTCTACCAGATCGTCTCGCGCGTCTTCGGCTCCTCGCCGTGGACCCTCGCCTTCGCGTACGGCATCACCGTGCTGCCGTACGCGTACCGCGCGATCGCAGCCAATCTCGCCGGCGTCGACGTGATCACCTTGGGCGAGGCCGCGCGCTCGCTCGGCGCCGGTTGGGGCAGTGTGCTGTTCCGGGTGATCCTGCCGAACCTGCGCCGAGGCATCCTCGCCGCGTCCTTCATCTCGGTGGCGGTCGTGCTCGGTGAGTTCACCATCGCCTCGCTGCTGAACCGCAACAACCTGCAGACGGGCGTGGTGCAGATCGCCAAGACCGACTCCTTCGTCGCCGTCATCTTCTCGCTGCTGGCTCTCGCCTTCGGCTTCCTGCTGCTCCTGCTGATCGGCCGCATCTCCAGGATCGGCCGCCGCACCTCTCGAAAGGGCACCGCGTCGTGACCGTACCCGCACCCTCCCTCGCGTCCGAGGGCGCCCGCGTCCAGCTGATCGATGTCGTGAAGGATTACGGCTCGTCCCGCGCTCTCGGCGGCGTCAGCCTCGACGTGGCGCCGGGGGAGTTCATCGCACTGCTCGGCCCGTCCGGCTGCGGCAAGACCACGGCGCTGCGCTCGCTCGCCGGACTCGAGTCGATCACGTCCGGGCGGATCACCATCGACGGCGCGGATGTGGCGGACGTTCCGGTGAACAAGCGCGACATCGGCATGGTGTTCCAGTCGTACTCGCTCTTCCCGCACATGACCACGCGCGAGAACGTCGAGTTCGGGCTGCGGATGCGCAAGGTCGCCCCGGCGGAGCGTCGCGAACGCGCGGTGGAGGCGTTGGAGTTGGTCGGCCTCGGCCACTTCGGCGACCGCTTCGCGCACCAGCTCTCCGGCGGGCAGCAGCAGCGCGTCGCGCTGGCCCGCGCGCTGGTCACTCGGCCGCGGGTGCTGTTGCTGGACGAGCCGCTCTCGGCGCTGGATGCGAAGGTGCGCGTGCAACTGCGCGACGAGATCCGCCGCATCCAGACCGAGCTGGGCATCACCACGCTCTTCGTCACGCACGACCAGGAGGAGGCGCTCGCCGTCGCCGACCGGGTGGCCGTGATGAGTCAGGGCGCGATCGAGCAGATCGGTACGCCGGAGGAGTTGTACACCCGGCCCGCGAGTTCCTTCGTGGCGACCTTCGTGGGGCTGTCGAACGCCTTGAGCGGGGTGGTCGCCGGCGGCTTCGTCGAACTGCACGGCGCGCGGCTGCCGTTGATCGACCCCACCGCGACGCCGGGCGCGGCGACCGTGTTGGTGCGCCCGGAGGACATCGCCTTCGCGGAAGAGGGCATCGCGGCGACGGTCGTGGCCACCAGCTTCCTCGGCTCGTTGCGGCGCACGACCGTGCGGTTGGCGGACGAGAGCCTCGTCGCCGTACAGCACGAGGTCGGCACGAACCCGCAACCGGGCGACGGGACGGCGATCGTCTTCCGCGGGCGTCCGGTCGCGGTGCGGTCGGAGTGAGCGGGTCCTCCGCTGGGCGAGCTCGCCGTCTCGCGGGTGCAGCCCGCCGAAACCGAGCCGTCGCCGGAGGTGGTTCCGCCAGGCTGCGTCAACAGTGCGTTCGTGCATCCGATCGCTCGGATTCCGCGCAGGGAATGTGAGCAGGCTTAGGCTATGCAGATGAGATTCGGCCGCCGTCCGCGAGCGCGAGTACAACCGCGCCCGGTCGTCGCGCCCTCGACGCCCGAGCCGCTCGTCGACACCGCCCCGAAGCCGGCGGATCCGCGTCGTGACGCTGATTTCGTTACGAACGGGATGCGGATCGCCGGGGCGTGGTCCTGGCGCATCCTCGCGGTCGCAGCGGCCGCGGCCGTGCTGATCTTCCTGGTCATTCAGTTGCGCCTGCTGGTCATCCCGCTCTTCGTCGCGGTGATCATCGCGGCCCTGCTGGTGCCGTTCTCGAACTTCCTGCAGCGGCACCGCTGGCCCAAATGGCTCGCGATCGCCGTGTCGGAACTCGGCATGATCGCCATCATCGGCGGCCTTCTCTTCCTCGTTGTGACGCAGGTCTACCAGGGCTACGGCGACCTCAGTACCAAGACGGTCGAGTCGTACGGCGAGCTGAAGCAGTGGCTGCTCACCTCTCCGCTGCACCTCACCGAGGATCAGATCAACGCCTATGCCCAGCAGGCTCTGGCAGCGGTGCAGCAGGACACCAGCGCGATCGTCAGCGGCGCGCTCAGCGTCGGCTCGACGATCGGTCATCTCCTCACCGGTGTGCTGTTGGTGCTGTTCTCGACCCTTTTCATCCTGATCGACGGCCGCGGCATCTGGTCGTGGGTGGTGCGGATCTTCCCGCGCAACGCCCGCCCCGCGATCGACGGAGCAGGCAAGGCGGGCTGGAACACGCTGAGCAACTTCGTGCGGGTGCAGATCCTGGTCGCCTTCGTCGACGCGGTCGGCATCAGCCTGGGCGCCGCGCTTCTCGGTGTGCCGCTCGCGATCCCGATCGGCGTGCTCGTCTTCCTCGGTTCGTTCGTGCCCGTCATCGGTGCCGTGGTGACCGGTGCGCTCGCCGTCTTCATCGCGCTGGTCTACAACGGCCCGTTCATCGCCCTGATCATGCTGATCGTCGTCCTCGCGGTGCAACAGATCGAAGGCCATATCCTGCAGCCGCTCGTGATGGGCACGGCCGTGAAGGTGCATCCGCTCGCCGTGGTGCTCGCCGTCGCCGGCGGATCCATCATCGCCGGCATCGCGGGGGCGTTCTTCGCCGTGCCCTTCGTGGCCACCCTCAACGTCATGATCAAATACGTCGCCGGGGGCTCATGGCGTTCGCCCGAGAGCGCCGCCCTCGTTCCAGGAGAAGAGAAAAGTGCAGACTAGCCACGCCGTCGGCCCCACCCTCGCCGAGTTCCAGGCCGCCCGCGAAACGGTGTCGCGCGCCGCGGCCTACACGCCGATGGAGACGTCGAACTTCCTCGCCAAGGTGCTCGGCTCGCCCGTCTACCTCAAGTGCGAGAACCTGCAGCGCACCGGTTCCTACAAGATCCGCGGTGCGTACTTCCGGATGACCCGGCTCACGGAGGAGGAACGCCGGCGCGGAGTCGTGGCCGCCTCGGCCGGCAACCACGCGCAGGGCGTCGCCTACGCCGCGCGTGAACTGGGCATCAAGGCCACCATCTTCATGCCGATCGGTGTCGCCCTGCCGAAGCTGGAGGCGACGCGCGACTACGGCGCGGACGTCGTGCTGCGCGGGCACATCTTCAACGAATCCCTCGCCGCGGCGCAGGAGTTCGCCGAGCGCACCGGCGCCGTCTTCGTGCCGCCGTACGACCACGTCGACGTGATCACCGGGCAGGGCACGCTGGGCCTGGAGATGCTGGAGCAGGCACCCGATATCGACACCGTGGTGATCCCGATCGGCGGCGGTGGGCTGATCGCCGGCGTGGCGAGCGCGATGAAGCAGCAGGCCGCGACGCGCGGTCGCACCCTGCGAGTGATCGGTGTGCAAGCGGCGAACGCCGCTCCGTATCCGATCTCGCTGGCCCAGGGGGAGCCGACCGCGATCTCGATCACCCCGACGATCGCCGACGGCATCGCGGTCGCCAAGCCGGGCACGCTGAACTTCGAGATGATCCGCGAGATCGTCGACGAGGTGATCACGGTCGAGGACGACGACACTGCCCGCGCGATGCTGGTGCTGCTCGAACGCGCGAAGCTCGTGGTCGAGCCGGCCGGCGCCGTCGGCGTCGCCGCGATCCTCACGGGCAAGGTCACCGAGTCCGGGCGCACCGCCGTCATCCTCTCCGGCGGAAACATCGACCCGCTGATGATGGAGCGCGTGATCAGCCGGGGCCTCGCGGCGTCGGAACGCTACATGAAGCTCAGCATCGGTCTGCCCGACCGCCCGGGCCAGCTCGCCAAGATCGCCGAGCTCATCGCCGAGGCGAACGCGAACGTGGTCGAGGTGCTGCACACCCGACACGGCCGTGGCCTGCTGATCAGCGAGGTCGAACTCGAGGTCAGCATCGAGACCCGCGGCCCGCAGCACGCGGAGCACGTCCTGCAGGTGCTGCGCGACGCGGGCTACGAGCCGCGGATCGCGACGGACTGAGGGACGGTGCGCTGAAGGGGGGCTTCGAGCGTCACTTGGCGACTACATCTCGAACCGATGCAACTAGGCCGAGAAGTGGTATTCGGGTGACAGAACGTCGCAAGGGATGGGTGCGCTCGGCGGTGGCATGGGCGCTGATCGCGGCGGGGATAGTTCTACTCGTGGCTGACTACGTTCAGAATGCGATCCGTGGCGTGGAAGTGGATGAATCCGGATTAGCGAATACCGACGATACGAGTGCGAGCTTCGTCGTAGCCGGAATCGCGTTACTACTGATCGTCTCGGGTCTCGCAGCAATGCTCGCGCGAAGAATCGGCGGTTCGCGTCTCGACTGAGAGTCGCAGCATACGTCGCCCGCTGATCGCCTGAGGCCGTCGCGACGACGCTTCGAGCGTCGCGACGGTCGCCGGGTCGCTCGGCGGGTGTTCTCACCGCACCCAGGCGCGATTCGCAAAGGGAATCGGACATCCCCGCGTGCAGGCGTCAAAGCAGGGTTTGGAACGGGCACGGACGTGCGAGCGTCCTTGCGCCAGTTGCGCGGAGAGCAGCCGGGCCAAGCAGAGCCGATGGCACGGTCTCGGAGTGGGCCCTACTTGCCGTTCCAGGTGTCGACGGCTTTGACGGCGACCTTGATGGTGCGGCCGTTGGGCGCGGTGAACTCCGTTGCGTCGCCGACCTTGAGGCCCATGATCGCGGCACCGAGCGGGCTCTGCGGGCTGTAGACGTCGAGGTCGCTCTCGCCCGCCATCTCGCGGTTGCCGAGCAGGAAGGTGCTGTCGTCGCCCGCGATCGTCGCGGTGATCACGGTGCCGGCCTCGACGACGCCGTGGCTCTCCGGCGGCACGCCGATCTCGGCGTCGCGCAGCAGCGCCGTGAGCTGTCGGATGCGGGCCTCGATCTTGCCCTGCTCGTCCTTCGCGGCGTGGTATCCGCCGTTCTCCTTGAGGTCGCCCTCTTCGCGCGCGACCTCGATGCGCTTGGCGATCTCCACCCGACCGTTGGTCGACAGCTCCGTCAACTCGGCCTGGAGGCGATCGAACGATTCCTGGGTCATCCAGGTGACCTGTGGCTCTTGTGCCATGGGGGTCTCCTCACGTTGTCGCCGCGGCGGATGCATCCGATCCGTCCGCGGCACCAAAGACAGAGCCCCGACGAGTCCGCCAGGGCATCCCCCAACCTTACGAGAGCCAGCAGCGGTAAATCAAACCTGTCGTCGCCAGCTCGGTGGTGCGCAGCGTCTCGGTGTACTGCTGCGATTGCACGGGGATCGCCGGATACTCGACGACCTTCCAGCCGACGACCGCGGAGCGTTCGTTCAACGCCTGGATGGCGCAGCTGTACGGGGCGTCCGTCGGCGCGACGACCAAGAAGGTGACCGAGACGGTGCGGTCGTCGATGACGGTGTGCGCGATGTCCGTCGTGCTCAGGTCTCCGTTGTCGCCGTCGAAGGCGGCCCAGCTGACCCAGGCCGCGAAGACCAGCACGAAGGCGGCGGCGACGGCGCCGAAGATCCAGCGGTTCTGGCGTCGCGTCCGCGGCGTGCGTCCGTACCGCGCGGCCAACGCGGGCGGCGTCGGCGCGGGGTCGACCGTGGTCGCGTCGGCGTCCGGGTGAACGACGGCGGGCGCGTGCGGATCGACGGCCACGGAACTCCTCGAAGGTTGCGTACTCTGGACGGATACGGAAGTCGCCGGCCCGAAGGCCATGGGCGACACTCCATTATCGCGCCGAAGAAATGAGACGACACCGTGACGAACGTCGCATCCGCGCAGGGCTTCCGCCTGCTCGCCGTGCATGCGCATCCCGACGATGAGTCGAGTAAGGGTGCCGCTACGCTCGCGGCCTACGTCGCTCGCGGCGCCGAGGCCATGGTGGTCTCCTGCACCGGCGGCGAGCAGGGCTCCATCCTCAACGAGGCGCTTGAGGCGCGCGCACACGCCGAGCGCGATATCGGCGGACTGCGCCGCATCGAGATGGCCGGAGCGCAGCGGGCGCTGGGCATCCAGCACGCCTGGCTCGGCTACGCCGATTCCGGGATGAACGAGGACGGCTCGGTCGCCTCCGACTCCTTCGCCGGCATCCCGCTCGCGACCGCGGCCGCTCCGCTGGTGCGCCTGGTCCGCCGCTTCCGCCCGCACGTCATCGTCAGCTACGACGAGAAGGGCGGCTACCCGCACCCCGACCACATCCGGGCGCACGAGGTGGCCGTCGCGGCGTTCCGCGATGCGGCGGACGCATCGCGGTACCCCGAGCTCGGCGAGCCGTGGTCGGTGGCGAAGCTCTACTACGACCGCGTGTTCACCGGCGAGCGGATGCGCGCGATCCGCCAGTACCTGCAGGACGCGGATCCGAGCGACCCGCGCCTGGAGATGTTCGAGAACATGCGCAGCTGGATGGACGACGGCCCGTCGCCCGCGACCACGCGGATCGACATCTCGGAGTTCTTCACACCGCGCGACGAGGCGTTGCGCTCGCACGCGAGTCAGGTGGCGCCCGACAGCCCGTTCTTCTTCTTCCCGCACGACATGCTCAAGGTGGCGTGGCCGACGGACGACTTCCAGTTGATCGAATCCCGGGTCGAGACGACCCTGCCCGAGACCGATCTGTTCGCGGGCGTCGAGCCCGACCCCGCTTCGAAAGAGTCCGCATGAGCTTCGCCAGCCTCGCCACCGCCGCCTACGTCCACCTCGCGGTGAACACGCCCGCACCGTCACCTACTCCCGCGGACTTCAACGAGGACACGGTCACGCCGGGCCTGATCGGCTTCCTGGTGATGTTCGTCATCGCCGCCGCCGCCGTGCTCCTCGCGCTCGACATGGTCCGCCGCGTCCGCCGCACCACCTACCGCGCCCAGGCCCAGGAACGCCTCGCCGAGGAACTTCGCGAGCAGGACCCCGCCCCGAAGTAGCGCCCGCCCCCGGCCTCCCGCCTCCCGCCTCCCACGGCATCCCGCACACTCCGCGAAATATCGCGAGATTCGATGCTGCGGACGAGATGGCGCGCCGCGGCCGAGGACCTCGTCCGCAGGCTCGCATCTCGATCGCCGCCCGCCGCCGAAACACCGCATCTCGCGAAATTTCGCGAGATGCAGTGCCACGGACGAAGTGCCCAGCCGCGGCCTGGCATCTCGTCCGTACAGGCGCATCTCGGCCGGCGCCCGCCGCCGAAACAGCGAATCTCGCGAAATTTCGCGGACACTCCGGGGTCCGCGTCGACGGCGCCTCCGATCAGCCGCCGTTGTACGCGGGCGCCAACGAGATCAGTAGCGCAGCCGTCCAGTGGCACAGGAACGCGACGAGCGTTAAGGCGTGGAAGATCTCATGGAAGCCGAAACGACCCGGGAACGGATTCGGCCGCTTGAAGCCGTAGACCACCGCGCCGATCGTGTAGCAGACGCCGCCCACGAGCACGAGAACCATCATCGCCACGTTCGCGTCGAACAGCGGCACGATGTAGATCAGGGATGCGTACCCGAGCAGCAGGTACAGCGGCACGTAGAGCCAGCGCGGAGCGTGGATCCAGAACACGCGGAACCCGATCCCGAGCAGCGCGCCGGACCACACCAGCCAGAGCAGCAGCGTGCCCTGCGCCGGTGGCAGCGCCAGCACGGCGAGGGGTGTGTAGGTGCCGGCGATCAGCAGGAAGATATTGGCGTGATCGATCCGCTTGAGGATGATCCGGGTGCGCGGCTTCCAGTCGAAGCGGTGGTAGAGCGCCGAGTTGCCGAAAAGGAGCAGCGAGGTCGTCATGAACACCGCGGCGGCCCACTTGGCCGGGGCGCCCTGGGCGAGACAGATCAGGACGATTCCGGCGGCGATCGCGAGCGGGAAGGTGCCGGCGTGGATCCAGCCGCGCCAGGTCGGTTTCACCTCTGCAGGCGGGTGCTCGATCGCGTCTTCGACGAGCGGGATGTTGGGCAGATCGACGCCGCCGGTGGTCAGGGAGTCGCCGACCGACGTGCCGTTGGTGTGATTCGCTCCGGCGCTCATGCGGTAAGGATACGGCGCGCAGTATTCCGGGCGCCGAATGTAGGCCGCGTGCGAGCTGGGCGACCGCATCCGCCTGGATCGACTACCGTAGCCGTGTGCCGAAGCGGAGACTGCCCGATGGGAGAGACCTCCTCTACGGGCTCTATCAGAAGCGATTGCGCGCCAGTCTGCAGCCGGAGGGCCTGCCGGAACACGTCGCGATGATCATCGACGGCAACCGTCGATGGGCGAAGCAGCGGGCGTACGAGACGGCCGCGCACGGTCACCGCGCCGGCGCCGCCAAGATGCAGGAGTTCCTGGTCTGGTGCGACGAACTCGGCGTCAAGCACGTCACGCTCTACCTGCTCTCACAAGACAATCTCAAGGCTCGCGACAGTGCTGAGCTCAGTGAGCTGGTCGAGATCATCGCCGATCTCGCCGAGGAGCTCTCGCACTACCCGAACTGGCGGGTGCAGCACGTCGGCAGCGACAACGGGCTGCCCGCCGCGTTGATCGCCGCTCTCGACGGCGCCGAGGAACGCACGGCCGAGAACACGGGCCTGCACATCAATCTTGCCGTCGGCTACGGCGGGCGGCACGAGATCGCGGATGCGATGCGCAGCATCCTCGCGGAGCACGGCAAACTCGGCAGCTCGCTGGAGGAGGTCTCCGAACTGCTCACTCCTGAGCTGATCGGCGAGCACCTGTACACCAGCGGCCAGCCCGATCCGGACCTGGTGATCCGCACCTCGGGTGAACAGCGCCTCTCCGACTTCATGCTCTGGCAGAGCGCGCACAGCGAATTCTATTTCATGGAAGCGCTCGGTCCCGATATCCGCGAAGTCGACTTCCTCCGCGCCCTGCGCGACTACGCCCGCCGGCACCGTCGCTACGGCAGCTGACGCACGCATCCGCACGACGACCGGAAGGGCCGCCTTGAGCGACATCGACACCGGGCTCGCTCCGAGCCTCCAGAGCTACATCGACGGCTTCAGCGAGGAGACGGGCTACCTCGACTTCGCCCGCGTCGGGCCGATGGGCGCCGCGGCGATCGAGGAGCAGAACCTCGCGACGGAGTTGCTCAGCCGCGCCCGGCACGGCAGCCTCGACGAGTTGTTCCGGCAGGATGCGCGGCTGCGCTCCGCTGCGTCGGCGCTGACCCGCATCCCCGCCGACCAGATCGTGTTCCAGCCGAACACCTCCACTGGTCTGATGCACGCGATGTTCGGGATCACCGGCGGGGTGCTGCTGTCGCCGGGGGAGTTCCCGAGCGTGACCTTCCCGGCGGTGCGCGCCGAGCAGGCCCTCGGCGTGGTGCAGCCGCAGTGGTTGCGAACCGAGCACGGGCGGGTGACGCCGGCGGAGATCCGCGCACAACTCACCTCGAGCACCGTCGCCGTGGCGGTCAGCCTGGTCGACTCGCGTACCGGCTATCTCGCCGATCTGGAGGGCATCCGCCAGGTGATCGACGATCGCCTGCTGATCGTGGATGCGATCCAGGGTTTCGGCATCGTCGATGCGCCCTACGAGCTGGCCGACGTGGTCGTCACCGGCGGGCAGAAGTGGCTCCGCGCAGGCTGGGGCACGGGCTTTCTCGCGCTGAGTGAGCGCGCGCTGGCGCACCTGACTCCCGTTTTCTCGGGCTACACCGGCACCGCCGTTCCGGAGCCCTGGGATGCGGTGTCGGACCCGGTGCGCGCCGCCGCCGCGTTCAGCATCACCAATCCCGACACGATCGCGCAGGCGCGGATGGCCGCAGCGATGGAGGAGGTCGCGGCGGTCGGCGTGCCGACGATCAACGCGGCGGTCGCCGACCGGGTCGAGGCGATCATCGACGTGATGGACGAGTTCGGACTCGCGGTAGTCAGCTCGCGTGACGCGGCCGAGCGCGCCGGCATCGTGGTCGTCCGGCCGGAGTCGGAGGAGATGACCCCGCTCACGGCCAGCCTGATCAACCACGGCGTCACCGCACGCATCCGTCCCGGCACCGTCCGCTTCAGCGCGCATGCCTCCACCAGCGACGACACGATCGCCGCTCTGCGCGCCGCCCTCACCTCCGCCACCTCCGGCATCACGTACTGACCCCTGCGAGGGACCCCGGCAGCGCGCGAGGGCGCCGCAGGCCGGGGCGCCCTCGCGCGCGGGGCGGGTCCCTCGCGGGGATCTTCAGGCTCTGTTCACACAGTGGTTACACGCAAGCCCCAGATTGAAACACACGGCTGTCATTCGACGGGTTATGTTCTACACATCAGGCACAGCGCCTGATCGGGACGGCCACATAAGTACGGCCCGATATCGCGCATTCCGAAAGGGGATGCGCGGTGCGACTCGCACCGACCGGCCGTCACGGATGATTGATTGAGCCGGGTGCGGTTCCGCCCCGGGGTGTGGAGAGTCGTCGTGACAGTTCCAGAGGCTATGGATTCGCAGCTCAACGCAGGTGTGCACCGTCACACCGGGCACGCGTCGTCGAATCCGGCCGCACAGCTCCAACGCACCTACGTGCTGGACACCTCGGTGCTGCTGTCGGACCCGAAGGCCATGTTCCGCTTCGCGGAGCACGCCGTTGTGCTCCCGGTCGTGGTGATCAGCGAGCTCGAAGGCAAGCGCAACGATCCCGAGATCGGGTACTTCGCACGCCAGGCGCTGCGCAACCTGGATGAGCTGCGGATCAAGCACGAACGGCTCGACTTCCCGGTCGCGGTCGGCGAGGGCGGCTCGCTGCGCGTCGAGCTCAACCACTCGAACATGTCGGTGCTGCCGTCGGGTATGCAGATGGGCGACAACGACGCGCGGATCCTCGCGGTCGCGATGAACCTGAAGGCCGAGGGCGCCGAGGTCGTCGTCGTCTCGAAGGACATGCCGATGCGCGTCAAGGCCGCCTCGATCGGCATCCCGGCCGAGGAGTACCTCGCCGAGCTGGCCGTCGACAGCGGTTGGACCGGGATGGACGACATCACCCTCTCCGCGAGCGCGATGAGCGAACTCTACGATCGCGAGCGGCTGACGACGGATGCGGTCGCCGACATCCCGATCAACACAGGCCTGGTCGTGCACTCCGACCGCGGCTCCGCGCTGGCCAGGGTCACCGGCAAGCGCGAGGTCGTGCTGGTGCGCGGCGATCGCGACGTCTTCGGCCTGCACGGTCGCTCGGCTGAGCAGCGCCTGGCGATCGACCTGCTGCTCGATCAGGAGGTCGGCATCGTCTCGCTCGGCGGGCGCGCCGGAACCGGCAAGTCCGCCCTCGCGCTCTGCGCCGGCCTGGAAGCGGTGCTGGAGAAGCGCCAGCACAAGAAGATCATGGTGTTCCGCCCCCTGTACGCGGTGGGTGGCCAGGACCTCGGCTTCCTGCCGGGTGACGCGGCGGAGAAGATGAACCCGTGGGCGCAGGCCGTGTTCGACACGCTCGGCGCGCTGGTCTCGCAGAACGTACTGGACGAGGTGATCGAGCGCGGGATGCTCGAGGTGCTGCCGCTGACCCACATCCGCGGACGTTCGCTGCACGACGCGTTCGTGATCGTGGACGAGGCGCAGTCGCTGGAACGCAATGTGCTGCTGACGGTGCTATCCCGGGTCGGACAGAATTCGCGCGTTGTGCTCACCCACGACGTCGCTCAGCGTGACAACCTGCGCGTCGGCCGTCACGACGGTGTCGCCTCGGTGATCGAGACGCTGAAGGGCCACCCGCTCTTCGCCCACGTCACCCTGACGCGTTCCGAGCGCTCGGCGATCGCGGCCCTGGTCACGGAGATGCTGGAGTCGAACGAGCTCGCGTAGCGCGTCGGCTCGTCAGGGGGTTGTCACTCCGTCCCGCTCTGGGTGGGACGGAGGGACAACCCCCTCTGGTGATGTCGGGCTGCCTAAGCTGGTCGCATGAGCATCCTCAGCGACGAGCTGATCGAGCGGATCCGCGCCCGCGCGGCCGGGTACGACGCGTCGAACAGCTTCTTCCACGACGACCTCGCCGAGTTGCGCGAGGCGGGCTACCTGCGGATGTTCGCGCCGGTCGAACGCGGCGGGCTCGGCTTCGGGCTGGAGGAGGTCGCGCGAGAGCAGATGCGCCTGGCCGGCGCGGCGCCGGCGACCGCGCTCGCGATCAACATGCACCTGGTCTGGACCGGCGTGGCGAAGACTCTCGCCGACCGCGGCGACGATTCGCTGGCGTGGGTGTTGGACGATGCGGTTGCGGGGGAGCTGTTCGCCTTCGGCAACAGTGAGGCCGGCAACGATCTGGTGCTGTTCGACTCGCGCACCGCCGCCGAGCCCCTGGACGACGGCGGATACCGCTTCACCGGCACCAAGATCTTCACCTCGCTCTCGCCCGCCTGGACCCGCCTGGGCGTCTTCGGTCGCGACGACAGCGATCCGGGCGAACCCCGCTTGGTGCACGCGTTCATCGATCGCGACACTCCCGGTTGGTCGGTCCGCGAGGACTGGGACACCCTCGGCATGCGAGCCTCGCAGTCGAACACCACGGTGCTCGATGGCGTCGTCGCCCCGGCGAGCCGGGTCTTCCGCTCCCTGCCGGTCGGGCCGAGTGCGGATCCGCTGGTCTTCGCGATCTTCGCGAACTTCGAGGTGCTGCTCGGCGCGGTGTACACCGGGCTCGCCGAGCGGGCGCTGACGCTGGCAGTCGAGGCCGCGCGCCGACGCACCTCGCTGAAGTTCGGCGGCCGTTCCTACGCCGACGACCCGGACATCCGCTGGCGCGTGGCGGACGCGGCGATCGAGCTGGACGGACTCTACCCGCAGATCTTCTCGGTCGCGGCGGATGTGGACGCGCTCGCGGATCACGGCGCGGCCTGGTTCCCGAAGCTGGTCGGCGTAAAAATCCGCAGCACGGAGGCGGCGCTCAGTATCGTGCAGAAGGCGGTCCGGGTGGCGGGCGGTTCCGCGTACTCGAACGCGAACGAGCTGTCGCGGCTGTACCGCGACGTGCTGGCCGGGTTGTTCGACCCCTCCGACGACGAATCCGCGCACTCGACGTTCGCGAACGCCTGGCTGGGACCGATGACGCAATAGCCTGTGGATAACTTCTGCGGCCGGGAGTCGGATCCGGCTACCGTCGGCGGATGCTCGCACGCTCCACCTACGTCACCATCGGCGCTCTCTTGGCCGCGATCGCCGCACTGCGTTTCGGCGTGACGGCGGAGTTGCCGCTCGCGCTCTACCTTGCGGGCGTGACCGCTCCGCTGGTCGACACGGATGTTCGCGAGCATCGCTTGCCGAACACGGTGGTGCTGCCCGCGTACCCGATCGGCTTCGCGGGCCTCTTGGCCTCCTCGGAGCGGTTGCTTCCCCTCATCGCGTGCGGGGGAGCGCTCGCGGTCTTCGCCCTGCTGCACGTGATCGGCGGTCTGGGGATGGGCGATGTGAAGCTCGCGGGCGCCCTCGCGCTCTCGCTCGCGACGCTCGGCGGTGCGCCGCTCATCCTGGGCCTCGTGCTGCCGTTCCTGCTCGGCGGCGCCGTCGCCGTGGTGCTGCTGCTCGCCGGCCGCCGCGGCGACATCCCGTTCGGCCCGTACCTGCTGGCCGGTTACTGGCTCGCCGTCGCGGCCATCCACTGACCCTGCGAGATGCCTCTTCTGTACGCGACACGCCGGGACGGGCGTACACAAGAGGCATCTCGCGGGAGGTGGGCCGTACCTAGCCGGGGTGCGTCATGGACATCACGTCGAGGAGCGTGTCGAGCTGCTCCTCGGTGACCTCGCCGCGTTCGACGAAGCCGAGGTCGACGACCGATTCGCGCACGGTGATGCCCTTGGCGACGCTGTTCTTGGCGACCTTCGCGGCGGCCTCGTAGCCGATGACCTTGTTCAGCGGAGTCACGATCGACGGACTCGACTCGGCCAGCGCGCGGGCGCGGGCCTCGTCGGCCTCCAGGCCCTTCACCGTCTTGTCGGCCAGCAGCACCGCGGAGGCGGCGAGCAGACGGATCGACTCCAGCAGCGCGGTGCCCATCACCGGGATCGCGACGTTCAGCTCGAACGCTCCCGAGGCGCCGGCCCAGGCGATCGTCGCGTCGTTGCCGATCACGCGCGCGGAGACCATCAGCACGGCCTCCGGGATCACCGGGTTCACCTTGCCGGGCATGATCGAGGAGCCCGGCTGCAGGTCCGGGATGCGCAACTCGCCGAGCCCCGTGTTCGGTCCGGAACCCATCCAGCGCAGGTCGTTGTTGATCTTGGTCAGGCTGACGGCCAGCACGCGCAGCGCGCCGGACGCCTCGACGAGCGAGTCGCGGGCGCCCTGGGCTTCGAAGTGGTTGCGCGCCTCGGTGATCGGCAGGCCGGTCTCCGCCGCGAGGCGGGCGATCACCTTCTGCGGGAAGCCCTTGGGCGTGTTGATCCCGGTGCCGACGGCGGTGCCGCCGAGCGGAACCTCGGCGACGCGCGTCAGCGTCGACTGCACCCGCTCGATACCGAGGCGGATCTGCGCCGCGTAGCCGCCGAACTCCTGGCCGAGGGTCACCGGCGTGGCATCCATCAGGTGCGTGCGACCCGACTTGACGACCTCGGACCAGAGGGCCGCCTTCTCCTCCAGCGCCTCGGCGAGGTGCTCGAGTGCGGGGATCAGCGAGGTGATCAGCGCGCCCGTCACGGCGACGTGCACCGAGGTCGGGAAGACGTCGTTCGACGACTGCGAGGCGTTGACGTGGTCGTTCGGATGCACGGTGCGGCCGAGCGCGGTGGTCGCCAGCGAGCCGAGCACCTCGTTCATGTTCATGTTCGAAGAGGTTCCGGAGCCGGTCTGGTACACGTCGATCGGGAAGTGCTCGTCGTAGGCGCCGGAGGCGACCTTGTCGGCCGCGTCGGCGATCGCCTCGGCGATGTCCTCGGCCAGGACTCCGAGTTCGGCGTTGGTCAACGCCGCCGCCTTCTTGATCCGGGCGAGTGCGGCGATCTGCGCCGACTCCAGGCCGGCGCCGGAGATCGGGAAGTTCTCGACCGCGCGCTGCGTCTGCGCCGCGTAGAGGGCATCCTTCGGCACGCGGACCTCGCCCATCGTGTCGTGCTCGATGCGCCAGAGGCCCTGGTCGGTCTTGGTCTCGGAGGTTTCCACCACGCTGTGATCGTCCTTCACTGTGTTGTTCTTCTGGCTGTTGGTTGCGTTACTCGGCCGCGGCGGGCGGGGCGAGCGTCTCGAGGTGCCGGTCACGTTCGGACCGGTACGGGGTCAGCTGCGGCGGGTCGATGCCGAGCACAACATCCGACACCACGGTGCCATCGTGCAGCTGGTAGTTGGCGCCGATCACGGCGAGTTCGCCGGAGGCGACGGCGTCGGCGATCAGCGGCGAACGCTGCATCAGCCCGGCCACGGTGTCGCGCAGGTGCTCCTTGCCCACGTCGAGCGCATCGATCATGGCGGGGTCGACCTGGATGCGACCGGTCGGGCCGGCGCCGGCGACCTGGCGGACGGCAGGGATGATCGGTTCGATCAGGTGCTCGATGTGCGGCGGGAGCCGAGCGGCGCCGGGCGCCTGAGAGTCGATCGCGGCCTTGACCGCGCCGCATTCGTCGTGGCCGAGAACGAGGATGAGCTTGACGCCCAGCACCGCGACGGCGTACTCCAGTGAGCCGATGATCGAGTCCGCGATCACCTGGCCCGCGTTGCGGACCACGAAGAGGTCGCCGAGGCCGAGGTCGAAGATGATCTCCGCGGCGAGGCGGGAGTCGCTGCAGCCGAACAGCGCCGCGAGCGGACGCTGCTGCGAGGCGAGCTCGCTGCGGCGCTCCACGTCCTGGCGCGGGTGCCGAGGCTCGCCGGCGACGAAGCGTTGGTTGCCGCGCAGCATCTCCTTCCAGACCCACGAGGGCGGACGCACCTCACGCGGTACGGGGATCGAGTTCGATTCGGTCACTGCTCCTCCAGACCCAACTGCGGGGTGATCGCCTCGACGACGGTCATGATCTCGTCCTCGTCTGCGGTGCCGTAGACGAGGTAGGTGCTTCGGCCCACCGTGGCGGCCATGGCGTAGGCGACGTTGCCCGTCGAACGCGCGGAGTCTCGGTGGTCGTAGACGGTCCATTGCGTTCCGTCGACCGTGGTGACGCCCGTCGCCGTCTTGGAATCCAGCTGCGCGGCCGTCCAGTCCTCGTTCGCGTCCAGCCCCTGACTCAGGCCGATGTAGCCGTCCTTCGGGGTGAGCAGGCCGATGTACCAGGACGAGACGCCATCGCTCGTGCGCAGCTCGGCGGCGTTCGAGGTCCAATCGGCCGGCAGCGTCGGCACCACGAGGGTCTCGGGCGTGCCCAGCTGCGCCTGCTCGGCGACGGCGGCGAAGTCGACCGAGTTGTCGGCGGTGTTCGAGCCCTGCGGCACCATCAGGAAGATCACTAGCGCGAGTCCCACCGTGGTCAACAGCGAGAAGACCAGGTTGTTGATGGTCTTGCGCTGCCGGTACAGCCGCGAGTTCTCGGCTTTGCGGGCGGCGGTCTCCTCCGGCGTCTCCGGGCGGCCGAGCTCGGCGACGACACGCGGCGGTTTGGTCGCCTTACTCATGCGACCCCCGGGTCGCGGCGCCGGAGCGCGCGGCCTCCAGCCGGGCCTTCGCGCCGATCAGCCATTCCTCGCAGCGGGCGGCGAGGGCCTCGCCGCGCTCCCACAACGCGAGCGAGTGCTCCAGCGTGGCGGAGCCTTGCTCCAGCTCGGCGACGACGCGGACGAGCTCGTCGCGCGCCTGCTCGTAGCTGAGCTCGGCGATCTCCGGGGAGGTGTGGGGCATAACGTCGATTCTAGAAGAGGGCGCCGACATCCAGTGGCCCCGCGAGCGGATGCCCGGGTCAGGTGTCGTAGTCGCCGTCGTCCCATGGTGCGTGGAACGCCATGAAGTCGCCGGGTTGGAGACACACGTACCAGTACCACTCCTCGTCCGGTGTGCCTTCGAGCGGGCCCTGGAGCACCATGCCGAACTCGGTGCCGTCGCGATCGAAACGGAACGGCTGGATCTCGATGTCGCCGAGTTCATAGGGCGCGATCTCGCCGAGAAGCTGCTCGATCACTGCCGCCTGGTCCCCGGACGCGTAGACGTTGCCGGGCAGCGGAAGATCGGCCGGCCGCGGCGCGATCTCCACGACGGTCGCGTCTCGGAGTGACCCGTCGGCTTCGAACAGGTAGCGCGCGACGTACTCTCGTCCGTTGCTACCGCCGACAGCCCATTCGAACGGCGTGGTGATGAAGAAGGCGAAGCCGTCAGCGGTCCGCCCGACGTGCTCCGCGTGATAGTCGTCGTGCACGATCGTGAAGCGGCGCGGCGGCAGCTCGCCGTCGGCGTCGCGGAGGACGTGAAGATCCGTCATGGACTGAGAGTACTCAGTCCATTCGCCCCGCGGGGTCCTCGGTGATGCCTGTCGAGGTCGCCCCGACCGCACCCGTCGCGAGGGTGAGCACCAGGGCGTCGCCCGCCGGGGCGTCCGCGGGGGAGCGGACGACGTGGCCGGCGGAGGACTGCACGATCGCGTAACCGCGATCGAGGGTGTGCTGCGGCGAGAGCGCCGTCAGCTGCGTGTGCAACCGCTGGGTCTCGTGGTGGGCGCGCTCGATCGCGCGGTCGACCAGCTCAGCGCCGCGCGCGACCCAGCGGGTCAACTCCTCGGCGCGCGCGTCGATCAGCACGCGCGGCTGGGCGAGGACCGGGCGCGAGCGCAGCTGAGCGACGCGCTCGATCTCGTGACCGACCAGCGAGGTGACGCGGGAGTTCATCCGCAATCGCGCCTGCTGCACCCGCAGCAGCTCGTCGGAGACGTCGGGCACGACCCGCTTGGCCGCATCGGTCGGCGTGGAGGCGCGAAGATCGGCGACCTCGTCGAGGATCGGCCGGTCGGCCTCGTGCCCGATGGCACTCACCACGGGGGTCGAGCACGCCGCGACGAGGCGAACGAGGGACTCGTCGCTGAAGCCGAGCAGGTTCTGGAAGTCGCCGCCGCCGCGCGCGACGATGATGACGTCGACCTCGGGATCCGCGTCGAGGCGACGGATCGCGGAGGAGACCTCGCTCACGGTGCGCTCGCCCTGCACCGCCGCGTGCACGACCCGGAAGTTCACGGCCGGCCAGCGCAGCTGCGCGTTGCGCAGCACATCCTTCTCGGCGTCGCTGTCCTTGCCGGTGACCAGGCCGATGCAGTGCGGCAGGAAGGGCAGACGCTGTTTGCGGGACGCTTCGAACAGCCCCTCGCTCGCGAGCTGGCGGCGCAGCCGCTCGATCCGCTCCAACAGGTCGCCGATGCCGACGTGCCGCATCTCGAACACCTGCATCGTGAGGCTGCCGCCCTTGACCCAGTAGTTCGGCTTCACCAGGGCGATCACGTGCGCGCCCTGTTTGAGGTCCGCGGGGATCTTCGCCCGGACGGAGGACCAGATCTGGAAGCCGATCGTCGCGTCGGCGTTGAGGTCTTTCAGCTTGCCGTAGACGTTGCCGCCCGAGACGCCCCACTGGGTGATCTCGCCCTCGACCCAGGCGGTGCCGAGTCGATCGATCCAGCCCTTGATCTTCGAGGAGAGCAGGCCGACCGGCCACGGGTTCTCGAAGCTGGGTGGGGAATCGGTCATGGCTGCAACGCTACGGGATGGCTCCGACACCGAGTGCGCGCACCCGGCTGCCGCCCCGGTTCCGCACCGTAGAATCGGGCGGGTGAGCACCGAATCCGTCAGCCTGTCGATGCCGCGGATGCCTCGCGCCGCCGCCCTGCAGGACAACCCCGTCGCCGGGCCCAAGCGCGTCCTCCTCGCCGCCCCGCGCGGGTACTGCGCCGGCGTCGATCGCGCCGTCGTCGCGGTCGAGAAGGCGCTGGAGCATTACGGATCGCCGGTGTACGTGCGCAAGCAGATCGTGCACAACGTGCACGTCGTCTCCACGCTCGAGAGCCAGGGCGCGATCTTCGTGGACGAGGTCGACGAGGTCCCGGAGGGCGCGCACGTCGTCTTCAGCGCGCATGGCGTCTCGCCCGCCGTTGTGAAGGAAGCGGCGGATCGCGGCCTGCAGGCGATCGACGCGACCTGTCCGCTCGTGACGAAGGTGCATCGCGAGGCCGTGCGATTCGCGCGCGACGACTACGAGATCCTACTGATCGGCCACGAGGGTCACGAAGAGGTCGAGGGCACCGCCGGCGAGGCGCCCGAGCACGTGACCCTGGTGAACAGCCCCGACGACGTGCCGAACATCCACGTCAAGGATCCGGACAAGGTGGTGTGGCTCTCACAGACCACGCTGTCGGTCGACGAGACGATGGACACGGTGCGACGGCTGCGCGAGCGGTTCCCGAACCTGCAGGATCCGCCGAGCGATGACATCTGCTACGCCACCCAGAACCGCCAGGTCGCGATTAAGAAGGTCGCGGAGGATGCGGACCTCGTGATCGTGGTCGGTTCCGCGAACTCCTCGAACTCGGTGCGCCTGGTCGAGGTCGCCTTGGAGTACGGCGCGAAGGCCGCCTATCGCGTCGATTACGCCAGCGAGGTCAAGCAGGAGTGGCTCGACGGCGTCGAGACCGTCGGTGTGACCAGCGGCGCCTCGGTGCCGGAGGTGCTCGTGCGCGAACTGCTCGCCGACCTCGCGGGAGCCGGTTACGGACACGTCGACGAGGTCAAGACGGCGGAGGAGGACCTGATGTTCTCGCTGCCGAAGGAGCTGCGCCGCAACGTGGACGGCAGAACCGACGCGCGGGCGATCGGCGGCCGCCGCCCGTCGCTGAGCGAGATCGGGGTGAAGGGCGCGTGAGCGCCTAGGGTGTGTTGAACAAGTGGCTGCCGTCGCGAGCACGCGGAAACGTGTTCAACACGGCCTAGCTCATCCGCGCGACGTACTCGGAGAAGGTCGGGTCACCGAGGATGGCGACGGCGGCGATCACCAGGGAGAACAGAGCCGTCGCGACGATGCCGAGGATCGGCACCAGCACGGCCCGTTTGCCCACACGGATCCGGCGGATCGCGAGCCACGTGGCGACCGCGACGATCAGCGTCTGACCCACTCCGGAGGCGACACCGAGGTTGCGGGCGAGTTCGGGCGAGCCGTACTCGCCGATGCCCTGAGCCGTGTACTGCTGCTGCAGCATCGTCGCGAAGCCGGAGGAATCGAACAGCGCCGACAGCGCGAAGAACGCGCCGAGCAACAGCAGCGCGATCGTGATCGCGCGGTCCACCGGATGCGCGAGCGCCGGAACCGGGGCGGGCTCAGGCGTGCGCGGTTCCTCCGCCGCGGCCGGCTCGTCCACCGGTGGGGTCCACGACCAGCCGGGCGGCGCGTACTCGCCGTACTGCGGTTTCGCGCGCGCGGCGCCCGACTGGTCGTGTGAATCCGTCACGAGGTGGCGACTACTTTCCCGAGTGTCCGGCGGAGCCGAGCTGCTGCGTGGCCTCGATGACGCGCTTGGCCATCGCGGTCTCAGCGATCTTGCCCCAGCTGCGCGGGTCGTAGATCTTCTTGTTGCCGACTTCGCCGTCGACCTTGAGGAAGCCGTCGTAGTTCTTCAGCACCGTGTCCGCGACCGAGCGGCTGAACGCGTACTGCGTGTCGGTGTCGATGTTCATCTTCACCACACCGTTGCGCACGGCCTCCGCGATCTCCGCATCGGTCGAGCCGGAGCCGCCGTGGAAGACGAGGTCGAGGGGGAGGGCGGCGGTGCCGTACTTGGCCTGCAGGCCGTCCTGGATCTCGCGCAGCAGCTCGGGCTTGAGCTTGACGTTGCCCGGCTTGTAGACGCCGTGCACGTTGCCGAAGGTCAGCGCGGCCATGTAGCGGCCCTGGTCGCCGAAGCCGAGAGCCGCGACCGTCGCGATCGCATCATCGAGCGTGGTGTACAGGTGCTCGTTGATGTCGTGCGAGACGCCGTCCTCCTCGCCGCCGACGACGCCGATCTCGACCTCGAGGATCGCGTTGATCGCCTTGGTCTTCGCGATGATGTCCTTCGCGATCTCGAGGTTCTCGGCCAGCGGCACGGCCGAGCCGTCCCACATGTGCGACTGGAAGATCGGCTCGCGGCCGGCCTTGACCTCGACGAGCGAGGCATCGATCAGCGGCAGCACGAAATCGTCCAGCGCACCCTTGGGGCAGTGGTCGGTGTGCAGCGCGACGGTGACGGGGTAGTTCTTGGCGACCTCGGTGGCGAACTTGGCGAAGGCGATCGCACCCGAGGCGCGGTTCTTCACGGTGTGGCCGGCGAAGTAGTCGGCGCCGCCGGTGGTCACCTGGATGATGCCGTCGGAGCCGGCCTCGCTGAGGCCCTGCAGCACGGAGTTGATGGTCTGCGACGAGGAGACGTTGAACGCCGGGTAGGCGAACCCGCCGGCCTTCGCCTTGTCGAGCATCTCTGCGTACTGATCCGGGGTTGCTACGGGCATGACATCTCCTTTGACAGGGGGCCGTTCGTCGGCCTCGAGAGGGTGTGGACAGAAGCCGGGGGAAAGTCTAGCGAGGACGCCTCGTTCCGAACCGCCGAGCTGACCGGGGCCTTGGACGGATGTGCGCCGACCCGGCTGCGCATACGTGCCTCCGCGCGAGTGGGCACCACCGGTAAAGTCGACGGTGGGATGGGGATCCGCCGGCTCTCGGCTGGTCCTGCGACAGAGACGTCAGTACTACCTACCGCGAAGGAACTCGTTCATGACAACGGTCGACACCTCACCCGACACCGAATCGCTCTACCTGCACCCCGACCGCAACCTCGGCATGGAGTTGGTCCGCGCGACCGAAGCCGCCGCGATCCGCGCCGTTCCGTTCATCGGCAAGGGCCGCAAGAACGACGCCGACGGTGCTGCCGTCGACGCGATGCGCACCTTCCTCGGCACCGTCAACTTCGACGGCGTGATCGTGATCGGCGAGGGCGAGAAGGACAACGCGCCCATGCTGTTCAACGGCGAGCACGTCGGAAACGGCAACGGCCCGGCCGCCGACATCGCGGTGGACCCCATCGATGGCACCTCGCTGACCGCCGCCGGTCGCCAGGATGCTCTCTCCATGATCGCCGTCACCGACCGCGGCGCGATGTTCGACCCGAGCGCCGTGTTCTACATGGACAAGATCGTGACCGGGCCGGAAGGCGTCGGCATCATCGACATCCGCAAGCCCATCGGAGAGAACATCCGCGCGCTGGCGCGAGCGAAGCGCAAGCCGGTGGACGAAATGCGCATCGCTGTGCTCGACCGGCCGCGGCACGCACAGCTGATCGAGGACATCCGCGAGGCCGGCGCCGGCACCCGACTGCTGCTGGACGGCGACGTCGCCGGTGGTATCAACGCGGCACGCCACGACTCGCGGATCGACATGTGCGTCGGCACCGGGGGCACCCCGGAGGGCATCATCACCGCCTGCGCGATCAAGGCCCTCGGCGGCGTGATCCAGGGCATCCTGCGGCCCAAGGACGACGAGGAGCGCGAACGCGCGATCGCCGCCGGCCACGACCTGGACCGCGTGCTGCACGCGAACGATCTGGTGAACAGCGACAACACCTACTTCGTCGCGACCGGCGTCACCAACGGCGGTCTCGTCCGCGGCGTCCGCAAGGAGGGTCACATCATCACGACCGAGAGCATCGTGCTGCGCTCGCGCTCGGGCACCATCCGTCGCGTCACGGCATCCCACCTCGCCGAGAAGTGGTTGTGATGTCTGGGCTTCTCTCCTCGCTGCGCTCGTCGAGAAGCCGGCGGTCGGCTTTGCGACGGTGACGGTGTTGTAGAGCCGGTTGCGTTCGCGCACGGAAAAACGCTGAAACGCGTTTTTCCGGATAGCGCTTGTGCGGAGGTGGTCGCATTCCGAGGTTGGGCGCGCGGGGTGACGTCGGCTGGCGCCGCCGCGAGGGATGACGGTCCCGGTAGGCGCACCCGGCCCGCCCCGATTGCACAGATCGGGGCGGGCGGGATCCTGTGCGGCTAGCCGACCCCGTCGAGCAGCTTGCTCGCGCCGCTGAGCTGCACCACGGTGAGCACGCCCGTCGGTGCCGGGCCGGCCGGTCCGAACGCATTGCGGGTGACGTAGACCTTGCCACCGCGCAGTTCGATCGCGGCCGGCGACGTCACCGGCAACGCGGCGACCGGCTTCGACGACCACGGCAGCACGGCTGAGACGCGGCCGGTACCGTCGGTTCCGCCGAACAGCTCCGTCACGAGCACGATGCCCGTCGTGCGGTCCACCGCCAGGTTCGTCGCGCTGACGAATCCGGTGGCGACGGTGCGGATCTCACCGTTCGCGGGGTTGATCTTGTAGACCGATCCGCGGGCGCCGAGGCTGGCGTCCTCCGGGCCGCCCGGCAACGACGTCACGTAGAGCCAGCCACCAGGGCCGACCTCCACATCCGTCGGCACCGGCTCGAATGCGTAGTCGTAACCGGCGCTGCAGGCCGGGAAGCCGAACTGCGCGGCCAACTCCGCGGTCACGGTGACGGGTGCGGTCGGCGGCAGCACCGCGACCGTGGACACGACCCCGCTGTTGCTGACCTTCAGCACGGCATTCGCACCGGCGTCGGCGACGTAGACGCCATCCGCCGTAACCGTCGATCCGTACGGATGCGGATCGACGACGCCGCTGTAGCTCGCCGGCCCGGCGACGCTCGGGTCGACCTGGGCGGCGCAGTCATCCGGCAACCCGATGAACCCGTAGGTGTTCACCTGGTCGGGGTTGGCGCTCGCTTCGTAGGCACCGAGGTCGGCGAGCACGCTCGGGGTACCGCCGAGCGGCAGCTTGATCAGGTGCGCGACGCCGTTCGGCTGGTCGTTGTCGGCGTAGTAGAGAGTGCCGTCGCGATAGGTGACCGCGCCGATCTCGCCGCCGGGAACGGACGAACTCGCCACGGGCGATTGCGCACCGTTCGGGGCGATCTTCGTCAACTGCCCGATGAAGTTCTGTGCGACGTAGGAGTTGCCTGCGCCGTCGACAGCGAAGCTGAGCGGAGAGAACAGCGTGCTCGCGCGATCGGTCACGGAGACGTAGGAGAGCGGGTTCGGCGCCGCCGTTGCCGGCGTGGCCAGAGCGAGCGCGGCGGTCGCGGCACACACCGCGAGCAGACCACCTCTCTTCGGGATGAGTCGTTTCACGGTAAGTGCTCCTTTGCACTCGGGGAGGTCGGCAAGGCGGGCCGACGCAGGCACCGTAAACCCGCCGCTCGTTCCGTGTCGACCCCCTGGCCGAACGGGGGATAGCCTGCGCGGAACTTCAGGAAGCCCGGCCGGGCCCTCGCGTCGCGGGTGGTCGTGTTGCGTCCGTCTCGAGGCCGTGGGGGACGCGTGATGACCACGGGGGCTTACCGTCAGGCGCGGGCGCGGATCCGCTCCGCCTCTTCCGTGAACTCGACGGCGGTCAGTTTGCGTGGGGTGGAGTCGATCGGGGTGGCGGTGCCGACGATGCGCGACTCGTCGAGGCCGTCGAGTTGACGCGCGGTCACGAGCACGCGGCCCTCCAAGGAGGCCGCGAAGGAGTTGTAGGAGTCGACGGTGCGCTCGATCGAGCGGCGTAAGCCCTCGGCGTGGTCGGCGAGAGTCGCCAGGCGCTGGTACAGCGTCTTGCCGAGATCGAAGAGGCGCTTGGCGTCATCGGTGAGGACGTCCTGCTGCCAGGTGTAGGCGACCGTTTTCAGTACCGCCCACAGCGTGACCGGTGAGGCCAGCGCGACCCGTTTGCGGAAGGCGTACTCCATCAGAGAGGGGTCGGCCTCGAGCGCGCTCGCGAGCAGTGGCTCGCTCGGCACGAATGCGACGACGAATTCGGGGCTGGCGGGCAGGCCGTTCCAGTAGGCGCGACCGGCGAGCGCATCGATGTGGCCGCGCACGGCCTTCACGTGCGCCTGCAGCAGCGCACGGCGACGCGCCTGCTCCTCCGCACTCGCGCCGGCCGAGATCGCGCTGGCCTCCAGGTAGGCGTCGAAGGGTACCTTCGCGTCGACCGCGATGGCCTTGCCTCCCGGCAACCGGACCACCATGTCCGCCCGCCCGCGGCCGGCTTCCGTCTCGAGCCCGAACTGCACGTCGAAGTCGACTCGCTGGGTGAGCCCCGCCGCCTCGACCACGTTGCGCAGCTGCGTCTCGCCCCACACGCCGCGGGTGCTGTTGGAGCGCAGCGCGGAGGCGAGCGACTCCGTGGTGTCGCGCAACTTCTCGCCCGCGAGTCGCTGACCCTCCAGCTGCTCGGTGATCGCTCCGAACTGGTGAGCGCGCTCCGTCTCCAGTCGCGTCACCGCCGACTGCATGGTTCGCAGCGACTCCGCGACGGGAGACAGCGTCTGCAGGATGCGCGCGTCGTGCCGCTCGCGCTCCGCGACGGTGCGCAGCTGCTCCTGGAGTTCCCGGATCTGCTCGTGGGCCGCGCCGACCTGCTCTCGGTGGTGCTCGGCGACGGTCTCGTGCTGCTCACGCAGACCGCGCACCGTGGCCTCGGCCGTGGCGAGTTCGAGCGCGAGCGCCGCATCGGGCGCGCGTCGCCCGCGGGCCCACAGCGCGGTCGTCACCACGCCGATGAGGAGCCCGATCAGCAGTCCGACGAAGAAGATTCCATCCATGCCTGCATCCCACCATGAGCCACCGACATCGAATGCGAGGCCGCGCGCGGCGCGCTTCGGATCCGGACTTGCGAGCCGCGCGAATCCGAGTAGAGTGGCGTTGTCAATATGTCCTGACATTAAGTCGCAGCCACTCGAATGTCAGTGGCGGCGGGCAGGATGAGACACGATCCGCCCGCCCAACCTTTCGACCAGAAAGTTGTACAGCGAAGTATGACCGAGCAGACAACCGCGCCCTACGACATCATCACGATCGGTCGTTCCGGCGTCGACATCTACCCGCTGCAGGACGGCCTCGGTCTCGAGGACGTCGAGACCTTCGGAAAGTACCTCGGCGGGAGCGCCGCGAACGTCACGGTCGCCGCTGCCAAGCACGGCCTGAAGTCGGCGATCATCACCCGCACGGGTAACGACCCGTTCGGTCGCTACGTGGTCCGCGAGATGGAGCGCCTCGGTGTCTCCGCAGAGTTCGTGCGCACCGTGGAGGGGTTGAACACCCCGGTGACGTTCTGCGAGATCTTCCCGCCGGACGATTTCCCCCTCTACTTCTACCGCGCTCCCAAGGCCCCCGACCTGGTGATCAACGTGAACGAGCTCGACCTCGACTCGATCGCCCGCGCCAAGATCTACTGGTCCACGGTGACCGGACTCTCGGAGGATCCGAGCCGCACCGCGCACCACACCGCCTGGCAGGCCCGGGGACGCAAGCCGCTGACCATCCTCGACCTCGACTACCGGCCGATGTTCTGGAAGTCGCCCGAGATCGCCAGCCGCGAGGTGTCGCGCGCGCTCGAATACGTCACCGTTGCGGTCGGCAACCGAGAAGAGTGCGAGATCGCCGTCGGCGAGACCGACCCGCACCGCGCGGCTGACGCGCTGCTGGATCGGGGTATCGAGCTCGCCATCGTGAAGCAGGGTCCCAAGGGTGTCCTCGCCAAGACGAAGGACGAGACCGTCGAGGTCGCGCCGTACTTCGTCGACGTGGTCAACGGGTTGGGCGCCGGCGACAGCTTCGGCGGGGCCCTGAGCTACGGGCTGCTCCAGGACTGGTCGCTCGAAGAAGTCCTCCGTTTCGCCAACGTGGCCGGCGCGATCGTCGCCAGCCGCCGTGAATGCTCGACCGCAATGCCATCCACGGCCGAGGTCGCCGACATCGTGAGGAGCATCGAGAATGTCGCTGTCTGAGCCCACCCTGACCGCTCCGGCGCTCGACTTCGAGACGCTGCGTGAGATCCGCACCACCGCGCCGGACACCATCCTGCCGCGCGTGCGCGATCGCGCCCGTCGTCCGCTGCTGGCCGAGGACGGTCGCCTGATGATCGTCGCCGCCGACCACCCGGCCCGTGGTGCCCTCGGCGTCCGCAACGAGCCGTACGCCATGGCCGATCGCTACGAACTGCTCGAGCGCTTGGTGATCGCTCTCGGACGCCCGGGAGTCGACGGCGTGCTGGGCACGCCCGACATCATCGAGGACCTCGCGCTGCTGGGGGCTCTCGAGGGCAAGATCGTCGTCGGTTCGATGAACCGTGGTGGCCTCCGGGGTGCCTCGTTCGAGATGGACGACCGCTTCACCGGTTACGACGTGCCGAATCTGGTCGCGTCGAACATCGATTTCGCGAAGCTGCTCATCCGCGTGAACCTGAAGGACCCGGGCACTGCCGCGACCATCGAGGCCACCGCCCGCGCGGTGGACGCCGCGGCGGCCGCGAAGGTGCCGATCATGCTCGAGCCCTTTATGAGCGAGTGGGTCGACGGAGCCATCAAGAACGATCTCTCCCCGGAGGCCGTGATCACCTCGATCGCGATCACCGCGGGCCTGGGCAACTCCTCGGCGTACTCCTGGCTGAAGCTGCCGGTCGTGCCCGAGATGGAGCGAGTGATGGCCGCCACCACGCTGCCCACGCTGTTGTTGGGAGGCGACCCCGCTGGAAGCCCCGACGAGACCTACGCCTCGTGGGGTGATGCGCTGGCGCTGCCCGGCGTGCGCGGCCTCGTCGTCGGTCGGACCCTGCTCTATCCCGCCGACGGCGATGTCGCCGGCGCGGTGGACATCGCCTCGGCACTGGTTCACAAGTAACCCTCTGATCTGCGAGCGTCATGGTTGACGCTCGTGCACGAACCTCCACCCCCTCCGGAAAAGGAAAAGTAGGAAAAATGTCCGACACCACCACTGCTCTCGCTGTCGTCCCGCATTGGATCGATGGCAGGGAGGTCCCCTCGACCTCCGGCCGGACCGCCCCGGTCTACGACCCGGCTCTCGGGGTCGCGACGAAGGAGGTCGCGCTCGCTGATGACGCGGAGATCGCTGCGGCGATCGCGTCGGCGAAGGCCGCGTTCCCCGCGTGGCGGGATCTGTCGCTCGCGAAGCGTCAGCAGATCTTGTTCCGGTTCCGGGAGCTGTTGGAGGCGAAGAAGGGCGAGTTGGCCGAGATCATCACGTCCGAGCACGGCAAGGTCGTCTCCGACGCTCTGGGTGAGATCACTCGCGGGCAGGAGGTCGTGGAGTTCGCGACCGGGCTCGCGCACCACCTCAAGGGCGAGTACTCCGAGCAGGTGTCCACCGGTGTCGACGTGTACTCGACGAAGCAGCCCCTGGGTGTGGTGGGCATCATCAGCCCGTTCAACTTCCCGGCGATGGTGCCGATGTGGTTCTTCCCCATCGCGATCGCCGCGGGTAACACGGTGGTGCTCAAGCCGTCGGAGAAGGACCCGACCGCCGCGATCTGGCTCGCGAAGCTGTGGAAGGAAGCCGGGCTGCCCGACGGTGTGTTCACGGTGCTCAACGGTGACAAGCAGGCCGTGGACGGGCTGCTGACCAGCCCCGACGTGCAGTCGATCAGTTTCGTGGGATCCACGCCGATCGCGCAGTACGTGTACGAGACCGGCACCCAGCACGGCAAGCGGGTGCAGGCGTTGGGTGGGGCGAAGAACCACATGCTGGTGCTGCCGGATGCGGACCTGGACCTGGTCGCGGACTCCGCGATCAACGCGGGCTTCGGGTCCGCGGGTGAGCGCTGCATGGCGATCTCGGTGGTCGTCGCGGTCGAGCCCGTCGCGGATGAACTGATCACGAAGATCCAGGACCGCGCCGCCACCTTGCGGATCGGGGATGGTCGTCGCGGCTGCGACATGGGACCGCTGGTCACGAAGGTGCACCGCGACAAGGTCGCGTCCTACATCGACATCGCGGAAGCCGATGGTGCGAAGGTCGTCATCGACGGTCGCGGCATCGAGGTCGACGGTGACCCGAACGGGTTCTGGCTCGGCCCGACCCTGATCGATGACGTGCCGATCACCTCCCGCGTCTACACCGAGGAGATCTTCGGACCGGTGCTGTCGATCGTGCGGGTCGCCTCGTACGAGGAGGGCGTCGCCCTGATCAACAACGGTGCGTTCGGGAACGGCACCGCGATCTTCACCAACGACGGCGGCGCCGCCCGCCGCTTCCAGAACGAGATCCAGGTCGGCATGATCGGCATCAACGTGCCCATCCCCGTGCCCGTCGCGACGTTCTCCTTCGGCGGCTGGAAGTCGTCACTGTTCGGCGACACCAAAGCCCACGGCGCGGAAGGCGTGCGCTTCTTCACCCAGCAGAAAGCCATCACCTCCCGCTGGCTCGACCCCAGCCACGGCGGCATCAACCTCGGCTTCCCGCAGAACTGAGCCGAAGTGGTTTCGGCAAGCTCAACCAGCGGCCGCTGGTTGAGCCTGCCGAAACCAGGCCCATTTCAGCGGGTTGAAATGACAACCCGCTGGAGACAGCACCCCATGATCTAGGCAAACCGCACCACGAAGGAGAGCCCTTAATGCAACGGCGCAATGAGTGGGTGTTCCCGCAAGGGGAACTCGCCCGCGACGGATGGGAATCCGTCGTCGATGACAGCATCCCCGGCTGGCAGCACACCGGAATCCGGGTGGCGGACATCCGCCCGGGTGACGAGCTGCCGCTGCCGGCGGACGGCGTCGAACGCCTCATCGTGCCGCTGGCCGGATCGTTCACGGTCCGGCACCAGAGCTCGGGCCCGTCGGAGACCACCCTGCTGGAGGGTCGGGAATCGGTCTTCGACGGCCCGAGCGATGCCCTGTACCTCGGGAGCACGTCGAGCGCGACCATCTCGGGGGCCGGCCGGGTCGCCGTCGCCGAGGCGCCCGCATCCGAGGTGCACCCGAGTCGCTACATCGCCAAGTCCGAGGTTCCCGTCGAACTGCGCGGTTCCGGTCGCTCCAGTCGCCAGGTGCACAACTTCGGCACCCCGCAGGCGCTCGCGGCCGACAAGTTCATCGTGTGCGAGGTCATCACGCCGGCCGAGAACTGGTCGAGTTACCCGCCGCACAAGCACGACGAACTGATTCCCGGCGAGGAGTCCCGCCTGGAAGAGATCTACTACTTCGAGACGGCCGTCTCGAAAGGGGTCCACGCTCCGCCGCAGGCCGACCCGTTCGGCTTCCTGCGCACGTACTCCTCGAGCGCCGGCGAGATCGACATCCTCGCCGAGGTGCGCACGGGGGACATCGCCCTGCTGCCCTACGGCTGGCACGGCCCCTGCGTCGCGGCCCCCGGCTACGACCTGTACTACCTCAACGTTATGGCCGGTCCCGACCCGGATCGCGTCTGGCACATCTCCGACGACCCGGCCCACGGTTGGATCCGCGGAACCTGGGAAGGCCAGGAATTCGACTCCCGACTGCCGTACACGGCCTCGAAGTAAGGAACAACGAGACATGACCACCACCAGGCGGATGACCGTCAGCCAGGCGCTGATCGAATTCCTCGCGAACCAGTGGACCGTCGACGGCGACATCCGCGAGCGCACCATCGCCGGCACCTTCGGCATCTTCGGACACGGCAATGTCGCCGGTATCGGCCAGGCTCTGAAGCAGATCGAGGCCGAGCAGCCCGGACTGATGCCGTACCACCAGGCCCGCAACGAGCAGGCGATGGTGCACCAGTCCGTCGGCTACGCCCGGATGCGCCGCCGCCGCGCGACCTTCGCCAGCGCCGCCTCCGTCGGTCCGGGCGCCGCCAACATGCTCACCGGCGCCGCGCTCGCGACCACGAACCGGATGCCCGCGCTGCTGCTGCCCAGCGACACCTTCGCCACCCGGGTCTCCGACCCGGTGCTGCAGCAGATCGAGCTGCCGCACGACACCAGCATCCAGGTCAGCGACGCCTTCCGGCCGCTGTCGCGATTCTTCGACCGGGTCGACCGTCCCGAGAAGCTGTTCTCGATCGCTCTCGCCGCCATGCGCGTGCTGACCGACCCGGCTGAGACCGGCGCCGTGACGATCGCGCTTCCGGAGGACGTCCAGGCGGAGACCATCGACGTTCCCGTCGAGTTCCTCGCCCCGCGCGAATGGCACATCCGTCGTCCGCTGCCGGAGGCGGGCCCCCTGGCCCGTGCGGTGGCAGCGATCAAGGCGGCGAAGAACCCGATCATCGTCGCCGGCGGTGGCGTGATCTACTCGGGCGCCGAGGACGCGTTGAAGGCGCTCGTCGAGGCCACCGGAATCCCGGTCGGCACCTCGCAGGCCGGCGGCGGCTCCCTCGTCTGGGACCACCCGCAGTACCTCGGCGGCATCGGCGCGACCGGTACCACGGCGGCGAACCGCCTCGCGGCGCAGGCCGACGTCGTGATCGGCATCGGCACGCGGTACTCCGACTTCACCACCGGGAGCCGCACGGCGTTCCAGAACCCGGACGTCACCTTCGTCAACATCAACGTCGCCTCGTTCGACGCGTACAAGCACGGTTCGCAGCTGCCGATCATCGCGGATGCGCGTGAGGCGCTGACCGCGCTACTGCCGGCGCTGGCGGGCTACGCCGTCTCGCCCGACTGGGCGGCGACGTCGACGAACGAGCAGGCGACCTGGGATGCGGCGGTCGACAAGGCGTTCGAGCCCTCCGGTCTGGCCCTCCCCGGCCAGACCGAGATCATCGACGCCGTGCAGTCCTCCTCGGACCCACGCGACGTGATCATCCAGGCGGCCGGGTCGTTGCCGGGTGATCTGCACAAGCTCTGGCGCGTGCGCGACAGCCTGGGTTACCACGTCGAGTACGCCTTCTCCTGCATGGGCTACGAGATCGCCGGCGGCATGGGGGTTCGCCGGGCGGCTCCCGACCGCGACGCGATCGTGATGGTCGGCGACGGCTCCTACCTGATGCTGCACACCGAGCTGGTGACCGCAGTAGCCGAGGGCATCAAGATCATCGTTGTGCTCATCCAGAATCACGGGTATGCCTCGATCGGCCACCTCTCCGAGACGGTCGGTTCCGAGCGGTTCGGCACCTGGTACCGCTACCAGGACGAGCAGGGCAGCTTCCAGGGCGAGAAGGTGCTGCCGATCGACCTCGCTGCCAACGCGCGCAGCTACGGCGTCGACACCATCGAGATCGAGCCGGGGCCGGATTCGATCGCGGGCCTGAAGAAGGCGATGGCCGTCGCGAAGGCCTCGGACACCACCACGCTGATCCACATCAACAGCGACCCGCTGCTGTACGCGCCCGACGGCGAGGGCTGGTGGGACGTCCCCGTCGCGGAGGTCTCGACCATCGATTCCACCCGCATCGCTCGCGAGGCGTACGTCGAGGAGCAGAAGCTCCAGCGTCCGCTTCTCGGCTGAACCATTTAGTTGTATTGTCGTAACAAAACTCCCGGACCGAAGGACACCGTAGTTCAATGAGCATCACCGAGCAGCCCGCCGTGGCCACCAAGCAGGGCCTCCGCATCGGCACCGCCCCCGATTCCTGGGGTGTCTGGTTCCCGAACGATCCGAATCAGGTGCCGTGGGAGCGGTTCCTCGACGAGGTCGTCGCCGCCGGCTACGAGTGGATCGAGCTGGGCCCGTTCGGCTACTTGCCGACCGACCCGAACCAGCTGCAGGACGAGCTCGGCAAGCGCAACCTCAAGCTCTCGGCCGGCACGGTGTTCACCGGATTCCACAAGGGCGACGACCAGTGGAAGCGCGCGTGGGACCAGGCCTTGGACGTGGCGGGCCTGGCCTCGAAGCTCGGTGCCGAGCACCTCGTGGTGATCCCCGACCTCTGGCGTTCCGACGCCACGTCCGAGGTTCTGGAGCCGCGCACGCTGAGCGACGAGCAGTGGACGAAGCTCGCCAAGGGTCACGACCAGCTGGGCAAGGCTCTGCTGGAGGAATTCGGCATGAAGCAGCAGTTCCACTCGCACGCGGACAGCCACATCGGCACCTACAAGGAGGTCGAGCGCTTCCTCGCTGAGACCGACACGGCGTTCACCAACCTCTGCCTCGACACCGGTCACCTCGCGTACTACCTGGGCGACAACGTCAAGCTGATCGAGGCGTACCCGGACCGTATCGGCTACCTCCACCTCAAGCAGGTGCAGCCCGACATCCTGGCCGACGCCCTCAAGAACGACCTGCCCTTCGCCGAGGCGGTCACCCGCGGCGTGATGACCGAGCCGCCCGGGGGCATCCCCGAGTTCGCGCCGATCATCGAGGCCGTCGCCAAGATCGATCCGGACATCTTCGCGATCGTCGAGCAGGACATGTACGGCTGCGACATCGACGTTCCCGGGCCGATCGCGGACCGCACCTTCAAGCACATCTTCGGCTGCACGAAGATGGCCCGCGTCAACTGACCCTCTTTTCCTCTTCAGCAGGCAGTTGTCACTGCGTCCCGCGACTCGGCGGGACGGAGTGACAACCCCCTGCAGGACACCGCAACTTTCAAAGGAGAAACACCGCAATGAGCACCGAGAACCTGCGCGTCGCCGTCGTCGGCGCGGGCATGATGGGCGCCGACCACGTGCGTCGCATCACCCAGAAGATCTCGAACGCGACCGTCACCGCGATCGTCGAACCCTTCGAGGAGCGTGCCAACGCGGCTGCGGCCCTCGCGCCCGGCTCGGTCGGCGTCGCCACCATCGAGGAGGCGATCGACCGCGACCTCATCGACGCCGTCGTCATCGCGACGCCGGGCCCGTACCACGTGCCGGTCCTGCTGCCCGCTCTCGAGGCGAAGCTCGCCATCCTGTGCGAGAAGCCGCTCACGGAGAGCGTCGACGAGGCCCTGCAGGTGTTGGAGGCCGAGCAGAAGCTCGACCGTCCCTACATCCAGGTCGGCTTCATGCGCCGCTTCGACGACGAGTACATCCAGCTGAAGCAGCTGATCGACTCCGGTTCGCTCGGCGGGCTGCTGGGTACGCACCACCGCCACCGCAACGCCTCCGTGCCGGACAGCTACAAGAACTTCATGCTGATCTCCGACTCGGTCGTGCACGAGATCGACATCGTCAACTTCCTCACCGGCGAGAAGATCGTCGGCATCGAGGTCAAGAACCTCAAGCGCAACTCCCTCAACGCCGCGGGCTTCAACGACCCGATCCTGGCGCTGCTCTACACGGAGTCGGGCATCCTCGCCGACGTCGAGATGAACGTGAACGTGCGCTTCGGCTACGAGGTCACCACCGAGGCCGTGTTCGAGCAGGGCATCGCGAACATCGGCGCGACCCGCGGCATCGTGCAGCGCTTCGACGGCCAGATCAGCCAGGCCGAGAACCCGTCCTTCAAGGAACGCTTCGGCGCCGCCTACGACGCCGAGTTCCAGGCGTGGGTCGACGCTGCTCTCGCCGGCTCGATCGGTGGGCCGTCGGCCTGGGAAGGCTACCTCGCCACGACGGCTTCCGCGGCCGGGGTCAAGGCGATCACCGACGGCACCCTCGAGTCCATCGAATACATCACCAAGCCCGACTTCTACAGCTAGAGCCGAACATGGTCAAAATCGCCCTCGATCCCACTCCGTTCCACCACTCGCACTCCTTCCTGGAGTTCCCGAGCGTGGTCGCGGACCTCGGCTACGAGTGGATGCAGCTCACCCCGCATCCCGATTTCATCCCGTTCCACCGCCGAGCGCGGGCCGACGATGAGTCGGTGCAGGGCTTGAAGAAGGCGGTGTCGGACGCCGGTATCGGCATCTGCGCGCTGCAGCCGGTGCTGCGCTGGTCGTCGCCGGATGAGTCGCTGCGGCAGTACGCGGTGAGCCACGCGAAGCGCGTGATCGAGATCGCCGTGGAGCTCGGTGTGACCGTGATCAACACCGAGTTCAGCGGTCGACCCGAGCTCGCCGAAGACTCGGAGAACTCGTTCTACCGGTCGATGGAGGAACTCGTTCCGATCATCGAGCGCGAAGGCGTCACGATGAACTTCGACCCGCACCCCGATGACTTCGTCGAGGACGGGCTGGAGGCGCTGCGCGTGCTGCGTGGCATCAACTCGAAGAACATCGGCTTCGTCTACGTCGGTTCGCACGCCTTCCATCTCGGCGGCAATATGGCGGAGATCATCGCGGCGGCGGGCCCGAAGCTCGGCGCGGCCTTCGCCGCGGACTCCTACGATCACCACCGCTCACACGGCCTGCGGTACATCTCCAACCCGCCCGGCAACTCCGCGCGGGTGCACCAGCACCTGAAGATCGGTGACGGCGACGTGAACTGGGAGGGCTACTTCGCCGCGCTGGCGTCGAACGGCTTCTTCGAGCGCGAGCAGTCCATTCTCGTCTCGAACGTCTTCGCCGAGGACGAGACGGCGGAGGAGACGTCCCGTTACCAGCTGGACACCATCCAGAAGCTGATCGCCGGGGCCACCACCCCCTAAGCTCCAGACAAGGCCTGCGAGGGGCCGTCCACTCCCGTTCATGCGCGGCACGCAGGGGGAGTGGCGGCCCCTCGTTCGTCGTCCGCCGCCGCCCGCTGATCGGAGGGGGCCGTGCTGGTCGAGCTGACCGACATCAGTCGACGCTGCGCACGTCGAAGCCGGGCGCCGATCCAGTCCGCAGGGACAACAGATTGTTCGGGGCGGCAATTCGAGCGAACTCCACCATCGCGTCAGGCCGCCCGGATCCTTCGGTGTCGGTGCACTCGGCTACGGTCGGAGGATGGGGAACAGCGCCACCTTCGTCCGGTCCGGGCAACTCGTCGAGATCGAAGCCGTCGCCGTGCTCGGGCAGCCGTGAGCCGCCGGGCGTGGCTCGCTGCCGGTGTGAGCGTCCTGGTGCTCGCGACGAGCGCGGGAGCCGCGGTGCTCGATCGGATGGCGGCGCCGCAGCCGCCGACCTTCGCGACCGTGAACCTGTACACCGAGTTCGTGCCGCCGGCGGATGCCGCCGACTTCGAGGCGGGAGACATCATCTCGGACGCCGTCTTCTTCGACGGCGACGCGATCGGGCCGATCGCGGTGCAGGCGTTCCTGGACGAGCGGGTGCCGGAGTGTGCGGGGGTGGACGTGCCCTGCCTCCGCGACTATCGCGAAGACACCGGCGACGTCGCGGCCGACGACGAGTGCGCGGCGTATCACGGTTCCGAGCAGCAGAGCGCTGCCGAGATCATCGCCGCCGTCGGGGTCGCCTGCGGTGTCCATCAAGGCGTGCTGCTCGCGCTGTTGCAGAAGGAGCAGTCCCTCGTGGCGGATGCCGAGCCGGGTGAGCGTCAGTACCGCAGCGCGACCGGATACGGCTGTCCGGACACCGCCGATTGCGACACCGATTACTTCGGATTCTTCGGCCAGGTCTACGGAGCCGCGTGGCAGTTCCAGCGGTACGCGAATCCCGAGAGCAGCTTCGACTGGTATCCGGTCGGCCAGTCCAGCGCGATCCAGTTCTCGCCGGATGCGGCGTGTGGCTCTGCGCCGGTGCTGATCGAGAACGCAGCCACCGCCGGGCTCTACTACTACACGCCGTACCAACCGAATGCGGCCGCGCTGGCCAATCTGTACGGCGAGGGCGACGCGTGCTCCTCCTACGGCAACCGGAACTTCTGGCGCATCTTCACGTTCTGGTTCGGTTCCACCCACGCGCGCTGAGCGGCGCGTGCTCGGCGCCGGCGTCGTCCTCCAGTGTCCTCCTCCGGCACAGCGCAGCTCTTTCCGGCTGCGCCGTTCTTTGTTAGTATGTAAGGACAAACTAGCTTTCGGCGCCGAGACGTCGACATCCCAAGGAGAACAATCGTGCCTCTCGTTCGTATCGAACTCACCCGTGGCCGCACCAAGGAGGCCGTGCGCGGCATCGCCGACGCGATCCACGAGGCCATCGTCGAGACCTACGGCATCCCGCCGCGCGACCGCTTCCAGATCATCACGCAGCACGACGCCGGTGAGATCATCGCCGAGGACGCCGGACTCGGCTTCGAGCGCGAGGACGACGACGTGGTCGTCGTGCACATCTTCACGCAGCGCGGCCGCACCGACGAGATCAAGCAGAAGCTCTACGCGCGCATCGCCGCGGGTCTCGAAGGAGTCGGCGTCGCCAGCAACAACGTCTTCATCGGCTACGTCGAGAACGGTCCGCAGGACTGGTCGTTCGGCTTCGGTGTCGCCCAGTACATGACCGGCGAACTCGCCGTGCCGAAGCAGCCGGTGCTCGTCTGACCCGTCTGCGCGCCTCTTGACGCCGCGCGTGCTCATCCAGGTGGGCGCGCGCGGCGTTCACAGGCGCGCGGCTACTTGTCGACGAGGGTGATCTCGAAGGAGTACAGGTCCGGGCGATAGCAGTGGTGGCCGTACTCGATCGCGCGGCCGGAGTTGTCGTACGCGGTTCGGTCCATCGTGAGCACCGGGCCTCCCTTGTCGATCTCCAGCAGCTTCGACTCCTCTGCGCTCGCGCGGCGGGCGCCGATCTGCTGTCGGGCGACCCGCATCGTCACCCCGCGGCCGCGCAGCATCTGGTAGAGGCCGTGGTCGACGAGCTGATCACGATCGAGGTCGGTGAACTCCGCCGGCAGGAAGTTCTCCATCACGGCGACCGGCACGTCGTCAGCGAGCCGGACGCGGCGCACCCGGAGCACGGGGCTGCCCAGCGCGACCGACAGCTTCTCCGCGCTGCGCGCATCCGCTTCGATCGTTTCGAATTCGAGCAGGTGAGTCGAGGGCACCTTGTGATCGCGGGCGAGGTCGTCGAACAGGCTGGTCAGTTCGACTTTCCGGGTGACCTGCCCGTGCACGACCTGGGTTCCGATGCCGCGTCGGCGCACCAGAAGGCCCTTGTCGACGAGTTCCTGGATGGCGCGCCGCACCGTCGGCCGTGAGAGGCCGAGTCGTTCGCCGAGCGAGATCTCGTTCTCCAGGCGTGCGCCGGGAGCGAGGGTGCCGTCGCTGATCGCGGATTCGATCCGGTTGGAGACCTGGAAGTACAGCGGGATCGGCCCGGAGCGATCGAGATCCATAAAGAGACTGTTCGGGAGAAGACTCTCTTTTTCTGCCATCGGGACTCCATTGTTCACTCGCGCCGTCGTCGCTGAGAGCGGCGACTTATTGTGAGGACAATATCACCACGGTAGAACTATGTTCGCTCGTGGGTCAGCGCGTCGCGAGGGCCGGAGCGAGCCGCTTGATCGCGATGCCCGCCGCCTCGCCGAGTTCGGCCATGCTCGTCACGCCGTAGCGCTTCGCCGCGTGCACCACGATCGCGGCGCACGCCTCGGCGTCGGCGGACGCGTCGTGGTGCTTGAAGTCTTCGAAGCCCGCGGCCATCGCAACGACCGGCAGCCGGTAGGAGTCGAGGGTGTAGGTCTTGCGGGCGAGCTGCAGCGAGCAGAGGTACTCGTATTCCGGGCAGTCGATCTCGACGGCGGCACTGGCGGCCTTGATCACGCTCATGTCGAAGCCGGCGTTGTGCGCGACCAGGTGGTCGCCGTCGGCGAAAGCCATCAGTGCTCCCAACTGTTCGGCCCAGCCGAGCGCGTTCGACACGTCTTCTTTGCGGATGCCGTGGATGCGCGTGTTCCACTCCAGGAAGTCGTCGTAGCCGTAGGGCGGGCGGATGAACCAGCCCGCCCGGTCGACCACACGGCCGTCGCGGACCTTGATGAGTCCGACGGAACAGGCCGACGCCCCGTGGGAGTTGGCGGTCTCGAAGTCGATGGCGGTGAAGTCGATGGGCACGGATTCACCCTCTCACGCACCTCCGACACCGAACGGTAGTGACGCGGTCGCACCGTAGAATGGCTGCCCGTGGCTCTCACTATCGCAATCGTCGGTCTTCCCAACGTCGGCAAGTCGACGCTCTTCAACGCGTTGACCAAGAACAACGTCCTCGCAGCGAACTACCCGTTCGCCACGATCGAACCGAACGTCGGCGTCGTGAACCTGCCCGACCCGCGGCTCGCGAAGCTCGCCGAGATCTTCAGCAGCGAGCGCATCCTGCCCGCCCCCGTCTCCTTCGTCGACATCGCCGGCATCGTCCGCGGCGCGTCCGAGGGTGAGGGCCTGGGCAACAAGTTCCTCGCGAACATCCGTGAGGCCGACGCCATCGCGCAGGTCATCCGCGGATTCATCGACTCCGACGTCGTGCACGTAGACGGCAAGGTCGACCCCTCCAGCGACATGGAGACGATCAACACCGAGCTCGTGCTCGCCGATCTGCAGACCCTCGAGAAGGCGGAACCGCGCTTCGAGAAGGAGATCAAGGGCAAGAAGCTCGAGCCGATCGTGCTCGAGACCGCCAAGCAGGCGCGCGCCTGGCTCGACACCGGCAAGCCGCTCTCCGCCTCCTCGATCGACCTCGCGCCGATCAAGGAACTGGGCCTGCTCACCGCGAAGCCCTTCATCTACGTCTTCAACGTGGACGAGTCCGTGCTGACCGACGAGGGCCGCAAGGCTGAACTCGCCGCTCTGGTCGCTCCCGCGCAGGCGGTCTTCCTGGACGCGAAGATCGAGTCGGAGCTGATCGATCTCGACCCCGAGGAGGCGGCCGAGCTGCTGGAATCGACCGGTCAGACCGAGTCGGGCCTGGACCAGCTCGCTCGCATCGGCTTCGACACGCTGGGCCTGCAGACCTACCTCACCGCCGGCCCGAAGGAGTCGCGCGCCTGGACGATCGGCAAGGGTTGGACGGCTCCGCAGGCGGCCGGCGTCATCCACACCGACTTCCAAAAGGGTTTCATCAAGGCCGAGATCATCGGCTTCGACGACCTGGTGGAGACCGGCTCGATCGCGGAGGCTCGCGCCAAGGGCAAGGCCCGGATCGAGGGCAAGGATTACGTGATGCAGGACGGCGACGTGGTGGAGTTCCGCTTCAACGTGTGATCCGTCGCCGTCGTCGAGCTGCGACGAGGGCGGACGACGGTGAGTTACGGGCACGACCTCCATTAGTGAATCGAAGGTCGTCGGTGCCGAGCGGGCTGCGCGTTCGTTGGTGGAGAGGGCGTCTCTCTCGTCGTTGTCGTCGATCTGGGCAGATCGTCACGGCGGCTCGGTTCGAGCTGGACTCTCGTCCGACCAGATGACGTAGCTGGTATCACGGCGGTATCATAAGCGCATGGCGATGACCTTACGACTGACGGACGAGCAGGAGAAGACGCTCTCGGCGCTCGCCGATGCGCAGGGCATCAGCAAGCAAGAAGCGACCGTGCGCGCGATCGTGGAGGCCGCGGACAGGCGGTTGCACCAGTCCGATGTTGCGCGGCTCTCGGAGAAGGGTCGCGCGCGGTACGCGGATCTGCTCAAGCGCCTCGGGGAGTAGCGGCGGATGCGGTACCTCGATGTCGAGGACATCCTCGCTCTTGCTCGCGACCTCGGAGTGATGCCGGTTCGCGATCTCGGACTCCTCGATGCGGCGGCCTACCGCCCGCAGGTCACGGTCCTCGGTCACGACGCCTATCCGTCGATTCACCAGAAGGCGGCCGCTCTTCTCGAGTCACTGGTTCGGAATCACCCTCTGGTCGACGGGAACAAGCGGCTCGGTTGGCTGGGAGTGGTGGTGTTCTACGGGATGAACGGGGTCGAGCTCGACGCGCCGGACGACGCGGCCTATGACCTGGTCATCGCGGTGGCAACGGGGTCAACGTCGGTGCCTGATATCGCGGCGGCTTTGGCGGCCTGGGCGCGCTGAGCCGGCTCTGATCGCCGCGCCGTTCGCTCGAGCGAACTCGTTGTCGGATCGCACCGCCCACGTATCCGATGTCGGTGGTCGCTCGTATCCTCGAAGCAGGCGAACCTGTGGAGGAGTTCAGCATGACGGTGACAGAGACCCCGACCGACGATCGCACGGCGATGCGTCGGTTCGCGAACGTGCTCGGCAACACCCTCGTCGCGAACGTGACGACGAGCTATCTCTGGTTCGCGCTGACCTTCTGGGTCTACCTCGAGACCCGCTCGCTGCTGGCCACGGGCATCATCGGCGGCGCATACATGCTGCTGGTCGCAGCGTTCGGGATGCTCTTCGGCACCATCGTCGACCGGCACCGCAAGAAACAGGCGATGCTCTACTCCAGCCTGGCGACGCTCGGTGCGTTCGTCTTCGCCGGCGGGATGTACCTGGCGCTGCCGGAGGCCGACCTGCTCAGCCTCGGCGGCCCGTGGTTCTGGCTGTTCAGCGGCGTGATCCTCGCGGGGGCGGTGGTGGAGAACCTCCGCAACATCGCGTTGTCGACGACGGTGACGTTGCTGGTCCCCGTCGAGAAGCACGCCAACGCGAACGGGCTGGTCGGGGCGGTGCAGGGCATCGGCTTCCTGGTCACGAGTGTGTTCAGCGGCCTGTCGATCGGTTTCCTCGGCATGGGCGGCACCCTGTTGATCGCGATCGTGGTGACGGCGGTCGCGCTGGCGCACCTCGTGTTCGTTCGGATTCCGGAGGAGAAGCCGAAGGTCGCCGAGAAGGCGCCGCTGGTCGACTTCTCCGGCAGCGCGAAGGCGATCCGCGCGGTGCCGGGTCTGTTCGCGTTGATCGTGTTCTCGACCTTCAACAACCTCATCGGTGGCGTGTACATGGCCCTGATGGATCCGTACGGCATCGAGATGTACGGCGTCGAGGTATGGGGGATCGTGCTCGGCATCTGCTCGTCCGGCTTCATCATCGGCGGCATCGTGATCTCGAAGACGGGTCTGGGCGCGAACCCCATCCGCACGCTGCTGCTCGCGGTCGGGGCGATGGGGCTGCTCGGCTCGATCTTCGCGTTGCGCGAGTGGTGGTGGCTCTACGCCGCGGGCATCCTGCTGTACATGGCGCTCGTGCCGATCGTCGAGGCCGCGGAGCAGACCGTCATCCAGCGGGTGGTGCCGTTCGAGACGCAGGGGCGCGTGTTCGGCGCGGCTCAGGCGCTCGAGTCCGCCGCGGCTCCCATCACCGCCTTCCTGATCGCGCCGTTGGCGGAGTTCGTGATCGTGCCGGCGATCGATTCGCCCGCCGGAGCCCGACAGTTCGGGTGGCTGCTCGGCGAGGGGAACATGCGCGGCGTCGCCTTCGTCTTCCTCATCGCGGGCGCCGTGATGATCGTCGTCGCCGCCCTGGCATTCCTCTCGAAGTCGTACCGGCGGGTGTCGGCCGAGTTCGCCGCGAGACCGGCGGGCACGGTGGCGGGAGACTCCGTTCCGGACGCACCTGAGCAGAACGAATCAGGCTCGACTGCAGCGCCCGAGCCCGCCGTCTCCGCACGGGCCGTCGATCAGGGCTAGCCCTCATGCGTCAGCGGCCGGCATGCGCGTAGCGTCGGCCACAGCGTCGACGTGGCGCGTCTTCGACGAGGAGGACGATCATGGTGCAAAGCGAATACGGCGAGTACGGCGAATACGGCGAGAACCCCGAACCCGAACCGAACCCCGAACCCGAGCTGCTGATCCGTCGCGACGTCGGCACCTTGGCCGGACCGTGGCATCCGATCGTGCTCGCCTATGCCCGCGCGATCGCGGGGCTGCAGCAGCGCCCCGACACCGATCCGCGCGGTTGGACCTACCTCAGCGCCGTGCACGGCACGAACGCACCCGCCCCGGATCCCGACTGGAACCAGTGCCAGCACGGCAGCTGGTTCTTCCTGCCCTGGCATCGGATGTACCTGCACCACTTCGAGCGGATCGTGCGCGCCGAAGTGCTGGCGCAGGGCGGCCCCGCCGATTGGGCTCTGCCGTACTGGAACTACGCCGACCCCGGTCAGCGCGCCCTGCCGCCCGAGTTCCGTCAGCGCTTCCTGCCGAAGGACGACCCTGCAGACGCCGACGTTGCGAATCCGCTCTTCGTGGCGCAACGTCAGCCGAGCGCGAACGCGGGCGGTCAGCTGCCGGCCGCGGCCGTGGATCCGTCGGCCGCCCTGAACGACACCGGCTTCACACCGCCACCGGCGCCGGGATTCGGCGGCGGCAAGACCACACCGCAGCACTTCTTCGGCGCCGCGGGAGACCTGGAGTTCACGCCGCACAACATCGTGCACTCGCTCCTCGGTGGCTGGATGGGCGACCCGAACCGCGCCGCGAGCGACCCGATCTTCTGGTTGCACCACTGCAACATCGACCGGCTCTGGGAGCAGTGGCTCACCCAGGCCGGTCGCTCCAATCCGACGGACGCGGCCTGGACCGGTGCGTCCTTCGTACTGCACAACGACACCGGGGTCCGCGTGACGATGACCCCCGCGGATGTACTCCACATCGGCAGCCAGCTCGGCTACCGCTACGACAGCCTGCCGCCGACCAACGACACCCCGATGGAGAACGACGAGATGACTCCGGCCGGCGACACCGAACCCGAACTGGCCGGCTCCTCCACCGACCCCGTCGAGCTGAGCGGAGACGCGGCGACCGTGGCGGTGACGGTGGAGGCTCCGGTGAGCCGTGGCGAGGCCGATGCGGCGCCCGCTCGGATCTACGTCAATCTCGAGGACATCGAGGCGGAGCGTAATCCGTCGGTCGGCTACGAGGTCTACCTCCGTATCGGTGCGGGCGATGCCGAGCACTATCTGGGCACGGTGTCGTTCTTCGGCATCGAGCACGTGAACGACGAGAGTCACGGCGACGGACCGCACGGGATGCGGCGCACGTTCGATGTGACCGATGTGGTCGGCGCCCGAACGATGGAGTCGGTCGAGGTCTCGTTCCGCCCACTCGGGCTGCTCCCACCCGACGACGGACTCAGTGAGTCCGACGAGGCGGACGAAGCCGAGTCGCGGACCCCGCCCGTCCGCATCGGCCGGGTCAGCGTCACCTTCGGCTGATGAGCCTGCGGCGCGCGCTCCGGGTGCATCCGGAGTGGCCGGCGGCCCTGGTGGCCGCAGCCGCGTGGCCGCTCCTGCTCGCCGGGCCGGCATCCCACGGGGCGCTGCCGGTTGCGACGCACGCGCACGGCGCCACTCCGACCGCCGACGTGCTCGTCGGTCTGCCGCACTGGAGCCTGATGTGTGTCGCGATGATGGTGCCCATCGCGCTGCCCGCGGTGCGACACGTCGGTCGCAACAGCCTTCGGCGGCGCCGCGGCCGCGCGATGGCGGAGTTCCTCCTCGGCTACCTCACGGTGTGGCTGGTGTTCGGTGCGGTGGCTCTGAGTCTCGCCGGAACCATCCGCTCCGCCCTCGCCGCCGTAGTGGTCATCGCCGTCCTCTGGCCCTTCACGCCGTGGCATCGCCGGATGCGGGGCGGCTGCCATCGGACGGTGCCTCTGCCTGCGAGCGGGATGGGCGCGACCCGCGCGGACATCCGCTTCGGCCTGCAGCACGGCGCGTACTGCGTCGGCTCCTGCGCGCCCGCGATGCTGGCGATGGCGGTGCTGATGCACACCGGTGCGCTGGCGATGCTCGCGGTGACGGCGATGCTCGCCGCCGCACGCCTGGTACCGGCGCGATACCTCCGGCCGCCGCGACGTCTGGCTACGCGGTGGCGAAGCGCTTGGCGGAGCGCTCGCGAGCCTTCGCCGCCTCCTCGTCGCGATCCTTCGGCGGCGCGGTGGTCACCAGATCTTCGAGCAGATGCCGGGTGATGTGTGCGATCTCGGCGACGGCGTGCTCGAAAGCCGCCTCATTCGCCTTCGAGGGCTTGGTGGAGCCGCTGACCTTGCGCACGTACTGCAACGCAGCGGCGTGCACCTCGTCGTCGGTGGCGGCGGGCTCGAAGTTGTGGAGGACGTGGATGTTTCGGCACATGCGGAGAGGTTAAACCCGACCTCCGACATCGGCAACCCGACCTCCGACACCGGCAACTACAGGGATACGCCCGGAGCCGATTCGTCCGCCGTGACCGCGGCGAGCCGCTCGTCCACGGCGCCACCTCGACGCGAGGCGCCGAGCACGGTGAGCAGCGCCTCGATCTGATCGATCAGATGGCGTGCGAATCCGCGGTCGAAAGGGCCTGGTTCCTCGAGAACTTCGAGGAGGTCGAGCAACGCCGGGACACTCTTCCGCTGAGGCACGCTCTCCACCCTAAAGGGGGCGCGATCGCCCGCACGCGCCGTTTCCAGGGGCGACTCCGATGGAGGATCGCTCGCCTTCGGTGCGTCGGACGCCGGACCGGCCCGGATCACCGCGTCGGGTCATCGGGCCAGTGGCAGACCATCACCATCGTGCTCTTGTAGAAGACGGTGTTCGCGTCCGCGGCGTCGACGCCCTGATATCCGCCATTGCCATCCGGGATCTCCTCGCCCGCCGAATCGGTTCCGGGCGGGAGGCACTTGCTCTGCTCGACGTAGCGCTTCGGCGTCTTCGGGGCGTACCAGTCGCCCTTCACGCCGAACTCACCAGCAGGGACGAACGAGGGGATCCCCGAGAAGTAGCAGATCAGAGTCAGCGAGGACCCGGTGCGCTTGTACACGTAGTCGCTCGTGACGAGATCCAGGTCCGGACTGCCGGAGAGCAGGGCCCCGTAGTAGCAGCTCTGATCGTTGCCGATGTCGCCGATCAGGGCGAAGTCGTCGAGATTCGCGCCGGCGTTGTGGTCGGCGAGGGCGGGGGTCGCGGCGGCGAAGGCGAAGGCTCCGACGGCGACGATGGTGGCGATGCTGCGGGCGCGGCGGCTGAGTTTCACGGTGCACTCCTCGACGTCATTGTGAGATGTGGCCCGCGGTAGGAGGCGGGTCATTGTGAAGATGTGCTGAACGTAGCACCAGGCGATTCTCAGAGATACCCCGCTTTCGCCCGCGCAGAGCCCGCCCCAGAGCGCGCTCAGAGCCCGCCTCAGAGGGCGCTCAGAGCCCGCGAACGAGCGCCGATCGGAGGTCGGGGCCGATCTCGACCGGTGTCTCGACCTCGATGGCGAGCGCCTGCACGGCGCGGCTGTAGAAGTTGCGGGCGGCGGCGCACAGCGTGATGTCCACGATCTCGCGATCGGAGAAGCCGACGGCTCGCAGCCGCAGGCTGTCGGCATCCGTCATCGAAGCCGCGTCCGCGCTGATCCTCTCGGCGAACGCCATCATCTCGACCTCGGCCTCGGTCAGCCCGGCGTCACGGTAGTCGGCGGCGATGCGGGTCAACTGCGCCTCGTCGAAATAGCGCAGCGACTTGCGGGCATGCGCGAGGCGGCAGTGCTGCGAGCGCGCGCCTCTCGCCGCGGCGAGAGTGATCAGCTCGTAGCGGCGCTTGTCCATCGGCCCGGCGATCGCGGTGATCAGCTGCTCCCACGCGAGGTAGACCTCGGGGTTCAGCGCCAGCGCCTTGGTGTGCGCGGCGACGAAGCCCTGATCGTGCACGTCGCCCGCGTAGATCTCGGCGACGGCTCCGGTGGCCTCGGCTTCCGGCACGGTCTCGATGATGCTCATGGGTCTCCTCCCGATCGACCCAGGCTGCCACCCCGCGTCCGTTCGGGACAGGGGGCGGGCACTGATCCCGCGTCACCGTCCGTTCACCGAGCGGATGCCTCGTCGCCGTACCCTCGGCCCGTGACCACGCCTCCGATCGACCTCTCCCGCCCCCTCGATCCGTCTCGTCCGCTCGACCTCGACGAGGTGCTCTCGGGCGGTCGCCCGTTGAACCTCGATGGCCTCTCCGTGCTCGACGTCGACGACGACGATCCCGTGCTGCTGCGCCGCGACGGCTCCGCGGTGGACACCTGGCGCGAGGGCTACCCGTACGACGAGCGGATGGACCGTGACGAGTACGACGCGGGTAAGCGCCTGCTGCAGATCGAGCTGCTGAAGCTGCAGAACTGGGTGAAGAAGAACGGCCGCCGCCTGGTGATCGTCTTCGAGGGCCGCGACGCTGCCGGTAAGGGCGGCACCATCAAGCGCTTCACCGAGCACCTCAATCCCCGCGGCGCGCGCGTTGTGGCGTTGGAGAAGCCGAGCGAGCGCGAGTCGACGCAGTGGTACTTCCAGCGCTACGTGCAGCACCTGCCGGCGGCGGGCGAGATCGTGCTCTTCGACAGATCCTGGTACAACCGCGCCGGCGTGGAACGCGTGATGGGCTTCTGCACGGAGGAGCAGTACCGGGAGTTCATCCGGCAGGCGCCGCTGTTCGAGAGCATGCTCGCCGGCGACGGTATCGACCTGATCAAGCTCTGGTTCTCGGTCTCGGCGGAGGAGCAGAAGACCCGCTTCGCGATCCGCCTCGTCGACCCGGTGCGGCAGTGGAAGCTCTCGCCGATGGACCTCGCGAGTCTGGACAAGTGGGGCGACTACACGGCCGCGAAAGAAGCGATGTTCGACGCCACCGACACCGCCGACGCGCCGTGGACCGTGGTCAAGAGCAACGACAAGAAGCGTGCTCGACTCGAGGCGATGCGCTTCGTGCTCAGCCGCTACGACTACGACGATCGCGACGAGGAGATCGTCGGTCCGTTCGGAGCCGGGCTGGTCGACGCGAACATCGTCGGCTCGGCGGCCGACGTCTTCGAGCGCGGCGAGCACCCGGTACGGTAGTCGGCGATCGCGGGGGAGGAGCAGGGGATGCGTGACGACGGAGTGCACGTGCGCTGGCTCGCGCTGGATGAATTGCGCTTCGATCCGGTCGAGATGCTGCCGGTGCTGAGCCCGGTCGAGCGGGCCCGGTTCGCCGCCACCGCGAATCCGCAGCTCGCCGAGCGCTTCGTGGTGGGCCGAGTGCTGGCGCGGATCCTCGCCGCCGAACTGACCGGGCTGACCGCGAGTGCGATCACCGTCAGTGCGGTCTGCGCCGAATGCGGCGGCCCGCACGGGAGGCCCCTGCTCTGCGGGCCGAACGGTGCGATCGACGGGTTGTCGCTGAGTATCGCGCACTGCGCCGCCGCCGTCGTCGCGGCGGTGAGTTGGGACGGCGTCGTGGGCGTGGACGTCGAGCCGGTCGCCGGATCCGCGGATCGCGCCGGGGCGATCGTCGAGGTCGCGGGCGTTCCGTTCGGCGATTCGCGGCGCCCGGCGGATCCCCTGCAGCACTGGACCCGGATCGAGGCCGCGTTGAAAGCGGACGGCCGCGGGCTCACGGTCGATCCGCGGCGGGTACGCATCCACGAACGGGACGGCCGGGCGCAGGCCAGGATCGACGCGCCGGAGGGCGAGCGCCGGTTCCGCCTCGCCGAGCCGAAGCTGCATCCGTCGCTTCAGGTGAGCATCGCGCTCGGCTCGGACGCGACCTCCGGGGTCACCCTCGGCTGGCGCCGTGAACACGACCTCTCGGCGGCGATCGGCGGCTAGAGGCCGGGCTCGCGCGCCTCCCGTATAGGCGCTCCGGAAATGCAGGGCCGATCCGGAAATGCAGGGTCAGGACGGGAATGAGGGCGGCGCATGCGGATGAGAGCGCGATCTTCGCCGCTCATCCTGCATTTCCGGCAGGGCATCGGCCCCGCAGCCGCACTCAGCTCGGGATCGGCGGCAGTGACACCGAGTCGAGCCAGCGCTCGAAGAGCTCCGTGAGGTCGACTGCCGCGAACGACTGCGCGTGCGCGCGGAACTCCTCGGTGGTGCCGGTGCGGTACTGGCGCTTGCGGGTCCACTCGCGCAGCATCGCGAAGAAAGCGGAGTCTCCCAGGGCGACGCGCACGGCGTGCACGGTGATGGCGCCGCGCTTGTAGACGCGGTCGTCGAACATGTCGGCGGGTCCGGGATCGCTGAGCAGCAGGTCCTTGCCCTTGAACCGCAGCGCCAGGTGGTGCCGGTGCGCCAGCGTGGCGGCGCTCGGTCCTCCCGACTGCTCCGACCACAACCACTCGGCGTAGCAGGCGAAGCCCTCGTTCAGCCAGATGTGCCGCCACTCGGGGATGCCGACGCTGTTGCCGAACCACTGGTGCGCCAGCTCGTGGGCGATGAGCCGTTCCGATCCGCCGCGGCCGTCGGCGTGGTTCACGCCGAAGATCGCCATGCCCTGCGCCTCGAGCGGGATCTCGAGCTCGTCGGCGGTGACGACGATCGTGTAGCGGTCGAACGGATACGGCCCGAATCGCTCCTCGAAGAACGGCATCATCGCGTCGATGACCGCGAAGTCCTGCTTCACACGCGCCTCGGCGACGATCGGATACGCGATCACGCCGTCGATCCCACCGGCGGGGAGCACGGACCGGGTGTAGCGGCCGATCTGCACCGTCGTGAGGTAGCTCGCGGTGGGCTGCGGCTGCTCGAACAGCCAGGTGCCCCGCCCGGATCGTCGGGTGTGCTCGATCAGCACGCCGTTGCAGACGACGGTGTACAGCTCCTCGGTGGTGACGCGGATCCGGTAGCGCGCCTTGTCGGCGGGGGAGTCGTTGCAGGGGTACCAGGTCGAGGAGCCGTTGGGCTGCGAGGCGACGAGTACGCCGTCCTCCAGCTCCTCCCAGCCCAGCTCGCCCCAGTACGTGCCGCGCGGGGCCGGGGAGCCGGCGTAGTTCACCGCGACGGTGAAGGTGGCGCCGGCGAGGATCGGCTCCGCGGGGGTGATGATCAGCTTGTGCGCGCTCTGGCGGAATTTGGTGCCCTTCTGCCCGTTCACCCGCACCTTCGACACGCGCAGGCCGGAGAGGTCGAGGCTGAAGCGACGCAGCACCTGCGTGCTCGTCGCGTAGAGGTGCGCCTCGCCCTCGAGTCGGTTGCTCGCGACGCGGTAGTCGAGTTCGAGGTCGTACTGCTGCACGCGGTAGCCGCCGTTGCCGATGGTCGGCAGGTACGGGTCTCCAGAGGATTCGGCGCCGACGGTCTCCTGGCTCGCCACCTAAGCGACCGGCGCGTGGTAGTCGGCGGTCGTGACCTCGCGCCACGGCCCGATGGGATTGCCGCTCCAGCGGCTGCCCAGGGGCACCAGCTCGCCGCGCATCACCAGCGAGGCGGGGCCGACGGTGCCGTGCGCACCGATCCGGGCCGCCGGAAGAATGACGCTGTGCGGGCCGAGCGTTGCGCCGGGGTCGAGCGTGACGGAATCCATGCTCATGATTCGATCATGGAACAGGTGCGTCTGCACAACGCAGCCCCGGTTCACCGTCGATCCGTCGCCCAGAGTCACCAGATCGGCCTCGGGCAGCCAGTAGCTGTCGCACCAGACGCCCTTGCCGATCGTGGCTCCGAGGCTGCGCAGCCACCACACCAGTGCCGGGGTGCCGGCCGCGGCGTGCGCGAACCACGGGGCGGCGAGCATCTCGGTGAAGGTGTCGGCGACCTCGCTGCGCCAGACGAAGGTGGACCAGAGCGGATGCTCGTCCGCGCGGATCCGCTGGATCAGCGCCCACTTCGCGGCCGTCGAGATCACGGCGGCGACGGCGCCCGCGATCAGCATCACGACGCCGCTGAGCAGGGCGGCGGCGAGCACGCCCCAGCTCGCGGTGATGGCGAGCAGCCCCAGCAGCACGGCGAGGCCCAGGGCGCACGTGACGATGACCGGCACGATCCGGCCGATCTCCCAGAGCATCCGCGCGATACGGAGGCGGGTGGGCGGCTGGAAGGTGCGGCTCTCGTCGCTGTCGGCGACGGTACGGCGCAGGCGTACGGGCGGCGAGCCGAGCCAGCTGGAGCCCGCCTTCGACTTCTTCGGGGCGGCGGAGAGGACGGCGACGAGTCCGCCCGTCGGCACGATGTGGCCGGCCGCGGCCATGCCCGAGTTGCCCAGGAAGGCGCGCTCGCCGATCTCGGCGCGTGCCACCCGCATCCAGCCGCCGCCGAGGTCGTAGCCGGCGACCAGCGTGTCGTCGGCGAGGAAGGCGCCGTCGCGGATCGTGGTCATCGCCGGCAGCAGCAGCACGGTCGAGGCCTCGACGTTGCTGCCGACGCGGGCGCCGAGCAGCCGCAACCAGACCGGGGTGAACAGCCCGGCGTACAGCGGGAAGAGCAGGGTGCGCGCGAGGTCGAGGATGCGTTCCGTCGTCCACAGCTGCCAGCCGACCCGGCCGCGTACGGCGTGCACCCCCTCCGTCACGCCGAGGCCGAGCGCCCGCACGGTCAACACGATCGAGCCGGCCAACACCACGCCCGCGATCAGCACGCCGGGCACAACGGCGGCGAAGGCCCGCCAGGCGGCGTCCGCGAAGCTCGGCGCATCCCGCATCGCCGCGACGACGACCAGGCCGCCGAGTGCGAACGCCACGATCGGCAGCGCCGACAGCCCGACGGCCGAGACGCCGTAGGCCCAGACCCAGCGGGTGCCGCGAGCCGGGCGCTCCTTCGGCCACCAGTCGCGCGCCTTACCGACGCGGACGGCGGGGGAGCCGGCCCAGCGCTGACCGGAGGGCACCCGACCGAACACGGCCGAGCCGGGCTCGATCTCGGCGCGCTTGCCGATCCGGGCGCCGGGGAGCAGGGTGCTGCGCGCGCCGACGGTGCTGCCGGCGCCGATCCGCACCGCCCCGACGCGGACGAGGTCGCCGTCGATCCAGTAGCCGGAGAGGTCCACCTCCGGCTCGATCGAGGCGCCGCGGCCGATGGTGAGCATGCCGGTGATCGGCGGCAGTGAATGCAGATCGACGTCCTCCGCGATCCGCGCGCCGAGCGCTCGGGCGTAGTACGAGATCCAGGGGGCACCGGCGAGGCTGACCGCCCCGACCTGGTGGCCGATCTGCTCGGCGAGCCAGAGCCGCAGGTGCACGGAGCCGCCGCGCGGGTAGTCGCCGGGGCGCAGGCCACCGAGCAGGAGCCGCGCGCCGACGACCGCGATCGCCATCCGCCCGAACGGGGTGACGAAGACGAGCAGGCCGACGATCAGCAGCCACAGCGGCACGGTGGGCAGGAAATCGAAACCGGGCAGCAGGCGCAGGATCGCGCTCGCGGTCAGCGCGATCACGAGCCAGCGCACGCCGGCCAGGATCATCAGCGGCGCGCCGAGCAGGGTCTGCAGCAGCTGCATCCGGCGCGGCGTCTCACGGATGCGGTGTTCGGAGACGGGGGCGGCCTCGACGGTGCGGGCGGCGACGGCGTCGGCCATCGCGCCGAGCCGCGGATGCGCGTAGATGTCGGCCACGGTGAACTCCGGGTCGATCTCGCGGATCCGCGCGACCAGCTGCGCGGCGGCGAGCGAGCCGCCGCCGAGGTCGAAGAAGTTGGCGTCCTCGCCGGTCACCGTCACGCCGAGCACCGACTGCCACGCCTCGGCCAGCGGTCGCAGCTCCGGGTCGAGGTCGACGTCGGCGTCGCCGGCGGCTCCGGGTAGCGGCCACGGCAGGGCGGCGCGGTCGACCTTGCCGGAGGTTCGGGTGGGTAACTCGTCCACCACCGCGAGCAGCGGCACGAGCGCGGCGGGCAGCTCGGCGCGCAGGCTCTCGAGGGCGCCGTCACGGTCGAAAGCAGCCTGGTCGACGACGGCGAGGTAGCCGACGAGCACCTGGTTGCCCGCGCCGGTGGTGCGGACGGCGGCCGCAGCTCCGGAGACGCCCGGCAGCGCCTGCAGCGCCGACTCGATCTCACCGAGTTCGATCCGGCGCCCGCCGACCTTCACTTGGTCGTCGGCGCGGCCCTGGAAGATCAGACCCTCGGCCTCGAAGCGCACCAGGTCGCCGCTGCGGTAGGCCCGCGCCCAGCCGAGCTGCTCGTGCGGGGCGTACTTCTCGGCATCCTTCGCCGGGTCGAGATAGCGCGCGAGGCCGACCCCGCCGATGATCAGCTCGCCGACCTCGCCTTCCCCGACAGGATTGCCGGCGGCGTCGACGACGGCGAGGATCCAGCCATCCAGCGGCAGACCGATCCGCACCGGGCCACCGTCTCCGAGCGGCGCGGCGCAGGCGACGACGGTCGCCTCGGTGGGGCCGTAGGTGTTCCACACCTCACGGCCGTCGACCGCGAGGCGCTCGCCGAGTTCGGGCGGGCAGGCCTCGCCACCGAAGATCAGCATCCGCACGTTCTCCAGCGACTCGGCCGGCCAGAGCGCGGCGAGCGTGGGCACGGTCGAGACGATGGTGATGCCGTGGGTGGTCAGCCAGGGGCCGAGGTCCATGCCGCTGCGCACCAGCGAACGCGGGGCCGGCACCAGACAGGCGCCGTTGCGCCAGGCGAGCCACATCTCCTCGCAGGACGCGTCGAAGGCGACCGAGAGCCCGGCGAGCACCCGATCGCCCGGACCGATCGGCTCGCGCTGCAGGAAGAGCCCGGCCTCGGCATCGACGAAGGCGGCGGCGGAGCGGTGCGAGACCGCGACGCCCTTCGGGGTGCCGGTGGAGCCGGAGGTGAAGATGATCCAGGCGTCGTCCTCGAGGCGGGGCGCGCCGACGATGGGGATGGACGCGGTGCTGGCGTGCGGCACCTTACCGGTGAAGAGGCGGGTCTCGCTCTCGCTCTCATTCGCGACGTAGCGGCCCGAGCCGACGATCACTCCGCGCACCTTCGCCTCGCCGAACACCAGCTCGGCGCGCTCATCCGGGTCGTCGGCGTCGACCGGAACGTAGGCGGCGCCGGCGGCGAGGATGGCGAGGATCGAGACGTACAGCTCGCGCGAGCCGCTGGGCATCCGCACCCCGACCTTGTCGCCGCGCTGCACGCCGGCGAGGGTGAGCTCTGCGGCGGCGGCGATCACGCGCGCCATCAGCTCGCGGTAGCTCAGCGCGCCGGCGGCGTCCTCGAGGGCAGAGGCATCCGGATGCGCCTGCGTCGTCGCTCGCAGGATGTCGATGAGGGTGCGTGGCGTCGCGGCGAACTCGGAGCGGTCGAGGATTCCGGTGCCGGACGGGCCACTCGCGGACGTCTCGGCGGCGGGGTCGATCACGTGCGGTACTCCGTTCCGGGCCGTGCCGATACACAGCGCGGCCCCTATTGAACCCAGGTCAGGTGGACCGCAGGTGAACGGCGCGCGGGTGTCCCCAATCGTGAGGATTGAACTCGACGCCGATTTGAGGAAGGATCCACTGGCCGTTGTGCGGCTTCGTGGTCCAGAATGACCGGATGACCAAGAAGATCGACTCCGCCCTGCACGATCTCGTCAAGGCCCTGGAGAAGCACGCCGACGTCGTCTCCGACACGAAGGCCCGCAAGAGCAAAGTGCAGGCGGCGAAGGCGAAGGTGCGCAACACCGCTTCGCACTACGCCGCCGTCGTCTACGCGAAGACCGGAGCGGAGAGTCCGTTCAGCGAGGTGATCGACCCGCGCCTGGATGCGCCCACCGTCGCCTCGCTCAAGGCCGAACGCGACAAGCTCGCGAAGAAGCTGGCGGAGGCGGAGGCGGAGCGCTTCACCCGTCGCAAGGCCGCGACGGAGATCGTCGTCGACAAGCTCGACGAGGCCACGGCGTAGCAGCACGTTCGGATGGAGCGCGTGACGACCGAGACCGCCGTCGAACTGGAGGAGTTCCTCCGGGCCGCGGATCTCACCGTCAGCGCCCTCGACGCACCAGAGGTCGCGTTGTGGCTGCAGCGCTCCGGAGGCCGCATCATCGCAAGCTCGGGCTTCGAACTCTCGGCCGATGGCCGCGCCGCCCTGATCCGCAGTGTTGCCGTCGACCCGGCGTTCCGCCGAAGCGGGCAGGGGACGGCGCTCGCCGTCTGGGCGCTTCGTGAGGCCGCTGCCCGTGGAGCGCGTGAGGCTTGGTTGTTCAGCCGTCGCTCCGGGCCGTTCTGGCAGAAGCTGGGGTTCAAGCGATCGACCACGCTCGAGCTGGCCGACGCCCTCGCCGGCTCGGCTCAGGTCGAGCACTTCCGTGCCACCGGGCGCCTCGATGGCGAGGTCGCATGGTGGCGTGCGCTCCCGTACTGATCGACGCCGAGGCGACGAGGACGTCGTTGCTCGTCGCGGTTGAGCCTGCCGAGCCCGTTCCTGCTGTGGGATCGGTACCGGCAGGCTCATCCAGCTGAGCTCGTCAGGCTCAACCAGCGGCCTGCGTCAGTGCCCGACCGGCAGCGGCTCGTCGGACTCGGCGGGCTTCTTGACGAAGAACGCGGCGACGATCGCCGCGGTCGCGATGGAAGCTCCGTAGACGAACGCGGAGTGGATGCCGCCCGCGGTCGCCGTCACGACGGAGTCGCCCTGCGCCTGCAGCGCGATCGTCTGCGCCGTCATCACGGTGACGAAGAGCGCCGTTCCCGCGGCGCCGCCCAATTGCTGGATCGTGCCGATGATGGCGCTGCCGTGCGAATAGAACCGCGGCTGCACCGAGCCCAGCCCGGCCGTGAACAGCGGCGTGAACACCAGCGCCAGGCCGATGCTGAGCGACACGTGCGCGGCGAGGATCATCCACGGCTCGGTGTTCTCGTTCATCAGCGTCAGCGACCACAGCGCACCGGCGACCACGATGGATCCCGGCACCAGCAGCACCCGCGGGCCCGAGCGGTCGTAGAGCCGACCCACGAACGGAGCGAGCAGACCCATGATCAGGCCGCCCGGCAGCAGCAGCAGGCCCGTGGTCAGCGGCGCGAGGCCGAGCACGTTCTGGGTGTACAGCGGGATCAGGATGACCGTGCCGAACAGCGCCATCATGCTGACCGCCATCATCACGATGGTGATCGTGAAGTTGCCGGAGCGGAAGGTGCGCAGATCCAGCAGCGCACGATCGCTCCTCTGCAGCGAGAGCTGGCGAAGGATGAAGGCGGCCAGGCCGAGGCCGCCGACGACGAACGGGATCCACGGAGCGATGGCCGCGGCCGAGCCCTCACCGACGGTGCTCAGACCGTAGACCAGGCCGCCGAATCCGAACACCGAGAGGATGACGGACAGCACGTCGATCGGCATGGTGCGCGGCTCGGTGACGTTCTCGACCTTGCGCAGGCCGAGGATGAGAGCGCCGACGGCGATCGGCAGCACGATCCAGAACATCCAACGCCACGTGGCGAAGTTCAGGATGATGCCGGAGATGGTCGGACCGATCGCCGGGGCGACGGAGATCACGATGGAGATGTTGCCCATCATCCGGCCACGCGCCGACGGCGGAACCAGGGTCATCACGGTGGTCATCAGTAGCGGCATCATGATCGCCGTGCCGCTGGCCTGTACGACGCGGGCGGCGAGCAGCAGCGAGAAGTCGGGCGCGAGCGCTGCCGCGAGGGTGCCGATGCTGAACAGCGACATCGCCGCGGCGAACAGCGTGCGGGTGTGGAAGCGCTGAATCAGGAAGCCGGTGATCGGGATCACCACGGCCATCGTCAGCATAAAAGCCGTGGAGAGCCACTGGCCGACGTGCGCCTCGATGTTCAGGTCGTTCATGATGTCGGGCAGCGCGACGCTCATGATCGTCTCGTTGAGGATCACGACGAACGCCGACACCAGCAGCAGGCTGATGACGAGGCGGCTCTTCGGGTCGAGTTTGGTGTCGGGTCCGGGCGGAGCGGACTCGGCCGCGGCGTCGGGCCGCGTGTCGGGCATGGTGCTCTCGGTCACGGGAGTCTCCTGTTCACAGGGGGAAGGACGATGGAACGGCGGAGGTTGTTCCTACTAGGAATACGGATCGAGCTTACGCTCTGCATTCCTTAGTTGTGAACCCTCTCACCGACCACCGACATTCCCGCCACGCCCAAACTCCTGCTCAACGGTGCGCCTCCTACCAACCCCGCGCGCGCGGTCGAGAGGCGCGCGGACGATCACACGACGGACAGCACGGCGCGAAGGGCGGCGACCGCCGCGGTGGCGTCGTCGACCGTGGATTCGGCGCCGAAAGAGAAGCGCACCGCGGTCTGGGCCAGCTCGGGTGCGAGGCCCAGCGCGAGCAGCACGTGCGACGGCTCGTCCCGTCCGGCCGCGCAGGCGGATCCGCTCGAGACAACGACGCCGCGCTCCTCCAGAGCGAGCAGGATCGACTCGCCGCTGCGTCCGGGGAAGACGAACGACGCGACCGACGGGAGGCGGTGCTCGGCCGATCCGGTCAGTCGCGCACCCGGAATGTCCGTGAGAACGGAGCGGATGAACGCGTCGCGAAGCGCCGAGATCCGCTCGCCGGCCGACGGATCGGCCGAGCCGACGGCGGCCGCCAGAGCCACCGCGAACGCCACGTTCTCGGTGCCGGAGCGCCGGCCGCGCTCCTGGCCGCCGCCGTGCAGCAGCGGCTCGAGCGGCAGTCGTCCGCGGACGTACAGCGCGCCGACGCCCTTCGGCGCACCGAGCTTGTGCCCCGAGATCGAGATCGCGTCGGCGCCGAGGGCGGCCACGGAGACATCCAGCCAGCCGGCCGCCTGCACCGCGTCCACATGCAGCGGGATCCCGAGCGGCGCGCACCGTGCGGCGATCGCGCGGGTGTCCTGCACCGTGCCGATCTCGTTGTTCGCGGCCAGCACCGAGACCAGCGTCGTGTCCGGGCGGAGCAGCGCCGACAGTGCCGCCAGATCGACGCGCCCCTGGGCGTCCACCGGTGCGAACGACACCTCGAACCCGTGCATCCGCTTCAGGTAGTCGACGGATTCGAGCGTCGCCTCGTGCTCGATCGGCGTCGTCACCACGTGCCGACCGCGCGGCGTCGCCAGCGCGATGCCCTTGATCGCGGTGTTGATCGCCTCGGTGCCGCCGCCCGTGAAGGTGATCTCGGAGGCGCGCGCGCCGAACCAGCGCGCGACGCGCGAACGAGCATCCGCCAGCGCCCGCGACGCGGAATCGCCGAGTGAGTGCGAGCTCGACGGATTGCCGTACTCGCCGGTCAGGTACGGCCAGATCGCCTCGAGCACCTCGCGGCGCACGGGTGAGGTCGCGGCGTGGTCGAGGTAGATCACGGCGCCGCGGCGACCGCGATGTCCAGGCCCAGGTCGAGCGAGCGCACGCTGTGCGTGAGTGCGCCGACCGAGATGATGTCGACGCCGGTCTCGGCGATGGCGCGGATCGTGCCGAGGTTCACCCCGCCGCTCGCCTCGACCCTGGCACGCCCGGCGACGAGGTCCACCCCCTCCCGCAACTGATCGAGGGTGAAGTTGTCGAGCATGATCGTGTCAACACCGCCCGCCAGCACCGGCTCGATCTGGTCGATCCGATCGACCTCGACTTCGACGGTCATGGTGTGCGGCAGCTTCGCCTTGGCGGCGAGGATCGCCTCGGTCACGGTCATGCCGCCGGCGGTCAGGATCGCGAGGTGATTGTCCTTGGCCAGCACCGCGTCGGAGAGCGAGAAGCGGTGGTTGTGCCCTCCGCCGCTGCGCACCGCGTGCCGCTCCAGCGCGCGCAGCCCGGGCGTCGTCTTGCGGGTGTCCACGACGCGTGCGGAGGTGCCGGCGACGGCGAGAACGTACTCCGCCGTGAGGGTCGCGATGCCGCTCATCCGCTGCACCAGGTTCAGCCCGACGCGCTCGCCGCGGAGGATGCCGATCGCCGGACCGTCGACCTCGGCGAGCACGTCTCCGGGGCCGAAGACCGCGCCGTCCTGCGCGAGTAGCGTGACGCGGATGCGCGAGTCGGCCGCGAACATGGCCCCGGCGAAGACGGATCCGCCGCTGAACACCCCGCTCTCACGGGCGACCAGGGCGGCGTGGGCGACCGCATCCGCCGGGATCAGGGTCTCGCTGGTGATGTCGCCCCACGGCGCATCCTCCTCCAGCGCGGCCGAGACGATGCGTTCGATGGTGGTGCGGGTCAGCACGGGACGGCGACCTTTCTGGTTCCGGCGACGCGATAGCTGAGCGCCTGGGTCTCGGGGAAGTCGGTGCGGAAGTGCGCGCCACGCGATTCCTCGCGCGTCGAGGCGGCGGCGACGATCGCGCGGGCGATGGTGAGCAGGTCGGTGTTCTCGACGGCCGCACGCGTCGACGCCGTGGGGGCGCCGTCGGCCCATTCCGCGAGGGTCGTCGCCGCGGCGTCCAGGGCCGCGCCGTCGCGCACGAGCCCCGCGTGGGTCCACATCAGCTCCTGCAGTGCGGCGCGATCGAGTTCGACCGGACGGATGCGCGTCGCCGCGCGCGCGGCGGGGACGTCCGTGGTCCAGGCGGTGCCGAGCGCGTCGGCCACCCGTCGAGCGAAGACCACGCCTTCGAGCAGGCTGTTCGACGCCAAGCGGTTCGCGCCGTGCACGCCCGTGCAGGCGACCTCGCCGACCGCGTAGAGCCCGGGCAGGCTGCTGCGCCCGTCCAGATCGGTGGCGATGCCGCCCATCCAGTAGTGCGCGGCGGGCGTGACCGGGATCAGGTCGTCCGCGAGGGAGAGACCGTTGGCCCGGCACGCCGCCGAGATCGTCGGGAAGCGGCGCTCCAGGGTCGCGGCATCGATCGCGCGGGCATCGAGGTGCACCGGCAGCCCGTTCTGCCGCTGCATCACGGCCGCGATCGCCCGGGCGACCACATCGCGCGGGGCGAGCTCGGCATCCGGATGCACGGCGAGCATAAAACGCTCGCCCTGCGCATCCCGCAGCACGGCGCCCTCACCGCGGACGGCCTCGGACACGAGGAAGTTGCCCGGCAGTGCGAGCGTCGTGGGATGGAACTGGTAGAACTCCAGATCCGCCGTCTCCGCACCGGCCCGCAGCGCTGCCGCGAGGCCGTCGCCTGTCGCGACCAGCGGGTTGCTGGTGTGCGCGAAGACCTGGCCGGCGCCGCCCGTGGCCAGCACAACGGCATCGGCGAACACGGGGCCGTCGAGCGTCTCGATGCCCACGACAGCGCCGTCGCGCACGATCAAGTCGGTCAGCAGTACACCCTCGCGCACCTCGATCGGCGCGGCGCGCACCGCGGCGACCAGGGCGAGCTCGATCGCCGCTCCCGTCGCGTCGCCACCCGCGTGCAGGATCCGCGCGCGCGAGTGCGCCGCTTCCAGCCCGTGGGCGAGCCCGTCCGCGTCGCGGTCGAAGCCGACGCCCCACTCGAGCAGTGCCCGGATCGCAGCCGGCCCCTCCGAGCAGAGCACCTCGACGGCCGAGCGCGAGCAGAGGCCAGCGCCGGCGCGCAGCGTGTCCTCGATGTGCAGGCGCACGCTGTCGCCGTCGAACATCGCCGCGGCGATGCCGCCCTGCGCGTAGCGGGTGTTGCTCTCGGCGAGCTCGGTCTTGGTGATCAGCACCACCTCGTGTTCGCGTGAAGCGAGCAGGGCGGTGACCAGGCCCGACACCCCGCTGCCGACGATGACGACGCGCATGCTCAGGCCGCCTGGATCGGGGCCGAGCTCGGCGGCACGGCGGCGAGCATCCGCTCCAGTGCGACGCGCGCATCCGCCTGCACGGTGGCGTCGACCTCGATGCGGTTGTGTACCACGCCGTCGACGAGGCCTTCGAGCACCCAGGCGATGTAGCCCGGGTGGATGCGGTACATCGTGGAGCAGGGGCAGATCACGTCGTCCAAGCAGAAGATGGTGTGCTGCGGGTACTCGGCGGCGAGGCGCTGCACCAGGTTGATCTCGGTGCCGATCGCGAAGGTGCTGCCGGCCGGCGCCGCCTTGATCGCCTTGACGATGAAGTCGGTCGAGCCGTAGGAGTCGGCCGCGTCCACGACCGCCATCGGGCACTCGGGGTGCACGATGACCTGCACGCCGGGGTAGTCGGCGCGGGCCTGCTCGATCTGCTTCACCGTGAAGCGCTTGTGCACCGAGCAGAAGCCGTGCCAGAGGATGACCTGCGCGTCGAGCAGGGTCTGCTCGTCATTGCCGCCGAGCGGCTTGCGCGGGTTCCACATCGGCATTCGATCCAGCGGCACGCCCATCGCCTTGGCGGTGTTGCGGCCGAGGTGCTGATCCGGGAAGAACAGCACGCGCTGGCCGCGAGCGAAGGCGTCCTCGAGCACCGTCGTCGCGTTCGAGGAGGTGCAGACCACGCCGCCGTTGCGACCGCAGAACGCCTTGAGAGCAGCGCTGGAGTTCATGTAGGTGACGGGGATGACCGGCACGCGGCCCTCCCCATCCGGCTCGGTTCCGTAGATGTCGAGCAGGTCGGCCCAGGCGTCCTCCACCGAGTCGCTGTCGGCCATGTCGGCCATCGAGCAGCCGGCGGCGAGGTTGGGCAGGATCACCGCCTGGTCGTCGCGCGAGAGGATGTCGGCCGTCTCGGCCATGAAGTGCACGCCGCAGAACACGATCGCCTCGGCCTCTGGCCGCTGCATAGCCGCGTTGGCGAGCTGGAACGAGTCACCCACGAAGTCGGCGTACTGCACCACTTCGTCGCGCTGGTAGAAGTGGCCCAGCAGCACGACCTTCTCACCCAGCGTCGCCTTCGCCGCGCGGATGCGTCGGTCCAGCTCCGCGGCGGAGGCGCGGGTGTACTCCTCGGGCAGTCGACCCTGTACCGGCGAGGTCGCGGGGATCGGGTCGGCCTGGGAGGCGCCCGGCCCGTAGGCGGGCAGGCCCGCGTCGAACGACCACGGATCCTTCGCGAGCGCGGGGCTGCAGCTGGATCCGCGCGTGCTGCCACGCGCGATGAGCTGAAGGGTGGTGTCGACTGAGGTCATGGTGTTCTCCGGACGGGGCGGGTGGAGGGTATGGGTGCGGGGCGGGTGGAGGGTATGGGTGCGGGGCGGGTGGAGGGTGTCGGTACGCGGAAGGGATGGGGTGGAGGGTTCGGGGTGTCGGTCGTTCTAGGGGGTCGGCAGCGGGCCGTTGTCGACCAGTTCGACGGAAGCGTCGTAGCGGTACAACCGGGGCGGGCGGTGCCGGGTGCCGGTGACGCGCTGCTCCGTCGCGACGACGGCCTTGGAGGCCTCGATCATCCGGCGGAAGTTCGCCGGGTCGAGGGGCTTCTGCAGCACGGCCTCGTGCACCTCGCGCAGCTGCGCCAGGGTGAAGGTCTCGCCGAGGAAGGCGTGCGCGATGCGCGAGTACTCCATCTTGTTGCGCAGCCGCCACAGGGCGTACTCGACGATCAGGCTGTGATCGAAGGCCAGCTCGGGCAGGTCGTCGGTGCACAGCCAGGTGACGTTCTCGGAGGTGCTCGCACGCTCGGCCTCGTCGCTACGCACGAGCGCCCAGTAGACGATCGAGACGACGCGGACGTTGCCGGGGGAGCGGTCGGTACCGCCGAAGGCGTAGAGCTGCTCCAAGTAGCGGGGCTCCAGTGCCGTGGTCTCGCGGAGGTTGCGACCCGCGGCGCCGCCGAGCTCCTCGTCGGGTCCGAGCGGCCCACCGGGCAGCGCCCAGAGTCCGGCGAACGGCTCGCGGATGCGCCGCACGGCCGGGATCCACACCGTGCTCGCGCCGGTCTCCGGGTGCGGGCGCAGCGCGAAGATCACGGTCGAGACCGCGATCACGGGGGCCTGCTGCGCGTTCATCCGCTGTTCTCCGACTCGATGTGCGGGCGACTAAGAGTCAGGGTGACTCTAAGTGCTACGCCGAGCTTAGTGTCAGTTTGACCAGAACGCGAACGCGACCTGCGCTCGACTCTCTGCGGCGATCGCTGCGTGAAGGGCGGCTGAGGTGGGGTCACGAACGGTATCTCGTCCGCGCCTGCTCCTCAGCCGCCGTTCGTGAAGGGACCCACCCCGCGACGTGCAACCACCGGCCGCGCGAGTGCGCGTCTTGCCCGCTAGGCTGGGCGCACAACTGAACATCGGGCCGCGAAAACGACGCGGGAGAGCCGGGCGCACGCCACCCGGCACCGAAGGAGCAAGCACTCCCCGCCAATCTCTCAGGTATGCGTACCGCGTCGAACTGGCCACTCTGGAAAGCGAATCGCTTCGCGATTCGGATCGAGTAGGAGGCCGTTCGCGGCCGACGTATCGAGTTCTCTCGATGCTCGCCGAACACGGTGCGATTCCGCCGACGGTGAAAGCCCCCACACCCTTCGGGACGGGCGAAGCTCTCAGGCCCATGACAGAGGGGGAGTTCCCACCAGGCACTGCTGTGCCCGCAGCCCGCGGCGACGTTGCAGCACTGCGACGATTTGGAGAACTCTCATGTCCGATGCAACACCCGAGGCCGGGGCGGTCTATTCGCCGCTGCACGACGTCCACGTCGCCGCCGGCGCGCAGTTCACCGACTTCGCCGGCTGGCAGATGCCGGTGCGTTACAGCAGCGACCTCGCCGAGCACCACGCGGTGCGCACAGCGGCCGGCATCTTCGACCTCTCGCACATGGGCGAGATCCTCATCGTCGGGCCGGAGGCGGTGGACGCCCTCGACTACGCGCTCGCCGGCAACATCAGTGCCGTCGCGGTCGGCCAGGCGAAGTACTCGCTGCTGCTGAACCGCTCCGGCGGCGTGATCGACGATCTCGTGATCTACCGCACCGGTGAGGACCGCTTTATGGTCGTCGCCAACGCCTCCAACCGGCACCGCGTCGCCGAGGAGCTGCGCAACCGCACCGCGATGTTCGAGTGCGACCTCTTCGACGAGAGCGACGACATCGCGCTGATCGCGGTGCAGGGCCCGAAGGCGCTGGAGATCCTGCAGAACCTGCAGGGCTTCGCGGTGCAGACCGAGAAGGGTGAGCGCAGCGTCCTCGACACCGATGACGCCGCCCAGCACCTCGCAGAGCTGAAGTACTACTGGTCGGTCCCCGGCAGCTTCGAGGGCCACCCCATCCTGATCGCGCGCACCGGCTACACGGGGGAGGACGGCTTCGAGCTCTACCTCGCTCCCGACAACGCTCGCGCCCTGTGGGAGGCCGTCGTGGAGACGGGCGCCGGCGCCGGCCTCGTGCCGGCCGGCCTCGCCAGCCGCGACACGCTCCGCCTCGAGGCGGGGATGCCGCTGTACGGCCATGAGCTCGGCACCGAGATCTTCCCGGCGCAGGCCGGGCTCGGCCGGGCGGTCAGCCTGGCCAAGCCGATCGACTTCGTCGGTCGCACCGCCAGTGAGGACGGCCCGGCGGCCGACGCCGAGGTCCTCGTCGGACTGTTGGGAGAAGGCAAGCGCGCTGCGCGTGCCGACTACCAGGTCTACGCCTCCGCCGAGTCGGCCGATCCGATCGGGATGATCACCAGCGGCGCACTCTCACCCACCTTGGGCGTGCCGATCGCGATGGCGTACGTCGCCCCGCGTCTGGCCCAGCCCGGCACCGAACTCTCCGTCGACATCCGTGGCAAGCGACTCCCCGTCACCGTCACCCGCCTCCCCTTCTACTCCAGAAAGAAGAACTGACCATGGCTGCTCTCGAAGACCTGCAGTACACCGAAGAGCACGAATGGGTGCTCGTCGACGGTGACGTCGCGACCGTCGGAATCACCGCCTACGCCGCCGAGAAGCTCGGCGACGTCGTGTTCGTCGAGCTGCCGGAGGCGGGCTCGACCGTCGAGGGCGGCGCCGTCGTCGGCGAGATCGAGTCGACCAAGTCGGTGGGTGAGCTGTTCGCGCCCCTGGACGGAGAGGTCACCGAGACCAACGAGGCCGTGCTGGCGAGCCCCGAGCTCGTCAACTCCGACCCGTTCGGCGCGGGCTGGCTGATCAAGGTGCGTTTCACCGCGCTGCCCGACGGCATGATGTCGGCCGCCGACTACGCGAAGCTGATCGGGGAGTAATGTCGCTCGACTTCGCCGCGCGCCACATCGGCACCGATGCGGACGCGCAGTCCACCATGCTCGCCGCCGTCGGCTACGACTCCGTCGCCGCCCTGGTCACCGCCGCCGTACCCGAGTCCATCCGGGTGGCCGAGTTGCCCGCCGTGCTGCCCGAGGCCGCGACGGAGACGGAGGCGCTCGCCGAGTTGCGCGCGCTCGCCGGTCGGAACACCGTCAAGCGCAGCTTCCTCGGCCTCGGCTACTACGGCACCATCACGCCCGCCGTGATCAAGCGCAATGTGCTCGAGAACCCGAGCTGGTACACGGCCTACACGCCCTACCAGCCCGAGATCTCGCAGGGGCGCCTGGAGGCGCTGATCAACTTCCAGACCATGGTCACCGACCTGACGGGCCTGGACATCGCGAACTCCTCGATGCTCGATGAGGGCACCGCCGTGGTGGAGGCGATGCTGCTCGCTCGCCGCGCATCCAAGGCGAAGACCCCCGTCTTCCTGGTCGACGCGGATGCGTTCCCGCAGACCAAGGCGCTGCTCGCCGGCCGTGCCGCGGCCGTGGGCATCGAGCTGATCGAGCTGCCGCTCGCGCACACCGCGCCCGAGGAGCTGCCGGACGCGTTCGGCGTCTTCGTGCAGTACCCGGCAGCATCCGGTCAGCTGTGGAACCCGTCCGCCGTGCTCGCCGCGGTCAAGGCGGGCGGCGGCCAGGCCGTCGTCGCGGCCGACCTCCTCGCGCTCACGCTGGTCGCGGCGCCGGGCGATCTCGGCGCGGACATCGCGGTCGGCACCTCGCAGCGGTTCGGCGTGCCGATGGGCTTCGGCGGCCCGCACGCCGGCTACATGGCGGTGCGCAAGGGCCTGGAGCGCCAGCTACCCGGCCGTCTGGTCGGCGTCAGCCAGGACGCCGCCGGCCACCCGGCGTACCGGCTCTCGCTGCAGGCGCGCGAGCAGCACATCCGCCGCGAGAAGGCGACCTCGAACATCTGCACCGCACAGGTGCTGCTCGCCGTGATGGCGGGGATGTACGCGGTCTATCACGGCCCCGACGGCCTGGCCCGGATCGCCGAGCAGGTGCACGGCAAGGCCGCGCTGCTGGCACGCCTGTTGCTGGATCGCGGCTTCTCGCTCCGGCACGCCGACTTCTTCGACACGATCAGCGTCGTCGTCGCCGACGCGGAGGCGGCCGTCGCGCGCGCCGCCGCCATCGGCTACGACATCCGTCTCGTTGATCCGTCGACCGTCGCGGTGTCCGTCGACGAGACGACGACGGATCAGGATGTGGTCGCGCTGGTCGGCGCGATCGGCGAGATCCAGGGATCGTTCGGGTTCTTCAGCGCGGCCGCGCGCACCATCCCCGCGGAGTTGGAACGGAACACCCCCTTCCTGATCCACCTCGTGTTCAACACGCACCGCTCCGAGACCTCGATGATGCGCTACCTCAAGCGCCTCGCCGACTACGACTACGCACTCGATCGCGGCATGATCCCGCTCGGCTCCTGCACGATGAAGCTGAACGCGGCGACCGAGATGGAGGCTGTGACCTGGCCCGAGTTCGCGAACCTGCATCCGTTCGCCCCGGCAGCGGATGTGCAGGGCTCGCTCGCGCTGATCGATCAGCTGGAGCAGTGGCTCGCGCACGTCACGGGCTACGACTCCGTCTCGCTGCAGCCCAACGCCGGCTCGCAGGGCGAGCTGGCCGGCCTGCTGGCGATCCGCGGCTACCACGACGCGAACGGCGATGCGGCGCGCACGGTGTGCCTCATCCCCTCCAGCGCGCACGGCACGAACGCCGCTAGCGCGGTGCTGGCCGGAATGAAGGTCGTCGTCGTCGCGTGCGACGAGCTCGGCAACGTCGACCTCGACGACCTACGGGCGAAGATCACGGCGCACAGCGCGGACATCGCCGCGCTGATGATCACCTACCCCTCCACCCACGGCGTCTACGAGCACGAGGTCGCCGAGATCTGCCGGCTCGTGCACGAGGCCGGCGGCCAGGTCTACGTCGACGGCGCCAACCTGAACGCGCTGCTCGGCTTCGCCCGCTTCGGCGACTTCGGCGGTGACGTCTCGCACCTGAACCTGCACAAGACCTTCTGCATCCCGCACGGCGGCGGCGGCCCCGGCGTCGGCCCGGTCGCGGCGAAGGCGCACCTCGCGCCGTTCCTGCCCGGGCATCCGCTCGCGCAGGACGCCACGCACGCGTCGGGCGCGGAGCGCGTCGTGCACGGGGGCGCTCCGATCTCGGCGGCGCCGTACGGCTCGTCGAGCATCCTGCCGATCTCGTGGGCGTACGTGCGGATGATGGGGGAGCAGGGCCTGCGCGACGCGACCGGAGCGGCGGTGCTCGCCGCGAACTACGTCGCCGCGCGCCTGGGCGAGCACTTCCCGGTGCTGTACACGGGCGACAACGGCCTGGTGGCGCACGAGTGCATTCTCGACATCCGCCCGCTCACCGCAGCGACCGGAGTTTCGGTCGACGACGTCGCCAAGCGGCTCATCGACTACGGCTTCCACGCGCCGACGATGAGCTTCCCGGTCGCCGGCACCCTGATGGTCGAGCCGACCGAGAGCGAGGACCTCGCCGAGATCGACCGCTTCATCGAGGCGATGATCGGCATCAAGCAGGAGGCCGAGCGGGTCGCCGCGGGGGAGTGGCCGCTGGAGGACAACCCGCTGCGCAACGCCCCGCACACCGCCGAGTCGATCGTGGTCGGCGAGTGGGCGCATCCCTACACCCGCGAGCAGGCCGTCTACCCGGTGCACTCCCTCGTGCGCACGAAGTACTGGCCCCCGGTGCGCCGCATCGACCAGGCCTACGGCGACCGCAACCTGGTGTGCGCCTGCCCGCCGATCGAGGCGTTCGCCTAGGCCCCCCGGTTCCGCTCCTCCACGCGAGATGCCCCTTCTGTACGCGACACTCCGTGAGAAGCGTGCAGAAGAGGCATCTCGCGGGGAGGGGCAGCGGGGTCAGGACGGGGCGACCCGAAGCTACCGCCGCCGGCGCGTCCGGAGTACGTAGATCAGCCCGAAGGCGACTCCGGCGGCTACGACGAGGATCCAATTTTGAGCGACGAGGTCGAGCCCGCCGATGAATGCGGTGATCGCCAGCATGACCACCGCTCCGACGAGGAACGAGACGGTCACTCCGACGAGAAGTCGCGGCGTGCTGGTCATGTTGTTGATCCTCCGCTGATCACACTGAAAAGAACGGCGACGGGAATAAGGATGATGCCAGTCGCCATTGCGCAGTCGAATGAGTGATCATCGCACCACGCATTCAGCCCGTCGCGCAAGCTGTTGAGATCGCCTCCGCGACCGCCCTCGCTGGCCAGGAATGCGAGCATGTTCACGTGCCCGTCAGCAACGTTGTACTTGTAGTACGTGACGGTACCGGCGCAGTTCGTCGCGTCGATGTTGTTCCAGATTTCGTCCCCGTATCCGCGGGAGCACGTCCGTGTCCATACAGGCTCGTTTCGCTTCTCGGCAGTGTCGGAAGTCGAGTCGCTCGCGACGATCCCGTCGTCGGCGTCCGTTCGCAGCGGCTGGACGGCAACCGCTTCCGATCGAGCGAGCAATGCGTCGGCTCCTCCGAGTTCGCCCGTAGAGGCGGCCGCGGACGAGGCTCCGCCGAGAGCCGACAGGGCCAAAGCCGTTGTGAGGGTGGCTGCAGTGAGCCAGGTCTTTCGAGACATGATTTCCTCCCCAAATCTAGAAGTCCTGCTCTTCAAGATGAGCAGAACTCGTTGTCATTTCGGTCTACTCCGCCCCCGATTCCGCGTCAACCGACGGCGTCCGCACGATGCGGATGTGCCCGGTCCCATCCCTGAAAACATGCGGCAATGAGAGTTGCCTGGCAGTACCCGACCTTTCGCCCGACGACTGGGGCTCGGCTGCCGTGGTGACCGGCGGGGAGGGATGAGCTTCCGTGGTCAGGATGCGGGCGCGCCGAAGAGCGTCGGCCACCACGCCACGGCCAGCGGGTAGCCGACGAACGAGACGATGTCGATGATCCAGTGCGCGATCACCAGCGGCAGCACGCGGCCGTAGCGCTGATAGAGCCAGCCGAAGACCAGGCCCATCACGACGTTGCCGATGAACGGGCCGATGCCCTGATACAGGTGGTAGCTGCCGCGCAGCACCGCGCTGGTGAACAGGATCCTCCAGCGACCCCAACCCAGGTCGCTCAGACGCGTGAACAGGTAGGCGACCACGATGATCTCCTCCTGCAGCCCCGCCCGCAACGCGGAGAGCACGAGCACCGGGATCGTCCACCAATAGCTGTCCAGCGGTGAGGCCACCACGGCTACGGTGATGCCGAGAGCGCGGCCCACCGCGTACAGCCCGATGCCGGGCGCGCCGATCGCGATCGCCAGCGCCACCCCGCCGCCGAGGTCGCGGAACGGATGCCGCAGGTCGAGCCCGAGGCGCGCGAAGCCGCTGCGTCCCGGCTGCCAGAGCAGGAACACGCACAGCGCGACCGGCACCAGGTCGAAGAAGATCGCGAGCAGCTGGTAGATCAGGTCGAACACCGGCCGCGAGCTGAGGGCGCCGTTCAACGTCGCCGTCTGCTGCGACAGCGCGGTCTCCTGGGTCAGGCGATTCGTGATCGAGACGATCGAATACACCGCGGATGCACCGAGCGAGAGCCCCAGGACGAGCAGGATCTCGAAGCGGATGCGGCGCTTGTTCACGGCCGCGGGAACGACCCCGGCAGGAGGCACATCTGAATTGAACATTTCTCGAACTTCTGACGTCGGTTTTCAGCTCGTTGCGTGAACGGCCGCGCTCGCGCACGTTTCGTGCGAATCCTTGCAACGAAATGGTATCCGGGTTACCGCTGTGTAACGGTTGCCACGAAATTTGTGTGCCGATAGCAAGTCAATACATAGTCTCGTCCAAGGCACTCGTCGCACGAGAGCGGCCAACAGTCGCGCGTGCGCTCATTCCCTGCGACACGCATGGACACCCTTGCACAGGAGGAACAAGTGAAAATCAGACGAATCGGTATCGGGGCAGTCGCCCTGGTCGCCGCCAGCGCACTCGCGCTCGCGGGATGCAGCTCGGGCGGAAGCAGCGACAACAGCTCCGGTGGAGCGTCGACCGCAGTGATCACGACCAACGGCTCGGAGCCGCAGAACCCGCTGATCCCCACCAACACCAACGAGGTCGGCGGCGGCAAGATCCTCGATGAGATCTTCGCCGGTCTGGTGTACTACGACGCTACCGGCGCCCCCGTCAACGACGTCGCGGAGTCGATCGAGTCGGACGACGCGCAGAACTACACGATCAAGATCAAGTCGGGCCTGAAGTTCACCAACGGCGAGGATGTCACGTCCAGCTCGTTCGTCGACGCCTGGAACTACGGCGCCTTGCTCTCCAACGCTCAGCTGAGCAGCTACTTCTTCGAGGACATCGAGGGCTTCAGCTACGACGAGGACAGCGAGCTCACCGGCCTCAAGGTCGTCGACGACACGACGTTCACCGTCGCCCTGACCGCGCCGAAGTCGGACTTCCCGCTGCGTCTGGGTTACTCGGCCTACATGCCGCTGCCGGCTTCCGCGTTCGACGACATGGACGCCTTCGGCCAGAACCCGATCGGTAACGGCCCCTACATGCTCGACGGCGACGGCGCATGGCAGCACGACGTGAAGATCGATCTCGCGGTGAACCCGGACTACACCGGCCCGCGTCAGCCGAAGAACGGCGGTCTGTCGATCGTCTTCTACGCCACCCAGGACGCCTCCTACGCCGACCTGCTCGCTGGCAACGTCGACGTGATCGACCAGATCCCGGACTCCGCCTACGGCACCTTCGAGAGCGACCTGGGCGACCGTGCGGTCAACCAGCCCGCCGCCGTGTTCCAGTCCTTCACCATCCCGGCCCGCCTCCCGCACTTCAGCGGTGAAGAAGGTCAGCTCCGCCGCCAGGCGCTGTCGATGGCGATCAACCGCGAGGAGATCACCAAGGTGATCTTCGAGGGCACCCGCACTCCGGCCTCCGACTTCACCTCTCCGGTGATCGACGGCTGGAGCGACTCGCTCACGGGCGCTGACGTGCTCGCCTACAACCCCGACGAGGCGAAGAAGCTGTGGGCCCAGGCCGACGCCATCAGCCCCTGGGACGGCACCTTCCAGATCGCCTACAACGCCGACGGCGGCCACCAGGGCTGGGTCGACGCGGTCAGCAACTCGATCAAGAACACGCTCGGCATCGACGCGTCGGGTGCTGCGTACCCGACCTTCGCCGAGGCGCGTACGCTGATCACCGACCGCACCATCCAGACCGCGTTCCGCACCGGATGGCAGGCCGACTACCCCGGCCTGTACAACTTCCTCGGCCCGCTGTACGCGACCAACGCCGGTTCGAACGACGGTGACTACTCCAGCGCCGACTTCGACAACCTGCTCGACGAGGGTTCCGCGAACCCGGATCTGGACGCCGCGAACAAGACCTACCAGCAGGCGCAGGAAGTCCTCCTGAAGGACCTTCCGGCCATCCCGCTGTGGTACTCGAACGTGACCGGTGGCTACGGTGAGTCCGTGTCGAACGTCGAGTTCGGCTGGAACTCGGTGCCGCTCTACTACGAGATCACCAAGAACTAGCTCCAGCAGCAAGGCTTCGCCCGTGCGGGTCGGCATCTCCGACCCGCACGGGCGAATCGCCTTGTTCGGCCACTATCGATCGGATCACACAATGACCAACCGGAACCGGCGGAGCTGATCCATGCTCTCCTACATCGTCCGACGGATCTTGCAAGCAATCCCCGTGCTGATCGGCACGACGTTCCTCATCTACTTCATGGTCTTCGCCATGCCGGGCAATCCGCTTCTCGCCCTCTTCGGCGACAAGACCCCGAACCCCGCGCTCCTGGCTCGCCTCGAGGAGCAGTACCACCTGAACGAACCGTTCATCGTGCAGTACCTCTACTACCTCGGTGGAGTCTTCCGCGGCGACTTCGGCATCTCGTTCTCCGGGCAGTCGGTGAACGACATCCTCGCCCGTACCTTCCCGGTCACCCTTTCGCTCGCCGCCATCGCGATCGCCATCGAGATCGTCGTCGCTCTCGTGATCGGTCTGATCAGCGGTCTGCGCAAGGGCAGCATCTTCGACGCCAGCGCCTTGGTCGTCTCACTCCTACTGGTCTCCGTGCCGATTTTCGTGCTGTGCTTCATCGGCCAGTCGTTCTTCGCCGTCCAGCTGGGCTGGTTCAGCCCGACGGTCGGCAGCCAGGTCACCTTCGACCGCCTTCTTCTGCCGGCGATCGTGCTCGCCCTGTTCGTCGTCGCCTCGTCCATCCGGCTCACCCGCGGCTCGGTCATCGAGACCTCCACTTCGGACTTCGTGCGCACGGCCTACAGCAAGGGACTCTCGCGCAAGCGGGTGGTGCCGGTGCACATCCTGCGCAACTCGCTGATCCCGGTGACGACGCAGTTCGGTGCGGACTTCGGTCTGCTCATCGTGGGCGCCACCGTGACCGAAGGCATCTTCAACGTTCCCGGCGTCGGGAACACCCTGTATCAGGCGATCATCCGCGGCGAGCGACCCACCGTCGTCTCGTTCGTGACGGTCATGGTGCTGCTGTACCTGATCGTGAATATCTTGATCGACCTGCTCTACGCCGTTCTGGACCCGAGGATCCGCTATGCCAAGTGACATCAACGCTCCCGGCGGCAAGCCGGCTCGCGTCATCGACCACTACGTCGCCCCGCTGGAGGAGACGCCGATCGCCTCGATCGACGCGGTCAAGCTCGACGAGAAGCCCAGCAACCTGTGGATCGACGCCTGGCGCGACCTCCGGGTCCGCCCGATGTTCTGGATCTCCGGCGTCCTCATCCTGCTGGTGATCACGGTGGCGCTGTTCCCGTGGCTGTTCACGCAGACGGCGCCGAACAACGACTGCCAGCTGGCCAACAGCAACGGCGGGCCCGCGTCCGGCCACCCGCTCGGCTTCACCAAGCAGGGCTGCGACGTCTACTCGCGGATCATCTACGGCACCTCGACCTCGTTGACGGTGGGCTTGATCGTGATCGCGATCACTACGCTGACCGGGGTGATCGGCGGCGCGATCGCCGGCTTCTTCGGTGGCATCTGGGACACGATCATCATGCGGGCCGGCGACATCTTCTTCTCGATCCCCTACATCCTCGCCGCCGTGGTCATCATGTCGGTCTTCTCCGCGCACCGGAACGTATTCGTCATCGCGCTGGCCATCGGTGCCTTCGCCTGGCCGACCACGGCACGCGTGCTGAGATCGGAGGTGCTGCGGGTCAAACAGAGCGACTTCGTCGGTGCCGCGACCGCCACGGGGCTCACCCGGATGGGCATCCTGTTCAAGCACGTGCTGCCGAACTCGATCGCCCCGGTGATCGTGGTCACGACCATCTCGCTCGGCGCTGCGATCACCGCTGAGGCGACTCTGTCGTTCCTCGGCGTCGGCCTGCCCGGCGATGTGATGAGCTGGGGCAACGACATCAGCCAGGCCCAGCGCGACCTGCGCACCCATCCGCAGACCCTGATCTACCCGTCGATCGCGCTGACCGTGACCGTGCTGAGCTTCATCCTGCTCGGCGAGGCGCTGCGCGACGCGCTCGACCCGAAGGCGAGGGCCCTCCGATGAGTTCCACGAAACCCCTGCTCCAAGTCACCGATCTGCAGGTCGGCTTCCGCACCTCCGACGGCATCAGCATGGCGCTGCGCGGCGTCTCGCTCACCATCGAGCACGGCGAGACCGTCGCGATCGTGGGCGAGTCGGGTTCCGGCAAGTCGACGACGGCCGCGGCCATCATCGGCCTGCTACCCGGCTCCGGAGAGGTCACCGCCGGCTCCGTGCTGTTCGACGGCAAGGAGTTGACCACCGCGTCGCGCTCCGAGTTGGAGGACATCCGCGGCAAGCGGATCGGCTACGTTCCGCAGGACCCGATGTCGAACCTGAACCCGGTCTGGTCGATCGGTTTCCAGGTCGAGGAGACGGTCAAGGCCAACGGCCTCGCCACCGGAAAGAAGGAGGTGCGCGCCAAGGCCGTCGAGGTGCTGCAGAATGCGGGCCTCGCGGATGCCGACAAGCGGATGCGCCAGTTCCCGCACCAGTTCTCCGGCGGTATGCGCCAGCGTGTACTGATCGGCATCGGCCTGGCATCCAGCCCGCAGTTGCTGATCGCGGACGAGCCGACCTCGGCGCTGGACGTGACGGTGCAGCGCAAGATCCTCGACCACCTGGCCACCCTGACGCGCACCGACGGCACCGCGCTGCTGTTCATCACTCACGACCTCGGTCTGGCCGCCGAGCGCGCGGAGAAGCTGATCGTGATGTACAAGGGCAAGATCGTCGAATCCGGCGCCTCGCTCGACGTGCTGCAGAACCCGCAGCACCCGTACACCCAGCGCCTGATCGCGGCGGCGCCGAGCCTGGCCTCGCGCCGGATCGAGCACGCCAGCACGGCCGAGCTCAGCGAGCACGAGATCGTGGACGCGGCCGACGGCGTCGACCTGATCGGTGCGGCGGAACGCCACGCCGAGGCGGTGGCGGCGGATGCGAGTTCGGCCCCGATGATCGAGATCGACCACCTGACCAAGGTGTTCAAGATCCGCAAGGGTGGTCTCAAGGCCGAGAACTTCACGGCCGTGGACGACGTCTCCTTCGCGATCCGCAAGGGCACCACGACCGCGCTGGTGGGGGAGTCGGGTTCCGGCAAGTCCACGATCGCCAAGCTCGTGCTCGGCCTCGAGCAGGCGACGGAGGGCACGATCACGATTGACGGTCGACGCACCGAGAAGCTGCGCGGCCGCGAACTGCTGGCGCTGCGGCGTTCGATGCAGCCCGTCTTCCAGGATCCGTACGGCTCGCTCGATCCGCTGCACAACATCGGCAACACGATCTCGGAGCCGCTGCGGGTGCACAAGGTCGGCGATCGCACGTCGCAGCGCGAGCGCGTCTTCGAGCTGCTCGACCAGGTGTCGCTGCCGCGCGTGATCGCGGGACGCTACCCGAACGAGCTCTCCGGCGGTCAGCGCCAGCGCGTGGCGATCGCCCGCGCGCTCGCGCTGAAGCCCGAGATCGTGGTGCTGGACGAGGCGGTGTCGGCGCTGGACGTGCTGGTGCAGGCGCAGATCCTGAACCTGCTCGCCGAGCTGCAGTACGAGTTGGGACTGACCTACCTGTTCATCACGCACGACCTGGCCGTGGTGCGAGTCATCGCGGACAACGTGCTCGTGATGCAGAAGGGCCGCATCGTCGAGGAGGCGACCACCGACGAGGTGTTCGGCGACCCGAAGATGGAGTACACCCGGGAGCTGCTCGCGGCCATCCCGGGCGCCGGGATCGAGCTCGGCGTCTAAGCGTCCACGCGCCGTTTCCGGAGGGGACCCGCGATCCGTAGTAGGATCGAGGGTCCCCTTTTACTACAGAACACGAGACGAGTCCGTTCACATGGCAGTTGCCACCCGCTCCGACCTGCGCAATGTCGCCATCGTCGCCCACGTCGACCACGGCAAGACCACGCTTGTCGATGCGATGCTCAAGCAGACGAACTCCTTCGCCGAGCACTCCCACGTGGACGAGCGCGCGATGGACTCCAACGAGCTGGAGCGCGAAAAGGGCATCACGATCCTCGCGAAGAACACCGCGATCTCCTACAAGGGCGAGCACGCCACCAACGGCCCGATCGTCATCAACGTGATCGACACCCCGGGCCACGCCGACTTCGGTGGTGAGGTCGAGCGCGGCCTGTCCATGGTCGACGGCGTCGTGCTGCTGGTCGACGCCTCCGAAGGTCCGCTGCCGCAGACCCGCTTCGTGCTGCGCAAGGCCCTCGAGGCCAAGCTGCCCGTCATCCTGCTGGTCAACAAGACCGACCGCCCCGACGCGCGCATCGACGAGGTCGTCGCCGAGAGCCAGGACCTCCTGCTCGGCCTCGCCTCCGACATGGCCGACGACGTGCCCGACCTCGACCTCGACGCGATCCTCGACGTGCCCGTCGTCTACGCCTCCGGCCGCAACGGCGCCGCGAGCGTGAACAAGCCCGAGAACGGCGCTCTGCCCGACAACGACGACCTCGAGCCGCTGTTCAAGGCGATCCTCGACCACGTCCCGGCCCCCGCCTACGACGACGAGGCTCCGCTGCAGGCGCACGTCACCAACCTCGATGCCTCGCCGTTCCTCGGCCGCCTCGCCCTGCTGCGTGTCTTCAACGGCACGATCAAGAAGGGCCAGACCGTCGCCTGGGTGCACCACGACGGCACCCACACCAACGCGCGCATCACCGAGCTGCTGATCACCAAGGCGCTCGACCGCTACCCGACCGAGTCGGCCGGCCCCGGCGACATCGTCGCGATCGCGGGCTTCCCCGAGATCACCATCGGCGAGACCATCTCGGACCCGGAGGACATCCGTCCGCTGCCGGCCATCACGGTCGACGACCCGGCGATCTCGATGACCATCGGCACGAACACCTCGCCGCTGGTCGGCAAGGTCAAGGGCCACAAGCTCACCGCGCGGATGGTCAAGGACCGCCTCGACCGCGAGCTGATCGGTAACGTCTCGCTGAAGATCGTCGACATCGGACGCCCCGACGTCTGGGAGGTCCAGGGTCGTGGCGAGCTCGCGCTGGCCATCCTGGTCGAGCAGATGCGTCGTGAGGGCTACGAGCTCACCGTCGGCAAGCCGCAGGTGGTTGTGAAGCAGATCGACGGCAAGACCCACGAGCCGTTCGAGCACCTCACGATCGACGCTCCGGAGGAGTACCTCGGCGCGATCACGCAGCTGCTCGCCGCCCGCAAGGGTCGCATGGAGAACATGGCGAACCACGGCACCGGCTGGGTCCGCATGGAGTTCATCGTCCCGTCGCGCGGCCTGATCGGCTTCCGCACCGAGTTCCTCACCACGACTCGCGGCACCGGCATCGCCAACGCGATCTCGCACGGCTACGAGCCGTGGGCCGGCTCCATCGTCACCCGCAACAACGGCTCGATCGTGGCCGACCGTTCGGGCGTCGTCACGCCGTTCGCCATCATCAACCTCCAGGAGCGGATGACGTTCTTCGTCCAGCCGACCGAAGAGGTCTACGAGGGCATGGTCATCGGCGAGAACTCGCGTAACGACGACATGGACGTGAACATCACCAAGGAGAAGAAGCTGACCAACATGCGTCAGTCGACGGCCGACAACTTCGAGTCGATGACTCCGTCGCGCCAGCTCACCCTGGAGGAGTGCCTCGAGTTCGCCCGCGAGGACGAGTGCGTCGAGGTCACCCCCGAGAACGTGCGCATCCGCAAGGTCGAGCTGGACGCCACCGCGCGCGCCCGCAACACCTCGCGCCTGAAGAAGCAGGACTGAGCCCATCCACTCCTGAGCGCCGTCGTCCCTCCGGGGACGGCGGCGTTCGCTGTTTCCCCTGGGGGAAGGGAGAATGTCGCGGATCAGGATGGATGGGCCGGGTTTCTCCTGCAGAGCTCAGAGATACCTGGGGCAAGGAAGAATCACCGGGTCGCACCGCGCGCGAGTCGGGCGCGGATCTTGGTCTCGACATAGTCCCAGTCGTAGATGACCTGCCGGTAGCGGAAGCGCAACACGGTGTAGCCGCCGACCTGGCTCTCGACATCGCGAATGCGATCGCGGGCGATTGCGTCGTCAGTATCGTGGGTGCCGCCGTCCAACTCGATGACGAGCCAGCCGTCGATCAGCAGATCGACGCGGCCGACCCCGGAGATGACGACCTGAAGCTCGCAGTCGATACCACCTGCGGCCAGACGAAAACGAGTGAGCGACTCGATACCCGACTCGCTTTGTGCGTCCACGAACGAACGGAGGCGCTGAAGCCTTCGCGGCATCGCTGCGAAAACGGCGTCCACATCGCGGCGCGTCATCAAGCGCTTCTGCAAGATCGAATCCACGATCGCGATGGCCATATCCGCCGGTTGACATTGCAACGCGTGACCGAGCGCCTCCGAAGGATCCACGCGAACGAGTGAGTTGGAGGGCGCTTGCACGCGCTGGCCCCAGTGCAGCGCAACCCCGTCTCCGGGTTCGATCCTGCTCGCCGTCGGCTTGACAGCGAGGTGAAGTCGCTTCTCCGGTGGCCGGAAGGCACCGATCTCCTCCAGCAGGGAGATGCAGCTGATCCTTCCTCCGATTCTGGCTGCTTCCTTTTCGATCGCCGTGGCATTCGGCTGAGCGAACCAGCCCGGCCGCAGCCGTTCGAATCCGCGCGCGGAAGGGTCGATGGAGAGGGCGGTGAGTTGCCGCGAGGTCACGATCGATTCGAGCATGGAGACAGTGTCGGCGAGAGGACCGGGGCTCGAGGCGGATCAGCCGGGATCAGTGGATAAGTCCGCCGATCTCGCGCTGTGGAGGAGCCAACAGTCTTTCCTGGCCGCAGGTGAGATGCGGTGATGCAGGAGAATCGGAGCACATTTCTCCTGATCCGTTCGGTTCTTCCTGGCCGCAGGATGGATCAGCCGGCTGGAGTGGGGGTGGGGGTGGGCGTCGACTCCTCGGCCTCGAGGGTGGCGGAGATGAACTGGAGGAAGGCGTCGGCGTCGTCGTTCGCGCCGGTGTACTGCTGCCCGTTCACCAGCACCGTGGGGGTCGACGACAGGGCGATGTCGGTGCTGGCGAGCGGGCCCGAGGTGGCGCGCTCGGTCGCGTCCGACACCCACGTGCGGAACTCGCCGCCGGTGATGCACGCGAACACACTGTCGTCCGTCACGCCCGCGCCGCTGACCAGGGCTCGCAGCGCGTCGTCGTCCAGCCCCGCCGTGTTCTCCTGCGGCTGCTGCGCGAACAGCGCCTCGTGCACGGCGAGGAAGTGGTCGGGGTCGTCGTTCGCGACGCAGGCCGCCGCGTTCGCCGCCCGGCTGGAGTACGACGTTCCGAGGGAGGCGGAGTCGAGGATCGCGACCGGATGGATCTCGAGCGTCGCGTATCCCGCTGTCACCCACTCCTTCAGCTGCGTCATGTTCGTGCTCTCGAAGGTGCCGCAGTGCGGGCAGAAGTAGTCGACGTAGAGGTCGATCGTCACGACGCCGCTCGCCCGCACGGTGCTCTCGTCCGTCGCCGTGGGGGAGCCGCCCGCGGGGACGGCCGCCGTGGTGCTCGCCGTGATCGTCGACCCGTCCCCGGTGAGCACGATGCCATCGCTGGCCATGTTCGCCGGCCCGATGCTCGCGGCGCGCGCCTGCGAGATCATGTTGCCGGCGACCAGGGCGACCACGGCGAGCATCACAACGACCACGGCGCCCTGCGTGAACCAGCGTCGGCGAACGCGTCGGCGCCGCTCCTGAGCCCACTTCTCCCGAGCTTCGAGTCGGGCGATCTCCTGGCGTTCGCGCTTGGTCAGGCCTTTGTCGCTGCTCGATACCACGCGCCGACGCTACGGACGCGGCTTCTGGATCCGCCAAGAGCCGCCTCGGCGCGGGCTGGGACGAGCCGCGAGCGCGCTCAGGGACGCCCCGGATGTCCGCCGGGCACCTGAGCGGAATACCATGATCCTCACAGGCCGCCGCTCTCTTCGAACCGACGAGTTCCGCGCGCGGTCACGCCCGGAACGAGGTCGTCCACCATGTCCATGCTCAAGCACGCGCGCATCCTGGCCCTGGCGGGTCTGCTCACCGTCGGTCTCAGCGGCTGCTTCGCCAATCCGGTCGAGCAATTGGTGCAGAACGGCGTCGAGGATGCGGTCGAGGGCGCTGTGGAGGATGCGACCGGTTCCGACGTCGACCTCGGTGGCACCACACTGCCGGACGGCTTCCCGAGCGACGCCGTACCGGTGATCGACGGCGAGATCGTTTACGGCGCAGGGATGGGCGGCGAGGCGTGGGCGGTGATGGTCAAGGTCGCGGACCGCGACGCAGCGTACGCCGAGGTGAAGCAGCTGCTCACCGACAAGGGCTTCGAGACGACGATGGAATCCAGTGCCGAGGGCGGCTCCTTCGCGATCTTCACCAGCGACGCCTACGTCGCCCAGGTCACCGTGGGGGAGAGCGGCGCCGACGGCATCGTCGCGCAGTACGCGGTCACGGCCAACACGCCGTGATTCAGGTGAACAGGCCCGACCCGACGTAGTCGTTCGCGTCCTTCGCCGCCGGTGGCACCGCGAAGATCGCGGAGCCGACGTGCTTGATGTACTCGTTCAACGCATCCGTGGCGAGCGAGCGCTGCACGTCGATGAACTGCTGCGGGGAGCGCTGGAACGACAAGAAGAACAGGCCGGCGTTGAGCCGCCCGAGTTCGTCGTTGCCCTCGACGAAGTTGTAGCCGCGGCGCAGCATCCGCGCGCCGCTGTTGACGGTGGGATGCGCGAGCCGCACGTGCGCGTCCCGATCGATCAGCGGCGCATCCGTCGCCCCGGTCTTCTCGAAGTCGGGCTCGGTGAACTCGGTCCCACCCGAGAGCGCGGCGCCGCTGCCCTTGCTGCGGCCGATCACTCGCTCCTGCTCGCCCAACTGCGAACGGTCCCAGGTCTCGATGATCATCCGGATCTTGCGGGCGACCAGGTAGCTGCCGCCCGTGAGCCATTCGGGCCCGTCGGCGTCGCCGACCCAGACGAACTCGTCGACGTCGGCCGTCTGCTCCGACTTGATGTTGGCCGTGCCGTCCTTGAATCCGAACAGGTTCCGCGGCGTCGCCTGCGCGGTGGACGTGGAAGAGGTGCGGCCGAAGCCGAGCTGCGACCAGCGAATGGAGGCACGGCCGAACGCGATGCGGCTGAGGTTGCGGATCGCGTGCACCGCGACCTGCGGGTCCTCGGCGCAGGCCTGGATGCAGAGGTCGCCACCGCCGTCGCCCGGCACGAGCGCATCGCCGGCGAAGCGGGGCAGCGTCGCCAACAGTTCGGGACGGCGATCGGCGAGGCCGAAGCGGTCGGCGCCGTCCTCCGCCGAGAACAGCGTGGGCCCGAAGCCGAAGGTGATCGTGAGCCCGCCGGCCGGTAGCCCTTGGGCCTCGCCGGTGTCGTCCGGCGGCGCGGTGTCGGGGCCGCCGACGGCACCTGTCTCGCTCACGTCGAGGCCCTGCGTGAGACGCGCGGCGGCGTAGCTCCAGTCCTGCAGCAGCTCGATCAGATCCTCGCGGGTGGCGCGGCTGGACATGTCGTAGGCGGCGAAGTGCAGGCGGTCCTGCGCCGGCGTGGTGATGCCGGACTGGCGGGATCCGTAGAACGGGTACGTGCCGCCGTCACCAGTGGCCGAGGCGCTCAGCGCCTGGGCGCCGAGTGTGCCGCCGACGCCCGCGGCCAGCCCCGCCGTGCCTGCGGAGACGAGCCCGATCAGCCCGCGCCGCGACAGCCGGAGCGCGGTGCGCTGCTCCAGACTCTCCTGCGGTGGCTTGGTCTCGGTGGGCTCGGTTTCGGCGGTTTCGTCGGACATCGCAGGCAATCGTATGTGAAGGGGGTTGTCACTCCGTCCCACGGCGCCGAAGGCGGCACCGCGGGACGGGTTGTCATTGCGTCCCACGGCGCCGAAGGCGGCACCGCGGGACGGAGTGATAACCCCTGACCAGTTATTCGGTAGCTTCTTCCACACCGAGCACGGTGTGGGTGAGCTGCGAGAGCGGCTCGGAGAGCGAGTTCACCGCGTCGGAGAGTTCCTTCTTCTGGTCGTCGCTCAACGTGTTGTAGTCGACGAATCCGGCGTCGATGCTGCCGTACTGGGCCAGCAGGGCATCCAGCGAGGCGAACTCCGCCGTGATGTCCTTCACCAGTGCTGCACCCTCGTCACCCTTCGCGGTGGCGATGGCCTCGACGTTGCCGAAGGCGACCTCGGCCCCCTGCACGTTGGCGGAGAAGTCGGTGAGGTCGGTCGAGGACCACCAGTCCTCCTCGCCGGTGATCTTTCCGGCGGCGACCTCGTCGAGCAGACCGATGGCGCCGTTGGAGATGTCACCGAGGGAGACGGAGAAGTCGGCCGCGTAGACCAGGTCGTACAGGCTCTGCACGTCGGCGACGAGCTGGTCACCGAACTGCTGACGCTGCTCGGTGGTCGACGGCGTCCAGTCGAGGTAGGCGCTGGTGCCGTCGGAGTTCAGAGCATCGGCCGCCGGGACCCAGAGGTCCTTCTCGATGCGGTGGAAGCCGGTCCAGTCCAGGCCCTCGGCGACGGCGTCGACCTCGCGGTAGTCGATCTTCGGATCCAGGTCGCCGAACGCCTCGGCGGTGGGCTCGATGCGCTCGTAGTAGGAGCGGGTGATCGCGAAGAGGGAGCGCGCGGTCTCGTCGTCGCCGCTCTCGTAGGCGGTGACGAAGGTCTGCACGGCGGGCAGCAGCTCGCCGGCCTGCGACTTGATGTACGCGATGTAGTTCGTGACGGCGAGGTCGGAGGCCTCCTGCTCATCCGCCGTCTGGGTCGTGGCCTCGCCCGTGACGGTGAACTCGGCGAGCCCGATGGGAGCACCGACCTGCTGGAACTTGCACGCGGTGTAGTAGGTGCCGGGCTCCAACTGGGCGACGTAGGAGACGCTCTGACCCGGGGTCACGTTCTCCTTCTCGCCGACGATGCGGAGCTTGTCCTCGGCGAGGATCTCGAACTCGTTGACGTCGGTGCCGGTGTTCTCCAGGGCGAAGGTCACGGCGCCGGCCTCGACCGTCGCGGTCGAGACGGCGCAGCTGTCGTCGGCGATCGCGACGTCCAGCGCGGCGCTGCTGGACGCGGCGTTGTTCGGGACGCAGCCGGTGAGGACGAGCGCGAGGGTCCCGGCGCCGATGGCGCCGGTCAGAAGTCGCTTGGGCATGGATTCTCCTGGTGAGTGGATGCTGTGGAAGGGAGGACGGATCAGGCGATGACGGGGGCGGGGCGCGCCGGCGTGCGCACGCGGAACAGGAACAGCCCGCCGACGATCACCAGGTAGCCGAGCCACGTGAAGAACTGCGCGGCGGTGGGCTCCGGCGTGAAGTTGAAGACGCCGCCGAGCACGGCGGTGAGCCAACCGGGCAGGGCGCCGAGGCTGAACAGGGGCGCGCCCCAGCCCGGGATCACGCTCGCTTCCTGCAGATCGCCGACGCCGTACGCGAGCACCCCCGCGACGACGAGGATCAGGAAGCCGCCGGTCCAGGTGAAGAACTTCGCGAGGTCGATCCGCACGAAGCCGCGGTAGATCAGCCAGGCGACGACGACGGCGCTGAGGATGCCGAGTACCGCACCGACGAAGCCGAGCCAGGCGTCGCCGGTGGAGGCCACGGTCGCCCAGACGAAGAGCGCGGTCTCGATGCCCTCGCGCCCGACGCTGACGAAACCGAGCACGATGATGCCCCACGCGGATCCGGTCACCACGGCGTCGAGCTTGGACTGCAGCTCGCCCTTGAGGCTGCGGGCGTTCGAGGCCATCCAGAAGATCATCCAGGTCACCAGCGCCGCTGCCAGGATCGACAGCCCGCCGCCGATGACCTCCTGCGCCTGGAAGCTCAGACCGTACGGGCCCCAGGTCAGGATCGCGCCGGTGCCGAGCGAGATCACCACGGCCGCCGCGATGCCGAGCCAGAGCCGCGGCAGCACGTCGCGCCGACCGATCTTGGCGAGGTAGGCGACGAGGATGCCGACCACCAGGCCGGCTTCGAGGCCTTCGCGGAGGCCGATGAGGTAGTTTGCGAGCACGCGTGTTCTCTGACGAAGTCGAGGGCGACGGCCGTCGATCGACAGGGATTCCGACAGGCCGCGTTGGTAAGCCTTGCCTTACCCGAAGCGACTCTAGCCCGGCGTCGTCGGGACTGTCCAGCGCGCCGAGCCCCGAGGAACCGAACGTGAAAGAAAACTCAGGAATCACGCTGAGCGAGGCGGATGATCGCCTGGTCGTGGTGCACGCGCATCCGGATGACGAGACCCTGACCATGGGCGGCACCCTCGCACGCCTCGCCGCGACCGCCACGAGCCTCACTGTGGTCACCGCGACGCGCGGCGAGATGGGCGAAGTGATCCCGCCGGAACTGGCCGGGCTGGAGGGCGCGCCCGAACTCGGCCCGCACCGCGTCGAGGAACTCGCTGCCGCGATGCGCGCCCTCGGCGTCACGGACCACCGCTTCCTCGGCGCGGCGGGGGCCCGGATCGACGGCGCCGCCCCCCGGGAGTATCGCGACTCCGGGATGCAGTGGCGCACCATTGCCGGGGAGCGCCGTCCGGTGCCGCTTGATCCGATCGACCCGGCCTCGCTCTGCGCGGCGACCCTGGACGAGGCGGTGGCCGATCTGGTCGCCGTGCTGGACGATGTCGGCGCGACCGCCGTCATCTCCTACGACGTCGGCGGTGGCTACGGGCATCCGGATCACGTGCGCACCGCAGAGATCGCTGCCTCGGCGGCGGCCCTCCTCGGGGTGCCCTACTTCGAGATCCTTCCGGCCGGTGCGCCGACGGCGTCGGGCGACCTGGTGATCGAGCTCGACGATGAGGAGTTCGCTCGCAAGCGAGCGGCGCTGCAGGCGCACCGCACCCAGGTCGTGGTGGCGGGGGACACCGCGCGACTGTCCAGCGGCGACGCCTTCCCGATCGGGCGCGACGAGCGGTTCCGAGCCGTGCCGATGGCCCTGCCGGAGCCCGTCGCCGAGGAGGAGCCGCCGACGCTGCTGGGCCGGATCACCTCGGGCGCACTCGCTCTCGCCATCGGCGCCGTCGTCGGCGTGATCACCACGGTCGCCCACCAGAGCACCGTCACGATCGCGGGGGCCGCGCTGCCGCTGGGGTTGTTCGCGAGCGTGCTCGCCGTCGTGTTCCTCCTGCTCGGGATGCGCCTGGTGATGTACGACCGCCTGGTGGCGTTCTGTACGGCGATGGGCATCCTCGCCGCGATCGGCGTGCTCGCGGTGCGCAGCACCGGCGGCTCGGTGCTGATCCCGGCGAACACCGCCGGCGTGGTCTGGACCTTCGCGCCGGCGCTGATCGCGCTGCTGGTGATCGCCTGGCCGCGGTTGCCGCAGTCCCGTTCATCCAAGGGGGCGACGCCGATTCACGACGCCGCCGCGAACCAGGCCTGAGCCCGCCGCCGACGCCGTGCCACCCGCCCTTCCGGCCGTCGCAGACGCCGTAGAATAACAACTCGACCGAAGGAGCCATCCGACCGTGACCTACGTCATCGCACTGCCGTGCGTGGATGTCAAAGACCGCGCGTGCATCGACGAATGCCCCGTGGACTGCATCTACGAAGGCGAACGCTCGTTGTACATCCACCCGGATGAGTGTGTGGACTGCGGCGCGTGCGAACCGGTCTGCCCGGTCGAGGCGATCTACTACGAGGACGACCTGCCCGAGGAATGGGCCGACTACTACAAGGCGAACGTCGAGTTCTTCGACGAGGTCGGCTCGCCCGGAGGAGCAGCCAAGGTCGGCGTGATCGCCAAGGACCACCCGATCATCGCGGCGCTGCCGCCGCAGGGCGAGCACTGATCGATGGCGCTCGGAGCGCTCCCGGACTACCCGTGGGACCTGATGGGGCCCTACGCGGCCACCGCCCGCGGCCACGCCGACGGCATCGTCGACCTCTCGATCGGCTCGCCGGTCGACGCGACCCCGGAACTGATCCGCTCGGCGCTCTCGGCGGCGACGGATGCGCACGCCTATCCGACCACCGTCGGCACGCCGGCGCTGCGTGAGGCGATCGCCGGCTGGTTCGCGCGCCGCCGAGGTGTGGCGGGGCTCGGCGTCGACGAGGTGATGCCCACGATCGGCTCCAAGGAACTCGTCGCCTGGCTGCCGTTCCTGCTCGGGCTCGGCGAGGGCGATGTCGTTGTGCATCCGCTCGCCGCGTACCCCACTTACGCGATGGGCGCGGCGATCGCGGGGGCGAGTGCCGTCGCGGCTGATGATCCGGCGGCGTGGCCAGAGGGCACCAAGCTGGTCTGGCTGAACTCGCCCGGCAACCCCGATGGGGCCGTGCTCGACACCGAGCAGTTGCGCGCCGCCGTCGCGCGCGCTCGCGAGCTGGGAGCGGTGCTCGCGAGCGACGAGTGCTACGCCGAGCTGGGCTGGAGCGGCCGCTGGGCCGACGAGGCGATCCCGAGCGTGCTCGACCCCCGCGTCGTCGGCGTGGACCGCTCCGGCGTCCTCGCGGTGTACTCGCTGAGCAAGCAGTCCAATCTTGCGGGTTACCGCGCGGCCTTCGTCGCCGGAGACGCCGCGGTCATCGCGCGCCTGGTGAACGTGCGCAAGCACGCCGGCATGATCCTGCCCGCGCCGCTGCAAGCCGCCATGGTCGTCGCCCTCGGCGATGACGAGCACGTCGCGGCGCAGAAGGCGCTCTACCGCGCGCGTCGGGAGCGCCTGAAACCCGCCCTCGAGGCCGCGGGTTTCCGCGTCGACCGCAGCGAGGCCGGTCTCTACCTCTGGGCGACGGAGGGACGCGACGCATGGGAGTCGATCGCCCGGCTCGCCGCGGCGGGCATCCTGGCCGGCCCCGGCGTGTTCTACGGCGAGCACTTCCCGCAACACGTCCGGCTCTCGCTGACCGCGAGCGACGAGCGGATCGAGGCGGCCGCGCGCCGTCTCGAGGGGTTCGGAGCCGAGTAGCCCTCGGCTTTTTAGGAGAAGTCCACAGGTGCATCGGGGGCGTGCTGGTCGATGTCACAGTGTCCCGAAGTTGCCCCTAGGCTGTATGTGGTTCGGTCGACGTCGCCACAAATCGTCGTTGTCCGGCACCGTGAACGGCCCGTCGTCGTGACGGGGTATGTCCACCAGACTGCCAGGGAGGCGTTGTGACCGGATCCGGCACGCAGAGCAACGGTGCGGAACAAACGACAGCATCGGAGCCGGCGCTCCCCGAGACGGTCACCCTGACCTTCGGTGATCGCACGGCCGAGTTCCCCGTCCTGCGCAGCGTCGACGGCTCATCCAGCATCGACTTCTCGACCTTGTCGAAGAAGACGGGCTTTATGTCGCTCGACTACGGATTCGTGAACACCGCGGCGACGAAGTCGTCGATCACGTACATCGACGGCGACCAGGGCATCCTGCGCTACCGCGGCTATCCGATCGAGCAGGTCGCCACGAACGCGAACTACCTCGAGGTCGCCTGGTTGCTCATCTACGGCGAGCTGCCGACGAAGGACGAGCTCGAGAACTTCGACGACCGCATCCGGCACCACACGCTGCTGCACGAAGATCTCAAGCGTTTCTTCGATGCGCTGCCGCACCACGCGCACCCGATGTCGGTGCTCGCCTCCGGCGTCTCGGCGCTGTCCACCTACTACGAGGACAGCTCGAACCCGAAGGACCCGACCGCGGTCGAACTCACCACCATCCGCCTGCTGGCGAAGCTGCCGGTGATGGCGGCGTACGCGCACAAGAAGAGCATCGGCCAGGCGTTCCTCTACCCGGACAACTCGCTCAGTTTCGTCGACAACTTCCTGCGGTTGAACTTCGGCACCATGGCCGAGAAGTACGAGATCGATCCCGTGCTCTCGAAGGCGCTGGAGCGGCTGCTGATCCTGCACGAGGACCACGAGCAGAACGCCTCCACCTCGACCGTGCGCCTGGTCGGCTCGACCGAGGCGAACCTGTACGCCTCGGTGTCGGCGGGCATCAACGCCCTCTTCGGCCCGCTGCACGGCGGCGCGAACGAGGCGGTGCTGACCATGCTCGGTCGCATCCAGGAGTCGGGCGAGAGCGTCAAGACGTTCGTCGACCGCGTGAAGAACAAGGAGGACGGCGTGCGCCTGATGGGCTTCGGGCACCGCGTCTACAAGAACTACGACCCCCGCGCCAAGCTGGTCAAGGAGAGTGCCGCCGAGGTCCTCAGTGCCCTGGGGATGAAGGATCCGCTGCTCGACATCGCCATGGAGCTCGAGCACATCGCGCTCGAGGACGACTACTTCAAGGAGCGTCGCCTCTACCCGAACGTCGACTTCTACACCGGCGTGATCTACAAGGCGATGGGCTTCCCGACGCGGATGTTCACGGTGCTCTTCGCGATCGGGCGCCTGCCGGGCTGGATCGCGCACTGGCGCGAGATGAACACCGATCCGCAGACGAAGATCGGGCGCCCTCAGCAGCTGTACACGGGGGCTCCGGAGCGCGACTGGCCGACCGGTCGATAGCGGCGGAGGAGGGGCGGTGACCGTGAGGTCGCCGCCCCTTTTCAGTGCTGGCCCCGATGCGGTGCGTGGTGCGGTCGAGGCGCCCATACCGGTGCCGTCAGCGAATGTAAACAACAGAAGTCGAAACCGGGAATGCGATCGGGCGTCGACGAAAATTCGCGCTCGCGTATCGCCTGATCACAGCGGTTTTCGGCGGGATGACGGAGAATTATTCGCGTAGTGCCGCCCTCGAAGTGGGGTGCCGGGTGCCTCCGGAATGGCCGTTACTGTGGCGGAGAGGTACCCCCGCTTTCGAAGAGATTTCATAGCTCATCGAGAGGTCGGGATTCCTGTTGCACCACAGCGTCCGTGGCGAATCGCGACCTCCGTTCAGCGGAGAATGCGGTTCGCTTCGTTCGTTCCGGACACATTCAGCCTCCTCCTCGAGCCGCCCCTCGAAGAGCGCCGTGTTCGGAAGCGTTCGATAACCCGATGGGCTGATTGCAGGTTGATGTGCTTACCCGTGACACGATCACCGTCCCTTCGACCATGACCTCCTGCGCGCAGGGAGCGACGTCATGACGGGCCTCAGCGGCACCGCCGGCGCCTTCCTGCCGGAATCGGTGCGGATCGCCCGCCCCTATCCCAAGGCGCGCACCTCCAACGCCCAGCTCTGGCGTCGTCGATTCCGGAGCCGCGCCGTGATCGGCGATGGCATCGTCATCGCCTTCAGCATGGCGCTGACCGGCCTGTACTCCTCGTTCGGCCGGTCCAATCTCTCCACCCTCGAACTGATCGCGCCCTACGGGGTCGGCCTGGTCTGGTTCCTGCTGCTGCTGATAGCGCACAGCCGGAACTCGCGCCACCTCGGCACGGGCCTGGACGAATACCGCAGGACCGTCTCCGCGACCCTGACCGCTTTCGGCGGTGTCGCCATCGCGTCGCTGCTGCTGCTCGCACCCATCCCGCGCAACTACTTCGCGATCGCCCTTCCGGTCGGGATCGTCGGCCTGGTGCTCTCGCACTGGCTGAACCGAGCCCGACTGGCGAACGACCGCAAGAAGGGCAACGCCCTGCTGCGCGTGATCGTGATCGGAGCGGTCGGTGACGTCTCCTACGTCGCCGGGCAGATCGAACGCCGACGCGCGAGCGGGCAGGTCGAGTACGACGTGGTCGGTGCCGCGCTGTCGGATGCGGAGGGTCTCACCGAGGTGACCACCCGCGGGCGGTCCGTGCCCGTCGTGGCCCGCCTGGCCGACATCCGCGATGCGGTCGAGCGGATGAGTGCCGAAGCCGTCATCGTGGCCGGGCCGATCGACGGCGGCACACAGTTCGTCCGTCAGCTCGGCTGGCAGCTCGAAGAATCGTCCGTCGAACTGGTGGTCTCGCCCGGCCTGACCAACGTCGCCGGCCCGCGGATCCACTGGCGCCCGGTCGAAGGCCTGCCGCTGATGAGCGTCGAGCTGCCGCACTACTCCGGCACGCGCCACGCGATGAAGCGCTGCCTGGACGTTGTGCTCTCGAGCCTCGCTCTGCTCGTGCTCTCCCCGGTGTTCCTGGTGGTCGCCTTCCTGGTCAAGCGCGACAGCGAAGGCCCCGCGTTCTTCCGCCAGCAGCGCATCGGGCGCTACGGCCGCCCGTTCACGATGATCAAGTTCCGCTCGATGGCGATCGACGCCGAGGCGCGTCTGGCCGAGATCGCACACCTCAACGAGGGCTCAGGGCCGCTGTTCAAGCTCAAGGACGACCCGCGGATGACCAAGGTCGGTCGGGTGATCCGGCGCTACTCCATCGACGAGTTGCCGCAGTTCTGGAACGTGCTGCGCGGCGATATGAGCCTGGTGGGCCCGCGCCCGCCGCTGGCGAGCGAGGTGGAGAGCTACGACTCCACCGTGAACCGCCGGCTCTACATCAAGCCGGGCATCACCGGCATGTGGCAGACCAACGGACGCTCCGAGCTGGACTGGGAGGACAGCGTCCGCCTCGACCTGTACTACGTCGAGAACTGGTCCGTCGTCGGCGACCTCGTCATCCTGTGGCGGACCGCCCGGATGATGATCAAGCCGACCGGCGCGTACTAGAAAGGGTTGTCACTTTGTCGGTTACCCAACGACAAAGTGACAACCCTTTTCTGAGCTGCCGAGACCACCTTTGCGAACGCGACGCCATGCGACCCATTGAGGGTCGCTGGAGCGCCTCGGAGACGGGTCGCGTTAGGGCTGCCGCCTTTCTTGACGCTGGCGCGTCAAGCGTGCAGCTGCGCGTTCAGCACGATGCCGGAGCCGGTGCGGGCGAGCACCTCGACCGCGCCGCTGAGCGAGTTGCGGCGGAAGAGCAGGTTCGGCACGCCGGAGAGCTCGGCGGCCTTCACCGACTGCGGGCGGCCGTCGGGACGGGGTGCGGAACCGACCAGCACGACCTTGGTGCCGGCCGTCACGTAGAGCCCGGCCTCGACGACCGAGTCGTCGCCGATCGAGATGCCGATCCCCGAGTTCGCGCCCAGCAACGCGCGCTGCCCGATGGTGACGCGCTCCTTGCCGCCGCCGGACAGCGTGCCCATGATCGAGGCGCCACCACCGATGTCCGAGCCGTCGCCGACGACGACGCCCTGCGAGATCCGACCCTCCACCATCGAGGTGCCCAGGGTGCCGGCGTTGAAGTTCACGAAGCCCTCGTGCATCACCGTGGTTCCCGGCGCCAGGTGCGCACCGAGCCGGACACGGGAGGTGTCCGCGATCCGCACCTTCGTCGGCGTCACGTAGTCGGTCAGACGCGGGAACTTGTCGATCCCGGTCGCCTGAATGCCGTGCCGCTGCAGCGACGGCCGGAGCCGATCGAAGGCGCCGGGCTCGACCGGGCCGGCGTTGGTCCAGACCACGATGGGCAGGTGGCCGAAGATGCCGTCGAGGTTGATCGTGTTCGGCGCGACCAGCAGGTGCGAGAGCAGGTGCAGGCGGAGGTAGGCGTCGGACGTGCCGGCGGGCGCCGCATCGAGCTCGATCTCGAGCGTCACCACGTCGATCCGCACGTCGCGACGGGCATCCTCACCGGTGAGCCCGTCGAACTCGGACGGGACGATCCACTTGTCGCGACCGGCGGGGATGCGGCCCAGGGCCGGGGCGGGGAACCAGGTGTCCAGAACGGTGCCGTCGGCGGCGATGGTGGCCAGGCCGTAGCCCCAGGCGTGCGTGGGCGCGGCGGAAGAGTCAGAAGCAGCGGGGGTCATGCGACCAGGGTAGCGAAGCGGCACCGCCCGGTACCCTGGATGCCATGCCTTCCGCACCTGCGACTCCGACCGTCCTCGATCTCACGGCCGGCTCGGTCGAGCTGACGCGAGTGCTCTGCGACATCCCCTCGGTCTCCGGCGACGAGGGTCCGCTGGCCGACGCGATCGAGGCCGCTCTCACCGCGTATCCGCACCTCGAGGTGATCCGCGACGGCGACACGGTCGTCGCCCGGACGAACCTCGGGCGGGCCCAGCGCGTGGTCATCGCCGGCCACATCGACACCGTGCCGATCAACGACAACGTACCGACCCGATTCGAGACCATCGACGGGGTCGAATACCTCTGGGGCCGCGGCACCGTTGACATGAAGGCGGGGGTAGCCGTACAGCTGAAGCTCGCGGCCGAACTGGTCGCCCCGATCGTCGACATCACCTGGATGTGGTATGACAACGAGGAGGTCTCGTCGGATCTGAACGGGCTCGGGCGCCTCGCCCGCAACCACCCCGAGCTCTTCGTCGGCGATTTCGCGATCCTGGGCGAGCCGACCGGCAGCGAGGTCGAGGGCGGCTGCAACGGCACCTGCCGGGTGGACGTCACGACCCACGGCCTGCGTGCGCACTCCGCGCGTTCCTGGGTGGGCGAGAACGCGATCCACAAGATCGCGCCCGTGCTCGATCGCCTGGCGGCGTACGAGCCGCGCCAGGTGGAGGTCGACGGCCTGGTGTACCGCGAGGGAGTCAACGCCGTCGGCATCTCCGGCGGCGTCGCGGGCAACGTGATCCCCGACCTCTGCACCGTGCACGTCAACTACCGCTTCGCCCCGAGCCGGAGCGGCGAGGAGGCGATCGCGCACCTGCGGGAGCTCTTCGACGGCTTCGAGGTCACCGTGGCCGATGTGGCGGAGGGTGCCCGCCCGGGGCTGGACGCACCGTTGGCGCAGGCCTTCATCGCCGCCGTCGGCGCCACCGCCATGCCGAAGTACGGCTGGACCGACGTCGCCCGCTTCTCCGCGATGGGGATCCCCGCGGTGAACTACGGCCCGGGGGACCCCCTCAAGGCGCACGCCGACGACGAGCGCGTTCCGCTGGCGCAGATCACCGCTTGCGAGTCGGGCCTGCGCAGCTGGCTGGGCGGCCAGGGGGAGTGAGCACGCTGCTCGCTCGGATGCCCGTGCGGCGCCGGGCACTGCTGCGCCTGGTGCCGTGGTGGCTGCGCGTGCTGCTGGTCTTCATCGCGACCCGGATCGTGACCACCTGCATCCTGCTCGCCTTCGCCGCGCAGCAGGGACAGAACTCGTGGACGGCCGCGTCGCCGAACTACTTCGACTACGCGAGCATGTGGGACGGCCGCTGGTACAACATCATCGCCGTCTGGGGCTACCCGAGCACACTGCCGATCACCGACACCGGGCAGATCGGCGAAAGCGCGTGGGCGTTCATGCCGCTGTACCCGTTCGTGGTGCGCGCGCTGATGCTGCTCACCGGGATGTCCTGGGCGCCCGCCGCAGTGCTGATCTCGGTGCTCTGCGGCGCCGGTACCGCCCTCGTGGCGTACAAGGTGTTCCGGCACTCGCTCGGTGAGTCGCAGGCGCTGTTCGCGGTGCTGCTGCTGTGCGTCGCGCCCACCTCGCCGCTGTTCCAGCTCGCCTACGCGGAGTCGATGGCGTTCCTGCTGCTGGCGACGGCGCTGCTGCTGCTGATCCGCCGCCGCTGGGGCTGGCTGTTCCCCGTCGTGCTGGTGCTCGGTCTCACCCGCCCGAGCGGGCTCGCCTTCGCCGCCGCCATGGCGTTCTACGTGATCGCGCGCTGGTTCCGCCGCGACCGCGAACCCTTCCCGCGTGCGCAGTGGCTGCCCGCGCTGCTCCTGGTGGGCTGGAGCCTGGTCGTCGGCTTCCTCTGGCCGGCGATCGCCTGGCTGGTCACCGGCGACATCGCGGCGTACACCGAGACCGAACTCGCCTGGCGGTCGGCGTACATCGGCTACCAGGAACTGCTGCCGTTCACCTCGTGGTTCCAAGGCCTGGGCTGGTGGTTCGGCTCGACGTGGGGGCCGGCGCTCGTCGTCGCGTTGGTGCTGTTCTTCCTCACGGTGCTCGCCGGTTCGTGGACGCGCCGGCTCGACCTGGAGAGTCGGGCCTGGATCGGCGGATACGCGTTCTACCTCCTGGCCTTCTGGTTCCCGCAGTCGAGCACCTTCCGCATCCTGGCGCCGATGTTCCCGCTGCTGGGCGCCCTCGCGGTTCCGCGCAGCGTGTGGTTCCGAGTGCTGCTGGTGCTGCTGGGGATCGCCGGCCAGGTGGCCTGGATCGCGCTGTGCTGGGGTGTCGACGGCTCCGATTGGACGCCGCCGTGAACCTCCCCGTCGGGACTCGTTGTCTCGGCGGTGCCCAACCGGTGTGCGGATGCAGGATAATAGACGAGTACGTCCACGAAAGGGGAGTTGCATGGCGGCCATGAAGCCGAGGACCGGAGACGGGCCAATGGAGGCTGTGAAGGAGGGTCGGCTCATCATCGTGCGGGTCCCGCTCGAGGGAGGCGGACGCCTCGTCGTGTCGGTCAACGATGCCGAGGCCAAGGAGCTTCACGACGCGCTAGCCGCCGTCGTCAGCCCCGCCTGAGTCTCACTAACTGCAACATCGGAAGCGCCCATCGTCGTCAGACGGTGGGCCTTTCGCTTTCCGGCTCGACTCGATCGAGAGGTCAGCAGGTCGCGATCCGCGGACGGGGTGCGTGGGGGCTGACGCCTCGCGCCACGCTAGGCGTGACGCTTGTTCGCCATCAGCAGCCCGTCGCCGACCGGCGACAGCACGCTGACCACGGCCGGCGAGGCGCAGATCTCGCTGGCGAGGGTGCGGAAGGCGCTGGAGATCTCGTCGCGCTGCGCCGGGTTCGCGACGCGGCCGCGCCACAGCGCGTGCGGGATCAGCACGGTTCCGCCCGGCTTCACGAGGCGCAGGGCGTGCTCCACGTTCTCGATCACCTGCACCGGGTCGGCGTCGACGAAGACGATGTCGTAGGAGTTCTCGTTCATCCGCGGTAGAACCTCGAGCGCTCGACCCGGGATGAGTCGGAGCCGGTTCGGCGCGATTCCCGCCTCCTGGAAGTGGGCCCGTGCGTGCTGCTGGTGCACCGCCTCCGAGTCGATGGAGGTCAGCATCGCATCCGGTGCGCCGTTGAGCAGCCACAACCCGGAAACCCCGGTGCCGGTGCCGATCTCGATGATCGACGTCGCGCGCGCCGCGGCGGCCACGAGGGCTGACTGTGCGCCGACGGAGGGCGAGATCGCCTCGATGCCGAGCTCGATCGCCAGCTGGCGAGCCGAAGCGATGGCGTCGCTCTCGACGACGGTGTCTTCGGCGTACTTCCAGTTGGCATCCTTGTCGGACACGTCGGTCACTCCTTCGGTGAGGCGATGCGATGGGCATGCACAGGCTACGTTCCCCTGAACGGTCGGCGGGGCAGGCGCGGCGGGTTACTCTTATCTCGTGTTTGGATTGACGTTCGACAAGCTCCTCATCATCGGGGTGATCGCCGTCTTCATCCTGGGCCCCGACAAGCTGCCGTATTACGCGTCGCAGCTGGCGAAGCTCGTGCGCCAGGTGCGCACGATGGCGAACAACGCGCGCAACCGGGTCAAGGAGGAGATGGGCGACGACTTCGACGAGGTCGACTGGAAGAAGCTCGATCCCCGCCAGTACGACCCGCGCCGGATCATCCGCGACGCCCTGCTCGAAGACGACCCGGTCGAGACGACCGTGAAGCCGCCGGCCAAGATCGCGCCGCCGATCACCAAGCCGCTGCCCGAGACCACCTACGCACGGATGCAGCGCCTCGCCTCGCAGGGCCAGCTCGCGACCGTCGGTCCGACCCCGTTCGACTCCGAGGCGACCTAGGGAACCTCAAGCGTTCCGAGGAACCCGTTCGAGGAGGTTCCCCTGCACAATAGAGGTTCCCGGCTTCACGCCGGCCTTCGCCAGCTCGGCGAGCATCGGAGTGACGGCGTACGCGTCGTCCCAGGACCACCGAGCGAATCCGCGCGTGATCGAGCGGATGGCATCCTCTCGGCGCTTCTCGTCGTAGACGGCGTGCTCCGCCGTGCGTCCTTGCAGGAACGCCGGATCGGTGTACTTGAACCGGCCGTCTGCTTCGCCGACGGCGCCGAGCGCCGGCCACGCGAAGTCGAGGTAGGCGTTGCGCCCGTCGCCCAGAGGGATGCGCTGCTGCAGCACGGGAGCGGGGATGCCTGCCAGGTGCATGCCGACGCGGCTGATCGACTCGAGGGGCGATTCAGCGCGCGGGTCGGCGAACGCGATGACGGCAGCGCTTTTGCGGTGTCCTTTCGCGCCGAGGGGCAGCGCCTCGAGCAGTTCGCGGAGTTCGTCGCGGCGCAAGAGCGGGGCCCCGTCCGAGCCGACGCGCCGCAAGGCATGATCAGCCGCGACGACGGCGCGACGGAAGGACGCGAAGCGGGAGAGATCGAAGACGGTTTGCGCAAACGAGGAGACGCGGTAGCCGCCGATGGTGTCGACCAGCGGTGGGATGGAACTCCGGTGTTCGGCGATCCCGGCGCGGCGGCGGCTGCCGTCAGCGCCGCAGGCTTGAACATCGATCACCTGCGGCGGTGATTCGACAAGGGGCAGGCGCCAGATGACCGCAGCCGACTCCCGAAGGAGGAGCGGACTGCTGCGTGTCGCCACGACGGCGTCGACCCGAGCTCGGAACCGGGCCAACGGTGATGCTGCCGCCCATGCCTTCGCCTCAACGCGGACCCCGCGTCGGACGACGATGAGATCGCTGGACCTGCGCAAGGTGCTCGGGCTCTGGCCCGTTGGCAGGTCGCGGTTGAGGATGAGGATGAGTTGCGCGTCGTTCATCCATCCACCGTGAGCGATGCGAGCGGCCCGTCGCAGGTTCGAATGCCCCGATGTGGAAACTTCGTCGCGAGCTGTGGAAAGCACGGGAACCCCGAGCGCGCACGGGAACCGCGATGAGGAGGTTCCCGCGCGCGGAGCAGGTTCCTGAGGCTCAGCCGGCGGTGACCCCGAGGGGACGGCCGGCGAGCCCGCGGGGGCGCGTCGCCAGCGCCCGCGCCACCTGCAGGATGGCCGCGGCCGCGGGGTCGGCGGGGTCGGCCAGCACCACCGGCATCCCGGCGTCGCCGCCGGCGCGCAGCGGCACGCTGATCGGGATGGACGCGAGCAGCGGCGCCTCCAACCTGCGTGCCACCTCCGCCCCACCACCCGAGCCGAACAGCTCCAGGATGCTGCCGTCCGGCTGCGCGAGCCCGGCCATGTTCTCGATCACGCCGTGGATACGTTGCCCGGTCTGCTTGGCCAGTGCGCCGCTGCGCTCGGCCACGTCCGCGGCGGCGGGCTGCGGCGTGGTGATCACGATCACCTCGGCGTCCGGCAGCAGCTGCCCCACCGAGATCGCCACGTCGCCCGTGCCGGGCGGCAGGTCGAGTAGCAGCACGTCGAGGTCGCCGAAGTAGACGTCCGTCAGGAACTGCTGGATGGTGCGGTGCAGCATCGGCCCGCGCCAGGAGACGGCGGCGCCCCGGGTGTCGCCCTCCAGGAACATCCCGATCGAGATCACCTTCACCCCGTGCGCGACCGGCGGGATGATCAGCTCGTCCACGCGGGTCGGCTTGACCGTCTCGCCGTCGATGCTGAGACCGAGCAGGCCCGGGATCGAGAAGCCGTGCACGTCGGCGTCCACCAGGCCCACCGCGAGTCCCTGCGCCGCGAGCGCGACCGCGAGATTGGCGGTAACCGTCGATTTGCCGACGCCGCCCTTCCCGCTGGTGACCGCGTAGACCCGGGTGAGCGTACCCGCGCCGAACGGGTTCTGCCGCCGGCCGGGGCCACGCAGCCGCTCGGTGAGCGCCTTGCGCTCGGCCGGCGTCATCACGCCGACGTCGACGCGCGCCTCGGTCACCCCGACCGTGCCCTCGACAGCGGCGCGGACGTCGCGCTCGATCGCGCTCGCGGCGGGGCAGCCGACGATGGTCAGCTTGATCGCCACCTCGACCGAGCCGCCGGCCGCCGTGACATCGCCGACCATACCGAGTTCGGTGATCGGCCGGCGCAACTCCGGATCCTGCACCCGCGCGAGCGAGGCGCGCACCGCCTCCGCCAGCGCGGCGTCAGTCATCGTCGGACTTCTTGTCCTTCTCGAGTTCCTCCAGCAGGCTGCGCAGCTCCGAGCGGATGAAGTCCTTCGACGCCATGTCCTTGATCGCCAGTCGCAACGCGACGACCTCGCGGGCGAGGTACTCGGTGTCGGCCAGGTTGCGCTCGGCGCGCTGGCGGTCCTGCTCGATCTGCACCCGGTCGCGGTCGTCCTGCCGGTTCTGCGCGAGCAGCAGCAGGGGAGCGGCGTACGACGCCTGCAGCGAGAGGATCAGGGTGAGCACGGTGAATCCGAGCGCCTGCGAGTCGAAGCGGGCGTCCTCCGGGCCGTAGGTGTTGAAGACGAGCCAGAAGACGCAGAAGATCGTCATGCCGACGAGGAACCACGGCGTGCCCATGCCACGGGCGAAGGACTCGGTCAGTCGTCCGAACCGGTCGCTGTTGCCGCGGCGGGGGAGCACACGCGTACGCAGGCCCTTCGGAGCGTCGAGTCGGCGGTTGTCCTGTCGCGACTTGCTCTGGTCAGATACCCGTGCCACGGACGACTCTCCTTCCTCTCAGGCCCCGGCGCGGGGCGGCGGCGGCGGTGGCATCCGGCATCCGGATGGGTTCGGTGTTCACACTCACCGGGCGTCGGGGCTGGTCGTCGTCGCCGTGACTTCGCCAGTCGTCGGGCAGCAGATAGTCGAGGACATCGTCAATGGTCACCACCCCGACGAGTCGATGCGCCTCGTCCACCACGGGGACCGAGACGAGGTTGTAGCTGGCCAGGATCCGCGCGACCTCGGCCGCCGAGGTGTCGGCCGTGACAGGCTCCAGACCCGGGTCGAGCAGGGTGCCGAGCCGCTCGTGCGGCGGGTAGCGCAGCATCCGCTGGAAGTGCACCATGCCCAGGAAGCGGCCGGTGGGCGGCTCGTACGGCGGCAGCGTGATGCACACGGCCGCGCCCAGCGCCGGGGCGAGCTCGTGCCGACGGATCAGCGCCAGACCCTCCGCGACGGTGGCCTCGGAGGAGAGGATGATCGGCTCCGTCGTCATCAGACCGCCGGCGGACTCGGGGGCGTAGCTGAGCAGCATCCGCACATCGTCGGCCTCTTCGGGCTCCATCAGCTCGAGCAGCGCCTCGCCGCGCTCGCCGGGGAGTTGCGCGATCAGGTCGGCGGCGTCGTCGGGCTGCATCTGGTCGAGCACGTCGGCGGCGCGGTCATCGTCGAGCTGGCCCATGATTTCGACCTGCTCGTTCTCGGGCATCTCTTCGAGGACGTCCGCGAGTCGGTCGTCGGAGAGTTCGCCTGCCACCTCGAGCATCCGCTGCTGCGGCAGATCGAGCAGCGTGGAGGCGAGGTCGGCCGGCTTGAGCTCGGCGAGGCTGGCCACGTACTGCTCGGCCGACTGCGCCTCGCCACTGCCGCTCTCGCGCACCTCGTTCCAGGCGGCGAAGGTGGTCGCCCCCTTCGCGAAAGGAGAGGGGCTGGTCTTCGGGCGGCGCACGAAGTACTGGGCGAGTTCCCACTCGCCGGGGCCGTTCTCCTCGATCGCCACGTCCTCGACGGTCGCCTCGCCGGAGCCGTCGACGAAGGTGAGCTTGCGGCCGAGCAGTTCCGCGATGACGCGGACCTCGCCGCCGCGCTGCTCGAAGCGGCGCACGTTGATCAGGCCGGTGGTGATGATCTGACCGCTGCCGATGCTGGTCACGCGGCCGATCGACACGAAGACGCGACGTCGTCCGGGGATCTCGACGACGAGGCCGACCACGCGCGGCGCGTCCGTGTGGCGGTTGACCACCAGCACGTCGCGCACCTTGCCGACGCGATCGCCGGCGGGGTCGAAGACGGTGCAACCGGCCAATCGCGCGACGAAGACTCTTGCGGCACTCACGCGTACCAACTTAGACCCGCACGGTGGCTGCCCAGGCCGTGTGCCGCAAGTGCCCAGGCCGTGAGGGGAGCAGCGTGAAAGAATGACCAGGTGACTCAGCAGACGCCGTTCGGCGGACGTAACCGCCAGATGTTCCCGACGATGCCGCGCGGCGAGGTGCTGGCGACGTACGACAGCTACGAGGAGGCGCAGAGCGCGGTGGACGTGCTCGCCCGCGCCGACTTCCCGGTGGCGAAGCTGTCGATCATCGGCAACGAGCTGAAGTCGGTCGAGCGGGTCACCGGCAAGCTGACCTGGGGCCGCGTCGCGCTCTCCGGAGCCATCTCGGGCGCGTGGTTCGGCATCTTCATCGCGATCGTGCTGATCATCTTCTCGCCGACCACCACCTGGTCGTTCATGTTCGCGGCCATCCTGCTCGGGGCCGGATTCTGGATGCTGATCGGCCTCGCGACGCACGCGATCAGCCGGCGACGACGCGACTTCACCTCGACCATGCAGGTGATCGCGTCGAGCTACTCCGTGCTGGTGGACCCCGAGGTCGGCAACAAGGCGCGCAACCTGCTCTCGGGCTCCTCCGCTGCCGCCGTGCATCCGTCCTGGTCCGCCCCCACCGAGCCGGCCGCCGAGCCGGTGCGCGGCGACGAGCCGACCGACGGCCAGCGCCCGTAGCGGCATCCGCCGAGATCCGCGTATGCGGACGAGGTGCCTCGCCGCGGCGGCGCATCTCGTCCGCAGCACCGAATCTCGCGAAATTTCGCGAGATCTCGCGAGATTTTCAGCGGATCTCGCCGCGCGCGCGGCGCGGGGGGAGGGCGATCGAGACCGTCAGGCCGTGTGGGCGGTGGTTCTGCAGGGAGATGGAGCCGGCGGCGGAGCTGACGATCGAGTGCACCAGGGCGAGGCCGAGGCCGCTGCCACCGTCGGTGGAGGTGCGGGCGTCGTCCGGGCGGGAGAAGCGGTCGAAGGCGACCGGGATGAAGTCCGTCGGCATCCCGGGGCCCTGATCGGCGACGATGAGGCGCAGCACATCGCCGTCCTGGCGCAGCGAGACCGTGATCATCCCGCCGGGCGGTGACACCGAGATCGCGTTCCGCACGAGGTTGTCGATCACCCGACCGAAGTCGGGGGAGGCCACTCCGTACGGCTGCTCCGGAAGACGTTCGTCGATCTCGTAGTCGACCTCGACGTCGCCGTTCGCCGCGATCAGCCGGGTGCGGTCGACGGCGCCCACGAGCTCGTCCACCAGCTCATCGAAGTGGGCGGTGGGCTGCTCGGAGAGGCTCTCGATCCGCGAGATGTCCAGCAGCGCGCTCGCCAGCCGAACCAGGCGGTCGACGCTCTTCTGCGCGTCGATGATCACCCGCTCGACGGCGGCCGGATCCGCGGCGCGATGCCGCGCGATCTCCAGCTGCGCGGAGAGCGCGGCGAGCGGGGTGCGCAACTCGTGGCTGGCATCCGAGACCATCTGCTTCTCGCGCGCGATCGAATCCGTCTGCCGGTTCAGGAAGGCGTTCAGCGTCGTCGCGAGTTCGTCCAACTCGTCTCGGGTGCCGCGGACGGGCAGCTGATCCACGGCGGCCGGATACGCACTCAACTCGTCCGCTCTGGCGCGCATCCGCCGCACCGGGGCGAGCGCCGCCCCGGTGAGCACCCACGACGCGGCGCCGAAGATCACCACCAGCGCGAAGGCGGCGATGATCAGTACGTGCGTGAAGTCGTCCAGCAGCAGCTGCGATGCGGCCTGGTCGCGCGCGGTCGCGATCGTCCACACACCGGTGCCGGTGTCGACGGCGGAGACACGCACCAGGTACCGGCCGCGCTCCGTGCTGAGATCGAGGTACTGCGCGTTGGTGCTGGGGGTGTCCCGATCCGCGAGATCCGCGCGCACCGCCGTGCTCAGTGCGCTCGGCATCGTGGTCTCGGTGATCGTGCCGTCGGGGGCGATCGCGAGGTAGAGCTGACCGTTGGAGGCGCTCTCCAAGTGCGGGGGATCGCCGTCGGTGATGTCGCGCTGCAACTCGCCCTCGATGCCGACCAGGATCGTGCGCTCGCTGCGGTCGACGATCGAGGAGACCACCTGGTAGAACACCACGGCGGCCACCGCGAACAGGATCATCGCGACGGCGACGCTGCCGATCGTGATCCGGGACCGGATCGACAGGGCGCGACGCGGGGCGGCGGCGTCCAGCGTCACTCCGACGGGCGGAGGAAGTATCCCTTGCCGCGAACGGTGACGATCGAGACCCCGGTGTCCTCCGCGGGCAGCTTCTTGCGCAAGTAGCTGACGTACTGGTCGACGATGTTGTTGTCGATCACCTCGCCGCCGCCCCAGATCTCGGAGAGGATGCGCTGGCGGGTGACGACCGAGCCGACGGGTGTGATCAGCAGCTTGAGCAGTTCCAGCTCTTTCGGGCTGACGTGGATGCGTGAACCGTCTTCGGTGCGGCGGATGCTGGATCCGTCCACGGTGATCTTGCCCACGTCGATCGAGGTGGACATCAGAGACGGGCTGCGGCGCAGCAAAGCCCGCAGGCGGGCGGTGAGTTCGGTGAAGGCGAACGGCTTAGTGAGGTAGTCGTCGGCCCCGGCGTCGAGACCGAAGACGCGATCCTCGATCGCGTCGCGCGCCGTGAGCAGCATGATCGGGGTCGACTTGCCCTGCTCGCGGATGCGGCGGCAGATCTCGAAACCCGACATGGCCGGCAGCATCACGTCGACGATCGCGGCGCTGAAATCGGTGGTGCTGAAGGCGACGAGGGCATCGACGCCGTTGCTGGCGAGGACGGCGTCGTAACCCGCGTCTCCGAGGCCGCTGACGAGGGCCTCTCCCATAGCTGGATCGTCTTCGACGACAAGGATGTTCACAGCGCCCACCCTAGGCCTCGGTCTTCTCAGAATCGGGATTTCTGAGAAGACTTCCGGGCAGTCTCGGGGCGGACTCGGGAGTTGGCGTCCCCTCCGCACGGGAGAGCAGCTCGGTGAGCCGGTCGACCTTGGCGCTCAGCTCGGCGATCTGATCGCGGGTGATCTTCTCCTCCGTGCTGTTCTTGTCGGCGACGAGGTCGGTGAAGAGGGAGGCGATGGTTGCCGTTACGGTGCCGAGCAGGGCGATGCCGGCGATCATCAGGGCGACGGCGACGATGCGTCCCATCACCGAGACCGGGAACTGGTCGCCGTAGCCGACCGTGGTCACGGTGACGAACGCCCACCAGAGCGCGTCCCCGAAGGAGGTGATGTTGGCACCGGGCTCGTTCTGCTCCGCATCCAGCACAGCGAGGGCGGCGAGGAGCACGAGGATCACGGCGCCGACGGCGGCGTACGCGGCGACCCGACCGCGGAGGGCGTGCCGAGTCGCGTGCTCGAAGACGAAAGCGAGCCCGACGACCCGGACGAGTCGGAGCGGGCGCAGCGCCGGCAGCACCACGATCGCCAGCTCGGGCAGGTGGCGGATGAACCACCTCCCGCGCGGTCGGGCGAGGGTCAGGCAGACCAGGTAGTCGGCGGCGAAGACGGCCCAGGTGATCCAGATGATGGCTTCCGGCACGGCGGCGGAGGCGCCGTGCAGATCGCCGATCACCTCCCACGCGTAGCCGATGAGGAAGAGCACGGACACACCGGCGAGGGGCCACTCGGTGCGGGCGCGCCACCGTTCGAGAGTCATGCGCGTAACGATAGGACGGATTCTAGGATCACTCGACTTCGGATGCATCGGAGCGAGCGAGGCCGCACCGCGACCTGACGTGAGGCCGCGCGGCTCAGTGCGCCGCGTCGAACGCCGCCTGGATGTCGGCCGGGATGCGACCGGTGGCGGGCACATCGAGTTCGTTCTGCTTCGCCCAGTGTCGGATCGCGGCCAGCATCTCGGGACTCTTGCGGCCGGCGCTGGCCGGAAGGGTGACCCGGCGCGGCGCGACGGTGCCGGACGTGGGCCGCGCGGCGTCGATGTAGGGGCGCAGCGCAGCGCGCAGCCGGCTCGCATTCTTCAGGGCCAGGTCGATCTCGTATTCGTCGGCGTCGACACTGAATCGCACGGTGCCGCCGCGTCCGTCGACGATGGTCGAGCCGTCGAGGTCGTCGACGAGGATGATGCGCTGGGCCATGGGGGATGCTCCTGTGGATCGTCCGATACCGGAACGGGAGCTTCCAGTGTCCCGCATCCCGGCCGCGTCGTTCCACTCGGCGGACTGCCTCGGTCCGGTGCCGCGGCAGGAGAACCGGGAAATCCCGCGGGAACCATGAGGATGCGCACAACCTGGCCCGAATCCCAGCCGGGCCGTCGTCGTCCGGCCTACGGTCAGCAGGTGGACGAACAACGTTCAGGAAGCGAGCACCCCATGTCCCATGACGCCACGCTCACCGTCATCGTGCCGACCTTCAACGAGGGGCCGAACATCGCGGAACTGGTGCGCCGCATCGGCGCCTGCGTCGACGGTCGCAACACGGAGATCCTGTTCGTGGACGACTCGACCGACGACACCGCCGAGGTGATCCGTCGGGCCGCCGTTCAGAGCGCGGTGCCGGTGCGGTTGTTGCACCGGGAGCAGGCGACCGGAGGACTGTCGGGCGCCGTGATCGACGGGCTCGCGTCGAGCCGCTCCGACTGGTGCATCGTGATGGACGGCGATCTGCAGCACCCGCCGGAGCTGATCCCCGTGCTCGTCGCGACAGGCGACGCCCGCGACGTCGACCTCGTGGTCGCGTCCCGACACATCGACGGCGGCTCCTCCGCCGGTCTGGAGAACCCCGTGCGCCGGCTGGTATCGCGCGGAGCGACCGCGCTGGCACGCGCGCTCTTCCCGATCCGGTTGCGCGCGGTGTCCGACCCGATGACCGGGTACTTCGCGGTCCGATCCCGGGCGGTCGACGTGGACCGGCTGCGCCCGCGCGGCTTCAAGATCCTGCTGGAGATCCTCGTGGCGAACGCGCCTCGGGCGATCGAGGTACCGTTCGTCTTCGGCCGACGCACCGCTGGGGTGTCGAAGGCGGATCTGGGACAGGGCACCCGCTTCCTCGCTCAACTTTTCGTCCTGCGGCTCGGGCGTCGCCCCGTCGGCTCGCGGCGGGCCGCGGAGCGCATCGACGCGTGAGCGCGCCCGTTCGGTTCCACCGGCTCGGACCTGGTCTCGGCTGAGACGCCCGCTCAGCGCTCATCGGAGTCGACGATCCGTCTGAGCCGAGTTCGCGTCCGCTATCCAGCACCGTTGTGCGCCTCGTGCCTCCCATTGGGGCGCTCGGGCGCCGAGGCCACTCTTGTCGCGGGCCGCAGAACGCGCCAGGGTCAGAACACACGCGAGGGCGCGTGGCTTCGGGAGACGGGGGCGCACCATGGTGGCGTTCGATGCTGGTTCTTCGCGGTTCTACGCCGACGCAGCGAGTCGGATCGTTGCGGAACCGAGCCGAAAGAATGCGCAACTGGAGAAGGCGATCCGCAAGAAGGATCGGCTTCTTCTCCGGAACGTGCTGGAGAAGGCCCGGTCTCAGTCGGATCAGTCGGCGTCCTGGTCGAACTCTCGGCTCTTCGCTCGCGCGCTGGTCGAGGATCCGCGCGCCGCGGACGTGATGGTTACGGTGGTCGACCAGGTTTCCCGGGCTCTGCTCGTCGGCGACGACTCCGCAGTCTCGGAAGCCGGCCCGGTGCCGCACGAGGAGACGTCGGCCGAGGCGTTGCACCGGTGGTTGAACGTCGAGTTCGAGGACCGTCCCCCGGGTGCCGGCTTCGAGCCCGACGAGTGGTACACGGTCGCGTTCGATTTCTCTGCGCTTCGAAGGCGCTCGGCGCTGGCGAGCACCTCCGTCTCCGTGTTCCCGGCCGGCGTCGATGTCGTCGAGTTCTCGCTGCAGATCGCCGGGACGAACGTCGAGGTCGAGGAGGGAGTTCGTCGCCTCCGAGTGCGCCGGAACGAGAAACGCCCCCAGATCGTGCGCTTCGACTTCCGCCCCGACTCCGTCGGACCGTGCACCCTGAGGATCGTGCTGCGCCGTCGTGGCAACTTCTGTCTTGCCGTCACCATCGAATTCGACGCGGGCACCGAGACCTGTGAACCGAAGGTCTTCTTCGACGGGCGACCGGTGGCCGCGGCCTTCGCCGCGCCCGCTCGATCCGTCTCGCTCCACCTCGCCAAGGCCGGCGACTCGATCGTATGCAGTGCACTGGGTCCGGGCAAGGCGCATCTGAGCGCCGTTCTTCCGCTGCCGGCCAGCGGGATGCGAGGCGCGACGTCGCCGATCTACCTGCAACTGGACATCCTCGCGAAATCGCTCGACATCGATGACGCTCCGCTCAGCGGGAACACCGTCACTCCGCTGCTCGGGCTCACTGCGCAGGAGCCGACTCCGGAAAGGCTCGCGACGATCGAGGAATCGAAGATGGAACTCGCCGTGCAGGGTCTGAACCTCTTCCGCCGCCTCTTCCTGTCGGACCCGAACAACCGCGGCGCGGTGGAACTGGGCACCTGGCTCCACGGAGTGTTGAACCAGGAGGATCCGCTCACATTGCAGATCGTGGCGGACGCGGGGCTGACCGTTCCGTGGGGTCTGCTCTACGTCGGTAGCCCCGTCCGCACCGGAACCGATGTCGATTGGCACTACTTCGTGGGTGTGCGTCACGTAGTGGAGCAGTTGGCCCCCTCGACCTATCGAGGAGCATCGCCGACCGTGCCGACCGACCCGTCGCTGTCCATGGCGTTCAACGGCTACGCCGCGAAGGCGGGCGAGCCCGTGACCGACGCGGTCGCCCGGCAGCGGCAGTACTTCGAGGGCATCGCCTCCGCGAACGGACGCTTCGTGTTCTCCAGCGGGGTGGGGCGCGGGGAAGCGATGAACACCCTGATCGCGCCCGCACCACCGGAGTTGGTGTACTTCTTCTGCCACGGGTCGACGTCGTCCGCCGACGCGACCGGAGGACTCGGTGCGATGAGCCTCACCTTCGCTCCCGGCCGCACCGGTGTTCTGAGTCTGGACCGGCTGGCTGCGGCCGAGGCCTCGCCGGGAGACCCGTGGAACAGCACTCCGTTCGTCGTTCTGAACGCGTGCCAGGTCGGCCGGCAGGCGCAGAACGACACGTTCGACTTCGTCACCGTCTTCTTGCAGAAGAACGCCAGGGGAGTGGTTGCTTCGCACGCGTACATCCCCGCGACCTTCGGCGACAGCTGGGGGCAGTCCTTCTTCATGGAGGTCTTCGCTGGTCAGTCGGTCGGCGGGACCCTCCGTGCGCTGACACTGCATTCGCTGCTCGTCTACGGCGTTCCGCTCGGGCTGCTGTACACCTCGATCTGCGACGTCGACACCCGGCTCGAGCCGGCACTTCTCTGAACCACCCCGTCACTGACTGGAGGCCGATGATGGTCACACACGTTGTACCCGGAACGACCCTGTCCTACGAGCTCGTGAGTTTCGACAGGGATGGCGCCCCGGTGACCGCCGATTCAGGCGCCTCGGACATCGATGCCATCGTCGCGAAGATCGCCGCAGCGCCGGAGCAGGAGGTCATCGTGGTCAGCCACGGTTGGAACGCAGACGCCGACGATGCTCCCGCGCTGTACAACAAGTGGCTGACCCCCGTCGCGAACGTCCTGACGGAGCGGGGACTGCCGCATCCGCTCATCGTCGCGGTGCACTGGCCGAGCAAGGCCTGGGGAAACGAGGTCGGTGTGACTCTCGGGGGCGCCGTGCTCGGTGGCCCGCAGGAAGGGGTCCTGCTCCCGATCGACGAAGCCGTTGCGTCCTACTGCGCACTCCTGGGCGAGACGGCGGAGCAGCGCGATGCCCTCATCGAGCCGTTGACGAGCGTGCTGCGGCAATCCGCTCTCGGCGCGGACCCGGCCGGCCTCGCGCCCGACGTGCTCCAGAACCTGCTGGACATCCGCGACATCGTTGCATCGGACGGATCGGATGAGGAACTCTGGGACCCGGAACTCGCGTACGAGCAGTTGGCCGAGTTCTCCGAGGCGGAAGCCGGAGTGGCCGGGACGGTGGTCGACTCGGCGACGCTCGGTGGAGCGGGATCGTGGCGGCTGATGGGTCTGGTGCGCCAGGCGTCCTTCTGGAAGATGAAGAAGCGCGCCCGAGTCGTCGGCTCGTCCGGCGTGCACCACATGCTGGCCGCGTTCCAACGGGCGGCCGGGACGACGAGAGGGACGCGCCTGCACCTGGTCGGTCACAGTTTCGGCTGCATCGTCGTCTGTGCAGCGGTGATGGGCGAGCAACTCGGCGGTGCGCGCAATCCGGTCCGAACACTCACGCTGATCCAGGGAGCGATGTCGATGTGGACTCTGGATCTCGAGGTCGAGGTCGCGGACGGAGCGTCGGGCTACTTCAGTCCGCTGCTGGACGAAGGTCTCGTCTCCGGCCCGATCCTGGTGACCCGTTCGACGAGCGATCACGCGGTCGGCACCTACTATCCGATCGCTTCCCGGATCACCGGCGCGGTGCTCCTGGGTCCGGACGGGAAGTACGGTGCGACGGGGGCTCACGGCGCCGTGGGGCTCGAGCCGGAGGCGTGGCAGGAGTTGGTGCTGAACCCCGGGGACACCGAGTTCGATCTCACCGCAGGACAGCTCTACAACGTCGACGCCAGCGCGGTGATCTCGATCGAGGCGCCCGTCGAAGGATCCCACAACGACATCGCCAAGACGGAGATCGCCGCCTTGATCATCGCGGCGATGGCGGCGCCTGTCTCGCCGTGACGTGGCCTCCTGCTCGTGATCGGAGGGACCCGGCTCGCTCCGCCGATCGGGATCGCCGTCACTCGATGTCGGAGAAGAGTCCGGTGAACGTCACCCCCGATTGGAACAGTGCGCCGAAGAGTCGACCAGCGGCCGGCACGGTCGTGGCGGCGCCGGCGCTCTCGTAGTCGTCGAAGTAGAGATCGAGGGTGCGGTAGGCGGGAGTCGGGGTGCCGTCTTCCTTCGGCCACACTTTCGCGGATTCGAGTCGTCGCAGCAACGGCAACTCGGCGGCGAGCCTGCGCACCTCGGCGTAGACCGTTTCGAATTCGGCGGGGTCGGACGGATTGTCGATGATGAGCGTGATCTTGGTGGGCATGAGGTTCTCTTTCTTGTGAGGGTTTCCGGTGATCGGGGCGGTGTTCGTCACGACGGTCTGCCGTACGTCTCCAGCAGCCGCAGCCATACCTCGCTGATCGTGGGGTAGGCCGGCACGGCGTGCCAGAGCCGCTCGATCGGGACTTCCGCGACGATCGCGATGGTCGCGGAGTGCAGGAGTTCGGCGACGTCCTGCCCGACGAAGGTCGCGCCGATGATGACGCGGCGATCTTCGTCGATGATCAGCTTGGCTCTGCCCTGGTAATCGTCGGCATGCAGTTTCGCTCCGGCGACCCAGCCGAGGTCGTATTCGACCGCGCGGACGTTCACCCCGGATGCGAGTGCCTGCGCCTCGGTGAGACCGACGGCAGCGACTTCCGGGTCGGTGAAGATCACGCGCCGCACGGCGGCGTGGTCGGCGGTCGCGACGTGGGCTCCTCCCGGACGTGACCACTCCGATCCACACGGAAGGCTTCGCGGCCGCGGCCGTGACGGAGGAAGCGGAACGGGTGATGCTCGACTCGGCGCTCGGTCTGGCGTGGGCCGCCGCGCGGGGCTGAGGGCTTCCACTGTTCGAGCACGGGAGGGCGATCGGCGTTTCTCGCCGGGCAGCAGCGGGCCGGCGGATCTAAGGATCCGCCGGCCCGCTACGTGCATCAGGGGTGCGCTCAGTTCACGCGTGCCCACGGCCCGTTAGGGTCGCCCGGCTGTTGGTTCCGGGTCCACCACTTGGCCTGGTACCGCACGCCGTTGTGGCTGACGATCTCTCCGCCGAGGAAGATCCGCGACGGGGTCCAGACCGCGGTGCCGTCAGCCGTCGCCTTCAGCTCCTGCCACGGCCCGTTGGGGTCGCCCGGGCGCTGATTGCTCGTCCACCAGCTCGCCTTCCAGAGCGAGCCGTTGTAGTTGACGGTCTCGCCGCCCTGGTAGACGGCGGTGGCGCTCCAGGCTGCGACGGGAGCGACGATCGAGACGGTGAAGGTAGCGGTCGGGACCACACCATCCGTTGCGACGAGGGAGGCGTTCGGGCGCACGGTCACGGTGGTCGTACCGGCTTGCGTGGAGGAGAAGCCGTCGATGCTGTAGCTTCCGGCGGCCAGTGGCGCAGTGGTTCCGTCGGCGAACGTTCCGGTGACGGTCACCGACCCCGGGTCGAAAGTTTCGCCTACGGTGTACGTTGCGCGGGAGGTTGTCGCGGTGACCGCGACGACGGCAGACGCGAGTGCGTCCGTCGCCGTGGACAGCTCGGTCTCGGCCGTATCGATCTGCGCCTGGGTCGCCGCCGCGTCGTCGAACACGGTGTGTGCGGTCGATCGTTTCACGTCGAACGGGCCCCAGCTGCTGCTGCTGTAGTCCCCCTTTTCGAGAGCGTCGGACGACGCGAGCACCGCTGCCAGCGCAGCTCGATCAACAGCAGGTGCCGGCACGGTGACGGTCAGTCGGTGTGTAGTCTTGCTGCCGTTCTCCGCGGTGACCTCAATGAGGATCGGGTCCGCGCCGACGGTGACGGTCGCCCGAGGGAGCTGGGCGGTGAGCGCCGTCCCGTTGACACTGACCGAGCGCGCGTACGGGCTGAGGGCGGTGGCGCCCACTTCGAGTTGCTCCGTGCCGGAGGGAGCGATGAGGCTCCAATCCGTAGCGCCGCCCTGGACCGGCTCGCCGGCATCCGTGCTGAGGGAACGCAGCGCTCCCTCGTCGGGCTGGTATCCGATTCCGCGGGCGACGCGAAGATCGTCCACGTTCACGGTGCCTCGGTTGGCGGAGTCGGCGTAGGTGATGACCGAGCCGATGCCCGCGCCGACGGCCACGCGGAAGCCGGCGTCCTTGAGCACGCGGTGTCCGTCGAGGTAGAGGTCGTACTTCTGTGTGACGGTGTTGAGCACGACGCGGACGTTGACCCACGCTCCCGGCGTGTACGTGCCGACCTGTGCGAGGTAGGTGCTGCCGTTGTAGGAACTGATGACGCCCGAGGCGAAGCCGACGCTGATCACGTTCTGGCCGGCGGCGTTGCGGATGTACGGCGCTCCGAAGAACTGCGCGGTCGCGGTGTTCGACGATGCCGGACGGCGGACGTCCTGTTCGATCGTGACCACGCCGGTCAGCGGGCCGGCGAAGACTCGGCTGAGGCTGGTCGCGCCGGAGGTCGCGGTGCGGGTGACGGTGCCGAATCGGTTGCTCGACTCCTCACCGACGGACACGGTGCCGCCCGAGGCGCTGACCGTGAGGTCACCGCTACCGGTCGCCAGAGGCCCGGTGGGCAGGGACTGGAAGTCCTGGCTGTAGGCGTACTCGACGTCCCGGTCAGGCAGGACAACGTCGCCGAGTGCGGTGACGGTGGCCGGCTGGATCCGGATGTCGCTGAGCGTGACCCGCTGGTGGCCGACCGAATCGACGACGACTCGTCGACCGTCGCCGACCGCCGCGTCGAAGGAGAATTGCCCGGCGCCGTCACTCGTCGCGGTCGCGAGCGGAGCGCCGGCGGCGTCCGTCAGTGCGATGGATCCACCGGCAACCGCTCCTCCTGCGGTATCGATGAGCCGGCCGGTAATCGTTCCGGTGGTCGCGTTCGGTTGCAGGGCGATGTCGAGACGACTCGAGGTGCCGGGTGCCACGGAGACGGACCCGCCGCTGTGCGTGTCGTAGCCGTCGCGGGTGACGCCGATCGTGACAGCGGTTCCGAAGGGCACGCCGGCGAGCGCGTACCAGCCGCTCGCATCCGAGGTGGCCGAGCCGGCTGCGCCGGGGGCGGTCACGGTGGCGCCGGACACTGCGGCGCCGGAAATGGCGTTGGTGAGCCGGCCCGCGATCGTCTCGGTGGTGGCACCCGTCGGGGTGGTGTACTCGATTGCGCCGTAGTCGGGCGTGCCCTGGTACAGGGCGGTGCCGGCCAGGTCGGTTGCGCCCGGATCCGTGATCGCCGCAGCGCTGTTCACGGCTCGCGAACCGGGAGTGGGCGTGAATGCGAGGGCGGCATCGACGTCGGCGTCGCGCACGACACCGGAGATCGGCGCCGCGAGGGTTCCAGTGAAGCCTGCTGGGGCGACGAACGCGGCGTTCTCGTTGCCCGAGGGGACGGCGCCGTCGTACTGGTTGCCGCGGTAGCTGAGGTTGCCGTTGCCGGTGAAGGTCGCGGATCCGGTGCTGCTGACGAAGAGGTTGTTCCGGAAGGTGTACTTACCGCCCTGGCTGCCGGCGTCGACGATCGAGCCGACGGAGTCGACGATCGTGTTGTTGTAGATCTGGCCGGTCGCACCGTTCTGACTGTTGATGTGGATTCCGGTCTGGGTGCTGCCCGCGATCACGTTGTAGCGCCAGATCGAGTCGCCGAAGCGCTGCTGATAGATCAGAACGCCCTCGCCGTTGCCGTAGACCAGGTTGCGCTGGATGATCTGCTTGGTCGACGCGAGGTCGGCGTCGATCGCATTGAAGTCCTGTCCGAGCGCCTTCTTGACGGTGTAGTTCACCTCGTTGCGCTGGATCACGACGTCGTCGGTGTTGTACGACTCGATCCCGCAGGTGCCGACCTTGTCGACGAGGTTGTCCTCGACGACCACGTGCTGGGCGCCGGTGACGTAGATGCCGTTCGCTCCGTAGGCGGTGCCGGCTTGCGTCACGTAGTTGCCGCGGATGCTGATGTTCTGGTGCGGGCTGAAGGCGGGGTCGACCGCATCGACCCGGTCACCCCAGTTGGTGGCGACGGCGCCGGGGGCGTCGCCGGTGTACTGCTTGATCGTGATGGCACCGAAGGAGGTGTTCTCGATGATGTTGTTCTCGATCACGACGTCGTTCAGTGTGGTCGCGGTGGCGCCGGGGGCGGTGATCTCCGCGACCGAGCCCCGGACGAGGATGCCGCCGGTGTTCTTCGAGCGGTCCCAGCCGTTGCTGAAGCTGATCCCGCTGGGCTCGGTCACCGCGCGGGCGCCGATCCAGCGGACTTCGCCGGTGACGTCGTGCACGTGCACACCGGAGACCAGAAAGCCGTGGTGGGCCTGCCCGTCGTCGCCGCCGATGTCGATCCCGCGGAAGTCGCCGGCGCGGCCGGCCGCGTTGTACGCCACCGGGTCGGGGGTGAAGGTGGCGTTGCTGACGTCGAGGTCGCGGATCTGCCAGTGATCCTGGTTCCACAGCCGGACCGCGGAGTCGTGCTGACCCTGCGCGGGGATGGACGGCAGCGCGCCTTCGCCGTAGGCGCCGATGACGATGGGTTCGTCGGCGGTGCCCGAGCCCTGCGGGGCGAGCTGGGCGCCGGGCCATGCGGATCCGCGTGCGAGCAGGATCTGGTCGCCGGGTTCGAACTCGGTTGCCGAGACCTGGTCGAGGCTTCGCCACGGCTGCGTGGCGGAGGTGCCGGGGTTCTGGTCGTCGCCGGCAGCGGCGTCGACGTAGTAGGTGGTGCCGGTCGCGGCGTACGCGGGCGGCGCCGTGACGACACCGGCCGTGACCAGGCCGATCGTCAACGCGGCGGCGGCGATCAGCCTGCCCAGTGACAGGACGGCGCCGGGCCGTCCGAGTGCGAGTGATGACAACAGATGCTCCTTCGGATCTGGTTGCGAGGAATGGGGAACTGGTTTCCGGGCAGGCCGAAGGCGCACGGCCGTTGTCCTGCGTCGCTGGTGTGAGGGTGCGGAGGGAGGCGTGCTACGTGGAAGGGGCCGGTCGCTTTCGCGACCGGCCCCGGTTCTCATCCGGCTGCGTCGATAGAACTCTGCAGCTCGGCGATCATCGCCTTCGCCGCATCCGCCGGTGTCGTCTTCTCGAAGACGACGTCCTGCAGGTAGCGGGCGATCACCTTGTCGAGTTCGCTGGCTCCGTTGGGCGTGACGGCGGGCGCGGATCCAACGACGGGCTCGATCTCCTGCACGTACTCGAACACGGCGGGGCTGTAGCCGGTGAGGGTGGACTCGATGGACTCGCGGACCTCGGGGTTGGCGGGGACGCCGCGTTCGGTGCCGAGGATGGCGCCGGCCTCGTCGCTGTTCGCGAGGAAGTCGATCAGCTCGGCCGCTTCGGCGGGGTGCTTCGAGCGTGAAGAGATCGCCCAGTACATGCCCGCCTTCATGTAGGCGTACTTGTCGGCGTTCTCGTCGTTCGTGGGCGGAAGAACGAGCGAGAGCTCGTCACCGCCGGTCGCGGTCGCGTAGGCGGAGATCTGCGTGGCCTGCGCGAAGGAGAGCGCCTGCTTCCCGGTACCGAAGTCGGTCTGCTCCAGAGCCGCGGCGTTGGATTCGGTCAAGCGCGAGGCGGAGGCGGAGGCGCCGTCCTTGGTCCAGTCCAGCGACTGCTGGAAGAAGGACTCGAGCGTGGCCGGCTTGATCGAGACCTTGCCGTCACTGAACAGGGCGTCGCCGTTCTGGCGGGCCCAGAGCTGCAGGCCGAAGCCGTTGTTGATCGGCGCGATGCCGACGACCTCGCCGTTGCTCGCGGCGGAGACGCTTTCGGCGAACGCGGTCAGGTCGTCCCAGGTCCAGGTGCTGGTGTCGGGCAGGGTGAGCCCGAGTTCGCTGAGCACGGTGTCGTTCACGATGATCCCGTACGGGCTGGTCGAGATCGGATACGCGTTGAGCTTTCCGTCGACCCGGCCGAGGTCGAGGACCGACTCGTCCAGCGCGGAGGTGTCGAGCTGGGGCGCGTCGTCGAGGTCGTAGAGGGTGCCGCGATCGGCGTAGGAAGCCAGGTAGAGCTCGTCCATCTGCAGCACGTCGGGCGCGTTGTTCGCTGCGGTCGAGGTGGCGAGACGATCCCAGTAGCCGGTCCAGTCGGAGAACTGCGTCTTCACCGTGATGTTCGGGTGCTCTTTCTCGAAGCTGTCGATCGCCTCCTGGGTTACCGCGACGCGGGCGTCACCTCCCCACCAGGTGATGTTCAGGGTGACGTCTTCGTCACTGAGTTCGGCGGTGCTGGAGCCGCTGGCCGCGCCGGTGGCGCAGGCGGAGAGTCCGAGCATCATGGCCGTTCCGGCCGCGATCAGCGTGATGCGCTGAGCGGACTTCTTCGTCACTCGCATGTCGTTCAACTTTCTGTGTGGGTGAGGGGTGCAGGGGTGGGCAGAGGGATTACTTGCCGCCGGTGGTGGCGATCCCGCGGACGAGGTACTTCTGTCCGAAGGTGAAAGCCAGGATCAGCGGGAGGACCGACACGACGCTCATCGCGAACATCGAGCCGAAGGAGGATTCGCCCTGGGCGTCGATGAACGAGCGCAGCGCGAGTGGCACGGTGTATTTGTCGGGGTCGGTGAGGTAGATCAGCTGGGCGAAGAAGTCGTTCCACGTCCAGATGAAGGTGAAGATGGCGGTCGTCGCCAGCGCCGGCGTCATCAGCGGGAGCAGGATCTGGAAGAAGATCCGGAAGTGACCCGCGCCGTCGATGCGGGCCGCCTCGTCCAGTTCGCGAGGGAGTCCGCGGATGAACTGGACCATCAGGAAGACGAAGAAGGCGTCCGTGGCGAGGAATTTCGGCGCGATCAGCGGGATGAAGGAGTTGACCAGTCCCAACTGCGCCCAGATGACGTACTGCGGGACGATCACGACGTGTACCGGGATCATCAGCATCAGCAGCATGAAGACGAAGGCGGGGGTACGGAACCGGAACCGCAGCCGGGCGAAGGCGTAGGCCGCCATCGAACAGGTGAGCATGTTGCCGATGATCGCGCCGATGACGACGATGGCGGAGTTCGCCAGGTAGGCGCTGAAGGGGGTACCGAGCGCTGACCAGCCCTTCGTGTAGTTCTCGACGGCGAAGGTGTCGAGGATGAGCGAGGGGTTGCCGAAGATGAAGCCGTCGGGACGCAGGGAGCTGACCAGCATCCACAGGATCGGGTACAGCGAGATGACCACGAACGCGATCATCAGCGCGTGACGGAGCACGCGGCCGATCACGGTTCGCACGCCGACGCGCGGGCCGCGGGCACTCGGCCGCGGGGTGGTCGGCGTCGGGACGTCATCGCCGGTCGCGACGTTCTGCGTGGCGGGCAGGGAGATTTCAGTCGTCATAATGCACCCAATACTTGGAAAGCCAGAAGTTCACGGCGGTGAAGATCCCGATGATGATGACCAGTAGCCACGCCAGCGCGGAGGCGTACCCCATCCGGAACGCACCGAAGCCCTCTTGATAGAGGTAGAGCGTGTAGAAGAGCGTCGAGTCGCTCGGCCCGCCGGTTCCGCCCGACACCACGAAGGCCTGAGTGAAGGATTGGAACGCGTTGATGATCGCGAGCACGAGGTTGAAGAAGATGATCGGCGTCAGTAGCGGCAGCGTGATCGAGCGGAACTGCCGCACGACCGATGCGCCGTCCACGGACGAAGCCTCGTAGAACTCCCGTGGGATCTGCCGCAGGCCGGCGAGGAAGATGACCATCGGCGAACCGAAGGTCCACACGTGCAGGCCGATCAGCGTCCACAGCGCCGAGTCGGGATCGGCGATCCAGCTCTGCGTCGACTCGATCCCGATCAGGCCCAGCAGCTGGTTCGCCAGGCCATCGCCGCCGAAGATGAGTCGCCACAGCACCGCGATCGCGACGCTGGAGCCCAGCAGTGACGGCAGGTAGAACGCGGATCGGTAGAACGACAGGCCCCGCATGCCCCGGTCCAGCAGCATCGCCAGCCCGAGGGCGACGGCGAGCTGCAACGGGACGCTGACGATCACGTAGGTGAAAGTCACCAGCAGCGAGGTGTGCAGCCGCGTATCGGTCAGCATCCGCTGGATGTTGTCGAATCCGGTGAACTCCGGGGCCTCGAGCAGGTTGTAGTTCGTGAACGAGAGGTACAGCGAGGCGATCATCGGTCCGAGCGTCAGAGCGACGGCCCCGATCAGCCAGGGGAGGAGGAAAAGCAGGGCGGCACGGTTCTCGGATTTGTCGCCGGTCGCACTGGCCGTGCCTCGGCTCTTGGTGATGCTCCGGAGTTCGGCGAGGCTCATCGTGCCCGCTGCTCTCGAGGCGCGCGCCACGTCTGCGATGAGACGCGGGGTGCGGGGCGAATGTGCTGTCGTCGCATCGTTGCTCGACCTCTCCGTTGGGGATGAACGTGACCCGCCGACCCCGATCGTCCGATGATCGGGAGGCGCCACTGTTCTCGGCTCGGTGAAAGTAGCACCGTCGCCGGGACCGGTCACAAACCGCGAGCGCAAACGGCCCGAACACGACACAGTCCACCGTCCAACTCTCCATGCTCGTCTCGACGGACCCACCGGGGACGCACGCTCAAGGAGGCGCGGATGGTATTGCTGTTGAAGGATGCGGCGATGGGCGAGTTCGCCCGCGCCGGCTATTCCGTGCCCGGTTTCGTCCGCGGCGACATGCGAACACGGTCCGAGGCGGAGCCCATCTGGCTGCACATCGGTGCAGGGAATCTGTTCCGCAGTTTCCACGCCCGCATCGCGCAGACGCTCCTCGATCGCGGGCTGTCGCGCACCGGGATCCACCTTCTCGACACCCGCGATCCCGCCCGAGTGGCGCGCTTCCATGAGATCGACGACCTCTTCGTCGACGTCGTGATGAAGACGGACGGCACCATCCACCCGACGGTGGTCGGCAGCATCGCGCGCAGCCTTCACGTCGCGTCCCCGCTTTCAGAAGACTGGACCGAAACCCGCCGGATCGCGGCGGCACCGTCGCTGCAACTCATCACGCTGGCGGTGACCGAGAAGGCCTACGCCGTGAACGCCGTCACCGCGGATCCGGCGGAGGCGGCCTCGGCGATGGAGTTGCTGACGGCACTGCTCCTCGCCCGTTTCCGCACCGGCGCCGCTCCGATCGCCGTGGTGAGTACGGACAACTTCGCAGGCAACGGCGACCGCGTCGCCGGGGCCGTCCGCGCGATCGCGGACGCCTGGCTTGCCGCAAACGTCGCGGAACGCGCGTTCATCGACTACCTCGACGACGAACGCCGCGTCGCATTCCCCAGCACCATGATCGACCGGATCACGCCGATGCCCGACCCCGCTGTCGCGTCGAAGCTCGCCGAACGCTTCGACCTCGGTGACGCGCGGATCCGCGACCGTCCGGGCGGCACCCCGCTCGCCGACTTCTCCAACACGGAGGAATTCAATCTGCTCGTGATCGAGGACGACTTCCCGAACGGACGTCCGCCCTTCGAGGCGGCCGGCGTGCTCCTCGCGGATCGGGAAACCGTCGACCGGGTCGAGAAGATGAAGGTGGGGGCGTGCCTGAACCCGTTGCACACCGCGATGGCCGTGTTCGGCTGTCTGCTGGGCTACACCTCCATCAGCGCCGAAGCGCGGGACCCAGACATCGCAAGCATGATCCGTCGCCTCGCCGAAGATGAAGCCCTGCCGGCCGTCGACCCGCCCGGCATCATCGATCCGCAGGTGTTCCTCGACGACGTTCTCGAACGTCGCCTGATCAATCCCGGGCTTCCTGATACCCCGCAACGCATCGCGACGGACACCTCGCACAAGCTCGAGGCGCGTTTCGGCCACACCATCCACTTCGCCGCGCGGTCCGGCGCGGACGGTCGGCTGCGCTACGTTCCGCTGGTCATCGCCGCCTGGATCCGCTACCTGCTCGGCATCGACGACGAAGGCCGGGCCTTCGTCGTCAGCCCCGATCCCTCCCTCGAGCGACTCCGGGATCGGCTGAGCGACGTCCGCTGGGACCGGCCGGCCACCCTCGGCGACGCCGCCCGGAGCATCCTCGCCGAACGCGACATCTTCGGCACCGACCTATCCTCGTCGGCACTCGCCGACACCGTCGAAACGCAGTTGCGCTCGCTACTGGCCGGACCCGGCGCGGTCAGGGCCACACTGCACCGCGCGGTCGCGTCGGCCCCGCTCAACCACGAAGGAGTTCCCGCATGAAGATGTCATTCCGTTGGTTCGGTGAGGAGAACGACACCGTCCCCCTCCGACACATCCGTCAGATCCCCGGCGTCCGCAACGTCGTCGGTGCACTCTGGGACGTCCCGGTGGGAGAGGCATGGCCGGAGGACAAGATCGGGCGGCTCAAGCGCCAGGTGAACGACGCCGGCATGGATCTCGAGGTGATCGAGAGCGTCAACATCCACGACGACATCAAGATCGGTGGTGGCGATCGCGATCGACACATCGAGAACTACCGCACCACGATCGGCCGGTTGGGTGACATCGGCGTGAAAGTGATCTGCTACAACTTCATGCCCATCTTCGACTGGCTACGAACCGACCTCTCGCGCAGGCTCGCCGACGGCTCGTTCACGATGGCGTACGAGCACGCGAAGGTCGCGGACCTGACTCCGCAACGGGCGCTCGAGACCGTGTCGTCCGGATCCGCCGGATACGTCATGCCTGGCTGGGAGCCCGAGCGCCTCGCTTCGCTGCGCGAACTGTTCGCGATGTACGACGGGCTGGACGACGCGGGACTGGCCGACAACCTGCGCTACTTCCTGGAAAGCGTGGTGCCGGTGGCGGAGGAGAACGGTATCGCCATGGCGATCCACCCCGACGACCCGCCGTTCGGTATCTTCGGGCTGCCGAGGATCGTAAAAGACCTCCCCGACCTGCAGGCGATCGTCGACATGGTCGACAGTCCAGCCAACGCCCTGACCATCTGCACCGGCAGCCTCGGGGAGAATCCTGCCAACGACGTTCCGGCGATCATGCGTCATTTCGTGAAACAGGGGCGCGTGTCCTTCGCTCACCTGCGTAACATCCGATTCGTCGGCGATCAGGGCGACTTCGTCGAGTCGGCGCACCTCTCCTCGGAGGGATCTCTCGACATGTTCGAGATCGTGAAGGCGATGCACGATGAAGGATTCGACGGCTACATCCGCCCCGACCACGGACGAATGATCTGGGATGAGATCGGTCGCCCGGGATACGGCCTCTACGATCGAGGTCTCGGCATCACCTACCTGAACGGACTGTGGGAGGCGGTCGAAAAATCGCACCGTCGCTGAGCACCACGTGGATGAGGACATGCCCGAACCGGAGCCCGTGAAGTCGCGTGCGACCATCCGCGATGTGGCGCGCGTCGCCGGCGTCGCAACGTCCACCGTGTCCCGCGCACTCTCGAGACCGGGGCAGGTCAATGCGGCGACCGCCAAACGGGTTCGAGAAGTCGCTGCGGAACTCGGCTACCGCACCGAACCGCTCGTCACCGAGCCGGCCGGAGCGCTGCAAGGTCTGATCGCGATCCTCGTGGCGGACCTCGCGAATCCGTTCTTCGCCGGCGTCATCAAGGGCGCCCAGGAGCAGGCGCTGCGCTCCGGTTTCGGACTCTTGGTCGCGGATGCCGACGAGACCGCCTCCGTGGAGCGCGGTGCGGTGCGACAGCTCGCGGAGCACGTGGACGGCTTCATCCTCGCGTCGTCGCGCATGTCGGAAACGGCGGTGCGCAAGACCGCGGAGACACGGCCGACCGTGCTGCTGAACCGCATCGTGCGCGGTGTGCCCGGGGCCATCTTCGACATGCGGCCCGGAATCCAGGCCGCGATCCGGCATCTGCGCGAGCTGGGCCACGAATCGGTGACGTTCCTCGACGGGCCGGAGGCGTCCTGGACGGCCGGGGTGCGCTGGCATGAACTCATGCAAGCGTGCGAAGAACATCGGATGACGCTGCATCGGCTCGGTCCGAACCCGCCGAGCTTCGCCGGCGGTATCGCTGCCGAGGAGAACTACCGCCGGTTCCACTCCTCAGCAGTCATCGCGTACAACGACCTCATGGCGACAGGATTCATCGCTGCGCTCCGCGACCAGGGGATCCGTGTGCCGGAGGACGTCTCCGTGATCGGGATCGACGACATCCCGCTGAGCTCGTTCGTGACACCGGCGCTGTCATCCATCCGGCTGCCGCGCGACGAGATCGGTACCCTCGCCGCCCGCCTGCTGATCGAGAGGATCATGCAGACCCGGCCGGCGGAGACGCGCATCGTCGTCGCGGCGACCAAATTCGTTCCGCGCGCCAGCAGCGCACGGCGAATCCGCCGCGCCTAGGCCGCGCAATTCGGTGCCGCCGCGTCTCGCCGCAAAGCGCCGCAACGACCCGAGCGCGGTCACGGTCAGCCGACACAATGTGGACGTGACTCGATCAACGGCGTTTGAGGCGGACCCCGACCGGCTGCTCCCCGCAGAACCAGGACTGCGGGCGCTCACACGAGAGCTCTACGGTCTCGTCGCCCAATCGCCGATCGTTTCCCCCCACGGACATGTCCCGATCGAGTGGCTCACCGAGGACAGACCGTTCCGCGATGCGACGGAGCTGCTGCTCACTCCCGACCACTACGTCACTCGGCTGCTGCACGCCCACGGTGTGCCGCTGCACGAACTCGGTGTCGGCGTGGCGGAGCCGACCCCTGAGGCGTCCCGCGCCGCGTTCCGACTGCTCGGCGAGAACTGGGCCGTCTTCCGCGGCACCCCCATGCGGACCTGGATGGAGGACGAGCTGCACGGGATCTTCGGCGTCGAGAGCGCGCTCGGTCCCGAGACCGCGGACGACATCTACGACGAGGTGACCGCGAAGCTCAGTGAATCCGCGTTCCGGCCCCGGCGACTTCTGGAGCGTTTCAGGGTCGACGTGCTCGCGACGACGGATGATCCGCTGGACATCCTGGACGGTCACGCTCAGCTCGCTGCAGATTCATCCGTGTCGACCCATGTCGTGCCGACCTTCCGCCCCGACTCACTGCTCGAGCCGGGGGATCCGAGTTGGTTCGCGCGCAGCGAGGCGCTCGGCGCGCGCTCCGACGTCGACGTCGCCTCCCTCGACGGATACATCGACGCTCTGCGCTCGCGTCGGGCCTACTTCGCCGCTCGCGGGGCTGTATCGACGGATCACTCGCACCGCGACGCCGTCGCCGCCCGGCTGAACGCCGACGACGCCGCGCGTCTGTACCGGGAGGCACGGGCGCAACGGATCGGCGCCGCGGATGCACGGGCGTTGCAGCGGCACCTGGTCTTCGAACAGGCCCGGCTCTCGAGCGAGGACGGCCTCGTGATGACGATCCATCCGGCGATCGAGCGCGACTACGACCGGCGCACCCTCAAGCAATACGGCGCGAACGTCGGAGCCGACATCCCGCTCCGTGGCGAGTTCGTGCTCGCACTCCGCGAAGTGCTCAATGCCTTCGGGAACGAGCCCGGCTTCCGCCTCGTCGCTTTCACGACCGATGAGACGGTCTTCTCCGCCGAGCTCGCCCCGCTGGCCGGCTTCTACCCGGGCCTGTACATCGGGGCGCCCTGGTGGTTCATCGATACGCCCGAGGCGATCACCCGCTACCTCTCGGCCGTCAGCGCGAACGCCGGATTCGGCAAGCTCTCGGGCTTCATCGACGACACTCGAGCGCTCTGCTCGATCCCCGCCCGGCACGACATGAACCGGCGCGTCACGGCCCGGTACTTCGCCACCCTCGTCGCCGAGCACCGTCTCCCCCTCGAGGAAGCCGCCGAAGCGATCGTCGACTTCATCGACGTCCAGCCGCGGCGAGTCTTCGCCCTCGACCAGTCATGACGGACGGAAGGAACCGCTCCATGTCAGCGCTACTCACACGGGACTCACCGGTCATCGCCGATGCCGCCACCCCGCCCGTCGAACACGCCCTCGCCGCACTCCGCCGCGATCTCTGCAGGACGCTCGCTCCCGCTGCGGAAGACGGCAGCGCCATACGGCTCGTCATCGATGAAGCGACCGGCCGAGAGTCGTTCGACCTCCGCGTGGTCGATGGCGCGCTGGTGCTCAGCGCCGGCGGCGATCTGGGCTTCGTCTACGGAATCTACGAGATCAGCGAAGTACTGCTCGGAGTCCCACCGTTCTGGTTCTGGAACGACCATCGGCCCGCGCTGCAGGCGAGCGTCGACGTCGCCGCCGACTTCCATCGGCGATCGACCGAGGCCGCAGTGCGGCTACGCGGCTGGTTCGTGAACGACGAAGTGCTCTTGAACACCTGGTCGATCGACGGCGACCCGCTCGCACCATGGGAGATGACCTTCGAGGCACTACTACGCCTGCGCGGGAACGTCGTCATCCCCGGCACCGATCAGGCGAGCGTCCTTCGGCACATCGACCTGGCGACCCGGATGGGTCTCGCCGTCGCGCAGCATCACGCGGAGCCGCTGGGCGCCGAGATGTTCATCCGCGCCTACCCGGGCCTGGCGCCGTCCTACGCCGAGAACACCGAGCTGTTCCACCGGCTCTGGAGTGAGTCCATCGAGAGCAAGCGTGATCACCGCGTGATCTGGAACCTGGGCTTCCGTGGCCAGGGCGACAAGCCGTTCTGGGCGGACGATCCCACTTACGACACCGACGCATCCCGCGGAGCCCTGGTCAGCGAGGTGATCCGGATCCAGTACGACATGCTCAAGCAGGCGATTCCGGATGCCGAGGCGTGCATCTACCTCTACGGCGAAACCCTGGAGCTGCTGCGGGCCGGAGTGCTCGACTTCCCGGACGACCTGATCAAGATCTGGGCCGACAACGGCTACGGCCGAATGGTCACCCGGCGCCAAGAGAACAACAACCCGCGCATTCCCGCCTTCGCGGATGCCGAGGATCCCGGCCGCAACGGCATCTACTATCACGCGTCGTTCTACGACCTCCAGGCCGCCAATCACATCACCATGCTGCCGAACCGGGCCGAGCACGTGGAGGCCGAACTTCAGAGCGTTCTCGGCCGCTGCATGGACGATCTGTGGATCGTGAACTGCTCCAACGTCCGCCCACACGTGTACATGCTCGATCTGATCGCGCGAAGCTGGCGCGACGGTGCCGTCGACGTGGACGAACACCGCAAGGAGTACGCAGCCGAGTACTTCGGGGCCGAGGTCGCGCCGATCGTCGCCGAGGCCCTCGACGCATACGCCGGTGCTGCTGTGCGCTTCGGAGCGGAATGGGACGAGCACGCGGGCGAACAGTTCGCGAATCACATTCCGAGGGTCCTGGTGACGCAGTACCTCCGCGACCCGTCCGCCCGATCGGACGAGTTGCGGTGGCTGACGGCGGCGGCGGATCTCCGCGGCCAGCTGGAGGCGTTGCTGCCGATGTTCGAGCGCGGCGTCGACTCGTACGCCGCGCTCGACGACGAGTACGGCATGGCGGCGCTGAACCTCGGCAGCGGTGCACGGGAACTCTTCGAGCAGAGCCTTCTCGCCCAGGCGCGCATCCACCGCTACGACTACCTCGGTGCCTCGTTGACCTGTCGGAGTCTGCTTTCGGCCTTGGACGGCGACGCCGAGCGGGCGTTCCTCCAAGCCGACCAGGCCCGCCGGGCCTACCTGCGCGCTGACGAATCCTTGCGCGGCACGGAGGTCGGCGTGTGGCTCGGGTTCTACGCGAACGACTCGCTGGCCGATATCTCTCAGTCCGCCTGGGTGCTGGAAGGTCTCGAACGCCACCTGCGCATCGTGGGCGACGGACCCTACTTCTACGAGTGGCAGCGCCGGTACCTGTACGACGAGCGCGACGCCGAGGTGCTCCTCGTGCTCCGGCTCGAGAAGACCGTCGACGACGCGCGCCTGGCGCTGTTGATGGAAGCCCGTGCGCAGCGATGACGACTCGAAGCGTGCTGCTGACCGTCGGGGAGACCATGGCGGTCATCACTCCCCGAGAGCGCGAATCCGTCGTCGATGCCGAGCACTTCCGTGTCGACGCCGGCGGGGCGGAGTCCAACGTCGCCGCGCACGCCGCGCACGCCGGTGTATCGGCGCGCTGGTTCAGTCGTCTCGGGGACGATGCCCTCGGCCGGCGCGTCCATCGCACCATCGCCGGTCGAGGGGTGGACGTTTCGACCGTCGAATGGGACCGTGATGCGCCGACCGGGATGTACGTCAAGGACCCCGGCGCGGAAGTCAGCTACTACCGAACCGGCTCCGCAGCATCCCTCATGTCCCCGCACCATGTCGAGCGGATCCGCCTCGACGACGTCGCGGTGCTGCACCTGTCGGGAATCACGCCGGCCTTATCGACGTCCGCTGCAGCGGCTGTTGACGTTCTGATCGATCGCGCGAAGGCGAACGGCATCGTCGTGAGCTTCGACGTGAACCACCGGCCGGCGCTATGGACCCCCGCGGCAGCGGCCGACGCGCTGCGCGAATTGGCCCGACGCTCGGACATCGTTTTCATCGGCCTCGATTAGGCGGCGCGGCTCTGGGGAGTCCGTCGTGCGGCTGATCTCCGCATCGAGCTTCCGACAGGTTCTGTCGTCGTGAAGGACGGCGCGATCGGGGCCACCCTGCTCGAACCCGGATCCGCCGACGTCTTCGTGCCGGCGCCTCGTGTCGACGTGGTCGAAGAAGTCGGCGCGGGTGATGCCTTCGCCGGTGGTTATCTCGCCAGCTTGATGCGGGGAGAACCGCCTGCCTCTCGGCTTGCCGCGGGTCACGCCCAAGCCGCTCTCGCCCTGACATCAACCAGCGATTTTCTCGAGGAGAGCCCGAATGAGTAACCACGAGTCGGCCGTGTTCGCGCAGGTCGCGGCCCAACGGATCGTGCCGGTGGTCGTTCTCGACGATCGTGTCGAGGCGGCCGTCGTAGCGGACGGACTAGCTGTAGTTCCCCGGGAGGTTGTGTTCAGCGTGGCGTGAGTTGAAATAGCGAGGATCTCCGGTATCGAAGTGGGTTACC
>JABMLH010000007.1 GCA_013205085.1 Microbacteriaceae bacterium VKM Ac-2854 | reverse complement strand
CTGAGCTCATCCCGTATCCCTGCGGCCTTTGTGGCGACTCGGGATAATTTACGCACAACCCCGACCCCTGTCAAACCGACCCCCACTCGGAATGCATCCCGGGCGTGTCGAGCATGCCCCAGCCGGGAGGATGGTTGGCATGCGGGAGTACACGGGCGTCCACGCCGTCGCCGATCTGATCCGGAAGACCGCCGAGGGTCGCGCCCTCACGCTCGTCGGGCTGACCGGCTCCCCAGGCAGCGGTAAGTCCTCCTTCGCCGCTGAGCTCGTCGCGGAGATCGACGACGCCCTGCTGCTGCCGATGGACGGCTACCACCTGCCGCAGTCCGAGTTGACGCGACTCGGGCGGCGCGGGCGGATGGGTGCGCCCGACACCTTCGACGTCGCGGCGTTCAGCACGCTGCTGGAGCGTCTGCGCTCCGTCGTGCCCGGCGACACCGTGTTCGCTCGAGGCTTCGACCGCAGCATCGAGGAGCCGGTTCCGGACGCGGTGCGCCTCCCGATCGGCGCGCGCACCGTCATCCTCGTGGAAGGCAATTACCTGCTGCTCGACGAGGACGGCTGGGCCGGCGTCGGAGCCCTGCTGGATCTGCGACTGCACCTCGACCTCGAGCCGGACGAGCGGCTGCGGCGCCTGGAGGCGCGCCACATCCGCTTCGGCAAGACGCCGCAACAGGCGCGTGCCTGGGCGGTCGGCACCGATGAGGTCAACGCCGAACGGATCGAGGCAGCCGCGATCACTGCGGATGCCCGTGTGCACGCGCAGGAGCCAACGCCGTGCGGCCTGCGCATCCTGCACCTCTCGGACACGCATCTGCTCGGTGATCCTGCGGCGCGCTACAACCGGGTGATCGACCCGCTGCTGTCGCTCGAGGCGGTGCTCGCGGCCCACGACCGCGTGGACGTCGACGCCGTTGTCGTGTCCGGCGATCTGTCGAACGACGGTAGTGCCGCCTCCTACGCTCTTCTGCGCGAGAGGGTCGGCGCGTGGGCGCTCGCCCACGCAGCCGCGTCGATCTACGCGCTCGGGAATCACGACGACCGCGTGGGTTTCGGCGCGAGCGGTCCGTACGATCACGAGACCGACGTCGCCGGCGTGCGCATCCTCACCCTCGACAGCAGCGTGCCGGGCGGCGCGTCGTGGGGACTCCTGAGCGAGCCGACGCTCGCCTGGTTGCGCGAGCGTCTGAGCGCCTCCGATCGGCCCACGGTGATCGTGCTGCATCATCCGCCCATCGAGGCGGTCACCCCCTTGCACGCGACGATCGGATTGCAGAACGCGCACGACTTCTGGGCGGCCGTCGAGGGTTCATCCGTGCGACTCGTGCTGGCGGGGCACTGGCATCACCAGCTCGTGGACAGCACGCACGGCATTCCCGTGGTCGTCACTCCTGGCGTCGCGAACCGCACCGACGTCCTGGCCGGCCCGGAGCACGAACGCTCCGTGGTCGCCTCGGCCGGATCGCTCATCGAATTGCTGCCGCGCGGTATCCGCGTCACGGCGACGGAGGTGCCGGTGCCGCATCGCGGCGAGGAGCTTTTCGACGTCACGGGCACAACGCTCGACGAATGGCGGGGTCGCCTCGGCTTCGGCGGTGACCGGACAACTCGTTAGGCTATAAAACAATCAGCCGACTGAGGAGTTACGGATGCGCGCGATCACCCGGTTCATCACCGCCCGACGGACGGCGTGGGTCACCCTGGTCGGTGCCCTCGTCGCCATCGGCGCTCTGTTCGCCGGGCTGCCCGGCTCATCCAGCGACAGCTATCCCGCATCCGGCCTGCCCGATGGGGCGGAATCGGCGCAGGTCACGGCGCTGCTGGCCGAGTTCCCCTCCTCGGACAGCACCTCGGGCATCGTGCTCTGGCATCGCGACGGCGGGCTCACCGCAGCCGATTCGGCCGCGATCACGGAGCGTGCGACCGCCCTCGCGGCACTCTCCAGCGCGCCGGAGGCCGTGCGCCCGCAGTTCAGTGACGATGGATCGGCGGCGCTCGTCGCCGTGCCGCTGGACAAGGCGAGCGCCGAGGCCGACATCGAGGCGACCGCGACCGAGCTGCGGGAGGCCGCCTCCGACGACCTGCCGAGCGGGCTGGACAGGTACCTCACCGGAGCGATCGGCTTCCAGGCCGACATCTCCAACGCCTTCGCCGGCGCCGACTTCCGGCTGCTGCTGGTCACCGTCATCGTGGTCGCCGTGCTGTTGATCATCACGTATCGCAGCCCGGTGCTGTGGATCGTTCCCCTCGCCGTGGTCGGAGCGGCCGACGGCCTGGCTCGGGTCGTGGTGACCTCGCTCGCGGAGCCGCTGGGCATCACGATCGACGCGTCGACCGGTGGCATCCTCTCGGTGCTGGTCTTCGGCGCCGGCACGAACTACGCGCTCCTGCTCGTCGCGCGCTACCGCGAGGAGCTGCTGCACGAGCCGGACCGGCACACGGCGATGCTCACCGCGGTCCGCAGCGCCGGGCCCGCGATCGCGGCGAGCGGCGGAACGGTCGCGCTCTCGCTGCTCACGCTGCTGCTCGCCTCGCTGGCGAACAATCGAGCGCTCGGCTTCGCCTGCGCGATCGGCGTGGCCATCGCGATCCTGTTCGCCCTGGTGGTGCTGCCCGCCGCGCTGGTCGTCTGCGGGCGCGGGCTGTTCTGGCCATTCGTGCCGCGCGCCGGACACTCCCACGCCGCCGCGAAGCCGTCGCTCTGGACCCGGCTCGGCCGCGGAGTCGCGCGTCGGCCGGCACGCGTCGCGATCATCGCGGTGCTCGGCGTCGGCGTGCTCGCCCTCGGCCTGATGGGGGCGCGCGTCGGACTGTCGCAGACCGACCAGCTGCTGGGCGAGCCGGAGTCCGTGCGGGCGCAGGCGCTGATCGACGACTCCTTCTCCGCCGGGCTCACCGCACAGACCGTGGTGCTCGCGACGGATGCGGCGGCGGCTCAGGCGACCGCGGAGGACGTCGACGGCATCGACTCGGTCCGCGTGGGCGAGAGCTCTGGCGAATACACCGAGCTGATGGTCTCGCTCGCAGCGGAGCCCGAGAGCGACGCCGCCTTCGCGACGGTGACGGCTCTGCGCGCGGCGCTGGACGGATCCGGTGCGCTCGTGGGCGGGTCGGATGCGACCGCGCTGGACCAGAAGAGTGCGGCGGAGGCAGACCAGGCCCTGATCATCCCGCTGATCCTGGCGATCGTGTTCGTGATCCTCGGACTGCTGCTGCGCTCGCTGGTGGCGCCGGTGCTACTGATCGCGAGCGTGCTGGCGACCTTCTTCGCGAGCCTCGGCGCGTCGAACGTGCTGTTCCAGAACGTGCTGGGGTTCCCGGCGTTCGACGCGAACGTGGTGCTGTTCGCGTTCCTGTTCCTGGTGGCGCTCGGGGTGGACTACAACATCTTCCTGGTCACCCGGGCGCGGGAGGAGCGGATCGCGCACGGCACTCGCGAAGGCATGGTGCGCGCGCTCGCCTCGACCGGCGGCGTGATCACCAGCGCGGGCATCCTGCTCGCCGCGGTGTTCGCGGTGCTGGGCGTGCTGCCGGTGGTGGCGCTGACCCAGATCGGCGTGATCGTCTGCATCGGCGTGCTGCTGGACACCCTCGTGGTGCGCACGGTGCTGGTGCCGGCCCTGGTGTTCCTGACCGGCGATGCGTTCTGGTGGCCGACGCGCCGTACTGGCGAAAGGTTGCAGGCCGACGCGCGTTGACCTGCAACCTTTCGCCACGGGGCGGAGGGGCGACCGGGGGCGGGGCGCACGAGGGTGCGGGAGTGCCGCGGCACGGCTCGGGGGCGTCGTGACCCGCAGCACATGACCGTGAGGGCGGTTCAAGGCGTCGTTCCGGAGGCGCTGGACCCCATTCATCGTCATTTGCTGCGAGGGAGCGATCGGGAATGAAGCTGGGCGAAGGCCCGGCCCGTTACACGACCGTGGAACTGCACGCGGGCTTCATTGGTGAACGGCACCGGGCGTGAACGGGCCGCCGCCGGCTCCGTCGCGGGGGGTGGGCGACGGGCCGGGCGACTGCCCGGGAGGCGCCTACGGGGAATCGGGCGCCGGGAGAGGGCGGCCTAGGCGGCGGGGCCGGCGGCGAGGGTGACGGTGGCGGAGGCGGTGGTGCCGGCGGCCGTCGTCCAGGTGAGGGTGACCTGCTCGCCGGGTTCCATGGAGCCGAGCAGTTCGGACAGGGCGCTGCCCGTGGTGATCGCGGTGCCGTTCACCGAGGTGATGGTGTCGCCGGCGGCGAGACCCGCCTCGGCGGCCGGGGTGTTCTCGTAGACGCCCGCGATCGTCGCGGCCCCGGTGGCGCTGGAGAGGCCGATGCCGAGGAAGGCGGGGTAGCCGATCTCGATGGTGGCGGTATCGGCGCCGGCCTCGATCTGGGCGACGATGTCGAGCGCGGTCGCGATCGGGATGGCGAAGCCGGTGATGTCGGCGCTGCCGCTGGACGCAGCGGTGTTGATGCCGACGACCTGACCGCTCGCGTTGAAGAGCGGGCCGCCCGAGTCGCCCGAGACGATGTCGGCATCGAGCTGGATCAGCCCGGTGAGGCTCTCGCTCGCGGCACTGCCCTCGGCCTGCGTGGTGATGCTCTGATCGGTGGCGGTGACCGTGCCGGAAGCGGCGACCAGGTCGCCCGTGCCCTCCGCGTTGCCCACGGCGGTGATCGCGTCGCCCGCGGTGACTCCGCTGGTGTCGAAGCTCACCGGGGTCAGCCCCGAAGCATCCTGCAGCTGCAGCACCGCGACGTCGTTGGTCGCATCCGTGCCGACGACCGTGGCGGTGTACGTCTCGCCGGTGGACTCGACGGTGACTTCGATGCTGGTAGCGCCTTCGACGACGTGGTTGTTGGTGAGGATCATGCCGTCGGAGGTGAGGATCATGCCGGTTCCGGCGGAGGCGGCGCTCTCGTAGCCGAGGGTGGAGACGATGGTGACCACGCCGACCTTCTGCGCGTCGCTCGCGGCGACCGCATCCGTGGTGCTGCTTTGCTGGGTCTGCTGCTGGGTCTGCTGCTGCTGCTGCGAGTAGCCGCCGTACGTGCTGATGCCGCCGCGCCCGAAGGCGGATCCGTTCGGCAGTTGCACGATGGTCTCGCCCTGGACGGTGCTGGAGGAGGTCGTCGGAGTCTCCTGCGCGGTGGCGTAGGAGGTGGCGCCCGCAGCGATGCCGATCAGCACGGCGAGACCGGCGCCGCCGGCGATGAGGGCGCGGCGACGACGGCGACGGTCGTCCTTCTTCGCGGCCTCGCGCTGGGAGGGGTCGTCGGCGCCGGGCTCGAAGCCCTCGCTCGCGCCGTCGGGGTTGTGCTGCTCGTCCATGATCGGGTCCTCCTATTGCCGTCTGCGTTCGCGTCCTCGCTCGCTGTGACCCCGATTCCACGCCCCGACCCGGTGTGCACGCTTGGCGAATCCGATGCGCCCCTTATGCGCTTGCTGGACGTTCCTTGAATGCCTGTTCCAGCGAAAAGTTGCAGCCCCGACCCGGCGAGGGCTGCAACTTTTCGTTTGAGATAGTTGTGGGGACAACTAAGTTGGGCTTAGCATGAGCGGCATGAGCAACGACATCTTGGCCGCCGACACCGCGATGGGCGCGGTGACGCTGCGCGTCGCCGACCTGGACGGGATGATCGCGTACTACCGCGACGCCGTGACGCTCGACGTGCTCTCGCAGGACGGACCCGTCGCGGTGCTCGGGCGCGGCACGACGCCCGTTGTGATCCTGCAGTACTCGCCGGAATTGAAGGCCGCGAGCCCGGGATCCGCGGGTCTGTTCCACACCGCGATCCTGTTCGAGACGGAGGCGGCCCTCGCCGCCGCGGTCTACAGCGTCGCGCGCCGCAACCCCGGCTCATTCACCGGCTCATCCGACCACCTGGTCAGCAAGGCCTTCTACTTCAACGATCCCGAGAACAACGGCATCGAGCTCTACTGGGACCGCGACCGCAGCGAGTGGTCCTGGACCCACGGCGAGATCGAGATGAAGACCCTCTACCTCGACCCCAACGCCTTCCTGCAGCAGAACCTGACCGAGGAATCCATCGCCGACCCGCGCCTCGGCGGCGCCACGGTGGGTCACGTGCACCTCAGCGTCGGCGACGTCGCGACGGCGAAGGCGTTCTACGTCGACCGGCTCGGCTTCGAGACCACCACGCGTTACGGAACCCAGGCCCTGTTCGTCTCGGCCGGCAAGTACCACCACCACATGGCGATGAACACCTGGAACTCGCTCGGCGCCGGTCGCCGCCAGCTCGCCCTCGGGCTCGGCGAGGTCGACATCGTGGTACCGACCGCGGATGACCTCGGCGCCTTGGGCGAACGGCTCGCGCACTTCGGCGTCGACACCCGCGACGACGGCCGCACCGTCAGCTTCGACGACCCGTGGGCGAACCTGATCCGAGTGCGCACGGCCTGATCCGGGCTGTCGCGGGGTCGTAGGATGGCCGGATGTCGCCATCCCGTCGAGGATCCGCGACGGAGGTGGCGGCCATCCCTCGGCTGCGCTCGCTCGACGGTCTGCGCGGGCTCGCCGCCGCCGCCGTCGTCCTGCACCACTGCCTGATGCTGTGGACGCCGTTCGCGAACTTCACCCTGCGCGGCGCGCCGCCCGGAGAGTTCGGCACGGCCGCGTGGCTGGCCACTTCGACCCCGCTCTCCGTCCTCGTGGCCGGACCGGCTTTTGTGATCGTGTTCTTCGTGCTGAGCGGGATCGCGGTGGTGCTCCCCGCGCTGCGACAGGGCTTCGACTGGTGGGCCTACTACCCGCGGCGGGTCGTGCGGCTTCTGCTGCCCGTGGGCGCATCCGTCGTTCTGGCCACCGTGGTCGCCGTCACGACCGCCCCGCTGCGCGCCGACGAGCCGAACGGCTGGCTCGCGGCGCTGTCGCCGCAGCCACCGAGCTGGACCTCCTTCGTGCGCACGCTCGACGTCACCTCCGGCGAGGGTCGCGTGAACTCGCCGCTCTGGTCGATCGAGTGGGAGCTGTGGTTCTCGTTCGCGCTGCCGCTGTTCGCCATCCTGGCCACCGTCGCCCGAGGCCGTCTCGCCGCGATGTCCGCCGTCGGGACCATCATCGTCGCCTGGCTCGGCTATCAAACGGATGCGCCGGCCATGCGCTACCTGGCGCCGTTCGCGCTCGGCGCTCTGATCGTCGGCAACCTGCCCTCGATCCGGGCGTTCACGCAGCGCCGACTAGGCCCCCTCGCGTGGTCGCTCATCCTGGTCGCAGCCTGCGCGGGGATGGCCGCCGACGGCTGGGTGTACGGGGCGACACTCACGCAAGAGGGGTGGTACCACTGCGCCGAGGCCCTCATCCCGCTGTGTTCTGCGGTGATCGTGCTGGGCGCGTTGCTCTGGGCGCCGCTGCGTGCCCTGCTCGAGACGCGCTTCTTCCAGTGGCTCGGCCGGATCTCGTTCAGCCTCTATCTGGTTCACGTCCCGATCGTGCTCGCGAGCGGCCGCCTGATCGGCAGCGAGCACTGGCTCCGGGCGATCGCCGTGGCTCTGCCCGTATCGATCCTGCTGGCGGTCCTGTTCGAGCGATTCGTCGAGGCGCCGGCCCATCGGCTGTCGAAGCAGGTGGGCGCCGCGGTCTCGGCGCGAATGCGCGATCACGACCCGACCGCGCGCTCGACCAGCCCCCGGCCGCGCCGATCGCGGTAGGATCGAGGCGGCCGATCGGCCACATCCCCCACCTGCAATGCGGAGAACATCGGTGCCCACGATCGTCGTTGAAGTCATGCCCAAGGCCGAACTGCTCGACCCGCAGGGGAAGGCCGTCGCCGGCGCCCTCTCGCGTCTGGGCCACTCCGAGATCTCGGGCGTCCGCATCGGCAAGCGCTTCGAGATCACCGTCGACACCGTGACCGACGAGGTCCGCAGCACCGTCGAGCAGATCGCGGCCGACATGCTCTCGAACGGCGTCATCGAGGACGTCGTCGGCATCCACTACCCCTCGGAGGCGTAAGTGAAGATCGGCGTCGTCACGTTCCCCGGCTCGCTGGACGACCGCGACGCTCAGCGCGCGGTGCGCTTCGCCGGCGCCGAGCCGGTCGCACTCTGGCACGGCGACCACGACCTGCAGGGCGTCGACGCCGTCATCCTGCCGGGCGGATTCTCCTACGGGGACTACCTGCGCTGCGGCGCGATCGCCTCGCATTCGCCGATCATGACCGAGGTCATCGCGGCCGCGAACGCCGGGCTGCCCGTCCTGGGAATTTGCAACGGCTTCCAGATGCTGACCGAGGCGCATCTGCTGCCGGGTGGACTGATCCGCAACGACCACGGCTCCTTCATCTGCCGCGACCAGAAGCTCCGGGTCGAGAACGTGTCGACCGTGTGGAGCTCCGACTTCGCCGCCGGCCAGGAGATCACCATCCCGCTGAAGAACGGCGAGGGCGGATTCATCGCCTCGGCCGAGACGCTGGCGGAGCTGGAGGGCGAGGGCCGCGTGGTCTTCCGCTACCTCGACGTGAACCCGAACGGCTCCATGAACGACATCGCCGGCATCACCAACGCCCGCGGCAACGTAGTGGGTCTGATGCCGCACCCCGAGCACGCGATCGAGGCGGGCTTCGGCCCCGATACCGCGGACGCGATGCGCTCGGGTGTGGACGGTCTGCCCTTCTTCACCTCCGCGGTGAGCGCGCTGGTCGCCTCCGCGTAGTTCTCACCGCGTTCGGCCCGTCGGAACCCCTGATTCCGGCGGGCCGAACGTCGTTTCCGGGACGGTCTCGGCCGGCTCGTGTACGAAACGAAGGACGGCGCGGATCGGCACCATGATCGGCCAGTCCGAGATCCGCGTGATTCCGCGGATCTCGGCGCGGCGCCGCGGGGTGGCGCGCGGCGCCATCCTTCGTTCCGTACAGGGTGGGCGCCAGACCCGGCGTCAGACCCCGCGTCGAAGCGTTCGCAGGTGCCAGATCAGGACGATCGGCACCACGAGCAGCTCGAGCACGGTCACCGCGCGGAAGACCGGATGCGGCAATCCCTTCCGCGCGATCGAGAGCAGCCGCGGCAGGCCTCCCGCCGCGGCGAGGCCGAGCAGCAGCCGGGTGACCCCGGCGCGTTCCTCCGGCTTCCGCAACGACCACCAGAGGATGACGCCGGCCGCGGCCCAGAAGACGTTGACGAAGCGGTATTCGCTGTCGACGCTCGCCGTGGTCGGGCCGCCCCCGGGTGCACCCTCCGGCCCCGCGATCATCCCGATGCCGCCCGATGCGACGGGGATCGCCCCGAGCGCTGCGATGGTGCCGATGAGAGCCGTGCGTTGTGTGATCGCCATGCGGTTCAGTCTGGCTCGTCCCGCGTCCTCCAGGGGGTTGTCGTCTCTGTGGCCGGTCAAAGAAACGACAACCCGCTGAGGGGTGCCGCGTTCACAGATGGGCGAGCTTGTCCGGATTGCGCATGGCGAAGAGGTCGGTCACCAGGCCGTCGGCGGTGTCGAACTGGATGGTGGCGATCACCTCGCCCGCGTCGCGGAACAGCATCGCCACGCGGCCGTTGAGTTCGGCGGCCTCGCCGACGAAGTTCGGGTACTTCTCGGCCAGCCCGAGCAGAAAACGCGCGATGTTCTCGGGCCCGAGGATGGGGCGCCGCGCGGCGGAGGCCTTGCCACCGCTGTCCGTCGTGAGCACCGCATCCGGCGCCATCAGGGCGATCAGAGCGGCGACGTCGCCGGAGGTCGCCGCGTCGGCGAAGCGCTCGACGACCGCTCGGTGCTCGGCGGCACCGATCTCGTTGCGCGGTCGACGCTCGCGCACCTTCGCTCGGGCGCGCGAAACCAGCTGGCGCACCGACGCCTCCGTCCGCTGCAGCGACGCGGCGATTTCCCCGTAGCCGAAACCGAACACCTCGTGCAGCACGAACGCGGCGCGCTCGTCCTCGCTCAGACTCTGCAGCACCACGAGCAGCGCCATCGAGACCGCGTCGGCGGTGATGGCGCGCTCCTCGGGGTCGAGTTCGGCGGTGGGGAGCGGATCGGGCAGCCACGGGCCGATGTAGTCCTCGCGGCGGCGGGCGGCGGTGCGCAGCGAGTTCAGCGCCCGGCGGGTCGCGGTTGCCGCGAGGTAGGCGCGCGGATCGGCGACCTCCGCGGTGACGTCGCGCCAGGCGAGGTAGGTCTCCTGCGCTACGTCCTCCGCATCCGCCACCGAGCCGGTGATGTCGTAGGCGATGGTGAAGACGAGGCCGCGATGCCGGCGGTACGCGTCATCGGCGTTCATGCCACCAGCTCCTTCGTCCGCGCCGGCCCCTTCGGCGCCGCGTAGGCGCCCGGACGCTTCGCCTCGGTGCGCAGCCAGCGCAGGGTGTACCGGCAGATCGTCTCCTTCATCAGCGCGGCGGCGCGGCCGTTCAGGACCACCCGTCCTGCGTGGTCATCGCGACCGACGAACTGCAGCAGGGCATCCCGCCGACCGATGCTGACGCAGCGCGCGAGGAAGCCGGCGTCGTGCGGCCGCGGCACCTCGCCGCGCAGGGTCGCGAGGATGCTGTCCGCGGCTCGGGCACCCATCGGCAGGGCGGCGGCGCAGCTCATCCGCAGGTAGTCGTAGCCGGGGTCGTCGATCACGGCGGCGTCGCCTGCCGCGTAGAGGGTGTCGCTGCCGAGCACGCGCAGGCTCGGGTCCACGCGTATGCGGCCGTCGGCGTCGACCGGCAGCCCGCTGTCGGCGGCGAGGGCGGGCACCGCGAAGCCGGTGCAGCGGATGACGACGTCGGCGCTCGCGGGAGTGCCGACGTTCTCGACCACGTCGACTCCCAGCCGTCGCAGCGAGGCGAGAGCGGATGCGCGCCCGCGCGCGCTCTCGTGCGGCGCGACGACGCCGCTCGTGCGCAGCTCGACGCGGAGGTGCGGGCGGGCCTGAGCGATCTCGGCCGCGGTCTCGATGCCGGTGAGGCCGCCGCCGAGCACGGCGACGCCCGCGCCGGCGGGCAACGCGTCGAGTTGGGAGCGGATGCGGGCGGCGCCGTCGGCCGAGGTGATGCCGCCGGCCGCGGCGCTGCCGACGGCGTAGACCGCGTGGTCGAAGGCGAGCGTCTCGCCGTCCGCGAGCCGCAGCATCCGCTCGCCCAGGTGCACGACCCGGCCGACGCGCAGCCGCACGGTGGGGTGCAGCAGCGAGGTGTACTCGACCTCCGCATCCGCCCGGACACCGGCCACGACCTCGTGCAGCCGGATCCGCTCGACGAAGCGGGGCGCCGCCGTGACCAGCGTCACCGGCACCTGCGTCGCCAGCCGGTTCGCCGCCATCACTCCGGCGTATCCCCCGCCGATCACGACCACGTGCTTCTTCGTCTTCGGCGCCTTCTCCTTGTCGGCCACGGTGGCCTCCTCCCTGTCCCCCATACGACACCGCCCGGGTCCGCGGTGTGACACGTTCGCGAGATCCGTCCACGCGGACGAGGTCGGGTGCCGCGGCAGCCGATCTCGTCCGCAGCCCCGAATCTCGCGAAATTTCGCGAGATTCGCGAGATTCGCGGGACGGGGCGCCCTTACGGGGCGGTGAGGACGTCGGGGTCGTTGGAGGTGGTGATGGTGGGGATGGAGGCGGTGATCACCGAGCCGTCGGCGCGGCGGGTGCCCTCGATGTCGGAGGTGGTCGGCGCGCCGGTCAGGCGGGGGCCCTGGTGGCCGAGGCCGACCGTGACCGGGTTGCCCGCGGCGACGTGCACGAACTCGTCGCGCACCGAGAAGGTGGCGGAGTCGCCCTCTTCGACGGTGAGCACCATCGCGTCCTGGCCGACCTCGACGCGCACGCGGGTGCCGTGCAGCGTGACGCGGAAGCTGAGCTTGGTCCACTCCGACGGCAGGCGCGGCTCGAAGGTGATCCGACCGCCGTGGTCGCGCATACCGCCGAACCCATAGACCAGCGCCGACCAGACGCCGCCGGTGGAGGCGACGTGGATGCCGTCGGAGGTGTTGTGGTGCAGGTCGGCGAGGTCGACGAACAGCGCCGACATGAAGTACTTCAGCGACAGCTCGTGGTAACCGACCTCGGCCGCGATGATCGACTGCACGACCGCGGAGAGCGTCGAGTCACCCGTGGTCAGCGCGTCGTAGTACTCGAAGTCCTTGCGCTTCTGCTCGGGCGTGAACTCGTTGCCCTGCAGCAGCAGCGCGAGCACCACATCCGCCTGCTTGAGCACCTGGAAGCGGTAGATCACCAGCGGGTGGAAATGCAGCAGCAGCGGGCGCTTCGAGGCTGGCGTGTTCTCCAGATCCCACAGCTCCTTCTCGAGGAAGGCCGCGTCCTGCGGGTGGATGCCCGCCTTCGCATCGTAGGGGATGTGCATCTTGTCGGCGGCGCGCGACCACTCGAGCACCTCGCCGTCCTCGAGCTGCAGGCGCGAGACCATCCGCTCGTAGGCGGCGGGCTCGACGGCCTTGAGCAGCTCGACGGCGCGGGCGGCCTGGCGCAGGTTCGAGCGGGCCATCACGTTCGTGTACAGGTTGTCGTTGACGACGGTGGTGTACTCGTCGGGCCCGGTGACGCCGTGGATGTGGAAGTGGTCGTCGCCGTTCGAGCGCCAGAAGCCGAGGTCGGCCCAGAGCCGGGCGGTCTCGACCAGGATGTCGATCGCGCCGCGGGCGAGGAAGTCGTCGTCTCCGGTGGCCGAGACGTACTGCATCAGCGCATACGAGATGTCGGCGTCGATGTGGTACTGCGCGGTGCCGGCGGCGTAGTACGCCGACGACTCCTGCCCGTTGATGGTGCGCCACGGGAACAGGGCGCCGTGCTGGTTCAGCTCGGCCGCGCGCGAGCGGGCCGCCTCCAGCATGTTCTGCCGGAACCGCAGCGCGTTGCGCGCGACGAGCGGCGCGGTGTAGCTGAGGAAGGGCAGGACGTAGACCTCGGTGTCCCAGAAGTAGTGGCCGCCGTAGCCGGAGCCCGAAACGCCCTTCGCCGCGACGCCGCCGCCGTCGGTGCGGGCGGTCGACTGGGCGAGCTGGAAGATGTTCCAGCGGGTGGCCTGCTGGATCGCGGGCTGGCCCTCGATCTCGACGTCGGAGCGCTTCCAGAAGTCGTCGAGCCACTCGCGCTGCTTGGCGAACTGCTCCTCGGGGCTGGTCTCACGCGCGCGGTCGAGCGTGCGGTCGCAGCGGTCGGCCAGCTCGCGCACGGGCACGCCGCGGGAGGAGTGGTAGGTGATGGTCTTGACGAGGCGGATCGGCACGCCGGCCTTCGCCTTCACGCGGTAGACGTGCTTGGCGAGGTCGTCGTCGATCTGGGAGGTCTGGTCCCACTCGTTCTCGGTCTCGAGGATGTGCTCGGCGCCGGCCGCGATGGTCATGCCGGAGTTGGTGGTGCGGTAACCGAGCAGGTAGCGGGTGCCGTTCACGCGCTTGAGGCGCGGCTGCAGCACGCGATCCTGGAACGACTCGGCCTTGCGCGGGTCGAAGCCGGCCGCCTCCGCCGCGGGGTTGGCGTGGAACTCGTCCACGCCGTCCTGACGGTTCAGGATCTGGCTCGAGATCAGCACCGAGGCGTCGGCGTCGAGCAGGGTGACGTCGTAGTCGATCAGCGCGAGGTGGCGATCGGTGAAGCTCACCATCCGCTTCGAGCGGATCAGGACGCGCTTGCCGGAGGGCGTGCGCCACTCCAGCTCGCGGATGAGGGCGCCGTCGGCGAAGTCGAGCTTGCGCGAGTACTTCAGGATGTCGGCCTCGGAGAGCACGAACGGCTCGTCGTCGACGTAGAGGCGGATGATCTTGGCATCCGGGACGTTCACGATGGTCTGGCCGACGCGCGCGAATCCGAACGCTTCCTCCGCGTGCCGGATCGGCCAGGTCTCGTGGAAGCCGTTGATGAAGGTGCCGTAGGCGTAGCCGTCGCGGCCCTCTTCGAGGTTGCCGCGCAGGCCCAGGTAGCCGTTGCCGACCGCGAAGAGGGTCTCGGTGCGCCCCTGCAGGGCGGCGTCGAACTCGGTCTCGACCAGGGCCCACTCGTCGATCGGGAAGTGGTTGCGGTCGAGCGGGTCGGAGGTGATGGGGTTCATGCTTACTTTTCGGTCGAGGTGGTGGGCAAAGAGGGCTGTGCCTGATTCCGTCCCGGCAGAGCCGGGATCAGTTCGGCGAGATCATCGACGACGATGTCCGCGCCGTGGTCGAGCAGGGTCTGCCGACCGACGCCGCGGTCGACGCCGACGACGAGGCCGAAGTGCCCGGCCGCGCCGGCCTGCACGCCGGAGTGCGCATCCTCGACGACAACGCACTCGGCGGCACTGAGGCCCAGCAGCTCGGCGGCGTAGAGGTAGGTGTCGGGCGCCGGCTTGCCGGCGATGTGCTTCTCGGCGGCGAGCAGGCCGTCGACGACGACCTCGAAACGGTCGCGGATGCCCGCGGCGGCGAGCACCGGCAGGCCGTTGCGGCTGGAGGTGACCACGGCGACCTCGAGGCCCGCGGCGACGGCGGCCTCGACGAAGGCGATCGAGCCGGGGTACGGCGCGACGCCATCCTCGGCCAGCGTCTCGTTGAAGGCGCTGTTCTTGCGGTTGCCGAGGCCGCAGACGGTCTCGAGCTCGGGCGCGTCCTCGGGGGTACCGTCCGGAATGGTGATGCCGCGCGAGGCGAGCAGTGCGCGCACGCCGTCGTAGCGTGGGCGGCCGTCGACGTAGGCGAAGTAGTCGGCGTCGGTATAGCCGTTCTCGATCCCCTTCGACTCCAGGTACGGAGTGAACAGCCGCGACCAGGCGTGCATGTGCACATCCGCCGTTGGTGTGAGCACGCCGTCGAGGTCGAACAGCAGCGCTCGCACGGAGGCGAGGCGCGTGGCGTCGGGAGTGGAAGTCATAGAGGAGCAGACCGATCGCTGAGGGGTGAGGGGCCGCCGCAGCGAGCCGCGGGCTGGAGGTATCGTACCGGTCCGGAGTTTCGCTCGTGGAACCGTTTACACAACGGACATCTGGCGGGTTACGTGGTCCGGTCCCGCTGGTTGAGCCTGCCGAAACCATGGCCCTCGGATCACGGGTTTCGGCAGGCTCGACCAGCAGGGTTCCGGACGCCAGCCGCGGGCACTCGTCAGGCGGTCAGCAGCTTCTCGACGGTGCGCAGGTTGCGGTTGGTGGTGGTGCTCTTGTACTTCGCCTTCGAGATCAGCTTGCCGACCGGGGTGTCCACGGTGGAGCCCTTCAGGACGCGCCAGTACAGGCAGCCGTCGCCCGCGGCGACGCGCTCGACGGCCTCGTCCGTCGCTCCGATCGTGGTGAGCAACTCGGCGAGCACCTCCGGATCCGAACCGAAGAGGAGGTACGGATGGTGCACCGCGTCCTCACGCTCGAACGGATACCCGGCGGCGGCTTCGGCGAGCGCCGCCTGGGTTCGCAGCACGATCCAGGCGGTGTAGCCGAAGCGGTCGGAGAGCCCCTTCTCGATCAGCGGCTTGAGCGTGGCCTCGTCCTCGTCGGAATCGAAAGCGACGTTGCCGCTGGCGAGCACCGTCTTCACCGCCTCAAGGCCGAGGCTGCGGAACAGCTCGGCGAGTTCGGCGCTCTTCACGGTGATGCCGCCGACGTTGACGCCGCGCAGCAGGGCGATCCAGCGAGTCATGGCTCCAGTCTGGCTCAGATGCCGGGGCGACGCTCGGCCTCGGTCTGCGCGCGGAGGGCCCGGTCACGGGGCTCGACGGGCGGATCGAGGTGGGCGGCGCGGATCCGTCGGGCCGAGCGGTAGAACAGCAGCATCGCGACGATCTGCGCGACCGTCTGGATGAGTTCGAACCAGACACCGTCGTTCCAGCGGAAGTTCGTTGCGCCGAAGGAGGCGAACAGGCTGACGGTGAAGCCGATCACCGGCAGGATCGAGAGCAGGGTGAAGAGGTAGCCGACGCCGTAGGAATAGCTCGAGGTCGCGGTCAGCCGCCACAACGGGCGCGGCTCATCCGTCTCCTGCGCGCCGCGGAAGCAGCGCCAAGTGAACACCACGAAACCGGCGAAGAACAGCCAGCGCAGGAACTCCCCGAGCGGTTTTCCGTCGCCCGGCGGCACCAGGAAGCCCAGGCCGAGGTAGATCACGACGAAGACGATCCAGTAGGTGTAGCGCGTTCCTCCACGGATTCTCATCCTTCGACGCGACGTCCGCCGCCGGGGGCGCTACACGACTCACAGGTAGCGTTGCGGCTATGGCCCGCCGCAGCATCCGTCCGACGTTGGAACAGGCGATCCGCACGGCGACGACCCGCGGGCCACGCGCGCGCAGCCATGCGGAGATCGTGCCGCCCTCGGGTCGGCACCTCGTCATCCCCGCCGTTTCGGGTCGGGTGAGCACGATCGACCGCGACGCGCTCATTCTGCTCGCCGCCCGCTACGACGTGCTGATCGCGGAAGAGCGCGCGCCGGGCGAGTACGCGGTCGCGGGTACTCCCCTTCTCTCGTGGTGGTCGGCGAACGAGCTCATCCCCGACGTTCCGGATGAGCAGGCCCTCGACGCGGCGGCGCTCGCGGCGGTGACGCTGGGCGAGGACGCCTTCGATGTGGGCACGCTCCTCGCCGCGGCCGGACTGGACGAACTCGCGGCCGGGCTCTGCCTGCTCGCCAGGCTGCCGGACCCGCCGCGCGCGCACATGGACGACGCCGGGTTCTGGCGGCTGCTCGCCGCGGAGCGCGATTTCGCGACGACTCTGCGTCGGGCGATGCAGCCGTGGTCACCTCGGGCAGCGGATGCGCTCATCGCCGAGCGGTTGCTGCTCCTGCTGCGCGAGGTGGCCTTCGCCGCGACGCTGCCGGCGCGGCGAGCGGCCGTGACGCGCGAATCCGAGCGGCTGCAGCGGACACTTGCCGCGCATCCGTTCGACGAGGAGCAGCGGGAGGCGTTCGAAACGCTGATCGCCGGGGTCGAGGATGCCGTCGACGGGCGCTGGTCCCGCAGGAAATGACCCCGAAGGCGCCCGTCGAGCCCGTTCGGGAGCCTTTCACCCCGGATCGACGTCATTTTCGGCAGTCCCTAGGCTGAGGGCATGGCTCTACCCGGATTCGACATCGTGCACTTTCCCGCCGCCGCCGACGAGGAGGGTGTCGCCGAGGCCCGCCTGACCGCCTGGTTCCAGGCGACATCGGCCGGATTCCACGACCAGGTCGCCGATGCGGAGCGGATGCGCACCACCCTCGACCACGTCGTCCGCGACGGCCGGTCGTACACCTCCGTCTTCGACACGGCACTTCCGGAGGGCCTCGACGGCCTCGCGGTACCCGTCGGCACCTACGCCACCTTCGGCAAGCAGCTGAACGTCGGCGGTCGGATGCTCGACGCCCACCTCATCACGGGCGTCACGGTGCGGCCGACGCACCGGCGCCGCGGCATCCTGCGCGAGTTGATGACCGGCGACCTCGCCGCCGCGGCCGAGCGCGGCGCCGCGGTGGCTCTGCTGACGGCGAGCGAGGCGTCCATCTACCGCCGCTTCGGCTTCGGCAAGGCGAGCTTCACCCGCACGATCCGCGTCGACACAGGCCCGCGCTTCGGCCTCATCGGCGAGCCGTCCGGCCGCGTCGAGGTGGTCGAAGCCGGCTGGCTCGGCGAGCACACGGCGGCGATCTTCGCGCTGTTCCACGCGCGAACCCCGGGTTCGCTGGAGCGTTCGTCGCGCTACGCCGACTCCGCGTTGGGAGCCGGGCCGGGCGAGAAGGTGCCGACGCCGAACACTCGCGCGGCCGTGCACGTCACGGAGGACGGCACACTCGACGGCTACGTCACCTACAAGGTCGCCGGCGAGGGCGCGCTCGAGGTGATCGATCTCGTCGCCGCAGGAACAGACGCCTACCTCGGCTTGTGGCGGTTCCTCGCTGCGATCGACCTGATCACGACGGTGCGCTGGGACCTCGCTCCGGTCGACGATCCGCTCACGTGGGCGCTGCGCGACTCGCGCGTGGTCACCGTCGAGTCCGTCGACGACGTGCTCTGGGCGCGCATCCTCGACCCGGTCGCGGCGTTCGAGGCCCGCGGTTACCTTCCCATCACGCTGTCGCACCTCATCCGCGTGCACGATCCGCTCGGCCACGCTGACGGCTTGTTCCAGCTCTCGGTCGATGACGGCGACGCGGAAGTCGAGCGCGAGGATCGAGGGCAGCCGGCGTTGGAGTTGCCCGTCTCAGCACTGGGTTCGCTGCTGCTGGGAACCGCGCGGCCGTCCATGCTCGTGCGCGCCGGTGAGGCCACCGTGGCGCATCGGAGTCTGCTGCCCGACCTCGACGCACTGTTCGCGCCGGTCGCGACGCCGTACTGCATCGCGCACTTCTAGATTCCCAGCCGCGTCGGCGCATGATGGGTGACCCACCGCGAGAAAGGGCCGCCGTGTGAACACCTCCTCGATCGTCGACGTCGTTGTTGTGCTGTCGCTGCTCGGCGCCCTGGCGAACGGGCTGGGTCGCGGGTTCTCGCGCACGGTGGGCGGACTCGTCGGCGGTGTCCTCGGCGCGATCGGCGCCTACTTCGCGGTGCCACTGGTGAGCGGCTGGGCCGGAGCCGAATGGCGCGTGCTCGTTGTTGTGGTGACCGCGATCGTGCTGATCGGCGTCGGCTACTCGCTGGGCGACGCGGTCGGCGGGATGTTCCGGCGCGGCATCACGAAGGTCAAGCTCGGCTGGATCGATCGCGTCGCCGGAGGCATCGCCGGCACAGCGATCGCCGCGCTGGTCTGGGTGATGGTGACCGCCTCGATCGGTGTGCTCGGCATCCCGCTGCTGTCCACCTCCCTCGCGGGATCCAGCGTCATCCGGTCGATCGACGCGCTCACGCCGCAGCCGGTGCGCAGCCTGCTCGCCCAGGTGCGTTCGCAGGTCGTGGACACCGGCACCAGCTGGTTGGTCGAGGCGATGGACGGCCCGACCGTGGCGCCGAGCATCCCGTCGATCGCGACGGATCAGGAGGCGATCACCACGGCGAGCGCCTCCGTCGTGCGGGTCACGGGCAATGCGTACGAGTGCGGCGTCGGCGTGACGGGGAGCGGATTCGTCGCCGCGCCGGACCGGATCATCACCAACGCGCACGTGGTCGCGGGTGTAACGGACCCGGTGGTCGAGGCGCCGGGCGAGCTGCCGGTCTCCGGGCGGGTCGTCTACGTGGATGCGGTGCAAGACCTCGCCGTGATCGCGACCGACGGACTCGACGCTCCCGCGCTGCCCCTGGATCCGGAGGTACTCGCCGGCGACCAGGGCATCGTGGCGGGGTATCCGTTCGGCGGGCCGCTGACGCTGGAACCGGCGGAAGTGGTGGCGGATGCTGATACCGCGCTGCGCATCGGCGACACCACCTCGTCCCGAGAGGTGCTCACGCTCGCCTCGAACGTGAACCAAGGCAACTCGGGCGGGCCGCTGCTCGCGTTGGACGGCAGCGTCTCCGGCGTTGTGTTCGGCAAAGGCACCACCGTCGCGAACGTGGGCTACGCCATCCCGCTCGCGGCGCTCGCTCCGGTGGTCGCGCAGGCGCCGACGCTCACCACCGCCGTCGACTCCGGCTCCTGCGCCACCGACTAGGCCCCGCCCCCTCCTGCGAGATGCCTCTTCTGTACGCGACACGCCGTGAAACGCGTACACAAGAGGCATCTCGCGGGGAGAGGCGAGCCCGACCTGACGCGGCGCGCCGAGGGTAGGATTGACGGCGCATCCGACCCCTCAACATGGAGCGACATCCGCGTGAGCACTGCCAACCCCGTCCTGCCTGCTCCCGACACCGTGGCCAACGCCGCGGCGACGCCGGAGAAGGAGCAGCCGTACGCGGCGCTGGGCCTCAAGCCCGACGAGTACGCCCAGATCAAGGAGATCCTCGGCCGCCGCCCCACGAGCGGCGAGCTCGCGATGTACTCGGTGATGTGGAGCGAGCACTGCTCCTACAAGTCGTCGAAGATGTACCTGCGCCAGTTCGGCCAGAAGGTCTCGCCCGCCATGAAGAAGAACCTCATGGTCGGTATGGGCGAGAACGCCGGTGTGGTCGACGTCGGCGAGGGCTGGGCCGTCACCTTCAAGATCGAGTCGCACAACCACCCCTCCTACATCGAGCCGTTCCAGGGCGCCGCGACCGGCGTCGGCGGCATCGTCCGCGACATCATCTCGATGGGCGCGCGCCCCGTCGCCGTGATGGATGCGCTGCGCTTCGGCGCCATCGACAACCCCGACACCGCCCGTGTCGTGCACGGCGTCGTCTCCGGAATCTCCTTCTACGGCAACTGTCTCGGCCTGCCGAACATCGGCGGCGAGACGTACTTCGACTCCGTCTACCAGGGCAACCCGCTGGTGAACGCACTCGCGGTCGGTGTGCTGCGCCACGAGGATCTGCACCTCGCGAACGCCCGCGGCGTGGGCAACAAGGTCGTGCTGTTCGGTGCGCGCACCGGCGGCGACGGCATCGGCGGCGCCTCCATCCTCGCCTCCGACTCGTTCGACTCGACCGGCCCGACCAAGCGCCCCGCTGTGCAGGTCGGCGACCCCTTCGCCGAGAAGGTGCTCATCGAGTGCTGCCTCGAGCTGTTCAAGAAGGACCTCGTCGAGGGCATCCAAGACCTGGGCGCCGCCGGCATCTCCTGCGCCACCTCCGAGCTGGCCTCCAACGGCGACGGCGGCATGTTCGTCGAGCTCGATTCCGTGCTGCTGCGCGATCCCTCCCTCACCGCGGAGGAGATCCTGATGTCGGAGTCGCAGGAGCGGATGATGGCCGTCGTCACGCCGGAGAAGCTCGAGGCGTTCCTCGAGGTCGTCGGCAAGTGGGACGTCGAGACCAGCGTGCTCGGCGAGGTCACTGACACCGGCCGCCTGGTGATCAACTGGCGCGGCGAGGAGATCGTCAACGTCGATCCGAAGACCGTCGCGGTCGACGGCCCGGTCTACGAGCGCCCCATCGCCTACCCGACGTGGCTCGACGCCCTGCAGGCCGATTCCGCCTCGGGCCTGGCCCGCTCCGCTGACGGTGCGGTGCTGCGCGAGGAGACCCTGAAGCTGCTCGGCTCCGCGAACCTCGCCGACAAGAGCTGGATCACCTCGCAGTACGACCGCTACGTACTCGGCAACACCGCCCTGAGCTTCCCGGACGACGGCGGTATGGTGCGCGTCGATGAGGAGTCGGGCCTCGGCTTCGCCGTGGCGACGGATGCGAACGGCCGCTGGTGCCAGCTGGACCCGGCCCAGGGCGCCAAACTCGCGCTCGCCGAGGCGTTCCGCAACGTCGCCGTCACCGGCGCGACCCCGGTCGCCGTCTCGGACTGCCTGAACTTCGGCTCCCCCGAGAACCCCGAGGTGATGTGGCAGTTCCGCGAGGCCGTGGGCGCGCTGGCGGATGCCTGCCTCGAGCTGGAGATCCCGGTCACGGGCGGAAACGTCTCGTTCTACAACCAGACCGGCGACGTGCCGATCTTCCCGACTCCGGTCGTCGGTGTGCTCGGTGTGATCGACGACGTCGCGCGCCGCATCCCGTCCGGCTGGCAGGACGAGGGCGACAACATCTACCTGCTCGGCATCACCCGCGAGGAGCTGGACGGTTCGGCCTGGGCCGGCACCGTGCACAACCACCTGGGTGGTCTGCCGCCGCAGCTGGACCTCGCCGCCGAGAAGCGCCTGGCCGAGCTGATCGCCGCGGGTTCCGTCGAGTCGCTGATCGCCTCCGCGCACGACCTCGCCGACGGCGGCCTCGTGGTCGCGCTGGCCGAATCCGTGATGCGCTTCGGCGTCGGCGCCCGCGTCTGGCTCGACGAGATCATCGAGCGCGACGGCGTCGACGCCGCGACCGCCCTGTTCTCGGAGTCGACCGGTCGCGTGATCGTGTCGGTTCCGCGCGAGGACGACGTGAAGTTCAAGGGCCTCTGCGCCGGCCGCGACTACCCGGTGCTGCGCATCGGCGTGACCGACAAGGCCGCGTCATCGCTGGAGGTGCAGGGGCTGTTCACCGTGCCGCTGGCGGAGTTGCACGGGGTGCATGAGGCGACGTTGCCGGGGTTCTTCGGGGCGTAGGGGTCTTGTGGCAGGCGGCCCGTCGGATCTTCGGATTCGGCGGGTCGTTCGGCGTTTCGGCTACCGTATAACTTCTGGCGACGGAAACTGACAGAACTTATACTCGAGACATGGCCGTCTCGCTGACCGGAGCCGTCGAGCTTCTCACTGGACTCGGGATCCCTGTGCGCGTCGATGGGCCCGCGCAGGTTTCGCTCTTCGAGGGCGACAGTGCCCGTCGCGTCCACCTGTTCCAACGCCCGGCGACTCCTTCGACGCGAGCGGCGGCTCAGCGAAAAGCACCCGAAGGCGAGATCTCCGGGTTCATAGTGGCCAGAGCGAACGACGCCACGCTTGCGGCTGCCCTCGTGGATCCATCCCTGGCGATCATCGCCGTCGATGACGAAGTCGCCGTCGTCGGCGGCAACCGATACTCACTGGCCGGCACGGTCGCAGCGCCTCCTTCACCGCATCGACGGATTCCGTGGGGACGCTTCGCGCTGATGCGTACGCTGGCCCGTACCGAAATACCTCGAACGCAGAAACAGCTGGCCGCCGAGTCGGGCGTCACGCAGGCCGCTGTGTCTCTGGAACTTCACCGGATGGCGGAAGCCGTGCGGCGCACGGCCGGCGGCTGGCACAGCACCGATCGACGGGCCTTGTGGCGTCGCTTCCTCGCTGAGTACCCCGGCCCGCGCGGCATCGTGGCGCACTGGTACTCGGTTCAGCCGGTCATCCCGCAAGCAGATGCGGCGGCATCCGTCGTACCCGGCGCGCGTCTCTCCGGCGATGTCGCGGCGGATCTGCTCGCGCCCTGGCGGATACCTCGACGGGCTGTGGTCTACGGCACGGCGGGCGTCGATCTGTCGCGGCTTTCCTTCGCGGAATCCAGCGCGGCGGAGGCGACGCTCGACCTCGTGGTCCCCACCGATCCGACGGTCGTCGCGACGGCCCGGGCGTGGGATCCGAGCGGTCGGGTCGTCGACCCGCTCATCGCGGCGTGGGATGTGTTGCACTCCGGAGGCGCCGATGCGGCGGAGGCCGCCGCGCAAATTCAACAAAGCGCTCTCCGCCGGAGCGGCTCGTGATCCGGCGACGCGTCGTCACCGTCGCCACGTCCCGAGCGGATGACGCAGCGTTCCTCGCCCTTCGAGACGCGGCCGCCGCCACGGCACATGTCGAGGCCCGGATCGTCGGCGGCCAGATGGTCGCGCTCCTCGCGGGGGCGTTTCCGAGCCGTGAACTCATCATGAGACGGACCGCGGATGCCGACGCCGGTTTCGGGCCGACCGTTGCGGCGTCCGGATCGGTCCACACGTCGCTCCTCGGTGCCGGTTACGAAGCGATCCGCGGCAACCACTACGAGCAGGGCGATCGCGCGATCGACCTGCTCGTCCCCTCTGCGACCGCACGCTTCGCACCGGTGCTGCACGGGGGACGCGCGTTCGACGCGGTTCCAGGATTGCACCTGGCGCTTGCAAATGAGCCGATCCATCTCGATGTGCGGGCAACCCTCTCGGATCGCTCGGAAGTCGCCATCTCCGCGCGCGTTCCCACCGTCGAAGCCGCGTTGGTACTGAAGGCGCTGGCCATCGAGAGCCGTCTCGCACCGAAGGACGTCGTCGACGCCTTTAACCTCCTCACGATCCGTCACGGTGCGGAGCCCGACGAGATCGGCGGCTGGCGGTTGAGGTCGGACGGGCTGACTGGATCGAGGGCCGATGCTGCAGCGGCGCTGCACCGACTGGCCGACCGGGCGAGGTCGAGCCGCGTCGTCGCCGAGTCCGAGGTACCGCGTACGACCCTGGTCGCGCTGATTCGCGAGTTCGTTACGCGACCGGCTACGCCGTGAGGCCGAGCTCATGCCGGCCGCCTCCACCATGTCGAACGGCGACACCCACGGCACACCCGCCGCCTCGCAGGCTTGCGGGATCAGGACGCGATTGAGAGCACCAGGTCGGGACGCCTCGTGAGGCACGACCGTCATGCCGAGCGCCTGGGCGTGCGCAACGAGCGCGTAATCGGCTGACGCGAGACAGGTCTCTCGAGCCATCTGCGTGTAGAGATCGTGCCCAGCAGTCCACCGCGCCAGCGAGGCCAAACTCGGACCGATGGTCGCCGGAGCGGAGACGAAGAATGTCGTCGGAACTTCCGTCTTGATCCATTCAGACAGTTCGTCGCCCCCGACGCGCAGCTCATCGCGAATCGCCAGAATACTGAACACCTACTCCGCCGAGTGCGCGCGAAAGATCCATTGCCAGAACCCCGGCGCGATCGAAAAGCGATAGTGAGCGTTCTTGGCCTCAATGAAGACGTTCGCGCTTCTGGCCTGGGCGAAGATCGCGCGGCCGTCCTCCTCCTGCCACCAGGGCGTGCCTTGGTGGCGGCGCGCGCCACATCGGCTTCGGGATGGCCGGAACGGTCGATCACCCAGCGAACGACCGCAGGTCACACTTCTATCCCAACGGGCATGCACGTCTCCTTGCCCTTTCCCGCCAAGAAGCGTGAGGCAGGCCTCCGACATCGAACGAGCGCCGGCCGCCTTGCCAAGCCAGCTGCGCCACGACACCAACGATCGCTACTTCACGCGTCTCGACGAAAAGGAGTGCGCCTTCAGCGGTCTGTCAAAATACGCCTGAGCAGCCCGCTTGACTTGTCGATGGATCCCTCCGAATGCACTTCAGCCTCAAGTCTGCTTATTCGTCAGATGTTTTCCAATGTATCCGATATAGACTTTCCCAGTATTTTCGGTATCGTCAAAATAGTGCAGTCTCGGCGCAAACGTGTCATTGGTCGATACTTTGAAATGCGCACCCATCATCATTCGGCCACTAACATCCACCTCTACCGGAACCGGCAGCAGACGCTCCCGTGACCAGGAGGAATTATTATAGACCGAGTCGCTTTCAGTGGCGGCATGCCGACTAGGGGTGCACTTGAATCCTTCAGGAGCATCGTCTGACGAAAGGTAGATGTGCATCGTGCCCCGCTCCCAGCCCGCTTGTCTCGCGCCGACGTAGTCGTGGATGACGCGAATGAAATCCCAGACCCGAGCAGCATACTGTCCGTATGCGTCCCTCTTATCGATCTCGACTACGGTCGAGAGGTCTCCGGTGAATTCGATGCGTGACTTGACGAAACCTGGAGCAGGATCGGATGATTCGCCGCCCTGCAGGATCGCTACGATCTCCGCAATCGAGACCGGAGGCTTCCACGCCTCGTCGTCATGAGGGACCGACAAATGATCGAACGCCTGAAGCGCCAGCAAACGGCTCTTGAAGTAGCCCGCTTCCCTCTCTGCTTTGCGAAGCGCTTCGGCTTCAATGGCGAGGTCGAGTTCCACGGACTGGATGCGTTCATTCAGCTCGGCGTTCGATGCGAGAAGGGCCGCGTGAAGCTGCCCCTGTCGCTCGATCTCCTCTTCCGCGACTGTAACCTCCGATGCGCGCGTTTCGATAAACCTGTCCAGGCGATCCATTGTCGCCTCGTCGACGGCGTCAGCTTTAACCCAACGCCGAACAATCTTTGTGAGGCGCGAAAGAAGTCCGCCGTCGAACGCCTGCGCTGGCTCTCGTCGTGCGGTCACCGGCTCATGAGTCGGTTGTTCGAATTGGAGGGCCGCTTCGATCGCCTCCAGATGTTGCGTCGAAACCGCGGAAGAAACGGGAGAGCTCACTCGGGCGTCAACAAGAGCGCGACGATGAACTCGATTTTCGGCTTGAGCTAAGACCGAAAGAGATCGTCGAATATCTGCAGGCAGCTCGAGACTTAGGAACCGCCTTTTCATTGAGGCGGCGTGCGTTACCTGTAGCGGCCGAGCGACACGCCCATCGCTCAGAGATCGGGCGAATGTAGCCGGACCAAGTACTCGATGCCGCAATGCATCCTCATCGAGGTCGAACCTCACGCCGGGGAGGTAAGTTCGCACCCGACCACGCGGCACCTGATGACTTCGCGGGACGAGAGAATCAAACTCCTCCGCCATGCGCGCGCTGATGACGAAGGTCGTCGCGACGCCTACGCTGAATCGCGTGAGACTCGAGACCGCGGCAACGAAGCGTCTTTCGGTCTCCAGGTCGACTGACGTAGCGATAATCACCGAACTCGTCCTCGAGTTGTCAGTAACGGCCGCTAAAGCGTCATGAACACCGTCCAGGTCTCCGACAAGAACGGGCTCGGCCGTAAGACGTGTACGTCCCTCCGTCACTACTGCCGTATCAAGCAGATTGCGAACGATCCGTGGTGGATCAACGAGCTCGACGGGATCGTCTGCGTCGGACCCACTGACGCCTGCCTCGATCACAAGCGATTGCTTGAAGCCGTTCGCAGCAGGGGTCGACAGGGCGAGGACTGAAACGTCCCATGTGCGACCGGAGTTCGACTCCGAGAAGCGGTAGGCACGCCGGCGGCTCAGGTCGCGGTCGTCGTCGCAGTGCGTCGCCCTGAGTTGCGCGCCATTGCCAAGATTGAACTCGCCCTCACCATCCCAGTCGTCGACCAAAAGAGCACCACGTCCGCGACGACGGAGTTTTGACCGAAACCAGGTTCGCAGCTCGGCCTCCGCGACTGCTACGGCGTCAGCCGAGTCATCAAGTCGAAGGATCGCTCGGTATCCGATCATCATTGCTCCCCACGTGTTTCAGCCACTCTAAGTTCGACTACCGACATTGCGCGGCCACGGCACTCATCGTAGACATCGGGTTGGCGCTGATGGGTGGCCGAACACGGAGCAACCCCGACAGGATGAACACATGACCCGAGCATCCGTCGTCGCCGTCGCCGCGCATCCGAATCACGAGTTCTCGAAGCAGCCGCGGGAGGAGATCACCGTGGTGGTCGGTCGCGGGGTCGAAGGGGACGCTCACTTCGGTGAGACGGTGCAGCATCGCTCGCGGCTGCTGCGGACCCCGGATGCGCCGAACCTGCGGCAGGTGCACCTGATCGCCGCGGAGTTGTTCGATGAACTCGCCGGTCTCGGCTTCGGGGTGCAGCCTGGCGAGTTGGGCGAGAACGTGACGACGCGCGGGATCGACCTACTCGGGCTGCCGACCGGCGCGCGACTGCGGATGGGCGACGCCGTTCTCGAGATCACCGGGCTGCGAAATCCGTGTGCTCAGATCGACGGCTTCGAGTCGGGGCTGCTGAAGCAGCTGGTGCGCGTCGGCGAGAGCGGCGAGGTCGAGCGGCGCGCGGGTGTGATGGCGGTTGTGATCGGCGGCGGCGTGCTCCGCGCTGGGCAGGCGATCGAGGTCGAACTGCCGCAGCGGCGGGAGCCGCTGGCGCCGGTGTAGCCCGGGACGAAGCGACAACCCCCTGCCGCGGCCGGATCAGTGCAGGAACGGGAGGAAGCGGCGGATGCGGAGCCCGCGCTTGACCCACTTCTCCTGACGGACCGCCTGCGCTTGGATACGGATGGCCACGTCGGGTCCGCGGGTTGCGGCGATTTCGGCGATGACCGCCGGGTCGGCGTGCGCGTACATCGCTGCTTCCTCGGGGCGCTTCAGTTTCATCAGCAGGAGGTAGCGGCCCTGCCGAACCAGCTCCCGTGTCATCGCGCTGTTCTCCTCCATCGCGTCCGCCTCATTTCTTCGGGCTCCGATGGCGGCGGAGCGGGGTCCATTCGCACGATCAGGTCGTAGACCTTCAGGGCCATTTCATTATCATCCGTCTGGCTCCACCTCATACGAATAAGGCTGGCCATTGTCGTCGACGCGACCTCTCGCGCCCGTGCGCTGTCGCTTTCTGCCTTCTCCACCGCCCACACGAAGCGCTGCCACCAGTGGCCGCGGCCCGTCCACCGACGCGCCTTCGCCGCCCGATCGCCGCGAGGATCGCCGCCGCGACCGCCGCGACCGCCGCGACCGCCGCAACAGCGCCGATCGAGGCGGCGACGAGGGTGACCCGCCCCTGGAGCGCCGATCCGTTCATCCTTCGACGATACGAGCGCCGCACCGTGCGCGCGGGTGGAGGTGCCGGAATCGGCACAAGTCCCACCCACCCAGCGCCTGTGGAGGAGCCGACGCCCCATCGACGCGCTCAGCCGCCGAACGTACCGCTCAGCACTCCACAACGTTGACGGCCAGGCCGCCCTCGCTGGTCTCCTTGTAGCGGTGCGACATGTCGGCGCCGGTCTGACGCATGGTCTCGATCGCGACGTCGAGTCCGACGATGTGGCTGCCGTCGCCGAGCAAGGCGATCCGGGAGGCGGTCAGCGCGGTCGCAGCGGCGACGGCGTTGCGCTCGATGCAGGGGATCTGCACCAGGCCGCCGACGGGGTCGCAGGTGAGGCCGAGGTGATGCTCGATCGCGATCTCGGCGGCGTTCTCCACCTGCGCGGGCGTGCCGCCGCGCACGGCGGTGAGGCCGGCCGCAGCCATCGCGCACGCGCTGCCGACCTCGGCCTGGCAGCCGCCCTCCGCCCCCGAGATCGACGCGTTCGCCTTGATCACCGAGCCGACGGCGGCGGCCGTCAACAAGAAGGTGCGCACGTCGTCCGCGTCCGCGGCCCGGCCGCCCAACGCGTGGTACATCACCGCGGGGATGACCCCGGCCGCTCCGTTCGTGGGGGCGGTCACCACGCGACCGCCCGAGGCGTTCTCCTCGTTCACGGCCATCGCGTACACGGAGAGACTCTCGGCGGATGCGGCCGGGTCACCGCGGCGCACGAGTTCGCGCCACGCCGCGGCCGCTCGGCGCGGAACCGCGAGGCGTCCGGGCAGCACGCCCTCGGTACTCAGCCCGCGCTCGACGCAGTCGAGCATGGTCGCCCAGATGGCCGCGACGCCACGGGCCAGGGTGTCCGCGCCGTGCAGGGCGAGCTCGTTCGCCTCGGCCGACGCCGCGATCGGCCCCCGCGCGAGCAGTTCGGCCATGCTGCGGTAGACGACCGGCACCGGAGCCGGCTCCGGGAGCGCCGCCCCCTTCTCCACGATGAAGCCGCCGCCGATGGAGAGGTAGGTCCGCTCCAGCAGCACGCTCGCCCCCGAGAACGCGCGCAGCGTCAGCGCGTTCGGATGCCCGTGCTGACGGGCCCGCGGCTCGAACACGATGTCCGAGCGGCGCAGCGGCACGGAGCCGATCTGCAGCGTCTCGCCCGCATCCAGCAGCGCCCAGCCACCGTGCACGAGGGCGGGGTCGACCGTCTCGGCGGAGTGTCCGCGCAGTCCCGCGATCACCGCATCCGGGGTGCCGTGGCCCACCCCGGTCGCGGCGAGCGAACCGTGCAGCCGGATCTCGTAGCGGTCGGGCGCACCGACCAGCAGGCTCCGGAACGCCGCGCCCGCGCGCATCGGCCCGACGGTGTGCGAGCTGGACGGCCCGATGCCTACCGAGAACAGCTCGAGTGCGGAGACGTACGCCCCGCGCTCGAGCTGGACGGGAACACACAGCGTCAACCCCACAGGCCCAGGGCGAACTCGGCGAACACCGCGGCCAGCACGAACGACGCGACGATCGCGACGGTACCGACCGGGATGATCTTCCAGCCGATGCTCTTGAGCATGGGCAGGTCCTTGCCGAGGCTGAGCCCGGCGACGGTGAGCAGCATCGTGGTGATCGAGAGGAAGTCGATCGTGCCGGTCACCTCGCCCAGCCAGGCGCCGATCGGCGAGATCGGCGAGGTGCCGAGCGCACCGAGCGTGATGATCACGATGATCGAGGGAACCCGGCCGCGGGTGATGCGGGCGACGCCGAGGCCGGCGAGCACGAGCGCGCCGATGATCGCGTAGGCGATCACCATCGACCAGGAGAATCCCTTGCCGGCCACGATCGCGACCAGCAGGCCGACGCCGAGCACGATGGCCATCGTGCTCGCGAACGAAACGGTCGTCGCCGGTGCCGCCAGCACGTTCTTCGCCTCGGCGGCGGCCGAGGGATCGGCGCGGCCCGGCAGCTGCGCGTCCTTATTGCGGGTGAGCAGCTTGTAGAAGCGGTCGGCCAGCGGCAGCGAGACCCAGACGCCGATGTAGATGCCGAGCAGGCCGGTGATCAGGTTCGAGGTCGCGGCGAGCGCCAACACCTGCTCGCTCATCTCGGGATGCGCGGCGACGATCGACGCCGCGGCAGCCGCCATCATCGATCCGGAACCGACACCGGCCCCCATCGCCAGCGCGAGCGGGTCGAACAGACCGAGCGAGGCCGTGAGCGAGGCGATCAGGCTCACGATCACGGCACCGAAAACCGTGCCGTAGACGTACATCGAGAGCACCCCGCGGTACTGCGGCGAGTCGGATCCGAAGCGGTCGCTGACCATCGCGAACGAGGTCTCGCGGTCGATCGAGAAGGTGGCACCGACGGTGGCCGGCCCCATCCGCAGCAGCACGGCCAGCGGCAGCGCGAGCGCGACGGTGCCGAAGAGGTGGCCGACCTCCTGCAGCAGCAGGGCCGGGCCCGCGCCGAGCAGCAGCGGGATCTGCGGGCCGATGGTGAACGACTGCTTCGCGGCGAGCAGCAGCACGGCCACTCCCATGATCGTGGTCGCGGCCTGCTGCAGGTCGATGGGGAGCGGCTTGATCCGCTGACCCGAGACGATGCCGCCGGCGAGGATGCCCCAGATCATCGGCAGGAGGGTGATCGAGGCGACGCCGATCGGGATCACGATCGGGCCGACCGCCTGGGCGGCGGCGGACAGAACGGCGATCAGGGCGATCAGCACCCACAGCCGCGGCGAACGCAGGGTGAGCCGGGCGCGATCCGTCACGGTCGGCAGGGTACGGGGTGGAACGGAGGTGCGGGGCAGGGTTGCCATGGTGGGGTCTCCAGTGGGGAAGAGGCTCAGGCCTGAATGGTGGTGCGGGTGGCGCCGACCGGGCGGGCGGCGGTGCGGGCCAGGTACTCCGCGCGGCGAACGGGGTCGGTCGCGACGTCGAGCACGGTCCAGGCGAGCAGGGTGGCACCGTCGATGACGGCCTGATCGGCGGCGGGAGTGGCGGCGGAGGCGGCGAAGGCCGGGTTGTGCGGCACGTTCTCCTCGCCGAGGAACGCGATCATGGGGTGGATCGCCGGCAGCACCTGCGAGACATTGCCCATGTCGGTGGATCCGCCGCCGAGCACGTCGTCCGTGTTGGCGACGCGGCCGATCGCGGTGAGGTTCGCATCCCACAGCTCGGCGAGCGGCAGCTCGTGCCGCATCGGGGCGTACGGATGCTCGGTCGGGCGGGCCTCCCACGCGCATCCAGTCGCGATCGCGGCACCCTCGAAGCACTTCAGCACGCGCTGCTTCATGTCGCGCCAGACGTCGAGTTCGTAGGCGCGCACCTCGACCTGCACAACGGTGCGGCCGGGGATGATGTTGGTCGCCTCGCCCCCGTCGGACACGATGGCGTTGAGGTTCGACTCGGTGGAGAGGTGCTGGCGCAGCAGGGCGATCGCGGTGAGCGCGAGGGTCGCCGCCGAACCGGCATTGATGCCGGCCATCGGCGCGCCGGCGGCGTGCGCGGTGCGGCCGGTGAACTCGACCTCGAAGCGGTCGACGGCCGTGGAGCGGAAGGCGCTGGCCGAGCGGTCCACGCCGGTCGTGCCGTGCACCATCAGCGAGAAGTCGACGTCCTCCCACGCGCCCGCGGTGAGCATCGCGACCTTGCCACCGCCATGCTCCTCCGCCGGGGTGCCGAGCAGCTTGATCCGCAGGCCCGCCTCGCGAGCGAGCGGAGCGAGGGCCAGCGCGGCGCCGACGCCGGCGGCGGCGATGACGTTGTGGCCGCAGGCGTGTCCGACGCCGGGCAGGGCATCGTACTCGGCGCAGATCGCGACCGTCAGATCGCCCTCGCCGCAGATCGCCTCGACCGCGGTGGGCACGCCGTAGGCGCCGACCGTGACGTCGAATCCGTTCTCGCGCAGCATCTCGGCGACGCGGTTCGCGGCGTTGTGCTCCTGCCAGGAGAGCTCGGGATCGGCGTGGATCGCGTGGCTCAGGCCCACCAGGGCGTCGCGGTGACGGGCCACGGTCTCGGCGGCGGTCGTCTTGGCCAGCGTGCCGATGGCGGGGGCATCGGTGATCGTCATGCGTTTCTCCTTCGCTTCTCGCCCTGTCGAGCGCTGAGGAGAGAATGCGCGTCGGATGTTTCCGTCACGCAACAACGCAGGAATTCTGCGGAATGCGCACCCGGATGCGCGAATCCGGGCCGACGCTAATCGATCGGGCCCGTCGAGCGGCTGTCGACGCCGATCGCCTGGTTCATGTGCTTGCGGATGCGCAGGACGACCGAACGGTCCGCGATCCGCGCGCCGGGCAACGCCGCCTCGAGGGCGATCTCGAAGCGGTTCACATCCGCAAGTCGGCGCAGCCAGACGGCGAGGATGAGGTTGTACCGGCTGGACGCCGTGACCGCGAGCCGCACCTCCGGCACCTGGGCGATGGCCTGACGGGCCAGCTCGATCGTGCGCGCGGGCGCCTCCACGAAGTACCAGGCGTAGATCGGCCAGCCCGAGAGCGAGCGGGCGACGTCGGTGCGCAGCAGCAGCGCGCCCGACTGCCGCAGGGTCGCGATGCCGTCGGCGACGCGCTGCGGTCCGATGCCGTACTTCGCGGCGATCGCGGAGACCGCCGTTCGTCCGTCGCGGTGCAGCTCCGTCTCGATCGCGGCGCGCACCTCCGGCGGCACGGTGCGCGCGGCGCGGGCCCGCGGCCCGCGGGCTCGGGGCACCCGCTCGGCTTCCTCGGCGCTGAGCTCGCGCAGCCGCCAGCTGCCGCCTTCGACCAGCACCTCGTTGATCAGGTGGGTGCGCGCGGCGCGGACGCCCGGAATGGCGCCCATCATCTCGGTGACCCGCTGCGACAGCGCTGCGATGTCGTCGAGGAAGACGGTTGCCAGCAGGTCGCGCCCACCGGAGGTCTCGTCGAGCACGATCAGGCTCGGGTCGCGCGCCAGGGTCTCCGCGGCCTGGACCAGCTGCGCCGGCTCGCATTCGATCTCGATCAGCGCGCCCTGGCCCAGGTTGCGCAACCCGGTGACCCAGGCGATCCCCTCCGCGCGGATCCGCTCCCAGCGCCGACCGAGCGTGGCCGCGTCCACGCCGACGACGGGCGCCAACTCGCTCCAACTCACGCGCGGCTCGATCTGCAGGGCGTGCAGCAGCCGCCGATCGACCGTATCGAGCTGAGCTTCCGGCATCGAGGGCTCCTGTTCCGCAGATATCGCCCAGTATTGTGCAGCACGCCGCGGGCCACGTCGTGTCTCCCGATTCGGAAATGCAGGGTGAGCGGCGAAGATCGCGCTCTCATCCGCATGTCCCGCCCTCATTTCTGGCCCGACCCTGTATTTCCGGCCTGGCCCTGCATTTCCGGCCCGGCCCTGCATTTCCGGCCCGACCCTGTATTCCCCGTCCGGCCCTGCATTTCCGGCACACGCAGCTTCCGACGGAGCCGGGTTTGACGGATCCGCAAAACCGCGGATTCTTGACACCAGCGTCTCCGTCAGCACCCCGCACATCCCGGCAAGAATCGAAGAACAGGGATTCCTCGCCGATGACGACCTCACCGGGCTCGGGAAATCCGCCTCTTTTCCTCGATCCCCTTTTCCTCGATCCCCAGGAGAACACCGGTGCCCCAGGACAGCTACGACCGCTCTCTCGCCGACTGGTCCGGCAAGCTCGCCGTCGCGGAGAACCTCATCCCGCTGATCGGCCGGCTGCACCGCGACAACGCTGTTGTGCCGTCGGTCTACGGCCGCAGCCTGATCAACAAGACGCCGATCGAGATCATCAAGGCGCACCGCTACGCCCGGCACGTCGACGCCGAACTGCCGCTGGCGGAGACCGCGGAGCTGCTGGAGGCGGTGCTCGCCCTGAACCCCGGGCCCGCGTCGATCGACGTCCCGGTTGTGCTCGCCGCGCAGCGCGAATCCGGGCTGCCGCTCCCCCTTTACCTGCACGGCCTGCTCGGCGAGGTGGTCGGCGGCAACGGCGCCGGCGCCCCGGCGCGCGACGTGGTGCTCTACGGATTCGGGCGCATCGGCCGGCTGCTGGCGCGCATCCTGATCGCGCACTCCGGTGTCGGCGGCGCCCTGCGGCTGCGGGCCGTTGTGGTGCGCCGCGGATCCGCGGACGACTTGGTCAAGCGGGCGAGCCTGCTGCGCCGCGACTCGGTGCACGGCCCGTTCGCGGGCACGATCACGGTCGACGAGAACACGAACACGATCGTCGCGAACGGCTGCCCGATCCAGGTGATCTACTCCGACGATCCCGGCACGATCGACTACACCGGCTACGGCATCGACGACGCGATCGTGGTCGACAACACCGGTCGCTGGCGCGACGAGGAGGGGCTGTCGCGGCACCTCGACAGCGCCGGAGTCTCACGGGTGCTGCTGACGGCACCGGGCAAGGGCGCGATCAAGAACATCGTGCACGGCATCAACCACGACTCGATCACGGACGCCGACACGATCCTCTCGGCCGCCTCCTGCACCACGAACGCGGTGGCGCCACTGCTGCACGCTGTGCAGCAGCGCTTCGGCGTGGCGCACGGGCACATCGAGACCGTGCACTCCTCCACCAACGACCAGAACCTGATCGACAACTTCCACAAGGGCGCCCGCCGTGGCCGCGCCGCCACACTGAACATGGTGATCACCGAGACGGGGGCGGCGAAGGCCGTGACCAAAGCGGTGCCGGAGTTGCAGGGCAAGCTGACCGGATCCGCGATCCGGGTGCCCACCCCCGATGTCTCGATCGCCGTGCTCGCGCTGACGCTGGAGCAGGAGACGACGGCGGAGGAGCTGAACGGCTACCTGCGCTCGCTCTCGCTGCACTCGCCGCTGCAGCGGCAGATCGGCTACGTGGAGAGCCCCGAGGTGGTCTCGACCGATTTCCTCGGCTCGCGGCAGGCCGGCATCGTCGACGGACTCGCGACCCAGGTCGACGGCCGCAACGCCGTGCTCTACGTCTGGTACGACAACGAGTACGGCTACTCCTCGCAGGTGATCCGGGTGATCGAGCAGCTGGCGCACGTGCACCCTCCCGTGTTCCGCGGCAGCGAGGCCCGTGAGTTGACGCCGGCGTAGCGATCGCCTGCCGGCGAGAAGGTGCAGGACTTCTGGAGGGTTGGCCTGCTCCTTCTCGCCGGCAGGGGTCAACCCCAGAAGGCGCCGAGCTCGGCGGCGAGCGCCGCGCCCTGGTCCTGCCCGGCCCGGGCGGCGGCGGGACGGCGCGACAGGTCCATCATGTTCGGGCCGAACGCGTCGAGCGAGGCGGCGTCGGGCAGAACGGATGCGACCCGACTGCCGCCCGCACGCAGCTCGTCCTCCTGCGCGGCCAGCTGCATCCGCCACTCCAGCGGCGCCCGGGTGCGCCCGCCGAGCGGCGAGAGCACCAGCACCCGCGCGGATCCGGCCGCGAGGTCGGCGTTCTCGCTGGAGCGCCGGTAGCCGCCGTCGAGGTAGCGGTGCTCGCCCAGCGCGAAGGGCAGCCCACCGGAGGTGCTGATCGCGACGGCGTCGACGAGATCGACGCCGCTGTTGCGGTCGAAGACCACCGGCTCGCCCGTGCGGGCGTCGATCGCGGTGAGCCAGACGTCACGCTGCGGCCAGTCGGCGTGCGGCAGCCGGGCGGCGACCGTCGCACGCCAGCGCTCGGAGTGATCGGCCGGGGCGGGGAGGGCGAGGGCGGACGCGCCCTGCCGCCGCCGCATGTCAGCCGGATCCTGCGACGCGGCGAAGACGTCCTCGGTGCGCCGCAGGTGGTCGAGCATGGGAGAGCTCGGCGGCTGAGGCGGGGCGGCGAGGATGCTCGCGAGATGTTCGGAGGGCTGCGCGCCCCCGATCTGCGCCGCGGCGGTCGCGCCCGCGGAGGTGCCGATGGTCAGCTCGGCGTCGGTGACGTCGAGGCCGCCCTCGGCGAGACCGGCGAGAACGCCGATCAGCCAGGCGTTACCCGCCGGGGTGATGATCCGGGTGTCGAAGAAGTTCATGGGAGTCGCCTTTCGCGATGACCTGTGGGGCGCTCCCGACCGCGACTATCGGCGTCGCGGGATCGTGCGTTGCGAGGGAGCACCCACTGCGGATACTGCGTTCATGGGTCTCACCTCCTGTCGACGATTCACGATCTGGGTCAGACGCTACCACCGCGGCGGATCGGCGCGAATCCGTCGCCCTTCTTCGGGTCGTGGAAGTCGCGGATCAGGCGCGCGATCAGCTCAGGCTTCTCGACGACGACGCCGTGGCTGGCGCGCGGGATGATCGCCAGTTCACCGTTCGGCAGGGCGTCGTACAGCGCGATCAGGTGCTCGAACCGGATCTCGTCGTCGTCCCCCGCGAGGATCAGCGTCGGCACGGCGAGGGCGCCCAGTTCGTGCGTGGTGAGCGCGGGCTGCGTCTCGTGCATCGCATCCAGCTTCTGCACCATCACCGCCCAGTGCTCGATACCGTCGGGCGAGACCTCGCCGTAACTGTCGCGCATGAAGTCGGGCGCCTCGCCGTCGAGCACGCCCGGCAGCCAGCCGTCGTGGTGCCAGACGCCGGAGGCGAAGACCAGGCTCTTCACCAGGTCCGGTCGGGCGAGCGCGAGGTGCAGCGCCACGATCGCGCCGTCGCTGTGGCCGAAGAGGTGCACGGGCTCAGCGCTCTCGGACTCGATGAAGGCGGCGGTGTCGGCGGCCATATCCGCGAACGTGAGCGGGCCCGGCGCATCCGCCGTGCGGCCGTGACCGCGCTGGTCGGGCATCAGCAGCGCGTAGCCGCTGAGCTCCGCGGCCAGTAGCTCGAGCGAGCGGGAGTCGGTGCCGCCCGGATGCAGCAGCACGAACGGTTCGCCGGATCCCGAACGGCGGGAGGTCAGCGCAACGGTCACGACGCGTTGCCCGCGAAGAGGTCGAGGGCGTTGCCTTCGCTGTCGCGCACCGACACGGAGCGGGTGCCGGCGGTGACTGCCTCGATCTCGCCGAGCTGCGAGCCGCCGTTCGCGATGACGGCGCGGAGGGAGGCGTCGAGGTCGTCGACGTAGACGGTGACGGTCGGATGCGCGACCGCCCGACGCAGGTGCAGGTCGCCGTCGATGCCGCCACCCGTGCGCAACAGGCCGCGGCTGTCGTCCCACGGCTCGTACTCGAATCCGAAGACCGCGGCATAGAACGCGCGCGCCCGCTCGATGTCGTCCACGGGGATGCTGAAGTGTTCGACCGAGTCCATAAGGCAGTGTCCACCCGGGCTGACCAGGCAGCAAGGGATCGACGAAGCGAACCGCCCACGAATTGACACACCCGAAACATGAGGGAAACGGCGCAGACACGACCCGCGGTCACACTGAGTGCAATACCTGTCAAGCGATAGGTAATCCACGCGCTCGGCCTGCCCGCGAAAGGACAGAACCCATGAGTTCTCCCTCGCTCGACCCGCTCCACGCCTCTCGCTCCACCGCCACCACCCCGTCGCAGGACGCCCTCGTCATCGGCTACGAGCAGGAACTGCACCGCGGCGTCGGCCCGTTCTCCTCCTTCGCGGCGGGCTTCTCCTTCGTGTCCATCCTGACCACCGTGTTCCAGTTGTTCGGGCTCGGCTTCGGCCTCGGCGGCGCCGCCTTCTTCTGGGCCTGGCCGCTCGTCTTCGCCGGACAGCTCCTGGTGGCGCTGAACTTCGCGCAGCTCGCGGCGTCCTGGCCGATCTCGGGCGCGATCTTCCAGTGGTCCAGCCGCCTCGCGGGCACCACCTTCGGCTGGTTCACCGGCTGGGTGATGATCATCGGGCAGATCCTCACGGTCGCCGTCGCCGCCATCGCCGTGCAGGCCGTGCTGCCCGCGATCTGGGACGGCTTCCAGATCGTCGGCGGGCCCGGCGCGGATCCGTACGTCGGCTCGCCGACCGGGGCGGCGAACGCGGTGCTGCTGGGCATCATCATGCTGGTGATCACCACGATCGTGAACATCCTCAGCGTCACCTTGATGGCGCGGGTGACCAGTTTCGGCGTCGCCATCGAGATCGTGGGCGTCGTTGCCCTGATCGCGGTGCTGTTCTTCCTGCCGCAGCGCAGCCCCGACGTCGTCTTCACCAACGTCGGCTACGCCAGCGACGAGCCGTACGTCTTCGCCTGGCTGGCCTCCTCGCTGATGGCGGCCTACGTGATGGTGGGCTTCGACTCCGCCGGCGAACTCGCGGAGGAGACGCACAACCCGCGTAAGACCACGCCGAAGACCATCGTCCGCGCGCTCACGGTCTCGGGTCTGGGCGGGGCGCTGCTGATCATCGGCGCGCTGATCGCGGCGCCCTCGCTGACCGACGGCAACCTCGCCACGCAGGGTCTCGCCTGGGTGATCACCTCGGCGCTGGGCGAGGTCGGCGGCCGCCTGCTGCTCTGTGCCGTCGCGGTCGCGGTGTTCGCCTGCACCCTCGCGGTGCAGACCTCCGGCGCCCGGATGATGTACTCGATGGCGCGGGAGAAGGCGCTGCCGTTCCACAGGCAGCTGGCCAAGGTGTCGCCGCGCACGGGCACGCCGGTGGTCACCTCGATCGTGGTGGGCATCGGTGCGGCGCTGGCACTGCTGGTGAACATCGGCCAGTCGGCGCTGTTCACCGCGCTGTCGAGCCTGTGCATCGCGATGCTCTACCTGGCCTACCTCGGGGTGACCGCTCCGCTGCTGGTGCAGCGGATCAAGCAGCGGCACGCCGGATTCCCGCCCGGCGTCGACGAGGACGGCAAGCCGCTGTTCACCCTCGGCCGCTGGGGCATCCCGCTGAACGCGCTGGCCGTGCTGTTCCAGGTGGGCATGGCGATCAACCTGATCTGGCCGCGCGCCGAGATCTACGACCTGACCGGCGAATCCTGGTGGCTGCAGTACAGCGCGCTGCTCTTCATCGGCGCCACCCTGCTGATCGGCTGGGCCTACTACGCCTGGCGCCACCGCGCCCACGGTCCGATCCAGCTGACCGCGGTGCCCACCACGGCCGCCATCCCCGTCGTCCAGGCCTGACCCACCATTCGCTGGTTGAGCTTGCCGAAACCACTCCGTCCCTCGAGAGCCGGGGCTGGTTTCGGCAGGCTCAACCAGCGGGCCCCACAAGGAGAACCATGCGAGACGAGCACCAGACCGACAGCGTCGGAGCGTCGCGGGCGGATGCGCGCGCGCAGGGCGGCCGGACCAGCGAGTGGATGCCGTACCTGCCGGCCAGCAGTTCGCCGTTCGCACCCGAGGGGGTCGATCCGATCACCCTGACGTGGGCCGAGACGGTCTCGCCCGGCGGCTACACGCACAAGGTCGTGGCCCGCGGCACGCGCATCCGCTTCGACGACCCGAGCGGCGACGCCTGCGCGAACGTGCTGGTGTTCAACGCGCTCGAGCCGTGGGAGCGGCTGAACGTGGCCGACACCCAGAAGATCCCCTGGCAGGCGTACCTCGGCGCCGGCTCGCCGCTGCTGAGCGGCGACGGCCGAGCGCTGGCGAGCATCGTCGAGGACTCGTCGGGCCGCCACGATGCCTTCAGCGGCACGTCGACGGATGCCTGGAACCAGCGCAAGTACGGCGACGCGGCTCCCGAGGGCCCGTCGCCGAGCGGCCGCTCGCTGTTCGTGAAGGCGGCGAGCAAGCACGGCCTGACGCGACGCGATCTGCCGCCGAGCGTCTCCTTCTTCCAGGGCGTTCGCGTGGATCCGGAGGGTGCGCTGGGCTTCGTCGGCTCGGCCGGGCCCGGCACGCACGTGACCCTGGTGGCGGAGCTGCCCCTGCTGATCCTGGTCGCGAACGTGGCGCATCCACTGGACCCGCGGCCCGACTACACGGTCGGCCCGCTGCGGATCCACGCCTGGCGCGGCTCGGCCAGCACGGCGGCCGACGCCGCGACCCCGGAGCTGCACCGTGCGCTCCTGAACTCGATCGACTACGCGGAAGCACGAGGACTCTGATGAGCACCGTCCCGGTCGGCGCCACCTTCGCGCCCGGCTCCCCCCTCGACTGGAGCGAATCCCTCGTGCCCGGCACCGTGGTGCTCGACGAGCGCATCGCCCCGCTCGCGCCCTGGTCGGCCATCGTGCGCCAGGGCCAGACCCTCACCATCGTCGACGTCGGCGGCAACCAGAGCGCCGACTGCCTGATCTACAACGCGGCGGACCCGGATGAGCGCTACAGCGCGCCGGACACGCTGGCCTGGCAGGGCAACGCCTACGTGCGCGCCGGCACCGTGCTGCGCTCGAACGAGGGCAACCCGCTGACGACGGTCGTCGCCAACGAGATCGACCGGCAGGACACCATCGGCGGCGCCTGCTCGAAGGAGTCGAACACGCTGCGCTACGGGCACCACACCCAATACCAGCACGGCTGCCGCGAGAACTTCCTCGCCGAGGCGTCCCAGCACGGTCTCGGCGCGCGCGACCTGGTCTCGAACCTGAACTGGTTCATGAACGTGCCCGTCGAATCCGACGGCGCCCTGGGCATCGTGGACGGGATGAGCGCGCCCGGCAAGCGCGTCGCGATCCGCGCCGAGATGGACGTGCTCGTGATCGTCTCGAACTGCCCGCAGATGAACAACCCGTGCAACGACTTCAACTGCACCCCGCTGCGGATGATCGTGGTCGCCGAATGAGCGCCGCACAGAAGGGGGTTGTCACTCCGTCCCACCTCGTCGCGGGACGGAGTGACAACCCCCTGCAACCGAGTGACGCGGGACGGAGTGACAACCCCCTGACGATGTTGAGCACGAACACGGTGCTGGTGGCGAACCGGGGCGAGATCGCGCGGCGGGTGATCCGCAGCGCGAAGGCGCTCGGGATGCGCACCGTCGCGGTCTACTCGGATGCGGATCGCGCCGCCCCGCACGTGCGCGAGGCCGACGTCGCCGTGCGCCTGGGCCCCGCGCCCGCCCGCGACTCCTACCTGCGCATCGACGCCGTGATCCAGGCCGCGCGCGACACCGGCGCCGGCCTGATCCACCCCGGCTACGGCTTCCTCTCCGAGAACCTCGACTTCGCGCGGGCGTGCCAGGCCGCGGGCATCCGCTTCGTCGGCCCCACCGCCGAGCAGATCGTCGCCTTCGGCGCGAAGCACACCGCGCGCGAGCTCGCAGGGAAGGCGGGCGTGCCGATGCTGGCCGGCACCGGCCTGCTCGAATCCGTCGACCAGGCCGTGGCCGAGGCCGAACGCATCGGCCTCCCGGTGATGCTGAAGGCCACGGGCGGCGGCGGCGGCATCGGGATGCAGGCTTGCGCCACCGCGGCGGAGGTGCGCGAGGCGTACACCCGCGTCGCCCGCCTGGCCGAGGCCAACTTCGGCAGCGCCGGGATGTTCCTGGAGCGCCTGGTCCGCCCCGCCCGGCACGTCGAGGTGCAGCTCTTCGGCGACGGCGAGGGCCGCGTCGCCGTGATCGGCGACCGCGACTGCTCGCTGCAGCGCCGCAACCAGAAGGTGATCGAGGAGGCGCCGGCGCCCGCGCTGCCGGAGCACGTGCGCACGCTGCTGCACGAATCCGCCCGACAACTCGCCGAATCCGTGAACTACCGCAGCGCCGGTACCGTCGAGTTCGTCTACGACCCGGTGCGCGAGGAGGCCGCCTTCCTCGAGGTGAACACCCGGCTGCAGGTCGAGCATCCCGTGACCGAGGAGGTCTACGGCGTCGACCTGGTCGAATGGATGCTGCGGCTCGCCCGCGGCGAGCGCCTCGACGTCTTCGACACCCCCTTCGTCGCCGGCGGCCACGCCGTCGAGGCCCGCGTCTACGCGGAGGATCCGGCCAAGGCGGGCCTGCCCTCCAGCGGCCTCGTGACCCAGGCGGTCTTCGCCGAAGGCTCCGGCCTGCGGGTGGACGGCTGGATCGAGACGGGGCTGGAGGTCTCCGCGTTCTACGATCCGATGCTCGCCAAGGTGATCGCCACCGGCGAGACCCGCGACGACGCGCTGGACCGGCTCCGCGAGGGCCTCGACGCCAGCCGGATCGACGGCGTGGTCACCAACCTCGGCCTGCTGCGCGGCCTCACCGACGACCTGGAACTGCGCACGGCCACGCACTCGACCAGCACCCTGGACGAGACCGACGACCCGGAGCCGCGGATCGACGTGCTCGCGCCCGGCACCATGACGATGATCCAGGACCTCCCGGGCCGGCTCGGCTACTGGCAGGTCGGCGTGCCGCCGAGCGGCCCGTTCGATCCGGTCTCGCTGGCCGAGGCGAACCTCGCGGTCGGCAACCCGGAGGGCGCGCCCGGCCTGGAGATCACCGGCAGCGGGCCGACGCTGCGCTTCTCCGCCCCCGCCGTGGTCGCGGTCACCGGCGCGCCCGCCGAGGTGACGATCGACGGCACGCCCGCCGAGCTGTGGCTGCCGCTGGAGGTCGACGCCGGCCAGACCCTGCAGATCGGCACCGCGCACGGCCCGGGACTGCGGCTGTTCCTCGCCGTCCGCGGCGGCATCGACGTGCCGAAGTACCTCGGCTCCACCGCGACCTTCACCCTCGGCAAGTTCGGCGGCCACGCCGGGCGGGCGCTGCTGGCGGGGGACGTGCTGCGGCCCGGATCCCCGGACAGCGACGCCGCGCATCCGCACTTCCCGGACGGCGCCCGGCTCGGCCTGATCGGCGGGCCGACACCCCCCGAACGGCGCCCCGCGCTGACCGGCAGCTGGCAGATCGGCGTGACCGAGGGCCCGCACGCGGCGCCCGACTTCTTCACCCGCGCCGACCTCGATGTCTTCTACGCCACCGACTACGGCGTGCACCACAACTCGGCCCGCACCGGCATCCGCCTGATCGGGCCGCGGCCCGGCTGGGCGCGGGAGGACGGCGGCGAGGCGGGCCTGCATCCGTCGAACATCCACGACACCGCCTACGCGGTCGGCGCGATCGACTTCACCGGCGACACCCCGATCATCCTCGGCCCCGACGGGCCCTCGCTCGGCGGCTTCGTCTGCCCTGCCGTGGTCGCCAGTGGCGAACTCTGGAAGCTCGGCCAGCTGCGCCCCGGCGATACCGTGCGCTTCGTGCCGGTGCGTGAGGCGGATGCGGCGACGCAGCGGCCCGCCGCGCTCACGGTGCTCGGCGCCGGAGGCGACGGCGACGACGGCGTGATCGGCCGGCTGGAGGCGACGGATGCGCGCCCCAGCGTCGCCTACCGCCGCGACGGCGACGACAACGTGCTGGTCGAGTACGGCGACATGACGCTCGACATCGCCCTGCGAATGCGGGTGCACGCACTGATGACGAGGCTGCAGGAGCACACGCCGCGCGGTGTGCTGGAGCTGACGCCGGGCATCCGCTCGCTGCAGGTGCGCACGGATCCGTCGGTCCTGAAGGCGTCGAACGTCGCGTCGCTGCTGCGCGAGCTGGAGGACGAGATCCCGCCCACGGATCAGCTCGTCGTTCCCTCACGGACGGTCAAACTGCCGCTGTCATGGGACGACCCGGCCACCCGGCTCGCGATCGAGCGCTACATGAACGGCGTGCGCAGCGACGCGCCGTGGACGCCGTGGAACATCGAGTTCATCCGCCGGATCAACGGCCTCGACTCGGTCGACGACGTCTTCCGCACGGTGTTCGATGCCAGCTATCTGGTGCTCGGCCTCGGCGACGTCTACCTCGGCGCGCCGGTCGCGACGCCGCTGGATCCGCGCCATCGCCTGGTCACCACGAAGTACAACCCCGCGCGCACCTGGACGGCCGAGAACTCGGTCGGCATCGGCGGCGCCTACCTCTGCATCTACGGCATGGAGGGGCCCGGCGGCTACCAGTTCGTCGGCCGCACCGTGCCGATCTGGAACCGCTACCGCCGCGGCGGCCTGTTCCAGGAGAACCCGTGGGCGCTGCGCTTCTTCGACCGGATCGAGTGGTACCCGGTCGGCGCAGACGAACTGTTGGAGCTGCGCGCCGAGACGGATGCGGGCCGCGGCGACTTCGAGACGGTCGACGGCGCGTTCTCGATCGCGGAGTACAACTCCTTCCTCGCCGAGAACGCGGGCTCGATCGCCGACTTCCGCGCGTTGCAGTCGCGCGCGTTCGAAGAGGAGAAGGAGCGCTGGCGGGCCTCGGGCGAGTTCGACGTGCGCGACGAGCCGGTGGCGACGGAGGCCGCCGCGGTGACGATCCCGGAGGGAGCCACGGCCGTGTACGCGCCGTTCACCTCGACGGTGTGGCAGATCGACGTGACCCCGGGCGACCGGGTCGCGGCGGGTGAGAAGATCCTGGCGGTGGAGGCGATGAAGATGGAGTCGATGGTGCACGCACCGATCGCGGGCGAGGTGCTCGAGGTCTACATCCGGCCGGGCGAGCAGGTCGCGCCGGGGCAGATCCTCGCGGCGATCGGGGTGGCGGCATGATCCCGCGCCCGCGCGTCTCGGCCGTCGAACGGGTGGCCGAGGCGTACGCGCGGATCGCCGAGGTGGACCGACCGGAGGTGTGGATCTGCCTGCGGGACGTCGACGAGGTGCTGGCCGAGGCCGGCGCGCTGGATCCGTCGCTGCCGCTGGCCGGTGTGCTGCTGGCGGTGAAGGACAACATCGACGTCGCCGGGCTGCCGACCACGGCCGCCGCGCCGTCGTATTCGTACGAGCCCGCGGTCGATGCGACCTCCGTGGCCCGGCTGCGCGCCGCCGGCGCGATCGTGCTCGGCAAGACCAACCTCGACCAGTTCGCGACCGGCCTGGTCGGCACCCGCTCGCCCTTCGGCGCGGTGCGCAACGCCTGGGATCCGGCGCGGATCTCCGGCGGCTCGTCCAGCGGATCCGCGACCGCCGTCGCGCTCGGCATCGTCGACCTCGCGCTCGGCACCGACACCGCGGGCTCCGGCCGGGTGCCGGCCGCGCTGAACGGGATCATCGGCGTGAAGCCGACCAAGGGCCTGGTGCCGAACACGGGCGTGGTGCCGGCCTGCCGATCGCTGGACTGCGTGACCGTGTTCGGCCGTTCGCTGGAACTCTCGCGCGCGGCGGCCGAGCTGATGGCGGGGCCGGACGGCGTGGATCCGCTCGCCCGCGACGACCTGGCGCGGGCGGCGCTGTTCACCGTTCCGCGGATCGCGGTGCCGCTGCCCGCGCAGCTGGAGGGTCTGGCCGAGGGCTGGGCGTCGGCGTTCGCTGCGGCCGTCGCGCGGTTCGAGGCGTTCGGCTGCGAGGTCGTCGAGGTCGACATCGCGCCGCTGCTGGAGGCGGCGACCCTGCTTTACGACGGCGCGTTCGTTGCCGAGCGTTACACCGCGGTCGGCGCGCACATCGAGGCGCGGCGCGAGCTGATCGGCACGGATCTCGATCCGACCGTCGCCGGCATCGTGCTGGGCGGCGCGTATCCGACCGCCGCGCGGCTCTTCGAGGACCAGCAGCGACTGGATGCGCTCGGCGCGGCCGGACGAGAGCTGCTGGACGGATTCGCGGCCCTGCTGACCCCGACGACGACGTGGCACCCGACGCTGGTCGAGGTCGCCGCCGCACCCGTCGCGGCGAACTCGCGGATGGGGCGGTACACGAACTTCGCGAACCTGCTCGACATGTCCTCGCTGGCGTTCCCGGCGGGATTCGTCGACGGGCTGCCGTTCGGGGTGATGCTGACCGGGCCCGCCTTCGCGGACCGGCGGCTCGCGACCCTCGCCGCGGCGTTCCTCGCGCCGAGCGTCGAGCTGATGGTGGTCGGCGCGCACCTGCGCGATCAGCCGCTGAACGCCCAGCTGGTCGCGGCGGGCGGATCCTTCGTCCGCGATGTCGAGACCGCGGCGGGCTACCGGCTCTACGCCCTCGACACCGTGCCGCCCAAGCCCGGACTCGTGCGGGCGGAGGGAGGAGCCGCGATCGCGGGCGAGCTCTGGCGCCTGCCCGCCGCCGGCTTCGGCGCCTTCGTCGCGGCGCTGCCGGCGCCGATGGCGATCGGCACCGTGTCGCTGTCCGACGGCAGCGCGGTGACCGGCTTCCTCGTCGAGCCGTACGCCGTCGCGGGCGCCTCGGACATCACCGCCTTCGGCGGCTGGCGCGCCTACCGGGCTGGCCTCTAATCCCTGCGAGATGCCTCTTCTGTACGCATTTCGCGGCGTGTCGCGTACAAAAGAGGCATCTCGTGGGGATCAGAGGGCGGCAGCGCCCGCACTTGTTCCCCATGAAAGGATGGGCAGATGCCCGCCAGCGACGACAGACCCGCTCGCGTCGGGCGCCCGCGCAAGGTACCCGGCATCGACTCCGAGGTCTCGCCGCGCGAGCAGATCCTGGACGCCGCGGCCGCCCTCTTCGCGGAGAACGGCTTCACCGCCACCTCCACCCGCGCGATCGCCGAACGGGTCGGCATCCGGCAGGCCTCGCTCTACTACCACTTCGCCGGTAAGGACGAGCTGCTGATCGAGCTGCTCACCACCTCGGTGCGCCCGAGCCTCGACGTGGTGCGCCGCCTCGAGTCCCTGGTGCCGGAGGCCGCCTCCGCCGCCGGCGCGCTGTACGCCTTGGCCGTCGTCGACGTCGGCACCCTCATCCGCACGCCGCACAACATCGGAACGCTGTACTTGCTGCCGGAGCTGCGCAACGAGCGCTTCGACGCCTTCCACCGGGAGCGACGCGAGCTGCAGGACACCTACGGCCGCCTCGGCAGCACCGCGGCGACCGACGAGGTGTCGACCACGGTCGGAGCCGAACGGCTCGGGGCGATCCTGATCCAGCTCGCCGAGCTCGTCATCCAGTTGCGCCGCGCCGGTGCGACCGAGGCGACGGATGCGGATGCGATCGCCGCGACGTGCCTGCGCGCCTGCGGCCTCGACGCGGCCGCGATCGACGCCGCGCGCCGCGAGGGTGCCGCGCTGCTGACGGCGGTGCCGACCGCATCCGGCGGTTGAGCCTGCGTCCGCATCCCTCAGTTCGGGGCTATGACCTGCACGGACGGGAAGTACGTCGCGAACCGACCGCGGTCGGGCCCCGTAATACGGAGCTGACGTAATTCACGATACGCCGGCGCGAGATCACGACTCAACTCGCGAGAGTCCGTCCCGTAATATGTCAGAACAATGTCCCGTACCCGCGCACCGCTGCGCACGCTCAGCTTCCTGGACGAGGTCGTCCCGCTCGCCGTCGACGGCGTGCCGCTGACCGAGCTGTTCGAGATCCTGTGCGGCATCGACTACGACCCCGAGCATCCGCTGGCCACCCCCGTCGAGCGACCGGGCTACCTCGCCGCCCTGCTCGGCGCGCCGTGGCGCGACGACCCGCTCCCCCGCGGCACGGCGCCGATCGCGCTGTGCTCACGCGATCACGGCTGCGGTCGGATGTGGACCGCGACCCTCTCGCGAGGGTTGCGCACGGTCCGGTGGACCGGATTCACCGGGCCCGACGGCCCGTTCGAGCCGGCCGTCGAGTTCGCCTTCGCGCGATTCGACTACGAGCACGTGCTCGTGACCGAGCTGTCCCTGCAGCGATTCTGATCCCGGTTCACAAATGACGTCGGATCGGCCTCACCCGGCCCGAATGCGCCGGATCCGAGCCACCCAGCGTCATTCCCGTACGGCACCCCCGCGGTGATACCGTCGGGGCCGCACCATCGACCCGTCAGGAGCCCCGCATGCAGATCCTCGTCCTCGCCACCGGCGGCACCATCGACAAGGAGTACTCGATCGCGGGCGAACTCGAGATCGGAGAGCCGCAAGCACCGCGCATCCTGGCGAACGTGATCACGCCGCTCGAGTTCGTGCACGAGGCGGTGCTGCGCAAGGACAGCCTCGACATCGACGACGCCGACCGCGCCGCGATCCGCACGCACGTCGAGGCATCCGCGCACGATCGCATCCTGATCACGCACGGCACGGACACCATGACCACGACGGCCGAGGCGCTCACGAGCATCCCCGGCAAGGTGATCGTGCTCGTCGGCGCGATGCAGCCGGCGCGGATGCGCGACAGCGACGCCGCCTTCAACCTCGGCCTCGCGGTCGGCGCCGTGCAGAGCCTGCCGACGGGTGTCTACATCGCGATGAGCGGCCAGGTCTTCCCGGCCGGATCCGTGGCGAAGGACCGCGCGGCGGGCGTCTTCCACAGCGCCTGAGGCCGGGTGGGAAGCACGCCCCTCCCGATGGTGTTCAGTAGCAGTGACGGGGCATCCGCTCGTCGACCGAGGCGGGAGTGCGCATGAACGTGATCACCTGGCTGTTCGACGCCCAACTGGTCATCGGCGACCAGACCATCCTCTGGCGCGAGATCATCGGCAACGTGTTCGGGCTGCTCAGCGCCTTGGGCGGGATGCGCCGCAAGGTCTGGGCCTGGCCGGTCGGCATCGTCGGCAACGCGCTGCTGTTCACGGTGTTCCTCGGCGCGGTCTTCGGTACCCCGAACCCGGTGAACCTGCTCGGGCAGGCTGGGCGGCAGGTGATGTTCATCCTGGTGTCGATCTACGGCTGGTACCGCTGGAGCCGCCGCGATCAGGGCGAGCGCATCGTGATCGAGCCGCGCTGGGCGAGCGGGCGCTCGCGCATCCTGCTCGGCGTCGGCCTGGTCGGCGGCACCCTCGTGCTCACGCCGATCTTCACGGCGCTCGGCTCGTACGAGCCGGTCTGGGCCGACGCCTGGATCTTCATGGGCTCGCTCCTGGCCACGTACGGCATGGCGAAGGGCTGGGTCGAGTTCTGGCTGATCTGGGTCGCGGTCGACCTGGTCGGCGTGCCGCTGCTGTTCTCGGCGGGCTACTACGCCTCGGCGTTCATGTACGTGTTCTACGGAGCGTTCACGCTGACGGGCTTCTTCGTCTGGGCTCGCGCCCGCCGGCGGTCACTGAAACTCGCTCCCGAATCCGTCCTCGACGGCGGCCTCTAGCCCGAAAAGGGTTGTCACTTTGTCGGGAGGTAGCGGACAAAGTGACAACCCTTTTCCTCACCAGCGGGAGCGGACCGTGAAGCGGGACGGCACGTAGGAGTGCGTGCCGACCAGCACGGGCTCGCCGGTGTCGAGGTAGGCGGTGCGGCGGACGACGAGCAGCGGCGAGCCCGGCGGCACGGCGAGCAGCCGCGCCTGCTCCGTCGTGGCCGAGGAGGCACCGAAGTCCTGAGTCGCCCCGACGGGGCCGCTGCCGCGCAGCCCGAGCAACTGGTGCAATCCGGATCCCGTCAGCGCCGCCAGCTCCACGCCCTCGTAGCCGGTGGCCACCCAGGTGCGCAGCAGCGCGATCGGCTCGCCGTCCGCCCGTCGCACCCGCTCCAGGTAGAGCACGGTACGCCCGGGTTCGATCCGCAGCGCCGCCGCCTCGACCGCTCCGGCCGGTCGCGGCTGCGCGAGCAGCACATCCGTGCTGACCGCCCGTCCGCTGCGGCGCAGCTCGTCGTACAGGCTGAGGTGGCGCTGCTCCGGCCCCGCGTCCGCGATCACGCTGGTGCCCACGCCGCGCCGGCGCACCAGGAGGCCCCGATCCACGAGCCGACCGACCGCCCGCTTCACCGTCGCGACCGAGAATCCGTACTGCTTGTGGATCTCGACCTCGCTGCTGAGCGGATGCCCGGGGCCGAGCCGGCCATCGGTGATGGCCCGCTCGATCCCGTCGGCTAGTTGCACGTAGAGCGGAACGACGCTGGCGCGGTCGACCGCGGCGAAGACGGAGGCGGGGAGCCTGTCGTTGGGTTCGCGCACGGCGTCCCCCTCCCCTCTCCGGTCAGGCCTTCGGAGCCGCGACCTCGGCCTCGCGGATCTCCTCGATCAGCTCGGTGTTGCCGCCGATCTGTTCGAGTTCGTGCGCGAGCTCCTCGAGTTCCGCGCCACCCGCCATCTGCGCGGTCAGCTCGTTCAAGGTGATGTCCTTCTTCTCGTAGTAGCCGATCGACTTGCCGCGCTTGAGCAGCAGGAACCGGTCGCCCACGGGGAAGGCGTGGTGCGGGTTGTGCGTGATGAAGATCACCCCGAGTCCGCGGTCGCGGGCGCGCAGGATGTAGCGCAGCACCACCCCCGACTGCTTCACGCCCAGCGCCGCTGTCGGCTCATCCAGGATCAGCGCCTTCGCGCCGAAGTAGACGGCCCGGGCGATCGCCACGCACTGGCGCTCACCGCCCGAGAGCTGACCGATGGGCTGATCCACGTCACGCAGGTCGATGCCCATCTCGAGCAGTTCCTTCTTGGTGACGGTCTTCATCGCCTCGACGTCGAGCCGCTTGAACGGGCCCCACCCGGTGGTCAGCTCGGAGCCGAGGAAGAAGTTGCGCCAGATCGGCATCAGCGGCACCACTGCGAGGTCCTGGTAGACCGCGGCGATCCCGCGGTCCAGGGCCTCGCGTGGCGACTTCAGGTGCACGGACTCGCCGTTGATCTCGAACTCGCCGTCGGTGTGCTCGTGCCGACCCGCGATGATCTTGATCAGCGTCGACTTGCCGGCGCCGTTGTCGCCGAGCACGCAGGTGACACGTCCGGCATCCACATCCATGTCCACTCCGGAGAGGGCGATGATGTTGCCGTAGGACTTGCCGGCCTGCTTCAGCGAGAGCAGGTGCGGCCCGCCGATGATGCCGGTCTCGGCGAAGTCGGTCGGGATGCCGCCGGTCTTCAGGTCGTCGAATTTCTGTTGCTTGGCCATTACTTCTGCTCCGCTCGCTTCTTCACGATCAGGTTCACGATGGTGGCCAGCAGCAGCATCAGGCCCAGGAAGAACTTGAACCAGTCCGGGTTCCACTGCGCATAGACGATGCCCTTGTTGGCCATACCGAAGATCAGGGCGCCGATCGCGCCGCCGATCGCGGATCCGTAGCCACCGGTCAGCAGGCAGCCGCCGATGACGGCGGCGATGATGTAGAGGAACTCGTTGCCGACGCCCTCACCCGACTGCACCACGTTGAACGCGAACAGGTTGTGCATCCCGGCGATCCAGGCGCAGAAGCCCACGCCCATAAAAAGGCCGATCTTGGTCTTCGCGACCGGGACGCCGACCGCGGAGGCGGCGTTCTCATCGCCGCCGACGGCGAAGATCCAGTTGCCGATCTTGGTGCGCATCAGGATGAACGTGGCGACAAGCACCAGCGCGATCCAGATGAAGACGGTGATCTTCACGTTCACCCCGAAGATCGGGATGTCGGAGGCGAACACGGCCTTCGCGGAAGCGAAGCCGTCGAGGTCCGAGATGGACGGGGAGGCGACGCCGCCGCCGATCAGGCGGGTGACGCCGAGGTTGATGCCGGTCAGCATCAGGAACGTCGCCAGGGTGACGATGAACGAGGGCAGCTTGGTCTTGATCAGCAGCCAGCCGTTCACGAATCCGACCAGGAGCGAGAAGACCAGGCCCATGATCACGCCGACCCAGACGTTGGTGGCGAAGTACCAGGAGAACATCGCCGAGGTCAGGGCGGAGGAGATGACGGCGACACCGGTGGAGAGGTCGAACTCGCCGCCGATCATCAGCAGTGAGACGCCGACGGCCATGATGCCGATCGTGGAGGAGCCGTACAAGACGGTGGCGATCGACGTCGCCTGCGTGAAGGTCGGCGCAACGATCGCGAAGAAGGCGAAGACGACGATGGCACCGACGACGGCACCCATCTCGGGTCTACCCAGGATGATCGAGATCGGCGACTTCCGCCCGATCCGTTCGTCCTTGAGCCCCGCAGCAGTGGGGGTGATTGTGGTCATGAGGAGCGGGTCCTTCGAGACGTGTCGGCGACGGTGCCGACGGGAAGCGGAAGAGGGGGCGGGTGCCCGGGCTCGTGGCCCGGGCACCCCGATCGGTCTTTAGCGCAGGCCGTCGGCCGCGTAGGTGGCCACGGAGTCGACGTTGTCGGCGTCGACGAAGGTCGGGCCGGTGTAGACCGGGCCGCCGCCGCCGATGGTGAAGCCGCCGACGGAGTGCAGCCACAGCGCGTCCACCGAGAGGTAGCCCTGGACGTAGGGCTGCTGGTCGACCGTGAAGGCGACGTCGCCGGCCTTGATCGCGTCGGTGAGGTCGGAGTTGAGGTCGAAGGAGACGACCTCGGCGGTGACGCCGGTCGATGCCTTCGCCTCGACCACGGCGAGCGTGATCGGGGCGCCGAGGCCGATGTAGGCGTCGGCGTCGGGGGTCGACTGCATCTTCGCGGTGACGGTGGAGGAGACCTGGGTCATGTCCGTACCGGTCACGTAGAGCACCTCGGTTCCGGGCACCTTCGACTTCACGCCGGCGCAGCGCGACTCGAGGTTCACGGCGCCCTGCGCCTGGATGATGCAGATCGGGTGCTGGATGCCTTCCGAAGCGAGGCGCTCGCCGACGGCGACGCCGGCGGCCTCGTCCTCCTGGCCGTAGTAGCCGATTGCGCCGAGGTCCTTGTACTGGGCTTCACCGGCGTTGAGCACGGTGACCGGGATGCCCGCGTCGACGGCCTTCTTGACGACGTCGCTGAGCGCGTCGGGCTTCGCGAGCGTGACCGCGATCCCGTCGACCTTCTGGTCGATCGCCTGCTGGACGAGCTGGGCCTGACGGCCGCCGTCCTCGTCGCCCGAGTAGGTGAAGTCGACGTTGTCCTTGGCCGCTGCAGCCTCGGCACCCTTGCGGATGGTGTCCCAGAACGTGTCGCCGGCGGGGGCGTGGGTGATCATCGCGATGGTGATCTTCGGGGTGTCGGCGACCGCTCCGCCGGACTCCGAGCCGCCGGTGTCGGTGCGTCCGCCCGAGCTCGAGCAGGCGGTGAGAGCGAGGGCCGGGATGAGCGCGAGCGCTGCGAGTCCGGTCGCGAAAGCGCGTGATTTCTTCACGAAAATCTCCTTTGTCAATCGTGAAAGCCCTGGTGGTGCCGGGCTGGTGCGGAACCGCGAACTGTTCATCCTCGACGCTCGGTCGATCCCGCAGCCACAGTGTGCACTCCTCCCTCGCATCCAGTCAAGCTAATGTCACGACATTGTGACATCTTGTTGTTTCTGAGGGGTGACCCCGCGCCACGACGCTTCGCGCGTGGCGCTTGTTCCCTGGCGCAGGGTTGTCAATTCGTCCCACTCGCTAGCGCTCGCGGGACGAATGGACAACCCTGCGCCAGTGCTTCGCAGCCGGGCGTTGCGGACCAGTGTCACACCGGGACGGGTGCCCCGGACGCGGCGGAGGCGCGGGCCGCGTCGAGGACGGCGAGCACGGCGACACCCTCCGGGCCGGGCACGGGGCCGGCCGAGCCGGCGCGGACGGCCGCGGCGAAGTCCTCGTAGAAGGTCGTGTAGTCGCCGCGCACGGAGGGGATCGGTTCGTGGCCCTCCGCCGTCGCCAGCACGCCCCACGCCGACTCCGGCTCGTAGCCCCAGGCGTCCGCGTCGTCCTTCGGTCGGCGGCCGTCGAAGAGCCACTGCGCCTGCACGTCCGTGGACGATGCCACGTAGCTGCCGGCGCTGCCGTAGGCGCGCAACTCGCGGGTGCTGGAGTAGTTCAGCTTGGTCGAGGAGAGGGTCGAGACGGCACCGGATTCGTGCCGCAGCATCAGGTAGAAACCGCAGTCGGTCGGCTCGCCGAAGCGATCCGTGATGTCCAGCTTCGCGTCGACCGACACGGCCGGACCCATCAGCGTGAGGTGCTGATCGATCATGTGGCTGCCGAGGTCGCGCAGCAGGCCGCCGGTCTCTCCGGTCTCCAGGGTGTCCGGCGCGTCCTGATCCATGATCGAGTGGAAGCGCCAGAGTTCGCCCAGGCGGCCCGCGTCGACGATCGAGCGCAGTGTCGCGAAGTCGGGGTCGCGGCGGCGGTTGTGGAAGACGTTCAGCAGCACACCGGCGGAGGCCGCTGCGTCGACGAGCTCCTGCGCTGCTGCGGCGCTCGGCCCGAACGGCTTGTCGGCGACCACGTGCAGCCCGGCGGCGATCGCCTCGAGCACCAGCGCGCGCCGGGTCTGCGGCGGCGTGGTGATCGTCACCGCGTCGATCCCGCCGGCGGCGATCATCGCGTCGAGGCTCGGATACACCGGCACACCGGGCAGATCCGCACGCACCTCCGCCTGCTTCGTCGCCGACCGGGCGACGACGCCGACGAACGCGATGCCCTCGGCCGCCTCGACGAACGGGGCGTGGAAGTACCTGCCGCCGACGCCGTAGCCGACGATACCGAGGCGGAGAGGAGCGTTGGTCATGAATCACTCGATTCGTCAGGCGCGTCTGCGGCGACGTCGCCCCAGACGCGATGGAGGAAGCCGAGCAGTTCGCCCGGACCGGGGTCGGCGAGGGAGTAGCGGCGGTAGCTGCCCTCGCGCAGCTCGGTGACCAGCCCGGCCCGGCGCAGCTGCGCCAGTTTCGCCGAGACGGCAGGACGGGACAGGTACGGGAACGCGGCGGTGACCTCGCCGACCGTCATCCGGTCGCGCTCGCGCAGCAGCACGAGGATCGCGCGACGGGTTCGATCGGCGAGGGCACCGAACACCTCGTCGGAGCCCGCCTCCGGATCGGGGGCGGGCTCCGACGCGGCTCCGGACGTCGTCACTAGACGGTCGCGGGCACCGGGGACGGCACGTCCACGCTTGCGCCGCCGGCCGCAGCGGACTCCGCCACAGCGCCGAGCAGTTCCATGTTGTGCACGCCCTCGTCGAAGGTGGCGCAGCGGGGCAGCGACTCCTCGTCCGAGACTCCGGCGACCTCCTCGAGGAAGGCACGCGCCTGGAACACGAAGCCGTCGTTCTGGCCGTGGCCGACGCCGGCCGCGTCCATGGCGAGTCCGCCGAGGATGTAGGGGTGCTCGGGTCCGATGATGACCTGGCGGATGCCGCGCTGAGCGGTCGGGCCCTCCTTGAGGAACAGGCCGATCTCGCCGGGGCGGCGGAAGTCGAACTTCGCGGAGCCGTTCTCGCAGAAGACCTCGAACTCCAGCGTGTTCGCGTGACCGGCGGCGACGCGAGACACCTCGAAGGTGCCGACGCCCTGAGCGAAGTTCGCCGAGAAGGTGGCGTAGTCGTCGTTGGTGACGGTGTCGAACTCGTCGGACACGGCGACGGAGCCGCGGCCCGAGATGTCGCCGAGCGGCTTCGGACGCTCGGTGATCACGGTGGAGAAGTTGCCGCCGCGGACCGACTGCACGTCGCCCGCGAGGAACTCGGCGATGTAGGAGAGGTGGCTGCCCACGTCGGCGAGCGCGCCGGAACCGGCCGGGCCCTTGAAGCGCCAGCTGATCGGGATGTTCGCCTCGGCGGCGTAGTCGGTCCAGTAGCGGCCACTGAAGTGCAGCACCTTGCCGAGCACGCCGGTCTGGATCAGCTCGCGGATGTAGGCGATGCCGGGCGAGCGGCGATAGGTGAAGCCGATCCGGGCGACGCTGCTCGCCGCGCGGGCGGCATCCGCCATCGCGCGCGCATCCTCGATCGTGTCCGAGAGCGGCTTCTCGCAGAGCACGTGCTTGCCCGCGGCGAGCAGACCCTCGACGACCTCGCGGTGCAGCGAGTTCGCGATCACCACGCTCACCACATCGATGTCGTCGGCCTCGGCGATCGCCTGCCACGAGGTGTCGTTGCGCTCGTAGCCGAAGCGACGCGCAGCGAGCGAGCCGAAGTGCGCGTTGACATCGCCGATGGAGACGAGGCGGATGTCGGGCAGCACGGGGCTGTAGAGCGAGGCAGCGGTGCGGAAGGCTGCGGCGTGCGCCTTGCCGGCCATGCCGGCGCCGATGACGGCGACACCGAGGGATTGGGTCATTACGGTTTCTCCTTTGAAGCGGGACCACGCTCCGTTGGAGCGCTACAATGGCGAGCGTAAGCGAAGGTAGATTGTCCTGTCAAACCTCGGATCTCTCTCCGATGGGAAGATGTCTGCGCCGAAGCCGCGAGGAGGACTGCATGCCCGGCCCCGCCCGCCCCACCATCTACGACGTCGCCGAACGCGCCGGCGTCTCGAAATCCTTGGTCTCCCTCGTGCTGCAGGGCTCGCCCCGGGTGAGCGACGCCCGCCGCGCCGCCGTGCAGGCCGCGATCGAGGAACTGCACTACCGGCCGAGCCGGGCCGCCGCCACGCTGGCGAGCAGCCGCACCCGCAGCATCGGAACCGTGATCGACGACTTCCGCAACCTCTGGTTCGTCGACCTCGTCCGCGGCATGCACAACGTGCTCGACGAGCCCGGCTACCACCTCACCATCGCCGATCTGCAACTGAACGCGCACCTGGGCCAGCATCCCGTCGAAGGCTTCCTCGCCACCCACGTCGAGGGACTCGTGGTCGCCGCGGAGCCGACGGGCATCAACGACGTCGACGGCGTGCCGACCGTGCTGGTCGGCGGCCGCTCCGGATCGATCACCGGGGCGGACACGGTCGCCAACGACGACGTGCTCGGAGCGCGTATCGCGACGCGGCACCTGATCGACCTCGGTCACCGGCGCGTCGGCCACATCACCGGCGAGGGCGGATCCGCAGCGCTCCGTCGTGGATCCTTCACCGAGACGATGCGGGAGGCCGGCCTCGAGCCCCTCGTCGGCGGCTCGGGTGAGACGACGGAGGAAGAGGGCTATCGCGGCGCGGCGGCTTTGCTCGATGCACACCCCGACCTCACCGCGCTGTTCGCCTCGAACGACGTGATCGCGCTCGGCGCGCTCGCCGCCCTGCGCGAGCGGGGGCTCGCCAATCCGGCCGACGTCTCGGTGATCGGCTACGACGACTCACCACTCGCCGCCGCGCGCTATCTCGACCTCACCACCATCGACGACCAGAGCGCGGAGGTGGGCGCGGAGGCCGCCCGGATGCTGCTGACCCGGATCGCGGATCCGTCGCTGCCGCCGCGCGGCGTGCTCATCCCGCCGCACCTCGTGACGCGCAGCTCGACGGCGCCGCCCCGGTAGGGCGAGTTCATCCCGGGCCCCGCGAGATGAGGGGGCGGGCCTCACCCGGTCGCGGGCGTCAGGAGGCGGAAGCGGTGGACGCCTGCGCGGAGCACGCGGCGCAGAGGCCGAAGACGTCGACCACGTGCTGGGCCTGGGTGAAGCCGTGCTCGGCCGCCACCGATCGGGCCCACTGCTCCACCGCATCCGCCTCGATCTCGACGGTGAGGCCGCAGCGGCGGCAGATCAGGTGGTGGTGGTGCTGGCCCGGTGTGCACGCGCGGTAGAGGTTCTCACCTTCCGGCGACTGCAGCGAATCCGCCTCGCCCTCGCCCGCGAGATCCGAGAGCGCGCGGTAGACGGTGGCCAGTCCGATCGGCGAGCCGGCGGCGTGCAGCGCGCTGTGCAGACCCTGAGCGCTGACGAAGTCCTCGCGCGCTCCGAGCGCCTCGCGCACCGCCTCGCGCTGCCACGTGTTGCGCTTCACCTTGGGTCGACTGCTCTCCACGGCCTCCACGGTACCTTTCCCACTCATGCGGTGACAGCCCTCGACCGACGGCCAGCCCCGCCGCGGCCGACGACGCGGCAGACCACGTAGATCAGGAACGAGATCGTGGTCACGTACGGGCTGATCGGGATGGATCCGCCCAGCGCCAGCAGGATGCCGCCGACCAGCGACGTCACCGCGAACAGCACGCTCAGCAGCGGCACCACGATCGGCGAGGACGACAGCCGCAGCGCCGCGGCCGCCGGCGTGACCAGGATCGCCAGCACCAGCAGCGATCCGACGATCTGCACCGACACCGCCACGGCGAGGCCGAGCAGCAGCATAAAAACGATCGACAGCGCCCGGATGGGCACCCCGCGTGCCGCCGCGACATCAGCATCCACGCTGGCGAAGGTGAGCGGGCGCCAGATCAGCGCGAGGCCGAGCACCACCACGATCGAGATCGCGATCAACGAGCCGAGCTTGGGGTCGTCGACCGCCACGATCTGGCCGGTGAGCAGGCCGAACTTGTTCGCACTGCGACCCGGATACAAGGCCAGGCACAGGATGCCGAGACCCAGACCGAACGGCATCAGCACCGCGATGATCGAGTTGCGGTCGCGCGCACGGCTGCCGAGCACGCCGATCAGCAGCGCGGCCACGAGCGAGCCGATGATCGAGCCCTCCACCACACCGATGCCCAGCAGCAGGCCGGCCGAGGCGCCCGCGAACGACAGCTCGCTGATGCCGTGCACCGCGAACGCCATGTCGCGCGACATCACGAAGACGCCGATCAGTCCGCCCACCACGCCGAGCACGGCGCCCGCGATCACCGAGTTCATCAGCAGGGCCAGCAGCGCGCCGTAGTCGCTGAAGTCGAAGATCTGCGACCAGAAGTCCGCGCTCACGATGCCTCCTCGTGGGCGTGCGAGTGGTCGGGGGTGCCGACCACGATGATCCGTCCGCGCGCGCGGATCACGTCGACCGGAGCATCGTAGAGCTCGCTGAGCACTTCGGAGCGCAGTACCTCGTCGGGCGGGCCGACGCGGAACTTCCCGCCGGCCAAGTAGAGCACCCGGTCGACCATGCCGAGCACCGGGTTCACGTCGTGCGTCACGAACAGGACGCCCAGGTTGCGCTCGCGCCGGTGCCGATCGATCAGCTCGCTCACCGCGGCCTGGTGCGCGAGGTCGAGCGCGATCAACGGCTCGTCGCAGAGCAGGAGGGCCGGGTCGCCCGCGAGCGCCTGGCCGACGCGCAGCCGCTGCTGCTCGCCGCCGGAGAGGCTCGAGATCGGAGCGTCGCCGTACGCCGTCGCTCCGACGGCCGCGAGCAGCGCGTCGGTCTCGCGTCGCCGCTTCGCCGACGGCAGGGGGACGCCCCAGCGATGGCCGTCGAGCCCGAGCCGGATGAGGTCGCGGGCGCGCAGCGGCGTGCCGTCATCGGCGAGTTTCTGCTGCGGGATGTAGCCGATGCGGCGGTTGCCGCGACGTACGGGTTCGCCGAGCACGGAGAGTTCGCCGCTCGTGAGGCTCTGCTGGCCGAGGATCGCCTTGAGCAGGCTGGTCTTTCCCGAGCCGTTCGCGCCGAGCACCGCGACGAATTCGCCGGCGTGCAGGTCGAGGTCGACGCCGCTCCACAGCTCGCGCGCGCCGTAGCCGAGGGTGGCATCGCGCAGCCGCAGCACCACGTCGCGAGACGCCGAGAGGCCCGCCTCCGAAGAGGCGGGCCGGTTCACGGAGGCGTCGGTCATTGCCCGAGGGCTCCCGCGATGGCGTCGAGGTTCGCGCTCATCCAATCGACGTAGTGCAGGCCCTCCGGCAGGGTCTCGGTGACGCCGATCGCGGGGATGTCGGCCTTCTTCGCGGCGTCCAGCACCGCATCCGTCTGCGCGCCGGTGGTCTGTTCGTTGTAGACGAGCACGGCGACCTGCTTCTGTTCGAAGATGGCGAGCGTCTCCTGCAGCAACGACGGAGCCACGTCGGTGTCCTCCTCGACCGCCTCGCTGAACGCGTCGGGCGTCTTGTTCTCCAGGCCGATCGCGTTCAGCAGGTACAGCGGGACGGGCTCGGTGATGGCGACGCCGGTGCCGGCGACCGCGGCGTGCAGGGTCTGCTCTTTAGCCGACAGGGCCTCGATGCTCTGCGTGAGCTCGTCCGCGTTCTGCGTGTAGCGGTCGGCGTTGGCGGCGTCGATCGTGCCAAGCTCGGCGGCGATCTGCTCGACGACGGCGGTGACGGTGGGCAGGTCGTACCAGACGTGCTCGTTGAAGTCGCCCTCCTGGTCGTAACCGGAGACATCGGAGGCGTTGATCACGGGAGCCTCGGACTTCGACGCCTCGACCATGGTGTCGATGAAATCGTCGTAGCCGCCGCCGTTCTCGACGATCAGCTCGGCCTTCGAGACGGCGAGCTGGGTGCGGGCGTCGGCCTCGTACTCGTGCGGGTCCTTGTCGGGGCTGTCGATCACGCTGGTGACCTCGACGAGTTGGCCGCCGATGCTCTGCACGAGGTCGCCGTAGACGTCGGTCGAGGCGACCACCTGCACCACGCCGTCATCGGTGGCGGGGCCGGCCGCGGATCCGCTGCCGGAGCACGCGGACAGGGCGAGCACGGTGGCGCCGGCGAGGGCGGCGAGGGGGAGGAGGCGCTTCATGGCGGAGGAAGCCGATCTAGGTCGTCGAGCGGGATGACTCGACGTTACCGGCTATTGATAACGATTGTCAAAATCGGAGCAACGGGTCTTCGAGCGATCCGAAGTTATGACCGGGCGGACGCCGCGAGGGCGTCTGCGAGGCTCGCGGCGGCCGCCGGATCGAGTCGCGAGGTGACCATCAGGCCGATCTGGGCCGCGGTGAGCAGTTCGGGATCCGCCGCGTCGGCCGTCGCGAACGCGGCGCGGACCCGCTCCCGATACGCGGCGACCGTGCGCGCCGCCTCCGCGTCCAGATCATCCAGCTCCATCGCCGTATTCAACAGCAGGCAGCCGCGCCGGGCGATCTGCGGCGGCGCCTCGCGGAAGACCCGGGCGAGCGAGCCGAAGTAGACCCCGAGCCCCGCCTCCCCCGATTCGACCGGGCCGAGCAGCGGCTCGATGATCTCGTCGAGGTAGCTCCGGATCGCCCGATCGAAGAGACCCCTCTTGCTGCCGTAACTCTCGTAGAGACTCGACTTGCTCAGGCCGGTCGCCTCCTGCAGCTGCGCGAGTGATGTCGCGGCATAGCCGTGCTGCCAGAAAAGGTCGCGGGCGGCGGCGGCCACCGCGACATCGTCGAACGTCTTCTGCCGAGCCATGCGGCCAGCCTAGTTGACGTTTCGGACCGATTGGTCCAGTATCGACATATCCGGACCGATCGGTCCACGAACTAGGAGCCATCACCATGATCGTCCTCGCCCTCGTCTTCGGCACCCTCGCCGTCCTGTTCCACGTGATGGCCTTCGTGTTCGAGAGCATCCTGTGGACCCGGCCCGCCGTCTTCGGTCGCTTCGGCGTGAAATCGCAGGCCGAGGCCGACACCGTGAAGAACATGGCCTACAACCAGGGCTTCTACAACCTCGCCCTCGCGCTCGGCGTGATCGTTGGCCTGGTGCTGCTGCCGCAGGCGGGCGATACCTTCGTCGTTGCGAAGACCCTGGTGATCTTCGGCACCGCGTGCATGACGATCGCGGGACTGGTGCTCGCGACCACCGGGCGCGGCTACCTGCGCTCCGCCGCGATCCAGTTCGGGCTGTCGGTGCTCGCGCTCGTGTTCGCGATCCTGGCGTAGCGCTCGGGAACCGTGCGCAACCTCGGCTGAGGCGCGTACTCAGCCGCGATCAGCGTTGACGGAGGCTTTCAGCCGATGTTGTGCTCGGCAGTAGCCCCCGCCACCAGACGTTGCACCTGCTCGACCACGAGTTCCGGCCGCGACAGGAACGGGTGGTGCCCGGTCGGCAGCTCGACCGAGCGCGTGGCCCGCGCCGCGTGGAAGCGCTGCAACTTGACCGAAGTGCTGTGATCGTCCGCGCACACCAGGTAGGTCGAGTCGACGCCCCGCCAGCCCGAGTTCGTCGTCGGCGTCACGAACGCGGACGCCTGCTGCGACGTGACCCGCGACCAGGCCTCCCGCTGCGTCCGCGCATCCGCATCCTGCAGGAACCGGGCGCCGAACGACTCCGCGTCGTAGCCCGCCAGACCGAGCGTGCCGTCGCCGTTGTCCTGGATCGAGACCGGGTCGCTCTCGCCGGCCATGATCGCCGCCTGCGCCCGGCCGACGTCGGGGAGGTACGACGAGATGTAGAGCAGTCGCGCCACAGCCGGATGCGCGCCCGCCTCGGCGATCACGGTGCCGCCGTAGGAGTGACCCACCACGAGCACCAAGTCGCTCCCGTCTAGGGCGCGCCGGAGCGCCGCGGCATCCTCGACCAGCCCACCGGGCGCCTCCGTCTCGCCGCAGGACGGCAGCGCGAGCGCCCGACTGCGGATGCCCGTCTGCTCGCGCAGCAGCTCCGCCGTGGGTCGCCACCACCAGTCGCCGTCGCGGACCAGGGCACCGTGCACGAAGAGGAGTTCCATGTCTCGACGCTACGGGGCGCCGGGCCCGTGCCGGTCGGATTCGGCTCTCAGCAGACGGGCTCGTCGGCGTAGGCTGCCGGTGTTCGAGCGAAGGAGCAGCGGATGAGCGGCATCACCGAGATCGGGGCCGTGTTCGTGCCCGTCAGTGATCAGGATCGCTCGCTCGCGTTCTACGTGGACGTGCTCGGCTTCGCGAAGGTCGCCGAGTTCGAGTACGGCGGCGGCCACCACTGGATCGAGGTCGCGCCGCCGGGAGCCGCGAACACGATCGCCCTGGTGCCGGCGACGGAAGGCGCTGCGACGCCGTCGGACCGCGCCGTCTGCGCCTTCGCGACCGACGACATCGCGGCACTGCACGGGCGTCTGCTCGCGGCCGGAGCATCCGTGGATCCGACGGTGGCGGGCGCGGGTTCCCAGCGCGAAGGCCTCGTCGCACGCGACGTCACGGTCTCGGACCCGGTGCCCGCGCAGTTCTTCGTGCGCGACCCGGACGGCAACCGTTTTCTGGTGGTCCAGCCCGGCTGAACCGACTTCCGCGGCCACAATTGCGTCTCTGCGACGGATCCGACTGTTTCCGTCGCGTTCTCGCACGCCGCGCGTATCGTGAGGCTCATTCACGGCGCAACTCCCAGACCTCGAGCAGCCCTGCGATCGATCGTGCGAACGGTTGTGCTCGTCCGGTCTCCGGCCCCGCGCATCCTTTCGCGCAACCGCGACTCCGAGGCCCACCGTTGTGCCCGGGTCGGTGGCGGGCCGATTCCTAGTCGGCCCGTCGGGGTGGGCCCGTCCCGGGGGCCCGCCCCATCCCTCAGCTCCGTCAGGGGCGGCCTCAGTCGAGGAGCAGCGCCGGCTCTTCGAGCACGGACGCCACATCCGCCACGAAGCGCGACACGACGTCGCCGTCCACGACCCGGTGATCGAACGAGCCGCCGACCGTGGTCACGAAGCGCGGGCGCACCTCGCCGTCGACGACCCACGGCTTCTGCTTGATCGTGCCGAGTGCGATGATCGCGACCTCGCCCGGGTTCAGGATCGGCGTACCCGTGTCCATCCCGAAGACACCGATGTTGGTGATCGTAATGGTGCCGTTCTGCATGTCGGCGGGCTGCGTCTTGCCGTCGCGGGCGTTGATCGTGAGCTTCTCCAGCGCACCGGCGAGCTCGAGCAGGCTCATCGACTGCGCGTCCTTCACGTTCGGCACGATCAGGCCACGCGGGGTGGCCGCGGCGATGCCGAGGTTCACGTAGTGCCGCACGATGATCTCGGAGTCGGTCCACGCCGAGTTCACGGTGGGGTTGCGCCGCACGGCCCAGATGATGGCCTTCGCCATGATCAGCAGCGGCGACACCTTGACCCCGGCGAAGTCGGGCGAATTCTTCAGCCGCTTGACGAACTCCATCGTGCGCGTGGCGTCCACATCCACGAACACGCTCACGTGCGGCGCGGTGAACGCGCTCTGCGACATCGCGGCGGCGATCGCCTTGCGCACGCCCTTGACCGGGATCCGCTCCTCGCGGCTGTCGCCCCACTCCGGCGTCTGGATGTTGCGGAACACGCTGGCCTGCGAGGCCTCGCGGATCACGTCGTCGCGGGTGACCTCGCCGGCGAGGCCGGTGGCCTGCACCAGCGTCAGGTCGACGCCCAAGTCCTTGGCGAGCTTGCGGATCGGCGGCTTCGCGATAACGGGCAGCGCAGCGGATGCGGGCACCGAGGTCGGCCGCGGCGGCGCGACCGGACGCGTGGGCGCGGCAGGAGCCGCCGCCTCCGGGCGTCCGCGGCGACGGCTGGCGACGTGGCCGCCGGTGCCGTACCCGACGAGTGCGGCCCCGCCCGACTCGTCTCCGGGCTCGGACGTGCGCGGCGCCTCGGCGACGGGCGGCGCCTCCGCACCGGACACGGTGATGATCGGCGTGCCCACGTCGACCGTGGTGCCCTCGGCGACCAGCACGTCCAGCACGGTGCCGCTGAACGGCGAGGGCAGCTCGACGAGCGACTTCGCGGTCTCGATTTCGACCAGCACCTGGTTGATCTCGACGGTGTCGCCGGGCTTCACCTTCCAGGCCACGATCTCGGCCTCGGTGAGGCCCTCGCCGACGTCGGGGAGCAGGAACTGTTCGGTCATCAGGGTCCTTAGTACGCGAGCGAACGGTCGACCGCTTCGAGCACGCGGTCGACGTCGGGGAGGAAGAGCTTCTCGACCTTGGCGGGCGGGAACGGCACGTCGAAGCCGGCGACGCGCAGCACCGGGGCCTCGAGCGAGTAGAAGGCGCGTTCGGCGACGGTCGCCGCGATCTCGGAGCCGACGCTGACGTTGGCGGAGGCCTCCTGCGCCACGATCAGCCGGCCGGTCTTGCGGACGGAGGCGAGCAGCGGCTCCCAGTCGATGGGCGAGATCGAACGCAGGTCGACCACCTCGATCGAGGTGCCCTCCTCCGCCGCGAGTTCGGCGGCCTGCAGGGCGACGTGCACCATCGGGCCGTAGCCGACCACGGTGACCTCGGTGCCGGTGCGCACCACGCGGGTCGCGTGCAGCGGCAGCGCCGGGCCGGAGAGGTCGACCTCGCCCTTGGGCCAGTAGCGCCCCTTGGGCTCGAAGAACATCACCGGGTCGTTGCTCGCGATCGCGTCCTGGATCATCCAGTACGCGTCGTTCGGGGTCGACGGGCTCACCACGCGCAGGCCGGCGGTGTGCGCGAAGTACGCCTCGTTGCTCTCCTGGTGGTGCTCGACCGCGCCGATGTGTCCGCCGTAGGGCACCCGGATCACCACGGGCATCGTCAGAGCGCCTTCGTGCCGGTTGGTCATCTTCGCCAGCTGCGAGGTGATCTGGTCGAACGCCGGATAGATGAAGCCGTCGAACTGGATCTCGCAGACCGGGCGGTAGCCGCGCATCGCGAGGCCGATCGCGGTGCCGACGATGCCGGACTCCGCGAGCGGGGTGTCCAGCACGCGCCTCGATCCGAATTCGGCGTGCAGGCCCTCCGTGACGCGGAAGACGCCGCCGAGCGGGCCGATGTCCTCGCCCATCATCAGGACCTTGGGGTCGTCGAGCATCGCCTTGCGCAAGCCGGCGTTGAGGGCCTTGGCCATCGACATCGACTCGATCCGCGGGGTGCTGCCAGCCGTGTTCACGGTTGCCTCGAGAGTCATCACTCGCCTCCGAACGATTCTTCGTAGCGCGCGAACCACGCCTTCTGCTCAACGGTGCGCTCGTGCGGTTCCGCGTAGACGTGGTCGAAGATCACGTCGAAGGGCGGCGGCTCCAGGGCCAGCGTGCGCCGGCGGATGTCGGCCGCGAAGTCGCGCGCCTCCTCGTCCACCTCGTCGAAGAACGACTGCGGGGCGCCCTCGGTGCGCAGGTATGCCTCGAAGCGCTTGATCGGATCCTTCGCGACCCAGGAGGCGAGTTCGTCGTCCGTGCGGTACTTGGTCGGGTCGTCACTCGAGGTGTGCGCGCCGATGCGGTAGGTCAGGGCCTCGATGAACTGCGGGCCGCCGCCGGATCGGGCGTCACCGAGGTGTTTCGCCGTGACGGCGTAGCTGGCGAGCACGTCGTTGCCGTCGACCTGCACCCCGGGGATCCCGAAGCCATCCGGCCGCTTGTAGAGCGGGCTGCGCGACTGCACACTCACGGGAACCGAGATGGCCCAGTGGTTGTTCTGCAGGAAGAAGACCTCAGGGGTCTGATAGCTCGCGGCGAAGACCAGCGCCTCGTTCACATCGCCCTGGCTGGAGGCGCCGTCGCCGAAGTAGACGATGACGGCCTGGTCGGTCTCCGGGTCGCCGGTGCCCGTGACGCCGTCGAAGGTGAGGCCCATCGCGTAGCCCGTGGCGTGCAACGCCTGCGAGCCGAGCACCAGGGTGTAGAGGTGGAAGTTGCCGTTGGCCGGATCGAAGGGATCCCAGCCGCCGTGCGTGGTGCCGCGCAGCAGGGCGAGCACGTTCACCAGGTCGATCCCGCGGATCTTGCCCACCACGTGCTCGCGGTACGACGGGAAGACGTGGTCCTGCGGCTTCAGCGCGAAGGCGGAGCCGACCTGCGCCGCCTCCTGGCCGTGGCTGGGCACCCAGAGGCCGAGCTGGCCCTGACGCTGCAGATTCGCGGCGTCCAGATCGAAACGACGGACCACCGCCATCTCGCGATAGAAGGTGCGATGGTCGTCCTCGCTGAGCGCGGCGAGGAACGGCGCGTATTCTTCGGCCGCTGGGCTCGGTTCGAAGCGCCCGTCGACGCTGAGGAACTGAACGGTCGGCGACTGGGGGTCAGTGGCTACCACCCGTCCAACCTACCCGGTGGGCGGATGCGGATGATGGAGCCTCGACACAACAAAACTCGCCCAGTCGTTGGCGGAAGCCCACGAAGGCATGCCGCTCGGAGTATGCGCGGTGTGCTGGGCACCCCTTCCCGCGAGATGCCTCTTTCGCACGCGACACGCCGAGGGATGCGTACAGAAGAGGCATCTCGAGGGGAGCGCGAGGTCAGCGGCGGCGGGCGGGATGCCCCTCCGGCAGCGCGGCGAGGATCTCGGCGGCGGCGCTGAGCAGCTTGTCGACGGAGCGGGCTTCGCCGATCGAGACGCGGATGCCCTCCGGCGCGAACGGCCGCACGATCACACCGGCGCGGCCGAAGACCTCCGCCGCCCATCCGGTCTCCTCGCGGGTGTCGAACCAGAGGAAGTTGCCCTCGGCCTTCGGAATGGTCCAGCCCTGATCGAGCAGCGCCTGCCAGAGCTGATCGCGCAGCACCACGATCCGACGCACCCGTTCGAGCAGTTCGCCCTCGTGCTCGAGGGAGGCGATCGCTGCGGCCTGAGCGAACGCGGTCACGCTGAGCGGGATGGCGGTCGACCGCGCGGCGTCGAGGATGCGTTCGTGACCGATCGCGTAGCCCACGCGCAGACCGGCCAGCCCGTACGCCTTCGAGAAGGTGCGCGCGATCACGAGGTTCGGGTAGCGGCCGAGCAGAGCGGCCCCGTTGACGGCCCGGTCGTCCGAGACGAACTCGACGTAGGCCTCATCCAGCAGCACCAGCACGTCGGCGGGCACCTCCGCCATGAACGTCGCGAAGTCGTCGCCGGTCACCACGGTGCCGGTCGGGTTGTTCGGCGTGCAGACGATGAGCATTCGCGTGCGCTCGGTGATCGCCTCGGCCATCGCGACCAGGTCGTGCGTGTCGTCGGCGCGGAGGGGGATGCGCACGCTGGTGGCGCCGGCGGTGGTCACGAGGGAGGGGTACGCCTCGAACGAGCGCCACGCGTAGACGATCTCGTCGCCGGGGCCGGCCGCGGCCGAGATCAACTGGGCGATGACCGCGACGGAGCCTGCGCCGACGATGACCTCGTCGATCGTGACGCTGTACTTCGCGGCGAGCGCCGCCCGCAGCCCGGCGGCGGACGCGTCGGGGTAGCGGTTGAAGTCGTGCACGGCCTGCACCTCGTGCAGCACCGACGGCAGCGGATCGAACGGATTCTCGTTGGAGGAGAGCTTGAACGCATCGGCGTCCGCCGCCTTGCCCTGCTTGTAGGCGGGCAGCTCGAGGATCTCGGGGCGGAGTCGAACGGGGGGCGAGAGCGGGTCGGTCACGTCGTCCAGCCTAGGCGCCGCGTCGTGCCGCGCCTCCGGGCCACGCGGGAGGAAGGGGCCCCGCCGCCGAGCCACGGCTCGCCCGGCGGCGGGGGATCATGCGCGCGAGCGCGCTCAGCAGCGCGGCAGGGTGGCGGGCGCGATCAGGAACGGATCGCCGTAGAACGGATTCGCGGTGTTGCTGAGCCGATAGGCCGACTTCGGTGGCACGCTCACCCCGGGTCCCGCCGACTTCGCCGTCAGGGCGATCCGGAGCACGGATCCCTTCGGCGCGGTGACGGTCGTGGTCGCGCTCGAACTCTTCCACGAGGTCGTGGCCGATTCCTTGATCCGTGGGCCGCCGGAGGTGTACTGCAGCGACGCGGAGAGTCGGGTCAGCGCAAGGGTGGAGGACGCGTTGTGCGTCGCCGTGGCGCGCACCGACACCGACGTCGATCCGATGCTCGAGCAGGCGCGGAAGGTCGTTGTGCTGCCGACCGCCTGCCACGGCAGGGTGCCGACGGTGGCGGTCGCGGCGGAGGCGCTCAGTGGCGACATCGCCACCAATACCGCCGTCGCCGCTGCCGCGACGAACAGCTTCAGCCTCGTTCGCGGACGTGGATTCATCAGGGACCCCCTTGTTCGTGATCGTCGGGCCGATCGGGCCGACGCGGCCACCGTAGAACGGAACACCCCCGAACGGGTGAGGTGACGGTTCTGCGACACCGTTACGCTTCTGGCATGACGATGAGGATCAGTGGGCGCCGCCACGCGCCCGGCGGAGCGGGCCTCATCGGCCGCACGCCGGCGCGGATCGCCGCGCCCGCGATCGTCGTGGCGCTGTTGTTGAGCGGATGCGCACCGAAACCCGACACCGACGCGTCCCGACCGGTGCCGTCGGGCAGTTACGGGGCCGTAGCGCTGACCGGGCCGGAGGCGCTGCTGGCCGCCCGAGCCGCCGGGGAGTCGACGAAGACGGACGCCCAGGCGCTCTCGAGCGGAACGGTCGGCGTCGTCGAGGATGATCGCCGCGCGACGCTGGACTCCGCGATCACCGACCTCGATGCGGCGCTGCGCTCATCGAAGACGGCCGTTGTGACCTCCGCGACCTCCGCCGCCACCGATGCGATGGTCGTCGTCGCCGGGCGCCTCGTCGAACTCGGACAAGCCGACCTCGACGCGGGCTCCGCGGCGAGCGCCGACACCCGTGCGGCCCTCGCGGCCGCCCTCGACCAACTGCGCGCCGCGGTGCAGTCCCGCTCCGGGATGCCCGTCGCCGCGGGCGCCGTCGTGCCGGCGGCATCCGCGGTGCGGGCCTCGCAGGCGGGGGCCGGCTCGGGGTCCGGCGATACGGGTACGGGCGGCGGATCGGGAACCGGGAGCGGATCGGGCTCGGGCAGCGGCTCCGGCTCCGGCTCGGGCAGCGGCTCCGGCAGTGGCACGGGCGGGGGCACGCCGGTGACGCCGAGTGACCCGCAGCCGCCTGTCGTTCCTGAACCCACCACCAACCCCGAACCGACCAGCAATCCCGAGCCCACGAGCGTTCCGGAGCCCACGTCCGAGCCCACACCTGAGCCCACAACCGAGCCCACGGACGGGTCTTCAGCAGGGCCCGACGGGCCGCCGGCGGAACCGGTCCCGCCCGTCGACACAACGAGCACGCCGACGCCCTGATCGCATCCGCTCGTGCGACGAGCCGGTTTCGACGATCTCACTCGACCCTGACCCGACTCAGGGTCAGGATCCGGCGGATGACGGATGCGCTCGCGCCCGCGAGCCGCGATAGTGGGCTCATGCCCAGACTCATCCTCGGCCTTCTCACCAGCGCCCTCGCGATCTGGCTCACCACGCTGCTCGTCGGCGGCGTCGACGTGCAGCCCTACGAACCCGGCACCCTGCCGACGATCCTGACCTACGTCATCGTCGCGGCGATCTTCGGCATCGTGAACGCCGTGGTCGGCAGCGTCATCCGTGTCGTCGCCTTCCCGCTGTACATCCTCACTCTCGGCCTGATCTCCCTCATCGTGAACGGGCTGCTGCTGATGCTCGCGGCGTGGGTAAGCGGCTGGTTCGGCTTCGGCCTCACCGTGGACGGGTTCTGGTGGGGTGTGCTCGGGGCCCTGGTGCTCGGCATCGTGAACTGGCTGATCGGGGTCATCTTCCGCCCGCTGCTGCGCCCGCGGCAGGACTGAGCAGCGGCTCGCCGCTCACGGTGAAGTACTGCACCGCCTCGGCCGGGCCGGTGTATCGCTGCAGCAGCTGCTCGCGGTATCGCGTCAGCCGTTCGTCGGTCGACGCGTCGGCCAGGTCGGCCGTCGCGCGATAGTTCGTCAGGCCATGCGCCGGCAGCACCCCTCCGGAGAGGTCCGCAAGTTCGCTCGGATCCAGTTCGCGACGGACCCGGAGCACCTGGGGCTCGTTCACCGCTCCGCGTGGCACACCGCCCGCCGCGGGAACGGCGTCCTGCTCGTGCTCGAAGGAGACGACCCTCGTGCCGGCGGGCAGGTCGACCTGCAGGATCGGCCCGCCGAAGCTGACGATGTCGTGCACGTCGAAGGCGCCGGAGCGCGCGATCCGGGCCGCCACCATCGCGCCCTGCGAGTGCCCGACGAAGGTCACCGGGGCTCCGGCCGGCACCCCCGCCTGCCGCATCGCGTCGAAGGTCGCCCGCACCGAGGCCGAGTCCTCGCCGGCCAGCAACTCGATGTTGGAGCGCATGTCGAAGGGCACCTCCGCGTCGAGTTCGAACTCCTCCGTGCCGCGCAGATACACGATGTACTCGTCGCCGATCCGCTGCACACCGAGCTGCGCCTGCTCGAACGCGCCGGCGGGGAGGCGTCGCTCCAGATCGCCGAACGACCGCGGTGGATCCGCCGGCTCCGGCGCGGCGCCGATCGCTTGTGCCTGCGCGCGGTACCGCGGCGCACGGGCGACGAGGCCGGCCGCCGCGATCAGCATCGACGCCACGGCGGCCGACTGCTCCGGGCCGGGCGGGCGCCCCGGTGCCGCGAGCATGGTGGCGACCGTCCACTCGACGGGGAACGTCGCGCGGCCGAGGTCGTCCAGGTGTTCGACGACCCAGCGGATGAGGTCGATCACGGTGCCGTCGGTCATCAGCGCCGCCACCACGGGTTCCCGCGCGGCCGGGTCGCGCAGCGACCGCAGGAACATCCCGATGCGCGCCGCGCCGAGGGCCGCAGCGACGCCCGGCGCGGCGAAGAACTCCCCACCGCGGCGGGCCCACCAGCCGAACACGCGCTCTCGCGTGCCCGGATCCTGCAGCCGATCCCACAGCCCGAACACCACATCCGAACCGCTACCGCTGACCGCCGAGAGCAGCCGCGACTGCTCCTCCGCCTCGCCGTACTCGACGGCGGCGCGATCGAGATCACCGCTGAGCTCGCCGCAGCGCGAGCCGATGTCGCTCAGCCACGTGCCGAGTCGGTCCAGCACGGTGTCGAGCGCCGGGTCGGCGGCCATCGTCGGGCCGCGGGCGTTCAGCACGTCGAGGTTCCATCCGGCCGACTCGTTCAGCAGCGTCTGCAGCCGATCGGAGCGGAGGGACATCGCCGACGTCTCCACCCGGACGCTGCCGCCTCCGCTGACGGTGAGCGAGTCGTTCATGCCGCCGCGAGCTCGCCGAGCACCTCGCTCAGGGCCGTCTCGGCACGACTGACCGCGTCGAACGTCACGTCCTCCGCGTCCGAGAGTTTCTGCAGCAGTTCGCGCGCCCGGGCGGCGAACGCGGCGCCCGCCGCGTCGTCCCACTCCTCGCCAGGCGGCAGATCCGCGTAGCGCTGACTCGCCGCCGAGATCTCGCGCGCCACCTGCTCGAGCGTCGCCTTGAGCGTGTTCAGGCCGTCCACCGCCTGTCGCACCTCCTGCTCCGCCATCTCCTCCGTGTTCGAACCCCAATAGGCCATCCTGCATCGGCCCCTTCTCGTCGTCTGCCCCGATCGAGAGCCGACGCTGCTGCGCCGACCACCATCAGCTTCGGTCGTTCCGGGCCGGTCCGCGAGGCGGATCCGCGGATCCGTGGACAACTGGTCGAAATCGGCACCTGTTAGGGAGACTGGGGTGGTCCAGAATGTACGGGTGACTTCCGACGACACCCGCGACGCCCCCTCGGCGTTCACGGTGTGCTTCGTCTGCACGGGCAACATCTGCCGCTCCCCCATGGCCGAGGTCGTGCTGCGCGAACTCGCGGAGCGCGCCGGCCTGAGCGAGACGCTGGAGGTCACCTCGGCGGGCACCGGTGAGTGGCATCTCGGTGAGCACGCCGACCGCCGAGCGATCGAAGCGCTCGCGCGCCGCGGCTACGACGGCAGCCAGCACCGCGCCCGCCTCTTCGACATCGAGCGCTTCGACCAGCTCGACCTCGTGATCGCGCTGGATCGTGGTCACGAGCGCGCGCTGCGCTCCTGGGGCCGCGACGACTCCGACCGCGCCAAGGTGCGCCGGCTGCTCGCCTTCGAGCCGAACCTGTCGCTGCGCGGCGACGTGCCCGACCCGTACTACTCCGACGACGCCACCTTCGACGCCGTCCTCTCGATGATCGAGGCGGCGTGCGTCGCCCTGTTCCGCCAGATCGAGCCCGGACTGCGCGGCTCCGTGCACGCCAGGCACGACACCCAATCCATCCCGACCGTTCCCGTCAATGCAACAGACAATGGAGGCCTCACCGCATGAGCCCGCTCCCCCCTCAGCCGATCAGCCCGCTCGACGGCCGCTACAACGCCGCCGTCACCTCCCTCGGCGAGTACCTCTCCGAGGCCGGGCTGAACCGCGCCCGGGTGCACGTCGAGGTCGAGTGGCTGCTCTACCTGACCGATCACCGGATGTTCGGCTCGGAGCCGGTCTCCCGCGAGAGCGCGCACGAGCTGCGCCGTCTGGCCGCCGAGTTCGGCCAGCCGGAGATCGACGAGTTGGCCACGTTGGAGGCGCGCACGCGTCACGACGTCAAGGCCGTCGAGTACTTGGTGCGGCACTGGCTGGAGCAGCTCGGGCTGAACGACATCGCCGAGTTGACCCACTTCGCCGCGACGTCGGAGGACATCAACAACCTGTCCTACGCGATCACGGTCAGCCAGGCCGTGCGCGAGATCTGGCTGCCGAAGCTGCGCGGCGTCGTCGCCTCGCTGCGCGAGCTGTCGATCCGCTACCGCGACGATTCGATGCTCAGCCGCACCCACGGTCAGCCGGCAACGCCCAGCACCATGGGCAAGGAGTTGGCGGTCTTCGTCTACCGGATCGAGCGGGTGATCGCCCAGATCGAGCAGACCGAGTATCTCGGCAAGTTCAGCGGCGCGACCGGCACCTTCGCGGCCCACATGGTCGCGGACGCCGAGGCCGACTGGCCCGCGATCTCGCAGGAGTTCGTCACCTCGCTCGGGCTGACCTGGAACCCGCTGACCACCCAGATCGAGTCGCACGACTGGCAGGCGGAGCTCTACGGCAAGGTCGCCCACGTCAACCGCATCCTGCACAACCTCTGCACCGATATCTGGACCTACATCTCGCTGGGCTACTTCCGGCAGATCCCGCAGGCCGGAGCGACGGGCTCCTCGACGATGCCGCACAAGATCAACCCGATCCGCTTCGAGAACGCCGAGGCGAACCTCGAGCTCTCCAGCGCGCTGCTCGACTCGCTCGCGCAGACGCTGGTCACCTCGCGGCTGCAGCGCGACCTGACCGACTCGACGACGCAGCGCAACATCGGCGTCGGCTTCGGACACTCGCTGCTCGCGCTGGACAACATCGAGCGCGGGCTGAAAGAGATCGACCTCGATCCGATCCTGCTCGCCGCCGACCTCGACGGCAACTGGGAGATCCTCGGCGAGGCGATCCAGACCGTCATCCGCGCCGAGGTGACCGCCGGTCGCTCGTCGATCACGGATCCGTACGCGATGCTCAAGGACCTCACCCGCGGCAAGCGGATCGGCGCCGCCGACCTCGCCGCGTTCGTGCAGGCGCTCGACATCGGCGCCGACGCCAAGTCCCGCCTGCTCGCGCTCACCCCCGGCTCCTACATCGGCGCCGCGAGCGCCCTCGTCGACCGCCTGAACTAGCGCCCCGCAGCCGAAGGGTTGTCACGTCGTCGGAGACTCACCGGCGAAGTGGCAACCCTGGGGCGCTACCCGTGCCGTCCGCTCTCGTCCTGCTCCTTGAGGTCCGCGATCTCGGCGTCGTCAGGCTTGAACGACAGCGAGAACATCGCGATCGCGACCAGGACCACGATGAAGGCGACCCCGAAGAAGATCAGCGACAGCACGATCTCGCGCGTCGACAGCAGTACGATCAGGCCGACGAACAGCGCCATCCCCGCCGAGACGGCGATCAGCTCGGCCGGGCGGAGGCGGTCCTTGCGCGTGGGCTGGAACGTCTGCGGACGGAAGTCCTCGGCGCCGACGCCGGGAGTCTGCCCGGGAGCCACCGCGGGCTCATCGGGCTGTTCGGGGGTGGCTGCCGTCATCGGAGTTCTCCGTCGTTGGGTTTCTGGATCGGAGAACCGGCGCCGGCGGCGGCCCATTTGAGCGAGAAGGCCGCGATGCCGAGGAAGACACCGAGCATCACGGCGTACGCGCCGAGCAGCCCGACGGACACGATCGGGTGCGGCGGCAGCACGGCGAACACCACACCGAACAGCGCGGTGGCGGCACCGACCAGGCGCCAGTCGCGGGAGGCCGCGGCGAGCGGCGCATCCGTGCGCGCTGCCCGGCCCGCGAGGAACTCCGGCACTCCGGAGAACACCCCCCACACGGCGACGAGGTAGACGAACCCGTCGAGGCTCGGCGCGGTGAGCAGCAGCAGGATGGCGATCACGCCGGCGAGGACGTCGACGGATGCCGAGGTGAGCAGCAGAGCGCGCGCCCGCCCCGCGACGCGGGCGGTGTGCAGGATCGCGCCGATCACTCCGGCGACGAGCGCGAACGCGCCGAAAACGGCGAGCCCGAAGCTCGGCGTGTGGTCGGCGGAGAAGGTGACGACGATGCCGACGGCGAGCGCGACCACGGCGCGCGCGAGGGGAACGCTCCAGTAGCGCCCCGCCGAGCGGACGGATTCGTAGGCGATGGCCACGATCGAGCCTCTCGAGAAATGCTGGGGACTCATCGATTTTACGCGCCGCGATGGGCGGCGGCTGACCGTCGGCGCAACCGCGTGATCCCGACGATCCTTCGGCTTGGGCCCGCCCGGTTTCCCGACGGCATCGATTCTGTTTCGGGACGATTAAATGCGCGGGTCCGAGGCGTCCTGGCGACCGCGGGCATGGCGGAGATAGGTACTGTGTGAATGCTCGCGCGCGACCCCCGAACGATCGCGCCGACCTGGAGTGGATGCTGTGAACGGACTGGACCTTGCGCTTCTCGCGCAGCGCGGCCGCGACCTGATCTTCAGCAAGTTCGTCGCCAGAGGGTTCCACCGCTTCGGACCTGGCTCGCGGATCTGCCTGCCGTTCCGCACCGGCAACGGCGGCAAGATCTCGATCGGCGACAACGTCCTGATCGGCGCGAACTGCATGCTGCTCGTGCCGTCCGAGGATGCGCCCTCGCCCGCCCTGATCATCGGGAACCGGGTCCGGATGAACATGACCGCGGTCACTGCGGTGCAGAGCGTGATCATCGAGGACGGCGTCGCGATGGCGCGCGGCGTCTACATCTCCGATCACTCGCACGGCTTCACCGATCCCGACACCTTCATCCGCGACCAGCCGCTGGACCGCATCGCGCCCGTGCTGATCAAACAGGGCGCCTGGCTCGGCCTGAACGTGATGGTGATGCCCGGCGTCACCATCGGCCGTAACGCCGTGATCGGCGCCAACGCCGTCGTGCGCAGCGACGTGCCCGACTACGGGGTGGCCGTCGGCTCGCCCGCGCGCGTGATCCGCGTGCTGGCCCGATGAGTTCGGAGCTCGTCCGCGACGTGGTCTTCACGTTCTCCTACGAGACGTACACGGATGCGGTCGCCCGCGGCATGATGCGCCCGCCGGATCAGCTGCTCACGACGCTGATGAACTCGCCGCACGTGGGCAAGCTGCTCGTGGTGAATCCCTTCCGCTGGGCACCGAGCTACACGGCGCGGCAGCTGCTGAAGAAGGAGGCGCACTTCCCGAGTTCGCCCGAGCTGATCCTGCACACGCCGCTGCGGCTGCAGAAGAAGGACCCCACCTCGATCGAGGAGCTCGACGAGGAGTACGCGCGCTGGGACGCGTCGGTCGCCCGTGTCGTGGAGCGGCACGAACTGGTGCGCCCCGTCGCGATCACCACGAATCCGGTGGTCGCCGGCTACGCGCCGATGACGTGGGCCGAGCACGTGATGTTCTTCTCCCGCGACGACTGGTCGAACTCGCCGCGCTTCCGCGCCTCGTGGCCGGCGTTCCGCGAGGCGTACCGTCGCGTCGCGACGCGCGGGCGCTCGGTGACGGCCGTCTCGCAGGAGATCATCGACCGGATCGCGCCGGAGGGTCCGCACGCCGTGATCCCGAACGGCGTCGCGCCGCAGGAGTGGTCGGGCCCCGTGCCCGAATCGCCGGCCTGGCTGGCCGCGATCCCCGGGCCGCGTGCGCTGCACGTCGGCACGCTGGATGACCGACTCGACGTCGAGGGTGTGCGCACGCTGGCCACCGCCCGCCCATCGCTGCAGATCATCCTGATGGGCCCGCAGCCGGACGCCGCGTGGCTCGCCCCGATCGCGGAGCTGCCCAACGTGTACCTGCGCCCGTCCGTGGGGCGTCGCGAACTCGTCGCGACCATGCGCAACGTCGAGCTGTGCCTGCTCGCGCATCGGCACACGGACCTGACCGAGGCGATGAGCCCGCTCAAGCTCTACGAGTACGTCGCCAGCGGTTGCCCGGTGATCTCGGTCGATCTGCCGCCGATCCACGGCATCAGCGACCGCATCCGGATCGTGCCGACCATGGCCGAATTCGCGGATGTGGTCGATGAGGCCCTCGCGGCCGGCATGGCCACGGAGGACGAGCGGATGGCGTTCGTGAACGGCAACTCGTGGACGGCGCGGCACCAGAGCGTGCTGACGATGGCTCTGGATCTGGACGGCCACCGCTCGGGCGGCACCCGCTCTGTGTCCGCCGTGTAACACTTCCGGGACGCGAGGGTAAATAGCCTGGTCACACGGCGAGAAGCCGTGGCCCACTGCGCCCCCTCTCGCTATTCTGGGAGCCGCGAGGCTCGCCTCGCTCGACTGTCCGCCACCGTCGAAATCTGACGCCGCTGCACGCGCCCCGCCACCCGTCCCGTCATTCATTCGCTCGACCGCCGTCGAACGAGTGAGGAGCGTCATGTCCCAGTATCTTTTCGTCTGCTCCGGTGGAGGCCACCTCAAGCAGCTGTTCACCCTCGCCAAGCGCTTCGGGATCGCTCCGGAGGACCAGCACTGGGTGACCTTCGACAACGGGCTGAGCCGCTCGCTGCTGGCCGACCGCCGGGTGACCTACAGCCGCTTCGCCGCCCCCCGCGACGCGCTGCCCATCCTGCGCAACTCCGCGCTGGCGCACGGGATCCTCAAGCGCGGCGGCTACGACGCCGTGTTCAGCACGGGCTCGAGCCCGGCCGTGTCCTTTATGCCGGAGGCGAGCCTGCGCGGCATCCCCTGCCACTACATCGAGAGCGCCGCGCGCGCCGACGGCCCGTCGATGACGGGCAAGATCATCTCGAAGATCAAGAACGTCTCGACGTACACGCAGTACCCCGCCTGGGCGGATGAGCGCTGGCAGTTCGGCGGCTCCATCTTCGACGCGTACGTGTCGGGCCCCGCGCGCGAGGTCTCGAGCATCTCGAAGGCCGTCGTTTCGGTCGGCACGCAGGACGGCTATCCGTTCGACCGGCTGTTCACCGCGTTGGTGCCGCTGCTCACCGGCGTCGACACGCTCTGGCAGTCGGGCCTGGCGGATGTGTCGCAGCACGGCATCCAGGGCCGCGCGAGCGTGCCGCACCACGAGCTGCAGGAGGCGGTGGCCGAGGCGGATGTGGTGATCGCGCACTCCGGCACCGGCGCCGCCGTCACCGCGATCGAGGCGGGCAAGATGCCCATCCTGGTGCCGCGCCTGGCGAAGCACGGCGAGCACATCGACGACCACCAGCTGCAGATCGCGCGCGAGCTGGACCGCCGCGGGCTGGCGATCGCCGCCTCCGTGGAGGAGCTGGACGAGGCGCTGCTGCTGCGCGCCGCGCGGATGAGCACGGGCTTCGCGACGGAGGTGCCGGCGTTCCGCTTCTACGAGGGCCGCGAGCGTCTGCCCGAGGTGGCGCCGGTCGCGCGCGAGGCGCGGACGGCGTAAGCGAGCTCGCGAGAGCGCCGATCGGCCACGGTTTCTCGACCGCGAACCCGATCGACGCCGATTGAGCCTGCCGAAATCACAACCCGACCGCGCATGGTTTCGGCAAGCTCAACCAGCGGACACCGACGGTTTCGGCAGGCTCAACGAGCGGACACGGACGGTCTCGGCAAGCTCAACCAGCGGACAGGAGCAGACTCAGCCCGCCGGCACCGCCTCCAGGCGGGACCAGGCGATCGCGGCGATCTTGGCCTGGCCGGCCATCGACGGGTGGAAGTGGTCGACGTCGCTGATGTCGTCGGCGGTGACCTCCATGTCGTGCAGCGCTCCGTCGTCGAAGACGCAGTTCGGCAGGGCGGTGCAGGTGTCGCCGAGGATGGTGTTGAAGCTGTCGATCAGCGCGCCCACCTTCGCGCGGCGGTTCACGTCCTCCTCCGCATCCGAATCCGGGTTCACGAGCAGCGAGTTGCAGCCGCCGCTCTGCGACCAGAGGTTGCGCGCCTCCGCATCCGTTCGCTCGACCTCGAAGAAGGCGACGATGTCGGGGATGGAGGAGACGTAGATCGTCGCGTCCGGCAGGCCCGTGGAGAGCGCGCCGAGGGCCTGGGTCGCGGCCGACTGGAAGTCCTCGACCGAGGTCATGTTCGTGGTGCTGCGCGTGCAGGCGTCGTTCGAACCCATCAGGACGGTGACCAGGTCGGGCTTCATCGCGAGCGCGCCCTCGACCTGGCTGCCGATCTCGGTGATCTTCGCGCCCTTGCGGGCGAAGTTGTCCGTGACCGGCGCGGTGCCGGTGCTCGACTCGACGCGAGTGGCGAGGGAGTCGACGATCGGATCCGTGCCGACGACCCAGGAGGCGCTCGGGCAGGAGTCGTTGCGGCCGCACGCGGCCACGCCGGCGGTGACGGAATCGCCGAGCGACGCGATCGAGGTGACCTCGAAGCTCAGCGCCCCGGCGGCCGGAGCCTCCGACGTCGCGACCGGCTCCGGCGTCGAGGTGCAACCGGCCAGGGCGAGGACGAGACCGGCCAGTGCGAGAGAGGGCAACGCGAGCGAGGTCCGTGCGAGAGCGGGCCGTGCGAGGAGGGAGCGGAACGTCATGCGGTGCCTTCGGCGGTCGGAGCGGGGGTGGTCGGCGCGGCGGGCGTCTTGGGCTTGGGCTTGCGCACCTGCTTCACGAAGGCCCAGATGGTGCCGATGTCCCGACGATACGCGGGAATCACCATCGCCGCGGCGATCGGCAGCAGCGCGCCGATGCCACCGATGATCAGGTGCACGATGGCGATGAAGTCGCCGAGCTGCCCGAAGTACCAGGCGGAGCCGAACACGAACGGCACCAGCAGCGCCGGACGCAGCACCGGCACCACGATGTCGGCGCCGGTGACGAAGGTGCCGCGGATGGCGAGCCAGAAGCCGGGGAAGAGCAGGAAGAGGGTGGTCAAGCCGTACAGCAGCGCGAGGCCGTTGACGCCGCCCCACCAGATGCCGACGAAGAACGAGGCGATCACGATCGGACGGGTGACGACGTAGTAGATCAGCTGGCGGTGCACCCGACCGAGCGAGATGTAGATCCAGCCCTGCACGTTGCCGATGCCCTGCGCGATGCCGGCGATCGAGAGCAGCGAGAGGATCATCGCGGTCGAGGTCCACTGCGGGCCGAGCAGCAGCTCGACCAGCGGAGCGGCCAGCGCGGAGAGCACGGCGAAGGTCGGCAGCGTGAGGTAGCCGATCACCAGCAGCGCGCCGCGTACGTAGCGGCGGTAGCGCTCGCCGTCGTCCTGCAGCGAGCTGAGCACCGGCAGCGCGACGCGGCCGAGCGGGCCGTTCAGCTGCTGCAGCGGCAGCAGGAACAGCGAGTACGCCCGCGAGTACTGACCGAGCGCACCGGCGCCGAGCTGCTGGCCGACGACCAGGTTGTCGACGTTGCGGGCGGCGTAGTTCAGCAGCTGCACCCCGAAGATGCTGCCGCCGGTGGTGACCAGCGGGATCACCTCGCGCGAGATCTGCGGGCGGCCGAAGCGCGGGCGGGCGGCGACCCAGAGCGCGATCACGCGGTAGAGCAGCGCGCCGCCCTGCAGCACGACCAGCGACCAGACGCCCCAGCCGAGCAGGCCGGCGATCACGGAGCCGACGACGCCGACGAGCATCGAGAACACGTCGATGTTGGCCAGCACGCCGAACTTCAGGTCGCGCTGCACCTTCGCCTGCAGCGGCATGCAGAGGCTGTTCACGAACAGGGTCGGCGCCACGGCGAGGGTCAGCACGATCAGTCGCTGCTCGTCGTAGAGCGCCGCGATCAGGGGAGCGGAGAGGGCGATCACGATCGTGCCGACGATGCCGAGGCAGACCGAGAGCCAGAGCACCGAGCGCCAGATCGTCTCGCTCATCTTGCGGGCCTGCACGATCGCGCCGGTCAGGCCGAAGTCGCGCACCAGGTCGGCGACGCCGACGATCGCGGTGACCATCGCGAGCAGACCGAAGTCGCTGGGGTCGAGCAGGCGCGCGAGCACCACGGTCGAGATCAGCTGGATCGCGGTCTTGCCCCACTGGCCGCCGAGGGTCTGGATGACGCCGCGGCTGGCGCGGTGGCCGAGGTTCGACGCCGGGCGACGCACGCCGTCGTCGGAAGCATCCGACGCCGCGACCGCCCCCTCCTCCGCCAGCGAATCCGTCGCGAGCGTCTCGGTCGGGCCCTTGCCGGCCGTCATCGCGCCCTCGAGCTCGTCGTCTTTGCGGGTCATACCCGGGTCGTTTCGTCGCGGTTCCATGTCGGAACGCCTCCTCGGGAGATGACCTTCCGGGCGACGAGTCGCGGCCGGAGGTAGCCGTAGCAGTAGATGGGGAAGGCCGGCCAGAGGCTCGGCCGCGCCGCCACGCGCTTGATCAGGGCCTTCGGGCCGCCGCCGTCGGCGGAGCCGCGGGCCGGCACCAGCCCGGAGGCGGCCAGCTGGGCGTTGCCGATCGCGATGCGCACGGTGCGATCGACCTGGGCCTTCATGCGGCGCGGCGCGCGCACGGTGAATTCGTGTTCGGGCAGCGTGAGGCGCTCGGCCGGTTCGAAGAGCAGCTGCACGAAGCGGTCGTCGGCGATGATGTCGGGGAACGCGCCGAAGCGGGCCCGGCCCGCCTCCGACAGCGCGTAGATCCCCGAGCCGACGAGGCCGGCCACGCGGTAGTCGGACAGCTCCCACACGGCGTAGTGCGCCCGCACCGCCCACGAGGAGCCGCGGGTGTCGACCCGGAAGGTGGGCGCCGCCACGAGTGGGCCGCCGGGCGCCGCCAGCGCCTCCGCCAGCGCGCGCAGCGCGTCGACGGAGACGGAGACGTCGGCGTCCAGGTAGATCCGCGGGAACACGGTCGCCGCAGCGTCCGCGGCGTTCAAGCCCGCGATCTTGCCCGCCGCGACGGTCTCGACTACGGTGATCCGCGGATCCACGCCGCGCGCGACGGCCGCGGTGTCGTCGGTGCAACCGTTCGCGCCCACCACGATCTCGATGTCGCCATCCGGGTCGCCCGCCACGAGCGAACGGAGCAGGCGCCCGATCACCGCGGCCTCGTTGTGCGCCGGGATGATCACGCTGAAGCGCGCCACCGCTCAGCTCTCAAGCTTCGCGGGCCTACGGACGACGTGCTGCTCGATCTCCGGCAGGCCGGCCGGGGCGGCGTGGTGTCGGCCGCGCTCGGAGTAGGCGTGCACGTAGCCGCGCCGTTCCGTTCGGGGCTGAGTCGAGTCCTTCTGCGGCGCCTCGCTGATCACCCAGGCGCCGATCGCCAGGAAGACGTAGAAGAGCATGTAGGTCTGGAAGAAACCGAAGGCGTCGTAGAAGTACGCGGCGACCGTGTAGCCGATCGCCACCACGGCCAGGGCGAAGGCGAGGCTGGCGTACTGCGGCAGCGACGTGCGCTTGAACGAGTAGCGCAGCAGCAGCACGATCGGCACCAGGAAGAAGATGCTGAGGCCGATGATGCCCACGGCGCCCGAGTCCATCAGGGTGCCCAGCCACTGGTTGTCCAGGATGAACGCGTTCTTGGCGTCACCGACGACCTGACGGCTGCCGATGCCGGTGCCGAACAGCGGATGCTGCGAGACGATCCGCATCGCGGGCTCCAGGTCGGCGAGCCGGCCCGCGCCGGCCATACCGGCCGAGGTGTACTGCGAGGCGATCAGCTCGTCCGGGTTGAAGAACGAACCGATGGTGTCGCCGAAGACCTTCGGCATAAAAAGGAAGCCCAGGCCGAGGATCGGCAGCGACGCCGCGAACAGGATGCCGCCGAGCTTGGGCCGGCAGATCAGCGTGATCAGGAACATCACGCCGAGCGTGACGATCGCCGTTCGGGACACGGCCGTGACCACACCGATCAGCAGAGCGCCGATCACCCCGGAGTAGATGATGCGGCGGTTGATCTCGTTGAACGGCCAGCGGGCCCACTTCGAGAGGTACATCGCGACCGGGATCATCATCGTGAACATCACGGCCAGCGCGATGGGGTGCTGCGACGAGGCGAAGGCGCGCGAGCCGCCCGCGCGGTACGCGGTGGGGTCGGCGTCGCTGATCACCTTCAGCGGCAGGAAGGTGTCGAGCTTGAGCAGCAGGTTCTGGTGCGTGGCGCGCTCGATCACGGCCACGAAGGCCACCACCACAGCCGACCAGACCAGGAAGGTCAGGATCGCCTCGACCATCGCGGCATTGCGCAGCGTGAGCCGGATGATGAAGAAGATCGCCAGCATCAGCAGGATGTTCAGCAGCGCGCCGAGCATGCCGCCGCCCATCCCCGACTCCGAGATCCCGGCGACGTTGAACGCCACCGAGAGCAGGCTGGTGCCGACGAAGGCCGCGAAGCCCCAGCCGAACACGGTCTTGCGCCAGACGAACTTCGGGTCGATCAGCAGCGCCACGACGCCGCAGACCGCCATCAGGATGATGATCACGCGGTAGGGCTCGAGCGCGAAGGAGAACGGCACCGGCAGCGAGTAGTGCCGCACCTGGATGAACATCACGATCGCGAGGAACGCGAACGTCGCCCCGGTCCAGCTAAAGAGCAGCTTGCGCGTCAGATAGAGCAGCGCGATGCCCAGCAGGATCACGCCGCCGTAGGGCTGCGGCAGATAGTAGACGCCGGCCACGGCGACCAGGCTGAACAGCAGCGTGGCGATCGCCGAGCGCCAGTTGAACGTCTTGCGCACAACGATCTCGCCGGCGTACGGGTCGTCACTGCCCGGGACCGCGAGGGGGAGCCCCTTGGGGAGCTTCTCCGCCTTCGCGGCCCGGACGCGACGGGCCGGTGCCTCCGTCGCCATGATCAGGTGGCGCTGCGCTTGCCCGAGGAGGCCAGCTCAGCGGGACGCGATCCGGTGGCGCTCAGGGTCGGAGCGATCGCCGGGTCGTCGGCGGGGCCTCCGAGAGCGGGGCCGCGGCGAAACGAGGAACCCTGACGGGCGTTCACCCGATTGCTCGTGACCCGTTCGCGCGAGATGCGGATGTTGTACAGCACGAACGCGAGGGCGATGAAGGCGAGGAAGACGCCGACGCCGGTGAGCGCGATCGGGATGATCGGGTTCGACTCGTCGAAGACGGTGGCCGCGCCCTCGTCGGTGACGGTCAGCGTGACGCGATCCTCCGGAGCGACGGCGGCCGCATCCTGCTGCGCGAGCACGGTGTCCTGGAAGACCTGGGTCGCCGTGCGCGAGATCTCGACGGCGCGGTCCGGGTCGGTCGACTGACCGATGATCGAGAGGATCGGCAGCGTGAAGCGGCCGGAGCCCTGCGTCTCGTCACCAGCCGGCTGCGTCGTGCGACGCACGGCGCTGAGGGTCTCTGTCGGGCCGAGCTCGCCCATGATCGCCTCGACGGAGGCGCGGGTGGCGGAGCCGCTCACCAGGTAGGCGTAGATGACCGCTGTGTTGGAGAGGTCGGTCTGCTGCGCAGCCGTGGTGCCCTCCTGAATGGTCTGGCCGGGGGTCTCCGCGGCGAAGGCGCTCTTCGCGCCACCGCCGAGGAGGATCGTGGTGTTGGCGCGATAGGTCGACTCGGCACGGGACTCGAGGGCGCCGTCCTTGATCGTGTATCCGGCGAACATCGCGGAGACGACCGCGACGATGAGGCCGACAGCAAGGAGCCACTTGTAGCTCCAGAGCACGCGAAGGTAAAGGGGGACGGACATCTCGGTCTCGACTTCCAGACGGCGAGGGAGGACCTCGGGCGACTCGCCAGGGCATGCAGCGAGGACGCGTGCTGCATCCGTTGGAGCAACGCCTCGCGCACTACGGGCGGGTAGTGGCGGAACGGGGTGAGCCTCGACTCGTCCTGGCGGAGGAACGAGGATCTGGTGCGTAGAGCGGTCGTGCTGTGGGTCGTGCTGTGTCGACCGCGGCGTGGCCCCGAGTGGGAACACTGATGCAGTCAACCTCATTGTGACCATAGCTCTCCCCAGGAGGAAGGCGAATTGATTGCGAGATTGTTAAGCTTGTGCGACGTGGTGTCTCCTGGCCCGCCAACGGGGTTGCGCGGGCCTGGGCGGGGGCAGGATGGTTGGAGTGTTCATTCCTGAGCGCGCCGCCCTCACGACAGGAGACGCATGGATGATGTGCACCAGCGCTCCTCGGAGCAGCGTTCCGTCACCTCCGTAGACCCGACCGATAGCTCGCAGCCGAGCCTTTCGGTGCTCTACTCCTTCCCGCATGCCATCGGCGCGCCCGGAATCGGCTGGACCGCCCTGCAGCAGGTCCGCGCCCTGGCCGAGGCCGGGCACCGCGTCACGGTCGTCGCCGCCAGCGTCGCAGCGCCCCTGGGTACCGTCGCCCGCGTCACGACCACGATGACCATCGCCGGGCGGCGCCTGCCGCACCGCGCCGTCGGCCGCAACCGCGCGATCGCGCACCACGATCGCCGCGCCGCGCGCATCCTCGCGGAGGGCGAGTACGACGTGGTGCACGGCTGGCCGTGGGGCTCCGTGCGCACTTTCGAGCAGGCCGCCAAGAGCGGCGTCGCCTCGGTCCGCGAGGCGCCGAACACGCACACCGCGCACGCCTTCGAGGTCGTCGCGGAGGAGTACCGCCGCCTGGACATCCCGCCGCCACCGCGCTCGCCGCACACCTTCAACGCGCACACCCTTCGACTCGAGGAACGCGAGTGGGAGACGGTGACCGCGATCCTCGTGCCGTCCGAGGCCGTGCGGCGTTCGTTCGTCGACAAGGGCATCGACCCGGGCAAGCTGCTGCGGCACCGCTACGGCGCGCTGATCGCCGACACCGAGATCCCGGATCCCGATCCGAGGGACGACCCCGCGCATCCGTTCACCGCCGTGTACGTGGGCCGGATCGAGCCGCGCAAGGGACTGCTCTACGCGTTGCAGGCGTGGCGCGACTCCGTCGCGTCCGAGCACGGACGCTTCCTCGTCTTCGGGGACTTCACACCCGGCTACCGCGAGGTGCTCGGTGAGCTGCTGACCACGCGCGGCGTCGAGCTGCGCGGCTTCACGAACAACGCCTCCGCGGTCTACGCCGACGCCGACGTACTGATCCTGCCGACCATCGAGGAGGGCAGCGCCTTGGTCACCTCGGAGGCGCAGGCCGCCGGATGCGTGCCGCTGGTCTCGGACGCGGCCGGCGCGAACCTCGACGACGGCGTGCAGGGCCTGGTGCATCCGGCCCGCGACGTGGACGCGCTGCGCGCCCACCTCGACGCCGTCGCCACGGATCCCGCCCTGCTGCGGCGCCTGCGCGCCGCCGCCCTCGCGCACCGGTCGGAGCTGACCTGGGAACGCGCGGGAGTCGACCTGATCGCCGCCTACCGCGACGCGATCCGGATGGCCGCCGCGAACCGCTCCGACCGAAAGGGCACCTGAACCATGCTCGCCAGCGACACCTCCATCGTGCTCTGCACCCGAGAACGACCCGACATGCTCCGGGAGGCGCTGGCCAAGATCGCCGCGGGAACCGACCCCGAGGTGGAGGTGATCGTGGTCGATTCGGCCTCGACCGACCACCGCACCCGCGAGGTCGCCCTCGCCGCCGGGGTGCGCTACATCCGCACGGATGTGAAGGGCCTCTCGATCGCCCGCAACATCGGCCTCGCCGCCAGCGATCGCGCGGTGGTCGTCTACACCGATGACGACTGCGCGCCGACGCCGGAGTGGGTGTCGAACCTGGTCAAGCCGTTCGACGACCCGCGCGTGGCCGCCACCAGTGGTCGGATGCTCGATCACACCCTGGCCGCGACGGATGTTCCGTTCACCGAGCGCACCACTTACAGCAGCACGGTGCGCGGCCTGGACGCCGGACACGGCGCCGTGATGGCGTTTCGCCGTTCGACAGTGAACGCGCTCGGCGGCTTCGACGAGGTGCTCGGCGCCGGCCGCTTCCTCGCCGGCGCGGAGGACCTCGACATCTTCTGCCGCGTGCTCGCCTCCGGCTCGATCGTGGTGTTCGTGCCCGACAGCGTCGTGCTGCACGTGAACACCCGTGATCCCGAGGCGTACCGCAAGCTGATGCGCGGCTACGGCCTGGGCCTGGGCGCACTGCTGGGCAAGTGGCTGCGGCTCTCGCCGACCGTCGGCGCGCGGATGGGCGCCACGCTCGCGGTCCGCAGCGGACGCCGGCTGGTGCGCGCGGCCAAGAAGAAGGGCAAGGGTGCCCGCGACGAGTTCGCTGCGCTCGGCGGCATCGCCGAGGGCCTGCTGCGCTCGCGCTCGCTGCGTCTGAGCGGCTCCACCTTCGTGGACGAGCGCCCGCCGACCCCGATCCGTCTGCCCGAACCCGCTGCGCCCGCCGAACCCGAGGAAGCCCGATGAGCCCCCTGTCGAAACGCCCCCGCGCGACGGCCGAGCCGATGCGCACCCTGGATGAGAAGTTCGTCTCGAACGCCATCGTCTACGAGGTCGCCCGCCCTACCGGCACGATGATCGTCGACAGCGCCCCGTTCCGACTGCCGGACGGCACGCTCGACCGCCAGCTGGTGAACGCGGCGTGGGAGCAGTTCATCGTCGGCTCGCCCGCAGTGCGTCAGCGCCTGATGCGCGCACCGCTCGGGCTGTTCACGCCGTCGTGGGTCTACACCGGGAAGGTCGACCTGCGCACGCACATCCGCTTCCACCCCGAGGTGGTGGAGTGGGATCCGAAGCACGTCGCGCTGCTCACCGGTGCGTTCAACGGGCCGATGAACCCGCGCGGGCCGCTCTGGGACGTCTACGTCGTCGAGCTCTCCACCGGCGACCTCGCCTGTGCCGTGCGGATCCATCACGCGATCGGCGACGGGATGTTCGGCCTCGTGCTGATCTCGCGCTTCGTACACACCGAGCCGCAGCAGCTGGTGCCCGAGACGCGCTCGATCATCCCCTTCCCGGAGGACCCGCGAGCGCCGCGCGACCCGATCACGCTGAGCATCGCCGCGCGCCGCGCCGTCAAGGCGAAGTACGCGAGCTTCGCCGAGGAGTGGGTCGACTGGAAGCGCAAGCCGATCGTGAAGCGGCTCAAGCGCGTGGGCGGGCGCAACATCCGCGCGATCCGCGACGTCTACATCCGCCGCTCCGGCCTGCTCGAGCGCTCGATCAAGCCGCGCGACGCGGCCATCCTGCAGGTCGACCTGCCCACCGCGAAGAAGGCGGCGCGCGCCGCCGGCGGCTCGGTCGCCGACCTCACCGTGGCCGTGGCGCTGAAGGCCTTCGCCGCGCTGCACCCGGAGTCGACCGAGATCGCGACCCTCGTACCCGTCTCGCCGCGGCGAGACCGGGGCGGCGACACCCGCAACCACGTCTCGATGGTCCGCGTGGCCGTCGCGCGCGAGCTGACGCTGGCGGAGTCGGTCGCCTCGGTGCGCGCGCAGGTGCAGCACGCGGTCGACACCGGCGAGAGCGGCATCACCCGCGGCGCGAAGGACTGGCTCGGCTACGCCTCCTACCTGCCGGTCTTCGCGCGCGAGATGTACTTCGGCCAGTCGGCGGTGCGTTCGATGACGCTGTGGCCGGTGACCGAGCCCGACGACGAGGCCGCGGTGTTCGCCTCCTCCTACCGCTCGCACCTCGACATCGCGATCAGCGTGCGGCTCGACCTCGACGTCGCGCTGTTCGTCGGCACCATCGAGTCGGCCCTCGAAGAACTCGGCGCGCCCGTGCTGAGCGGAGTCGAGTCGTGAGCGGGCAGCAGGGCGGCGGCCCGCGCAAGACGCTCACCCGCGTCCGCACCTACCTGCAGGCGCTGAAGCTGCTGCACTTCGCGGCCTACAGCCACGCCGACCAGGTGCCCAGGCTCAACCGTGGCGCTGATGTCTCGTTCGCGCCGAACGTCTCCTTCCGCAACGCCGAGCGGATCACCCTCGGCGCGGGCACGCACATCGGCGAGCACTCCGTGATCTGGGCCGGCAACTCCTCGGGCCGGATCAGCTTCGGCGAGAATTGCCTGCTCGCGCCTAACGTCACCGTCACGGCATCCAACTACGGCATCGTGCAGGGCACGCCGGTGATGGACCAGCCGAAGATCGAGCGCGACATCGTGATCGGCCGCGACGTCTGGCTCGGCGCGAACGTGGTGGTGCTGGCCGGAGTCACCATCGGCGACGGCGCGATCGTCGCCGCCGGCGCCGTGGTCACGAAGGACCTGCCGGCGAACTGCATCGCCGGCGGTGTGCCCGCCAAGGTCATCGGTCAACGACCCCTCGCTGGAGAAGACGCATGACCGACACCTCGCTGGCGATCGTGATCGTCAGCTACAACACGCGCGAGAAGACCCTCGCCTGCATCGCATCCATCCCCGCGGGCGGCGCCCCGACGGATCCGCACGTGATCGTGGTCGACAACGGCTCCGCCGACGGCAGCGCGGAGGCGATCCGGGCCGCGCATCCGCACGTCACCGTGATCGAGGCGGGCGACAACCTCGGCTTCGCGCGCGGCGTGAACCTCGGCGTCTCGCACGCGAGCGAGCGTTTTATGCTGATGCTCAACCCCGACACGCTGGTGCTGGACGGCTCGTTCGCGGCCTTGATCGCCTTCGCGCTCGCGCATCCGCAGAACGGCATGTACGGCGGCCGCACCCTGCACCCCGACGGCACCGTCGATCCGTCCTCCTGCTGGGGTGCGCCGACGCTGTGGTCGCTGTTCTGCTACGCCACGATGCTCTCAACGGCGTTCCGCTCCAACCCGATCCTCGACCCGGAGTCGCTCGGCCGGTGGCAACGCGACAGCGTCCGCGAGGTGCCGATCATCACCGGCTGCCTCGTGCTGATGGAACGCTCGGAGTACCTGCGCATCGGCGGGCTGGACGAGCGATTCTTCCTCTACGGCGAGGACGCCGAGTTCTCGGTGCGCGCCCGCCGCGCGGGGCTGCGGCCGATCGTGGTGCCGGATGCGGTGATCGTGCACGACGTCGGCGCCTCCACCCGGGATGACGGCGGTGGCAACTCCGGCCGCAAGATGTGCATGGTGATGGCCGGAAAGGCCACCATGATCCGGCTCTCGTGGAGCCCACCCGCCGCCCGCGCGGGCATCGCGCTGCTGCAGGCCGGCGCGCTGGTGCGCACCGGCCTCGAGGCGGCGACCCGACGCAAGCGCCGCGCCTGGACCGAGGTCTGGACCCGCCGGGCCGATTGGCGCGCCGGGTATCCGCACGCCGAGGAGGCGCTGTTCGGGCGCACGGTGGTCGCTCGATGAGGAGGCTGCACGTCGAGGCCGAGCCGGCTTTCCGCACCCGGTACGCGAATCCGTACAACGCGCGGCTGTACACGGCGATGACCGCCGAAGGTGTGCTGGTGCGCGACATGTCGTGGTTGCGGCTGCTGGTCACGCGGGTGGACGTGGTGCACCTGCACTGGCCCGACCTCACCTTCCTCAGCGGGGTGCGGCAGTACCGGGTGGTCGCGCGGCTGCTGTTCTTCTTCGGCTTCCTGAAGCTCGCGCGACTGCGCGGCACCCGGCTGATCTGGACCGCGCACAATATCAACTCGCACGAGGAGCGCTCGACACCGTTCCTGCGCGCGCAGTACCGCAAGCTGCTGACCCGCAACCTGGATGCGGTGATCTGCCTCTCCGCCGACGGCGTCGCCGCAGTGCGCGCCGCCTATCCGGAGCTGGCGGATGTGCCCGCGTACGTGACTCCGCACGGCCACTACCGGCACGACTACGATTTCGCGATCACCCGCTCCGAGGCGCGGCGACTGCTCGGCATCGACCAGGATGCGCGGCTGCTCGTCTCCGTCGGGCAGATCCGGCCCTACAAGAACGTGCCGACGCTGATCGAGCAGTTCCGGTCGCGACCGGATGACGGCACGCTGCTCGGCATCGCCGGCAATCCGGGCAAGGGCGCGATGCTCGCCGGGGTTAACGCCGCGGCGAAGGCCGATCCGCGGATCCTGATGGAGCTGTCCTTCCTCAGCGACGAGCGGATGGCGCTCTGGCTGCGCGCCTCGGACCTGGTGGTGCTGCCGTACTCGGCCATCCAGAACTCGGGCTCCGCGATCCTCGCCGTCTCGGCCGATCGCCCGGTGCTCGTGCCCGACCTGGGCGCGATGCACGAGCTCGCCGAGCTCGTCGGCGAGCACTGGGTGCGGCTGTACTCGGGGCCGTTCGAGCGCTCGGTTCTCGACGAGGCGATCACCTGGCTCGAGGGCCGCCCGGCGGACGAGAGCGCCGACCTCTCCGCCCTCGAGTGGGACGCGATCGCGCGGGCCACGGTGGATGTGTATCGGGAGGTACTGGCGGCGAAGCGGCCCTGAGCCGACGCCGGCGCGGCGCTCGTGACTCGTCAGTTGTGGCGACCCTACTCGGCGTGTCTCCCGCCATAACTGGCATGTCGATCCGGGCTCACCTGCCCTGTGGATAACTCTGCGCACGCGAGCGGCGGATCGGGCACAGTGACGGCATGCCGTCCTGCTCACTGGTCGGCTCTGTCTATTACGCTAGACAGTCTGCGGCAACTGGGCTAGGTGGTACGGTGAAGCGTAAGGCAGTTCTCCGCAGGATCAAGTCGGCTGCCAGGAAACGCGGCCTCGACTACCGGGAAGTCGAATTGACCAACCACACGGGCGTGATCGTCGGCGGAACCCGGAGCACCCTGGGGCGCCACGCCGAGATCGCAGACGGCACGGCGCGCGCGTTCTTCAAGCAGTTCGAGATCGAGTTGGGAAAAGGATGGTGGCGGTGATGGAGTACACCTCGGTCGCGCACCGAGAAGGGCGCTGGTGGATCGTGCAGTGCGATCAGTTGCCTGGCGCCCTCTCGCAGGTCACTCGGCTGGACAAGGCGGAAGAGGCGCAACGCGAGGCGATCGCCTTCGTCGCACAGATTTCGCCGAGCGACGTCACCGTCCGAGTCCGTGCATCGATCAACCCGGAGGTCGACGAGGAGGTTCTTCAGACCCGCCGGATGAAGGAGGAGATCGCTGCGGCGGAGACTCGAGCGGCCGCGCAGAGTCGCGCCCTCGCCGCACGGCTCGCAGGCGAGTCGTACTCGCTCCGTGAGATCGGCTTCATCCTCGGCGTCTCGCATCAGCGCGTCGGGCAGCTCCTGAACGAGGACGCACGCGGCTCCGCCGCGGCGCGCCGCTCGTGACCTGTCAGTTGTGGCGACCCTGCTCGGCGTGTCCCTCGCCATAACTGGCATGTCGATCCGCGCCCACCTGCCCTGTGGATAACTGAGCCGCTCCCGGATGCGGGCGAACGACCTCGCGCGGCCGTTCCGCGGCGTGCGGGCGCCCGTCGATTTCGACGGGTCCGTGCTCGCGCGAGCTCGCTCGATCGCGCCCGTTCGACATGCCACTTCTGGTGGCCGACACGCCGGCGCACGTCACCACTACTGGCAGCTCGCGCGGCCGGGCGATCGCCTCGGCCGGACCTCGACCCGTGTCACCATTCCTGGCACAACCGGATGCCCCACGTCCCCCGTCGAGCGGAACTCAGCGAATCACTCCTCCGCACTGGGGCCATCGCTCCGCGTGGCGATGCCGAAAAGTCCTGTCAACGTAATGCGGGGGAAACCTCCGCGGGTTAGGTTGAGGCGAATACCCTCCCACCGCCGAAGGAGAATTCTCAGTCGGCCGCGCCGAGTTCGAGCTTTCCGACAGCTCCCGCCAAGAGAATCCCCGGTACCTGTGAGCCCCACCCGCCTCGCCAGCCCCTCCCGCCTCCGCCGCGCCATCACGGGCCTGGCGGTCTCCGCCGCGCTCGCCGCCGGACTCGTGGCCGTCGCCGCGGCGCCCGCGCAGGCCGCGTCCGCCGGCCGGTACATCGTGACGGTCGACTCGACCTCGGTCACCAAGACCATGGTGCGCGCGCTCGGCATCAGCGACTACACCGAGTACGACGGAGGCGTCGCCGGATTCACCGCGACCCTCACCGCGCGCCAGCACGCGCTGCTCGCTTCCGACGCCCGCGTTCTCGGGCTCTCCTCCGCCTCGCAGGAGGTCAGCGGCCAGGCGCAGACCATGCCCTCGCACGTGCTGACCGCCGAGGCGAACAAGGCCCCGATCAATGCGGGCACCGGAACCACCCCTTACAACGGCCCCGCCGTCGCGATCATCGACTCCGGCGTCTCGAACCACTCCGACTACAACCTCAAGCAGCAGGTCAACTGCTTCGGATCCGGCACCGCGGACGACGCGAACGGGCACGGCACCGGAGTCGCCGGCTACATGGCCGCATACGACAACGGCACCGGCAGCGTCGGCATCGCGCCCGGCGCCCCCATCTACTCCGTCCGCGCGCTGGACAAGAACAACAAGGGCGACATGTCGACCCTGATGTGCGCGCTGGACTGGGTCGCGGCGAACGCGGCGACCTACAACATCAAGGTCGTCAACATGTCGCTGGCGACCTACGGCACCGACGACGGCAACTGCGGATACACCAACGCGGATGTGCTGCACCAGTCGATCTGCAACCTGGCGGCCAAGGGAATCACCATCGTCGGCTCCGCCGGCAACACCTCGGAGGACCTCGCCGGCTGGGTGCCCGCCTCCTACGACGAGGTGCTGGCCGTGACCAACATGGCCGACTACGACGGCAAGCCCGGCGGACTCGCGCCGGTCGCCTGCTCCGGCATCACCACTCCGGATGACCGCTGGACCGTCACCAGCAACTTCGCGGTCAGCGCCGCCGACCAGGCGCACACGATCGCGGCGCCCGGCACCTGCCCGTACACCGCCAAGAAGGGCAACACCTTCGCGTACATCCAATCCGGCACCAGCATGTCGGCGGCGGCCACCTCGGGTGTGGTGCTCGACTGCCTCTCGGTCGGCGGCTCCTGCGTCGGCAAGACCCCGGCGCAGACCATCCAGCAGGTCATCGCCCAGGGCAAGGCGGCCTCCGCCCGCGGCCACGTCTTCACCGGCGACCCGACCCTCCCCGTGACCGGCAAGTACTTCGGCTACCTGATCAGCACCGTGCCGACCACGGGCGTGCCGACCACGCCGACGCCCACCGCGACGCCGACGCCCACCGCCACGCCGACCCCCACGGCCACGCCGACGAAGACCCCGACGCCCACGCCGACGCCGACCCCCACGGCCACCGCGACGCCGACGGCCACGCCGACGCCGACGCCGACCGCCGCTCCTGACACCGTGAAGCCGACCGTGTCGATCACGTCGCCGGCGACCGGAGCCACCATCAGCGGCACCGCCAGCCTCGTCGCCAGCGCCTCCGACAACGTCGCGGTCACCTCCGTGTCGTTCTGGTCGGGTTCGCTGAAGCTCGGCAACGCGGTCAAGCAGAGCGACGGATCGTGGGTGCTGACGGCCGACTCCAAGACCTGGGCCAACGGCACGTACACGATCACCGCGAAGGCCTACGACGCCGCCGGCAACGTCGGCACCAGCGCCGCGATCAAGCTCATCGTGAAGAACTGATCCACTCCTCCCCCGAACCCTCGGGCGGGTGGTCCCCCCCACCGCCCGTCCGAGGCTCCACCGCACCAGCAACACATCACACGACGCACCACGCACGACCGCTCCAGACCCCAGCCCGGCCCGCAGTGACGCGTCAGCCCCCGGCCGCAGACTCCCCCTGCGCCGGGTTCCGATCGATCCGTGATCTCTCACGGCCTCGCGCGTCGGGCACCCGCCCCGAACGATCGGAAGTCCATCCCATGTCGACATTGTCGAGATCCGTCAGCGTCGTCGTGTCGGCGCTCCTGGTCGTGACCGCGGCGCTCTTCCTCGCGCCGACCGCGACCGCCGCCGTCGCCGACCGCTACGCGTCACCGAACGGATCGGGCACCGCCTGTTCCAGCGCGGCGCCGTGCACCCTGGCCACCGCCGTGCAGAACGCTCCGGCCGGAGCGACGGTGTACCTGAACTCGGGCACCTACCCCGACGTGACGCTGAAGGGCGGCAAGGCCACAGCAGCGTCGCCCGCCACGATCACCGCGGCGCCCGGCGCCGAGCCTGTCCTGGTCCGCGTGAAGAACTACGTGCCGAACACCAACTGGTCCGGCCTCACCGTCACCAAGACCTTCTACACCTACGGCGACAACGAGAACCTGTCGAACATGAACTTCGCCGGCGGCGGACTCTTCCTCCGCAGCGACGACACCACCGTGCGCGACTCCACCTTCAAGGGCGGCAGCTCGATCGACGGCATCCAGGTCGGCGGGGCGAACCGCGTGCTGGTCGAGAACAACGTCGTCAGCAACTACGACCAGCTGATCAACAACGGCTTCCACGCGGACTGCGTGCAGGTGTTCGAGTCGAACGATGTCACCATCCGTGGCAACAAGCTCTCCAACTGCCACAACGCCGGCCTGATCTTCTCGCCCGGCGGCGGCGACGGGATGAGCGACATCCTGGTCGAGTCGAACTTCATCCAGGGCTGCGTCGTCGTCACGGCGGCCTGCGGCGGCGGATCCGCTGCCGACCTGCGCGAGGCGACCGCATCCGACATCACCATCCGCAACAACACCTTCGCGAACGGCTCGCTGCGCGTCGGTGGCGCGGTGAACACCACCTTCGACCGCAACATCGTCGGCTACCTCGCCTCCTGCACCAGCCCGATGACCAACACCATCGTCGCGAGCTGGAACACCAAGATGTGCGCGCAGCCGCAGCTGATCGGCCAGCAGGGCAACGTGGTCGGCTCGCCGAGCTTCGTCTCGCAGGCCGCGGGCGACCTGCACCTCGCCGACCCGCAGCAGGCCGTGATCGCCGGCTGGGGCTCGCTGAGCGCCGCGGCGAAGGACATCGACGGCCAGAGCATGGCGAGCACCATCGCCGGAGCCGACAGCGCGACCGGCACCACCCCCGTCACGACGCCGACCGCCACGCCGACCCCGGCCCCGACGACCGCCCCGACCGTTCCGGTCGAGCCCGAGGAGCCGGGAGCCGAACCCGAGGAGCCGAGCGAGACCATCCCGGACACCACCGCCCCGACGGTCGAGATCACCACGCCCGGCTCCGGCGCCCGCATCAGCGGCACCGCCACCACGACGTCCTTCGCCAGCGACGACACCGGCGTGACCGGTGTCAGCTACTGGCTCGGCACGTTGAAGATCGGCGACGCCACCGAGACCTCCGCGGGCATCTGGACGCTGACCGCCAACACCGGCGGGATGCGCGGCACCTTCGCCCTCACGGCACGGGCGGTCGACGCAGCCGGCAACAGCACCACCAGCGCCCCGGTCACGGTGACGCTGGTCAAGTAGCGCGACACCTCCAGGGGGTTGTCACGGCGTCCCACGCTCCATCGATCGAGAGTGTGGGACGACGTGACAACCCCCTTCTTCTTTCGGCCCGTCCCCCGAGCGCGTGCCGAGCGCTCGGACGAATGCTCACCAGCCCCATCGCCGATCGGCGCTCGGTTAGTCTCGCTGCAGACCACCGGAACGGCCCGATCAACGGGCATTTCCGGCGCACTGTCCCGCGGCAATGATCGCCGCACCTCCCGGCCCGGCACCGCCGTCGGGAGGCTCTCCCGGCTCTCTCCTGCGTGCGCCCGCGCACGCCTCAGCCGTCCCCGAAACCGCCGACAGCCCGAACGGAGCGACCCCGTGCAGCCGATCAGCTCAGACCCGCGGCAGACCCGCGAAGTTCTGCTCGGCGAGCGCCGTCACCTCGGGCAGCTTGGCGCGGATGGCCGACGACACCGCCTCGCGATCGGCGAGGATGCGCTCGAGCGCGGCGCCGACACGCTCGGCCAGTCCCTCGCCCGGCTCGACGCAGAGGTAGGGCAGCTCGAACATCGCCATCAGCCCCTCGACCTTGCCCTGGGTGGCCAGGGTGACGGCCGGCACACCCTTCATCAGCGACATGATCGCCAGGTGCATCCGGCCCGTCACCGTGATGGTCGCGCGCTCGGTGAATCCGCGCACCTCGGCCGGGGTCAGCACCTCTTCGACGAAGGCGACGCCGGTCGTGTCGCCGAGCGCGGCGAAGACGCGGCGGCAGGCGGCGAGGTCGTCCGGCCCCTTCTTGATCACGTGCGGCAGCAGCACAACGCCCAGCCCGCGATCGCGCAGGCCGCTGATGATCTCGACGTACGCGGCGGTCTGGTCGTTCTCGATCAGGCCGGACACGTTCACGATCGCGTAGCCCTGCTCCGTGGGGATCGTGGCGAGCTCGCGGTCGGCGCGGCTGTTGTCGACGGTCTTCGCGGTGAAGACGATGTCCGCCGCCGCGTGGGCCTCCAGGCCGTCGCGGCGCGCGCGCTCGACGGAGAGCGGGTCGCGCAGGTACAGCGCGACCCCCGCGCGGTCGGCGGCGCGCAGCTGCGCCACGGCGGCGGGATGCGCCTTGCCGTTCCAGCTGAAGCCGAGCACCCGCGTGTCGACACCGGCGGCCGCGGCGCTGCGGGCGACGACCGCGCGACTCGTGGAGGCACGGAAGTTGTACGCGCCGTCCATGATGTCCGCCCCGACGACCGAGACCGAGGACGCGTCGGCCAGCAGCGCCCGGAAGCGCCGCAGGTCACGCACGAAGCTCGGCAGCCCGCCGTAGAGCAGGCTGCCAAGGGCGACGAGCTGCACCCGATCGGCGAGCGCCGGCGGGATGCGGAAGTCCGCGGGATAGCGGCTGATCACGGTGATCGGGCCCGCCACGTTCTCGAGGAACGCGCCCACGAGGGCGGCATCGCCGATGTTGCCGGCACCGGGCGGCGCGATCAGGATCGCTCTCTTCCCGGAGCCGCCCTTCGCTCCGATGAACGCCACGCTCGCCCCCGCCGAGAGCAGAGCCGGGTTCTTCATCGCGCGCCTGGCCTTGTTCGCCAGATTCGTCACTCGACTCACTGCTTCACCGTCCTGAGCCCCATCGTGACTCGCCGTTGCTCGGCCGCATCCGTCGGATACGCGCCGTCTCCACGGGATCGCGGACGCCGGTACTGCAGGAGCGATGGTGCGTGGCGGTCGCATCCGATCCCGTGCCCCCAGCTTACTTTCCCCGCCCCCACCAACCTTTCCCAGCGCTCCGCCCCGAGCCCCTCCCTCCCTTGATTGGAACCGAGTGACCATGAACCGTCTATCCAGGATGATCGCGGCGAGCTTCGCCGCGTTCGCCGCCCTCGCCGTCGTCGCGGCGTTGTTCGCGGCCCCGAGCTACGCGGCGGGCACGCGGTACGCCGCTCCCGCCGGCACCGGCACCACCTGCACCGCCGCCGCGCCCTGCGCGCTCACCACCGCCGTGCAGAACGCGAGCGCGGGCGACACGGTGCTGCTCACCAGCGGCACCTACCCCACCACCAACCTCAACGGCACCCGCGGCACCACCTCGGCGCCCGTCACCGTGCAGCCCGCGCCGGGCGCCTCCCCCGTTCTCGGCTCGACCAAGGTCTACTCCGGCAACACGGTGTGGAACGACATCTACTCGAAGTCGACCTTCTACACCTACGGCACCGGCATCACGGTGAACCGGATGCACATCGACGGCGCGGGCATCTTCGTGCGTTCCGCGAATGTGATCGTGCGCGACTCCGAGTTCGAGAACGGCTCGTCGATCGACGGCATCCAGGTCGGCGGATCCACGAACGCGCTGATCGAGGACAACGTCGTGCACGACTACGACCAGAACAAGAACAACGGCCTGCACTCCGACTGCATCCAGGTGTTCGAGAGCAACGGCGTCACCCTCCGCGGCAACAAGCTGTCGAACTGCTACAACGCGGGCATCATCTTCTCCCCGGGTGGCGGCGACGGCATGAGCGACATCCTGGTCGAGGGCAACTTCGTGCAGGGCTGCATCGTGATCACCAACGACTGCAAGGGCGGCTCGGCCACCGACATGCGCGAGACCTCGGCCGTGAACGTGACCGTGCGCAACAACACGTTCTCCTACGGCGCCGTGCGCTTCAGCGGCATGACCAACGCGAGCTTCGACCGCAACATCGTCACGTACCTCTCCGAGTGCGCCGCCGTGGTGACCAACTCCATCATCGAGAACTGGAACACCAAGCTCTGCTCGCAACCGCAGTCGGTCGCGGCCGGCAAGGGTAACCGCGTCGGCACCGTGTCCTTCGTGGACGAGGAGGGATCGAACCTGCACGTGACCAGCGCGGCCACCGCGACGATCACGCCCTTCGGCTCCTTCTCCCCGGCCCCGAAGGACATCGACGGCCAGGTCATCCCGGCCACCATCGCCGGCGCGGACGCGCCCGGCGGCGTCGGGGCGGCTCCGTCGCCCACGCCCACGCCGACCGCGACGCCGACCGCGACCGCGACTCCGACGGCCACGCCGACCGCGACTCCGACCCCGACGGCGACCCCCACGCCGACCGCGACGCCGACCGCGACGCCGAGGCCGACCGCGACGCCCGCGCCGACCGACCGCACCGCGCCGACGGTGGCGATCGACTCGCCCACCACGGGCAGCACCGTGACCGGATCCGTTCTGCTCGTCGCGACCGCGGACGACAACGTGGGCGTGACCGGGGTGAGCTATTGGCTGGGCACCACCAAGATCGGTGATGCGACGAAGAACTCCTCCGGACAGTGGACCCTTCTGGTGAACACCGCGACCCTCGCGAAGACGACCTACTCCGTCACCGCGAAGGCCGTCGACGCCGCCAAGAACACCGGCACCTCCGCGCCGGTCTCCATCCGGGTCAGCTGACCCCTCCCTGCGAGGGACCCGCACAGCACTCGAGGGCGCCCCCGGCGGGGGCGCCCTCGCGTGCTGAGGGGGTCCCTCGCAGGGTCAGGCGAGGTCCCAAGGGGCCGTGCGGTGCGGGTTGCGGTCGGGTTGCGGAACGACGAGCACCGGGCGGTGCTGGCGGTGCGCGAGGTGTACCGCCACACTGCCGCTGAGGAACTCGGCGATGCCCGCGAGCACGCCGGCCTCGCGCGTGCCGACCACGATCATCCGCGCGTCGACGCGCTCGGCGATGTCGCCCAGCGCGAGCGCCGGCTCGCCGCTGAGCACCCGCAGGCTGTGTCGAACGGTGGAGCCCGCCAGCGCCGACTCGACGGTCGCGGCGAGCTCGACCGGGAACACCGGATGCGTCACCGCGTCGAGTTCGGCGGCCAGCACGGCCGCGGAACCGACGGCGACACCGCCGGTGCCCGTGTCGACGTACTCGCCGAGCAGGTACGGATCGGGGGCGACGTGCGCGACCAGGAGGGGCGCGCCCAGATCGGTAGCCGTCCGCAATGCGGTGGCCAGCACCGCCGGCGATTGGCCCTCGACGACCCCCACGACGACGGCGCCGTGCTCGGAGTCGGATGGAACGGAACGCGGGGCATCGGTCATCGGGGCTCCTCTCCTTCCGCCCATCCTCGCACCGCAGCGGCGCTGACGGGGCGGAGTTCGAACCCGCGCAGCCTTCGATCCCGTTCAGGGAAGCACTCAGACTCCGTCGTGACCGTTTTGTTATCCGAGGCCGGCACGTAAACTGCCACGGTCCCCACAGGCCGAAACCCGAGGAGCTCTGGCGCGTGTCGAACCCCGAACCACCCCCGCTCACCCGCCGCGAGGCGCGGGCCGCGGAGGAGTCGGCGCGTCGAGTACGGCAGGTCCAGTCGAGTCCGGCGCCCGCCGTCGTTCCTGCCACGCATCCGCATGCCGTGCTCACCCCGCCGATCGGATCCGCCCCCGCCCCGGCGCCGGCCGCCACCAGCACCCCGGCGCGGTCGCTGAGCCGCCGCGCTCTCGGTTTCGCCACGTTCGGCATCGTCGGCGGCCTCTTCGCCACCGCCGCCATCCCCGCGTACGCGGCGCGCTCGTCCGCCGGCACCGCGACCGGCGCCGCGACGACCGGCACCATGCAGAAGCTCACCGTGTCGGCGGATGCCGCGGCCTCGACCGCCGTTCGCGACGCCTTCGCCGCCCCCACCCCTGAGCAGTTGGATGCGGCGAAGCGGCAGGCCTCGATCCTCTCCACCGCCGGCAACGGCAGCTACACCACCGTGCAGACCCAGGCCGTCGGCGACGACTATCCGTGGCCGTACGAGGCGACCGATGACGAGGGCGGCGGTCTCTCGCCGCTGATGTACTACTTCCGCGAATGCGTCGACTTCGTGGCCTGGCGCTTCAACCGGGACGCCGGCGCCACCTCCGCCCCGTGGAAGTACACCTGGAGCGTGATCACCCCGAACGGCGGCAGCGCCTACGAGTGGCCGTCCAACTGGTCGAGCAAGGGCTGGGCGACCAGCAACACGCCGATCGTGGGCTGCGCCGCCTGGTTCGGCTACAACCACGTCGCCTACGTGCAGTCCGTGAACGGCGACGGCACCGTACTCATCGAGGAGTACAACTACGGCGGCAAACACTCCTACGGAACGCGCACCCTGTCGGTCGGCGAGATCCCGCTGTTCCTGTATCCCCCGGGTAACTGAGTCCGAAGGCCGGCCCGATCAGGGTTCGGGCGGCGGGTCGGGGTCTTCGGGTCGTCCGGTGAGCTTTCGGTGGGGGTTGCCCATCGGTCGTGGTGTGCGGTGCGGGTCGATCACGAACGGTGGGATCAGGTGCGCACGCAGGCCCTGCGCGGTCATCTTCATCACGATCTCCCACCCGGTGTTCGCGTGGACCACGTGGTGGTGAAAAGCGCATAACGGCACCCCGTTCCGCACACTCGTCTCGCCACCGCGGGAGTGCCAGTGCACGTGATGCGCCTCGGTCCACGCGGGTGGAGCGGTGCAGCCCGGCCAGGCGCAGCCGCCGTACAGGGCGGCGAGGAGCTTCTTCTGCGCGGGCGTGAACTCCCGCACGGGCCGGCCGAGGGCGTCGGTCATGTTGCGGTCACCGAGGATCGCGAGGCGCACCTCCCCGTGACACCGCAACCGCCGCACCGACGCCGCCGGCACGGGCTCGTCCGTGTGATCCAGGTACGCGGGCCCGGTCGCGGCGTCGTTGAGGTCGTCGGCGTTCACGTAGGCGGTGATCTGCGGCGTCGCCCCGGCGGGTGCCTCGGACGCGGCGCCGGCGACGACGAGCGCGACGACGGTATCGAGTACCTTCTGCCCGTGGGTGCGGTCATCGCCGAACACGGCATCCTCCGCCGTCTCCCGGGTGTTGTCGCCGTCGCGGAACGCGGGCTTGCGGGGGCTGGTGTGCGGGGACAGCGACGATTTGATCGCCGCGGCCTGCTCCGTCGTCACCGTCAACACGAGCGTCTCCGTGCCGGTCTTCCCGCGACGCCACACGGCGTTGCGGAGGTGGAACGCTTCCTCCTCGCTGGGTTCGAGCCCGTCGGGGTCCAACCGGGCTCGCCAGGCGAGGGCTTGGATCTTCACCAGTTCCGCCGCGATCCCGGTCCCGGTGACGGCGCCGTGCGCGTTCGCGTCCCCGGCCGGGTCGGTCGCGGATTCCACGATCGCCTTCTCCGCGACCGCGAGTTCGTCGGGGTGGATCCGCGCCGCGGACCCGGAGAGAGTCGATACGAGCACCTCCGCGGCGTCCGCGTGCATGGTCCCGGCCAGCACCGCCTGCCCCATCACGGGGAACAGTGCGGGCGCGCCCCAGCCGCTGGTGACCGCTTTCCCCATCCCCGCCTGCGCCAACCGGATCCGCCGCCCCGCCGTGGCTTCGGAGGATCCGGTGAGCATCGCCAGCAGTTGCTTCCCGGTGCGGACCCCGTACCGCAACGCCAGCGAGTCCATCCCCCGCTCCACCTGGCAGGCCGCCTCGATCGCGCCCGCCGCCCCGACCGCACCGCCGACCACGGCCCGCTCCAACCCTCCCCACGCGACCGCGAGTTCCATACGCTCGTTCTCCGTCAGCCGCCCCCACTCGATCGAGGCGACCTCATCACGCACCTGCGCCGCCAGAGCGGCGATGCGAGGGAGGAGAGTTGGAGTCATACCCCCATTATAGGTCACAGATTCGAACACGTCGAGGCGTCATCGATATCGACCTCGACGTTGTGTTCGATTCTGCTGGGTACGGTTTCGGCACGCTCAATTAGCGATGAACGAAGCGGCCCGCAATTCGGCGCCCACCCAAATGCATTCACGCGCCAGCGGATTTCCACACTCGTATGCGTTTCGGCTAGTGTGGCCGCAGGACGCCTCGGCGCCCAGGGAGGATGTGGATCTCCGCGCTGCTGCGCATGGTGGCCGGCGAGACGTATCCCCCCGATGCTCGGGCACTGTGCCCCCTGTGTTCGAGCATTCCCCCACCCGCATCCGGTCGCCCTTCTGTGGCTCGAGGGGCGACCGGATGCACCCCTCGCAGGCTCAGCCGACGCGCACCAGCGTGCGCTGCCAGCCGCTGGATCCGTTCGGCGCGATCGGCGCGCGCTCCTCGATCTGCAGGTTGCCCGCCTTGTCCGTCGCGCGCACGGCGAGGTAGTGCGTGCCCGCCTCCGCCTCCCAGTCCACGAACCACTGCACCCAGGTGTCGTCGTTGATCGCACCCGCGAGCGTGGCCGGCTGCCACTCTCCGTTGTCGATGCTGACCTCGACGCTTGCGATGCCGACGCTCTGCGCCCACGCGACACCGGCGACCTTGGTCGCTCCCGCGGCGATCTGCTTGTCGACCCGCGGAGTGTCGATCCGCGACGACAGCTTGATCGGCGCCTTCGCGTCGTAGCCGCGGGGCGTCCAATACGCCTGCTCCGCGTCGAAGCGGGTCACCTTCAACTCGGTCAGCCACTTCGTCGCGGAGACGTAGCCGTACAGGCCCGGCACGACCATCCGCACGGGGAAGCCGTGCTCGAACGGCAGCGGTTCGCCGTTCATCCCCACGGCGAGGATCGCGTCGAGCCCGTCGTCGGTCAGCGACTCCAGCGGCGTACTCGCCGTGTAGCCGTCGACGCTGCGCGAGAGCACCATGTCGGCATCACTCTGCACGCCGGCCTTCGCCAGCACGTCGCGGATGGGCACCCCGAGCCAGACCGCGTTGCCGACGAGCCCGCCGCCCACCTCGTTCGAGACGCAGGTCAGCGTCACCGCGTACTCGTCGAGCCCCATGTCGAGCAGATCCTGGAAGCTCAGGGTCACCTCGGTGTCCACCATCCCCGTCACCGTGAGCTGCCAGGTCGACGGGTCCACCGTGGGCACCGTGAGTGCGGTGTCGACGCGGTAGAAGTCGTCGTTGGACGTCACGAGGGATGAGACGCCCGGGATCTTCAGGTCGGCTCCGTCGGGGATGGTCACCGTCGAGCCGGGCTTGGGCAGCATGATCGCGTCGCGGACGCGGGCGAGTGAGGACGTCGCCGCGTTGACCAGCCGCGATCCCGTGCCGACCACGGCCGCGCCGACGGCGGCGACGATCGCGATGCGGAAGAACGTGCGCCGACTCGCCCCCGACGACGCCGCCGACTCGGCAGTGCGACCGGGCTTCGAGAACGTGCGCAGCTTCGAGAACGTGCGCAGCTTCGAGAACAGGATGCGCATCAGCGCCAGCGCCGCGATCGTGCCGACCAGCGTGGGCACGAACGCGAGCGGTGCGGCACCGGCGCGCGTGACGATCGCCACGATCGCCAGCGCCCCGGCCAGCCCGATCAGCACCATTCCCAGCGGCGGTCGGAGGCGCTCCAGCACGCCGGCCACGGCGGCCGCGACCACCACGCCGAAGCCGATCGAGGCGAGGAGGAAGAGTTTGTCGTTGTCACCGAATGTCGCGATCGCGAATTCCTTCGCCCAGCGCGGCACGATGTCGACGATGAACGAGCCGACGGCGAGCACGGGGCTGGCCTGGCGGGCGACCAGCAGAGCCACCAGCTCGGCGACGGCGAGCAGCACGGCCGCGGTGATGACACCGGCGACGGCGGCGAGCGCCGCTCCGGCGACGGAGGCGCGGCGCGCGCGCTGCTTCGAGCTGGGTTCCATGGGGTCAGTTTTGGCCCCTGACCTGCCCGTTCGCCGGGTACCCCTGGTTTGCCCGTTTAGGTAACGAATCGGTAACAGAAGCGGCCACGTCGACCGCCGGTCCGACTCCACGCGCCGAAGACGACCAACCGGAGGCCTCCGTGATTGAGTTGAACCCCGTATCCGTGGCTCACTGACGGCATGAGCATCGCCCTGGCCGACCCGCGGATGGATTCCGGCACCCTCGCCCGCGTGTTCGTCGCTGCCGGTGGACCCGGCACCGGTCGAGCCTGTCCGGTCTTGGCCGCCGGCGAACAGTGTCTGACCCTGACCGTGCATCCCGGTGCCGTTCGCGCGGGGGTCGTGCTCGCTCGGCGGCACCCGGCAGCGACCCAGATGGGCACGATCACGGCGCACTTCCCGCTCTCCGCACTCGGGCGCGACGCTCAGATCGTGCCTCGGCGGGCGCCGCTCGTGGTGGCCCCGACCGCGCTCACCTCGGCGACGACGGCTCTGCTCGCCGCGCTCCAGCGCGACGCGACGAGCGAGGCGCTGCCCGACATCCTGATCCAGCTCGCCCGCGGGATCCTGGCCAACGCCGACCCCCGCATCCCGGCGCCGCTGTTCACCGAGATCCGGCACGCCGTCGACGAGCGGCTCCCGCTCGGCCGGGTCTCACCGACCGAGGTCGCGCGCGACCTCGGCAGCACCGTGCGCCAGGTCCGCGATGTGCTGGCGACGAGCGACATGACCTTCGCCGAGCTCGTCCGCGAGGCCCGGCTCAGCGGCCTGGCCGAGCGGATCAGGACCGCCCCGACCCGGGCGCCGCTCGGCGAGCTGCCCGGCGAAGTGGGCATCACCTCCTACCCGCAGGCCGCCCGGGCGTTCAAGCACCGCTACGGCGTGACCATGCGCGACTACCGCGCCATCGTGCGGATGCTGCGACTTCCGACTTCCCAGGCCGAGAGCGAGACGTCACCGTGAGCATCGCCTCGTACCGAAGCGACCGATCCGCCGACCCGATCGCGCTCGAGCGGATCGTGGTGCTCCGCGACGGGCTCGGCGACGCCTGCGGGGTGCATTCCGCCCGCAACGGCTGCGTCGTGGTCGCGATCGAGCAGGTCACGCCTTCGCCGTCCGACGGTCCGGCGCGGGCACGCACCACGATGCTGCAGCACGCGCCCGATACGATCGCGCCGGTGCCCGGTCTCCAGGTGCACCTGCCGATCGAGCTGCTGGGGCCGGATGCTGCGCAGCTGGAAGCGGTCCCCGGGCCGCTGCGCCCGAGCGCACTCTCCTCGGCCGTCTACGCGGTGGTCAGCGCGGTGATCAGTGCGCCGCCCGAGCAGGGCACCGCCTCCGGCGCAGCCCTCGAGCTCAGCCTGCTCCAGCTGTGCCGGGGCCTGCTCGCCGCGATCGCGGATCAGCGCCGCGAACCCGGCGAGCCGGCGACCCCGCGATTCATCGCCCTCCGCGATACCGTGGCCCGCCTCGGCATCAGCGGACGCGTCACGATCGACGCGGTCGCGGCCGAGCTCGGCACCAGCACAGCCGAGGTTCGCTTCGCGCTCGCCTCCGGCAACACGACATTCTCGGGTCTGGTCCGCGAGTGCCGACTGATGGCTCTGGCCGAGCGGATCCGCACCGACGAATCCGACGTGCCGCTGACCCGCCTGCCGAGCGAAGTCGGCATCGACTCCTACCCCCAGGCCGCCCGGTCGTTCAAGGCGCGCTTCGGCATGACCATGGGTGAGTACCGCCGGTTCGTCCGGCTCTGAGGGCCACGCCCGCCCGCTTGCGAAAAGTTGCAGGCCGACGCGCGTCGACCTGCAACCTTTCGCCAGGGGAAGGGGCCTACGGCGTGCGCACGCCCTCGGTGTCGGCGCGGGCCGGGCGCGCGGCCTCGGCCGCGAGGCGCTCCGCCTCGGCGCCACCGACGGCCTCGCCGCGGGCGACCATGCCGGACTGATCCGACAGCGGGATCTGCTTGAGGAAGATCGCCAGCACCAGCGCCAGCACGATGAACGGGATCAGGTACCAGAACACCGGGGCCAGCGAGTCGGCGTAGGCGGTGACGATGCCGTCGCGCACCGCATCCGGCAGGGTGCTCAGGGTCTGCGGATCCAGCGTGGCCGTGGCCGCACCCGCATCCGCCGAACCCGCGCCCTGGAACACGGCCGTCAGCTTCTCACTGAGCGAGTTGGTGAAGATCGTGCCGAACACCGCGACGCCCAGCGCCGCACCCACCTCGCGGAAGTAGTTGTTCGTCGACGTCGCCGTGCCGATCTCCTCCGCCGGCACCGCGTTCTGCACGACCAGCACGATCACCTGCATGATCAGGCCGAGGCCCGCGCCGAAGAAGAACAGGTAGACGCAGATCAGCCAGATCGGGGTATCGGCGGAGAGGGTGGTGAAGGCGGTCATCGCCAGCGCCGTAACGGCCGCGCCGATGATCGGGAACGCCTTGTACTTGCCGGTCTTCGAGATCGCGATACCCGAGTAGATGGAGGTGCCCATCAGGCCCGCCATCATCGGCAGCATCAGCAGACCGGAGGCGGCGGCGGAGGTACCGGAGGCCATCTGCAGGAAGGTCGGGATGAAGCCGATCGCCGAGAACATGCCCAGGCCCAGGGTGAGGCCGATCGCGGTGGCGTTGATGAAGATCGGGTTGCGGAACAGGCTCAGCGGGATGATCGGGTCATCCGCCCTCGACTCGGCCCAGATGAAGCCGGCGATCGCGACGAGCATGCCGGCGCCGATCAGCCAGGTCTGGATCGCGCCCCAGCCGAAGTCGCTGTCGCCGCCGAAGTCGGTGAAGAAGATCAGGCCGGTCGTGGCGAGCGACAGCGTGACGACACCCATGATGTCGATCTTCTTGGTGGCCTTCTTGTTCGGCAGCGTCAGCGCGAACCAGGCGATCGCGAACGCCGCGATCCCGACCGGGATGTTGATGTAGAACGCCCACTGCCAGGTGAGGTGGTCGACGAAGAAGCCGCCGAGCAGCGGACCGGCCACGGCCGAAAGACCGAAGATCGCGCCCAGCGGACCCATGTACTTGCCGCGCTCGTTGGCGGGCACGATGTCGGCGATGATCGCCTGCGAGAGGATCATCAGGCCACCGCCGCCGAGGCCCTGCAGCGCGCGGAAGATCACGAAGCTCCAGAAGTCGCCCGCGAAGGCGCAGCCGACGGAGGCGATGGTGAACAGCGCGATCGCGATCAGGAACAGGTTGCGCCGGCCCAGCACGTCGCCGAACTTGCCGTAGATCGGCATCACGATGGTGGTCGCGAGCAGGTAGGCCGTGGTGATCCAGGCCTGGTGCTCGACGCCGCCGAGCTGGCCGACGATCGTGGGCATCGCGGTGGAGACGATGGTCTGGTCGAGGCTGGAGAGCAGCATTCCGGCGATCAACGCCGAGAAGATGATCCAGATCCGCCTCTGGGTGAGCAGCAAGGGCTGCGCGGTGGTGGTCATGGTGTCCTTAGAGGTTCAGCAGGCGGCGCGCGAGGGCGAGCCGGTCGTGGGAGAGCTGGTCGAGGGGGGTGTCGTCGGAGCCGGAGAGGAACGTGGTCATCGCGGTCCGCATCACGGCGCCGGTGAGGTGGATCGCGAGCGGGATGGATGGATCCGTCGGATCCAGCCCCTCGCGTTCGGCGATCAGCGCGGTGAGGATGCGGTCGCGCTCGCTGCCGATCGCCATCAGCGCGGTGAGCAGCTTGGGCTCGCGCTCGACGATCGCCTGGAACTCGTTCGCGCTCTCGGGGGTGAGTCCGATCGCCGCGAAGTGCGCGGTGCCGATGGTGATCAGGTCGTCGAGCAGCGGACGACCGGAGGTCTTGTCGACGAAGTCGCGCGCGGCCTGACCGTCGAGACCCTCGTCGGGGCGGCCGATCAGGGCGTGCTCCTTGCTGGCGAAGTAGTTGAAGAAGGTGCGCCGCGAGATGCCCACCTGCTCGCAGAGTTCCTCCACCGTGAAGCCGCTCAGCCCGCGCTCCGCCGTCAGCCGACGGGCGGCGTGCGCGATGGCGGCACGCCGCTCGGCGGCCTGGCGCTCGCGCAGGCTCGGCGCTTCGATCGTTGCACTTTGGTTCACATCATGCATCTTTGCACTCTGGGGTCGATGGTGCAACACGTTTTGCCGGAGCGCGGGCTCTGGAGACGACACCCCGTGCGCAACTTCGGCTGAGAGTCGTCGTCAGCACCCATCGCGGCTGACGGGCATTCTCAGCCGAGGTTGTGCACGACACGTCGCCGGCGATCGCCCCGCGGGCGGACTACGCCAGCACCAACAGCACCGTCGACGCCGCGAGGCAGAGCAAGCCGACCCCGCCGAGCACGAAGGTGAGGACCCGGAAGATCCGCTCCGGCTCGCTGCGTGCGTGCAGGCGCATCCGCTCCGGGTCGGCCTCGCGGTAATAGATGGTGAGGTGCTCCTCGGCGGAGTCGTGCCCGCTGATCGGCTGGGTGAACAGCTCGCCGCGTTCGGTGAGCCAGCGGATGCCCGGGCGCCCACCGATCTCGACGAGCACGCCGGTGGTCTCGATCCAGCGGCCGTCCACGGTGTGCACGGTCACCCAGAGGAAGGCGCAGATCGCGCCGAGCGCGACGCCGGTGATCCAGATGACTTCGAGGATGAGGTCGATCATCAGCGCTTCGCCCGCGTCGATGCGCGCACCACGAGCTCGGGCAGGAACACCGTCTGCCGCGGGATCAGCTCCGGGTCGGCCGCTTCTTCGAGCAGCACGCGGAGCGCCGTCCGGCCGATGGTGGAGCTGGGCTGTCGCATCGAGGACAACGGTACCGCGGCGGCGGCCGCGAACGAGATGTCGTCGAAGCCGATCAGCGCGATCTCCTCCGGCACGAGCATCCGACCGTCCACCGCGAGGGCCTGCAGCAGGCCCAGAGCGAGCAGGTCGTTGGCGGCGAAGAGCGCGTCGGGCCGATCGCGGCGCGGACGGGAGAGGATCCGCATCCCGGCCGCGACGCCCTGCTCGACCGTGAGCGCCGTGGTGGCGAAGACCTCCAGATCGACGGAGGCGTCGCTGTTCTCCACGGCGACGCGTGCGCCGGCCAGGCGGTCGGTGACCTGGCGGATCTCGAACGGGCCGCCGACGAAGCCGATCCGGCGCCGTCCGGTCTCGATCAGGTGCTCGGCCGCCATCCGTCCACCCGCGACGCTGTCGACGGAGACCGAGCTGTAGCGCCCGTCACCGCTGAAACGATCCACGAGCACCACCGGCACCCGGCCCCGCAACCGCTCCAGCCGCTGCGAGATGTCGCCGTACGGCGCGATCAGCACGCCGCGCACCTGCTGCTCCTCGAACAGGTCGAGATACTGCCGTTCGCGCGAGGGGTCTTCGTCGGTGTTGCCGTGCAGCACCGCGATCTGGTGCCGCGACGCCTCGTCCTCCGCCCCGCGCACCACGTCGTTGAAGAAGGGGTTCTGCCCGTCGAGCACCACGAATCCGACGCTGGAACTCACGCCGTTGCGCAGTTTCCGGGCGGCGTCGTTGCGCACGTAGCCAAGCTTCTCGATCGCGGTGTTCACTCGGGCCAGCGACTCGGATGAGACCTCGTCGGGCCGGTTCAGCACGTTCGAGACGGTGCCGACCGAGACGCCGGCGCGCAACGCAACGTCGCGGATGCTCACTCGCGTCACTCGACCTCCAACGAAACACCGAGCCGGAATCAACATTGACCCGACCTGACCGACGCTCCTATAGTAGCGATGAAGGCACCTGAATCGATTCATCCCATCGTTCAGGACGCGGACCTTCACCCACAGCATTCACCTCGACGAGGAGGCCCCACCCGTGGCATCAAACCCGCCACCCGCACTCGAACTCTCACGAGTGGTCAAAGCATTCGGCGCGGTGGTCGCCCTGCGTTCGGGCACCCTCGCGGTGCACCGCGGCAGCATCCACGCCCTGGTCGGCGAGAACGGCGCGGGCAAGTCGACGCTGGTGAAGATCATCGCCGGCGTGCATCAGCGCGACGGCGGCGAGTTCCTGCTCGACGGCGCCCCGGTCGACTTCTCCAGCACCGCGCAGTCGAAGGCCGCGGGCATCGCGGTGATCTACCAGGAGCCCACGCTCTTCCCCGACCTCAGCGTCACCGAGAACATCTTCATGGGCCGCCAGCCCCGCGGGCGCCTCGGCCGGATCGACCGCAAGGCGATGCGCACCGAGGTGATCGGGCTGTTCCAGCGCCTGGGCGTGAGGATCGACCCCGACCGGCCGGCCGAGGGCCTTTCGATCGCGGACCAGCAGATCATCGAGATCGCGAAGGCCATCTCGCTGGACGCGAAGGTGCTCGTGATGGACGAGCCCACCGCCGCCCTCTCCGGCGTCGAGGTCGACCGGCTCTTCGCCGTCGCCCGCTCGCTGCGCGACGAGGGCCGCGCCCTGGTGTTCATCTCGCACCGCTTCGACGAGGTCTTCGCACTCTGCGACACCATCACCGTGATGCGCGACGGCGCCTACATCTCCACCACCGCCACGGCGGACGCGACCGTCGACGGCATCGTCCGCGAGATGGTCGGCCGCGACATCACCGAGCTGTTCCCGAAGCAGGATGCGGTCATCCGCGACACTCTGCTCGAGGTCACGGGGCTCACCGCCGCCGGCGTCTTCCACGACATCTCCTTCACCGTCCGCTCCGGCGAGATCGTCGGCCTGGCCGGCCTCGTCGGCGCGGGCCGGAGCGAGGTCGCCCGTGCCGTGTTCGGCGTGGATTCCTACGACTCCGGCAGCGTCACCCTCGAGGGCACGCGCATCCCGCCGAAGAACCCGACCGCCGCGATGCGCGCCGGCATCGCGCTGGTGCCGGAGGATCGCCGCAAGCAGGGCCTGGTGCTCGACTCCAGCGTCTCGCGCAACATCACCATGGCGATCCAGAAGCGGCTCTCGAAGGCCGGCCTGCTCAGCGACCGCGCCGAGAACACGGCGGCGCGCGACTGGGTCGCCCGGCTCGAGGTGAAGACCAACGCGCTGGACACCGTCGCGGGCACCCTCTCCGGCGGCAACCAGCAGAAGGTCGTCCTCGGCAAGTGGCTGGCCACGAACCCGAAGGTGCTGATCATCGACGAGCCGACGCGCGGCATCGACGTCGGCACCAAGAGCGAGGTGCACCGGCTGCTCTCGCAGCTGGCCGGCGAGGGGATGGGCATCCTGATGATCTCGTCGGAGCTGCCGGAGGTGCTCGGCATGGCCGATCGCGTGCTGGTGATGCGCGAGGGCCGGATCACCGCCGAGCTCGACCGCGCTGACGCGTCCAGTGAATCCGTGATGCTCGCCGCCACCCGAGGAGCCGCCGCATGACCGCCACGCAGACCCCGACGCCGCAGCGGCTGCCGGGGGCGAACCCGAATGCGTTCGCTTCCGGCTTCCGCGCCTTCATCCGAGCCCGCGAGACGGGCATCCTGCTCGCGCTCGTGCTGGTCGTCATCGCGACGACCGCGAAGAACCCGACCTTCCTGTTCTCCCCGGACGGCTGGCGCGACCTGCTGCTGACCCCGGCCATCCTGATCCTGATCGCGGTCGGCCAGTCGATCGTGATCATCACGCGCTCGGTCGACCTCTCGGTCGGCTCGATCCTGGGCCTGACCGCCTACCTCACCGGTCGGCTGTTCCTGGACGTGCCGGGCATCCCGATCCTGGTCGTCTTCGCTGCGGGCATCGTCTTCGGCGGCCTGCTCGGCCTGATCAACGGCGCGCTGGTCGCGTTCGCGAAGGTGCCGGCGCTCGTGATCACGCTCGGCACGCTCTACGCCTACCGCGGCATCAACGTCGCGTGGACCGGCAGCGACCGGATCAACGCCTCGGATATGCCGAAGGACTTCCTGGCGCTGGGCACCGGCCAGTTCCTGTCGATCCCGTACCTGACGATCATCGCCCTCGTGGTGCTCGTCGCCGCGGGCTGGTACATGCGCAACATCCGGGCGGGCCGCGAGTTCTACGCGATCGGTTCGGATCCGGATGCGGCACGGCTGTACGGCCTGCCCGTCACCCGGCGCATCCTGGTCGCCTTCGTGGTCTCGGGCGCGCTGACCGGTCTGGCCGGTGTGCTCTACGCCGCGCGCTACGGCACCGTGAACTCGCAGGCGGGCTCGGGCTACGAGCTGGACGCGGTCGGCGCCGCCGTGATCGGTGGCGTCGCGATCTTCGGCGGCTCCGGCACGGTGTGGGGCGCCGCGATCGGTGCGGTGCTGCTGCTCACGATCAACCGGGCGCTGCCCATCCTCGGCGTGCCCGACTTCTGGCAGCGCGCGGTGGTCGGTGTGCTGATCATCGGCGCGATCGTGCTCGACCGCGTGCTCTCCCTCCGACAATCGCGCAAGCTCCTCGAAGAGAGGGACGACTCCTGATGAGCCTCGTATCCGACACCACCGCCGTACGCACCGCGCGGAATTACCGCAACTACGGTCGCCCCGCCTGGCAGCGCATCCTGCTCACCCGCGAGAGCGCGATCATCGCGCTGCTGGTGCTGGTGATCGTGGTCGCCTCCGCCACGGTCGCGAACTTCGACAAGCCGATCACCATCACCTACCTGTTCCTCGACATCGCGCCGACGCTGCTGATCGCCCTGCCGATGACGCTGATCATCATCACCGGCGAGATCGACCTCTCGGTCGCCTCGACCGTAGGCCTGGCGAGCGTGCTGACCGGCACGCTGAGCCAGGCGGGCATCCCCTTCGAGGTCGCGGCGCTGATCGCGATCGTGGCGGGCGCCGTGGGCGGAGCACTGAACGGCTTCCTGGTCACCGTGGTCGGGCTGCCCTCGCTGGCCGTGACGATCGGCACGCTCGCGCTGTACCGCGGGCTCGCGGTCGGGCTGCTCGGCACCACGGCGGTCACCGACTTCCCGGAGTTCTGGACCGACCTCGCCAAGGCGAAGCTGTTCGGCCCGGTGCCGCTGGTGGTGCTGCCGTTCGTGATCCTCGCGATCGTCTTCGCCGTCGTGCTGCACTTCACTCCGTTCGGCCGCGGCATCTTCGCCATCGGTCTGAACGACGAGGCGGCGATCTTCTCGGGCGTGAACGTGAATCGCACCAAGTTCATCCTGTTCGTGCTCTCGGGCGCCGTCTCGGCCCTGGCCGGGATCTACTACACGCTGCGCTACGGATCCGCGCGCGGCGACAACGCGACCGGGCTCGAGCTGCAGGTGATCGCGGCGGTGCTGCTCGGCGGCGTCTCGATCTTCGGCGGACGAGGGGCGCTGCACGGCGTGATCGCCGGCGTGATCCTGATCGGCGTGATCGCCTCGGCGCTGCGCCTGGCGAACGTCACCTCGGACGTCATCAACATCATCACCGGAGTGCTGCTCGTGCTCTCGGTGGTGTCCACCAGCTTCCTGGCCTGGCTGTCGCGCGTGCGGCAGCGGCCGGGCAAGAACCGCACCTGACCCTCACACAGCAATCACAACCGAAAGGCAAACGATGAAGTTTCCCACCAAGCGCCGCATCGGAGCGTTCGCCGCTCTCGCGGTCTCGCTGACCCTGGTCGCGACCGGCTGCTCCGCATCCGGCGACTCCGACTCCGGCTCGTCGGATTCGGGCTCCGGCGACGGCAACTACGCCATCACCTTCCTGCCCAAGAACCTCGGCAACGCGTACTTCGACACCTCGGACGCCGGCGGCGAGAAGGCCATCGAGGAGTTCGGCGGCACCTACGCCGAGGTCGGCCCCGCCGAGGCCTCGCCCGACGCGCAGGTCTCCTACATCAACACGCTCACCCAGCAGGGCGCCGGCGCGATCGTCGTCTCGGCGAACGACCCGAAGGCGATCTGCGACGCGCTGAACGAGGCCCGCGACAACGGCACCAAGGTCGTCACCTTCGACTCCGACACCAACCCCGACTGCCGCGACCTCTACATCAACCAGGCCACCGCCGAGGGCATCGCCAAGGCGCAGGTCGACCTGATCACCGAGCAGATCGGTGACACCGGCGAGGTCGCCATCCTCTCCGCCTCCGCCAACGCCACCAACCAGAACGCCTGGATCGAACTGATGAAGGAGGACCTCGCGGCCAACCACCCGAACGTCACCCTCGTCGACACGGTGTACGGCGACGACGACGACCAGACCTCGTTCGACAAGACCGCGGCCCTGCTGCAGACCCACCCCGACCTGAAGGGCATCATCTCGCCCACAACGGTCGGCATCGCGGCTGCGGCCCGCTACCTGTCCACCTCGGACTACAAGGGCAAGGTCGCGCTGACCGGTCTCGGCACCCCGAACCAGATGCGCGAGTTCGTCGAGGACGGCACCGTCACGTCGTTCGCGCTGTGGAACCCGGGAGACCTCGGCTACCTCGCCGCCTACGCCGCGAAGGCGCTGATCGACGGTGACATCACCGGCAAGTCCGGCGACACCTTCGAAGCCGGCGACCTGGGCAGCTTCACCGTCGGCGACGACGCGACCGTGCTGCTCGGCGACCCGTTCACCTTCACCAAGGACAACATCGGCGAGTTCGACTTCTAAGTCACCGCCGCCGCTCGAAAAAGGGTTGTCACTTTGTCGGTCACCGACCGATGTGAAGTCTCAGGACATCGTGGACTGTTGTGTCTCCGGACATCGTGGACGGTGTGTCTCACGACATCGTGGATAGTTCTGGGTTTTGGCTCGGCTGGTGCCCACGTCGATGCCCAGTCCGAAAGTTCGTCTCCGGTCGCGTCCTGGCCTGAGAATGCGCCGCGGGGCGCTGTTGCCGCGTTCTGTCGCGAGCACGGCGTCTCGCGGTCCTGGTTCCATAAGGTCCGTGCGCAGGCGCGAGCGTCCGACCCGTTCGCGGTCCTGATGCCGCGATCACGTCGCCCGCGTTCCTCGCCCCACGCGACGAGCGAGGAAATGGTCGCGCTCGTGCTGGCCACGCGGGAACAGCTTCGGGTCGAGGGTCACGATTTCGGTCCGTTGAGCGTGCAGTTCACGCTGGAGCGGGCCGGGGTGCAGCCGCCCTCACGCGCCACGATCGCTCGGATCTTCAGCCGTGCCGGGGTCGTGGTACCCGAGCCGAAGAAGAAGCCGCGCTCGGCGATGCGCCGATTCGTGTATCCGGCGCCGAACTGCCTGTGGCAGATCGACGCGACCGAATGGTCCCTCGCGAACGGGCGCAAAGTCGCGATCTTTCAACTCGTCGATGACCACTCACGCCTCGCGCTGGCGTCGCTCGTCGCGACGGGTGAGACCGCCGCGGGCGCGATCGCCGTCGTGCAGGCCGCGATCGCGAAACACGGCGCCCCGCAACGGTTCCTGTCCGATAACGGTCGCGCGTTCAACTCGACCCGCATGGGTTCCACGAGCAGGCTGGTCCGATACTTGACCTCGCAGGGCGTGCAACCGATCACCGGCAAGATCGCCAGCCCCACCACGCAGGGCAAGAACGAACGATTCCACCAGACCCTGCACCGCTACCTCAACGCCCGCGGACCCGCGAACACCATCGCCGAACTGCAGACACTGGTGGACGCTTTCGATGAGCACTACAACACCCGCCGCGCCCACCAATCCCTCGCACGCAACACCACCCCGCTCGAGGCATGGAACGCCACCCCGCCGGCCCCATCACCCCAACCCAGCGCCGACACACACGACATCGACTGGGCCGGACGAGAACGCAAAGTCGACCGCACCGGAACCATCCGGCTAGACGGCACCCGCTACCTCATCGGACGCGAACACGCCGGCACACGCGTGCTCACCATCACAACCGACACGACCCTCACCGTCTTCAACGACGACGGAACCCTGATCGCAGAGCGTCCCCGAGCAAGCCCGGGAACGCCCTACATCGGGAATGTCCACGTTGTCAGTGAGACATAAAACCCCCACGATGTCGTGAGACACAACCGTCCACGAAGTTGAGAGACATCACATCGGTCACCGACCGACAAAGTGACAACCCTTTTTTCGTGGGCGGGCCTTTTCGTGGGCGGACTCAGCGCAGGGCGGCGGCGAACCAGTCGAGGGAGGCGTCCACGCCCGGAGCGCCGGGGTGGCGGTTCAGGTGGCCGTGCAGCACTCCCGGCTCGAGGCGCTCGTGCACCGGGGCGCCCGCATCCTTCAGCTGGCGCACCAGCAGCTCGCCGGAGGGGCGCAGGTCGTCGTACTCCGCGTTCAGCGCGTAGGTCTCGGGATGCGCGGCCGGGATCGGCGCCGCACCCGGCAGCGCGAGCTCGGGCACGGTGTGCAACCGGCCGACGTAGTTGGCGACCATCGCCTCGATGTCGGCGGGGGTGAACCGTAGCCGCGCGGGCAGCTCCCGCATCTCGGCGGCCGTCGCGTCATCGAGCGCGGGCACCGGGAAGTGGGCGAAGGGGTACGCCAGCAGCAGCGTCCGCACCCGCTCCGGAGTACGGCGGGCGGATGCGAGCGCGAGCGCGGCTCCCGCGGAGGCGCCGCCCAGCGCGAGCCGCGCATCCGGGTACTCCACCGCGAGCCACTGCCACGCGGCGACCACGTCGTCGAGGGGAATCGGATAGCGCTGACCGGGCCGAGCCAGCCGATAGTCGACCGCGACCACGACCGTGTTCGCCCGGGCGGCCAGCTCGGCGGAGACGACGTGCGACTCCGGCCAGTCCAGCCCGCCGGCTCCGAAGCCGCCGCCGTGCACCCAGAGCAGCGCCGTCGTCGTCGCGGTGCGCGGAACGTAGCGGCGCAGCGGGATCAAGCCGTGCGGCCCGGGGATCGCGAGGTCGGCGATGTCGATGCCGTGCGGTTCGTTCCACGGCTCGTCGGCGCTGAACGCCGCATCCGCCTGCGCCGCCTCCGGGTCTCCTCGCCCGATTCCGTGCAGGAGAGGGAGACGTTCGACGATGCGGGGGTCCAGCGGCACGGAGAGGCCTTTCGCTCGGGGCAGTCCTTCGACCCTAGGGGTCGGTGCGGGCGTCGAGCGAACATCTGGGCTGGCGTGAGTGAACGCCACCCTGATCTCGCTGAATGAAACCCGCGGATCGACGCGGAAGTGCCGCCGCACTGGAGGGGTGCGCCTTCCTCGCGCCAGCCCAGGTGTTCGCTCCGGCGGGCGACTATCCGGCGGAGCGCTCCGCATCCGCCACAAAAGCCGCGCGGAAGATCGCGCGGGCCCGGCGGGCGACGTCGGCGCGCGCGTCCGCCTGGGGGAGGTAGAGCGTCAGCATCGAGATCGCGATCAGCACGTCGGCCGGCTCGACGCTCGAGCGGATGCGGCCCGCGGCCTGGTCGCGCGCCAGCACCGCCTCGATCAGGGCGGCCACCCGCAGGTTGAGCCGATCCGCTCGCGTGTCCTCGCGCGCGGCGGAGAGCAGCTCGATCAGCGCCGTCGAGACGAGCGCCTGCTCGGTCACCGCGTCGAACAGATCGGTCAGCGTCGCGGCGGGGTCCGCGGCGAGCGCCTCCAGCTCGTCCACGTTCTCCTCGAACACGGCCACGGCCAGCGCGATCCGGTCGGGGAAGTGCCGGTACAGGCTGCCCTGCCCGACGCGGGCGCGCTTCGCGACGGCGCTGAGCGGCGCGGCGAGGCCGTCCTCCGCGAACACCGCGCGTGCCGCCTCGACGAGGGCGCGGCGGTTCTCCGGCCCCGCGCTCGGCCCGCGGTTCGGCCGGGCGGGATTCCCAGGAAGCGCGGATTCGGGAGACGGGGGCACGGGTGTAGCGTACAACCGGACACGGTTGTCCGGTTGCGCGAACCCGACGGCGGCAGCGCGCGACGACTCCCTCGCCGCCGAAGGAAGAAGATCGACATGAGCACCCTCACCGCCGAAAGCAGCATCGGCACCTGGCTGGATCACCCCGTCGGCGCCGCCATCCTCGGCGGCCTCCTCGCCGCCGGCGGCCAGAGCGCCGACGCGCTCGGGCCGGTCCGCGGCCTCCCGCTGCAGCGGATGGTCGAGCTGAGCCAGGGCGCGCTGACCCAGGAGATGATCGACGGCCTTGTGCAGCAGGCCGCGGCCGCGCCTCTGCCCGAGGGTTACGTCGCGCCGGTCGAGCGCCCGATCTGGCAGGAGAAGGTGACCGGTGGCCGCTTCACCGGCCAGACCGTGGTCGTCACCGGGGCCGGCTCCGGCATCGGCCGGGCCACCGCCTCCCGGGTCGCTCGCGAGGGCGGCCGCGTGATCGCCGTCGACATCTCACAGGAGCGCCTGGACGCCTTCGCCGCCGAGTTCGCCGATGCCGACATCGTGCCGGTCGCCGGCGACATCACGGACGACGCCGCGATCGCCGCGATCGTCGAGGCGGCGGGCGGTCGGATCGACGCGCTCGCGAACGTCGCCGGCATCATGGACGACATGACGCCCGTGCACGAGGTGAGCGACGCGGTCTGGAACCGGGTCTTCGCGATCAACGTCACCGGCACCATGAAGCTGACCCGCGCGGTCGTGCCCGGCATGCTCGCCCAGGCCAAGGGATCCATCGTCAACGTCGCCTCGGAGGCGGCCCTGCGCGGGTCCGCCGCCGGCGCCGCCTACACGGCCTCGAAGCACGCGGTCGCGGGGCTGACCAAGAGCAGCGCGTTTATGTACGGGCCCTCCGGCATCCGCGTCAACGCCGTCGCGCCCGGGCCGACGATCACGAACATCGAGGCGAAGTTCGCGTCGGAACTGGGCGCGCAGCGGGTGCGTCTGGCGATGACGGTGCTGCCCGACGCGGTCGAGGCCGACGCCCTCGCCGCCTCGATCACGTTCCTGCTCAGCGACGACGCTGTGAACGTCAACGGCGTGATCCTGCCCTCGGACGGCGGCTGGTCGGTCGCCTGAGGCGGAGGCCGGCCGAATGCCTGCAGGAAATGACGTTCATCCGGCCGGAATCGACTCGAACGAGACATTCTTGGCCGGATCCTCGTCATTTCCTGCGGGCACCCAGCTCACCCGGGTGGGGCCGATCGCCTCCGGACGCAGCAGCCGCGTGCCCCCCGGCAGTTCGACGGTGACCGAGCCGCCCGCTGCCTCCACCACGATGTCGCCGTGCGGGATCGGCACCACCGCGCTCGCCCAGCGCAGCGCGCCGAGCCGCGGCGCGACCGAGAACGTGGCCCAGCCGTCCGACTCCGGGCGGATGCCGAGCACGGTCTCCGGCAGGATCGCGGCCGGACCGGCGCCCCACGCGTGCGCGAGACTCTTGCCGAACGGGCGCCCGTACATCTCGTACGGGCTCTCGCCCTCCGCGGTGAAGTCCTCCCAGAAGGTGGTCGCCCCGGCCGCGAGCAGCGGCGCCCACCGCGCACGCATCCGCTCGACCGCCTCCTCCGGATGCCCGGCCGCGGCGAGCGCGCGCACCGCGAACGCCGCCATCCACGGCGTCCGCACCGCCCCGTTCCGGATGGCCGCGACCGCGCCGTCGCCGTGCCCGATGCCGCTCAGCACCGCGAGCAGATTCGGATACGGATCGTCGCTGGGCGAGTCGTCCAGGTACTCCCGCCACGCCCCGGCGGATGCATCCCACGCCCGGTCGTAGAGCGTGCGCCGCAGCACGTCGGCGACGGGCGAGCCCGCCTCCCGCAGCGCCCAGTAGCAGAGCAGCTGCAGCGCGGTGAGGTCCCGATCCGGCTCGATGCGCACGCCCCAGTCGATCAGCACCGATCCCTCGATGCCGCCGAATCCCGCGCCGCGCGGGCGGAACACGCCGTCGTCCCCGCACTCGCGCAGCAGCTCGGTCAGGACCGTGTCCGGCACGGAGCCGCCGAAGTAGCGCCGATGCAGGCCGCGGCCGATCAGCCACCACAGCGAGTAGTCCGCGATGCCGTTGACGTAGCCGTCGGGCCGGCCCAGCGCCACCAGTCCGTCGCGCACGATGCCGCCGTCCCCCACCGCGTAGGCGTTCGAGAGGGTGTTCAGCGCCTGGTCCCCGATCCACGGCATCCGATCCCGCTTCACTCCGTCGAGCACCAGACCCTGCAGGCACAGCCGGATCGTGTAGGCCGCGACCGCCCAGATCCGGTTCAGCTCGTCGTCGGAGCAGAGGAACACGCCCGCGCTCGGAACCGGCCGGATGTTCGCCTCGACGCGGACGCTCGACGCGCCCGCGATCCGCAGGTACCGGAACCCCAGCCGGTGCACCGTCGTCCACCAGCCGTCGCCGAGCGGCCGAACATCGTGCCGCGTCTCGCCCGGCTCGTCGCTCCGCGCCTCCGCCGCGGACTCGCCGCTGAACACGACCGGCACCTCGGCGCTGCGGAACACGGGCCGGCCGAGCACGGTGACTCCGACGTCGAGCAGCCCGTCGTCCAGCGGTCGCACCGGCAGCGCGACCACCGGCTCGTCCACCTCGTGCGGCGCCGTGTCGCCGCCGCGCCGCACCTCCGCGGCCCGCCAGGCGTCGTCGATGCGGACCTGCCAGCCCGACCCGCGCACGGCGGCGGCCCGCACGATCTCGTCGCCGCGGCGGAACATCCGCTGCTCGGGCGCGGCCGGGAAGTTCTCCGCGTAGTGCACGGAACGGTTCGCGGCGAAGCCCTGGCGCACGATGCGGTGCAGCAGCAGCAGCTCGAAGTCTCCGGGCGCGTACGCCCATTCGCTGTCGCCGACGGATCCGGCCGGGAACGGATCCGGCGAGAACGCGCGCGCCCGCAGCCGCAGTTCGGCGGCGGTGCTCACCCCTTCACGGCGCCGGAGGTCATGCCTTCGACGATCTGGCGGTTGAAGAAGATGTACATGATCAGCGGCGGGATGGTGATCAGCAGCACGTCGGTGAAGAGCAGGTTCCACGAGCTGACCGACTGCGAGGAGAAGTTGTACAGCGTCAGCTGCACGGTCGCGTTCGCGTCGCCCGGCAGGAAGTACAGCGCGTAGGTGAAGTCGTTGAAGACGAACACCGCCTGCACCACCACCACGGTCACGATCACCGACTTCAGCAGCGGCAGGATCACCCGGAAGAACAGCCGGATCGGCCCCGCCCCGTCGATCGTGGCCGCCTCGTCCAGCTCCTTCGGGATCGTCGCGACGAAGGCGCGGAACAGCAGGATGCAGAACGAGAGCCCGAAGGCGACGTGGATGAAGATCAGCCCCGGCAGCGTCTTGAACAGGCCCAGGCCCTGCAGCACCCAGATCGTGGGCACCACGGCGGGCGGGATGATCAGGCCGGCCAGCACGAGGCCGTTCACCAGCGGGTTCCACTTCGAGCGCCGGCGCTGCAGCACGTAGCCGACCATCGCGGCGAGCACGACCATGATGGTCACGGCCGCGATCGTGAGCACGGCGCTGTTCACGAAGGCCTTCAGCAGCAGGAAGTCGCGGTTCGCGATCACGGTGCCGAGGTTCTCGAAGAAGGCGAACTGCGTCGGCCAGTCGAAGTTCAGCAGCGAGGACTCCTGCTGGTTCTTCATCGCCTGCAGCACGATGAAGGCGAACGGGATGATGAAGACGACGACCGAGGCGAGGATGGCGAGCGAGCCGCCGCCGTAGCGCCAGAGCTTGGTGCGCGTGGAGTGCGACTGAACGATGGAACTCACAGTTCCTTGTCCTTCCGGTTGAGCCAGGCCGACAGCGGAAAAATGATCGCGGCGACGACGAGGAAGAGGATGACGTTGCCGGCGGTCGACAGACCGTAGAAGCCGGCTTGGTACTGCTTGTAGATCACGGAGGCGACCACGTCGCTGGTGAAGCCGGGGCCGCCCTTGGTCATCGCCCAGATCAGGTCGAAGGAACGCAGCCCGCCGATCAGGGAGAGCAGGATGACGGTGACGGTGGCGGGGCGCAGCAGCGGCAGCGTGATGTGCCGGAAGTTGTGCCAGGTGCCGGCTCCGTCCACCCGCGCCGCCTCGAAGTAGTCGGACGGAATGGCCACGATGCCCGCGATGTAGATCAGGGCGGCGAGTCCGATGCCCTTCCAGACGTCGACGAAGGCGACCGAGAGCAGCGCCCACTGCGGGTCGGTGAGCCAGCCCGGTCCGGCGATCCCGATGGAGGCGAGCGCCTCGTTCACCAGGCCGTCGAAGGGGTCGAGGATCACCTTGAAGGTGATCCCGATGCCGATCGTGGAGACCAGGACCGGGAAGAACACCACGCTGCGCAGGAAGCCGCGTCCGATGATCTGCGAGGAGAGCAGCACACCCAGCAGCAGGCCGAGCACGACCTTGAGTCCGGAGGTGACGAACGCGAAGACGAAGGTGTTCACGAATCCGGTGGCGAGCGCCGGGTCCTGGAAGAACTGCACGAAGTTGTCGAAGCCGATGAAGGTCGAGTCGAACAGCGTCCAGCGGGTCAGCGCGAAGTAGAGCGAGGCGCCCGTCGGCACCAGGAACAGGACGACGTAGAACACCCCGGCGGGGATGTAGAACCAGGTCGGGTACGCGCTGTCGGGGCCGTGCTTCCGGCGGCGCTTCTTCGGGGCGGCGAGCGCGGTGCGCTTCGCGGTGAGTGCGGTCATCAGGATCTCCGTCGATCGGGGTCGGGGTCCCCAGCGGATTGTCTTTTCTTTGACGCGTCAAAGAAACGACAACCCGCTGAGGAGGGGCGGGCTACCAGCCCTCGATGCCCAACTGCTGGGCCTGCTTCTTCACGTCCTCGTCGTACTGCGCCGCTCCGTCCGCGGCGGAGGTGATGCCGGAGCCGACCGCGACGGTGATCTGCTCGAGCGCCGGTCCCTTGATCGGGGAGAGGAACTCCAGCGCCGCGCCGATCTCGCCGCTGTCGAAGAACGGCAGCTGGTCGGACACCATCGCCGGCACGTCGTCCGGCAGGCTGCAGCCCTCGACCACGTAGGGTCCCTGGGGCGCCGAGACGTCACCCTGGATCTCGCAGGCCTCGGGCGTCGCGAGGAACGCGATCAGCTTCTTCGCCGAGTCGAGCGCGGCGCCCTCGGTCGACTTGGGGATGTAGGCGCCACCCGGCTGCCAGACGGTCAGCGGGTTCGAGTCCGCGGAGTCGCCGGGAATCGGGAACACGCCCACCTTCTGCGCCGCATCCGGGTAGTTCTGCACGAGGGGTCCGGCCGCGAAGGTCAGCATCGGGTACTGCGCGCCCTCGCCGGTCGCGACCATCCGGATGCCGTCGTCGTAGGTCGCGGAGGCGTAGTCCTCGTTGAAGAGGCCGGCCTCGTTCAGCTGCGCGAGGTGCTCGAAGCCGGCGAAGGCGGGCTCGTCCGAGTACTTCGCCTTGTTGGCCGTGTAGTCCTCGGCCCAGTTCGGCTCATCCGCCGTCACGTTGGCGAAGTCGCCGAGCACGAAGAGCTGCGAGGTCCAGGTGTCGCCGTAGGTCTGGATGATCGGAGCGACGCCGCCGGCCGCCTTGATCGCCTCGCTGTTGGCGACGAACTCGTCCCACGTCTTCGGCACGCTGAGGCCCAGCGACGCGTAGACGTCCTTGTTGTAGAGCACCGCACCGGCCATCGACTGACCGACCGGGACGCCGTACATCCCGTTGTCGGTCGAGACGACGCTGCTGAAGCTGTCGTCCACCTTCGAGACCCAGTCCTGGTCGGAGAGGTCGACGAGGTTCTGGTCGGGGTTCAGCGCCTGCAGCAGCGAGCCCGAGTTGTAGGCGAAGACGTCGTTCATCTCGCCCGTGGCCAGACGCGTCTTGACGAGGTTGTCGCCCTCGCTGCCCTGGGGGCGGGTCTCGATGTCGACCGTGATGTCGGGGTTCTCCGCCTCGAACTTCTCGGCGAGCGCGTTCCACAGGGTGACCGAGTCCTCGCTGTTGTCGACCAGGATCGACAGGGAGCCTCCGTCGGAGGAACCGCCGCCACTGGTGGAGCAGCCGGTGAGGGTGAGCGCGAGCGTTGCGGCTCCTGCTCCGAGTGCGAGCCACGCTCGCCGTGTGTGCCGGGACGACATCCTTTACCTCCATGTAAAGACAACTTCGCTGTTGGTGCATGCCCGTTGGATCGGGGAACGGAGGGAACGCTACGGCCTCCCGATGAATCGTGTCAATCGATCTACGTAAATCGATACACAAATTTGTAGATCGCTCTACGGATCGCCGCGAAACGCGTTACAGTGACGGAGGACGCGGCCCAGGACGGTACCGCAGCGATTCCCGAGGGGGCGAGATGACGACGACGCAGAGCCGCGGCCCGGCCACGATCCAAGACGTCGCCGACCGTGCGGGAGTCTCCCGCGCCGCGGTCTCCAAAGTGATCCGGAACGCCTACGGCGTCAGCCCCGCCATGCGCGAGCGGGTCGGCGCGGCGATCGAGGAGCTCGACTACCGGCCCAACGCCGCCGCCCGTTCGCTGCGCGGCGCCAGCTTCACCATCGGCATCGAGTTGCCCGGCATCGGCAACCCGTTCTTCGCGAAGATCATCGACGGCGCGAGCAGCGCGCTCGCCGGCTCGACCTACCAGCTCATCGTCGCCCCCGCGACGAGCGATCGGGAGGAGGGCCTGCGCGCGATCGGCGCGCTGGCCGACCGCCAGGTCGACGGCCTGATCGTGATCTCGCCGCTGGTGCAACGCACCTGGCTCGAACGGGTCTCGACGCGCATCCCGACCGTGATGCTCGGTCGGCACGATGAGACCGAGGTCTACGACACGGTCACCGGCGACGATGTCGACGGCACCGCGCAGGTGATGCAGCACCTGTTCGAGCTCGGCCACCGGCGGATCGCGCACCTGACGGTCCGCGAGGAGGTCACGACGGTGATCCCGCAGAACCCGCACGCCATCCGGCTCGCCGAATACGGACGGCACATGGCAGAGGCGGGCCTCACGCCGCAGGTGCTCCGCGCCGAGGGCGAGGACGACGTCTACCGCGACAGCCTCGAGCTGCTGCGGCGCGACGACCGGCCGACGGCGATCTTCGCCGGCAACGACGCGCTCGCCCTCCCGGTGTTCCGAGCGCGGGCGGACGCCGGACTCGATTCCACCGACGTCTCGATCGTCGGCTACGACGACATCGACGTCGCCCGACTGCCCGGCGTCGACCTCACGACCGTCGATCAGGCCGGTCACGAGATGGGCGCCCGATCGGTCGAACTGCTCCTGGAGCGGATCGCCGGACGCATCGAGGCGACGCGGCACACGACGCGGGCCACCCTCCGCGTCCGCGGCTCGACGGCGCCGGCCCCCGGATCCCCCGCACCCTGAACTCCCGACGCGGGACGCAGCGACAACCTTTCTTCACAGGGTCGTCGCTCCTTCCCGCATCCCCTCGACCCCGAGAAGGGTTGTCACTTCGTCCGCAACTCACCGACGAAGTGACAACCCCCTGAATCCCACCACCACTCCGCACCACCACCATCACTCCGAAGGACGACGATGACCGACTGGACCGCCCGCTTCATCACCCCCGCCGCCCCGCTCGACGCGGCCCCGCTGCTGCGCCGGGAGTTCACCCTCGACGCGGGCGAGGTGACGGCGGCGACGCTGACCCTCTCCGCCCACGGCGTGATCGAGGCATGGCTCGACGGCTCCCCCGTCTCCGCCGACCTGCTCACCCCGGGCTGGACCAGTTACGAATGGCGGTTGCACTACGCGGCGTACGACGTGACCTCGCTGCTGACGAGCGGCGAGGTCACCCTCGGCCTCGCGCTCGGTGACGGCTGGTGGCGCGGACGCCTGGGCTGGGGCGTCGGGGCCACGCCCTACGGCACCGAGCTCGCCGCCTTCGCCGAGTTGCGCATCCGCTTCGCCGACGGTCACGAGCAGCTCATCAGTACCGATGAGTCCTGGCGGGCGACGGGCGGCGCGGTGACCGCCGACAGCATCTACGACGGCCAGAGCATCGACGCGCGCCGCGCGCTGCCGGGCTGGAACGAGCCCGGCTTCGACGACTCCGCATGGATCGGCGTCCGCGCCCTCGACGTCGACCTCAGCACGCTCGAGCCCTACGTCGGCCCGCCGGTGCGTCGCACGGAGGAGATCGCGCCGCAGCGCGTCTGGACCAGCCCGAAAGGTAAGACCCTGGTCGACTTCGGCCAGAACCTGGTGGGCTGGATCCGCGTCGCCGTCACCGGCCCCGCGGACAGCACGATCACCCTGCGGCACGCCGAGGTGCTCGAGGACGACGAGTTGGGCGTCCGCCCGCTCCGGGACGCGAAGGCGACCGACCGGTTCACCCTCTCCGGCGGCGCGGACGTGTTCGAGCCCACCTTCACCTTCCACGGCTTCCGCTACGCGGAGGTCTCGGGCTGGGCGGGCGAGATCGAGCCCGGCGCCCTGACCGCCGTGGTGATCGGATCGGACATGACGCGGATCGGCGCGTTCTCCTGCTCGGATCCGCAGCTGAACCAGCTGCACGCGAACGTCGTCTGGGGGATGCGCGGCAACTTCGTCGACGTGCCCACCGACTGCCCGCAGCGCGACGAGCGGCTGGGCTGGACCGGCGACATCGCCGCGTTCGCGCCGACCGCCGCGTACCTCTACGACGCGAAGGACTTCCTCCGCGACTGGCTGCGCGACCTCGCGCTCGAGCAGCACCACCACGACGGCGCCGTGCCCTTCGTGGTGCCGGACGTGCTCAAGTACATGCAGCAGCCGAGCGAGTTCCCGCCCATGGACTCGACCGCGGTCTGGAGCGACGCCGTCGCCTGGGTGCCGTGGGCGCTCTGGCAGGCGTACGGCGACCCGGTGGTGCTGGAGGAGAACTTCGCGCCGATCGCCGCGCACGTGCGCCGGGTGCGCTCGAAGCTCTCCGCCAACGGCGTCTGGGACACCGGCTTCCAGTTCGGCGACTGGCTCGACCCGGATGCGGCGCCCGACCGGCCCGCGGATGCGAAGGCCGACACCGGCGTCGTCGCGACGGCGAGCATCTACCGCTCGGCCCGCATCGCGGCGAGCGCCGCCGAGGTGCTCGGCCGCTCGGCGGAGCAGGCCGAGTTCGAAGCGCTGGCCGAGGAGCTGCGCGCCGCGTTCCACGCGGTCTACGTCGCCGACCAGCGCATCCTCAGCGACTGCACCACGGTCTACGCGCTGGCGATCGCCTTCGACCTTCTGGCGGCGGATGAGCTCGGCTGGGCCGGCGACCGCCTCGCCGAGCTGGTCGCCGAGAGCGGCTTCCACATCTCCACCGGGTTCGCCGGCACCCCGTTCATCGCCGACGCGCTCAGCAGCACCGGCCACATCGACGAGGCGTACCGGCTGCTGCTGCAGACCGAGAACCCGTCGTGGCTGTACCCGGTGACGATGGGGGCGACCACGATCTGGGAGCGCTGGGACTCGATGCTGCCCGACGGCTCGATCAACCCCGGCGAGATGACCTCGTTCAACCACTACGCCCTCGGCGCGGTCGCCGACTGGATGCACCGCATCGTCGGCGGGCTCGCGCCGTTGGATCCCGGCTACGCCCGCATCCTGGTCGCCCCGCAACCGGGCGGCGGGCTGAGCTGGGCCGAGTCGAGCCTGCGCACCCCGCACGGCGAGGCCCGGGTGCGCTGGGAGCAGGGCGGCGCCGTCGAGATCACCGTTCCGCAGGGCGCGACCGCCGTCGTCCGCCTCCCCGGCGCCCCGGAACAAGAACTCGGCCCGGGCGAGCACATGCTGCAGTTCGCGGCCCAGGGTTAGACCCGCACGCACAGGCGCGAGGGGTTGTCCTTTCGTTGACGCGAGCTCTGCGAGTGTCGACGAAAGGACAACCCCGAGTGCCGGTTGCACCCTCCGCAACGCGCGAAGCGCCGTTGCGACAACAGCCAGCCCTCAGCCCAGGTCAAAGAAACGCCAACCCCCTGACAACGGCGGTCCGCTCCGGACCGAACCCTCAGTCCGCGAAGATCGCCCCCACCGGCTCGCGCTTCTCCGCTTGGAAGGTGTCCTCGGCGCGACCGAGCGCCCAGTACGCCGAGAGCGACAGCGCGCGGCGGTCCAGGCCCCAGCCGTCCTGCAGCACGGCGCGGATCGCCTTCATCGCGCCGCGCTCGCCGTGCGCGAAGACATCGACCGGATCCGCGATCCGCTCCAGCTCGGCCACAGCCGCGCTGAGCACCGTGCCCTCCTCGCGGTCGCCGCGGTGCAGCCAGCGCAGCTCGACCCCGTCCGGCTTCACGAGCGGCAGCTCGTCGGCGGCCCCGGCCACCTCGATCAGCGCGAGTCCCGCCGCGTTCGGCGACATCGCCTCCAGCGCAGCGGCGATCGCCGGGGTCGCGGAGTCGTCACCCAGCAGCAGGTGCGTGGCGTCGTCCGTCGGCGAATACATCCCGCCCGGGCCGTTGAACGCGACAAGGTCGCCGGGTCGAGCGGATGCGGCCCACGGCCCGGCCACGCCCTCGTCGCCGTGCACCACGAAGTCGATGGCGAGCGACTCGGCGCCGACCGAGCGGATCGTGTAGGTGCGCCGAACGGGCATGTCCTCGGGCGCGAGCACGGCGCGCAGCGCGTCGAGGTCGTACGGCGGGGTGAGCCCGAGCTCGGGTCTTGCGAACAGCATCTTGACGTACTTGTCGGTCGTGGCCAGCTTGTCCGGATCGGCTGCGTCGAGGAAGGCCGCGTATCCGGAACCGCCGAGGTGCACGCGCACCAGGTGCGGGCTGATCCGCTCGGTTCGCACAACGGCGAGGACGGTCTGGGGGCGGGGCGGGCGCGGGCTCATCCCTCCATCATGCCGCCCGCCGCCATGGCCCGGCTATGAATCGGAGCGGCGCAGCCGAGCCAGGATGTCGTCGACGATCTCGTCGGGGGTGTGATCGATCGCGACGGCGAAGCCCGGCTCGTCGTCCTGCAGCGGCTCCAGGGTCTCCAACTGCGAGGCGATCAGGCTCGGCGGCATGAAGTGATCGGTCCGCGCGGTCATCCGCTCGGACACCAGGCCGGTGTCTCCGGAGAGGTGCACGAAGAGCGCGTCCGGCGCCTCCGCGAGAATGGCGTCGCGATAGACCCGACGCAGCGCGGAGCACGCCACCACCAGCCCGACGGAGGCGGATTCCGCCAGCGTCGCACCGACCACGGCCAGCCACGGCCAGCGATCCTCGTCCGTCAGCGGCGTGCCGCCGGCCATCTTCGCGATGTTCGCGGCGGGATGCAGCCGGTCGCCGTCCACGAAGGAGCAGCCGAGTCGCGTCGCCAGCAACGCCCCGATCGTGCTCTTCCCGGTTCCGGTGATCCCCATAACAACAACGAGCGGCGCGGCGGTGTGCATACTCCGAGCCTAGGGGGCGCGCTCCCCGACCCCGCGAGATGCCTCTTCTGTACGCATCGCCCGGCGTGTCGCGTACAGAAGAGGCATCTCGCGGGGAGGGGTCAGCGGTCCAGGACCAGGCGGTCGCTTCGGGCGCGGGAGACGCAGGGCATGATGCGGGTGGCGCGCTCGGAGGGGTCGAGCACGAGGTCGCGGTGCTCGGCCTCGCCTTCGACGATGGTGAGCACGCAGCTGCCACAGGTGCCGCTCTCGCAGGAGGAGTCGAGTTCCAGCCCCGAGGAACGCAGCGCCGACAGCAGCGTCGCCGACCCCGGCACCGCGATCTCCGCCCCCGTCGGCCGCCACACCGCGGTGAACGGCGCGCCGCCCTCCGCCGAGACCCCCGCGAAGTCCTCCGTATGCACCCGGGACGCGCGCCAGTGCATCGTGGACAGCCGCACCTCCTCCAGCAGCGCCGGCGACGCGCAGACGTACAGGTGCAGCTCGTCGTCGGGCTCCGCGAGCCACGGCCACAGGTCGAGCCGGCCGTCGATGCTGTGGCGCATCGTCACGCCCGGCTGCCCGACGAACTCCGCCGCGAACGCCGTCCGCTCGGCCGTCCGCGTCAGGTACAGCAGCTCGACGTCGGCGCCCGACGCCCGCAGTGCGTGCCACATCGGGCGGATCGCCGTGATGCCGATCCCGCCGGCGATCAGCAGGTACCGCGGCGCCGTCACGAGCGGGAAGGTGTTGTGCGGAGCGTCGATCTCGAGCAGCTGCCCCACCGCGGTGTCGTCGACCGCACTGACGGATCCGCCCCGCCCCGCGGATTCGCGCAGCACGGCGATGGCGACGGTCCCGTCACGCGCATCCGTCACCGAGTAGCTCCGCGCCGCGCCGGCGGGCGTGTGCAGCACGATGTGGTCGCCCGCGTTCGCCGTCAACTCGCCGCCGTCCGCCCGCGCGAACACGAGCCGGCAGACCTCCGGCGTCAGCATCCGCTTCTCGCGCACGATCACGCGCAGCCGCTCACGCATCCGCCACCGAGTCCCCGACTCGCACGGCTCCGCTCGTGCGCACGGCCGCGTAGACGCCCATGTCCACGTGACCGAAATGCTGCTTGAGCAGTCGCGGGATGGGGATGTCGCGGCGCGCATCCACGCGGTTCAGCTCTGTGGCCGAACAACGCTCGGTGCGCGCGAGCAGTTCGACGCCGGCTTCGCCCAAGCGCCAGTGCGCACCGACCGCGTCGAATTCCGTCCACGCCGGCAGACCGTCGATATAGAGGTTGGCCCGGAAGCGCAGGGGATCGATCTCCGTACCCACCGCCTCCGCCAACGCCCGCACGGAGGCCAGGTTGATGATCGAGACGGCGTTCATAAAGGCGCCGCCGTCAGGAGCGGCGTCCGTCCAGCGGATGCCCGGCTGGCGCGCCAGCACCGGCTCCTCCCCCGCGGGCAGATCGAGGGCCCGGGCGAAGAACGCCCCAGCCGCGGCGCGGCCCTCGGCCACTCCGAGGTCGGCGTTCAACACCTCGTGGCCGCGCACTCGGACGCTGAGCACATCGTTGCGGACGCCGGTCTGCAGGCCGATCAGCCGCGGATCGCGCTTGAGCACGTGGAATTCGCGGTAGCTGAGCACCTCGGGTCGCTCGGCGTAGCGGCCCGTCGCGCGCGCGAGGCCCCACTCCCGATCGCCCGGGAAGCCCGTGCCCGCGACGAGTTCGACCGCGTCGAGTTCCTCGGCGCTCAGCCCCTTGATCGGGTACCGGGCGATGCCGGTGACGGTGACCTCGTGCATCCCACCAGGGTGCCACGCGGCGCGCACCCGCGTCGCCTCAGTCGAGGCCGCGCAGCTCGCGGGTGTAGACGCCCGGGCGCTGACGCGTGGCGATGTCGCCGAGCTTCCGCAGGACGTCGCGCAGCCGCGCCCGCACCCAGCCCTGCGCGTAGAGTTCCGGATAGGCGAGGGCATCGCTGCGCAGCACCGTCTCGGCGCGGGAGGCGTATTCAGGGTCGATCAGCGCCAACTCGTAATCGTGCCGGATCACCCGGCGGGCCCAGGCGTCCAGTTCTTTCGGCAGCCCGTCCGGCACACGCGCCAGTTCGGCCGCCGCGCGTTTGCGGTTGCGAGCCCACTCCGACTCGGCCGGCTCCTCGATCTCGACATCCGACTCGCGACGCTTCGCGCGCTGCTCCGAGGCCACGATCGAGATCAGGTCCTCTCGACGGCTCCGATGCTGCGTCAGCACCTCCAGCGTGTCCAGCACCTCGACGACCTCGGCGTCGAAGCCGTTGTACGACTCCGGAAACGCGCTGCGGTCGGCGAGCAGCGCCGTGCGCGCCGCCTCCGCATCCCGCCTGGTGAGCTCCGTGCGCCCGGCTCGGATGCGCTGCGCGCGCCAGAGCCACTCCTCCAGCCGGGCCGGCATCGGGGCGGTCATACGGGCCCCTTTCCAGCGCGCACCTAAACCGCCGGGATGTCCGCGAAGCGCGAGAAGTGGCCGTGGAAGCCGACTGTGACGGTGCGGGTCGGGCCGTTGCGGTGCTTGGCGACGATGAGGTCGGCCTCGCCCGCGCGGGGGCTGTCCTTCTCGTAGGCGGCCTCGCGGTGCAGCAGGATGACCATGTCGGCGTCCTGCTCGATCGAGCCGGATTCACGCAAGTCCGAGATCGCGGGCATCTTGTCGGCGCGCTGCTCCGCGCCACGGTTCAGCTGCGAGAGCGCGATGACCGGCACCTGCAGCTCCTTCGCGAGCAGCTTCAGCGCGCGCGAGAACTCGGACACCTCCTGCTGACGACTCTCGACCTTCTTGCCGGAGGTCATCAGCTGCAGGTAGTCGATCACCACGAGCTTGAGGCCGACGCGCTGCTTCAATCGCCGGCACTTCGCGCGGATCTCCACCAGGGTCATGTTCGGCGAGTCGTCGATGTACAGCGGAGCGTCGTTGATGCGGCCCCGGGTGGACGCGATGGTGGTCCAGTCGCGCGAGTCGACCGTGCCCTTGCGCATGTGCTGCAGCGGCACCGAGGCCTCGGCCGAGAGCAGGCGCATCGCGATCTCGCTGCGCCCCATCTCCAGCGAGAAGAAGATCGACGGCATGTTGTGCTTGATCGAGGCGGCGCGGGCGAAGTCGAGCGCGAGGGTCGACTTACCCATCGCGGGGCGGGCCGCGACGATGATCATCTGGCCGCCATGGAAGCCGTTGGTCAGGTCGTCCAGGTCGGCGAAGCCGGTGGGCACGCCGGTGAACGAGCCGTCCTTGTGAGCGGCGGCCTCGATCTCGTCCATCGCGACCGTGACGGCCTCGGTGAGCGGGACGTAGTCCTCCGCGGTCTCGGAGCCGGTGACGTTGTAGATCTCGGCCTGCGCGTTGTTGACCAGGTCGAGCACCTCGCCCTCGCCCTGGTAGCCCATCTGCGCGATACGGGTGCCGGCCTCGACCAGGCGGCGCAGCAGCGCGCGCTCGGCGACGATGCCGGCGTAGTAACCGGCGTTCGCGGCGGTCGGCACCAGCGAGGTGAGCGTGTGCAGGTAGTCGGCGCCACCGGCCCGCTGCAGCTCGCCGCTCTTGACCAGCTCGTCCGTCACGGCGATGACGTCGGTGGGCTCGCCGTGCGAGTAGAGGCCGAGGATCGCGTCGAAGATGATCTCGTGCTTCGGGATGTAGAAGTCGGGGCCCTTCACCGACTCCACCACATCGGCCACGGCGTCCTTCGAGAGAAGCATGCCGCCCAGTGCGCTCTGCTCGGCCATCAGGTCGTGCGGCGGCGTGCGCTCGCCGGCGCGCGGCTCCTCGCGACGGTCGTTCTGCCAGTCCTCCCGGCCGCTGCCGCCTTCTCGCCGGTCCCCCAGGTGTGCGATCGACATGCCTCAGCCTCTTCTCGTAATGCGGCGCCACGCCGAATGCGGCGGGAGCACGGACCGGGCCCCGATTCGTGGTCGGAGGCCCTGGTCCAGGTCTACCTCTCACCACCGACATCGAGTGTGCGACCGGCCGTGTGACGGGCATCCGACGCCCTCCGGGAGAGGGATGCTGGGCAACACTACGAACCCTTGCCCGGGCGGTCAAACCAGCCTGTGGACAGAACTGTGGAGAAAATGCGCGAAACGCCGGGCAGCGTGTGGGGAACTTGTGGGAAACCCTGTGGGTAACTCAGTGAGCCGAAGTTTTTTATGAGACCTGACCAGGGTTTATCCGATTCCACAGTTGTGTGGAGAAACTTCCTTGACCGGGGTGTTGAAGGTTGGGAACAACACGCCGCACATGTGGACAACCCTGTGTGAAACGGCTACGACAAAGCGGCGCGACCCGGGTCCGAAAACCCGGCTCGCGCCGCCGTGACGTGCGTTGTAACGGCCTTACTTGGCCGCGACCACCTGGAGCTTGATGGTGGCCTGGATGTCGTCGCGGAGGCGAGCGATCGCCTCGTGCTCACCGGTCGACTTGATCGGGTTGGCGATGACGATCTTGCGCTTGTCGAGGTCGCCGAAGCCGGCGGCCGAGACGGCGGAGGCGATGTCGGCGGTCTTGACGGAGCCGAACAGGCGCCCGTCCTTACCGGCCTTCACGGTCAGCTTCACGCGGTTGGCCTCGAGGACCTGCTTCGTGTGCTGCGCCTCTTCGATGGTCTTGTGCTCGCGAGCGGCACGAGCGGACTTGATCTGCTCGACCTGCTTCTCGCCACCACGGGTCCACGCAACGCCGAAGCCCTGCGGGATGAGGTAGTTGCGGGCGTAACCGTTCTTGACGTCGACGACGTCGCCGGCCGAGCCGAGTCCGTCGACTTCGTGGGTCAGGATGACCTTGGACATACCGTTACCTACCTTCCGCTGCCGGCGTAGGGCAGCAGAGCCATCTCACGCGCGTTCTTGACGGCGCGGGCGATGAGGCGCTGCTCCTGCACGGAGACACCGGTGATACGACGGGCGCGGATCTTTCCACGCTCCGAGATGAACTTGCGCAGGGTCGCGACATCCTTGTAGTCGATGACACCCACGCGGACCGACTTCGCGGGGGCCGCGTTCTTCGCGCCCTTTCCGCGGATCGGCTTGCGGCGGTCGCCGCTGCTCTTTCCAGCCATAGTGGTTTCCTTAGATTCTTGTTCGCCCGCTCATCCGCGCGAAGCGGATGGGGACGCAGTTCTCAACGAGGTGCCCCCGAAGGGGCGCGAACGCAGAGGCGCTTTAGAAGGGCGTCTCGTCGTTGTAGCTGCCCGGCGTGTTCCACACGTCGCCGCCGGCCGGAGCAGCGGGAGCCCAGGGCTCCTCCTGCTGACGGCCGCCGCCGAATCCACCCTGCTGACCGCCCTGGTTCCCTCCGCCGTTACCGCCGAAGTTGCCCTGGTTGCCACCGAAGTTGCCCTGGCCGCCGCCGACGCCGCGCTGTCCGCCGCCGCCACCCGCAGCGCGGGTGATGGATGCGGTCGCGTAGCGGAGCGAGGGGCCGATCTCGTCGATCTCGAGCTCGATGGAGGTGCGCTTCTCGCCTTCCTTCGTCTCGTAGGAGCGCTGCTTCAGGCGGCCGGTCGCGATGACGCGGCTTCCCTTCGTCAGCGATCCCGCGACGTGCTCGGCGAACTCGCGCCAGACCGACGCGCGCAGGAACAGCGCTTCGCCGTCCTTCCACTCGTTGGAGGCGCGATCGAGGGTGCGCGGCGTGGAGGCGATGGTGAAGTTCGCGACCGCGAGCCCGTTCTGCGTGTAGCGCAGTTCGGGGTCGGACGTGAGGTTTCCCACAACCGTGATGATGGTTTCGCCGGCCATGAGGAGTTCCTAGGCCTCGGCGGGAGCCGCGACGGGCGCGGCGACCTTCGGGGCGACGGGAGCCTTGGCAGCCTTGCGGGCGGCCTTCTCGTCGGCGAGCTTCTTGGCGGCGGCGACCTGGGCGATGCCCTCTTCCGCACGCAGCACCTTGGTGCGCATAACGGCTTCGGAGAGACCGAGCTGACGGTCGAGCTCCTTGGCGGCGTCGGAGGTCGACGTGAAGTCGACGACGGCGTAGATGCCCTCGGACTTCTTGTTGATCTCGTAAGCCAGGCGACGACGGCCCCAGACATCCACGTTGTCGATGGTGCCACCATCGGTGCGGATGACGTTGAGGAACTTGTCGAGACTCGGAGCGACGGTGCGCTCATCGATCTCGGGATCCAGGATGACCATGAGTTCGTACTGATGCGTCACTAACCCACCTCCTTCGGACTGAACGGCCACAGGATTTCTGTGACAGGAGGGTATGTAGCATCTGTCTGCTCCCGCGGACGCGAGTGCGTCTGGTCGCAGACAACCTGGCTACCTTAGCTCACCTCCGGGGTGGCGCGCCAGCAGGAGCTCACGGGAGTACCTCGCGAAATTTCGCGAGATTCGCTGTTTCGGCGCGGGCCCGCCGGCGAGATCGGGCGTTGCGGACGACATGCGCGGCCGCGACGCGGGATCTCGTCCGCAGCACCGAATCTCGCGAAATTTCGCGAGCCTTCCGGACGAGGGACGGGGACGAGGGACGGGGACGAGGGTCAGTCGCGCGCCGACCACCAGGCGCGGAGGCGGCGTTCCGCCTCCTCGGCGCCGAGGGGGCCGTGCTCCAGGCGGAGTTCGAGGAGCCACTTGTAGGCGCGGCCCACGTCCGGGCCCGGAGTGAGGTCGAGGATGCGCATGATCGCCTCGCCGTCGAGGTCCGGCCGCTTCGAGGCGAGCTCCTCGCGCTCGGCGAGATCGGCGATGCGTGCCTCGAGGTCGTCGTAGGCGTGCGCGAGCCGTTCGGCCTTGCGCTTGTTGCGGGTGGTCACATCCGCCCGGGTCAGGATGTGCAGCCGCTCCAGCAGCGGGCCGGCGTCGGTGACGTAGCGGCGCACGGCGGAGTCGGTCCACGTGCCCTCTGTGTAGCCGAAGAAGCGCAGGTGCAGCTCGACGAGCCGCGACACGTCGACCATGGTCTGCTTGTCGAACTTGAGCGCGCGCAGACGCTTGTAGGCGAGCTTCGCGCCGACGAGGTCGTGGTGGTAGAAGCTGACGGCGCCGCCGGGCTCGAGCTTGCGTGTGGCCGGCTTGCCGATGTCGTGCAGCAGCGCCGCGATCCGCAGCGTGAGGTCGGGCTGGTGCCCGCGGGACTTCTCCAACGCGATCGCCTGATCGAGCACGGTGAGGCTGTGCACGTAGACGTCCTTGTGGTGGTGGTGCTCGTCCTGCTCCAGGCGCAACGCCGGCAGCTCGGGCAGCACGTGCTCGGCGATACCGGTGTCCACCAGCAACTGCAGACCCTCGCGGGGCGTATCCGTGAGCAGCAGTTTCTTGAACTCGTCCTGCACCCGCTCGGCCGAGATGTCACGGATGCGCGGGGCCAGCTCGGCCATCGCCCACTCGACCTCGTCCGTGGTGCGCAAGCCGAGCTGCGCCGTGAATCGGGCCGCGCGCATCATCCGCAGCGGATCGTCGCCGAAGCTCACCTCCGCATCCGCCGGGGTGCGCAGTCGACCCGCGATGAGGTCCTCGATGCCGCCGGACGGATCGACGAGCACGACCTCCGGCAGCCGCAGCGCCATCGCGTTGACCGTGAAGTCGCGACGGATGAGGTCGCCCTCCAGCGAGTCGCCGAACTCGACCTCCGGCTTGCGGGAGAGGCCGTCGTAGCTGTCGCTGCGGTAGGTGGTGATCTCGACGGTCTCGCCGGCGACCACGGCACCGATCGTGCCGAACGCGCGCCCGATGTCCCAGTGCGTCTGGGCGATCGGCGCGACGATCGCGATGATCTCGTCGGGCCTCGCCGACGTGGTGAAGTCGAGGTCGTGCACCGCTCGTCCGATGAACGCATCCCGCACCGGCCCACCGACCAGCGCCAGCTCGTGCCCGGCGGCCGCGAAGCTCGCGGCGAGGCGAGCGACGGTCGGGGTCTCCGCCAGGAGCTTCAGTCCTTCGAGGGCCGCGGCGACACTGTGCATTCGCACGATTCTACGGGAGGGGCGATCGCGGCCGGGAGCCGTCGGCTCCGGCGGGCTCGACCAGTTCCTCCGGTAGGGATCGCGTACTCAACCTCGGCTGAGCGACGTCGTCGGCCGCGATGGGCGCCGACAAACGCTTTCAGCCGAGATTACGTCCGCGTTCGCCCGGTCACGACCTCAGAGCCGCGCCCACCGCGCGCGAGCGAAGCAGTACACCCCGTACGCGATCAGCCCGACCGCGACGGCGTACAGCAGCACGACCCCGAAGGGCAGCTCGGCCAGTGACTTCAGCCCCTCGTCGAGCCCGCCGGCCTCCTGCGGATCCGCCCGCAATGCCGCCACCACGAGCAGCACCCCCACGGCCCCGAGCACGATGCCCTTGGCGACGTAGCCCGCGACGCCGAGGGTGTGCACGGCCCGCCCCGCGGCGCCCGCCGGCTCGTTGATCTCCTGCTCGAAGCGCCCGGAGACGCCACGGAACACGAAGACCGCGCCGATCGCGATCACGCCCGCACCGATCGCGACCAGCAGGAACACGCCACCCGGTGTGCCGAGCAGCCCGGCGCTCGCGTTCTGCGACGATTCCGACGAGTCGCTCCGGCCACCGAGCGCCACGGTCACCGCCGTGACGCCGATGGCTCCGAACGCCACGCCTTTCGACGCCTCCTTGATCCGGTTGCCCCAGCGCTTCGCCGAGGAGTCGCCCTCGCGCGTCAGCACGGCCTGCACGAGCTGGAACACCGCGAGGCCGAGCAGGCCGATCGCACACGCCCAGAGCAGGAAGACGCCGCCCGGCGTCGCAGCGATCGCTCCGAGCGCCCCCGATTGATCGGCCGAGCCGCCGGATCCGCCGGCCACGCCGATGGCGATGCCGCCGATCAGCACGTGCACCAGCCCGTTCGCCGCGAAGCCCGCACGGGCGAGTCCGCGAAGGGCGGTGGAGGATTCGGCCTGTCGTGCCGCGTTCTGCGCCTTGCCCGCTGCCATCCTTCGACGCTAGCGGTGGCCTCCGAGTACGGTAACCCCCTTGCCCGGTGCCGAGTTTCTACACAGTTCACACCTCTCTCCACAGAGTTATGCACAGCTGTGGGAAACGGCGTCTGTCGATTTTCCCGGGTTGGACGCGCCTCAGCGATCGACCGCGCGCACCAACCCGTCCTGCACCGCGGCGAGCCAGTCGTAGACGTTGCGCACACCCTCCGACTGCGGGTCCATCCGCGCCCATGGCGCCATCTCGTCCTCATCGTCGATGCCGAGCCGCGCCGCCAGTGCGAGGCGCATGTCGGTGAGCGAGCGCAGCCACGACTGCGCCGCCGGGTCGTCGAGTCGCACGGCGATCTCGCCGAGCGCCGCGAACCGGCGCGGAGCCTCCGCCCCGTCCAGCGCGGCGACCACCGCGCGCGCGTTCTCCATCTTGCGTGCGGCGAGGTCTTCGGAGGTGAAGCGGCGGAAATCGGCGGCGGCCTCGGCATCGTCGCGGTACGCGTCGGGAAGCAGGCGGGCGAGCGCCGGATCCGTCGCCGCGGCGTCGGCGGACGCATCCGCTGCCGCGCCGTCCAGGAGCTGCAGGAGTTCGAGCGCCAGCTGACGGAGCACGCCGGCCTCCTCGGCCGTGAATCGTGCACCGACGAAACCGCCGGACTCGCGGCGGAACATCCGCATCAGGCATCCTCCTTCTGCAGCGTCGCCCAGAGTCCGTACTCGTGCAGGGCCTGGACGTGCACCTCCATCTGCTCGCGATTGCCGGTCGCGACCACGGCGCGGCCGTCGTTGTGCACCTGCAGCATCAATCGCTCCGCCTCGGCGCGCGAGAAGCCGAAGTAGCTGCGGAAGACGTACGAGACGTAGCTCATCAGGTTGACCGGGTCGTTCCAGACGATGGTGACCCAGGGCACATCCGCCCGGGAGCGGGTCACCGTCTCCTCGCGCAGATCGGGCCGCTCACGCACATCGGCGGAGGCGGAGATCACGGAGGCGGACACCTGACCACCCTACGGCGCGTCACGCGGTCCGACATTCCGCGTCATCGTCGGCCTCGGAGCGGGGCCGCCGCGTGACCGACTGCCATGATTCTTCTGAGCGCTGAGCGATTCTCGCGCTCGTGCGCTTCGGGCCGGCGTCCAGGATGGCTGCTCGCCGAGACCGATTCGGCGCGCCCACACACCTCACGGAGGAACCGATGACCAGCGAAAGTGCGCCCCTTCAGACGCAACCCGAACTCGATCCGACCGCCGTCGCCCCAGCGACGTCCTCGCGTCTGGCGGCGGAGGTGTTCGGCACCTTCCTGCTGGTCTTCGGCACCATCGGCACCGCACTCTTCGCGGCGAGCTTCGGCTTCGACGACGCCACCCCCTTCGGCGTCGGCTTCCTCGGCGTCTCGATCGCGATCGGACTCACCGTCTTCATCGGTGCCTCCACCGTCGGGCACATCTCCGGGGGCCACTTCAATCCTGCGGTGACCATCGGCCTCGCCGTGGCCGGCCGCTTCGCGTGGCAGGGCGTTCTGCCCTACGTCGTCGCGCAGATCATCGGCGGCGCGATCGCCTCCAGCGTGCTGGTCGCGATCCTCGCCAGCGGCCCCGACGGGGCTCTGTCCACGGCGCAGGCGGGCGGTTTCGCGTCGAACGGATTCGGCGAGCACTCGCCCGGCGGATTCTCGCTCGTCGCCGTGCTGATCACCGAGGTGATCGCGACAGCGGTGTTCCTCTTCGTGATCCTCGGCGTGACCGGCCCCCGCGCGATCCCCGGCATCGCGCCGGCCGCGATCGGCGGCACGCTGACCCTGCTGCACCTGGCGACCATCCCGATCTCGAACACGTCGCTGAACCCGGCGCGCTCGATCGCGACCGCGATCTACGGCGGCGGCGACGCCCTCGGCCAGCTCTGGCTGTTCCTCCTGGCCCCGGTGCTCGGCGCGATCATCGCCGGCGCCGCCCAGAAGGTGCTCTTCGAGAAGTAGGGCGCCCGCTCGAAAGGGTTGTCACTTTCTCCGGTACCTGCGGACGAAGTGACAACCCTTTTTCGAGGCGCCACCGCCTAGAGCAGCTCGCCCGCGATGAGCTCGAGGTGATCGAGGTCGTGCAGGTCGAGGATCTGCAGGTAGACCCGCTGCACACCGTCGGCCTGCAGCGCGGCGAGCGTGTCGGCGACCTCCGCGACGGTGCCGGCGAGGCCGTTGCGACGCAGCTCATCCGGCTCGCGACCGATGGCGTCGGCGCGGCGTGCGACCTCCGCATCGTCGCGCCCGACCGCCGCGACCAGCGCGACCGAGTAGAGCAACGACTCCGGATCACGACCGACGGCCGTGCACGCGGCGCGCACCCGGTCGAAGGTCTCCGGGATCGTGCCGGGATCGGGGAACGGCAGATTGAACTCGGTCGCGAATCGCGCGGCGAGCGCCGGGGTGCGCTTGGCGCCCTTTCCGCCGACGATCACCGGCACCGGCAGCCGCGCGGGCTTCGGCAGGCCCGGTGCGTTCTTCAACGTGTAGTTCGCGCCCGCATAGCTGTAGCTCTCACCCGCCGGCGTGTTCCAGAGCCCGGTCACGATCTCCAGCTGCTCCTCCAGCAGATCGAAACGCTTGGGCGGGAACGGGATGCCGAACGCCTCGTGCTCCTCCTGGAACCAACCGGTGCCGAGGCCCAGCTCGACGCGACCGCCGGACATCTGGTCGACCTGCGCGACCTGAACGGCCAGCACGCCGGGCCAGCGGTGCGTAACGGAGGAGACCAGGGTGCCCAGAGCGATCCGCTCGGTCTCGCGGGCGAGCCCGGCCAGGGTCGTCCACGCGTCCGTCGGCCCCGCGCCGGGGTCGCCCGCCCCCATCCGCAAGTAGTGGTCGGAGCGGAAGAAGCCGTCGAAGCCGAGGCGCTCGGTGGCCTGCGCGACGGCGAGCAACTCGTCGTAGCTCGCGCCCTGCTGGGGCTCGGTGAAGATTCTGAAGTCCATGAGTCCAGCCTGGCAGCACACGACGGTGCACACTGATGCACATGGACGCATCCGCACTGCACGCACAGTTGGCCGCGGAGTTCGCGGACGAGGGCATCACGCCCAGCAGGATGTTCGGATCCGATGCGTGGTTCCTCGACGGCCGGGTCGTCGGCGTGATGCAGCCGCACCAGGCTGCCTTCAAGCTCGGCGCCGGCACACCACAGCTCGAGGACGCGCTGGGCATCCCCGGCGCCGAGCTGTTCGTGCCAGGCGGCGAGCGCCGGTGGAAGGACTGGGTCGCGGTGCCGCTGACCGAGCACGCCCACTTCGCCCGGCTGCTCGAGGACGCGATCGCAGCGGCGCGAGCGTAGGACGAGAGACGCGCCGCAGCTCATCTGAGGGCGTGCTCTCGCGAAGGCTCAGTGGGTGTACTCCAAAAGGTCGACGCCGAGGGTGCGCAGGCCCTCGTACACGCTGAGGCGGTAGCGCAGGTTGACGTCGTTGAACTGGGTGATCACGGCGTACGCGACGCCGGCACGCGGGCCCCGGAGCACACCGACCTCGGCGCGGACTCCGACGTCGACCCCGGTCTTGTTGACCAGCAGCACGCCGTGATCGGCCTGGCGGTGCGAGAGGGGGTCGAGCCCGAACGCGGAGGCGACGAGAGACAGGTCAGGGTTCAGCGACAGCCAGCCGATGACCCGCGAGGAGACGCCGGCATCGACGATCTCACCGTTCGCGAGCGCGGCCATCAGCCAGGTCAGTTCCTTGGCCGAGCCGATGGAGAGCTGCGGAGCATCATCCGGCCCGCGCTCGTCGCGGACCACGTCCAGCAGCGCCGTGCGGCTCAGCCCCAGACCCTCCGCCCGCTCACGGACGGCCTCCAGGCCGACCCGGCGCAGCAGCACGTTGGTGGCGAGGTTGTCGCTGGTGGCTCCGACCAGCGCCGCAAGATCGGCGATCGGCATCGACGGGATCTGCAGGTGCTGCCACAGGCCGGAGTCGGCGACCGCATCCGCCGCCGTGCGATCGACGAGTCGCAGATTCTCCTGCGGATCGGTCGCCAGACGCGCGGCGACTTCGATCAGCAGCAGGATCTTGCCGACGCTGGCCGTGGGCATCGACACCGTGTCGTCGACCGCGAACAGCGTGCGACCTGTCGCCAGATCGACGGCCCGGGCGGACACGATCACTCCGTCGACGGCGAGCTGGCCGAGCGCGTCGAAGCCGCGCGCGAAGTTCTCGTGATCGTTGTCACCCTTGTGGCGACCGCGGCGGGCACGGCGGTTCTGTCGGCGGGTTTCGTGGGTGGGACTCACCACGGAATGGACCCCTCTGCGGGTAGGGCGTGCGGGTGGAACGGAGGGGTCATCCGTTCTCGCCGGGGGGAACCGGCGGGCGCGGGATGCGCGGATGCGGGGCGGGGCATCCGCGGTGCGGGCAGACGTCGGCGTCGACTACCAGATGGTGACGCGCTCGGTCGGCGGAAGCCAGAGCGCGTCGTTCTCGGTGACATCGAAGGTACCGTAGAACGCGTCGATGTTCCGGACGATCTGGTTGCAGCGGAACTCGTTCGGCGAGTGCGGATCGATCGCCAGCAGCCGGATCGTCTCCTCGTCGCGACCCTTCTGCTGCCAGGCCTGCGCCCAGGACAGGAAGAAGCGCTCGGCGCCGGTCATCCCATCGATCAGGGGCGGCTCCTGACCCTCGAGCGAGATCAGATACGCCTTCCACGCGATGCCGAGCCCGCCGAGGTCGCCGATGTTCTCGCCGATCGTCAGCGCCCCGTTGACGTGGTGGTCGGGCACCTGCGCGGGGGCGAGAGCGTCGTACTGCGCGATCAGCGCCTTCGTGCGCTCCTCGAAGGCCTCGCGGTCGGCCTCGGTCCACCAGTCCAGCAGGCGGCCGTCGCCGTCGTACTTCGAACCCTGGTCGTCGAAGCCGTGGCCGATCTCGTGGCCGATCACGGCACCGATCGCGCCGTAGTTCGCGGCGGCGTCGCGACCCTCGTCGAAGAACGGGTACTGCAGGATCGCGGCGGGGAACACGATCTCGTTGAAGCCCGGGTTGTAGTACGCGTTGATGGTCTGCGGAGTCATGAACCACTCGTCGCGATCCAGCGGGCTGCCGATCTTGCCCAGCTCGCGGTAGAACTCGAACTCGGAGATGCGCCGCGCGTTTCCGAGCAGATCGGTGGGATCGATCGACAGGCTGGAGTAGTCGCGCCACTTCACCGGGAAGCCGATCTTGGGCGTGAACTTGTGCAGCTTCTCCAGCGCGCGCTCGCGGGTCTTCAGACCCATCCACTCCAGCCCGGTGATCGACTGACGGTAGGCCTCGATCAGGTGCTCGACCAGAACATCCATCGCAGCCTTGGCCGTGCTCGGGAAGTGCCGCTCGACGTAGATCTTGCCGACGGCCTCGCCCAGGGCACCTTCGACGAGCGAGACACCGCGCTTCCAGCGGTCGCGCATCTGCGGGGTGCCGGTCAGGGTGCGACCGTAGAAGTCGAAGTTGCCCTCGACGAAATCGGAGGAGAGGTACGCCGCGGCGCCGCGGACGATCTGCCACGCGAGCCAGTCCGTCCACGCGGGCAGGTTCTGCTCGGTGAGCAGGGGGGCGATGCCCTCGACGAAGCTCGGCTGGCGCAGCACCACCTCGGCGAAGGCTCCGTCGGGGGCGCGCAGCGCCTCCAACCACGGGCCGAGGTCGACGCCGGCAGCGAGCGCCGCCGCATCCTGCCAGTGGAACAAGTTGTAGGTGGCCTCGCTGTCGCGGCTGCGCACCTTGTCCCAGTGCACGGCGGCGATGGCGGACTCGAGCTGGAAGATGCGGGCGGCGCGCTCATCGGCGTCATCGAGGCCGGCCAGGCCGAGCATCTTCGCCACGAACGGCGCGTAGGCCTCGCGCACCTCCGCGAAGCTCTCCTCGCGGTAGTAGCTCTCGTCGGGCAGGCCGAGGCCACCCTGGTTCACGAAGACGAGGTAGCGCTCCGGGTTGCCCGGGTCGTTGTCGACGAACAGGCCGAAGAAGCCGGAGACACCCCAGCGCTCGAGGTCGCCGAGCGTGGCGAGGAAGCCGGGGATGGAGTCGATCGCGGCCACACGGTCGAGGTCGCCCTGGATCGGCGCGGCGGCGAGCTCCTCGGCGCGGGCTTCGTCCATGAAGGAGGCGTAGAGGTCGCCGAAGCGACGTTCCTCGGCGCCGTCCGGCGCACCCTGGGCCTCGATGATGATGTCGCGGACGGCCTTCTCCGCCTCCTCCTGCAGCACGTGGAAGGAGCCGTACCGCGCCTTGTCGGCGGGGATCTCGGTCGCGTCGATCCACTTGCCGTTGACGTGGCGGTAGAGGTCGTCCTGAGGGCGGGTCGCGGGGTCGAGATCAGCGGTGTCGATGCCGGAGCGGAGCGTCTCAGAAGTCATAAGGACACCCTACGGCGCGCCCCTGCGCGAGCACTGGCGTTGCCACCCTTTGAGAAAGGGTTGTCACTTTGTCGGCTGGTAGCGGACAAAGTGACAACCCTCTTTCGTTACGCGGGCACCACCGCGAGGATGCGCTCGACCGTCGTGCGCAGCGGCACGGTCGGGTGGCCGATCAGCTCGGCGAGCTCGCCCGTGGTGACGCCGAGCACGCCCTCGGCGATGTTCGCGTCGAGACCGGCGACGAAGCCGGCGGTGCCCTCATCCAGGCCGAAGCTGCGCAGCAGCGCGACGTGCTCCGCCGCGGTGACGTGTTCGATGACCGCGGGCTCACCCGTGACCTCGGCCACGGTCGCGGCGAGCTCGTCGAAGCTCCAAGCGACGTCGCCCGAGAGTTCGAAGATACGGCCGACGTAGGCATCCGTCGCGAGCGCGACAGCGGCCGCCTCCGCGTAGTCGGTGCGCTCCGCGCTCGAGACGCGACCGTCGCCGGCGCTGGACGCCGCGGATCCGGTCGTTGCGAGCTGCTGGATGGTCGACTCGTAGTTCTCGGTGTACCAGCCGTTGCGCAGGATCGTGGCGGGGATACCCGCGGCCGTGATGGCCTCCTCCGTCGCCTTGTGCTCGGGCGCGAGGATGAGGGTGGTGTCGGTCGCGGCGGGAGCACTCGTGTAGACGAGACGGGCACCGGCGCGCTGCGCGGCCTCGATCGCGGCGATGTGCTGCGCGACGCGCTTGCCGACCTCGCTGCCGGAGACCAGCAGAACCGCCTCGGCGCCGGCGAAGGCGGCGTCGAGCGAGGCCGCGTCGTCGAACGAGGCGACGGCGGTGCGCACCCCCAGGGCGTCCAGCTCGGCCAGCTTCTCGGTGGAGCGTCCGGTGGCGACGATGTCGGAAGCGGCGGTACCGCGGGCGAGCAGGTGATCGACGACGAGGCGGCCGAGGTGGCCGGTGGCTCCGGTGACGACGAGGGTCATGGTGGTCCTTCCGTTGAGGTGCAGTGCTGACGGTAACCGGGCGAGCAGGCGTATGCTTCCCAGATCGCAGTACCCACTATTTAGTAAGTACCCACCCGTGCCAGGAGGCCGTGATGTTCCCCGCCGCCGACGTGTTCACGACCGCGTGCGCGAGCCGCAGCATCCTCTCGCACGTCACGAGCAAGTGGGGCGTGCTCGTGCTCGCCGCGCTGAGCGAGCGCACGATGCGCTGGGGGGAACTGCGCCGGCGGATCGACGGCATCAGCGAGAAGATGCTCGCCCAAGTGCTGCGCACGCTGGAGGAGGACGGCCTGGTCGCCCGCGACGCCCAGCCGACCATCCCGCCGCGCGTCGACTACAGCCTGACGCCGATGGGCGCCGAGCTGACGGCGAGGCTGCTGCCGGTGATCGGCTGGATCGAGCAGAACGCGAGTGCGATCGAGGCTCAGCGCAGGGCGTGACCGACCCCTCCGGATGCGGGGTGCCGGCCGAGCGAGCGGCGACGCGCGCCTGCGTTACGGTGAAGCCGATGACATCCCTGCGGGTTCGCGAATCGTCCATCATCGCCGCCGTTCAGCGCACCCGCTTCGCCCACGGGTACCTGCCGATCGCCCGCGCGCTGAGTCTCTTCGGCGAGCACGCCGCCGGCTGGATCGTGCTCGGTCTGCTCGGCGCCGTGCTCGACTCAGGCCGACTCTGGTCGTGGCTGCTCTGCACCCTCGCGATCGTCGGCGCGCACGGCGCCTCGGTGGTGATCAAGCGCTTCGTCCGGCGGCCGCGGCCGGCGGGTGAGGGCGTGAACGTGTTGGGGAAGGCGCCGAGCAAGTTGAGCTTCCCGAGCTCGCACGCCTCCTCGACGGCCGCAGCGGCGTTCGTGTTCACCCTGATGCTGCCGGGGCTGTGGCCGCTCGCCGTGCTGGTCGCGCTCGCGATGGGTATGGCGCGGATCGTGCTCGGTATGCACTTCCCGACGGATGTGCTCGCGGGGTACGCACTCGGCGTCTGCGCGGGCGTGGTGACCGCGCTCCTGCTGCCGCTGCTCTGAAGCGGGCGCCGGGCCGGGTTCGGGCCGCGTGAGTGGGTGCCGGGCGTGGTGGGTGCCGGGCGGCCGACGCGCTGGTGAGATCGCGGGCTGCGGACGAGATGCACCGCCGCGGCAGACCACCTCGTCCGCCGCACCGAATCTCGCGAAATTTCGCGAGATTTTCGGGGGGAAGGAAGGAGGGGGAGGGTCAGGTGGGGAGGCGGGTGGCGATCGAGATAGCGAAGAGGGCGGCCCAGATGGCGCCGCAGGCGAGGAGGCGGGTGTCGCCGAGCACGATGTTCTCGGGGGTCGCCGCTGCGCCCTTCTCGATGTTCAGGGCGTAGAGGAAGAGGGCGGCGCCGAAGGGCACCACCGAGGCGATCGACCAGAGCGAGTCCTCGCCGTTGATGAACAGCGCCCAGAGCGCGTAGGTGATCATCGTCAGCGCGGCGGCGACCGACCAGACGAAGCGCAGGTAGCCCGGCGTGTACACGGCGAGGGTGGAGCGGGTGTGGCTCTCCTCCTTGCCCTCGCTCTCCAGCTTCTCGGAGTAGCGCTTGCCGGCGACCATAAAAAGCGAACCCGACGACACCGCGAGCAGGAACCACTGCGTCAGCGGCAGCTCCGCCACCGCCGCCCCCGAGATGGCGCGCAGTACGAATCCGCCGGCGACGACCAGGATGTCCAGCACCGGCTCGTGCTTGAGCTTCAGGCAGTACGCCGTCTGCATCAGGATGTAGGCCAGCAGGGTCAGCGAGAACCAGAGGTAGCCGAGCAGGAAGGTCACACCGAGCGGTAGCACGATCAGCAGCACCATCGCCGGCCACGCCACCCGTGCCGGCAGCGCCCCGGAGGCGATCGCGCGGAACCGCTTGGTCGGGTGCGCCCGATCGGAGGCGATGTCGAGCAAGTCGTTCAACAGATAGCCGCCCGAGGACACCAGGCAGAACGCGATCGCGGCGACCAGGCAGTGCAGCAGGACTTCCGGATCGAAGATCTTGCCGGCCGCCAGCGGTGCAGCGAGCACCAGCACGTTCTTCAGCCATTGCCGAGGCCGCATGGCAGCGACGAGCGCGGTGAGGATATTCACGGTTGTCCCCCTGCAGAAACCGGCCCTGGATCGACTTCCCAGCTCGCGGATGTGTGGTGAGTGATCGGTGTCGCTAAGAATACAATTGCCGCGCACCCCATTCACCGATCGGATCGGCCGCGTACTCGGCCTCAGCAGAATGCGAGTAGTCGACGATGAAGACCGCCGGACTCTATGTCGCATTCGCGATCGTTGCAACGGCGGTGAATCTGGGCACACAAATGCTGATCGAATGGCTCGTTTCAGGTGAGTGGACGACCGTTCTCGCCGTCATCGCTGGCACACTGACGGGGGTGATAGCGAAATACCTGCTCGACAAGAGATTCATCTTCAATCATACGAATACGAGTGCCGCTCACGGCTTGAAGACGTTCTTCCTCTACGGCACGATGAGCGGCGTGACCACCCTCGTCTTCTGGGCCTTCGAGTTCGGATTCGACTGGATCTTCGGCACCGACTTCGCCCGCTACACCGGTGCCGTGATCGGACTCGCGATCGGCTACGCCGCCAAGTACTACCTCGACAAGAACATCACCTTCGCGAAGGGCGCCGAGGCATGAGCGTCGTATCGGCGTGGGGCCTGCTCAGCCGCCGCCCGCACACGGTCCTGCCCGTCACCGACCTCGCCTCCGCCCACGCGGCGGTGGGCACCGGCGGCATCGCCCGCGGCGTCGGCCGCAGCTACGGCGACGTCGCCCTCAACGACGGCGGCGTGATCTGGGACACCAGCGGCTTCGACCGCCTGCTCGCCTTCGATCCCGAGACGGGCGTCCTGCGCTGCGAGCCCGGCGTGCTGCTGAAGGACATCCAGGCCGTGTTCAGCCCGCGTGGGTGGATGCTCGCCGTCACGCCCGGCACGAAGAACGTCACCATCGCCGGTGCCGTCGCGAACGACGTGCACGGCAAGAACCACCAGTCGGAGGGCACGATCGGTCGGCACGTGCTCGAACTGCACGTGCTGCGCACCGACGGCACGCTCACCGTGTGCACCCCGGAGCAGAACGCGCAGCTCTTCGGCGCGACGATCGGCGGCCTCGGCCTGACCGGCATGATCGTCGAGGTGGTGCTGCGGCTGAAGCGCGTTCCCGGGCCGTGGCTGCTGGCGGAGGACATCCCGTTCCAGACCCTCGACGAGTACCTCGCCCTGGTGCACGAATCGACCGAGGTCTTCGAGCACACGGTCGGCTGGATCGACGTCACCACCGACGGCGGCCGACGCGGGGTATACACCCGCGGCGATGCCACGTCGGCCCCCGCGCGCGGCACCGGCCGCGCCCGAACCGTCACGGTGCCGTTCGAGTTCCCGCTGTCGGTCGTCAACCGCGCCAGCCTGCCGCTGCTGAACCGCGCCTACTACCGGATGAAGACGCTCCGGGCCCGGCGCAGCGTGCAGCACTACGAGAGCTTCTACTATCCGCTCGACGCGATCGCCGGCTGGAACACCATGTACGGTCCGCGCGGCTTCTACCAGTACCAGAGTGTGATCCCGTGGGCCGGCGGCGCCGAAGCGACCCGCGAGATGCTCGCGGTCATCGCCGGCTCCGGCACCGGTTCGTTCCTCGGCGTCCTGAAGACCTTCGGGCCGCTGGAGTCGCCCGGCCTGCTGAGCTTTCCGGAGGAGGGCATCTGCTTCGCCCTCGACTTCCCCAACACCGAACGCATCGACCCGCTCTTCGCGCGACTCGACGCGATCGTGTCGACAGCGGGTGGGCGACTGTATCCGGCGAAGGATGCGCGAATGACGCCCGAACTCTTCGCCGCTGGTTACCCGCGGCTGGACGAATTCCTGCAGTACCGAGACCCGGGCATCAGCTCGGAGTTCTCCCGCCGAATCCTGGGGAGCTGACATGGCCGGACAACCGTCGAAAGCGGTGCTCGTGGGCGCCACGAGCGCGATCGCCGAGCACACGTTGCGGATCTGGCTGGGCGGCGGCACCCGCGCGGCCGTGCTGATCGGTCGCAACGAGGCGAAACTCGAATCGCTGGCGACGGACCTGCGGGTGCGCTTCCCGGCCGCCACCGTCTCGGTCATCGCGACCGAACTGACCGGGGTCGACGCCATCCGGAGCGCCGTCTCGGCGAGCTTCGACGGCGGCGCTCCCGACACGGTGCTGATCGCGCACGGATCCATGGCCGAGCAGGCGGATGCTCAGGCCGACCTCGCGGTCGCGAACGAGACGTTGCAGGTCACCGCGGTCTCGGTCGCACTATGGATGGAGGCGTTCGCGGACGCGATGGCGGCCGGCACGATCGGCGTGATCGGATCCGTCGCGGGCGACCGCGGCCGCAAGACGAACTACGTGTACGGCGCGGCGAAGGGCCTGGTCGAACGCTACGCGCAGGGTCTGCAGCACCGCTTCGCGGGCAGCCGGCTGCGGATCGTGCTGATCAAGCCGGGCCCGACGGACACCCCGATGACGGCGCAGCTCAAGGCGAAGGGCGGCTCGCTCGCGAGCGTCGAGTCGGTCGCGCAGGGCGTCGCCGCCGCGATCGCCGCCGGACGTCCGGTCGCCTACCTGCCGAGCAAGTGGCTGGTCATCATGACGGTCATCCGCCTGCTACCGGCGCCGATCTTCAACCGTCTCAACATCTGACGCGGTCGTGGTTTCGGCAGGCTCAACCACCGGAAAAGCCGCCCACCGGAAAGACAAGCACCCGGTGGTAGAGCCTGCCGAAACCACCGCCCCCTACGTCGTGACCGACGAGTCCTCGTACTCCTCCGTGAGGCCGTGCGGGGTCTTCTCCCAGCGGTGCGGGCTGAACACGATCTGCCAGGCGGCGCGCCACGCCGAGATGGAGTGCAGTACCCAGTACACCGGGTTCAGCAGCGCGAACATCGCGACCCGCCAGTTGTAGCGCTTCCAGGCCGCGATGCCGGAGACCACGATCATCAGCCCGTTCGAGAACAGCATGTTCGTAGTGCCCGCGATGATCAGCCACTCCGGCAGATTCAGGCCTAAGAACTGCACGCCGATGTAGGTCACCAGCGTGAAGCCCAGCACCAGTGGATACAGCAGGAAGGCGACCGGTGTGCCCATGATCAGCGCCACGAGACTCAGCGCGCCGAGGAAGCCGTTGACCCGGAACCAGCGGATGGGGTGCCGGGTGTTCACCCCCGCGGTCATCATGTAGCCCTTGATCCAGCGGGTGCGCTGCTTGATCCAGGCGCCCACCTCGGCACACGCCTCTTCCCAGGTGTTGGAGTCGACGACGCCGACGCGGTAGCCGTGCGCGGCGACCCGCAGGCCGAGGTCGGCGTCCTCCGTGACGTTGTACGGATCCCACGCGCCGAGCCGGCGCAGCACGTTCGTCTCGAAGTGGTTCGAGGTGCCGCCGAGCGGGATGGGCAGGTGTGACTGGTCAAGACCCGGCAGCATCGCGCCGAACCAGTGCGCGTACTCCACCGCGAACATCCGCGTGAGCACGTTGTAGTCGGCGTTGAAATAGCTCAGCGCACCCTGCAGGCAGACCAGCTGCTTCTGCGTCGGGTCCACGAACTCGCGCTCGAAGGCGTCCTGACGGAACAGGTCGACGCACTTGCGCAGCTGATCCGGATCCGGGCGGTCCTCTGCGTCGTAGATCACCACGAACTCGCCGCGCGCGAAGCTCAGTCCGTAGTTGCAGGCGCGCGGTTTGGTCTGCGGGCCACCCGGCGGCACGATCACCATCCGGACGTATTCCGGCGGACGCATACGTCGCACGGCGGCGATCGTCTCGTCGTCATCCGCCTCGAGCAGCACCATGACCTCGAGCTTCGACTTGGGGTAGTCGAGCGCGCCGAGGTTCACCAGCAGCTTGCTGATGATGTTCGCCTCTTTGTACGCCGGCACGAGGATCGTGTAGATCGGCAGCTCGTCGTCCGGCAGCCGGCGCGTCGCGATCGGCAGCCCGCGTCGGCCGCGCTCCAGCGCGACCTCCTCCTGCCACGCCACCTTCTCGTTCTTGTTCAGCGGCGCGCGGATGCCGGCCAGGGCCTTGAACGCGATGTTCATCAGGAACAGCAGGTTCGCGGCCGAGAGCAGCACCACGAAGGCGAGGCTCGGCGAGAAGAACGCTCCGACGACCACCAGGGCGGCGAAGACGATGGGCGTGATCACCTGCCACTTGCGCAGGCCCGACTTCGCGGACTCGTCGCCGCTGTTCACGGCGAGGGAGTCGGAGGCGCCGAACAGCAGCGCGGCGCGGCAGGCGTTCTCGACCGCCTGGTAGATGTCCCAGTCGGTGGTGGTGCGCACGCGGATCTCGGCGGTGCCGAGCACGCTCCTCGCCCGATCGAGCACCTCATCCGTCGGCGGCACCGACGTGGCGATCACGATCGCGCCGTCGGCCTCCTGCCGCCACGGCACCCACCCCGCCTCGACCAAGGTCTCGGCGCCGATCCGGGCCAGGGGAGCCGGGTCCGGTGGCTCCTCGACCAGATCGACCAGTGGCGCATCCCACTGCTGGGCGAGCGCCTGGTACATCTCGCGGCGCGAGACGGCCCCGTCCAGGATGAGGTGTCGGCCGATCAGGCCGCCTTCGCGCGCCTGGGCGGCCAGCGCGGCGTCGAGCTGCTCCGTCGAGATCAGCCCGGCGTCGAGCAGGATCTCACCGACCCGCTTGGTGCGCGTCCCGGTCACGACTCTCCCAACCGTTCGTAGATCACGTAGTTCCCCTGGGCGAAGGCGACCCGGTAGCGGGTGTCGAACGAGTGGTCCTTCGTGATCGACGCGTAGACCAGATCCGCCACGCCGGTCTCGCTCAGGCCCGGCGCATCCGCCGTCGTCACGAACACCCACTTCGCGTGCGTGTACGGCTGCGCGAGGGCCTCGTCGAAGAGCTCACCCGTCGAGCGGTTGTAGTAGTCGCTCAGCGGGATGCCGATCAGCGGCAACAGGGCGTTGCCGGCCGCGGACTCGTCGATCAGCACACCGCCGCCGTCGTAGTTCTCCCGCAGGTAGGCCGACGCCGCGAAAGCGCCGGAGCGATCCATCAGCCCCATGTACCCGGTCGCCTCGGCGATCACGGCCGAGCGGTTCAGATCCTGCGCCCACCACACCGTCTGCCCGCCGAGCAGCAGCACCACCAGCCCGAGCGCGCCGACGCCGATCCGGGGCAGCCGCCGGAACGCGTCCACCCCCACCGCCGCCAGCACGGCCAGGAAGGGCAGCACCGAGAGCGCGTAGCGGTTGTTCCACCAGTTCGTCGGCAGCGTGTGGTCGTTGTTCATGTGCGTCTGGCCGAGGTACAGGCTCAGCAGCGAGAAGGCGTAGGAGACGATCATCAGCCAGATCACCAGCGCGTCGTCCGAGATACCGCGCTTCCAGGCCAGCACCAGCGCGCCGGCGATTCCCAGCGCGACGGTGATCAGCCCGGAGGTCTCCAGCACGGCCCAGTTGTAGCTCCAGAGCGTGAGGCCCACATTGCCCTGGTAGGCGAGCAGACCCGCGTCGGCCGTCGCCTTCTGCAACGCTGACGCGGAGTACTCCCCCGTCGCGAACTCCAGCGCGTTGCCGTAGATCGTGAAGTTGTACGTCAACCACCAGAGGATCGCGACCAGCGGCAGGATGCCGAATGCGCACGCCATCTTGAAGCCGTAGCGGAAGGAGGCGGTGCGTCGCCACGCCACCAGCAGCACCACGAAGGTGCCGCCGACCACGAGCACCCAGCCCTCGTAGCGGGAGAGCGTCGCAGCCGCGGCGGGCAGCCCCGAGAACACCATCATCTCGCCGGCGCTGAGGTTGCGCCTGCTGGTCACCCAGTGCGCGAGCCCGGCGAAGCAGCCGACCATGGTGAGGATCAGCACGGGCTCGGTCATCGCGGTCGAGAACGCGTAGAGCACGCTCGGATTCGCCAGCACCAGCAGCACCGCGGTGATCCGTCCGGCGCGCAGGTGCCCGACCCGCGCCGAGATCCGGTACACGCCGCAGGCCGTGCCGGCCAGACACACCATGCCCAGCAGGCCGGCCGCCCAGCCGGTGTGCCAGAGCCAGAGCGACTGCACGAACGGGATCAGGATCAGGCTCGGGATCGGCAGCCACACCGTGCCCAGCTGCGTGAATCCGGGCGCCTTCGAGTCGAAGATGCGCCGCGAGATCGCGAGGTGGCTCTGCGTATCCGCGTAGGCGAGGTTGATGCCCGAGGAGGTCGTCACCAGGCAGGCGATGAAGCCCACGATCAACGAGACCACCAGCACCACCACGGTGCCGGGCACCTTCCGGCCGGTGACCGGCTCGCCGAGCACCCGCCAGGCGGTCGCCAGCCAGGCCTCGCGCCGCTCGGGCGTCGGCTCGGCATGCCGCCGCACCGGAGCGAGCACCGTGGTCACGATCAGTCCGTGGGAGTATCGGCGGCGCGCTCCTGCGCGTCGACGTACTCCGCGACCTTGCGCTTTCGGCGGCGGCGCACGAGCCAGCCCGCGAGGATCAGCGCCGCGATCACCACGATCGCGAGCACCAACCAGATCGCGTAGCCCGAGAAGTCGTCCTTCACCTCCGCCTGCGGCGTGATCTCGTTGCTGTCCAGCTGCACCGGCTCATCCGCGCCGGCCAGGTTCACCAGCAGGTTGCCCGAGAGCGCGGACCAACCGCCGGGCAGCGCGTCGAGGTACGCGCCGATGCCCGACTGCAGCGGCGATGCCGATGCCGGATCGGTACCCTCCGGCGCGAATCCGCCCAGCAGCACGACGTCGCGGCCGTCGGTGCTGAACGCCTGCAGCGCCGCGTAGGCGGCGCCCGTGTCGACGCCGAAGTCCACGCCGGTGCCCGCGATGGCGGTGAACGCCGACAGACGAAGCGGCGTCTTCAGCGCCTCGGCGTCGTCGGCGGAGGCACCGACCAGCACACCCGAGAGATCGGAGGAGACGAAGTCGTCGGCCGGCACGACGGTCACGGCGAACGGATCCGGAGCGATGCGCTGCAGGGACGCGACGATCGCACCCGCCGCGGCCGCCGCATCCGCTCCGCCCGCTTCATCGCCGAAGGCGACGGTGAGCGCGCCGCCGAAGGCCTGCGGGAAGCGCTCGAAGCCGGGCGAGACGGATTCGCCGCGCACCCCGGTCACAGTACTCGCGCCGCCGTCGAGGAAGAGCTCGATCGGCACCGAGCCGGAGCCGATGCAGAGCCCGCCGTCAGTGGTCGCGGCCGAGAGCCGGACACTCAGCCCGTTCGACGCGGTGAGCACACTCGTCGGCACCGTGAGCTTCTCGTCGATCGCGGTCTCGGCGCCCAGCACCGAGGAGCCGATCAGGAAGTCGTTCCAGTAGACGTTCATGGTGGCGGTGATGCCGCTCGGAATCGCGGAGTGCGTGCCGACCAGGCCGAGTTCGACGGAGGAGACCGGGCCGCCGAAGGCCGCCTGCGACACGGTGGTGTAGCTCGCGGCCTGTGCGGCCGAGCCGAGCACGATGCGCTCGGCACCGAAGTCGGCCAGGCTGTGCTCCAGCGAGCTGGAGGGGGTCACCGTCTGGCTCAGGCCACTCGTTGTGACGCTCGCGGCCAGCCCGGCGTATGCGCTACCGAGGGCCGCTCCGGCGGCGGCGAGCTTCGCCTCGTCACCGGAGATCTGCACCGTCGCGACATCGGTCGGGTCGATCGTGGTGGTCACGTCGCCGCTGCCTGCCGTGAACTCGACGACGCGGCTCTGCGCCGGGTTCAGGGCCGGAGCGGCGGATCCCGCCTCGCGCAGGGTGATCGCGGTTCCGGAGTCGTAGCGGTCGGCCAGCGAACCGACCGCCGAGAGGCCCGCTGCACGCAGGTCGTCGTCGGAGCCATCGGGGATCACCACGTCGATCGTGGTGATCGCCGGCGAGAAGAACTCGGCCAAGGTCGACGGCGGGGCGGCGATGGTGTCGGCCACCAGGGAGACGTCGTCGATGGTCAGGTCGCGGCCGGTCGCCGCGCCGCAGAGCACCCCACCGGTCGCGTCGGCGCTGTCCAGTTGGAAGCCCACGGCGAGCACCCCGTCGACCACGTCTCCGGCTTCCAGCGGCACATCGAGCGCAGTCAGCGTCGCAGCGTCCAGGGTCTGCACGATCCGACCCGAGACGATCACGCTCAACGTCCCGGTCGTGGGCGCGGTGTCCGTCACGGTCGCGATCAGGCGGTTCGGGGTCACCCCGGCCGCGATCGGCAGAGTGAGGTACTGCACCTGAGAACCGGCGGCGATCGAGATCGAGCCGGGCTGGGCGAGGGCGTCGATGACCGCCCCCGTCGCGGGGTCGATCACGTCATCCGCGAAGGCCGGGGTGAGCGGGGTGATCACGAATGCCGCGGCGAGCGCGAGAGCAATGGCGGGGGTGGAGAACGTGCGAAGCACCGGTGTCCTTTTCCGATCGGCAGACTGGAACATGTCGATTTCGGGTTTCGACACAGAGGGCAGAGAACCGAACGGCTGGGGGTCTGGCAGGCCCGTTCTGTCGCAATCCTAAAGGACGACGGCAATCGATCCTGTCGCCAGAAGCCGCTTTTCCAACCCCGTTAGTGTGTCAGGACGGCCGTAGAGGAAGCCCTGCACATCGGTCACGCCGAGTTCTCGAAGAATCGTCAGTGAGCCCTTATCCTCCACTCCTTCCACCACTACTCGAAAGCCCACCGCATCCGAATAGGCCTGAATAGATCGCACGATCTCGCGTTGTCGGATATCGCTCAGATCGAGGATGAGATTGCGATCGATCTTGATGATGTCCAGTGGGAAGGTGGCGATCGCGGCCACCGAGGAACTCTCCGAGCCGTAATCATCCAGGGCGATCAGGACACCGGAATCCCGCAGCACCTGCGCCTGCCTGCGTAGCGCGTCGCTGGCCAGTCGCAGCGAGCGCTCGTTCAGCTCGATGCAGATCCGCAGCTCCGGAAAACGGTCGGGCAGCCCGCGAAGGAACGCTCCGAGGCGGTTCTCGGCGATCTGCGGCAGGTCGACGTTCACCGTCATGCAGGTGACGCCGGCGTTCGTCGCGCGGAACTGCATCGCCGCCTGCATCGCCTTCTCGGTCACCTGCACGGTGAGCTCGTCGAGCAGGCCGAGGGTCTTCACCTTGCGGATGATCGTGATCGGCGGGATCGGGCCGAGAACGGGATCCGTCAGACGCACCAGGGCCTCGAAGGCCCAGATCGTGCCGGTGGCCACCTCGACGATGGGCTGATACGCCACCTCCAGTGCGCCATCCTGCACCGCGGCGATCACCGCATCCGTCACCGGGTTGCTCCGCGAAGCGGCGACGTCGAAGCCGCTGGTGCGATGGCGCTCACCGTGCCGCGAGCGTTTCAGCGCCAGCATGCTCTGGTCGGCGTCGATCACCAGTTGCGCCGGGTCGCGCTCCTTGCTCGGCGAGTAGGCGACGCCGATGCTGACCACCGGGGCGAGGGTGTCGCCGTCCACCGTCTCGACGCGGCTGACCGCCTCGACCAAGGCGTCCGTGCGCTCTCGCGCCTCGTCCAGCGAGGAGAGCTCCTGCAGGATGACCACGAATTCGTCGCCACCCACCCGAGCCGCGAACCCGGTGTCGCCGACCGTCTCGGCGAGCCGGGTGCCCACCAGCTTCAACATCTTGTCGCCCACGTGGTGCCCGCGGCCGTCGTTGAGGTTCTTGAAGTCGTCGAGGTCGATGAAGAGCACGGCGATCGCGTCGTCACCCGCCCGCACCGCGTTGGATTCGGCGAGCGCCGCCTGGAACGCGCGGTAGTTGGGCAGGCCGGTGAGCGCGTCCGTGTCGACGGAGCGCTGCAGGGTCTCGACGTCGGCGCGGGCGCGCAGAGTGTCGGTGGCCAGGTGCGCCAGGGCGCCGAGCACCCGCTCATCGTCGTCCGTGAACGGCGAGGAGCTCAGCCCCCGCGTCGCGACCAGGTAGCGCAGTCCGCCGCCCGGCAGCTCGACGGCGGCGCCGATGTCGGTGCCCGTCGCCGGGTCCGGGCTCATGGCCACGGCATCCGCTTGGATGGAGTGCCGGGTCGCGTCGGTGACCCGCTCCTCGGCCTCCGCGAGGGTGCGCCACGGCAGCGACGTGGCGGCGGACACCACCGCGGAGAGCCGGCGCTGCACCTCGCCCACCTGCGCCGACATCGCGACCGCGAAGATGATCGCCGAGACGACGAGCACGAGCATCGGGCTCTGCTCGATCGCCGGGTCGTTCGCCATCGCCGGCACCACGGTGCGGTCGAGGAAGTACAGCACCGAGCCGAGCCCCCACAGCAGAGCGAAGACCTGTGCGATCCGGCGCGGGATCAGCCCGCCGAAGCCGAGCTCGTGATTCAGCCCCCACCGCCCGCGTTGGCGGATGAAGTCGATGCCGAGAATGACGAGGAGATACACCGCGGTGGCCACCAGCAGGTCGATCGGAAAGGGCACCCCGGAGTCGCGCATGAGGTCGAAGACCTCGACGTAGGCGAGGGCCGCGAGGGCGCCGAGCCCGCTGATGTAGCCGGCGACGATGACGTTGCGGGTATGCAGCATCTGCGCGACGAAGAGCGCGGCCGTCCAGATGCCGACCAGGCGGAACGGATCGGCGCCCGGCTGCGCGATCAGCAGCAGCGGCACCACGATGCCCATCATCGGCATGCCCGATCGGCGGCCGAGGTCGATCCGGTAGGCGGCGCAGAGGATGACCGCCAGGCCGAACGCGACGACGAAGGCCCAGCTCAACGGCGGGGTGCGGATGAGCAGGAACGTGGAGTAGCCGACGATGCCGAGGGCGATCAGCGCCAGCACACCGGCCACGACGAGGTCGAACGTCTTGAGTCCCGGATCGCGCGCCATGGGGGCCGAGTCAACCGGCATCCGTCGGCCAGCGACAGCCCCCATTCGGTGAATGAGTCTTGGTCGCTTCATCCGTTGCCCCGGAGACGGGAGCTTGACGCGGCCCTCGGCGTGCCGGAACGTCACCCTCATGTCATCCCCCCTCTTCGTCGCCGGCGAGCTCAGCCGCCGCGGACTGCTCGCCTCCCCTCTCGCGGGCGCGGCCCCCGGTCTCGTCCCGGCCCGCACCGCCCCCGCGGCCCTCGCCGCCCCCACGGATCCGGTGCTGCACTCCGAGGTCGGCGAGGCCGGCGGCGTCGCAGCGCTCGACACGGATGCCGTGGTGCCGCTGGATCAGTTGCCCGACGAGGTGAAGACGGCCGGCGGCACTCCCCCGGTGGGCCAGGGTGAGCTGGTGTACAACGTGCAGGACTTCGGCGCAGTCGGCGACGGCGTGACGGACGACCTCGCCGCGATCAACGCCGCCATCGATGCGGCGGTGGCCAGCTACGGCGGCACGATCTGGTTCCCGCGTGGCATCTACCAGGTCTCGGGATCGATCGGGCGGGCCGGCGGACTCGCGGCGATCGCGATCCGCGGCGCCGGCGAACTCGCCACGCGCATCCGGGCGACGACGAACGCGCCGATCATCACCGGAGCCTGGGACACCTGCCGCCTGGAGAACCTCATCCTCGACGGCGCCTACCTCGGCTCGCCGTGCATCTCGGCGCACATCGACAAAACGACCTTCGAGGGACTGCAGCTGTACGGCTGGACCGGATACGGCATCCGACTCAACGACGGCACCTTCGGCGATCTGGGCCTGCTGAACCGCATCCAGCGCTGCAACATCGACCAGTGCACCGGGATCGGCATCTGGGCGAGCTACCGACTGATCGACTCCTGGATCGTGGAGAACAACATCGGCTCCAGCGAGACCAACATCTCGGTCGAGGGCGGGCCGCTGCGGATCCTCGCGAACCACCTCGACGGATCCCCGCAGACGAACATCGAGCTGCGCGGCAACCGGCGGATCACGATCGCCAACAACATCATGGAGGGCGCGCGCAAGCAGTCTCTCGTCTACACGATGCCCGCCTGGCTGACCAGCGACCTGGCCGAGATCCAGATCGTGGGCAACGCGATCTCGAACGGCGGCAAGGCGGCCGCGAACACCTACCCCGCCATCCAGATCACCGGCGTCTCGACCACCGCGCGCACGACCGGATTCAACGTCACGGGCAACATCTTCGCGTGCGAGGATGCGGGCGCCGGCTGGACCCACTGCGTGCAGGCCACGAATGTGACGGCCCTCGCCGTTGTGGGCAATCAGTGGGCGACCGGCCACATGAACGCCAAGCCCGTCCGAGCCGTCGGCTCGACCGCGTACGAGGTCATCGGCAATCACGGCGACAACGCGGTGAAGACCACGTAGGCGAACAGCTCTCGCGCGCGACGACCCCGGGAGTTGAGCCCCCGTCACACCTCCGTGCCATACTCGCAGCCGACGAAAGGCGAGCATTGGCCCCCGAGATCACCCTGCTGCGGCGCATGACGCAACGCGATCCGCACGAGAAGCACCGCGCCTCCACTCCGCTGGAGCTTCTGTTCGACCTCACCTTCGTCGCCGCGATCGCGATCGCCGGCCTCGAACTCGCCGGAGCGATCGAGGTCGGCGCGGTCGGCGCCGGCATCGTCGGCTACGGCGGCGTCTTCTTCGCGATCTGGTGGGCCTGGCTGAACTTCAGCTGGTTCGCCAGCGCCTTCGACACCGACGACGTGCCGTACCGCTTGTTGACCATGCTGCAGATGGTCGGGGTGCTCGTGCTCGCCGCCGGCATCCCCACCGCGTTCGACGGCGACTTCGGACTCATCGTCGTCGGCTACGCGATCATGCGCGCCGGGCTCGTCGGGCAGTGGATCCGCGCCGCGGTGCAGGATCCGACCGCGCGAGGCTACGCCATCGCCGAGGCGACCGGCCTCGTCGCGATCACCTCGCTCTGGGCGCTGCGACTGCTGCTGCCACCCGAGTTCGGCCTCGTGTCGTGGATCGTGCTCGTCGCGTTGGAGCTCGCGCTGCCGGTCCTCGCCGTCCGCTTCGGCGAGGCCAGCTGGCATCCCGATCACATCGCGGAGCGCTACGGACTCTTCACGATCATCGTGCTCGGCGAGTCCGTCGTCTCGGCCGGTCGCGCGTTCACCGCCGCCTTCGCCGAGGGCCACGTCGACCAGCAGCTGATCATCGTCGCCGTCGCGGCGATCGTGATGCTGTTCGGCATCTGGTGGCTGTACTTCCTCGTCCCCGCCGGCCAAGGGCTCGAATCCGGCCTGGAGGCGCACGCCTCCGGCAGCTTCCGGTTCCGGTTCAGCTACATCTGGGGGTACGGGCACGGCGTGATCTTCGCCGCGATCGCCGCGCTGGGTGCCGCGATCGAGGTCGTCGTCGCGGCCACCGAAGGACACGGTGAGGCTTCGGACACCGTCGTCGCCTTCGCCGTCGCCATCCCGCTCGTGCTCGCGTTCACCCTGATCCGCCTGCTGCACGCGCGTCTCGTCGCGGGTCGCCGCCCCTCGCTCGCGCCGATGATCGTGATCGACCTGGTCCTGCTCGCGCTCCCCCTCGTCGCCGGCCCTCTCGGCCTCACCGTCACCGTCGCGACGATGGCCATGCTCGTCGCCGCCCTCGTGACCCTCACCCTCCTCAACAACCTGCGAGGGACCCCTTCAGCGCGCGAGGGCGCCGCGGGCTGAGGCGCCCTCGCGCGCTGCCGGGGTCCCTCGCAGGGGGGTCAGCGGCCGGAGCGCCACTCCTCCAGGAGGGCCGGCATCCGTTCGCGCATAAAGCGGTAGAAGTCGCGCATCTCGTCGACGCGGGCGGCGGCGGCGGAGCCCGCCGGCAGCGCGGCGGATCCGCGTTCCGACAGCGACTCGAGGTGCAGATACAGGCCGTCGCGACCGGACGATGCGGCGTACCAGGCGTGCTCCGGCAGGCCGTAGAGGTGGCGACGCGATCCCGGGATGCTGTGCCGATGCAGCATCCCGACGGTCTCGAGGTAGCGCACCGCCCCGGAGATCGCCGCCGGGCTCGCCGACAGCGTGGCCGCGAGCTGCTCCGACGTCAGCCGCGCCGACTCGGTCACCGTGAGCGCCATCAGAACCCGCGCGGGCATCCGCGGGAATCCGGCGGCGGCCAGGGCGGCGGCCGCCTCCTCGGCGAACGCCGTCACGGCGGTCTCGATCCGGGCGTCGTCGCTCACGTCGTCAGGTCCCTTCTGCGCAGCGCGACCGCGCCGAGCCCGGCGAGTGCCACGGCCACGAGAAGCATCACGATACCGCCGGACCAGTTCGGGTCGGGGCCGGGCAGGGCCGGCGTGTGCACGAACGGTGAGACGTCGCGCAGCCAGTCGGGCGCCCCGATCAGGCCGCCCAGTTGGCCCAGGAACAGCCCGACGGTCAGCAGCGACCAGCCCGCCGGGATCGTCGCCCGCGGCAGGATCGCGACGATCGCTCCGGTGAGCCCGAGGTAGATCAGGGCGGCCGGCACTTGAGCGGCGGCCGCAGCGAGACACGCCGCAACGACGGAGGCATCCTCTCCGTTCGCAAGGAACGCGGCGGACGCGAGCAGCCCGGCGACGAGCAGAACCAGCACGATCGTCAGGGCGCCCGCCGCCAGGTAGCCACCGAACCACCGCAGTCGCGAGGTACCGGTCGACAGGATGACCTCGGCGGTGCCGTTCGCCTCCTCCTGCCGCGCCCGCATCATCAGCTGCGTCGCGCATCCGGCCGCCGTGATCCCCACGATCCCCATCAGCGCCGCGATGAAGTGGTCGCGCAGTGCGCCAGCATCCGATCCCGGCGCGATACTCGCGATCGCCGCACCGAACGCCGGATTCGCCTGCACAGCCTCGATCGCGGTCTTCGACAGCGTGCCCATCAGCACACCGAGCAGCCCGCCGGCCACGCACCAGCCGACGATCGAGCCGCGCTGCAGCCGCAGCGTCAGCGCGACGGTACCGTTCAGCGATCGTCGAGCGGATGCGCGTCCCGGGCGCTCGGGAAGGATCGCGGACCCGGCGTCCCGACGCAGCATCAACGCCACGCCCAGCGCCCCGAACGCGGCGGCCCCGAGCAGGCAGCCGGCGAGAGGCAGCAGATCGTCTCCGCTGTACGGATTCGTCGCTTGAGCCCAGCCGATCGGCGAGAGCAGGCTCGGCCATGCCGGAACGAGGGAGAGGTGATCCGCCGCGACGCTGCCGGTCGCGTCGCCCAGCCCACGCAGCAGGTACGCCACCCCCACGAGCGCGGCGGCGAGGCCGTTCGCGGCCCGGGACGTGCGCACGAGTTGGGCGCAGCACAGCCCGATCGCGACGAAGACGATGCCCGCTCCGGCGCAGGCGGCACCCGCGACGACGGAGCCCGCCGGGTCGAGTCCACCGCCGATGAACGCGATGGCGATCGCCGCGCCGACGACCACGTTCACGAACGCGCCGTGCAGCAGCGTCGCGGCGTACGGGGCCGCCCGCCCCGCCGCCGTCGAGCCCACCAGCTCCGCGATCCCCGACTCCTCGTCCGCCCGCGAATGCCGCACGGCGAGGAAGGTGCTCATCAGGCCGGTCATGGCGGCGAGGAACGCGCCGATCTGGAAGAAGATCAGCGGGCCGAGCTCGGCGCCCCGCGCCGTTCCGCGCAGCACCAGCAGGGCCTGATCGCCGGTCGCGAGCTGCAGCAGCGCCGCCCGCGCCGCGCCGTCGCCGTACTCGCGGGCGACGGCGACGACCGTGACCACCGCGAGCAACCCGCACCCCAGCGCCCAGACCACCAGTTGCCATCGATCGCGGCGCAGTCGCAGCCGCAGCAGCGTCCAGAACCCGGTCATGCGCTCTGCTGCTCCCGCGCACCGTAGTGCCGCAGGAACAGCTCCTCCAACGACGGCGGCGCGACGGTCAGCCCCGTCACCGAGCGCTGAGCGAGCGCCGCCAGCACCGCCGGTACGTCGTCGCTGTCGACGGTGAATCGGGTGCGCTCCCCATCGCGACTCACATCGTGCAGCACCGGCGGCAGTCCCGCCGCGGAGCCGACGAAGGCGAATTCCGTGCGGGTCAGGTGCCGCATCTGCTCGAGAGTGCCGGTCTCGACGGTCACGCCGTCGCGGATGATCGTGACGCGGCGACAGAGTTGCTCGACCTCCGCGAGGATGTGGCTCGACAGCAGCACCGCCGCCCCCCGATCCGCCACGCGCCGGACCTCGTCGCGGAACACCTGCTCCATCAGCGGATCCAGACCCGACGTCGGCTCGTCGAGCAGGTACAGCTCGGCCGGCGTGGCGAAGGCGGCGATCAGCGCCACCTTCTGCCGGTTGCCCTTCGAGTAGGCGCGCACCTTCTTGCGTGGATCGAGTTGGAAGAGCTGCAGCAGTCGCTCCCGCTCCCCCGCCGCCGGCTCGCCCCGACGCAGTCGCGTGAGCACGTCGATGGCCTCGCCGCCGGTGAGGTTCGGCCAGAGCGCCACGTCTCCCGGCACCGTCGCGATCCGTCGATGCACATCCGACGCGTCATGCCACGGATCCCGCCCCCAGAGCGTCGCGGATCCGCCCCCGGAGCGGATCAGCCCCAGCAGGATCCGGATGGTCGTCGACTTGCCGGCACCGTTCGGCCCGAGGAAGCCGTGCACCTCCCCCGCCTGAACCGTCAGGTCGAGTCCGTCGAGCGCGACCGCTCGGCCGAAGCTCTTGCGCAAACCCACTGTCTCGATCACCGCAGCCATAACCGCAAGCTACGCCCACTTCACAACTTTGTGAATCCCGAACACCACGCTCTCTGCGAGGGACCCCGCCAGCACGCGGCGGACCCCGCGGGAGGGGCGCCCTCGCGCGCTGCGGGGGTCCCTCGCAGACGACCTACGCTGGACGGGTGCAGGCGGTGGACCGGGAGATCGCGCGACTGGCGATTCCCGCCCTCGGGGCGCTCGTCGCGGAGCCGCTGTTCCTGCTGACGGACTCCGCGCTGATCGGACACCTCGGTACCGTTCCGCTGGCCGGACTCGCGATCGGGGCCGCCGTCATCCAGACCGTCGTCGGCCTGATGGTGTTCCTCGCCTACAGCACCACTCCCCTGGTCGCCCGAGCATTGGGCGCCGGCGACACGCGAGCCGCCGTGGCCGCGGGCATCGACGGTGGCTGGCTCGCGTTGGGGATCGGCTCGGTGCTCGCCGTCGTCGGCGCGGTGCTCGCCGGTCCCGTCGTCGCGCTCTTCGATCCGGAGCCCGCTGTCGCGGCCGCCGCGGTGACGTATCTCGCGATCTCGATGGCGGGAATCCCCGCCATGCTCGGCATCTTCGCGCTCACCGGCCTGCTGCGCGGAATGCAGGACACCCGCACTCCCCTGCTCGTCTCCGGCTTCGGCTTCATCGCGAACGCACTGCTGAACGCTGTGCTGATCTACCCGACGGGCCTCGGAATCGCAGGCTCGGCGCTCGGCACCGTGACAGCCCAGTGGGCGATGTTCGCCGCGTATGCCGCGTTGGCTATACGTCTCGCGCGCCGTGAAGGAGCGACGCTCCGCCCGCATCGTCGCGGCGTGCTCGGCTCGGCGAGCTCAGGAGGCTGGCTCCTGCTGCGGACGGCGAGCCTGCGCGCCGCCATCCTGATCGCCGTCGCCGTGGCGACCTCGCTCGGCGCCGAAGAACTCGGGGCGTTCCAGATCGCGATGACGATCTTCTCCACCGTCGCCTTCGCCTTGGACGCCGTCGCGATCGCGGCGCAGGCTCTGCTGGGAAAGCTGCTCGGCGCGGGGGACCCTGCCGAGGCGCGGCGGGTCACGAATCGCTGCGTGTTCTGGGGGATCCTCGCCGGTGGCGGGCTCGGTCTCGTTGTAACCGCCACCAGTGGTTTCCTGCCGTTCGTCTTCACGGGTGACCCGGGCGTGCGGAATCAATTGCCCGCACTGATCGCGATCGTCGGGTTGACGGCTCCGCTCGGCGGCTTCGTCTTCGTGCTCGACGGCGTGTTGATCGGCGCCGGTGACGGCAAGTACCTCGCGCTCTCCGGGCTCCTGAACCTCGCCGTGTTCGCGCCCCTCGCGCTCCTGGCCGGCACGGCGCCGGCGGGATGGGGGCTGCTCGGGCTCTGGCTGGCCTTCGCGCTGGGCTATCTCGGGGCGCGCGCGCTCACGCTCGGCCTGCGTGCTCGAAGCGATGTCTGGTTGCACTGAACATCGCCTCGAAGGGAGTTTCGAACAGGGTATGCAGAACTCTGTGGATAACTTTCGGTGAGCCGGTGAGCTCAGACCGCGTCGCGCGGCGCCGCCGTGGTATTCCCGCGGTGGAATGCGGCCTCGAACGACGCGGCGACCGCGTCATGCCCCTCGAGGAGATCGATCACGGCGCGACCACCCGCACGCCCCTTCTCCACGGCCGGCTGCACCATCGTGGTCAGGTCGTAGTCCGCCGCCAAGCCCGGAACGCGCACCCCATCGAATCCCACAACGCTCAGGTCCTCGGGAACGGAGAGGCCGAGCTCCTCCGCGGCGAGGATGACACCCGCCGCGAGCAGGTCGCTCTGGGCGATGACGGCGGTCGGCCGCTCCCCCGGCGCGCGGTCCGCCAGCAGCGCCCGACCGGCGATGACGCCCTCCTCGACGAAGCTCGCCCCGCTGACGACCCCACCGATGCCCGGATACACGTCGCGGGCGCCTTCGAGCCGTTCGACCGTGGTGATCGTCGAACTGTGCTGCCAATCCGCGGGGATCGCGCCACGGACGCGCCCGACCTCGAACGGCAGCGTGACCACCTCGACTCGCTCATGGCCGAGTTCCTGCAGGTGCCGCGCGATCATCGCGGTCGCGGGCCGGTTGTCGAGGGTGATCACGGGCACACCGTCCTGCGCGGCGCCCTCGATCACCACAACGGGTACGCCGCGCCGTTGCAGAACGGCCATCGCGTCGTACAACTTCGGGCTGCAGCCGACCAGGATCATCGCGTCGACCGGAGCGGTGTCCAGCGCGGGCGCGTCGCCCGTGTCCGGAAGGAGCAGGATGCCCGCGCCGATCGTGCCGAGCACGTCGGCGATGCCGTCGAGCATCGCGATCTTGATCGGATCCCGGAACGCGTAGAGCACACGCTCGTCCAGCACGACCCCGACGATCCCCGAGCGGCCGCGACGCAGCGACTGCGCCCGCGGATCGGGCCCGGCGTAGTCGAGTTCCTCCGCCGCCGCGAGGACCCGCTCCTTCGTCGCCTCCGACACCGGCCCGGATCCGCTGAACACCAGGGATGCGGTGGAGGCGGAGACGCCGGCGCGCGCGGCCACCTTCGCCAGGGTGGGGCGCGCGACACGAGGCGGCTGCGACACGGGCCCTCCTGAATCGCGACGAGGCGGCGCGGGCGCGCCTTGACCACTCGATCGGCGTTGGGTAGCTTAGTCGAACACCGGGATCGAATCGATTCGACCTTCGGCGCCGCGAATCGGAACCGCTCGACACCGTCGTCCGCAACGCAACGGCCCACTCCCCCACCCACTCCCGTCTGTCTCGGATCGCCATGACCTCCGCCGTGTCCCCCACGCTCGCCCCCGTTCGCCTGATCGCCTGGCGCAACGCGATCTTCGCCATCTTCGTGCTCAGCGGCATCAGCATCGCCAGCTGGGTATCGCGTACCCCGACGGTGCGCGACGAGCTCGAGCTGACGACGGCCGGCGTCGGAGTGCTCATCCTCACGATGTCGATCGGCTCCATCGTGGGCCTCACGCTCTCCGCCGGCGTGATGGCGCGGCTGGGCGCGCGGCGCGGCATGCTCGTCTCTCTCATCGTCGGCGCGGCCGGCCTGGCTGTTCTGGGCGTGGGGGCCGACGTGCTCGGCGCGGTTCCCGTCGCCTTCGTCGGCATGGCCATGCTGGGCCTGGGTAACGGTGCCGTCGACGTGATGATGAACATCGAGGGCGCGGCGAACGAGACCGCGATCGGCAAGACGCTGATGCCGCTGTTCCACGCGTTCTTCAGCTTCGGCACCGTCGCCGGTGCCGGCCTCGGGGCCGCGGCCTCCGCGATCGGGCTCCCCGTCGCGGTGCACCTGGCGATCATCGCGGGCCTGGTCGTGGTGGCCGCGGTCGTCGCGGTCCGTTTCGTTCCGGTGCGGGACGACCTCGATGTGCACGTCGAGCACTCCGAAGAGGCTCGGGGCGGGTTCATCACGCGCGTGCGCTCGCAGCTGACGGTGTGGCGCGACCCGCGACTGATCCTCATCGGCTTGATCATGCTCGGGATGGCCTTCGCCGAGGGCTCCGCGAACGATTGGCTCACGTTGGCCATGGTCGACGGTCACCACGTCGACAAGACCACCGCGGCCGTGGTCTTCGGCGTGTTCGTGGTCTCGATGACGGTCGGGCGTGTGCTCGGCGGTCCGGTTCTGGACCGCTTCGGTCGCGTGCCGGTGCTGCAGGCGTCGGCCGCGCTCGCGGTGATCGGCATCCTGCTGTTCATCCTCGCTCCGGTCGATGCGGTGGCCGTGATCGGCGCCGTGTTGTGGGGCCTGGGCAGCTCGCTCGGCTTCCCGGTCGGGATGTCGGCCGCCGCCGACGGCGCGAACGCCACGGCCCGAGTCAGTGCGGTCGCGACCATCGGCTACGTGGCCTTCCTGGTGGGGCCGCCGGTCCTCGGCTTCCTCGGCGAATCCTTCGGCATCTTGAACGCGCTGTTCCTGGTGCTCGCCCTCGTGGTTCTCGCGGGAGTCGCCTCCCCCGCCGCACGACCGCGGCAAGACATCTCGCGCCAGAATTAGCGGCATGCCCTGACGACGGGCGGTGGCGCCACCGGTGTCCACCGTTCGAGGGGTGCGCGGGGTCTAGGCTGACCCCACGCATCCAGGGGGGAATTCGTTGCCACGCTTCCGTGCCTACGACGGCGAGTCGCTGTACTACGACGCCATCGGCGACGCCGCGCTCGCCCCGCTGATCGTCCTCTCCGGCGGGCCGGGACGCCACCCGCTCTATCTCGGCTCCCTGCAGCCCCTGGCGGCGCGGCGGCGGCTGATCGTGCTGCATCAGCGCGGCGTGGGGGAGTCCATCGACTCCCGCGGCGCCTCGTTCGCCGAGATGGCCGACGACGTCGAGGCGCTGCGCGAACACCTCGGTCTCGACTCCGTCGACGTCTTCGCGCACTCCGCGGGCTGTCGGATCGCCCTGGTGCACGCCGCCGCCCACCCGGGTCGGGTCGATCGGCTGGCCCTGATCACACCGGCCGCCACCTGGCTCGTTCCCGGCGCCGACGACACCGCGCAGATCGCGGCGCGGCACGCCGGCGCGCCGTGGTACGCGCAGTACCGGGCCGCCCTCTCCGCCTACGCGCGAGCCACAACGTGGGAGGAGCGCGACGAACTGTTCCCACTGATCGCTCCCGCGAGCTGGGCCGAGTGGGATGAAACCGCACGTCGCCACGAACGGATCGGCGCGTGGTACCCCGCCGCTCAGGCCGCCTTCTACGGACCCGTTGACACCGACGCGGTCATCGCGGGTCTCGCCCGGTTCACCGGCAGCGCGCTGGTGGTCGCGGGGGAGGAGGACGGCCTGAGCGGGCTCGAACCCGCTCTCGCCCTGGCGGAGATGATCCCGAACGCCGCGGTGGCAACGATCGAAGCCTGCGGGCACTACCCGTGGGTCGAGCGACCGGCGGAGTTCGCGGTCGCGATGCGGTCCTTCCTCACCCATGGCCACGCGCCCGAACCGCGCGGACGACGCGGCTGAGGGCTACTCTCTTCTGGTGCGTCTTGTCATTGCGAACTGCTCGGTCGACTACGCGGGCCGGTTGAGTGCCCACCTGCCGCTCGCGACCCGCCTGCTCCTGGTCAAGGCCGACGGCAGTGTGCTCGTGCACTCCGACGGAGGATCCTACAAACCGTTGAACTGGATGAGTCCGCCGTGCGTGCTGAGCACCGGAGCCCCCGATGACGATGCGGCCGCACTCGGCGTGATCGAGCAGTGGACGGTGACGCATAAGAAGACGGCGGATCAACTGATCGTCTCGATCCACGAGATCCTGCATGACAGCGCGCACGAACTCGGCGTCGATCCCGGGCTGATCAAAGACGGCGTCGAGGCCCACTTGCAGAAGCTTCTCGCGGAGCAGATCGGCATTCTCGGCGACGGTCACACCCTCGTCCGTCGGGAATACATGACCGCGATCGGGCCGGTCGACATCCTCGCCCGCGATTCGAACGGTGGCGCCGTCGCCGTCGAGATCAAGCGACGCGGTGAGATCGACGGCGTCGAGCAATTGACGCGTTATCTCGAACTGATGAACCGCGACCCTCACCTCGCACCCGTGCAGGGCGTATTCGCCGCACAATCGATCAAGCCGCAGGCGCGGACTCTGGCAGAGGATCGCGGCATTCGTTGTGTCGTCCTCGATTACGACGAGATGCGCGGACTCGACGACTCACATACCCGGCTCTTCTGATCCACCGTGTCGCCAGGCCCGTCGTTCGACTCGCTCGACAAGACGGCGACAGCACGAAGGCCCCGCCCGGCGATTGCGCCGGCGGGGCCTTCTTCGTGGGTTCCCGGCGCCCGCACACGGCACCGGAACCCGACGGGATGCTACTTGTTGGCCGCCCAGTAAGCGGTCTGCACGTCCGACGGGATGCGGCCGCGGTCGGAGACCGGGTGCCCGTTGGCATTCGCCCATTCGCGAATGGCCTTCAGCTGCTTGGGGTCGCTCTTGGACGCGGTAGGGGCGACGCTGACAGCGCGCGCGCCGACCTTGCGGCCATTGCTGATGAATTCCTCCAGCGCAGCGTGCAGCTTGGCGATGTTAGCCGAACCGAGATCGATCTCGTAGCTGGAGCCGTCCACGCTGAAGCGAACCGTACCGCCGTTGCCCGAGTCGATCGGGGATCCGTCGATATCGTCGACAAGGGTGATTCTCTGTGCCACGTTTTCCTCCTTGAGTGGGTGAGCGTGGATAGGTTACCGCGAATACCGCTTATGGATCACCATTCTGCGCGTTTCTCGGAGAAGTCGTAGCAGATCGGTCGGAATGGGTCGCCGAAATGACACGACCGGGAGCATGACCATAACTCGTGGTCGACTTAGACCCACATTCGTCGTGGGGAGATCGAGCGGATATCGTGTCCGTATGGCACGGAATGGTCGAGCACGCATCCCACAACGACCGGCGTCGTACGCTAACGCCCAGGCCCGCTCCGCTCTGGAGGCGCTGGTCGCGGCTCCCACCGTCGACCTCGTGGATGCGCTTCTCGCGGCGTGTCTTGCGGGCTCGCTGGTGGTCGACGTGACGGGTTCGACGCCGGAGGCCGAGCCGCGGGTGCGCACCGTCACCTCGACGAACGGCCAACTCGTGCTGCCGCTGTTCACCTCCACCGACGAGGTGCGTCTCGCCGTGCCGCGTGCTCAGCATGCGCGGGTCCAGTCGCTGGTCCTCCCGGGGCGGGATGCCTTCGAGTTGATCCGATCGGCCGAATTCATCGCCGTCCAGCTCGACCCGGGCTCGATCGCACAGGTCATCGCCCGTTCATTCATCGAGAACGCACTCGGCGCCGATCCGTCGTAGAGTGAACAGCCCCGACGGGGCAGCGTCGGCGTCATCTGTTGTTCGACGTCAGGAGTTCGGCCATGACCGACACCATCATCGCCCCCGTCGCGCACGAGAAGATCGCCGGAACGTGGTCGTGCATCCTCTTCGACCTCGACGGCACGATCACTGATTCCGCACCCGGCATCACCTCGACCCTCGCGCAGACCTTCGCCGAGCTCGGTCACCCCGTGCCCACCCCGGCCGAGTTGCTCGCCTACGTGGGCCCGCCACTGCTGGACGCCTTCCGCGAACTCGGTGGAATGACGGTGGCGCAGGCCCAGGAGGCCTTGGAGGTGTACCGCGGCCACTACAACCAGGTCGGGCTCTTCGATTCCTCGCTGTATCCCGGCGTCGCCGACGTGCTCGCGCGGATCGCCGCCTCCGGTGTTCCGCTCTCGCTCGCGACGTCGAAGCCCGAATCGGCCGCGACGCGCATCCTCGAGCACTACGGACTCGCGCAGTACTTCACCGTGATCTGCGGTGCCTCGGAGGACGAGGTCCGCAGCGCCAAGGCGGACGTGGTCGAGGAGGCGTTGCGCCGCCTCACGGCGCTGGGCATCGACCTCGCCACCCCCGTGATGGTCGGCGATCGCGAGCACGACGTGCAGGGCGCCGGCGCGCACGGCGTGCCCACGATCATGGTCGAGTGGGGCTACGGCTCGCCCCTGGAGGCCGTCGGCACGATCGCTCTCGTCCGCACCGCATCCGAGCTGCAGCGACTGCTCCTCGGCTCGGCGGGCTGAGCCCGTCGGAGCCGCCGCGCCTCATCTCGCGGCGCGGCGGCCTGACGGCGGGTTCCAGCGCGGCGGGTCCGCGGGCGGCACGGGTGGACCCGGCGCCGGAGAGGGCGAACTCGGCGGCGGCGGATACGCGCTCGGCAGCGGGGGAGCCGGCCGGGGTGCCGGTGGACGGTCGACGACGGGCGGGCGGGCCGACGCGAGAGCGAGCACCGCGAGCAGACCCGATGCGAGCACGACCGCCGGCAGCACGAGCGACTGACCCATCGCCGCACTGAACCCCGCGGCCGCCACGGCCGGAACCGGACCGTGCGAGGCCGCGCCGGACGCTCCCAGCTCGGCGACGAGTCGCGATTGCATCACGGCCGCGATCGCCGCGGCCCCCAGCACGGCGCCGATCGGGCGCAGCGTGTCGACGACGACCGCGCCCACGCCGACGAGTCGCGGCGGCAGATTCCGGGTCGCCGATACCGATAGCGGCGACCCCGCGAACGCGATGGCGACGCCCAGCAGGGCGATCGGCGGCTCCAGCTGCCAGATCGGGCCCCGCGCGGGGAGGATCGCGCTCAACCAGCCGATCCCGGCGGCGAAGCAGAGCACGCCGCACGCCGCGAGCCACTTCGGATCGACGCGGCTCGTCAGCCGACCGACCACGGGCGACAGCGCGGCGGCGATCACGGCCATCGGAGCCAGAAGCAGCGCCGACGCGGTGGGGGAGAGGTCGCGCCCGTTCTGCAGATACAGCATCAGTGGCAGCGCGGTCGCCGTCGCCGCGAATCCGATCGTGATGATCGCGACGTTCGCGAAGGCGAAGTTCCGGTCGCCGAAGAGCGCGAGCGGGAGCAGCGGCTCGCTCCCGTTGACGATCTGCCAGAGCACAAAACCGAGCAGGAAGATGACGCCGACGGCGACGACCGACCACACCGTGAACGGGCCGGCCTCGATGACGCCCCAGTCGTAGCGCGGCCCCTCCTGCACCCCGAACACGACGCAGAACAGGCCGACGGCGCTCAGCGCGACGCCCAACGGATCCAAGCGATGCGGCCGCCGGCTCACGGCGGGCACCCACCGCGCCGCGAGCACGATGCCGACCACGCCGATCGGCACGTTGACGAAGAAGATCCACCGCCAGCCGACGGCGTCGACGAGGATGCCGCCGAGGATCGGCCCGACCAGCGTGGCGACGCCCGCCGTAGCGCCCCACACCCCCAGTGCAGCGCCGCGTCGCTCGAGCGGGAAGATCCTCGTGATGATGCCCACCGTCTGCGGCGCCATCAGCGCGGCGCCCAGCCCCTGGACGACCCGGGCGAGCACGAGCATCCCGATCGTGTCGGCCCATCCGCACCCGGCGGAGGCGATGGTGAACACCGCGAGGCCACCGACGTACAGGCCGCGTTGACCGAAACGATCGCCCAAGCGGGCCGCGACCAGCAAGGGAACGGCGTACGCCAGCAGATAGCCGCTGGTCACCCAGATCACGGCGGTCAGGTCGGCGTCGAGGTTCGCCATGATCGCGGGAGTGGCGACGTACACGACCGTCGAGTCGACGAGGATCAGGCAGAAGCCGACCGAGAGCGCCCACAGTGCCGGCCACGGTCGCGCGCTCGGCACGGACGCGATTGAAGTCATGCCTGATCCTTCGATGCGGGAGACGTTGCGGATCCGGCGGGGGATACCGGGCGAACGAGTGAGGAGTGCTCGTGTTCGCGTCTACGCTACTCGCGTCGGTCGGGGAGAGGCTCCGATCCTCCTGAACGGTCGTTACGCTAGGGGCATGACTGGATTCGGCGTGATCGCCTCTTTTGTGCTCTTCCTCGGCGGCATCCTGCTCATGGGCAACGCCTTCCTCGTGCCCGAGTGGGGCGGCGTGATCTTCTTCGGCGGCATCCTCGCCATCTCGGCCTCGCTCGCGGTCGGCTTCCACCTGCTGCCGAAGTCGGAGTAGTCCCCGCACGCAGGAGGGCGCGTTCGATCAGCGGGATGACGTCTCTCTGATCTCGTCGACGAAAAGACGTCCCACGGAGGGCGCGCCGCGAGCGCCTTACTGCAGGCCGCTGGCGTCCAGGTTGATGACCATGTCGATGTAGACGGCGTTGCCGGCTCCCGTCACCTTCGGATTCATCCGCAGGAGCTGCTGCTGCGGGATGTTGAAGCGCTGCGCGATGTCGAAGAAGCTGTCGCCCTTCACGACCGTGTACGAGACCGGGTTCCCGTTGTCGTCCAGCTCGGGCGTCCCCGTCGCACCGGGGGCCGAGCCGTTGTCCTGCGCGAAGGAGACATCCGGGATGACCGGCTCGTCGTTGGGGGTGATCGTGACCGTCGGCGCCGGCGCATCCGCGTAGATGGTCACCGTCGGACTCGGCAGTACCACGGTGGGTACGGGCTCCGGGGTGGCTGAAGCGAACACGGTGACCGTCACGGTGGGCGCGGGCGCCGGCGCGGGCGCGCATCCGGCTAGAGCCAGCGCTGTGAGCGCACAAGCCACCGCGAGTGAGCGCTGTCGAGTCATGTCGGATCCCCCGGATTCTCAGCGCGCCCCGACGCGCCGGATCTCACTGTAACCGGAAGACGACCACGCTCCGGATCAGGCGGCGGGTTCCGCCCGCAGCTGCGCGCTCGCCTCGCGCATCTCGCGCACCTCGGGCGTGATGCGCAGACCGGTGCCGCTGTTCGCGCAGTCCATCAACGCCTCCACCCAAGCACCGTTCAGGGTGGGCTGTCGACTCCCGGCGAACTGGAACTGCAGCGGGATCGACGGGTTCAGCCAGAGAGCGTGCCGACCGCGCCCGTGCTCCGGGCTCGGGTCGATCGTGAAGCTGAAGCGCTCGTCGCGCCGGAACTTGTTCACGATGACCACCTGCAGGTGCGCCAAGGTGCGATCGTCGATCTCGACACTGGTCGGCGGTGTGCCGTAGAGAAGCTGTCCCATGATCCGTCCATTCCTGCGGTGCGAGTGCACACCACAGCTTATGTCGAGATCATCTAATTACTAGACTCCCTAGCTACTTTTCTTCTCCGGGATCGGGCAGATGCGCATCCACCTCATCCACCGCGGTACGCATCCGCGTCAAAAAGCCGATGATCGCCTTCGCCTCGTCGGGCTCGACCCGTTCGGCGACATCGAGCATCCGGCGGTGCATCGACGCCAGGGTCGCGCGCACTTCACGGTCACTGGCCTCGGTCGCCACCACGACCACGCCGCGGCGATCGGTGGGGTGCGGCCGGCGCTCGACGTGGTCACTGCGCACCAGGCGGTCGATCAGCACCGTCGTCGATGCGGAGGAGATCGCCAGGTGAGTGGCCAGATCCTTCGCAGTGACCGTGCGCCCGGCCCGCTGCTCCCGGAGCAAGAACTGCACCGCGATCAGGTCGGTCTCGCCCATCCCCATCGCGCCGCGAGTGCGGCGACGCATCGCCATCTCGGCGTTGCGGTACGCCCGCATCGCGCCCAGCACCTCGACACCGCGCCGGCTCGACTCCTCGTCGGGGTACCAGTACCCCGCGCCCTGACCGGCGACCGTTTCACTCACGCCGACCATCCTAGACTGCGACGTTACTAGCCGGTCTAGCAACACGTGTCGGGCATCCGGGGGTTACCCCCACCAGGCCCACCAAACCGGTGAGCTAGCCTCGGTTTCGGGGGTCACGCACCGCCGCGTCGAGGGGGCGCCGGTTCTCGCTGTCCCGTTCACGAGGGGATCGCATCCGTGTCATCGCTGACGAGGCTCAGCCTCGCCAACCGCCTCATCGTCGCCCTGCTCTCGATCTTCATCGTGATCGGTGGCGTGTTCTCGGCCTCAACCCTCCGGCAGGAACTGCTTCCGTCGATCCAGCCCGCGTGACCCGCGGCCCGGGTTGTCACCGCGCAACGGCGTGACGGTCGGAGCGATCACGGATGCGGTGGCCGCTGGCAACGACTCCGTCGAGCCGCTAGGCACCCCCTCGCCGGTTGAGCCCGCCGAAACCACAACGGACGTCGAGACGGTTTCGGCAAGCTCAACCAGCGGACGTGCCCTTCCTGGTCAAGCGCGTCAACGCATCGCAGAAGGCCAAGGCCGGTCGACGCTGACCGGAAATGACGCTGATCCGGGTCGAACCCGGCTGAAATGCTCCGTTCAGGCCGATCCAGCGTCATTCGTGTTCGCCATCACCACGCCACCACCACGCCATCACCACGGCAGCGGCGTCCTTGCGGTCCCACGAGGACGGAGCGTGGCGACCCGGGTCACCCACGAGGGACGCCGAGGCGCGCCGTCGGTCAGGCCGGCAGCGGATCCTCGTCGACGGTGGTGATCCGCGGCGGCACGGGCACGGCGTGGGCACCCGCCGGGGCGATCACGCGCAGGGTGCGCAGAGCCGGAGCGACGGCGCCGGACGCGCCGAGCATCCAGCTGCCGAGTCGGAAGCCGCCGCTGAGCACCGAAAGCACGGCCGGTCCGGCGATCGTGATCTCGCCGTACAGCGCATGGCTCAGCACCGCCTCGACCAGCGCACCGTGCTCGAGCGTTGAGATGGTCTGCTCGAGGTCATCGGCCCGCACCGCGACGGCGGGCGAAGGCGTGTCCGCCGAGTCCGGATCCCAGTGGTCGGCGGCGCGGCGAGTGATCTCCAGGCTCTGCAGGGACTTGTCGGGCTTGAGGTTGTTCTCGATGGTGAGCCCGGCGAGGAAGTACGATTTCGCGCTCGGCGACAGCGTGACCCGGCCGGAGTAGGCGACCGGCCCGTACCGCGGGGTCAGCACGGTCAGCGTGACCTCGTCGCCGTCGGCGAGCCCGCCCAGCGTCTCGGTCATCGCCTTGACGTTGCGGCGCGGCGGAAGGGTCAGGGTGGACTCGTCGAACATGCCCTCAGCCTAGGGCGACGGCTCAGGCGGTGTAGCGGCCCGGGCGGTGGTTGAGCGCGAGCACGAGGTTCATCACCACGGCGCCCAGCGCCGAGAGCAGCACGTTCAGCGGCGGCACCACGGCGAGCGCCACGAGCACGATGGTCACATCCATCACCATCTGCACGTAGCCGGCGCGCCAGCCGAAGCGCTCCTGCAGCACCAGCGCGAGGATGTTGAAGCCGCCCAGGCTCGCGCGGTGCCGGAACAGGATGAGCAGACCCACGCCGGCCAGCAGGTTGCCCGCGATCACCCCGAAGATCGGGTCGAGCGAGCGGATGTCCAGCAGGGACGGGTACAGCCCGGACATCACCGAGACGATGGCGACCGCGAAGGCGGTGCGCAGAGTGAAGTTCCAGCCCTTCTTCCAGACCGCCAGAGCGAAGAACGGCACATTGACGGCGAAGAAGAGCACGCCGAACGGCACAGGGGCGGCGTAGCTGACCAGGAGGGCGAGCCCCGCCGTGCCGCCGGTGACCGCGGCGGCCGACTTGAGTAGGAAGAGCCCGAGCGAGGCGACGAGGGCACCGGTGAGCAGCCCGAGAACATCCTCGGCGGGGGAGTGGCGCGGCACGATCGGAGCGGGAGTGGTGCTCGGTCGGGCCGCGGCTGCGTCCGGCGCCGTCAGGATGTTCGTCATGTGTCGAAGTGTGCGCTGGGTCGGGCGGATGCGCAACACCCTCAGCCGTCGTTGCGCACTCTGCTGTTCATGGCAGGCCGATGGTGGCATCCTGCTCACATGGATCGCATCGACCCCCTCGACGCCCGCCTCATCCTGGCCCTCGACGACGAACCGGATGCAACGGTGCTCTCCCTCGCCCGCACGCTCGGCGTCGCCCGGAACACGGTGCACGCGCGGCTGTCGCGGCTCACCCGCTCCGGCGCCCTGCTCGACTTCGACCGCCGCGTCGATCCGGCCGCGCTCGGCTACCCGCTCACCGCCTTCGTGTCGATCGAGATCAGTCAATCCAACGGCGACTCGGCGCTGGCCGGCCTGAGCGCCGTGCCGGAGGTCGTCGAGATCCACGCGACGACGGGCGAGGCGGACTTCCTGGTCAAGGTCGTTGCACGCGGCACGGAGGATCTGCACCGCGTGACCAACGCGATGCTCACGATCGAGGGGGTGCAACGAACGAACACCGCGATCTCCCTGGTGGAGGCGATGCCGCCGCGACTGCGCCCGCTGCTGCAGCGCTCGGCGGACGCCGCGGCTGATTGAGTCTGCGGATGCCGGGGCGCCCGCACCCCGTACTCTGACCCCATGCACGTCGCCCGACTCGGACTCACGCCCATCAAGGGCGGTGCGCACACCACTCACTCCGAGCTCGAAGTCGACGCGCACGGCCCCGTCGGCGACCGGGTCTTCGCCCTGATCGACCTCGGACGCCGCCGCGTCCTGCGCACGGTCGAGACCTCCGCCCTGATCCGCGCCCGCTCGCGGTGGGCCGACGGCGTCCTCACGGTCGACCTCGACGGCGAGCAGCACCGTGGTGCGCCAGAGCCCCGCGGCGAGCCCGTCGACGTCGACTACTGGGGCCGCACCGTCGGCGTCCGCCTCCAGAGCGGCCCGTGGGCCGCCGCGTTCTCGCGCGCCCTCGGTGCCGAGGTCGCCCTCGCCCGCACCGAGCGCCGCGGCGGCTTCGTCTACGGCGCCGGGGTCAGCCTGATCACCACGGCTGAGCTGCGCACCCTCGCCGAGCGGATCGGCGCCCCGGTCGCCGCCGAGCGGTTCCGCTGCACCGCGGTGATCGACACCGAGCAGGAAGAGGAGGCCTGGATCGGCGGCGAACTCCAGCTCGGGTCCGCACGGGTCCGCGTGACGGCGCCGCTGATCCGCTGCGCCGTGATCGACATCGACCCGAGCGGCGGATCCGAGCGCTCCCGGCTGCTGCGCGAGTTGGCGCGGTACCGGCTCGGCCCCGACGGCATCCGCTTCGGCGTCCAGGCCGAGGTGATCGAGCCCGGCCGGATCCGCACCGGCGACCCGGTTCAGTCCACAATGCCCAGCTCGTAAGCGCGGATCACCGCGTGCACCCGGTCGCGAAGCTCGAGTTTCGCGAGCACGCGGCCCACGTGCGTCTTCACCGTGGACTCGGAGAGGAAGTATCGCGCCGCGATCTCGCCGTTGCTGAGTCCCTCGGCCATCGCCCGGAACACCTCCGCCTCCCGTTCGGTGAGCGCGGCCAGGGCGTCGCCGGATCGGGGGAGTCGCCGCCCGAATCGCTCCACCAGCTGTCGCGTCACCCGCCCCGAGAGCACCGCCTCACCCGCCGCCACCGTGCGCACGGCGGCGGCGAGCTCGGCCGGCCGCGCATCCTTGAGCAGGAATCCGCTCGCGCCGGCGGCCAGGGCGCCGTAGGCGTACTCGTCGAGATCGAAGGTGGTCAACACGATCACCCGCGCTTCGGGCAGCTCCCGTCCGAGCCGTGCCGTGGCCTCGATGCCGTCGACGGTGGGCATCCGCACGTCCATCAGCACCACGTCCGGCCGGAACCGCAGCGCGGCGGCGACACCGTCGAAGCCGTCGCCCGCCTCGCCGACCACCTCGAGATCGGGCTCGGCATCGAGCAGCATCCGCAGGCCCATCCGGATCAGCGGCTGATCGTCGACCAGCAGCACCCGGATCACCGCGGCACCGCCGGAATCGTCGCCGAGACGCACCAACCGCGCGGTTCGACCGGTCCTGCCGAGAACGTCCCGCCGCGGGCGATCACGCGCTCGCGCATTCCGACCACGCCGCGCGCGTCGGCCCGGCTCGGCCCCGGCGTGCCGGATCCGTCATCGCGCACGTCGACAGCCACCGCCCCGGAGCCGTTGCGAATCCGCACCGTTACGGCACTCGGATCCGTCGCGTGCCGGAGGGCGTTCGTCAGCGCCTCCTGCACGATCCGGTAGACGGTCAGCTGCAGCGCCTCGTCCGCGATCGACTCGCCGGCGATGTTGAGCGTCGCCGGTAGGCCGGCCGCGCGCACCGTCTCCACCAGAGCCGGCAATCCGTCGATCCCGGGCAGCGGCGCCGTCTCGGCCTCAGACCCGAGCACGGCCAGCGCCCGGCGGCTGTCGTCGAGAGCCGTGCGACCCGTTTCGGCGACGCGGCGCATCACCTCGCGCGCCCGCTCCGGGTCCGCCGTGGTGGCGGCCCCCTCCGCCAGCAGCACCATCACGCTCAGGCTGTGCGCGACGATGTCGTGCAGCTCGCCCGCGATCCGGCCGCGCTCGGACACCGTGGCCAGCTCGGCCTGCCGGTCGCGCTCGGCCTCGGCGCGGCGCACACCCTCCCGCAGCGCCGCGGTCCGCTCCGCGCGGGCCGCCACGAGGGAGGCGACCAGAACCGCCAGCACGGTGAACACCGCGGTCGACACCACCGCGGCAAGCGGCTGCTGCGTGATCGTGATGGACGCTGCGGGCCACGCGGCGACGAGGGCGCCGAAGCCGAGTCCCGCCACCGCGGCGATCGTGAGCCACGTCGCGGTGAGCCAACCGGCGCGCTCGCCCCGAGAACGCACCGCGCCGTACGCGGCCACCGCGGCGACCACCGGAGCGACACCGCCGAAGACCGGCAGGGCCAGCACGAGCTGCACGCCGAGCGCGATCGCCAGGCCCTTCGACCGCGTCCGGTGCCGGGCGAGCAGGACCGCCACGGGAACGCCCGTCACGAGGCTGAGCGCGGAGGAGAGCACGAACTCCGGGGCGAAGAGGCCCGGGATCGAGGCGCCGAGCTGCACAACGACGTACAGGACGACGAGCCCGATGTCGAGCAAGCGGTGAGTGAGCGGTCTGGTCATGGTGCGTCTTTCGTCGGCTTCAGTGAACGCCTCCGACGGTATTCAGGGCAACGGATCCGCCACATCGGCCCGCGGGTTCGCCACCGTGGTACCGCGGTACCGTCATCGCCCCGCGAGCACCTTTTCGAAGCACCGCGTGCTCGGGTCGTCCTTCCAGTAGCGGTAGCAAGGGATCGGCCCGTAACCCGCTCGACGGTAGAGCGCGATCGCCTCGGGCTGCTCCGTGCCCGTCTCGAGCCGAAGAGTGCGGATGCCGGCCGCGCGCGCGAGCTGCTCGGCGCGTTCCAGCAACAGCCGCGAGAGGCCGCGGCCGCGCGCATCCGGATGTACGTACATCCGCTTGATCTCGCCGGGGCCATCGCCGTGCGGCTCAACCGCGACGCAGCCGACGGCGCGACCGTCGATCCGCACCAGCACCGCCGGACTCGTCGGAGTGGCGCCGGGGCCGGCGTCGTCCTCGCCGTAGCGGGCCATCACCTCGGCCTCCTGCTCGGCCGCGAGCGCGGCCACCTCCGGGTCGGCGGCGGTCGTCTCCTCGAGCACGGGTTCCATGACGCCATCTTCCCGGTTCGAACCGCCCGTCGCTTCTTCCCCGGTCGAACCGCCCAAAGACGCAGGCTGAACCAGCGAAGACGGCAGGCTGAACCAGCGAAGACGGCGGGCTCAACCAGCGGAGAACGGCGGGCTCGAGCAGCGAAAGCGGCGGGCTCAGCCAGCCCGGACGACTCCTTAGATCGTCGCGGTGTCGATCACGAAGCGGTACCGCACGTCCGACTTCAGGACCCGCTCGTACGCGTCGTTGATGGCCGTCGCATCGATCAGCTCGATCTCGGGCGCGATGCCGTGCTCGGCGCAGAAGTCGAGCATCTCCTGAGTCTCGCGGATGCTGCCGATGCCGCTGCCCGCGAAGGAGCGGCGGTTGCCGAACAGCGTGAACGCGTGCACCGGCAGCGCCTCGGGCGGGGCGCCGACACTGACGAGGGTGCCGTTCAGACGGAGCAGGCCGAGGTAGGCGTCCATGTCGATCACGGCGCTGACCGAATTGATGATCAGGTCGAAGGTGTTCGCCAGCTTCGTGAACGTCTCGGGGTCGCTGGTGGCGTAGTAGTGCTCCGCGCCGAAGCGCAGGCCGTCCTCCTGCTTGCTCAGCGACTGCGAGAGCACGGTGACCTCGGCGCCCATGGCGACGGCGATCTTGACGGCCATGTGGCCTAGGCCACCCATGCCGACGACGGCGACCTTCTTACCGGGGCCCGCGTTCCAGTGCGAGAGCGGCGAGTAGGTGGTGATGCCGGCGCAGAGAAGCGGAGCGGCGGCCTCGTACGGGATCGCCTCCGGAACCTTCAGCACGAAGTCCTCGACGACGACCACGTGGGTGGAGTAGCCGCCCTGGGTGATCGTGCCGTCGGCATCCGTCGACGCGTAGGTGCCGGTGTTGCCCTTGAGGCAGTACTGCTCCTCGCCGGCGAGGCAGTTCTCGCACTCGCGACAGGAGTTCACCATGCAGCCGACGCCGACGCGGTCGCCCACAGCGTGCAGGCTGACCGCGGAGCCGACGGCGCTGACCGTGCCGACGATCTCGTGACCGACGACCTGCGGGTACGCGATGGGGCCCCACTCGCCGCGGACGGTGTGGATGTCGGAGTGGCAGATGCCGGCGTAGGCGATGTCGATGAGCACGTCGCGCGGGCCGAGATCGCGGCGCTCGATGGTGGTCTTGATGAGGGGTTCGGTCGCGGACGGGGCCGCGTAGGCACTGACAGTGAGCAAGGCTCTCCTCAGATGGGGATTCGATGGGGGTTCGCTCCACGCTACGGGGTGCGCCTGACCGCGAGCCAGGCACTACCGGGGCACCCTTCGCGAAAGAATCTTCCTGCGCTTGTCGATCCGGCCGCTTCCCGTTCGACGCTTCAGTACAACACCCCAACAGGAGGACCTCATGGCCACGCTCATCGTCACCGAATTCATCACCCTCGACGGCGTCATCGACTCGCCCGGTGGCGGCACGCATCCGCACACCGGCTGGACGTACAAAGACATCGAGTTCGTGCCGGAGGCCTACGAGATCAAGGGCCGCGAGCAGCTCGAGGCGGCCGCGATGCTGATCGGTCGGGTCAGCTACGACGAGTTCGCGCCGGTGTGGCCGACGATGGCCGAGTTCGCGGAGTACAACGCGATGCCCAAGTACGTCGTCTCGACCACGCTGCAGAACCCGGAGTGGAACAACACCTCCGTGCTCGGCTCGATCGATGAGGTCGCTGCGCTGAAGGCCTCGACGGAGGGCAACATCCTGGTGCACGGCAGTGCCACGCTCGTGCAGGCCCTGATCGCGGCCGACCTGGTGGACCGCTTCCACCTGCTGGTTTTCCCGGTGCTGCTCGGCTCCGGCAAGCGCCTGTTCGGCGCGAGCGACAAGGTGAAGCTCGCCCTGGTCGAGAACGAGACGTACTCGAACGGCGTGCAGAAGGCCGTCTACGACGTGGTGCGCTGACGGGGGCACGGGCCTTCTCGGTGCGGGGCGGCAGAATGGATGCACCCGCACCGAGAGGCACCATCATCGCCAGCAGACCCAAGTGGACCAGCACGCAGTACGCCTACGCCGGCCTCGCCGCGAACGGCTCCTGCCTGCTGGTGCTCATCCTGAACCTCGTCTCGGGCAACGCCTTCTGGCAGGTCGCCGTGGCGATCGCCGTCGGCTGCCTGGTCTTCGGCGCCGTGTTCGGCTTCCAGGCGCGCCGGCTGCGTATCCGCGAGCGTCGCGGCGACTTCTGAATCGGAGGCCGTTCCTCCGCGGGCCAGGAAGAACCGAGCGGATGAGGTGAGAAGACGCCCATTCCTCCTGATCGGAGGCGTTTCACCGGGCCGCAGGAGAAACGACGAAGGCCCCGACGCTTCCGTCGGGGCCTTCGTCGTGCTGGTGCGCGAGGGGGGAGTTGAACCCCCACGCCCTTTCGGGCACACGGACCTGAACCGTGCGCGTCTGCCTATTCCGCCACTCGCGCTCACCACGGCACTTTCGTACCGAGGAGAAACGTTAGCATCCACACGCCGGAATGCCGAATCGGCGCCGATCCCGCACGATCGAGGATTCCGAGAACGCATCGGGTTCGCGCGTCAAGCCACCTCGCTCGAACCCGGGAGATCGCCCCGGAGGCACGTCTGCACAGGGCATCCCAGTAACATGCACGTAGTCGCTCGGCGGTCGACCCGCTTCCGTCGTGCGATCAGAACGATCCGCGCGCCAGCAGAACGGCGACCGCCGTACCGGAAAGATCGGAAGACTGTGGGCTTACTGGACAACTTCGAGAAGGGTCTCGAGCGCGTCGTCAACGGCGCGTTCGCGCGCACCTTCAAGTCGGGGCTGCAGCCGGTCGAGCTCGCCGCAGCGCTCCGCCGCGAGATGGATACAACAGCGGCGATCGTGAGCCGCGACCGCATCCTGGTGCCGAACGAGTTCTCGATGCGGATGTCCGCGAGCGACCACGCGCGGATGCAGAAGCTCGGCCCCACGCTCATCGACGAGCTGACCACCATCGTCACGGAGCACGCGAAGAAGCAGAACTACCGCTTCTCCGGCGCCATCGTGATCGGCTTCACCGTCGATACCACCCTCTCGGACGGCATGGTGGAGGTCGATTCCCGCAGCGTGAAGGGCACCATCGCGCTCACTCCGGTGCTCGATATCGACGGCACCCGACACACCCTGACGAAGTCGCGCACCGTGATCGGCCGCGGCAGCGAGGCCGACATCACCGTCGACGACGCCGGCATCTCGCGCAAGCACGTCGAGATCCGCTGGGACGGCGCACGAGCCCAGGTGCACGATCTCGGCTCCACCAACGGCTCGAAGCTCGACGGCCAGCGCGTCAGTCAGGCCGAGCTGAAGCCGGAGCAGACGATCACGATCGGCCGCACCCGCATCACCTTCCACGTCGTCACGACCAGCGGATCCGCACGAGCCTCGCAGGAGCCCCGCTCCCCCCAGCAGCCCCGCTCCAGCGAGAAGGCGCGCGGCGACTACGGCGGATTCTGGGACGACCGCCTATGAGCGAACTCACCCTGCTCGTCCTGCGCATCGCCTTCCTGGCGCTGCTGTGGTTCTTCGTGTTCGGCATCGTCTACGCCCTGCGCTCCGACCTCTTCGGCCAGCGCGTGCGTAAGCTCCCGGCCGGTGCGACGCAGCCGGAGGCGGCGCCGTTCGTCACCGCGGCTCAGCCCGTCGTCGCGCCCGCGCCGACCGCCGCCCAGAAGCCGCCGGTCCAGGCCCCGCGCGCCCGCACCGAACCGCAGACCCCCGTCCCCGCGACGACGCCGGGCGGCACCGCGACGGTGCACACCGCGCAGCGCCTCGTGATCACCTCGGGCCCGCGCCGCGGCACCGAGATCCAGCTGGGCGGTGAGCCGCTCACGATCGGCCGCTCGGGCGAGTCCGGCCTCGTCATCCGCGACGACTACACCTCCACGCACCACGCGCGACTGCTGATCTGGAACGACGAGTGGATGATCCAGGATCTCGACTCCACCAACGGCACGTTCCTCGAGGGTCGCCGAGTCAGCGTTCCGACCAAGGTGCCACTCGGCGCCCCGATCAAGGTCGGCACCACGACCTTCGAGCTGCGACGGTAGCCGGCGTGGCGACTGCTCAGGACAGCACGGCGCTCTCGCACGTCGGCAAGATCCGCTCGAACAACCAGGACTCCGGCTATGCCGGGCGCCAGCTGTTCGTCGTGGCCGACGGGATGGGCGGCCATGCCGGTGGCGACGTCGCATCCTCCATCGCGATCAAGCGCATCGCCGAGGCCGACCGGCCGTACGCCTCGACCTTCGAGGCGGAGGCGGCGCTGCAGACCAGCCTGCTCGCCGCGAACTCGCTGCTCGCCGAGACGGTCTACGACCATCCCGAACTCACCGGCATGGGCACCACCGTCAGCGCCATCGTCCGCGTCGGCGAGGCGGTCGCGATCGCGCACATCGGCGACTCCCGCATCTACGTGTACCGCCATGGCAAGCTCGAACAGGTCACCACCGACCACACCTTCGTGCAGCGCCTCGTCGACTCCGGCCGGATCACGGAGGAGGAGGCGATGACGCACCCGCGCCGCTCCGTGCTGATGCGGGTGCTCGGCGACGTGCACACCAATCCCGAGATCGACACCCTCACGCTGGAGACCGAGCCGGGGGACCGCTGGCTGATCTGCTCCGACGGCCTCTCGGGTGTGGTGCCGCACGACGAGATCCAGAAGGAGATGGCCAAGGCCGACTCCGCCGAGGTCGTGGCCGAGCGCCTGATCAAGGACAGCCTCAACCACGGCGCCCCCGACAACGTCACGGTCGTCATCCTCGACATCGACGAGGCGCACGGCACGGCGGACGAGCGCGAGCCGATGATCGTCGGCTCGGCCGCGAATCCCTCTCCGCTCACGCCGGAGGATTCGCAGAGCCGGTTGCGCATCCCGGGCCTGCGCCTGCACACCCGCGCCCCCGCCTCGCAGGGCCCGACCCACTTCGAGCCCGCCTCGGAGGACTACCTCGACGAGCTGATCGAGGAGGATCGCCGTCGGCACCGCCGTCGCCGGGTCACCTGGCTGGTCGGACTGGCCCTCGTGATCATCGCTGCCTTCCTCGGCATCCTGCTCGCCTACGACTGGACCCAGTCGCGCTTCTACGTCGGCACCGACGGCGACTCCGTGGTGATCTACCAGGGCATTCAGCAGCAGCTGGGCCCCTTCTCGCTCTCCAGTCCCTACGAGGACACCGGCATCCCGCTGGATTCGCTGCGCAGCTACGACGTGGAGCAGCTCGAACAGACCATCAGCGCCGACTCCTACGCCAGCGCCTACGAGATCGTCGAGCGGCTGAGCGACGCGGGCGGGCAGTGATCGAATGAGCGACACCGCCACCAAGCCGCGCGCCGGCCACACCCGCTTCGTTCCGCAGAAGTTCCGCAACCTCGAACTCGTGCTGCTGATCGCCGCGTGCGTGATCAACAGCGGAGCCATCGTGCTGGTGCAGCTGGGCGCCCTCGGTGCCATCGACACCACGCTGGTCTCGCTCGGCGCCGGCCTGTCGGTACTGGTGATCGCGCTGCACGTGGTGCTGCGGTTCCTCGCGCCGGACGCCGATCCGTTCGTGCTGCCGATCGCCACCGTGCTGAACGGCCTGGGTATCGCCGAGATCTACCGGATCGACATCGCCGACGGATTCACGGGGTGGGATTCGGTCGCAGTGCGCCAGATCGTCTGGTCGGGTCTGGCGATCATCGCGGCGATCGCCGTGATCGTGTTCATCCGCAACCACCGCGTGCTCTTCCGCTACACCTACGTGGCCGGCTTCGCGGCGATCGTGCTGCTGCTGCTGCCGCTGCTGCCGTTCATCGGCCGGGAGGTCAGCGGCGCGCGGGTCTGGATCGGCATCGGCGACTTCGCCAGCTTCCAGCCCGGCGAGATCGCCAAGATCGCCCTCGGAGTGTTCTTCGCCGGCTACCTCGTGCGCAATCGCGACTCGCTGTCGATGGTGGGCAAGAAGTTCCTGGGCATGCGTTTCCCGCGGCTGCGCGATCTCGGACCGCTGATCGTGGTCTGGCTGCTCTCGATGTCGGTCATCGTGTTCCAGCGCGACCTCGGCACTGCACTGCTCTACTTCGGCCTGTTCCTGGTGATGCTCTACGTGGCCACGGGCCGCACCAGCTGGATCCTGCTCGGCGTCGGGCTCTTCATCGGCGGCGCGATCGTGGCCAGCCAGACCCTCGACTACGTGCACAACCGCTTCGCGAACTGGCTCGACGCGTTCAGTCAGACCCGGTTCGAGGCGGATCCGGGCGGCAGCTACCAGTTGGTGCAAGGCTTGTTCGGCCTCGCGCACGGCGGCCTGATCGGCACCGGCCTCGGTCAGGGGATGCCCGACATCACCCCGGTTCCGCAATCGGACTACATCATCGCCAGCCTGGGCGAGGAGCTCGGCCTCGCCGGTCTGTTCGCGATCTTCGGGCTGTACCTGCTGCTGGTCTCGCGCGGCTTCCGGATCGGATTCGCGGGTCAGGACGACTTCGGCAAGCTGCTCGGCGTCGGCCTCTCGTTCGTGATCGCGCTGCAGTGCTTCATCGTCATCGGCGGCGTGACCCGCGTCATCCCGCTGACCGGCCTGACCACGCCCTTCCTCGCCGCCGGCGGATCGTCGCTGGTGGCGAACTGGATGATCGTCGCCGTGCTGCTGCGACTCTCGGACACGGTCCGCAATCAGCCCAGGCTGGTGGTCTAGTGGACAACACTGTCACCCGCCGGCTCAGCCTGACCCACCGCTGGTTGAGCCTGCCGAAACCAACCCTCATAAGTGAGTGGTTTCGGCAAGCTCAACCAGCGAAGCCGAAACCCACCCCGATGGACGGACGGTTTCGGCAAGCTCAACCAACGGACTCCGGGCATGAGGTGATCCGATGAACCGCGAGCTCAAGCGCGTCAGCTTCGTCGTCCTCGCCATGTTCGTCGCCCTCTTCGTCTCGGCGACGACCATCCAGGTGTTCCAGAGCGACAACCTCACCGACGATCCGCGGAACACCCGCACCCTCTACGAGAGCTTCTCCACCGAGCGCGGGGCGATCCTCGTCGGCGGCCAGCCGATCGCCACATCCACGCCGACGGATGATCTCTACAAGTTCCAGCGTCAGTACGCCAGCGGGCCGCTCTACTCCTCCGTCACGGGATACTTCACCCTGAACCAGGGCACCACCGGCATCGAGAACGCGCTGAACGACTATCTCTCCGGCACCTCCAACTCGCAGTTCTTCGACTCCATCAACAACCTCGTCTCGGGGCAGGACCCGAAGGGCGCGTCCGTCGAGCTCTCGATCAACCCCGTGGCCCAGCAGGCCGCGTACGACGCTCTGGGCGACTACACCGGTGCCGTCGTCGTCACCGAACCGAGCACCGGGCGCATACTGGCCATGGTGTCCAAGCCCGACTTCGATCCCAACGCATTGGCCTCGCACGACACCGACCAGGTGCTCGCCGCGTACGACGCGCTGAACGACGCGGACGGCGACCCGCTGGTGAACCGCGCGATCGGCGGCTCGATGAACCCGCCCGGCTCCGTGTTCAAGCTCGTCGTCGCCTCTGCGGCGATCGAGTCGGGGAAGTTCACCGCGGAGTCCACCTTCCCGAACGTCGCCGCGTACACGCTGCCCGGCTCCAGCTCGCAGGTGATCAACTCCGGCGGCGGCACCTGCGGCTCCGGCGACACGGTCACCCTCGCCACCGCCGTCGCGCTCTCGTGCAACGTACCGATGGCCGAGATGGGCGTGCAACTGGGCGCCGCTGCGATCCGCAGCATGGCCGAGAAGTACGGATTCGATACCGAACTGAGCATCCCCGTCGACGTCGAGGCGAGCACCTACCCGACGGTCACCGATGACGCGCAGACCGCTCTCACCGCGTTCGGCCAATACGACGTGCGCGCCACCCCGCTGCAGATCGCCATGGTCTCGGCCGCGATCGCCAACGGCGGCGAGGTGATGCAGCCGAGCCTGGTGGACACCATCCGATCCCAGGATCTGAGCGTGCTCCAGCAGTTCCGGAGCAAGGTCCTGAACACCGCGGTGAGCAAGCAGACGGCGGCGGCGATCAAGGCCATGATGGTCAACAGCGTGCAGAGCGGCGCTGCGACGAATGCAACAATAGAGGGCGTCAGCGTGGCCGGTAAGACTGGCACGGCCGAGAACGGATCCGACGATCCGTACACCCTCTGGTTCACCGGTTTTGCCCCAGCGGACGATCCACAGTTCGCAATCACCGTCCTCATCGAGGACGGCGGGGGGCTCGGCCAAACGGGGTACGGCAACTTGCTTGCCGCTCCCATCGCGAAACAGGTACTAGAGGCGGTGCTGAATAAATGAGACCTACCACAGGGCTCACCTTCGGGGGACGATACGAGCTGCAGTCTCGGATCGCGATCGGCGGTATGGGCGAGGTGTGGCAGGCCACTGACCTGGTCATCGGCCGCACCATCGCGATCAAGATCTTGAAAGACGAGTACCTCGGCGACCCCGGGTTCCTCGAGCGTTTCCGCGCCGAGGCCCGGCACGCGGCGCTGGTCAACCACGAGGGCATCGCCAACGTGTACGACTACGGCGAGGAGGACGGCTCCGCCTACCTGGTAATGGAACTGGTGCCCGGCGAGGCGCTGTCCACCATCCTCGAGCGCGAGCGGGTGCTGTCGACCGACAAGGTGCTCGACATCGTCGCGCAGACCGCCCTCGCCCTGCACGCCGCGCACGCCGCGGGCCTCGTGCACCGCGATGTGAAGCCGGGCAACCTGCTGATCACACCCGACGGCCGCGTCAAGATCACCGACTTCGGCATCGCCCGGATCGCCGACCAGGTGCCGCTGACCGCGACCGGTCAGGTCATGGGCACGGTGCAGTACCTCTCTCCCGAGCAGGCGAGCGGTCAGCCCGCCTCGCCCGCGACCGACATCTACTCGCTCGGCATCGTCGCGTACGAGTGCCTGGCCGGACGCCGCCCGTTCACGGGCGAGTCGCAGGTCGCGATCGCGATGGCCCAGATCAACGAGACGCCGCCCGAGTTGCCCGTCACCGTGGCCGAGCCGGTGCGCAACCTGGTCTACTCCTGCATCGCGAAGAAGCCGGCCGACCGTCCCGCCACGGCGGCGCACCTCGCCCGCGCCGCCCAGGCGTTGCGGATCGGCGACGTGCGCGCCGCCGCCCTCGCCGTTCCCACGATCATCGGCTCCGGAATCGAGGTCGCCACCGTCGCGACCACGGTCATGCCCGGCGCCGCGAACGCGACGGGCACCCAGGCGACCACCCTCCTGCCGTCCGGAGCGGCGACCACGGCCTTCGCGGCCACCCCCGCAGCCGAGGCTTCGGATGAGGTCGACCAGCCGGTCAAGAAGAAGCGTTCGCCGTGGACCTGGCCGCTGATCGCCCTGATCGTCATCCTCGCGGTGGTGATCGCGGGCACGATCTTCGCACTGAACGGCAACAACAGCGCGAACCCGACGCCGACCGCGAGCACGCCCTCGGCGACGCCGACGCCGTCGAACACGCCGACGCCGACCCCGACGCCCACCGATTCCGGTGTGATCGTGGTCGACTCGGCCACCTACGAAGGGCTCACGTTCGACGAGGCCAGCGCGCAGCTGACCGACCTCGGCTTCATCGTGAACCGTCAGGATGCGGGCTCCGCGCCGTCGGAGGACGAGGTCGACCGCGTCAAGTCGGTCAACCCCACCGGCAACCTCCGCGAGGGCGCCACGATCGACGTCTTCGTGTACTCCGCGGTCGCGACGCCCCCGGCTCCGACCGCCGTTCCCGCCGTCACGCCGGCCGTCTCGAGCGTCGCTCCCGGCGCCACCTTCATCGTGACCTGGACGAACTACAACCAGTGCCCGAGCGGAAACAGCGTGACCGGATACACGGTCACCGCGACCGGCGAGGGTGCCTCCGTCACCAGCACCAACCCGTCGAACTCGACCACCGCCACGATCCAGGCCGGCACCACCCCCGGTGAGATCGACGTCACCTACACGGTGACGTGCGGTTCCACCGAGTCGGCCGCGTCGCCGACACTGAAGGTCACGGTCGCCGCGGCGTCGACGCCCACGCCGTCGGCCACATCCACTCCGGACGACTGAACGACGAGCCGGATGCGACGGGGGACGCAGCACGGCCGGCCACGGGGGCGCGCGACGACGCGCTCCCGTGGCCTCCGCCATCCCAGGAATGCGCCCGGACTCCCGGCTACACTGTCGGTGGTTTCGAGCAAGAGGAAAGCGGGATTGTGCCAGTGACAGAAGACGGACGCCTGATAGCGGGGAGATATCAGGTCGGCCCCCTTCTCGGGCGTGGCGGCATGGCCGATGTGTACCTCGGCACCGACACCCGCCTCGGGCGCACGGTCGCGATCAAGGAACTGAAACTCGCCCTCGCGGCGGACTCCTCGTTCCGGCTCCGTTTCCGTCAGGAGGCGCAGGCCGCGTCGCGGATGTCGCACCCGACCATCGTCCGCGTCTTCGATGCGGGCGAGGAGGTCTCCACGGACGACCGTGGTGAGGAGGTGCGCCGTCCGTACATCGTGATGGAGCACATCGAGGGTCGGCTGCTCAAGGACATCATCTCCGAGGGCCCGGTCGACATCGACGAGGCCGCCCGGATCACCGAGGGCATCCTCACGGCGCTGGAGTACTCGCACCGCGCCGGCGTGGTGCACCGCGACATCAAGCCCGGCAACATCATGCTGACCCCGTCGGGTCAGGTGAAGGTGATGGACTTCGGCATCGCGCGAGCCGTCTCCGACTCAGCCGCCACCGTGGCGCAGACCACCGCCATCCTGGGCACCGCGGCGTACTTCTCGCCCGAGCAGGCCAAGGGCGAGCAGGTCGATGCCCGCACCGATCTCTACTCGGCCGGCGTGATCCTGTTCGAGCTGCTCACGGGCCGGGCGCCGTTCCGCGGCAACACCCCCGTCGCCGTCGCTTACCAGCACGTCAGCGAAGTGCCGCCCGCGCCGAGCTCGATCAATCCGGAGGTCACTCCCGCGCTCGACTACATCGTCGCGCACGCGTTGTCGAAGGACCGCTTCGAGCGCTTCCAGGGCGCGGCCGAGTTCCGCGAGGATCTCGAGCAGGCCATGGCCGGCACCTTGCCCGAGCGCAAGGTCGCCGACGACTTCAGCAGCACGCTGTTCGGGGCCCGCAGCGCCGGCGTCAACGACTCGGAGCTGGCGCTGCGCCAGCTCGCCGAGGATAACTCGATCGTGCGCACCCAGCGCCGCCCACCCGTGTTGTGGATCTGGTCGTCCATCGTTGTGCTCGGCGTCATCGTCGCCGCGTTGGTGATCTGGGTGCTCACGCTCACACCGACCAACCAGCTGCCCGCGGAATCGCGTGAGGTGCCGACGCTGACAGGCACGAGTTACGACAGCGCCACGGAGACGCTCGGACTGCTCGAGCTGGTACCGAGCCAGCTCACGGAGTACTCGGATGACGTCGACAAGGACCAGGTGATCCGCACGGATCCGTCCGCCGGCACCATCGTCTCGCCGCAGACGGTCATCCGCGTCTACGTCTCGCTCGGCGCTCAGCCTGTCGCCGTACCGGATGTGAACGGGAAGCCGGTCGCGGAGGCCGTCGCCGCGCTGACCGGGGCGGGCCTGACGGAGGGCTCGCAGACTCGGCAGAACTCGCCGTCCGTGCCGGCCGACACGGTGATCTCCACCGATCCGGCCGGAGCGGCCGAGGTCGCCGGCGGCACCATGGTGAACCTCGTGGTCTCCTCCGGCAACGTGACGATGCCGGACGTCGTCGGCCAGTCGATCGCCGTCGCCACCGAGACCCTGGAGGCGGACGCGCTCCAGCTGACGGTGGTCTCGCAGGCCGACCCGAACTGCGACGACCCGCCCGGCGCGCCGGTCGTCGCCACGCAATCACTCGCCCCCGGCGACGTCCCCCAAAAAAGCACCGCCACCCTCACCTACTGCACCGGCTGACCCCACCTGCGAGGGACCCCGCCAGCGCGCGACGGACCCGTCGGCGGCGGGTCCCTCGCGCGCTGGGCGGGTGCCTCGCAGGCTAGGGGCGCAGCGTCGCGCCGCGTGCGGCGGCGCCGTGGAGGCCCGCGGACTCCAGCCAGTTGCCCAGGAGCCGGTGGCCACCCTCCGTCAGCACGGATTCGGGATGGAACTGCACGCCCCACGCGGGCGCGCTGGTGTGTCTCAGCCCCATGATCGTGCCGGCCTCGGTGCGCGCCGTCACGTGCAGCTCCGGTGGCACCGTGCCGTCGACGACGGCGAGCGAGTGGTACCGCGTCGCGGTGAACGGATCCGGCAGCCCCGCGAACAACGGGTCACCGTTGTGCCGGACCCGCGAGGTCTGGCCGTGCCTCAGTTCCGCAGCGCCCGCGACCCGTGCGCCGAGGGCCTCGGCCAGCGCCTGGTGCCCGAGGCACACGCCGAGGAAAGGGATGCGCGACTCCACGGCGGCACGAACGACAGCGATCGACACGCCGGCATCCGCTGGTGTGCCGGGCCCGGGGGACACCAGGACCGCGTCGTATTCCTGAACACGCATATGAGCATCGCCGGTCGAGAAGTCGTCGTTCTCGACCATCTCCGTCTGCGCGCCGAGCTGACGCAGGTACCCGTCGAGCGTGTGCACAAAACTGTCGTAGTTGTCCACGACCAGCACCGAGGTCACTGCTGGACGGTGACGTTCTGATCGAGGACGAGCGACTGCACCCAGGGGAACACCCACTCGGCGAGCGCGAAGAGCACGGCGGCCGCGAGCACGAGGACCATAAGCAGCCGCAGCCACCAGGGGCCGGGAAGAACTCGCCAGAGGGCCGCGTACACGACTACCCCTCCTCTGCGACGGACGCCGCGATCTCGGTGGGCGGCCCCGCGGAACGCGGCTGCCAGGATTCGAAGACGCCGTAGGCGATGATCCGCTCCGCCGTCGAGAGCAGAGGGTTGCAGCTGGTGAGGGTGATCAGCCGGTCGGTCGGTGCGACGTCCGTGCTCCACGGCACGGGATCGATCACGTCGACGGCGGAGGGTTGCACGTACTCCAGGTTGCGGAAGCGGTACGTGTACCAGCCGTCGGCGGTTTCGATGTAGATCGCATCGCCGAGCTGCAGCTCGTCGATGAGGTGCATCCCGCCGCCGTAGGCGCTGCGGTGCGCGGCGACCGCGAAGTTGCCGACCTCGCCCGGCATCGCGGTGCCCGGATAGTGGCCGATGCTGCCCTCGTCGAGCACGTTCGCCGCATCGACGCCTTCGGCGATCGTCCGCACCCACCCGTCGCCGTAGCGCGGGATGTACAGGTTCGCGAACGAGGAGTCGAGGGCCGCGACGGGAGCCACGACCGGGGCGCCGTAGTCGACCGGCGCCGCCGGATCCGTGCTGACCGGTGTCGGCACCGCGGTGGCGGTCGGGGTGGCCCACGACTGGCGCAGCTCGCCCGCCTGCGTGGTCTGCTTGTTCGCCACGACGGCGTCGTTCCACCACAGCTGCCAGCCGAGATAGAGCAGGACGACCACGCCGGCCGTGATCAGCAGCTCGCCGAGGATTCCGAAGATCGACACCCGGCGCACCGGCTTGCGTGGGCGCTTCGCCAACACCGGCGCGGGTGTCTCCTGCTGCTCCGGGTCGACCATGCCCTGATTCTATAGACGCTCCTTGTACACTCGACGTCATGGCGAGAACCGACAAGACCAGCAAGCCCGCGCGCGAGGAACGCCCGTCGGGCGAAGACGTCCCGAATCCGGTGTGGTTCAAGCCGGTGATGTTCGGTTTTATGCTGATCGGTCTTGCCTGGATCATCGTCTTCTACGTCAGCCAGGGCGCGCTGCCTATCCCCGATCTGGCGAACTGGAACATCCTGGTCGGCTTCGGCATCGCTTTCATCGGCTTCCTGATGACCACGCGCTGGCGCTGACGCCGGCCACGTCGACGCCCCGCCCGGTTCGCCCGGCGGGGCGTTCTGCATCCCGCGCGGGAAGGATCCACTGGTGGCAACACTCGCTTTCAACGACGTGGTCGCCCGGCTGCGGGCGGCGGGCTGCGTCTTCGCGGAGGAGGAGGCCGCCCTGCTGATGGAAGCCGCGGATTCGGATCCGGCACTCGAGCGGATGATCGCCCGCCGGGTCGAGGGCTATCCCCTCGAACCGCTGCTCGGCTGGGCCGCGTTCTATGGTCTGCGCATCGTCGTCGAGCCCGGCGTCTTCGTGCCGCGGGTGCGCACCGAGTTCTTGGTGGAACAGGCACTCCGAGTCACGCCGGAATCCGCCGTTGTGGTCGACCTCTGCTGCGGAGCGGGCGCGATCGGAGCGGCGATGGCCGCCGCGGGCCGCGGGATCACGCTCTACGCCAGTGACATCGAGTCGGCCGCCGTGCACTGCGCCCGGCGCAATCTGGTCGGTCTCGGCACCGTGCTGCAGGGCGACCTCTACGAACCGCTGCCCGCCGCACTCCACGGCCGCATCGACGTCCTCGCGGTGAACGCTCCCTACGTACCGACGGACGAGATCGCGCTGATGCCGCCCGAGGCGCGCCTCTACGAACCGCTGGTCACTCTCGACGGCGGCGCCGACGGCCTCGAGCTCCAACGCCGGATCGTGGCGGACGCGCCGACGTGGCTCCGGCCGGGAGGTCATCTCCTGATCGAGACGAGCGAGCGTCAGGCGCCGACCACCGTCGCATTGTTCCGCGCTGTCGGCCTCGACGCGCGTATCGAGCATTCGGAGGAGAACGGCGGCACCGTCGTCATCGGTCGACGCACGTCGACGGAATGACAACCGTGTAACTATCCCCAGCTGTTAATAGGTCTGTGGATAACTCCGACAGCCATCCACACCCCTTTAACCGCGCGGATCCGCAGCCGCTCCCGACGTGGCAACCGCCCGGATCCGCGCCGTTCCGCGCCGAACTCTCAACCTCGAGTTGAATGACACCGATGTAGTTCTCCCCATTGTTAACAACCCTGTGGATAACTTCCTCCCCAGCTGTTGACAGCGCCGCGGAACCGCAAAAGCCCGTGCTCCTGTCGGAGCACGGGCTTTCGGGATGCCGGAAGGAGTCAGCCGAGCACGTACTTCACCGCGGTGATGGCGACGAGGACGGCGCAGAGCGCGACGAGGAGCCCGATCTGCAGACCGCGCTGCGAGCGGTTGCGGGTGCGCGTGAAGATGAAGCCCACCGCCACGCCGGCGACGAGACCGCCGACGTGCGCCTGCCATGCGACCCCGGGCAGCACGAAGCCGGCGACGAGGTTGATGCCCACGATGATCAGCAAGCCGCGCAGGCTGCTACCCAAGTGACGCAGGATCGCGAAGAACGCACCCATCAGACCGAAGATCGCCCCGGATGCGCCCAGCACGGGCTGGCCGGGAGCGGCGAGGAGCAGCACGCCGACCGACCCGGCGAACCCGCTGATCAGGAACAGTGCGGCGAAGCGGCCGCGGCCGAGCATCCCCTCGAGCTGACCGCCGAAGATCCACAGCGTGTACATGTTCAGCAGCAGGTGGAACGGCAGGAACGAGGCTGTGCTGTGCAGGAAGACCGAGGTCAGCATCCGCCACGGCTCGAAACCGTAGAACGGCGTCTGCGACGAGAGGGTGTACACGCCCGCGTAGACGCCGTCGTTCACGATCGCCGAGCCGATGCCCGGCAGGATCTCCAGGACCCAGATCACGACGCACAACGCGATGATGCCGTAGGTCACCGTGGGTTGCCCCGGCTGCGTCATCGCCTTCACCCGGGTGAGCAGCGGCGAGCGCGTCCGCGGCGCCTGCTGGCGCTGCTGCGCCATCTCCTCCGGGCAGACCACCCCGACGGCCGCCTGCGTCTGACATTCGGGGCAGATCGTGCGCCCGCAGCGCTGGCAGCGGATGAACGACTGCCGATCGGGATGGCGGTAGCAGACGTTCGCCGCGGTGGGCGGGACCTCACTCACGGATGGACCTTTCGGGGAAGAGGGGAGAGAAGAGGGCCGGGACCCGAATCGGTTCCCGGCCCTCGATGAGGCTCGCGCCTCGGGTGGATGTGGGGATTACGCCTCGACGATCTCGACGCTCTCGATGACGATCGGGTCGGCCGGCTTGTCGCGGGCATCCGTCTTCACGGTGGAGAGCGCCTGAACGAGCTTCTTGGACTCGTCGTCGGCGACGGCGCCGAAGATGGTGTGCTTACCCTGCAGCCAGGTGGTCGGCGCCACGGTGATGAAGAACTGCGAACCGTTGGTGCCGCGTCCCATCTGCTTGCCGGCGTTGGCCATGGCGAGGATGTACGGCTCGGTGAAGTCGAGCTCGGGGTTGATCTCGTCGTCGAACTGGTAACCCGGGCCGCCGATGCCCTGGCCGAGCGGGTCGCCGCCCTGGAGCATGAAGTCGGGGATCACGCGGTGGAAGACCGTGCCGTCGTAGAGCTTGGCGTTGGTCTTCTCGTTGGTCTGGGGGTGGGTCCACTCGATCTCACCCGTGGCGAGTCCGATGAAGTTGCGGACCGTCTTGGGGGCGTGGTGCCCGTAGAGGTTGACGACGATTTCGCCCTTGTTGGTGTGGAACGTCGCGACAGCGGTGTGCAGAGGCATGATGCTCATTCTCGCATAGGACTTATGACCGCCTGAGGACTGCTGCGTGTCAATAGCCTGGGCGTGCGGTGCACGTCCAGGATGATGAGTGGCAGTATTGGAGCGTTCGCTGCTCGTATCGATGGAGGTCCCAGTGGGTCTGTCACGTAAGCACAAGAAGGATCTGAAGCGCCTCCGGAAGAGCGCGGAAGCGGTCTGGTCCGAGCAGCAGGAGGTTCTCTCCCACGCTGCATCCGTTCTCACGGAGAGCAAGCGCCAGGCCACCAAGCTCGCGGAGAAGGAAGTCGTTCCGCGCGTCAAGGATGCGTACGAGCACCGCGTGCGCCCCGCCTACGAAGGCGGCGTATCGTTCGTCGAGGGTTCCGTCTCGTCGGCGCGTGACACCGTGCTGCACAAGGTCGTCCCGTCCGTCGCCGCCGTCGCCGGCACCGCCGCGTCGGTGTTCGAGGCCGCGAAGGACTCGAAGAACCGCGCCAAGCTGGCCGAGATCTCGAAGGCACGCTGGGAGGAGCTGACCGCTCCGATCGTGCCGCAGAAGAAGAAGTCCGGCATCGGCACGTTCTTCCTCGTCAGCGCCGCCGTGGTCGCGGTCGCCGGAGTCGGCTACGCCGTCTGGCAGACCTTCCGCGCCGACGACGAGCTGTGGGTCGCCGAGGACGAGCCGGCCGCGCCCGGCGACTCCGCCGCCTAGGGTCTTACGTCAGGGCCGGATCTCCTCGGAGGTCCGGCCCTTCGTCGCGCTCGCGATCCGCTCTTCGCTGGTTGAGCTTGCCGAAGCCATCTCACGCAGAGGCGAGGTGGTTTCGGCAAGCTCAACCAGCGGTTCCGACAGCCTCGATGACCGTGAAGGGCCGCCACCGCGGCCACCAGCAGCGCACCCCGTCGCGGTAGCGCCGGAACGCGTCGCCGAAGCGCTCCTCCAGGTCGGCCTCCTCCTCCGGCCTCACCACAACGTGCCAGAGCACGGCCCCGGCGATGGCGTACGCCGCCACCAGCCAGGACGACCAGAGGACGCCGACGGCGACTCCCTGCAGGATGCTGCCGACCGCCATCGGGTTGCGCACGAAGCGATACGGGCCCGCGATCACGAGTCGATTCGGCATCGCCGACGGCAGTGGCGTTCCGCCGCCCTGCGACGACATCACGGCGGCCGACCAGATGCCGAGCGCACCGCCCAGGACGAACAGGACGACTCCCACGGGCACGGAGCCGAACGCGACACCCAGCTGCCAGCGCCGCTCGAGCCCCACGACGGCGACGGGCAGAACCCCGAGGAACACCGTCCAGAACACCGCGATCTCGGCCGCTGTCGCCGCACGAATCCGTGATCGTGCCGGGCGCGGATCCGCCGGTCGGAATCGGAACGGCCCGATCGCGATCCAGCGCGTCGGGATCCGGCCGAGCAGCGTCACGCACGCGGCCACCACGGAGCCGATGCTCGCGGCGATCATCAGGATCACGCCCCAGCCCGCGAGCATCGTGACCGTCGCGTACAGCGCCAGCGCCACCGTGACGAACGCCGTCCATCCGGTCGCCAGCAGCACCGCCCAACGGACGCCGCCCGCCGCCAGCGCCGAGGCGATCACGAACAACGGTACGTCCGCGAACGCGACCAGCACCGGATCCAGCGAACCGAGCGTCGCGACGCGGATGTCCGGTACGAGGAAGATCGCGAGCCACCACGCCGCGCCGGCCACGGCCTGCGCGGCGAAGTACATCCGCCCCCACCCCATGCCGTTCAGGAGTGCGGCAGCGACCAGGCCTCGTTCATGCCCAGAGCGACGTCGATCAGTTCGACGCGTTCGAGGCCCTCGACGTCGCCGAGCGGGAACCAGGCCGCCGCGTCGGTCGAGCCGTCGAGCTCGTTGGTGAGTTCGCCTCCGACGACGTGCGCTCGATAGACGACACGGATCGCGTGCAGCGGGCCCGCCTCCGGATTGCTGCGCCGGTGCGCCGGGATGACGTGCGAGTCGACGCCGATCAGGGCGTCCAGTTCGGCATGGAAGCCCGTCTCCTCGAAGATCTCGCGGATCGCGGCGTCAGCGGGCGACTCGCCCTCGTCGATGCCGCCGCCGGGCAGCGTCCACGCCGACCACGGTCCTTGGCTCCAGTGCGCGAGCAGCATCCGGTCACCGTCGATGATCACGCCGTACGCGGCTACTCGAATGTCCACCCGACGAGCCTAAACCCGCCTGCTCCGCGCTCTAGGCAGCCACATCGCACGCCGCGTCGAAGAAATCGCCCGCATCGACGTAGATCGGCAGCCCCGTGTCCGGGTCGCCGGTGAGCACCTCGTCGCCGGAGAGGCTGTCGAACGCCGAGGGCGTGAAGGTCAGCGGGGTCGCGGCCGTGATCCCGACGCTGCTGAAGACCGTCATCGTGTAGGTCGTTCCGGCATCGAATCCCTCGATCTCGGGATCCGCCGGCCAGAACGTGGCCCCGACGAGATCGGTCGCAGCGACGGCGGAGACCGGGTCCGGTGAGGTCCACGTGGTCACGGTCTTCGACCGGGCACCGAGCACGAGTCCAGGATCGGACTCCGTGGAGAGCTGGATCCCCGCGGCCTCGCCCTCGCACACCCGCACGATCGCAACCACGTCGCCGCGTTCGCTCCGAGTGATGCCGAGCGCGGCCACGGTCGACGGAAGGGATGTGCAGCCGGCCAGCAGTGCGGAGAGGACGAACAGCACCGTGGCAGCGGCGGGGCGTCGGCCTGAGCGGACGGACACGAGTGCTACGGCTACTGCGTGCTCGCGATCTGGATCAGGTTGCCGCAGGTATCGTCGAACACCGCGATCGTGACCGGACCGTGGGTCTGCGGCTCCTGGGTGAAGCGCACGCCGAGGGCTTTCAGCCGCTCGTACTCCGCCGGCACGTCCGTCACCGCGAACGAGGTGTACGGGATGCCGTCGGCGACGAGCGCATCCGTGAAAGCGACCGCCGCGTGGTGGTCGCGTGGCTCGAGCACCAGCTCCACGCCGTCCGGATCCTCGGGCGAGACCACGGTCAGCCAGAATGCGCCGCCGAGGTCGATCTCGGTCTTCTTCTCGAAACCGAGCACCTCGGTGTAGAACGCGAGCGCGGCCTTCTGATCGTCGACGAACACGCTGCACAGGTTGATCCGCATGCACCGATTGTGTCAGCGGCTCAGCCCAGGGCGGTAGCGAATGCGCCGAGCGCCTGCGCGAGGCTCGGCGCGCCCTCGGCGCGGAACACCGGCTCACCGTCGGCACCTCGCACGATCACGGTCGGCGTCGAGCGGATGCCCAGCCGCTCGGCGCGCTCGGCCGAGGAGGCGACGTCGTACTCGATCAGCTCCGCCGCCGGCACCAGCCGTGCCGCCTCCGCGAGCGTCGCGCGCGCCGCATGGCAGGGCGCGCAGAATGCGGAGGTGTACAGCTCGACGATCACGCTCGGTGCAACACTGGATCGCGGCGTCCGATTCCCCGGACTTCGGTCAACGGCCCGAGCGCTGCCGACGGGCGCGGGCGGCGAAAGCATCCAACGCGGAGAGAACCTCGGTCGCCTGCCAGTGCCGATTGCGTCGGCCGGCGCCCGTCTGGGTGAGGATGCCCGCGCCGACCAGCTTCTGCACGGATGCGTCGGCTGCCGGTTGGCTGACGCCGAGTTCGCGCGCGACGATGCCGATGGTCACCACGGGTTGGCGCAGCAGCAGTCGTTTCAGGCCGTGCACGGAAGAGTCGGTGCGGACACGCACGCCGACGTCCCACGCGGAGGCGATCGCCGTGATGTCCTTCGCCAGCGCACGACCGTTGCGCACAGCGGCGAACGATGCCTCCGACAGAGCCTCGACGATGGGCCCGGCATCGCCGGCGCGGAAGGCGGTCAGTGCCCGGAAGTAGCCGTCGGTGTCGCTCAGCAATCCGGCTGAGACGGGCACCGTGACGTTCGTCGTCACGCCTCCGGCGCGCAACATCGCCTGCACGAGCGCGCGGCCCGTGCGTCCGTTTCCGTCCGGGAACGGGTGGATGGTCTCGAACTGCGCGTGCGCAATGGCGGTGTGCGCGATCACGGGCAGATCAAGCCGTCGAGCGAATGCCATCACATCCGTCATCAGCTCGGGAACCCGGTCGTGATGCGGCGGTACAAAAGTCGCGTTGTGCGGCGAGACGGAGCCGCCACCGATCCACACCTGCTCCTCGCGCCATCGACCGACGATCGTTGGATTCGACGGCTGGAGCAACGCGCGGTGCACAGTCAGGATCGACGCGGTGTCGAGATCATCCGCCAACTCGAGCGCAGCCCGCATCGCGTTGACGTTGCTCACCACGAGCCGAGCGTTTCCGGAGCTGCTGTCGCCGATCTCAGCGAGGGCCAGCTGCTTCGCACTCGAGGTGAGGTTCTCGACTTCGGAGCTCGACGCGCTCTCCGTCCGCAACAGGATGGCTGCGAAGGGAGCGGCGAGCATGCCGACCTCGACATCGAAGCGCGTGAGTTCGCGGCCGGCATCCTCACTGAGGGCGACGAGTTCGGTCGGCAGTTCGATGACACGGTCGGAAATCAGAGGTGGCACAGCCGCCTGGTACGGGCCGGATGCGGCGCGAAGGCGACGGCGTGAAGCGACCTCGTCCCCGTTTCGTTGCCATGGCCGAAGCTCATAGCTCGTCGGTGGCAGAACCCCCACCGCCGCGCGATCGTTCTCCATCCGTCCTCCTTATCCAAGGATAGACGACTAGCCTTGGGTAAGGGAGCGCATCGCCACCCGGCGAGGTGCGTTATTCGCTGCGGGTCGAGGGCATGCGCTCCGGCGGACGCGCTGCGTCGCACACCGTCGTTACGAAGTCGACCATGGACACGTAGCGCGAACCCGGGCCGTTGCCGTCCACCGTCAGCACCTGCTCCACGCCGATCCCCTCGAACGCCTCGGGGGAGAAGCGCAACGGCCGACCCACCGACGCACCCGACGTCGAGACCGCCGACATCAGGTAGATCGCGCCCTCGTCCAACGCCCGCACCGGCGACCCCATCGCCCACGAGGTGTCGCCGATCAGATCCGTCTCGCCGATGAGCCGCACCGGCTCGGGCGACGTCCACGTCGTGACCTGTACCTGCCGAGCGCCGAAGACGGGCGAGGTCCCCGTCTCCGCGAGCAACTCGATGCCCGCCGTCTCACCGCTGCACACCCGGACGACGGCGATCATCACGCCGCCCTGGCTACGAGCGATGCCGACGACGGCGGAATCAGCCGAGTGCGCCGAGCAGCCGACCAGGAGAGCGGCACACAGAGCACAGCCCGCACCCGACGCCACAGCCCTGCGCATGATCACTCACGATCGCAGTCCGGCTGATCGGTCACGCGACGACATCGTCGCGTCGAGGAGAGCCTTCATCGTGTCCACCCGTTCTAGGGCCGATCCTACGCTCGGATCCGCCGGCGCGCGATGGTCAGCTCAGCGACGCGATGAGCACGACCACGACGTCGGCGACCGTGGTCGCGACGAACCACGCCAGCGCTGGTGCGAGCCCGGTTCCGCGCTCGCGCTCCACGGCGACGCAGCGACCGATCAGGTAGACCGGTCCGAGGAACGCCCAGGCCCAGGCGAAGGCGCGCACGACGCCGGCGTCGCGGACCATGTCGTGGTCCTTCGCCGCCAGGAAGATCGTCGCCGCCCAAGCCAGGAAGACGAAGAAGGCGCCGAGGCCGATGGTGCCGCCGGCGACGGCGATCGACGGAGCCAGTTGCAGCGCCGCGATCACCCAGATCAGACGCGAGCCGGCGACATCGCGCGTGCTCGTCGTGCCGCTCATCCGATCGCTCCCAACCGGAGGAAGGCGGGCAGGACGTATCCCGTGGCCAGCAGTGCCGCAGAGACCACCGTGATCACCAGCCCTCGACCCGTCGCCCGATAGAGGTAGGCACCGCGGCCGATCACGTACACCGGAGGGAAGACCGCCCACAGCCAGTGGAACCGCTCGAACGCAGCGCCGAGCGCTCGCCAGTCCCGCCGCGCGAGGTACAGTGCGGCGACGGAGAACAGCACGGGCACAACACCGAGCCAGCTCGAGCCGCTCGGACCGAGGGCCGTGATCGCGCCGCCGACGAGTTGGGCACCGACCAAGGCCCACAGCCACCGGTCGACGGTGTGGTGGTCGGTGCGGTCGACGGCCACGTTCGCGCTCATCGCTCTCCTTCGAATCGACCCGTCAGACACGAGAAGCCCGCCGGATGGGCGGGCTTCGTCGTTCTGATCTGTGGAGCCTAGGAGATTCGAACTCCTGACATCCTGCTTGCAAAGCAGGCGCTCTACCAACTGAGCTAAGGCCCCGGGCCGGGTGCACCCGAGGATGCGGCCGAGGTGGCACCCGAAGATGCCGGAACCAAAAATCCCCGGTCGCCCGGGGATTCTGGTTGGTGGGGGTACCAGGACTTGAACCTGGGACCTCTTCATTATCAGTGAAGCGCTCTAACCGCCTGAGCTATACCCCCGGAGGACTGGCCCCCGTTGGGCCGAAGAAGACTCTACCGGACATCCCGGCGCATTCCTAATCCGACCGGACCGCAGCCTACTGGTTCGTGAAGCCGACCAGCAGACCGCCGGTGATCTTGACGCTGAGGTTGTACAGCAACGCCACGATCGCGCCGAGCGCGGTGGTGACGATGGTGTTCAGCACGGCCACCACGACTGCGAAGCCCATCACCTGCGGCAGCGCGATGATGCTGTTCAGGTCGAAGGCCTCGGCCCCCGCGATGTCCTGCATCAGGCCGTTGACCTGCGTGAAGACGCCGGTCTGCGCGAGCACGGTGTAGACCAGGTAGACGACGACGATCGTGATGATCGCGAGCGTCAAGCCGACCAGGAAGGACAGCTTCACGGCCGACCAGAAGTCGACGTAGACCAGCTTGAGACGGACCTGCTTGGCCGCCGGGCTCTTCGCGGACTTCTTGGCGAGTTTCTCGGCGACGGTGCTACTCATCTACGGAATCATCCTTCTCCGACGCCTCAACGGAGTCCGTGGCCTCTACGGCGTCGGGAGCCTCATCCTGGGCGTCGAGATTGCGTTCAGTGTTCTTGGCGAGGGCGATGATGCGGTCATCCTCCGCGAATCTCGCGAAGACGACCCCCATCGTGTCGCGTCCCTTGGCCGGTACCTCGGCCACGGCAGAGCGTACCACCTTGCCACTGGCAAGAACCACGAGCACCTCGTCGTCCTCGTCCGTGATGAGCGCCCCGACGAGGTCTCCTCGCTTCTCCTCCAGCTTGGCCACCTTGATGCCCAGGCCGCCGCGGTTCTGGCTGCGGTACTGGTCGACGTTGGTGCGTTTGGCGTAACCACCCTCGGTGACGATGAACACGTAGCCCTCGTCGGTGACGACGTTCGCGTCGAGCAGTTCGTCGCCCTCGCGGAACTTCATCCCGATCACGCCGGAGGTCGAACGACCCATCGGACGCAGCGCCTCGTCGGACGCCTCGAAGCGCACCGACATGCCCTTTCGGGAGACGAGCAGCACCTCGCTGTCCTCATCCACCAGCAGAGCGGAGACGAGCGCGTCGCCCTCGCGCAGCTTGATCGCGATGATGCCGCCGGAGCGGTTGGTGTCGTACTCGCTCAGCGCCGTCTTCTTGACCAGGCCGTCGCGGGTCGCCAGCACCAGGTAGGTCGCGGCCTCGTAGTCCCGGATATCGAGGATCTGGGTGATCTGCTCGCCCGGCTCCAGCGCGAGCAGGTTCGCGATGTGCTGGCCCTTCGCGTCGCGGCCGGCCTCCTGCAGCTCATAGGTCTTCGCGCGGTAGACGCGGCCCGTGTTCGTGAAGAACAGCAGCCAGTGGTGCGTCGTGGTGACGAAGAAGTGCTCCACCACGTCGTCGGCCTTCAGCGTCGCCCCGCGGACGCCCTTTCCGCCGCGGTGCTGCTGACGGTAGTTGTCGCTGCGGGTGCGCTTGAGGTAGCCGCCGCGGGTGACGGTGACCACCATCTCCTCTTCGGGGATGAGGTCTTCGACCGACATGTCGCCGTCGAAGCCGAACATGATCTCGGTGCGGCGGTCGTCGCCGAACTTCGCCGTGATCTCATCGAGCTCTTCACCGATGATGATCCGCTGGCGCTCCGGGCTGGCGAGGATCGACTTGTAGTCGTCGATCTCGAGCTGGATCTTGTCGTGCTCCTCGAGGATCTTCTGGCGCTCCAGCGCGGCCAGGCGGCGCAGCTGCATATCGAGGATGGCGCGGGCCTGCACCTCGTCGATCGTGAGCAGCTCGATCAGACCGTCGCGGGCGTCCTCGACCGTCGGCGAGCGGCGGATCAGGGCGATCACCTCGTCCAGCGCATCCAGCGCCTTGAGGTAGCCGCGCAGGATGTGGATGCGCGCCTCGGCCTCGTCCAGCAGGAACTGGGTGCGGCGGACGATGACGTCGACCTGGTGGTCGACCCACGCCCGGATGAAGCCGTCGAGCGAGAGCGTGCGCGGCACGCCGTCGACGATCGCGAGCATGTTCGCGCCGAAGTTCTCCTGCAGCTGCGTGTGCTTGTACAGGTTGTTCAGCACGACCTTGGCGACGGCGTCGCGCTTGAGCACGATCACCAGGCGCTGGCCGGTGCGCCCGGAGGTCTCGTCGCGGATGTCCGCGATGCCCGAGACCTTGCCGTCCTTGACCAGCTCGGCGATCTTGATCGCGAGGTTGTCGGGGTTGACCTGGTACGGCAGCTCGGTGACGACGAGGCAGACCCGGCCCTGGATCTCCTCGATCGACACGACGGCGCGCATCGTGATCGAGCCGCGGCCGGTGCGGTAGGCGTCGTGGATGCCGCGCACACCGAGGATCTGCGCACCGGTCGGGAAGTCCGGGCCCTTGATCCGCTGCATCAGCGCCTCGAGCAGCTCCTCGCGGGTCGCCTCGGGGTGCTCCAGCGCCCACTTGGCGCCGCTGGCGACCTCGCGCAGGTTGTGCGGGGGAATGTTCGTGGCCATACCGACCGCGATGCCGACGGATCCGTTCACCAGCAGGTTCGGGAACCGGGCCGGCAGGATCGCCGGCTCGCGGGTGCGGCCGTCGTAGTTGTCCTGGAAGTCGACGGTGTTCTTGTCGATGTCGCGGACCATCTCGAGCGCGAGCGGCGCCATCTTGGTCTCGGTGTAGCGGGGAGCCGCCGCGCCGTCGTTGCCGGGGGAGCCGAAGTTGCCCTGGCCGAGCGCGAGCGGGTAACGCAGCGACCACGGCTGCACCAGACGCACGAGCGCGTCGTAGATCGCGGTGTCGCCGTGCGGGTGGAACTGGCCCATCACGTCGCCGACGACGCGCGAGCACTTCGAGAACGCCTTGTCGGGGCGGTAGCCGCCGTCGTACATCGCGTAGATCACGCGGCGGTGCACGGGCTTGAGGCCGTCGCGCACCTCGGGCAGCGCTCGGCCGACGATCACGCTCATGGCGTAGTCGAGGTAGGAGCGCTGCATCTCCAGCTGGAGGTCGACCGGCTCGATCTTGTCGTGTCCGTGGATCACGACGCCGGTCTCGGTGACGATGTCCTCGGAGTCGTCCGGGCCGGTCGTGTTGTCGGTTTCGTCTGCCATGTGTCTTTCCGTCTGCTTCGTCGTGCCGCTGTCCGCTGATTGAGCTTGCCGAAATCAATCGAGCGGGTCTCCGAGGTGGGGATGGTTTCGGCAGGCTCAACCAGCGAGCACGTGCCGAATCCAGGCCTAGATGTCCAAGAACCGGACGTCCTTCGCGTTCTTCTGGATGAACGAGCGACGCGACTCGACGTCCTCGCCCATCAGGGTGGAGAAGATCTCGTCGGCCGCCGCGGCGTCGTCGAGCGTGACCTGCAGCAGGGTGCGGGTGGCCGGATCCATCGTGGTCTCCCACAGCTCCTTGTAGTCCATCTCGCCCAGACCCTTGTAGCGCTGGATGCCGTTCTCCTTGGGCATGCGCTTGTTGCGCGCGGCGCCGTCGAGCAGCAGCGCGTCGCGCTCGCGGTCGGAATACACGTACTCGTGCGCCGCGTTCGACCACTTCAGGCGGTACAGCGGCGGCTGCGCGAGGTAGACGTAGCCCAGGTCGATCAGCGGACGCATGTAGCGGAACAGCAGCGTCAGCAGCAGCGTGGTGATGTGCTGGCCGTCGACGTCGGCGTCGGCCATCAGGATGATCTTGTGGTACCGCGCCTTGTCGGGGTTGAAGTCCTCGCCGATGCCCGCGCCGAACGCGGTGATCATGGCCTGGACCTCGTTGTTGCCCAGCGCGCGGTCGAGGCGCGCCTTCTCGACGTTGAGGATCTTGCCGCGCAGGGGCAGGATCGCCTGAGTCTCGGGGTTGCGACCCTGCACCGCGGAGCCGCCGGCCGAGTCGCCCTCGACGATGAAGATCTCGGAGAGCGACGGATCCTTCGACTGGCAGTCCTTGAGTTTGCCCGGCATGCCGCCGCCCTCGAGCAGGCCCTTGCGGCGCGCGGTCTCGCGGGCCTTACGGGCCGCCATCCGCGCCGTCGCCGCCTGGATCGCCTTACGGATGATGTCCTTGGCCTGCGACGGGTTGCGGTCGAACCAGTCGGCGAGCTGCTCGCTGGCGACCTTCTGCACGAACGCCTTCGCCTCGGTGTTGCCGAGCTTGGTCTTGGTCTGGCCTTCGAACTGCGGCTCACCGAGCTTGATCGAGACGACGGCGGTGAGTCCCTCGCGGATGTCTTCGCCGGAGAGGTTGTCGTCCTTCTCCTTGAGCAGGTTGTTCGCCCGGGCGTACTTGTTCACCAGGATCGTCAGCGCGGCCCGGAAACCCTCTTCGTGGGTGCCGCCCTCGTGCGTGTTGATCGTGTTCGCGTAGGTGTGCACACTCTCGGTGTAGGCCGTGGTCCACTGCATCGCGACCTCGAGCGAGATGCGCCGCTCGGTGTCCTCCGACTCGAAGTCGATGATCTCGGTATTGACGACGTCGGCCTTCTTCAGCGAGTTGATGTACTCGACGTAGTCGACCAGGCCCTTCTCGTAAAGGAAGACGTCGCTGCGGGGGCCCTCGGTCTCTGCGGTGCCCTCGCCCTCGTACTCGATCTCGTTCTCGTCGGTCAGCGCGATCCGCAGGCCCTTGTTCAGGAACGCCATCTGCTGGAAGCGCGCACGCAGGGTCTCGTAGTCGAACTCGACCGTCTCGAAGATCTCGGCGTTCGGCCAGAACGTGATGATCGTGCCGGTCTCGTCGCTCTCCTCGTCCTTCGAGAGCGGAGCAACGGGCACACCGTCGGAGAAGGTCTCGCGGTAGACATTGCCCTGGCGGCGCACCTCGACCTCGAGGGTCGTCGACAGCGCGTTCACCACGGAGGAGCCCACGCCGTGCAGACCGCCGGAGACCGCGTAGCCGCCGCCGCCGAACTTGCCGCCGGCGTGCAGCACGGTGAGCACGAGCTCGACCGTGGAGATGCCCTCGGTGGGGTGGATGTCGACCGGGATGCCGCGGCCGTTGTCGGCGACGCGGACGCCGCCATCCTTCAGCATCGTCACTTCGATGTTGTCGCAGTAGCCCGCGAGGGCCTCGTCGACGGCGTTGTCAACGATCTCGTAGACGAGGTGGTGCAGACCACGCGGACCCGTGGATCCGATGTACATACCGGGCCGCTTGCGAACGGCCTCGAGGCCTTCCAACACCTGGATCTGGCCGGCACCGTAGTCGCCGGACGATTTCGCCATGCTTCCTTCGGGAAGGGTGCTCGATGCGGGGGTGGCCTCGGGCGTGGACACGGCTTCGTTCGGCTCAGGTGTCATAGGTGTGGAGTTCTCCTCTGCAGGAACGCGTGACGCTGAGAATGCGTCGACTGCCGCGCGTTCCGAGAGGTTCCTCGACTCGGCTGCGGCTGTTCATTCTACCGCGAACGGCTCTGGCCCGAGGCGCTACGCGGCGATCTGGCGAGCTTTTTTGTCGAGGGTGACCGAAAATGCGTTGTCACCCGTAGGTGTCGCGCGGACCACGCCCTGGAATCGAGCGGGGACCCCGTTTCCAGGTCGGGACGTCGGGGCCTTGAAAACGGATCGACTCGATTCCGGCTTGCGGGTAGTTCACCGCGATGTGGTTCATGATCTCGACCCGCATCAGACGAAGCTGCGTCGCCCACGCCGTCGACTCGCACGCGACGGTCAGCACGCCGTCGACGACACCGACCGGTTGCGAGTGCTTGGCGGTCTCCTCACCGGCGATCGCGGTCCACGATGCGATCAGATCCGATTGCGCGAGCGGCGCCGTCCACCCGAGCCGGTTGGTGAGGCCGTCGAGGACGTCACCGAGATCGTGCGGATCGCGGCCGCGGCCGAACGCCCTGCTCTGCCCGGCCTCCTCCTTCGCCGCTGCGGCCTTCTTGCGCCGGGGCGTGTCTGCGCCGAACACCTCCTTGAGGTGGCGGTAGACCGCCGCGGCCTCGGAGTCGGGGGCCGGCTTCCCCTTATCGGCCATCGTCGGCCTGTGTGTCGCTGGTCGAGCTCGCACCCTCGCTGGTTGAGCTTGCCGAAACCACTCCCTCATCGACGCTGGTGGTTTCGGCAGGCTCAACCACCGAAAGGGCAGGCTCAACCACCGGAACCGCCGCAGGCTCGACCACCGGGACGGCATCCGTCTCGATCACGCGTCCCGCCTCGATCCGCACCGTGTGCGCCGCCAGCGCCGACGGCACATCGTCGAATACCGCCGCCGTGATCAGCACCTGCTCGTAACCGGCGACGGTGGTTGCGAGCCGCTCCCGCCGCCGCGCGTCCAGTTCGGCGAAGACGTCGTCGAGGATCAGCACCGGATCCCCCGTCGACGACTCGCGTCGCAGCAGTTCGGCAGCGCCGATCTTCAGCGACAGCGCGAACGACCAGCTCTCGCCGTGACTGGCGTAGCCCTTGGCCGGCAACCCGTTCAGTTCGAACAGCACGTCGTCGCGGTGCGGCCCGACGAGCGAGACGCCGCGTTCGAGTTCCTTGCGGCGCACGGAGGCGAGCGCTGCGCGGAACTCGGCGGCGACCGTCTCCGGGGTCGAAGCGGACTCCGCAACCGGCGCGACCTCCGATCCGTACTCGTCGTCCTCGTCCACCGCCCCCTCGATGCTGAGCCGGGGCGCCAGCGCCGGCCGCTGATCCGCGCCGGCGACGGCCTCGTACGCGGCTTGCACCAGCGGGCTCAACTCCGCGATCAGGTGCGAGCGGCTGAGGATGATCTCGGTGCCGAGAGTGACCAGCCGGTCATCCCAGATGTCCAGGGTGCCGAGCTTCGACGAATCCTTGAGCCCCGTCGCCCTGGCCGACTTCAGCAGCGTGTTGCGCTGGCGCAGTGCCCGCTCGTAGTCCGACTGCACCGCGCTCATCCGCGGGGCGCGCAGCACGATCAGCTGGTCGAAGAAGCGACGTCGGGCCGAGGGATCGCCGCGGATGAGCAGCAGGTCCTCCGGCGCGAACAGCACGGAGGAGAAGTAGCGCGGCAACTCGCGCGGCTTGATGCCGCCGCGGTTGATCTGCGCGCGGTTGGGGGAGGAGCGATTGATCTGCACCTCGGCCAGCAGCTCGCGGTCGCCGTTGCGCAGTCGCGCCCGGATCACGGCAGCGTCGCGGCCGGCCCGGATCATCGCCTGATCGCTCGAGACCCGATGCGAGCCGAGGGTGGAGAGGTAACCGAGCGACTCGACGAGGTTCGTCTTACCCTGCCCATTGCGCCCGACGAACAGGTTCGGCCCCGGCACGAGTTCGATATCGGCGGTCTCGTAGTTCCGGAAGTCGGTGAGCGCCAGCTGCGTGACGTGCATGCTGCGACCTCCTTCCTCCAACGTGCTGGTTGAGCTCGCCGAAACCACCGGCCTCGGGTGGTTTCGGCAAGCTCAACCAGCGAACTCCGTCGCGAACGCAACTGTCTCCGCGCGAGCGTAACCGGCGAAATGCGTTGCAGCATTTCGTCGTAGGCGATCGTAGGACGCTCTACAGGACTTTCACCGTCGCGAAGCCGACTGCGGGCTTTTCGACGACGAAGGAGGAGAAAAGTCGTATCGACTCAGTCGACGGCCTTGACGCTGTGGCCACCGAACTGGTTGCGCAGGGCGGCGACGGCCTTCATGGCAGGGGAGTCCTCCTGGCGGGAGACGAAGCGGGCGAAGATCGAGGCCGAGATCGTGGGCACCGGCACGGCGTTCGCGATCGCCTCCTCGATGGTCCAGCGGCCCTCGCCCGAGTCCTGGACGTAGCCCTCGATGTGCTCGAACTCCGGGTCCTGCTCCAGCGCGCGCACCAGCAGATCGAGCAGCCAAGAGCGCACGACGGTGCCCTTCTGCCACGCCTTGAAGGTGCCGGTGACGTCCTTGATGATGTCCTTACGGGTGTCGAGCAGCTCGTAGCCCTCGGCGTACGCCTGCATCAGCGCGTACTCGATGCCGTTGTGCACCATCTTCGCGTAGTGACCCGCGCCGACCTCGCCGACGTGCACAAAACCCTCGGCGCGGTCGCCCTCGGGGCGCAGCGCGTCGAAGACGGGCATGGCGTACTCGACCAGCTCGGCCGGGCCGCCGACCATCAGGCCGTAGCCGTTCTGCAGGCCCCAGACGCCGCCGGAGACGCCGGCGTCGATGTAGTGGATGCCCTTGGGCTTGAGCAGCGCGTCGTGCTTGAAGTCCTCGGTGAAGCGGGAGTTGCCGCCGTCGATCACGAGGTCGCCCTCGCTGAGCTTCTCGGAGAGCTCGGTCACCACGCTGTCGGTGATGGGGCCGGCCGGCACCATGATCCAGACGATGCGGGGGGCGGGCAGAGCGGCGATCATCTCGTCGATGGAGGCGGCGTCAGAGACGTCGGGGTTGCGGTCGTAACCGGTGACCTCGACTCCCTTGCTCCGGAGCCGCGAGCGCATGTTGTCGCCCATCTTGCCGAGTCCGACGAGTCCGATGTGCATGGTGAACCTTCCGTGGAGGGATTGGCCGGCGGGCGAGCGCTCGTCGGGAGCGGGAAGTCGCGGCGCTGCGAACGGGATGGTTGCAGGGGCGGGACAGCGCCCCCGTCGGGGACGTTGCTAGCGCAGCAGCAGGTTGGGCTGCAGCAGGTAGCGGTAGGAGTCGTTGCCCGGCTGCTCGCGCGAGGTCTGCGCGGTGATCAGCACCGGGCCGGGCTTGTTGGGGTTGTCGGTCTTCGTGAACGCGATGCGCACGAACTCCGAGTGCACCGCCGCGAGGCCGTCGAGCAGGAACTGCGGCTTCAGTGAGACCACCATGTCGCCACCCGTGACGATCGCGTCGATCGCCTCCGAGGCCTGAGCCTGCTCGGAGCCGATGGCCTCGAGGTTCAGGCCGTCCTGCGTGAAGGTGAAGCGCAGGGCCGCCTCACGCTCGAGCACCAACGAGACACGGCGCGTCGCCTCGATGAGGTCGCTGGTCGACATCACCGCGTAATTCTCGACGTTCTGGGGGAAGAGGCGCTTGACGGGCGGGAAGTTGCCCTTGATCAGCAGCGAGGTCACCGTCTTCTTGTCGGCGGTGAAAGCGATCAGTTCGCGCTCGTCGCGGTTCGTGATCGCGATCGACACCGTGCCGGAGTGGCCGAAGGTCTTGCCGACCTCCTGCAGCGTTCGAGCGGGCACGAGAGCGGTCAGGGGCTCGGTCGGAGTGGGGTTGTCGCCGTTGTCCCAGTCGATCTCGCGGACGGCGACGCGGTAGCGATCGGTCGCGACGAGACCGATCGTGTTCTCGGTCACCTCGAGCTGCACTCCGGTGATCACCGGAGTCACGTCATCGCGGGAGGCGGCCACGGCGACCTGCGAGATGGCCGCCGAGAAGGCGTCCGCCGGCACCAGCCCGGTCGACGCGTCGATCTCGGGGATGCTCGGGTACTCCTCCACAGGCATCTGCAGCAGCGTGAAGTTCGCGGATCCGCACGCGACCGTGACGCGGGATTCCTCCGTCGCGACGCGGACCGGCGCGTTCGGCAGCCGCGAGGAGATATCGGCCAGGAGTCGACCGCTGACGAGCACTGTGCCGGTCTCCTCGACGTCGGCGGCGATCTGCGTCTGAGCGGAGACCTCGTAGTCGAACGACGAGAGAGTCAGACCCTCCGCCGTCGCCTCGATCAACACGCCGGAGAGGATCGGCAGCGTCGTGCGCTGGGGGAGGAGCTTCACCGCGAAGGAGACGGCCTCACTGAACACATCTCGATTGGCTTGGAACCTCACGCGGACACCCCTGACGTAGTGCAGACACAGACAGGTGCCCATGCTACTCGCACCGCGGATTCGTGTGGTTCGACCGCTGGCGCCGAGGAGGCGTCGGCATCGTCCTCCACAAGGTTGTCGGGCGGGCTTCATTAAAGAGAGATCTTGGTTAACAGTGTTAACGCCTGTGGAAACTGTGGAAAGCGGCGCTAACCCCTACTGCGCCCTGGGATCGACGGATGCTCGCCCTGTGGAGGCGCTGTCGGAACGTCGGTGGAGGCGCTGTGGAGAGAATCCGTCGAGCCGGCCCCGTTCCACAGCCGCCCCGGATCCGCTCACACCCCGAGCCCGGTTGTCCACAGTTATCCACAGGTTGTACACACGTGTGGAAATCGACGGATTCGGGTAGGTGCTACTCCTATGAATCGTTTCAGTCCAGGGGCGCCGAGCCGCCCGTCGTTCCGCTGATGCTGATTGAGCCTGCCGAAATCACTTCGGTCGTGATGCAGCTCGTCGGAGTGTGAGCACGCGGCTCCGCGCGAGGCAGCCTGCATCCGAAGATTTATCGCTCGCAGAGCTGATCGGTTTCGGCAGGCTCAACCAGCGGGTGGGACGAGCGCCGACGAGGAACGAGGAGCAGACCCCGAGGATTCAGCGGTTCTGCTTGATGCGGGTGGTCAGCTCGGTGACCTGGTTGTAGATCGAGCGGCGTTCCTTCATCAGCTCGGAGATCTTCTTGTTCGCGTACATCACCGTGGTGTGGTCGCGGTTGCCGAAGAGCTGGCCGATCTTCGGCAGCGAGAGGTTCGTCAGCTCGCGGCACAGGTACATCGCGATCTGACGAGCCGTGGCGACGGCCTGCGAGCGCGAGGAGCCGTACAGGTCGTCCACCGTGAGCTTGAAGTAGTCGGCGGTGTGATTGATGATGTCGACCGGCGAGATGACGTTGTCCTCGTCGAGCGTGATCAGGTCCTTCAGCACCGTCTGCACCAGCGTCATGTCGACCGGCGTGCGGTTCAGGCTCGCGAACGCGGTGACGCGGATGAGGGTGCCCTCGAGCTCGCGGATGTTGCTGGACACCTTCGAGGCCATGAACTCGAGGATGTCGTCCGGCACGTGCAGCTTCTCGCTGACGGCCTTCTTGCGCAGGATCGCGATGCGGGTCTCGAGGTCGGGCGCCTGCACATCCGTGATCAGGCCCCACTCGAAGCGCGAGCGCATCCGATCCTCGAACCCGGTGAGGGCCTTCGGCGGCAGGTCGGAGGTGATCACGACCTGCTTGTTGTGATCGTGCAGGGTGTTGAAGGTGTGGAAGAACGCTTCCTGCGTCTCCGCCTTGCCCTGCAGGAACTGGATGTCGTCGATCAGCAGGATGTCGATGTTGCGGTAGCGCGACTGGAACGCGGAGCCGCGGTTGTTCGCGATCGAGTTGATGAAGTCGTTGGTGAACTCCTCGCTCGACACGTAGCGCACGCGGATGCCCGGGTACAGGCTCATCGCGTAGTGGCCGATCGCGTGCAGCAGGTGGGTCTTGCCCAGCCCGGAGTCGCCGTAGACGAAGAGCGGGTTGTAGGCCTTGGCCGGCGCTTCGGCGACGGCGACCGCGGCGGCATGAGCGAAGCGGTTGGAGCCGCCGATGACGAAGTTGTCGAAGTTGTACTTGGGGTTCAGCCGGGTGTCGTTGGCCGGACCGGGCTGGACGTCCTCGACCGCGCGGACGGGGGAGGTGAGCCCCTGCTGGACGAGGCCCGCGTCGATGTAGCTCGCCTGCTCGACGGGTTGGGCGAGTGAGCTGGGCTCCTGCTCGATGTCGGGATTCACCACGATGGCGAACGTCGCGACGCCGAGGTTGTCGTCGAGGGTGCCGATCGCGTTCAGCAGCGGCACACGGACACGCTGCTCGAGCATCCCGCGAGTGAACTCGTTCGGCACCTCGAGATAGAAGGTGCCCGCCATGATGCCCTTGGGCTCGACGAGCGAGACGAAGCCGTACAGGGGCGCGGTGATGCGTTCGTCCTGGGAGAGTGCGCCGAGTACGACGTTCCATGCGTCCTTGATGGACGTGTCGTCTGCCAATTCTTCCCCAGTCCCTGGTCGTTGTACCGATCGCCGGCTGCGTCTTCGCAGTTCGGATCGGAACGACGGCCACGCCGACGCTCTTCTGTTCGCCTGCATCCAGCAGACCTGTCCACACCTTTATCCACCGGTGGCGCTCGACGCCCGCGTTCGCGCGGGACGCGGGCACGTAGCCCTGGGGATAACTTCGGCTCATCACGGTAACGAACGATGCCGACGGAGACCAAATTCACCACAGGGCTCCCCGCGTGTCAATGCACCGTCGTCGTTCGGCTCCGTGCAGAATCGAGGTTTGGCCCGCGCGGCATTTGACCTCACGCCCCCGAGGCCCTAGTTTTAATCAGTTGACGCCTGCCCAGGCCACTACGGAACTGGGCTCACACCCCCATCTTTCCGGGCTGAGTCGTGCGCGTCCTCCCACCCGGGAGGCCCCGTTCACGGCCGGAACCGCCGCGGAATACGTAAGTGGAGAAATCGCTATGAGCAAGAGAACCTTCCAGCCGAACAACCGTCGTCGCGCCAAGGTGCACGGCTTCCGTCTGCGCATGCGCACCCGTGCGGGCCGCGCGATCCTGAGCGCGCGTCGCGCCAAGGGTCGCACCGAGCTCTCGGCCTAGGCCTCTCAGTTCTTTCGATCGGTGCTCGCTCGAGCCAACCGCATCACCATCGGTGATGACTATCGGAACGTCGTACGTCGCGGTGTGCGGTCCACAGGGCCGCACACCGTCTCGTATGTCCGGCGTACGGATGCGGACACTCCGCCGCGCTTCGGTTTCATCGTCGCTAAGACCGTCGGCAAGGCCGTGACGCGCAACACCATCCGGCGCCGACTCAAGGCGATCGCGCACGAGCTGGTCCCGCTGACCGCGCCTGGAACCGACGTGGTCATCCGTGCATTGCCCGGCATCGTCGATGTCTCGTGGCCCGAACTCCAGGACGAGATCAGCACCGCCATGACCCGGAAACGCAGCACCTCGAGCGGTCGTCCTCGATGACCGTCGTGCCGCTTCCTGTGGCTCGCCACGCGCTGGCGTCGGCCGGCTGGTTCCTCCTGCTCCTCCCCCGCAACATCGGGGTCCTCCTGCTCCGGCTCTACCGCGCCGTGATCTCGCCTCTGTACGGCGACGTCTGCCGGTACTACCCCTCCTGTTCGGCGTACGCGCTGCAGGCGGTGCAGATGCACGGACTCCTTCCCGGCAGCGTCCTCGCGGCGCGCCGACTTCTTCGCTGCCACCCCTGGGCAGCGGGCGGTGTCGACGATGTTCCGTCGTCGACCCGTCTGCAATGGCCGGCGCTCTCCGGCCGACGGCCGAGCTACACGCTCACGCGTTTCGGCTTCGTCGTCGTCGACAGCCCTCGAAAGGACTGACCCCACCCCATGGACCTTCTCGGAACCATTCTGTGGCCGCTCAAGTGGGTCGTCGAGCTTCTGCTCGTCGGCTTCCACTGGATCTGGTCGAACATCGTCGGCCTCGATCCCGCCGCCGGTATCACCTGGGTGCTGTCGATCGTGGGTCTGGTGCTGGTCATCCGCGCCGCGTTGATCCCGATCTTCGTGCGCCAGATCAAGAGCCAGCGTCGGATGCTGGAGGTCGCGCCGCAGCTGAAGAAGATCCAGGACAAGTACAAGGGCAAGCGCGACCAGCTCTCCCGCGAGGCGATGTCGCGCGAGACCATGGAGCTGTACAAGAAGACCGGCACCAACCCGCTGGCCTCCTGCCTGCCGCTGCTGATCCAGATGCCGATCTTCTTCTCGCTGTTCTCGGTGCTCAACGATGCCCAGAAGAGCAAGGCCGGCGTCGGTCCGCTGAACCAGACCCTCGCGGAGCAGTTCGGTACCGCTAACCTCTTCGGCGTCGCGCCGCTGCACCAGTCGATCCAGGGCGCCCTCGGCGAGGATCCCGTGCAGGTCACCGTCATCATCATCGCGGTCACCATGGTCATCCTGATGACCGCCTCGCAGTTCGTCACGCAGCTGCAGATCGTGTCGAAGAACATGTCGCCCGAGGCGAAGGCGTCGCCGACCTTCCGTCAGCAGCGCATCCTGCTGTACATCCTGCCGTTGGTCTTCGCCTTCTCCGGCTTCGCCTTCCCGCTCGGCGTGATGTTCTACTGGCTGACCTCGAACGCGTGGACCATGGTGCAGCAGTTCATCGTCATCCGGAACATGCCCACGCCCGGGTCCGAGGCCGCCAAGGCGCGCGAGGAGCGTCTGCGTCGCAAGGGCAAGCTCGTCACGGACGAGGCGACCGGCGACGTCATCGTCGTCGAGGAGAAGAAGACCCAGCGTCAGCAGCCGGTCGGCAAGAACCGCGCCAAGAAGCAGCCCGGAAAGAAGTAGGAGCCGATCATGACGGACACCATCGAAGACCCGACTCCCGTTCCGGCGGAGGCTCCGACGCTCTCGCAGCTGGAGGAGGAAGGCGACGCGGCCGCGGACTATATCGAGGAGTTCCTCGACATCTGCGACCTCGACGGCGACATCGACATCGACGTTCGCAACGGTCGCGCCTACCTGTCGGTCAACGCCTCGGGCGAGAGCAACCTTCGGGTGCTCTCGCGGCCGGATGCGGTGCAGGCACTGCAGGAACTGACCCGCCTCGCGGTCCAGACCAAGACCGGCGTGTTCTCGCGTCTCATCCTCGACATCGGCGGATCCCGCGACGCGCGTGAGTCCGAGTTGGCGGGGCTGGTCGACCGGGCGATCGAGCGGATCGAGGGCGGTGCGACGTCGGCGGCCCTGCCGGCGATGTCGTCGTACGAACGCAAGCTGGTGCACGACCTGGTCGCCGAGCGTGGCTTCGTGTCGGAGTCGAGCGGTGAGGGCCGCGAGCGGCACACCGTGATCACGCGCGCGTGAATGTGATTCCGGAGAGCCTCGAGAGCGAGCCGGCGGCCGCGGGTCTGATCGCCGGCGATCGGCTTGCGGCGCTGCGGCGCTTCACCGAGAACCTCGCGGCCTTCGGCGAGGAGCGCGGGCTGATCGGGCCTCTGGAGTTGCCGCGGCTTTGGACCCGACACATCCTCAACTCCGCGATCATCGCCCCGCTGTTGCGCCCGGGTCGGGTGGGTGACATCGGCAGCGGTGCCGGCCTGCCAGGCTTGGTGCTCGGCATCGTGCGCCCCGATGTTGAGTTCGTGCTGATCGAGCCGATGGAGCGCCGGGTGATCTGGCTGCGCGAGCAGGTGGCCGAACTCGAGTTGAGTAATGTCAGCGTTGTTCGCGCCCGGGCCGAGGAGGTGCGGCTGGATGCGCCCCTGGATCAGGTCACGGCACGAGCGGTCAGCGCATTGGCGAAGCTCATCCCGCTGACGGCGCCGCTGCTGCGCCCCGGTGGAGAGCTCGTGCTGATGAAGGGAGCCAACGCCGAGAAGGAGATCGCGGCGGCAGCGAAGCCGATCCGGAAGTACAAGCTCAGCGACCCCGAGATTCTTGTGCTCGGCGAGGGCGTGCTCTCCGAGGTGACCCGGGTCGTCCGGGCTACAGTGGGCTAGCGCACCGATCGTCTGTCGCATGGTTATCCACAGCCCGGGTTCCGCGCCGTCGCGGAATGGCAGAGTGGAACTGCGGCGGCTTCGGTCGCTGAATTCCGATTCTTCGAAGCGAAGGTTTCACGTGAAACATCCTGACCCCGAGGGAGCCGGCGCATGACCGCCTACGACGCGTCGACTCCGCTCGCCCGCGAGATCGCCGACATGACCCGGCGGCGCGCGATTCTGAACGCCGCGCCGCTGCCGGTGCCCGCCTCGACGCGGGTGATCACGATCTCCAACCAGAAGGGCGGCGTCGGCAAGACCACAACGACGGTCAATCTGGCGGCGGGACTCGCGCGCTCCGGTGCACGTGTGCTGGTGATCGACCTCGACCCGCAGGGCAACGCCTCCACCGCGCTCGGAATCGAGCACCGCGCCGACACGGAGAGCGTCTACGACGTGATCGTGGGGGAGGTGCCGCTGGCGAACGTGGTGCAGAAGAGCCCCGAGTTCGACACGCTTTTCGGTGCTCCAGCGACGATCCACCTCGCCGGCGCCGAGATCGAACTGGTCTCGCTCGTGGCGCGGGAGCAGCGGCTCCGACGGGCACTGGATCTGATGCTCGAGGCGATGGACGAACCGTTCCACTACGTGCTCATCGATTGCCCACCCTCGCTGGGCTTGTTGACGATCAACGCGTTCGTCGCGGCGCGCGAGGTGCTCATCCCGATCCAGTGCGAGTACTACGCGCTCGAGGGCCTGAGTCAATTGCTGAAGAACATCGATCTGATCGAGCGCCACCTCAATCCGAAGCTCGGCGTCTCCACCATCCTGTTGACGATGTACGACGCGCGCACCAACCTCGCCAACCAGGTTGCGCAGGATGTGCGGGAGCACTTCCCGAAGGAGGTGCTGCGAACCATGATCCCCCGCAACGTGCGGATCTCGGAGGCGCCCAGCTACGGCCAGAGTGTGGTGAGCTACGACCCGAACTCGGCCGGCGCGCTCGCCTATCTGGAGGCGGCCGCCGAAATCGCGTACCGCGGTGCTGCTGCTGCGGACAGCGCGGCGAAAGAAGGAGTGAACTGATGGCCACCAAGCGAACGGGACTCGGCCGCGGAATCGGCGCGCTCATCCCCACGGCGGACGAGACGAAATCTCGGCCCGTCGACGTGTTTTTCCCTGATCAGAAGGCAGATGCGGGTTCGGACCTCGTGACCGTTCCCGGCGCTCGTCTCGCCAGCATCCCGCTCGGTGAGATCGTGCCGAACGCCTCGCAGCCGCGATCGGTCTTCGACGAGGACGACCTCGCAGAGCTGGTGCACAGCGTGCGAGAGTTCGGGGTGCTGCAGCCGATCGTGGTCCGACCCGTCACCGGCCGCGGCAAGGCGAAGTACGAGCTCGTGATGGGGGAGCGCCGCTTCCGTGCGTCCAAGGAGGCCGGTCTCTCGGCGATTCCCGCTGTCGTCAAGGACACGGCCGACGAGAACATGCTGCGCGATGCGCTGCTGGAGAATCTGCACCGCGCCGAGCTGAACCCCCTGGAAGAGGCGTCGGCCTATCAGCAGCTGCTGCAGGACTTCGGCATCACGCAGGAGGTATTGGCGACGCGCCTGGGTCGTTCGCGTCCGCAGATCACCAACACCATCCGATTGCTGCGTCTGCCGCGCGCGGTGCAGAACCGGGTCGCCGCCGGCGTGCTGAGCGCCGGCCACGCTCGGGCGATCCTGTCACTGGACGACGAGGATCTGCAGCGCCGCCTCGCCGACAAGATCATCAATGAAGACCTCTCCGTGCGCTCGGCGGAAGCCATCGCGACGCAGTGGAAGACGCCGAAGGTCGTCGCGAAGCCGGAACCGGAGGAGGAACGCAACAGTCAGGCGGGCCACCTCTCGACGATCGCGGATCACCTCGGCGATCGTTTGAACACCCGAGTGAAGGTGACGCTCGGTGCGAAGAAGGGTCAGATGGTGATCGACTTCGCGACCATCCAGGACCTGAACCGGATCCTGTCGGAGCTGGGCGAGCCGTCTGAGGTGTCGCTCTAGCTTCGCGCCACTACACGTAAGCGGAAGGCCCCGATGTTTCACGTGAAACATCGGGGCCTTCGTTTGCCGTCGCTGGTTCGCTGGTTGAGCTTGCCCTGTCGCTGGTTCGCTGGTTGAGCTTGCCCTGTCGCTGGTTCGCTGGTTGAGCTTGCCGAAACCAGTAGAGAAGTGATTTCGGCAAGCTCAATCAGCGACGGTCGCAAGCTCAATCAGCATGGTCGCAAGCTCAATCGGCGAAGGTCGCAAGCTCAATCAGCGCGCGGCGAGGCGTGCCAGCGTCGAGTACACGTCGCCCAGATACCGGCCGGATGCCTCGATGGCTTGTGGGATCAGTGACGTCTCCGTCAGACCCGGAAGGACGTTGGCGTCGAAGAACCACGGTATGCCGTCGCCGTCGACGATGAAGTCGACCCGGGACATGTCGCTGAGCCCGAGCAGCTGGTGGACCTGTACGGCCGTCTGAGCGACGTTCTCGGCCACATCGGGTGCAAGCCTGGCCGGGGTGTAGAAACGCGTCTCACCGGCGTTGTAGCGCGCCTCGAAGGTGTACTGGCCGGCGACGGGCTGGATCTCCACCAACGGAAGGGCGATCGGGCCGTCGCCGAGGTCGAGCACGCCCGCGGCGACCTCGGTCCCCTCGACCTTCTGCTCGATCAGCACGACTTCGGCGTAGGTGTAGGCCTCGACCATGGCACGAGGCAGCTCGTTCACATCGTTGACGATCGAGACCCCCTGAGCCGAGCCACCCTGCGCCGGCTTGACGACGACGGGACCGGGTAGGTGAGCGGCGACGCGCTCCAGCACACTCGCGGCCCCGAGCTCGCGGAAGGTCTCCCGCGGCAACGTGATCGACCGCGGCGTGCGGATGCCCGCCCGTTCCACGAGGGTCTTGGCCGTGGGCTTGAACCACGCGAGTCGGGCGGCGTCCGTGTGCGAGCCGACGTAGGCGAATCCGGCCGCTTCCAACAGACCGAGGAGGGCGCCGTCTTCGCCGCTCGCGCCGTGCAGTGCCGGCCACACGACGTCGGGCTGGACTTCCGCGAGGAAGGCGAGCAGCGACGCGTCCGGCTCGTGCATGGTGACCCGATGGCCGAGCGCACCCAGACGATCCGCCACCCGTCGCCCGGAACGCAGCGAGACATCGCGCTCGTGGCTGATGCCGCCGGAGAGGACAACGACGTGCAGGGCAGCGTCGAGCGAGGAGTAGTCAGTCATGGCTGGAGATCTTTTCGTTGCGGGATGCCGGTGGCGGGGCGATCAGGACAGGTTCGGCGGCGGAGTGGCGTTGTGTCGATCCGGGGAGACGATCGACAGCGCGCCGGTGCCCGCGAAGGTGGAGAGCAGATCGAGTTCTCCGTTGATCACGGTCGCGAGTCGGCGGATGCCGAGCGTGATGCTGTCCGGGGTCGGGTAGCAGAACGAGAGGCGGATGTTCTGGCGCCCATCGCCGTTGCCGAAGAACGCGGTGCCGGGCGTGTACGCGACGAGTTCCTTCACCGCGCGGGGCAGCATCGCCTTGGAGTCGAGTTCTTCCGGCAGGGTCAGCCAGACGTAGAACCCGCCGTTCGGGTTGGTCCAGGAGAGGCTCGGCAGGTACTTCTGCAGCCCGGCGATCATCGCCTCCTTGCGCTCCCGGTAGACGCCACGGAACGTATCGATCTGACCCTTCCAGTCGGCCGTGGACAGGTACTGGGAGATGACCAGCTGACTGAATGAGGACGGGCAGAGCACCGCCGCTTCGTTCGCGAGGATCAGGCGCTCGCGGATGGCGTGCGGCGCCAGCGCCCAGCCGACGCGGAAACCGGGAGCGAGGGTCTTGGAGAAGGTGCCGAGGTAGATCACGCCGTCCTCTTCGAGTGAGCGCATCGCCTTCGGCGGCACCTCGTTGAAGTAGAGCAGACCGTACGGATTGTCCTCGAGCACGAGGATGCCCTCGGACTTGCAGATCTCGAGGATCTCGACGCGACGCTCCCAGCTCAGCGTCACTCCCGCCGGGTTGTGGAACGTCGGGATCGTGTAGAGGAACTTGATCTTCTTGCCGGCCGCCTTGACGCGAGCGATGTGTTCGCGCAGCGCCGCCGGGATCAGACCGTGGTCATCCATCGGTACGTGCTGGATATCGGCCTGGTACGACTTGAAGATCACCATCGCGGTGACGTAGCTCGGTCCCTCGGAAAGAACGACGTCTCCGGGGTCGAGGAAAAGCTTCGAGACGAGCTCCAGTGCGTGCTGCGAGCCGGTGGTGACGACGATGTCGTCGGCGCTGGCGGAGATGCCCTCGAGCGCCATCACATCCAGGATCTGCTCGCGGAGTACAGGCACACCCTGGCCGGATCCGTACTGCAACGCAACCGGCCCCTGGTCGCGCATCACACGCTCCATGGCGCCCGTGACCAGGTCTTGAGGGAGGGCCGAAACGAACGGCATTCCGCCGGCGAGCGAGACCACTTCAGGCCGCGACGCGACGGCGAACAACGCTCGGACCTCGCTGGCGGCCAGGCCGGCCGTGCGCTCCGCGTAGGAGTTGTACCAAGGGTCGAGGTTCGTTCCGTGATTCGTCACGTTGGCGTCGATTCGTTCGTGGGATGAAAAGACCGCACCCGGGCGGGAGCGGTGGTTATACCCTACCCGGCGAGACTTGCGCGAATCGGGGTGAGCGTGACTCCACCTGTGGATGGGTGGCTCGCAATGTTTCACGTGAAACATTGCGGGCTCGTCCGGAAGGATGAGTTCGTCGTCGCGGCGGGCGCGATCGACTCAGATCGGCGTTGCGGCGCTCTAGCGTGGAGTTATGCCCACCTCAACGGACGACCGCGCGACCCGCCGCACGCTCACTTCCCGCCTCGCACTTCGGTCTCCAGATGTTGCAATCGCCGTGGTCTTCTTGGTCCTGTGGCTGGTGGCTGAAGCCGGGCGGTCAGGGTCGAACCAACTTGTCGTGACAGACGCTGTCGTCGCCCGCGTTGCGTGGCTGACACCGTTCGTGCTGATCTCCGCTGCGATCGCGTGTGCGCGAGCGGCGCCGGTGATCGGGCACGGATTGATCGTGACGATGCTGGCACTCGCGGGGCTGACGCCGGTACTGATGCTGGGCTCGACGTCCTGGCCCGCCTACCTGGGTGTGGCGATCGCCGTCGGTCTTGCCGCTGCGTCGTCGCGTCGACCATTCGGCTGGCCGAGCCTCGGTCTCGGTCTGCTCTATGCCGCGGCGATCGGATGGTTGATGGTCTGGCGCTACGCGGAGACGGGGGAGTCGATCGTCGCCTGGTCCGGCATCGCCCCACCGGTGAGTGATCCGGTGATGCGCCAAATGACGGAGAGCACTTTCGCCGTCGAACAGGCGGCGTATCCGCCGGACGTGCTGATGTGGACCGGGGTCGTCGTCTTCGCCGTGAGTTCCGCCGTGATCGTGTTGCTCTGGGCCCTGGGCTTCACCGTCCGCGCCGGGCTGGATCGCCTGTTGGCGTCGAGAGCCGAGGTCCGTGCACTGACCGAGCGTGACGACGCAGCGACGCGCCTCGCCGTTGCGGAGGAGCGCGGCCGCATCGCTCGCGACTTGCATGATGTCTTGGCGCATTCGCTGACGGTCGTCGTCGTTCAGGCGGACGGACTGCGCCGGCTAACGGATCGATCACCGGATCGAGTGGATGCGGCGCTGGAGACGATTGCGGAGGCCGCGCGATCCGCGATCGGTGACATCCGTCTCGTTGTGGAGTCGCTGCGCGCCGGGCGCGGCGAGGCGGGCGAACCGACCGTGGTCGATCTGGACGGCCTCATCTCGCAGATGTCGGAACAGGGGCTGCTGATCGAGCGCTCGGACTTCGGTTCGGTGCAGCCCCTCGGTGCGGGAGCGCAGCTGGCCGTTTATCGGATCGTGCAGGAGTCGTTGACGAATGCGCTCGCTCACGGTGGCATCGGCAGTTCGGTGCGGGTCGGCCTGGACTGGCGCGGCCCGGGGCTGGCGCTGACGGTGGTCTCGAAGTCGGGAGGGGCTGCTCCCGCTCGAACGGAATCGGGTGGCAACGGCATCCCCGGAATGCGCGAGCGGGCGAGCATCGTCGGAGGCTGGCTCACGGCTGGCGCGGACGACGATGGTGAGTTCCGGGTCTCGGCCTTCGTTCCCTTCGTCGATGTTTCACGTGAAACATCGAACGACGGAGAGTCGTGAGCGGGCTTCCGGCTGATGCGCGCATCCGCGTCGCGCTCGTCGACGACCAGGCTTTGTTCCGTTCCGGACTAGCGATGTTGATCTCCTCGCAGTCCGACCTCGAACTGGTGGGCGAGGCGGGGGACGGTGCGGAGGCCATCCAGTTGATCGATGCGGTGCAACCGGACGTTGTGCTGATGGACCTGCGAATGCCGGTCATGGACGGCGTGCAAGCGACGGCCCGCATCGTCGCGGCCCAGGAGAGCTCCGGCGTCGAGACTCCGCGGATCGTGGTGTTGACCACTTTTCGCCACGATGAGGCCGTCGTCGCCGCTCTCCGGGCGGGGGCGAGTGGATTCATCCTGAAGGATGCGACGAGTGATTTTGTGCTGGAGGCGATTCGCACGGTGCATTCCGGTCAGGCGGTGATCGCTCCGCCGATGACTCGAGAGTTGCTTCGACAGTTCGGCTCCACGACCCCGACGGCCGGAGCGGATGTGGAATCGCTTCTCGGTCCGCTTTCGCCTCGAGAGCGCGACATTTTCCTGCTCGCGGCGAAGGGTCTGAGCAATGCCGAGGTGGCGGCCAGCGCATTCCTCGGCGAGACGACCGTCAAGACGCACATGCGCTCGATCCTCGCGAAGCTCTCCTTGCGGGACCGCGTGCAACTGGTCGTTTTCGCACACGAGAAGGGTCTGGTGTAAGCGCACGCGCAGTCGCGGGCGAGTAGCGTCGCGCGCAGAGCCGGTGGGGTCGCGCCGGACGGAGGGAGAGACATGATCATCGTCACAAGCAACGATGTGCCCGGCTATCGGATCGACGCGGTCTTCGGCGAGGTGATGGGGCTGACGGTGCGCTCGAGGAACATCGGCGCGCAGTTCACCGCCGGCTTCCGGTCATTGGCCGGCGGCGAGCTGCCGGAGATGACGAAGGCGCTGTACGACAGCCGGATGGAGGTGATGCAGCGGATGGTGGCGGAGGCGCAGGCGAAGAACGCGAATGCGATCGTGGCGATGCGTTTCGACACCTCGGAGATGGGGCAGAACTGGACCGAGGTGTGCGCCTACGGAACGGCGGTGTACGTCATCCCGATTGCGGAGGGACAGCCGGGTGCTACGGGGCAGTCGGCGTACTTCGCGACGCAGCAGGGGGATGCAACGCCGTAGGCGATGTGGTTTCGGCAGGCTCAACCAGCGATGAGGTCCGCCGCTTGTCGGCAGGTTCAACCAGCGGTAGGGTCCGCCGCTGGTTGAGCTTGCCGAAACCAAAAACGAAGGCCCGATGTTTCACGTGAAACATCGGGCCTTCGTGGTGTGAACGACTACGCGAGGAACGCGGCGAGGTCGGCCTCAAGGGCGGGCTTCGGCTTGGCGCCGATGACGGTCTTGACGACCTCACCCTTCTGGTAGACCTTCATCGCCGGGATCGACGTGATCTGGTACTTGGCCGCGGTCTGCGGGTTGTCGTCGACGTTCAGCTTGACGATCTCGATCTTCTCGCCGTGCTCAGCCGCGATCTGGTCGAGGATGGGGGCGACCATGCGACACGGACCGCACCACTCGGCCCAGAAGTCGACCAGTACGGTCTTCTCCGAGTCGAGGACGTCGGCCTGGAAGCTGGCGTCGGTGACGCTCTTAGCGTTGGACATTCCGATTCTCCTTAGTGAGCCGCGTCTGCGAGCTCGGGTTCAGCTTGGGGGCGACCGTCGATCGGCGACGTCTTGTCGTCGAGGGCAGCCAGGTAGTGCTCCGCGTCGAGCGCGGCGACCGTTCCGGAGGCGGCGGCGGTAACGGCCTGACGGTACGTCGGGTCGATGACGTCGCCCGCGGCGAAGACGCCGGGAACGGAGGTTTGAGAGGAGCGACCGGTCACCGCGATGGTGCCCTCGCTCGTGAGGTCGAGCTTGCCGTGCACGATGTGGGTGCGCGGGTCGTTGCCGATCGCGATGAAGAGGCCGTCGAGCTCGAGCTTCGACTCGTCACCGGTCACGGTGTCGCGGAGCTTCACGCCATTGACGTGCGACTCACCCGAGATGCCGACGACCTCGGAGTTCCAGATGAACTCGATCTTCTCGTTGTCCATCGCGCGCTTCTGCATCACCTTCGAGGCCCGCAGGGTGTCCTTGCGGTGGATGACGTAGACCTTCGCCGCGTGCTTGGTGAGGAAGGTCGCTTCCTCCATCGCGGAGTCGCCGCCGCCGACGACGGCGATGGTCTTGCCCTTGAAGAAGAAGCCGTCGCAGGTCGCGCACCAGGAGACGCCGTGGCCGGAAAGGCGCTCCTCGTCGTGCAGGCCGAGCTTGCGGTAGGCGGAGCCGGTGGCGACCACCACGGTGCGCGCCTCGATGGACTCGCCGGAGCCGAGGGTGATCTTCTTCACGTCGCCGTCGAGCTCGAGCGAGGTGACGTCGTCGTAGTACGTCTCGGTGCCGAACTTCTCCGCCTGAGCCTGCATGTGCATCATCAGTTCCGGACCGAGCACACCGTCGGGGAAGCCGGGGAAGTTCTCGACCTCGGTGGTGTTCATCAGGTCGCCGCCGATCTCGACCGAGGAGGCGACGACGATCGGGTTCAGCTCGGCGCGCGCCGCGTAGATGGCGGCCGTCCAGCCGGCGGGGCCGGATCCGATGATGACGATGTCGCGCACGGTGGCACTCCTCTTGGTCGTTTTCGTTGGTGGGAGCCCAGGCCCGGTCGCTTGGTACGTTCCCGGGCTCCGAGGGCTACAACACATCCTAGGTGCGCGGTATTCCGCGGGTCAGGGGTGTTGCGGAGCCGCGGATTCGGCGTGAGAGCTCGTCGGCGAAGGGTCGGATCTCGGTGGCCAACGTCGGCCACTCCGCTTCCGGCACCGAGTCCTTCGCGAAGGTGACGGCGATGCCGGCGGCGGGCCAGCCGGCGTGGTCGCGTACGGCGATCGCGACGGAGGCGATGCCCTCCGTGACGGCGCCGTCTTCCGAGGCGTAGCCGCGCGCTCGCACCGTGTCGAGCATCCGCTTCAGCTCGCTATATCGGGTTACTCCGCCCTCGAATCGATGCGCAAATGCCTTCTGATCGGGGAAAAGGGCGCGCAGCTGAGCGCGGGGGAGTGCGGCGAGCTGCGCGAGCCCGCTGGCGGTGAGGTGGCTCGGCAGCCGGACGCCCACGTCGGTGACGAGTGCGGGCCGGCGCGGCGCCCGCTCTTCGACCAGGTAGAGCACGTCGCGGCCGTGCAGCACGGCGAGGTGCGCGCTCTCGCCGAGGTGGTCGACGAGGCTCGCCAGGATCGGGCTGCCGAGCCGGGCCAGCGGCTCCTGGCGGGAGTAGCCCGAGCTGAGCTCGAACGCGGCGATGCCGATGCCGTAGCGGCGCGCCTCCGGAAGATGCAGTGCGAAGCCCTGCTCCTGCAGCACACCGAGCAGGCGGTAGACGGTGGAGCGCGGCAAGTCGAGTGCGAGGGCGATGGACGCGGCGGAGACGGGCCCGCGCTGGGTCGCGAGGTGACTCAGGATCCGCAACGCGTTGCGCGCGGCCGGGATGTCGGTCTTCTCCATCCGCGCCTCCCGTGCAACATCCTGTTGTCTCGGATCCGAGACGGTATCCACTCTACGAGGAGCCCGCCGTGGCTGGTCCAGGAGTCAGATGGACCTATGACAGCAGCATCCGTTCTCACCGCCCCCGTGACCGTCGGCATCGGCCCGATCAGCATCGACGACGTCGTCGCCGTCGCTCGGCTCGGCGTGCGCATCGACATCGGGGCGGATGCACGCGAGGCGGTCGTCGCCAGTCGCGAACGGATCGAGCAGCTGGCGCAGGACGCGCGGCCGCACTACGGCATCTCGACGGGCTTCGGCGCCTTGGCGACCACGTTCATCCGACCGGAGCGGCGGACGCAGCTGCAGCGGAGCCTGATCCGCTCGCACGCGGCCGGGTCGGGCCCCGAGGTGGAGCGCGAGGTGGTGCGCGCGCTGATGCTGCTGCGGATCTCGACGCTGCTGACCGGCCGCACGGGCATCCGGCTCTCGACCGTCGAGGCGTACGTCGGGATGCTGAACGCCGGGATCACGCCGGTGGTGCGCGAATACGGATCCCTCGGCTGTTCCGGTGATCTGGCACCGCTCTCGCACTGCGCGCTCGCGCTGATGGGAGAGGGAGACGTTCGCGACGCGGACGGCACCCTGCGGCCGGCCGCTGACGCCCTCGCCGCCGCGGGCCTCGAGCCGGTGCTGCTGGCCGAGAAGGAGGGACTCGCCCTGATCAACGGCACGGACGGCATGCTCGGGATGCTCTGCCTGGCGATCCATGACCTGCGCACGCTGCTGCAGACGGCGGATGTGTCGGCGGCGATGGCGGTGGAGGCGCTTCTGGGCACGGATGCGGTCTTCGCGGCCGATCTCGCGGCGCTGCGGCCGCAGCTGGGGCAGGGTGACTCGGCGGCGAACCTGCGGGCGCTGCTGGCGGGTTCACCCATCGTGGCCAGCCACCGCACCGAAGAGCACACGGCCGTGCAGGACGCGTACTCGCTGCGCTGCGCGCCGCAGGTGCACGGTGCTGCCCGAGACACCATCGATCACGCTGCGCTGATCGCCGGCCGGGAGCTCGCCTCCGCAGTCGACAACCCCGTCGTCACGCTGGATGGTCGGGTGGAATCGAACGGCAACTTCCACGGGGCTCCCGTGGCCTACGTGCTCGACTTCCTGGCGATCGTGGCGGCGGATGTGGCCAGCATGGCCGAACGACGCACCGATCGGTTGCTGGATCCGAAGCGGAGCAACGGCTTACCGGCGTTCCTGGCGCACGATGCCGGGGTGGACAGCGGTCTGATGATCGCGCAGTACACCTCCGCCGGCATCGTCTCGGAGCTGAAGCGGCTGGCCGCACCCGCCTCGGTGGACTCGATCCCCTCCTCCGCGATGCAGGAGGACCACGTCTCGATGGGCTGGCACGCCGCGCGCAAGCTGCGTCGGGCGGTGGACGGGCTGGGCCGGGTGCTGGCGATCGAGGCGCTCGCCGCGGCACGGGCTCTGGACCTGCGGGCGCCGCTGCGGCCGGGCGCGGGCACGGGCGCCGCGGTGACCTGCATCCGCACGGCCGTCGCGGGCCCGGGCGCCGATCGATACCTGTCGCCCGAGATCGAGGCGGTGACGGCGCTGGTGCAGTCGGGCGCCGTGCGCGACGCCGCCGCCGCGGCCGTGGGCGCCCTGCGATGAATGCGGCGCCGTCGTTCTCACCGCGCGCTGCAGGCATGCCACCCGCGCGCGGCCAGAACGACAGCTCGGCAGAGATGACCCGACGGACCCGAGGAGAGGACGAGACGATGAACCGCACGATCAGGGCGGCGCGTGGAACGACGCGCAGCGCGAAGAGCTGGCAGACCGAGGCGGCGCTGCGGATGCTGATGAACAACCTCGATCCCGAGGTGGCCGAGCATCCCGAGGATCTCGTCGTCTACGGCGGCACCGGCAAGGCGGCGCGGAACTGGCCGGCGTACGACGCCATCGTGCGCACGCTGGAGGACCTCGAGGACGACGAGACCCTGCTGGTGCAGTCGGGCAAGCCGGTCGGAGTGTTCCGGACGCACGAGTGGGCGCCGCGGGTGTTGATCGCGAACTCCAACCTGGTGGGCGACTGGGCGAACTGGCCCGAGTTCCGCCGGCTGGAGGCGATGGGGTTGACCATGTACGGGCAGATGACCGCCGGCTCCTGGATCTACATCGGTACCCAGGGCATCCTGCAGGGCACGTACGAGACCTTCGCGGCGATCGCGGCGAAGAAGGGTCTCGCCTCCCTCTCCGGCACCCTGACGCTGACCGGGGGCGCGGGCGGCATGGGCGGAGCGCAGCCGCTCGCCGTAACCCTCAACGAGGGTGTCGTGCTGATCGTCGACGTCGATCCCTCCCGGCTGGAGCGCCGGGTCGCGCACGGCTACCTCGACGAGATGACGGCGGACATCGACGAGGCGATCGCGCGCGTGACGGCGGCGAAGGCCGAGCGCCGGGCGCTCTCGGTCGGGCTGGTCGGCAACGCGGCCACGGTGTTCCCCGAGCTGCTGGCGCGCGGTGTGCCGATCGACATCGTCACCGACCAGACCAGCGCGCACGATCCGCTCGCTTATCTCCCCGAGGGCGTTCCGCTCGCGGAATGGCGCGCGCGGGCGGAGGCGGATCCGGAGGCGTTCACCGCCGCCGCGCGGGCCTCGATGGCGAAGCAGGTGCAGGCGATGGTCGACTTCCAGGACGCGGGCGCCGAGGTGTTCGACTACGGCAACTCGATCCGTGCGGAGGCACAGCTGGGCGGCTGCGAGCGGGCGTTCGCCTTTCCGGGATTCGTGCCCGCCTACATCCGCCCGCTCTTCGCCGAGGGCAAGGGTCCGTTCCGCTGGGCGGCGCTGTCGGGAGATCCGGCGGACATCGCGGCGACCGACCGTGCGATCCTCGAGCTGTTCCCGCAGGACGAGAAACTGCGGCGCTGGATCACTTCGGCCGGCGAGAAGATCGCCTTCGAGGGGCTGCCGGCCCGGATCTGCTGGCTGGGCTACAAGGAGCGGCACCTCGCTGGACTGCGCTTCAACGAGATGGTGGCCAGCGGCGAGCTCAGCGCGCCCGTGGTGATCGGGCGCGACCACCTCGACGCCGGCTCCGTCGCCTCGCCGTACCGGGAGACCGAGGGCATGGCGGACGGTTCGGATGCGATCGCGGACTGGCCGCTGCTGAACGCGCTGCTGAACACCGCCTCCGGGGCCACGTGGGTGTCCATCCACCACGGCGGCGGTGTCGGCATCGGGCGCAGCATCCATGCCGGCCAGGTGATCGTGGCCGACGGCACGGAACTCGCGGCGCAGAAGATCGAGCGGGTGCTGACCAACGACCCGGGTACGGGCGTGATGCGGCACGTCGACGCCGGCTACGAGCGCGCCGCCGAGGTGGCTCGGCAGCGCGGGCTGCGCGTGCCGATGTGGGAGTCGTGATGCTGGCCGAGATCGCCGATATCGGGCGCGACACCGTCAGAGGCGGTTACAGTCGTCACCTCTGGAATCGTGCGGATCGGGAGCTGCGCCAGTGGTTCGAGCAGCGCGCGCGGCGACTCGGCCTCGACGTCGAGGTCGATCGCAACGGCAACGTCTGGGCCTGGTGGGGAGCGCCCGGCGTGGACGCGGTGGTGACCGGGAGCCACCTCGACTCGGTGCCCGGCGGCGGTGCGTTCGATGGTCCGCTGGGGGTGGTCTCGGCTCTCGAGGCGGTAGCGCGGCTGCAGGCGAGCGGGCTGAGGCCCTCGCGGCCGTTCGCCGTGGTCGTCTTCGCGGAGGAGGAGGGATCTCGCTTCGGCGTCGCCTGCCTCGGGTCGCGGCTGCTGACCGGGGCGCTGGCGAATCCGCAGTCGCTGACGGATGCGGAGGGCATCACCCTCGCGGAGGCCGCCCGCGACGCGGGGCTGGACCCGGCGCTGCTCGGCCGGGACGACGAGGCGCTGGCGCGGATCGGCCTCTTCATCGAGCTGCACATCGAGCAGGGTCGCGGGCTGATCGACCTCGGCGCGCCGCTGGCCGTGGCCTCGTCGATTCTCGCGCACGGGCGCTGGCGGCTGCGCTTCCGCGGCCAGGGCGACCACGCCGGCACCACGCGGATGCGCGAGCGGCGGGACCCGATGGTGGCGGCGGCCCGGGCGATCGTGGCCGTGCAGGAGGCGGCGCTGGACACGGCGGACGCGCGGGCGACCGTGGGCCGACTGCGCGTCACGCCAGGCGGCACGAACGTGATCGCCTCCTCGGTCGACGCCTGGCTGGACGCGCGGGCCGGCTCGGATGCGGACACTCGCGCGTTGGTCGCGGAGATCGAGGGTCGGGTGCGCCGAGTGGATCCGGACGTCGAACTGATCGAGGAGTCGTGGTCGAGCCTGGTGCGCTTCGACGGCACGGCCGCGATCTCCCAGGCACTGGGTGGCGTTCCGCTGCTGGCGTCCGGCGCGGGGCACGACGCCGGGGTGCTCGCGACGCGGGTGCCCAGCGCGATGGTGTTGGTACGCAACCCGAGCGGCGTCTCGCACGCGCCGGAGGAGTTCGCCGAGCACGAGGACTGTCTCGCGGGTGTCGACGGGCTCGAGCGCCTGCTCCGGAGCGTGCTGTGAATCTCTGGTGCGAGACGTTGGTCACCCCGGCCGGGGTGCTGCGCGACGTGCAGATCGTGGCGGGTGTTGTGCTGCCCGGCCCCGCGCATCCCGACGACCTCGTGCTCGGCACCGTGCTGCCCGGCGCCGCGAACGCGCATTCGCATTCCTTCCACCGCATCCTGCGCGGGCGGACGCATGCCGACGGCGGCACCTTCTGGCGGTGGCGCGAGCGGATGTACGCCGCGGCTGCGTCACTCGACCCGGTGCGCTACGAGCGGCTCGCCACGGCGGTGTTCGCCGAGATGCTCGTGAACGGCTGGACGGCGGTGGGCGAGTTCCACTACCTGCACCACCCGGCCGGAGCGGCTGAGCACGCGATGGAGCTGGCCCTCGCCTCGGCGGCGGTGGCCACGGGCATCCGGCTCACGCTGCTCGATACCGCGTATCTCGCGGGCGGCTTCGGTCGCGAGCTCGCGCCGCAGCAGCGCGCGTTCGGTGACGGCGACGCGGCCGGTTACCTGCGCCGGTGGTACGCCCTGCGCGAGCGGTTGCCCGCGCAGGTTCGGCTGGGTGCAGCGCTGCACTCGGTGCGGGCGGTTCCGGCCGCGGCCATCCGCGAGATCGTGTCCGGCCTGCCGGCGGAGGTGCCCCTGCACATCCACGTGTCGGAGCAGCCGCAGGAGAACGCGGACTGCCATCAGGCGCACGGCGTGAGCCCGATCGGGCTGCTCGCCGACCTCGGCGCGCTCTCGCCGCGGACGAGTCTGATCCACGCCACCCATGTCTCGGCCGACGACATCGCGCTGGTCGCGTCGAGCGGGGCGACGGTCGTGATGTGCCCGACCACGGAGGCGGACCTCGGTGATGGGATCGGGCCGGCGCGCGCCTTCGCCGACGCCGGGGTGCCGATCGCGATCGGCTCGGATCAGAACGCGGTCGTTGATCCGTTCCTGGAACTGCGGGGCCTGGAGGCGGGCGAGCGCCTGGCGTCCGGACAGCGCGGGCGCTTCGATCCAGCCGAACTACTCGGGTATTCCGGGCAAGCCGGTTACACCTCGTTGGGGCTGCTGACCGGGGATTTCGTCGAGATCGACGCGGCGAGCATCCGCACCGCCGGATCGCGACCGGAGCAGCTCGTGCTGACCGCGACCGGGGCGGATGTGCGGCGGGTGATCGTCGGCGGCCGGGTCGTCGTCGAGGACGGGCGGGTGGCGGGACTGGCCGCGCCCGCCGAACTGCTGCGGGAGGCGTTGGTATGACGGCGGAGTTGATCACCGGGATCGGTGAGCTGAGCACCCAGGCGGGTGCGGACGCGGCGGATCCGGAGAACCGGATCCGCGACGCGGCACTGGTGATCGAGGGCGGTCGGATCGCCTGGATCGGCCCCGCGAGCCGGGCGCCCATCGCGGATGAACGCGTCGACGTCGAGGGTCGCGCGGTGCTGCCCGGCTGGGTGGACACGCACACCCACCTGGTCTTCGCGGGGGACCGATCCGCCGAGTTCGAGGCGCGGATGGCGGGGGAGCGGTACGCGGCCGGCGGCATCGCGACCACGATGACGGCGACCCGGGCGGCGTCGGAGGCGGCGCTCACCGCGAACGCGGCCCGGCTGCGGCGGGAGGCCGAGCGGCAAGGCACCACCTTCTTGGAGGCGAAGACCGGCTACGGCCTCGACGTCGCGAGCGAGACGCGCTCGGCACGGGCCGCAGCGTCGGTCGCGGATGTGGTGACCTACCTCGGCGCGCACGTGGTACCTCCCGGAGTGGATCGCCGCGACTACCTCGATCTGGTGACCGGCCCGATGCTCGCCGCCGTCGCTCCGCTCGCCGACTACATCGACGTGTTCTGCGAGAGCGGCGCCTTCGACGTGGAGGAGTCGCGCGAGGTGCTGCTCGCCGGTCGAGCCGCGGGGCTGGGGCTGCGGGTGCACGGCAACCAGCTCGGACACAGCGGGGGTGTTGCGTTGGCGGTGCAGCTGGGCGCGGCGAGTGTGGACCACTGCAACGCGCTGAGCGATTCGGACGTGTCGGCGCTCGCCGACTCCGGCACGGTCGCGACGCTGCTGCCGGCCTGCGATCTCTCCACACGCGAGCCGCTCGCACCGGGCCGGAGATTGCTCGATGCCGGTGCCGCGGTCGCGCTGGCCAGCAACTGCAATCCGGGCACCTCGTACACGACGTCGATGGCGTTCTGCGTGGTGACGGCGGTGCTGCAGATGCGGCTGAGCGTGGCGGAGGCGGTGTGGGCGGCCACTCGGGTCGCCGCGCGCTCGGTGGGGCGCGAACACGACATCGGGATGCTGCGGGTGGGGGCGCGCGCGGACCTACAGGTGCTGGACGCTCCGTCCGTCGCGCACCTCGCCTACCGCCCGGGCGTGCCGCTCACCTCCGCCGTGTGGCGCGGGGGCGTGCGCGTGCTGTGAGCCCGCCCCTCCTCCCCGCGAGATGCCTCTTGTGTACGCTTCGCCCGGCGTGTCGTGTACAGAAGAGGCATCTCGCGGGAGGCGGGATTGGCCATACTGGCGGCATGTCATTCCAGGCGTATCTCGACAAGGTCGAGGAGAAGACGGGGCTCACCCCGCGGCAGTTGGTAGCGCTCGCGCACGAGCGCGGGCTCGACGAGAAGGGCGTGAAGGCGGGCGCGATCGTGGCGTGGCTCGCGGAGGACTACGGTCTCGGTCGCGGGCACGCGATGGCCATGGTCCACGTGATCCAGAAGGGTCCGACCATCAGCGAGAAGCATGTCGGCACCGGCGGGACGCACTCGGATGCGTCGACTGAACTGTGGTTGGACGGTAAGGCGACGAACCCGGGGGCGTAGCGGCGCTCAGCCGAGGAACGCGAGGATCCGCGAGAGCAGCAGCTCCGTCGCTTCCGCGTCGTAGCCGGGCAGGCTGTCGTCCGCGAAGAGGTGCTGCGCGCCCGGGTAGAGGAACAGCTCGGCGACGCCGGCGTCGACCAAGCCCTGCGCGGTCTCCGCATCGCCCTCGGTGGTGAACAGCGGATCCGCCGCCATCGCGTGGATCTGCAGCGGCACCTCCGCCGGCCAGGACTCGCCGAACGCATCCCCGGGCACGACCGAGGAGACGGCGAGCACGCCGAGAGCGCCCGCCTTGGTCTGGCCGAGCATCTGCGCGGGCAGGACGCCGAGGGAGAAGCCGAGGTAGACCACCTCGGCGGGCAGCTCGGCGGCTGCGGCGCGGCCGCGGTCGACGACGGTGTCGAATCCGATCGCCTCGACGTGCGCGATGCCGTCGTCGAGGGTGTCGAAGGTGGCGCCCTCGTACAGATCGGGGGTCGTCACGGTGTGGCCGGCGGAGCGGATCCGCTCGGCGAAGGCGAGGATTCCGGGCGTGAGGCCCTGGGCGTGGTGGAAGAGCACGACAGCGGTCATGGCTGAAGGCTACGCGCCGCGATCCACCACGGGCTCGAACCACGACTCGACGCTGACCAGACCGGCGGGATGCGCGGCCGCGGCGTCGACGACCTTCCGGGTTCGAACGATGACGTAGGCCGTGAAGCGCGGTTCGGGATCGTCCCACGACTGTCGAGGCACGTACAGTCCCGACCAGAGCACGGTGTCGTCCTGGTTCAGCACGGGATCGGTCTTCACCCGGTCGAGATCGGCGACGCTCAGTGTCGACGTGACGACGCAGAGCGCGTTCGGGTAGTCGTCGGCGAGATCCTCGCGGACGCGCTGGGCGTCGGCACCCGCCGCGACCGCGAGGATCGCGATCTGGTCGTTGTGGTCGATGTAGCGCTGGACGTTGCCGAGCACGATATCGGGATGGGCGCTCTGATACGCATCCGCCGCCATCAGCCCGAGCCCGCTCATGTCTCCCCAGCCCGACGCCGGCGGGGTGCAGCCCTCCGGCTGCGGCACGGGTTGGGCGCGGCTGTAGGCCACCTTCTCCTCATCGGTCGCGAAGCTCGGCACGGGGGTCGGCTCGGCGGTCGGAGTCGCGCTGCTCTCGGGGACGTAGCGCTCACCGTCGGTGCTGACCAGATCGAGCGTGCGGCCCGAGAGCCGGCCGATGACGAAGGCGGGCACGATCTCGGCAGCGTCGGTGCTGCGACTCTGCAGCCCGGTATGGCGGAGTTGCTCGCGCAATTCGGTTGACGTCATGCCGGTGACGGCGAGGGCGTCGGTGCAGCTGGGTTCGTCCATGGAGTAGCCCGGATCGATTTCGCGTTGGCACAGCTGCACCGTGCCGTCGGTGCGGAACCACACATCGACTTCGGCACCGACCAGGGCGTCACTCGACGGGACGGAATCGCCGGGCGCGTCCGCGGCGCAGCCGGCGAGCAGGAGCAGCATCGCGCCGAGCGCGATCGGGCGAGGCGAGAACCGCATGAGGGCACCCTACGCGAGGTGAGACCTTCTCGGTAGCATCGGTCGGGCGGCCGGGGACCGCTATCGTTACCGGTAACGGGATGGGAGTCGCAATGACGGATGAACCTTCCGCGCGGGCCGCGACGATCTACGACGTCGCGCGGCTGGCCGGCGTCTCGCACCAGACCGTCTCCCGGTTCCTGACCGGGACCGGCGGCATCCGCCCGGCGAATCGCGCGCGCGTCGAGGATGCGCTGCGCACGCTGAACTACCGGACCAACAACACGGCGCGCTCGCTGGCCACGCGGCGCACCCATCGGCTCGGCGCGCTGGTGTACGAGCTCTCGGGCACCGGACCGGGCAAGACCATGCAGGGCGCCAGCGACGCCGCCCGTCGCGCGGGTTACTCGCTCGACATCGTCAGCCTCGATCCACTGAACGACCTGGAGCTGACCGAGGCGCTGGATGTGCTGAACAACCGCGACCTGGAGGGCATCCTCGCGACGGCGCCGACCGACGCCATCGACGCCGCGCTGCGTGAGCTGAAGGTCTCGGTGCCGATCTTCGTGGACCGCGGGGCGGAGGTGCGAGCGGGGGACGCGCTGCCGACCACCGGTCCCTATGCCGCGATGGCTCACCTGCTCGAACTGGGGCACCGACGGATCGCGCACCTCGCGGGGCCGGATCGCTGGACGTCGGCGCGGATCCGGGCGGATGCCTATCGCGGCAGCATGGCGGGGGCCGGGCTGGTGGAGCTGCCGATCGTCGCGGGGGACTGGTCGGCGCGCTCCGGCTACGCGGCGGCGCCGGAGCTGTTCGCCGTGCCGGGCGTGACGGCCGTTTTCGCCGCGAACGACCGGATGGCGCTGGGCCTGATGCTCTGGTTGCACGACAACGGACGACTCATCCCCGGAGACGTCAGCGTCGTGGGGTTCGACGACGTGGCCGAGGCCGAGTTCTTCCATCCGCCGCTGACGACCGTGCGCCAGGACTTCGACGCGATGGGCCGGGCCGCCGCCGAGACGCTGATCGCGATGATCGAGCGTCCCGGCGCCGAGGCGGACGTGGGGTACCCGGTGCCCGAGCTCATCGTTCGGGCATCGACGGGACTGCCGCGCGGCTGAGGGCCGTGCCGACGGTCAGCGCTCCTCGGCGAAGTCCGTCACACCGGCCGCCACGGCCGCCTTCCGGCGGGCCCGCAGCGACGGCGCCGCGAGGGCGGCGAGGATCGCGAGCACCCCGACGGCGGCCGAGACCCAGAATCCGATCGTGAACGCATCGTCCGTCGGCGCGCCCTGCGGGGTCACGTTGCCCGAGATGAGCGCCGCGATGACCGCGGTGCCGATGCTGCTGCCGACGGTGCGGATGACCGTGTTGGCGCTGATCGCCTCTCCCGTCTGCGCGGCGGGGACCGATTCGACGATCGCGTTCGAGCACGCCGCCAGCGCCATGCCGATGCCGATTCCGGTCAACACGCCGGAGAGCAGGATCTGCCACTCCTCCGCGTGCCCGAGCGCGGGGATGACGAAGGCGGCCGTCACGGCCAGACCGCCGAGGATGAGGGGGATCTTCGGCCCGATCTTGCGGATCAGTGCTCCGGCGACGACACCCGAGATCACCATCGCGACGACGGTCGGCAGCAGGTACAGTCCGGCCTCGCTGACGCTCTTGCCGAAGCCGTAGCCCAGCACGGTCGGCAGCTGCAGCAGGGTCGGCACCAGGATGAACGTGCCGAACATCGCGAAACCGAAGGCGAGGGCCACGATGTGCGCGGTCCAGACGCCGCGGTGGGCGAACAGGCGCCCGTCGATCAGCGGTTCCGCGACGCGCAGCTCGACGAAGACGAAGACGAGTAGCAGGACCCCGCCCAGGATCAGCAGTCCGACGGTCTTGCCGTCACCCCAACCCCAGTTCGCGCCCTCGCTGATCGCGAGCAGCAGCGAGACGAGGCTGATTGAGAGGATGCCGGTGCCGAGCAGGTCCAGGCGACCCGGGGTGCGCACGGGGGATTCGGGCATTCCGAAGATCGCGCCGAGCAGCGCGATCACCACGAGGATCGCGGGCAGCCAGAACAGCCAGTGCCACGACAGCGCCTCGACGATGGGACCGGCGGCGACGATACCCACGCCGGCGCCGATGCCGAAGATCGCGGACAGCAGGCCGATGGTCACGCTGACGCGCTCCTTCGGCAGTTCGTCGCGCACGATGCCGATCGACAGAGGCATCACGGCGCCGGCTGCACCCTGCAGGATGCGGCCGACGATCAGGACCCCGAGGTTCGGCGCCATCGCGGCGACCACGGCGCCGACGAGGAGCAGGGACAGGACGACGATGAGCACCTTGCGCTTGCCGACCATGTCGCCCAGGCGACCCAGGATCGGAGTGAGCACAGAGGCGGAGAGAAGGTACGCGGTCAGCACCCAGCTGGCGTCGCTGGTGGAGACGCCGAGGTCCTGCCCGATGGTGCCCAGCGCCGGTGCGACGAGCGACTGCAGCACCGCGAACGACAGACCGCCGAGCGAGAGGTACAGGATGATCGCCGATCCGCGCGACCGCGGCGCGGAGCCGGTGGCCTGGGCGGGTACGGAACCCGTCGCGGGGTTCTGGGTTGAGATGGACACGCGTCTCCTCGACATGTAAACGGATGCTGACTGAGGAGACGATAGCAATTCGTCGACGCATGTCAACAATCGTTTACTTTTCCTCAGGCGGCGTTACAGTGGTCGGCGGAGCAAGGAGAAACGCAGATGCACAGCACCGAGGATGTCGAGGATGAGGTCCGCACCGGACGGGACGCTGCCGCGACTCGGCGGGCGCTGGTGAGCGCCGCCCGCCGTCGGTTCGCGACCGCGGGCTACCGGGCGACGACGGTCCGTGACATCGCGAAGGACGCCGGGGTGAACGTCGCGCTGATCAACCGCTACTTCGTGTCGAAGGAGGGCCTGTTCGAGGCGTGCATGCTGCGCACCTCCGACGAGCTGGACAGCCGACCGCCCCTGGAGCCGGGCGACGTCGAGGCGCTCGTCCGGCGGCTGATCACGCACGCGGTGAACGCTCCGAACGCCGACGAGCCGTTGCAGATGCTCCTGATGCTGCGCTCCTCCGGCGACGAGAACGCCGACCGGATCCGCCGCCGCACCGTCGAGCGTTTCACACAGAACCTCGCGGCGTCCGCCGGCTGGCGGGAGGATGAACCGAGCACGGCCGCGATCCTGCTACGCGCCCAGATCGCGATCGCGACGATGCTCGGCCTCGTGATGCTGCGCACCTCCGCCGCGGTGGAGCCGATCGCCTCCGCCGGCGCGGAGCAGCTGGCCGAGCCGCTGGGTGACGTGTTCGGGGTGCTGTTCGGCGGTTAGGCGCGGGGTAGCCGACGCATGGAGCCTCGGTCGCCGCTTCGCGCGAACACCTGGGCTGGCGTCAGCAGATCGCACCCCGAGGAGCCTCTCGAAGATCCCCGTGATCCCGCGGACCTTCGCGAGGCTGCGGGTGGTGCGGTTTGCTGACAGCCGCCCACGTGTTCGCTCGCGTCGGAGACCTGACGGCTCGAGGGTGCCGTCGACCTTGCGGCGTACGGTCCGGGCGTCGAAGTCCGGTCAGCCCTAAACGTGAGCGGTAACGAATTGCCTCTTGCGCGCATCGTCGCGCCGCGCTTAGTCTGGCCGCACGCAAATCGTTACCGGTAACGTTTCGACCGGTGGCGCATCCGACTGCAGTGCTGCAGACCCACACCAAGGGAAGAAACCACAGATGAGAACGAAGAAGTTCCAACGCTCCGTCGCGGCCGTCGCGGCTCTCGCCGCCTCGGCCCTCCTGATCAGCGGTTGCGCCGCCGGAGCCGCCGAAGAACCCGCTACGCCCGACGGCCCGATCACCCTCGAGTACTGGTCGTGGGCGCCGAACATCGAGAAGATCGTCGCCGTCTGGAACGAGTCGCATCCTGACGTGCAGGTCAACGTGAACACCTCGACCGGGGCGCAGGAGATCGTCGCGAAGCTCGGTGCGGCCAAGCAGGCCGGCACGATGCCGGACCTCTCCAACACCACCTACGAGAACCTGCCGAACCTGATCACGAGCGGCATCGCCTCCGACGTCACTGACGTGATGGGCGATCGCGAGAACGAGACCGCGGCTCCCGCCTGGAACATGACCACCTTCGACGGCGTGAACTACGCCGTGCCGCAGGGAACCGCGCCCATGTTCCTCTACTACCGCACCGACATCTTCGAGGCGAACGGTCTCACCGTGCCCACCTCCTGGGACGAGTACGCCGCGACCGCCCGCGCGCTGCGGGCCGCGGATCCGACGAAGTACCTGGCCACGTTCCCGGCGAACGACGCGCAGCTCTTCGCCGGCCTCAGCCAACAGGCGGGCGCCGAGTGGTGGTCGCAGGAGGACGGCACCTGGAGCGTCGGCATCGACGACGCCGCGACCCAGAAGGTCGCCACGTTCTGGCAGGGTCTGGTCGACGACGGCAGCCTCGCCACGCTGAAAACCTTCACCCCGGAGTGGCAGGCGGCCCTGGCCGACGGCACCCTGGCCAGTTGGCTCGGCGCGGTCTGGACGCCGCCCCTGCTGCTGAACAACGCGCCCGACACGGTGGGCAAGTGGGCCGCGGTGCAGATCCCGCAGTGGACCCCTTCCGACCCGAGTTCCGGGGTGCTCGGCGGCAGCGGCACGATCGTCACCTCTGGCGCGAAGTACCCGGAGCAGGCTGCCGAGTTCGCGCTGTGGCTGAACACCTCGACCGAGGCGCTGCAGGCCTACGTGGAGTACGCCAGCATCTGGCCGGCGGCGCTCGATGGCCGCGAGCTGCCCGAACTGCAGGTGCCGCCGGCGCTGCTGCCCGACCAGCCCGACTTCTACGCGACCGCGAACGAGATCGACGACATCACGGCCACGGTGACCTGGGGCCCGAACGTCTCGGTCGCCTACGACGCCTTCAACAACGCCTTCAGCACCGCCGTGAACGAGAAGGGCAGCTTCACGGATGCCCTGGCAGCGGTGCAGGATGCGACGGTCGCCGACCTGGAGAAGTCCGGCTACGAGGTCGCGCAGTGACGAGCACCGTCGCTGCTACGGTGCGGCGCGCGGCCCTGGCCCCGCGCGCCGCCCCGTGGTTCTTCGTCGCCCCGGCGATCATCCTCGCCGTCGGCCTGCTCGCCATCCCGCTGCTGTACACGGTGTGGCTCAGCTTCCGCGGCAACACGGTCAGCGGCAGCGGGCTCGGGGTGAAACAGGAGACCTTCGTCGGGCTCGACAACTACGCGCGCACCCTCGGCGACTCCGCCCTGTGGGCCGGCTTCGGGCGGATGCTGACGTTCGCGCTGATCTCGGTGCCGATCACGATGATCCTGGCACTGATCTTCGCGCTGCTGCTGGACAACCTGTCCACCCGCTTCGGGCGCTTCTCCCGGATCGCGATCTTCGTACCGTACGCGGTGCCGGGCGTGATCGCCGCGCTGATGTGGGGCTTCCTCTACCTGCCGGGGGTGAGCCCGTTCACGGATGTGGCGAGCGCGCTGGGGCTGCCGGCCCCGGTCTTCCTCGGCCCCGACTCCGTGTTCTTCTCGGTCGCGAACATCGCGATCTGGGGCTCGGTCGGCTTCAACATGGTGATCCTGTACACCTCGTTGCGCGGGCTTCCGTCGGAGATCTACGACGCCGCACGGATCGACGGCTGCTCGGAGTTGCAGCTCGCGCTGCGGATCAAGCTGCCGCTGATCGTGCCGGGCGTGATCATGACCGGGCTGTTCTCGATCATCGGCGCGCTGCAGGTGTTCTCGGAGCCGAACACCCTCGTGACGCTGACCACCGTGATCGGCTCGGACTGGGTGCCGATGATGCTGATCTATCGCGACGCCTTCGTGACGAACGACCTGTTCTCCGCCTCCGCGACCTCCGTGGTCGTCACCCTGATCACCCTGATCGCCTCGCTCGGCCTGCTGCGCTTCCTGCAGTCGCGCGCCTTCGGAGAGGACTGAACCATGACCGACACCCTCACCAAGCTGCCACCCGTGATCGTCGAGGCCGCGCCGCCGAAGCGTCGGGGGCCGACCGTGACCAAGCCTCGAGCGGCGTTCTGGCCGACGGCGGTGCTGCTGGTCGGCGCCGTCTACTGCCTCCTGCCGGTGTTCTGGCTGTTCACGGCGGCCACGAAGAAGTCGGGGGAGCTGTTCACCACCTTCTCGCTCTGGCCCAGCTTCACGGGCGGATTCGCGGAGAACCTCGGCCAGCTGCTCGCGGTGCGCGACGGCGCGTTCTGGTCGTGGTGCCTGAACAGCCTGATCTTCGCCGGCGGCGGCGGGCTGCTGGGCACGCTCGTCTCGGCGCTCGCCGGCTACGGCCTGGCGAAGTACTCCTTCCGCGGCAAGAAGCTGGTCTTCAACTTCCTGCTGATCGGGGTGCTGATCCCGGGCGTGATCCTGGCGATCCCGCAGTACCTGCTGCTGTCGAGCATCGGCATCGCGGGCACCTACTGGTCGGTGCTGCTGCCGTGCATGATCAGCCCGTTCAGCATCTACCTCTGCCGCATCTACGCGACCGCGGTGGTGCCGAACGAGATGCTCGAGGCCGGGCGGATCGACGGCGCCAGCGAGTGGGGCATCTTCTCCCGCATCGCGATCTATCCGATGGTCCCGGGCCTGATCACGGTGTTCCTGCTGCACTTCGTGGGCATCTGGAACAACTTCCTGCTGCCGTTCATCATGCTCTCGCGCACCGAGATGTTCCCGCTGACGGTGGGCTTCTACTCGCTGATGAACCAGGGCAACGACCAACCGAACACCTACAACGTCGTGATCATGGGCTGCCTCGTGTCGACCATCCCGCTGATCGCGCTCTTCCTCTTCCTGCAGCGGTACTGGCGACTCGACCTCGTCAGCGGATCGCTCAAGGGCTGAAACCTCTCGATGAAGGACACTGCGATGACAACGACCGAAACCCTGACCACCGTGCCCGATGCCGCCGAGGTGCTGCCCGACGGCGGGTGGCCCGTGATGCTGACCCCGTTCCGGGAGGACCGCGCGATCGACTGGCCGCAGGTCGACGCTCTGACGGACTGGCTGATCGACAACGGCGCCGCCGGCATCTTCACCGTCGCGCTCTCCAGCGAGATGTACGACCTGACCGAGCAGGAGCGGCTCGACCTCGCGAGGCGGGTCGTGCAGCGCTCGGCCGGCCGGGTGCCGGTGGTCGCCTCCTCCGTCTCGGGTGGCAGCGCGGAGGAGCAGGCCGCCTCGGCCGCGGCGATGGCGGCGACCGGGGTAGACGCCGTGGTGTTGATCTCCTCGCTCGTGGGTTCGCTCGCGACGACCGAGGAGGAGTGGCGGGCGACCGTGGCGCACATCTTGGCCGCGAATCCCGGTGTCGACTTCGGCATCTACGAATGCCCGGTGCCGTACAAGCGGCTGCCGTCGATCGAGAACGTGGCGTGGATGGCCGAGACGGGGCGCTTCGTCTTCTACAAGGACACCTCGCACTCGATCGAGGTGCTCGGGGCGCGGCTGCGCGCGATCGACGGCAGCCGGCTGCGGCTGTACAACGCGCAGATCTCCTCGCTCACCGAGTCGCTGAAGCTGGGCGCGGCCGGCCTCAGCGGCTACGCGGCGAACATCTACCCCGAGCTCGTGGCCTGGCTCTGCGCGCACTACGACGACCAGCCCGCCGACGAGGCGATCGCGGTGCAGCGACTGCTCACCGTGGCCGAGCACACCATCAATACGCGCTACCCGACCTCGGCGAAGTTCTACCTCAGCCACAGCTCGCGGCTCGCGATCGAGCCGATCAGCCGCTGGAAGCCGGAGGGGATCGGTGCGCACGAGGGCCAGCCGCTGCTCGATCTCGCCGCGTACATCCGCGATCTCGAGCTGCCCGGCTCGCCCCGCGTGGCCGGCGCGCGCTGAGTGCGCCTGCTCGTCGGGGCGTATCCCGCGGATCCGTCGCTCGCGTTCCTGGACGCGGTGGGGGAGTGCGACGGCTTCGAGATCCCGTTCGGCAGCAGCTACGTCGTCGACGAGCCGGCGATGCTGCGGCGGCTGGCGCGATCCGGTTCGCACGTGTTCACGCTGCTGCCGGCAACGCTCGAGGGCGGCTTCGGCCTCGCGTCACCGGATGCGAGGCGGTTCGAGGCCCTCGCGCTGGTGCGCCGGGCGCTGTCGGCCGCGCTTTCGGTGAACGCCGCTGCCGGCCGGACGGTCGTCGAGGCGGTGCTGCTGCACTCGGCGCCGCGGGTGCGCGACGTCGCGGCGCACCGGGGCGCATTCGCGGCCAGCCTCGCGGAGTTGGCCTCGTGGGACTGGGGCGAGGTCGAGCCCGTGATCGAGCACTGCGATTCGCACGCGGGGCCCGCGCCGCTGAAGGGGTTCCTCGACCTGGCGAGCGAGCTGGGTTCGCTGGGGGTCGCGATCAACTGGGGCCGCTCCTACCTCGACACGGGTTCGGTCGCCGGGCCGGTGCTGCAGGCGCGGACGGTTCACGACGCGGGGCTGCTGCGCATCCTCGGCGTGTCGGGCGTGGCCGACTGGGCGGATGCGCACGCGCCGGTCGGCAGAGGGCTGCTGACGGAGGCGGCGCTCGCCGAGTTCCTGGCGGTCGGCGCCGCGCCGCTCGTGATCGTGAAGGTCGCGGGATCGCTCGCCGAGGTGCGCCATTCCGTCCGCGCCACGCAGAAAGCGCTTGCCCGCGCATCCGCTCCGGCACCACACTGAACAGGCCGCCTACCTCTGAAAGAGAGAACGATGACGTACCTCCCCGCCGACGACCGCTACGAGACGATGCGCTACAACCGCACGGGGCGCAGCGGCCTGAAGCTGCCCGCCCTGTCGCTCGGGCTCTGGCACAACTTCGGCTTCACCAAGCCGGTCGAGACGCAGCGCGCGATCATCCGTCGCGCCTTCGACCTCGGCATCACGCACTTCGACCTGGCGAACAACTACGGCCCGCCCTACGGCTCGGCCGAGACCACCTTCGGCCGCATCCTCGCCGAGGATCTGCACCCGTACCGCGACGAGATCATCGTCTCGTCCAAAGCCGGCTACGACATGTGGCCCGGCCCCTACGGCGACTTCGGTTCGCGCAAGTACCTGCTGTCGTCGCTGGACCAGTCGCTCGGACGCCTGGGCCTGGACTACGTCGACATCTTCTACTCGCACCGGCCCGACCCCGAGACGCCGATCGAGGAGACGATGGGCGCGCTCGCCAGCGCCGTGCAGCAGGGCAAGGCGCTCTACGCGGGCGTCTCGAACTACTCGCCGGAGCAGACCATCGCCGCGCGCGACGCGCTGGCCGCGCACGGCGTGCCGCTGCTGATCCACCAGCCGCGCTACTCCATGCTCGACCGCCGCCCCGAGGAGACCGGTCTGCTGGAGACGGTGGAACGGGAGGGCATCGGTTCGATCGTGTTCTCGCCGCTGGAGCAGGGGCTGCTCACCGACCGCTATCTCAGCGGCGAGGTGCCGCCGGATTCGCGCGCGGCGGTGGGGCACTTCCTGAAGCCGGGCGCGCTGGCGGGCGACTACCACCGGATGATCCTGGCCTTGAAGGAGGTGGCGGACGCTCGCGAGCAGTCGGTCGCGCAGCTCGCCCTCAGCTGGGTGCTGCGCTCCAGCGCGGTGACCTCCGCGATCATCGGCGCCTCCAGCGTCGCCCAACTCGAGCAGAACGTCGCGGCCCTGTCGGCCCCCACCCTGTCCGAAGCCGAGCTCTCGGCCATCGACGCCGCCATCGCGCACGAGTAGCCGGCTCGTCGCTCGCCGGTTGCGCCCGTTCTCCGGCGGGCTCAACCGGCGATCTATTCGTTGAGGGGGTTCGCCCAGGCGGCGTCGAACTCGGGGTCCGGGCCGGAGGACACGGCGCGAGCATGCACCGACGGGAACGGCGGGACGGGGAAGCGAGACTCCTCGTCCGGCTCGTCCGGAGCGGCGTGGACGTGCAGCAGCGTGTTCGGCCCGAGCACGATCGTGTGCAGGCTGATCACATCGTGCGGGTCGAGTACCGGGATGTCCACGGCCACGACCGTCTTCGCGTTGCCGACGTCGACGGTGTGCGCGATCAACGCCTCGGCGACGGCGGACCCCGTCAGCAGGCTGTCTCCCGCGTAGCGCACGATCTTCATGGTTGATCCCGTCTTTCGTGGCACTGTCCAGTTAACGCGGTTTCAGCGAGAAGGACAGGTCTTGACGGATGTTCGCTACAGCTCCGTGTAGTCGTACTCCTGGAATTGCGCGACCTCGGGGACCCAGCGCGACTGCACGAATCCGACGTGATCGGGGTGCGCGTCGTAGGCGTTGTACGCGGCCTGGTCGACGAAGACCATCGAGAACTGGAAATCGAGGTCGCTCTTCGCGCTGACCTGACGCAGAATACGGAAGTCGTGCACGCCCGGGATGGCCGAGAGGGTGTCGCCGCCGGTCGTGAGGAAGTCCCTCTCCTCATCGGAGCCGGCGGGGTGGTTCAGGCGGAAGTTGACGGTGTGGCGGATGGTCATGACTCGTCCTTCGGGGGATCGGGGACACAAATGCCTACCAGTGTATGGATTTGTGGCGGCTTAGGCTCGTGCTGTGACCGAACTCCTGATGACCGGACCGGCTGACGCGCCCGTGCTGGTGCTGGCGCACGGCGCCGGAGCCGCGATGGATTCCGACTGGATGAACCGGATGAGCGCGCTGCTGGCCGAGCGCGACATCCGGGTGGCACGCTTCGAGTTCGGCTACATGGCCGGCCGGCGCACCGGCACGCGTAAGCCGCCGCCGAAGGCCGAGACGCTGATGGGGGAGTACCGCGAGGTCGTCGCGCAGCTCGGCGAGCGGGTGCTGATCGGCGGCAAGTCGATGGGAGGGCGGGTCGCCAGCATGATCGCGGATGAGGTGGGCGCGGCCGGACTGGTCTGCCTGGGCTACCCGTTCCATCCGCCCGGCGCGCCGGAGAAGCTGCGCACCGCGCACCTGGAGACGCTGCGGACGCCGACCCTGATCTGCCAGGGCACGCGCGACCCGTTCGGCACCCGGGAGGAGGTGCTGGGCTTCACCCTTTCTCCGGCCATCGAGCTGTTCTGGCTCGAGGACGGCGAACACGAACTCAAGCCCCGCACCAAACTCACCGGCCTCACCCACGCGCACCACCTCGCCGCAACCGCCGACACCGTCGCCGCCTTCGTCCGCGCCCACCCTTAACCGCGAAAAGTTGCAGCCCTGGGTGGCCCGGGGCTGCAACTTTTCGCTGGGAAGGCGGGGTGCGGTTACTCCTCGAGCGCGGCGTCGAGGGTGATCTCGACACCGGTGAGGGCCTTGGACACGGGGCAGCCGACCTTGGCGGCGTTGGCGGCCTCGAGGAAGGCGGCGGCGTCGATGCCGGTGACCTCGCCGCGGACGGTGAGGGCGATGCCGGTGAGGCGGAAGCCTCCGTCCGGGTCCGGGCCGAGGGAGACGTCGGCCTTGACGTCGAGCGCCTCGACGGTGCCGCCGGCCGCTCCGAGAACGGCCGAGAGCTGCATCGCGTAGCAGGCGGAGTGGGCGGCGCCGAGCAGCTCCTCGGGGCTGGTGAAGCCGCCGGCCTCATCGGCGGCGCGCTTGGGGAACGAGACGTCGAAGGTCGCGAGCTTCGAGCTGGTCAGTTCGACCTGGCCCTCGCCGGTCTCGAGCGAGCCGTTCCAGGCGGTACGTGCGGTGCGAGTGGGCATCGATTTCTCCTTTGTGTCTTCGGTTGGGTGGTCAGGGGGCCGTGGTGCGGACATGCTCCGCGAGGGCGGCGATCTGGCCGCGCAGCGTCACCAGCTCGGATGGTTCGAGTCCGGTCGCGGCGCAGACCTGCGCGGGGATGCCCGCCGCCCGCTCCTGCAGCGCGCGGCCCGCATCCGTGAGGCGCACCTCCACGGCGCGTTCGTCGGTCGCAGCGCGGCGTCGATCGACGAGGCCGGCTGCTGCGAGGCGGCGCAACAGCGGCGAAACGGTGCCGGAGTCGAGGTGCAGCCGTTCGCCGAGAGCGCTGACCGTGAGCGGCTCGCCCCCCCAGAGTGCGAGCAGCACGAGGTACTGCGGGTATGTGACCCCGAGCGGAGCGAGGAACTCGCGATAGCGGCCGGTCAGCGCGCGGGAGGCGCTGTACAGCGCGAAGCAGATCTGATCGTCGATCGTCAGCTGCGGGCTCGTCATGTCTCGACGCTAACACATTGCAGGCAATTAGATTGTGCGCAACTTTTCAGCTTCCACCGACGCCGCAGCAGGGAGGGCACGCAGGTGCGGCCAGCGCGAGACGGCCGTCGTCACGGCCGCGACGGACGAGAACACCACGGCCATGGCCACGATGTAGACCGCGACCGACAAGACGCCGCCGCGATTCGGGTCGAGGAACGGATACGGGTACCAGCCCTGTTCGTGCTTGAACTGGTCGTACACCAGCGGCGCGCGCACCAGCGTGTACGTCAGCCAGAGCACCGGCGCGATCAGCATCTGCGGCACGGTGCGCCAGGGCAGGCGGATGCGCCCGGGAGCGAGGAACCAGTCGAGCACGAGATAGAGCGGAACGACGACGTGCATCACCTCGTTCGTCCACTGCTGCCCCTGCCCGGCCCCGGTGACCGCGGTGCCGCGCAGCAGCACGTTGTAGACGACGCAGACGATCGCCATGTAGCTGACCACGCTCGCCCGCGCGAACGCGAAGCCGCGCGAATCCGGCAGCCGATCGAGTGCGAGCCGCGCGGCGCCGACGAGCAGCACCACGGCCGAGGCGAGGATCGAGAGGATCGTGAGGTAGCTGAAGAAGTTGGTGATCAGTGCCGGCACGTCGCGGAAGCGTGCCTGCTCCCAGAAGGCGATCGAGTCGGCGAGGTTGACGCCGACGGCGAGGAGTACGGCGGCGGCGACGGCGACGCGGAGCAGGACGAACGTGATGCGCATGGCGGCCTTCCCCGAGAGGTGCGATGCCGCCAGTCTCGCAAACCGCCGCTCCGAACTGCCAGGGTTGACGGTGTGTACGAGTTCACCCTTCGCCGTGACGATGTGACGATCGCCGGGCTCGACAGCGGCGGCGACGGGCCCGCTGTGGTGCTGCTGCACGGGTTGGCGGGGAGCTCCCGCGAGTTGGTGGCGACGGCGGAGGCGTTGCCGGATCACCGGCGGATCCTGGTCGATCTGCGCGGGCACGGCGGCAGCACTCGGCTGCCGGGCGATGTCTCGCGCGCGGCGTTCGTGGCGGATGTGGTGCACGTGATCGAACAGCTCGCCGGAGCGCCCCTCGCGCTGGTCGGGCAGTCGATGGGCGCGCACACGGCGATGCTGGTGGCCGCGGCACGGCCCGATCTGGTCGATCGATTGGTTCTGCTGGAGGGCGGGCCGGGCGGCGGCACCCGCGAGAAGAACGCTGAGATGGGCGAGTGGTTCGCGTCGTGGCCGGTGCCGTTCGCCGACCTCGCGGCGGCGGGGGCGTTCTTGGGCGACGGAGCCCTGGGCCGGGCCTGGCTCGCGGATCTGGAGCCGGCCGACGGCGGCTGGCGGCCCCGCTTCGACGCAGCGACCATGGTGCGCATCATCGACGAGGTGATCGAGCCGCGCTGGAAGGAGTGGGCCGAGGTCGCCGCGCCGACGCTGGTGGTCTACGCAGCCGAGAGCATGTTCACGCCGCAGGAGCAGGAGGAGTTCGTGCGGCGCGGGCGTGATGTGCGCCGGGTCGACCTCGGCTCGGGCACCCACGATGCCCACCTCGACGCGACGGCGGAATGGATCGCGGTGTTGCGGGAGTTCTTGGGCTGAGGGCTCGGCAGTCTCCCGCGTGTACAGGATCTCTGGCGAGGCGGCGGGCCATCGACGCCGAGGACGCCGAGATCCGCAGGATTCCGGGGCGCCCGTTCGTCAGGGTGGGCGTCCGCCGCGATCTCAGCAGAGATCGTGGACATGCCGGCCATGAACCGTCCGGCACCGGTGGTGTCAGCGACCGAGGCGGCGCAGCACCGGCGCCGCGAACGAGCGCAGCTCGGGCACGCGCATTATCCAGAGCACCCCGAAGTAGACGAGCACCATGGGCGCGGCGATCGCGGCCATCGAGACGATGCTGCCGAACGGGGGCTCCACCGCGAAGCCGCCCTCGACGGTGCCGCCGAGCAGCCACAACACAACGAAGCCCACCACGGTCGCCGGGATGACGGCGGCGATGTACTGCAGGAAGCGGATCGCCACCCGTCGACCGCCGCCACCGAGACGCAAGCGCAGCAGGATGCATCCGAGGAGCGACTGGATCACGATCGAGACGCTGGTGGACACCGCGACGCCCCACGCCCGCTGATCGTCGGGCAGCTGGAATGCGAGGAGGCAGCCGATGATCACGATGATCACTTGAACCAGGGTGTACAGGAACGGGGTGCGGCCGTCGCCGAGCGCGTACGCCGCGCGTTGAACGATCGCCAGGGTGGAGAACAACGGCAGGGCGACGGCGTACGCCGCGATCACGGCACCCATGTCGCGCGAGACCTCGAAGCCGCCGCCGAAGAGCGTGGCGAACGGCACGGCGACGACGCAGAGCCCGGCGGCGGCGAGCACGAGCAGCATGGCGACCACGCGGATCGACGCCGAGACGTCGCCGGCGAAGGCCTTCATCTCGCCGCGAGCAGCGTGGCCGCTCATCTTGGTGAAGTAGGCGGTCGCGATGGATACGGCGATGATCGAGTGCGGCAGCATAAAGAGCAGCCAGGAGTTCTGCAGCGCCTTCGTCGAGACGTTCTCCGAAAGCGAGTCCGACGCCGATCCGGTCACGTTGCTCTCGACGGCGCCCGCGACGACGGTGAGCAGGAACGCGGCGAAGGACCAGCCGGCGAGCCGGCCGGCCGCTCCCAGCCCGACGCCGCGGACGCGGAAGTCGGGGCGGTAGCGCAGGCCGACGCGCTTCCAGAAGAAGATCAGGATGATCGCCTGCAGCGCGACGCCCAGCGTAGCGGTGCCGGCCAGCACGGCGACCATGTCGGGTGTCCATTCGGCGGCGACCCTCAACGTGTCGATGCCGAACAGGGCCCCGAACACCAGCACACCCGAGATCGCCACCACGTTGTTGACGGCCGGCGCCCAGGTGAACGGCCCGAAGCTGCCGCGCGCGTTCAGCACCTCGCCGAGGATCGTGTACAGGCCGTAGAAGAACACCTGCGGCAGGCACCAGAAGGCGAAGGCGACGGCCAGGTCGAACTGGGCGTCGTTGGGCAGCGCGGCTCCGAAGATCAGCACCAGGAACGGTGCCAGACCGGTCGCCAGCACGGTCGCGCCCAAAAGGATGGACAACGCCAGCGTGATCAGCCGGTTGATGTACTTCTCGCCGCCGTCGGCGTGCTCGAACGAGCGCACGATCTGCGGCACGAGCACCGCGTTCAGGGCGCCGCCTGCGATCACCCCGTAGATGGTGTTCGGCAGCAGGTTCGCGATGCCGAAGGTGTTCGCACCCTCGCTGGTCTGGCCGATCACGTTCGCCGAGACGATGGTCAGCGCGAAGCCGAGCACCCGCGAGACCATCGTGCCGGAGGCGAGCACGGCGCTCGCGCGGCCGAGGGAGAAGCTAGCCACGCGGTTCGTCCTGTCCGGGTTGCACCTCGAGCACGCTGTTCGGGTCGGGCTCGTCGTCGTCGGGGTCGCCGCCGCGGCGGCGCTTGCGGATGCTGCGGATCACGCCGTAGCCGAAGAACAGCACCAGCGCGATGCCGAGGATGAGGGTGCCGACCGTCTCCCAGTCGGCGCGGACGCTGGCGCGCAACGTGGCCGGTCCGTCGATCGGCACTCCGGTGGTGCTGTGCAGCTGCAGGGTGAGGATGGCCTCCCCGTTTCCGACCCGAGCTTTGACCGGGATCGCCGTGCGCGCCTGTGACTTTGCTTCGATCGATACGGGGTCGATCGAATTCTCATCGATGTCGAGCACAGCCCGCGACGTCCTGGTCTGAATGTCGACCGTCACGGGCCACGGCAAATCGTTGCGCACGTAGACCGGGATGCTCGAGTCGCGGGAGAGCTGGAGCAGGTCGCTCGCGGACTCGATCCGCACCGAATCCATGGTGGTTCGCATGCCGTCGAGCTCGGTCTGCGCCGCCTCCGCCCACCCGGTCGCGTCGTCGAGCCAGGAGACGGCGAGCACGGCGAGGTGCTCGCCACGCTGCCGACCGATCAGCAGGGCGGGTTCGTCGAGTACGGTGGCGAAGCTCTGCACCTGCACCTCGGCGGCGGCGAGCTGAGCGGCTGTGCCGATGCGGTCGTCCGATTCCGAGTTGTCGGTGACGCCGACGTCTGCCGTGCGGGGTGCGCCCAGTGCTGCGCCGAGGTCGGCGGGCGCCGCCCACGGCAGGGTGCTCAACGCGTCGAGGGTCTGCGAGAGTCGGTAGCCGTCGACGGCCGCGGATCGGCTCGCCGCGATCAAGACGCCGGGCACGTCGCCGCCACGCTGGATCTGGGCCATCTCGGCGGTGAGGGTGGTCATCGCAGCCCGCCAGTCGGCGTCCGTCGTGGCGGTTACCGCCGTGTCGAACGCGTCGGTGAGCGACGAATCGGAGACGGCCAGGGACGTGTTCTCGACGGCGGCGGCGGTCACAGCGGAGGCGCCCGTCGGCAGCGTCAGGTTGTCGGAGGAGACGATCGAATAGAAGATGCCGCTGGAGGAATATACGCCCAGATCCGCGGATCGGAGGGTGTCGGCCGGCGCCCAACCGATGCCGGTGTAGCTGTAGTCGAACGCGAGCAGCGACTCCGCCGTCGGTCGTTCCTCCGGAGCATTCGGATCGGTGGTCGGGCTGGGGGTCGGCGTCGACTCCGTGCCGGCGGTCGGCGTCGGCTCGGCGGTGGCTGTGTCGGTGGCCGTCGGTGTCGGACTCGCCGCCGCGAAGAGGGAGTCCTGCACGCCGAAGTCGAACGATTCGGGGGCGGCCAGCAGCGTTGCGGCACCGCTCTGCGCCTGGGAGGCGATGTCGGCGTCGGCGTACTGCAGGGCGAAGGTCTCGTTGGGCGCCGCCTCGAGTCGAGTGAGCCACTGCATCGCGGATTCGGGAGCGGAGGATCCGAGGATGCGGATGGAGGCGAGGATGCGCGGATCGATGCCGATCGCGACGGGGCGGCCCCAGATCGCGTCGAGCTGACGCGTCAGCGTGCCCGTGACGGCGGTGTAGTCGGCGAGAGTCTCGGCCGGGATCAGGGCGTCGACGCTGTTCGGCACCACGAGCGGGACCGTGATCGACACGCCCGTCGTCCCCGTCGGGGCGCCCGGCAGCCACTCGATGCTGTTGCGGGCGGTGGCCAGTGTGTCGCCGCCGCTCGTGCTGACGCGTACCTCGAGGGCGTGCGTGCCCGCGTCCGTGTCGGCGGCGAACGGGATCGCGGCGGCCGCAACGGTCACCGTCAATTGAGCGGTAGTGGCGGGCAGCAACCGGAGGTCGCCGTTCTGGGCGACGATGCTGCCGACCGCATCCGTTGTGCCGTTCTGCCACTCGGACAACGCGGCGCGGTCATCGAGGGTGTCGGAGTCGAGCGAGACGGTCAGGTTCGCTCCGGTGATGCTCTCGGTGGTTCCGTTGTGCACCGAGACGGAGACTTGGAGGTCTTGGTTCGGCTGCAGCACGCCGATGCCGCCGGTGCCGACCGTGGCGGTGACGATCGCGGGCTCGGCGGAGGCGCTCGGCGTCGGGGTAGCGGTCGCCGCAGCGGCGGCGGTGGCCGTGATGAGGGCGGGCGCCACGAAGAGCGCGCAGCTGAGGGCAGCCGCGACGAGAACACGGGGGAGCGCAGGCCGATCCACTGACTTCACTCGGCCTCCATGGCCCCGATTCTACGGGCCGCGCGCCGAGAGCCCGCCAACGACGGACCCACGCAGCACGCACCGAGTCGGCAGCCCGAGCGCGGGCCGAGCCTCGCATCAGAATGTGTCCGGTCACATCCGCTCTTGACTGCGCAGTCAATCCGGGGTTCACTGTCCAGGACGAACCAGCGAAGGAGCTGCCGTGAACCAACCCCGAGCGCTACGCGCCGTCTCGATGACCGACGTCGCGCTGCACGCCGGCGTCTCGCAGAAGACCGTCTCCCGGGTCGTCAACGACGAACCGCACGTGAAGCCGGAGCTGCGCACCAAGGTTCTCGCCGCGATCAACGAGCTCGGCTTCCGGCCCAACGCCGCCGCGCGGGCGCTGGCGAGCAAGCGCACCCGCCGCATCGGCATGGTCTCGATCGGCACCACCCTGCACGGGCCTTCCTCGATCATCACGGGTGTCGAGGAGGCGAGCCGGGCGAACGGCTACTTCCTCAGCGTGGTGCGCACGGAGGGGCACGATCTCGCGGCGGTGCAGAACGCCGTGGACGTGCTGATCAGTCAGGGCGTCGAGGCGATCGTGCTCTCGGAGCCCGTGCAGGGCGCGGGCGTCGGTGTGCACGTGCCGGCGGGCATCCGGATCCAGACCTTCGGCGACCCGCTGACCGATGTCGCCGACGAGCTCACGTTCGGTATCGACGAACTCGGCGGGGCGCGCGATGCGACCGAGCACCTGCTCGCCCTCGGGCACGAGACGGTGTGGCACATCAGCGGCCCGACCGACTGGGCCTCGACCCGTCGGCGCATCGAGGGGTGGCGCATCGCGTTGGCGGATGCGGGTGCGGCGGAGCCGCCCATCGTCGCCGGGGCGTGGACGCCGCAGAGCGGCTACGACGCGGCCCGATCGATCCTGCACCGCGACGACGTGACCGCCCTATTCATCGCGAACGACGAGATGGCCATCGGCGCCCTCGCCGCGATCCGGGACGCGGGCCTGCGCGTGCCGGAGGACGTGAGTGTGATCGGCTTCGACGACATCTCCACCGCAGCCTTCCTGACCGTGCCGTTGACGACGGTGCGTCAGGATCTCGCCGAGGCGACCCGCCTGGGCATGCACCGCCTCTTCCGTGCGCTCGAGGGCCATCCGCCCACCGAGTTGCAACGGACCGCGCCGGTCCAGTTGGTGACCCGCGCGTCCACCGCCGCGCCGAACCCGGAGCGGCGAGCCGTGAAACCGCTGTAGCCGGTTTCAGCCCCGACTCGATGATTGAGCCTGCCGAAATCATGGTGGTTTCGGCGGGCTCAACCACCGGGTGCAGGCTCAACCACCGGGTGCAGGCTCAACCACCGAGCGTGCCGCAGGGCGCGCTCGGTCTCCCCGGCGCGCCTTCCGCGTGCCGCATCCCCTCGACGACGACGTCCGGAGACCTCTCGATGACCCCACACCTGCATCCACCCCTCTCGCGTCGAGGGCTGCTGCGTCTCGGCGCCGCGGCGGGCGGCACCGCCGCACTCGCCTCCCTGCTCACCGCCTGCGCCGGATCCGGCTCGACGGCGGCCGTCACCGCCGGCCCGGTCGACCTCGCGTTCTGGACCCACGACGACGGCTACGTGAAGTTCTTCACGGAGGCGCTGCCGTTGGCCGAGGCCGAGAGCGGCTTCACGTACGCGTTCGACGTGACCAAGATCGCCGCCGGCGACATCCCGACCAAGCTGATCGCACAGGCCGTCGCCAACACCGGCACGCCGGACGTGGTGGGCCTCGAGATCGGCGCGTTCGCACGCACACTGCGCGGCGACATCGCCTCCGAACTGCTGGTGGACTTGACGGCCGCGGTGGCCGATCAGCGCGACGACCTGATCGCCGCGCGGCTGGCCCCGTTCAGCAAGGACGGCAAGCTCTACGCGCTCGACTCCGACACACCGCTGGTCGTCTACTACCACCGCGCCGACGAGTTCGAGCGGCTCGGCATCCCGACGGACCTGGAGACCTGGGAGGAGCTCGCGGCGGCCACCGCGCCGATCTCGGCGCGCGAGGGCGTTTCGTTCGGGGCGCTCGCGGTGCAGGATCCGGGCGGCACGGTGCAGAGCTTCCAGATCATCCTGCTGCAGCGCGGCGGCGACATCTTCGATGAGGACGGCGAGCTGAACATCGAGACGCCGGAGGCGGAGGCGGCGCTGACGTTCATCGTGGACGGGATCGCCTCGGGCTTCTACAAGACCGTCGCCGACCTCTACGGGCCGAGCATGCAGAGCGGGCTCAAGGATTCGTCGATCCTGGGCGTCGGGATGCCCTCGTGGTACTCCAGCTACGGCATCAAGCCGAGCGTTCCCGAGCAGGAGGGGCGCTGGCGCGTGGCCGCGCTGCCGCGCTTCGCGGACGGCGGCGGACGCACCTCCGTCGGTGGCGGCACCGGCTTCGCCGCGATGCGGAACAAGCCGAACACGCAGGCGGGGGTCGACCTCGTGCTCTCGACCTACCTGAACCACGAGCAGCAGATCAAGCGCTACCGCGACCTCGGCTACCTGCCGACGCTGCGTTCGGTCTTCGACGATCCAGAGCTGCTCACGATCACGGATCCGTACTTCGGCGGCCAGGCGCTCTTCGAGATCTACAAGGACGTCATCGACGACGCCCCCGCGCAGCACCAGAGCGCGAATTCGCCGATCATGCAGACCGTGCTCTCGGGCTACTTGCTGCAGGCCTACAACGGCCAGCTCTCTCCGGCGCAGGCGCTCACCGCCGCGACCAACGATTTCCGCGGCCAGGCCCGCAGCTAAGGACGACGCAGATGACCAGTCTCACCACCACGGGGGCGCCCGCCTCCGCGCAGGACGGCAGCGGCGGATCCGCCCGGGCCGCCGCTGGGAACCCGGCCCGGCGCAAGAAGCTGAACACCTCGGGCGGCAACGCGCCCTACTTCTTCATCGCGCCGTTCTACGTGCTCTACGCGCTCTTTATGATCATCCCGATCTTCGCCGCCGTGTACCTCAGCCTCACCGAGTGGGTGGGTCTTGGCACGCCGAACTGGATCGGATTCGAGAACTATTGGAACCTGATCCGCGACACCAGCTTCGGCACGGCGCTGGGCAACACGCTGATCTACACGATCGTCGGCGTCTTCATCGTGGTGCCGTGCGCGCTGCTGATCGCCCAGGGGCTGAACGCCCGCGGGCTGAAGTGGCGCGACCTGTTCCGGCTGACGTTCTTCATCCCGATGGTGCTCTCGCCCATCGTGATCGCGCTGATCTACAGCCTGATCTTCGACCGCAACTACGGCCTGCTGAACGCGCTGATCCAGGCGGTTTTCGGAGTGGGCAACATCGACTGGCTGGGCGACCCGACCCTGGCGAAGGGCGCGATCGGCTTCGTGCTGCTCTGGCGCACGGTCGGCTACCTGACCATCTTCTTCCTCGCCGCCCTCCAGGCCGTGCCGACGGAGCAGTACGAGGCGGCGGAGCTGGACGGCGCCGGCGTGCTGGCGAAGTTCCGCAACGTCACGCTACCGGCCATCCGCCCGGTGACGGCGTTCGTGGTGGTCACCTCGTTCATCAGCGCGGCGCAGATCTTCGACGAGCCGTTCCTGCTCACGAAGGGCGGACCGGGCGAGGCGACGCTCTCGGTCTCGATGTTCATCTACCGCGCCGCGTTCGAACGCCAGCAGTTCGGTTACGCGGCGGCCGCCGGCGTGGTGCTCTTCATCATCGTCTTCGGCGTCAGCCAGATCCTCAACCGCGCCCTCGCCATCGGGAGAACCTCATGACCGCAACCACTCGAATCGTGACGGTGGACGCCCGCCGCGCGCCCTCGCGGGGGCCGCTGCGCAGCACCGGCCAGAAGTCGCGCCGTGTGCTGCTCTACGTCACGCTCTCGGCCCTGCTCGTCGTCTTCGTCGCGCCGCTGCTCTGGGCGCTGAGCGGCTCGTTCAAGAACCGCGGCGACATCTTCGCGACGCCGCCGTCGCTGATCCCGAATCCGGTGACGGGCGAGAACTACGTCAACCTGCTGACCACGCAGCCGTTCTGGAACTGGTTCGGGATGAGCATCGGCACCTCGCTGATCGCCACCACGATCTCGGTGTTCGTCTGCGCGATGGCGGGCTACGGCTTCGCGAAGTTCGCCTTCCGCGGCAAGCGCGTGCTCTTCACGATCATGTTCTCGTCGCTGTCGGTGCCGTTCGTGGTGATCCTGGTGCCGCTGTTCATCCTGGTCGTGAAGACCGGGCTGTCGAATCCGTGGTTCTCGTTGATCGTGCCGTGGGTCGCGCCGGCGTTCGGGATCTTCATGATGCAGCAGTTCATCGTGCAGTCGATCCCCGACGAGATCATCGAGGCGGCCCGGATCGACGGCAACTCGGAGTTCGGCACCTTCTGGCGGGTGGTGCTGCCGCTGCTGCGCCCCTCGCTCGGCGCTCTGGGCGTGTGGGGCTTCCTACAGAGCTACAACAGCTTCATGTGGCCGCTGGTGCTGGTCTCGGATGCGAGTCAGTACACGCTGCCGCTGGGCCTGAACATCCTGTTCGCCGCGGAGAACCGCTCGTACGACCTGGTGCTGGCCGGCGCCGTCCTGGCGAGCGTGCCGACCATCCTGGTCTTCTTCCTGCTGCGCAAACAACTCCTCGACGGCCTCACCGCCGGCGCCATCAAGGGCTGACCGGCCTGGTGGGCCCCGGCCCACCACCCCCACCTCCTGGCGAAAAGTTGCAGGACAACTCGCGTTGACCTGCAACTTTTCGCCAGGGCAGATACGTGACACACAAGAGAAACGAGAGAAGCAGGACATGCAGAGACTGAGCGAGCGGGTGTTGTTCGGAGCGGCCTACTACCACGAGTACCAGCCGACACCGCGGTTGGAGGAGGACTTCCGGCTGATGAAAGCGGCGGGGTTCTCGGTGATCCGCGTCGGCGAATCCGTGTGGTCGACCTGGGAGCCCGAGAACGGGGTGTTCGACCTCGACTGGCTGCAGCCGATCCTCGATGCGGCGCAGGAGCACGGCATCAGCGTGATCCTGGGCACCCCCACGTACGCGGTGCCGATGTGGCTGGCGCGGGAGAACCCCGAGATCAACGTGGAGCGCCGCAGCGGCGAGCGGATGGGCTGGGGCGTGCGCCAGGAGATCAACTACGCGCATCCGGCCTTCCTCTTCTACGCGGAGCGGATCATCCGCAAGATCGTGGCGCGCTACGCCGGTCACCCCGCGGTGATCGGCTACCAGGTCGACAACGAGCCGGGCAACGAGATCTTCGCGAACGCGCAGGTGTTCCAGCGCTTCGTCGACCACCTGCGGCACAGCTACGGGACCGTGGAGAAGCTGAACTCCGAGTGGGGCCTGACCTACTGGTCGCACAAGCTGTCGACCTGGGCCGATCTGTGGACGGCGGATGCGAACGCGCAGCCGCAGTACGACCTCGCATGGCGGAGGTTCCAGGCGTCGATCACCACCGACTTCATCGCGTGGCAGGCGGAGGTGGTGCGCGAGGTGGCGTCATCGGTGAGCGGGCGGGACGACCAGTTCGTCACCACCTGCATCGCCTACGAGCGGCCGACGCTCGAAGACGACGCGGTCACTCGCACCCTCGACATCACCGCCGGCAACCCGTACTACCGGATGCAGGACAAGCTCGCCCTGCCGAACCACGAACTCAGCGGCCAGCACTGGACCAGCTCGGGCACCTGGTCGATCGTGGCCAGCGGCGACCGGATGTACGGCTCGAAGCAGGCGCCGTTCCTGGTCACCGAGACCAACGCGCAGGCCATCGGCTTCTCCTGGTTCAACGAGCCCGCGTACGACGGGCAGTGGCGCCAGGTCGCCTGGCAGCTGGTGGCGCGTGGAGCGAACATGATCGAGTACTGGCACTGGCACACCCTGCACTACGGCGCCGAGACCTACTGGGGCGGGGTGCTGCCGCACAGCCAGCAGCCGGGCCGCGTCTACGAGCAGATCGCCGAACTGGGGGCGGACTTCGCGGCGGCGGGCGACCGGGTCACGCAGCTGACTCCGCACAGCGACGTCTCCATCCTGTTCTCGAACGAGAGCAAGTGGGCGCTGAACGAGCATCCGGCCCTCGGCACCATCGCAGAGGCCGACCGGCGCTCGTTCCAGACCGTGTTCGACACCTTCGCGCGCGGCACCTTCGAGGCGGGGCTGCAGGCGCACACCGTGCATCCGTCGCAGCTGGCCGACGTGACGCCCGCGGAGTTCGCGGCGGCGCATCCGGTGCTGGTCGCCGCGGCGTTCACGATCGCGACGGACGCGCAGCTGCAGTGGCTGGAGCATTACGCGGCGGCAGGCGGACACCTGGTGGTCGGCATCCGCACCGGATACGAGGACCAGGAGCAGCGGGCGCGGCTGGAGCGCAAGCCGGCCTTCCTCGACGAGGCGGCCGGGGTGTTCTACGACGAGTTCAGCAACCTGGAGGTGCCGCTGCCGGTCGTCTCGGGCGACGGCGGCTTCGAGGTGCCGGCCGGAGCGACGGCGACCAAGTGGGTCGACGGGTTGCAGCTGGACGGGGCCGAGGTGCTGGTGCGCTACGTGCATCCGCACTTCGGGCGCTGGCCGGCGGCGACCACGCGCGGGCACGGATCGGGCCGGGTCACCTACGTGGGCACTGTGCCCGACCTGGCGCTCGCCTCCGCGCTGATGGACTGGGTCGTCTCGGTCGGCTCCGGAACGCCGTCGTGGCGACCGGCGACCGCGTCGCAGTCGGTCTCCAGCGCGGTGAACCAGCGCGGCGAGACGGTGCATACGGTCTTCAACTGGTCGTTCGAGCCGAGCTCGTATCCGCTGCCGACGGATGCCGTCGACGTGCTGACGGGAGAGGCGCTCGCCGCCGGCGCCGCGCTGCAACTCGGCCCCTGGGACGTGCGGGTGTTGGCGGTGTAGCGGTCGGAGGACCGCCGTCTCGGCGGGGTCTCGCGCGCGTCCGAGTCATGACTTCGGATGACTCGCGAGGCCACCCGAGTAGTGCGCGTCGGCAGCCGCATGATTAAGCAGAGCCGCGGTCGCCGAAGGAGGTGGCCCGCCGAGCGATCCGAAGTTATGACGGCGAGAGCCGGCCGACGTGGTCAGGAGGGCTCGTCCTGCGGGCGCTCGCGCTCGCGGCGCTGCTGCTCAGCGAGGCGGCGGTAGTGCTCCTCCTCGCGCTCCAGGTCGGCGAGCTGCTCCTCGGTGCTGCGCGCCGGCGGGCGGTAGGGCTCGACGCGTTGCGGGGCGACGGTGCGTCGGCCGCGGGGCACGAAGGATCCGCCGTCGTCGCCGCGCTTCCAGTCGTGGCCGAGGATGAACCAGAGCGAGACGCCGATGATCGGGATGAACACGATCAGCAGGACCCAGACGATCTTGGGCAGGTTCTTGATCACGTTGTCGGGCTGGCGTACGACGTCGATGAGCGCGAGCACCGTCAGCACAACGGTGACCACGGAGATGAGCAGACTCATAGGGAGAGCCTAGGCGCCCCCAGGCGGTGTCGAAGAAACGACAACCCCCTGGTGAGAGCCCATCTCGTCAGGGGGTCGTCGTTTCTGTGACGGACGGGTCAGTACGTCAGCCCGTGTCCGAAGCGGAACAGCGGATCGACGGTGTCGAACGGCACGTCGGGGCGGCGGGCCTCGGCCGCTGCCATCGAGCGCGGCAGATCCATCGGCAGCTTCCCGGTCGGAGCGAACGAGCCGAAGAGCACGTCGAGCAGCGCATTCGGGTTGGCGCCGAAGGTGCCCGTCAAGGCTGCGGCGGAGCTGAACGGCGTGAGGATCGCCGGGCGGTCCAGGAACACGTCGACCACGGTCGGCACCGCAGCCGCCACCTCCTGCACGTGGGCGACGACCTCATCCGGGAAGTCGAGCGAGCCCGCGTGGAAGAAGTTCTCGAACACGGTCGCGCGCTGCTCGTACGGTGCCTGCAGGCGGATGATCGCGACGTCGGCCTCCTCCGGAGAGTCGACCCGGCTGCCGTACGCGGACACATCCGCAATGCCCTCGGCGTAGATCTTGACGCCACGAGCCAGCGGCACGGAGCCGTCGTTCGCGAGCAGCACGACGGAGGCGCGCTGCGCGGCCTCGCCGGCCGCGCGGAACGGCGCGGAACCGACGAGCGCATCCGCTGCGGCCGCGTCCACGAAGGGGTCGTCGAAGAGGCCGAGCACGAACTTCTCGCGCAACAGCCGGCGCGCGGAGACGTCGAGACGCTGCTCCGAGACGGATCCGTCGTTCACCAGCTGGACCAGGAGTTCCGGCTGGGACTCGCCGCCGAACTGGTCGCAGCCTGCCTCGAGCACCTTCACGATGCGCTCGGCGACGCTCAGGTGCTCGACGCCCCAGGCGCGCGCCGGGTGCAGGTCGCCCATGATGTTCGAGTCGGTCAGCAGGCCCCAGTCGGTGCAGACGATGCCGTCGAAGCCGTAGTGCTCGCGCAGCAGGCCGGTGATCACCGACTTGTTGAAGCCGAAGCCCACCTCCTCCCACTCCGTGCCGATCGGCATGCCGTAGTACGGCATCATCTGGCTGGCGCCCACGGCGAACGCGGCCTCGAAGGGCTTCAGGTGGTAGGCCTGGTTGTGGCCGGGGTAGACCTGCTCGCGGCCGTACGGGAAGTGCGGATCCTCGCCGTCCTTCTGCGGGCCGCCGCCCGGGAAGTGCTTGCTCATCGTGGCGACCGAGGTCGCGCCGAGCAGCTCGCCCTGGAAGCCGCGGATGTAGGCGGCGCCGAGTCGGCTGGTGAGTTCGGCATCCTCACCGAAGGTGCCGACCTGGCGGGCCCAGCGCGACTCCGTGGCCAGGTCGATCTGCGGATGCAGGGCGACGCGCAGGCCCACGGCGGTGTACTCCTGGCGGGCGATGTCACCGAAACGCTCGACGACCTCGGGGTCGCCGATCGCGCCGAGGCCGAGCGGCTCGGGCCACTCCGAGAACGGCCCGGCCTCGAATCCGGTGCCGGGATTGTCGGTGAAGGAGTGCCGCGGATCGGAGGAGAGCGTGACCGGGATGCCGAGGCGGCTCGAGGCGGCCAGCTCCTGCAGACGGTTCTGCCAGGCGGCCATCTCGCCGGCGGTCGGCGCCGAGCCGAGCAGGTTGAAGTGGCTGAGGTGCTGACCACGCACCATGTGCTCGGTGGACGGCAGGCCGAAGGCGGGGTTGTCGCCGGCGAGTTCACCGTTCTCGCCCATGCCGATCATGCTCTGGAAGAAGAGGCCGGCCTTCTCCTCGACCGTCATCTGCGCGAGCAGGATGTCGATGCGTTCCTCGATCGGGAGGGCGGCGTCGCGGTAGCGGGTGTCGATGTCTTCGTTGGCGGTGGTGCCGGGCATCAGCGCACTCCCTTGATCCGGTAGACGAGCACCGCGCCGGCGAGCGCGATGAGGGCACCGAAGAGGTACCAGGTGGTGTAACCGCCCAAGGCGGTTGTGGAGCCGATCGCGATGATAGCGGGGGCGAGGGCGGGGGCGATCGACTGGGGGAGCGCGTTGGCGATGTTGAGCACGCCGAGGTCCTTCGCGGTGTCGTCCTTGTTCGGCAGCACCTGGGTGGCGAGGGCGAGATCGACGGAGAAGAAGGAGCCGGCACCGAGGCCGATGATCGCCTGCGCGATCAGCACCACGGCGACCGAGGGGGCGAAGGCCAGCAGCACCAGGCCGATCACCATGATGCCGCCCGCGAGCGCGACGAAGAGGCGGCGGTTGTCGAGCTTGTCGGAGAGCCAGCCGCCGAGCGGGCTGGAGACGGCCATGGCCAGGGTGGAGGCGGTGTTGGCGGCGAGGATGACGCCGATGATGGCGGCCTCGTCGAGGGCGAACTTCTCGGCCAGGAACATCGGCAGGAAGGTGGCGATGCCGGCGTAGCCGAACATCACGAAGAACTTGGTGAGCCAGGTCCAGCCGAAGTCGGGGTGCTTGCGCGGGTTGAAGGCGAAGGAGCCGAGGAACTGCTTCGCGCCGAACGGCTCGGCCGGCTTGGCGGCGAGGCGGACGTCGCGCAGGCGGGCAGCGAAGACCAGGCTGAGGATGAGGCCGAACGCGGCGGGAACGGCGAAGCGGAGCAGGTCGTCGGCGAAGAAGCTGACCAGGAGCGAGCCGCCGAGGATCGCGAGCGGAGTGGCGATGCCGACCCAGCCCGAGACGGCGCCGCGGCGCTCGGCCGGCACCTGGTCGGCGAGCGTGGCGTTGGCGGCGGCGAGCACGGCGTTCATCGCGGCCTGGGCCACGCACCAGGCGGCGCCCAGGATGAAGACGTTCGGCGCGAGGCCGACGCCGACGAGGGCGAGGAAGCCGATGATCGAGCCGCCGACGATCCACGGGCGGCGCATCCCGAAGCGGGAGGTGGTGCGGTCGGAGAGCCGGCCGACGAGCGGGTTCGAGATCAGCGCGAAGAGGGCGCCGATGCCGAGCACCGTGCCGAGGGCGGCGGTCGCAGCGCCGGTGTCGGCGGTGATGTGCTGCACCTTGAAGGTCATCGAGACCATCACCGGGGTAAGCAGGGCGACGTAGATGCCGAAGTTGGCCAGCGCCAGGGTGGGCAGGTAGCTGCGGGGCTCGCGGTTCGGCCGGTCGAACATGGTCTGCAGGCCGGCGGTCGACCCCATCGGGGCGAGGGCTTCGGGGAGCGCGGCGGCCGTGGCCGGGGCGGGGATGGGGCGGTTCGGGTCCGACGTCGCGTCCGGCGCGGATGACGGCAGTGTCATTTCTGGTCCTTTCAGCGGGAGCCTCCGTCGGCTCGCTCGCTCACGGTACACCAAACCCGACCGAGTGTTAACAGTTGCTTGGTATGAATCAGGTATGAGGCGGCCTGGCGTGACTCAGGGCTGCTCAGAACCACGGCCATCCCGTTCGGCGCGATCGGCGCCGCGGAATCACGCGGATGTGTCGTCGGGATTCCGCGATGCCCTTTCGTTCGAGCAGCCCTGAGTCACACGCCCTAGGCTCATTCACCATGACGGCGACGGATGCACCCACCCCGCGCCGCTACGCCAACGGCGTCGCGCGGCGCGCGAGCATCCTCGACGCCGCGCAGACGCTTTTCGTCGAGGCGGGCTTCGGCAGCGCCACCATGCGGCAGGTCGCTGCGGCGGCCGGCCTGTCGACACCGGGACTGCTCCGGCATTTCGCCGACAAGGACGCGATCCTTTTCGCCCTGATCGCGCGCTTCGAAGCAGAGCCGCCGGATTCCGTCGACCCGCTGGACCTGGCCCGCCGCAATGCGGCCACCCCGGGCTACGTCGAGCTCTTCACCCGGCTCGCCGGCGAGGCGACCGCCGCGGCGCATCCGGCGCACGCCTACTTCCGCGAACGCTACGAGCGACTGCGGCGGCACGAGATGACGAGCATGCCGCCCGACGACGCGGCCCGACTCCTGGCCGGCTGGGACGGCCTGCAGCTGCAATCCCTCTACGCCCCGGAGGAGGTGGACGTGGTCGCCCACCTCGCGGCCCGGCTCGGCCACGCGCATCCGCCGTTCGCTCGGCCGGCGGAGACCCTCGACATCGGCGGGCTCGCCGCCGCCGTGGCCGCGGACGACACCGGTTACGCTCCCGGCCGGGAACGCCGGGCCGCGATCGTCGACGCCGCGACCCGCCTGTTCAGCCGCGAGGGCTTCCATCAGACCAGCCTGCGCGAGATCGCCGAGCGAACCGGTATCCCGAAGTCGACCCTGCTGCACCACTTCGCGAGCAAGGACGAGCTGCTGGCGGCCGTGCTGATCCACCGTGACGCGATCACGATCCCACCCGCGGCGACGCATCCGTCTGCTCGAGCGGAACTGCTGTCGCTGGCGGACGGGGCGGATGCGAACGCGACCTCGCCGGGCCTGATCGAGGTGTACACGGTGCTCTCCAGCGAGGGGGCGGCGCCGGAGCATCCGGCGCACGACTACTTCGAGCGACGGATGCGTCGTTCTCGCGCCTCGTTTATCGATCTTTTCGACCGGCTCACGGCCGAAGGCGCGCTCGCCCCGGGCCGCGACCCCGTGCACGAGGCGACCTGGCTGCTCGGTCTCTGGGACGGCCTGCAACTGCAGTGGCTGTACGACCGCGACGCCGTCGACGTCGGCGCCCTGCTGCGCGGGCACCTCGCGACCTTGCTGCGATAAAGGCGTGCCGCGGTAGAGGGTTGTCACTTCGTCCGCCACCGACCGACGAAGTGAGAACCCTCTTCTGGGGTACTGCCCGGGCGTCGGGCGCGCTAGCGTCGGCAGAGCCACCCCTCCACGAACAAGGAGCCGCCGTGTCCGAGGTCGCGACCCCGCCCACCCCGAAACCGCTCACGATCCTCCGGCGCGTCCCGGCCACCGTCGCGCTGGCGGTACTGCTGATCGTCGCGGGCATCCTGTCCGGCGGATTCGTGACGCCGTCCGCGCAGCAGAGCTGGTTCGGCGACGTCGGCTACGGCATCCCGGCGATCGAACACGGCATCTGGTGGACGCCGATCACGGGCACCTTCCTGGTCACGGATCCGCTCGCGTACCTGTATCCGCTGCTGTTCGTTCCGCTGGGGATGGGCTGGTTGGAGTGGCGCCGGGGCACCCGGGTCGCCGTGTTCTGGTTCGTGGTCGGACAGCTGTTCGCCATCGCCGCGACCCTGGTTCTGCTGGCGATCGCGGCCCCGGCCGGCTCCGCGTGGGCGGGCGAACTCGCGGCGCTGTACGACGCGGGCGCGAGCGGCGGACTCTTCGCCTGCTTCGCCGCGGCCGTCTGCACCTTGCCGCTGCCGTGGCGCCCGCGCGCGCAGCTGGCGCTCGCCGCGTTCTGCATCGTGAGCGTGCTGTTCCTCGGAACCCTCGGCGACGTGCAACGCGCCGCCGCGGTCGCGCTCGTGCTCGCCGTGCACCTGCGCGGATTCGGTCGGCCGACCATCCGCGAGCGGCGCTTCACCGCGTGGGTCCTGATCGTGGCCGTGGGCGCCGCGCAGTTCATCATCTCGTTCATCCCCACTGACGGACCGTTCGGCGCGACCGTGCCGGGTGGCGGATCCGTGGTCGACGTGCTGTTCGACGCGGTGGTCGTGCTGCTCGTTGCGAACGGACTGCGCAAGGGCTACCGCGTCGCCTGGATCGTGGCGATCGTGCTCGCGATGCTGAACATCCTGGTCGGCATCCTCGCCGTCATCCTGCTCACCCTCGCGCCGGCCGAGGTCGCCGACTCCCGCGACGATCTCTCTCTCGCGAGCGCGACCGCGGTGTTCTGGCTGCTCGTGCTGCTGTACCTGGCCTTCACCCGGGCCGCGTTCCGCGCCCGACTGCGCCGGCGCATCCCGGATGCTTCGGCGCATCGCGCGACCGACGTCCGCTCGATCGTCATGCGCACCGGCGGCGGCGCGCTGTCGTGGATGGCGACGTGGCGTGACAACGCGCACTTCTTCGGCAGCGATCCGGACACCATGGTTGCGTTCCAGACGCACGCCGGTGTCGCGATCGCGCTGTCGGATCCGATTGCGCCGTGGCGGGAGCAGCGCTTCACCCTCGCGGAGTGGGCGGGAGCGTGCGAGCGGGCGGGCTACATCCCGTGCGTCTTCGGAGCCAGCGAGCACGGTCGCGAGATCCGCCCGGAGGGATGGAAGGCGCTGCAGATCGCGGAGGACACCATCGTCGATCTGCCGGGGCTGGAGTTCACCGGTAAGCGCTGGAACACCGTCCGCACGGCGATGAACCGTGCCGGGCGGGAGACCATGACGTTCCGCCTGACCACGTTGGCGGAGGAGCCGCACGCCGTCCGCCGGCAGATCGACGCGATCTCGGAGCAGTGGGTGGGCGAGAAGGACCTGCCGGAGATGAGATTCACCCTGGGCGCGGTGGATGAGGCGCTCGATCCCGCGGTGCGGTTGGCGCTCGCCGAGACCGCCGACGGCACGATCGACGGCTTCCTGAGCTGGCTGCCGATCTACGGCACCGGCGGCGTCGTGCGCGGCTACACCCTCGACCTGATGCGTCGGCGCGATGGCGGCTTCCCGCCGGTGATGGAGTTCCTGATCGCCTCCTCCGCGGCAGCGTTCCGCGACGAGGGTGCGGAGATCATGTCGCTCTCCGGCGCGCCGCTGGCGCATTCGGGCCCGGTCGCCGACGGCGTCGTCGAGAAGGCGTTGGAGCGGATCGGCGCGGCGCTGGAGCCCGTCTACGGCTTCCGTTCGCTGCACAAGTTCAAGCAGAAGTTCAACCCGCGCGCGGAGCCGATCTACCTGCTCTTCCCCGAAGAGGCTGACCTGCCGGCGATCGGTCTCGGCATCACCCGTGCGTTCCTGCCGGACGCGTCGGTGGCCGACCTGGTGCGGGCGGGGGCGGATGCGGTGAAGGCGGCGCGCTGACCCCGCGAGATGCCTCTTCTGCACGCGACACGCCGTGCGTGGCGTACACAAGAGGCATCTCGTGGGGGTCTCGCGGCGCGGGTCAGGCGGGTTGGGGCGCCCGGGCGTCGAGGCGGAGCATCGCGTCGCGGGCGAAGGCGGTGGCGCAGCCGCGCCAGGCGCGTTCGTAGGCGAGCACGTCGTCGCCCTGCGCACGCGAGTCCGGCAGCTGCTCGGCGGCGGCCGCCAGCACGGCCGCGCGCAGCTCGGTGTTGATGTTCACCTTGCCCAGGCCGGCGCCCGCGGCCCGACGCAGGTCGGCCTCGGGGATGCCGGAGGCGCCGTGCAGGCTCAGCGGCACCAGCGACGCGGCGCGGATGGCGTCGATCAGCGGCCAGTCCAACTGTGGATCCGCGGCGTAGGTGCCGTGCACGTTGCCGACGGACGTGGCGAGTACGTGCGCGCCGGACGCGTCGAGGAACGAGGCGACCTGCGCCGCATCCGTCTTGCCGGTCGAGACGACGGCGAACGCCTGATCCTCGTCGCCCGCGAGCTCGCCGAGCTCGGCCTCGACCACAACGCCCGTGCGGCGCACGACCTCGGCGACGAACGCAGCGTTGGCCTCGAACGATCGCGCGGAGCCGTCCGCGAGCACCGCATCCGCTCCCGCCGCCACCGAGCGCAGGATCAGCTCGAGGTCGGTGGCGTGGTCGAGCTGCACCGAGACGGGCGCACTGGACGCATCCGCCAGCCCGCGCAGCGCCGCGATGAACGCGGCACCGTGCCGGTCGGCCGCGGTCTTCGGGGTGACCAGCAGGATCACGCCGCGTTCCAGCTGCTCCGCCGCGTCGACCACCGCGAGGGCGGTGGTGAAGTCGTAGCAGGTGAGCGCCGCGACGGCCCCGCCGAGCAGCTGGCGCTGCTCGATCAGTTCGTCCATCCGGACCCTCATGCGCCACCTCCGGCGAACAGCCAGACCGCGTAGGTGAGGGCGAAGCCGGCGACGCCGAGCACGGTGGTCAGCACGGTCCAGGTGCGCAGTCCGTCGGCCACGGTGAGGCCGAGGTAGCGGGTGACCACCCAGAAGCCGGCGTCCGTGACGTGCGAGAGGCCCAGCGCGCCGAAGCCCACCGCGACGGTGATGATCGCGATCTGCAGCGGCGTGTAGCCGCCATCGGCGACGCCCGTGGCGAGCAGGCCGCCGGTGGTCACGATGGCGACCGTCGCGGATCCCTGCGCCGCGCGCAGCACCAGCGAGACGACGAAGCCGAGCACGATCAGCGGCACGCCGAGCGTGTCCAGCGTGGTGGCCAGCGCGCCACCGATGCCGCTCGCCTGCAGCACGGCGCCGAAGACGCCACCGCCGGCGACGACCAGCAGGATCGAGGCGATCGGCGGCAACGCGCCCTCGAAGATCTCGTTGGTCTGGGTGAGCGACCAGCCGCGCTTGACCGGCAGGGCGAAGAAGGCGATGCCGACCGCGACGAGCAGGGCGAGCACCGGGGTGCCGATGAACACGCTCAGGCCGTGCGCGAAGCTGTCGGCCGGCAGAACCAGAGCGCCCACGGTGCCGACGAGGATCTGCACGATCGGGATCGCCACCAGCAGGATGATCAGCCCGGCACGCGGCGGAGCCAGCACCTCGCCGTTGCGGTCGATGGTGCGGATGGCGGAGGTGACGCCGCCGATCTCGGCCAGCTGCGCGGCGACGGATGGGGCGAGCTCGTAGTCGCGCCGGTTCATCAGGCTCGACACGGAGTAGGAGAGGAAGCCGAGGACGGCGCAGATCGGAAGCGCGATCAGGGCGATCAGGCCGATGTCGGCGCCGAAGACGCCCGCGCCGGCGACGATGCCCGGGTGCGGCGGCACGGCGACGTGCACGGCGAGCATCAGGCCGACCATCGGCAGGCCGAACTTGATCGGGTTCAGGCCGGCGACCTTGCTGAAGGCGTAGATGATCGGCACGAGCACGATCACGCCGACCTCGAAGAACACGGGGATGGCCACGAGGAAGGCGACGATCGTCAGCGCGATCGCGACCCGCTTGGGTCCGAGCACCCGGGTGAAGTGATCCGCGAGGCTCTGCACGCCACCGGACACCTCGATCAGGCGCCCGAGGATCGCACCGAGCGCGATGATCAGGGCGACCTTGCCCATCGTGCTGCCGACGCCGTTGGCGACGAGCGTGAAGATGTCGGCGAGCGGGATCTGAGCCGAGACGGCGACGAGGATGCTGACCAGCAGCAGCGCCACGAAGGCGTGGATCTTGAAGCGGATGATCAAGACCAGCAGCAGCGCGATGCCGGCGGCGGCGATGCCGAGCAGCAGCGGGGTGCCGAGTTCGACCGCGGGAGCGATCGGGGCGTCCGCGGCGCTGCGGACGACGGTGAGAATGTTCATCGACCGTCTTTCTGAGAGAGCTGCTTCGGGGTGAGGTGCTGCGGGGCGATGACCTTGATCACGGCGGAGTCGTCCGCGGCGGCGAGGCCCTGGGCGGCGCCCAGCAGGTAGAGCTGTTCGGCGGCGGCCGCGATGGGCGTCGCCAGGCCGGAGGTGCGGGCGGCGGAGGTGACGATGCCCATGTCCTTCACGAAGATGTCCAGGCGGCTGAGCACCTCGGCGCCGTCCTCGTCGTAGGCCTGCAGCATCCGCGGTCCGCGGTTGCCGAGCATAAAGGATCCGGCGGCGCCGGCGGCGAGCGTTTCCAGGGTCGCCGCGACGTCGAGGCCGAGCGCCTCGGCGAGGGCGAGCGCCTCCGCGCCGGCCGCGATGTGCACGCCGCAGAGCAGCTGGTTCACGGTCTTGAAGGCCTGGCCGTTGCCGGCCTTGTCGCCGATGATGCTCAGGGTGGAGGCGAGCAGTTCGAGCACGGGCTGCGCCTTCGCGCGGGCCTCGGGGGTGGCGCCGACGACGATGAGCAGGTCGCCGAGACCGGCGCGGACGGGCCCGCCGGACAGCGGCGCATCCACCAGGTGCACGCCGAACGGCTCGAGCTGCTCGGCGACGGCGACAACGTCCTCGATGCCGACGGTGCTGGTCATGATGACCGCTGCACCGGGCTCGAGGGTGGCGGCGACGCCGTTCGCGCCGAAGAGCACGTCGCGCAGCTGGGCGCCGTTGCGCACCGCGAGCAGCACGGCGTCGACGCCGGCCACCGCTGCGCGCGCGGAGTCGAAGGGGGTGATGCCCGCATCCGCCGCGAGCGCGAGGCGCGGTTCGGCGATGTCGAAGCCGTGCACCGTCAGTTCGGAGGCGAGGCGGGTGGCCATCGGTAGGCCCATGGCGCCGAGCCCGAGCACGGCGACGCGGTAGGTGGAGGTGGTCATGGGGGTCCTTGTCTGGTGGGGGAAGGGGTGTTCGCGGGTCACGCGACTGCGAGGGTGGGATGGGTCAGCGTGGCGACCACGGCGGCGAGCGAATCGTCGTCGCCGACGTTCCCCGCGAACACGATGTAGGGGATGCCCGCGGCGGGTCCGTCGACGGGCTCCCAGAGCGAGACGATGCCGGGCAGCATCGGGCCGCGCACGATGGCGTGCCGGATGCCGAGCCCGTGGGCGGCGACATCGCTGGAGGTGATGCCGCCCTTCGCGATCACGAAGCGCGGGCGGATGCGGGCGAGCACCTGCTGCACCACGCTGACGACGGCGGCCGAGACCCGGCGGGAGATGTCGAGGCTCTCATCCGCATCCTCCGTTTTGCGCAGCAGCCGGCTGGTGTGCACCGCCACGTCGCCGCGGCCGAGTGCGTCGACGGCGCGGTCGACGATCGCGGCGAGGTGCTCGGCGTCGTTCGCGAGCACGGCCTCGACGTCGATCTCGAGAGTGCTCTCCAGCCCGCCTTGGGCGGTGAGCACGCCGAGCTGGCGCGAGGTGAGCCCCACGTGCGAACCGACCACGATCAGCCCGCCGATCGCGTCACTGCCCTCGGGTCCGAAGACGTCGGCGGCGGTGAGCGGCGGATGCGTCTCCTGCCCGATCCTGGCGCGCACGAACGGCGGGCCGACGCGGTAGATGAAGCGTTTGCCGGCCTCTTCGGCGGCGGCGAGGCCGAGGGCCAGCAGGCGCAGGTCGTCCTCGTGCACGACGTCCGCGACGATCGGGGTGGCATCGGTGAGCGGGAGGAGGGCCGCGACGATGCCGTCGACGCCGCCGCGGAGGATGTTCAGGTCGAGCCGGAGCACCTGCTCGGCGCGCCAGCGACCCTCGGTCTTCTCGGCGACGTACTCGGCGAGGTCGGAGGAGGCGTAGCCGAAGGTGGCGTCGCGGGCGAACTCGGTCTCGGCGATCGGCGTGAGGCCGTCGGGGGTGCGCATGTAGTGCACGCCACCGATGGTGATGCGACCGGCGTCGGGGAAGGCGGGCACGAGTACCACGCCGTCGAAGCCGTGGCCGGTGCTCTCGAGCAGGGTTTGCTCGATCACGTCGGTCTCGAGCGGGTAATGGCCGCGCAGGGTGGAATCGCCGCGGCTGACGAAGGCGATGGGTGTGCCACGCTCGGCGGCGACGGCCGAGGCGCTGGCGACGATCTCGCGGTTGCGCTCGGCGGCGGCGGCCGGGTCGAGGCTGCGCGTGTTGGTCAGCACGTAAACGGCGGATGCGCCCTGGGCGAGCGCCCAGCGGAAGTCGTCCTGCTCCCACGCGGTGAGGACGGGGAGGTCGGCGACCGACTGGGTTCCGGTCGGGTCGTCGTCGAGGACGATCAACACGCGTCCGCTGCGTTCGACCGCTGCGGCGACCTCGGCCGCCGGGATCTCGACTCGTGCGGGATAGCCCGCGAGGGCACTCGTCTCTTCCACCATCACTCCTTTGTAGCTGATAGCAGATATCATACAAGTCGGTTCGGACGTGTCAAGGGCCATCCCGCGAGATGCCTCTTCTGTACGCGACACGCCGCATCGGGCGTGCAGAAGAGGCATCTCGCGGAGGTGGTCGCCGAGGCTCTAGGTGTAGTTCCCCGGGAGGTTGTGTTCAGCGTGGCGTGAGTTGAAATAGCGAGGATCTCCGGTATCGAAGTGGG
>JABMLH010000006.1 GCA_013205085.1 Microbacteriaceae bacterium VKM Ac-2854 | reverse complement strand
GAAGATAGATGCGAGCATTGTTCGTATGGAACCTCTCATCAACACGATCTGGCGGATCGCGAGCACCCAGCTCAACACCCCGCTCCCGGCAGGCGCGGCATCGCTTCCCGGGCTGGGCGATGAAGACGCGCTGAAGCTCGTGGAGGTGTTCGGGGCGATCGGGAAGGCGCACGGGGTCGCGTCCGCGGCGGTGTGTGCGGAGATCGCACGACGCTCCGCCCCCGCGCTCGGGGCGGAGTCGCTGGCGAAGCGGGCCGGCGCGAAGGATGCGGTCGAGCTGATCGCGGGGATGACCGGGGCATCGAAACGGGAGACGGCGGAGGCGATCGAGGTGGGGACGCTGCTGGCGATTTCCTCTGGTGAACCGGCTCTTGCGGATCCGCTGGGCGAGGCCTGCCGCGGGGGCGCGTTCTGCGCGTGCGCGTCGGGATGGAACGCCGCGATCTCCCTGTTCGTGGAGGGCGGGCTGCTCTCCGCCGCGGGTGCGGCGGCGATCATCCGCGGGATCGGGGCGCCGACCCGGGAGGTCACCGGGCACGCGCTCGCCGGGGCGATCCGTGACCTACTCATTCAGGTCCGCGACCGCGGGGCGATGACGCCGGAGGTGCTGCTGAAGGAGGCGAAGTACCGCCGCGACGGACTCGATCGCACGCTCGTGCTCTCGCGTGAGCGGCTCGCTGTGTCCCGACGAGCGCTAAGCATCGGACCCGCGGAGGACGGGATGCACCGGGTGTCCGGGTTCCTGACCGCGGACGTGGCGGAGAACCTGCGCACCCTCTGTGACGGCGTCGTCGCGGCGTCGCTGCGCCAGCCGCGGTTCACGGACGGCGACACCGCCACGGAGGATGCGCCGAGCGTGCCGCAGCTGTGGCATGACGCGCTCGGCGCCGCCCTCCGCATCGCGGTCACCACCGACAAGAACGCGCTGCCCCGTCAGGGCGCTCCGGTCGCGGTGATCATCCGCGCCACCGAACTTCACCCCGCCGACGAAGCAGGAGTGACCCTCGACGAGGAGGGCTTCGACGCTCTCGATGACACCGCGGCGGACGCCGCCGACGACGGACTCGGCGTGCTCGGTACCTCCCGCGATGTCGTATCCGCCGCGTTCGTGCGCGCCACCGCCTGCGCCGACGGGATCGCGCCGATCACGATGACCGATGACGGCGTGGTACTCAACCTCGGTCGCACACAGCGGCTGTTCTCGAAGAAGCAGCGCATCGCACTCGTCACCCGCGACGGCGGCTGCCGCTGGCTCGGCTGCGACCGGCCCGCATCGTGGTGCGACGCGCATCACCTCAACGAATGGCAGCGCGACGGCGGCAACACCGACGTCCCCGACGGGATCCTGCTCTGCCGAGCCCACCACCTGCTCTTACACAACCAGCACTGGCGGATCACCCGCACCGGCTCCCGGTACTACCTGTACCGGCCCAGAGAAACCGACCCAGAAAGGAGGCTCACCGAACTCCCCGGCAAAAACCCACTCCACGAATCCATCCCACAACGCGACAGACCCACCGGCTGACGAGCCACACCTCCGCACATTCCGCCCCCCGCTCATCCGGGCCCGAATATTGATAACTCCACAGCGTTGCACCTCGTGCACGGACGGCCTTTCGTTGAATCCGTTCTTCGATATCCGCCCGGTCCCGGTCGGTGCGATATCGCCTGCACGACGACATAGCCCGTCACAATCGTGACAATTCCGGTCGACTATTCGAAGCTTGATATCGCCATCGCGGCGTGCCCGAGAGGCCAGGGAGCGGTCTGCAAAACCGTGCACGCGGGTTCGAATCCCGCCGTCGCGTCACGTTCTGCTCGCGAATATTCGATAAGCGATTCGAATGAGTACCAATTGAATACGCGGATCGGTCGGTAGTCAATCGTCATAAAGGAGATAAGGCGATATCGGCGAATATCATCGAGCAGATGAGCACCACGAATCCACAAGCCGACTGGTATGAGAGAGCCGGGCACGTCGTGCTCGGTGTGACCGCGCGCCCGCTGGGCGCGTTCCCCTCGGGCTGGCGGATGCCGGGGGCGCACAACGATCCGGCGAACGACGCCCGCGCCCTCACCCGGCTCGCCCGCGCCGCCGAGGCGGCGCACCTCGACTTCGTCTTCATCGGCGACTGGCTCTCGACGAACGCCGAGCTGGAGTTGACCGAGCCGTACCTGCTGGCGCGGACGGAGCCGATCAGCACGGCGAGTCACCTGCTGGCGAAGACCCGGAGGATCGGCGTGCTCGCCACGACGGCGATCGCGGTGAGCGAGCCTTACGCCGTGGCGCGGACGGCGGCGTCGATCGACCGGCTCAGCGCGGGGCGGTTCGGTCTGAACCTGCTGCTCGGGGCGGATGCGCGGGCGCAGGCGAACTTCGGCCGGGCGGGCCGCAGCGGGGCGGCGAACGTGTTCGAGGAGGCGCAGGAGTTCGTCGACGTTCTGCGCGGACTGTGGGACAGCTGGGAGGAAAACGCGTTCGTGCGCGATTCTCGGCGAGGTCGGCTGCTCGACCCGGACGGCGTGGCGGCTCTGGATCACGTCGGCCCGGAGTTCGCGGTGGCCGGGCCGTTGAACGTCCTGCGCCCGCCGCAGGGGCAGGTGCCGTTGGTGCACTCCGGTTCGTCCATCCGCTCGCGGCGGTTCGCGGCGCGCAACGCCGACATCCACCTGGTCGATCCGCCGAGCCTGGGCGACGCGATCGAGTTCCACCACGAGATGCGTTCGCGCCTGCACGAGGAGGGCAGGGCGGCCGGGGACCTGAGCATTCTGGCGCCGCTGATGCCGATCGTGGCGGCCACGCGTGAGCAGGCCTGGCGGATCTACGACGAGCTGGTCGAGCTGGTTCCGCTCGCGGACCGCGAGGAGTCGACGACGCCGGCGAATCGGACGGTCGCGCAGCTGCTGCGCAGCATCGGCATCCCGCTGACCTCGCACCGCTTGGACGAGGCGGTCTCGCCGATCACCGCTGCGAAGTTCAACGCGGCGGGCCGGGCGCTGCTGGATCGGGTGCGCGAGCGCAGCGGGCGCGGGGTCGGCGGGTCGCGCCCGGTCAGCTATCGGCACCTGCTGGTGGCGCAGCTGGTCGGCACGCCGATCGTCGTCGGGTCGGCGGAGGACATCGCCGACCACATCGAGACCTGGTATCGGGCGAGCGCGGTCGACGGATTCACCATCCTGAGCGCCTACCTGCACGAGCAGTTCGAGACCTTCGCCGGGGCGGTGGTGCCGCGGCTGGTCGAGCGCGGCCTGTTCCGCGCCGAGTACGGGAGCGCGACGGTGCGGGGCCACCTCGGGCGGTCGGTTCCGCCTCGAGTTCCGCCGGGAGCGACGCTGGCGAGCAGCGCCGGTGGCCGGCCCTGACCGCGGTTCGGCGGTCGGTGCTCAGCTCGCGACGAACACGGGTGGCTCGTAGGCGCGGACGTCGGGGAGCTCGCCGGTCCACAGGCGGACGGTGACGAGCACGTGCGATCCGCTCGAGCCCTGCGACAGTGAGGAGGTGCCGACGTCGCGGGTGAGGACGTTCACGTTGCCGTTGATGCAGTCGGCGATGTCCGGGCGGGAGCCGTCGTACCAGGCGCCCGTCGGCATCTGCGCCACGCCGGGCAGCAGCCCGTCGTCGATCCGGACGCCGGCGAGGAGGGATCCCTGCGCGTTGCTGACGCGCACGACGTCGCCGTCGGCGATACCGCGAGCGTGGGCATCCGTGGGGTGCAGCCGGATCGCCTCGCGCCCGCCGACCTTGGTGGAGCGGCTGGCAGGACCCATGTCGTGCTGACTGTGCAGGCGGTGGCTCGGCTGGTTCGCGAGCAGGTGCAGCTGGTCGCCGCCGGCCGCGCGCCAGCACTGGCTCGGTTCCAGCCAGCGCGCCTGGCCCGGTGCGTCCGCGAGGGCGAAGCCGTCGAGGGTCGCGGAGTAGAGCTCGATCCGCCCGCTCGGAGTCTGCAGCGGATTCCCGGTGGGGTCGGCGCGGAACGCCGAGAACACGGTGTCGGCGTAGGGCTGCTGCGGCAGGTCGACGCCGCCCTGCTGCCAGAACTCGTCGAAGTCGGGCGCCGGGGGTGTGCCGGGTGCGGCACGCCATTCACCGTAGAGGCGGCGCAACCAGCCGGCGGAGTCGAGGCCTTCGTGGAATGCCGCGCCATGGCCCAGCCGGTCGGCGAGGGCGGCGAAGATCGCGAACTCCTCGCGGCTCTCGCCGAGGGGCGGCACGGCGCGGGGCGAGGCGCGCAGGCGCGCATCCCCGGCTCCGGCGGCGAGGTCGTCGCGTTCGAGGCTGCTCGCGATCGGGAGCACGATGTCGGCGTGCTTGGCGGTCGCCGTCCAGTGCGTCTCGTTCACCACGAGCGTGTCGAGCCGGGCGAACGCGCGGCGTAGCCGGCGCAGATCCTGGTGATGGTGGAACGGATTGCCGCCGGCCCAATAGGCGAAGGCGATCGCGGGATAGCGGTGCCGGGCGCCGTCGTAGGCGAACTCCTCGCCCGGGTGCAGCAGCAGGTCGCTGATGCGCGCGCACGGGATGAAGTCGGGCACGGCGTTGCGGCCCTGGCCGAAGGTGGGCAGCTTCGGCCCGGCGACGCCGACGCCGTAGTCGCCCATCGAGCCGTAGCCGTGGCCGAATCCGCCGCCCGGCAGTCCGATCTGGCCGAGGAACGCCGCGAGGGTGACGCCGGCGAAGATCGCCTGCTCACCCAGCTCGCCGCGCTGCAGGGCGAAGGCGACGTTCACGAGAGTGCGGCCCGACGCCATCCGCCTGGCCAGGTCGCGGATGCGGGCGGCGGGCGCCCGCGAGACGCTCTCGGCCCATTCGGGCGTCTTGGCGAGGCCGTCCTCCTCGCCGAGCACGTAGCGGCGCACCCGCTCGGCGCCGACGGTGTAGCGCTCGAGGAAGGCGTCGTCGGCCAGCCCCTCGACCACGAGCACGTGGATCAGGGCGAGCATCACGGCCGTGTCGGTGCCGGGCATCACGCCGATCCACTCGGCGCCGACCTCCTCGAAGGCGTCGTCGCGCAGGGCGGAGAGCGAGACGACGGTGGTGCTGCGGCCGACCGCGCGGGCGCGTTCGCTCGCGATGTGCCGGTCGTGGCCGCCGGGTACCACCCAGGTGTTCGAGCGGCGCATGCCGCCGAAGGTGACCACGAGGTCGGTGTGCTCGGCGATGTCGCTCCACGAGACGGGCTTCGCGCGCAGCTCCAGGTCGGCGCGAGCGCCGATCACGTGCGGCAGCAGCACAACGCTGGAGCCGCGGCTGTAGGAGTTCACGGATCGGGTGTAGCCGCCGATGGTGTTGAGGAAGCGGTGCAGCTGGCTCTGCGCGTGGTGGAAGCGACCGGCGCTGCCCCAGCCGTAGGAGCCGCCGAAGATCGCGGAGTTGCCGTGCGCGATGCGGACGCGGTCGAGTTCGGCCGCGAGCAGGTCCAACGCCTGCTCCCACTCGACCTCGACGTAGGCGTCCTCGCCGCGGCGCGCATCCGGCCCCGGTCCCCGCTCCAGCCAGCCGCGGCGGATCGCCGGACGCAGCACGCGCGAGCGGGCGTGATGCGCCACTGCGACATTGCCGATGGCGGGGGAGGCGTCGGGGTCGTTGTCGTGCGGGGTGGCGGAGAGCACGCGTCCGTCGGCCGAGACCTCGACCGTGTAGGTGCCCCAGTGGGCGCTGGTCTCGCTGCGCTGGCTGCTCATGCTTCGACGCTGGCACATCCGCCGGGCCGTCGCTCATCCGCCGGGCACACTGTGACTCCCGATGTCGTCTGCGTCAGGCCTCGTAGTGCGTGAGCCAGCGGGTCAGGATGCCTTCGAGCGCGCGGCGATCGGCGGCATCGAGCTGGTCGACGAGCCGGCGCTCGTTGGCCATGTGCTCGGCGAAGGCGGCGTCGATCCGTTCGCGGCCCGCGGCGGTGAGCGCGACGATGCGGCGCCGGCCGTCGTCCTCGGCGAGGCGGCGCTCGACGAGTCCGGTCGCGACGAGGCGGTCGAGCCGCTTGGTCATCGCCCCCGTGGTGACCATGGTGTGCGCCGCGAGCTCGCTCGGCGCCAACTCGAACGGGGCGCCGGCGCGGCGGAGCGTCGCGAGCACGTCGAACTCGCCCTCGCCGAGTCCGTGGCGGGCGTAGACCGGCACGAGTTCGGCGGTCAGGTGGCCGGCGAGCCGGTGCAGCCGACCGATCACCCCTTGCGGATCGACGTCGAGATCGGGGCGCTCGCGACGCCACTGCTCCTGGATGCGTCCTACGTGATCGATCGGCATCTCTCGACTATAGCTTCCGTGGAAGCTATAGTCGCTTCCGTGGAAGCTATAAGCGTTTCTGTAGGAGCGGTTTCGGCGAGTCGCTGGCGCTGGCTGTTGATCACCGCGATCGCTCCGATCGCCTGGGGTTCGAACTACTACGTCACCCGACAGTTCCTGCCACCCGGCGATCCTCTCTGGGGCGCGACCGTGCGGGCGCTGCCCGCGGGCATCCTGCTGCTGCTGCTCGCCCGGAAGCTGCCGCGCGGGAGCTGGTGGTGGAAGGCGTTGCTGCTGGGCGTGCTGAACGTCGGGGCGTTCTTCGTGCTGATCTACGTGGCCTCGCAGCTACTGCCCTCCGGCATCGCGGCGACGATCATGGCCACCTCGGCCGGAGTTCTCCTGCTGCTGGCGTGGCCGCTGCTCGCCGAACGCCCGACCCTCGCGGGCCTCGGCGGGGCGGCGCTCGGCTTCGCCGGCGTCTGCCTGCTGCTGGCCGGCGGGGGCGGCACGGTGAGCCCGTGGGGTGTCGCCGCCTCGGTGGGCGCGATGCTGATGTCCTCGGTCGGTTTTGTGCTGACGAAGCGCTGGGCACCGACGGACTCGACGATCGCGGTCACCTCGTGGCAGTTGGTGGGCGGCGGGCTGCTGCTGCTCCCGCTCGCGCTGATCGTCGAGGGCGCGCCGCCCGCGTTGGACCCGGCCGCGCTGCTCGGTTTCGCCTACGTGGGTGTGATCGCGACGGCCGTGGCGTTCGTGGCCTGGTTCACCGGGCTGCGGCACCTGCCGGCCGGCGCGGTCGGGCTGATCGGGCTGCTGAATCCCGTGACCGGCGTGCTGCTGGGCACGCTGCTGGCCGGCGAGATCCTCGATCCGCGCCAGCTCGCCGGGGTCGCGCTCGTGCTGGGCGGGGTGCTGCTCGGGCAGGCGCGCCGGCGCAAGCGGGGTGCGGCTCGCACGGCAGTGGGGTCGATCGGGCGGTTTCGGGCGCCTGCAGGAAATGACGGCCATCGGGGCTGAACCGGCCCGAGCAGAGCCTTTGAGCGGCGATCGTCGTCATTCACTGCGGGCACCGGATGACGCAAGGGCGTCCGCGCTGTGTTGCGCCGGGCTACGCCGCGTGACTCGCGGGCGGGAGCTGTGACGCGGTGCTGTCGAGACTCGATCGCGGGGCTGCTCGGCCCCACCACGAAGCGGAGTGCGGGCATCAGCGCGCACGACGCCGAGTGCACGAATCAGATGCCAGCCACACAACAAGGAGACACCATGACCGACCTCGACCTCGATCTCGCCCGCGCGAACATCCGCTCGGACATCGCCTCGACCCTGCGCATCCTCGGCGCCCGCGGCTTCCAGTACGGCCTCGCCGGGCATGCCACGGTGCGCGATCCGGGCGCGGAGGAACGCTACTGGGTGAACCCCGCCGGCGTGCCGTTCGAGCTCACGGACGCGGCCGACATCGTGCTCGTCGACGGCGACGGCCGCGTGGTCGAGGGGCGGCACGAGGCGCACGGCTATCAGAGCCAGGTCGAGGTGCACCGCGCCCGCCCGGATCTGCTGGCCGGGCTGCACGTGCACTCCCTGCACACCTTCGCGTGGTCCAGCCGCGGCGGGCTGCTGTACCCGCTCACGACGGACTCGGCGTGGCTCGACGGACTGCAGGCCTTCCGCACCGGCTTCGACCAGCCCGTCACCGAGGCGCTCGGCGCCGAGGCGCGGATCCTGATCCAGCGCTCGCACGGCGCAGTCACCTTCGGCGCGAGCATCGCCGAGGCCGGCTTCTACTTCCTGTCGGTCGAACGGGCCGCGCAGACGCAGCTGCTGCTGGAGGCGGCGGGCCGCGCCGATCGGGTCGAGCCCGAGACGCTGTCCGCCTGGCGGCTCAGCCCCGAGGGCGCCGCCGGCCAGTTCCGCGCCCTGATCGAGGCGGATTCCCGCGCCTGGGAGCGCCGGGACGCGGCCGCCTACGCCTGACGCGCACCCGGAAAAGCCCGGGTCGTCGCTCCGCGTCCACATCTCCTCGATGAAGGACGCGGAGTGACAACCCGGGCTTTTCGCGCGGGGTGATGCTCGAGGTCAGGCGTAGAGCACCTCGCCGCGGAGGTCGACGGGGAGCACCGGCTCGACCGGCGGCAGACCGAAGTGGTCGCGGAGGGTGGTGCCCTCGTACTCCTCGCGGAACAGGCCGCGGGAGCGGAGGATGGGAACAACGACGTCCACCAGCAGCCGCGCGCTCTCCAGCCCGCGCCCCGGGAAGATCACGAAGCCGTCGGCCGCACCCTCGGTGAACCAGCGCTGCAGCTCGTCCGCCGCCTGCTCCGCGGAGCCGACGAAGTGGTTGTGTCCGAAGCTGGTGAGGTACACCTCGAGCACCTGGCGCAGGGTGTAGCCGCGCTCGAGGGCGAGGTCGACGAAGATCTGCGGCCGACTCTGGCGCCGGCTCAGCGTGGAGGTGTCGACGAAGCGCTCGGCCGGGATGCGCTCGTCGAGCCCGATGTCGGTGAAGTCCGCGCCGCCGAGGGTCTCGGCGAGTGCCGGGATCGCCTTCTCGAAGTCGAAGTCGTCGAGCCGGTCCCGGTAGAGCTTCTTCGCCTCGCTCTCGGTCTCGGCGACGAAGAGGTTGAAGCCGGGCAGCACGCTCACGCTCGACGGATCCCGCCCGGCATCGCCGATGCGGCGCTTGATGTCGCGGTAGAAGTCGGCCGCCTTGTCGCTGGAGGTCGCCGCCGTGAAGATCACCTCGGCGTTGCGCGCCGCGAAGTCGCGACCCGGGCCGGAGGAGCCGGCCTGCACCAGCACGGGCCGGCCCTGCGGCGAGCGCGACACGTTCAGCGCCCCGTCGACCCGGAAGTGCTCGCCGGAGTGGTGGATCTCGCGCACCCGCTCCGGATGCGAGTAGCGGCCGTTCTCGCGGTCGATCGCGATCGCATCCGGGGCCCAGCTGTCCCAGAGCTTGGTGGCCACCTGCAGGAACTCGTCGGCGCGGGCGTAGCGGGCGACCTGATCCGGGATCTCGTCGTAGCCGAAGTTGCGCTCGCCGGCCGAGCTGGTGACCAGGTTCCAGCCGACCCGACCGCGACTGATGTGGTCGAGCGAGGCGAACTGCCGCGCCAGGTTGTACGGGTCGCTGAAGGTGGAGGAGGCGGTGCCGATCAGCCCGACCTTCTCGGTGCGCGCCGCGAGGGCGGCCAAGAGCGTGATCAGTTCGAGTGGGCCGAAAGGGCCGTCCTTCGCGCGGTCCTTGTGCACGTTCACGCCGTCGCCGCGGATCACGGCGTCGAGTCGGCCGCGCTCGGCCAGTTCGGCGAGCTCGACGTAGGGCTCCAGGTCGTTGACGTTCTCGACGCCGCTGTCGGGCGCGCGCCAGCCGCCGAGGCCGGCGATCGGGGTGAGCCAGAGGCCGAGGTGGATCTGTCGTGGCGTGGTCATGCGTGCTTCTCCAAGATGTTCAGTGCCGGGTTGTTAAGGCCCGGGTTGTTCAGTGCCGGGATACTTAGTGCCGGCCCGGGGATCGCCGCGAGCAGGCTGCGGGTGTAGTCGTGGTGCGGATCGGTGAAGATCCGTTCGGTCGGCCCCTCCTCGACGACACGCCCGCGCTGGATGACGGCGGTGCGGTCGGCGAGCAGGCGGACGACGGCGAGGTCGTGCGAGATGAAGACATACGCGAGGCCGAGCTGTTCCTGCAGCTCGACGAGGAGTTCGAGCACCTGCTCCTGCACGGAGACGTCGAGGGCGGAGACGGGCTCGTCGAGCACGAGCAACCGAGGCGAGAGCGCCAAGGCTCGGGCGATCGCGACACGCTGACGCTGCCCACCCGAGAGCTCGACCGGGGTCCGGCTCGCGAAGGCGGCCGGCAGTGCCACCAGGTCGAGCAGTCGCGCCACCTCCGCTCGACGCGATGCGCGATCGCCGACGCCGAACGCCGTCAACGGCTCTGCGATGATCCGCTCCAGTGTGAAGCGCGGATCGAGTGAGGAGAACGGATTCTGGTACACGTACTGCACCCGCCGTCGGCGCTCGCGTCGCGCAGCCGGGTTCAGCGACGACAGCGTCGACGCCTCGAGGTGCACCTCACCGGAGCTCGCCGGAGTGAGGTCGGCGATGATCCGCGCCAGCGTCGACTTGCCGGACCCGGACTCGCCGACGATCCCGAGCGTCCGACCGGCATCGAGGCTGAGCGACACGTCGTCCACCGCGATCAGCCGTTCCCGCGCGCCGCGCAGCCGGAACTCCCGGCTCACGTCCGCGACCTCGAGGAAGGGGGTTGTCACTCCGTCCCGCTCCCTCGCCTCTTCTCGCTCACGCTCCTGCCGCCGATGCTCCTCCCGCCGCGCACGCAGCGGCGAGAGCGCCGGCACCGCGGCCAGCAGTCGCCGGGTGTACGGATGCTGCGGCGTAGCGAACAGCTCGGCCGTCGCGGCCGTCTCGACCACGCGGCCCTGCTCCATCACGATGATCCGATCGGCGCGGTCGTGCGCGACGCCGAGGTCATGCGTGACCAGCAGCACGGCGACGTTCTCGCTCCTGGCCAGCTGGGTCAACTCGTCGAGGATGGTCTTCTGCACCGTGACGTCCAGGCCCGAGGTGGGTTCGTCCGCCACGATCAGGCGGGGATTCGCGGCGAGCGCGATGCCGATCAGTACGCGCTGGCGCATGCCGCCCGAGATCTCGTGCGGGTACTGACCGTAGCGATCCTGCGGCCGGTCGAAGCCGACCCGTTCCAGCACCCCGATCGCCTTCAGTCGGGCGGCCTCGCGGCGGTCGCCGCCGTGCACGCGGAACACCTCGGCGATCTGCGCGCCGATGGACTTCACCGGATCCAGCGAGACGGTCGGATCCTGCGGCACGTAGCCGATCCGCGAGCCGATCACGCGGCGCAGCGCCTTCTCGGAGAGCCCGACGATGTCGGTGCCGTCGACCAGTACGCGGCCGGAGGAGACTCGGGCGGAGTCCGGCAGCAACCCGACCAGGGTCTGCACCGTGGTCGACTTGCCCGAGCCGGACTCGCCCACCAGCGCGACGATCTCGCCCCGCTGCACGTCGAAGCTCGAGTCGATCACGGCGGCCGTGCTGCCGTAGGAGACGGAGAGGCCCTCGACGGCCAGGATCGCGCTCATCGCTCGTTCCGTCCGAGGCTGTTTCGTCCGATGCCGCGGCTGATCCGGTTCGCTGCGAGCACCACGACCACCACGACGGCTCCCGGCAGCAGCGTCAGCCACCAGGCCGTGCCGAGGTAGCTGCGGCCCTCGGCCACGAGACTGCCCCACTCCGGCTCCGGCAGTGCCACGCCGAAGCCGAGGAAGCTCAGCGAGGCGATCGAGAGGATCGCGGCGCCGAACTCCAGCGCGATCAGCGAGAGCACGGGCCCGCGGGCGTGCGGCAGCACGTGCGCGATCAGGATGCTCGGCCAGCGCACGCCGTTCGCGCGCGCGGCCTCGACGAAGGGCGAGGCGGACACCCGCATCACTTCGGCGCGCATCACGCGGGAGAAGGACGCGACCGAGCCGACGGCCACGGCGATCGCGATGTTCAGCATCCCGAAACCGAGTGCCGTGATCAGCAGCAGCGAGATCAGCAGGCCCGGCACCGCCAGGAACACGTCGACGATGCGCATCAGGATGCTGTCGAGCGCGCCGCCGACGAAGCCGGCCAGCAGGCCGATGACGGCGCTCGCCGCGAAGGCGAGCACCAGCGCCAGCGTGGTCGCCTGCAGCGAGAGCGCGCTGCCGTGCACGACCCGGGCGAAGATGTCGCGGCCGATGTAGTCGGTGCCGAACGGATGCGCGAACGACGGCGGCTGGAACTTGTTCACCGCGTCGGTCGCCAACGGGTCGATCGAGGTGAACAATCCGGGCGCGACGACCCAGGCCAGCACCACGGCGATCACGAGGATCGCGAGCAGGTAGCCGGGCTCGCGAACGAGCCGCCGGGCGGAGGGAAGTGCGAGCGTGCGCGGCAGGCTCACGGCGATTCTGGTCATGATGACGGGCTCTTTCCAGGAGATGCGGTTCAATGCGCCGCGGCGGCGCGCCGGATCCGCGGGTCGATGAGCGGATGCACGAGGTCGGCCGCGAGGTTGACCAGCGCGTACGCGACGGCCGAGACGATCACGATCGCCTGCACGATCGGGATGTCCTGCCGGTCCACGGACTGCTGCAGCAACCGCCCGATGCCGGCGCGGGAGTAGACGGTCTCGATGATCACGGCGCCCGAGAACACCGATCCGACGATCAGGGCGAGGATGGTCAGCGCCGGGATCGAGGCGTTGCGCAGCACGTGGCCGATCTGGATGCCCCAGCGCGAGAGCCCCTTCGTGCGCAGCACGTCGACGAACGGCTCACGCAAGGTCTGCCGGATGCCGCCGCCGAGCACTTGGGCGATCGGCGCGCTGATCGCGATCCCCAGCGTGGCCGCCGGCAGGATCAGTGCTGCGAATCCGTCGCTGCCGCGCGAGGGAACCAGCCGGAACTCGAAGGCGAACAGCTGCAGCAGCAGCAGCGCGATCAGGAAGGTCGGCACGGCCGCCACGAACGGCGGCACCGCGAACAGGAAGCGGCTGAGCCGGCGCGAGCGCGTGAGGTTCGCGACGATCGCGATCAGCACTCCGAGCACGAGTCCGAACGCGAGGCCGAGCCCGGCGAGCTGGAGCGTGCCCGGCAGGGCGGCGCCGATCTCGTCGAGCACGGAGCGGCCGCTGGCGATCGACGAGCCGAAGTCGCCCGAGACCGCGCGGATCAGCAGGGTCACGTACTGCACGTACACCGGCTGGTCGAAGCCGTACTTCGCCTCCAATACCGCGCGCTGCTGCGCCGCATCCCCGCCGCTGCTCGCGCCGTCCTGGTTCGCGGTCGCCATCATGATCGCGACCGGGTCGCTGGGCAGCACGTACAGCAGCAGGAAGGTGATCGTGTAAGCGGCCCAGACCACGATCGCGGCGTGGCCGATGCGGCGCGCGCCGTATCGCCACAGCGACTCCGTCGTGTTCACCGGCTCACGACTCCTTCCACACGTCGGAGAAGACCGACCAGCCGGGCAGCGTGAACGAGTAGCCGTGGCTCGTCGGCGCGTGCGCGACGCTGCGGCCGGACTCGTTGAACGGGAAGCTGTAGCCCTTGTCCACGATCAGTTCGAGGGCCTGCTTGACGATCGGGTACCGCTTCTTCGGGTCGAGTTCGGTGGTCTGCGCGTCGAGCAGATCGGCGAGGTCGCCGACGTTCTCGCGGGTGTACCGGGCGTAGGTGACGAAGTCGGGGTGGTAGGTGTTCAGCAGCACATCGGGATCGGCGCGGGTGAAGTTGCCCTTGAGGATGCCCCAGTCACCCGACTCCTGGCGGGCGGTGCTCTCGGCCGAGGTGACCTGGTCCAGCTGCAGGTCGAATCCGATCTTCAGCAGTTGCGACTGCAGCAGCTGCAGCGCCGGCTTGTCGTTCACGCTGGTGAACAGGATGTGCGAGATCAGGCGCACGCCGTCCTTCTCGCGGATGCCGTCGGCCCCCTCGACCCAGCCGGCCTTCTCGAGCAGCGCGATCGCCGCCTTCGGGTCGTAGCCGAGGGAGTCGCTGAGGTCGACGTACCCGGGCACCGGCGTGGAGACCGGCGCCGTGGCGATCGGGCTGTACTCGCTGTAGACGCCGGCGTTGATCTCGGTGCGGTCGAAGCCGATCTGCACGGCCCGGCGTACGGCGATGTCGTTGAAGGGCGCGATGTCGAGGTTCGGGTACAGCGTGTCCGGCACGCCGGCGGAGACGCGGCTGGTGATCTCGAAGCTCTCGCCCTTCAGCCGTTCGATGTCGTTGACGTCGAAGGAGACGGTGGCGTCGATCTCGCCGCTGAGCAGGCTCTCGGTGAGCACGCCGTTCTCCGGGATCTCGACGAAGGTGATCGCGTCGAGGTACGCGTCGCCGGGGTTCGTGGAGTTGGGGGAGGGCCAGGCGTAGCCCTCGCGGCGCACGATCGTGATGTGGTCATCCGGCACGATCTCGTTGATGATGAACGGTCCGGTGCCGATGACGCCGTTGTTCTGCCGATCGGCCAACGGCAGTGCGAGGCTGCCGGGCCAGACGATGCCGAGCGCCTTCTCGGTGAGGCCCTGGATGAAGCTCGCCTTGCTCGACTCGAACTCCACCTCGACGGTGTTCGCGTCGATCACCGTGGACTGCACGTAGCCCGAGATGTACGCGGCGGCCACGCCGACGCCCTCGTTCCGGCGCAGCTCGATCGCGTTGTCGAGGTTCGCCTTCACCGCGGTGGCGTCGAAGACCTCGCCGTTGCTGAAGGTGACGCCCTCGCGCAGGGTGATCGTGAAGACGCGGCCATCGTCGCTGACCTCGTAGCCGGTGGCGAGCCACGGCTCGGGCTCGCCGGTCTCGAGGTTCTGGTCGAAGAGGTTGTCGACCACGGCGCGGCCGACGAAGTTGTTGTAGGGCGTGATCGACGCGTCGAGGATCGGCGGCAGGTCGGTCAGGCCGACCTTGAGGATGCCGCCGGGCACCGGCTCCGCGGTGGCGGCTCCGGTCGCGGCGTCGGCCCCAGCCGAGCAGCCCGCGAGCAGGATGGCGGTGGCGGGCACGAAGGCGAGGAAGCTGCGTCTCGCGATGGTCACGGTGGGTCCTTTCGACGGGTCGCCGGTGTGGCGACCCCGTCAGGATCCGCGTCGGGCGGGCCCCGCGTCGCGCGGGCGAGGTCATCCGCTGTCATGTGACAGCCGGATGACATCGCGATTGCGGATGCCGCGGCGGCATGGCACCCTCGCGCGGGCGTGCGGGTCGGCTGGACCGGCCGCCGATCGACACTCCCGCTGGTTGAGCTTGCCGAAACCATCGCTCACTGGCGTTGTGATTTCGGCAGGCTCAATCAGCAGGTGCGGGGGGTCTCCCTCTTCCGCTGGTTGAGCTTGCCGAAGCCATCCTCTGTGGGCTTTGTGATTTCGGCAGTCTCAATCAGGGTCCGCGGGGTCTCCCTTTCCGCTGGTTGAGCTTGCCGAAACCATCCCGTGCGGGTTTTGTGATTTCGGCAGGCTCGATCAGCGGGAGGGCGGGGAGTGCGGGTGGGGCGGGGTGTTCAGAATCCGGCTTGTTCGGCGGTCGGCGGTGGATCTTCGCTGAACAGCTTGTCTCGGAACACCGGTCCCGGTGTCGCTCCCGGCACGTCGGGCGGATGGGTGGTGATCCGTCTGCCGGTGGGGCTGGTCCACTCCGCGGTGCCGTCCGGGGCGAGTCGGTAGCTCCACTGGTCTCCGTGCCGCACGTGGTGGTGGCTGGTACACAGGGTCAGGAGATTCCGGATGGCGGTGTGCCCGCCGCGGGCCCACTCTTGCGCGTGGTCGATCTCGGCTTTCGCCGCGGGGCGGGTGCAGCCGGGGAACCGGCAGGTCAGGTCGCGCAACTGGATGAACACGCGCATCTCCGCCGGCGGGAACCGCTTCAGCCGCTCCACGGAGATGGGGGCGCAGGTCGTCGGGTCGGTGAGGACGCGGTAGAAGTCGGAGCCGGTGCCGACGAGTCCGCGGGCCATGTCGGCGGGGATGGGTCCGTAGCCGTCGAGTTCCGCGTTCTCCTCGTCCTCACCCGCCGCCGTCAGCACCGGGACCATGATGCGCACGCGGGCGCGGACACCGGGGAGGAAGGTGCGAGCCCGGTCATCCGAGTCGGGAGTGGTACCCGCGATGTCGCCGTCGATGAGCACGTCCCCGAACGCGTCCGCGCGCAGCTGCGCCAACGAGCGCTCTTCCGTGCAGGCTTCGTCCTCCTTGCGGATCAGTTTCGCGATGCTGTCGACTCGGTCGTACACCGCGAGCGCGACGGGGGCGGGCAGCAGTGCGGAGATGAGGCACATCCCGTCCTCCTCGGGGGTGAGCCACACGGTGCGGCGCTCCTTCGCCAACTCGTGTCGTTCCGCGAGCGGCTGATCCTGCAACGCCTCCACGAGACGCGCGAGGGCTTTCTTGAGTTGGTGGGGCCGCATGCCGGGTGCCATCTGCGCGGCCCGCCAGTCGTACACGTCCCGCGCTGCGAGCGGCACCCGTCGGGCCGCGGTGCAGATCAGCTGCCCGCATTCCCAGAGAATCGCCGCGTCCTCCAGCAGCGCCCACGTCTGCGGCAGCTCCTCGATGAGCAGCTGAGCGTGATCGAGTTCGCGAGCGGCCGCGTTCTCCGAGATGCCCATCGCGGTGGCGAACTCGGCCCGGATTGACCGCTCCGCGAGGTCGGTGATCTGCTCCGCATGCACCGACCGGCCGAGGGCGAACAGCTCCGGCCGGGCGACTCCCGCCCGATACCCGGCGTACAGCGCCTCGGCTCGCTTCAGCGCGATCGGCGACATCGAGCGGCCCAGGAACGCGGCTTCGTCGCCGTACTCCCGTACCGTCTCGCGCACCGCGTGCGGTGCTTGCTGTCGCCCGTTCTGATCCATACGAGTATTCCAGCACGTACTACCGACGCTGAACGCACCGCAGAGGCCATGCTGGAAAACTCGACCCGAAACTCACCCTGTGGAGGAGGCGAATCGTGTCAGCGTGGTGTGTTGCCGCACGATGCGGACATGAACACCCACGTTCGGCCATCGTCATCGTGCCCGTACCGGACGGTGGATCGTTCCCACGTCGACGCGGTCGGCAGCTGCAGCCCTTCGATGCCGCCGGGAAGATCGGGGCGCGACCTCCGAAGAAGAGCAGCAGGATCACGCCCGCGAGCAGCGCGCCGGCTCCCGCCGCCGTGGCGAGCCACTGCGGCAGCGTGTGCGCGCGTCGCGCTGCCGGTTCCGACTCCGCACCACCAGGATCGCCGCCCACCCCTTTCGCATGTTTACGTCAACACGTATGCTCGCTCCCGAGTCTGTTCCCGGGAACATCTTCGCGTGGCGCGACTCCCTTTTCGACGGTGAAGAAGTGAGGACCATCAATGACGATGTTCAGAAGACGGCTGACCGCGCTGGCCACCTGCGCTGCGCTCGGGGCCGGGGCGCTGCTCGCAGTGCCGTTCGCGGCCTCGCCCGCGGCGGCGGCCGATGGTGTGCGGATCACGCCGAACCCGGCCACGGCCGGCGAGGCGTTCGAGGGCTGGGGCACCAGCCTGGTCTGGTTCGCCAACGCGACCGGCGACTATCCAGAGGCCCTACGTGAGGAGCTGTACCAGAAGGTATTCGGCGAGGACGGTCTCGATCTCAACATCGCCCGGTACAACATCGGCGGCGGCAACGCCTCCGACGTCACCGACTACCTGCGCCCCGGCGGCGCGGTCGAAGGCTACTGGGCGGCGGATCCGGACGGCTCGGAGGGCACCTACGGCGGCGCGGCGACCACGTACGCGCAGCGTGAGGCGGTCCGCACCGCGTGGGATCCGGACGACCCCGCCTCCTACGACTGGACGGCGGATGAGACGCAGCGCTGGTGGGTCGAGCGCCTCGCCGCGGATGAGCAGATCACGCACTGGGAGACCTTCGCCAACAGTGCGCCGTACTTCATGACCGAGAGCGGCTACGTCTCGGGTGGATTCAACGCGTCCAGCGAGCAGCTCAAACCCGCCTCGGAGGAGGCGTTCGCGAAGTACCTCGTGACGGTCACCGAGCACCTCGAGGACGAGTACGGCATCAGCGTCGACTCGCTCGATCCCTTCAATGAGCCCAACACCAACTACTGGGGCACCACGCTGCAGAACGGCGTTCCCGTCGGCGGTCGGCAGGAGGGCATGCACGTGGGCCCGACCCGTCAGGTCGGCCTGATCGACGACGTCGCCGCCGCACTCGCGGACTCCACGACCGACGCCGGGCTCGCCGCGATGGACGAGACCAACCCGGGCATCTTCGCCACCAACTGGGCCGCGTATCCGCAGGCGACCCGCGACCTGGTCGACCGAATGAACGTGCACACGTACGGCACCTCCGGGCGTCTGGCCGTGCGCGACCTCGCGAAGTCGGCCGACACCGACCTGTGGATGAGCGAGATCGAGGGCAACTGGGTCTCGGGCTACAACCCGGTCAACATCGAGAACGGCCTCGGCATCGCCTCGCGGATCACCGACGACCTGCGCGAGCTCGAGCCCAACGCCTGGGTGCTCTGGCAGCCGGTGGAGGACCTGTACAACATGAGCCCGAAGGGCGAGAACCTGAACTGGGGTTCCATCTTCATCGACCTGGACTGCCAGCCGTATCAGGAGGGCGGCGTCGAGGTCTGGAAGTCCGCACGCCGCGTCGCGGATGCCGGCGGTGTCTCGACCGCGGCTCCCGCCTGCGGCGTCCAGGTGAACTCGAAGTTCAACACCATCCGCAACTTCACGAAGTTCATCCACGAGGGCGACCACCTGATGGCCGTCGATGACGCGACCAGCACCGCCGCGGTCGACGCCGACGGCATCGGCGCGACGATCGTGCACAGCAACTCCGGCACCAGCGAGCGCTCGATCACCCTGGACCTCTCCCGCTTCGGCAGCATCGCCGCGGGCGCGAGCGTGACGCCGTACGTGACCACGCAGGCCGCGTCGGCCGCCGCCCCCACCGGCAACGCCCTCGTGCAGAAGTCCGCCGTCGCGATCGACCCCGTGTCGAAGACGGCGACGGTCACCGTGCCGGCCAAGTCGGTCACCACCTTCGCGATCGACGGCGTCTCGGGCGTCGCCGACAGCGCGCCCACGCTGCGCGACGGCCACGACTACCAGCTCGTCGGCACGCAGAGCGGCAAGGCGCTCACGGCGACCACCTCGGCAACCGCCACCACGATCACCACGCTCGGCACCGACTCCGCCACCGCGGCGAAGCAGACCTGGACCGTGCACGAGGTGCCGGCGGGTGAGCGCGAGGCGAGCCGACGCGTTGTGCTCGAGACCGCGGACGGACGGATGCTCGGCGCCACCAGCGCGGGCACGGACCTGCGCAGCATCTCGGCGGCCAGCGCGGCCACCACGGCGGCGACCCGCTGGATCGTGAACAGCACCGACGGCGTGAGGTTCACCCTGGTGAACGAGGCGCTCGCGCTCTCGCTCGACGTGAACGGCCAGTCCAGCGCCGACAACGCCGGTGTCGGGGTCTACGGCTCCAACGGCGGCGCGAACCAGTCCTGGCAGCTGCGCGACCTCGCGCCCCTCGCCGGTCAGACGGTCGCGGCGCGCACCGCGGTGGGTGTCACTCCGACGCTGCCCGCCTCCGTCGCTCCGCAGTACGCCTGGGGTGCCGGAGCCGCGACCGCGGTGACCTGGCAGCTGCCGGCCGCGTCCGCCTGGGCGACGGCCGGACGGGTCGAGGTGCCCGGCACCGCGACCGACCTCTACGGACAGTCCATCGCCGTGACCGCGTTGGTCGACGTCGGCGGACTGACGGCCACCGATCCCGTGTCGCTGACCGTCGCCTCCGGAGCTTCCGTGGCCGGCGTGAAGTCCGCCGCCCCGACGACCGTCCCCGCCCGGGTCGGCGCCTCCGCCAGCACCTTCGCGGTGCCGGTGGTCTGGGATTGGTCCGCGCTGACCGCCGCCGCGCTCGCGCAGCCCGGCGTCGTGACGGTGAACGGCACGGCGACCGCCGACGAGGCGAGCCTGCCGGCGAAGCTCTCCGTGCTGGTCACGGCGGGCACGCTGCGTAACTTCAACCCGGATGCGGGCATCACGGCGACCGCCACCTCCGCCGAGTCGGGCTACGGCGCGGACCGCACCCGCAACGGTGTGCTCGGCGACAAGGGCTGGTCGAACTGGGTGTCGACGAACAAGCCGACCCAGAGCACGCTGACCTACGCCTTCCCGGCGGCGCGCCAGGTGCAGCAGGTCTCGGTGCAGTTCTACCGCGACGGCACCAACAGCTGGGCGCAGACGATGCAGCTGCAGGCCCGCGCGGCCGACGGCACCTGGAGCGCCGTGCCCGGCTGGGAGACGCCGCAGCCCGTCGCCTCACCCGCCGACGGCACGGCGCCGACGGTGACCGCGACGTTCGCGCCGCTGACGGCCACGGGCATCCGGGTCGTGATGAACGCCTACGCCGCCACGCACCTGATCGTGTCGGAGGTGCAGCTGTTCGAGTCGGTCGCCTCGCCTGCGGCGGTCAGCTCGCTGGCCGCCCTGCGCCTGGACGGCGTCGGCGTCGCCGACTTCGACCCGGCCCGCACCGAGTACGCGGTCACCGCCGAGCGGATGCCGGTGCTCGGCGCGGTGGCGACGGATGCGGCGGCGCGGGTGCGCGTGACGCAGCCGAGCGAGCAGAACGGGGGAGTGGGCGCCGTGGTGGTCACCTCCGCGGACGGCACCTCGACCAGCACCACCACCGTGCGCGTCACGGTGGTGGCGCCGCCCGCGCTCGATGTGGCGGTCGTCGCCTCCACCCGCTGCGTAGCGGGCAAGGTGACGCTGACCGTCGTGGCGACGAACGGATCCGCGGTGCCGGTCGACCTGACCGTCACCAGCGGCTACGGCTCGAAGCAGTTCACCGCGGTGGGCCCGGGCAAGAACGCGTCCGCCGCGTTCAGCACCCGCGCGGCCACGGTGCCCGCCGGCGAGGTGACGGTGACCGCCTCGGCCACCGTGAACGGCGCGCCGGTCAGCACCGTGATCCCGGCCGCCTACCCGGCCCGCAGCTGCTGAGATGACGGAAAGGGTGTCACTCCGTCCCGCCGCGCGGCGGGACGGAGTGACAACCCTCTCGAACTCAGTCGCGGAAGATCTGCACGCCGACGATCGTCAGGAGTTCGCTCACATCCATCGTGAAGTCTGCGCGACGAAGCGCATCGAAGTAGGCGGTTCCTTCTATCCAATCGAAGACGCGATCGCCGGTCAGGGCAAGCAGCAGCACATCGGCGAACAAGCGAGTGATCCGCCCGTTCCCGTCGACGAACGGATGGATCCGCACGAGCTGATGGTGCGCCGTCATCGCGAGACGCTCCGGTGAGAGGCCGATCGTCTCGATATTCTCCGTCTGCCACGCGAAGCCATCCAGTGCGCCGTACAGATGCTCACGGATGAACTCGGGAGGCGACCCGATATTTAGCCCGGCGGTCCTGAATCGGCCCGCCCACGTCCAAATCGCACCATTCGCCAGCTCATGCATCTTCTCGAGGTTGTAGCGACTCGTGATGTCGATCGCGGTCAGCTCACCCGCTTCGATCGCGTCGTAGAGCTGCGACCGGAGATCGTTCAACTCCTGGGCTTCGGCGGCGTACAACTCCGCGAGCGTCTCGAATTCGACACCGGGAAGGAATGCGACGGCGTCGTCCGGACCCACCGGGGTGTCGTTGTACGTGCCTTCGTCAGCCAAGAATGCGCCGTGACGGAGACTTCAGGTTCGCAACGACCCGATCCGTGTTGGCGGTATTGGCCTTCGGCGCTTGAGCAGGCTCTCGGCCCTCGATACGCATGCTCTTCATGGTTGAACCGACGATGGATTCGCGGAGCTTGCGGGAGTTCACGATCTTCTTCGCCGCCATGTCGTCTCCTCCGATTCGCTCGTTATGCAGATTACGCCAGAAGGGCGTGTGTGGGGTGAACGCGTCGCCGGCTCAGCCCGCGCCGTCAGCGGGGCGCAGGCCCCGTGCTGTCGCGCAGGATGAGCTCGGTGGGCACCAAGGTGACGCCGCCGCGTTCGCCGGTATCGAGTTCGTGCAGCAGGTTCTCGACGCTGCGGCGGCCTGTGTCGGCGAAGAACTGGCGCACGGTGGTCAGCGGCGGCCAGAAGCTCGCGGATTCGTCCATGTCGTCGAAGCCGACCACACTCACCTCGCCGGGCACGGCGCGGCCGCTCTCGTGCATCGCGCGCAACACCCCGAGCGCCATCTGGTCGTTGGCCGCGAAGATCGCGGTGACCGACGGATCCGCCGCGAGCTGCAGACCGAGGCGGTAGCCGGATCCGCTGGTCCAGTCGCCGATCAGCGGGTGCGGCACGGGGGCGCCGTGCTCGTGCAGCGTCGCCGCCCACTCGAGCTGCCGCCGCTCCGCCGAGTAGGAGCGCGCGGGGCCGGCGACGTGCTGCACCGTGGTGTGCCCGAGCCCCAGCAGGTGCTCGGTGGCGAGCCGCGCTCCGGCGGCCTGGTCGGTGTCGACCACGGGATAGCGGTCGCTCGCGGTCGAGTCGACGACCACCACGGGCAGCTCGGGCGGCAGCTCGATGTCGGCCTCGTCGAGCAGGTGCGCCTCGACGATGATGATCACGCCGTCCACCGCCTCCTCGCTGAGCCGGTGGAACGCGACCGAGACCTCGCCCTGGGTCGGATGCGACACCGGGATCAGCGTGATCGAGTACCCCGCGTCGGCCGCGGCGATCGCGATCGCGTCGAGAGTGCGCATGTTGCCGAAGGTGGACAGCGTGAACATGATCACGCCGATGCTGTGGAAGCGGCCGGAGCGCAGTGCCCGCGCCGCGCTGTTGGGCCGATAGCCGAGGGAGCGCATCGCCCCGAGCACCCGTTCGCGGGTGTCCGCGTCGACGTTGTGCTTGCCGTTCGAGACACGGGAGACGGTCTGACCCGAGACGCCGGCCTCGCGGGCGACGTCCGCCATCGACGGGCCGCGTCGACGTGCGGCGGTCGGTGAGCTGCTCTCGACGGTCATGGTCTCCCCTTTATAGCGGGTCCGGAGCCGGATGACCGCAAAAGTGCTGGCGCATGTTTACGTGAACATGTTACGGTGACGACCTGCCATGTTGACGTGAACATGGCCCTGCGACACGAACCCTGAACCCGGCTTGTCCGAATGGAAGCGCTGATGACGATGACGTCCCCACCTGTACCGCTGAGCGAGGTCTCCTCGTCGGCGCCGACGATGCCGCCGCGGCGCAGCCGGGAGCGCAGCGAGTGGAAGGGCCTGGCCTTCGTCACGCCGTTCCTGGTGATCTTCCTGCTCGTGTTCATCGCGCCGGTGATCTACTCGATCTACCTCAGCCTGTTCCGTGAGCAGCTCGTGGGCGGCAACGCCTTCGTCGGCTTCGACAACTACATCGCGGTCTTCACCGACGCCGCGTTCTGGGAGGGTTTCTTCCGGGTGCTGCTGTTCCTGGTGGTGCAGGTGCCGGTGATGCTGATCCTCGCACTGATCGCGGCGCTCGCGATCGACAGCGGCCGGCTGCACGCCACGGGGTTCTTCCGCATCGTGGTCTTCCTGCCGTACGCCGTGCCGGCCGTCGTCGCCGTGCTGATGTGGGGCTTCATCTACGGCGACAACTTCGGCCTCGCCGCCAACGTGAACGACCTCTTCGGCGCCCAGGTGGTGCAGCCGTTCTCGCGCGACTGGATCCTGCCCTCGATCGGCAACATCGTCACGTGGGAGTTCGTCGGCTACAACATGCTGATCTTCTACTCCGCGCTGAAGACCATCCCCAGTGATCTCTTCGAGGCCGCGGAGATCGACGGCGCGAGCCCGATGCGTGTGATCACCGCGATCAAGCTGCCCGCCCTGCGCGGCGCGATCGTGATCGCGACGATCTTCTCGATCATCGGCAGCTTCCAGCTCTTCAACGAGCCGAACATCCTGCGCACGCTGGCGCCGAACATCATCACCACCTACTTCACGCCGAACATGTACGCCTACAACCTGTCCTTCGCCGGCCAGCAGTACAACGCCTCCGCGACGGTCGCGATCGTGATGGGCGTGATCACCGCGGTGATCGCCTACGTGGTCCAGCTGCGCGGCGCGCGGAAGGAGAACTGATGACCACGCTCACCCGGGCCGAGACCGCCCCTGGCAAGGCTCGTGCTGGCAAGGAGACGATCACCCGCCGCCGCGGATCCTCGCTGCACCCGCGCAAATCGGTCGCGTTCACCCTGCTGATGTCACTGTTCGTGCTGTACTCGCTGGTGCCGCTGGCCTGGCTGGTGATCAACGCGACCAAGACCCAGGCCGGGCTGCTCTCCAGCTTCGGTCTCTGGTTCGACGGCGACTTCGTCTTCTTCCAGAACATCGCCGAGACGCTGAGTTACCGCGACGGCATCTTCGTGCGCTGGCTCGGCAACACCCTGCTGTACGTCGTCGTCGGCGCGGGCGGAGCGACGCTGCTGGCCACGCTCGCCGGCTACGGATTGGCGAAGTTCCGGTTCGTCGGTCGCCGCGCAGTGTTCGCCGTGGTGCTCGGCGCGATCGCCGTGCCCGGCACGGCGCTGGCGGTGCCGACCTTCCTGATGTTCAGCCAGCTCGGCCTGACCAACACGCCGTGGGCGATCATCATCCCCTCGCTGATCAGCCCGTTCGGTCTCTACCTGGTATGGGTCTACGCGGTGGAGTCGGTGCCGACCGAGCTACTCGAGGCGGCGCGGATGGACGGCGCCGGCGAGTTCCGCACCTTCTTCACGATCTCGGCGCGGCTGCTCGCCCCCGGCATCGTGACGGTGCTGCTGTTCTCGGTCGTCGCGACCTGGAACAACTATTTCCTGCCGCTGATCATGCTCAGCGATCCGTCCTGGTATCCGCTCACCGTGGGCCTGAACCAGTGGAACGCGCAGGCCACCGGCGTCTCGGCGCAGCCGATCTACAACCTGGTGATCACGGGCTCGCTGCTCACCATCATCCCCATCGTCGTGGCCTTCCTCGGCCTGCAGCGCTTCTGGCAGTCCGGCCTGAGCGCGGGCAGCGTCAAGGGCTGACCAGCCCGACGACATCGCACTCGCAAGAAATCCCAACCCACCACCCCACACCCGCACCACCCCACAGCACGAAGAAGTGAAGGGAAACACCATGAAGATCGCCCGTTCCGCCTTGCGGCGCACCCTGACGGTCGTGGCCGCCGCGGCCCTCGCCGCCGGCTCGCTCGCCGCCTGCTCCTCCGGGGCGAGCAGCTCCACCTCCGGGTCCGGCACCGCCGCCGACCTGGACGCCGCGCTCGAGGCCGGCGGCAAGATCACGTACTGGAGCTGGACCCCGAGCGCCGAGGCCCAGGTCGCCGCGTTCGAGAAGGCGTACCCGAAGGTCGACGTCGAGCTGGTCAACGCCGGCACGAACACCGAGGAGTACACCAAGCTGCAGAACGCCATCAAGGCCGGCTCCGGCGCGCCCGACGTCGTGCAGATCGAGTACTACGCCATGCCGCAGTTCGCCCTGTCGGACTCGCTGCTCGACCTCTCGCAGTACGGCCTCAACGACCTGGAGGACCAGTACAGCGCCTCCACCTGGGGCAGCGTGAACATCGACGGCAAGGTCGTCGGCCTGCCGCAGGACTCCGGCCCCATGGCGCTGTTCTACAACAAGACCGTGTTCGACCAGTACGGCATCGCCGTGCCGACCACCTGGGACGAATACCTCGCCGCCGCGCGCCAGTTGCACGCCGCCGACCCGACGAAGTACATCACCGCCGACACCGGCGACGCCGGCTTCGCGACCAGCATGATCTGGCAGGCGGGCGGGCGTCCGTTCTCCTTCGAGGGCACCGACATCACCGTCGACCTGGCGGATGAGGGCACGAAGAAGTGGACCGGCGTCTGGGACCAGCTGATCTCGGAGGACCTGCTCTCCACCACGCCCGGCTGGACCGACGAGTGGTACAAGGGCCTCGGCGACGGCTCGATCGCCTCGCTGGTGACCGGCGCGTGGATGCCCGGCGTGCTCGAGTCCAGCGTGCCGGACGCCTCCGGTGACTGGGCCGTGGCCCCGATGCCGACCTACGACGGCACCGCGGTGTCGGCCGAGAACGGCGGCGGCGGCCAGTCCGTCACCTCGCAGAGCGAGAACCCGGCGCTCGCCGCGGCCTTCCTGCGCTGGCTGAACAGCGACGCCGACTCGATCGAGGTCTTCCTGGCCAGCGGCGGCTTCCCGGCCACCACCGCCGAGCTGAGCGACCCGGCCTTCACCGACGCCGCCTCCGACTACTTCGGCGGCCAGCAGATCAACCAGGTGCTGACCCAGGCGTCGAAGGACGTGGCGAGCGGCTGGTCGTACCTGCCGTACGAGGTCTACGCGAACAGCATCTTCGGCGACACCGTCGGCCAGGCCTACGCCAACGGCACCTCGCTCGACGACGCCCTCGCCGACTGGCAGAGCAAGCTCGTGCAATACGGCGACGAGCAGGGCTTCTCGGTCTCCGAGTAGCTCGACCCCTCGCTGCGTGGCCGGCCGGATCCGCTCCGGCCGGCCACGCCCATCCCCTCCCGCAACACGGCCTCGCACCCAGAACGGACCATCGTGCCCACCTCCCGCTTCGCCATCGGCGCCACCGACTTCGAGCTCGACGGCCGTCCGCACCGCATCCTGGCCGGAGCGCTGCACTACTTCCGCATCCATCCGGACCTCTGGGCCGACCGGATCCACAAGGCCCGCCTGATGGGTCTGAATACGATCGAGACCTACGTCGCCTGGAACGCGCACGAGCCGCGCCGCGGCGAGTGGAACGCGGCGGGCGGGCTCGACCTCGGGCGCTTCCTCGACCTGATCGCGGCGGAGGGGATGCACGCCATCGTGCGCCCCGGCCCGTACATCTGCGCGGAGTGGGACAACGGCGGCCTGCCGGCCTGGCTGTTCCGCGACCCGGAGGTGGGCGTGCGCCGGTCGGAGCCGCACTACCTGGCCGCCGTGACCGACTACCTCCGCCACGTCTACGCGATCGTCGCGCCGCGGCAGATCGACGTCGGCGGCCCGGTGATCCTGGTGCAGATCGAGAACGAGTACGGCGCGTACGGCCGCGATAAGGAGTACCTCGCCGAGCTGGTGCGGGTCACCCGCGACGCCGAGATCACGGTGCCGCTGACCACGATCGACCAGCCGACCCCGCAGATGCTCGCCGACGGCAGTCTGCCGGGCCTGCACCTCACCGGCTCCTTCGGCTCGCGGGTGACCGAGCGCTTGGAGACGCTGCGGGCGTTCCAGCCCACCGGGCCGCTGATCTGCATGGAATTCTGGTGCGGCTGGTTCGACGACTGGGGCACCCAGCACCACACCACCCCCGCGGCGGATTCGGCGGCCGAGCTGGACGCGCTGCTTGCGGCGGGCGGATCGGTGAACGTCTACATGTTCCACGGCGGCACGAACTTCGGGCTGACCAGCGGGGCGAACGACAAGGGCCGCTACGCCGCGATCACCACGAGCTACGACTACGACGCTCCGCTGGACGAGGCCGGCTATCCGACCGAGAAATATTGGGCGTTCCGCGAGGTGATCGCGCGCTACGCGGAGGTGCCGGAGGAGGTGCCGACGCCGCGGCCCGACGCGCCGGAGCTGGAGGTGCCGCTGACCCCCGGACCGGCCCTGCTCGACGTGGCCGCCTCGCTCGGGCCCGCCGTCGCGATCGACGCGATGGCGAGCTTCGACCATTTGGAGCACGACTCGGGCTTCATCCTGTTCCGCACCCGTCTCGACGGTGCGGCCGGACCTGCGCGGTTGGTCGTCGGCGAGGAGGTGCGCGATCGCGCGTGGGTGCTGCTGGACGGCGTGCCCGTCGGCGTCCTGGCGCGCGACAACCACGAGCGGGCGCTGGTGCTGCCGCGCGGATCCGGCGAGCTGTCGATCCTGGTGGAGAACCAGGGCCGGGTGAACTACGGCGAGCGGATCGGCGAGCACAAGGGGCTGATCGGCGGCGTGTTCCTCGACGGGGTCGAACTGCGCGGCTGGCAGGCGACCGGGCTGTGCCTCGAGCGGCTGCCCGGCCTTGCCTCGTCGGGCGGCGCGGTGACGGCCGGACCGGCGCTCTCCCGCGCCGAGTTCGAGCTGGACGCCCCGGCCGATCTGTTCCTGGACACCTTGCACTGGGGCAAGGGGCTGGTCTGGGTCAACGGCTTCCTGCTCGGGCGGTACTGGCGCCGCGGGCCGCAGCGCAGCCTGATCGTGCCGGCCCCCGTCACCTGCGCCGGCCGCAACGACGTCGTGGTGCTCGAACTCGAATCCGCCGCCGAGCCCGTGCTGCGGCTGCTGTCGGGCCCGTCCCTGGGCCACCTCGAGATCTGAGGCCGCGCGCGCTCCACGCCCGTGTGCTCCCGAACCTCGCGGGGAGGATACGGTTGTCAGCGCGTGTCGCGACTGCGGCAACCACACCCCCTGGAGGCACCATGTCGGTCGGCTTGCTCGCCGTCGTTGATGACATCCTGTCGGCCGCGCTCAAGGCGAGCGCCAAGACGGCGGGCGTTGTGATCGACGACGCGGCCGTCACCCCGCAGTACGTGCAGGGGCTGACCCCCGCGCGCGAGCTGCCGGTGGTCTGGCGCATCGCGCTCGGCAGCCTCTTCAACAAGTTCATCATCATCATCCCGATCGCGCTGCTGCTCGAGGCGTTCGCGCCCGTAGTGCTGCCGTTCCTGCTGATCATCGGCGGCACCTACCTGTGCTTCGAGGGTGCGGAGAAGGTGACCGAGTGGTTCGGCGTGCACCACGAGGAGGGCGAGGAGCAGGCGCGGGACGAGAAGTCGCTCGTGTCGGGGGCCGTGCGCACCGACCTCATCCTGAGCACCGAGATCATGCTGATCGCGCTCGACAGCCTCGAGCCCGACATCAGCATCTGGCTGACACTCGGCGCACTGCTCGTGATCGGCCTCGTGATGACCGCCGTCGTCTACGGCGCGGTCGCTCTGCTGGTCAAGCTCGACGACATCGGTCTGCGGCTGATGAAGAACGCCAAGCGCAGCGTGCGCCGCACCGGCGCGCGGATCGTGGCCGTGATGCCCGCGGTGTTCCGCGTGATCAGCGTGGTCGGCACCGTCGCGATGCTCTGGGTCGGTGGGCACCTGGTGATCCAGAACCTGGGCGAGACCTTCTGGCACGGGCCGGCCGATCTGCTGCACGCCGTCGAGCACGCGATCGAGGCCACCGGGCCGGTCGTGGTCTGGATCGTCGACACCGCGATCTCGTTCGCCTTTGGGCTGGTGCTCGGCATGATCGTCGTCGGCATCGTGCTGCTCGTGGGGCGGCTGCGCGGTCGCGCGGCGCACTGAGTTCGAGCTAGCACTGACTTCGAGCTAAGCGAGACTCCAGTAGTACACCGCCGCGTCGGGGTGCCGCTTCGTGATCTCGGTGTCGATGTCGTAGTAGTCCTCGCCGCCGGAGTGGCAGGCGTAGCGCAGTCGGGTGCGCCCCGACTCGTCGGTGTGCACCGCGGTGATCACTCCCGTGTGATCGCGGTCGCCGGAACGATCCCAGTCGAACTGCACGATGTCGCCCAGTGCAACGCTCGCGCGCTGCTCATCGTCGAGTGCGACGGCCTTCTCCGGGCGGTCGAGCAGGTAGTTCATCAGGGCGGTGGAGCTGATCCAGGCCGGCGCGTAGTCGACCGAGCCGCCGTCGTTCGCGTACCACCAGTCGTCGTCCTGCTGCCACCCTCGGGCGAGCAGGGTCTGGCTCGTGAAATTGACGCAGTCAGTGACGCCGAGGTGGCCGAATTCGGCGTTCTCGGTGTCGGCCCAGTGCGCCAGCGCGTAGTCCAGTTGGGCGCGGACGGCGGCCGAGGCGTCGGCGCCGGCAGCGAGGGATCCGGCGGGGGCCGCGGGGGTTCCGCTGGGGGTCGGCCGTGGCGAGCGCGGATCGGCGGCCGCTGCGCAGCCGGACAGCAGCAGCACGCCGCCGAGCCCGAGAAGCCCTCGTCGTGCGAGCATCCGTCACCTCCGATGCGACTCTACTCGCGTTGTGGAACAACGCGGCGGCGCAGACCGTTCGCCTTGAGGTGACCGTCATCCCCGCGCAGACCGACAGCCTCGACCGGGCGCTCGCCGCCCTGGAGTGGCGGATGACCGCTGCCCACCGCGACCCGATCGCGCCCGCGGGCGTTCTGTGCCGCCCGCATCCGGCCGCCGGCTTCCTCTTCGTCACGCGCGGATCCGTACGGCTGAGCACCGCGGAACTCGTTCCGCTCGAGCTCGAGGCGGGCGACCTGGTCTACTTCCCCGCGGCGCACGGCATCGCGCTGCAGTCGAGCGACGGCGCCGAGGTCGTCGACATCGAGCTCGTGGCCACCGCGCCGCAGCAGCACGTCGCCGATGCGCTGCCCGCGACGCTGGTGGTGCGCGGCTTCGCGCAGCGCGAGCCGATGGTGCTCGCCCTGATCAACGGCCTCGACTGCGCCGGCCCGTGCGGGCCGCGGCCCGGAGACGGCGTGATCTACGGTCGCATCGCCACGACCGTCGTCTCGGTGGCGCTGCGCTCGTGGAGCGAGATGGGCTGCGCGAGCGAGCGGTGGCTCAGCCGGGTGGACGATCCGTTCATCGCGCGCGCCGTCGATGCGATGCGCGCCGATCCCGGCCGCTCCTGGACCCTCGACGCCCTGGCCCGGCTCGCCGCGATGTCGCGCTCGGCCTTCGCGGAGCGCTTCCGCTCCGCCGTCGATCGCACGCCCCTGGTCTACCTCGCGGACGTGCGGATGGAGGCGGCCAAGCGGATGCTCGCCGGCGGGGACACCAGCGTCGCCGAGGTCGCGAGCGCGCTCGGCTACGCGTCGGAGGACGGCTTCAGCCGGGCGTTCCGGCGCCACACGGGCAGCGCCCCGAGCCGCTGGCGGATCGCGGCGTAGCGCGCTTCTGGGCCGGGGCGGCCGGCGCGGTCAGCGGCGTGGTGCCGGCGCCTGCGTCCGCGCCGTTCCGAAGACGAGCCCGCCGGCGAGGGCGGACGCCGCGGCGATCGTCAGCGCGGGAACCACACCAACCGCGTCGATGAGCACGCCGCCCAGCCCGGCGCCGACGGAGATCGCCAGCTGGAAGCCGGCGACCACGAGGCCGCCGCCCGACTCCATCCGCTCGGGCACGAGTCGGCCCATCCACGTCGACACGGTCGTCAGCCACGAGCCGAAGCCCACGCCCCAGATCGTCACGGCGATCCAGATCAGCCAGAGTTCATTCGGGAAGGCCGTGACGGCCGCGATCGAGAGGCCGATCAGGCCCGGCACGACGAAGCGCAGGATCGCGAGGTGACGGTCCACGAGCATCCCGACGACGACGTTGCCGACCACGCCGCCGAGCCCGAACCCGGCGAGCAGCAGTGCGATGCCGGCCGCGTCCAGCCCCGGCACGCGTTCGATCGCCAGCCGGATGTAGGTGAAGGCGGCGAAGTGCCCGAGTGTGACCAGGATGTGGCCGGCGAGACCCGCACGGATGCCGGGCACCCGGAGCGTGTCGACCAGCGAGCGCAGTCCGCCGCTCGCCGCAGCCGCCGCGAGGGGCGGCAGGGCCACCCGCAGCGCCACGGCCACGACGATCGTGACCACGGCGACGGCCGCGAAGATGACTCGCCAGTCCATGATCGAGCCGAGGTAGGTGCCGACCGGGACCCCGGCGACCGTGGCCACGGTGGTGCCGGTGTTCACGAGCATGATCGCCCGGCCCAGGTGCCGCGGAGCCGACAGTCGGGCAGCGATCGCGAGCGACATCGCCCAGAACGCGCCCAGGGCGGCCCCGAGCAGCAACCGGGCGACGAGCAGCAGCACGAAGTTCGACGAGACGGCGACGAGGGCACTCGACGCCGCGGCGGCGATGGCGAGGCCGATGAGTAGCGTCCGCCGGTCCAGACGCGGCGCGAGCACCCCGATCGTCGGGGCGATCAGGAAGCCCACGATCGCCGTCGCCGTGACCGCCTGCCCAGCGAGTCCCTCCGAGATGTCGAGCGAGGACGCCATCGACGTCAGGAGGCTCGGCGGCAGGAACTCGGCCGTGACCAGCACGAAGCTGGTCGCCATCATCGCGATGATCGCCGCCCAGGCCGTGCGGATGCGGGGCTGCGCGCCAGGGCGTTCCGACGCGGTGAATTCTGCAGCAGCGGGTTCTGGAACGGCGAGCGGTGCGGTGAGCGGATCCGAGGTCATGCGGAAAGCCTGGCAGCGCTCGGTGCCGCGCGCCCGACCCTGCGTCCAGCGCAGCCGACCGCGCGTCCAGAGCTGCGGGCGCGGCTCGTTATGGTGAAGAACGCCCAACAACAGGAAGGTGGTCGTCACGTGAGCGCGGAACCGAGCCAGCGGCAGGTCGTCGAAACGGCCCTCGTCGAGCAGATCAGCGCGCTGCTGGGCGCCTCCCGCGACGTGACGGCGGCGGGCGCCGCGTCATTCCATCCCGAGCTGCGCGCGACGGGGTTCTTCGTCGCGCACTGGCTCTTCTCGCACGGGCCCGCCAAGCCGAGTGCGGTGGCGGATGGCCTGGGCTGGGGAACCCTCACTACGGGCGACCTGATCCTGAAGATGAAGAAGCTGGGCCTGATCGCCAGCGAGCCCGACCCGGGCAATCGGCGCGGGCTCGTGGTGGCCCTCACCGCAGAGGGCGAGTCGCGCGTGCGAGCTGTGCTCGCCGCGCACGACTCCTGGGTTCTCGACCGCACCGCGACGTGGACGGAGCCGGAGCTGCGCGACCTGCTCGGCCGACTCGCCCACTTCAACGGCACGGACTGAGCGGCCGGGAAGTCCGTCCGCGAAATCCCGAACAGCTGGGGCGCCTGAGGCGCCCCAACCGCTCGATACGCGTCGGCCGGGCTTACTTCGCGAGGAAGGCGAGCACGGCCTCGTTCCACTGCTCGGGGTGGCTCACCGTGACGCCGTGGGGCGCGCCGGCGATGACGACGAGTTCGGACCCGGGGATCGCCGCGTGCGTGCGCGCTCCGGAACCCTCGAACGGCACGGTCGCGTCGCCGTCGCCGTGGATGACCAGGGTCGGCACGGAGACCGCCGCCAGGTCCTCGCGGAAGTCCGTCGAGGCGAATGCCGCCATCGCGGCCAGCGCGGCGTGCTTCTTCGACTGCTTCGCGAGCGCGATCGCCTCCTGGCGCTGCTCCTCCGTGACCTTGAGCACGCCGTCCACGGAGTAGAACTGGGTGGTGAACTCGTCGTAGAAGTCGTCCTCCGAGGCGGTGAGCTGCGCGGTCATTTCGGCCGCCTTACTCTTCTCGAGCGGGCCCTCGGGGTTGTCCGCCGTCTTGAGCAGGTACGGCGGCACGGCGGAGGCGAAGACCACGCTGTGCAGGCGTGCGGTGCCGTACGTCGAGACGTAGCGCGCGACCTCGCCGCCGCCCATCGAGAATCCGACCAGCGTCACGTCGTTCAGATCGAGCGCCTCCAGCAGGGCGTTCAGGTCTTCGGTGAAGGTGTCGTAGGTGTAGCCGGTCAGCGGCTTGTCGCTGCGACCGAAGCCGCGGCGGTCGTAGGTGACGACGCGGTAACCGGCGGCCTCGAACGCGGGCACCTGGAGCTGCCACGACTCGCCCGAGAGCGGCCAGCCGTGGATGAGCACCACCGGTCGCCCGGTTCCGCCGGTGTCGTCGACGTGCAGATTCGTGTCCTTGAATAGTCCGTGGTGCGCGGTGATCTCGGGCATAATTCTCATCCGTTCCGTTGTGCGTCGGCTTCCCGGTGCCGGGACGCCGCACTGGTGTCGGAGGTGGTTCGGAACCCGCCGCGGATCGGATCAGGGGTAGACACTGCCGCCGGTGGTGCGCTACCGCGGGTTCAGCCGAGGTGTCGAGTGTCGAGGTCGCGCAGGTCGCGGAGGAACGTGCGGATGTCGGACGCGAGCAGCTCGGGCTCCTCCATCGCGGCGAAGTGGCCGCCGTGCTCCGGCACCTCGGTCCAGTGCACGATCCGCGCCTCTTGCTCGGCGAGGTGACGGATGCCGATGTCGTGAGCGAACATGATCGCGCCGACCGGCTGCGACGGCTTCTCGGGCGCGGCGCCCCACGCGCCGGTGTCGGCGGCGTAGACCGTGTACGCCGCCGAACCGGCGCTACGGGTCAGCCAGTAGAGCGTGACGTGGGCGAGGATCCGGTCGCGGCCCAGCGCTCCGTCGGATTCGGCGTCGAACGGGTAGGTCCAGGCGCGGAACTTGTCGAGCATCCACGCGAGCTGGCCGATCGGGCTGTCGGTCATCGCGGCTCCGATCAGTTGCGGACGGGTGGACTGGATCGAGATGTAGCCGAACTCCGACTGCATGAACTCGCCCACCCGGCGGTAGCGATCGCGCTCGACGTCGGAGCAGCGCTCCAACTCCGCCTCGTCGGGCTCGCCCATCGGCGCGCCGATCGAGCCGTTGAGGTGCAGGGCGAAGCAGTGCTCGGGATCGAGTCGGCCCATCGCGGGCACGACGCCCGCTCCGTAGTCGCCGCCCTGGGCGACGTAGTGTTCGTAGCCGAGGCTCGCCATCAGCTCGACGAAGGCGGCTGCTACCCGATCCGTCGTCCACTCCAGGCCCGAAAGCGGCGTGGAGAACGCGAAGCCGGGCACGCTCGGGATGATCACATCGAAGGCTTCGGCTTCGGCATCGGCCGGTTCGCTCAGCAGCGGGATCAGGTCGAGGAACTCGAGGAACGATCCCGGCCAGCCGTGGCAGAGCAGGATCGGGGTCGCATCGGGGCGCGGCGACCGCACGTGCAGGTAGTGGAGGCGTTGCCCGTCGATCTCGACGAGGTACTGCGGGATCCCCGCGAGGCGCGCTTCGAGCGCCCGCCAATCGAAGTCGTCGGCCCAGGTGGCGGCGAGCGATCGCAACAGGGAGACAGGGACTCCGGTGCTCCACTCGTCGGTGCCGAGCGCTGCCGGGAACCGGGTGCTGCGGATCCGATTGCGAAGGTCGTCGAGTTCCGTCTCGTCGATGCTGATCGTGAACGGCTGGGCGGTTCTGGTGATCGTCATACCTCGAGCCTGCCGCGGCATCCGGTCTGAGCCTGTCCTGATTCGTGAGGCTATTGCGTCCGAACGCGACCTCGCGCCGCGTGGCCGATCGACACGCCAGAAGGGGCGACCTGCACATCGCGCGAGCCCACCACTACTGGCATGTCGCCCACGTCGACGGCCCGCCTCAGCTCGCGGGCGACGGCAGGGGCGGGGTCAGATCCGAGATCGCGGCGGGGTCGGTGCGACGGTAGATTCGCGTGGCGATCGCGGATGGGGGCGGATGAAGGTGTGATGGAGGGATCGGCACGGGGTGACATGAGCAAATCAAAACTTTTCGTCCGCTTCGCACTCCCTGTTGCGGCCGCCAGAAGATCGACTCATGGCGGTGATCTCGATTGAAACACTGTTCCGTATCTGTCGTTGACCAGCGGAAGTGGTATCAGTCCAATTATCAGCAAACCTGGTCGGCTCGCGTTCTATCTCTAACGGTCGTGGCGTCTTTCGTAGGCGCTCATCACCTCGCCTCTGCTCACCTTCCTGATTCCTCGGATGTTTCCCAGATCTCTCTGTCGATTGGCCTCAGTATCCTTGTTGTGGCAATGGTCTCGGCTCTCTTCGTCCATTTTCGGCGCACCTGGTTCATGTCGATAGCGGGAGACGCGGCTGCGGCGTACGCGGCCGCGAGCGAGGAGAGTGTCGCGTTGGCCCTCCGACCAATCCGGGTCAAGAAGGGGTCGCGAACTCCTTTGGTGATGGTTCTCGACGAAGATGGATTTCTCTTCTACGGAGGACGTGACTTCGACGCACAAGTGCTTTCGATTGATTGGGAGGAGCTACGAACCATTGTTCTGCGAAAGGCTACTGTTTTCGGAATTTACTACGGTTCTACCATCGAATTCCTGTACCAACCTGATTCGCGGTCTAGCGAAGTGTGCCGCACGGGAGAGTTTCAGATCCATCTGCCTCGAGTTCGGGTTGCTTCCGCAAGCGATGCAGAAGCAACCCGACTGGCGCAGCGTTGGGCACAGCATGGCTGATTCGAATGATTCAACCTGCGTTGCGCGATCAACAGGTTGGATTCGATCGGGCTGCGTATGCAAGAGACGCAAGACGGAACGCTCGCCGTAAGCGGTCGTATCGGAAGGCCCGGCCGGCAATGCGGGCGGACCGGCCGGCCCGCCTCAGCTCGCGGGCGACGGCAGGGGTGGGGTGAGGTCCGGCGCGGAGTCGGGGTCGGTGTTCGCGACCGGTACCGACGGCAGGGGCGGGGTCAGATCCGGGATCGCCTCCGGTTCGGTGTGTTCCTCGACCGCTGCGAGGCGGGCGCGGATCGTGCGCTCGTGATCGGCTCGCAGGGTGGCGAGCTCGGCGGCCAGCGCGGCGGCGGCCTTGCGGTGCTTCTTCTTCGAATTCTTGACGGCGGCCTGAGCGGCGCGCACCGCCTTGTCGGCCTTCGCGAGGGCCTTCTCGGCCCGCTTCTTCGCGTTCGCGGTCGACTTCGTGCTCGATTTCGTCATGGCGCTCCTGGGGTTCGGGTGCCCCACGCTACCGAGAGGTCGGCGGGGTGCGGATGGTGGACCGAGGGATTGCCAGGTGTCGGCCAGGCGAAGAACGGGGCCGACCGATCAACCCGGCGGAGCCGACGATCGGGTTGCTCAGGCCTCGCCGGGGCGCGCGGACGCGTCGTCGCGGATGTCAATGCGCACGGTTTCCGCGTCGACGCGCGTGGTGTCGATGCGCGGCTTCGCATCCGCCTCCGTGGATTTCGGGGCGCTGGTCAGCTGGTCGTGGCGGTTGTCGTCGAAGCTCGGTTCAGCCATATCCGCACGCTAACCGGCGCACCGGATCGGCGATAGGGGTGGACAGCGCCGGGCCCGGGCCACGCGACGAACGCGCGCTCGCGCGGTAACAGACTTCCGCGCGCGACGCATCTCCTTTCGCCGGGGCGCTCGGCCTTCCTAGCGTGGTCATCGTCCCCGAAGTGTGAACCGATGCGCTGTGTGAATCGACGCAGCGCGCAAAGAAGGAGCACCATCCATGTCTCAGATCATCGAAACCATCGACGTCTCCGTGCCCGTCTCGGCCGCGTACAACCAGTGGACGCAGTTCGAGGAGTTCCCGAAGTTCCTCGACGAGGTCGAGTCGATCCAGCAGATCACCGAAACGCTGACGGTGTGGAAGGTCAAGGTCGGCCCGGTCGAGCGCGAGTTCGAGGCGAAGATCACCGAGCAGCACCCGGATGAGCGCGTCGCCTGGACCAGCACCGGAGGCGAGACCGACCACGCCGGTGTCGTCACGTTCCACAAGCTCTCGGAGACCGAGACCCGCGTCACCGTTCAGCTCGACTGGGAGCCGACCGGCCTGCTGGAGAAGCTCGGTTCGGCCGTCGGTGCCGGCAGCCACGCGGTGAAGAAGGACCTGAAGAACTTCAAGGAGTACATCGAGGCGCAGGGCGCGGCCGACGGCGCCTGGCGCGGCGACGTGCAGGCCTGAGTCACCCCGCTCTCCGATCGAGCCTGTCGGAACCGCTGCCTGCGAGGGAGCGGTTCCGGCAGGCTCACTCCGTGGAGTCCCAGCCGCCGAGGTAGGCCTCGAGGCTCGGTGTTGTGGTGACGGCCTCGATCCCGGCCACCTGCTCGGTCGGATGAGGAAACAGCGCCGGCCCGGGGTGCCGCCACTCGCGCGCGGCGGCCCGGCGCGAACGGACGCGCAGCAGCGGGCGGCCGTCCGCATCCGCCGCCGTGAGCGAACCCAGCCCCTCGGCGGCGACGCGCTCGACGGCCGTGCGCAGCGCCGGGCCGTGCACGCGCAGGGGGCTCAACAGCTCGACCTCGATGCGCACCCGGTCCGTCCACCGCGGCGCGGCATCCGCCTCGGGGAGCGAGGCCAGCGCCGAGTCGATCGCGAGGAAGCGCTCGGTCCCGGTCAGTTCCGGGGCGACCGTGAGCACGATGTCGGCGTGCTCCGGTCGGAGGCCGCGCGGTCGTGAACCCGGCACCGGGATCAACTCGGCCAGCCGGAGCGCCTCCGCATTGCGATCCTCGAGCGCCGAAGCGTCGCGGCCGGCCCACTCCGGCCCGTCGTGCCACGCCACAGCGCTCGGAACGTGCGCGAACACGGCCCCCGCCAGCCAGGCGCGGTACGCCCACTCCCAGTCCTCGCCGCCGTAGCTCGTGAACGACTCGTCGTAGCCGCCGACGGTCTCGAAGAACGCCCGCGAACACGCGGTGACCGCGCCGATCACGTAGCGGTAGCTGCGGTCGTCGGCGTGCAGCAGATCCGCGCTGGCTCGGTAGCCCTCACGCAGCCAGCCCGGTTCCGCCAACTCGTGTGCGGGGCCCGCCTCCTGCACCGCTGCATCCGGCGCCACCGCCCCGAAGTCGGCGTGGCGCCGCCGCCCGACCGTGACGGCCTCCGGGCAGAGTGCGGGCAGTCGCGTCAGCGCGCGCAGGTAGCCCGGCTCCGGCGCGGTGTCCGCATCGAGGAAGCACAACACCTCGCCCGTCGCGTGGGCGGCGCCGAGGTTGCGCGCGGCGGCGAGCCGGAAGCCGAGGTCGCTCTGGCGCAGCAGCCGCACACCGCTCGGCACTCGCGGCGGCTGCGGCGATCCGTCGTCGACCACGATCACCTCGATCAACGCGGGCGGATAGTCCTGGCGGGCCAGGGCGAGCAGCGTGCGGTCTAGTTCGCTTTGCTGGCGGTAGTGCGGCACCACGACGGAGACGCGGGGGAGCGGATCGGGCTGCAGGCCGTCGAGCAGATCCCAGCGGTTCCCGGGGATCATCGGCGCTCCGCCGTCAGCCACCACGCGCGATAGGCGTCGGCCGCGTCGACGAGGCTCGGCCGCAGCGGCGTGCCGGGCGGGATGACCGTCGTCTCCGGTTCGCGCCAGGCGGCCTCGAGCGCATCCGCGAGGCCGTCCATCGAGCCGGGTGCCGAGCCGTCCGTACGCTCGTCCGTACGCTCGTCGGCACGCGGGTCGTACCGCGTCATCGTGCCCGGCCGCAGCTGCGCCGCCTCCGCCACGTAGGCCGAGTCGGCCACGAGCGGGCGGCGGCCGGCGTCGAGCCAGTCCAGCAGCGAGCGCGAGGCGGAGATGTGCTGGTGGGCGAGGACCGGGATGCCCGGGCCGCGCAATCGGGCGGCGTACGCCGGCGCGTCGAGGAAGCCGGTGATCTCGAAGGCCACGCCGAGAGACGCGGCGAGGCGGCGCAGTCGCCGTTCCTCCTCCGCGTGCCCCGCGCTCACGGCGCCGAGCGCCTGCACCCCGATCGCCGCGCCGACTCGGCGACTCAGCTCGGCCGCCGCGCGGATCGCGCTCTCGTGTCCCTTGCCGGGATAGACGTAGCCGGCGAGCAGGATGTCGCCGCGGCGCGTGGGGCCGGCGTCCGCAGCCGCACTCCGGCGCGTGCCCAGTGGCACGACGTGCGCGCGCACGTCGAGGTGCTCGGCGAGCAGGGCCGCCTCGTGCCGGCTGCTGACCGCGACCGCGTCGGCGAGGGCGGCGATCTCGCGATAGGCGGCGCCGCGCCGGGCGAGGTTGCGCGCCCCGTCCGATTCCTGCGGCACGTCGTGCAGGGTCACCGTCAACCGGGCTCGGGTCGCGATGGCGGCGATGCGCCGGGCCGCCGCGTCGGGGCTGCCCGCGAGCGCCTGATCCGTGACGTGCACGTGCACCCGCTCGGCGCCCGCGAGCGCGCCGATCGGCAGGCGTCCGGCCTGCGCGAGTTCACGGGCGTACTGCACAACACCGTGCCGAGGAGGACCGAGCAGAAGGGTCACGGGGAGCGACATCGGCATCATGCTGTCCGATCGAACCCCTCCCGTCAATCGGGTGCGGCAATGGATTCTTCATGCCATTTTCTAAGTAGCCTCCCGGTCGCGACATCCCCCGCGACATCCCCGCATTGAGGCCGCAACGCGCTGCCGTGAACTCGCACGCGTGAGGAGGAACATGACCATCCCGATGCTGCCGCCGATCACCACGGCCCTCTCCGGCACGCCGTCCGCGCGCGTGCAATCGGTGCCCGCCGCGCACCCGTACGTGCGCAGCATCGGCGCGGATCCGCGGGTGTTCCTGCTGCCCGATCCGCCCGTACCCGGCGCCCCGGCCGAGCAGTGGTGGCCCCCGCAAGCGCTGAGGGCCGACTGGATCCGTCGACACCGCGACGACGCCGACCTGCTGCACATCCACTTCGGCACCGAGTCGTACCCGCCCGCCGAGCTGCGCGCGGCGGTCGCCGCCGCCCGGGCGAACGGCTGGCCCGTGGTCGTCACGGTGCACGACCTCGAGCACCCGCAGCTGAGCGAGCAGGCGGCTTACCGGGCGCAGCTGGACGTGCTGATCCCCGCCGCCGACGCGCTGATCACCCTCACCGAGGGAGCCGCCGCCGAGATCCGGGCCCGCTGGGGGCGGGCGGCTCAGGTGCTGCCGCATCCGCGCCTGCTCACTACCGATGTCGTCGACCCGGCGCTGAATCCGACGGCCGTGATCGGGGTCGCGCTGAAGGATCTGCGGCCCAACATCGATGCGGTCGTCGCCGTGCACGCCGCGCTGGACGCCGCCGCCGAGCTGAGCGCGGCGGGGGTGCCGACGCGCGCGCAGATCCGGATGCACCGGCAGGTGCGCGACCCGGAGCGGCGGGATGCGATCCGCCGCCTGCTCGCGGGCGCCGGATCGACCGCGGAACTCATCGAGCACGACCGCTTGGACGACGCGGCGCTCGCCGACGCCCTGAACGCCCTCGACGTCGCGGTGCTGCCCTACGGCTACGGCAGCCACTCGGGGTGGCTCGAACTGTGCTGGGACCTCGGGGTTCCCGTCGCGGTGCCGCGCCGGGGTTTCTACGCGCAGCAGCACTCGGACGACACGGTCGCCGAGTTCGAGGACGGCACCCTCGCCGACGCCGTCGGTCGACTGCTGCGCGGGCCGCGAGCGGGCTCCGTGCAGCGCACCCTGCTCCGAGCCGCCCGGCACGGCGAGCGACTCGCCACCGACACGATCACCGCCGAGCGGCACGCCGAGCTCTATCTGCGCCTCCTTGCCGAGCGGGCCGGCGCGTGAGCGCGCCCCTCGACATCGTCGTCATCGGCCCCTCCCGCCATCCGATCCGGCAGCCGCACGCCGGCGGCCTCGAATCCGCCGTCTGGAACCTGGTGCGGATGCTGCGCTCGCGCGGTCACCGGGTGCGGCTGATCGCCGTCGCGGGCTCCGACTTCCTCGACGACGGCCCGAGCGAGTTCGTGCTGCCGCCCGCGGACTGGGCCGAGCACGAGGCGGAGAACGACACCGATTACCCCGTCGGTCACCCCGAGCGCGCGGGCGCGGCGTTGAACCGGGCGCTTGATCTGCTCGTGGCGGAGGGCGATCGCATCGACGCCATCGCCAACCACAGCCTGCATCCGTTGCCGCTGCGCCGCGCGGTCGAACTCGGCGCGCCGATGCTGACCACCCTGCACACGCCGGTGCTGCCGGAGTTGGTCGCCGCGCACGCGGCCGCCGAACGGGCCGTGTCCGCGACCGCGGAGCTCGCTCAGGCCTCGGCCGGTCACGCCGTCGGTCACGCCACGGGCCGGCGTTCGCGCTTCGTCGCGGTGAGCGAGCACACCCGCGCCGAGTGGGCCCGCGCCGGGATCGAGTCGAGCGTGTTGCCCAACGGGATCGACGACACGGATTGGCCGCTCGGAAGCGCGTCGCGGCACGGGCTGGTCTGGTCGGGGCGACTCGTTCCCGAGAAGGGCGCCCACCTCGCGATCGACGTCGCGCGCCGGCTCGGGCAACCGCTGACGCTGGTCGGGCGCATCGGCGACCCCGAGTACGCGCGCCGCGAGGTGCTGCCGCTGCTCGGCGACGACATCCGCTACGCCGGAGTGCTGGCGCAGCCGGCGCTCGCCGCGCTGGTCGGCCGCTCCGCCGTCGCCCTGGTGACCCCGGTGTGGCAGGAGCCGTTCGGCCTGGTCGTGCCGGAGGCGCTGCTGTGCGGCACTCCCGTCGCCGCGTTCGCCATCGGCGGGATCCCCGAGATCGCCGCCTGCACGCGCGGCGTGCGGACGGCGCCGGTGGGCGACATCGACGCGCTCGCCGGCGCGACGCGTGAGCTGCTCGAGGCGACGGATGCGCCGGCTCGGGCGGGCATCCGCGCCGACGCCGTGCGGCACTACGCCCTCGTGAATCAGGTGGCGCGCCTGGAGCAGCTGTACCGACAGCCCGACCGACAGCCCGACATCCAGCCCGACCGGCAGCCCGACGAGCGCCGGAGCGCGGCGTGAGGCCCGTGGTCGGTTGGTACATCCATCATCACGGCGGCGGCCACCTGGCGCGGATGCTCGCGGTGCGCCCGCACCTGGACGCGGCGGTGATCTGCTTCAGCTCGCTCCCGGAACCCGCGCAGCTGCCGGCGGACACCGTCTGGGTGCTGCTGCCGCGTGACGACACCCGGGAGGGCGAGCGCGAGCCCGAGGATCCGACGGCCGACGGTCTGCTGCACTGGGCGCCGCTCGGGCACCTCGGGCACCGCGCGCGGCTGGCCGCGATCGCCGCCGTCTCCGCCGAGCGGCAGCTCGCCGCCCTCGTGGTGGACGTCTCGGTCGAGGTGGTGCTGTTCGCCCGCCTGCTCGGCGTGCCGGTGGTCGTCGTCACTCAGCCCGGAGCCCGGGACGACGAGCCGCACGCGCTCGCCTACCGCGCGGCGACGCGGATCGTGGCGCCGTGGCCGTCGGAGTCGATGCAGCCTCGACACCTGCGCTCACGGGCGGAGGCGGTGGTCTACACCGGCGGTATCAGTCGCTTCGACGGCCGCGAGCCGCACGAGCGCGGTCGAGGCGTTGTGCTGCTCGCCGGCCAGGGCGGCTCGAACGTGTCGGATGCGGAGGTCGCGGCCGCCGCGGCGGCGACGGGGGAGCCGTGGATGCTGCTCGGGCGGGGCGCGTGGCGCGAGGATCCGTGGCCCGCGATCGCGGCGGCGGATCTTGTGGTCACCTGGGCGGGCCAGAACGCGGTCGCGGACATCGCGGCGGCGGGCGCCCATGCCGTGGTGATCCCGCAGGAGCGCCCGTTCGACGAGCAGCGCGCCACCGCCGCCGCCCTCGACCGCGCCGGTCTGGCCGTGGTGGAGCCGGTGTGGCCCGCGGCCGAGCGATGGCCGGCGGTGCTGGAGCGGGCGCGCGCTCTGCGGCCGATGTGGCAGCGCTGGGGCACGGCGGGGGCGGCGCAGCGGGCCGCGGCTGCGATCGCCGGGGTGCTGCGGTGACGGCCCGTGTTCCGCTGGGGGCGCGGGCTGCGCTGACGGCGGGGGCTGCGCTGAGTGCCGGGCCCGCGCTGAAGACCGTTGTGGTCACCCTCTGCACCGCGTCGCGGCTGGCGCACCTGCGCAACCAGCTGCGGCTGCTGCCCGACGTGGACGTCGTTGTGGTCGGGCTCGACGCGGATCCGCTCCTGGGAGTGGCCGTGGCGCGGCTGCTGCACGTGCCGCCCGGACCCGACGGCTTCCGCCTCGCCGCCGGTCGCAACGCGGGTGCGGATGCCGCCGTCGCGCTCGGCGCCGAGCTGATCGTCTTCCTCGACGCCGACTGCGTTCCGGGCGTCGAACTGCTCGAGCGCTACCGGCGAGCGGCCGAACTGCACCCGGACGCGGTGCTCTGCGGCCCGGTGACCTACCTCGCGGAGGGCGAGAACGCCCGCGATCCCTTCGCGCTGGACGCGGAGGCGGATCCGCATCCCGCCCGGCCGGATCCGCCCGTCGGTGTGGTGCAGCTCTCGACGGAGTACACGCTGTTCTGGTCGCTGTCGTTCGCCGTGACCGCCGAGACGTGGTCGCAGCTGCGCTTCGACGAGGCGTACGAGGGCTACGGCGGCGAGGACACCGACTTCGCGTTCGCGCTGCGCGAGCAGGGCAGGCCGCTCGCCTGGGTCGGTGGGGCGCACGCGCACCACCAGTGGCACCCCACCTCGAATCCGCCCTGGCAGCACCTCGACGACATCCTGCGCAACGGCGCGCTGTTCGCGAGCCGGTGGGGCACCTGGCCGATGACGGGGTGGCTGGAGCGTTTTGCGGCGGCGGGTTCGGTGCAGCGCGAGGGCGACGGGTGGCGCCGGGTCTGAGGGGCGGCGCTCTCAGTCGAGCAGCCGGTGCACCGCCGCGTGGATGTCGGGCGCGACCGCGTCCGCCGTGTACGCGTGCATCCCCGCCCGCGCTGTCGCGGCGATCCGCGCGCGCAGCGTCGGATCCGCCAGCAATCGGGTGACCGCCGCCGCCAGCGCGGCGTCGTCACCGGGCGGCACCACGAGAGCGTCCACGCCGTCGGTGCAGAAGTCGTCGTAGCCGCTGCCGCCGGTGACCACCACCGGGGTGCCGAGCGCCTTCGCCTCCAGGGCGACCTGCCCGAAGCCCTCCCAGAGCGACGGGCAGATCACGACGTCGGCCGAGACGATGCCGCGATACAGCTCGTCGCCCGCGACGTGGCCGAGGAAGACGACGCGGTCGCGACACTCCAGCGGCGCCATCGCCAGCAGCTCGGCGCGATCGGGCTCGAATCGCGCGTCGCCCGACGAGCCGGCGAGAACGAAGCGCAGCTCGGGGCGGGCCGGCAGGATCCGCGCCAGCGCGGCCATCGCCGCCACCACGCCCTTGCGCCGCTCGAGTCGGCCGAGGAACAGTACGGTCTGTTCGGTTTGTTCGGTTTGTTCGGTTTGTTCGGTCTGTTCGGCCTGTGCGGTTGGTTCCGTCGGCCAGCCCGGCGGCAGTGATGCCCGCGGCGCCGCATCCTGCACCCGCGATACGTCGATGCAATTGCGCACCACGATCGCCGCAGGTAGCGCGCCCAGCTCGCGTCGGTTCGCGGCGAGCATCGCCCGCGAGATCGGCACCAGGCCGCGGGAGCGCCGGATCTGTCGATCCTCCAGCAGGCTCTGCGCGGCGACCGCGAAACGCCGCCGGCCGAAGGAGCGCAGGCGGAAGCCGGCCACGCGGTTGGCCACGCGGGTGCTCGTCGCGAGATTCGTCACCAGCGGAGCTCGCCGGGGCAGCAGCGCGGCCACGCCCGCCCACTCGGGGGCGAACACGGCGGCGTAGCGTCCGCGCCCGAACGCGCGCCGGAACACGCCCGCCCGCGCGAGCGGCAATGCGACCGCCGGAACGCGGCGGAGCCGATGCCAGCCCAGCAGCCGGACGCCGTCGATCGTGTCGACGGCCGGTCGCGGTTCGTCGGAGAACACGATCAGGTCGATGCCGACGCCTCGTCGCACGAGGGCGGGCAGCAACGAGGCGTAGTGCCGCCCGATTCCGCCGGTGTATCCGGTGAGGCCGGCGTACTCCGTGACGCCGACCAGCCAGCGCTCGGTGCCCGCGCGCTCCGCTACGGGGTCTCCTTCGGCTGCTCGATGCCGAGCGCGTTGCCGTCGGGATCGAGGATCCACGCCGACCACACGGAACCCCGATCGGCGATGCCGTCGACGGTCTTCAGCTCGTCGGAGTCGTACTCCTGCGGGGTCACCCCGCGCTCGGCGAGCCAGTCGAGGGCGGCCCGGAGGTCATCGACCCGCCAGGACGCCTTGGTCTGTTCATCCTTCGAGCCGGTCGTCGAATCCGTGACCGTCAGCCGCGTCGAGCCGGAGGCGTAGCTGACGGCGCTGTCGGAGGACTCGAGCACCTCGAGGCCGAGCGTGTCGGCGTAGAACGCGCGGGAGGCGGCGAGGTTCTGCGAGAGCAGCACAACGCCGATGGGGTGGGCGCCGAGGGCGGGGGAGGCGGGCATACGGGTTCCTTCTAGGTGAAGCGGTGGAGGGGGTGGGTGGAGTTCTACGGCGTGACCATGCCGCCAGCCTGCTCGCTCCGGCGTCTCCGCGCAGGTGGGTTGCCCTCGCGTCGGGAGAGCTGTACGAGGGTGGTGTATCCGGAACGTGGCGGAGGTAACCTTCGCCGACTGGGCCGGTCTCTTCCTCCACAGGCCCGGTTTCGGGGTGAGTTGTCCCGTTCCGGGGCTGGAGGCGCGTTCGATGTCAGAGGTGCCGCGTACCGTATGTGTATGGCATCTTCGCTCACCCCCACACCGCTCACCGAGCAGGTCGGCACCGCCCGCACCGCCCTCGGCACCGCGGTGCACACCGCGTTCGACGCGGTGTGTGGGATGCGGCGAGCCGAAGAAGCCGTCGCGTTCGCCATCGTCGCCGAAGAGATCCTCCGGTCCGCTCAGGCGCTGACCATCGCGGCAGCCGCGGGCCTGGTGGAGGCGCGGGCTCACGAGGAGTACCAGCTGCGCAACGCCGCCGCGGTGCTGAACGTGGTGTGCCGGGTCGCGTCGTCGGAGGCGAAGCGGCGGGTGCACCTCGCCGGCCAGGTCACGCCCCGGGTGACCCTGCACGGCGAACCCCTCGCCGCGAAGCTGCCCGACCTCGCCGCCGCCGTTCGCGCGGGCGAGGTCACCGCCGCCTCCGCGCACCGGGTCGCGGTCACGGATGCGAAGATCGCGACCGTCGTCACCGAGGAGGCCCGGGAGGCGCTGATCTCAGGGCTGTTGGAGATCGCTCGGACCGAGGACGACGCGTTCGTGACCGTGTGTGCGAAGCGGACCATCGAGGACGCGCACCCGGATGGCACCGAACCGACTGACGCGATCCTGCGGATGCGGCAGGGCATCACCTTCGGGATCGAGCGCGACGGGCTGATCCCGTTCTCCGGATGCATGACCCGGCTGCAGTACGAGACCGTGCTGTCCACGATCGGCACGTTCACCAACCCGCGACTGCAGCAGCCGAACACCGGCTGCGACGACGCCATGACCGAAGGAGAGAACACCGACACCACTGCAGACGTGAGCATCGACCCGGGAGACGGCGGCGACCCGATCCTCGTGAACGTCACCGGCCGCACCCGCCCGCAACTGCTGCTGGACGGGCTCGTCGCCACGTGTGAACTCGCATCCCGCACCAGCCGGCTGCCGCGCAACGGCGGTACCCGACCGACCGTCATCGTGACCGTTCCGTTCGATGAGCTGCGCGAGAAGGTGGGCACGGCCGAGACCACCTTCGCCGGCCCGGTGCCTGCGGGGCGGATCCGGCAGCTCGCGTGCGACGCGGGCATCCTCCCCGTCGTGCTCGGCTCCGACGGGCAGGTTCTGGACGCCGGCGCCCGAGAAGCGCCTCGTCGAGGGCCCGCTGCGCAAGATCCTCATGGCCCGCGACGGGGGCTGCGCTTTCCCGCAGTGCGATCTGCCCGCCACCTGGGCGGATGCGCATCACGTGATCCACTGGGCAGACGGTGGCCCGACCACCCTCGAGAACACGGTTCTGCTGTGCCGCCAGCACCACACCCTCGTGCACCACTCGGCGTGGAAGATCGTGATGCGCGACGGCATCCCGTACTTCGTGCCACCCTGGCAGATCGACCCGCACCAGACACCCCGCCGCAACCACCGGCACCGCAGACCCCGGGCGGAGCAACGGTTCCGGCCCCGGAAACCCGCACCACCACCGAACACCGACACCGGGAACCGGCGGACATGAACCCGTCGGATCGAGGTTTCGGTGTCCCTCGGGCACCCAGGACCCGTCGGCAAGCTCGACCGCAGGGCTCCGGCTCCACCGGCGGGTCTCGGCGGCGGAACCTCTTACTCGTGCAGCAGGGTGTGCAGCGCGCTGATGCGTCCGTCCGTGATGGTGATGATGTCGATGCCCCGCGCGACGGGCGCGCCGGCCGGCCCGAACGCCCAGGCCAGGGCGCCGGTGTCGGGGCTGGTGTACTCGATGCCGTCGGGAACGAAGACGAAGGATTCCGGAGCGGTCGACAGCAGTGCCACCGCCTTCTGTTCGAGCGCGTCCCGCCCGACCACCGTCCCCTCCGGGTCGGTGAACGCGACATCCTCGGTGTAGATCGTGTCGATCGCCGACCGGCGGGAGGCGCTGTCCCGGTTGCCGAAAACACTGTGCAGGTTCGCCTGCAGCAGCTCACGCGGTGTCGTCATTCTGGATGCTCCTTCGCTCACGTCCGTTCGGGGAGCACTGTAGTGGTGACAGATGGACGAGCGGTGCGATCCCGTCGCCGACCCGATCCGATCGGTCCCGGAACATCGGGTGCCGATCCGATGGACCCGCGATGCTCGAAGCCGAAGGGAGAGCCGTGATCGCAGCACTCAACACCCTCGTCGAACTGATCGAGGACCGTCTGACCGACGAACTCGACGTGGCCGGACTGGCGAGCGAACTCGGTACGACGGAGTACCACCTCCGGCGGATGTTCTCGTCGCTGGCCGGCATGCCGCTCTCTGAGTACATCCGCCGGCGTCGGATGACGCTCGCGGCGAGCGATCTGCTCGGCGACGCCGAGGTGCTGAGCATCGCGGTGCGCTACGGCTACGGCTCGACCGAGGCCTTCGGGCGGGCGTTCCGAGCGGTGCACGGTGCCGCACCCGCCGCGGTGCGCCGCGACGGCGGCCCTCTTCGCGCACAACCACAACTCAGGTTCCGCCTGACCGTCGAAGGGAACACCCCGATGCACACTCGGATCACCGACCGACCGTCCTTCCGCTTGATCGGCCACGCCGCTCGCGTCCCGCTGATCCATCGCGGCGTCAATCCGCACATCCAGGCCCACATCACCGCGCTCCCCTCGGCCGAGCACCAGCGGCTGAAGCAGTTGGGCGACACCGAGCCCGCCGGCCTGCTCCAGGTGAGCGCCGACGTCGATCCGGACTCCACGGAAGGCAGCGAGCTCACCTACCTGCACGGCGTCGCCGTCACCGACGCGACCCGGACGCCCGACGATCTCGACGTGATCGAGGTGCCGGCGGGCACGTGGGCGGTCTTCCGGGTCGAGGGAGCGTATCCGGATGCCCTGCAGTCGGCGTGGGCCGCCACGGCGACGGAGTGGTTCCCGTCGAATCCGTGGCGGCTGCGGCCGGGCCCCTCGATCGTCGCCGTGCTCGAACGCGCCGACGACTTCAGCTCGGCCACCTGCGAACTCTGGCTCCCGGTCGAGCGCGAGTGAATCCGCGGCGCGGGTTCAGCCGGTCATGCTCAGGCGTGGTCGGGCCAGGCGCGATCGGGCGGCGAGAGGGCGCGCGCTCACCAGGGTGGGGCGGCGTAGTCGGGCGCGACGAAGATGCAGAACGGATGACCGGCGGGGTCCGCGAACACGTAGAGCGCCTCCTCCGGGTCGCCGCTCTGATCGTCGATCACCTCGGCGCCGAGGGAGACCGCGAGCGCGCGCTGCCGCTCGAGCTCGTCGGCGTTCGCCACCATGAAGTCGAGGTGCAGCTGTTGCCGCACAGGACCCTCCGGCCACGTCACACGGGGCAGCTCGGCGACTCGTTGGAAGGCGAGGCGGTCGCCGTCCGGAGTGCGGATGGCGACCCACTCGGCGTGGTCGTCCGAGCCGTCGGCCGGCGGTTCGTCGCCCGGCCGGTAGCGCGCACCGAGGAGAGCGAGGTAGAACGCGGCGAGCGCGCGGGTGTCTTCGGTGTCGAGGACGACCTGTCGCAGACGCAGAGCCATAACCGGCAGGCTACGCCCGTTCCGTGCCCCAGCCCGAGGGTTCAGCCCAGTGATTCAGCCCCGTGACCTCACCCAGTGGCTCAGCCCTGCGCCACCCGCGACACCTCGTCCCATTCCTCCCACGTCGCGATGCGCGCGGCGTAGTCGGCCTTGGCGATACCGAGCGGAGCGGTGCCGAAGAACACGCGCAGCGGCGGCTGCTCCGCGTCGACCACGCGCAGGATGGCGGCGGCCGAGGCCTTCGGGTCGCCCGGGGTGCCGACGCGCGCCTTGCGCTGTTCGGCGACGGCTTCGTGCAGCGCGGCGTAGGCGTCCAACGGGGCGGACGTCTTGGCTGAGTCGCCGCTCCAGTCGGTGCTGAAGCCGCCGGGCTCGATGAGGGTGACGTTGATGCCGAAACCGGCGACCTCCTGCGCGAGGGACTGGCTGAAGCCCTCCAGCGCCCACTTCGACGCGTGATAGATGCCCACGAGCGGGAAGGCGGAGATGCCGCCGATCGAGGAGACCTGGATGATGTGACCGCTGCCCTGTGCACGCAGGTACGGCAGTGCGGCCTGGGTGATCCAGAGCGCACCGAAGAGGTTGGTCTCGAGCTGCGCCCGCGCCTCGTCCTCCGTGATCTCCTCGATGAAACCGAAGTGGCCGTAGCCGGCGTTGTTGACGACGACGTCGAGTCGGCCGAAGGTCTCGTGCGCGCGGCGGACCGCGGCGATGTCGGCCTCGCGGTCGTTGACGTCGAGGGCGATGGGGAGGATCGCGTCGCCGAACCGCTCGACGAGATCGGCGAGTGAATCCGTGTTGCGCGCGGTCGCGGCGACCTTGTCGCCCCGCTCCAGGGCCGCGATCGCCCACTCCCGGCCGAAGCCTCGCGACGTACCGGTGATGAACCAGACCTTCATGGTGTTCCTTTCGAGCGACGATCGATGCGTCGACTCGTGAGCCGACCCCTGCAGCAACGCGGTGACGACGCGAATCCTGCCCGGGTTCGGCGAAAGCTCAGGAGGCGACGTGCTCCTGCTCGACCTCGCCGGCCGCGATCGCGTCGGCGTAGCGGCGCACATCCGGACCGGGCTGGTAGTCGATGAAGCGGTTCTTGATCCGCGCGTTCAACGCCTCGTAGACGTCATCGGGTTCGTGACCCGCCATGGTGCCGGCGAGGTCGGCGACCGCCGCGCGGAGCACTTCATCGGCGTCGGCCACGATCTTCGCGCGCGCCTCATCGTTCCAACGGACTTCCGATACCTTCATCTGACAGCCTCCTGAGCTGCGCCGCAGTCGACGCGTTCTCGACGGTAGGGGCGCGTCAGCCGGGAGGACAGGACTTGCGCTCGGCGCGCGAGCCCGGGAGCATGCGGGGCCCGCGCTGCCTGCCCGAGCTGCTGCACTGCGCTACCGGCTCGAGCTGCTGGCCTGAGCTACCGGCGCGTTCAGCCGTGCAGCGGGTCGGACTCCGGCACCCGGCTGCGCCGCGCGAGTCCGCGCACGATCTCGGCCAGGGCATCCGTGGCGGACACGGTCGGTGCCCAGCCGAGTTCGCGCCGCGCACGTTCGGTGGACATGATCGGCACGCCGGCGGCGATGTCGAGCCAGCCCGGATCGGTCGCCTGCAGGCGCAGCTTCCAGCTCAGCCAGACCACGCTGCGCAGCACGTCGAAGCGGAACGGGACGGGGCGGCCGCCGACCGCTGCGGCGACCTCGACCGGCCCGAGCACCGGCTCCGCGGCGATGTTGAACGCGCCGGAGGCCCGCTGCTCGAGCGCGAGGGTGAACGCCTCGGCGACGTCGCGGGCATGCACGGCCTGCGACACGATCCTGGTCGAGAGCGGCACGACGGGGATGCGCACGGAGCCGAGCCACCGGGTCGGGATGTGCCGCCCGAGGAACAGCCCGGCGATCTCGGTCGCCGCATTCTCCTGGAACACCAGACCCGGACGGATCCGCGCCACGGTCACGCCCGGATGCGCCGCCTCGAAGCGGTCCAGCGCACGCTCATTCATCGCCTTGTGCCGGCTGTAGTGCGAGGTGGCGATGCCGCCGGTGGGCCAGCTCTCGTCGACCCGCGCGTTCTTGGGCCCGATCGAGTAGGCGCCGACGGAGGAGGCGACGACCAGGTGCGGGACGCCGGCGGCGGCGACGGCGCTGAGCACGGCGGCCGTGCCGGTGACGTTCACGCGGCGCAGGGTGTGCTCGTTGTGGTTCGGCTGCAGCGCCCAGGCCAGGTGCACCACCGCATCCGCCCCCTCGAACACCGGGGCGAGGCGGGCCGGCGCATCGGTCGCCGCGATGTCGACGGACCGCCAGCTCGCGGATCCGTAGGGAGCCGCGCGCGTGTCGGGGACGCGCCGGGCGACCCCGACGACCTCGTGCCCCTCGCCCGCGAGACGGGTCAGGAGGGCGGTGCCCAGGTTGCCGGTGGCGCCGATCACAACGATTCGCATGCTGCGAGTCAAGGCGACCGGGCCACCGAGGGTGAGGGCTTGACACCCGATCCGCTGCGCCGGATCTCGCTGCCGGACCCTCGCTGCCGGGATCTAGCTGCCCGGGTGCAGCACCACCTTGATGCAGCCGTCCTGCTTCTTCTGGAAGATCTCGTACATCGCGGGCGCCTCGTCGATTCCGACGTGGTGCGTCACGAGGTCTTCGGTGCCCAGCGGATCGGCCGGATCCTCGACGAGCGGCAGGATCGCGTCGATCCAGCGGCGCACGTTGCACTGCCCCATCCGCAGCGTGACCTGCTTGTCGAACATCGACATCATGGGCATCGGGTCGGCCTCGCCGCCGTAGACGCCGCTGAGCGAGACGGTGCCGCCGCGCCGCACGAGATCGAGGGAGTTGTGCAGCACGGTGAGCCGGTCGACGCCGGCGGTCTGCATCATGGCGCGCGCCAGCGGTTTGGGCAGGATGCCGGTGACCGCCTGCGCGACTGCGGCGACGGGTGAGCCGTGCGCCTCCATCCCGACCGCGTCGATGACGGCGTCCGGCCCGCGGCCGTCGAAGCGTTCGCGCAGCCGCTCGACCACGTCGTCGGTCGCGTCGACGGCGTCGATGCCGTGCCGCTGCGCCATCGCGCGCCGTTCCGGCACCGGGTCGATCGCGACGACCTCGAAGCCGCGATGCTTCGCGATGCGGGCGGCGAACTGACCGACCGGTCCGAGCCCGAAGACGACGACGGATCCGCCGTCGGGGATCTCCGCGTACTCCACGCCCTGCCAGGCCGTGGGCAGGATGTCGCTGAGGAACAGGTAGCGCTCGTCGGGCAGCTCGCTGCCGACGCGGATCAGGTTGGCGTCGGCGAGGTGGATGCGCAGTCGCTCCGCCTGGCCGCCGGGAACCTGCCCGTACAGCTTGGTGTAGCCGTAGAGCGTGGCGCCGCTGTTGTACTCGCGCACCTGGGTGGTCTCGCACTGCGATTGCAGGCCGCGCTGGCACATGAAGCAGTGCCCGCAGGCGATGGTGAACGGCACGACGACGCGGTCGCCGACGGCGACCTCGGTGACCTCGGCCCCGATCGCCTCGACGACGCCCATCGACTCGTGCCCGAGGATGTCGCCCGCGTCCAGGAATGGGCCGAACAGCTCGTAGAGGTGCAGGTCCGATCCGCAGATCGCGGTCGAGGTGATCCGGATGATCGCGTCGGTGGGCTCCTGGATCCGCGGATCCTCGACCTCGTCGACCCGGATCGTGCGCTTGCCCTGCCAGGTAACGGCCTTCATGGGCTGTCCTCTCGTTCGGAGCGCCGCCCGGTGGCGGCGTCCGCTCCCACCATCGCCTGAACGCCCGGCCCGGGTGAGGGGCTTGCCAGATGGTGCGGGGGTGCGCAGGATGCGGCGGGTCCGACCGACATTTCACACACGGGAGCGGTCTGATCACACACGGGATCGGTCTGACCCGCATCCAGCCGGCCGCTACGAGGCGCTGACGGCGGTGAGATCGGCGGTGAGATCGGCGGTGAGATCGACCGTGAGATCGGCGAGATAGCCGGCGTATCCGCCCGGGGTCCGGCCGCGCAGTCGAGCCGAGGTGAGCACCGCGGCGGCATCGGATGCGGCGATGCGGGCGCCCGCTCGGGCCGCGCGTTCCACCAGGCGGACGTCCTCGTGCTCCGGAAGGTGCTCGAATCCGCCGGCGTCGCGGTAGCTCGTGGCGCGGAAGCCGAGGTTCGCGCCGTGCACGTGCCCGACCGAGGCGCCGGGCGGATGCGTGCGGATCCACGCGGCTCGACGCTCGGGGTCGAGCTCGTCGAGCACCGGAGTCACGGTGCCGACCCAGACGTCGCAGCCCTCGGCGGCCTCCCGCAGCTGCGTGCTCAACCAGTGCGGCGGCACGATCGAGTCCGCGTCGGTGTTGGCGATCCAGTGACCGGCGGCGTCGGGTGCGGCCTGTTCCGCGGCCGCGATGCCGAGAGCGCGGGCGGCGCCGACGGAGCCTGCATCCGCCTCGATCGCGATCACCGGCGCGAAGCGGGCGGCGACGCGGGCGCTGTCGTCGGTGCACCGGTCCAGCACGAGGACCACCCGCACCGCGAGTGTCGGATCCGCGCGGCGGACGTCGTCGATCGCCGCGACGACCGCGGTCAGGCACGCGTGCAGGGTGTCCCCTTCGTCGCGGGCGGGGATGACGACGGAGACGTCCCGGATCGGGATCTCGCTGGGGCGCACGTCCGCTGGCATCGTCCGAGCCTACGGTTCGACTCGATCCGCGGCGGGTGCTTGACAGCCCGCCGACGGACAGCCCGCCGACGAAGACGAGCGCTGTCAAGCCGAGCGCTGTGAAGCCCAGCGCTGTGAAGCCCAGCGCTGTGAAGCCGAGCGCTGTCAAGCCGAGCGCTGTCGGCCTGAACGCTGTCAACCCGGGCGGCCGGAGCCGGTGGCTGCCCTAGCGTGAGGGGATGCAGGAGCACGAGGCGGCGCTCGCCGACGAGATCGCCTCGGCCGGTCCCGACGTCGCGAGCGTGCTGGCCGCAGCCGCCCGTCTCGGTCCGCGGGTTCCGCGACCCGGGGTCGACACGCTCGCCCGGCTGCGGGTGTTCGCGGCGATCGCCGAGCGCGACGTCAGTACCGCCCGCGTCGTCGAGCCGCACCTCGATGCGCTCGCGATCCTCGCCGAGGCCGGCCTGCCGGCGGGGGAGGGCAGCTGGGGCGTCTTCGCCGCGGAGGCGCCCGGTTCGCGTCTGCAGCTCGGGCCCGACGGCACCCTGTCGGGCGTGAAGCCGTGGTGCTCGCTCGCGGGCGCGCTCGACTCCGCCCTCGTCACGGCCTGGGTCGATGACGAGCGGCGCGGCCTCTTCGCCGTCGAGCTGCGCCGAGCGACGGCGACGGTCACCGATGTTCCGTGGCACGCGCGCGGACTCACCGCGGTCGTGAGCTCGCCGGTGCGTTTCGACCGCGCGGAGGCCGTGCCGGTGGGCGAGCCCGGTTGGTACCTGCGCCGGCCCGGTTTCGCCTGGGGCGGCATCGGCGTCGCGGCGTGCTGGTGGGGCGGCGCCCGACCGCTGCTGCAGCGGCTGCTCGAGCGGACCGCATCGACATCGGACACCCTGGCGCTCGCGCGGATCGGCCGGGCTCATCGCGCGATGGCGACGGCCGCCGAGTCGCTCGCGGCCGCCGCCTCGGCGATCGACCGTGCCGCCACCGGGCCGACGGATCGAGACACCGAATCGATCAGGGCGCATCGCGTCCGCGGGGTGGTCGCGGACGCGGTGGCCGAGGTGCTCTCCGCCTGCCAGGACGTGCTCGGGCCGGGGCCGGCTGTCTTCGACGCCGAGTACGCGCGCCGCACGGCCGACCTCGCCCTGTACGCGGCCCAGTACCACCGCGGTCGTGATGACGCTTCCCTCGCGCGCACTCTCGCCCGCGCCGTCGCCGCGGATCCGAGCGCGGCGAATCCGCAGCTGACCTCGCCCGCGGGGCCGTGATGGCGGGCTTCGACGCGACCCGCACCGTCACGCCGGCCGCCGCGTGGCGCGCCGATCCACGCTGGTCCGACGCGCGGGCGCTCGCCGCCGACGCCTTCTCCTCCGGGGTCATCGTGTTCGCCGCGCATCCGGATGACGAGACCCTCGGAGTCGGCGGGCTCCTCGCCGGCCTCGCCGACGCGGGAGTGGGTATCCACCTCGTCCTCGCCACCAGCGGCCACGACGCGGCCTCGACGGCGGTGCGCCGCGGCGAGGCGATCGCGGCGTTGCGCATCCTCGCCCCGGACGCGACGGTCGAGTTCTACGGATTGCCGGACGCGGGCCTGAAGGATGTGGAGCCCGCGCTCGGTGCGGCCGTCGAGCGGACCCTCGGACGGTTCCCCGCGCGATCCGTGCTCGTGACGTGGCAGGGCGATCGGCACGGCGACCATCGGCGGCTCGCGGAGGCGGTGCGCGGCGCTGTCACGGGGACCGCTGCCGGGAGCACCTCCGGGACCGCTGCCGGGACCGCCGCGGGGAACACTGCCGGCATCGCGCGCCGGGTGCTGGAGTACCCGATCTGGCTCTGGCAGTGGGGCACCGGCGGCGACGTGCCGTGGTCGCGGGCGCGCACGTTCGCGCTCTCCGCCGCCGCCCGGGCACGGAAGGCGGCCGCCCTGGCTGCGTATTCGAGCCAGATCACCGGCGCCGCTCCGGTGCTGGTTCCGGCGTTCCTGGAGCACTTCGACTCGTCGCGCGAGATCCTGTTCCTGCCAGAAGACCTGCCAGAGAACCCAACAGCGACGCGCTTCGATGAGCTGCATCGCGTCGCCGATCCGTGGGGCTTCACAACCCGCTGGTACGAGCGGCGCAAGCGCGCCGTCACCCTCGCTGCGCTCACCCGGGAGCGTTATCGCAGCGCCCTCGAGGTCGGTTGCTCGATCGGGGTGCTCTCGGTCGAGCTCGCGCAGCGCTCGGACGAGTTACTCGCGGTCGACATCGCCCCGCGAGCGGTCGCTGCTGCTTCGGAGCGCCTGCGGCCGATGCCGCACGCGCGGGCCGAGGCACGGGATGCGGCCGCCGCGTGGCCGGCCGGAGAACACGACCTGATCGTGCTCTCCGAGGTGGGCTACTACCTCGACCCAGAGGCGTGGCTGCGCATCGCGCTGCGGGTCGGGCGCGAGCTGCCGGCGGACGGCGAGGTCGTGCTGTGCCACTGGCTGCATCCGGAACCCGACTTCCGACAGCAGCCGGAACTGGTGCATCGGAGCTTCGCCGCGGCGTCGGGCCTGACCCGGGTGATCGAGCACCGCGAGGCGGATTTCTTGCTCGAGGTCTACCGGCGCGATTGAGGTCCCGCCCGGCCGTGGTCAGTCGGCTGGGATCAGCCGGGCACGCGCTCGGGCGTCATTGCGCCGGCCGCGCCTCGTGGTGCCGTCGGCCGTGACTACGCCGGTCCTCCTTCATCTCCGCCTCGAACAGGTGCCGGCGTCCGGCGGCGAGGGAGTCGCGCGCTTCGCGTTCGAGCGCGCGGAACGTGGCGTAGTAGCCGTCGTTGTACTCCTCGACGATCTGGAACGTCCAGCGGCCCTCGATCACGTTGCGGCCGATCAGCTCCTCGTCGATGCGGTCGGCGAGCGTGTCGTGACCGGCCTCCCGCAGTAGTTCGACGGCCTCGCCGGCGGCGAGATCCGCCGCGCCCGTCAGCCGGTGGAAGCCGTAGAGCAGGCCGCGCGCGTGCTCCACGGTCTCGAGCGCCTCCGAGAGCTTGCCCAGCGCGGTGACCGTCGCGTCGTCGACGCCGGCCGGGCGACGGTGCGCCTGGTCGGGTGTGTCTGTCGGGTCCTGCTCGGCCACGGTGCACCTCTGGTCTTCGTCTGCTGTGGTTTCGTCGGCTGGTTCGCGTCTGCCGGTCTACGCCGGCTGGGCCGACGTCGGCTGAGTCACCACGCTACGACCGCGGACCGCCGCGCGGCAGGCCTTGCGCCCGCGTCACCGCGACCTCGGTCACACCGCGATCTCGGTCACACGGTGATCAGGCCGTCGATCACGGCCTGCGCGACGTCGGTGAGCCGGGCCTGGTGCGATCGTGCCCGGCGCCGCAGCAGCTGGAACGCCTCGTCCGGGCTGATCCGACGCCGGTGGGCGACCACGCCCTTGGCCTGCTCGATCACCACGCGCGACACCAGCGCATGCTGCAGCTGGGCCCGGGTCGCCACCGCATCCCGCAGCAGGCGCTCGTGCAGGATGCCGATGGTGGCGACATCGGCGAGCGCCTGCACGGCGGCGGCGTCGTCGGCGCCGAGGTGACCGGGGCGATCATTGAACAGGTTGAGCGAGCCGATGGTCTGCTCGCGCAGCCGCATCGGCACGGCCTGCATCGACTGATATCCGGACCCGTCGACGTGGGCTGCGAACGCAGGCCAGCGTTGCGCGATGCTCGCCGCATCGCTCGCCGTCACCATCCGCCCGGTCTGGAACGCCTCGAGACACGGGCCGCCCGCGCCCGAGAGCTGCAGCAGTTCGATCAGCCGCGTCCGCTCGCTCGTCGACGCGACGACGACGAGTTCGCGCTGCGGCGCGGCGAGGATGATGCCGACGTCGGTGGCCTCGAAGATCGACGCGCAGCGATCGACCAGATCGTGCAGCAGCGTGACCACGTCGTAGTCCTCCACGAGCGTGTCCGCGACGGCGACGAACGTCTCCACCAGCAGCTGCTCCCGGGTCCGCCCGCTCATGCCGTCAGCTTAGGCACGCGGATCCGAAGGCGGGAAGGATCGGCGCCCGGGGTTGACGGGGCCCGGGGCGGCGGCCGCGGGTCGGGGAACGGGGGACTCGGTGCATGAGAATGGGAGCACGATAACGGGAGGCGGCGGCATGGACCCGAGCGACATGGACCCGAGCGGTGCGAGTGAGCGAATCACGAGTCAGCGCAGCACGGAGCAGCTCGACATCGTCGAGATGAGCCTTACGGAGATGCTCCGCGCGCTCGCGGCGTTCGAGATCACCAGCGTCGATCTCGTCTGCGCCTACCTGAACCGGATCGCCTACTACGACCGCACCGGACTCTGTCTGCACGCGATCGCCGTGCTCGACCCCAGCTGTCTCGACAACGCGGCGGCGTCGGATGCGCGGCGCCGTCGCGGTGCGGCGGGACCGCTCGAGGGCATCCCCTTCACCGTCAAGGACAGCTACACGGTCGCCGGGCTCACCGTCGCTTCCGGCAGCCCGGCCCTCGCCGGGCTGATCGCCTCTGATGACGCGGCATCCGTCACCCAGTTGCGCGCGGCCGGTGCGGTGCTGCTCGGCAAGACCAACATGCCGCCGATGGCCGCCGGCGGCATCCAGCCGGGGGTGTACGACTACACGCGCAGCCCGTACCACCCCGAGTACCTCACGGCGGCGTACGGGTCGGGCTCCTCCAGCGGATCGGGCACCGCGGTCGCCGCGAACCTGTGCGCATTCGGGATGGGTGAGGAGACCGTGTCCTCCGGCCGCTCGCCGGCGTCGAACAACAGCCTCGTGGCGTACACGCCCTCGCGCGGGGTGCTATCGATCCGCGGCAACTGGCCGCTGCGGCCGACGTGCGATGTCGTTGTGCCGCACACCCGCAGCGTCGCGGATCTGCTGCTCCTGCTCGACACCCTCGCCGTCGAGGATGCCGAGACGCGGGGCGATTTCTGGCGGCAGCAGAGCGCGGTGGCGTTGCCTGCGCCGAGCGACGTGCTGCCGCATCCGATCGCCCGCCCGCGCCCCGATCGCCTGGACGGGCTGCGGATCGGCGTGCCGAAGCTGTACATCGGCGAGGATCCGATTCCGCTGGATCCGCCGGTGATCCGCCCCGCCGTGCGTCTGCTCTGGGAGCGCGCGGCCGAGGACCTGCGAGCGCTGGGGGCCGAGGTGGTCGAGGTCGACTTCCCGGTCGTCTCGAACTACGAGGAGGATCGGCCCGGCGCGCAGGGTCTGCCCGCTCGCGGTCTGGTGCCGGCGAACTGGCGGGCGCTGGAGGGCGGCACCGTCACCGCGATGGCGCTGGACGGTTTTCTGCGCGACAACGCGGATCCGGCGCTGGACTCGTGGGCCGATGTCGACGGCGACACCGTCTTCCCGGTCGGCGACGCTCCGGTGCCGGTGTGGATCACCCGCGCGCGCGGCGGCTTCGACTGGCAGCGGCTCGCGGAGCTGGTGAAGGAGGGACTCCCCGCGCATTACGACGCGGTGCCGGGCCTCGCCGAACTGCTGCGCGGCCTCGAACGCGCACGCGAGATCGACTTCGAGGAATGGCTGACGCGGCTGGGCCTGGATCTTGTTGTGTTCCCGGCGGCGGGCGACGTCGGTCGCGACGACCTGTTCGAGCGGCCGGAGAGCCTGGCGGCGGCCTCGCGCAACGGCGTCGTCTACTCGAACGGCAACCGGGTGATCCGTCACCTCGGCATCCCCACCGTCACCGTGCCGATGGGGTTCATGGCCGACATCCAGATGCCCGTCGGGCTGACGTTCGCCGGCCCCGCCTACAGCGACGACGCGCTGCTGGACCGGGCCGGCGCGTTCGAGCAGGCGACGAAGCGACGCGAGCCCGCCTTCCTCACGCCGACGCTGCCGAGCAACCGGATCCGTGCGGCGGCTGCGGATGTGCGGGCGGCTGTGGATGCGGCTGCGGATGTGGAGGTGGATGCGGCTTCGGCGGTGCCGCCCGAGTTCGTTGTGACCGTCGGCCGCGACGCCCGGTCGTGGCTCGTCGAGGTGCAGCTCTCGGACGTGAGTCTGGTCGACGTGCAGAGCTCCGACGCGGCGCACGGGGACGTGCAGGTCTGGGCCGACGGACACATCCTGCGCCCCGTCGATGGCGACGCCGGTCGGTTCGGCGGTCGCGTCTCCCTGGCGCGTCGTCGACTCGAACCCGAGATCATGGTGGTTGTGAAGGCGGGCGGGCGCGCCGGGGCTCTGCGATCGGTGGCCCTGCCGGCGTAACCCCGCGCTAGTCCATATCGCGAGCCATCGTCAACCGCCCACGCGGATCTGGCCCTGGACCGACATTTGGCGGCCGCAGCCGTTACGGTAGCGATGGCGCGATAGCGCGTGGTCATACCCGTTCCAGCCGACCGCGCGTCAAGCCGACACCTGCCCCATCCGGTCGAGGCCGTCTGCGCCGCCATCGCTCGAATCCGAGCGCGACGATGTCGACAGGGGGTCTGTCGCTTCCGCCACGCACCAGCGAATTCGAGGAGCCACCCGAATTGAGCAGCACCCCGAGCGCCCCGTCGCGCCCGGCACCCTGGTACGTCGAGTACCGCACCCGCCTCCTGATCACCGACATCGTCGCCGTTGTGGTGGCCGTGTACGGCACCCAGCTGTTCCGGTTCGGGATGAACCTCGATTCCGACGTCATCTTCAACGACCGCGCGAATCTGTCGCTGAGCTACACCGTGGTCTCGACGGTGATCGTGCTCGCCTGGCTGGCGACGCTGGAACTCTTCGACACCCGCGATCGTCGGATCGTCGGCGTCGGACTGGCCGAGTACCGGCGTGTGGTCAACTCGAGCATCGGTCTCTTCGGGGTCATCGCGATCATCGCGTTCCTGCTGCAGATCCTGTTGGCCCGCGGCTACATCATCACCGCGCTCCCCGTCGGTCTGTTCCTGCTTCTGGTGGGCCGGCTCTCGTGGCGGGTCTGGCTCGGACGCCGCCGCCGCGCCGGACTCTCGCGCACCCAGGTCGTGCTGCTGGGCTCGGAGTCGAGCGTTCTGCGCACCGTCCACGAGCTCGGTCGCAGCCGCGAGGCGAGCTACACGATCGTCGCGATCGTGCTCACCTCTGCTGAGGAAGCCGGAGCAGGGCCGGCCGGAGCGGCGCAGGCCGGCGCGGATCGGACCGGAGCCATGGAGATCGCGGGGGTGCGCTGCGACCGCTTCCGGTCGATGGAGCAGCTGCGCGCGGTGATGGACGCCAGCGGTGCCGGCACCGTCGTTGTGACCGGATCGGCGGATCTTCCGCCTGCGCGCATCCGTGAGCTGAGTTGGTCGCTCGAGCCCGGCCGCGAGCACCTCGTGCTGGCGTCGAACCTGACCGACATCGGCGGCCCGCGCATCCACACCCGTCCCGTTGCCGGCCTCCCGCTGATCCACGTCGAGACGCCGGTGTTCGGTGGCCGTCAGCGCTTCGCCAAGCGCCTGTTCGACATCGTGGCGTCCACGCTGCTCATCCTGCTCAGTTCGCCGATCCTGCTGCTGATCGCGGTGCTGGTGAAGACGACGAGTCCGGGCCCGGTGCTGTTCCGGCAGGAGCGGATCGGGCTGAACGGCAGCACCTTCCGGATGCTCAAGTTCCGTTCGATGGTCGTCGACGCCGAGGCGCGGCTCGCAGCCTTGCAGACCCTGCAGACCCAGCAGGCCCAGCAGATGCAGCAGACCCAGCAGATGCAGCAGACCCAGCAGATGCAGCAGACCCACGAGGCCACGCAGACCGCGCAGGCCACGGTCGGCAACACCGTGCTCTTCAAGATGACCAACGATCCGCGGGTCACCCGCGTCGGCGCCGTGCTGCGGCGCTACAGCCTCGATGAGATCCCGCAGTTCCTCAACGTGTTCCGCGGTGAGATGTCGCTGATCGGGCCGCGTCCGCCGCTCGCCCGCGAGGTCGAGCAGTACGAGGATCACGTGCACCGCCGCTTCCTGATGAAGCCGGGGATCACCGGGCTCTGGCAGGTCAGCGGCCGCTCCAACCTCTCGTGGGAGGACACGGTGCGACACGACCTCTACTACGTCGAGAACTGGTCGATGACCGAGGACATCGTCATCCTGCTGAAGACCGTTCGAGCGGTGTTCGGGAGCGACGGAGCGTACTGACGCGACTGCTTCTCGCGCCGGTCTCTTCCTCCACAGGCCCGGTTTGGGGGTGAGTTGTCCCGTTCCGGGGCTGGAGGCGCATTCGATGTCGGAGGTACCGCGTACCGTATTCGTATGGCATCTTCGTTCACCCCCACACCGCTCACCGAGCAGGTCGGCACCGCCCGCACCGCCCTCGGCACCGCGGTGCACACCGCGTTCGACGCGGTGTGCGGGATGCGGCGAGCGGAGGACGCGGTCGCGTTCGCGATCGTCGCGGAGGAGATCCTGCGTTCGGCCCAGGCGCTGACCGTCGCCGCGGCGGCCGGCCTGGTGGAGGCGCGGGCGCACGAGGAGTACCAGCTGCGCAACGCCGCGGCGGTGCTGAACGTGGTCTGCCGGGTCGGCTCGTCGGAGGCGAAGCGGCGGGTGCAGCTCGCCGGTCAGGTCACGCCCCGGGTGACCCTGCACGGCGAACCGCTCGCCGCGAAGCTGCCTGCGCTCGCCGCCGCGGTGCGCGCGGGTGAGGTCACTTCCGCGTCGGCGCATCGGGTGGCGGTGACGGATGCGTGACGGAGTCCCGTTCTTCGTGCCGCCGTGGCAGATCGACCCGCACCAGACGCCGCGCCGGCCTGTCCTGAGCCTGCCGAAGGGAACCACCGGCACCGCAGACCCCGGGCCGTGCAGCGGTTCCGGCCTCGGAAACCCGCACCGCCACCACCGAGCCCCGACACCGGGAACCGGCGGACATGAACCCCTCGACTTCGGGCGGATCGCGTACCCGATCCCGTGACGCCAGAACCGGGGATGTTCGTCCGGTTGTCCGTGCGTGAGCATGTATCCGGAATTCCTCGCATCGGGATCGGCGTCATTCCTAGTGACGCTGTGCAGCCGGTGGCGCCGAGGAGTTGCGGCCCGTGACGACGCGGCACCGGGAACCCGGCTCGAGGCGACGTCGTCCCGAACCCGAGGTGTTCCGCCGATCCGTCCGCGTTGAACAGGCACTTCGGGTTCAGGGCCCCGCCGCCGCGCCGGTCGCCGGCAGCTGCTGTCACAGAATGGGAGTCCGCCCGGTCTCAGCTGGTGAGACAGCTCCGCGCGCCGACCCGCCGGAAGAGACGAGCCGCCATGACCACCGCCGCCGGTGCTGACGTTCCCGACGCCACGCCCATCCCCGACGTCGCCACGCCCACTCCCGACGCCCCCGACCTCACCGACCTCACCGACCTCGACGAGGCGGCCGTGGTCTTCGCGGCCGTTCGTCCGCGCCTGTTCGGCATCGCGTATCGGATGCTCGGCAGCGTCGCTGAGGCGGAAGACATCGTGCAGGACTCGTGGCTGCGCTGGCAGGGAACCGATCGTTCGGTCGTCGAGAACCCTGCGGCGTTCCTCGCGACGGTCGTGACCCGCCTCGCGATGAATCTGTCGGCTTCGGCCCGGGTCCGGCACGAGAGCTACGTCGGCCCGTGGCTGCCGGATCCGATCGACACCAGCGCCGACCCGCTGCTCGGCGCTGAACGAGGCGAGGCGCTGGAGTTCGCGGTCCTGTTGCTCCTGGAGAGTCTGTCGCCCGCGGAACGCGCCGCTTACGTGCTGCGCGAGGCGTTCGACTACCCCTACCCGATGATCGCCGAAGTCGTGCAGCAGCGTGAGCCGGCGGTGCGGCAACTCGTCAGCCGGGCGCGGCGGCACTTGGCGGCCGGTCGCCGTCGCCAGGCTGCGCCGGTGGAACATCGTCGCCTGCTGGCGGAGTTCCTCGCCGCGGCGCAGTCCGGTGACATCCGCGGCCTGGAGGCGCTCTTCGCGGCCGACATCATCAGCACGTCCGACGGAGGCGGCGCGAAGCTGGCTGCGCGCAAGAACGTGCTCGGCCGTGCGCGCGTGGCGACATTCGTCGCCGCCTTCTCCTCGCACTTCTGGAGCGGAGCGCAGCTGCGCTGGATCGAGACGAACGGTCGGCCTGCTGTCGCGATCGAGCGCGACGGTGTCGCGACGACGGTGGTCACCGTGGTCGCGTCGGCGGACGGCATCGACCGGCTGCTCTGGCTGATGAATCCGGCGAAGCTCACGCGGGTGGGCTGAGCCGGGTGGGCTGGGTGCGCGCGCGCCGCGCCCGCCTCGACCTCGCGCTGGCCGAGGCGATCGTGGCCGCGTGCGCGCATGAGGATCACACCGAACTCGCGCCGCTGCTGCGTCCCCGCGTGCGAGTGACCACCGCGGCGAGCGCCCGCACGGTTCCGGCGAAGGACGCGGCGGCGAGCATCCTCGAGGCCGCGACCGGCCGCGAGCCGCGCCAGCACAGTGTGAACGGACGGCCGGCGCTGGTGCTGCGCCGCGCGGGCCGCGTCGAGGTGATCATCGTCCTCGCCACCCGGGGCGCACGGGTCGCCGAGCTGTGGATCGTGACGGACCGGGCACGACTGCTCGGGTGGAATCCGGAGGGTCCGGTCACAGATCCGACGTCACCGTGGTCCTAGCTGGCAGACGGGCGCAGCAGGCACCCGCATCCAGCGAAGGGCAGACCATGAAGCAGAGCGTGAAGCAGATCCTGAAGATCGTCGTCATCGGAGGCACCGGCCTGATCGGCAGCCAGGTCGTCTCGAAGCTCGCCGAGCACGGCCACGAGGCGGTCGCAGCCTCGCCGGGCACCGGGGTGAACACGCTCACCGGCGACGGTCTCGCCGCCGCGTTGACCGGAGCGGACGTGGTGATCGACGTCTCCAATTCACCGTCCTTCGCGGACGACGACGTGATGGCGTTCTTCAGCACCTCCACCCGCAACCTGATCGCGGCGGCGGAGGAGGCGGGCGTCGGCCACTACCTCGCGCTGTCGGTCGTCGGCACCGAGCGGCTGACCGAGGGCGGCTACATGCGCGCGAAGGTGGCGCAGGAGCGATTGATCGCCGCCTCCGGTCTGCCGTATTCGATCGTGCACGCGACCCAGTTCTTCGAGTTCGTCCGCAGCATCGCGGCGACGTCGACCGAGGGCGACACGGTGCGTCTCACGTCGGCGCTCGTGCAGCCGATCGCCTCCGCCGACGTAGCGACGGCCGTCGCGCGCACCGCTGTGGGCGCGCCGCAGAACGGCACGCTCGAGATCGCCGGGCCGGAGAGCTTCGGGATGGACGCGTTCATCCGGCAGGGCCTCGCGGCGATCGGCGACCCGCGCACGGTCGTCACCGACGACGACGCGCCGTACTTCGGAATGGTGCTCGACACTCGCAGCCTGCTGCCGGATGAGGACGCCACGATCTTCCCGACCACGTTCGCCGCCTTCCTCGCGGCGCAGACGGTACCGGCGTCATGAGGATCGTCGTCGTCGGTGGCACCGGCCTGATCGGGGCGAAGCTGGTTCCGCTGCTCGCCGACGGCGGACACGATGTGCTCGCCGCTGCGCGGGAGACCGGCGTCAACGCGTACACGGGCGACGGCCTCGCCGCGGCGCTCGCCGGTGCGGAGGTCGTCATCGACGTCTCCAACTCGTCGTACACCGACGAGCTCGGCGTCCTCGAGTATTTCGAGACGGCGACGCTGAATCTGCTCACCTACGGCCGGGCCGCCGGGGTGCGCCACCACGTCGCACTCTCGGTAGTCGGCACCGACCGACTCGCGGCGACCCAGGCCGGCTACTTCCGGGCGAAATCGGTGCAGGAGTCGCTGATCCGCGCCTCGAACGCGCCGTTCTCGATCGTGCACGTGACGCAGTTCTACGAGTTCGTGCGCAGCATCGCGGAGTCGGCGACACGGGCGGGCTCGGTGCGCCTGGCCGAGGCGAACATCCGGCCGATGGCGGCCGACGATGTGGCTGCCGCGGTCGCCGACGTGGCGGTCGGAGGACCGCTCGGCGGCATGATCGAGTTCGCCGGACCGGAGGTGTTCGCGTTGGCGCAGTTGGTGCGGACGCAGCTGCGCGCGCACGCGGATCCGCGCGAGGTGGTCGCGGATCCGCTCGCACGCTACTTCGGCAGCGCCCTGACGGCCGACGAGCTGTTGCCGTATCCGGATGCGACGTTCTCGTCGACCACGTTCGCCCAGTGGCTCGCAGCGGGCGCCGCTGGGTCGTCCCGTTCGTCGTCCCGCTCGATCGTCGGCGACGAGCAGCGACTCGGTCAGGCGCCGAGCGGGCCGGGTGCTCGCAGCAGATGACGCCGAACGGCGCTTGCGGGCGGCTTTCGAGGCGGTTGAGGACTCTTCGACGTCATTCGCTGCGGCGACCTCGGCGCGGTCGCTCCAGCTAGCCGACGGCGTGGACGACGCCGCCCATCACGACGCCGAGCAGGGTCGTCCAGCCGAGGATGGCGACGGCCTGCCAGGCGAGCACACGGACCCTGCTCACGCCCGCCGCGGCGAGCATCGTGGCGGTGAACTGGGTCGGCAGCAGCAGCGGGCCGAGCAGGCTGACGCCGGGAACGCCGTAGCGCTCGAGGGCGCGCTGGAACTTCGCGCGTCGCGCCGCCGAGCGAGCACCGTTCGCGCTCGGGGCGACCGGCGCGGGGTCGGCGGAGACGGCCGCGCCGACGCCCGAGCCCACCAGCGCGGGCTCTCGGGCGGCGCTCCTGGCGTGCTGTCGCGAGACGATGGCCGAGCGCGCTCCGGAGCTGAGCAGCACCAGCAGCAGCACGCAGACGAAGTTGCCGGTCGCTCCGGCGGCAACGGCGAGAACCGGATGCACACCGCCGAGGATCCCGATCGACGCGGCTCCCTCGCCTTCGATGAACGGAACGGCGCCGGCGAGGGCGACGATGACGGGCTGCAGGATCTCGGGGACCTGCGCCATGAGTTCGTGGAATCGTGCGATCAGATCCATCAGGTGGCTCCTCAGCTCTCGAGGCGGGACAGGTCGTCCGCGCCGTTGTGCCTCCAGCCCACCGCATCCCCTCGCGCCGCGGCAGTGTCGTGCTGTCACCCGCATCCGGGCCATTCGCATCTCCGACCGTGACATCTGTCACGGACCTAGGGTGGAGGCGTGAACCGCCGAATCGAGAGCGCCGCAGGGCCGGGCACCCCCATGACCTCCGGCGCCGCTGTGCCCTCCGGCGCCGCCGTGACCGCGCGGGTTCGACCGTCGCGATCGAACGCCAGGGGCATCGCGGCGACCTGGTGGTACACCGCGTCGGCCATCCTCGGATTCGAGCTCATTCTGGTACTCACCGGCACGGCCACCCTGGTGCAGGGCGGCTTCGGCCCGGCCGAACAGGCGGCCGTGCTCGGGGTCGGGGTGGTCTGGGTCGGCTCGACGGCGGCACTGTTGAACGTCTACCGGCAGCGTTCGGGCGAGTCCGCGGCGCGGCCTTCGGCGCCGGTGCTCGCTCTCGTGGCGGTCGCGGCCGGATTCGGCGTGCTCGGCTTCGCGATCAGCGGGCTGTGGCTGATGCTGCTCGTGCCCGTCGGCCAGTCGCTGCTGCTGCTCGACTGGGCGCCGACGGTGCGGACGCGGCTGACGGTGCTCTCGACACTGCTCGTCGTCGGAGTCTGGATCATCGACGAGCACGCGGCGTTCGCGCGAGCGCCGCTCGATGCGGCCACGGATCACTTCGTCTTCGGCTTCTTCTGCGCCATCCTGCTGCCCTCCTCGGTGCTGTCGCTGTGGTGGTGGGACGTGCTGACCGCGCTGGATCGGGCGCGGATCTCCGAGGCGCGGCTGGCCGCGACCCAGGAGCGGCTCAGCGTCGCGACCGACGTGCACGACCTGCAGGGTCACCACCTGCAGGTGATCGCCCTGCAGCTGGAACTCGCGGAGCGGCTGCTCGCACGCGACCCAGACGGCGCGTTGGAGCAGCTGCGCGCGGCGCGGGTGAGCGTCGACGAGGCCCGGCAGGGCACCCGTGACCTCGCCACCCGGTTCCGATCGGTGTCGTTGAGTGATGAGCTGGCCAATGCCCGAGACCTCCTTCGGGCCGCCGGGCTCCAGGTGCGGGCCGAGGTCGCCCCGGATGCGGACGCGGCGCCCGGCGCGGTCTTCGGCCCGGTGATCCGCGAGACGACCACGAACGTGCTCCGACACGGCGGCGGACGGCACGCCGCCCTGGCGCTCACGCGGGCCGACGGGTTCTGGCGCTACGAGATCCGCAACGACGTCGCGCCGCCGCCCGGCGATGCCGGCCCCGGCGATGCCGGCCTGGACGGCTCTGGCCCCGACGGTTCTGGCCCGCACGGCTCCGGCCTGGACGGGATCGCGCGTCGGGCCGGCGAGGCGGGCGGCACCGTGCAGGTCGTGCGCGGACGCACCGAGTTCACGGTCGTGGTCACGGCCCCCGTCGAGCAGAGGGACCGGCCGTGAGCGGCGAGCCGGCCGCGCGGATCCGGGTGCTGCTCGCCGACGACGAGGCGATGATCCGGTCGGCGCTCGCCGCACTGCTGCGCCTGGAGGACGACATCGACGTGATCGCGGAATGCGCGAACGGTGAGGAGGCGATCGTCGAGGCGGAGCTGCTGCATCCGGATGTCTGCCTGCTCGACCTCGAGATGCCCGGGCTCGACGGTGTCGAGGTCGCGGAGCGACTGCGGCGCACGGTGGCGGCTCGCTGCGTCGTGGTGACGCGCCACGCGCGCCCCGGCGTGCTGCGACGCGCCCTCACCGCCGGGGTGGCCGGATTCGTGCCGAAATCGCGCGATGCGGGCGACCTCGCCGCCGTCATCCGCCGCGTCGCGGCCGGGGCCCGGTACGTCGACCCCGAGATCGCGGCCGACGCGCTGAGCGACGAACGGTGCCCGCTGACCGACCGTGAGCTCGACGTGCTCCGAGCCGGTCGGCGCGGCGAGACGACGGCGCAGATCGCCGGCGCACTCTCGCTCGCGCCCGGCACCGTGCGCAACCACGTCTCGGCGGTGCTGGCCAAACTCGCCGTCGAGACGCGCCAGCAGGCCGTGCTGCTCGCGCAGCAACGCGGCTGGATCTAGCGCCGCCGCCCGGAAATCAGTCGGCGCTCACGTAGTCGGCGCCCACGCAGACGGCGCTCACACAGTCGGCGCTCACGCAGTCGGCGCTCCCACTGACGGCGCTCAGACCGGGAAGTCGCCCGGTCTGCCGTTCTCGGCGAGGTACCGGCGCACGCGCTCGATGTCGTCCTCCGAGGGCAACTCCGACGTGATCTGCGCGATCGCTGCGCCCACGTCGACGCGGCTCGCCGGCGCCGGGAGGTGGCTGCTGACGGCGACGATCTCCTCGTCGGTCAATCGTCGCCGCAGCAGGGCGACGAGCGGCACGAAGTCCCGCTCCGGCAGCCCGGCCGGATATCCGGCGCGCAGCCACGAGACGACGCGCGCCACGAGGCCGGAGCGCTGCGGTTCGACCGTCAGCGACCCATCCGGCCCACCCTCCCATCCACCGTCCAGTGCCCCCTCCAGCGCCCCCTCCGGCGCTCCGAGCGGCCAGCCCGCGCCGGCCAGGCGCACCGACACCCGGAGCAGGTCCTCCGGCAGCGCGGGGCCGAGCAGCAGCTGCTCGACCCGATCGCGCAACTGCGCGTGCCGCAGCTCGCCGCCCGCCGCATCCGCCTGCTCGGCATCCTCGACGAGCCGGTCGACGACCAGCTCCAGCTCCTCCGTGGTCAGGCTGCGCTGCAGGATCCCCAGCAGCGGAACGTAGTCCTGCTCGGGCACTCCCATCGGATACCCGGCGCGGAGCCAGCCGACCACCCGGGCGACGACGCCGTCCACCGGTGCGTCGGGACTCGGCATCGTCAGCCCTTCTCGACGAAGGTCGGGATGATGTTCTCGAAGCTGACCTGCTGGCCGAAGCCGGTGGCGATGATGATGGTCAGGCCGATCGCGACGGCGGCGATCACGATCGCGAAGCAGAGCACACCGAAGCCACGCAGCACCGGAACCGGGATGGCGTTCGAGCGGCCCGAACGCCCGGTGCTGCCCGCGAAATCGGCAGGCCCGGCATCCTGCGCGTTCCCGGCGAGGGCGAACGAACGCACCCCGACGGCGAACAGGGCGGGCAGACCGGCTCCGAGCAGCACGGCGACGAGGGCGACCTGTCCGGCGGCGGCGAGGAAGAGTGAGAGCACGGCGGGTCCTTAGGCGTTGGTGGTCTGCGGCGACGGGCGGTTCGAGTCCTGCCACTCGTCGTTGACGTTGTGGGCGCCGATGCTGTCGCGCCGCGAGCGGATGTAGAAGGCGACCGCGACCACGGCGAGCACGGCGACCATCAGGATCCCGCCGATCGCGCCGCCGACGAGGTGACCGAGCCACCACATCACGGCTCCGACCAGCGCGGCCGCAGGCAGCGTGATGACCCAGGCGATCACCATCCGCAGCGCGACGCGCCAGCGCACCTGCGCGCCGGGCCGGCCGATCCCCGATCCCAGGATCGAGCCGGTGGCGACGTGGGTGGTCGACAGCGCGAAGCCGAGGTGGCTGGAGGCGAGGATCACGGCGGCGGAGGAGCTCTCGGCCGCCATACCCTGCGGGGTGTTGATCTCGACCAGGCCCTTGCCGACGGTGCGGATGATCCGCCAGCCGCCGATGTAGGTGCCGAGCGAGATCGCGAGAGCGCAGGCCAGCTTGACCCAGAACGGCACCGACTCGGTGTCGGTCCAGCCACCCGCTGCGATCAGCGCCAGGGTGATCACGCCCATCGTCTTCTGCGCGTCGTTCGTGCCGTGCGCGAGGGAGACCAGCGAGGCGCTGCCGATCTGGCCGATCCGGAACCCGCGGTCGAGCCGGCGGCCGGCGAGGTTGCCGATCACGCGGAACACCAGCCAGGTGCCGATCGCGGCGACGGCGCCGGCGAGCAGGGGCGACATCAGCGCGGGCAGGATCACCTTGCCGACCACGCCGTCGAGCTTGCTGCCGTCGCCGGCCCAGTTCACGCCGTTCACGCCGAGTCCGGCGAGCGCGGAACCGATCAACCCGCCGAACAGGGCGTGCGAAGAACTGGAGGGCAGGCCGAGCAGCCAGGTAAGCAGATTCCAGATCACGCCGCCGATCAGGCCGGCGAGAACGATGAGAAGGAGCGCGGATCCGCCGCCTTCCAGAAGCGCAGGGTCGGGAGCGCCCGAGGAGTCCTGGATCTTGACCACCGCGTTCGTGACGGTCAGCGCGACCTCGATGCTCAAGAAGGCGCCGACGAGGTTCAGCACAGCCGACAGCGTCACGGCGACTTTCGGCTTCAGCGCCCCGGTCGCGATGGAGGTCGCCATCGCGTTGGCCGTGTCGTGAAAGCCGTTGGTGAAGTCGAACGCGAGGGCGGTGACGATGACCAGGACGAGGAGTACGGAGGAATCCACGGGGACGAGCATGCGCCTGTCGACACGACCTCGGAATGGGGCGCCGATCGGATTCACCAGCTATTCACCTGGGCCGCCGGCGCAGCCCCCGCCTCGTGATCACGGTGGCGGAAGCCGTCGGCTCCGCCACCGGATCATCAGTTCGCCGGTTCGCCGGTTCGGCTCGTTCGTCGGTTCGCCTAGTTGTCCGCTGAGATCTCCAGGGCGATGTTGTCGGGGTCGCGGAACTCGAGGATGCTCTGCGGCCCGGTGTCCTTCACTCCTTCGTGCGCGATGCCCAGCGCGTCGAGGGTGGCGGCGGCCGCGGTGAGTGCCGCGGCGGATTCGACCGCGAAGCTGAGGTGGTCCAGGCCCACGCGGTCCTCGTCGAAGCGGTCGCCGCCCGGCGCCACGGGGCGCAGCCCCAGCAGGCCGCCCGGGTAGGAGTAGATCAGGCCGCCGAAGAGGAAGGCGAGCTTCTCCTTCGTCGCCTCGTCCGCATCCGCGGGCGGCGCCTCGAAGGCGATGTCGAAGCCGAAGACGGCGTCGTAGAAGGCGCGCGAGGCCTCGATGTCTCGAACGGTGAGGCGGATGTGGGCGTAGTCGGTCACGGGGATGGGCATGCGGTGTCCTTTGGTCGACGCGTGTGATGTCGATTCTGATTCGGAGGGCGCGCCCCCGCCGGATGGGTTCTGCGCCGAGAGGAGCCGACCCCTTGACACGCCGCGGTCAGCCGGCGCTCGCCGAGCGACGGGCGTCGTCGAGGTGATCGAGGATGGCCGGCACGATGATCGGCCAGATCGGCGGAGGCGGGAACTGGTGCCCGAGACCGGGCACGATGAGCAGGCTCGCGCCGGGGATCTCGCGGGCCAGGGCTTCGCCGTGGCCGGGTGGGAACAGCGGATCCTCCGCGCCGTGGATGACGAGAGTCGGCGCGCTGATATCGCGCAGCTGCTCGCGGGTGCCGGAGGCCGACGCGATCGACCAGTGGTTCGAGCCTGCCTCGAGGTCGATCGACCGGTCGATGATGCGATCGCTGATCCGTCGGATCCTGCTCTCGTCGATCGGGATCGTTCCGCCGAACAGCCGCTCCTCCGCGAGGATCCGGCGGAAGGCCGCGTCTCGACGGCTGGCATCGGTATCGTTCGGGTCGGGGTCACTCGGGTCGGTATCGTTCGGGTCCTGCTCGAACGCAGCGGCCAGCTCGGGCGACATCGGCGGCAACTCGTCGTAACCCTGCCCATCAGAACCCTGCCCCTCAGAACCCTGCCCCTCCGATCCCGGCCCACCCGGACTCGTCGACATCAGGACGAGCGAGCGCACCAGGCGCGGCCTCGCGATCGCCAGCTGCTGGGCCAGACCGCCGCCGAGGGAGATCCCGACGACGACCGCGGGGGCGATGCCGGTGCGCTCGATCAGGGCCGCCAGGTCGGCGACGAGATCATCGCCGGTGTAGTCGGCCGCACCGGCGGGCCGGGTGGTCGACTGTCCGGTATCGCGCAGGTCGTAGCGCAGCACGCGGTAGCCGCCGTCGGCGAGGGCCCGGCAGAACTCGTCGTCCCACCAGTCCGACGGCGAGGCCGCCCCCGGCACGAGTACCACCCCCGGCGTCGTGGCATCGCCGAACTCCTCGACCCACAGATCGATGCCGTTGACCTCGATGACGGCCATGGTGCCTCCTCGGATGCGTGGCTCGAGGCTACCCGCCGCGGCTGGATGCGCCGGGGGAGTCCGGGCGCATTGTCGGCGCTCGATCGGAGGAGGAGGCTGGTGGCATGGATGAGCACAAGGCGGATGAGCACACGACGGATGAGCATCAGGCGCTCGCGGTCTTCCTCGGAGACTGGAGCGCGGAAGGGACGGCCTACGGCGCCGATCTCGCCGGTACGCCGTGGCGCAGCGTGCACAGCGCACGCTGGCATTCCGGCGGCTTCTTCGTCGTTCAGGACGAGCGCGCGAACGGCCCGTTCGACACGATGAGCTTCCTCGGTTGGGATGCGGAACGCGAGACCTACTTCTCGTGGAGCATCGAGAACCACGGCTTCGCCCGCGAATACCTCGTGCGGCACAGCGGCGACACCTGGAGCTTCATCGGCCCCACCGAACGCGCCACGATCGTGTTCAGTGATGACGGCCGTACGCAGACGCTCCACTGGGAGTTCACGCCCGACGGCGAGTGGATCACCCTCTGCGATCGCGTCGCGACCAGGGTGGACTGAGTGGGCTGGGTGGACTGAGCGGGCGAGCCTCGCGGGCGGAACCCGGCCGCCGAGCCGCCGTCCTCAGCGCTCGACCGCGCGCCGCAGATAGGGCGCCGTGATGCTCTCCACGCGATCGAGCAGCTGCGTCGGCGTGGCCTCCGCGACCACCGTGCCGCCCTTGTCGCCGCCGCCGGGGCCGAGCTCGATGACCCAATCGGCCGCGGCGACGACCTGCATGTCGTGCTCCACCGTCACGACCGTGTCGCCGGCATCCGTCAGTCGACGCAGCACCCGCACGAGATCGCGCACATTGACGGGATGCAGCCCGCCCGTGGGTTCGTCGAGCACGAAGACGGTGCCCTCGCGGCGCGGGCGTTGCAGCTCGGTCGTGAGCTTGATGCGCTGCGCCTCGCCTCCCGAGAGTTCGGTCGCCGGCTGCCCCAGCGTGAGGTAGCCGAGGCCGACGTCGAGCAGGGTCGTCAGCGAGCGATGCACGGCCGGCACGTCGGCGAAGAACTCGGCCGCCTCGATCACCGTCATGGCCAGCACCTGCCCGATATCGCGATCGTGGTAGCGCACCTCCAACGTCTCGGGGTTGTAGCGTGCGCCATGGCAGGCCGGGCACGACGAGTAGCTGGTCGGCAGGAACACGAGCTCGATCGCGATGAATCCCTCGCCCTCGCAGCTCGGGCAGCGGCCGTCGGCGACGTTGAACGAGAACCGTCCGGCGGCCCAGCCGCGCTGCTTCGCCTCCGGTGTCGCAGCGAACAGCCGGCGCACGGCGTCGAACAGGCCGGTGTAGGTCGCGAGGTTCGAGCGCGGCGAGCGTCCGATCGGCTTCTGGTCGATCGTGATGATCCGGTGAGCGGCGCCCGACGCCGCGTTCCCGGCCTCCAGCCGCTCGACCATCGCCGCCAACAGCGACGACTTGCCGGATCCCGAGACGCCGGTGATCGCGGTCATCACGCCGAGCGGAAGGCGAATGGTGACGTCGTCGACGTTGTGCCGCGACAGGTGCGCGAGCTCGAGCCACGACGAGGGCTCGCGAGCGGCGAGCACGGGCGGCGTGCTGCGGGCGAACATGAACTCCGCCGTCACCGATGCGGGCGCCTCCGCGAGGCCCGCGGGCGGGCCGCTGTACACGATGTCACCGCCGAGCACACCGGCGCTCGGACCCACGTCCACGACCCAGTCGGCGTTCGCGGCGATCGACAGGTCGTATTCGACCACGAACAGCGAGTTGCCGCCGGCGACGAGTTCGCGCAGCGCCGAGTACAGGGCTTCGGAGTCGGCCGGATGCAGCCCGGCCGAGGGCTCGTCGAGGACGTAGAGCACCCCGAACAGCCCGGCGCGCAGCTGGCCGGCCAGGCGGACGCGCTGCAGCTCGCCGGGGGAGAGCGCCGTGCTGGATCGATCCATCGAGAGATAGCCCAGGCCGAGCGCGATGATCGCCTCGACCCGCGCGCGGAAGTCCGCGACGAGCGAGCGAGCCGCGGAGGACGCGGCCGCGCCGTGCCGCCCGGTGCCTCTCGCCTGTTGCTCCAGGCCGGAGTCGAGCAGCGCGCACACGTCCGACAGCGGCATCGCGGCCAGCTCGGCGATGTCGGCGCCGGCGAAGGTCACCGCGAGGGCGGCGGGGCGCAGCCGCTTGCCGTGGCAGCTCGGGCAGGGTCCCTCCGCCCGGAACGCCTCGAGCTTCTCGCGCTGCGTCGCGGACTGCGTCTTGGCCAGGTTGCGCATCAGGTACTTCTCGGCCGATGACCAGTGGCCGTGGTAGGCGCTTGCCTCGCCCTGCTTGTTGCCCTGGAGCAGCATCCGCGGCTCCTCGTCGGTGAACAGCAGCCAGTCGCGGGTCTGCTGCGGCAGCGTGCGCCACGGGGCGTGGATGTCGATGCCGAGCTTCGTCACCATTCGGCGCACGTTCAAGCCGACCCACGCCTTGTTCGCCCAGATGCCGATCGCGCCGTCGTCGATCGACAGGCTCGGGTCGGGCACGAGCAGGGCCTCGGTGGTGCTGCGGGCGACGCCGCTCCCTTGGCAGACCGGGCACGCGCCGACGGCCGTGTTGGGCGAGAACGCGGCCGCCGGCAGGTGCTCGGCCGTCTCCGGGTACGTTCCGGCTCGACTGTAGAGCAGCCGCAGCACGTCCGACAGGGAGCTCAACGTGCCCAGGGACGACCGGGAGCTGGTCGCGCCGCGCGCTTGCTGCAACGCGACGGCCGGCGGAACGCCGTCGATCGTGTCGATCTCGGGGGCACCGACCTGCGCCATCAGCCGCCGGGCGTAGGGCGCGACCGACTCGAAGTAGCGCCGCTGCGACTCGGCGAAGACGGTGCCGAAGGCGAGCGAGGACTTGCCGGAGCCGGAGACCCCGGTGAACACCACGAAGCAGTCGCGCGGCAGGTCGACATCGATGTCGCGCAGGTTGTGTTCGCGTGCGCCACGGACCGTGATCCATCCGGACGAGCCGTCGGGAGGGGCGTGCCGTGCAGTTCGGTCTCGCGGCGGTCGGGCATCCCTTCAACGTAGTGCGCGTGGACGGCGTCACCGGCTCCTCGGCGAAGAGGGGAGACCCCGTTGTCTCCGTGGGCGAGGCGGCCTATCGTGGGCCCGAACCCTCGGCGTGAAGGGACCGGCCCGATGGCGACGAAAACGGCGCGCGTGCTCGACAGCCGCCTGGCGTACGTCGAGGAAGGACGCGGCGACGCCGTTCTCTTCCTGCACGGCAATCCCACTTCCTCGTTCCTCTGGCGGAACGTGCTGCCGCCGCTCGCCCTGCTCGGCCACCGCTGTCTCGCCCTCGACCTGATCGGGATGGGCGAGTCGGGCGAGTCCGCGCGCGGCTACCGATTCACCGATCACCTCGAATACGTGTCGGGCTTCGTCGAGGCGCTCGACCTCACCCGACTCACGGTCGTCGGCCACGACTGGGGTGGCGTGCTCGCGCTCGCGTTGGCGCGACGGCATCCGGATCGGTGCCGCCGCGTCGCGGTGCTGGAGTCGCACCTGCACCCGATCGAGAGCTGGGCCGATCTGGGGGAGGATGCAGCGGCGCTGTTCTCCCGTCTGCGCGCCGTCGGCAGCGGCGAGGAGCTGGTGCTGGAGCGGAACATCTTCATCGAGACGGTGCTGCCCTCGGGATGCTGCGCGAACTCACGCGCGCGGAACACGACCGCTATCGGGCGCCCTTCCCGGACCCCGCATCGCGGCTGCCGATCCTGCAGTGGGTGCGGGAGATCCCGATCGCCGCCGAGCCCGCTGACGTGGTGGATGTTGTTACGCAGAACCAGGCCGTACTGGCCGGAGACGGTGTGCCCACGCTCCTCCTGCACGGGGAGCCGGGCGCGGTCGTCGGTGTGGCGGAGGTGGAATGGTGCCGCACGAACGGACGCGCGATGACCATCGTGTCGGTGGGGCCGGGCACGCACTTCTTGCCCGAGGATCGGCCCGGTGAGATCGTCGCCGCTCTGGCGGAGTGGATCCCGTTGCAGAATTGATCCCGCTGCAGGCCTGATCTCGCTGCAGGTACGACACCACTGGACAACTGTTCCCGCTGCGGAACAGGTGGGACGCCCGATTCAAGGCGATCGGATTCGGTACGAACGCCCGATCGCATACCCCCGGCACTGAACGCGCTGCAGCAGCGATCCTCGGGTGCGGCCGTCCGCGTCAGCGATCGACCACCGCGCGCCGACTCCGCCGACTCCGGCGCCGCGCGAAACCGACCATCGCCGCTGCGGCGGAGGCGATGGCGACCGCGCCCGCGGTGACGCACGCCGTGAGCGCGGCGATGATCACGATGAATCCGCCGGGCCGCTCGTTGTAGAAATGCGTTCCGAGCTGCGGATCCCACTCCAGCCACGACGCCCCGTACGCCATCCCGGCCGTGTACAGGAGCGGAACAAGGAGCGCGGACCCGATGGCCGTCCCGGTGAGGCGCACCGGGGTCCAGCTCGGCCGGGATCGAAGCGGCCGCCGACCCGGCCCTGCCACGGCCGACAAGCCGATTCCGGCGGTGAAGAACCCGAGAGCGCCGATCAGGACGAGGATTCCGAGTTCGAAGCCGAGGCCGTACGCGATCACCGCCGCGAGGCCGACGGCGACCGCGCCGACCGTGAACCCGCGGCCGAGCACGCGGAGGATCGGCCGCTCGCTGGTGTGCCCTGCGCTGGTGTGCCCTGCGCTGGTGTCTACTGCGCTGGTGTCTACTGCGCTGGTGTGCCCTGCGCTGCTGTCTTCTGCGCTCACGCACTCATGCTCGTCGGATCGCGCGTCGACCTCCACCCGGATCCGGTGAACAACCGTCGCCGCCTGCGCGGATGACGACCCGTGTCCAGCCGTTGCCGCGAAGGTCTCCCGGCCTCAAGGTGGGAGCATGCAGACGCTGCAACCGGCCGTCCCGATCGCGGGGCATTCGCAGTTCGGTCCTCTCGCCGGGCTGATCACTCAGCCCTTCCTGCATCCGGTCGCGCGATTCTGTTGGGCGCGCACGGCGCAGCCCGGCTGGTGCGAAGCACGGTACCGGCTCCGCGCCGAGGCGCGTTTCGCCGAGGGCTCGGTGCGGACGACGGCGGGGGAGGGCGACGTCTCGTTGGATTCCGCGGTCGAGGCGCACCTGGCTGCCGAGCGAGCCGCGGCCGGGGTCGCCGCCCGCACGCCGCCGGTCGTGTGGTCGGCGATCGCGATCTCCTTCGACGGCGCCAGCGAACCGGCCGTGCACGCCATCGAGGACGACGACGAGATCGTCGCGTTCCGCTTCGGCGGACGCATCGCGAGCAGCATCTTCACGGTCTTCGACGCGGTGCGGATCGACTCGCGGTTCCGGACGGCCTATCGGGGCGAGGCCTTGACCTGAGCGGCGTGCTCGCGGTGCGGCGTCATACGAGGTCGACGTCACCGGCGGATCGCCAGGCCGGGGGTCGCGCCGAGCGACGCCGAGGATCCGCTCGATCAGCGGCTGCGAGGGTGCTCGAGGTGCGATTGCACGGCCGGCGCGAGCCAGGCTACGGCGTCGGCTCGCGACATCGTCACGATCGGGTCGAGCCGGATGACGTACCGGGCGAGGGCGAAGCCGAGCAGCTGCGATGCGATCATCGCTGCCCGGGCGCCGCCGGTCTCGGGGTCCTCGGCGATGGCGTGACGGATGGCGGGCCGCAGCTGCTCGGCGAACACACTCCGCATCCGCTCGGCCGCCGGCGATCCCCGGAGAGCGGACGTCAGCAGAACTCGGAGCGGATCGCCGGTCTCGGCCGGCTCCCACAGGTCCAGGAACCGGCCGGCGATCGCCGTGCCGAGGTCCCCCAGGGCGACGTCGGCGAAGTCGGTGAGGGCGAGGTCCACGGTCGACGCGGCCGCGAAGAGGTTCGCCTTGCTGCCGAAGTACCGAATGATCATGGCCGGATCGATCCCCGCATCCGACGCCACCGTGCGCACCGTCGTCGCCGCGAAGCCGCGCTCGGCGAAGCGGGTCCTGGCCGCGGTCAGGATGCGCGTGCGGGTCTGCTCGGCCTGCTCCGAGCGTGGCGAAGGACTCGTCATGGACCCAGGATAGTCAACGGGCGTTGACCCGCGCGTGCTGGAGGCGTAGCGTTCCCGACCAGCGGTCAACACATGTTGACCGAGAGGAGGCCTTCCATGAATAGACAGGAGATCGACGTCCTGATCGTCGGAGCCGGACCGAGCGGCCTCTCGGCCGCCTGCGCCCTGGCGGATGCCGGCGTCCGCGTCGCGATCATCGACGCCGTCGAGACCGGTGCGAACACCTCGCGGGCCGCCGTGATCCACGCCCGGACTCTGGAAGTGCTCGCCGCCCTGGGCGTCACCGAGCGGCTGCTCCTCGAGGGCGTCACTGTTCCCCGTTTCACCGTTCGCGACGGCGACGCCCTCATCGCCCGGCTGGACTTCTCCGGCCTTCCGACGCCCTACCCGTTCACGCTGATGCTGCCGCAGTCCCGAACCGAGCAACTGCTCGAGGCGCGGCTGGGTGAACTCGGCGTCGCGGTGCAACGATCCGCGTCGCTGCAGTCCCTCCAGCACGACGGTGCGCTCGTGCTGAGTTCCGTGACCCGCGCCGACGGCTCGACCACGATCATCCGCTCCCGATTCGTGATCGGAGCGGACGGTGCGCACAGCCGGGTGCGCGAGCAGCTCGGCATCGCGTTCGTCGGGAGCGACTATCAGCAGTCGTTCGTGCTCGCGGACGTTGTGATGCAGTGGCCGCTCCCACGCGACGAAGTGCAGCTGTTCTTCGCCGAGAACGGCCTCGTCGTCGTCGCGCCGCTGCCAGGCGGTCGGCATCGCGTCGTCGCGACGGTCGACGAGGCTCCGGAGCGGCCGTCGCAAGCCGACATCCAGGCGATCCTCTCCGAGCGTGCACCGAGCGGCACCCGCGTGCTCGACATCGCCTGGACGTCCCGATTCCGGGTGTCGCACCGACTCGCGAGCAGTTATCGATCGGGTCCGGTCTTCCTCATCGGCGATGCCGCCCACGTGCACAGTCCCGCCGGCGGCCAAGGGATGAACACCGGTATCCAGGACGCCGTCGACCTGGCCGGCACTCTTGCCGCGGTCATCCATGGGGCCGTCGGAGCTTCGGCGCTGGATGGCTTCGAGAACCGGCGTCGGCCGGTCGCAGAACGAGTGATCGCCTTGACCGACCGGATGACGCGGCTGGCGACGGTCCGCGGGCCGCAGAGACGACACCTCCGAAACGGAGGCCTGCGTCTGCTCCTCGCGATACCCCAGGCGCGACGCTCCCTCGCGATGCGGATCGCGGAACTGAGCTGACCGGACCGGCCGATGCTGCGATTGCCGGAGCTAGGCCGAACCGCGCAGCTCGACCTTGCGCAGCTCGCCCCCGTGCAACTCCAGCCGCGTCCGGATCCCGATCCGCGCCAGGAACGCGTTGTCGTGGCTGACGACGATCACCGCTCCCGCGAAGGCCAGGAGCGCATCCACCAACTGGTCGACGCCGTCGAGGTCGAGGTTGTTCGTCGGTTCGTCCAGGATGAGCAGCTGCGGGATCGGATCCGCCAGCACCAGCCGCGCGAGCGCGACGCGGAACCGTTCGCCGCCCGAGAGGGTCCGCACGGCGCGGTGCACCGTCTCGCCGCGCAGCAGGAAGCGGGCGAGCCGTGCCCGGATGGTGCCGGGCGGCACCTCCGGCGCCGCGGAGCGCACATTCTCCAGCACACTCGCGTCGTCGTCGAGCTGGTCGAGGCGCTGGGGCAGGTAGCCGACGCGATCGGTGAGCAGCGTGCCGGCTGCGGTGGGCGCGCCGTGGATCAGCGACTCGAGCAGGGTCGTTTTGCCCGCCCCGTTCGCTCCGGTGATCGCGACGCGCTCCGGCCCCTGAACGATGATCGGCCCGGACGCGCCGCGCAGCTCGGCGATGCGGCGGCCGTGTGCAACGCCCGGGTCCGGCAGCTCGATCCGGATGCGCACGTCGTCGCGCAGCCGCGACTCGGCCCGATCCAACGCGGACCGCGCCGTCTCGACCTTTGCGTCGAACTCGGTGCGCAGCCTGCCGGCCGAGACCTGCGCCTCCGTGGCGCGCTGCTTCATCACGATCTTGGGTTTGCGCTTGTTCTCGAAATCGGTCTTCGCGTAGCGGGCACGGCGGGCGAGCTTGGTCTCGGCCTCGACCCGCTGCCGCTTCTCGAGTTTGACCGTCTGCTCGGCGCTGCGCACGGCCTGCGCCGCGGCGGCCTGCTCCTGGGCGAGGTACTGCCGCCAGGCGCTGTACGCGCCGCCGAAGGTGCTGAGTCGGCCGCCGTGCAACTCGGCGATCTCGTCCACGAGCTCCAGCAACTCGGTGTCGTGGCTGACCACGACCAGGGTTCCCGGCCACGAGCGCAGCTGCGTCGCGAGCAGGGCGCGGGCGCGTCGGTCGAGGTTGTTGGTCGGCTCGTCCAACAGGGTGATCGCCGAGGACCGCATCCGCAGCCCGGCGAGAGCGACGAGGATGCTCTCGCCTCCGGAGAGCTCGCCGACGCGGCGGTCGAGGTCGGCCGCGCCGAGACCGATGTCGCGCAGTGCCTCGTCGGCGCGCGTGTGCACATCCCAGTCGTCGCCCACGGCGTCGAAGTGCGCGTCGTCGATTTGACCGCTCTCGATGGCGCGCAGAGCCCGCAGCGTGTGATCGACGCCGAGGAGCTCGGCGATCCGGGTGTCTTCCGCGAGCGGCAGATCCTGCGCGAGGGTGCCGACGTCGCCGTCGACGGTGATGCTGCCGGTGCTGGGCGCGAGGTCACCGGCGATCAGCCTGAGCAGAGTCGACTTGCCGGATCCGTTGCTGCCGACCAGCCCGGTGCGTCCGGCGGCGAAGGTGCCGCTGATGCCCGAGAGGGCGACGGATCCGTCCGGCCAGGTGAGGCCGACGTCGCTGAGCGTGATCGATGAAGCGCGTGACATGAGGTCTCCGATGCGTCCGATAGCGGTGTCAGATGTGCACCGACCTCGGAGCCTCGGGCTCGACGACGTCAGCGCGCGGGCTGAGAACGATCGACGATCTTCATACCCGGCACGCTACGCCTCACCATCGCGAGAATCCAGCAGCAGCGCGAGCGGATCCGTCGCCCGGATCCCCTCGCCCGTCGCCTGACCCTCGGCCCGCGCGGCCCAGCCGCCCTCGGCCGATCAGGCGCCGAGCACCCGCCGGTACGGGTAGCGCTCGCGGCGGCTCGCGTCGGCGCCGAACGCCGCGTCGCCGGAGGCCGCGCGCTCCGCGCGGTCGATCTCGCGCCAGGCGAGGCGGCGCAGTGCCTCGTCGTCGGAGGCGAGGAGTACCGAGTGCGGCGGCCAGCCGGCGAAGTCGGCGCGCTCGGGCGCGATGACGCCGGAGTCGCGGGCGACCTGGAACAGGAAGGTGGCGAACTTCGCGCCGTCCTCCCACTCCCGAAGCCGACGACCGAGCCGACCGAGACGACGGGGAACGGCGGAGCGCGGCCAGTACTCGGTCGCGATGACGTCGTGCAGGAGCATCGCCTCGGGATGCAGGAAGTGGCGGATTCTCATCGGGTCAAACGGGTTTCTTCTCACGGGCGGCCAAAATTCGCGGGCCCCGTCGACCTCGCATTTAGAGTACCCGCTCCGTGCCATGGTTGGTCATGGCCACGTCATCCTCACCCGACCCGGCGGATGCGCGCCCGGAGAATGCGAACCCGGCGCTCCCGAACCCGGCGATCCCCGACCTGGCCGTGCCGAACCTGCCCTCCCGCGACTTCGACAGGACCGAGCGGTTCTACGGCGGCTTCGGGTTCGAGCGGATCTTCCGCGACGAGGGCTGGCTGATCCTCGCCCGAGCGAGCGTGCAGCTGGAGTTCTTCCCGGCTGAGGATCTCGATCCGTTCACGAGCAGCTTCATGTGCAGCATCCGCGTGGCCGACGTGGACGAGCTGTTCGACGCGATCGATCGCTCGGGGGTGCCACGGGCGACGGTCGGGATGCCGCGCCTGCATCCCGTTCGCCTGCAGGATTTCGGGCTCCGCGCCGGCTACCTGATCGACCCGGACGGCACGCAGCTCGCCCTGATCGAGCAGCGCTCGCCCTGATCGAGCACCGGAACCCCTGATCGAGCAACGCACGCCCTCAGACCGGTCAACGCCGCACCAGCGCGTCGAGCGGTCACAGAATCTCGGCGTCGCCCGGTTCTAGAGGTCGAAGTCCGTGATCGGCAGCGTCTGCGGGTCATCCTCGAATACGGGTTGGCCGTGGCTCGCACCGCCGTGCTGACGCGAACGGATGTCCGCCAGGACGGCGTCGTCGCCGTCGTCGGCGGCGGGACCGTCGGCGGCCTCGCTGAAGAGCTGGCTCGCGGGGCCCAGCAGCACGTCGATGCGTTCGCGTCGACTCGTCGCCGGGAGGATGAGCAGGTCCGCCCCTTGCCGCCGAGCGAGCTGCATCGCGTACTCCTCGATGGCGCGGGCCACCTCATCCCCGACGAGGATGCTGTCTCCGGCGAAATGCAGACGTCTCATGGCCTCAGTCTGCGGGATGGGTCGATCCGCGAATGGGGATGGCAGATTTCAGCGCCGACCGCTAGGGGAGGCATCCATGGGCATCAGGGGTGTATCCGTGTGCATCCGTGTGCATCCGTGGGCGTTCGTCCGACTCCGTGACGCTTACACTGAACCGTCCTCGTAGGGTGGACACCCGAGCAACGACGGAAGGCTGTGTCGCGTGGGGCTCTTCATCTACCGGGATGACACCAAACTCGATGTGGAGGATCGCGTCCTCGCCCACCTCGAACTGGTGATCACCACGAAGCTGCGTCGCGACGAGTCGTTCGCCTTCACCTGGCAGGAGGACGTCTCGATGGGAAGCGGCCGCCGCAAGGTGTGGCTGCACCCGGCGATCCCGCTCGTCTACCGCTTCTACGGCAACCGGCCGCCGGCCATCAATCGCGCCTGGATCGAGGCGCTGATGGCGTCGGCCGATACGACCGCCGGCCTGGTCATCCTGCCCGAACCGCAGTAGCGGCGGCGCGTGCCTAAGACCCGGCCGGTTCCGGCAGCACGCGCAGGCCGCCGGGAGTGCCGGCCGACCGGGTCAGCACGTCCAACCAGGCCGGGTTGAGCGCGTCCGTGCGCGGGGAGTCGTAGCTGAAGTAGAGCATCGAACTCTTCGACAGCCACACGCTGCCGTGCTGCGCGCGCCGCGCCGTCGACTCGTCGCCGTCCACATCCGGCTCGCCGTCCCAGCTGAAGCTGAAGGACTCGTTCCGCCGCAGCTTCGCGATGATAACGGCCTGCACATGGCGCAGCGCCCGGTCATCGATGTCGATGGCCGGGGCCATTCCGTAGATCATGGAACCCAAAATCGGCCAACTCTCCGGTCGTGGCGGAAGACGAACGTCGTCAGGCTAGCCCACCGGGGCTCGCGGGGTTGGGGCTCGCGGGATCGGGGCTAGCCTGACGGGGCTCAGGACTCGGGATCCTCGGGCGCGCCGCCCGAGGCGGTGTCCGCCTGCGCATCCGCGCCCTCCCCGGCTCCCGTCGGCAGGTTCTGCGTCCGCTGCTTCTCGGCGTCGTCGGGGCTGGTCGAGCTGGTCGAGCTGTTCGTGTCGTTCGTGTCGGCGGTCATCGGGTTCCTTTCGAAGGGCGGGCGGAGTGTCGGGGTAGACGTCGGACGCGACGCGTCAGCCCGAGGGGTTCTCGACGGGCGAGCCGTCGGGCTCGGTGCCGGTCTCGGGGTCGACGGCCTCGGGGTCGACGGTCTTCGGGTCGCTCGGCTCGACGGACTGCGGCTCGCCCGGCCCGGCCGGCGTCGTGCCGGTCACGGCTTCACCGGTCCGTAGAAGGCGTTGATGTCGGCGAGTTCCATCTCGGCGGTGTTCTGGATCAGCTTCAGCAGATCGGCGTCCAGCCCGGGCGCGTACTCCTCGAAGCGCTCCGGCGCGATCACCGACGGCACACCCTTGGGCGCCTGCTCGTCCGAGATCAGCGTGGTGCCGTCGTTCGACGGCGACGCACCCTGGAAGATCTTGCCGGCCTCCGACGCCCCCTCGAGGTCGAAGGTGTACTGCTTCGACTGCAGGCCGAGATCAACGAGCTTCTTGACCTCGGGGAACTTCTCGGCGTTGGTCTTGGGGATCGGCAGGGTCTTCTTCCAGTCGATGCCGAGGGTCTCCAGCGCCTTCGCGTAGGCGTTCTCGTGCGCCTGGTCGCGCACGATCAGGTAGGCGATGGTCGAGCGGGCCGTCTTGTTGTCCGTCATCTCGTAGATGCGCGACTTCTGCAGCCGACCGGTGGATTCGAGCATCAGGTTGTACAGCAGATCGAGAACCAGGTTGCCCGAGTTGTAGACGTAGCTCCCCGACCAGGCATTGCCCGCCGCGTCGACCGGCAGAGCACCCTGCGCGCCGACGAGGTAGTGGTGGATGTTGCTCGTGTCGAGTGCGATCTTCAGCGGAGTCGCGCCGCCGGCGCCGGGCTGATCGATCGGGTCGGTCTTCTTGCCCTGGTACTGCGGCGATCCGTCGAGCAGGCGGGAGATCGTGGTGCCGATCAACTCGACGTGGCTGATCTCCTCGGTGCCGATGCCCTGGATCAGGTCGCGGTACGGCTTCGCCGCTGCCCCGCGGCCGCATTCACACAAGAGGAGGGGTCATCGCCTGGAAGAGGTATTGCATCATGGTGCGCATCTCGCCGAACTGTCCGCCGAGGCCCTCCTGCAACGCGTTGGCCGCCGCGGGATCCGGCTCGTCCTGCTCGATGTCGTTGATGAGTCGTTGCACGTGGAAGTACATGGAGCCTCCGTCGGTCTCAGTTCTTCGTGTGTTGAGTCTTCGTGTGTGTTGAGTCTTCGCGTGTGCTGAGACAACGCCCTCCACGTCGAGGCGGATAGGGGTTGCCAAGCGATGCCGATGCGATTGCCAGACTCGGCTTCCCCTCCAGCGGCGCGGCCCGCAGACCCGTAACGTGGGGAGGGTGAGCGACGAGGCAACCACGTACACCGACAAGGGCAAGCCCTTCGAGCGGGACATGCAGTACATCCCCGACCGCATCACCGCGGTCCCCGGGCGCTCCGCCGACCCGCGCGTCGCGGAGTTCGATGTGCCGACGTGGCCGGTGCAGCCCGGCCGTTACCGCTTGATCGCCGCGCGCGCCTGCCCGTGGGCGAACCGGGCGATCATCGTGCGCGGCCTGCTCGGTCTGGAGGGCGTGATCTCGATGGGGCTGGCCGGTCCGACCCACGATCGACGCAGCTGGACCTTCGACCTCGACCCGGGCGGCGTCGATCCCGTCCTCGGCTACGAGCGGCTGCAGCAGGCGTTCTTCGCCCGCGATCCGGAGTACCCGCGTGGCATCACGGTTCCGGCGATCGTTGATGTGCCGACGAAGGCCGTCGTGACGAACGACTTCCCCGCGATCACGCACGACTTCTTCTTCGAGTGGCGCGATCACCACCGTCCGGACGCTCCCGATCTCTGGCCGGACGACGTCCGCGACGAGATGGAGATCGTGATGAAGCGCGTCTTCACCGAGGTGAACAACGGCGTGTACCGCTGCGGTTTCGCGGGTTCGCAGGAGGCGTACAACGACGCGTACGACCGGCTCTGGACGGCGATGGACTGGCTCGAGGAGCGGCTGACCGATCGCCGCTACCTGATGGGCGATGCCATCACGGAGGCCGACGTGCGGTTGTTCACCACCTTGGCCCGATTCGACGCCGTCTATCACGGCCACTTCAAATGCAATCGCAACAAGCTGACCGAGATGCCGGCCCTCTGGGCCTACGCCCGCGACCTCTTCCAGACTCCCGGCTTCGGCGAGACCATCGACTTCGAGCAGATCAAGACGCACTACTACGTCGTCCATCAGGACATCAACCCGACCGGAATCGTGCCGAAGGGCCCCGAGACGGCGTCCTGGCGCACCACGCACGGGCGGGAGAAGCTCGGCTGATCGCCGCAGCGTGGCAGGCTTGCGGCATGGACCTCGAGGTGACGGACGAGCTCACCATCCCGGCGTCCGAACTGCAGTGGAAGTTCTCCCGCTCGTCCGGGCCCGGTGGGCAGCACGTCAACACCTCCGACAGCCGGGTTCAGCTCACCTGGGACGCGGCGCGATCGGCGGCGCTCAGCGATGAGCAGCGGCTGCGCATCCTGCAGCGTCTCGCCGGGCACACGGTCGCGGGGGCGATCACGGTGACCGTGTCGCAGCAGCGCTCGCAGCTGCGCAACCGCGAGATCGCGCTCGAGCATCTCCGCGCCCTCGTGGCCGCCGCGCTGGCGCCGCCCGCCGCCATCCGGCGCGCCACCCGCCCCACTCGGGGCTCGGCACGGCGGCATCTCGCGGCGAAGCAGCGCCGATCCGACACGAAGCAGCAGCGCCGGCGGCCGACGGCCGACTAGGTGCGGCGCCGGGTGGCGGTCGTTGGTGGCGCGGTCGTTCGGGGCGCAGTCGTTCATTGCGCTGAGGTGCTGAGTGCTGTGTTGCTCAGCGCTGTCGCGCCGTCCGACCCGGGCGGGGACCGCCTCGCATCCGACATTTCACACGAGCACCTTCTCGAAGCATCGCGTGCTGGGGTCGTCCTTCCAGTAGCCGTAGCACGGGATCGGCCCGTAGCCCGCACGTCGGTACAGCGCGATCGCCTCGGGCTGCTCGGTGCCGGTCTCGAGGCGCAGCGTGCGGATGCCTTCGCGGACCGCGATCTGTTCCGCCCGCTCCAGCAGCAGCCGCGAGAGTCCGCGGCCGCGGGCCTCCGGATGCACGTACATCCGCTTGATCTCGCCCGGCCCCTCGCCGTGCGGCTCGACCGCGACGCAGCCGACCGCTCGTCCGTCGATCCGGATCAGCACGGCGGGGCTGGCCGGCGAGGGCCCTGGGCCGGCGTCGTCCTCGCCGTAGCGGGCCATCACCTCGGCCTCCTGCTCGGCTGCGAGCGCGAGCACCTCGGGATCGGCGGCGACGGTCTCTTCGAGCATGGGTTCCATCCGCCCATCCTGCCGGGTCGGGGCGCTGCGGAGTTCGGCCGGACCCGGCGATCGGTGTTCGGCACCGTCTCCGCCCGAGCCCGAGGCCGAGGCCGAGGCCGAGCGCGAACTCGAGCCTGACGCCCGGCCCCGCACGAGCTAGGAGAGTTCTGCGCGCAGGATGTGTGCACCCTGGGCGAGCGCGACCATCTTGTCGCGCGCCACGCGGCGCGGCAGGGGCGCCATGCCGCAGTTGCTGCTCGGGTAGAGCTTGTCGGCGTCGACGAAGGGCAGCGTGCTGCGGAGGGTGGCGGCGACCTCCTCCGGCGTCTCGATGCTGTTGCTGGCGACGTCGATCGCCCCGACCATCACCTTCTTGCCGCGCAGCAGCTCGATCAACTCGACCGGCACGTGCGAGTTGTGGCGCTCCAGCGAGACGATGTCGAGCGTCGACTGCTGCAGCAGGGGGAACGACTCCTCGTACTGGCGCCACTCCGAGCCGAGCGTCGCCTTCCAATCGTTGTTCGCCTTGATGCCGTAGCCGTAGCAGATGTGCACCGCGGTCTCGCATCGCAGCCCCTCCGTCGCACGCTCCAGCGCGGCGACGCCCCAGTCGTTCACCTCGTCGAAGAACACGTTGAACGCGGGCTCGTCGAACTGGATGATGTCGACGCCCGCCGCCTCCAGATCCCGAGCCTCCTGGTTCAGGATCGTCGCGAACTCCCACGCCAGCTTCTCGCGGCTCTTGTAGTGGTCGTCGTACAGCGTGTCGATCATCGTCATCGGGCCGGGCAGCGCCCACTTGATCGGCTGGGTGGTCTGAGCGCGCAGGCTCCTCGCGTCGTCCGCGAAGACGGACTTCTCCCGGCTCACCGCACCGACCACCGTCGGCACGCTCGCGTCGTAGCGGTTACGGATGCGCACCGTCTCGCGTCGTTCGAAGTCGACCCCGCTGAGGCCCTCGATGAACGTGGTGACGAAGTGCTGGCGGGTCTGTTCGCCGTCGCTGACGATGTCGAGGCCCGCGTGGGTCTGCTCGTCGGCGGCCAGGGCCTGCGCGTCGAGTTTTCCCTCGCGCAGTTCGTCACCCTCGAGCTTCCAGGGCGACCAGAGTTTCTCCGGCTCCGAGAGCCAGGAGGGCTTGGGCAGGCTGCCGACGATCGAGGTGGGCAGGAGTGTGTTCATCAGAGATTCCTCGCGGGTCGTGCGCGTGTCGTGCGGTCAGCGTGTCGTACGGTCGGCGTGTCAGGCAGTCAGCGTGTCAGGCGCTCACAGGGCTTCGGGCCGCCCAGTGCTCGAGCACGGCGCCGTACGGCTCCATCAGGGTCTTCGCGGTGAACGCGCCCTGGGTGCGGGCCAGCTGATCGCGCTCGACGCGGTCGTAGGAGACCTGCGTCTGCGAGTAGTCGCCGTGCTTCAGGCTCGGCTGGTACACATCCGCAGCCACCGTGTTCGCGTTGTAGATCTCCGGGCGGTAGATCTTCTGGAACGTCTCCATCGTGCTGATGGTGCCGGCGAGCGCCAGGGGGGCGTAGTCGTTGAGCAGATCGCCCCGGTGGTAGAAGGCCAGGGGCGCAACGGCACCGCGGGGCATGAAGTATCGAACCTTCAGCCCCATCTTCGCGAAGTACTGGTCGGTCAGGGAGTAGTCGTCCTGCTGGTACTCGACACCGAGGATCGGGTGCTCGTTCACGAGCCGACGATAGGTGCGCGAGGTCGAGACGCTGATGCAGATGACGGGAGGCTGCGAGAACCGCTCCCGATACGCGTCGGAGTCGAGGAAGCGCTCGAAGATGCGCCCGTGCAACTCACCGAAGCCGCTCGGGGTGCTCTGGCCGGTGGCCTTCGCCGCGTGTTCGGGCAGCAGCACGCTGAAGTCGTAGTCGCGGATGTAGGACGAGAAGTTGTTGCCCACGATCCCATCGATACGCGCACCGGTCTGTGTGTCCACGATCAGCACATCCAGGATCTCGATGATCGGGAACGCCGCCTCGTCGCCGGCCGCATCGATCTGCAGGTCGACCGAGACGATGTCGAGCTCGACGGCGTAGCGATCCTGCCGGGGATTGTCCCAGTGCACCAGGTCGTTGAAGCGGTTGTTGATCATCGTCAACGCGTTGCGGAGGTTCTGCTGGCGGTTCTCGCCCCGCGCCAGGTTCGCGAAGTTCGTGGTGTTGCGAGAATGGGACGACGGCGAGTACTCCTCGTCGAAGCGGGTGGTACTGATGCTGAAAGCGCAGTCGTTCGTCATTCTGGTGTGATGCCTCAAAGTCTCGTGGTCGGCCGAAGAGCGTCATCTCCGGCGCCGAGATCCCAGCGTATGGGCAACCCCCAGCCATAGCCCCATCGGTATCTGTGATGCCTGGCCATAGCCGAACCCTATGGACTCCTATGTCAGGAGTTCGACCCCGAAATCCGCCACTACGTCGCGCATCTCCGCCACGAAACGTTGCGCCTGCGCGGTCAGCGAGATGGAGGACTGGCCGATCCAGCCGATCTCGATCCGCTCGTCGACGTCGAGCGGGACGGCGATGATGGACGGGTCGAGATCGTCCGAGATGATGCCGGTGGAGATGGTGTATCCGCCGAGACCGATCATCAGATTGAAGATGGTCGCCCGGTCGCTCACCCGGATGTCCTGCTTCGACGAGCGGGTGGAGAGGATCTCCTCCGCGAAGTAGAACGAGTTGTTCGCTCCCTGATCGAAGGTGAGCCTCGGCAGCTCCTCCAGGTCGGCGAGGGTGACGCTCGAGCGTTCGGCGAGCGGGTTCGTCCGCGCGATGAAGATGTGCGGGGTCGCGAGGAAGAGCGGGGTGAACACGAGTCCGGAGTCGCGCAGCAGCTTGTCGATGACGTTGCGATTGAAGTCGTTGCGGTACAGCACGCCGAGCTCGCTGCGCAGCGTGCGGACGTCCTCGATGATGTCCCAGGTGCGGGTCTCGCGGAGGCTGAACGCGTACTCCGCCGCGTCGGAGGCCTTCACCATCCGCACGAAGGCGTCGACGACGAACGAGTAGTGCTGGGTGGACACGGCGAGGAGGCGGCGCGACGGCGCCCGACCGAGGTAGCGCTGCTCGAGCAGCTCCGCCTGTTCGACCACCTGGCGGGCGTAGCCGAGGAACTCGGTGCCGTCCTCCGTCAGCCTGACCCCGCGGACGGAACGGATGAACAGGGTGCAGCCGGTGCGGTTCTCGAGATCCTTCAGCGCGGCCGACATCGTGGGCTGCGACACGTAGAGGAGGTCGGCGGCGGCGCTGATCGAGCCCTCGGCGGCGACTTCGATGAAGTACCGCAACTGTTGCAGGGTGACGCCACGTGTCGCGCTCAGACCGTCCCGGACCATAGCGACAAGCTATCCCACGTGCGCTCCGGCGTGGGTGCGCCGATACCGACGCGGGTGGCCGCGACGCTCCGACCCCGTCCCATGAGCCCGAGCGTCACTCGAGGTTCGAGGGCGCCTCCGGCGTCCCGGCGAGGGCGCGCGCGGCCATCCCGATGATCACCGAGTAGGTGGGATACGCGAAGCGCACATTCGCGAGGGTGGACACGTCGATCCCGGCCGCCATCGCCGTGGTGACGGACTGGATGACCTCGACCGCGTTCTCGCCGACGGCGTGGGCGCCGAGGATCAGCTCGCGACGCCGATCGGCGATCAGCTTCAGGAAGCCGATCTCGCGGTCGTCGATCACCGCCCGATCCATCTGCGCGTAGGGGATGGTCGCGACGACGCATCGGGGATCCCGCGCTCGCGCCTCGTCCTCCGTCAGGCCGACCCCGGCGTAGTCGGGATCCGTGAAGCCACCGGCCGGCAGCAGGTGGTGAGGGGTGCGCCGGTTCGCGCCGAGCACGGCGTTCTCCGCCGCGGCTTCGCCCTCGAACTGCGCGGCCTGGACGAGCATGTCGCGTCCGTTCGCATCGCCGACGGCGAAGATGTGCGGCACGATCGTGCGGAAGTACTGGTCGGCCGGGATGGCGGAGCGGACCGTCTCGATGCCGGCCCGTTCGAGTCCGAGGTCGTCGACGTCGGCCGGCCACCCCGTCGCCATGATCACCGCGTCGAACTCGTTCTCCTCCGACTCGCCGTCGTCTCGCCAACGCAGCGCGATCGATCCGTCCGCCGTGCGCCGGAGCGACTCGACCGTATCGATCCCGGTGCGCACCGTGACGCCCTGCTGCACGAAGGACGCCGCGACCGCCGAGGAGATCGACGCGTCGGAGGTCGTCAGGATGCGCGGGGCGACGTCGAGCAGGGTCACGTCGGATCCGAAGGCGTTGAAGATCGTCACGAGCTGGGCGCCGGTGTTGCCGCCGCCGATCACCGCGACGCGACGGGGGAGTTCGGCCAGCGTCAGCACGTCCTCCGGCACGGTCGCGAGTTCCGCGCCGGGCACCGGAAGGCGCCGCGAGTGGCCGCCGACGCAGATGATGACGGCCGTGGCGCGGATGCGTCGGCCGCTGTCCAGCACGAGGGTGTCATCGCTCTCGAATCGCGCGCGGCCCTCCTGGATGAGCTGCACTCCGGCGGCTGCGAATCGATCGGCCTCGCGCTTGATCGACCGGACGCGGTCCACCCGCTCCCGGACCCGGGCGACGGTCCGCGGCCAGTCGATCAGCGGTTCGTCGACCGCGATCCCATAGGCGCCGGCCGTGCGCGTCTCGCGGATCATCCGCGCCGTCTTAGCGAGCACCCGCGTCGGCACGCAGCCGGTGTTGACGCAGGTGCCACCGACCTTCCCGGCCTCGAGCACAACCACCCGGGCCCCGAGTTCCGCCGCGCGCAGGGCGGCGGCTGTGCCGGCGGGCCCGGCTCCGATGACGGCGATGTCGTACTGCTGCGGTTCCATGCTCCTGTTTACCGCGTCCGCCTGACAAACGTTCCGACGGGGCGGCTCATTTCTTTTCACTCTCGGGACCGGCGGCCCTCTGGAGGGAGTGCGTCTCACTCGCGTTCGGGCCGGCGGATGCGCGAGCGGTGGACCCGGGGTCGGCGGACGCGGAGCGGCGGATGCGGGTTGTCAGTCCGTTCTGCGAGCTCTGCGAGTGTGACGGAGTGACAACCCCCTGGGGAGGGTGGCCTCCTATCCGCGGGAGGCCCGGCGGATGCGGGAGCGGCGGATGCGGAGCGGCGGATGCGGAGCGGCGGATGCAGGGTCGGCGGACGCGGGGCGGCGGATGCGGGTTGTCAGTCCGTTCTGCGAGCTCTGCGAGTGGGACGGAGTGACAACCCTCTGCGGAGGGTGGCCTCCTCTTCGCGGGAGGCCCGGCGGATGCAGGGTCGGCGGACGCGGGGCGGCGGATGCGGGTTGTCAGTCCGTTCTGCGAGCTCTGCGAGTGGGACGGAGTGACAACCCTCTGCGGAGGGTGGCCTCCTCTTCGCGGGAGGCCCGGCGGATGCAGGTTCGGCGGACGCGGGGCGGCGGATGCGGGTTGTCAGTCCGTTCTGCGAGCTCTGCGAGTGGGACGGAGTGACAACCCTCTGAACGGAGTGCGTCTCACCCGCGGTTGGGCCGGCGGATGCGGGAGCGGTGAGCGGGTCTCCGGCCGGGTCGGCACGGATTCGAAGGCGACGTCCACTGCCTCCTGCAGTGCGTCGCGTGCGGTGCTCACCGTTTCGGCGAGCTGTGTCCTGGTTCCCATACCGATATAGTAGCTCAAGTGAGCGACTCTCGAAAGGCCGCAATCTCAAAACACTAGAACATGTGCTCGAATCCACCCTGTGGAGGAGGAGACGTCCCGCCACCGTCGCGGCGACTTCCGGTCACAGGGCAGGCCCGGCCTCTCCGCGACCCCGCGTCACCACCAGAACGGCTCCTGGGTGACGTACGGGGCCTCGAGCCGGGCGATCTCGTCGTCGGTGAGGCGCACGTCCAGGGCAGCGACGGCGTCCGGCAGGTGATGCGGCTTCGTGGCGCCGACGATCGGGGCGGCCACGACCGGTCGCGCGAGCACCCAGGCGAGGGCGATCCGTGCCATCGGCACCTCGCGCTCGCGCGCGATCTGTTCAACGACGTCGATGACGGCACCGTCGGCGTCGGTGTCGAACGCCTTCGCGACGTCGTCGGTGCGCGAGCGTGCGGTGTCCTGCCCGCGCGGGCGGGTGAGCCGGCCCTTGCCGTTGGGGGAGTAGGGGGTGAGGCCCACGCCGGTGTCCAGACACATCGGGATCATCTCGCGCTCCTCCTCGCGCTTGAGCAGGTTGTACTGGTCCTCCATCGCAACGAACGGCGTCCAACCGCCCACTGCAGCGGCGGTCTGCAGCTTCGCGAACTGCCACGCGTACATCGAGGAGGCGCCGACGTAGCGGACCTTTCCGGAGCGGACGACGTCATCGAGCGCCTGCATCGTCTCCTCGACTGGGGTGTCGCTGTCGAAGCGGTGGATGTAGTAGACGTCGATGTAGTCGGTGCCGAGCCGACGCAGCGATGCGTCGACCTGTTCGAGGATCGCTGCTCGGGATAGGCCGGAACCGCCGGGCCCATCGTGCATCCTCCCCGACACCTTCGTAGCCAGCACGATCTCCTCGCGGCGGCTGAAGCGGCGGATCGCGCGGCCCACGTACTCCTCGCCGGTGCCCTGCTGGTACACGTTCGCGGTGTCCCAGAAGGTGATACCCAGTTCGACCGCCTGGCGGAAGAAGGGCGCGGATGCCTCCTCATCGAGGGTCCAGCCGTGCAGGCCGCGCGTCGGGTCGCCGTAGGTCATGCAGCCCAGTGCGAGTCGGCTGACGCGCAGTCCGCTGCTGCCCAGTCGGGTGTATTCCATGAGTCGTTCCTTCGCTGTCGTTCGGGTCGATGTCTGTCGGGTTCGAGAGTGCGCGGCCAGCTACCGCGCCGATGATCGGATGCCCGGATCGGCGACCACCGTGTCGACGGTGGCGGCGGCAGGCTGAGCCGTTGCGGCCCAGCTGGCGAGCAGCCGGAGGGAGTTCGCCGTGGGGCTGCCGGGCTCGGCCGTGTAGATCAGGAAGTTCAGGCCGGCCTGATCCATCGGTTCCATCGCCTCGTAGATCATCCGCAGCTCACCGACGACCGGGTGGTGGAACACCTTCTCCCCGGAGACGTGATGGCGCACGTTGTGCGCGCCCCAGCGGGTGCGGAACTCGTCGCTGCGGGTGGAGAGCTCGCCGACGAGATCGTGCAGGGCCTCGTCGTGCGGGTTGCGGCCCGCTTCGGTGCGCAGGATCGCGACGTTGATGTCGGCCGACATCGACCAGTTGGGGTAGAACTTCTCGGCCAGGTCACGGTGCAGGAACACGAAGCGGGCCAGGTTCACCGGTCGCTGCGGCAGCGCGTAGAGGTCGGAGTAGAGCGCGCGGAAGAGGGCGTTCTCGGCCAGGACGTCCATCCGCCCGTTACGCACGAATGCGGGGCCGGCGGTCACCGCGTCCAGCGCGAGCTGCATCCCGCGCCGCACCGCCACGGGCGCCGAGCGACGGCGGGCGCGCAGCGGGGATTCGTTCGCGGCGCGGGCGAGGTCGCTGAGGTGGGCGCGTTCGGCGTCGTCCAGGAGCAGGGCCGATCCGATCGCGTCGAGGACGGATTCGGAGACGCCGGCGAGATTGCCTCGTTCGAGTCGTGCGTAGTACTCGACGCTGACGCCGGCGAGCATCGCCACTTCGGTTCGGCGCAGGCCCGGCACCCGACGGTTCGAGCCGCCCGGCAGCTGCACCTGATCGGGCGTCACTCGACTGCGCCGCGACGTCAGGAACTCGCGCGCTGCATCCCGGTTGCCCAGGTCGATCTCGTTGCCCATGTCGATCACGGTAGAACCGTTCGCGGCCCGGTGGGGTGTTCTGCCAGGGCACCCTCGGCCCGTCGAGGGCATCGGTGCGCGCCAATAGGTGAAACGCCCGCTCGACGCGTCACCCGACCAACGCGCCCTCCGACAGCCGCTTGAACGCCGAGCCGTGGAACACCAACGGCGCGATGGTCGCGTCGTTGTGCAGCGCGGTCACCTCCAGCAGCACCACATGGTGATCCCCCGCCGGGATCTCGGCGAAGACGCTGCACTCCAGCCACAGCGGCGAGCCGTGGATGAAGACGGCGCCGGCCTCGCTCCTCGCGACGTCCAGGTTCTCGAAGCGGCCGAGCTTGTTGCGGGAGGCGAGTTGTCGGGCGGGCCCTTCGTGGTCGGCGCCCATGACCGAGACGCCGAGGCGCCGCGCGCCGCGCAGCACCGGCCAGGTGGTCGACGTGTTCTGCACCGCGAACAACACCAGCGGCGGATCCATCGAGACGCCGACGGTGAACGAAGACGCGACCATGCCTTCGAGCCGGCCGTCCACCTCGGCTGCGAACGCCGCGACGCCCGAGGGGAAGTGCGAGAAGGCCTGGCGCAGCAGCTGCGGATCGGGGGAGTAGCTCTGTAGCGTCATACCCGTGCCCCCGCGCCGAGGCGGAAGCGGGCACCGGGGTGTTCCGCGGGCAGCCGGTTCCGCCCGGGGCCGAAGAGCCGCTCGCGCAGCGTCGTCGGCGTCGTCGGTCGATCCGCGAGCAGGCCCCGTCGTCGCATCTCGGGCATCACGCGGGTGAGGAAGAGGTCGTGCGAGCCGTCCGGATCGGGCTGGACCAGGAAGCCGTCCGCTCCGGTCTCCGCGAGCATCGCCTGAGCCTGATCGACGATCTCCTCCGGGGTGCCGAGGAACGGCTTACCCATCACGCCGTTGCGTCGGAACTCCTCGAGGATCTCGCGCACCGTCGGCGCATCCTCGCCCAGGAAGCGTTCGATGTTGGTCCGGCCGTTGTTGCCCGTCGCGACGCTGGCCGGCATCGGCCGATCGAGGTCGAGCGAGAGCAGGTCCACCCCGGTGAAGTAGGCGTAGAGGGTCGCCGCGTGCTGCAGCGACACCGACTGGATCTGGCGCTCGAACTGCTCCTGCGCGGCGGCCCGCGAATCCGCGACCCGGAAGGTCCCGGCGATGAGGCACTTGACCGCATCCGCTCCTCGTCCGTTCTCGACGGCGCGACGGCGGATGTCGGCGATCTGAGCGGCCAGGGTCTTCGATTCCGCCGCGAGGAAGACCGCCTCCGCGTACTTGGCGGCGAGGGCGCGGCCCGTCTCGGAGGCTCCGGCCTGGAAGAGGGTCGGCGTCACCTGCGGCCCCGGCGGAGTGACCAGCACACCCTTGGCGGCGAAGTACGGCCCGCTGTGCTCGATCTCGTGGACCTTGCTCGGGTCGGCCCAGACGCCCGTCGTGGCGTCGGCGACGAGGGCGTCGTCATCCCAGCCGCCCTCCCAGTACTTCAGCGAGAGCTCCACATGATCATCCGCCATGGCGTAACGGTCGCCGTGCGGCATCAGCGGCTCGCCGAACAGCAGCGCGGAACCGGCCTGGCCGGATCCGGTCACGATGTTCCAGCCGATCCGTCCGCGGGTGAAGTGGTCGAGGGTGCGGTACTGGCGGGTGACCACGGGCGGCTTCGACACGGTGGTGGAGGTGGTCGTGACGAGTCCGAGCGTCGAGGTCGCGGCTCCGAGCGCCGCCATCATCATCTGCGGGTCGATCGTGGAGAACTGCACGTTGCGCTCGATGGCCGTCGGGATGACGGAGTCGTTGAGCGTGGGGTATCCGTATGAGTCGGCGAGGAAGAGGAAATCGGCGCCGGCCGCCTCGCACTTGCGCGCGAGGGTGATCCAGTAGTCGAGGTCGGTGAAGTTCGGCTCGTTCTCGCGGCCGGGGATCGACCACGTGCGTCGGACGCCGCCCGTCTGGAACATACCGATGGCGATGGGGGAGGTCATGCGTACTCGATTCTGAGGAGGCGTGGAAGGGAGGGGGCGGGCGCGGCGCCGGTCAGGCGGAGGCGAGCCACGCGTCGATACCGGCTCGCGCGGCGGTCTTGACGTCGCTCGGAGCGCGCGTGACCTCGATCGAGGCCCAGGCGCACGCCGCGAGCTGCTCGTCCGTCAGGCCGAAGGCGCTGCGGCAGAGCTCGTACTCGGCGAGGATGTCGGGCCCGAAGATCAGCGGATCGTCGGCGTTGATCGTGCAGCGCACTCCCGCGTCGATGAGGCGGGGCAGCGGATGCGCGGCGAGTTCGTCGACGACGTCGAGCAGGACGTTCGAGGTGGGGCAGACGTCGAGGGGGATGCCGCGCACCGCGAGTTCCGCGACGAGCCGCGGATCCTCGATGGCGCGGACGCCGTGCTGCACGCGGTTCGCGCCCAGGAGGTCGATCGCCTCCCAGACGAACTCCGGACCCTCCAACTCGCCGGCGTGCGGGGTGACGAACAGTCCGGCCTCACGGCCGACAGCGAAGGCCGCCGCGAAAGTGGACGCCGGGGCGCCGCGTTCGTCGTTGGCGAGTCCGAGCGAGACGACGCCGCGCCCGGCGAACTCGGCCGCCGCGCGGGCGACGACCATCGCGGACGCCGCGTCGGAGGTGCGGTCGATGGTGGGCATCAGCCCCACCGCCACGCCGTGCCGGCGCTGCGCCTCCTGCGCCGCGGCGACCAGCACGCCGAGCGCGTCGATGACCGAGCCGAAGGTGCCGGCGTAGTAGTCGGGATTCACGCCGATCTCGACGTAGACCACACCCTGCGCCGCCTGATCCTCGACGATCTCGTCGATGACCCGGGCGAGGTGATTCGGATGCTGCAGCACCGCCAGGATCGTCCGGTAGACGTCGGCGAACTGGCTGAAGCCGGTGAAGACGGTGGTCTGCGGCACGGGGAGGCCGCGGGCGCCGGCGAGTTCCGCGAGCGTGGTGGCACGCATCGCTGCCTCCATGTGCAGGTGCAGGTGCCCCTTGGGGAGTGCGCGCAGATCGCGGGCGGCGATGGTCGGGTCGGTCATGCGGGGTTCCTTCGAGCGGTGGGTGGAGGTGGGAGGCGGGGCCGCGACGCGCGGCCCCGCCGCGGTGCTACTCGGCCTGGGCCGCCTCGAGATAGGACATGTCGACGAAGTCGGCCGGATCCGGCAGATCGGTGTAGCCCGCCGCCACCAGGCCCGGGTACATCTCGTCGTTCATCCAGTCGACGTCCATCCAGAACATCGGCGCGCTGCCGTCGCCGGTCACGAGCGGCATCTGCAGTTCGTTCTCGCGGGTCTGCTGCGCGAGGTCGAGGCCGAGGTCGACGCCGTACTCGTCGACCGAGAGCTCGGCGGCCGTCGCCGGGTCGGCCTCGTTGTCCTGCCAGCCCTTGAGGGAGGCGCGCAGGAAGCCCTCCATCGCGTCGCCGTTCTCGCTCACGTAGTCGGACTCGCCGTAGATGACGTTGCCGTAGAGCGGGATGCCGAGATCGGAGTACATCGTCACGACGTAGTCGTCGGGCGAGAGGTCATACTGCTCTTCGAGGATGATCGGCTGGTTGGTCGAGTAGGCCGTGTACGCGACGCCGGCGCCCTCGACGAGGGGCGCGATGTCGTAGCCGACGGGCACGAACGAATAGTCGGGCTCGAGCCCGGCGCGCTCGAAGATCGCGTCGTACTGGCTCTGCGTGCCCTCCTGGCCGAGCACCGTCTTGCCGACGAGGTCGGCGGCGCTGCGCACGGGGTCACTCGCGAGCGAGACGAGCGCGCCAGGGCTGTCCTGGTAGACCGTTCCGATCGCCGTCCAGTCGTTGCCGTCGGCGAAGGAGCTGAGCCAGGTGCCGGTCGTCGGCGTGATGCCGAGGTCGGCGTCGCCGGCCGCGACGGCCGCCATGGTGGTCGGCGCGTTCGGACCGCCGCCGATCCACTCGATCTTCAGGCCCTCGTCGGCGTAGTAGCCCTCTTTCTCGGCGAGCCAGAAGCCGGCCCACTCGACGTTCTTGATCCAGCCGAGCGAGACGCGGATCGTGGTGAGTTCGTCGGACGAGCCGGCGGAGGCATCCGAGGACGCATCGGCGCCGCCGGAGCAGCCGGCCAGCGCGATGACGGCGCCGACCGCGACGGTGGCCAGACCGACGGCGCGTCCGCGGCCGCGGACGGATCGGGGGAAGTGGAACATGGTGCTCCTTCAGGGGTCGTGAACGGGAGGTGCGGGAGGTGCGGGAGGGGGAGGTGCGGGAGGAGACGGGCAGGGCGGGGCCGCAGACCGCAGCGAGCGCGTCCGGGGAGGGGTGCCGTGGATCGACTCAGGTCACGCGGTCGGCGACCCGGCGCTCGACGGCGCGGGAGCCGACGAAAACGAGCACCGAGAGCGCGGTCGCGACGAGCGCCGTTCCCCAGGCGCGTTCCATGTCGAGGTAGCCCCGCGATTGCGAGAAGAGGGCGCCCAGACCGTGCGTGCCCATCAGGAACTCGGCCAGCATCGCCGCGAGCACCGCACTGGGCGCGGTGATCCGGATGCCGACCATGGTGCTCGGCAGCGCGTGCAGGAACCCGTATCGCAGCAGCAGCTGCGCCTTGCGGGCGCCGAGCACGGTGAACAGGTCGCGGCCGGCGTCCGGGATCGAAGCGAGGCCGGAGAGGGTGAAGACGAATGCCGGGAAGAAGCAGACGAGCACGGTGACCGTGAGCACGGCGGGATCTCCGTAGCCGACGATGCGCGCGACGATCGGAATGATCGCGGTGATCGGCACGGACCGCAGGATCAGCGCTGCCGGCGTGACGACGCCCGAGAGGGCGACCGACCACCACACGAGCACCGCGCCGACGACGCCGACCATCGTGCCGCCGAGCAGGCCGACCAACGCGGTGAACAGGGTCGATCCCGTCGGCAGCAGATACACGAGCGGGTTCTGCGCGAGTTCGACGGCGACATCCAGCGGATGCGGGGCGACGGTCGACGTGTAGCCGTTGACCGAGACCCAGGCCTCCCACGCGACGACGACCAGGGCGAGCGGCCAGTAGTGCGCGAGCGCGACGGCGATGGTGCGGGTGCGGGTCATGCGAACCTCCGGGAGGCGACGCGCTGGAGCTGCACGAAGATCAGGTAGGCGGCGAGGGAGGCGAGCGTCGCGGTGATCGCGGCGGTCCAGAGCAGGGTCATCTGGTAGTTCTGCATGGCGCTGACCAGCACGAGGCCGAGCCCGCGCGGGGCCCCGAACCACTCGCCGATCGTGGCGCCGAGGATCGCGGCGGGCGCGCTCAACGTGAGACCGTCGAGGAACATCGGCACCGCGCGCGGCAGGTCGAGCCGCAGCAGTCGCCGTCGGCGATCGGCCCCCATCACCGTGAAGACGTCGGAGTAACTCTGCGGCACACTCGCGAACGCCGAAGTCATCGTGACGAACATCAAGAAGGCGACGCCGAGGGCCGCGATGATCGAGGGGGTGTTCTCGCGTCCGGCCGTCGTGATGAGCAGCGGAGCGAGGGCGATGGTCGGCACGGCGTGCAGGATCGCCGCGAAGCGATCCAGCCCCGGCCGCAGCAGCGGGATCAGCAGCGCCAGCATCGCCCCGAGCAGGGCGACCGCGACGCCGAGCACGAAGCCGATCCCGGCCGAGCCGAGCGTGACCGCGGCGTTGCGCGAGATCAGCGCCGACGCCGTCGGGGTCGCCGCGTAGGCGATGACCTCGGTCAGCGGCGGCCAGGCGCGGCCGGCGAGCTGGAGCCGGCCGACGAGCTCGGCGAGCAGCACCACAACGACGGCGCCGCCGACGGCGAAGAGGATGCGTGGGCCCGGCGCGGTCGCGTTCGCGCCGGATGCGTTCGTGCCGGTCACCTTCGTGACGCTCATACGTCGCGCTCGCTCGAGTCGAGCAGCGCCGTCAGCTCGTCGACGAGTTCGTGGAACTCGGGGCTGCGGGTGATCGCGGCGTCCCGCGGGCGCGGGAAGTCGATCCGTCGTTCGAGCAGGACGTTGCCGGGTCGGCCCGACATCACGATCACGCGGTCGGCGAGCAGCAGCGCCTCGTCGACGTCGTGGGTGATCAGGATCGTCGTGAGCCGCTCCTCGCTCCAGATCCGCGCGAGTTCCGCGTTCATCCGGCGTCGCGTCACGGCGTCGAGGGCGCCGAACGGCTCATCGAGCAGGAGCAGGTCGGGCCGCAGGGCGAGGGCGCGGGCGATGGACGCGCGCTGCTTCATACCGCCGGAGAGCTGCTTCGGGCGGGCGTTCTCGAACCCGCTCAAGCCCACGAGTCGGATCAGATCGGCCACCCGCTCGTGGTCGACCGGGCGTCCCGCGACGCGGGAGGGGAGTTCGACGTTCGAACGGACCGAGGCCCACGGCAGCAGCGCGTGCTCCTGGAAGGCCACGCCCAGGCGGTGCTCCCTGGCGAGCATCCGCGGGTCGGCGCCGAACACCGAGACGCTGCCCGCGGTCGGCACGTCGAGCCCGGCGGCGAGACGGAGCACGGTCGACTTGCCGCAGCCGGACGGACCGATGATGGCGACGAACTCGCCGGCCGCGACCTCCACGTCGACTCCTGCGAGTGCCTGAAGGGTGCGGCCGCGCCCGAGGTCGAAGGATTTGTCGACGCCGCGGATGGCCACCGCAACGGACGGAGCGTCCTCGGAGATCGCGGTTGCCGCGTGCGTGCGGGGTTCGCTTCTGGCGGGCACGGGATGCTCCATTCGCTCGAAGTGTTGCAACTGGTTCAAAATGAACCATGTGGTTCATTAACCTAGGGTCGGATTGTTTCAGCCGCGTGACGGCGCGGAACACGTTGTGTTTCGAATCGGCGCAGGAATCGGCGCAGGTGTCCGCGCACCTGTCCGCGCACCTGTCCGCGCCGGAGCCGGAGCCTGAGTACGGTTGGTCATGTGCGGACGAAGGATGAACGAGGCCGGCTGATCGCAGCCGTCGCCGACCAGCTTCTGGAGCACGGCTCGAGCGGCGCGTCCCTGCGGGGCCTGGCGAAGGCCATCGGTACCAACAACCGGATGCTGCTCTACTACTTCAACTCGAAGGAGGAGCTGCTGTCGGCGGCGAACCTTGAGGTCTACTCGCGCTTCCCGCGACTCACGAACCTGATGAGTCACCTCGCCGAGCCGGGCGACATCTACGACCAGCTCGACTCCGTCTGGCACGATCTCGCCGCGCCGGATTCGCTCCCGTTCCTCCGCTTCTTCTTCGAAGCGTTCGGGGTCGCCTCGCACCAGCCGGATCGATACGCGCCGTTCCTGACCACCGTCGCCGATGCCTGGCCGCCGGCGATCATCGCGGCGCTGGAGCGCGAGGGGATCGGGCCGGAGCCGGCTCAGCAGCTGGCGCTGCAGATCATGGCGCTCTGGCGGGGGCTGCAGTTCGCGCTGCTCAGCGGCACGCCTCGGGAGGCGCTGGATCGGGCGCACCGTTCGGCGGTGGAGGGGCTGATCGGTCGACCCGGCGAGGCGCCGCGTTAGTCGACCTCACCGGCCGCATCCGCTCGGCATCTCGCGGGGAGGCATCTCTCGGGGAAGGGCGTCTCGTGGGGGAGTGGTGCGCGCTCAGCGCCGCTTCATCGGCACGACCGCGCGGTTGCGGATGTGTTCGTAGACCACGGAAGTGCGTACGTCGGCCACCTCGCGTCGCTGGGTGAGCTCGTCGATCACGAAGGCGTAGAGATCGTCGTTGTCGCGCACGGCCACGTGGATGATGAAGTCCTCGTTGCCGGTGGTCACGAACACTCCGAGCGTCTGCGGCAGGGCGGTGACCCAGTCGCGGAACCCCTCGATCACGTCGCGGGACGGCGGCCGGATGCGCACGGCGACGAGGGCCTGCACGCCGCGGCCGATCGCCGCGAGGTCGACGTCGAGGCTCGCGCCGCGGATGACGCCGCGCGACCGGAGGCTGCGGGTGCGGTCCAACGCCGTCGTCGGTGAGACCCCGACCGCCGCGGCGATGTCGCGATTGCTGCGCCGTGCATCCGCCTGCAGTTCGCGCAGGATCGCCGCATCGAGTTCGTCCATGGCCGCCATTATCCCGCCCGCCCCGTATGAAGTACGGATCTGCTGCGCGGCGATCGTTCATCTTGCTACCGTCGGGTCGTCGAGTCGAACGAACGAGTGCAGGAGCGACATGAACCCGACGCCCATCCGGATCCTGTTCGGCCAGCCGCACTTCTCCGACCGCCACGCGTGGTCGGAGGTGCTCGCGCACTTCGCGCCGGAGCTGGCGCAGCGCTGCGTGGTCGAGTGCGTGCCGTCGAACACGCTCGAGGCGCGACTGAGCGGCGGCGAACCCGTGGAGGTGGTGGTGCCGCTGATGTCCGCGGTGACCGAGAGCGTGTTCGCGTCCGGCGTGCGCCTCGTGCAGCAGTTCGGTGTGGGCATCGAGCGGATCGACCTGCTGGCGGCGGAGCGAGCCGGCGTTGTCGTGGCGAACATGCCGGGCCTGAACGCACCGTTCGTCGCCGAGCGAGCGGTGGCCCTCCTGCTGGCTCTGCTGCACCGGCTGCCGGAGGCGCGTCGCGGCTTCGAGCCCGGCGCGTGGTCGACGCCGGCCGGGCGCTCGGTGGCGGGCTCCGTGGGGTGCGTGATCGGCCTCGGCGCCGTCGGCACGGCGGTGTGCGGCCTGCTCGCTGCGTTCGGGGCCGAGCTGCGCGGGGTGCATCGCTCGCGTCCGGCGCCGGGGGCGGTGCCCACCAGCGTCCGCCTGCTGCCGGAGGGCGAACTCGGCTCGGCCCTCGTCGGCGCCGACTTCGTCATCGTCGCGGCCACGCACCGGCCGGGCTCCGCCGCCATCCTCTCCGCCGAGCTGATCGCGGGCCTGAAGCCCGGTGCCGTGGTGGTGAACGTGGCGCGCGGCGGGGCGATCGACAACGACGCGAGCCTCGCGGCCCTGGAGTCCGGGGCGGTGGGCGGCCTCGGCCTGGACGTCTTCCCGGAGGAGCCGTATCCGGCCGACGGACCTTTGCTCGGGCATCCCGCGGTCGTCGCGACGGCGCACACGGCGGCACTGACCGATGCCTACTTCGCGGCGGCCGCCCGCCGTCTCGGCACAGCGATCGCGGCCTGGGATGCGGGGCGACCGGTCGCCAACACGCTGGGCGGGCCGGGCCAGGACTGACGGCGACCACCCCGACCGACAGCCGCTGGTCGACTTCGCGGGCGAGGCGCACGAATTCGGGGGTGGCGCGGACGATCGCGGCAGCATCCCGGCAGGATGGAGTCGTCGCCGCCGACCGTGCGGTGACAGGAACGAGGCACCGACGATGTCCGCCATTCCCACCCGCCCGGTCACCCTCGGCGCCTCGTGCCTGGGCGAACGCCCCGGCGGCCCCGAGCTCGCCGCCGCGTTCGTCGCGTCGACGCTGGTCAACATCGACACCAGCAACATGTACGCCGATGGCGAGAGCGAGCGGTTGCTGGGCGACGCGCTCCGTGAGGCGGGTTCTGACGCTGCCGACCGGATCATCTACTCGAAGGCCGACCGGGACGCCGCGACCGGGGTGTTCGACGGCGACCGCGTTCGGCGTTCGCTGGAGGAATCGCTGCAGCGACTCGGCGTGGACCGGCTGCCGCTGTATCACCTGCACGATCCGTACACGATCGGATTCGCCGAGGCGATGGCGCCCGGCGGCGCCGTGCCGGCCCTGCTCGAGCTGCGCGAGCAGGGCGTGATCGGAGCGATCGGCATCGCCTCGGGCACGATCGGCCAGGTGCACGAGTACGTCGCGACCGGGGTGTTCGACGCGGTGCTCTCGCACAACCGGCTCACTCTGGTCGATCGCTCGGCCGAGCCGACGTTCGCGCTGGCCAAGAGCCTCGGCATGACCGTGTTCAACGCGGCCCCCTTCGGTGGCGGCACGCTGGCCAACGGCTCGGACAGCTACGGATACCGGGAGATGCCCGCCGACTTCGCCCGCCACCTGGCACGGGTCCGCGCGCTGGCGGCCGAGGCCGGTCTGGATCTCGCGGCGGCGGCACTGCACTTCTCGCTGCGGCATCCGCTGGTCGACACGACCGTGGTCGGGGTCACCTCGGTCGCGCGGCTGGACGCGCTCGGCGCTCTGATCGACGCGGAGGTGCCGGACGCGTTCTTCGACGCGGTCGACGCGCTCGGCCCGGCGCCCGCGAACGGCAACGACTGATCGCTGATCGTGCTCGCGTATGGCTGATCCTTGCGAGGCCGGCACGGCTGCGGCCGGCGACCGGCGTCGCGAGACGGTGACGATCATCCCGATCGGGCCGCGATCGCGAAGTGATCGGGGAGCCCGCGTCAAGCCATCCGGCCGGATGCGGCCCGATCCGCATCGCCGCTGCATCATCGAAGCGCGACACACGGTCGCGGCCGATCGGGCGGATGCGGGAAGGGTGGACGGATGTCTGCAGAAGAGATCACGGAGTGGCAGGCCGGGTCTCCCGACCTCGCTGCTGGCCTGATCGCGACGACCGAGGCGAGCTGGCTCGTCACCTCCGCTCGCGGCGACGTCGTTCTCGGACAGATCGCCGCGAATCTCGACGGCAGCTTCAGTGCGCACGACGCCGACGACTCCCTCGTCGGCTCGTTCCCGTCGCGGGACGCGGCGCAGAGCTCGATCCTCGCCCGCGCCGACTGACGGATCCGGCGCCGCTCTCGGCTGCGACCGCCCCAGACGGTGAAGACGTAGCGGGCGCCGCGGCCATCCCCGATCCGCCCGCCCACCGATCCGCCCGCCCACCGATCCGCCCGCCCGCCGATCCGCTCGCCTGCCGCGCCGGCGCGCTCGACGAGCTGGGGTGCCCCAGCGGAACACCTTTCAGCGCGGTATCCCAGCGAGCAGTCGTGCCGTGTTGGATCGAAGCCGACGACGCCGAGGGGTGTCGGCGGAGAGGACGTCACCGTGGCTGAGCCGGAGAGCAGCGAGGTCAGCGCGCGAGCCCGCTCGACGCTGCTGCTGTGCTCGGCCGGGTTCTTCCTGATCACGCTCGACATCCTGATCGTCAACGTCGCGCTCACGTCGATCGGTTCCGAGCTCGACGGCAGCACCTCCGATCTGCAGTGGGTCATCGACAGCTACACGCTGATGTTCGCATCGCTGCTGCTCCTGGCGGGGAACCTCTCGGATCGTCTCGGCGCGAAACGTGCCTTCGGCGTCGGCATCGTCGTGTTCCTGATCGCCTCGCTCGCCTGCGCCGTCGCCGCGTCCGTCGGGCTGCTGATCGCCGCGCGTGCGCTCCAGGGCGCGGGAGCTGCGGTGATGCTGCCCGCTTCGATGGCTTTGATCCGGGAAGCATTCCCCGATGGGCGTCGCCGCGCGCACGCCCTGGGCATCTGGGCTGTCGGCGGAGCGGTCGCCGGGGCCGTCGGACCCGTCCTCGGCGGGGCCTTGACGACGTGGGACTGGCGGCTCGTGTTCGGCATCAACCTGCCCGTGTGCGTGCTGATGCTGATCCTGCTCCGTGCCGTCGCTCGATCGCAGGCTCGGTCATCGCCGTTCGACTGGGCCGGTCAGGCCGCCTCGATCGTCGCTCTCGTCGCGCTGGTTTTCGGCCTGATCGAGGGCGGCTCCCTCGGCTTCGACAGCCCGATGGTCATCGGCAGCATGATTCTCGCCGTGATAGCTATCGCTGTCTTCCTCCGGATTCAGGCGCGCGGCGCGCATCCGATGATGCCGCTGGACCTGTTCCGCTCCGGCGGCATGCGGATCTCGCTCGCGGTCGGCTTCGCCTTTATGGTCAGCAATTTCGGCACGGTCTTCGTGCTCAGCCTGTTCCTGCAGCAGTACCTCGGGCTCTCGCCGTTGGTGGCGGGGCTGGTGTTCCTGCCGTCCGCGGCGTTCAGCATCGTCGGGAACATCGTCAGCGGCAGCCTCGCCAACCGGTTCGGCGCGCGGGGGCCGATCGTGTTCGGGCTGCTCACGATGCTCGTCGGCCTCATCGGCAACATCCTCACCGCGCCTCTCGGCTCCCCGCTGCTGGTCGGCCTGTTCGCCTGTTTCACGGGTGCCGGTGGAGCTGTCGCGATGCCGCCGGTCACGTCCGTCGTGCTCGCCGCCGTCCCGGCGAGCCGGGCCGGTACCGCGAGTGCCGTGTTCAACACCTTCCGTCAGGTCGGCGGGGCCGTCGCGATCGCGGTCTTCGGATCGTTCATCGCGGAGCGCTCCGGGTTCGTCCCCGGACTGCAGTTGAGCTTCATCATCGCCGCCGCACTCGTCCTCGCCACGGCGATCGCCGCATGCTTCATCCGCACCAGCACCAGCGAGCGATGACCCGCGCCGCCTCCGCGTAAGGGCGGCCCGGCAGCGGCAGGTTCCCGGTGAGCGAGCCTGCGACGTCGATCATCAGCGGATCACTCGGCCAGATCCAGGCGAGGGCGACGAAACCCGCGAGGTAGCTCGCGACGGGAAGGATGCCGTGCGAACTCCTCTGCCCGGCCAATGAGCCGACCCTGAGGAGCGCCGACCTGCCGATCAGCGCTGACCGGCCGGCCCTCCTGTCAATTCCGAGCGGCGGTGAGCTCGCGCTCGGCGTCGCTGCGGAGGATGCAGAACTCGTTCCCTTCGGGATCCGCGAGAACGATCCATCCTGCTCCGTCGGGTCTTCGCCGATCGTCGACGGTGGTCGCGCCGAGCAGCAGGGCCCGTGCGAGTTCCTCGTCGCGGGTACTTCCGTCGCGGGGCTTCAGATCGAGGTGGAGTCGGTTCTTCAGCTGCTTCGGCTCCGGGACCTCGATGAAGAGAAGTCGCTGATCGCCGTCGGCGGAGAAGATCATGCACTCATCGTCGCCGGGCAGGTTCGGATCGTCGGGGTCCTCGGCGAAGTCGAGCAGCTGCGCCCAGAACACGGACTGTGCCAGGGCATCTCGGCTGTCGATCGTCGTGTGCGAGATCTGAAGGCTCATGCTCCGGAGCGTACGCCCGGATGCGACCGTCGACGATCATCGCTTCGCTCGAAGTCTCCGTTCTCGTGCGGAAGCGACGTCGGCGCGAGTGGGAGGCGCCGATCGGCGGTTCGCGGTGCGCGTCGAGCGCTCGCCTCGTCAGCCCTGCGCGTCCGGCTTCATCCAGAACGGCGAATAGTGGTAGCCGTCGGGGTCGTCGAACTGACGCTGATACATAAAGGGATACTCATCGGTGTCCCCGATCCGCCCGCCCGCCGCGCCGGCGCGCTCGACGAGCTCGTCGACCGCCTCGCGACTGCCGAGGTCGAACGAGACCGTGACTTTCGAGGGCGTGTCGGGGCCGCCGATCAACTCCTCGACACCGCCGACGCTCGCGTACATCTCGCGGCTGCCCAGCATGACGTACTGATCGGGCCCGACAGCGAAGCACGAAACGCTCTCGCCGGACATCTCGGCCTCGAGCTTCCAGCCGAGGGCGGTGTAGAAGGCGGTCGAGCGCTCGACGCTCGAGACCGGACACGTGATGTAGATGCTCATAGGGCGATGCTGGCGATTCACGGATCGATCGTCAAGATCGATCGCGTGACCCGGGGTCCTTCGGGCAGGCAGTGGAGTTCCAGGGGATGCTCCGCTTCTACCTCTGCGGACCTCGCGCCAACGTGCGTTGCATGGTGCGGACGGACCGGAACCCGGCGGCGTTCGCGATGCGCAGCAGTTCGCGTTCGGCGGTGGCGGGTGCGTCAGCAAGGAGAGAACGGGCCGTCGCAGCGCGGGCGTGGCGCACACGCTGCGACGCGGTGACTCCCGTGGTGCTGAACGCCTGGTGCAGATAGGTGCGGGATACGCCGAGCCGACTCGTCAGGTCGTCGATCGTGAAGTGCGGATCGGTGTAGCTGCGATCGATCTCGGCGATCGCGCGGCGAAGCAGATCAGCGGCGGCGCTGGACGCGTTCTTCAGAGTGGCCAACTCACGATCCAGGACGAGCCCGCTCACGAGCGCCTCGACACTGCGCGCCACGGCCGACGCCGCCGATCTGCTCAGGTCGAGTTCGGTGCTGAGAACCGCATTCGCGAGGCTCGTGATGACGCGGAAATAGTCTCCGTCGGGCTCCCAGACAGAACTCGGTGCTGACAGGGTCGCACGGTGTGTAGTGAGCCTGTCCCAACTCGACACGAGGATGATGCTCGCCGCTGGCACCCGTGCTGAGACCGTCAGGGGAGATGTCAGATCGTGCAGGAAGACCGATCCTGGTCCTGCTGTCTGGGTGCCGGAGCCGGTCGTGACCGTGTGCGTCCCCTCTGCGCCCAACAGGGCGACGAACCGGCGGTCGTCGGCGCGTTCGTCGACTACGAGCGAAATATCTGCAGGGGAATGCCAGATCCGGCCGAGTGCGAAGGGACCGATCTCCACGAGGTCGGCGAAGATCCGAAAACGACCCTCCCAGGTGTCGACCGCCCAGCCACGGTCGGCGAGCCAGTCGATCGCGGCCTCCATCTCGAGGGCCACATCGAACTGCATTCCGGCGTTGAGGTGCTTCTTGTGCACTTGTTTGTCCGCTCTCGTTCATTCACACTGCACAGATGTGCGCGAATGAGGGACTGCACGGTCTTCTTGCGCTTACGTGAGAAACCTCAACATCCAATGATTTCGGCGCAAATGTTCAATCCGGCGGATTTGGCTTCGCCGAATGGATTCGGTCCGGCGCGGAAGATGTCCGCATTCTCCCGAGTGCGAGCGACGGCAAATGCAATGGCCCCGCACCTCGCGAGGTGCGGGGCCCATGTCGATCCGTACCTACGGGGTGGGAGCCTGCGCGAGCGGCACGTTGGTGTTGTTGACGTTCGCGGGGTTACGCACCAGCGTGACCACGGTCGAGTTGACCGTTGCGAAGCGGCGCGTCTGCACGGTCTGGCCCGTGTAGTAGGGGCTGCTGGAGCGGAAATAGAAGTTGGTCGGGATGTCCGTGACGGTGCCGGTCGCGATGATGGTGCTGGCGTAAGTCGAGCGGTAGACGTTGTAGGTGACGCCGTTGACGACCTCGGTGCTGCCCGTCGGCGCGAGGGTGGACCAGGACGGGTTGCTACCGGGCAGCGCCGTGAAGGTCGGGGCCGGCCAGCCGGTGGAGATCAACACGTCGAAGTAGATGCCGCTGATCACATCGCCGGGGAGCGTGTCGGTGACGCGGAGGTACTGCCCGGGCTCGGTGGCGTCGTACTGCAGCGCTCCCGAGGAGGTCTGGCCCTGCGTCGTGGGGTACCAGCCGACGCCGAAGGACGACTCGATGGTGTGGTTACGCGGAGGCTCGACCGTGGACGCTGCAGCCAGCGGAGCAGCCGCGGCGGCAGCGATGACCGGGATGGTCCATGCCGCGCCGGCAACGAGGGTGCGCCGCGACGTGCCCTCGACCTGACGGTCGGTGTCGGGGATGCTGGTGGGATCTTCGTGCTTCACAGAACTCCTCTGTTGGATTCGGGCTCGATTGCGGGAGGTTCGGCTTCCGGCAATCAGGTCGTCCAATGGTGGCGATTCGAAAGCTTCGGGATGCGACTTTGGAATGAACTGTCCTCGGTTGAACGAAACTGTCTCCCGGCGCAGAATCACGGGGCTATATCCGTCGAGAATCGCGAACAGCCTCCGCACACGAAAGCGAACGTCACGGAGACGCTTCTTGAGGTGAATAAACTGCACGAACAAGGCCTACTTCCCGCCAGGAGCAGAGTTGAACCAACCACAAGCGGCGCTGCCCACGCGCGCACGAGAAGTCGCGCTGAGTGGCACCGCCGCCATCCAGTGGCTGAAAGACGTCGGCTGGGCTTGCGAGCCCGCCGGACCCGACGGGGCCCTGCAGATCTTCGCGGACCTCGTCCGCTGGGACCCGTTCGCCGTCGGCCGGATCTGGCACACCGCTGCGTCATTCCATCTCGAGGGAGTCGAGCACTGGCCCGACGACGTGTTCATCGCGGTCTTCGCCATCGACGGCACCGAGACGGTCAGCACCCCCGACGGTGAGATGCAGCTGGCCCCAGGGGAGATGTTCCTGCAGCAGCTCAATCGGCCGTTCCGGATCTCCAGCCCCGCTTCCGCCGCGCGGCTGGTGATCGTGTCCGACTGGGCCAGCATCGGGCTTGCGCCACCGAAGCGACCGACGGTGACGACCCACGATCGGGACTACGCCAAGGTGTTCGAGAACGCCGTCAACGCCCTGCTGAACATCTCCAAGCCACCCACTCCTGCATCATTCACTCACGTGAAGCTCGGCCTCGAGTCGCTGTTCGCCTCGCTGATCGCCACCCATACCGGTGCAGGGGACATCCACGACGATGCAGCGCTCCTCGATCGGGCCCGGGCGGTCATCAGTGAGCGGTCCTACGATGCGACGTTCGACGTCCGAACGTTGCTCGACGAACTCGCCGTACCTCGGACGAGTCTGTACCGCGTCTTCGCAGAGGAAGGCACAACGCCCGCCAAGGAACTCAGGGCGCACCGAACGGCGGCCGCGCGCGCGATACTGCACCGCCAAGCCGTATCCACTTCCGAAGCCCTTTCCGCTGTCGCCGAAGCCGCCGGCTTCGGCTCCGTGAAGTCGATGCAGCGCGCCATGGTCAGCGTCGTTGACTCCACGTCGACTCGGTGTCAAGCGACAGAAGTCGCGTAGGACGGGCGACGACGCAACCCTCTCATCAGATCCGGTCATCTCCTGCTTAGGCGTCCTATGCTCGCTCCCGGGGCGAGACAAGGAGACCGATGAGGAACGACACCGTCTGGGTGCTCGTCGCCCAGCAGATCTGGAACAGCTCCGAGACCGTCATCGGCGCTTTCACGGTCGAAGCAGAGCTGAGCGAGGCGGCCGAAGCCTGGCGTGCGCAGGCGACCGTCCGTTCCACTGATCTGTTGACAGCGCAGAAATGGCAGGGGGCCCTGCTTCTGGAGCAGGCGGCAATCTGACCGAACTGCTGCGACGCACAGAAGGGGAGTCGTTCGGCATCGCGCGTCCGGTGAACTCTCAACCACGTTCGGGTGCGCCTCCAACTCGCGCGCGTCGGCCTTACGACCAACGGGACCGCGCGGTCGTTCGGCCCGGCGCCGTCCGCGCGCTTCGCGACAGCCACTCGTCGCTCGCTCAGGACCAGTTCGATCACCCAGGCGAACACCACGATCGTGTGGGCCGAGAACGTGCGGCTTGACCCGAGCACTACCACCTTGGCAGGACGACGCTCGCGGAGTTGGATGAACGCATGCAGGCCCTCGTCCCCGTGATCGACCATGGGCCATGGACGGTCGTGTCCATGGCTGGCACCAACGACGGCTCGGTCGAGGACGTGACGATCGCCGTCGACCGCGGTACGTCGGCAAGCCGCTTCTCGATCCGCACGATGCGACGCACCGGCACACGCCTCGGACCTCGCAACTCCATCCACGGGACGGTAACGGACGCGATCGCGACGGCCGGCCTCGCCGCCGGCTGCCTACTCATCGAGGTACCGCCCGCCCGGCTACCGAAGCACGAGGCGCATGCTGCGATGGAGGAGGTGGAAGCACGAGCGAACGCTTTCGCCCGGGACAGGGACGGCTGGGCTGTCACCGCGCTGCCCCTCAATGGCATCGAATACGCACTGTTCACCCGCAGCATTCCCGAGGGAACGGTGGCGCACGCAGACCTCGGCTGGGCCACCATCGCCATGTGGAGTGCCGGCCCTCTCCACGAGGGGGCCTTCCGACTGGCGGATGTCGAATCGGGCGCCGACCCGGAGGGACGTCGATCGGCCGACGGAGCGGTCGGTCCGCCGTGCCGGCCGCGCGATGGCGACGGTGTTCACGGAAACGGCCTTGGCTAGGCTTGTCGGTGCCCCGGTGGAGCTCATCCATCGCCGAGCCCGAGAACTCACGGGTGGTCAGCGCCGGCTCATCGCGATCGCGCGGGCCCTGGCCCGCTCGCCGCGGCTGGTGATCTGCGACGAAGCGCTCAGCGCGCTGGGCCTCACAACGCAGGCCGCAATCGTCGAACTGCTGGACGAGATCCCGCTCGACACCGCAGTCGCCTACCTCTTCATCGCGCACGACCTCGCGCTGGTGCGGCACGTCAGCGACCGTGTGGTGGTGACGCGACACGGCGACATCGTGGAGCAGGGCGACGCCGAGATCCTCGGCTCCCGGCTGATCGCCGGGTTCCGCGACGCGCGTGCGCGTTTCGACGGGCCCGCGCGTTCTCGGAAACACCCGGACGATGGTGAGGATCGGCGTGGCGGCGTCAGTCGACGCCGTCGAGTCGTTTCGTGAACGACAGCGAGGCCAGCCGCCACACGGCCTCCATCACATACACTTCCGTCACGACGAAACGGTTCTGCACCACCTCGCCGTTCACGACCGCGCCGAGCGTAATCGTGCTGAGCACGATCGCCGTGGCCCCGACGATCCGCACCGACTCGGCCGTGATGTCGATGTCGCTCTAGTGGATGCGGCCGGTGCGGATGACGTCGAGTTCCTCGGAGGCCGAGAAGGTCGCGCCCATGTGGACGAAGACCGCGGCCGGGTGGAACAGCTGCTCCAGACGGTCGGCGTCCTGCGCGGACATCCACTGCCATTTGTGGCGCGAGAGTTCGAGGATCTCCTGTTCGATGGCGCTCATCGGATGGCCGGGGCGGACGTGGTCGCGGCGAGGCTGCCCAGCAGCTTGACTCGCTCTTCGCTCGACGAGCCGACCGCGGTGGTGAACGCGAACATCGTCAGCCCGGGGCTGTCGGGCAGTTCCATAGCCTCGTAGGCGAACTCGAGGTCGCCCACGGCGGGATGATGGATGCGCTTGCTGCCGCCGCGGTGGAAGCGCACGTCGTGCTTGGCCCAACGGAATCGGAAGTCGTCACTGCGGGTGACCAGTTCGCCGATCAGGTCCGTCAGGTTCTTGTCGTGCGGATTGCGGCCTGCGGCGCTGCGCAGGGAGGCGACGATACTGTCGGCGCCGAGCTCCCAATCGGGGTAGTAGATCCGGGCAGCGGGGCTGAAGAAGGTCCAGAGTGCGTTGTTTCGGCGGTAAACCGTCTCGTCGAGCATGGGGGCGAAGAGGGCACGGCCGAGGGTGTTGCCGGCGATGTAGTCCATCCGGTCGTTTCGTACCCAGACCGGGGTGCCGGTGACGGCGTCGAGGAAGCGCTGCAGCGTCGGGCGGATGCTCGCCTCGGCGGGGCGCGGCCGGCGGCGGGCCGGACTCGGCGCGGCGGCGCGGGCGAGATCGTGCAGGTGCTCGGTCTCGGCCTCGTCGAGTTGGAGGGCGCGGGCGAGAGCGTCGAGCACTTCGGCCGAGACGCCGACGAGGAAGCCGCGTTCCATCTTCGTGACGTAGTCGACGCTCGTGCCCGCGAGCATGGCGAGTTCCTCACGGCGCAGGCCGGGGACGCGCCGTCGCCCGCCGCCGATGATGCCGGCCTGCTCCGGGGTGATCCGGTCACGGCGGCTGCGGAGGAACTCGCTCACTTCGCGCTGGTTGTCCATGCCGAAACAGTACGTCGCCTCTTTCCGATGAGAGGAGTACTGGTGGTACTCGGATAGCCGGTCACTGCCCTCCTGTCCCGTTGCGCGATGGAATCGATTCGTGACCTCGACGACAAGGACATCCGCGCCCGCTACTGCGGCGGACTCACCCCGACACGCGGCGGCGATCCTCGCGATCGTGCTGGTCAGCTACTTCATGATCGTGCTCGACAACTCGATCATCTTCACCGGGCTGCCGCAGCTTGAGCGCTCGATGGATCTCTCGCCGACCTCGCTGTCCTGGGTTCAGAACGCGTACACCCTGGTGTTCGGCGGGTTGCTGCTGCTCGGTGCTCGGGCGGGAGACCTGCTCGGGCGTCGCCGGGTCTTCGTGATCGGCCTCGCGCTGTTCGGCCTCGCTTCGCTCCTGGTCGGCACGGCGCAGTCCGAGGCCTGGATCATCGCGGCCCGCGCCTTGCAGGGAATCGGCGCCGCGATCGTCGCGCCCGCCTCGCTCGCGCTGGTCACCGTCACCTTCCCGCCCGGTCACGATCGCAACCGCGCGGTCGGGGCGTACGGCACCACGGCAGGCCTCGGCGCCAGCCTGGGTCTGGTCGTGGGCGGGGCGCTCGCCGAATGGGTGTCCTGGCGGGCGGGCTTCTTCATCAACGTGCCGATCGCGATCGTGATGATCGTCTTCGCGCTGCGTTTCGTGCCGGACGTCGCCCCGCAGCGCGGCCGATTCGACGCGCTCGGCGCGATCACCTCGACGCTGGGGATGGGCTCGCTGGTCTACGGCATCGTGAGTGCGGGCGAGATGGGCTGGGCTTCACCCGCCACCGCCATCCCGATCATCGCCGGACTCGTGGTGCTCGCGCTGTTCGCGCTGAACGAGTGGCGCGCCGCGCAGCCGATCATGCCGTTGCGGCTGTTCCGCAGTCGCGAACGCAGCGGCGCGGTGGTGGCTCGTCTGCTCTTCGCTGGAACAGGCATCGCCTTCTTCTTCTTCACGACCCAGTTTCTGCAGGGTGTGTACGGCTGGACCCCGCTGCAGGCCGGACTCGCCTTCCTGCCGATGACGATCCTGCAGCTGGCCGCGTCGATCCCCGTCGCCCGATTGACCCGGCGCTTCGGGAGCGCACCGCTGATCATCGTCGGGCTGGCACTCGTGCTCGTCGGGATGATCTGGCTCGGCCGGATCACCCCGGAGACCGACTACCTGACCGGCTTCGCCGGCCCGCTGCTGCTGATCGGCATCGGTCAGGGCGTCGGCTTCGGACCGCTCACCTCGGTCGGGATCTCCGGCGCCGCCGTCGAGGACGCCGGGGCGGCCTCCGGCATGGTGAACACGGCGCACCAGCTCGGCAGCACCCTGGGCGTGGCCATCCTGACCGCACTGGGCGTCGGTGCCGCTACCCTCGCCGACCGGGTCGTGATCGCCTACGACGGCGCGGTGGCGATGCTCGCGATCGCACTGCTCACGACCGCGATCGTGATCCTGCCGGCCGAACGCGCCCGACGGCGGGCGGTGGCGCGATGAGCGCCGTCAGCCGTCGCGCGCTGCTGAGCGCGGGCGCGGGATCCGTGGCCGCGGTGCTGCTCGCTGCGTGCACGCCGTCGGAATCCGGCGATGCCGCCGTCAGCGCCTTCGGCGGAGCCACCGCGCCTCTCGTCAGCCCTGACCCCGTAGCGACTCCCGAAGGAACCACCTCGATGCCAACCACTCCGCGCGTCCTGCTCGCGTACTTCTCCCGCGCCGGCGAGAACTACTACTACGGCGACCGGCGCACCCTCGACGTCGGCAACACCGAGGTGCTCGCCGGGATGATCGCGGACCGCGTCGACTGCGATGTGTACCGGATCGAGGCCGTCGAGGCCTACTCCGACTCCTACGACGACACCGTGGCCCGCAACGTCCGCGAGCAGAACGAGGATGCGCGCCCCGCCATCGCCGAAGCGCTGCCCGACATCGCGGGCTACGACACCGTGATCGTGGCGAGCCCGATCTGGAACGTGCGGCCGCCGATGATTCTGAGCACCTTCGTCGAGGCGCTCGACCTCGACGGAATGACCCTCCTCCCGGTGACTACGCACGCGATGAGCGGGCTCGGCCGGGCGGTGGAGGTGTACACCGAGGCCGCTCCCGGTGCGAACATCGCCACCGGGCTCGCCGTTCAGGGCGAGACCGTGACGGATGCGGGCCCCGATGTGGACGATTGGATCGCATCCGTCGGGCTGAGCCCGCGCTGACCGAGAACGACGAAGGAGGAGCCATGGAACTCGAACCGATCTCGCCCACTACGGCCGGGCCGGCGGACCGCTTCACCGGCGGAGTCTGGGTCGACACGATCGCCCGGCCCCGCGATGAGCGTCCCGCGGTGAGTGCCGGCATCGTGCGTTTCGCGCCCGGCGCCCGCAGTGCCTGGCACACGCACGCCTACGGGCAGACCCTGTACGTCCTGGACGGCGTCGCCCTGATCCACTCGAGCGAGGGCGAAACCATCGTCGCTCGCGCGGGCCAGACGGTGCACACCCCGCCGGGGCAATGTCACTGGCATGGTGCTGCGCCGGACGCCTTTATGACCCACCTCGCCCTGTCGGAACCGGGGCGGGCCGAGGACGGCCCCCACGTGACGTGGGGGAGCCTCGTGACCGATGAGGAATACAGCGTGGCGTGGGCGAACAGGCCCGCATCCGCTGACACCACAACGAAAGAAACAGCATGACTGCACCGAACACCACCCGCGTCGCCGTGATCACCGGAGCGTCCTCCGGGATCGGCGAGGCCACCGCGCGCGCCCTGCACGCGGAGGGTTACCGCGTCGCCCTGCTCGCGCGTCGCGTCGACCGGATCGAGGCCATCGCCGCCGAACTCGGCGAGGGCGCCCTCGCGATCGGCGCCGATGTCACCGACCGCGACGCGCTCGTCGCCGCGGCGGGGCGCATCCGCGCCGAACTCGGCGACACCGGCGTGCTGGTGAACAACGCCGGCATCATGCTGCTCGGCCCGTTCGCGACCGAACAGCGCGAGGACTACCGCCGGATGATCGAGGTGAACCTGCTCGGTGCTATCACCGCGACCGAGGTCTTCCTCGAGCAGCTGACCGCGACCGGCGCGGGTGACGTGATCAACATCTCCTCTGTCGCCGGGCGCTCGGCGCGCGCGGGCAACGGCGTGTACGCCGCGACCAAGTGGGGCGTGAACGGGTGGTCGGAGTCGTTGCGCCAGGAGCTGCTGCCCGAGGTGCGGGTGACCCTGATCGAGCCCGGCGTCGTCGCGACCGAGCTGCCCACCCACATCACGCACGAGGGCACGAACGCGGCCGTCAACGAGATGTACAGCCAGGCGACCGTCACGGCCGCCGACGTGGCCGAGGTGATCGCCTTCGCGCTCTCGCGCCCGCGTCACCTGGCGATCAACGAGATCCTGCTGCGGCCCTCGACCCAGGCCTGAGCGAGCGGGCGCGGTCGGCGCGGGAGGTCTTCGGACTTCTCCCGCCGCCCATCCCCGCGAGATGCCACTTCTGTACGCCCCGCCCGGCGTGTCGCGTACAGAAGTGGCATCTCGCGGGTGAGGTGGGACGGGCGGTGTCGTCCGCGTCGGGTTAGGGCGTGCGCCGGCGAGCCCGCAGCGTCGCGGAGCAGAGCACCGCGGCGCTGGTGCCGATCAGGAGGCCGCGGCGCGCGCGGCGCCGAGGGGAGTGGGGGAGGGGTGCACGATTCTGCTGTCTCTTTCCGATGGGGTCCTGTGCCGCGGAGCGCTCTTTCGGGGCGTGGCCCGGGCTCGGTCAGGCTAGGCGCGAGCTGCGACCGTCGATCCCGCGCTGGGCGGCGCGAAACATCCGGGAAACGACGCCGTCCATCCGCCTCACGGCACGGCATCCCCGCCGTTCCAGGTCAAGCCTCACGGCTTCGACCCCTCCATCCGCGCACGCTGAGCATCCGCTTTCCGAATGCTCGGGGAGGCAGTCGTGAGCGGGCGTCACGACCGCGACGGCCCGGATCGCCCGCGCTGCGGCAGAATCGACGAGTGCAGCCGTCCGCCATCGAGACCGAGCGCCCGCCCGCTCGCGCGCCGCAGAGGAACGCGCTCCTCGTCGGCCTGTCGGGGCACGCCGTCGAGTGGTACGAATTCGCCGCCTACGGGGTGGTCGCCGCCTACGTCGCCGGTGCGATGTTCCCGGCTGCGGATCCGCGGCTCGCCCTGGTCGCGACATGGACGGCCTATTCGGTGGCGTTCTTCGTCCGACCGATCGGCGGAGTGGTCCTCGCCCACCTGGGCGACCGGTACGGGCGCCGGCGCGCTCTCTTCGCCACGGTGCTCTTGATGAGTGTCGCGACGGCGGGGATGGCGGTCGTGCCCGGCTACGAGGCGATCGGCCTGGCCGCGCCGATCGCCTTCGTCGCCCTGCGGATGCTGCAGGGTTTCGCGGTCGGTGGCGAGATGTCGAGTGCCGTCGCCTACGTCACGGAGTCGGCGCTCGACCGGCGCGGTCGCACCCGCGCGTCGAGCGTGCTCGCGGCCGGCACCTTCGGGGCGTCGGTCGTCGGTGCGGCGATCCCGATGACGCTGGCGAACATCCTGACCCCCGAGGCGATGACGGAGTGGGGCTGGCGGCTGCTCTTCGCCGCAGCGGTGCCGCTGGCGGTGCTGGCGATGATCCTGCGTCACCGGGCGCCGGAGCCGGAGCTCGTCGAGCGCACGGCGACGCCGTTGCTCCGGACGATGCGGACGCAGAAGCGGGCGATCCTGCGCTTCGTGGGGATCGGCCTGCTCTTCAACGCGGCCCTGTCCACCTGCCTCGGCGGCTACACCAACGATCTGCTGCTGCGCGGGATGCCGCCGGCACAGACCCTCGTGGTCACCCTCGGCACCTATGTGGCCCTGGTGCTGTCGATCCTCGGCTGCGGGCGGCTGAGCGATCGGCTCGGGTTGCGGGCGACGCTCGCCCTCGGCGGAGCGGGAATGGCGGTGGCGGTCGGCCCGATGCTGCTGCTCGGATCGACCGGCGAGCCGGGCCCTGCACTGCTCGGCAGCGCGCTGTTCGCCGTGCCCGTCGGCGCCTTCGCAACGCCGGTCTATCGGTGCCTGGCGGGGATGTTCCCGCCAGCGGTGCGGGTGACGGCCGGCTCGATCGCGTTCAACACCTCCGCCGCCCTGGCCAGTGTCCTGCCCGCGGCGAGCCTCGGCCTGAACGCTCTCGGCTTCGAGCACGGTCTGCTGCTTCTGTTCTCGATCACCCTTGTTCTCGGCGCGGTCACCCTGCTGAGAACGACCCGGGAGGCGATGGCCGATGCATGACCTCAGCGTGCTGCAGAGCTTCGTCGCCGTGATCGACCACGGCTCCGTGGTCGCCGCGGCCCGCGAGACGGGCTACAGCCCCGCCGCGGTCTCGCGCCACCTCGCGAGCCTCGAGCGCGAGCTCGGCCTCACTCTGTTCCGGCGCACCGCGCGCTCGATCCAGCCGTCCGTCGCCGCCCGGGTGCTCGCCGAGAAGGCCCGACTGCTGCTGGATGAGGCGGCGCAGTTCGAGCGGGAGGCGAAGGCCCTCGCCCGCGGCGACGAGGGCGTGATCCGGCTGGCCTACTTCCGGGCCGTGGGAACGACGATCGTGCCGCGCTTGCTGGCGGCGCTCGCCGACGCGCGGCCGAACCTGCGCGTGACGCTGATCGAGTGCAGCCTGAGCGAGGAGGTGGCGGCGCTGCTGCACTCGGGCGGGGCCGACATCGGCTTCCTCTGGGGGCACACCGATCTCGATGACGGCACCGTCAGTCCCGACGACGACACCACCGGGCTCGTCGTGTCCGCGCTGTTCTCGGAGGCGCTGGTGCTGCTGACCGCGCTGGACCGCGGTGATCTGCACGAGGATCCGCACGATCTGGCTCGGCTGGCGGGGGAGGACTTCGCCATGGCGCCGGGGAGCGGCGGCTCGCCACCGGTGGTGCAGCGGATGTTCCTCGACGCCGGCCTGCCGACGCCGAACGTCACGCATCGGCCGCTGGACCACGCGATGCAGCGCAGCCTGATCGCAGCCGGCCTCGTCGTCAGCCTGACTCCCGCGCTCGGGGTCTCGGACGAGCACCCCGGGGTGCGGCGCTCGGCGGTCAGCCTCGATTTCCGGCGCACGTACATCGCGCATCCCCGATCGGCCGCGAGCCCACTGCTCCCCGTGATGACCGACGCCATCCGCGCCGTCGCCGCCGAGATGCGGGGATTCGGCATCCGTTACCTCGCCTGACGTGAGCCCCGGGCGTGCCGATCGCGCAGCCTGAGCGATCGATCGGCGCACGCTCGCGCGTCGCGGCGCGCCTTCCAGCCGCCTGAACACACGGATCGGGCCGTCGAATCGGAGTGTTTCCCGCGTGTTTCCGGGCGCCGAACGTCGCCCCGACTCCGCCGCCCTGCGCCCTACGGTGGCGACGCGACCCCGCTCGGCAGCATCGGAGCCGTGGTCGCACCGCACCGTCGCCCTGCTCGAAACCGTCAGAAGAGGATCCATGCCCATCCCCCGTTCCCGCCGCCTCACCGGCGGCGTCCTCAGCGCCGCGATGGCCGTCGGCATCGCCGTCGCCGCCCTCCCCGCGGTCGCCCCCGCCGCATCCGCCTACGACCTGCCCGACTTCCCGCTCACCGCGATCGGCCCCGAGCGCGACCCCGCCAAGCCCGACATCGTGGTGATCGACGCCGGCGGCACGCTGGCCTCCACCGCGCAGGACCGCATCAGCTACCTGCACTACGGCAGCGCCGTCCCCGGCGGCGTGCAGCAGATCCTCGAGGACATGTACCCGGAGCTCGCCGCCGTCGCGAACCTCTCGGTCGCGAAGTCCCCGGGCAGCCTCGGCAGCTCCTCGCGCGTGACCAGCCAGACCCTGTACGAGATCTCGCGCGAGACGGACGCCCTGCTCGCCGACCCCGAGATCGACGGTGTCGTCGTCACCGCCGGCACCAGCGTGATGGAGGAGGACGCCTACTTCCTCGACCTCACCGTGCAGTCGCCCAAGCCCGTGGTCGTCACCGGCTCGATGCACCAGTACGGCACCTTCACCTACGACGCGTACACGAACCTGTTCAGCTCGATCCGCCTCGCGGCGAGCCAGAAGACGAACTGCTACGGCACGGTCGTGCTGATGAACGACCAGTTCTTCGCCGCCCGCGACGTCACCAAGACCGACGGCTACCGGATGGACACGTTCGAGTCGGCGCTCTACGGCCCGCTCGGTGTCGTGAACGAGGACAACATCCGCCCGATGCGCGCACCGGCCCGGGTCATGGCCTGCGGCACGGATGCGTGGCACACGCCGTTCGACCTGAGCACGGTCTCGCCCGAGCAGTTCCCGCAGGTCGACGTCGTCGGCGCCTACGTCGAGGCCTCGGCCGCGACGATCAGCGGCCCGGTCGACGCAGGCGCCAAGGGCATCGTCACCGCCGGTGAGGGCCCCGGTGGCCTCTCCTCCACGCAGTCTGCGGCGCGGACCGACGCCATCGCGAAGGGCGTGCTGTTCGTCGCCGCAACCCGCACCGGCGGCGAGGGCGAGTACGACGCCGGCACCGCCGGCGTGATCGGCGCGGCCGACCTGCGCCCGATCAAGGCGCGCCTGCTGCTGCAGATGGGCCTGACCTTCAGCTCCGACCAGGAGCAGATCCGCAGCTGGTTCGGCACCATCGGCGCCGCGGAGTTCGACCTCAGCGGCGCAACCGCCGTCACGCCCGAGCCGACCACTGAGCCGACCGCCGAGCCGACCGCTGAGCCCACTAACGAGCCGAGTGCGGAGCCGAGCGCGACGCCGGCGCCCACCGATGCGGCCTCGGCTGAGCCCACGCCATCCGCGTCGTCGGCCGCGCTGCCGATCTCGAACGACGACGATGGCCCCGGCGGGCTGGCGTACACCGGCCTCGCCGTGGGCGGCCTGGTGGCGCTCGCCGCGCTCCTGCTCGCCGTCGGTGCGTTGACCATCTGGCGCGAGCGGATCATGCGCTGGCGCGAGGAGCGCCGTCTGGTCGGCGAGCACTCCTGAGCCGTCGCGCCCCCGGCACCCCTCGCGGTGCCGGGGCCGCGTCGCGCGCGGGCCAAGGTGGTCCGCCTCCGGTGGCAGGATGTATCCGCGCGGCGCCGTCGCGCGGAGCAGGAGGCGGCATGACTCGGCGACCGGGCATGGTCGACGTGGCGAAGGTCGCCGGCGTCTCGCACGTGACGGTCTCGCGCGTTCTGAACGATCACCCGATGGTCCGCCCCGAGACCCGGGCCAAGGTCGAGGCGGCGATCGCCGAGCTGGGTTACCGCCGCAACAACGTGGCTCGGGCGTTGAAGAGCCGTCGCTCGTCGACCCTGGGCATCCTGCTCGCCGGCTCGGGACTCTACGAATTGCCGCACACCCTGCTCGGCGCCGAGCGCGCCGCGAAGGCGGCCGGTTTCACCGTGAGTCTCGCCAGTTGGCAGGGCGGCACGGCCGAGGAGCTGGAGGAGGCGATGGATCACCTCGTCGATCAGTCGGTCGCCGGCATCACGATCATCGCGGATCGGCCCGTCGCCACCGCCGCGCTGCAGGCGCTGCGCCCCGCCGTGCCGACGCAGGTGATGATGTCGGGGCAGGTCGACACGGAGGCCGGTCTGGGCTTCATCGAATTCGATCACGTGCACGGCGCGCGGACCGCGGTGCGCCACCTGATCGAGCTGGGTCATCGCGACATCGCGCACCTCGCCGGCACCGCCGGCGTCTACGACGCGCAGGCGCGCCTGCAGGGGTGGCGCGACGAGCTGGCGGCTCACGGTCTGCCGGAGGGTGAGCTGATCGACGGCGACTTCACCGCAACGAGCGGCTACCGCTGGGCACGAGCGGCGGCCGATCGACCTGGGGGCCCGCCCACCGCGATCTTCGCCTCGAACGACCAGATGGCGCTGGGCGTTCTGGCCGGATTCGCCGAGAGCGGCCTGCGCGTCCCCGACGACGTCTCCGTGGTCGGCTACGACGATCAGGCCGGCACCGAGTTCGCGATCCCGGCGTTGACGACCGTGCGGCAGGACTTCGAGGTGCTCGGCGCCGAGGCGATGACACAGCTGCTCACCCTGGTGGACGGCGCCGAACCCGTGGTGCGACGGCTCGAGCCGACCCTGATCAGGCGGAGAAGTTCAGCTCCACCGCGCTCGTGACCGCGGCGTCGGCCACATAGCTGACCGAGCGGAACTCCGCCTCGCCGCCGTCCGACTCGACGTACGGGCCGACGAGCACTCCGAGGAAGCCGCCCGCCGACTCGGTGCTGAGGAAGACGATGCTCAGGCGTGTGATCTCGGCGCCGTCGAGGAGCACCACCAGGGCCAGTGCGTCGACCAGGAAGGTGATCCGCGTCGCCGCCGTGACCTCGTGCCGGGCGTGGATCCGTTCGAGTCCGCCATCGCGTGAACGGACGGTGAGGAGGAGCGCGTCGCCCTGCCGCGCGAGCGTCGCCGTCACGAAGTGCTGCTCGTTCTGCACCAGGGCGAGGCCGGCGGCGGTATCGGGATCGATCCTGGTGACATCGGCCTCGCTCGCGAAGGAGTGGTCGCGAATGCGCTGCCCGAGGAAGGACGGCGTGCCGCCGCCGTTCGAGAGCGCCTTACCGCCGCGCAGCCGCAACCCAGCGGATCCGTCGGCTCGGGTGCGTGCGCGCTCGAGCAGCGGGCCGCGTAGCGAGACCCACCTGGCGTCGAGCTCGGCTCGATCGAACCGGTCGAGCTGCGGCCGCCCGGTGGTGAGGGTGATGCCGTCGAGGGCGACCGCGTCCGGAACGCGTCCCGATCCGGGTGCGAACACCGGTCCGGCGTCGTCCCAGCCGACCGGCACCAAGTGGGTCTCGCGGCCGAGCAGGTGGTGGCCGTTCTCCGGCCGCGTGGCGAGGACGACGGCCCAGGTGTCGCCTCCGGGGGTGTCCACCAGGTCGGCGTGACCGACGTTCTGCACCGGATATTCCGCACCGAGGTGTCGATGGGTCAGCAGCGGACTGCGCGGGTCCGACCGGTATGGGCCGGTGACCCGTTCGGCGAAGGCCGCGGTGACCGCGTGATTGCGTTCGGTGCCGCCCTCGGCGCAGAGCAGGTGGTAGCCGCGCGCGCCCCGGTAGAGGTGCGGCGCCTCGACCCAGGCGTCGCGCGCGAAACCGTGCCAGATCACCGTGGTCGGCCCGACCAGCGCGAGCGAGCCGAGGTCGAGCTCGCGCAGCCAGATCTCGGCCGGACCGTCGCCGGGGGAGTGCGCGTCGCGGCAGGCGGTGACCCAGGCGCGGCCCTCGTCGAAGAACAGCGACGGGTCGATGCCCTCGCCGGCCAATTCGATCGGGTCGCTCCAGCCGTCGGCCGGATCCGCGCTGCGGAACAGCAGCATCCGCTCACCTTGCCGGTGCCGGGCGGTCGAGACGATGACATAGAAGACGCCCTTGTGCTCACGGATGGTCGGGGCCCAGACCCCGTCCGACAGGTCGTAGCCGCTGAGGTCGAGTTGCGACGTGCGCTCGATCACGTGCCCGAGCTGGGTCCAGCCGACCAGATCCGTCGAGTGGAACACCGGGATCCCCGGCCAGTATCCGAATGAGGAGGTGACCAAGAAGTAGTCGTCGCCCCGGCGGCAGAGCGAGGCGTCCGGATAGCAGCCGGGGAGGATCGGATTCGGGACGAGCAAGAGGCTCAACTCCAATTGTTGGCTCAGGCAACTTTCGTGCTTGACAAATGACAACGTTAACATGACCATGAGAACGCGGAATCCGCAACGATCGTCCTCAGTGTCCGAGGCGATCGCACCACGTCGAGGGAGATGTGCACATGAACGAACACAGCGTGCGGCCGCGCAGGATGTCGCGCCGCCGTCGAACCCTGCTCGGAGCCGTGCTCAGCGGCGCGCTCGCGGCCGCCGCGTTGACCGGATGCTCCAGCGAGGCCGAGGCCGGTGGCCCCGTCACGCTCGAGTTCTGGACCTGGACCTTGAAGGGTTCTGATGAGCGCGCCCAGGCCATCGTGGATCAGTACGAGAAGGAGAACCCGGACGTCACGATCAAGCTCTCCGAGGTGGGCGGCACGGCCGACACCACCTCGAAGCTGCTCGCGGCGGATCGTGCCGACGAGACGCCGGACGTGGTGCAGGTCGAGTACCGCGCGCTGCCGTCGCTCGTCGTCGCCGGTGCAGTGAAGGACATCACCGAGGACGTCGCGCCGATCCAGGACGCGTTCGAGCCGAACATCTGGAGCCTGAGCAGCCTCGGCGATCAGGTCTACGGCATCCCGCAGGACATCGGCCCGATGATGCTCACCTACCGCGCCGACCGCTTCGCCGAGTTGGGCGTGGCTGTGCCGACGACGTGGGCCGAGTACGCCGAGGCGGCGGAGCAGATCCATACGAAGGATCCGTCCACCTACATCGCGTCGTTCTCGGCGACGGAGTTCGACTTCTTCGCCACGCTCGCCGCCCAGGCGGGCGGCAGCTGGTGGCAGTCGGACGGCGACGCGTGGAGCGTCGGCATCGATGACGCGCCGTCGCTCGAGATGGCCGCGTTCTGGCAGGACCTCGTCGATCGCGACCTGGTGGCGGTGGAGCCGCTGCTCACGCCCGAGTGGAACGCGCAGGTGAACGACGGCAAGATCCTCAGCTGGGCCGCCGCCGCGTGGGCGCCGAGCGTCATCTACTCGGTCGCGCCGGATACGGCGGGGAAGTGGGAGGGCGCGCCGCTGCCGCAGTGGACGGCCGGAGACCCGTCGGTGGCGTTCCTCGGTGGATCCACCTACCTCATCCCGGAGAAGTCGAAGCACGCGGAGGAGGCGACGAAGTTCGCCTCCTGGCTGGCCGGCTCGGACGAGGGCGCGAACCTGCTGCTGGGCCTGGACGTCTACCCCGGCGCCACCGCCGGCCGGGAGGCGGCGACCACGCACGCGCCGCCGCAGCTGATGCCGCAGCAAACCGATTTCTACCAGCTCACCGATCAGATCATCTCCGACACCACGATCGACCTGACGTGGGGGCCCAACGTCAACGTCGCGCAGACCGCGCTCGGTGACGCCCTGCAGGAGGCCGCGCTGAACAAGACCCCGTTCGCCGACGTCTTCGCGCAGACGACCGAGACCGTGAAGGCCGATCTGGAGAAGTCCGGGTACACGGTCACCGAATAGCTCCTTCCGGAGGCGCGGGCGAGCGCGCCTCCGGACCCGCTTCGACAGTCAGGATCAACGATGACACCGACCATCGCCGTCGCCGCCGCGACCACGGCGCCGCCTCGCCGGCGCCGCACCCGATCCGCGCTCGCGCCGTGGCTGTTCGCCGCGCCCGCGATCGTGTTCTTCACCGCTTTTATGATCATCCCGATCGGGTACGCGGTGTATCTGAGCTTCCGCGGCGAGCGCGTCGTCGGCGAGGGCGCCTTCGGGCGACGGCAGGACACGTTCATCGGTCTGGAGAACTACGTCACCGCGCTGACCGATGCCGAGTTCGTCGCCGGCCTCGGCCGGGCGCTGTTGTACGGCGCCGTCGCGATCCCGAGCGTGCTCGGCCTGGCGCTGCTGTTCTCGCTGCTGCTGGACACCCCGCGGGTGCGGGCGACCGGATTCTCACGCACGGCGATCTTCATCCCGTACGCGGTCCCCGGCGTGATCGCCAGCCTGCTCTGGGGCTTCCTCTACCTGCCGAGCACGAGCCCGATCAGCTACCTGGCGCGTCAACTCGGCGGCGGGTCGCTGGACTTCTTCGGCTACCCGCAGCTCTACTTCGCTCTCGCGAACATCGCGCTCTGGTCGGGGGTCGGCTTCAACATGATCATCATCTACACCTCGTTGCGGTCGATCCCCACCGAGATCTACGAGGCGGCACGGATCGACGGGGCGAGTGAGTTGCAGATCGCCTGGCGGATCAAGATCCCGCTGGTCGCTCCGGCGCTCGTGCTGACCAGCCTGTTCTCGGTGATCGGCACGTTGCAGCTGTACAGCGAACCCGCGACCCTGCGCCCGATGGCGAACACGATCTCGTCCACCTGGGTGCCGCTGATGAAGATCTACCAGGACGCCTTCCTGAACAACAACCTCGGCGCCGCCGCCGCCGCCTCCGTGGTGCTCGCCATCGGCATCCTCGGCTTCTCGCTGCTGGTGCTCACCTTCTTCAACCGCCGCACCTTCGGAGCCTCCTCATGACCGCGACGCTGACCCCCGTCGACACTCCGGCGCCCGCCGCCGCACGCGCCGCTGCGCCGAAACGCCGCGGCACCACCGGTTCGCGCATCGCCACCGTCGTCCTGCTCCTGGGCGCGCTCTACTGTCTGCTGCCCGTGGCGTGGGTGGTGATCGCCTCCTCCAAGTCGCCGCGCGAACTGTTCACCACCTTCTCCTTCGCACCCGGCACCGGACTGCTCGACAACCTGGCCGCACTCGGCTCCTACGGCGGCGGGCAGTTCTGGCAGTGGGCCCTGAACAGCCTGCTCTATGCCGGCGTCGGCGCGGTCTTGTCGACCGTGGTCTCGGCGATGGCCGGCTACGCCCTGGCGAAATTCCGGTTCCGCGGGCGCGACACCCTCTTCTCGATCCTGCTCGCGGGCGTGCTCGTGCCGGGAATCGTGCTGGCCGTGCCGCAGTACCTGATGCTCGCCTGGCTCGGGCTGGCCGGCAGCTACTGGTCGGTGCTGCTGCCGGTGATCATCAACCCCTTCGGCATCTTCCTCTGCCGGGTCTTCGCGACCTCGGCCATCCCGGACGACACCCTGGAGGCGGCGCGGATCGACGGCGCCAGCGAGGTGCGCATCTTCGCCTCGATCGTGATGCCGATGATGGTGCAGGGCCTGGTCACCGTGTTCCTGCTGCAGTTCGTCGGCATCTGGAACAACTTCCTGCTGCCGTTCATCATGCTCTCGGACCAGAGCAAGTACCCGCTGACGCTCGGCCTGTACACGTTCCTGTCCAAGGGATCGGGCGACACCGATCTGTATCCGCTCGTCATCGTGGGTGCCGCCGTGTCGGTGATTCCGCTCATCCTGGTCTTCCTCTGGCTGCAGCGGTACTGGCGGGCCGACCTCCTGGCGGGCGGACTGAAGGGATGAAGCCGGGCCTCGACGGCCTCGACGGCCTCGCTTTCGGCGGCGACTACAACCCCGAGCAGTGGCCGCGGGAGGTGTGGCAGGAGGACGTGCGCCTCATGCGCGAGGCCGGGGTCACCATCGTCACCCTCGGCGTGTTCTCCTGGGGCCTGGTCGAGATCGACGACGGTCGCTTCGACTGGAGCTGGTTCGACGAGATCATCGAGCTGCTGCACACGAACGGCATCGCGATCGACCTCGCGACGCCGACTGCGGCTCCGCCGAGCTGGCTGCACGCCGCGCACCCCGAGATCCAGCTCCTCGACGTCGATCTGAATCGGCAGCGGATCGGCGGGCGGCTCGGCTGGTGCCCGAGCTCGCCGGTGTTCCGCCGCTACGCCCTCCGCATCGCCGCCGCGTTGGCCGAACGGTACGGTGCGCACCCGGCGGTTCGGCTGTGGCACGTCAGCAACGAACTCGGTGGCGGCAACCGGCACTGCTACTGCTCGGTCTCCGCCGCGGCGTTCCGGGACTGGCTGCGGGAACGCTATGGAACACTGACGAAAGTGAATGCGGCCTGGGGCACAGCGTTCTGGGGCCACCACTACACGGATTTCGCGCAGATCGAACCCCCGCGCGGATCGACCGCGAGTCACAATCCGGGTCTGCACCTCGACTTCGATCGGTTCAGCTCCGACGCTCTGCTGGAGCACTATCTGGCGGAGAAGGCGGTGCTGCACGCGGCCTCGCCGAACGTGCCGATCACGACCAACGTCATGGTCGGCCTCGGCCCGGACGTCGTCGACTACGCGCGATGGGCGCCGCACGTCGACATCGTCGCGAACGACCACTACACAGCGGCGGCGGATCCGCGCCGCGAGCAGGAACTCGCCTTCTCCGCCGATCGGATGCGCGGGCTCTCGGCCGACCGCGCGCCGTGGCTGTTGCTGGAGCACTCCACCGGGGCCGCCGCGTGGCAACCGCGCAACCGGGCGAAGCCGCCGGGCGAGCTGCTGCGCAACAGCCTCGCGCACATCGCGCGCGGCTCCGACGGCGCGATGTTCTTCCAGTGGCGCGCCTCCACGGCCGGCGCGGAACAGTTCCACTCTGCGATGCTGCCGCACGCCGGGGCCGAGAGCCGGGTGTGGCGGGAGGTGCTGGAGCTCGGACGGGTGCTGCGCGCGCTCGCGCCGGTGCGCGGGAGCCGCGTCGAGACCGCCGGCGTCGCGATCGTCTACGACGACGAAGCCGGCTGGGCCTGGGAACACGGGCTGAAGCCGCACAACGCGCTGCGCTACGCCGAGCAGGCCCGGCTCTGGCACCAAGCGCTCTTCGACCGTGGCGTGCTCGTCGACATCGTCCCGCCGGGCGCCGCTCTGAGCGGCTACAGCGTGATCGTCGTGCCCTCGCTCTACCTCGTGACGGATGCGACGGCCGCGGCGCTCGCGGCGGCGGCGGTCGGCGGCGCGAGCGTGGTGATCACCGCGCTCTCCGGCATCGTCGACGAGACGAATCGAGTACGGCGGGGACCCTACCCCGGCGCCTTCCGCGCAATGCTGGGCATCGCCGTCGAAGAGTTCGTGCCGCTGCAGATCGGCGAGCGCTTCCTCCTCGACACGGGATGGGGCGGCTCGGACTGGACGGAGGACGTCGTCGCCGGATCCGCCGAGGTCCTCGCGCGCTTCACGGACGGCTTCCTCGCCGGTCGTCCTGCGGTGACGCGCAACCCGGTCGGTGCCGGTGCGGCCTGGTACGTCGCCGCGACGCTCGATCGGGCCGGCGTGGACGGCGTGCTCGGCACGCTCGATCAGGCGACACTGCAGCCGACCGTGCCGACCCGGCCCGGCGTGGAGGTGGTGCGGAGAGTGGGGGCGGATGCGTCGTACCTCTTCGTGCTGAACCACAGCGCGGATATCGCTGTCGTCGAAGCGACCGGCCGGGAGCTGCTGCGCGACGAGGAGGTCGGCCCCTGCATCGAGGTGGCGCCCGGAGGCTGTGCGGTGGTGACGGAGCAGGCACGCTGATCGAGCTGCTCCGCCGGGCGTCGGCTGATGCCTAGCGGTACTCCTCGTGGCCGCTGCCGCGAGCGCCGGTCACCCCGCCGGAGAGCTGCTCGAGCTCGGCGGAGTCCTCCGCCGAGAGGCTCAACTCCAGCGAGCCGAGGTTCTCCTCGAGTCGGTGCAGCTTGCGCGTGCCGGGAATCGGCACGATCGACTCGCTCCGACCGAGCAGCCACGCCAGCGCGACCTGCGCCGGGGTCGCGTCCAAGCGAGCGGCGATCTCCCGAACCCGGACGACCAGGTTCTCGTTGGCCTCGCGTGCCTCGACCGTGAACCGCGGGAACACCCGGCGGATGTCACCCTCTTCGAACGTCGTGTCTGCGGTGACCGTGCCCGTGAGGAAGCCCTGGCCGAGCGGGCTCCACGGAACGAAGCCGATGCCGAGTTCGTCGCAGCTCGGCAGGACCTCCGTCTCCGGATCGCGGACCCAGAGCGAGTACTCGCTCTGCACCGCCGCGACCGGCTGCACGGCATGAGCGCGGCGGATGGTCTCGGCGCCCGCCTCCGACAGGCCGAAGGCGCCGACCTTCCCCTCCTCGATCAGTTCCTTCACGGTGCCGGCGACGTCCTCGATGGGCACGTTCGGGTCGACGCGGTGCTGGTAGTAGAGGTCGATCCGATCGGTGCCGAGTCGGGCGAGCGAGGCCTCCGCGGCGGCCCGGATGTGTTCCGGCCGGCTGTCGAGGGTTCGCTTCGGTCCGGTGTAGTCGAAGCCGAACTTCGACGAGATCACGACGTGCTCGCGGATCGGGGTGACGGCGCGGCCGACGAGCTCCTCGTTCGTGAACGGGCCGTACGCCTCCGCGGTGTCGAAGAACGTGACGCCGCGCTCGAAAGCCTCGCGGATCAGCGCGATGCCGGCTTCGGCTTCGACGGGTGCGCCGTAGTTGGCGGAGAGACCCATGCAGCCCAGGCCGAGGGCCGAGACCTCCAGAGTGGGCCCGAGGGAGCGCTTCGCTACGGTCATGATTTCTTCCTTCCGGATCATCGGCGCGGCCTGCGCCTCTTTCACGCTACGAAAGGGGGCGCCGACGAGGCAGGGACCAGCAGTACGCCGTTCCTTCGCTCTGTCGGCTCTATCGGCCGCGCGGTCAGCTCAGCCCGAGTCCCTTCAGGTGGCTGATCGTCTCGGCGATGGGTCCGAACACGTCGCCCGGGACGTAGTCGAACTCGATCACGGCGTACTCCAGCGCCGTCGCCGCGTCCAGGTAGGCGGCGACGGGAAGTTCGCCCCGACCGGCCGCGCGCTGCACCAGCTGGCTCGGATCGAAACCGGTCGTGTCCGGCAGGAAGGGATTCACTCCCGGCACGCCGTCCTTGATGTGCAACGCAACGACTCTCTCGCCCAGGCGGCGGATGAGCGCTTCGACGTCCACACCTCCGGTCGCTGCCCAGAAGGTGTCCAATTCGAGCACGATGCCGTCGTCGAGCAGGCTGACGAAGTACTCGTAGGCGGAGATCCCGTCGAACGAGGCGGTGAACTCCTGAGCGTGGTTGTGGTAACCGACGCGGATGCCGAACTCGGCTGCCGCCTTCGCTGCGGCGTTCATCCGCCGGGCGAGATCCTGCACCCCTTCGACCGTCGCCCAGCGCTCCGGCGAGGTCATCGGGTCGAAGACGGTGCCGATGCCGATGGCTTGCGCCGCGGCGAACACCTCGCCGAGACTCGGCGGCACGATCACGGTGTCGCCGAAGCGCACGTCATCCGAGAGCAGGTTCGCGTGCGCGGTCGGAGCGGTCACGCCGTTCGCGGCGAAGACGGAGACGAGTTCCTCGGGTCGACGGACGAAGTCGAACGCCTCCACCGTTGCGAGGCCGAGTCCGGCGAGGCGGGCGACGGTTCCGTCGAGATCCGCGGCGAGGGCATCCTTGACGGTGTACAGCTGGATGGAGATGCGGGGCGTGGTCATGGCTCGTCCTGTTCGTGCGGTGCGGTGCGGTGCGGATCGTTGCGATGCGGTCGGTTCAGCCGGCGGACGCCGTGTCCAGCATCTCCTCCACCTCGGTGACGAGACCGTCGTCATCGAAGTGGAAGATGCACCAGATATGGGTGTCCGGCTTGTCGCTGAAGGTCAGCAGCAGCCGCGCCAGAACCCGCTTCTCGTCCGCGAAGGATTCGATCGTGGTGTGGATTCCGTACGGCGCCCGCACGCGGAACTTCTCCCGCGTGACCTCCTCCAGCGCTGCGATCCCGATGACGGATCCGTCGGGCGCGAACGGGAAGGTCTGCCGCCCATCGGGATGCCAGAACCGCACCCATGCGTCGATGTCGCGTCGACGCTCGCTCTCGTAGAACGCTTCGACCGTCTGAGCGTTCGTGCCGGCGCGCGTCACTTGACCGCTCCCGCCGCGAGGCCTTGCACGAGGTGCTTCTGCACCAGCAGGAACGCGATCAGCACGGGGAGCGAGATGATCACCGAGGCGGCCATCATCTCGTTCCAGCGCACATCGGTCTGCGACGAGAACGCCTGCAGCCCGACCGCGAGTGTTCGTGTGGTCTTGGACGTCAGTACGGAGGCGAAGAGCACCTCACCCCAGCCGTTCAGGAAGGCGAAGACGGCCACGGCGATGATGCCGGGACGGGCGACGGGCAGGATCACGCGGATGAAGCCACCGAAGCGGGTCGTGCCGTCGATCATCGCGGCCTCCTCCAGCTCCTCCGGGATGGAGGCGAAGAAACCCATCAGCGTCCAGGTCGCGAACGGGACCGAGAACGTCATGTAGGTGATGATGAGGCCGAGGTAGCTGCCGTTGAGCTGGATGCCGACGGCGCGCTGGATCTGGGTGAAGATCAGGTAGAGCGGCAGCAGGAACAGGATGCCGGGGAACATCTGGGTGGAGAGGACGAGCAGGCTGAACTGACGCTGCCCCTTCCACTTCAGGCGAGCGATCGAGAAGGCGGCGAAGATCGCGATCGCCATGGCCAGTGCCGTCGAGGTGATGGTGACGATCAGACTGTTCGCCAGGTACTGCGCCAGCGGGATCGTGGACCACATCTGGATGTAGGGCTCGATCGTGAAGCGCTCTGGCCACCAGGTGAACGGGCCGGACACATCCGCGAGGGGTTTGAACGAGCTGACCAGGATCACGTACAGCGGCAGCACCACCATGAGGGTGATCAGCCCGAGCACGACGATGCGTGTGGTCTTGAACGAAAGGGTGTCACGCACGGGGGTTCTTCTCCTTGGGCATCACGAGCCGGATGTAGATCGCCGAGACGATGAAGAGCAGGACCAGCAGCATCACGCTGACGGCACCGCCGAGGCCGAAGTTCCAGGTGCCGAACGAGAACTGGTAGATGAGGGGCGAGATCAGCTGGGCGTCCGGCGGAGCGGAGGCGCCGAAGAGCACGTACGGCACCGTGAACTGATTGAACGTGGAGAGGAACATCAGCAGCAGCAGCACGACATTGGAAGGTCGGATCATCGGCAGAGTGATGCCGATGAACTGGCGCCAACGGTTCGCGCCGTCGAGAGCGGCGGCCTCGTAGACCTCTTCCGGCACGGTCTGCAGGGCGGCGAGCTGGAGCAGGAAGGCGAAGGGCCAGGTGGTCCAGATCGAGGCCAGGATCAGGACGATGAAGGCGTTGGATCCGATCAGCCAGAAGGGACGTTCCGAGAAGAGACCGAGGTCGTCCACCAGGATCTTGTTCACCAGGCCGTCGCGCTGGTTGAACATGAAGGCGAATGAGATCGTGCTGACGAAGACCGGAAGGGCGTAGGGCACCAGGTACAGGGTGCGCAGCACCGCCCGGCCCTTGAACTTCGTGTTCAGGAAGTACGCGGCGGAGGTGCCGAGCACCCACGACCCGGCGAGCACGATCGCGGTGTAGACCACCGTTCGCGCGAGGGTGCCGAAGAACTCCGACCCGATCGCGCCGGCGGGGTTGAGGCCGTTGATGAAGTTGGTGAATCCGACGAAGTCGGCGCTGATCCAGTTGCGGATCGAGAGCTGATTGAGGTTGAGGAAGGCGATCCAGATGCCCAGGAGCATCGGGATGATGTGGATCGCCAGCTCGGCGATGAAGGCCGGCAGGACCAGCACGTAGGGCAGCAGGTTCAGCTTGCGCTTCCGAACCGGCTGCGGCGGGGGCGTCGGCGGCGAGACCGGGCCGACCGGCCGCGCGTCGTCGATGAGGGTGGTCACGAGGCTCTCCATCTACTCAGGAGGATGCGGAAACGATGGGTGGGGCGGGGCCGCTGGGCCCCGCCCGGGAGCCGGATCAGCCGGCGGCGGCTTCCAGCTGCGAGTTGGCCTGCTCGAAGACGGCCTTGGCGTCCGCCGTCGATACGGTTCCGTCGAGCGCCGCCTGAGCGAAGAGCTGCTTCATCGCGTCGCCCATCAGCGTCTCGGCCTGGCCCGTGTTCGAGTTCAGCGGGACGGTCTTCGCGTTGTTGGCGAGGATGTTCGCGTACAGATCGAAGGTGTCCGCCTTGACCAACTGGTCGGAGTCGTACGCCTCCTGGTTGGTCGGCATCTGGTCGAAGTCGTTGTAGAAGTCGACCTGGGCCTCGACGTCGGTGAGGTACTTCACGAACTGCAGGGCGGCCTCCTCGTGCTCCGTCTCGGCGAAGACGCCGACGTTGACTCCGGCGATGTGGGTCATTACGGGCTCGCCGATGACCGGGTCGATGAGGGGCATGTCCGCGGCGGCGTAGTCGGTGAAGCCGGCTTCCTTCCATGTCGGGATGGGCCCGGAGGCGAAGATCATGCCGGTCTTGCCGTCGGCGAACTGCTGGAACGTCTCGGTCGCGTTCGTGATCTCGACATCCGCGGGAGACATGATCTTGGCGTCGGTCAGCAGGGCGGTCAGCATGGTCGCGGCGTCCACGATGCCGTCGGCGTCGAGGGTGGGCTTGCCGTCCTCATCGAACCACTGGCCGTCGTACTGCTCGCCGTAGGCGAAGATCGCGTGCGAGAGCTCGGAGGCGGATCCGGCCGGGTAGGCGAAGCCGTACTGATCGATGGTGCCGTCGCCGTCCGTGTCCTGGGTGAGCTGCTGAGCGACCGTGATGAACTCGTCGATGGTCTTCGGCGGTTCGGTGATCCCGGCCGCGGCGAAGATGGTCGGGTTGTACCAGAGGCTGGTCACGCCGTTGGCCATCGGGAGGAAGGACGGTCCGCCGTCGGAGTCGCCGCCCGCCGCGCCGAGGGAGGTGGGCACGAACTTGTCCGCACCGCCGATCTCGTCCATCCGCGCGTCGTCGAACTGCAGGAATGCGCCGGTGTCGGCCAGCGTCTGGGTCCAGGTGGTGCCGACGCTCATGACGTCCGGGCCTTCGCCGCTGGAGACGGCGCCGAGCACCTTGTTGTAGTAGTCGCCCCAGGTGTTGACCTCGTAGTCGACCTGGATACCGGTCTCCTCGGTGAAGCGGTCGATCATCGGCTTCAGCAACTCGTTGTCGCGCTGCAGGCTGTTGGCGAGGTTCGTCGCCCACCACGTGATCGTGACGGGCTCGTCGCCGCTGCCCTCCGACGAGGCCGAGCAGGCGGTGAGGCTCGCGGCGGCGACGGCGGCCGCTGCAGCGAGAGCGAGGACTCTACGTGGTCTGTTCATGGTGTTCTCTCCTTTGAGGTCGTGCTGTGTGTGGGGGAGGGGGTGGGAATCAGGCGATGGTCGGTACCGGGGCGGCCAGGTTCCAATCGACCGGCAGAAGTTCCGGGGTGATGTACGTGCTTCGGATCGAGACGACGTCGGCACCGGACGAGGCCCGCTCGATCGCGAGCATCACCTCGAGGACGTGGAAGGCGAGGTCCGCCCCGGAGCGCAGCGGTTCCGTGCCGCGCAGGTAGCGTGCAAGGCTCACGAGTCCGGCCGTGCGGATACCGCCGCTGGAGCCCAACGGCACCTCGCGCCACGAGTCGGCCCCGGCCGTCAGGATGCTCGTCGCACCGTCATGGACGTTCGGGTCCGACGTGCGCAGCGTCGCTTCCGTGCCGAGGATCTCCAGCGACCCGCCGCGGTGACTCGCGGAGTCGAAGGTGAGCAGCACCGTCGCGGATACTCCGGAGGCGAACTCCAGAATCGCGGTGGTCAGGGTGGGAACCTCGACGGGGAAGATCGTGCCGGCGTCCGGTCCGCTGCCGATCGTCCGTGTGGGCGACTTCGAGGTCCCGACGGCGCGGACGCGGACGACGGGCCCGAGCGCGACGGTCAGAGCCGTGAGGTAATACGGTCCGATGTCGAAGAGTGGACCGGCGCCCTGGGCGTAGAGGAACTGCGGACGCGGATGCCAGGCTTCCGGGCCCGCGAGAACGGCCTCGCAGCGCGCGAAGACGATATCGCCGACGCCGCCGTCGCGGATCAGCCGGAGGGCGTCCTGGAATCCGTTCCAGAGGAAGGTATCGGGGGCGCACGCGACGACGAGCGAGCGCTCGCGAGCCAGCTCCAGGATCGCGCGAGCCTCCTCGAGGTCAGTCCCGAGCGGCTTCTCGCTGAAGACGTGCTTGCCGTGCTCCAAGGCGGCACGGGTGACCGCGAGGTGCGAAGCCGGTGACGTGAAGTTCACCAACACGTCGACGTCCGCCGCGCGCAGCACATCCTCGACCGAGCCGTGACGAGGGACGCCGTACTGGGCCGCGGCGGCCTCGGCCCGCTCGGTGTGGCGGTCGCCGATGACGACCGTCTCCAGGTCGTCGCAGCCGACGATGGTGTCCAGATAGAGCCGGTTGACGTTGCCGGCGCCGATGACGCCGAGACGAACGGGATTCATGCGTGTCCTCTTTCGGTGAGCCAGGTGCGGCTGGCAGCGACGGCCTCGAACGGCTCGCCCTGATACATGTCGAGCGAGAGCACGGCGACGGCGCTCGCCGGGGCCGCGGCCAGAATGGCCTCCAGCGCGAGATCGCCTCGGCCGAGCGCCGTCTGGGCGGTGTTGGGGGAGTCGAGGGGGCCGTCCTTGATGTGCAGGGCGGTGACCCGGTCGCCGAGCGCTTCGAGCAGGGTGACGGGGTCGACGCCGGCGACGGTGCTCCAGTAGATGTCGAACTCGACACCGACGGCGGGATCGAGCAGGTCGACCAGCGCGAGCAGCGCGGGGCGGCCGTCGATCGACTCACGGATCTCGTCATCGTGATTGTGCACGGCGACCTTCAGCCCTTCGGCGGCGGCTCGGGCTGCGGCGTGATTGAGGATGTCGGCGGTGCTCGCCAGAGCGTCCGGTGCGAAGAACCCCGCGGGGAACATCGGCTGCACCAGCGTGCCGACACCCAGGCGATGCGCGGCGGCGAAAGCCGCGTCGAGCTCCTCCGCGGTCAACTCCTGGTGCGCGGTGGGTGCGGCCATTCCAAGGCGGGAGGTGGTTGCGACGATCTCCTCGATCGTCCCCGCGAGACCGAAGGGCTCGATCGCCGTGAAGCCGAGCGCGTCCAGCCTCTCGATCGTGGCGGGGAATCCGTGAGTCCGGATCGGCTCACGCAGACTCCAGAGCTGGATGGATGTTCGCATCCGCGGCCCTCCGCTCTCGATCAGTGCCGACGCGGTGCTGCGCTGGACAGGGTCGAATCTAGGAACCGGCACAACTCGGGTTCAACGTCGCAATTGCGTCGGCTGAAGACGTAAATCAGGCGGAACGATCCCGCCGGTCGGCTTCGCTCTGCGTGCGAGAATGACCGGCGTGACGACGCAGCCGAACGATGTGGGACGCCCTTCCGGGCGGCGACTGCCGACCATGCGCGATCTCGCGGCGCACGTCGGCGTCTCCCGACAACTGGTGTCGCTCGTGATGCGCGGGGCGCCTGGTCCCAGCCCCGCGACGCGCGAGCGCGTGCTGGCCGCGGCCGACGAGCTCGGCTACCACGCCAACGCCTCCGCGCGCTTGCTCGCGCAGACTCGAACGCATCTCGTCGGCGCCCTGTTCAATCTGCGCAATCCGTTCGAATCCCGAGTGGTCGAACGGCTCTCCGTGCGCGCTCCCGAGCGCGGCTTCCGGGTCGTGCTCGCGCCGGTGACGGACGAACACGGCACCGAACGGCTGATCGGCGAGATGCTGGAGCAACGGATCGAGGCCCTCGTCGGTTTCATCACGGCCTCGGAGATGCACGTCGTCGACCGGGTGGTGGGGATGATTCCCGTGGTGGTCCTCGGCGAGCGTGCGCAGGATGACCGTTTCGACAACGTGCACATCGACGACGCCGTCGCGATGAGGCTCGCCGTCGACCATCTGGTCGCGTTCGGCCATCGTGATATCGCGTACCTCGGTGGCGCCGACGGTGCCGTCGCTCGTGACCGTGACCGCGGCTACCGGGAGGCGATGGCTTCGACCGGACTCGCCGAACGCATCGACGTCGTCGGCGGAACGGGGTGGGGCGAGGAGGACGGCGCCCGCGCGGCGCGCGAACTCCTGTCGCGCGAGCGCCTGCCGACCGCGATCGTCTGCTGCAGCGACACCAGCGCACTCGGCGTCCTCGCCGTCTTCTGGAAGGCCGGCGTCCGGGTGCCCGAGGACATCTCCGTGATCGGATTCGACGACAGCTACGTCGCCGCCCTGTCCTACAACGCGCTCACCTCGATCCGGCAGGACGTCGACAGCACCGTCGCGGAGACCGTGGAGTCGATGATCGAGCGGATCGCGGATCCATCGGCGCTGCCTCGTTCGGTGCTCACGGCTCCCGTGCTCACGCAGCGTTCATCGACCGGACCGGCGCGCTCGGATCCCTGAGCCGTTCGCGCGTGTCCGGAGTTCAGCGCACCGAGCGGGCGCCGAAGCGCAGTCCTGCGGACGACTCGGGGAAGCGCAGCGGCGTCACCGCACCGAGTTGGGCGGCGCGGGCTCGGCTCGTCAGCATCTCACCGAGGGCCTCCTCATCGAACGAGTGCTCCAGGCCCAGCACGAGTCCGCCCGCGAAACCGGCATCGTCGCCGAGCACGGAGGGCCCGATGCTGAGATTCCGAGTCGCGAGCGGCAACGCGCGCCGATAGACGACGCCTCGGACGATCGCGAGGATCTCGTCGGTGGCCTCGGCCAACTCGCCGCCGACGACGATGCGCGAGGGGTTGTAGAAGTGGACGAGCATGGACAGCGACTCGCCGATCATCGCTGCTGCGCTCTCCGCCAACGCCGTGCAGGATGCGTCCCTGGTGGCCACGAGCGCGGTGAAGCGGCTCACGGCATCCGGTCCGCTGCCCACGCGATCGCTGCTCGCGCGGGCGAGCGCACCTGCCGAGGCCACCGCCTCCAGGCAGCCGCGGTTGCCGCAATCGCACGGCGCGGTTTCTCCCCGCACTGTCAGGTGACCGATGTCACCCGCCGCCCCGTCGGCTCCGCGAAGGAGGCGGCCGTCGCCGGTGACGATGCCGCAGCCGATCCCGGCGCCGATGGTCACGTACAGCAGCGGACCGACACCGGCATCGGCCGCGCGCGCCTCGCCGAGGGCGCGGACGTTCACGTCGTTCTCCAGAAGCACGAAGCCGCCGAGCCGCGAACGAAGATGGTCGACGACGGCGAAACCGTCCCAACCCGGCATGATCGGCGGTCGGAAGACCGATCCGGCGCGGTAGTCCACCGGCCCGGGCACGCTCACGACCGTCGTCCGGTGGCGGACGGAGGACTCGAACGGAGCCAGCAGCGCGCGCGTGCTCCGCACGACGGCATCGAGGACCGCCTCGGGGCCGGCCGAGATCGCCAGATCGACCGTGCATTCGTCGAGCAGGTTCTGTCCGAGGTCGTACGCCCTGATCCGGGTGCCGCGCAGCTCGCACTCGATCACGACCACGACGCCGAAGGCCGGATCGATCTCGAGGGTTTCCGCCGGGCGTCCTCGACCCGACACGGCACGAAGCCCCTGGATCCGCAGCGCGCCGAGATCGAAGAGGGCGCGCAGCCCGGTGTCGACCGTCGACCGGGCGAGTCCCGTCGTGCGGGCCAGATCGGCCTTGGTCGTTGCGGCGCCGCTGGCGATCAGCTTCGCGAGCGCGGAGGCGATCGTCTCGGCGTTGACGCGCGCCGACAACGGCGGTGCCTGGAGGCGAAGGTTCATCGTCATCGGAACTTCCTCGTTGCGACTCGTGGCGGGCCCGATCGGACCGCTCTGGCTGCGGTTGTTGGTCCGCGCTAATAGAGCGTGCCATGATCGTCTCGCAAAAGAAACTCTTTGGATCCGGATCGTTACGACACAGGAGTCACGACATGGCCTACGCCCCCTCCGAACCGATCGCGCTCTCGAACGCGAACCGCCTCTCGATCGAGGCGCTCGGCGGTGCCCAGGTGCCTCGCTACGACCGGTCAGGGCTGGTCGCCGGAATCGTTCATTTCGGCGTCGGCGGCTTCCATCGAGCCCATCAGGCGATGGTGATCGATCGTCTCCTCGAAGCGGGGCAGGCGCGCGACTTCGCGATCTGCGGCGTCGGTGTCCTGGAACAGGATCGCCGGATGAAACAGGTGATGGACGCGCAGGACGGCCTCTACACGCTGGTCTTGAAGCATCCGGACGGCCATCGGGAGTCGCGGGTGATCGGCAGCATCATCGACTACCTCCTCGCGGTCGACGATCCGGATGCGGTGATCGAGAAGATGGCGCAGGCCACGACGCGGATCGTTTCGCTGACCATCACCGAGGGCGGCTACAACATCGACCAACGCACGGGAGAGTTCGACGTGCGTAATGCCGCGGTGCTCGCGGACTCCCGCGCATCCGCTGCACCGAGAACGGTGTTCGGCCTGGTCGTCGAGGCCCTGCGCCGCCGACGCGAACGAGGGATCGCGCCGTTCACTGTGCAGTCCTGCGACAACATCCAGGGCAACGGACACGTGGCCCGCGCGGTCTTCGTGGCGTACGCGCGACTGGTGGACGCGAGCCTGGCCGACTGGATCGAGGAGAACGTCGCGTTCCCGAACTCCATGGTGGACCGGATCACTCCCGTGACCACCGACGCGGATCGGGACGACGTCCGGAACGCGCTCGGAATCGCCGATGCGTGGCCGGTCGTTGCCGAGCCATTCTTCCAGTGGGTCATCGAAGACCACTTCCCGCTCGGGCGACCACCGTTCGAGCGGGCCGGCGCGCAGGTGGTCGCCGACGTGGAGCCGTACGAGCTGATGAAGCTGCGTCTGCTCAATGCGAGTCACCAGGCGATGGCGTACTTCGGCTACCTCGCCGGTCATCGCTACGCGCACGAAGCCGCCGCCGATCCTGCGATCGCCGCGTTCTTGCTGCGGTACATGACGGAGGAGGCGACGCCCACGCTCGCCCCGGTCCCCGGCATCGACCTGGCCGAGTACCGCCGAACGCTGATCGAACGATTCGCGAATCCAGAGGTCCGCGACACCCTGGCGCGCTTGTGCGCGGAGTCGAGCGACCGGATCCCGACCTTCCTGCTGCCCGTCGTCCGGGCGAACCTGGCAAGCGGAGGCGAGGTGGAACTGTCGGCCGCCGTCGTCGCCTCCTGGGCCCGCTACGCCGAGGGCACGGACGAATCAGGCGAGCCCATCACGGTCGTGGACAGACTCGCGGCCGAGTTGGTCCCGTTGGCCCGGACCCAGACGGAGCGGCCGACGGCGTTCATCGAGAACGTCGCGCTCTTCGGCGACCTGGCTCGGAACGAACGCTTCCGCGCGGCGTACCTCCGAGCCCTCGACGCTCTTCGGACCCGGGGTGCGCGCGCCACGGTGGCGGCCCTCGCCGAACGAGCGCTCGGCTGAGAGCGAATCGCGACCTGAACTCCGTCCGCGGACTTGCGGGCGGCCGCTGCGCTTTGCGCACTTCGAAGGAGAGATGACGATGCCGCACGCCCGGATCGATCTGCACGCCCACTACAAGGACCGCCTGCCCGAGCTCAGTGCCGCGATCCTGGCGGGGATGGTGCGCGGGTTCGAGATGCCCGAGACCGACCTGTTCCAGATCTTCCGCCCGCACGAGCCGGGCGAGTTGGTCTTCGGTCGCGCTTATCCCGAACCGCCGCGGGGGGACATCGTCTTCATCGAGATCCTCGCCTCCGTCGGCTACGGCACGGCCGTCAAGCACGCGGCCCTGGTCGCGATCGCCGATGAGTTGGAGGCCATCGGCATCCCGCGACACGACCTGTTGCTGCACGTGATCGAGGTGCCGGCCGGCGACTGGTACTCGCCCGGATTCGCCGGCATCGAGTAGCGGCCCGGCTCGATATCCGGTCGGCGGATCGAGGCTCGCCTAAACTCGAGACACCTCGTGCGGCGGTTCGCGGATACCTGCGGGCGTGCCGCGCACCAGAACGAAGGATGACGCCGTGCCCAGTTCCGTCGAGCCAGCCCAGCCCGCTCGGAAGGTCGGTCGGCCGCCGCGGGAGCGCAACGCCGCGATCGAGGGACTGAGATCGGTCACGATCGCGCCGAGCGAGCCGGCGTCCAACGAGATCGCGCGGGCGATCCTGGACTACATCCTCTCCGGGCACGTCGGTCCGGGCGAGAAGCTGCCGTCGGAGCGTCAGATGAGCGAGTCGTTCGGCGTCGGCCGATCGACGATCCGAGAGGCGCTGAAGTCGCTCGGTCTGCTCGGTCTGGTCGAGTTCCGACACGGTGGCGGCACGTACTTCCGGGGGGCCGAATCGGATCTGCTGCCGCGGGTGATCGAGTGGGGACTGCTGCTGGGTGAGCGTCATACGACCGACCTCGTCGAGGCGCGCCAGCATCTCGAACGCATCACGACCGGGCTGGCAGCGGAGCGGCGCAGCGACGAGGAGTTGGATCGGATCCGTTCCGCGTTCGAGCAGATGTCGGCGGCGACGACGACCGACGAGTTCGTCAACGCGGATGTCGCATTCCACCTCGCGATCGCCGATGCATCCGGCAACGTCGCTCTGGCGAACATGCTCAAAAGCATCGCGGCACTGCTGCACGTGTGGATCCATCGCGTGATGGATGCCGAGTCGACGTTCGCGCCGTCGCTGCACGAGCATCGACCGGTCCTCACCGCGATCGAGGCGAGCGACGCGGCGGCGGCGAGCGCGGCGATGGAGGAGCACATGACTCGGGCGAGTGCTCGCCTGGTCGCAACGCTCCGCGCGGACGGGCAGGCGACCTGACTTCCGACCGCGTTCGATTAAGTGGTTGACCAGTCGACCACTTTCCTTCATGATGGTTCCAGAACGAGATGCCAGGTCGCCGACCCGACTCAACGAGGAGCAAGCCGCATGATGTACCAACAGCTGTTCGACGCCTTCCGCAAGCAGGATGAGGTCGTCGTGGGCGTGATCGGGGCCGGTCAGTACGCGACGGCGATCGTGACGCAGGAGCCGCAGACCGCGTACCTGCGTGTCGGGATCGTCGCCGACATCAACCTCGAGAACGCGAAGGGCGCGTACCTCTCCGCCGGTCGGGCAGAGACCGAGCTCGTGTACTGCTCCTCATCGGCCGACGCCGACGCCGCCATCGCCGCCGGGCGCAGCGTCTACACCGACAAGCCCGAGATCGTCGCCGCGATCGCGTCGGTCGACCTGGTCTGCGAGAGCACCGGGATCCCGGAGGCGAGCGCGCGCTTCGCCCGGGACGCGATCGCGAGCGGGAAGCACGTCGCGATGGTCACGAAGGACACCGACGTGACCGTCGGTCCCATCCTGAAGAAGCGGGCGGACGACGCCGGCGTCGTCTACACCCCGGTGGATGGTGACCAGCACGGTCTCCTCGTGCAGCTGGTCGAGTGGGCCAGGGCCATCGGCCTCACCATCATCAGCGGCGGCAAGGCGACGGACGGCGAGTTCATCTACGACGAGGAGTCGTCCACCGTCTCGATCCATACGGACAAGAAGATCCATCCGCCGTACCGGGAGACGGTGACCGTCGCGCCCGAGGATCGGAAGTACCTCGGCATGATCCCCGAAGGCGGTGCCGCCGAGTACACGAGCGCTCGCGCTCGCATCCTCTCGTCGCTGCCGCAGCCCGGGTCCTACGACCTGTGCGAGATGACGATCGCCGCCAACTACACCGGATTCGCTCCGCAGGTCGATACCCTCCTGCACGCGCCGCTGCGCATCACGGAGATCCCCATCGCCTACGCGGCGGTGGAGGACGGCGGCCTGATCGAGAAGGCGGGAACGATCGATCTCGCCACCTGCTTCCGTACCCCGGCCGAGTCCGGTCTCGGCGGCGGCGTCTTCATCGTCGTCCGAGCCGACAACGCGTATTCGAACCACATCATGACGACCAAGGGCCAGATCGCGAACGCCGACGGCTCCGCGACGGTGATCTACCGTCCGTACCACCTCTGCGGGCTCGAGACCTCGACGAGCATCCTCGCCGCTGGGCTGCTGGGCGTGAACACCGGCAGCAACGACTACAAGCCGCGCTTCGACCTGGTCAAGGTCGCCGCTACGGACATCACCGCGGGCGATGTGTTCGGCAACGACCACAGCCCGCAGCTCACCGCGCGGATCGTTCCCGCGGTCGCGATCGGCCCGTCGTCGCCCGCCTCGGCCCACCTGCTCACCGGCAACCGCGCCGCCGTCGACATCCCGAAGGGGACGCTGATCACGTACGACATGGTCGAGCGCCCCGCCGATTCGGTGATCTGGGCGCTGCGCGACGAGCAGGACAGCACGTTCCTCTAGGCACGACCGCACGACGCCCCGCCCGCACCACCGCACCATGTGGTGCTCCGACCCACCCCCTCATTCCTCACACCGCGGTGCGCGCGGTCTTCGACGCGCCCGTACGAGATCCCCCTCGATCCCCGCTTACGCAAAGGAGCGTGCTTCAATGATCACGATTTTGGCTTGGGTGATGATCATCGTCTTCATGGCGCTGATCATGGCCCGGAAGATCCACCCGTTCGTCGGACTGGCCTTCATCCCGCTGGCCTTCACCGTTCTCGGCGCCTTCCTCGGCGTGTTCACCGGCGCGGTCGGCGAGGCGCTCGAGAAGCCGGCGAGCGAGGTGACCCTGCTCGATCAGTTCCAGGCCTTCGGCGACTGGGCGAAGGACGGAATGGTCACCACTTCGGCGACCGCCTTCCTTCTGTTGTTCGCGATCCTGTTCTTCTCGGTGATGCTGCACGTGGGCGTCTTCGACCCGATCACGAAGCGCATCCTGAAGATCGCGAAGGGTGATCCCCTGAAGGTCATGATCGGCACCGGGATCATCTCGGCGATCGTCTCGCTCAGCGGTGACGGAACCACAACGACGCTGATCGTCTGCACGGCGCTGATCCCGATCTTCAAGAAGCTCGGCATGCGTCTGATGGACCTCGCGGTGATCCTGATCCTGATGAACACCATCCTGAACCTGCTCCCGTGGAGCGGGCCGACGGCCCGAGTCCTCGCCGTGATGCCGAGCATCGACCCGAATGAGATGCTGCGCGCGCTCGCCCCGGGCATGTTGGCTTCGATCCTCTTCGTGATGCTCGTCTGCGTCTTCCTCGGCTTCCGGGAACGCAAGCGCCTCGGGATCCAGGAACTCACGGATGCGGAGATCGACCAGATGATGGCCGACTTCGACTCGTCCCGCGGAATCTCCGCCGGCTCGGCCGACGGTCCCGGTGAGGGCGGCGCAGGCGGTGCCGGATCGTTTGGCGGCGGGACGGCGGTGCTGACGCGGCGGAAGAAGAACACCCTCGTGATGACGGCCAACACGGTCCTGACGATCGGTTCGCTCGTGCTGCTCGTGCTCGGCGTCTTCGCCCCCGTCTTCATCTTCCTGGTCGCGACCCTGCTCGCCTTCCTGATCAACTTCCCGAAGATCAGCAAGCTCAAGGACTTCATCGATTCCGCTTCGCCGGATGTGCTGCAGACCGTGATCATGGTCATCGGCGCCGGCATCTTCCTCGGCCTGTTCTCCAACTCCGGGATGTCGAACGCGGTCGCGCAGAGCATGGTCGACTTCATCCCCGCCAGCTTCGCCTCGCAGTGGCCCATCATCACCACGCTGATCTCGGCACCGGGTGGCTTCTTCCTGTCCAACGACGGCTTCTTCTACGGAGTGCTCCCCGTGCTGTCGCAGGCCGGTCAGGCCTACGGCTTCACCGAATTCGAGATCGGCTACGCGTCCCTGATGGGGCAGGCCTTCCACATGCTCAGCCCGCTCACCGCCTTCATCTACCTGCTGCTGAACATGACCGGCCAGGACCTCGGCAAGTGGCAGCGCTCGGCCGGCAAGTGGGCGCTGGGCATCTTCATCATCCTGATCGGCGTCGCGCTCCTGCTGGGTCACATCAGCATCGCCGGCTAGCCGAAACATCCCGTGAGAAATGAGCAGTCGATGACCGACCATCGCCCCCTGATCGCGATCGTGAGCGCCGTATCCGCCGCGATCCCGCCCGCCGTCGAAGCGTTCGCGGAGCTGTTCCCCGCCGCCCGGGTGTGGAACATCCTCGACGACAGACTCCTGGTCGAGATCGACGAGCGCGGTTCCCTGACACCGGAACTCGCGGAACGGATGCAACGGCTGATCCAGCACGCGGTGACGGAAGGCGCGGACGGCGTGCTGCTGAGCTGCTCGATCTACGGATCCGTCGCTCATGCGGTCGCGGGCACCGTGCCCGTGCCCGTCCTGGGCGCCGACGACGCCGGCTTCGCCGCCGTCATCGCCAGCGGACACCGACGCATCCTGCTCGTGGCGCCGGCGTCGGCGCCGCTGATCGACTCCACCGAGCGGCTGACGGCGGCGGCCCTCGCCGCGGACGCCTCGCTCGAGATCATCCCGGTGGTCGCGCAGGGCGCGGCCGGTCTCGCGCGGTCCGGTGACGTCGCTGGCCTGTCCCGGCTCCTGGTCGAGGCCGTCGCTCGGGTCGACGACGCCGTGGATGCCGTCCTGCTCGGCCAGTACTCCCTCGCTCCTGCGGCGGATGCGCTGGCCGAGGCGACGGGTCTGCCGGTGTACGCGACTCCGCAACGCGCAGCCCTCGCGCTGAAAGCGGCGTTGGAGATCCCCGTCGCGGAGGAGCAGGCATGATCGGCGCGATCGCGGACGACTTCACGGGCGGAACCGATGTGGCCGTGGCGCTTCGTCGCGCCGGCCTGCGCACGGTCATCGTTTTCGGCGATCCGTCCTCGGTAGGCGCGTTGCCGGATCACGACGCGCTCGTCGTCGCGCTGAAGACCCGGACGATCCGTCCGGCCGCGGCGGTCGGCGCCTCGACCGCCGCTGTCGCCTGGCTGCGCGAACGCGGGGCGGATCAGATCTTCTTCAAGTACTGCTCGACCTTCGACTCCCGCTCGGACGGCAACATCGGTCCCGTCGCCGATGCCCTCTCCGAGCTGCTCGGCGCCTCCCGCGTGGCGGTCGTGCCCTCGTCGCCGGAGCACGGACGCACGCAGTACGCCGGGCACCTCTTCGTCGGACACCAGCTGCTCTCGGAGTCGCCGATGCGGCACCACCCGCTCACCCCGATGACCGACTCGTTCATCCCTCGACTGCTCGCCGCGCAGACGCCGCACTCCGTCGCCCTGGTCGATCTCGATCAGGTCCGCGAGGGTCGCGAGCGCATCCGGGCCCGCTTCGACGAAACGGACGCCCGGTACCTCGTTGTGGATGCGGTGTCGGCGTCGGATCTCGTGGAGATCGGCGCCGCGTGCATCGACGATGTGCTGGTCACCGGTGCGGCCGGGTTGGCGGGGGGCCTGGGGATCGCTCAGGCCGAACGGATGCGGGCTGTCGCGCCCACGGCTGCGCCCGCTCCGAGCCCGCTGCCCACCGCCGGTGCCGTGCTGGCGGGGAGCTGCTCCGCGCGAACCCTCGAACAGATCGCGTTCATGCGGCGCAGCCACGATGCGTACCACCTCGATCCGCTCGCCCTGCCTGATCCGCAGGCTCTCGCCGACGCCGCTCTGGCGTGGGTGGACACGCGAAATCGGACGGATGCGCCGCTGATCTACTCGTCGATGCCGCCCGCCGAACTGCGCCACGTGCAGCACGTGCTCGGCGTGGCGGGAGCGTCGACGATTCTGGAGACGGCGATGGGCCTCATCGCGGTCGGACTCGTGCGGCGCGGGGTGCGACGACTCGTCATCGCCGGCGGCGAGACCTCGGGCGCGGTGGTGACGGCGCTCGACATCGGCGGCGCCGTCATCGGTGCCGAAGCCGCTCCCGGTGTTCCGTGGATCCATACGAGCGGTGCGCAGCCGATCGCGCTGCTGCTGAAGTCGGGCAACTTCGGCGACCTCGGGCTGCTGGCCCGATCCGTCGAATCCGACTCCTCGAAGGAGACGGCCGCATGAGCGACGACGCAGCTGCGCGCGCGGCGCTCGTCGCCGCGGCGCGCTCGCTCTTCGACCGATCGCTGACGCACGGCAGTACGGGGAACATCAGCCTTCGGCTCGGCTCGACGATCCTCGTGACGCCGACCGGCAGCAGCCTCGGCACGGTCGAGCCGGACGAGCTCTCCGTCATCGACCGGCACGGCGTCCATATCGGGGGAGCGAAGCCGTCGAAGGAGGCGTTCCTGCACGCAGCGGTGCTGCGCGCGCGACCCGCGGCAAAGGCGGTCGTGCACACCCACTCCACGTACAGCGCGGCGGTGTCCTGCCTGGCCGATGTCGATGCCTCCGATGCGCTGCCGCCGCTCACCGCGTATTTCGCGATGCGCATCGGCCGACTGCCGCTGCTGCCCTATCACGCCCCGGGCGACGAATCGCTGGAGGCGTTGGCGGAGTCGACAGCGGTCGACCACCTGGCTTTCCTGCTGAGCAATCACGGCCCCGTCGTATCGGGCGTGACGTTGAGCGCGGCGATGGACGCGCTCGAAGAACTCGAGGAGACCGCGAAGCTCTTCCTGCTCCTGCGGGGACAGGCGACGCGGCCGCTCTCGGCAGACGAGGTCCGGAGGCTCGCGCCCCGGTGATCGACGGGCGGAGCCGCACCCCATCCCACCCCGCGGGGCGGCTCCGCCGACTTCGTCCGTAACCGATCCTGGAGGTCGGCCCCTCGACGGGCGCACCGCGATCGGCTCGCTGGGCGCGGCCGGACGTCACACGGCGGCTGCACCGCCCGTTGGCGGGACTGCCCGCACGGCATCCAGCGCCGCCATCGCGAGGTCGTGGTCCTCCCGCATCGAACCGACGAGCCCCGACACGGCGATCGCGCCCACAACGTTGCCGTCGACGACGATCGGCACCGCCCCACCCGCGACCGCGTACTCCAGCGGATCCAGCCAGCTGGGCGGCTGCCCGCCGAGCTCCAGTCGCAGCACGAACTCGAGACTCGGCACCTCGTGTTCGAGGGCGGTGTTGATCTTGCGGCGCACCCAATCGTCGTGCTCCGCCGTCGTCCCGGCGAAGGCGGCGTGATAGACGCACTGTCGCCCGCGGGTGACGCGGATCACGAGGGTGAGGCCGTCGCGTTCCGCGATCGCTGCGGCCGCGGCACCGATCCGTCGCGCGTCGGCGTGGTCGAAACTCGCGAGGGTCCGTCGGGGCAGCTCGGCGCGGATCTCGCTCAACAGTTCGGCGTTCGTCATGCGTTCAGCTCCCGGATGCGGACGTTGCGCCAGCGGCAGGCGGCTCCGCGACCCCAGCGGCCCTCGCCGAGGTCGGGGTCGTTGTCGTGCACCTCGAAGGCGAGGTGACCGCTCGAGCCCAGCAGCCCCCAGACCACGTCGGCGTCGTAGCCCGGATAGCTGAAGGTCGCGGTGTCCACCGAGGCGATCAGCTGGCCGTTGACCCAGGTTGTGACGACGGGGCGCTCGCCGATGCAGCGGATCCGGAGGGTGTTCCAGTCGCCGAAGCGCCAGGTGCGCAGGAACGAACGCACGTCTCCCGCCTCCGTCAGCATCGCGCGCTTGGCCGGCGTGATGGGCTCGCGGGTGCTCGCCGGGTCGTCCTCGATGAGGGCGATCGGGGTGCCGAGGGCGTCGCGTTCGACGTCGATGTTGAACGGGACGCCGTGGAAACCGCCGATGCCGTTGCCGTAGAAGCCGCCGATCGAGCCGGACTGCCGGTGGTCGACGAGCACCTGCAGCCCCTCCCAGCTGTCGCGCCGGCGGCGGATCATCACGCCGGTGTCGGCCGGCCAGTCCGGGTTCATCTCCAGCTCGAGTTCGAAGTCGCCGAAGCTGCGTTCGCTGACGAGGTAGCCGCCCCAGCCGGGCGTCTGCGGATCCTGTCGGCCGACGATGGCGCCGTCCTCCACGGTCCAGACGGCAGGATGCTCGGCGGCTCGCTGGTTGTAGTCGCGGGGAAAGCCGGGCATCAGGTCGAGGATGGACGGCCCGCCGGGGTGGACCGGGCCGTAACTGCGCGGCGCGGCGAACCAGCCGTCCAGCGTCTCGCCGTCGAAGAGGGGCTGCCACTGCGTCATCGGGCCACCGCCACGTTGTGCGGCCGGGCGACGCCGGCGGCGGCGTAGATCGCATCGATCACGCGCATCGTGGCCACGAAGTCGCTCGGGCCGGTGGCCGCCGCCTCACGGAACTGCAGCGCGTGCACCACCGCGTCGAGTTCGTGGTCGTACGTCTCCCGCCCGCCGACGGTGAATCGCTCTGCGACGCCGTCGCGTTCCACTGTCACGCTGTGCCCGAGATGAGGCAGCACCAGGTTGTCCACGTGCAGGCTACCGCGGGTCCCGATGGCGCTGAACGGCGCGGCGAAGGCGCTGCCGGCGGCCATGCTCGCGTGCAGGTGCGCCGTGACGCCGCCGGGTAGTTCCAGCTCGGCGTCGATCGACTCGTCCGCGCCGAGCGGTCCGGGATGGTGCGCGGCGAGCACAACGCGGGGTTCGGCGCCGCCGATGCTGCGGATCCAGTGCACGGGGTAGCAGCCGAGGTCCATCAGCGCGCCGCCGCCCAGCTCCGGAACGTGCCGGAGCGAGGTGGGGGAGAACGGGTTGTCCGCGGTGAAGCCGGTGTCGATCGAGATCAGTTCGCCGATCGCGCCCGAGCGGATCAGGTCCCGGATGGTGCCGGTCAGCGGGTGGTAGTGGTCGTGGAACGCCTCGATGACCAGCCGCCCGGCGCGCGCGGCGGCGGCGACGACGGCCTCCGCCTCCGCCGCATCCATCGTGATCGGCTTCTCGCAGAGCACGTCCCTGCCCGCCTCCACCGCGGCGATCGTCCAGCGGGCGTGCTCGGAGGGCGGGAGGGCGATATAGACGAGGTCGATGTCGTCGCGTTCCAGGAGGGCGGCGTAGCCCTCGATCGCGTGCGGGATGCCGTGTTCCGCGGCGAAGCGCTCTGCGGCCCCGCCGTTGCGTGCGGCGACCGCGATCACCTCGAGGTCGTCACGGCGGCGGGCCGGCCGCAGCAGCGCCTGCGGAGCGATCCCCGCCGCGCCGAGGACGCCGACGCGGATCATGACGCGGCCACCGGGTAGTCGACGTAGCCGAAGCGGCGGCTGTCGGGCGCCCAGCTGTTCACGTTGATCGTGCCCTGGCCGCCGAAGAGGTGCACCAGGTCGACGGAGTCCTCGCCCGCCGGACCGCTGACGCGCAAGATGCAGTCCCTGTCCTCGGGATGCCCCAGGGTGCCGGGCGGGAAGCTGATCGAGGCGATCCGGGTGCCGTCGGGGGAGATGTGCGGGAACCAGTTCACCCGCTCGTCGAAGCTGAGCTGCTCGGCGCCGGTGCCGTCGGGGCGCATCCGGTACAGCTGCGCGTGGCCGGCGCCGGTGTCGGCGCGTTCGGAGTTGAAGTAGAGCCACTCGCCATCGGCGGAGTACTCGGAGCCGTCGTCCGGGAAGCGATCCTGCGTGAGCGCGACGTCCTCGCCTCCGGCGGCGGGGATGGTCCAGATGTTGCCCGCGCCCCAGACGCCGTCCGCATCCTGTTCGATGCCGATGTAGGCGAGGGTCGCGCCGTCGGGGCTGACGCCGTGCAGGAAGTGCAGCCGACCGTCGTCGTTCGTGATCCGCATGGGCGCGCCCCCGCCGAGCGGCGCGCGGTAGATGTGCCAGTCGTTCGCGGAGAAGAAGACGTGCTCGCCGTCGGGGTCGAGCACGTGGTCGTTGTTCAGCTCGGGCAGTTCGCCGAAGTCGATCCGCACCGGGTCGCCACCGTCCAACGGCAGGCGGAACAGGTGCCCGCCTCCGTTGACGATGAGCGCGGATCCGTCGAGGGTCCAGTTCGGTGCCTCGTAGAGCACGGTGTCGGATTCGTAGACGATGCGGTCGTCGCCGGTGACGGCGTCGATCACGTGGATGCGGGAGGTCTGTCCGGCGGCGAGTTCGCGGGCCATGGGGTGTCCTATTCGTGAGTTCGGGTTACTTGAGTGCGCCGGCGGAGAGGCCGCGCTCGAACAGCTTCTGCAGGCAGAGATAGGCGATCACTTCGGGCAGTGCCGTGATCACGGCGGAGGCGAGCACCTTGGTCTGGTCGTCGGTGAACTGGCCCTGGAAGAAGCTGGGCACCTGGGTGACGACCTGGAAGTTCGCGTCCTGCAAGAAGATCAGCGGCAGCAGGTACGAGTTCCAGGTGCTGATCAGCGTGAGCACCACCACGGCGGCGGCGATCGGACGGGTCAGCGGCAGGATCACGTGCCAGAACGCCTGGAAGGTGTTCGAGCCGTCGATCCGCGCGGCCTCGACCAGCGCGTCCGGGATGCCGTTGACGAACGTGCGCGTGATCAGCACGGTGAACGGGATCTGCAGCGCGGCGAGCGGCAGCACGACCGCCCAGTAGGTGTTGTAGAGGTTCGTCGAGGTCGCGGTGACGAACAGCGGCGTGATCAGCACCACCTCGGGCAGCGTCAGCGCGGCGAGCAGCATCCAGAAGAAGAACTCCTTGCCGCGGATGCGCAGCTTCGAGAAGCCGAAGGCGGCCAGCATCGTGGCGGCCCAGACGATCGCGATCGTGAGCACGCAGATGATGACGCTGTTGCGGAAGAACAGCGGCAGCTCGGGCAGCGAGAGCACGGCGAGGTAGTTGCCCCAACCCTGGCCGGCGAGGGAGCCCTGCACCATCGCGACGAGCGGGAACAGGAAGGGCAGGGCGAGGACGGTGATCAGCAGCTGCAGCAGCAGCTTGCCGGGGAGGGTGCGAGCTTCGAGCATCAGCCGGCCTTCTCTTTCTTGTCGCCGCCGCGGACGCTGAGGATGATCGCCATGGCGAGGGCGAGGATCAGCAGCAGGATGGACAGCGCGGCGGCGTAGCCGACGTCGCCCAGCGGCACGGCCTGGCGGTAGATGTAGGTGCCGAGGAACTCGGTCGCGTAGTTCGGTCCACCGAGGGTGACCAGGTACGGGATGTCGAAGAGCTTGAGCGAGGCGATCGCGGTCAGCATCGCCAGCGCGACGACGGTGCCCTTGATGCCGGGCACGATGATGCTCCAGATCACGCGGATGTTGCCGGCCCCGTCGATCCGGGCGGCCTCGATGATCTCGGTGTCGATCTGGCTCATCGCGGAGTAGTAGAGGATGAACGAGATACCGGTGGACTGCCAGATCTGCATGATCATCAGCACGCCCAGCGCGGTGCTCGACTGCGCCAGCCAGGGCTGGGCGAGGAAGCCGAGCCCGACGGCCTGGAGCACCTGGTTCACGGGCCCGTCACCGGCGAACATGATCCGGAACACCGGCGCCATGATCGCGGGCGCGAGCACCACGGGGATGAAGATCAGCACCTTGTAGAAGGTGGCGAAGCGGATCTTGGAGTGCAGCAGCACCGCGAACAGGATGCCCAGGACGGTCTGCACCGCGAACGTCACGATGAAGTAGAGGACGGTGTGCTGGATCGTGCCCCAGAAGATCGGGTCGCCCAGTGCCTTGGCGAAGTTGTCCAGGCCGACGCTGGTGGGGTTCGGGCTGACGCCGTTCCAGTCGAGGGTGGCGACCCAGCCGTTGTAGCCGATGCAGAAGTAGATGATGCCGCCGGAGATGACCAGGGCGGGCAGGATCCAGGGGAGCCCGGAGGCCTGCATCGCAGGCCTCCGGTTGCCCCGACGCGCCGCGCGAGCGGTCGGGGGCGGCGGGGTGGCGCCGACGACGTCGGCGCCCACCCGGTCCTGAACAGGAGTGCTCATTACGAGCCGACCTTCGCCACGAGCGCCTCGATCGCCTTGTCCGGGGTGACGCTGCCCTCGAGCACCGAGACGGCGGCGGAGTTCAGCGCCTCCAACTGCTCGGGCGTGGACTCGGCGTTGCGCGGTTCGGTGATCTCGGCGGCCTCGGCGTAGAGGCCCTGGATCGCGGGGATCTGCACGTCCGGGTTGACCAGGCCCAGGTCGTCCCACTGCGGCTCGACGCCCTGCAGCCCGGGGATCAGGTCGATCGCGTTCGCGATGGTCTGCGCGCCCTCCTGGGTGGAGGTGAGCCAGAGCGCGAAGGTGGTGGCAGCGGCGGTGTTCTTCGAGCGGGCGTTCACGGCCAGGCCGTAGTCGACCTCGCCGAAGATGCCGGGCACGTTGCCGTCACCGGCCACATCCGGGAACGGGATCGGCAGCTGGGTGAAGGGCGTCGGGTTCGAGACGCCGGCGGCCGACATCGAGGCGGTCGCGCTCTCGGCGCGGGAGTACTGCGCGTACCAGGTGCCCATCTGCACCATCGCGGCCTTCTCGGAGAGGAAGGCGTTGTTCGCATCCGGGTACTGGGTGAGGCCGACGACGTCCTTCGGGATGATCCCGTCGGTCTGCATCTGCTTCAGGATGGTCAGGCCCTCGGCGAAGGCGGGCTCGTCCCAGCCGACCTCGCCGCGGATGGCCTTCATCCAGATCCCGGGCTCGATGCTCGCGACGATGGTGCGCCAGGTCTCGACGGTGAAGCCGTTCACGCCGACGGCACCCATGGCCATGCAGTCCTTGCCGGCGGCCTTGAACAGGCCGCACGCGGTGACCCATTCGTCGTAGGTGGTGGGCACCGTCGCGCCGACCTCGTCGAAGAGGTCCTGATTGATCCACATCATGCCGGCGGCGACGCCGCCCATCGGCACGGCCGCGACCGCGCCGTCCTCGCGGGTGAACGCATCCGGCGAGAAGGTGTACTGATCGGCCCAATCGGCGCCGAACTCCTTCTCCAGCGCCGGCCCGAGGTCGAGGCCGAAGTCGCCGTAGGTGACGAACGAGCCGTTGTCGCCGCCCGGCGCCATGTCGAAGACGTCGGGGCCGGAGTTGGAGGTGAGGCCGGGGCGGAGGGCCGAGTTGTAGTCGCCGTTCTCGAAGTTCTTGTAGGTGACCTCGATGTCGGGGTACACCTTGTTGAACTCGGCGATGTAGGCGTCGCCGACGCTGGCGTCGGGGGTCCAGCCCCACCAGGTGATCGAGCCGGACTCGGCGTCGCCGGCCGGAGCGGCGGAGCCGCCGCCCGCGCAGCCGGCGAGGCCGACCGCGAGTCCGACGACGGCGGTGGCGGCCGCCGTTCGGATGGTGGCACGTGCCAATTTGCTGTGGAACCGCATCGTTCTGTGTCTCCTCGTCGTTGAGTGGCAGGGCCGCTCGGAGCGGCTGATTCGGAAAGCTAGCACGCTTTTTCCAACTTGCATACGTTGTGTAAGAAAGTTTGCGCTGCTCGGGATGCATCCGTTACGGTCGAGCCACCACCACCCGACCACGATGCAGTGAGGTGATCCCGATGCGGGACAACAACGGCGCGATCCTCGACCTGATCCGGTCGGGACGGGCGATCAGCAGGGTCGAACTCGCGCTGCGCTCGGGCCTGACGGAAGCGTCCGTCTCGCGGATCGTGAAACAACTCCTCCTCGACGGAGTGGTGGCCGAAACGGGCCAAGGCGTCTCCACCGGTGGCAAACGGCCGACCATGCTGCAGCTGAACTCCTCCTCCCGGCACGCGATCGGCCTGTTCATCAGCGAGGCGCGGGTCGAGTACGTGCTGACCGATCTCGCCGGCCGGGTCGTCGACTCCACGGAGTCACCCGGAATGGCCAAGCACAGCCGAGCCGAGTTGGTCGAGCGTGCCGCGGTCGAGATCGACGCGCTGATCACGCGCGCCGGCATCGATCCGACGCGGGTGCTCGGCATCGGCGTCGCCGTCTCGGGGCGGGAGGAGTTCAGCGGTTACGGCAATCGACTGCATCCGGACGACTACGCGCAGTGGGCGTGGGGGCTGATCGAGCAGGATCTGGCCGCGGCGACCGGGCGGGTGATCGCCGTCGAGAACGACTCGACCTGCGCCGCGATCGGCGAGTTCTGGAGCAGCGGTGCGCCCACCGCGAAGGATTTCGCGGTGGTGAACATCTCCAACGGCATCGGCTTCGGGCTCGTGGCCGGCGGCGATGTCTACCGCGGCGCCTCCTCGAACGTCGGCGAGATCGGCCACATGACCCTCGACATCAACGGTCCCGACTGCCCGTGCGGCAATCGCGGCTGCCTCGAGACCCTGGCGGCGCCGCCGCGTGTTGTGGTGAACGCCCTCGCCGATCGCGAGCTGGCGTCGCGGCTCGGTCTTTCCGGAGACGGCGCCGACACGGCGGACGACTACGCCAGGATCGCCGCCGCTGCGGCCGATGCCGACCCGGCCGCGGTCGAGCTGATCACCGCGGCGGCGCGCATCCTCGCATCCGCTCTGGTCTCGCTGACGAACGTGCTCGACCTGGAGCGGATCGTGCTCACGGGCCCCGCGCTGGATCAGGTGGGCGGCCTCGTGGTCGCGACCGTCTCCGACGAGCTGCAGCGGCGCGCCTATGTCCGCCGCGTGCATCCGACGCAGGTGCTGCTCTCCGAATCCAGCCGACACGCCTCGGCGCTCGGCGCCGCCAGCCTCGTCATCCACGAGAAGCTCGGCGCCATCCGGCGCCCCCGCGAACTCGCCGGCTGACCGACTCCCGCTCTCGAACGAAGGATCAACGATGACCACCCTCGAACCCACGACCGTCCGCCCGTGGCTGCGTCCGGCCGGCGACACCGGCCTCACCGTGTCCGCGATCGGCCTCGGCGGCGCCCCGCTGGCGAGCATGCCGGAGGTGCTGGGTTACGACGTGCCCAGTGACCGCGCCGTGTCGCTGGTCGAGGCCGTGCTGGCCAGCCCCATCGCGGTGATCGACACCTCGAACAACTACAACGACGGTGAGAGTGAGCGCCGGATCGGCGCGGCCGTCGAGGCGGTCGGCAACCCCGACACGCTGGTGATCACCAAGACGGATGCCCGCGACGGCGACTACTCGGGCGACCGGGTGCGCCGCTCGGTCCAGGAGAGCGCCGAGCGCCTCGGCATGGGGTTCCTACCTCTGGTGCACCTGCACGACCCCGAGTTCTTCGAGTTCGACGAGATGCAGGACGCTGTGGCGGCGCTGGTCGCGCTGCGCGAGGAGGGGGTGATCGGGAGGATCGGTGTCGCCGGGGGCCACGCTCCGACGATGCAGCGTTACGTGGACCTGGGCGTCTTCGATGCGCTGCTCGTGCACAATCGGCTGACCCTCGTCGACCGCAGTTCGGAGCCCGTGATGCGCGATGCGCACGAGCGCGGTATGGCCGTCTTCAACGCGGCGGTGCTCGGCGGTGGCCTGCTCGCCGCTCCGCGCTCCGGTAGGACCACGTACGCGTACCGGCCGGCCGCGCCCGCGGTGCTCGCCGCGGTCGCCGCCATGGCGGATCTCTGCGACGAGTACGAGGTCGAGCTCGGCGTCGCCGCGCTGCAGCAGGCGCTGCGCGAACCGCTGGTGCACTGCACCTTGGTCGGCATGAGTCGCCCGGAGCGGGTGCAGTGGACCCTCGACGCCGTCGAGCGCGAGCTGCCGGAGGAGTTCTGGACGCGCATCGGCGCTTTGCTGCCCGCGCCCGAGTTCTGGCTCGACGCCTGACCCACCCACCCCTCCCGCGAGATGCCTCTTCTGCACGCCCCGCACGGCGTGTCGCGTACACAAGTGGCATCTCGCGGGATGACTTCCGCCCGTTGATCGCGGGTGGCCCTGCGCCCTGCGCGCCTACCGAAGGAGAAATGACAATGCCGCACGCCCGGATCGACCTACACTCCCACTACAAGGACCGCCTGCCGGAGCTGAGCACCGCGATCCTCGCGGGCATGGTGCGCGGTTTCGAGATGCCCGCCACGGATCTGTTCCAGATCTTCCGACTGCACGAGCCGGGTGAGCTGGTCTTCGGTCGTGCCTACCCGGAGCCCGAGCGCGACGACATCGTCTTCATCGAGATCCTCGCCAGCGTCGGCTACGGCACGAAGATGAAGCACGAGGCGCTGGTCGCGATCGCGGATGAGCTGGAGGCGATCGGCATCCCGCGCCACGATCTGTTGCTGCACGTGATCGAGGTGCCGGCGGGGGACTGGTACTCGCCCGGATTCGCCGGCGTCGCGTGACCGAGTCACTCGCTCCCTGGAGCACCGCGGCGACGACGACCAACGGCGTCGAGCGTCCGGAGCCCACCCGCTTCGCGATCGTCGGCTCCGGCTGGCGCTCGCGGGTCTACCTCGACCTGGCGAGCGCCCGGCCCGACCTCTTCGCCGTCACGGGCGTGCTGGCCCGGTCGCCGGAGCGGGCGGGCCTCGCGCGCGAGCGCGGCGTGCCGATCGTCACCACCCTCGACGAGCTGCTCGCGGGCCGGCCGGAGTTCGTGGTGCTCTCGGTGCCGTGGCCGGTCACCCCGGAGCTGACGCGCGAGCTCGTCGCCCGCGGCGTCTTCGTGCTGGCCGAGACCCCGCCGGCCCCCGATCTCGACGGGCTCCGCGCGCTCTGGGCGGATGTCGGCGCGAGTGGTCTCGTCGCGGTGGCGGAGCAGTACCTGCGCTATCCGCTGACCGCGGCGGTCGCCGCGCTGGTCGCGGAGGGCACGATCGGCGAGCCCGTCTTCGCGCACGTCAGCTCGACGCACGAGTACCACGCCGTGGCGATGCTGCGCGGCCTGCTCGGCGCCGGCCGCGGATCCGCCACCGTGATGGCGCAGACCGTGACGGCGCCGCTGCTCGACCCGATCGATCCGGCGGGCTGGACCGGATCCGCCGATCCGAAGCCGGCCGCGCACACCCTGGCGACGGTGCTGTTCGAGAACGGGACCCGCGGACTGTACGACTTCACCGACAACCAGTGGTGGAACCCGCTCCGGGCCGACATCCTCACCGTCCGCGGCTCGCACGGCGAGATCCACAACGGCGAGGTCGTGCGGATGCGCAGCGCCGCCACCCCGATCCGCTCGCGCTTGGAGCGCTCGGTCACGGGGCACGGGCTGAACCTGGAAGGCGCCGACACCACAACGGTCGCCTTCGAGGGAGGCATCGTCTATCGCAACGCCTTCGAGGGCGGCCGCTTCTCGGACGACGAGCTCGCGGTGGCCGAACTCGTCGCCGCGGCCGGCGCCTGGTCGCGCGGCGACGCCGACGCCCCGTATCCGCTCGCCGAGGCCTGCCACGACCACGCCATCGCGCTCGCCATCCGCCGCGCGGCGAGCGACGGCCCGCAACGCGTCGAGCCCGAAGCCTGGGCCTGAGCCTCGCGCACGATCCACTGAACCACGACCCGACGAAGGAATCGAACATGACCGCATCCACCGCAGCCACCGGCCTCCAGACGGGCCGCTACGCCGGCCGCAGCGACCTGCAGGAGGGGCAGGTCTCGCAGCTGATCGTCGCCGATGTCGACACCGGCACCGAGCGGCTGGTCGCCGAGATCGACCAGCTGATCGAGTCGCCGAATTGGACGCCCGACGGTGAATCCTTCGTGGTGAACGGGCTCGGCAAGCTGTACCGTCTGCCGGCCGACGGCTCCGGGGCGCTCGAGCAGATCCCGATCGGCGCCGTCCGCGGCGTCAACAACGACCACGTGCTCTCGCCGGATGGCGAGCGCGTGTACTTCAGTGCCGATGGACACCTGTACTGCGTCGACCTCGGCGGCGGCGACGCGCGACGAGTCTCGAACGTGCATCCCGAGGAGCAGCAGTACAGCTACTGGTTGCACGGCGTCTCGGCCGACGAGCGCACCCTCGCCTACGTCTCCGTCGAGCCGGAAGGGGACGAGCCCCGGGCACGGCGCAACCTCGCGCTGATCCCCGCCGCCGGCGGCCCGGACCAGCAGTTGACCGAGGGTGTCAACGACTACGACGGCCCGGAGTTCTCGCCCGACGGCGCGTGGCTGTACTACAACTCGGAAGAGGCGGCCACGGTGAAGGGTCACTCGCAGATCTTCCGGATGCGCCTGGACGGCAGCGGGCGCGAGCAGCTCACCTTCGACGAGCGGGTGAACTGGTTCCCGCACCTCTCGCCCGACGGTTCTCGTTTCGTCTACATCAGCTACGAGCCCGGCACGGTCAGCCACCCCGCCGACGTGATGGTCGAGCTGCGGATGCTCCCCGCCGAGGGCGGCACGCCGCAGACCGTCGCCACCCTCTTCGGCGGCCAGGGCTCGTTCAACACGAACAGCTGGGCCCCGGACGGGCGCAGTTTCGCGTTCATCGCCTATCCGTCGGCGCGGGGTAGCAGAGCGCCGTTGAAGTCAGCGCTCAGCTGACGTAGGTGGGGGTGCGCAATACGTCTGTCCGACCGGATCATGTCCGCGGGTTTCCGAGGTCGGGTCTGCTCGGGGGTGGTGCGGGTTTCCGGGGCCGGAACCGTTGCTCCGCTCGGGGTCTGCGGTGCCGACGGTTCCCTTCGGCAGGCTCAGGACAGGCCGGCGCGGTGTCTGGTGCGGGTCGATCTGCCAGGGTGGCACGAAGTACGGGATGCCGTCGCGCATCACGATCTTCCACGCCGAGTGGTGCACCAGGGTGTGGTGTTGGCGGCAGAGCAGGACGGTGTTCTCGAGGGTGGTCGGGCCACCGTCTGCCCAGTGGATCACGTGATGCGCATCCGCCCAGGTGGCGGGCAGATCGCACTGCGGGAAAGCGCAGCCCCCGTCGCGGGCGATGAGGATCTTGCGCAGCGGGCCCTCGACGAGGCGCTTCTCGGCGCCCGCGTCCAGGACCTGCCCGTCGAAGCCGAGGACAACGGGGAGGATGTTCGCGTCGTGGCAACTGGCGGAATTGGGATGAAGCTCGGAGCGGTAACAAAGTATTTCAACGCTACAGAAAAACAAACTGAATGGTTCAATCAGAGTTACGCGATAAATAGTTTTGGATTCGATATGGCAGGGTATCTATATGGACAATAATGCGAAAGCCGAACTCGGCGCACGAATGAACCTAGTGAAGGGCTGGTCGGCACTTAGTAGGCTACGAACGACTATCGTATCGATGGTTGGACTAGCGGCGTTCAGTGTCTTGACATTGCTATTGCTTTTTACCGGCTCCGGATCTATCTTGCTCGTCACTCTCAGTGCGGCAATTGTCTGCTTACTTCTCATCTTCGTATCGTCAGGTGGACAGGAGGCGCGCGTAGAAGAAGAGCGTCGCGCTGGGTATACTACGCTTCGCCTCGTTGACCAGGATATCCCAATGGTTGACCACAAGAGCGGTCTAGTAATACGCTCAACGGGTTCGCGGTACTTGAGCTGGAGAGAGGCAAGAGACGCAAGGCGGGAATATCGCAATAAGAGTGGCGTACAATCCTGATAACATTTGACGACATCGCAGCAATTCCATCCGCTCGGCCTCGTGTGTACGTCGTAGCGTCTTCGGTCACTTTTCCCGTGGCGCAATTTATGGCGGCAAGTGGTCGTAACGGAGGGGTCGCCTCAGGGCCCTCGCTCTTCATACTTACAATCGTCGTCGGAGTCGCAATAGCGACTGTTGTCTATGTAAACATCGTCGCGCACCGATCGTACTGCCGGCTTTCAAAGGCCCAGCAACGCGAGCAGAGCGAGGTTTTCGTTCTAGTTGCCGCGTCGCAGACGATTCGAGATTTCATTCGGAGAAGAGACAGTCTAATAGATCTGGGCCCATATGCCCTGGTCGCGCTAGGCAAGGACGGTTTGACGTTCACCAGTGCGCGCACAGATCGATCTGTCACGCTTCTTTGGGGCCAGATTGAGTCCTTGAGTGTTTGTGAAGTTAGAGAACACTTTTGCATACGCCGGGGCTTCCATATCGGCCTAAGTGGTAATTCTACAATTGAAATTGCTCCCTACGGTCGCCGCTATCTATTTGGCCTTGCCTCTCTTCCTGCGCAAGAGGCCTACGATCTAGCGTCACAGATGACGCGTCGGTGGCTAGCTAGGTCCTAGCCTCAATCTCTCACAAGGTAGCTGACTCGGCTTTCGCGAAGGGACAACGCGAGCCGTGGGAGGCTTGTCTGTTAGGGCTTCTGGATCGGGAGGGAGCATGGTGTCGAGACAGTGACCGAAACTATGACTACTCGCGCCGAGTCAAGTTGCCGACAGTCGTCGGTGTGGGTGGTGCCGTGACTGGGATTGGTGGGCTGTTTAGCGCGAAGCGCGCTCACGAGTCGTATGTGGAATACGGCCGGAACGCGGTTTAATGCGGCGGGAATATTGACAGACAATGCTTCGATGTGGGGGCGATGATTCTTTGAGTTTGAAGAGTATTCCGGCCAGATGCGGATGCCGCCAGCGATTATATGGATGCGTATTCTTTGGTAGTCGGTGGGAGGAGTGGCCGGAATAGCCGTAGCCTTCGGCATAGTTGGCGCGCTGGGAAGTCCCGACTGGGCCCAAAGTGTCGCACTTGCATATTTTTCCGTTTCCTGCTTCTTTGCAATTATCGTCGGTTTTACTGCCCCGATCTGGGTAAAGCTCGAGTACATCGAGAGTTGCAGCACATTGCCAACTCACTCAGATGTTGGGCGAGCCATCGTCGTCGGCGTCCGCTGGCGCGGAGGACGGCGTCGATGATTCGCGTATCGTGGCTTGCACGTCCATGACCCCCATTCGGGTACCGCAAACGCACCCAATCGGGTGGGTCAAGCGTGTGGCGCTGTGAGATGGGTAGCGCGACGCCGTTCCGACGCCTATGCTCACCGGTATGGCCGAAGCAGGAGACGCGTTCAACGCCGCACTCGCGGCCGTTCTGCGTGCCGAGCGCCTGCGCCGTGGCCTGCTGATCCGCGAACTGGCGGAGCGTGCAGGGATGCACGTGAACACGCTGCAGCGCTACGAGAGCGGGCATCGAGACATCCCCATCCCGGCGCTCTACGACATCTGCGCCGGCCTCGGCGTCGAGCCGCGACGGATGGTCGAACGCGCCGAGGCGCGGTTCCTCGCCGGACAAGTCGAGTCGGATCAAGCGAGGCGCGATCCGGTAGACGTGGGGCGTCGGATCCGCCGGGTGCTCAGCCTCGTTGCGGAGGGCGATTTCAGTGCTGAGGTGTATCGCGACCTGAAGCCGACGCTCGACGCGACCGGGGTGGCGTTGTCGCGCTCGGACTGGGCCGGTCTCGTCGCGGGACTGTCGAAGGATGCGCCCTCCGAGATAATCCTCCGGGCGATTGCGTCGGCATCGGGCGCGGATTCTCGCTACCTGCTCGGCGACGCCGCCGACGAATTTGTCATCGAGTACGACGCGCAGTTGGAACTGCTGCTCGGACTGACGACTGCATCTGAAAGCGGGGTCGGTATGCGTCTCGACATATCCAAAGCGCGTGGCCTGCTCAGCGCGCTCACCGACAGATTTCCTGATAAGGGATAACAAATGGTTCGGCCGGGGCGGGCTGAACTTCATCGAAAGGAGAAATGGCGACACCTGATGTCGCGGCTTTGGTGGCTCGCGAGGCCACCGACCAGCAACTGATCACTCCGCCCGGGCACGAAGGAGACATGTGTGGCACGCCCACCACTTCCACTTGAAACATGGGGAACGATCCGCCGAAAGACACTGCAAGGTAAGCCGACTGCGATCGCGTACTACCGCGATTCTGATGGCGTGACCCGCAAGGCGCAACGGGTAGGACGTACTTTCGCCGCAGCAGAGAACGCACTTCGTGAGGCGCTCCGCGATAGGCTCGCGCCGTCCGCTGAGTACCTGACTCGCGACTCGACGCTGGCCGACTTGGCGCAGCGCTGGCTCGACGATATCGAGTCCTCGAAGCGTGCGCCGGCAACACTTCAGCGCTATCGCGGAACCGTATCGAAGCACGTCAACTCGTCGATCGGGAGCCTCCGCATCCGTGAGGTCACCACTGCGCGACTGGATCGGTTCGTCGATCGTGTGGCGAAGAGTTCCGGTACGGCGCAGGCGAAAATGCTCTGCGTCGTCCTGTCCGGCATGATGCAATTCGCACAGCGACACGACGCGATCGCGTCGAATCCGGCGGAGGCGGTTCGCGTCGAGTCCCCGGAGCGCGCTGACGTCCGAGCGCCCACACTCGATGAAGTCAAAGTTCTTCGTCAAGCGTTGCGGGATTATGACGCGGTCACCCAGCGACGGAGTGACAACGTTCGTGAGCTGGCCGACTTCGGTGACCTTCTTCTCGCGACTGGATGTCGGCCCGGAGAGGCCCTCGCCCTGCAATGGGCCGATGTCGATCTCGATCAGGGTCGGGTCACCGTACGTGCCACCCTTACGCGCACCGATGACGGCCTGATCCGGAAGCCCAAGACGAAGACCCGGTCGGGACTCCGCGTTCTATCCCTGCCGGCGTTCGCGCTCGAGATGCTCAAGCGGCGGCACGCTGTCGCCTACTGCGAATGGGTTTTCCCGTCAGCGCACGGGACTGCACGGTGGCCGGCGAACGTCATCACTCAGTGGGCAGCGGCCGTGAAAGGAACATCCGTTGAGTGGACAACGCCCGGATCCTGCAGAAAGGCGGTAGCGACACTGCTGACTGCCGAGTTCGGGCTCGACGCGGCGAAGGAGCAGCTGGGTCACAGCAACGTCGGAGTCACGTCAAGAAGTTACGTTGATCGGCCGACACGGCGGCCGGATCGAGGAGCGGAACTGGACACCTTCGGCGAGCAAAACAGCGAGTAAACAGCGACCTTGGCCGGATGGCTCAGCGAGGCTAGGAACGAAAATGCCCTCTGACCGGGCCTGGAGCGACTGACGGGAATCGAACCCGCGCTATCTGCTTGGGAAGCAGAAGTTCTGCCATTGAACTACAGTCGCGTTTCGCCTCGCGGCGACGCGCACCACTCTAGCAATGCGCAGCGGCGGGTGGCCAACGGGAGCGCGGGTGCGCGCGCGCCCCCTAGGCTCGGTTGCGGTGCCGCCCGCGCCCGCGATCTCTGCCAGGAAGGCGACTCGATGACCTCCCTGACCGTCATCCTGCCCACGTACAACGAGGCGCCGAACATCGCCGAACTCGTGCGGCGGATCGAGGCCGTCGCGGTGCCGCGGCAGACGGACATCCTGTTCATCGACGACTCCACCGACGAGACGGCCGACGTGATCCGCGCGGTGGCGGCGTCGAGCGCGATGCGCATCCGGGTTCGGCACCGAGCGGAGCCGGTGGGCGGCTTGGCCGGCGCGGTGATCGAGGGCCTGCGACTCAGCGACAGCGACTGGTGCGTTGTGATGGACGCCGATCTGCAGCATCCGCCCGAGCTGATCCCCGAGCTGTTGGCCGCCGGCGCGAGTCGCGGCGCCGACCTGGTGGTGGCCTCGCGCAACGTCGACGGCGGATCCTCGGCCGGGCTCGACAACCGCGTGCGCCGCGTCGTATCGCGGTCGGCGACTCTCCTGGTGCGGGCGCTGTTCCCGATCCGCCTGCGTCCGGTGACGGATCCGATGACCGGCTACTTCGCGGTGCGCACGGCGGCGCTCGACCTCGGGCTGCTGCGGCCGCGGGGGTTCAAGATCCTGCTCGAGATCCTGGTCGCCAACGCGCCACGGGCGACGGAGGTGCCGCTCGACTTCGGTCCGCGCGGCGCCGGTGTCTCGAAGGCGGATGTGGGACAGGGCACCCGCTTCTTGGCGCAGTTGCTCGTTCTGCGGCTTCGACGTCGGCCGGCCTCCGGCGCTCGGCCGCCGGTCGCGCCGGCCTGAGCGCCGGGCCGCGGATCGGGGAGCGGCCGCGACACGCCGTGGGATCAGGGCTAATGCGCGCATCCTCCCATGGTTCGGTGCACAGTGGAGGCGTGACCGAGCTGGTGCAGATCCCCTCGCCCGGCGCCGCCCTCGAATTCGGGCAGGCCGGGCGCCCACTCGTGGTGATCCTGCACGACGCGTACGGCCGGCTGCCGTGGCTGGAGCCGTTCGCCGCCGCGGTGGCCAAACACGGCTACCACGTGCTCGTGCCCGACCTCTACGATGGTTGGGCGACGCTGGCCGAGGAGGACGCCCGCGAGCTCGCGGCGATGGCGGCCCAGGACCGCGCACTCGCGACGGTCGCGGAGGCGCTGGCCACGGGCCGGGACGCGGGTGCGCGCCGGTTCGGCATCATCGGCTTCGGCTTCGGCGGGCACCTCGGCCTGCTCGCCGCGAGCGTCGGCACGGTGGACGCGGTCGTCGCGTACTACGCGACGCTCGCCGGGGACGAGCACGGCATCGTGCCCTGCCCGGCGCTGCTGCACCTCGCTCAGCGCGACGAATGGCCGGCGGATGCGGACCCGGAGTCGTTCGTGAATCGCCTCCGCGACACCGGCACTCCGGTGACCGCGTACACCTACCCCGACACCGGTCGGTACTTCGCCAACGGCAACCTCGTGGACGCGGTGGTGCCGGCGGCGGCGGCCCTGGCGTACGCGCGCACCCTGTCGTTCCTGAATCCGCACCTCATCGACACCTGATCGACGCGCGGGGCCCGGGCGGTGGCTCAGGGCAGGCGGACCCGCGCGAGGGCGGCGGCGGCCGAGCGGAGTTCGCGGGAGCCGGCAGGGCCGAGGAGTTCGGCGAGGGCGGCGTTGATGGCCGGGACGGTGATCGCGAGCGCGGCGCGGCCGGCCTCGGTGAGGACCACGCGGGAGCTGCGCCGATCGGAGGGATGCGCTTCGCGGACGAGCAGGCCGTCGGCTTCGAGTCGGTCGACCAGGCGACTCGCGCCGCCGACGGTGATGCGCAGTGCCGCCGCGATGTCCTGCACCCGCGCCGACTCGGCGGCGCCGGCGACCTCCAGCACGTCGCAGCGCCCGATGCTCACCGCGCCCGGCACCGAGCGGAGCCGGCGCTCGAGCGCGTTCCAGAGGTCGATCTGGGCGCGGACGACCGTGTTGAACGGAGTGCGGATGGAGTCCATCGAAGAAGGTTACATGTAATGCATCATCGGCGACCGCTGACGAGCCTGGCGCGCAGCAGCAGCAGGCGTGGCACCACGACGTAGACGGCGAGGGGCACCACGACCGCGGTGAGCACCAGTGCCCGCAGGATCGGGTGCCAATCGTTCGCGAACAAGCCCATCACGCTCATGCCGACCGCGACCATCGGGAAGATCGCGATCCACGTGATCAGAGCGCGCACGTGCACCGAGGCAACGCCGACCGGCTGGCGGTGCTGCGGGTCCGTCTCGTCGGCGGCGAGCGGCTTGCCTTCGTGTTCCATACGATCTCCCGATGTTCCGTTGGAGATCGTAGCGGCTGGGAAAGTGGCTTACATGTAATTAAATTACGTGGCATCATGTTGCGCATGCAGAACACGATGCGCGCGGTCGTCCTCGATCACTTCGGCGGACCGGAGGTGCTCACCGTCCTGGCCGTGCCGCGGCCCGTTCCCGCCGCGGGCGAGGTGCTCATCCGGGTGATCGCGTTCGGCCTGAACCGATCGGAGTTGCACTTCCGTCGCGGGATGGGCTCCTCGGGTTCGCTGCCGCGCATCCCCGGCATCGAGGCCAGCGGCATCGTGGTGGCGGCGCCCGGCGGCGAGTTCGCGCCCGGCCAGCAGGTCGTCGCGCTGATGGGCGGCATGGGGCGTTCCATCGACGGCGGTTACGCCGAGTACGTGCTGGTGCCGGCGGCGATCGTGATCCCGTTCCGCAGCGAGCTGCCCGCGGCGACGCTCGGCTCGGTGCCCGAGATGCTGCAGACGGCGTACGGTTCGCTGACGGTGGGAGTGGCTGCGCGACCCGGCGGCACGCTGCTGATCCGCGGCGGCACCTCATCCGTGGGCCTGGCGCTCGCGGTGCTGGCCAAGCGGATGGGGATGACCGTGCTCGCGACCACGCGCAGCGCCGCGAAGGCGGACATCCTCACCGGGGTCGGCGTCGATCACGTACTCGTCGACTCCGGATCGATCGCGGAGCAGGTGCGGGCGCTCCTGCCCGACGGCGTCGACGGGGCGGTCGAACTGGTCGGCACCGACACCCTGCGCGACACGCTCCGGGCGACGGCCGTGCACGGCACCGTCTGCTTCACGGGCATGCTCGCGGATGTGTGGACCATCCCCGACTTCTATCCGATGGATCTGCTGCCCAACGGGGTGCGGCTGACCGCCTATTCCGGTCAATCGAGCGACCTGCCGGCGGAGGTGCTGCAGGAGTTCCTGGATGCGGTCGCGGCGGGCGAGGCGTCCGTGCCGATCGGGCGCGTGTACGGCCTGGACGAGATCGTGCAGGCGCACGCGGACATGGAGAGCGGGGCGGTGACGGGGAAGCTGGTGGTCGTGCTGTGAGCGGGGCGGCGGGCGGCGGATGGCCGGGTGGGGGATGGCCGGGTGCGTTCCGCGGAAATGCAGGGCGAGCGGGGAAGTTACCGTGCGCATCCGCATGTTCCGGCCTCATCTCCGTCCTGACCCTGCATTTCCGCCGAGGCCGACGCCCGGATCAGGCGGTGGCGGCGTCCATCACCCACGTGACGCCGAAGCGGTCGGTGAGCATGCCGTAGACGGGCGACCAGGCGGAGGGGCAGCGGCACCAGCACGGTGGCGCCGTCCGAGAGGGTGGCCCAGGCGTCGGTGAGTTCGTCGGCGTCGGTGACGCGCGCCGAGACGAAGAAGGCGCTCTCACCGGGGTGGAACGGGCGGGGCTCGAGGATGTCGAAGGCCATGATCCGGAAGCCGCTCGGGGCGGTGACCTGGCCGAAGATGACCTTCTGCGCATCCGCTTCGTCGGCGGCGCCGCCGAGGTCGGCGTAGGTGGCGATGCTCAGTTCGCCGCCGAAGGCGGACTGGTAGAACTCGAGCGCCTCGCGGGCCTGGCCGCGGAAGTTCAGGTGCGGGGTGATCTGCATGCTCATGATGTGCTCCTTCGATTCGTCCGGCGGTCGTCCGCTCGGTACGAGACCAGACTGACAGTGGTAGCGGCCAGTTTTCGTCCGCTACTTCGGCGAAGATGGATCCATGGCGACAACCTCGGCGCGGATGCTCACGCTGCTCTCGCTGCTGCAGACCCGGCGCGACTGGCCGGGGCAGCTGCTGGCGCAGCGGCTCGAGATCAGCGCGCGCACGGTGCGGCGCGATGTCGACCGGTTGCGCGAGCTGGGCTACCGGGTGCACGCGATCAAGGGGCCGGACGGCGGCTACCGGCTCGAGCCGGGGTCTGAGTTGCCGCCGCTGCTGTTCGACGACGAACAGGCGGTGGCGCTCGCGGTCGCGCTGCAGGTCGCTGCGGCGTCGGGTGTGGGCGAGGCCGCGGAACGGGCGCTGGCCACGGTGCGCCAGGTGATGCCGTCGCGGCTGCGGCACCGGATCGACGGCGTGGTGTTCACGGTGGTGCCGCCGCGCGCGGATCCGCAGGTTCCGTCCGAGGTGCTGCTGGCGGTGACGGCGGCCGTTCGAGAACGGGTGGTGCTGCGCTTCGACTACAACGAGGCGCCGCGGCGCGCGGAGCCGCACCACGTGATCAGCCGCGCCGGGCGCTGGTATCTGGTCGCCTGGGACCTGGATCGGGAGGCGTGGCGCACCTTCCGGCTGGACCGGCTCGCGCCGCGCAGCCCCACCGGAGCGCGATTCGCGCCGCGGGAGGTGCCGGGTGGCGACGTCGCGGCGTTCGTCTCGGCACGGTTCAAGGGGTCGGCGACCGCGGACCGCTGGCCGTGCGAGGGCGAGGTGATCCTCGGGCTGCCGGCCTCGGCCGTCGCGCCCTACCTGGACGACGCGATCGTCGAACCGCTCGGCCCTGACCGCTGCCGGCTGCGGATGGGGGCGTGGTCGTGGGTGGCGCTCGCCGCGGGGCTCGCGCGTTTCGACGCGGAGATCGAGGTGGTGTCGCCGCCCGAGCTCTCGACCGCGTTCGCGGAGCTGGCGGAGCGGTTCGGGCGGATGAACCGAACGCAACCTCGGCTGAGATGAGTCGTCAGCCGCCATCAGCGATGAGCGGCACTCTCAGCCGAGGTTGTGCACGCGTCGCGGCGTCAGAACCCCCGCGTCAGCGCCTCGTCGAGCATCGCGACGAAGAAGCGAGCGCTCTCGGCGCTGAAGCACAGCGGCGGCTTCACCTTGAGGATGTTCTGCCGGTCACCCGTCGGCTGCACGATCACGCCGAGCTCGCGCATCCGCTCGCACAACGCCGCGGTCTCCTCCTGCGCAGGGACCAGGCCCTCCCGCACCAGCTCGACGCCGAGGTAGAGCCCGCGGCCGTGCACCGCGCCGATCAGCGGATGGTGCAACGCCAGGATCTCGCGCCGCAGCAGCTCGCCCATCTCGGCCGCGTTCTGCTGCAGGCCCTCCGCGTCGATCACATCGAGCACCGTCTCGCCGATCCGGCAGCTGAGCGTGCTGCCGCCCGCCGAGGAGAAGAAGGTGCCCTGCGAGGCGAGGGCATCGGCGATCTCCCGTCGGGTGATCACCGCGCCGAGCGGATGCCCGTTGCCCATCGCCTTCGCGACGGTCAGTACGTCCGGGACCACCCCCGGATGCTGCTGGAAGCCCCAGAAGACATCGCCCTGGCGCCCGTAGCCGACCTGCACCTCGTCCGAGATCGTGACGCCGCCGCCGGCGCGGACGGCGGCGGACACCGCGGCGAGGTAGCCCGCCGGCACCTCGATCGCTCCGGCGTTGCCGGCCCGCGGCTCGGCGATGAAGGTGCCGACCGGGGTGCCGCTCGCGGCCAAGCCCCGGAGCAGGCCGACGGTGTCGGCGGCGTAGTGTGCGCCGGCATCCGGCCCTCGGTACGCACCGCGGTAGGCGTTCGGCGTCGGCGTGACGTGCACCCAGTCGGGCCGGGTCTCCTCGGCCCGCGGATTGTCGGAGACCGAGGTCGAGACCGCATCCGTCGCGAGCGACCAGCCGTGATACGACTCGCTGACGCACAGCACATCGGCGCGGCCGGTGAAGGCTGCGGTCAGCCGCAACGCGAGGTCGACGGCTTCGGTGCCGCTGTTCACCAGGAGGACGGTGTCGAACGAGGCGGGCAGCGTCGCCAGCAGTCGCTCGCTGAACCGGGCCACGGCGTCGTAGTGGAAGCGCGAGTTGGTGTTCAGCAGCCGCCACTGCTCGGCCGCGGCGGCGACGATCCGCGGATGCCCGTGGCCGAGGACCGTGACGTTGTTCACCATGTCGAGGTAGTGCCGGCCGTCGGTGTCGATGAGGTGCTCGCGCCAGCCGCGCTCGATCTGCGGCGGCTCGGCGTAGTAGTGGCTCTGCAGCGGGTCGTAGGCGTGCTCGCGCCGAACGAGAGTGCGGGCCGGATCCGTGTGCTGGGCGGCGGTCGACGTCCAGCCGAACAGGGGAGCGGGGTCGAGGAAGACGGCGGCGTAGGAGCCGAACTCGGCGGCGCGGACGAAACGCGGTGGCGCGGCATCGAGCGGGCCGACCGTGAGCCAGACGGTGACGGCCTCGGCGCGGCCGATCACCGCACCGGCGCGGACGGGGCCTTTGAAGCACGGAGCATCCAGCCAGACGCTATGCGTCGCGCCGTCGAGCACGCTCAGCCCGTGCCGTCGCACGAGCACCCCGTCGAAGGGAGCGCGCAGCTCGCCGCCCGGCAGCACCTCGATCCCGAGCGCGGTGTTGGCCGGTTCGGCGCTGAAGCGGGCGGGAGAGCGGGTCAGCCGCGATTCGCCGAAGCGGGTCGCCGCGACGCCGGTGAGGGCGGCCTCCGCGAGCAGTCGTGTTTCCTCGGCGGCTCCCGCGAACCAGGAGCCCTCGCCCAGCGCTGCGCTCGCGTAGCCGAGATCGACGAGGCGCGGCGGTGCGCCGTCGCCGATCAGGAACTCTTCGACGCGGGGCGTCGGGGCGGGCGCTGCCGGCCGGCCCAGTCGCCGCCGCACCGCCGCCGCGGCGACGTCGAGATCGACTCCGGCGGCGGAGGCGAAGATCGACCACTCGCGTTCGCGGGCGACGTCGGCGTAGTGGTTGTCCGGATCCTCGGCGACCTGCTCCTCGCCCGAGGCGACGAGCACCGCGCCGCGCAGCACGATCAGCGGCCAGAGCGCGTCGATCTCGGCGTCGGTCAACGGCACGATCTCGTCGAAGGCGGCGATCAGTTCCAGGGCGTCGAAGGGGCGGGTCGGATCGTGGTGGAGGACAGCGGTCGCGGTGATCGCGAGTTCGGCGACCCGCCACCCGGTCGAGGCATCGCCGAGGTCGATGATGCCGTCGATCACGGGGCGTCCGGCCGCGTCGACGCTGCAGACGACGTTGTCGTCGGTGAGGTCGCCGTGCACGGTCGTGGTCGGCAGGCTCGGCGACAGCGGCGCGAGTCGCGGCCGGATCCGGGCGAGCGCGGCCTCGATCGCCGCGCGGCGCTCATCCGGAACGTGCCGCAGACGCTCGGTGACCACCTCGTCGCCGCGGCGGAGGTCCCACTGGAACTCGCGGGCGAGGCCCTCGTGCGTGACGGGGGCGAGGGCGAGCGACACCCGCCCGGCCAGGCGGCCGAGCTGCCGGATCGCATCGCGGCCGAGGTACTCGAAGTCGATCAGCGGGGTGCCGTCGACAAAACTGAGCAGGCGCACCCGGTGCTCCACGCCGCCGATCGCGACGGCGCTGATGAGAGCGCCGGTCCCCGAGGGGAGCGGTTGCGGGGCGGTGAGTCCCGCCGCGTTCAGGGCCGCCATCACCGCGTTCTGCGCGGCCACCTCCGCCGGCGCCTCCGCAGGGTTCGTGATCTTGAGCAGCCGACGCCCGTGCTCGTTCTCGATCAGGTAGTTGCGATCCTGCTGGCTGCCGAGCTCGGTGAGGGCGCCGGTGACGCCGAAGTGCTCGGCGGCGATCGCCGCTGCGAGTTCGAGGGTGACGTCGGGCCTGGCCGTGCTGCTCATGGCTGAACGATACCGAGGCGCGGCGCGGTCACCGCGTCCAGAGCAGGTCCGAGATGCGGCGCCAGCCGGCGTCTTCGGCGGCGCCGATGCTCTGGATGTTCCAGAGGGAGTAACTGGGCGAGCCGGGGCCGAAACTCCCGGTGACGACCGGCTGGCCCGTAGCCACGGTCGGCACGGCCTGGGAGCAGGCCTGGGTCTCCTGGTCGGGATCGCCGTCGAAGGTCGCGATCAGGCAGACCGATTGCTTCTCGGGGTCGATGCCGAGATAGAGCGAACGGCCGTCGTCGCTGCCGAGGTACCGGGTCGAATCCGCGTCGAGCGTCGTCTCGGGGAGCGGCGTGACCTGATCCCGTTCCGTCTGCTCCTCGCCGAGAACCGGGAAGGCCGCGACGGAGTCGCCGCTGCGTAAGCCGTACGCGTCCGGCGCGCAGCCTGTCAGAGTCACGGCGAGAACCGCAGGTACCACCATCGCGCGCATTCGAACCATCGTTGCCCCCATCGACCGTCGGATCCACCCTACGAGTCGGACGCCGAGGTGTCATCCGCGCATCCGCCTCCGTTCATCCGCGCGACGCGTTCGCCGCGCATCCTGGCGCCATGATCGCTCTCCGAGCCACCGTCCGCCCCCGCGCCGACGTGCACGTGCAGCCGCTGCTGCTCAACCGGCTGCGACAGCACCGGAACATCCGGATCGACGAGCACACGTTCCTGGCGCTGGTGCCGGGTGCGGGCTCCGTCATCGTGACGCGGCGGATCGGGCAGCTCCTACTCGACCTGGTGGTCGACCGGCGGGAGCTGATGCCCGTGGTGATCGCGGGCCTCGAGGCCGAACTGCGCCGCGGCGGCGCGGCCGAGCGCATCGCGATCGAGTGGACCAGCCCCGACCGCGTGCCGGTGCCGCTGCGCTGACGCCCCCGCTGATGACCTCCCCCTGACGGCGTTCACGCCTCCCAGACGAAGCCGTCGGGGTCGGTGAAGGCGGCGCCGGTGATCGCGAGGCGGTGCGAGCCGCTGCCCTCTGGTGCGACGCCGGCGTTCTTGGCGAGCAGTCGCCGGGGGTTCAGCCCGAAGCCGATGGGGCTGCCGGGCAGGTCGAACTCGACGTACTTGCGGCCGAAGCTCTTGCCGACGGTGAGGCCGTGGGCGACGTAGAAGTCGCGGCTCGCGGCGACGTCCTCGGGCGCGATCAGCAGCACGACGTTCTGCACCTCGCGGGAGGCGGGTGCGGTGTCCTTCTTCGAGGAGCTGGCGATGGTCCAGATGGTGCCGTCCGGTGCCTGCACGGAGGAGCCGAAGCCCCAGAGCGACTTGGCCGCCGGCTTGAGGCTGGTGGCGCCGGCGGCCAGCGCCGCGTCGGTGAGGGCGATCACGTTCGCCGGCTGGCTCGCGAGGAGCGAGAGGGTGAAGCCGCGGAATCCGCTGGTCGCGGCGGATGCGGCGCGCACCCGCACAAGCGGGCCGAGATCGAAGGCGGTGGCGTAGAAGCTCTCGGCGGCGGTCGGGTCGTCGGCCTCGATGGTCACGGAGGTGATGAGTGTCATGGATGCCACGGTAGTGACGGAGCCGAGCGGGCGCTTCTTCGATCCTGACCGGTTGGTGGGTGCAGCAAATGACGCTGGATGCGGCTCATCCGGCTCGAAAAGGCGTCGAAGGGTCCGATCAACGTCATTTACTGCGGGCACCCGGGGACTCGGGCGGCGTTCGGCGGCGGGCGGGACCGCGGTCTACGCCGGCCGCCCCACGCCGATCGACCAGGCGAGCGGCGGCGGGGTGCCGTTCAGTGCCCAGTCGCCGACGATGCGCTGCTTGTAGATCACGGGGTTGTGCGCGCCGACGGTGCGGGCGTTGCGCCAGTGCCGATCGAGCGCCGCGCCGGCGGCGACCCCGGAGGATCCCAGGGCGTCGAACAGCTGTGTCGCGGCCCGCGGCACCGATTCGGTGAGCAGCACCTGCGCCCGGTAGACCTCGGCGCCCGCTGAGGGCACCAGCGAAGGATCCGCTGCCGCCTCGTCGACCGCCTCCGCCGCGATCAGCACGGCGGCCCGGGCGCCGAAGGCGATCGCCGAGATCGAGCCGACCACCTCCTGGATCTGCGCGTCGTCTCGGCCGTGGTCGGCGAGCCCGTGGCTGTACACCCGCGAGCGCGTGCGCACGGCGGCGACCGCATCTCGCTCCACCGCGGCGGCGATCCCCGCCAGCACGGCGAGCAGCTCGAGCTGGAAGAACGGCGTCTGGTGCGGCGCGCGGATGATCGAGTCGAAGACGTGCTCCGGCTCGACCCGCGCATCCGTGAACACCGTGGTGCCGCTGCCCGAGAGCTTCTGGCCGAAGCCCACCCAGTCGTCCGTCGCCACAACGCCCGGCTGGTCGACGCGGATCACAGCGGCGGTTGTTGTGCCGTCCTCGCGGCGCACCGTGACGTCGGTCCAGTCGGCGAAGATCGTGCCGGTGGAGTAGTACTTGGTACCGTTCACGAACAGCTCGTCGCCGCGCCGCGTCAGCGCGGTCTGCGTCACGCCGACCGCCGCCGTGCCGATCTCGCTCCAGGCGTTGCCGACCAGCTCGCCCGCGGCGAGTCGGCGCAGCCAGCCGTCGCGTGCCGGTGACGGCGGGAAGGACAGCTGGTCCTCCACGAACGCGAAGTGGCCGCGCAGCGCCTGCGCGACGTTCGAATCCGCCGTCGCCAGCTCGATCAGCAGCGACGCGGTGTCGCGGACGGACAACCCCCAGCCGCCCGCCTCGAGCGGAACGCGCAGGCCGCCGAAGCGGGCGCCGCGCAGCCGCGCGATCGGCTCGAACGGCAGCGCGCGGTCGAGTTCGCGCTGCACCGCGCCCGCGGCGATCTCGGCGAAGATCGGCCGGAACGCGGCGCGCGCCTCTGCGAGGCTCATGTGTACAGCGACAGCGGCTGCACGTCGCCGGTCAGGAAGTTGGCGCCCACCTCGAACTTCTTGTAGTCCACGGGGTCGTGCAGCGAGTGGGTGCGGACGTTGCGCCAGTACAGGTCGAGGCCCACCGAGCTCTTCGCGGAGGAGGAGCCGGTCGCCTCGTAGACGCGGGTGGTCACGTCCAGCGCGAGCGCATCCGTGACGATCTTGACCTTCGCGATCTCGATCGCTTGCGCCGCACGCGACTCGGCGGTGACGTCCCAGCCGCGGGCGATCTCGGCGTCGTGCAGCGCGCCGGCGCGGTCGGCGAGCGCCTCCGCGGCGGCGGTGTTCGCGACGAGGTCGCCGTAGAGCCGGCGCACGAACGGATCCTGCGCGTAGGTCTCGACTCCCGAGAGGAACCACGAGTTCTTCCGCGCCAGGGTCAGCCCGCGGCCCTTGGCCAGCGCGCCCTGCGCGATGCCGAGGTAGAGGTTGCCGAAGCCGAGCTGGATGGAGGGGGTCACCAGGGTCGCGAAGGGCTCGTCGACCAGGGCGCCGAGCACCTCGGCGGCGTCCACCCGCACACCGGTGAAGCGCACGGAGCCGGAGGCGCTCTGGCGCTGGCCGAGGTAGTCCCAGTCGCCCAGCGGCTCGATGCCCTCGCGGTCGCGGGGGATCACGAAGCTCAGCGTCTCCCCGGCTCGCTCGCCGGAGGCGATCACGGCGTTCACCAGCACCGCGTCACCCGAGGAGACGCCGGTGGAGAAGCGCTTCAGCCCGTTCAGCTCGAAGCCGTCGCCGCGCGGCGTCAGCTCGAGATCCGGGTCGACCGGGTTCACCGAGTCGCCCCAGAGCCAGCGGCCCTCGATCGTGGCGCGGAAGAAGCGCTCGCGCTCGCTCGGCTCGGCCGAGAACGCGATGTTCGAGGAGTTGACGTAGTGGTAGAGCAGGATCTGCGCGAGCGACGCATCCGCCGAGGCGAGGATGCGGATCACCCGGAATGCCGTGCTCCAGACCGCGCCGCCGCCGCCGTACTCGGCGGGGTCGAGCAGGTTGACCAGGCCGGAGGAGCGCAGCGGCTCTAGCTCCTCGGTCGGGTCGAGGTTGCCGCGGTCGCGCGCGAGCACATCCGCGGCGAGCGTCTCGGCGACCTCGTACGCGACGGCATCCCAGCGGGCGTGCTCCTCGGGGGTGGCGATGTGGTTCCAGTGGGAACGGGGCTGAGTCATCGAACGGGCTCCGGCTCGTCGTCGGGGAGGACCCGGAGGACCTCGTCGGGCAGACCGTCGGCGGCGCTGGCCTTGCCGACGTAGGCGCCGCGGTAGGCGGCGGCGGGGTGCGAATCCGGCACGCGGGCGTTACCCGGTCCGCTGAGGTACTCGCGCAGCGTCGAGCCCTCGTACTCCTCCCAGACCCGGCCGCGGCGGCGCAGCTCGGGTACGGCGAGGTCGACGAAGTCCTCGAAGGTGCCCGGCGTGACCACGTAGGCGAGGTTGAAGCCGTCGATGCCGGCCACGTCGACCCAGCGCTCCAGCTCGTCCGCGACGGTGCTGGGCGAGCCGACGATGACCGGCCCGATGCCGCCGATGCCGAGGTACTCGGCGACGTCGTTCGGGGTCCAGGCGCGTTCGGGGTCGGCCTTGGTGAAGATCGAGAGGGCGCTGCGCACCGCGTCCGTGTCGACGTAACTGAGCGGCTCGTCGGCCGGGAACTGCGAGAGGTCCAGCCCCGACCAGCCGCCGTAGAACGTCATCGCGCCCTCGCGGGAGGAGTACGTCTTGTAGTCGGCGTACTTGGCCTGCGCCGCCTCGTCCGTCTCGGCGACGATCACCGTGGCGAGGATCAGGATCTTCGGATCCGTGCGCTTTCGGCCGTGTGCCTCCGCCCGGTCGCGGATCGCATCCGTGGTGCGCCGGGTCAGTTCGGGCTGGATCGCGTTGATGAAGACGGCCTCGCCGTGCTTGGCCGAGAAGTCGATGCCCCGCGGCGACGCGCCGGCCTGGAAGATCACCGGCGTGCGCTGCGGTGAGGGCTCGGAGAGGTGGATGCCGGGCACGCGGTAGTGCGTGCCGACGTGCCCGATCGGATGCACCTTGCGCGGGTCGGTGAACACGCCGCGCTCGCGATCGCGCAGCACGGCGCCCTCCTCCCAGGAGCCCTCCCAGAGCTTGTAGCTGACGTCGAGGAACTCCTCCGCGATCTCGTAACGCTCGTCGTGCGGGATCTGGCGCTCGAGCCCGAGGTTCTGCGCGGCGGACTCGAGGTACGAGGTGACCACGTTCCAGCCGATCCGGCCCTTGGTGAGGTGGTCGAGGGTCGAGAGTCGGCGCGCGAGGGCGTACGGCTGCTCGTAGGTGGGGGAGATGGTGACGCCGAAGCCGAGGTTCTTCGTGGCGGCGGCCATCGCCGGGATCTGCAGCAGCGGGTCGTTCACCGGCACCTGCGCGGAGTCGATCAGCGCGGGGCCGACGGAGCCGCGGTAGACGTCGTACACGCCGAGCACGTCGGCGAGGAAGAGGGCGTCGAAGGTGCCGCGCTCCAGCGTCTGCGCCAGGTTCACCCAGTAGTCGAGCTCGTTGTAGCGGTCGGCCTGCGAGTCGGGGTGCCGCCAGAGGCCGGGCGCCTGATGCCCGACACAGGTCATGTCGAAGGCGTTGAGGACGATGCGGGACGGCATAGAGGTTCCGTTCGAGTGCGTGGGCGGACGTCGCGACGTTACGCGGCGGCACGGTCGCCCCGTGCGGATCCGCGCAACGCGACGTAACGAAGGAGGACTCCTCGGATCACGGCCCGTGAAAGCCCGGGTTGTCGCTACGCGTCCGAATCCGGCGCGGCGGGGACGCTCCGCGACAACCCGGGCTTGGGCCGGCGTCGTACGCCCGCGGGAGTAGTGCGCGACCATCCGCGGGGCCGACGCGCCGGGGTGCCGTCGCGGCCAGGCTGGAAGGGTTCCCGACCCGGAGGTGCCTCGTGCCCACACCCGTCCTCGCCGCCCGCGACGTCACCAAGACGTACGGCCGCGGCGTCAACCGCTTCGACGCCCTGAAGGGCGTCTCCTTCGAGATCGGCGAGGGGGAGTCGCTCGCGATCGTCGGCAAGAGCGGATCCGGCAAGTCGACCCTGATGCACGTGCTGGCGCTCCTGGACGGGCCCACCACCGGCACGATCGAGCTGCACGGCCGCGACGTGGCCACCCTGCGCGGCGCCGAGTTGAACCGCACCCGCAACGCCACCTTCGGCTTCGTCTTCCAGCAGTTCTTCCTCACCGCGAACGCCAGCGTGCTGGAGAACGTCACGCTGCCGCTGATGATCGCGGGGGTGCCGGCGCGCGAGCGCAAGCGCCGCGGGATGGAAGCGCTGGACCAACTGCAGCTCGCGGACAAGGCGAAGAACAAGGCGACCGCGCTCAGCGGCGGGCAGAAGCAGCGCGCCGTGATCGCGCGCGCCCTGGTGAACGACCCCTCCGTGATCTTCGCGGACGAGCCCACCGGCAACCTCGACACCACAACGGGCGAGGTGGTCGAGGACATCCTCTTCGGCCTGCAGCGCGAGCGCGGCATCACCCTCGTGGTCGTCACCCACGACCCCGACCTCGCGGCGCGCTGCGATCGCGAGTTGCACATCCGTGACGGGCTTGAGGATGTGCACGCGGGGCGGCACGCGGCGGGAGCCGTCGCATGAGCCGCTCGAGCATGAGGGCCGTCGACATCCTCCGCAGTGCGGTCGCGAACACCTTCCGCAGCAAGCTGCGCACCACGCTCACGGTGCTGGCGATCTTCATCGGCGCCTTCACCCTCACGATCACCAGCGCGATCGGCGCCGGCGTCTCGAACTACATCGACACGCAGGTCGCCGCGGTCGGCGAGAGCGGCGTGATCACCGTGACCAAGGTGTCCACCGCGGCGCCGAGCGACGGCGGCCCGGCCGAGTACAGCCCGTCCTCCGCGACGACCACCGCGGTCGGCGGGCCGAACAGCGGCGGCGCGCCGGGCGCCACGGTCTCGGCTCTGACGGATGCGGACATCACCGCGATCGAGGCGGTGCCTGGGGTTCAAAGTGTCGAAGCCGCGGTGCGGATCAGCCCGCAGTACATCGAGGCGGCCGGCAGCAAGCAGTACGTGCTCTCGTTGAACGCCTTCGCCGGCTTCTCGAAGGCCGACCTCGCGGCGGGGGCGCAGCTCTCCAGCGCCGCGGATCCGCAGATCCTGCTGCCCGACTCCTACGTCGACAGCCTCGGCTTCGCGGATGCGGACGCCGCCGTCGGGCAGACGGTCACGATCGGCATCGCCGACTACCTCGGCGCCGAGCACACCGTCACCGCCACGATCGCGGGCGTGCAGAACACCACACTGCTGGCCACCGGCGCGAGCGTGAACCAGGCGCTCTCCGACGCGCTCGTCACCGCGCAGGACACCGGAAAGCCCTCGACCGTGGCGACCAGCTACCGCTCGGCGTCCGCGCAGATCGGCGATGCCTCCGTCACGAGCATCAAGGCGGACCTGGAAGCGGCGGGCTACTCCGGCCAGACGGTCGCGGATCAGCTCGGCACCTTCCAGACGGTGGTGAACGGGATCGTCGGTGTGCTCAACGCGTTCGCCGTCATCGCGCTGCTGGCGGCGAGCTTCGGCATCATCAACACCCTGCTGATGAGCGTGCAGGAGCGCACGCGCGAGATCGGCCTGATGAAGGCGATGGGGCTCGGCGGCGGGCGGATCTTCTCGCTGTTCTCCCTGGAGGCGGTGTTCATCGGCTTCCTCGGCAGCGCGATCGGCGCGGCCGTCGCGGCGGGTGTGGGCACCGTGATCAGCTCGGTGCTCGCCGACGGCGTGCTCGCCACGCTGCCCGGTTTGCAGATCATGACGTTCGAACCGGCATCGATCGCCGTCATCCTGCTGATCGTGATGGGCATCGCGTTCCTCGCGGGCACCCTGCCCGCCTCGCGCGCCTCGCGGCAGAACCCGATCGACGCGCTGCGCTACGAGTAGCGCCCGTGGAGGCGGTCGCCGGATCCGCGTGTTTCCGGGGATCTTGGGGGAGCGGTGGACGGTGCGTTCTCGTCTCATCCGACATTTCGTACCCGAGGCGGTTCGCACCCGGCCGGCGCATTCCGCCGCCGGCCGGGATAGCTGGCCTATGCTTCGAGGATGACGCGGACCGACGAGACCTGGACTCTGGCCGGCTACGAGGTGCCGGTGTACGCCGCGCTGCCCGACGAGGCGCGACCCGGCCCGGCGGTGATCGTGATCCACGAAGTGTGGGGGCTCGACGGACACATCCGCTCCGTGATCGACCGCTACGCCGCGGCGGGCTACCGCGCCTTCGGCCCCGAACTGCTCGTCGGCTCCGGGTTGTTGGAGGAGCTGAACGAAGAGCAGCGCGCCGAGTACGATCACCCCGTGCGCCGACTGCCCCATCAGGTCGAGCTGCGCACCTTCTTCGCTCCGGTGTTCAGCCCGGCCTTCGCCGAACGCACCGTCGCGAAGCTGCGCGCGATGATCGATCGCGTGCTCGCCCGCCCCGACGTGACCACCGTCTCGGTCACCGGATTCTGTTACGGCGGCAGCATGTCGTGGGCGCTCGCCGCGGCGGACGCGCGGCTCGCGGCGGTGATGCCCTACTACGGCCACAACTCGTTCTCCGCGCCGGAGCTGGCCGCGATCGCGACGCCGATCCTCGCGTTCTACGGCGCCGACGACGCGCCGTTGATCGCGCAGGTTCCGACCGTGCACGCGGGGCTGCCCGCGGCGGAGATCGTGGTCTATCCCGGCGCCGGTCATGCGTTCTTCAACGAGTCGAACGACCAGAGCTACCGCGAGGACGCAGCTCACGACGCCTGGCGGCGCACCCTGGCGTTCCTCGCGGCGCACGCCTGAGCCAGCCCGCCGCGCGCCCGAGCCGGCCCGCTCGGCTCGAGTCGTCCCGGAGCGCGCTCAGCCGCGCCAGCGCGCGAGGGTGACCTCGAACACGGGGCGGAACATCGCGCCGAGGTCGAGTTCGGGCGCGGCGATCCACTGCAGCTCCAGGCCGTCCATCACGGCGAAGAGCATCCGGGCCTCCAGCTCGCACTCCTCGGGGCTCATCGCGCGGATCTCGCCGGCAGCGCCGGCGGCCTGCAGGGCGGTGACCGCTTCGCCGACGATCCTGGCGTAGCGGGAGACGACCCAGTCCCGCGCGGGATGGTCGGGGTCGGAGGTCTCCGTGCAGAGCGTGAGGAAGAGCTCGATGATGCCCGGATGCTGCCGATGTCGCTCCATCAGGGCGGGGAATCCGGCGAAGTAGGCGAGGCCCTGCGGCGCGAGGTCGTGCGAGTCCTCTTCGGCGCCCCACGCCTCCAGCACCGCGAGGAGGAGGTGCTCCTTGTCCTCGAAGTGCCGCAGCAGCGCGGCGGGCGTGACGCCGACGGCCTGGGCGATCTCGCGCATCGACGCGTTCGCATAGCCGCGCCGCGCGAAGACGGCCGACGCGGCCTCGAGGATCTGCTGCTTGCGCCGGATGCCGTTGGCGTACGGACCGCGCGGAGTGGTCACCGAGGTCATGGCCGCCTCCATCCACGCGTCGATCGGTCGTCATCGTGACAGGGGACATTCTCGCAGCACCGGCCGGTGCACCAGGCCGCTGTTCGTCGCCGCAGCCGCGGCTCCGCCCTTGTGCGGCTGGGCCGGGCTGGCTAAGTTAGCTCGTGCTAACGATCACCGCGAAGGAGCGAGCGTGAACGACGACGTCATGCGAGAAGACGGATTCCGACCCCTGTTCGACGGCGAGAGCCTCGCGGGTTGGCGGGCGATCCCGCGGGTGTACGGCGAGCTCTACCCGGGTGGACCCGCGCTGACGGAGGTGTTCCGTGAGCGCGGGATCAGGCCGCCGCACGAACCCGAGCGGCACCCGGCCGTCTGGCGGGTCGAGGACGGTGTGCTGATCGGCGAGCAGGACGCGCCGGGCAGCGGCTACGGCGGCTACCTGATCACGGAGGAGGCGTTCGGCGACTTCGATCTGGCGCTGGAGCTGCGGCCGGACTGGCCCGCCGATACCGGCGTGATGCTGCACCGCCGGCCCGACAGCTGGGAGGGGTTCCAGGTGCTGGTCGACCATCGACCGTCGGGCGGAATCGGCGGCTTCTTCGGCAACGGCCTGGCCAGCTTCTCGGCGGTGCCGTTCGCCATCGATGTGGCGCGCGACGCCGACGGCACGGCGATCGGGCTGATCCCGGACGACCCCGCGAACAGCGCCGAGCCCGTGACGCCGGAGAAGATCGACCGCTTGAGTTATGCCGCCGATGTGCAGGACTTCCTGAAGGTCTGGCGGTGGGACGACTGGAACGAGCTGCGCATCCGTCTGGTCGGCGGCGCGCTGCCGGTGATCACGACGTGGATCAACGGGCTGAAGATCGCCGAGCTGGACACGGCGACGCTGGACTCGCCCGACTACGACCCGGCCGCCATCGCCGAGCGATTGGGCGAGCGCGGCCACATCGCGCTGGAGGTGCACGACAACGACGAGATGTTCGGCGAAGCGCGCTGGGGCGTCGGCGCGGCATGCCGCTGGCGCAACATCCGCCTCCGGGAGCTGTAGCTCGGGCCCGTGGCACAATGGCCGGCGTGACCAGCCCGCCGAACGACGACCGATCGCGGCGGCTGCCGACGATGCGCGACGTCGCCGAGCACGTCGGCGTCTCGCGGCAGCTGGTCTCGCTCGTGCTGCGCGGCGCTCCCGGGCCGAGTTCGGCTGCGCGCGAGCGGATCCTGGCCGCCGCGGCCGAGCTCGGGTACCACGCGAACCTCTCCGCCCGGCTGCTGCGACAGAACCGGACCCACCTCGTCGGCGCGCTGTTCAACCTGCGCAACCCCTTCGAGGCGAAGGTCGTCGAGCGCCTCTTCGTGCGAGCGCCCGAGAGCGGATTCGGCGTGGTGCTGGGGCCCGTGACCCGCGAGCGCGGTGTCGCCGAGCTGATGGGCAAGATGCTGGAGCAGCGGATCGAGGCGCTGGTCGGTTTCGTGCCGCAGCCCCAGTCCGAAGCGGTGGCGGACATCGTGCGGATGATGCCGGTGGTGGTGCTCGGCCAACGCGCGGCCGACGAGCGCTTCGACAACGTGCACATCGACGAGCTCGAGGCGATGCGACTCGCCGTCGAGCACCTGCTCGGTCTCGGCCACCGCGACATCGTCTACCTCGGCGGCGGCGACGACAGCGTCGTCGGACGCGACCGCGAGCACGCCTTCCGCGCCGCGATGGGCGACCGGCCGGCGCGGGTGATCGGCGGTGGCTGGGGCGAGGAGGACGGCGCCGCAGCTGCCCGCGAGCTGATCGCCGCCGGCCCGCTGCCGACGGCGGTGGTGTGCTGCAGCGACACGACGGCCGTCGGCGCGCTCGCCGTGTTCGCGCACGCCGGGATCCGCGTGCCGCAGGACGTCTCGGTGGTGGGATTCGACGACAGCTACCTCGCGCGGCTCTCGTACAACGCGCTGACGTCGATCCGTCAGGACGTCGAGGCGACCGTGGAGGAGACGGTGCGCGCCGTGATCGCGCGGATCACGGATGCGGAGGTCGCGCCGCGGACGGTGCTCACGCCGCCGACACTGATCGTGCGCGCGTCGACGGGGCCGGCGGCATCGCGCTCCGCTGGTTGAGCCCTTTTGGAACCGGGTGACATCGGACGGCGCATCGCCCTCGTGACCCACCCCCTCGCGGAGTAGGCCTCGCGGGGGATGCTCGATGTCGGGGGTGCGCCGTAGCGTCGGAGGTGGGCGTGAACCCGCGCCCGTGGGAGGACGTATTCCATGAGCACCGACATTCCCGGCACCGACATTCCCGGCACCGACAGCCCGGGCAGCGACGCCGGCACCGACGCCGGCGCCGACGCCGGCGCCGACGCCCCCAGCACCCCGGCCTGGGCCGCGCCCGCCGAGGCGGCCCGCTCCGGCGACCTGGCCCTCAGCATCCGCGGTCTGCGCAAGAGCTTCGGCGACAAGGTCGCCGTGTACGACATCGACCTGGATGTACCGAGCGGCTCGTTCTACGGCCTGGTCGGCCCGAACGGTGCCGGCAAGACCACGACGCTGTCCATGGCGACCGCGCTGCTGCGCCCGGATGCGGGCACCATCCGCATCCACGACGTCGACGTCTGGCGCGACACGCTCGCGGCCAAGCGCCTCGTCGGGGTGCTGGCCGACGGCGTGCGGCTGTTCGACCGGCTCACCGGCCTGCAGCTGATTACCTACTTCGGCCTGCTCTGCGGGCTCGACCGCGATACCGTCGTGTCGCGCGCGAACGATCTGCTCGGCCTGCTCGACCTCGACCCCGAGAACCGAACCCTGGTCGTCGACTACTCCGCCGGTATGACCAAGAAGATCGCGCTCGCCTGCGCCCTGGTCCGCGCGCCGAAGCTGCTCGTGCTCGACGAGCCGTTCGAATCCGTCGATCCGGTCTCGGCCGCGAACATCCGCGACATCCTCGCCGGCTTCGTCCGCTCCGGTGGCACCGTCATCGTCTCCAGCCACTCGATGGACCTCGTGCAGCGGATGTGCGACCACGTGGCCGTCATCGCCGACGGTCGCGTCGTCGCGGCCGGCACGCTGGACGAGGTGCGCCAGGGCGGCACCCTCGAAGACCGTTTCGTGGAACTCGTCGGCGGTCGCAGCCACCAGGAGGGTCCGTCGTGGTTGCGCATCTCCTGAACCTGCGGCTGCTGCTGCTGAAGAACGCCGTCACCCGCAGCGTCTGGCAGCTGATCGGCGTCATCGTCGGCGGCCTCTACGCCGTCGGCCTGCTGGTGCTGGTCGTCGGCGGGATGATCGCGCTGGCATCGCAGGACGTCGAGCTGGTGCGCACCATCGTCACTCTCGCCGGTGCCGCCCTCATCCTCGGCTGGGTGGTCGGGCCGATCCTGGTCACCGGCTCCGATCAGAGCCTGGATCTGTCGACGCTCGCCACCTTCCCGATCCCGCGGCGCACGCTGATGCTCGGGCTCGCGGCGGCCGGCGTGGTCGGCATCCCCGGCATCGTCACGAGCCTCGCGGCACTCGCCTCCGCATTCGCTTGGGTGGGGCATCCGATCGGCATCCTGCCCGCGGTGATCTGCGCAGTCATCGGTGTCGCCACCTGCGTGGTCGGTTCGCGCCTGGTCGCGGCGGCGGCCTCGGGGCTCGCGTCGAGCCGGCGGTACAAGGAGGTGCTGGGCGGCGTGGTGCTGCTCTTCGCCGTGCTGCTGGGCCCGATCATCCTCTCGATCATGGACATCGTGCGCAGCGGCCTGCAGGCGCTGCCGGCCGTGGCGAACACGGTCTCGTGGACGCCGCTCGGGGCGATCTGGGCCGTCCCCGGCGAGATCGTCGCCGGCCAGTGGGGCCTCGCCGCGGCCAAGTTCGCGATCGGCGTCGCCACGCTGGTCGCGCTCGTGCTGCTCTGGTCGCTGGCCCTCCGGCACGCCCTCGCCGAGCCCGCCGCCTCCGCCGCCGGCGGTGCCTCCGGCGCGCGGGGGATCGGCCTGTTCGGCCGCTTCCCGGGCACCCCGACCGGTGCGGTCGCCGCCCGGGCGCTGGGTTACTGGCTGCGGGATCCGCGGTACAGCCGTGGTCTGCTGATCGTGCCGGCGATCCTGGTGCTGACCATCTTCTATTCGTCCTTGGGCGACAACGGCACCGGAGTCTGGACCAACGCGGCGGCCGTGATCGTCGCCGTCACCTTCGGGGTCACGCTCTCGGCCGATGTCGCCTACGACGGCACGGCTTGGGCGATGCACGTCAGCTCGGGCCTCTCGGGCGCGGCGGATCGCGGCGGCCGTGTCATCGCCGCGGCGATCGTGGGAGTTCCGCTGGTGGTGGCCACGGCCGTGATCACCGTCGCGTTCTCGAACTCGTGGGCCGTACTGCCCGGCCTGCTCGGCCTCTCGCTCGCGCTGCTGCTGAGCGGCTTCGGACTCTCCAGCGTGCTGTCCGCGCGCGTCGTCTATCCGGTGCCGGCGCCCGGCGACAACCCGTTCAAGAGCCCGCCCGGAGCCGGCATGATCTCCTCCGTGCTGACCTTCGGCGGCATGGCAGGCTGCGCCGTGCTGGCGCTCCCGTCGATCGTGCTCGCCGTGATCTCGTTCGTCACCGGCGCCGTCGGTTTCGGGGTCGCCGCACTGGTCGCGGGCGTCGTGCTCGGCTCGTTCTTCGCGTGGCTCGGCGTGCGCCTCGGCGGCCGCATCGTCGACGCGAAGGCGCCCGAGCTCTTCGCGAGCCTGGTGCGGCTGTCGTGAGCGCGCGGGCGACCCCCGAGCGGGAGTGGTTAGGCTCGGTGGCGTGTCCGTGATCCGCGTTCTCATCGTCGACGACCACCCGCTCATGGCGATGGCTCTGAAGCACTACCTGCTCGCGGAGGAGGACATCACGGTCGTCGGCGAGGCGGGCAACGGCAGCGTCGCGGTCGAACGCGTCCCCGAGACGAGGCCCGACGTGGTGCTGATGGATTTGAGGATGCCCGTCATGGACGGCGTCGAGGCGACGCGACGGATCGTCGCGGCCTACCCGGGCGTCGCGGTACTGGTGGTGACGACGTTCACCACGGACGACTACGTCATCGACGCTCTGAAGGCGGGAGCGATGGGCTACCTGCTCAAGGACATGGCCCCCGATGCGATCGTCGACGCCATTCGCCGCGTGCACGACGGAGGCGCCGTGATCGCTCCGGCGATCGCCCACCGCCTGGTCGCCGAGATCCGGGAGCCGTCGGCGCGGATCCGCCGCAACGAGGCCCTCGCGGCCGAGCTCTCGGAGCGCGAGGGCGAAGTGCTCCAACTCGTCGGGCTCGGTAGGACGAACGCCGAAGTCGCGTCCGCCCTGTTCATCTCGGAGGCGACGGTGAAATCGCACGTGAGTCGGTTGATGCTCAAGCTCGGCGCCGGCAATCGAGTCGAGATGGTGGTCAACGCCGTGCGGGCAGGGCTGGTCACCGTGAACACCCCGTAGCCGTCGTTCCCACCCACGACTTTCGTCGCGGCGGAACGATACGGATGGACGAGGCGCCGAGCCGGTCCCGCTCCGTACCGTCGAAGGACGACGACGGGAGAAGATGGTGGACACAGTTCTGGAGGCTCGAACCGTATCGAAGAGCTACGGATCCGGGCCGGGACGGTTCGACGCCCTGCGTGAGGTCGATCTCACGGTGCGGCGCGGCGAGTCCGTGGCGATCGTGGGGAAGAGCGGCTCCGGCAAGTCGACGCTGATGCACGTACTGGCATTGCTGGATGCTCCGACCACGGGCGAGGTGTTCGTCGAGGGGCGTGAGGCCGCGGGGCTCGGCGAGCGCGAGATCGCACGCCTGCGCAACGCGCGCTTCGGCTTCGTGTTCCAGCAGTTCTTCCTGTCCCCGGACCTGTCGGTCCTCGACAACGTCGCCCTTCCCCTCGCGATCGCGGGGGCGCCGGTGCGGGAACAGCGCGAACGCGCGATGGCGATGCTGACGGCGGTCGACCTCGCGGAGAAGGCCGGCAACGATGCGACAGCCCTCTCCGGAGGTCAGAAGCAGCGCGTAGCTGTCGCTCGGGCACTGGTGGCGGAGCCGGCCGTGATCTTCGCGGACGAGCCGACGGGTAATCTCGACTCCCGTTCGGGCGGCCGCATCGAAGAGTTGCTGTTCTCGATGCAGCGTGATCGCGGCATCACCCTGGTGATGGTCACGCACGACGACGACCTCGCGGAACGGTGCGACCGACGGATCGTGGTGCAGGACGGCCGGATTCGCGCGGCGGTGCCGGCATGAGAATCCGACAGTTCATCTCGCGGAGCATCCGCAGCGCGTTCCGCAACCGCCTCCGCACAGCGCTCACCGCCACTGCCGTCGCCGTCGGCGCGTTCGCTCTCACCCTCACCGCGGCACTGCAGACGGGCGTCGACGGTTACATCGATCGCCAACTGTCGACGATCGGCGCTCCCGATCTGCTCGTCGTCACGAAGGATGCGGACGCGGACGCACCGGCCGACGCGCCGAGCGACTACCAGGAGGGTCGCTCGGCACAGCGGATCCAGGGGCGCGACATCCTGGATGACGACGACCTCGAGCGGATCGCCCGGGTGCAGGGCGTCGAGTGGGTGCAACGGACGGTCTCGCTCGAGACGACGTGGATGTCGCGCCCCGACGGTCAGCGTTTCGTTTCGCGGGCGGAAGGCAATTCGGACCTGATCAGCGCCGACCTCGCCGCGGGCGATCAGCTCGACCGCGATGCCGACGCGGCACAACTGCTCCTGCCGGTCGGTTATCTCGACCGGTTCGGATTCGCGGTCGCAGCGGACGCGATCGGTGAGCAGGTCATCGTCGCCGTGAACGACTACACGGGTGCGGAGCACACGGTCACGGGCGAGATCGTCGGAGTGCAGAACAAGACGCTGCAGGGTGGCAGCAGTGGCAGTCTTGCGCTGAACACCGCGATGACCGACCGACTCTTCGCGGCGCAGACGACCGGTCGTCCCGCGGAACTCGACAACGGCTATCTGCAGGCCGTGGCCAAGGTCGACACCGGAACGAGCTCCGTCGCGGAGGTGAAGGACGGCCTCGTCGCCGCATCGATGCGCGGGCAGACGTTCGCCGATCAGCTCGGCGAGTTCCGATCGATCGTCGCCGTGGCCACCGCGGTGTTGACCGGCTTCGCCGGGATCGCACTGATCGCCGCCGCATTCGGCATCATCAACACCCTGCTGATGAGTGTGAAGGAGCGAACCCGTGAAATCGGCTTGCTCAAGGCGCTCGGCCTGCGCCGAGGATCCTTGTTCTTGATGTTCTCGGTCGAGTCGACCGTGATCGGGGTGGTCGGTGCAGGAATAGGCGCCGGGCTCGCCTGGCTGCTGTGGCTGGCGGTCGCGCCGTCGGTGAACGCCGAATTGCTCAGCGACCTCCCAAGCTTCGATCTGCTCGTCTTCACGGCGCGCGACGTCTCGACCATCGTGGTCGCGGTCGTCCTGGTCGCGGTCGCCGCCGGAGCGTTGCCGGCGTTGCGGGCCTCGCGGATGGATCCGGTGACCTCGCTGCGGTACGAGTGAGCGGCGCCGACACGAGGGCGTCGGGTAGCCTGGCGGGGTGACGCGCACGGGGGTGGACCGCACGGGGGTCGACGACGCGGTCCCGGCGCGGCCACCCCGCCGGGGCTTCTGGAACTACGCTCCCGCGGCGCGCTGGACCCAGCTCGCGGTGCCACTGCTGGCCGTGTCCGGCCTCCTGTTCGACATCGTCTCCGTGCTCGAATCCGCTCCGGCCGATGCATCGCCGACACTGCGGATCCAGCAGATCGCGATCGCCGTGCTCTACACGTTCGGTCTCATCCTGCTGCCGTTCGCCGTCACGTGGGCGGCGGCGGTCGTTGTGGTGACAGCCTTCCTCTCCGTGCCGTGGGCCTCACCCGAGGTGCCCGCGAGCACGCTCGTCTTCGCGACCGGTTTCGTCGTCGCGCTGACGCCGCCGACCTTCATCGTCGGATACCTGCTCGCCTGTCTCGGCTGGGGCATGGTCGTCGCTGTGTCCAGCCCGGGGTCGACCGGGTTGATGGTGACGGTCTCGGTGGGCGTCGCCGCTGCCGCGGGCATCGGCTACGCCGTGCGCCGCGTGCTGGTCGAACGCGCCGTCACCGCTGCCCGCACGCAGATGCTGCGACGCGATCTCGCCGACGCGGCGGCGCAGCAGCGCCGCCTGATCGCGCACGACCTGCACGATGTGGTCGCCCACCACATCACACTCATCCGCATGGTGTCGAACATGGGCATCCGCGGCGGGGGCGAAGCCGAGCCGCGCGAGCTGATGGCCACCATCAGCGCCTCCGCCGCGAGCGCACTGGCCGAGTTGCGGCGGCTGCTGCAGGTGCTCGACCCGGATGAGTCGGCGGGCGGCGAGGCGGGGGAGGTCGCGGTGCCGCGCGGGGCTGCCGAGCGGGTCGAGCGCGTCGTCGCCGAGTTGCGTGCCGCGGGGATCGACGTCGAGGTCGAGGTGGCACAGGATGCCGATCGGCGCGTCCCCGAAGCCGTACGGGTAACCCTCGATCGCATTCTGATCGAGGCCACGACGAACGTGCTCAAGCACGCCGGCGATCGGGCCGACTGTCGAATCCATCTGCGTCGGACCGCCGACTCCGTCACGCTCGAGGTGTCGAACCGACTCGTCGCCGTGCCGCATCGACCCGCGAGCGCGCCGGGCGGCTACGGAGTCGCCGGGATGCGGCGACGCGCCGCTGAGGTCGGCGGGCGAGTGGACGCCGCTGCAGTCGGCGACCGCTGGGTCGTCCGAGCGACCTTGCCTGCCGGCGCGCTCTGACCACGCACGACGAGCCCTGAGCCGGCCCGATCGGGCACGTCCGTCGCGCCACCGCGTCCCACCTCCGGGGGAGATTGTTCCGACGAAGGTCGGGGTGTGAACGGGCCGTAGGGCGGATGGACTGCGCGGTCTCTCCCCGTAGCGTCGTCGCAGGCGGTCGGAGGATCGCCGCGGCGAAGGCCCGACGGAGACGTCGCGGCGGAGCCGGAGCAGGGGATCGGGGGCGACCGCATGCGTGAAGCACGAGTACGGCTGCGACTGCCGCGGACCGCGCAGGAACGGGAGAGCGTCGCCCAGTGGCTGGGCGTTTCCAGCCGAGCGGCCGCGCTGTCGAGCGATGTTCGCGAGTCCGTCACGGTGCAACTGGTGGAGTCGCTCGCCGCGAGCGGGCGGCTGTTCGTCTTCGCCGATCGCGAGGACCGGGCATTCGGTGTCGGCACCTGGAGCGTGAAGGGCAACCCGCGCAATCTCGAATTCGCCGTCGTTGTCGGAGACCCGGCGCAGTGGCGCTCCGGCCTGGGCGGCGAGGCCGCGCTGCGCCTGGTCGATTTCCTCTTCATGACCTATGACGCGAACAAAGTGTTCCTGTTGACCGGCGCCTTCAACCCGTACACGCTTCCGGCGCTGGCGCGCTCGGGCTTCGTCCTGGAGGCACGTCTGCGCGAGCACTACTTCCTCGACGGTGAGTTCTCCGACGCCCTCGTCTGGTCGTTGCTGCGCGCCGAGCATCGTCGGCTGCTCGCCGAGACGGCGGGCGGTGCTCTCGCTTATGTGCCGACCGTCAGCGACGCGGAGAAGGAATCAGCGCGCCTCTTCCTCGAGCGTTACCTCGCCGATCCGCTCGCCGCTCGTGCCGACCTCGGTGCCGACGCGGGGGTGGCGGCTCGTGGCTGAGGATCTGGATCTGTTCTGCCTGGCGGATCCGCTCGAATTCGCGCACCCGGCCGACTGGGCGCCGGCCTGGAATCGGGATCTGAGCTCCGCCGTCCTCGCCGAAGGCTGGAGCACGACACGGACGCCGTTCTGGGTGGTGCACCGTGCTGCGGACGCGCCGATCCTGCCCGACGCCGGCTGGAAGATCCACGTTTCGGCAGTGCTGCCCGATGCGGAGCGAACGCTCCGCTGCGTTGCTGAGATCTGCCACCGAGACGGTGTCGCGTTCAAACACCTCCGCTCCACGGCGCTGCTGGTCGCGATGAATTCGAAGGGTGCGCCGCGAACGGCCAGCGGCAAATTCATCGCCGTGTATCCGACGGATGATGCCGCGACGGCGCGGATCGCCGACGAACTCGCCGATTCGCTGCGAGGAGTGGCGGGTCCGCGTGTGCTCACCGACTTTCCGTGGCGCGAGGACGGGCCGGTTTCGGTTCGCTACGGGGCGTTCCGATCGCGCACGGTGTGGACGGCTTCGGGTGCTCGCGTCCTCGCCGTGCCCGGTGCCGATGGCGCGCTCGTGCCCGATACCCGAAGCATCCCGCCGCGGACGGTACCGTCGCCCGCACTCCGGGAACGGATGGTCATCGAGACCCCGGTGCGATTCCCCTTCCGCGTGAGCGCCGCGATCCAGTTCTCCAACTGCGGCGGCGTGTACCGCGCCAGCGCCGAGGACGACACGGAGCCACTGATCCTCAAGGAGGCCCGCCCGCACACGGGCGATGGGCCCGCGATGGAATCGGCGACGATCCGGCTCGACACCGAGGCGCGCGTGCTCGGGCAACTGGCCGCCGTCGGCGGCGTGCCTCGGCTGCGTGCGCAGTTGACGGCGGGCGGCCACAGCTTCGCCGCGATCACTGCACTGCCCGGTGTGAGCCTGCGGTCGTGGGCCGCTGCCGAGCACCCGGCGTTGGAGCCCGCGGCGACGCCGAGTGCGATCCGGGCCTACGCCGAACGGTGTCGTCGGATCCACGCCGGCGTGACCGAGTTGGTGCAGGGGATTCACCGGGCGGGAATCGCCCACCGCGATCTGCATCCTGGCAACATCCTGGTCGATGTGGACCTCTCGGTGCACCTGATCGACTTCGAGGTCGCGGCGCCGGCGAGCGACGCGACGACACCGAGCCTCGGCTGCGCCGGTTTCGTTCGCGAGAGTGGTACCGGAGCCCAGCGCGACGCGCATGCCCTGGCTGTTCTCGGGCTCTGGCTGCTCAGCCCCGTGATCGGCGGCGCCATAGAAATCGATGAGCATCTGCTCTCCGTGCATTGCGCCGACATCCGCGCGCTTTTCGGGCGGGATGCGGACTGGGCACTCGTCGCGGAGGCGGAGATCCGGTCCGGGATGCGCTGCCGTGGCACCGCGGCGGCGCAGCCTCCCGCAGACGCTGCGGCCCTGACCCGCCGATCGGCCACGGCGCTCCGAACGGATACCCAGGCGCTGTTCCCGATCGATCCGCGCGGACTCGCCACGGGGCTCGCCGCTCTCGGTCTGGCGCACGGCGCATCCGGGATCGTCGGGGTGCTGCCGGACGGCGAGCGAGTCGCCGCCGAGAACGCCCTGCGTGACCGAGTGCTCGAGATCGACGACGACGATCCTGGGCTCTGGGACGGCTGGGCGGGCGTCGCCGTCGCGGCGCACCTGCGCGCCGATGCTACGTCGAGTCGGCGTGCTCGGGAGATCGCGGTCGCCGCGGCCCGGGACTGCACCGCGCTGACGCTCGGCGGCGGGCTCGCGGGCGTCGCCTGGATGCTGGACATCACGGCGCACTCCGACACGGAGCGTGATGCGTCACTCGCGATGGCGTTGCGGATCGCCGCAGAACTCGACGGACCGGCGGCCCCCACGATGCCGGGTCTCGAGGACGGGCACGGCGGTATCGCCCTCGTGCTGTCGCGTATCGTGGCCCGCGCGGACGGCGCGGACGCCCGCCGACTCCTCGGCGCGATCCGAGTCTGTCGCGAACGCGATCTCGCCGGCTGCGAGGAGCTCCGCCCCGGTCTGCTCGTCGCGCGACGAGGCGCGCTGCGTCTGCCCTATCTCGGCCGCGGCGCCCTGGGGGTGGCGCTGGCGCGGGCCGGCACCGCGGCCCGAATGGACGGCAGGACGCTCGACGATTCGACGCGGGCCCTCGCGACCTCCGCGCTGATCGATCTCGTCGCCGATGCGGGCCCGGTCGCGGGCCGCGTCGGATTGGCGGCAGGCCTCGCCGCTCTCTCCGCAGCGGCACGGCGGCTGGATGCGGCGGATGCGGCGCACAGTTGGTTCGTCGGAGCACGACGGCACCTGGAACGGCTCGACCGACATCTCGTGCGCACCGATCACGGGCCGGCCGTGCTCGGACGCGGCGGCCTCCGGTTGGCCGACGACTTGGCGACGGGTGCCGCCGGAGTAGCGGCCGGAGTCGAGGCCGTGAACGCTCCGGGCGGACCGCGACACCGCCTCCTGGACGCGCTGCTCGGCGGCGCGCTGTTCTCGGTCGCGGGCGAGGACGCCCGCGACCGTCACCCCCGTACGGTCGCCTCGGCGCCGGACGAACGGACCCCGGACCGGGGCGTCCGCCCGACGACCTCAGAAAGGAGGTGAACATCATGCAGATCATCGAACTCCAGGGCCTCGAGGCCACCGAGACCGAGACGACCATCGCGCTCGGATCGTCCGTCAGCACCAACTGCTGACACTCCGCGGGGCGGGGGCGGGTACGCCCCGCCGCCCGCCCCGCCTTCATCGACGACCCCGCCGACCGAGAGGCTGGACCTTGAGCGCGACCCCTGATGATCGACCGATGCTGATCGCCCAGCGCAGCCGGCTCACCGCCGCCGCGCTCGTCAACGAGGCCGCGGCGGCCGCCGAACGACTCGTCGTCGCCGGGATTCTGCCCCGACATCGGGTGGCGATCACCTTGGACGAAACGGCCGACGCCGTTGTGCTCCTGCTAGCCCTCGCGCGAGTCGGGTGCTCCGTGCTGGTGGTGGATCCGCGTCAGTTCGTGAACGAGACCGCCATGGTCGCTGCGGGCCGCCCGGACCACGTGGTCCGCGCCCGCACGGATCGCAGGCCCCTCGGCGACCTGTCGGGCGCGACGCGGGTCTGGCCCCTGTCCGACTTCGTCGACCTCGAGCCCGGTCTGATCTCCGCCGAGGGCCCGGTGGGCGAGCGCGGCGAGGATACGGGCACCCTGCCGTCGGATCCGGCCTGGTGGCGGCGCGAGGACGGGCTCGTCCTGTTCAGCTCGGGCTCCACGTCCGGACCGACACCCGTGGCGAAACGACCCGCCGACGTCGTGGCGAACGGTCGGAGCACGGCGGAGGTCCTCGGGTATCGAGAAGACGATGCCCTGCAGCCGCTGCTTCCACTCAGCCACCAATACGGCTTCTCCGTGCTGATGATCGGGCTCGACCGGGGAATACCGGTGATCGTGTCCGCCTTCCGCCGCCCCCTCGATGCCGTTCGCTTCGGCCGTCGCTGGGGCGCCACAGTGCTGGAGGCCGCACCGGAGTCGTACGGAGTGATCGCCAGGGCTATCGAGCGCGGCAAGCTCCCCGCCGAATCCGTGGAGAGCTTGCGGCTGCTCGGCGTCGGCGGCGGCATCGTGCCGCGGGCCGTTCACAACGGGGTGTTCGCGACGTTCGGCCGAGCCCTGGTGGACGGCTACGGAAGCACCGAATGGGGCAACGTCGCGCTCGCGGATCCGGCGGCACCGTCCGCCGGGCTGCGCGCGATGCCCGGCATCGGCCTGCGCGTGCTGGACCCCGACGGCGCAGCGTGCCCCGACGGCGCGGCGGGTCGTCTCGAGTTGCGCCTCGCCGGCTCGTCGAACTGGCACGACACCGGAGACCTCGCGACGATCCGGGCGGATGGCACGCTCAGCGTCCTGGGCAGATTCGGCGCGATCAACCGCAATGGTCTGCTCGTGCATCCTTCCGCCGTCGAGCATCGGCTGGGCGAGGCCGGCATCAACGCGGTGACGGTCGCCTACGGAACCGCGGAGGACGCGCGCTACGCGGTCGTCGTCGAAGATCGGATCCGACGGCTGCCGGCCTGGTGGTCGCGTCGGATCGCGGAGACGGTGGCGGAGGCGGAGCGCCCGGACCGAGTCCTCGTGCGTGCGGAGCTGCCACGGACCGTCACCGGCAAGCCGGACCGTGCGCGCCTGCGTCTGCTCCTGGAAGCGACCGTGGCGACGCGACCCGTCGATCCGCTCGCCGTTCTCGCCGACGGGTTGCTGCGTCGACGCGCGCAGTTCGTCGACATCATGACCGGTTACTCGGCCCGCCCGGCCGCGGAGATCGAGTTCGACGCCGCGGTCGCCGCACTCCGCGGTGCCGCGACGGAGACCGTGAGCGAACGTCCGGCGCCGGTCGCGCGCAGCTGGGTGTACCTCCCCTCCAACGTCGTCCTGTACTCCTACGTCCTCTACCTCCTGATCCCGTCGGCGTGGACGGGTCGGGCGGTGTTCCGCCCGTCGTCGCGCTCGCGGGTGGCGACCCTCGAACTGCATGCGGCGCTCGAGGCTCTGCATCCGAGCGGAATCGAGGCGTTCGAGGGCAGCCAGCGCGAGTTCGAGCGGTTGCGGGAGGGGCGCAACGGGTTGGTGGTCTTCACCGGGCGACACGGCAACGCCGAGCAGGTCCGCTCCAGCCTCGGCGTTGGGCACGTCATGGCCTACTTCGGTCAAGGTACGAATCCGATGGTGGTCGGCGCCGACGCGGACATCATGCGCGCGGCGCGCGATGTCGCGCGGATGCGTCTGCTCAACTCCGGTCAGGATTGCTTCGGACCGGATCTCGTGGCGGTGCACCATGATCGCGCCGAGGCCTTCCTCGCAGAACTCGACGAGCAGCTGCGCCAGGAATCCTTGGAGAATCTGCTCGACGCTGCGGACGGTCGGGTGCGCGGGGCGAGCGATGCATTGGTGCTGCACGACGTCGTGCAGCACGTCAGCCGTCATCGCTCGGCGCTGCGCTCGGGTGGCCGCGTCGATCTGCGCACCGGCATCATCGAGCCCACGGTGCTGACCTGGCCCATGTCGCAGGCGCCGACCTGCAGCGAGGTGTTCGCGCCCGTGTTCAACGTGCTGGTCTACCGCGACGAGGCCGAGTGCATCCGGCTGCTCGATTCGGATTTCTACCGCGCGCGGCACATGGGCGCGTCGCTGTACGGAACGAGTGAGCACTTCGAGCAGTGGTGCGCCGAACGGATGACGGTCGCAGTCGGAGCGACGCTGGTCGCGGTCGACGACGCGCATCAGGCCTTCGGCGGCATGGGCGAGATCGCCGGCTACCTCGCGACCCGCAGCGGTCTGCGCACCGGTGCGCTGCTGCTCTCCCGGGTGGCTCGGGAATATGCCGCCGTGTTGGGCGTCGATGCGGCCCGCGACGTCGAGGACTCGACACCGGGCCGGTCTCAGGAGGGGGCACGATGACTGTGCACATCACGGGAATGGGGGCGGTCACCCCGCTCGGGGCCGACGTGCCGAGCACATGGAGCGCCATGCGCGCCGGGAGATCCGGCATCCGTCGCATCGACCGTTTCCCGGTCGCGGACCACACCGTCCACATCGCCGGCGATGTGCTCGATTTCGATCCGCTGGAGTACCTCTCGGCGCCTGACGCCCGACGCCTCGAGAGCTTCGTGCAATACGGTGTCAGCGCCGCGGTTCAGGCCCTGGCGCAGGCGGGCATCGACGCCGAGGACGACCGCATCGATCGCGAGCGGGTGCTCGTGGTCGTCGGCACCGGCTACGGCTGCACCGCGACGAACGCGGATGCGGTCGACGTGCTCGCTCAGCGTGGGCCGTCCGGTTTCGGGCCACGGCACGCGGTCTACGGCACTCACGACCTCGTGGCCACGCAGATCGCCGTTCGCTACGACTTCCGCGGTGAGGCGATCGCCCTCAGCGCCGCGTGCGCGTCGGGCAATGCGGCTATCGGTCACGGGCGACGACTCATCGAGTCGGGCGAAGCCGACGTCGTCGTCGTCGCCGGCGCGGACGGCGAGGTGCTGCCGCGCGATCTCGCCGTCGTGGCCGGAGCGCGTGCCCTGACCACACAGTTCAACTACGACCCGGAACGGGCGAGTCGTCCGTTCGACCGCGAGCGTTCGGGATTCGTGCTCGCGGCGGGCGGCGGTGCGCTCGTGCTGGAATCGGAGGCGTCGCGCGCAGCCCGGGGCGCACGATCGCTCGCGATCCTCCGCGGCTACGGAGCCTCGAACGACGCGCACCACGTCACCGCACCGCATCCGGACGGCCGCGGCGCGCGGCGCGCGATGCGTACGGCCCTCTCCACCGCTGGCGTGGCTCCGGAGCGGATCGGCTACGTCAACGCCCACGGCACCAGTACTCGGCTCAACGACGAGGTGGAGGCGCACGCGCTGCGGGACGTCCTGGACGGCGCGCGCGGTACGGCAATCAGTTCGACCAAATCGATGACGGGCCACATGATCGGGGCGACGGCCGTCATCGAGGCGATCGCGTGCGTCCAGGCGCTGCGCACAGGGTGGGCGCCCCCGACCCTGAATCTCGACGACAACGAGTTCCCTTTTCTCGACCTCGTCCCGCACACGGCGCGGCGGTTCAGCGGGCGCTTCGCCCTGTCCAATTCGTTCGGCTTCGGCGGGCACGCGACCAGCATCGTGCTCGAGGCGAGTGACCGGGAGGGGGCTCCGTGACGGTCCACCGACCGGCCATCGCCGACGAACGCATCGCGCGCTGCACGAACCACGACGCGCGTCGCGCACCGAGTGCCGAGGTCGCGATCCTCTGGCGCGGTTCCCGTGGCGACTTCGGCACGACCCAGGCGGCGGCGCAGGTGTGCCGCGCGATGACGCCGATTCTTCGTGCCCTCGGCTTTCGGGACGTCCAGCTCCTGCGGATCCTGCCGCTGCTGACCCACATCGGCGGCATCGTGTATCGCGCTGACGAGCGGATCGAGCGGCGCCAGCGCGACGCCCCAGGCTCCGAGGTCGTTGATGTCTGGGGACCGGAGATCCTCGCCCTGCTCGGCAGCCTCGGCATCCGCGGTGCCCGAGTGCGCCGCGCCGTGGCCCCATTGCGGGAGTTGGCCGAGCTGGAGACCGCTCTCGTCAGCGGTCGCGCACGATCCGCCGCGGAGCTCGATCGGATGATCGAGTTGCGTCCGTTCGACCTGGTGCTGCACGCCGCCGTCGCGGCGGAGATCGCGGGTAGCGCGGCGGCGGAGGATCTGCAGCTGCCGCTGCGCGAGCTGTTCGTCCTGCGCGATGTGGTGGACGACCTCGGCTCGCTCGCCGAAGACGAAGCCGGCGGCACTTTCAACTGCTACCTGGTCGCCGAGCGCCTCTGGGGCACCGACACCGCTCGGGATCACCTCGACGCGCGGGTGCGGATCGCGAACGGACGGGTGTCGGACTGGGTAAGCCACGCATCCGACTCGTCGATGCTCGCCTTCGCGGTCGCCGTGGCGGAGCCGACCGACGACACGGCAGCGGATGCGGCGTACGCCGGCGCCCAGGCGAGTCCCGAAGAGACCCGAGGCGAACTACTGCGGCACTTCGCGCGCGGTGCGGAGCGCGGATTCGCTGAGCAGTGGCGGTCGCCGCAGCACCGCGGCCGGGAGATCCCCCGTGGAGTCCAGGGATGAGCGCACCGTCGACCGAAACGGATTCCCCGTGGGTGAGCGTCGCGCGTGCACTGGTCGACGCCGGCGTGCAGCGCGTCTACGGGCTGCCCGGCGATGACATGGCAGCCGTAGCGGCCTTGCGCGCCGCGGGCGTCTTCCTCGTGGTGACGAGCGAGCAGCGCAACGCCGTGTACGCCGCGGTGGGCGACGCTGCGGTGTCACGGCGAGACGGCGGGCTCGGTGTCGGTGTCGTCGTCGCCGGTCGGGGTCCGGGAGCCGCCGCACTCGTTCCGCCGCTGCTCGAGATCGCCACGGCGGGAGAGCCCGTGGTGCTGCTCGTCGGCGGTGCGCCGGAGGGTGCGACGGCGCGCAGCTTCCAGTTCGCTCCGCAGCGAGCACTGTTCGAGCCGCTGGCGAAAGCCTTTCATCGCCTCGCGCCCGGCGACGACGCCGCGCAGCAGACCCTCCGCGCGTTCGAGGAGGCGAACCGCGCGCCGGCAGGGCCCGTCGTCCTGGAGATCCCCGAGTCTCCCGTTCCCGGCCTCCGCGACGCTACGTCAACGGCGCCGTGTCGGCCATCACACCCGTCGCTCGCGCCGCCCATGCCCGACGCGCTCCGGACCGCTCGCCATCCGGTCGTTCTCGTCGGCGCCGGCGCTCGTGGTCACGGGGAAGCGGTCACCGCGCTTGCCAGAGCGTTGCACGCGCCGCTGCTGTGCACCGCGAGCGGGCGCGGCATCGTCGCGGAGGACGAGCCGCTGTTCTGGGGCCTGAGCGGCTTGTACCTGCATCCCCTGGCGCGTGCGGCGCTCGCCGAAGCCGACCTGCTGGTCGTGATCGGCTCGCGGCTGGAGGAGACCGCGATCGAGCACCTTCCGTCGATGCCCGTGCAGCGCCTGGACATCGATCCCGACGAGCCGGGCTCGGAGCGTATCGACGCCTCGGTGGCGTTGGCATGGTCTCGCGAGGCCGCCGGCGGTGCGGCGTCGGAGTGGTCGGAGACGATCGCCCGTGTGCGCTCGGGTCTGGACGCGTGGGGCGAGAGCCTCCGGCTCGGAGTAGGTCCGGTCCGCCCGTGGAGCCGTCTCGGCGGCGTGGTGGCTGAACTGGCCGCCACCCTGCCCGCGGATGTCGTGGTGTGCCATGAGAACGGATCCGCAGACATGTGGAGCTACCTCTTCCCCGCGTTCCGGTTGCCTCCGGGAGCGATCGACATCGCACCGTCCGAGCAGACCACGCTCGGTTTCGGCACCGCTGCGGCGTCCGGCGCCGCCCGGGCGGGCGGGCGGGCGGTGGTGGCCTTCGGCGGTGACGGCGCATTCTCGATGCTCGGGCACGAACGGGCCTCGTTCGGCCCTGGGGCTCCCGGCGTCGTCTACGTCGTCTTCGACAACGGCGGATTCGGCTGGCTGGAGCTGCAGGATCGAGCAGTGACCGGCGCGAACGGCGATGAGTTCACCGGGCTCTCCGCGCTGCGACCGACGGACGCGCGTGGCCGACGCCTCGTGACCCGGTCCATCCGTTGCGCCGAGGAGGCGGGTCCGGCGTTGCGGTGGGCGCTCGCCGCCGCGGTCGACGGACCGGTCGTCCTCGTGGTGCCCTGCACCGCGGAGGAGGGCGCGCCGGTGCTCTCGGAGAGCTGGTGAGTACCTTCGACGTCGCCTTGGTCGGCGGTGGTCCGCGCAGCACCGCGTTGCTGGCGGCCCTCGGTTGCGCCGCGCGTCGCGACGGCCGCCGGCGGTGGGTCGCGGTGATCGACTCGCTTCCCGACGGGGCCGGCACGGTCTGGCGGCACGATCAGTCCTCGAGCCTGCTCGCCAACAGCGTCGTGTCGCAGGTCGCGGTCGGCGGGTTCCCGACCCTCGGCGACTGGGGTGGCGCAGACCTAGCCGCCGACGCGTTCCCGAGCCGCCGCGCCGTCGGCGCATATCTGCGCGCGGCGGCCGGCGCGATCGACGAGGCCATCGGGCCGGGGATCCGGGTCGAGCGCATCAGCGCGATGGTGCGCGCCGCCGTGCAGGACGGCGACCACTGGCGCCTCGAACTCGCGGGCTCGACGCGCAGGACGGTGCGCGCGGACGCGGTCGTGGTCGCGACCGGAAGCGGCTGTCCGCCGATGGTCGCGACGGATCCGGACGGCGCCACACGCCCCCTCGACGCCGTGCCCGCCGGAGCGGATGTGTTCGTGGCCGGGCTCGGACTGAGCTTTCACGATGCGGTCTCGGTGCTGACGGAGGACCGCGGCGGGACCTACCGATCCCACGATCGCGGCCGACGGTACCTCCGATCCGGACGTGAGCCGCGCATCATGGCCACCTCGCGCAGTGGCCTACCGGTGCCACCCAAGGCCGTCGGGTCTGCGGCCGATCCGTATCATCCGGATCCGCTCGAGCAAGCGGAACTGGCGGCGTTCCGCGCTCCGGACGGCGACCTGCGCGCTGCGATCATGACGGCGCTGCGCCGACGGCTCCTCGATCGTGGTGTGGGTGCCGCGAGGCTCGCGGCGATGTCGTCGGACGGCATCGACATCGCCGATTGGGTGGCCGGGCGCGCTTTCGAATCGGCTACCGCGGACGCGCGGGAGTTCGCGCAGACGGTCGAGCGCACCGTCGACGACTTCGTGGCCGCGGTGCCGGCGCTGTCCGCTCGTCAGCTCGGCGCGTTGGAGGCCGTCGGTGCTCGGCTGACGTCCGGTCCGCCACCGGAGCGTTTCCACAAACTCGAGGCACTGCTGCGCGCGGGTGTCGTCAGGATCCTGCCGCCGGACACGAGTCCGGGCGCGGCGTGGAGCATCCGTGCCTACGCTCCGGCGCCGACGCCGCCGTTCCCGCTGTGCCGCAGGGACGGCACCGGCTGGCCGCTCGATCCGGACGGCCGCATCCTGGTGCGCAGTGGCGACAACCGGTGCCCTGGCGAGATGCCGCCGTTGGCCGTGCTCGGAGAGGCCGCCTCGTTCCCGCTCGGCGGTGGCCTCCCCGGCCCGGCATCCCGCGCGCGTCTCGCGGCCGAGAGCGACGCGGTCATCGCCGGACTCCTCGCCCCGATGGCTCCGCCGTGAGCGTCGGGATCCTCGCCTCACTCGCGGGTCTCGCGCTGCTGGACAGCGTCAGCGTCGGTACGCTCGTCATCCCGGTGGCGCTATTGCTGCAGGCGCGCATCCGGATCGGCCACATCGCGAGCTATCTGGGCGCCGTCGCCGTCTTCTACACCGCGGTCGGCGTCCTGCTGCTGGGTGCGGCCGACGGGCTGCGCGGCCTCGATCTGCAGGCCGTTGACGGACCGGCGGTCGACATCGCCCAGGTCGCCGTCGCGATCGGGCTGCTCGCGCTGAGCGAGTACCTCACTCCGCGCAAACAAGCGGCACGGCGGGCGAGAACGGCACTCGAACCGGCTCGTCGCTCGGTGCTCGACCGGTGGCGCGAACGCGCAGCGACGGACGACGGACGCTATCCCGTGATGATCGCCCTCGCCGTAATCGCCGCCACGATCGAGCTGGTGTCGATGCTGCCGTACCTCGCCGCGATCGGCATCCTCACGACGAACGGAGTGTCGTTCGCGTCGGGAGTTGCGCTGTTGGCGGGCTACGCCGCGGTGATGATCGCCCCGGCGACGGTCCTCGCAGGGATCCGCTTCGCGTTGGGGGAGCGTGCGAGCAGGCTGCTGCGCCCGATGAACGCGTGGCTCGCCGCCCACAGCGGCGACGCACTGAGCTGGGTGGTCGGCATCGTGGCCGTGCTGCTCTTCCTCGACGGCGTCTCCCGACTGTTCGCGCGCTGAAAGCCGCCGGTCGCCCGTGCTGTCGATCCGGGAGCACCGGCGCGGCGATCGCGACGAACGGACCAGCGGATGTGGACGAAGGTCGCTGGCGACGTGCTCGGAGATCGGCGACCGTGGAAGGACTGACCCGGCATCGGCATTCCGGGTCCGGAAGGAAGGACGCACCATGTCTCGCAGGATCTACGAGTTCGTCGTCGGAATCATCTGTCTGGTCGGCGGTTTCCTGCTGTGGAGCACGACCCAGCACATCGTGACCCCGGTGTTCGATCTGAGCACGATCGGCGTCGTGCTGATGTTCGTCGGCGGGGCCGGCATCCTGTGGTCGCTCGTCACCAGCAACCGCTCCGCCCGCGGCGACCGTGACCGGTGAAGCCGTTCGCGGCCGACTGACCATCCGTCCGCTCCTGGAGCACGCTCGTCCGCACGGCCCGCGGCTGGCGCTTGCGCTCGTTCTCGGGCTCGGGTTCACCGCATCGACGCTGGCCGTGCCGCTCGTGGTGCGGGATGTGCTGGATTCGGCCACCGGCCGCGTCGGCGTTCCGATGATGGTGCTCACCGTCCTGTTACTGGCTAGTGCTGGCTTGGGCTTCGGCCAGTGGATGGTGTTGGGCCGGCTCGCCGAGAACGTCGTCCTCGACGCTCGGAGCACCGCGATCCGGCGCCTGCTCGGCGCCACCGTTCCGGCGCTGATGCGTTCGAGCACCGGCGACCTCGTGACCCGGGTCACGGCCGATACCGTGCTGCTCCGGGAGGCGGCCGCGACGAGCCTGGTGATGATCGTGAACAGCACGATCGCGCTTCTCGGCGTTCTCGCGATGATGGCGGTGCTCGATCTGGTGATGCTCGCTGCCATGGTCGGAGCCCTGGTGCTGATCGGAGCGACCGTTGCGGTGCTCTTGCCGACGCTCGGGCGGGAGCAGGCGGCCGCGCAGGCCGAGGTCGGAGCTCTCGGCGGCCTTCTCGAAGGGGTTCTCAGCGCCGTGCGAACGGTGAAGGCCGACGATAACCAGCGCCGGGAACAGGAGCGGATCATCGCCCACGCCCGCAGATCGAAGGAACATCGGGTCCGCGCCGTTCTCGTCGAGGCCGTCGCGGTGACCGCGGCGGGAGCCGGCATCCAGTTCGCCGTCGTGGCTGTGCTCGCCCTCGGCGGAGTCCGGGTGGGTGCCGGCGAGCTCGCTGTTTCGACGCTGGTGGCGTTCCTGCTGTACGCCTTCCAGATCGTCGAGCCCGCGACGAGCCTCGCCCTGCACCTCGGCCGACTGCAGACCGGCGCCGCCGCGGCGCATCGCCTCGCGGAGTTGACCGCCATCCCCGCCGAGCCGGCGGCCGAGCACGGATGCGCGATCACTGATTTCGACGAGAGCGGTGCCGACGAGCTGCTGCGCCTCGAGGGGGTCGTCGCGGGCTACGGCGGCCGAGCTGTGTTGCGCGGCCTGGATCTGGTCGTGCCGCATCGGGGTCACATCGCGGTGGTCGGTCCCTCCGGCGCGGGGAAGTCCACGGCCTTCGCTGTCCTTCTCCGCTTCGTCGAGGCCACCAGCGGCACGGCGACGATGCACGGGAAGCCGTTGGCCGAGCTGAGCGTTCGCACCGTACGCCGTCAGATCGCCTACGTCGAGCAGTCCGCGCCCCTTCTGCCGGGTTCCCTCCGCGAGAACGTGCGCTACCGGCATCCCGATGCCGACGATGAGGAGGTCTCGGCGGCGCTGCGGGCGGTGGGCTTGGCGGAGCTGGTGGCGCGGCTACCGCACGGGCTCGACACTCTTCTCGACGGTGAAGAACTCTCCGGGGGCGAGCGGCAGCGCGTCGCCTTCGCGCGCGCGTGCCTGCGACCGCCCGCCGTGCTGTTGCTCGATGAAGCCACCGCGCAGCTCGATGGCATCAGCGAAGCCGCCGTGCGCCGTGTCGTCGCCGACCTCGCGAGGCGCATCGCCGTCGTGACCATCGCCCACCGCCTCTCGACCGTGGTCGACGCCGATCGCATCTACGTCGTCGAGGACGGCCGCACCCGCGCGTCCGGCAGCCACGTCGAACTCCTCGCGTCCGATGCCACCTACCGCGGCCTCGTCGCCGGCTTGCGCATCCCGGTGGCGTCCTGACCGGCACTCGCTCGGACGCGGAGGATCAGAGCCCGTGAGAACGGATGAGTTCGCGGATGTAGGGCACGGCGGCGACGAGGTCCGTCAACGGGGTGCGGAAGGCCAGGCCCACGATGCTGATCGCGCCGGCCGGGATGCCGGAGGACGAGAGCGCGACCGGGAGCGAGACGGAGTTCACGCCGAGTTCGCTCTCCTGATCGTCGATCGCGTAGCCGATCGCGCGGATCTCGTCGAGCGCACTCGATAGCGACCAGGCATCCGCGAGCGTCGCGTGCGTCGAGCGCTGCAGCCCGCGCGGGCCGATCCATTCGCGCACCGCCTCCAGATCCGGCAGCTGCGCGGCGAGCAGCAGCTTGCCGGAAGCGGTGTTGTACGACGGGTACCGCCCGCCGACGACCATCGACAAGCGCACGGAGGCATCCGGCGGGTCCGCTTTGGCCCGCACGACGATGTCGCGACCGTCGAGCTCGTCGAACACGACCATCTCACCGAACGTCGCGGCCAGCTCGGCCAGGATCGGTTCCACCCGCATCGCGGCCGGTGCCGGGTTGCGGTGCAGCGCCGCCAGGCGGAGGAACTCGTCGCCCAGGATGTAGGAGCCGCGGCCGAGTCGGCGCGCGAGCCCGAGTTTGCAGAGGATCGCGAGCGCTCGGTGCACCGTGGGTTTCGGGCTGGCGAGCGCGCGGGAGAGTTCGTCGAGGGTGGCGCCGTCGACGTTCTCCGCGAGTTCCGTCAGCACGAGCAGAACCCTTTCGGCGCCGACGGCGGCGGGCGCAGCGGTGCCCGCCACCCTGAACCGATCATCGCTCACGTTCGCATGCTAGGGGACGGCGGCACGGTTGCGCGCATCCGATTGTCAGAGCTGGCGCGCGCGGTGCATGTGGCGTCGTAAATGACGTGGGCTCAATATTGTTACGCGCCCGTAGTAACCTGAGAATTTGTCTGGAATAGAGTAGCGCGGACCCTTTTCCGAGGAGTCCTCTCTTTGCATCCAGGAGTTCCGCCGTGTTCCGTCGCGCCCGACGCCGAGCCATGCCCACGATGGGCATCCTTCTCGCCGCCGTCCTCACCATTTCCCTCATCGACGCGAACGTCGCCCAGGCGATCGAGTTCGCCCCGAGTGACACCGCTGGCGAATTCAGCGAGCCGAGCGTGCTTCCGCAGGAGGTCTCCGAGCCGGCGCTGGAACCGGAGCTGTCGCCGCTCACCCCGGAACCCTCCGCGGTTCCTACAGTTCCGCCGGTTGTCGAGCCGAGCCCGGCTGACGTCGATCCGGACGCGAACGCCGAGGCCGCTGCAGGTGCCGTCGAGGACTTCGACACAGAGGATGCGACGGTTGTCGCTCGTGATGAGTTCTCCACGACCTATGAGGCGGACGGTGCCTCCAAGGTGACCGCGTTGTCGCCGGTGCCGATCAATGTGGAAGATGAGGACGGCGATTGGGTCCCGATCGAGACCGAACTCGACTCGACCGGTTCTCTTGCCTGGCTGGGGCAGGGAGGGGCGGAAGTCCAGACGCACCCGCTCGCTCCGGTTTTCGCGGAGAAGGCGAACTCGCGCAACGTCGTCGAGTTCACCAAAGATGGCAAGAAGCTCGGATTCACCCTGCGAGGTGCCGCGGGATCCGCCCTGGAGCGCGACCTCGCGCCCTGGGCGGACACCGAGTCGAAGAGTCACCTCGAATACCGCTCCGTGTTTCCGGACATCGATCTGACCTATGACGTGACGTCCGCCGGCGTGAAGGAAGCCTTCCGCCTGAACAGCCTGCCGGCGCGAGGCGATTCCGCCTGGACCTGGGAGATCGACGCACCGGGCCTCACCGCGACGAAAGACGAATTCGGCAGCGTGCTCTTTTCCGATGGTGCCGGAACGGTCGTCTACTCGATGCCGGCGCCGATCATGTGGGACTCGTCAGGCGACGCGAGCAAGGCAGACGCCGAAGCGACGAGTCGGCTCACGATCCTGAGGCAAGGGCAGAAGACACTCTTGACGCTCAGCCCGAGCCGAGCCTGGCTCGAGGATCCGAAGCGGGTGTACCCGGTCTACGTCGACCCGTCGACCCAAACGCCTTCGGCGACGGCCGACGTCACGGCGTACAAGAGCAACGGTCAAGTGAACCGGGGCATGACCCAGGTGGGTAACACGAATCAATCCGGCGTCTACCGCTCGCTCGTGCACTACAACTACGAGCAGTTCTTCGGGAAACACATTCTGGGCGCGGATATCGCCGTGGTGAATATCCTCGACGGGACGACCGGCTCGTACTCCGGCGGCGTACATGACGCGGTTGGCACCGGGTTCAATGCGGCCGGCGCTCAGCTCGCGACGTTGCAGATCGACGAGATCGACACCGATGAGACCGGTTTCGCTGATCCGCTTGGGCGCAAGATCGCCGAATGGGTTGGCAACCGCCAGTCAGGGATGAACCTTCTTCTCGGAGGTGACGAACGGCCCGGCGTGTACTCGTACCGTTGGATCGACACCCAGCTGTTCGTCCAGTGGGTCGACTACCCGCGGGCGGGCTGGAACCCCTACCCGGGGCCCGACTGGACCCGTCAGAGCGTCACGACGAAGCTGCGAGTGGATGGGACGAGCGATCCGCTGGGGTCAGGACTCAACTACCTGTTCCGGGTGAGCGAGACAGACAACCCCGACGTCGGCACTGTGTACGACTCGGGATGGACATCGACCGTCGAGCCGAAGATCCCGCCCGGAAAACTCAAGCCTGGCACACGATATTGCTGGCGTCAGTGGGTCACGGATGGCACGGAAGGCGTACTCGGTACGTCTAGCCTTCAGGTCAGCCCCGTCTTCTGCTTCACCACCGCCAGGCCCGCCGCCATCGACACGGCCAACGCGAGCCCGATCGATAAAGCCGTGGTCGCGACGACGACGCCGACGCTTTCGGTTCCGGTCGGCAGTCATCCGGACGGGGTCGGCTTCAGCTACGCCTTCCGAATCGCTACGGGACCCGACGCCACCACGGGCCAGGTCATCAACTCGGGGTGGATCAATACCCCGACGTATACGGTGCCGCCGAACGTTCTTCAGGACGGCAATACGTACACGTGGACGGTTCTCACGAAGGACGACGTCGATGAGTGGGCGTATCCGATGACCAATCGGCTCACGATCAATCAGCGCGTCACCGCACCGGGGCCCGCTCCGGTCGATTCCGCCGGCCCGGTCACCGTCAACCTCGCGAACGGCAATGTCGCGATGAATTTCGCCTCGCCGTCCGTCTCGACGCTCGGCGGCTCGATGGGGATGAACTTCGTCTACAACTCGCAGAAATCGAGCAACCTCGGCCTCAACGGCAGCTACTACACCTACGAGGGCGACGGCGTACCCAACATCACCCTCAACGACGGCACCAAGATCAAGCAGGTGCTGCAGCGAACCGATTCGCAGTTGAACTTCGACTGGGGGTCGGGCGCGCCGGGCACCGGTGTCACTCCCGACCACTTCATGGCCAAGTGGACCGGCTATCTCCGGGCGACCACGGCGACCGCTGGTCGCTACGAACTCGGTGTGACTCGCGACGACGGCGCTTTGATCAACGTGGACAAGTCGACCGTGGTGAATACCTGGAACGTCGGGTCCGAAGGCCCGGTGTGGGGTTCCGCCTTCGATCTGAAGGAGGGGTCCACGCCGTTCGAGGTCAAGTATTTCGAGAACGGGGGCGACGCGGCCTTCAAAGTCTGGATCCGCAAAGCGGGGACGACTGAACAGAGCCTGATCCCGGCCGACTGGCTGACCGTGTCCGCCCCGATCCTGCCCGGTGGCTGGTCGTCGTCCTACGCGATGGCGGGGGACATCCAGTCCTACGTCGCAGCGCAAGTGAAGGAAGGCTCCGTCACCTTCACCGATGTCTACGGCGGCCCGCACATCTACACCAAGAAGACCGATGGGGGTTACACACCGCCTGCCGGCGAGGGTGGGATCGTCACGTTCGACGCGAACAACCAGCTCTCCTTCGCCGATGCCGCCGGAATCGTGACCCTCTTCAACGCCGACGGATCGGTCAAGACGGTTACATCGCCGGACAACGCGAAGAAGCCCGTTGCACCGATCGTGAGGTACCGGCCCAAGGTGGCCGACGACAACCTGCCGACCAATCTGGTCGACACCGTGTCGGACCCGCTGAGCGAAACGACGAACGGATCCGGCGTCTACACGAGATCGGTCAAGTTCGTCTACTCCGGCGAATCTCTGGCAGAAGCGGGGCTCACCGCATCCGACTACTATCCAGGCACCACCAATATCTGCCCGACCGACGGTGAGAACTATCCGGCGGCGACCAAGGGCACGCTCTGCCGCGTCCTTTATCCGGGTGACAAGCCCGGCCCCGTCGACGACACGTCGATCTACTTCGATAAGAAGGGCAACGTGACCCGGATCGTAGACCCGGGCAACGAAGTCTCGTCGTTCATCTACGACGAGAAGGGGCGCCTGTACATCGTCCGCGACAGCCTGATGAACGACTGGCTCGCATACAAGACCGCCGCACTCGCGCCGGTCACGTTGGGCGAGACCAACCGCATCGATATCGGCTACGACGAGCAGAATCGGGCCACTCGGGTCGCACTGGCGGCACCGGATGGCCTCACGGCGGCACTCAAGCCGGAGAAGAAATACACGTACATCCCCGCTTCTCCGGGGGTCGAGGCCACGACCGAGGTGCGTGCAACGGGACTCACGGACGCCGCAGGCGCCGCGTTCACGGGCGCCGCGAGCACCGTGACGATCGATGCGGACCTTCGGGCGACGAGCACGACCTCGGCGACGGGACTCACCTCGACGACGCAGTGGAACGCGAAGGACCAATCGCTCTGGACCCTGAACGCGCAAGGTCTCAAATCCACGACGGCGTACGACACGAGTGATCGCGCCGTCGGCAGCTACGGGCCGGGACCGTCGAATTGCTTCGACGGCAACAATCCCGTGCCGTTGACGAACTGTGCGATCAAGGTCGCAACATCGACGACGAACTACGACGAAGGCATGCAAGGCCTGAACGCGAGCTACTATCCGAACAACCAACTCACCGGCGTGCCGACGGCCTTCGGATTGGGTGAGGGAGCGGGCGGATCGATCGACCGGGCCTGGCCTGGCACGTCCGCACCCGCCGGCATCACGGGCGACGCCTTCACCGCGCGTTACACCGGCACGATCACCTTCCCCGGCCCCGGCACGTACGACTTGCGTACGTGGGCCGATGACGGGACTCGGCTCTGGATCGACGACGTGCCGCGTCTGGACAACTGGATGGTGCAGGCTCCCGCCTTCTCGACCACCTTCTTCGAGGTGAAGCCCGGCGCTCCGCTGACCGTGCCGATCCGCCTCGACTACCTGGAGAACGGCGGCGACGCCACGCTGCGGCTCGACTGGAAGGCGCCGGGGGCAGCGGACTTCTCCGTCGTGCCCGGAACCGCCCTCAAACCGGACTACGGCCTCGCGACGTCGAGTCGGACCGAGGATTCCAGCTCGGTGGCCGATGCCGTCAAGCCGGCTACCTCGTCCACGCTCTACTCGAAGCCGTGGCTCGGTATGGCCGACTCGAGCACCGTCGATCCGGGTGGCTTGAACCTCACGACAGTGACCGCGTACGAGCCCGATACCAGCTACCTGCGCCGGGTGAGCAAGACGATGCCCAGCGGCGGAGCCTCACGGTACGAGTACTACAGCAACACGGGCGGCTACGGTTCTGAGCTGAGCCTGACGACGCAGGTCTGCGACCTGCCGCTCACTGCGCCTCAATACGGGGGCGTGAAGAAGTCGATCTCCGCGACGCCCTCGACCGGCACTCCCGTGGAGTCACGCGCAATTTCCGACGCGATGGGTCGAGTAGTCGGCACCTGGCAGACGGGAGACGAAGGCTGGACGTGTTCCACCTTCGACGCCCGTGGTCGGGTCAAGACCGTCACGTATCCCAAGGCGGGGACGACGCCGGCACGGACGGTCACGAACGCGTACACCGATACCGGTGCCTACGCCGCGACGGGCGCGCCGACGGGTAATCCGCTCGTGACGAGTGTCACGGACACGTCCGCGGTGACGACCGGCTCGACGGGAAAGGTCACCACAACGACCGACCTCCTCGGTCGAGGCATCGCTTACACGGATGTCTGGGGAACGACAACCACAACGAGTTACGATCGCCCCGGTCGGATCACGAAATCGGTGGTCAAGCAGGGTACGTACACGGCGACCCAGGAGTTCGCGTACGACGTCGATAGTCGACTGGTGGTTGTGAAGGACAACGGGCAGGAGATGGCCCGCGTCAGCTACGTGAACACCAACGGCGCGCTGAACAGCGGCACGATCTCAGGCATTACGTATCCGGCGGCCGGTGCCGGAAACGGCACTTCGCTGGGCGGTATCGCGCGAAACGCGGCTGGTGCGCAGACGGCGATGACGTGGTCGTTCGCGTCGGGTGCTGCGGTGACGGACACGGTGGTGCGTTCGCAGTCGGGTCGCATCGTGCAGGAGGCGTTGGCCGATGGCTCGGCGGTGTCGTCGTCGAGTTACCAGTTCGACGCGGCGGGTCGTCTGGTGAAGGCGACGATCCCGAACCACGTGTTGACGTATTCATTCGCACCAGCTGCGGCGTCCTGCCCGGCGGGCGCGGCGTCGTCGGCGTTCAAGAACGGGAACCGTTCGGGGATGTCGGATGTGCGGACCGTGGGCGGCGTCTCGACCACGGTGGCGACGACGTATTGCTATGACGCGGCGGATCGCTTGATGTCATCGTCCGTCTCGGGTGCCGGGGCGGGTGCATTGGATGATCTGAATCCGGTCGCTGATGGGCTCGCGGCTGTGGGCGTTGTGGGTTCGGAGCTCGCGTATGACGGTGGTGGTAACACGACGTTGTTGGCGGGTCAGTCGTTGAAGTACGACTCGGCGGATCGGCATGTGGGTACGTCGCTGCCGGGTGTTGCGGGTGGTGTGTCGTATGCGCGGGATGCGTTTGATCGGGTGGTGTCGCGGACGCAGACGGTGGCGGGTGCGTCGCAGTCGGTGCGGTATTCGTTCACGGGTTCGTCGGATACGCCGGATCTGGTGTTGGATGGCGCGTCGGTGGTGAAGGAGCGGAACGTTTCGTTGCCGGGTGGTGTGTTGGTGACGATTCCGGTGTCGGGTGCGGAGTTGTGGTCGTATCCGAATCTGCATGGCGATGTGGTCGTGACGGCGGACGGGAACGGGGCTCGGGCGAAGAACGCGTCGGGTGCGGTGATTCCGGTGGCGTTGTACGACCCGTTCGGTCAGGTGGTGGATCCGGTTTCGAAGCGGATCGGGTCGAAGACCGCGGATGATGCGGGGTTGAACACACAGACGAGTACGGATGCGGATTACGGCTGGTTGGGTCAGCATCAGAAGCTGTTCGAGCACTTCGATTCGGTCGCGACGATCGAGATGGGGGCGCGGCAGTACGTGCCGGCGTTGGGTCGGTTCTTGGAGGTCGACCCGGTCGAGGGCGGCGTCGACAACGACTACGTGTACCCGACGGACCCGATCAATCAGACCGACCTGAGCGGGAACGTCAGCGACTACGCATCATCCGGAGGCAGTGCGCTCTCCTGTGGTGCGAGCCTGAGCTACTCCGCGGCAAGTTGCGAGCTGAAATACTCGAAGCAGCAAATGGACATAGGCGTGCAGGTGCTCTGGTTGGCAGTGACCTTTATTCCGGGCGGTGGCGCAGTGCGCGGCGGGGCGGTGGCGATGGAAGCCGGTCGGATCCTGAATGGCGCTCGATCGTATGTCCGCATCACGGACGGCGCCATGGTGCTGAAGCAAAGCCAGACGTTCAGTCGGAGTCCGGCGGCTGTTGCTATTGCTGGGCGAATTTGGTCACGAGGCAGACAGATTCCTCGTCCCGGTGGGGCGTCTAGCGGGCAGAGAATGCGGCAGTCGGTTCGAGGTTATACTTATCGCGCGCCAGGGCGCTCGCAGATCGGTGGTTTCAACAAGGCCAACTTCGGCCGAGCCGTCGTTGGTCACAACTACCACGTCTTTCTCCGAATTCGATGAACCGAGATGGGTTGTAAAGTGGAAAAAGCTGATCACTACGTTGCGCGAATCAAAGCGGGTCCGGCCGCCGGTGCGATCGTCCTTTTCTCAAAGATGGTTAATGTCCGTCATTGGCCGCGGCGGAAGGAGACCTACGTCGGTTATGTATTGTCCTTCTGGCCGAGACGAATACCGATCGGTGCGAGACTGGACGGGGAGTGGGATGACCACGTCTTCGTGTCGTCGAATGATGGCAGCTTCGAAAGCATCGTCGTGCGGTGGAAACTCGATTTTGCTCCGGAGAATATAGTCCCGATAGTGCGGCGCCGCTTGTTCGGTGAGTTCGAGGGCCCGGAGGAGGAGATGTCGGACTACGGATGGGGGCGGGTCTCGTCGGTCGATGCCCTCAGACAGATGGTTGTCGGCGCTCTTGCGAATGGGCCTGGGGGATCGCTCGTTGACCCGGATAGTCTCGGATACATTGACGAGACTCTCGAGTGGTTCGTCGCGGGTGCAGATGTATCTCTTGGGTCCCTGATCGAACAGTTGGAGTATGTGGGCTTATCGGTGGCGCTGGTTCCGACACGTGGCGGGTCGCTCCGGCTGATGCAGGGGCAGGGCTGGTCGGAGTTCGCGCAAGCGGAGGACGAATAGCGGCAGCAGGGCGAGGCGGTGTCATAGCGTCGCGCCAACGGAAGGGGGTTGCTGGTGGTGCGTCGGCAGTTGTCGTTTGAGGATCGGGCTGCGATCGCGGTCGGGATCAGGCGAAGGTTGAACGATCGGGAGATCGGTGAGGTCATCGTCCGGGATCGGACGGTGGTGTGGCGTGAGCGTGACCGGAATTCGTACGGTCCAGCGTTTGATCGGGTGGTGTCGCGGACGCAGACGGTGGCGGGTGCGTCGCAGTTGGTGCGGTATTCGTTCACGGGTGGCTCGGATTCGCCGGATCTGGTGTTGGATGGCGCGTCGGTGGTGAAGGAGCGGAACGTTTCGTTGCCGGGTGGTGTGTTGGTGACGATTCCGGTGTCGGGTGCGGAGTTGTGGTCGTATCCGAATCTGCATGGCGATGTGGTCGTGACGGCTGATGGGAGCGGTGCTCGGGCGAAGAACGCGTCGGGTGCGGTGATTGCGGTGGCTGTCTATGATCCGTTCGGTCAGGTGGTGGATCCGGTGTCGAAGCGGATCGGGTCGAAGACCGCGGATGATGCGGGGCCCAACACGCAGACGGGCCCGGACGCGGACTATGGCTGGTTGGGGCAGCATCAGAAGCTGTTCGAGCACTTCGATTCGGTCGCGACGATCGAGATGGGCGCGCGGCAGTACGTGCTGGCGTTGGGTCGGTTCTTGGAGGTCGACCCGGTCGAGGGCGGCGTCGACAACGACTCCGTGTACCCGACGGACCCGATCAATAAGACCGACCTGAGCGGCCGCCGTAGTGGTGGCGACGTATCCGGATCGGCGGGACGTCGGGTTGCCGTCCGAGAGGGTCGTGAGTGGGCCGACTGGTGACGGAGTCGCGCACGGGGCCCTTCGCGACGCAGCTTGTGCGTCACGGATCGGGCGAGTCCGACCGGATGGGGTCTGACGCGAGTCTTCCAGGGGTCAGGATTGTCGGAGTGTTGTCGCGAAAAGGTTCGAATCGTGGCGCGGATTGCGCGTCGTGACGCTTGCCCCAATCGAAGATAGATGCGATCATTGTTCGTATGGACACACTCAGCGACAAGATCTGGCGGATGGCGAGCGACCTGCTCGGCGCACCGCTCCCGGCGGGAGCCGGATCGCTCGCGGGGCTGCGCGATGAGGAGGCGCTCAAGCTTGTTGAGGTGTTCGGTCGGATCGGGACGGCGCACGGGGTCGCGTCCGCCGCCGTCTGCGCGGAGATCGCGCGACGTTCGACCTCCGCGTTGGGTGCGGAGTCGTTGGCGAAGCGTTCCGGGGCGAAGGACGCGGTCGAACTGATCGCCGGGATCACCGGAGCATCGAAGAGGGAGACCGCCGGAGCGATCGAAGTGGGCACACTGCTCGCCGAAACACCGACCGAGCCGCTGGCCGACCCGCTGGGTGAAGCGTGCTCGGGCGGCGCTTTCTGCGCGTGTGGATCCGGGTGGAACGCTGCGCTCTCGCGCTTCGTGGAGGCGGGGCTGCTGTCCTCCGCGGGAGCCGCGGCGATCATCCGCGGGATCGGCGCCCCTACCCGGGACGTCGCAGGGCACGCGCTAGCCCGCGCGCTCCGGGACCTGCTGCTTCAGGTCCGCGACCGCGGCGCGATGACACCGGAGACCTTGTTCCGGGAGGCGAAGTACCGTCGCGACGGCCTGGATCGCACCCTCGTGCTCTCGCGCGAGCGCCGCAACCTCGCCCGCCGCTCCCTCACGGTCGGGCCGTCCGAGGATGGGATGCACCGCGTGTCTGGGTTCTTGACGGCGGATGTCGCGGAGAACCTGCGCACCCTCTGCGACGGCGTCGTCGCCGCGTCCCTGCGTCAGCCGCGGTTCACTGACGAGCCCGCTGCGGAGGATGCGCCGACGGTGCCGCAGTTGTGGCACGACGCGTTCGGTGCGGCGCTGCGGATCGCGGTCGCTGCGGACAAGAATGCGCTGCCGCGCCAGGGCGCACCGGTCGCGGTGATCATCCGGGCCGCTGAACTCGCTCCGGCCGGTCCCGACGGGGCGACTGTCGACGCTGAGGGGTTCGACCAGCTCGATGGCCCTGCGGCCGATGCCGCCGATGACGGACTGGGTTTGCTCGGCACCTCCCGGGCTGTGGTGTCCGCGGCGTTCGTGCGTACCGCCGCGTGCGCGGACGGTATCGCGCCGATCACCATGACCGACGACGGTGTCGTGTTGAACCTCGGCCGCACCCAGCGACTGTTCACGGTGAAGCAGCGCCTCGCGATGACCGCCCGTGACGGCGGCTGCCTCTGGGGCGGCTGCGACCGGCCCGCGTCCTGGTGCGACGCGCACCACATTAACGAATGGCAGAAGGACGGCGGCAAGACCGACCTGCAAGAAGGGGTCTTGCTCTGCCGGGCCCATCACCTGCTGCTGCACAACCAGCACTGGCGCATCCTCCGGAAAGGCTCCCGGTACTACCTGTACCGGCCGAGGGAATCAGATCCGGAAAGGAGGCTCACGGAACTGATCAGCAAGAATCCGCTGGACGGCACGATCCCACAACGCGACAGACCCACCGGCTGACGAGCCGACCGCACAAGCACCGCCACCCCGCTCATCCGAGCCCGCACCTTGACAACTCCACAGCGCGAAAGATCCCGCGGCGAACGCGACGAACCACCACGAAACACCGTATCCCGCCGGCAGCGCCGGCCACCCTCTCTCGGGGTGCGCGGAGCTATGATGTGGGGTGACGTTCGTTCGCAATCGGCGCCCCGCACGCACGGGGTCCAGTCGAAAACCCGTGAGGACACCCCGATGACCGAGGCAACTCCTTTGACGCCGCCCGCTGCCAGCGCGCTGTCGCTCACTCCGCCCGAGCCGGTCGCGGCCGTGCCGACCACATCGGCGCCGTCGATCGCGCCGAAGGTGCCCGAGGCGGCGCTGCCCGGACTCGAGGCCAAGGTCGACGGCTACCTCGCTTCGCTGATGAGCGTTGAGGCGAAGAGCCCCGAGTTCGCGGCGAAGGCCAACGACATCCGCACGATGGGTGACGCCGACATCCGCACGGCCGCCGACTCGTCGAATCGCCTGTTGGCCACGCCGGTGCGCGCCCTGAAGGAGGGCGGCCTCTCCGAGGGGTCGAAGATCGGGCAGACCCTGCTCGATCTGCGCCGCACGGTCGAAGACCTCGACCCGTCCGAGGACAACATCGGCAAGAAGTTCCTCGGGATCATCCCGTTCGGCAACAAGATCGCCGACTACTTCCGCCGGTACGAGAGCGCGCAGTCGCACCTGAACGCGATCATCAAGGCGCTCTACGACGGACAGGACGAACTCCGCAAGGACAACGCGGCGCTCAACCTCGAGAAGCAGCACCTGTGGGAGACGATGACGCGTCTCAACGAGTACATCTACCTCGCCGAGCGTCTCGACGTGAAACTCTCCGCGACGTTGGCCCAGCTCGACACGACCGACCCTGATCGCGCCCGCGCGCTGCGCGAAGACGTGCTGTTCTACGTGCGCCAGAAGCACCAGGACCTGCTCACCCAGCTGGCCGTGTCGATCCAGGGTTACCTGGCGATCGACGTGATCATCAAGAACAACCTGGAGCTGATCAAGGGCGTCGACCGCGCGACGACCACGACCGTGTCCGCGCTGCGCACCGCGGTGATCGTGGCCCAGGCGCTGGCGAACCAGAAGCTGGTGCTCGACCAGATCACGGCGCTGAACACCACGACGTCGAACATGATCGAGTCGACGTCGCGGATGCTCGCGGACCAGTCGGCGAACATCCAAGCTCAGGCCGCCTCGGCGACGGTGGGACTGCCGCAGCTGCAGGCTGCGTTCGCGAACATCTACCAGACGATGGACTCGATCTCGGACTTCAAGATCAAGGCGCTGGACAGCATGGCGCAGACCATCGGCGTGCTGCAGGTCGAGACCGAGAAGGCCGGCGACTACGTCGAGCGCGCCCGCCGGTCGAACTCCGAGCTGGATGCCGCCTCCTCGCTCGATCTCGGCCGCTAGCAGCACGCGGATGGGCTGGTGGTCGCGACTCTTCGACGGCACGGCGGGGCAGCCCGCCGCGCCGGAGCCCGTCGCGCTGCCCGCCGCTCCGACCAGCGCCGACATCCTGACGGCTCTGGACCGCGTGCTCGCGGAGACGTCGAACGGTGAAGTGCCGGGCATCGTGACCGCGCGGATCCGCCGGGTCGACGAGACGGTGCGCGAGATGGTGCCGCGCCTGGACCGGCTGGGCGGGATGAGTCAGCAGGGGCACACGGTCGTCGCGACGGCGACGAGCTACCTGCCGGAGGCGGTCGAGGGCTACCTCCGGCTGCCGCGCGACTTCGCCGACCGGCGAGCCGTGTACAAGGGCAAGACGTCGCTGATGATCCTGTGCGATCAGCTGGACCTGCTCGGGGCGACGCTGGACAAGATCTCGGATGCAGTCTCTCGCGCCGACGCGAACGCCCTGATCGCGCACGGTCAGTTCCTGGCGGAGAAGTTCACCGAGAGCACGTTGAGTGCCCCCGCCGAGCCCGGGACTCTGGGCACTCTCTCCCCGCCGAGCGCGACATGAGCGGTCTGGGTCAGGCCGTGGACGCGTTGGCGTCGATCGGCACGGGGGCGGGGTTGGATGCGACGGCGGTGCGCGCCGAGGCGTCGCGACTGGCGGCAGCGGTGTGCGAATCGGCTCCCGGCGCGGGCGCCGAATGGATCGCCGAGCTCGGCGGACCCGACGCGGATCTGGAGAGCTTCTACTCCGCGGCGGCGAGTGCGCGGCGCTGGCGCAATGCGCCGACGGAACTGCTGACGAGACTGGTTGCGGAGCGTTCGCCGCAGGCCGGCGCCTACGCGAAGGGGCTGACGGAGGTGATCTCCTCAGCGAGTGCACTGGGTGCACCCGGGATGAGCGTGATCGGCGGCGCCTCGGCGACGGCCGCCGCGCAGCTGGCGGCGGTCGGACCGTTCGCAGCGTCGAGGCCGGGGGCGCGACCGACCGCGCCGGATCAGACCCGGATCGTCCGGCCGGATGCATTCGATCTGACGAACCTGCGCGGGATGCCCGAGGGGGTGCCGAGCGTCGACGAGATCCTGGCGAAGCTGGGGCGCGGGCCGGAATCCGCGGGCACCGAGCCCTTGGGCACCGCGCCGACGGGCTCCGGGCCGACGGGCACCCAGCCGGCGGCCGAGCTGGAGAAGCCCGCTGAATCCGTGGCGGAGAGCCTGCCGGAGGAGAGTCTCGACGACCTGCTCGCCGAGCTCGACGGCCTGATCGGCCTCGGCCGGGTGAAGAGCGAGATCAAGCGTCAGGCCCAGCTGCTGCGGATCGACAAGCTGCGCGCGGAGGCCGGAATGGCGACCCCGACGCTGACGCGACACCTCGTGTTCACGGGCAATCCCGGCACGGGCAAAACGACGGTCGCGCGCCTGGTCTCGCGGATCTACCGGGCGCTGGGCATCCTCAGCGCCGGCAAGCTGGTCGAGGTCGACCGCTCCGAGCTGGTGGCGGGCTATCTCGGCCAGACCGCGAGCAAGACCTCGGACGTGATCGCCTCGGCGCGCGGCGGCGTGCTCTTCATCGACGAGGCCTATGCTCTGGCGTCCGACCAGTACGGCGCCGAGGCGGTGACCACTCTGGTGAAGGACATGGAGGATCACCGCGGCGACCTTGTCGTGATCGTGGCGGGCTACTCGGGCCCGATGCAGGACTTCCTCGACACCAACCCCGGGCTGGCGAGTCGGTTCTCCACCACGATCGACTTCGCGGACTACAGCGACGAGGAGCTGCGCCGGATCTTCGAGCTCACGGCGACGAAGGCCGATTTCGATCCGACTCCGGCGACGCTCGCCGCCTTCGACGAGCTCGCCTCGCAGCAGGCCCGCACGGAGGCGTTCGGAAACGGTCGTTGGGTGCGCAACGTGCTCGACGCAGCGATCGCCCGGCACGCGTGGCGGTTGCGCGATGTGAGCGAGCCGAGCATCGAGCAGCTGCGCACGATCGAGCCGGAGGATCTGGCCGAGCCCGCCGACCCCGCCCGGGTCGCGGACGCGATCGATCGCGGCCTGCAATCGGCTCCGACCGCCGACGAGGCGGCTCCCGCCGACGAGGCAGCCCCCATAGCCCCCGCCTCCGCCCCCACCGCCATCCCCGCCACCGACGACGTCCTCGAAGATCCGAGCAAGGAGAGCAGCGCATGAGCACCACCGCCGCTGCCGCCGTTCCCGGCGGACACCACGTGACCCCCGCGACGTCGCCGGGCGCGGCGCCGCTGCCGGCCCAGACCGCACCGGGGGCGCCGGCTCCGGCTCCGGCTCCGGCGCCGAACCCGCAACAGCGTCGGCGGTCCACACCAGCGCAGCTGCGCATCCTGCTGGTGCTCAGCGTCGTGGCGAGCATCCTGATCGGGGTGTTCGGGATGCAGGCCGGCTCGCTCCAGGCCAACGCGGCGGGGGAGGCGCGGCGACAGGCCGCGCAGCTGGTCGCGGTGCAGGAGGTGCGCAACGCGCTGGTCAGTGCCGACGCGATCGCCTCCAACGCCTTCCTCGTCGGTGGGCTCGAGCCGATCGCTCAGCGCGCCGACTACGACGACACGATCGCCACCGTCTCCCAGCAGATCGCGAACCTCTCAGGCAGCGAATCGGCGGATGCGGCGGGCTTGGCGAAGGTTTCGGATGCGCTGACCCGCTACACCGGGCTGGTCGAGCAGGCGAGGGCGAACAACCGTCAGGGCTTCCCGGTCGGCTCCGCGTACCTCGACCAGGCGTCGACGCTGCTGCGCGGCGAGATGCTCTCCGAGCTGAACACTCTGGTGAAGAACGGCGCCGATCGCGTCGCGTCGGCGTTCGCCGCGCTGCAGAACGCGTTGTTCCTGCTCGTCGGGGCGGCCCTCGCGCTGGTGCTGCTGATCCTGTGCCAGGTCTGGCTCGCGCGGAAGACGCGCCGCTACCTGAACCGTCCGCTGGTCACGGGCACGGCCATCCTGACTCTGCTCGGAATCGTGGCGACGGTGCTGTTCTTCGTGACCGCGTCGCAGGCGAGCTCGGTGCGGCAGAACAGCTACGCCGCCACCCTCGCGGTGTCGCAGGCGCTGACGTCGGCGACGGATGCGAAGTCGCAGGAATCGTTCACGTTGATCAAGCGCGGCTCCGGTGCGTCGATCGAGGCCGGCGTGCAGACGTCGATCGCGCAGGCGCGCACACGGCTCGAATACGCGGTCGGCGAGGGCACGGTCGATCAGTCCCTCCTCGACCAGCTGAACGCGTGGTCGGCCCAGCACGACGCGATCCGCCAACTCGATGTCGGCGGCAACTGGGACGCCGCCGTCGAGGCGGCGACGAAGACCGGCGACGGCACAGCGAACGCTGCGTTCGACACGTTCAAGAAGGCCGCGGACACGGCGATCACCGCGGATGCGAAGGCGACCGAGAACACGCTGTCGGGCTACGGCATCACCACGTCGATCCTGTGCTGGCTGTTGCTGGCCGCGGGGCTCGTCGGCGCCGCATTCGCGTGGCGAGGGGTCTCGTTGCGACTGGAGGAGTACCGATGAAGCACCGTCTGCGCCTCGCGCTGGTCTCGATCGCCGCCTCGGCGGCCCTGCTGCTCTCAGGCTGCGCGAGCTCCGGATCCGTCGACCTGGACGCGGGTCTGGCTGCGTCGCCGGAGCCCACCGCGACCGCGACGGCGTCGCCGAGCCCGACCACCAACGCGTGCACGAACGACGGCTCCCAGCTGGCGTCTTTCGCGCCGGACGGCACGGACGGCCCCACGGTTCAGGCGATTCGCGAGAACGGCGTGCTGCGGGTCGGCGTCTCGGCAGACACCCTGCAGATGGGGTCCCGCAATCCGCTGACCGGCGAGATCGAAGGTTTCGACATCGACGTGCTGCACGAGGTGTCGCGTGCGATCTTCGGTGACCCGAATCGGCTGCAGTTCGTTGTGATCACCTCCGCCCAGCGCATCCCCGTGCTGCAGGACGGCACGGTGGACATCGTGGCGCGGACGATGACGATCAACTGCGACCGGTGGCAGCAGATCGCCTTCTCGACCGAGTACTACGCGGCGGGCCTGAAAGTGCTGGTCGCGAGCAACAACACGGCCGATAGCATGCAGGCGCTCGAGGGCAAGGACCCGAAGACGAAGGTCTGCGCGCCCGCCAGCACCACTACGCTCGCGGCGCTGGACGCCTTCGACGTCGAGCCGGTCTCTGCGGCCACGCACACCGGCTGCCTGGTGCTGTTCCAGCAGGGGCAGGTCGACGCCATCGCCGGTGACGACACGATCCTCGCGGGCTTCGTCGCCCAGGATCCGTACGCCAAGGTGATCGGCGAGCAGCTGAGCAGCGAGCCCTACGGCCTCGGCATGAACGCGGACCAGCGGGATCTCGTGCGCTACGTCAACGGTGTGCTCGACGCGATGCGCAGCGACGGCCGCTGGCAGTCGATCTACCAGAAGTGGCTCGGCGAGCTCGGCGCGGCGACGCCGCCGCCCGCGTTGTACGGGCGATGACGATGACAGGGGCCGCTCCCGGCGTGGGCGATGTCACGCCCGTCGCGCCGGGTCGGCTCGGGGAGGCGATCGATCAGCGCGCGCTGTTCGAGTACCTCGCGGGTCTGACGCGCTGGGTCGACCGCACCGCGCGCGAGTTGGCGCGACTGGATGCGGCGGCGCTGGCCTCCCCGAAGTCCGACAGCTACACCTCCGACATCGTGCTGGCGCAGTCGCTGCGGCAGTCGGTGACGCGCCGGCTCGCCGACCTCGAGGCGGTCTGGGACTCCGGCCGGGTCGATGCGGTGGGCCGCGAGCGGATGTCGCAGTTGATCTGGGGCCGGCTCGACAGCGCTGTCGGCGGCACGGGCGGCGGCGGTGCCAGCGCTGCGGTGTCGCTGGTCGAGGCGGTGCGCCTGTGCGACGCGGTCGTCGGTCAGCTGCGCACCCGGCTCGAACTGGACCCGAGCGGCACGGATGTGGCGGGCCGCTTGGTCGGCGTCCGCGCGGAGATCGAGCGCTCGCGCGACCTGCTGTCCGATCGCGGCAGCTCGGAGGGGATGACGGCGGGACTGCGCGTCGACACGCTGCGCTCGCGGTTGGACGGACTGGCCGAGAAGGCCGGCCGAGGCGCGGATGTCAGCGGCCCGCTAGGCCAGTTGGAGACGGACGCGGCGCACCTGGAGCGCGACCTGATCATCGCCGCCTCGCAGCGACGCGGGCTGGAGCGCGACCGGCGCCGCGCGCAGGAGCTGGCGGCGATGGCGGAGCGTCGCGAGGATCCGCTGCGCGAACTGGTCGTGCGCTGCCGCCGCGAGATCGCGGATCCGCCGCGGCTGGCCGTACCGGATGTGTCCCGCCTCGGCGAGCCGCCCACCGATCGGGCCGGGCTCGACGCGTACCTGCAGCGACTCACCGCCGTGGGCCGCGCCTTCGACGCGGTCGAGAACGCGTACACCGCGCCGCTGCGAGAGAAGGCGGCCCTGGGCTTCCGGATGCGCTCGCTGCATTCCCGGGCGGAGTCGAATGGCCGAGCCGCATCCGCCACCGCCGTGGCCGCCCGCGCCGAGGCCGAGCAGGCGCTCGGCACCGTACCGTGCTCCGTCCCGCTGGCCCGCTACTTCGTCGAGGCCTACGACGCCGTGACCCGCGACCTCCCGGGAGTGCCCTCGTGAGCCGCCGCACCCTCATCCCCGCGAGATGCCTCTTGTGTACGCGACACGCCGCGCGCGCTGTACACAAGAGGCATCTCGCGGGAGTCACCACGACCACCAAGGAAGGATCGCGCTGATGAACGGCGACCCCTGCGCCTCCACCCCGGGCTGCACCGGCACGATCGAGGACGGCTACTGCAACGTTTGCGGCCTGCCGCCGGCGAGCGGCGCCACGAACCGGCCCGCAAGCGGCCCGGTCGTGAGCGCCACCGCCTCCGAGCGGCTCGGCACCGGCTTCGTTGAGGGCGTGCCCGACCCCGCGGCCGCGCCGGTCGGTGGCAGCGTCGAATCGGCCGGCACCTCCCGCTCCGGCCGTACCTCCAGTGCGCGCCTTGCGACGGCGGCCCTCGGCTCGGCGCGCACCGCCGCCTCCGGGTCGAAGGTGACCCGTCGCGTCGGTACGGTCTCGACCCGGCTGCGCGGCCCGCGCCTGGGCGCCGGGCTCACCGTTGTGCCCACGCGGCCGTCCACGGATCCGCTCTCCGCACTGATGAAGGAGGCGGTGCTGCCGGAGCGTAAGCGCTTCTGCTCCGTCTGCGGCAACGCCGTCGGCCGCGGCCGCGACGGCAAGCCCGGTCGCACCGAGGGCTTCTGCCCCAACTGCCGCACCCCGTTCTCGTTCACCCCGCAGCTGAAGGCCGGCGACGTGGTCGGCGGGCAGTACGAGGTGGTCGGCTGCCTGGCCTACGGCGGCCTCGGCTGGATCTACCTCGCCCGCGACCAGAACGTCTCCGGTCGGTGGGTCGTGCTCAAGGGTCTGCTGAACTCCGGCGACCCTGACGCGTACGCCGCCGCGATCGCCGAGCGCCAGTTCCTGGCCGAGGTCGAGCATCCGCTGATCGTCGAGATCTACAACTTCGTGATGCACGAGGGCGCCGGCTACATCGTGATGGAGTACGTCGGCGGCCCCTCGCTGAAGGACATCCTGAAAGAGCGGATGGAGGCGAACAACAACGTCCCGAATCCGATGCCGGTCGACCAGGCGCTCGCCTTCGTGCTCGAGGTGATGCCCGCCTTCGCCTACCTGCACGACCGCGGCCTGCTCTACTGCGACTTCAAGCCCGACAACATGATCCAGGTGGGCGACCAGGTCAAGCTGATCGACATGGGTGGTGTGCGCCGGATGGACGACGACACCTCCGCGATCTACGGCACCGTCGGCTACCAGGCGCCCGAGGTGCCGGATGTCGGCCCCTCGATCGCTTCCGACATCTATACGATCGGCCGCACGATCGCCGCTCTGGTGCTCGACTTCAAGGGCAACCAGTCCACCTACGTCGCGTCGTTCCCGCCGGTCTCGCAGACGCCGGTCTTCCAGATCTACGACTCCTTCTACCGCCTGATCGCCAAGGCCTGCGCGCCGGATCCGCAGGACCGCTTCGCCTCGGTCGACGAGATGCGCGGCCAGCTGCTCGGCGTGCTGCGCGAGGTCGTCGCGACCGATCGCGGCCCCGGCCACCCGGCGCTGCACTCGACCGAATCGGCCCTGTTCGAGGCGCCCGTGGCGGACGTGGTCGACAAGCCGCTGCCGTGGGACGCGCTGCCGGCGCTCAAGGTGGACGACTCGGATGCCGCGAAGAGCTGGCTCGCGGGCGTGAACGTGGCCGATCCGCGCGCCCGCCTCGAAGCGCTCGCGACCGCGCCGACCGTCACCGTCGAGGTGCGCCTGGCGCGGGCCAAGGCCGCGATCGAGGCGGCGGACTGGAATCTGGTCACTGCGACCTGCGCCGAGATCCTCGCCGAGGATCCGTGGGAGTGGCGCGCCGTCTGGGTGGGCGGCCTCGCGCAGCTGGCCCGCAACGACGACATCAGCGCCCGCGCCTCGTTCAACACCGTCTACGGTCAGGTGCCCGGCGAGCTCGCGCCCAAGCTGGCGCTCGCCGCGGCCTGCGAGGCCAGCGGCGAGCCCGAGGTCGCGGAGTCGCTCTATGTGATCTGCGCCCGCTCCGACTCGAACTACACGGCGCCCGCCGCTTTCGGGCTGGCCCGGGTCCGCGAGGCGCGCACAGATCTCGACGGCGCACTGGACGCCCTCGACATCGTCACGCCCACGCGGTCCTCCTACGTCGATGCCCGCCGCCGTCGCGCCGAGCTGCTCGCCGCGTCCGGCCGGGGGATGGCGGCGCTGTCGGATGCGTTGGCCAGCGTCGAATCCGTCGCGATCGACCAGACCACACGGCTCGGCCTCACCGCCGGGGTGCTGCAGTCGGCGCTCGCGCTGGTGCAGAAGGACGGCGAGGCGAAGGGCGTCAAGCTCGGCGGAGTGGACGCGAAGGAGGAGGCGATCCGCGACGGCCTCGAGCGCGCCTACCGCTCGCTGGCCGCAGCCTCGGATGAGCACGAGGAGCGCATCCGCTACGTCGACGAGGCGAACGCGGTGCGGCGGTGGACGCTGACATGAGCGACGGCGACATGAGCGACGCTGACACGAGCGCCGAGGTGACCACGGCTGTCTCGGCCACCTGCCCGAACTGCGGCGAGCCGATCCACGAGGGCGAGGCCTTCTGCGAGGCGTGCGGCTTCGCGCTCGGGCCGGCGCCCGTCGCGGTCGATCCGGCTCCCGACGCGGTGCCGGCGGTCGCGGCCGCCGAGGCCGCTCCGATCGCGCGCCCCTGCGTCTACTGCGGCGGTGTGGTGGCCGACGACGGCTATTGCGAGCAGTGCGGGCAGCGTGCGCCGACCGAGCGCGAGCACTGGGTGGAGCAGCCCATCCCGCTCGTCGCGGGCGTCTGCGACCGCGGCCTGCGGCACGCCGCCAACGAGGACGCGATGGCCCTCGCCGCCTTCCCCTCGCCGAGCGGCGGCGTCGGCACGGCGCTGCTGGTGGTCTGCGACGGGGTCTCCTCGACCCCCGACTCCGACACCGCCTCGCTCGCCGCGGCCCGCGCCGCCCGCGAGGTGCTCGTCGCCGGGCACGCCACCGACATGTCCGACCCGAACGATCTCGACGGCGCCGCGATCGTCTCGCGCTGGTCGCACCGGCTGCAGGAGGCGGTGTCGAAGGCGTCGGACGCGATCGACGCGGCCATTCCCGACATCGCGACCCGCCCGAATCCGCCTTCGTGCACCTTCACCGCGGCGGTGCTGGACGGATCCGTGCTGATCACCGCGAACGTCGGCGACAGCCGCTCGTACTGGGTGCCGGATGCGGGCGACGCCCGCCAGCTGACCACGGATGACTCGTGGGCGCAGCAGCAGATCGCCGAGGGGATGCCGCGCGCCCAGGCCGAATCGGCCAAGCAGGCGCACGCGATCACGCGCTGGCTCGGGGCGGATGCGCACGACGAGGTGCCGCGGGTGGTGCCGACGTTCCTGAGCGAGCCGGGCTGGGTGCTGGCCTGCTCGGACGGGCTGTGGAACTACTCCTCGGCCGCGGCGGAGCTGGGCGCCCTGGTGCACGCCACCTCGGAGCGCGTCGGCACCGACCCCGCCGTGCTGGCGGAGGCGCTGGTCGCCTGGGCGAACGAGCAGGGCGGCCACGACAACATCACCGTCGCCCTGGCCCGCTTCGAGCCGGGCGCCGTGCCCGTGGTCGAGCCGGAGGCCGTGACAGCGCCCATGACGCCGACGGAGTAGTCCCGGCGGACGACCGGACGGGCGACGAACTCAGTGTCACCCGTTCGGGTTACGGTGCTCCCATGATTCGAAACGCGATAAACGGCTACACAATTGCTCGGCGAGAGAGTAGAGTGCTGCGACGGCGCCCCGGTGGGCCGACTCGGCCGACAAGCACGGGGTGCCGAGAGCGGACGCTGTGTACGCCATCCTGCACGCGACGTTCATCTACGATCTCGTCGGTGACGTCAGGCTCTACATTGGTCCCGAGCACGCCCAGACCGAGAGAGAACTCGAGGTCTTGACGAGGGCGCCGCGAAAACCGGGCGGGGAAATATCCGTCTTCCACGTGATGCCGCTGGGTCCGAAGTTCCGGCGGTTCAGAGAGGAGAATCGATGATGATCGATGGCGCTGAGAAGGATGATGAGGACTACGCGGCGTTCGCCGAACGGCTGTCGTCCGGCGCCGAGCCGATCGTCGGGGCGGGTACGCCGCTCGTCGGCGCCGAGGCCGCCGCGCACGGCCGCGCACTCCTCATCGAGTCCTTCGGCTCCGAGGAGGCCGTCGAGGAGTTCATTCGTTCGGGCCGGCCGCGCCTCGGCGACGAGCCGACCAGGCGGGGTGCGTCTTCGACCGTCCGCGGTCGGATCACCGATGACCAGCTCGCCGAGCTGCGCGGCGTGATGGCGGACACGGGCCGCTCGCAGAGCGACCTCGTCCGCGAAGGCATCGCGCTGCTGCTGGCGAAGCACCGGGCGGCATAGGAACCCGGAGCGCGCACGGGAACCCGTTCGAGCGGGTTCCCCGGAACGCTCGAGGTTCCCGCCGCCTGATCCCGCGCACTCCGTGAGCGAACGGCGGCCTGCATCCAGCCGCGAACCGCTAGCGTGGAGCGAGGATCTACCGGAAGAGGGGCGGACGCCGTGGCCGAGTTCAGCGCGAGTGTTTTCCAGAACGAGTACCTGTCCGACGGCGCGACGGATGTGCACGCGATCGTCACCGTCACCGCGTCTGGCACCGGCAGTGCCGGCAGCGACGGCGAGGCCGCCGAGATCGTGATCATCGACTGCTCCGGCTCGATGACCGGCGAGAACATGGCCGCCGCCAAGCAGGCCGCGACCGTGGCGATCGACCAGATCCTCGACGGCACCTGGTTCGCGATCATCGCCGGATCGGAGCGCGCCGACCGCGCGTTCCCGTATCCGAACGCCACCGCCGCAATGGTCAAGATGGAGCCCGGCGCTCGCGCCGCGGCGAAGGAGGCGATCTCCTACGTGCAGGCCAACGGCGGCACCGCGATGGGCACCTGGCTGGTGATGGCGCGCGACCTGTTCGGTCGAGGCGCCCCGCAGGCCACCCAGCGGCACGCGATCCTGCTGACCGACGGCAAGAACGAGCACGAGACCAAGAACGCGCTCGAGCAGTCGATCCGGTCCTGCGAGGGCGTCTTCCAGTGCGACGTGCGCGGCGTCGGCTCGCGCTGGGTCGTCGAGGAGGCGCGCAAGATCTCCTCCGCCCTGCTGGGTACCGTCGACCTGATCGCCAAGCCCGCCGACATGGCCGCCGACTTCGAGCAGATCATCCAGGCCTCGATGGCGCGCGGTGTCGCCACCGCCGAGTTGCGGGTGTGGACTCCGCAATCCTCCGAACTGCTCTTCGTGCGCCAGGTCGCCCCGCAGCTGGAAGACCTCACCGCCCGGCGCGTGGCGATCAATCCGCTGACCGGCGGTTACCCGACCGGCGCCTGGGGCGACGAGTCGCGTGACTACCACGTCGCCGTCCGCGTCTCGTCGAAGCCCGTCGGCGCTGAGCAGCTGGCCGCGCGCGTGCAGCTGCTCGTGCGCGACGAGGTGGTCGCCTCCGGCCTGGTCAAGGCCCGCTGGACCGACGATTCCGCCCTCACCGCCCGGATCGACCCGGCGGTCGCGCACTACACCGGCCAGACCGAGCTCGCCTCCGCCATCCAGGACGGCCTCGCGGCCAAGGCCGCGGGCGACGAGGCGACGGCGACGGTGAAGCTCGGCCGCGCCGTGCAACTCGCCGCCGTGACCGGCAACGAGGAGGCGACCGCGAAGCTGCGCAAGGTGGTCGAGATCGAGAACCCGAACGAGGGCACGGTGCGACTCAAGCGCGGCGTGGACAAATTGGATGAGATGGCCCTGGATACCGCCTCCACCAAGACCACTCGGGTGCGCAAGTGAGCTACACCTGCCCCGAGGGTCACACCTCGCAATCGGGCGACTACTGCGACGTCTGCGGCGCGCCGATCGCCGCGAATCCGCTCGACCTCGGCGCCTCGTCGAAGCAGGCCGCCCCGCCGACGACCGCGGTGCCGACCGGGCCGGCCGTCTGCCCCAACTGCTCCTTCCCGAACGAGGAGGGGGCGCTGTTCTGCGAGAACTGCGGCTACGACTTCACCACGGGTTCGCTGCCCGAGTCCGACCCGTTCACCGCCTCCGGTGCCGTGCGCGCACCGGCCGAGATCGGCGGATCCGGCACTCCCGGCGGTGACCCGGCCCTGCATCCCGGCGCCGTGCCCGCGGCCGCCACGAGTGATCCAGCGGCGCATCCGGCCACCGAGTTGCTTCCGGAGGAGTTCGGCGCGATCGGCACGCCGGTGGCGTCCACCCCGCCCGCGGCGGCTCCCGCAACGGAGAAGCTGCCCGTCAGCACCACCACCCCCGTGCAGCCGCCCGCACCCGACGTGCCCGCCGCCGGCGGCAAGCCGTGGGTCGCCGAGGTCTGGGTCGACCCCGAATGGTACGCCGATCAGAAGGCCGACGATCCGCTGCCCTCCGGTGGCCCGCCCGCGATCGTGGTGCTGCGCCAGCGCACCCTGCTGATCGGTCGGCCGTCGGCCTCACGCGGCATCATCCCGCAGATCGACTGCGGCACCGACTCCGGGGTCTCGCGGCGGCACGCCCAGCTGAACACCGACGGATCGCGCTGGTGGGTGGAGGACCTGCAGTCCTCGAACGGCACCTACCTCAGCCCGGCCGGTACCCCCATCCCGACCACGCCGATCCCGCCGGGGCAGCGCCGCGAGGTGCAGGAGGGCGACCGGATCTTCATCGGCGCCTGGACCCGCATCGTGATCCGGAAGGCGCTGCCCGGCGAGGCGTAGATGACCCCGGCGTCATCGATCTCGCTACGCGCCGAGACGCCTCCGGCCGTGTTCGGGGAAGGGCGGACCGTCGCGGCTCTGCGCACGGCCTGGCCGGAGGTCGCGGCGGATTTCCTCGGCCTGGAGAACTCTCGGAACCCGACGCTGTTCGCGGTGACGGTGACGACGCAGCGAGTCTCGATCGGCGATAACGCCTGGTTCCCACAGGCCCGCATCCGATGGATCGACGCGAGCCCCTACGCGCCGGAACCCGGCTACCGACCGGATGAGGGCATGGTGCTCGGTCGGCGCGTCGGCCGAATCGTCCTCGACGTCGACGTCGACGGTGCGCAGGCTCTGGTGCCGCTCGACATCCCGGAGCCGCGCGGCGCGACCGAACCACTCGAGCAGGTGGTGGAACGGATGCGCGCTCTGCTCGCGCTTGTGCCGCCGGTGCCGGTTCCGCCCGTGGCCGCCTCGACCCGCGTCTCGACGTACCGGCCGCCCGGCCACCGCCTGGGCACGGCGACCCGCGTCGTCGCCGTCGTCTCGGTTGCGTTGGCCCTTTTCGGCCTCGTCGGCATCGCGCCCATCCTCGTCGGCGGCGCCGTGCCCGCTGCTTCCGGACTCCTTATGGTCGCCGCCGCGATCGGTGCCGTTGTGGCGCTCGCGCTGCAGACTCTGTTGGACCGACGGCGGCGGTGAGCCCGAGCCTCAGCGGCCCGCAGGCTCAGCGCGCGGAGACTCAGCGCGCGGAGGCTCACCGCGCGGAGACGAGCGCCCCGAGCATCCACGCCATCGCCGCGATCGAGCCGACGATGACGGTGCCCGAGCCCACGATCACGGCCGTGCGCCAGCGCGATCGCCGCGTGACGATCTCGGAGCGGTGCGTGCCGCGGTGCTGCACCGGCAGTTCGTCCACGGGGCGGCCGCGCAGCGTCTCGGCGACCTCGGCGGCGGTGGGGCGATCGCCGGGCTCGCGGGCGGTCATCGCGGCCAGCAACAGCTGCCACTCGCGAGAGAGCGTCTCCGGGATGACCGGGCTGCGGTACAGCCGCGACACTGCGGCCTCGACCACCGTTCCGGTGTACTCGCGGTGCCCGCTGAGCACTTCGAGCAGCACGAGCCCGAGCGAGTAGACGTCGCTCGCGCCACTGATCGGCTCGCCGGCGACCTGCTCTGGACTGACGAAGCTCGCCGTGCCGATCACGATGCCGTCGCTGGTGAGCCGGGAGCCGTCCATCACGTGGGCGACGCCGAAGTCGGAGAGTTTCGCCGTCTGACCGAAGCCGCTCGACCCCACGTCGCTGATCAGGATGTTGGCCGGCTTCACATCGCGGTGCACGATGCCGCGTTCGTGCAGGTAGACCAGGGCCTCGGCGAGCTGGGCGCCGATCGCGGCGGTCTCCGCGCTCGAGAGCGGGCCTTCCTGCAGTCGCGCCTCCAACGTCGGATCGGGCATCAGCTCCATCACGACGTACCGGCGCACCTCGCCGTCGAAATTGTGCAGGCCGGCGTCGAACAGGCTGATGATGCCCGGATGCGCGAACGAGGAGAGCATCCGGATCTCCCGCTCCTGGCGGGCGATGTCCTCGGCGCTGGACGCCTCCGCGCGGAACACCTTCACGGCCACATCGCGCCCGACGCTCTCGTCGCGGGCCCGGTAGACGGAACCCATGCCGCCGGATCCGATCCGCTCGATCAGGAAGTAGCGCCCGGCGACCCGGTGGCTCGTCGCATTCGCGGCGACGGTGCTCATCTGCAACCGCCTTCCCCGCGGGCCCCGCGCAGCGTCGGGCCGAGCGTCTCTGTCGCACGCCCCGGTGCGCTCGGTCCAAGAATACCCCGGGGGCCTGTCGCGGCGCCTCAACCCGAACGGGGATTGACACTCCTCCGATCGGAGGATGCGCCGGCCCCAGGCGTCGATCCGGCGACAGTCGACGTTGCGTCGTGTGCCTCGTTCGAGTTACGTTCGGCCCGGCCGGACCAGCCCGGCCCCGATCGGAATCCGATGACTCCCATCCCCGATGATGACGGCACTGCCCGCGCCGACGATCATCCACTCACGCCGGCGCAACTCGCGCTCTACCTGCACGCCAGGACCCATCCCGGCGACGCGAGCCTGAATCTCGGGTTCGCGTACCGACTCGATCCCGGCACCGATCCGGAGCGGCTCGCCGCGAGCATCCGCACCGTGCTGGCGGCGTCGGCCGCGCTCTCGACGGTGTTCGTGGAGACGGCGGAGGGGCCGGTCGCGCGGGTGTTCCGCCCCGGGCACCGCCGGCACGAGGTGCCGCTGCTGGTTTCGCCCGGGTCGGACGACGCCGTCGCGGCATCGGTGGCCCGCGAGGCGGATTCGCCGATCGCCCCCGAGGCCTGGCCGCAGCCGCGCTGCACCGTGTACACCTCGGCCGACGGCGCGTGGCTCGGGGTGGTCACCTCGCACCTGGTCGCCGACGCGACCACGCACGAGCGGTTCAGGGCGGCGGTGGCGGCGGCGTATCGGGGCGCGTCGTTGCCGGCCGGGCTGGACGCGCATCCCGCGACCGTGCCACGCCGGGTCGATTCCGTGCGCGCGCAGGCGTTCTTCGCCGCGTCCCTCGCCTCGCCGCCGGAGTCGGTACTCGCGGTCGAACCCACAGACGTGCGGCACGAGACCCGGCTCCGGCTGGCTCGACCGGACGGCGACGCCTCGCTCACCGCGCAGCTCACGGCGGCGCACGCGATCGTGATCGCGGCGCTGAGCGGGCGGGATGATGTGGTGGTCGGCGTGCCGATCGCGGGTCGCTCCACCCGCGCGGCGCGGGAGGCGCTGGGCTGCTTCGTCCGCACGGTGCCGCTGCCGATCCGTCTCGGCGCGCACGCCTCGATCGCCGAGTTGCAGTCCTGGCTCGAGCTCCGCCTGACCGGCCTGCTCCGGCATCAGGACGCCGATGTCGGCTCCTTCGGGGGCTTCGACAACACCATCACGGTGTACCGGCGACCGCTCGCGCTCCCGCTCGGTGCTGCGGTCGCGCTGCCGCTGCCGCGGCGCACGCTCGCCGCCGCGGTGCAGCTCTCGGTCACTCCGGCGGCGGGCGCGCTCGACGTCGTCGTCGCGGTGCCGGATCGGCTCGCGGGGCACGGGGTCGGGACGATGTTCGCGGCCGCTCTGCGCGCGGATCGCGACAGCGCGCCGGCCGGGGTCGCCGCCGCGCTCGCGGCCGAGCCGAGCGTCACGCCGGTCCGGCGGCGCTACCCAGTCCTCGGCGGCATCGCGGAGGCGGTGCTCGCGGCCGGTGCAGCGGATCCGCACCGCATCGCCGTGGCGGACGAGCGCGGCTCGATCACGGCCGCCGAGCTGGCCGCGCGGGTCGAGGCCGCCGCCGCGGCGATCGAGCGGATGGGCGCCGATCGCTACCTCGGGGTCGCGATGCCGCCCGGAATCGACCTCGTCATCACCGTGCTGGGCATCCTGCGGGCGGGGCGCGCGTACGTGCCGCTCGACCCCGACGGGCCGCCGGAGCGGGGCCGGCGCATCCGCTCGGTGGTGGCTGACGCGCAGGGTGCCGAACTGCGGGTGCTGCGTGCGGCGCCGTGGTCGCCGGGGGCCCTGGCGGCGCGCGCGCAGCCCGACGACCCGGCCTACGTGATCTTCACCTCCGGTTCCACCGGCGAGCCGAAAGGTGTCGAGGTGAGCCATCGCGCTGTGCTGCGCCTGCTGGCGGCGACCCGCGAACTCGTCGACCCGCGTCCGTCGGATCGGTGGTGCCTGTTCCACTCCGCCGCCTTCGACTTCAGCGTCTGGGAGCTGTTCGGCTCCCTCGCGGCGGGCGCCCGGCTGTGCATCCCGGATCGCGCGACAGTGGCGGATCCGCTCGCCACGGCGCGCTTCCTCCGCGAGCACGACGTGAGCGTGCTGAACCAGACGCCGTCCGCGTTCCGTCGGCAACTCGACGCGGGAGCGGAGCTGCCCGCGGTGCGGCTCGTGCTGTTCGGCGGCGAGGAGCTGGAGCCGCGGCTGGTGCAGCGGATGCCCGGCGGCGCCCGCTTCGTCGACCTCTACGGGATCACCGAAGCGACCGTGCACGTCACCGCTCACGCCGTGGACGGAACGCGCAGCATCGGGCGGCCGCTGGCCGACCTGGGTGTCGCGGTCGTCGACGCCCGGCTGCGCTCGGTGCCGCGCGGGGTGAGCGGTGAACTGCTGGTGTGGGGGGACGGGCTGGCGCTCGGCTACCTGGCGCGACCCGAAGCGACCGCCGAGCGCTTCCGCACCGACACGTCGTTCGCCGAGCGGGTGCTCCGCACGGGAGATCGGGTGCGGATGCGTCTCGACGGCACCCTGGAGTACCTCGGCCGGCTGGACCGGCAGCGCCGGCTCCGCGGACACCGCGTCGAGCCGGGCGAGGTGGAGGCGGCGCTGCGCGCGCTGCCCGGGGTGCGCGACGCGGTGGTGGCGCTGGCCGAGCCGAGCGGTCGGCAGCCGTTCCTCGCGGCGTGGCTCGCGGGCGATGCGGATCCGAGCGCGGCCCGGTCGGCGCTGGCGGCTCGGCTGCCCGCGGTGATGGTGCCGGCGGTGATCGAGCGGATCGACGCGGTGCCCCTGACCGCCAACGGCAAGGTCGACGAGGCGGCGCTGCTGGCGGCACTGTTTTCGGGCCTGCGCCGAGCGACGACCGCGCCCGGCACCGCCGCCGAGCGGATCGCCGACGTGTTCGCGCGGGTGATCGGCGTGCCGTCCGTGAACGTCGACTCCGCGTTCTTCGACGCCGGTGGAACCTCGATGCACCTGGTCGAGCTGAGCCGCGCCCTGCGCGCGGAACTCGGGATCGAGACGCGGATGGTCGACCTGTTCGAGCATCCGTCGCCGCGCTCGCTCGCGGCCTGGTCGGCTCCCGCGCGCCCCGCCCGACGGGCGAGCGACCTCGGCGCGTTCTGGTCGGCGCTGGAGTGAGTCGCGCGGAGGACCTCGCCGTGATCGGCCTGGCCGGGCGTTTCCCCGGCGCGGCCGACCCGGAGGCGCTCTGGCGGCTGACCCGCGACGGCGGCACGGGCATCCGATCGGTGCCGCCGACCCACGAGCACGGGGTCGGCGCGACAGCGGACCTCGCCGGCGCCGAGCTCTTCGACGCCGATTTCTTCGGGCTCTCGGAGCGGGAGGCGCGCGCGACGGATCCGCAGCAGCGGCTCTTCGTCGCGACCGTCTTCCGGGCGCTGGAGCACGCCGGGCACGCGGGCCAGGACCGGCTGCGCATCGGTGTGTTCGGCGCGACGACGACGAGCACGCGGCCGACCGGCCTGGTGGACGGCGCTCCGGACTACGCCGCATTGATCGGCCACGATCCCGGCTTCCTCGCCACCCGGGCCGCCTATCTGCTCGCGCTGACGGGCCCGGCCGTCACCGTCTCATCCGCCTGCTCCGGCTCGCTCGCGGCCGTGCACCTCGCACGGTCGGCGCTGCTCGCCGGCGACTGCGACCTGGCCGTGGTCGGCGGGGTCAGCGTTGTGCAGCCGCAGGGCGTCGGCTACCGCTACCGCGAGGGCGGAATCCTCTCGCCCGACGGCGCGTGTCGACCCTTCGATGCGCGCGCCGCCGGAACCGTGCCGGGCAGCGGGGTCGCCGCGGTGGTGCTGCGCCGCCTGGATGACGCGGTGCTCGATCGCGACCGGGTGCACGCCGTGCTCGCCGGCACCGCGATGAACAACGACGGCGCCGACCGTTCGGGATTCACCGCGCCCAGCGTCGCGGGCCAGCGCGAGGTGATCGCGGAGGCGCTCGCCGCCGCGGACGTGGCCGCCGACGTGGTGGACCTGGTGGAGGCGCACGGCACGGGCACCCGGCTCGGCGATCCGATCGAGGTGCGCGCGCTGGCCGAGGTCTACGGTGCCGCCGCGGAGGGGCCGCCGCTGCACCTGCACAGCGTGAAGGCGAACATCGGGCACCTGGACGCCGCGGCGGGGGTGACCGGGATGATCGTCGCGATCCAGGCGCTGGCGGCGCAGCAGGTGCCGGCCCAGCGCGGCTTCGAGGTGCCGAATCCGGAGTTGGAGCTGCGCGGGCGGATGCGCGTCAGCGCGAACGCGCTCGCGCGGCCCCTCCGCGCGGCGGGCGTGAGTTCCTTCGGCCTCGGCGGCACCAACGTGCACGCGGTGCTGCTGCCCGGATCCGCGGCGCCACGGCCCGAACCGCGCGGACCCTTCCGCCTCCTCGTCACCGGACGCGACCGCGCCGACCTCGCGGCCGCGGCGTCGGGTTTGGCGAGCGCACTGGGCGCCGCGCTGCCGCCGCGCCTGGACGACACGGCCGCGACCCTGCGGCTCGGCCGGCGCCTGCTCGCCGAACGCGCGGAGATCGTCGCCCCCGATCACGCCGCCGCGATCGCGGCCCTCGCCGCCCTCGCCGAGGGCCGCGCCGACCCGGGGCTGCGCATCCTCGCCCCGAGCGACCCGCTGCCCACCCCATCCGCCCTCGGCGAGCTGCGGCACGCCCGCCGCACCCCGCTGCCGCCGCACCCCCTCCGCGAGTCGCGCTTCGAGGCCGCCGCCGGGTTCGGATCCGCTGGGTCCGGATCCGCTGGGTCCGGATCCGCTGGGTCCGGATCCGCCCCGTCCGGATCCGCTGGGTCCGGATCCGCCCCTTCGGAAATGCAGGATGGGGACGGAAATACAGGGCCAGGACGGAAATCGGGCGAGAACCTGCGGATGCGCACGGTAACTTCGCCGCCCACCCTGCATTTCCGCGCGGCGGACGACCCCCTGGAGGCGATCCGCACCGTGGCCGCCGACATCCTCGAGCATCCGCCGCTCGCCCCCGACGACGATCTCCTCGCGCTCGGCCTCGACTCGCTCGGAGTGGTCGAGCTCGCGACCGCGCTGCGGGATCGGCTCGACCTGCGGCTGGGCGTCGAGGACATCCTCCGCGAGCGCACCGTGCGCCGGATGCACGCCGCGCGTGCCGCCCCGCCCGTGCGGCAGGACACGCCGCTCTTCCTGCTGCCGCCCGCCGGCGGCTCGGCGGCGGTCTACGCCCCCGTCGCGCGCAGTCTGACCTCTCGGACGCTGCTTCCGCTCGCTCGCCCGATCGGCGCGTGCAGTATCCGCGCGGCGGCCTCGCACTATCGCGCGCAGGCCCGCGAGCGGCAGCCCTCGGGCCCGCTGCTGCTCGCCGGCTACAGCTTCGGCGGATCCGTGGCCCTGGAGGCCGCGCTGCAGGAGGAGGCGTCCGGCGGTGACGTCCGCGGCGTGCTGCTGCTGGACGCGCATCCGCCCAGCGCCTACCTCGCGGCCGTCGGGGCCCCGGAGCATCACGCCGAGGCCTACGCCGCGCTGCTGCCCGAGCTGTTCCCCGATGCCGGTGACCGCGGCGGATTCGACGGGATGTTCGACAACTGGCGGCAGGATCATCGCGCGCTGCAGCGCTGGTATCCCGATGCGGTCCCGCTGGCCCCGACGGTGCTGCTGCGGGCGAGCGAGCCCGAGAATCCTCGCGTGCTCGCGTTGCTCGGCGTCGACCTCGCGGCGCGCGGCGGCTGGGCGAGCGTGCTCCCCGAGCTGCGCGCGATCGACGTGCCGGGAACGCACTACTCGATGCTGCGTGACCCGGGCATCGGCGTCGCGATCGAGGAGGCGCTCATCGCGCTCGCGTAGCGCCGGCCGCTCGGCGATCCCGGAGGACCGCGATGCATCCGCCCAGCAGCACGGCGGCGGGCACCGCCCGGAGCAGCTCGCGCCGCCGCAGGTGCACGCCGACCCCGCCGAGCATCAGCAGCCCCAGGCCGGCGGCGGCCGGCGCGGCGAGCGGCGCAAGCAGCAGCCCGGCCGCACCGGCCAGCTCGGCCACCCCGATCAGCCGCACCGTGCGGAGGCTGTAACCGTCGACCCACGGCATCAGCCGGCGCGAGGGCATCCGTCGCAGTTTCGCGGCACCGGCGAGCGCGAAGGCAGCCGCCATCCGGTGCATCAGCGTCGCCGCCACAGGTAGTCGGCGACCTCGATGCGGCGCACCGCGCGCCCGTAGCTCGCGGTGGACCCCGGATGCACGTGCCGGTTCACCCCACGCGCGTCGCGCAACGCCGCACAAGCGGCGTCGCCCCAGACCCCGGAGGCGAGGCGGTGCCGCAGCCGCGCATCCGCCCGCTCCAGCGCCTCCTCGCGGATCTCGCTGCTGCTCGACCCGCGGCTGCGCTGCACCGCGAGCATCCACAGCACGTGCTCCGCCTGGTGCTCGATCATCCGCAGGTGCGAGCTCTGCGCGGCTGTGTTCGGCCCCTGCATCAGGTACAGGTTCGGGAAGCCAGGCACCGCGATGCCGTGCCACGCGGCCAGACCCGAGGTGCGGAAGCGTTCGGCGAGATCGGTGCCCGCGCGCCCGACGATGCGCATCTCCTCCCAGGCGCCGAGCACATCGAAGCCGGTCGCTCGGATTACCACGTCGACCGGATGGTGCATCCCCGAGCCGTCCAGGACGCCGCCTTCTGTCACGGCGCGGGCGCCGCTCGCGACCAAGCGGACGTTCGGGCGGGCGAACATCGGCAGGTAGTCGTTCGAGAGCAGTACCCGGCGGCATCCGATCCGATCGGTCGGCGTGAGCGCGGCGCGCAGCAGCGGATCGGCGACCGCGCGCCGCAGGCGACGCCGGGCGAGGCGCTCCACCGCTGACCGCACGAGATCCGGCGCGTCGAAGAGCGCGCCGCGCGCCTCCAGTGCGTCCAGAAGGGCGCCGCGCACCGCCCGGTGCAGCGGCGGGACGCGGGCGAACGCCTCCTGCGCGAGGGCCGGCACCGCGACGTCGGGCCGGGCCAGCAGCCACGACGGATGGCGCTGGAAGATCGTCAGCGTCGCCACCGTCGGCGCGATCCGCGGCAGGAACTGCACCGCGCTCGCGCCCGTGCCGATCACGGCGACCCGGCGGCCGGCGAGATCGACGGAGGCGTCCCACCGCGCGCAGTGGAAGCTCGGCCCGGCGAAGCGGCCGGGCGGATCCGCCTCGCGCGGGCGACGGAATTGGCCGGTGGCGAGCACCAGGGAGTTCGCCGCGTAGCGGTGCCCGCGCGCCGTCGTGACGCGCCAGAGTTGGGCAGCGTCGTCCCACTCGGCGGCCGTCAGGGTCTCACCGCGTCGGAGCCGCGGAGCCAAGCCGAACTCGGCGGTCACGGCCTGCAGGTACCGCTCGATCTCTTCCCCCGTGCCGAAGAGCCGAGCGAAGCCCGGCTCCGGCCGGAACGAGAACGCGTACACCGGGCTGGGCACATCGCAGGCGACGCCGGGGTACGTGTTCTCTCGCCAGACACCGCCGACGCCGTCGGCGGCCTCGAGGATCAGGAAGCATCGCCCGGCGCGCTGCAGTGCCGCCGCCATCCCGAGACCGGCGAAGCCCGCACCGACGATGAGGACATCGGTGCGGGTCTCGATCACGCGATCAGTGTACGTCCCCCGAACGAGGGGTGCCGAGCATCGCGGCGAAGTCGGTCTCGAGGGCGAACGGATCGCGGATGTTCGTGGAGCGCTCGCTGCGCGCCGCCTCCGCCGCGAGTTCCTCCGCGGCCCGCTCGATCCGTCCCGGCAGTGCCCGCGCGTCGTCGCTGCTGCCGCCCCAGTCGTCCGTCGCGGCGAAGACCGTGGTGGACAGCGGGTGCGTGTGCAGGTAGGTGAACAGCGGGCGCATCGCGTAGTCGACCGCGAGCGAGTGCCGCGGGGATCCGCCGGTCGCGGCGAGCAGCACCGGCAGCTCGCGCACGGATTCGGTGTCGATCACGTCAATGAACGACTTGAACAGGCCGCTGTAGCTGGTGGTGAAGATCGGGGTCACGGCGATCAGGCCGTCCGCTCCCGCGACCGCGTCGAGCGCGGTCTGCAGCGCGGGCGCCGCGAATCCGGTGAGCAGGTTGTTCGTGATGTCGTGCGCGAGGTCGCGCAGCTCGATCACGGTGACGTCGGTCTCGAAGCCCTGCTCGTGCAGGCGACGCACGGTCGCCTCCGTGAGCCGGTCGGCGAGCATCCGGGTGGAGGAGGGCTGGCTGAGTCCCGCGGAGACGACCGCGAGGGTGCGGGTGGTCATGATGCTTCTTCCTGGAGCGTGTGGGGTGCTGCTGTCCGCCCCGCGAGGTGCCTCTTCTGTACGCGACACGCCGGACGCGGCGTACGCAAGAGGCATCTCGCGGGGATGGTCAGTGGGGCTACGCGGAGACGGACTCGGCGACCGCGGGAGCCTGAGCCGCCGCGACGAGGGAGGCGTGCGTCGGGGCGTCCGGCACGTGGGCCGGCTTGAGGGCGGCGAATTCGCGGCGCAGCACGGGCACGACCTCGGAGCCGAGGATGTCGAGCTGCTCGAGCACCGTCTTCAGCGGCAGGCCGGCGTGGTCCATCAGGAACAGCTGGCGCTGGTAGTCGCCGACGTAGTCGCGGAAGCCGAGGGTGCGGTCGATGACCTCCTGCGGCGAGCCCACGGTGAGCGGGGTCTGCGAGGTGAAGTCCTCGAGCGAGGGGCCGTGGCCGTAGACCGGGGCGTTGTCGAAGTACGGGCGGAACTGCTTGACCGCGTCCTGCGAGTTCTTGGCCATAAAGACCTGACCGCCGAGGCCGACGATCGCCTGATCGGCGGAGCCGTGGCCATAGTGCTCGAAGCGCTGACGGTAGAGCTGCACCATCTGCTGGGTGTGCGAGGCGGGCCAGAAGATGTGGTTCGCGAAGAAGCCGTCGCCGTAGTAAGCGGCCTGTTCGGCGATCTGCGGCGAGCGGATGCTGCCGTGCCAGACGAACGGGGCGACGCCGTCCAGCGGACGCGGGGTGGACTGGAAGCCCTGCAGCGGCGTGCGGTACTGGCCCTGCCAGTCGACGAAGTCCTCGCGCCAGAGCCGGTGCAGCAGGTTGTAGTTCTCCAGCGCGAGCTCGATGCCGGCGCGGATGTCCTTGCCGAACCACGGGTACACGGGGCCGGTGTTGCCGCGGCCGAGCGTGAGGTCGACGCGGCCGCCGGCGAGGTGCTGAAGCATCGCGAAGTCCTCGGCGATCTTCACCGGGTCGTTCGTGGTGATCAGCGTGGTCGCGGTGGACAGCTGCAGGGTGCTCGTCTGCGCCGCGATGTACGCGAGCGTGGTGGTCGGGGAGGAGGACCAGAACGGCGGGTTGTGGTGCTCGCCGAGCGCGAAGACGTCGAGGCCGACCTCTTCGGCGTGCTTGGCGATGGTCAGGGTCGCCTGGATGCGCTCGGCCTCGGTGGGGGTGGTCCCGTTCGTGGGGTCGGTCGTGATGTCGCTGACCGTGAAGATTCCGAATTGCATCGTGTGCGCTCCTGGCTCCTGGGCTGGGTTCCCGGCTGGGGTTTCATGCGTTTGCATGAATAATAGCTCCAACGCGAGGGCGTCGGATCTATTCCCGGTGGGTTGCTTGCACGAACGGCGGTTGAGAGCGGGCCGCGAACGTCATCACGTTCATGAGGCCGTCTGAGCCGCCGTTCGTGCGGCCCCTCAGTCGCAGGCGATCCCGTCGCCGTCGCGGTCGAGGTCGTAGACATCGCTGCCGACCACCGTCACGGGGCCGGAAACGTAGGCCGGACCGTTGCCGCTGCCGCCTGCGCAGTCCACATCCGAGGCGATCGGCACGCAGGCTCCGGAGTAGTTCGAGTCGCAGCCGCCGTCGGCCGGGGCGGCGATGGGGGCGATCGGCTCGGGAGCGCGGGTGCCCACGTGGACCACCTCATCGACAGGGGCGGTGGTCACGACTTCGGATGTCGTCGTGCGCGACACCTCGACGCCGTTCTGCTTCGTGATCTCGATCGTGCGCGTGAGAACACCGTCGCTGCCGGGCACGACCACCGCAGACGATCCCTGATCCAGGTTCGCGTCATCAGCGGTGCTCGAGTTGTGCCCGATCGGCGCCGTCTCGATCACGGTCTCCGTCGTCATCACCACCGTCGGGGTCGGCGTCGGGGTCGGCGTGGCCTTCGGCGTGCCGCTCGCCACCGCCGCGAACGCGACGGGCTCCGCCGCGGGTGTGCTCGCGGAGCATCCCGTGGATGCGCCGAGGAGCAGGGTGAGGGCGAGGATCGTCCAGGGCAGCGTTGCGCGGTGACGGGGCACGTCGATCCTTCCGGATCCGGGGAGGGGGCGCCACAGCCTCGCAGCGAGCGATGGGCATCCGCGCCTCCCCCTTCGCGGGACACGATGTCCCGATTGCGGACCCGTGAAACCATGGAGGTATCCCCGCCGACTTCCGAAAGGCCGCCATGACGATCCATTTCGTCCGTCACGCCGAGACGCACTTCAACGTCACCCGCCAGCTGCAGGGCTGGTGCGACGCCCCGCTGACCGAGCGCGGTGAGCGACAGATCGCGGCGCTCGGCGAGCGGATGCGCGGCGTGCCGCTGGTCGCGGCGTTCATGAGCGATCTCACCCGCACCCGCACCACGATGGCGGCGGCGCTGGTCGGTCATCCGCAGCTGACGCCGGAGCCGATGACGGAGCTGCGCGAGTGGAACTACGGCAGCTACGAGGGCCAGCCGAACTCATCGCTCTGGGAGAAGGTCTTCGCCGATCACGGCTACGCCTACCGGCACGGCTCGCCGGACTGGCCGCGGATCACGATCGACGGCACCGACTCGGTGCTCGACGCGATCCACCGGCACGACCCGACCGGCCGGGCCGAGAACGCGGCGGATGTGCGCGGCCGGCTTACCCGCGGCCTCGCACGGATCACCGAGGCCGCCCGCCACGGCGACGTGCTCGTGGTGACCCACGGCTCCGTGCTCGGCAGCATCCTGCGCCACCTCGTGCCGACCCACGCCGTGGTGCCCGGCTTCCCGAACTGCGGCGTCGTCACGGTGCGCGACGGCGTGATCGGCGAGATCGACGCGAGCTGCGCGTCGGCTTGAGAAAGAGGGTTGTCACTCCGTCCCGCGGGACGGAGTGACATCCCTCCTCACCAATGGCCTCACGCCCAGAAGCCGCGGTGCGGCACCGCCGCCTCGTCCTCCAGCTGCGGACCCGAGACCTCGACGGTGCCCTGGCCGGCGGCGAAGACCGTGCGGCACGGCAGGTTCAGCGTCGGGTTCTCGGGGTGGCTGCCGGTGAGGCCGAGCAGGCCCTCCTCCGAGAGCGCGTAGACGACCCGGCCGATGCCGGCCCAGTAGATCGCGCCCGAGCACATCGCGCACGGCTCGCACGAGGTGTAGAGCGTCATCGTGCGCAGCTGCTCCGGCGTGAACCTTCCGGAGGCGAGGCGCACCAGGTTCGTCTCGGCGTGGCCGGTCACGTCTCGGCCCGTGGTCACCGTGTTCTCGGCCTCCAGCACGATCGCGCCCGACGCGTCCGTCAGGAGTGAACCGAACGGATGGTTGCCGTGCTCGACGGCGGAAACGGAGATCTCGACGGCGCGGCGGAGCCGGTCTTCATCAGCGGTCATGCTCGACGGTACCGCCCCTGCGCCGCGTAGCGGGCCGGAGTCGTGCCGAAGCGCGCCTTGAACGCGGCGATGAAGCTGCTCGGAGTCAGGTAGCCGACCGCGGTGGCGACGTGCTGCACGTCCTCGCCCTGCGCGAGCATCCCGGCCGCCGCGTGCAGCCGGGCCTGGATGCGCCACTCGCGGAAGCCCGGCGCCGCGAACGCCCGCGCGATGGTCTTGCCGCTGACGCCGAGCTCGGCCGCCCAGTCCGAGAGCTCGCGGGGATCCGCGGGGTTCTGCAGCAGGGTCGCCGCCACTTCGCGGGCGCGCGGATCCTGCGGCAGCGCCACCACGTCGTGCCGCACGGCTCGCGTCGGCGGCCGCCTCCGCCATCGCCGGCCGCACCGCGTTGGTGGTGGCGCACCGCCTCGACCAGGCCGCCGCCTGCGACCGCGTGCTGGTGCTCGAGCACGGCCGCGTTGTCGAGGAGGGCGCACACGCCGCCCTCCTGTCGGCCGGCGGCCGTTACGCCGCCCTGTGGTCTGCCCAGCGCCGCTCCTCGTAAAAGGGTTGTCACTTTGTCCGCTACCGACCGACAAAGTGACAACCCTTGTCTTACATCCAGCGGGCCGAGAGATCGGGGGTCTCCGTCACCACGTCGAACGGGACCATTGGGCGCAGGATGCGGTGGTGCGGCAGGTTCGCGAGGTCCTGGTCGACGCCTCCCGGGGTGAGCATCAGAAGCCAGTCGGCCGACATGTCGAACAGTTCGGGCTCGAGGTAGCCGATCTTCACGATCACGATGTCGGCCGCACGAGCGTCGATGCCGTTCGAGGTGAAGTCGCGCTCGAGGTGGTACGGCTTGCGCCGTGCGGTCACGATCACGCGCAGCCCGCCGACCCGCAGCACCACCTCGGTGTCGGCCGCCGGGTCGCCGTGCAGGATGTGCTCGACCACCCCGGTCAGCGTCACCGGCGGCTCGTGGATGTCGTCCACCAGGGCGCCGACCGTGACGGTCACCGTCGCGCCGACCCCCGCCTCCACCGCGGTCGCTACCGCCTCGGCACCCGGGATGGAGGCGTAGACCGCCTGCACGGATCCGCTCACGATCTCCTCGCGCTCCAGCAGCCGCGCCAGCGTCCACGTCACATCCCCGGCCCCTCCGGCGGTCGGATTGTCCCCGGAGTCGCTGAGGAAGAACGGCCCCTGCTCGCTCGCGACCGCGGCGTCGAAGCACTCGGTGAAGCTGCCCGTGGGCGCGACGAAGGCGAACTCGTCGCGCACCGCCCACATCCGCTCGGCGAGTTCCTCGGCGCCGGCCGCGACGGCCGCGGCGTCGTCGCCGGTCACCATCACGACCGCGTGATTGCGCGGCTCATCCGCCCAGGCGTAGCCGATCCAGATCGCCGCGTCGAGCACCCCGTCCCGCGCCTCGACCTCCGGCACCCGGGCGTACAGGCTCTTGGCCGGTTCGATCCGCGTCGAGGTCTTCTCGCCCGGCAGCAGGATCGGCACCGGGATCCACGCCTTCAGCGGGCGGATGCCGCTCGCCAACCGGTCGAGCAGGTTCACCGCCGCGCGCTCCTTCGTCTCCAGCCAGTCCTCGTGCGGCGCCATCCGGTAGGCGGTGAGCAGATCCACCTCGGTCGCCAGGCGTGGCGAGACGTTGCCGTGCAGGTCCATGCCCGTCGAGATCAGCGCCTCCGGCCCCACGATCGCGCGGATCGCGGCCGCCAGCTCGCCCTCCGGGTCGTCGGTGCCGACCACGCTCATCGCGCCGTGGATGTCGTAGAGCACCCCGTCGACCGGCCCGAGCGCGGCGAGGTCGTCGAGGATGGAGGCCTTCATCCGCTGCCAGTCCGCCTGCGGCACCGGGCCGCCCGGAATGGAGCGGTAGTAGTGCAGCGGCAGCCACTCGGCGCGGGCCCGCAGCGCGCCACCCGCGGCGAAGAACGGGTAATGCTCGAAGTAACCGTCGCCGGTGAAGTGCACGAAGTTCTCGATCGGCGACAGGGCGGGGGAGTAGACGCTGGACTCGATGGCGATACCGGCGACGGCGATGCGGGGGAGGGTCATGACTCCCACGCTAGGCAGCCTTTCCATGCGCCCGATCGGTGCGCGGTAACGCTTCGGTTAATTCGCCGTCGAAGAATCGGGGCGTCGTTTTTTCGGCCCCGACCTGGCCCTACGGTCGAGGGAGGACAACCGGAAAGAGGGCACTCCCATGCAACTCGGCGTCAGCTCGTACAGCTTCGCCCCGTCCCTGGAATCGGGCCGGAAGACCATCCTGGACGTGATCGACTGGGTCGCCGAGAGCGACGCCGATCACCTCGAGATCTCGATCGCCGGACTCGGCACCGACCTGACGCAGAACCCGGAGCTGGTGGCCGCGATCAAGCAGCGCGCCGCGGAGAAGGGCGTGCCGCTTGCCAACTACGTGGTCGGCGCGAACTTCCGCGCGGACGACGTGGCCGCCCAGATCGCCACGGTGAAGGCCCACATCGACGTGGCGCACGAGCTCGGCATCACGCTGTTCCGCCACGACGTCGTGGAGTGGGCCTGGCGCGACGCGGATCAGGCCGAGTACGAGCAGACGCTCGCCGCGGTGATCCCGATCTGCCAGGAACTCGCCGACTACGCGGCTGCGCTCGGCATCACCACCACGATCGAGAACCACGGTTTCTTCGCCAACAACTCCGAGCGGGTCCGCCGCCTGGTCTACGCGGTCGATCGACCGAACTTCCGCACCCTGCTCGACATCGGCAACTTCCTCTGCGTCGACGAGCAGCCGCTCTCGGCCGTGCAGTTCACGCTCCCGTACGCGGCGGTCGTGCACCTGAAGGACTTCTACATCCGCGAATCCGCCCCGGGCGACGGCTGGCTGCGCACTCTCGGCGGGCACGCGATCCTGGGCTCGATCGTGGGCTTCGGCGACCTGCCGATGCAGCGCATCCTGGGCCTGATCAAGGCCAGCGGCTTCGACGGCCCGATCTCGATCGAATTCGAGGGCCTCGAGGAGGAGACGCTGGCGGTGACGACCGGGCTCGCGAACGCGCGCCGGTACTGGCACGAATCCACCGAGGTGGTCGACGGAACGGTGGTGCTCGGATGAGCAAGCTCGGAATCGGAATCATCGGCGGCGGCACCATCGCCGAGTTCCACCTGCTGGCGTACGCCAAGAACCCGGATGTGGAGATCGTCGCGATCTGCGACATCGACCCCGACCGCGCCGTCGATCGCGCCGCGCAGTTCGGCGCGAAGCGCAGCTACACCTCGGTCGAGGAGCTGCTGGCGGATCCGGAGATCGACGCGGTCTCGATCTGCACCCGCAACGACACCCACGTCTCGCTATCGGTGCAGGCGCTCGAGGCTGGCAAGAGCGTGCTGGTCGAGAAGCCGATGGCGCGCACGGTGGCGGATGCGGAGGCGCTCGCCGCCGCGGAGGCCGCGTCCGAGGGCATCGTCCAGGTCGGCTACGTGCGGCGCTGGTCGCCGAACGCGCAGATCCTGAAGACCTTCATCGAGGCCGATGACCTGGGCGAGATCTACTACGCGAAGGCGACGTGCATCCGCCGCGCCGGCAATCCGGGCGGCTGGTTCGCCGACAAGGAGATCTCGGGCGGCGGGCCGCTGATCGACCTCGGCGTGCACTTCCTCGACATCGTCTGGTGGCTGATGGGAGCGCCGAAGGTGGTCTCGGTGAGCGGCTTCACCTTCGAGAAGCTGGGCAACCGCGGCAACATCGAGACGCTGACGCGCTGGAAGTCGGCCGACTACGACGCGTCGAAGAACACCGTCGAGGATCTCGCCGGCGCCCTGGTGCGCTTCGAGAACGGCGCGGTGCTGAGCTTCGACACGTCCTACTCCGTGCACGGGCGCGACGAGGTGGGTGTGAAGCTCTTCGGCACCGCGGGTGGCGCCGAGCTGGAGCCCGAGCTGCGCGTGTTCACCGAGGTGCACGACACCATCGTCGAACTCGCGCCGCAGATCGACTCACTGACCTTCGAGATGGAGGCCGGCTTCCAGAACGAGATCGACGGCTTCGTCGACGCCGCCCTCGGCCGCCGCGAATCGATCGCCCCCGCCAGCCACGGCCTCGAGCTGACCCGCATCCTCGCCGCGATCTACGAATCCGCCGCGACCGGCCGCGAGGTCCTCGTCTGAAAAGGGTTGTCACTTTGTCGGTTACCTGCCGACAAAGTGACAACCCTTGTGACGAGGGCGCTCAGCGCAGGGCGGCGACCACGTCGATCTCGACGAGGATGTTCGCCAGCTGCGAGCCGACCGTCGTGCGCACCGGCAGCGGCTCCGGCACGATCTCGCGGTAGACCGCGTTGAAGCCGGGAAAGTCCTCGGCCAGGTTCTGCAGGTGCACGGTCGACTTCACCACGTCGGAGAAGTCCAGGCCCTGGGTGGCGAGCACCGCGGCGACGTTCGCCAGACACTGCCGGGTCTGCGCCTCGATGCCCTCGGCTGTCTCGCCGGTGTGCACGTTCTGCGGGCCGAAGCCCGCGGTGTAGAGGAACCCGTTCGCGACGATGCCCTGGCTGTAGGCGCCGGCGGGATTCGGGGCGTCGGGGGTGGAGACGGCGGTCTTCATTCTGTTTCCGTTCTGATCAGTGCGGTGGGTCGGGGGATGCGCAGCACGCGACCGTCCGACACCGTGACGGTGTCGGAGTCGCGGTTCGCGCAGAAGAGCAGCTCGTTCTCGACGGCGAGCGCCTGCGGCCACGGCCCGTCGGCGTCGGTCGCGCCGCGGGATTCGAGGGTGACCGGGTCGAATTGCGCCAGATATCCGCCGCCGCGCACGGCGACGACGAGTTCGCCGCGGTGCAGTGCGAGGTCGGAGGGGTAGTCGGGTGTGAAACGAAGGACGGCAGCGGGGGCCACGTCGCCGGCCGTCGAAAGACCCCTGGAATCACGCGGATTGTGCCAGCGCGATTTCGGTGGCCTGTCGTCCGGTCCTTCGTTTCGTACACGAACCGCCCGAGCCACCCCGTCGCGGACCAGCATCACGCTCGCGTCGAGCTCGCCGGTGACCGCGATCGTGCGATCGTCGAGGCGGAGGCTGTGCCGCGGCCCGCTGCCGGCCGGCAGCGACACTCGGCCACGCTCGGCCAACGTCACAGCATCGAGTGTCACCAGCGCATCGCTGCCGAGGTCGGTCACCAGCACGGTGTCGCCCTCGACGAGAAGGTGGTGCGGATGCGCGGCCTCCTGCCGCTCCGGGTCCGGCCCGGATCCGCGCAGCTGCACCGACGATACCGCGCCGTCGAGCCCGTACCGGTGCATCGTGCCCGAGCCGTAGCCGGCCACGAACACCGCGTCGGCGCCGGCCGCGAGGTGGCAGCCCTCGACTCCGTCGTACTCCCAGCTCGCCACTCGCGTGCCGTCTGCCAGCCACACGGAGACGCGCTCCGAGATTCCGTACAGGCACGGCGCCCGCCACGCGAGCCACATCAACCCCGACTCCGCCGCCAGCAGCGAGCCGTCCTCGCGGTAGACACCCTCGGCCCCCGCGATCAGCACCAGCGCACCCCGCCGCCGGGCAGCGCCGCGGTCAGTGCGCCGTCGCGCAGCACAGCGACACCGTCGACGTAGACCTCGCGCACACCCTCCGCCAGCAGCCGCGGCTCGGCGTAGCTCGCGCGATCGGTGAACGCCGCGGGATCCGCCACCACAACGTCGGCGATGAAGCCCGCGGCGATGCGCCCGCGCGCGCCGAGGCCGAAGCGCTCCGCGGGCCGCAGCGCGAGCATCCGCGCCAGTTCGACCCAGCCGAGCCGCGGCGCGAACCGCGAGTACATGCGCGCGAAGCAGCCGTAGGCCCGCGGATGCGGCGCCCCGCCGAGGAAGATCCCGTCCGAGCCGCCCATCGCCCGCGGATCGGCGAACAACCGCTCGAGTTCCGCGTCGTCGCGCGGCGTCGGGAAGGCGGCGACGACGGAGGTGTTCGGATCCTCGGCCAGCAGCGCGGCGACGTCGACGCCGACCAGGTCGCGCCCCTCCGCCCAGGACGGCCCCGAAGCGACCGTGATGGCCGCGGCCCGCGCCGCTACGTCCGCCGGATTCGACATCATCATCGACAGCAGCGTGAAGCCGCGGTCGTACGGATACGCGTCGAAGCTGAAGTCGACGTCGCTCGCCAGCACCTCCGCCAGCACCGACTCCACCGCGTGCAGGTGCGAGACGTGCCCGCGCACGCCGGCCCCGCGCACGATCTGCGCGAACTCCGCGAAGCCGCGCGGCAGCTCCGCCTCGTAGCCGCGCACGTGGCTGACGTACACCCCGCCGTCGAGCACCGCGCACAGCGCGGTCAGTTCGGCCGCGTCCGCGAATCGCCCCGGCGTGTAGTCGAGCCCGCTCGAGAGTCCCAGGGCGCCGTCGGCCATGCCCTCCGCGACCAGCCGCCGCATCTCCGGCAGCACACCGCCCGTCTCTGCCCGAAGCGTGCCCGCCGGCACCAGCACGCCGACCCCGAGCCGCGTCGCACCGTCGTACGCCGCGAGCTGGTCGCGCACGCGCGGCCCGCAGCGCAGCACGCCGTTCAGGGAGCCGAAATACGAGCGGGCGTAGTCGCCGCTGCCTGGCGTGAAGCCCACACCGTCCTGCCCGACGATCACGGTGGTCACCCCCTGCCGCAGCAGCGCGAGCTGCACGTCGTCATCCAGAATCCGCGCATCCGCGTGCGAGTGCGCGTCGATCGAGCCGGGCAGGAGGTACATCCCGGTCACGTCGCGCACCTCGTCGAACGCGCCGTCGAAGCGGATGCCCGCCGCGTCCACGATCACGTCGGCGAGCCGCATCCCGTCGACCGGATCCACGACGGTGCCGCCGCGCAGCAGCGTGCTCACTCGAAGAAGGTGGGCACCGAGCCCACCATGGTCAGCTCGGTCGGCGAGAGCCGCGACGCCAGGGTGAGCACCCGCCGCTTGTCCGCGATGGTGCACGGATGCGACTGACCGAGCTCCAGCACGTCGCCCACCCGGAGCTCGCCCGACGACACCGCGAGGTAACCGTGCTGGTCGTTGGTGTTGGTCATCTCCGCGACCACGCCCGGCACGATGTCGTCGCCGCGGAACACCGCCCGCAGCACCGGCAGCCCGGCGTCGTACGCCACGTCGCGCTTGCCCGCATCCACGATCGCTAGCCCCGGCTCCGGCACCGAGACCACCCGCGCCCACAACGTCGAGGCCGCCTGGAACACCGGCCCGCTCCGCGTCGCCGACGGCGTCGATCCCGCGTAGAGCACGTCGTCATGCAACACGTACGCGCCCGAGCGCAGCACCAGCGGCAGGCCGGCGAACTCCTCGACCACCAGGTCGAAGAACGCCGAGCCGCCCGCCGTGATCAGCGGATCCTCGAACAGCTCGAGCCCGTCCTCGTACACCGCCCGCATCCGCCGCAGGAACTCGCGCACCGCGGCGACCCGATCCGCCCCGGGCACGCTGCCCTCGTAGCCGGAGACGCCGCGCAACCGCAGCGATGGCTCCGCGACCACCGCCCGGCAGATCTCCAGCGCGACCGCGTCATCGCGAACGCCGGTGCGCGCGCCCACCGCACCGAGTTCGACGCAGACGTCGACGACGCCGACTGCGCGCTCGGCCATCAGCCGCACGCCGGCGAGTGAGTCCACCCAGCAGATCGCGCCCGAGGCGGCCGCGAGCCGCAATCCCTCCGCCGACAGCAATTGGTTGGCGACGACGATCCGCTCGATGCCGGCATCCACCGCGACGGCGAGCTGCTGCGCGTTCGCGACGGTGATGCCCCAGGCTCCGGCGTCGAGCTGCGCGCGCCAGATCTCGGGCGCCATCGTCGTCTTGCCGTGCGGGGCCAGCAGCACCCCGCGCTCGGCGCACCACGCAGCCATGGTGTCGATGTTCGCCTGCAGCACCGCCGGGTCCACCGTCAGCAGCGGCGTCTCCAGCTCGAAAACCTCGACAGCGCCGACCATCACAGCGCCGACAGCACGTGCCGCAGCGCCAGCTGCCCCGCCCCGAGTACCCCCGCGTCGATCCCGGCCTCGCTCTGCTCGATCCGCAGCGAGCGCGTCGCCAGCGGATGGCAGCTCTCGTACAGCTGCGAGCGCACCGCTGCGACGAACGGCTCCATGGTCGAGAGCAGCCCGCCCAGCACCACGATCTCCGGATTCACGAAGTTGATCACCGCCGACATCGTCTCGCCCAGCAGCCGCCCGGCCGCGCGCACCCGCGTGGTGGCGTGCGCATCCGCGTCGTGCACCAGCCGAACGATGTCGGCCGTCTGTTCCGCCTTGATGCCCATCCGGTTCAGCTCGACGATGATGCTGGCCGCGCCCGAGATGGTCTCCAGGCAGCCGGTGTTGCCGCAGTTGCACGGGTTCTCGCCCGCCGCGCTGACGCGGGTGTGCGAGATGTCGCCCGCCAGCGCGGTCGCGCCGCGGTAGAGCTGGCCGTGCAGGATGAGCCCGCAGCCGACTCCGCTGCCCGCCTTCAGGAACAGCAGGCTCTGCGGCTTCTTGTGGTCGTGCCCGGATGCTTCGCGCGCGCTGATCAGCGCGTATTCGCCCAAGGCCATCGCGTTCGCGTCGTTGTCGGCCACCGCGGGCACGCCCCAGCGCTCGGACAGCCACGCGGTCACGCTGTAGCGGTGCCAGCCGGGCATCGCGGCGGGGGAGTCGACGGCGCCGGTCGCCGTCGAGACCGGGCCCGGCAGGCTGACGCCGATGCCGTGCACCGACGAGGGCGAGATCGGACCGAGCAGCTCGTACCAGCCCTGGGTCAGCGCCTCCAGCACCGGCTCCGGCCCGTCGGCCACGTCGATCCGGATCTGCCGCGCCTCGATCAGCGCGCCCGAGAGATCGAGCAGCGCGAGCCGGGCGTGGTGCCGGCCGAGCGCCGCGGAGAGGATGTGTCCGGCGCCGGGCATCAGCCGCAGGATGCGCGCGCGACGCCCGCCGGTCGGATCGCCGTTGCCGGCATCCTCCAGCAGGCCGGAGGCGATCAGCTCGGCGACCTTGACCGTCACCGTCGACGGCGCGAGCCCCAGGTGCCGCGCAAGGTCGGCACGGTTCGTCGCGAGTCCGCTCGCGATGCACGCGAGGATCGAGCTGGACGCCTCGTTCGCGATCTCGTTGTCCCGCGTCACGCGGCGGAAGCCCGGGCGGAGGGGCGCACGCGATCCTGCTGTCATCCCCCCATTGTGCGCGCCGCGCAGCATCGTCGTCTCGATCATGTTCGCCTTTCGATGAAGGGGGTTGTCACTCCGTCCCACCCCGCGGCGGGACGGAGTGACAACCCGCTATCGGGCGAGCAGCTCGTCGGCCCGGAGCGCCGACGCGATCACGCCGGCCTGGCCGCCGAAGCGGGCGGTGAGGATGCGCGGGCGCCGGTGGAAGGTCAGCATCGCGTCGATCCGCTCGCGCAGCGGTCGGAAGAACTCCTCGCCCGCGTGCGAGAGCCCGCCCGCGACCACGATCACCTGCGGAGCGAGCACGGTCGCGATCTGCGCGAACGCCAGCGCGAGCATGTCGATCGCGTTCTCGCGCACCGCGATCGCCGCGACGTCGCCGCTGCGCGCGGCGTCGAAGACCTCCTTCGCGCCGTCGACCGATCGGCCGGTGACCCGCTCGTAGGCCCGGGCGATGCCGCCCGCCGAGGAGTAGGTCTCCAAGCAGCCGATGCCGCCGCACGCGCAGACCACATCCGACGAGTCGCCCGGCGGGATCATCCGCATGTGCCCGAGCTCGCAGCCGAAGCCGTCCGCGTCGTAGGAGCGTCCGTCCACGAACACGGCCGCGCCGATGCCCGTGCCGATCGCCACCACGAGGGCGTTGTGGTACCCGCGCGCCGCTCCCATCCGGAACTCCGCGAAGCCGGCCCCACGGGCGTCGTTGCCGAAAGCGACCGGCAGCCCGGTGCGCCGCTCCAGCTGCTCGCGCATCGGCACGTTCTGCAGGTACAGGTTCTCGGCGCGGATCACAACGCCGTGCGCGTCGTCGACCAGCCCCGGCACGTGCACGCCGATCGCGGCCGGCGCCGTCTCCGGGAAGCGCTCGCGCGCATCCTCGACCGCCCCGACGAGCTGATCGAGCAGCAGCTGCTCCGAGCCGATCGCCGTGGGTTCGCTGCGCACGTCGATCGCCTCGCCGTCGGCCGCGATCAGGCCGATCTTGGTCTCGGTACCGCCGATGTCGAAGCCGATCACCGGGTGGCCGGCGACCAGGTCGAGGCGGGGGTACGACTGCGTACGGGCCTCTGGTGTTTCAGGCATGGTTCCCTACTTGACGGCGCCGGCGGTGAGGCCGGTCGCCATGCGGTTCTGCACGAACATAAAGAGCACGATCACGGGGATGGCCATCAGGGTGGAGCCGGCCATCACCCCGCCCCAGTCGGTGACGGTGTTCATGCCGCTGAATCCGGTGAGCCAGATCGGCAGGGTGCGCGAGCTGTCCGAGGTGAGCGAGACCAGGGCGAGCGTGTACTCGTTCCAGGACGCCAGGAAGGAGAAGATCGAGGAGGCGACCAGTCCAGAGCCCAGCAGCGGGAACGTGATCCGGAAGAACGCGCCCATCCGCGAGCAGCCGTCCAGCATCGCCGCCTCTTCGAGCTCGATCGGCACGCCGTCGACGAAGCCCTTGAGCATCCAGATCGTGAACGGCACGTTCGCGCCGAGGTAGAGGATGCTCATGCCGAGCACCGAGTTCAGCAGGCCCCAGCCGTCGAGCATCTTGTACTGCGAGATGAACAGCGCCTCGGCCGGGATCATCTGGATGATCAGCACGGCCACGATCAGGGAGCCACGGCCGCGGAAGCGGAACCGGCTCAGCGCGAGGGCGGCGAAGAAGCCGAAGATCAGGGCGGCGACCACCACGATCAGCGCGATCGAGAGGCTCATCCGCAGCGCCGACCAGAAGTTCGGATCCGTCAGCACCGTGCCGAAGTTGGCGAAGGTGCCGTTGACCGGGAAGAGCGAGGGCACCCGCGCCTGGATCTGATCCGGCGTGAGGAACGCCGTGTTCAGCATCCAGTACAGCGGGAAGATCCAGAGCAGGCCGAACACGATAGCGACGACGTTGCCGATCATCCGGATGCTGGTGCGCCCCGGCTTCTTCAGGAACTGCTTCTTCGGCATCACGATCGCCGTGGTCGCCGACTGCGGCGCGGTGGCGGTGGCCGGGGTGGTCATAACACTCATGAGGAGGTGTCCTTCAGCAGCATCGAGATGTAGCGCCAGGTCAGCAGCAGGGTGATCGCGAGCATGATCATCGCGGCGGCGGAGGCGAGGCCGTAGTTACCGCCGGCGAGGCCGATCTGGTAGACGTAGGTGCCGAGCACGTTGGTCTGCTCGGTGATGCCGCCGTTGGCCTGCAGCACGTGGATCTGCGTGAACACGCGGATGTCCCAGATGATCTGCAGCAGGCTGACCAGCAGCAGGACGGGCGCGATCGACGGGGCGATGATGTGCCGGAAGGTCTTCCATCCGCTGGCGCCGTCGAGGGCCGCCGCCTCCATCATCGATTCGTCGAGTTGGGTCACGGAGGCGTAGACCATAAAGACCACCAGCGGCACGGACATCCAGGTCACCAGGCCACCCGCGATCAGGAAGAAGGTCTCGGGCTGGGCGAACCAGTTGAAGCCGATCATGTCGGTGAAGCCGAGGCTGCCCAGCGCGTAGTCGACCACGCCGGATCGCGCGTCGAACATCCACTGGAACACCTGCAGCGAGCTCAGCACCGGCATCGCCCAGGCGAGCAGCATCACGATCTGCACGAACACGGCGATGGGGCGGCTGATCTTGGTCAGCAGCAGCGCCGCGAGGGTGCCGATCACCATGGTCACCGCGGCGGTGATCAGGCAGAACGCCAGCGAGCGCACCAGCACCAGCCAGAATCCGCCGTCGGTGAGCACCGAGACGTAGTTGGCGAAGCCGACGAAGGCGGGCTCGACGCCGAACTGCTGCTCCAGGCCGAACTTCTGGAACGACATGATGATCTGCCGCACCAGCGGATAGCCCAGCGCCAGCAGCACGATGGCCACCGCCGGCAGCACCAGGATCAGCGCGAGCCGCCGCTCCGTCGGCCGGCTGAGCACAACGGCCTGCTTGATCTTCTTCTGTTTGACCGCGAGTGTCATGGGATTCTGCCCTCCCAGGCGAGAGGGCGGGACCGTGGCCCCGCCCTCCGTTCCTAGCTCTGGTTGAGGATGGTGTTGATCTTCTCGTCCGCCGCCTTGGCCAGCGCGACGGGGTCGCCGCCGGCGCCGAGGGCGACGAAGAAGTCGTCGACGGTCTTGGCGGATTCGACGAGGGCCCAGTTCTTCGCGGCGGGCGTGCCCACGGAGTTCTTCACGGCCTCGGTGGTGAGCGTGGCGAGGTCGTCGTCGCCGAGCGCGGTCGCGTACTCGAGGTTGCCGGGCACCCAGCCGCCCTCGGTGGCGAAGTACTCCTGGAACTCCTTCGCGAAGATCAGCTTCATCGCCTCCTTCGCGAGGTTCTGCGACTTCGACTTGCCCGAGATCGCCACGTTCGAGCCGCCCGCGAACGGGTTGCCCGGCTCGCCGGCCTCGACGCCCGGGAAGCCGAAGTAGCCGACCTTGCCGTCGGCGACCAGCTGCGGGTCGACGGAGGAGAGGTGCCAGTTGAAGCCGAAGAACATGCCGGTCTCGCCCGCGTTGAACGGAACGTAGGCGGCGCTCGCCGTGGTCGCATCCGTCACCGTGCCGGACGTCGAGCCGCTGGCCCACAGGGCCTGCAGCTGCGTGAACGCGGCCTGCGAGTCGTCGGAGGAGAGGTCGGCGACCCACTTGTCGCCGTCCTGCTTGGCGATGCGGCCGCCGTTGGTGAACAGCCAGGCGATCTCGGACTGCCAAGCGATGCCGGGCAGGTACAGCGCGGAGAAGTTGGCGTTGCCGCCGGGGTTCGCTGCCTGCAGCTTGGTGGCGACGTCGGTCAGCTCGTCGATGGTGGTCGGGATGGCCAGGCCGAGCTGGTCGAACCAGTCCTTGCGGTAGAAGAAGATGCGGCTGCCGGCGTAGAAGGGAGCGGCGTACATCTTGTCGTCGAAGCTGCCCAGGGTCACCAGCGACTCGGTCAGGTTGTCGCCGCCCAGCTCCTCCTTCATGTCCGAGAGGTCCAGCAGCGCGCCGACGGAGCAGAACGTCGGCGCCTGCGTGTTGCCGAGTTCGATGATGTCGGGGGTGGAGTCGGCGGAGGCGAGCGCGGTCTGCAGCTTCGAGACGATGCCGTCCCACACCTGCAGCTCGTAGGTGAGCGTGGAGCCGGGGTTGTTCGCCTCGAACGTGGTCTTCAGCCACTCCATCGCGGTGTCGGACACGGAGTCCTGCATGAACCAGACCCGCAGGTCGGCGGTGCTGGCGGAGCTGGTGCCGCTCGAAGCGGTGGACGAGCACGCGGCGAGCAGAGCGGTCATGCCCAGGGCCCCACCCAGGCCGAGCGCCGTGCGCCGAGACAGTTGAACCATCGGAGTTACTCCTCATTCGTAAAGGGGAGCCGGTCGCTGTCGCCCGGCACAGCAGCCACTAGAACACCGAAGGAGGTCATCGAAGAAACGTTTCCCGTTTCTTCGATCCTGAATTATCACAACCGTTATCCGGCGAAACAGAACGCGCACTTTGAACAACGGATGTCGGCGGGGTTACCGCTTTCCGACGGACCGGCGCCGCGAACTTCGTTCGGCGCCGATGCGATGCCCCGCCCGCCCCCGTCTCCTCCCCGACATCTGTGAAACACCCCGGCAACATGCCCACCACTAGAGTCGAGCCATGGGTGACCTGTTCGATGGCTATGGGTCCCAGAAGGTACAGCGACGTCGAAAAGGCGCGCCCCCCTGGGACGAGATGTTCGCTGGAATCAGCAATACGAGCGACGCAGAGGCAGTGCGCGCGACGTACCGCGACGTCTACTCCTCGCTGGCCAAGATGACCCAGGAAGAGTTGCGCGGCCGCACGGATGCGCTCGCCTCCTCCTACCTCGCGCAGGGTGTCACCTTCGACTTCGCCGGTGAGGAGCGACCCTTCCCGCTGGATGCGGTGCCGCGGGTGATCGAGGCGGACGACTGGCGCGACGTCTCGACCGGCGTCAAGCAGCGGGTGAAGGCTCTGGAGGCCTTCCTCGCCGATGTCTACGGCCCGCAGAACGCGGTCAAGGACGGCGTGATCCCTGCCGGGCTCATCTCCAGCTCCTCGCACTTCCACCGCCAGGCCGCCGGTATCACCAGCGCGAACGGCGTGCGGATCCAGGTCTCGGGCATCGACCTGATCCGCGACGAGGTCGGCGCGTGGCGGGTGCTGGAGGACAACGTCCGAGTACCTTCCGGCGTCTCCTACGTCATCTCGAACCGCCGCGTGATGGCGCAGACCCTGCCCGAGCTGTTCGTCTCGATGCGGGTCCGCCCCGTCGGCGACTACCCGAACCGGCTGCTGCAGGCGCTGCGCAAGTCGGCCCCCGAGGGTGTCGACGACCCCACCGTCGTGGTGCTCACCCCCGGCGTCTACAACTCCGCCTACTTCGAGCACACCCTGCTCGCCCGTCTGATGGGCATCGAGCTCGTCGAGGGCCGCGACCTGTTCTGCTCCGGCGGCAAGGTCTTTATGCGCACCACCTCCGGCCCCACCCGGGTCGATGTGATCTACCGCCGCGTGGACGACGAGTTCCTCGACCCGCTGCAGTTCCGCGCGGATTCGATGCTCGGCTCTCCGGGCCTGATGCTCGCCTCGCGCCTGGGCAACGTCACGATCGCCAACGCGGTCGGCAACGGCGTCGCCGACGACAAGCTCGTCTACACCTACATGCCCGAGCTCATCCGCTACTACCTGGGTGAGGACGCGATCATCAAGAACGTCGACACCTGGCGTCTGGAGGATCCGGGAGCGCTGGAGGAGGTGCTCGACCGCCTCGACGAGCTCGTGGTCAAGCCGGTCGACGGCTCCGGAGGCAAGGGGCTCGTCGTGGGTCCGGATGCCTCGGCGAAGGAGCTCGACGAGTTGCGTACCCGGCTGCTGAAGGATCCGCGCGGCTGGATCGCGCAGCCGGTCGTGCAGCTGTCCACCATCCCGACCCTCGTGGATGACGGGATGCGCCCGCGGCACGCGGACCTGCGCCCGTTCGCGGTCAACGACGGCGACGACGTGTGGGTGCTGCCCGGCGGTCTGACCCGGGTCGCGCTGCCCGAGGGTCAGCTCGTGGTGAACTCCTCGCAGGGCGGCGGCTCGAAGGACACCTGGGTGATCGGCAACGAGACCCAGTTCGGTGCGGCCGAGTCGGATGCGCACAACATCCAGGGTCTGGTCGCCGACCAGGCCGCGGTGACGCAGTCCATCCCGATCATCTACGGCAAGAACCACACGCCGGATCACTCGCCGCACGATGCGCCGAGCAACAACGACCAGCAGCAGCAGCAACAGCAGACGCTGGTGGTTTCGGCAGGCTCAACCACCGAAACCGAATCCGCTTCGCTGGTTGAGCCTGCCGAAACCGAATCCACTTCGCTGGTTGAGCCTGCCGAAACCACTCGGACCACGACCACCTCGGAGGCGACGCTCTAATGCTCTCCCGCATCGCCGAATCCCTGTTCTGGATCGGGCGCTACATCGAGCGCTCCGACGGCACGGCCCGCATCCTCGACGTGCACCTGCAGCTCCTCCTCGAGGATCCGTGGATCGATGAGGACACCGCCTGCCGCTCCTTGCTCTCCGTGATGGGCTCCACCGCCCCCGACGACATGGAGCAGCTCACCCGCGCCGACGTGCTCGCGATTCTCGCGATCGACCGCAGCAACCCGGCCTCGATCGCCTACTCGCTCGGCGCTGCTCGCGAGAACGCTCGCCGCGCCCGCGAGATCGTGTCGACCGAGCTGTGGGAGTGCCTGAACACGACCCGCACCCGGATGCCGCGCCGCGTCTCGGGGGAGCGGGTCGCCGAGTTCTTCAGCTGGGTCCGCGAGCGCAGCGCCCTGGCCGTCGGCATCATCGAATCCGCCACCAGCCGCGACGAGGCCTGGCAGTTCTTCACGCTCGGCCGCTCCATCGAGCGCGCCGACATGACGGCCCGCCTGCTCGCCACGCGATCGCTGACGGAGGCGTCCGGTCCGTCCTGGACCACCATCCTGCGCTCCTGCGGCGCCTACGAGGCGTACCTGCGCACCTACCGCGGCGTGCCGAGTGCCCGCAACGCGGCCGAGTTCCTGCTCCTGGACCGCCTGTTCCCGCGCTCCATCATGTTCTCGGTGTCCCGCGCCGAGAACTGCATGCGCGACATCGAGCCGCGCACCGGCCGCCTCGGCGTCACCAGCGACGCGCTGCGTCTGCTCGGTCAGATCCGCTCGGAGCTCGAGTTCCGGCCGATCGCGTCGATCCTCGACGACCTGCCGCTGCACATGGACAACGTGCAGGACGCGACCTCGGCCGCCTCCGAAGCGATCCGCCAGCGGTACTTCCCCACGAACGTTATGCCCAACTGGATCGGGGAGGCGCTGTGAGCCGGCTACGTATCAAGCACACGACGGGCTTCAAGTACGAAGGCGACGTCGTCGCGTCCTACAACGAGGCGCGGATGCTTCCGGCCTCGTCGGACGGACAGCTCGTGCTGTTCTCGAACCTCGACATCAAGCCGGTCACCTCGGCGCACAACTACACCGACTACTGGGGCACCCGGGTGTCGTCGTTCGATGTGCTGAACGCGCACCAGGAGCTCTCGCTCACCGCGACGTCGCTCGTGGAGATCCGGCCCAAGCCGCACCCGCAGCATCCGGTCGGCTGGGAGCAGTTGGCCCAGCAGGTCGAGACGCTGACGGAGTACGTCGAGCAGTCGAAGCAGACCGTGCGAACGGATCCGCCGGAGGATCTCGTCGAGCTGGCGAAGAGGATCGCGGACGAGTCGGAGGGCCCGTGCGACGCGGCCCTCGCGATCGCCGAGGAGGTCGGCCGGCAGGTCAAGTACATGCAGGGCGTGACCGGGGTGCACTCCACGGCCTCCGAGTCCTGGGCGGCCAAGCAGGGTGTCTGCCAGGACATCACGCACATCACGCTCGGCGCGCTGCGCTCGATCGGCATCCCGGCGCGGTACGTCTCGGGCTACCTGCACCCCAAGCCCGACGCGCCCATCGGCGAGACGGTCGTGGGGGAGAGTCACGCCTGGGTGGAGTGGTTCTGCGGCGGCACCTGGCGCGGCTACGATCCGACCAACCTGATCGACATCGGCGACCGCCACGTCATCGTCGGTCGCGGCCGCGACTACAACGACATCGCCCCGCTGCGCGGCGTCTACGCCGGCCCCTTCTCCTCGAAGCTCTTCGTCACCGTCGAGATCACCCGCGAGGCCTGACGCCCCGCGAAATCTCGCGAAATTTCGCGAGATTCGCACCTGCGGACGAGGTGCCCTGCCGCGGCAGCGCACCTCGTCCGCGATGCGCGATCTCGCGAGACGCCGCGCCCCGCCCTACACCGAGCGCGCCGCGACCGCCTCGTCCGCAGCCAACGCCTGGCGCGCCGCGGCGCGCATGCCGTCGTGCCGCACCACCAGGTGCGGCGTCTCGCGCACCCGGTAGTGGACCCGCAGATGCTGCGTCCGCACCAGCCACACCACGCCCACCAACGCGGCGGCGAAGCCGGACGCCGCGCCCACACCCAGCGCCCAGCGCGGGCCGAACGCATCCGCGACCCAGCCGATCAGCGGCGCACCGATCGGGGTGCCGCCCATGAAGATCGCCATGTACAGCGCCATCACCCGGCCGCGCATCGCCGGGTCGGTCGAGAGCTGCACGAAGCCGTTCGCGCTGGTCATCAGGGTCTGCGCCGCGATGCCGACGAATGGCAGCACCAGGGCGAAGGTCCACACACTCGGCATCACCGCCGCGGCGAGCAGCGCCAGGCCGAAACCCGCGGCCGCACCGAAGATCAGTCGGATGCGCGGGCGATCGCGCCGAGCGGAGAGCAGCGCCCCCACGACCGAACCGACGGCGATGGCCGAGGAGAGGAAGCCGAACTCGCTCGCCCCCATCCCGAACTCCACCGTCGCCATGGTGGACGCGAAGATCGGGAAGTTCAGGCCGAACATGCCGATGATCGCCACGATCGTCATGATCACGAGGATGTCGCCGCGTTTGGACACGTAGCGGAAGCCCTCCAGCAGCGCTCCCTTGCCCTTCGACGCCCGCGGTGCCGGACGCAGTTCGCCGACCCGCATGTACCGCAGCGAGATCAGCACCCCCGCGAAGCTCACCGCGTTCAGCAGGAACACCCACCCGGTGCCGATCGCGGCGATCAGGATGCCCGCGACGGCCGGCCCGATCATCCGCGCCAGGTTGAAGGAGGCCGAGTTCAGCGAGACCGCGTTCGAGAGGTTCTTCTCGTCCACCATCGCCGAGACGAAGGTCTGCCGCACCGGCGCGTCCACCGCCGCCACGAAGCCGAGCAGCAGGGCGAAGAGGTACACCATCCACAGCTGCACGACGCCCGTGACCACGATCAGGCCGAGGCCCAGGCCCAGCAGTCCCATCGCCGCCTGCGTCGCCATCAAGAGCTTGCGGCGGTCGAAGCGGTCGGCGATCAGTCCCGAGAACGGCACCATCACCAGCTGCGGACCGAACTGCAGGGCCATGGTGATTCCGAGGGCCGTCGCGTCGTGGTCGGTCAGATCGTTGATCACGATCCAGTCCTGGGCGGTGCGCTGCATCCAGGTACCGATGTTGGACACCATCGCCCCGGCGAACCAGATGCGGTAGTTGACGACGGATAGGGATCGGAACATGGCACTCATCAGTCGGTGAGCCTCCTCAAGATCGCGGCGGCGTCGGCGAGCGTGGCGCGTTCGTCGGCGGGGAGGGCGTCCAGCTGGGCGCTGAGCCAGGCGTTACGCGACTCGCGGACTTCGAGCACCAGAGCGGCGCCCTTGTCGGTGCAGCGGATGCGGGTGATCCGGCCGTCCCGCGCATCCGGTAGCCGTTCGACCAGCGCGTCGTCGACCAGGCAGTTCACGGTGCGCGTCATCGACGGCGGCTTGACCTGCTCGTAGTCGGCGAGTTCGCCGAGCGTGCGCGCACCGTCGCGATAGAGGTACGCCAGCACCGCGAACATCGTGTCGCTCAGTTCGTGCTGCGCCTTCTCCTTGCGCAGCCGCCGCGCCAGCCGGCCCACGGCCACCCGCACCTCGGTCGCGAGCGTGCTGTTCATCGTCTCCACATAGTTAGCCTAACTCATTACCCACGCTAACTATCCGCTCGCGAACCTCCTCTTCCGAAAAGTTGCAGGTCGGCGCGAGTTGACCTGCAACTATTCGCCAAGGGTGCGGCAGCGCGTCGGGCCCGCCGTCAGCGCGACGCCGTGCGGACGGCGCCGACCGACGCGGCGACGACCAGCGCGATGCCGACCGCCTCGAGCCAGGTCAGGCGCTGACCCAGCACGAGGAACCCGCTCAGCGCAGCGGCAGCGGGGGAGAGCGACATCAGGATGCTGAACGTCGACGAGCGGATGCGTCGCAGCGCGAGCAGTTCCAGCGCGTAGGGCACGGCGGAGGAGAGCACGGCGACCGCGAGGCCGAGCAGCAGCACGGGCGGCAGGATCAGCGCCGGGCCGGCGGCCGCGATCCCGAACGGTAGCGAAACGATCGCCCCGGCCGTCAGCGCGAGCGCCAGTCCGTCCAGTTTGGGGAACCGCCCGCCCGTCCGCCCGGCGAACACGATGTAGGTCGCCCAGAGCACGGCCGCGAGCAACGCGAATCCGACGCCGACGGGATCCAGCCCGCCGACGCCGCCGAGCGACAGCACCGCCACCCCGCCCAGCGCCAGCACCGCCCACAGCGCACTGAGCCAGCTGCGTCCCGCGATCACCGAGAGCGCGAGCGGCCCGAGCACCTCGAGAGTGACCGCCGCCCCTTGCGGGATCCGCGCGATCGCTTCGTAGTAGGCCGCGTTCATCCCGCCCAGGGCGAGCCCGTACAGCAGCACCGTTCCCCAGTCGGCCCGCGAGTAGCCGCGGATGCGGGGGCGGCAGACGACCAGCAGCGCCGCCGCCGAGAGCACCAGCCGCAACGTCACGGTGCCGATCGGCCCGGCCGTCGGGAACAGCAGCACCGCGAACGAGGCACCGAGTTGCACACTCGCGACGGAGCCGAGCACCAGCCCGATCGCGGGTGCGCTGGAGGAGCCTCTGGGGCTCAACTGACCCGGCGCTGCTTCTGAACCGGCTGCGTGTTGTATCCGAGCAGGCCGACGCCGGTGGCGTCCCACCGCAGCGTGGTCAGCGACACGTTGTCGACCACGGGGAAGGTGTGTCGGTAGGTCTCCGGGTTGATGCCGAGGTAGGCGCACAACAGCAGTCGGATCAGCGTGCCGTGCGCCACGATCAGGACTCGGCCGTCGGGATACTGACGGCGGATCCGCGCCAGCGCCGTGTTCGCGCGCGCCACCGCATCCAGCCCCGATTCGCCGCCGGGCAGCGGCTGGATCGCCGGCGCCGCCGTCCACGCCGCGTACGCGTCCGGGAAGCGCTGCGCCATCTCGGTCGTGGTGAGTCCCTCGCCCTGGCCGAAGTCGACTTCCACCAGGTCGGCGTCCTGCTGCAGCTCGAGGTGCGCCGCGCGGGCGGCCGGCACCGCCGTGCGCACGGCGCGTACGAGCGTCGAGGAGAACACCGCGTCGAGCTCGGCGTCCACGGCCCAGGCGGCGAGGGTCGCGGCCTGGTCGTGCCCGGCGGCGGTCAGAGCGATATCGGAGGAGCCGGCGTACCGGTTCTCGGCGTGCCAAACGGTTTCACCGTGGCGCGCGAGGATGAGGGTGGTCACGCGTCGAGCCTATCGACAGCGGCTGTGCGCCCGCCCGCGCTCTGGTACGCCGCGGCCCACGCCCGCTCTGCCCGCCCGCCCCGCCCCTCCGCGAAATTTCGCGAGATTCGGTCGTTCGGCGCCACTTCCGCGCATTCTCCAGCCCACGACGTCGGCCCCGCTGGTGAGATCCCCCGTCGCGGACGAGATGCGACGCCGCGGCGTGCCATCTCGCCCGCAACATCGAATCTCGCGAAATTTCGCGAGATAACGCGAGCGCGCCCCGAGCCCGCGCCTACGCGGCCTGGCGCGACGGCGTCGCGTAGTCCGCGTCGATCAGCACCGGCAGGTGGTCGCTGGTGCCCTGCGGCAGCGTCGAGATGCGCTCGATGTTCATCAGGTCGGAGATCGCGAAGTCGAAGTGACCGCTGAAGTAGCGGTAGCGCGCGTAGGTGGGCGCATCGCTCCGGGTCACCGCATAGCCGCTCGCGGTCATCCGGCGATCGAGCCCCTTGAAGAACCACGGATAGTTGTAGTCGCCGACCATCAGCGTCGGCGCCTCCGGTGCGTATTCGCGCATCGACTCCAGCGCCTCGTTGATCTGCTTGCGCCGCACCGAGTTGGCGGCCGACAGGGGCGCCGCGTGGAACGAGCCCACCACGATGCGGCCGCCGTTGTGGTCGTCGAGCCGAACCGCGAGCAGCCGCTCGTGCGCCGGCGACATCACGCGGTCGTGCATCGACTTGCTCAGTTCGAACGCCGCGCTGTCCACCAGGTCGAAGCGTTCGGATCCGTAGTACACCGCGAGCCCGAGCCTATTGCGCGCCGTCACCGCCGCGAGCCGCAGATCGCCGATCTGCTCCGGCAGCTTGGTGGTGTCGCACTCCTGCAGGCACAGCACGTCCACGTCGTGCCGCGCCGCGAGGCTCGCCAGTTCGTGATGCGCGCGATGCTCTCGCAGGTTGTACGAGATCACACGGAGGGGATGCGTCGAAGGCTCGTGCTCCATGTTCGCCAGTGTACGACTCCGACCCTGCCGCGACACCGCCGTCTCATGTGGGCTTGCGCTGAACGGTCGGTGTCGCGCAGGGGTCACTACGCGACGTCCTTCACGTGCCCGCCCTTGATGTGCAGTCGGCGCTGCGCACGCTTGGCCACGGCGGAGTCGTGCGTCACGATCACCAGCGTGAGGCCGAGATCCTTCCACAGCGTCTCCAGCAGCGCCATGATCTCGTCGCGGGTCTCCTCGTCCAGCGCTCCGGTCGGCTCATCCGCCAGCAGCACCTTCGGGTTCTTCACCAGGGCGCGAGCGATCGCGACGCGCTGCTGCTGGCCGCCCGAGAGCTCGCTCGGCAGGTGATCGAGTCGTTCGCCGAGTCCGACCGACTCCAGCGCCTCCTTCGCCCGCTTGGTCCGCTCGGTCGCGCCGACCTTCTTCTGCGGCGCGAGCGCCGTCTCCACGTTCTCCAGCGCGTTCAGCGTCGGGATCAGGTTGAAGCTCTGGAAGACGATGCCCACGTCGTGCGCGCGGATGTCGGCGAGCTTCGTGTCACCGACCTTCGAGATCTCGGATTCGCCCAGTGTGACGGTGCCCGAGGTCGGGCGATCCAGCGCGCCGAGCATCTGCAGCAGCGTCGACTTGCCGCCGCCGGTCGGGCCTTGGATGGCGACCATCTGGCCGTCCGGGATGGTGAGCGAGACGTTGTTCAGTGCGGTGACCTTGTTCTTCGCGCCGTCGTAGCTCTTGGTGACGTTCTTCAGGACGTACATGTCCGACCTTTCGCAGTGTGTGGGGGAGCGGGTCGTCGATTCTTCGACAGGTCGAAGAGTCGACGACCCGCTGGAGGAGGGGGAGCTAGCCGACCGAGCGCAGGGCCGCGGCGGGGCGCAGGCGGGAGGCGCGCCAGCCGCCGATCGCGCCGGCGAGCAGGCCGCCGAGCACGGCGAGGCCGACGGCGATCAGGATCACGGGGACCGTGACGGGCAGGTTCAGCGCGACGTCGGTCGCGGTCGTGGTCGCCGCGGCGCCCGGTCCGCCGCCGAAGCCCGCACCTCCGCCCGGTCCGCCGGCACCCGCAGCGGAGGCGGTACCCGTGGAGGAGCCCGAGAGGGTCGGTGCGATCAGGTTGACGATCACGATGCCGGCCAGTCCCAGCACGATGCCCGCCGCGCCACCGATCAGGCCCTGCACGATCGACTCGCCGGCGACCTGGCGCACGATCTTGCCGTTGGACCAGCCGATCGCCTTCAGAGTGCCGAACTCACGGGTACGACGGGTGACGCCCGAGATGGTGAACAGGATCGCGATCAGGAACGCCGCCGCCAGCACCAGCAGCGACAGCCAGGTGCCGAGGTTGGCGACGAGGTCGCCCGCGGTCGAGAGCGAACCCGAGACGGTCGAGGCGAGATCCGCCTGCGTCGAAACCGTGTTGTCCGGCAGCGCGGTCTCGATGTCGGCCTGCACCTGGGCGATGTCGTTCGACGAGGCGGCCTGCACGTAGATGGAGGAGATCATGCCGGTCTCGCCGGACAGCGTCTGCGCGACGTCCAGCGGGATGTACGTGTTCGACGCGGTGGTCGAATCCGTCGAGTCCGAGGTGACGATGCCGATCACCGAGAAGTCGGTGCCGCCGATGTTCAGCGTGGACCCGACCGAGAGGGAGGCGGTGGTCGCGTAGTTCGAGTCGACGACGACGACGTTCTGGCCGGCGTCGTCGGCCGTGAAGGTACGTCCGTCGCTGAGCGTCACGTCGGCGAGGGGGCCGATGGCCGAGCCGGCCGGGTCCAGGCCCAGCACGGTGAAGGAGTCGACGTTGAAGTTGCCGCCGCCGAAGCCGCCGCCGCCTCCGGGCGCCGCCGTGGCGTCGCCGCTGGGCATCTGGCCCTGCGCCTGAGTGTCGGTGCCGGTCGTACCCTCGGCCTGCGTCGGTAGCGAACCGTCGAAGGTCGTGTTGGAGAGCGAGAGCACCCCGATCGCGGCGGAGACGTTGCTCAAACCGGCCACGGTGTCCACCGAGGTGGCGTCGAAGGTGGTGGTGCCGCGGCCGGCCTCCAGGCGCGACTGGCTGACGTCGGTGGTGCCGTCGGTGCCGGTGGTGCCGTCGGCCGAGCCGAAGTCGAAGCGCTGTCCGCCTTCCGCGCCGTCCGTCGGCGCCTCCGCGGCCTTGGTGACCGTGATGTCGGTGCCGACGCCGTACACGGACTGCAGCACGGCCGCCTGCGCGTTGGTGACGCCGGCGGCGAACGAGTTGACGAGGATGACGAGAGCGATCGCGAGCGCCATGCCGACGGCGATGATGGCCGTCTGCCGCTTGCGGTTCGTGAGCTCGCGCCGGAGATAGGTGGCGAACATGCTGTCCTTCGAGTGGATGGGGCACGGGCGTGCTCGCCGTGCATCCGCAGTCCACCGCCGCCCCCTATGCGCTGCGTCGCCCGCGTCTATGCGCTCGCTATGAGTCGCGGGCGACGGTCGGCGGACCGCCTCGAGTCCCCGACCGGGCTCGCCACCACGAGGCACAGCGAGCGCATCGGAGCCGCATAGACGGTTCATAGGAAGCAGCGGCAGCATAAGCGCATGACGACGACACCCGCTGCCCCCTCCAAGCACCTCGCGCCCGCTCAGCGCACCAAGCTGAAGCGAGCGGACGGCACCCCCATCCGCGTGCTCGTCGTCGACGACGAGAACACCCTCACCGATCTGCTGCAGATGGCCCTGCGTTACGAGGGCTGGGAGGTCAAGACCGCCGCAGAGGGCCGCACCGCGATCTCGCTGGCCCGCGAGTTCCGCCCTGACGTGATCGTGCTCGACGTGATGCTGCCCGACATCGACGGCCTGCAGGTGCTGCAGCGGGTCCGCGCCGACGGCAGCGAGACCCCGGTGCTCTTCCTGACGGCGAAGGATGCTCTGGACGACCGGATCGCGGGCCTCACCGCCGGCGGCGACGACTACGTCACCAAGCCGTTCTCGCTGGAGGAGCTCGTCGCCCGCCTGCGCGGCCTGATCCGCCGCTCCACCCTGCTCTCCGCCGACGTGAACGACCCGCAGGTCGTCGTCGGCGACCTCGTGCTCGATGAGGACAGCCACGAGGTACGTCGCGGCGACACGGAGATCGAGCTGACCGCGACCGAGTTCGAGCTGCTGCGCTTCCTGATGCGCAACCCGCGCCGGGTGCTGAGCAAGGCGCAGATCCTGGACCGCGTCTGGTCGTACGATTTCGGCGGCAAGTCCAGCGTGGTCGAGATCTACATCTCCTACCTGCGCAAGAAGATCGACGCCGGCCGCAACCCGATGATCCACACGGTCCGCGGCGCCGGCTACATGCTCAAGCCCGCCGAATAAGTCCGCCGAGCAACGATCCTTGTCGCCCCGCACCGCCCTCGCCGATTTCGCCACCCGCTCCGCCATGAAGAGTTCCTCCACCCACCGTCGCGCGCCCTGGACTCTGCGCCGCCGGATGGTCGCCGCCGTCGTCGCGATGGTCGCCGTCGTCTCCGCGATCGTGGGGGTCGTGAGTGTCATCTCCCTGCAGTCGTTCCTGATGGATCGGTTGGACAGCCAAGTAGCGGAGGCCGCGAACGGTCCGGGCGGGCCGGGCGGATTCCGCAACCTCGACCTCAGCGCGGCCGAACGGTGCCGCTACGGCAACGGACCCGGATCGAACGACGCGATCACCGCCACGATCGAGGACGGAACCGCCACGCTCTGCTACGGCGGATCCACCGAGACGCTCACGGTGCAGCAGGCAGCGACCCTCTTCGCCGTCCCCACCGGCGTCGGCTCGCGCGCGGGCGAGGTCCAGACCGTCGACCTCGGTGGTTCCCTCGGCCTCTATCGCGTCGTCGCGACGACCGACGGCAGCACCACCGAGGTCGTCGGCATCCCGATGAGCGACGTGACCGATGTCGTCACCACCCTGATCTGGATCATCCTGATCGTCTCCGTCCTCGGCATGCTCGCCGCCGCCTTCGCGGCTACCTGGTTCATCCGCGTCGCCCTGCGCCCCCTCGACCGCGTCGAGTCCACGGCCACCCGGGTTGCGCAGCTGCAGCTGGAGCGCGGCGAGGTCGAACTCGCCGAGCGCGTGCCGGAGGCGGATGCCGACACCCGCACCGAGATCGGCCGCGTGGGTGCAGCGTTCAACCGGATGCTCGATCACGTCGGTGGCGCGCTCGAGTCGCGCCAGGCCAGCGAGAACAAGGTGCGCCAGTTCGTGGCGGATGCCTCGCACGAATTGCGCACGCCGCTCGCGGCGATCCGCGGTTACGCCGAGCTGCCCCGCCGCGGCGGCACCGAACTCAGCGAGGACGCCGTCTACTCGCTCGACCGGATCGAATCGGCCGCGACCCGGATGACCTCGCTCGTCGAGGACCTCCTGCTGCTCGCCCGACTCGACGAGGGCCGCGACCTGGAGCGCGAATCCGTCGACCTCACCATGGTGCTGATCGAGGCGGTCTCGGATGCGCACGTCGCCGGATCCGACCACGAGTGGGATCTGGAGCTGCCGGACGAGCCGATCGAGATCGTCGGCGACGGCTTCCGGCTGCACCAGGTGGTCGCCAACCTGCTGCGCAACGCGAACGTGCACACCCCGGCGGGCACCCGCGTCGTCGCCGCGCTGCACAGCGAGGTGAACGCCACGGGCGTGCCGGTCGCGGTCGTCACGGTGACCGATGACGGCCCGGGCATCGATCCCGCCCTCGTGCCCGTGCTGTTCGAGCGCTTCGCCCGCGGCGACTCGTCCCGCGCCCGGAGCACCGGCTCGACGGGCCTCGGCCTCGCGATCGTCGCCGCCGTCGTGGAGGCGCACCACGGCTCGGTCTCCGTCGCCTCGGAGCCCGGCCGCACCGCGTTCCGCGTTGAACTGCCCGTGTCCTGACGAGCACAACTTCGGCTGAGACCGTTCCTCAGCGCCCATCAGGGCTGACGACCACTCTCAGCCGAGGTTGTGTCCGCGTCCTACACTCCGACGACCCCGAGCGTCCGCCGCGCCTCGTCCAGCGTCCGGATGATCGACACCGTCTCATCGAGCGACTGCAGCGGCGACTCCGTCCGCCCCTCGGTCACATACCGCGCCAGCGCGACCGCCTCGTACGCGAGCCCGTCCCCACCGCTGACCCCTGAGCGGTCGATCCACTCCGCCCGATCGTCACCGCGGATGAGCGCGACCCCGCCGGGCTTCCAGAACGGCCCGACCGCATCGAGCCGCCCTTCGCGTCCGCTGACGCTCGCGGCTTGCGCCGTCTCGGACCAGATCGTCGAACTCGCGACCGACTGCACCCCACCGGCGTGCCGGCCGACGATCGTCGCCACCCCGTCGACTCCGGTGTGGGTCAGCGCGCCGGTCACCGAGACGGAGAGCGGAGTGCCCGCCACGAGGCTGACGAAGTTCGACGCGTACACCCCCACGTCGAGCAGCCCGCCGCCGGCCAGCTCGGGCGCGTAAGCGCGACTGCTCGGATCGACGGGGAACGCGCCGCCGAAGTCGGCCGATACCAGCACCGGGTCACCGATCGCGCCGTCGGCGAGCAGCTGCCGCAGCACGTCGATGTGCGGCAGGTACCGCGTCCACATCGCCTCCATCGCGAAGACCCCCGCTGCCCGCGCTGCGGCGACGATCATCTCCGCCTCCGCCGCCGTGGGCGCGATCGGCTTCTCCACCAGTACGTGCTTGCCGGCCGCGATGGCGAGCAGCGCCTGCCGAGCGTGCTCCGAGTGCGGAGACGCGATGTAGACGACGTCGACGTCCGCGTCGTGCACCACGGCCTCGTAGGAGTCGTAGCTCCGCTCGACGTCGAAGCGCTCGGCGAACGTCGCGCTGCGCTCTCCCGAGCGCGAGCCGACCGCCACGATCCGCTGATCGGTGTGCCCGCGCAGCGCCGTGGCGAAGCTGGTGGCGATCCCGCCCGGTGCCAGGATTCCCCACTTCAGGATCGGCGCATCGCGCAGGGAGGGCGTTCGGGGCTCCGGCATCGTCGTCATGCCCCCACTCTTCCCGAAAAGTTGCAGGTCTACGCGAGTTGTCCTGCAACTCTTCGGCGGAGGATCGGCGGAGGCCCCCAGCCGGCACGGCAGAATGGATGCGATGACTCACGCAGCCCCGCCGTTCGGCCTCCTCCTCGACGTCGACGGCCCGATCGCCAGTCCCGTCACCCGCACCCTCGCCATCGACTCGATCGCCGACGACCTGGTCACCCTCGCCAACGCGGGCGTGCCGATCGTGTTCAACACCGGGCGGTCGGATGCGTTCCTCACCGAGCGCGTGCTGCCCAAGCTCCTCGAGCGCGGCGTCTCGCACGACGCCCGCTTCGTCTGCATCTGCGAGAAGGGCGCCGTCTGGTTCACGGTCGACGATCGCGGCACCTCCGAGCCGATCGTCGATGAGAGCCTGGCGATCCCCGCTGCGGTCGCGAGCGAACTCGAGACCATGATCAAGCGCGATTACGCCGATCTCGTCTTCTTCGACGAGACCAAGCGCGCGATGGTCTCCGCGGAGCAGTTGCTCGAGGTCTCCAGCGAGGAGTACCTCGGCCGCCAGCTGGTCTTCGACGCGGATGCGCTGCAGATCATGACCGCCGCCGGCCTCGGCGTCGAGCGCCGCGGCATCCGCTACCCCAACGACGCCGGCGAGATCGGCTATCGGATCGACCCGACGGTCATCTCGACCGACATCGAGTCGAACCAGCTCGGCAAGGATCTCGGCGCTCGCCGCGCGATCGAGCTGCTCGCGGCGACCGGTGCAGTGCCGACCGTCTGGCGCACCGTGGGCGATTCCCGCAGCGACTACGCGATGGCCGATTGGCTGCACGAGCACGACTACGAGGTCGCGCACGTCGACGTCCGACCGTCGGACGGCGTGCTCGCCAAGCCCTACCCCGTGCTGGTGCACAACGAACTCATCCACGACGACGCCGGCGCGGTCTTCCTCTCCCGCTGGGTCGCCCGCCTCTCCGACCCGTCGGCGCCCGAGCTCGGCGACGGCATCTCCGAGGCCTGACCCGCCGCCCAGGCCGCCCTCGCCCGACCCGCCGCCCTCGCCCGACCTAAGAGTTGCAGGTCAACCCGCGTCGGCCTGCAACTTTTCGCCGTAGCGTGGGCTTTATGCGTATTGCGGTCACCGGCGGGTCGGGCAAGTTGGGTAGGAGCGTCGTCACGCGGCTCCGCGATCAGGGGCATGAGGTGGTGAACCTCGATCGGGCGGGCGAGCGCGGGCCGGGATTCGTGCGGATCGACATCACGAACTACGGCGAGGTCGTCGACGCGCTGCAGTCGGTGAACGACCAGCACAGCGGAGTGGATGCGCTGGTGCACCTCGCGGCGATCCCCGCGCCGGGCATCCTGCCCGACATCGCGACCTTCCACAACAACATGCTCGCGACCTTCAACGTCTTCCACGCCGCGATCCGTCTCGGCATCACCAACATCGTCTACGCCTCCAGCGAGACGGTGCTCGGTCTGCCGTTCGACGTCGATCCGCCGTACATCCCGGTCGACGAGGACTATCCGGCTCGGCCCGAGTCCGTCTATTCGCTGACCAAGCACCTGGAGGAGCAGCTCGCGATCGAGCTGTGCCGCTGGCATCCCGAGCTCAAGATCATCGGCCTGCGCTTCTCGAACGTGATGGATCCGGCCGACTACGCCGAGTTCCCGTTCGACGCGGATGCGCGCACGCGCAAGTGGAACCTCTGGGGATACATCGACGGTCGCGACGGCGCCCAGGCCGTGCAGAAGGCTCTCGAACTTGACGCCCTCGGCTTCGACCGCTTCATCATCGCGGCCGCGGACACCGTGATGACGCGGCCGAACGCCGAACTGGTGGCCGAGGTGTTCCCGAACGCGCCGATCAAGCGCCCGTTCTCCGACACCGAGACGCTGCTCTCGATCGACAAAGCCCGTCGCATCCTCGGCTTCGCTCCCGAGCACTCCTGGCGCGACGGCGCCTAGAACCCCGCGAGATGCCTCTTTCGTACGCGACACGCCGGGCGGGGCGTACAAAGAGGCATCTCGCGGGGAGAGGCTTACGCCTTCGGCACGTAGTTGAAGGTGTCCGGGTCCGGACCCGTGCGGTGGTCGCGGTTCAGCCCGTCGATCGCGGCCATCGACTCCTCGTCCAGCTCGAAGTCGAACAGCGCGAAGTTCTCCTCGACCCGCTCGCGCGTCACCGACTTCGGGAAGACCACGTCGCCGCGCTGGATGTGCCAGCGCAGCACCACCTGGGCGGGAGTGCGCCCGACCAGTCGGGCCACACGGACGATCGCCTCGTCATCCAGCACCAGGCCCTGCGCGATCGGCGACCACGCCTCCGTCACGATGCCGTGCTCGGCACCGAACGCGCGCAGTTCGTTCTGCGTGAGGTACGGGTGCACCTCGATCTGGTTGACCGCCGGCGTGATCGTGGTCTCTGCGTGCAGTCGGCGCAGGTGGTGCGCCTGGAAGTTGGAGACACCGATCGCCTTCGCCTTGCCGCTGCGATAGATCTCCTCCATCGCCTGCCAGGTCTCGACGTAGTCACCGACCTCCGGCAGCGGCCAGTGGATCAGGAACAGGTCGACGTAGGCCGAATCGAGCTCCGCCAGCGTCCGGTCGATCGCGGCCAGCGCGTCGGCACGGGCGTGGAAGCCGTTGTTCAGCTTGCTGGTGACGAAGACCTCGCTGCGGTCGAGGCCGGATGCACGCAGTGCGGCACCGACGCCGGCCTCGTTCCCGTACATCTCCGCCGTGTCGATGTGTCGATAGCCGACCTCGAGCGCGGTGAGGGTCGCCGCCTCGGTCTTGTCCGGCTCGATCTGGAAGACGCCGAAACCCAGCTGGGGGATCTCGACGCCGTTGTTGAGGGTGATCGTGGGGACAGTGGTTGCCGTTGTCATAACTCGAGCCAACTCGTTCGACGCTCGTCGGGCAACCCGCTTACGCGAGCCGCGAACGTCGAACCCACGGGTGCCTCGGACTCAGCGGCTCAGACGAAGAACTCCGCCAGCGCCGGAGCCATCGCCTTCGCGGACACCTCGTGCGTCTGGCCGGGCAGCTCGCGGAAGGAGGCACCCGGCACGGCCGCAGCGACGGCGCGCACGGCGCGCTTCATGTTCGCCTTGCCCTTTCCGCCACCCAGCACGAGAGTCGGCACGGAGATGGACCCGAGCCGATCGCCGGGCACGGTGAAATCCCCCATCACCGCGGCGTCGTTCGGCAGGGTGTGCGCGACGGCCACGACCTTCGGCCATACCCCGGGAATCACACGCATCATCAGCGGCACGAAGGCCGGCGCGCCCACCATGTCGACCAGGAAATAGCGGATCGCAGCGGCTCGGTCGCCGGCCGTGATCAAGGTCTGCAGCGCAGCACGGTGGTCGACGCGCGCGTCGGCGCTGCCGGCCTCGTAGATGTAGGGCGTCTCATAGACCGCGAGTCGTCGCATCGGCACGCCCGCGATCGCGGCCTCGAGCGCGAGCGCTCCGCCGGAGGAGGTTCCGTAGACGAAAGCCGACCCGTCCGCCACCTCCAGCACCGCCGCGAGGTCCTCGACTTCGCGGGCGACGGAGTAGGGCGCGGTGTCGCCGCTGTCGTCTCGTCCGCGCCGGTCGTAGAACGAGACCGTGTAGCGGTCGGCGAGTGCCTCCGCGAGCTTGCGCGCCGGGCCGAAGCCACGGCGGCACATTGCGCCGTCGACCAGCACCAGCGCCGGTCCGGTACCGACCGTCTCGATCGCGATGGCGGTACCGTCCGCCGAGGTGACGGTGGTCGGAAGAGTCGTGGTCGCCATGCGCGCGCCTTTCATAACCGAACTGTTTCAGAACTGATCGGTAATGTAGCGTGGTCGACGGCGACCGCGCAAGACGAAAGAAAGATCCGCCCGTCGCGCGAGGCGACGGGCGGATCCTTCCGTGTGCGGCTGCTGACTACGCGCGGCTGCGACGACCGACGATCGCGCCGTAGATCACGAGCACGATGAGGGCACCGACGATCGCGAGGACCCAGCTGCCGAGGTCGAAGAAGCCGTCGATGCCGACGCCGAAGACGGCGCTACCGATGAATCCGCCGAGCAGCGCGCCGATGACGCCGAGGACCAGGGTGGCGATCCATCCGCCGCCCTGCTTGCCAGGCAGAATGGCCTTCGCGATGGCGCCGGCGATGAGGCCGAGAAGCAGGAATCCGATGATGCCCATTGTTTATCTCCTTGTGTGTTTGATCGGGGATATCCGATCGGAGGCCGCACCCGTTGTGTGGATGACGACCGAAGCGTGATGGTCAGTGCGACAGACGGGCGCGAGCCTTCTTGGCGATGGCACCGAACTGGCGGGCTTCTTTCTTCGAAGCCTTCTTGATCTTCTTGCGGGTCTTCTTGGTGGCCGGGTCGTTCCAGACGCCGAGCGCGAGGTGCTTGATCTCTTCGAAGCGGCCGCGGCCGGCTTTGGCGCCGAGCACGTAGGCGGCAGCGGCGACGATCACGAGCAGAACGAGTCGTGGGTTCATGCGGTTCCCTTCTCCCGAATCGGTTCCGGGCGAATAAGCCCGCATTCCATTTCACTCCCGAGCACGGGATCTCGCGAATCGTCCCCTGACCATTGACACGCCGGGTCGAGCCGTGTCGTGCGCGTGATATCAGAGGCCGCGCCCGGAACGGCTCCGAGGCGCGGCCCTTCTGATTCTGCGAACCCGGCAGCGGAATGCCAGCGGCTTGACCCGACGCCGAAGGCGCGCTAGCGGTTGCGCTGCCAGCCGATCGCGGGGGCGATGTGCTCGGCGATCGTCTCGAGCATCCGAGCGTTGTATTCGACACCCAGCTGGTTCGGAACGGTGAGCAGGACGGTATCGGCCGCTGCGACCGCCGCATCCGCCGCGAGTTCACGCGCGATCGCATCGGGCTCCCCGGTGTAGCTGCGCCCGAAGCGGGAACGCGCCCCGTCCAGGATGCCCACCTGGTCGCCGTCGCCACGCCCGCCGAAGTAGGCGCGGTCGATATCGGAGGTGATCGGGAGCACGCTGCGCGACACCGAGACACGCGGCTCGCGCTGCCAGCCGGCCGCGGCCCAGGCGTCGCGGTACAGCTGGATCTGCTCCGCCTGCAACTCGTCGAACGGCACACCGGTGTCCTCCGTGAGCAGCGTCGAACTCTGCAGGTTCATGCCCTGTTCGGCGACCCACACCGCCGTGGCCCGCGTGCCGGAACCCCACCAGATCCGATCCTCCAGCCCCGGCGATTGCGGCTGGACATTCAGCGGCGAGGTCGATCGACTCATCTGCGGGTTCGGCTGAGCGAAGCCGGCGCCCGCTATCGCCGCGCGGAACACGGCGGTGCGCTGGCGAGCGCTGTCGGCATCCGTTTCGCCGTCGCCCGGCACGTAGCCGAAGGATTCGGAGCCGCGCAGCGCGGTCTCCGGCGACCCCCGACTGACACCGAGCTGCAGCCGGCCCGCGCTGATGAGGTCGGCCGCGGCCGCCTCCTCCGCCATGTAGAGCGGATTCTCGTAGCGCATGTCGATCACGCCGGTACCGATCTCGATTCGCGAGGTCCGCGCCCCGATCGCGGCGAGGAGCGGGAAGGGCGACGCCAGCTGGGTCGCGAAGTGGTGCACGCGCACGTACGCTCCGTCGATCCCGATCTCCTCGGCGGCCTCCGCTAACTCGATCGTCTGCACGAGCGCGTCGCGGGCCGAGCGTGCCTGCGAGCCCGGAATGTCCTGCCAGTGACCGAAGGAGAGGAAGCCGATGCGTTTCATGTTCATGCGAACGTATGCAGCTGGGACGCTATTCCGGGCGGACCGCGATGCGGCGGCGCGCCTCGACGAAGCCGGTGACGATCAGGAGTACGGCGGCCGCGATCGCGAGGCCAGCCGGAGCGGGAACCGCCGTCGCGAGGGGGACGATCGTGAGGGCGAGCGCGATCGAGAGGGGCGACCAGCTCAATACGGCGCGCCAGGGCTGCCCGTACCGGAGAACGATCGCCGTATTCGCCGCGTAGAAGAGGGCGATTCCGCCGCCGAGGGCGACCGCGGAACCGAGGGGGAGCGGCCCCTCCGGATGGGCGATCGCCGCGGCGATGCCGCCCGACACCGCGGTGATGCCGACCACGAGCAGGAACGGCAGCAGCATCACCGTGTCACGCAGTCCCGCGTAACTCCCGCTCGTTTGAAGGCGACGCAGTCCTTGCTCCATCGTGCCGGTGCCGTACTGGAAGAAGGCCCACCCCAGCAGCGCCGCGACCAGGAAGCCCAGAGCGCCGGACAGCCCGGCCGCCGGCTCCCAGTCATCGGCCACCTCGGCGACGATCGTCAGCACCGATTCGCCCAGGACGATCACCACGAACAAGCCGAGTCGCTCGGCGAGGTGCTCGACGATGAACCCGGAAGCTACGAGGTTCCGCCAGCCTTCCCGACTCGTTGTGATCGATACGACCTCGATCAGGATCGCGACGGCCCAGAGCACGAAGTTCTCGGGAGCAGGAAGGAAAGCAGCGACGGTCCAGAGCGCGGCGGTGCCGCCGTTGTAGACGAGGATGCGTACCAACGCCGTCTGGCTGCCGGTGCGGTGTCGACGCAACCAGAGTGCGAGCAGCACGATCCGCAGTGCTGCGTTGCCGAGCGAGAACGCCCACGCTCGTTCGCCCAGCCCATCCGGTGCGGCCACGGCCATCACGCCGGCTCCCGCCATCGCGGCGAGCATGGCCAGTCCCAATCGGCGCGAACTCAGCTCCGGCGAGAGGTTCACGGTCGCCGTGATGTTCATCCAGCCCCACCAAGCCGGGAACGCGAGAGCGACGAAGGTCCCGAACTCGGCCCAGCCGGGATCATCGTGAAGTCCGTGCGCGAGTTGGCCGACGAATGCGACGAAGACGAGATCGAAGAACAGCTCCATCCAGTGCACGCGACGTGGGTCGCGCGGCTCGTGGTGGTCGAAGAATTTCCGGGGATCGCTCATGTTAGACGTCACAATAGGGCCCCGCACCGACATCGGATGCCAGGGGACCGTCGGTCAGAGCCGCAGAGCGTTCACCCGGTGCAGGAGTTCGGCGAGGGTGGCGACGTCGCCGTCCGGCCAGCCACGCAACGCTTCGTGCATCGTCGCCGTGCTCGCGCCGCCGATCTCCCGCAACCGAGCCGACGTCGAGGCGGTGACGGAGAGCACGCTCGAGCGACCATCGCTGGGATCCGGCCGGCGTGTCACCAGCCCCATCCCTCCTAACGTGGCGAGCTGACGGCTGAGAACCGACTTGTCCATCTCCACGAGCTCGGCGAGACGGCCCGCATGAACCGGACCCACACGATCCAACGTGGAGATGATCCGATAGTTCGCCACGGTCAGGCCGGGCGCCAGTTGGGCCGCATAGTCCTTCATCGCAGCGCGGACCCGATTGAACAGCGTGGTGAACTCCGCTTCGACGGCGTCGATGGCCGCCGCGTCGTGCCTCAGTGGCGGATCCGTCGTCATGGCCGCCAGGCTACCGGCGCACCCCATCGGTCGGCTGCGCCGACAGCTCACTCCGTGCTCGACACGCCCGGGATGCATCCGAGTGGGGGTGGGTTTGACAGGGGTCGGGGTTGTGCGTAAATTATCCCGAGTCGCCACAAAGGCCGCAGGGATACGGGATGAGCTCAGCTCTTCCGCCCCGGCCTCAATCGGGACCATCTCTTCTTCACTGAAGTCCACCGCGGTGCGGTTCGGGCGGGTGTGTGGTTGGGGATGTAAAGCCTTCGCAGGAGTGTGTCTGCTCCGTGTTCTTCCGCTGCTTTCGGGTTGCGGGGCGCGGATTTGACAGGGTCTGCGGATGTGCTAAGTTAGTCAAGTTGCCACGGCGGCTGAGAGAGAAGAACTTCTCGAGCTTAGCGGATAGCTTGCAACAATAACAAACTTCAGTCACTCCGGAGCGAGTGGCCCGTCTATGGGTCATGAATCCGGGTGTGTCCGATCCTTGAGAACTCAACAGCGTGCACTATGTTCAATGCCAAATTTATAACCCCGGCTTGAATCT
>JABMLH010000005.1:14914-385007 GCA_013205085.1 Microbacteriaceae bacterium VKM Ac-2854 | reverse complement strand
AACGGGACGAGTCCGTCGCGTTCGGGTCCGAAGGTGATGCCCTGCTTCATCCGCAGGATCCCATCGGTGGGTTCGGTGCCGTCGGGGTGGGCGTTGTCGATCATCCGGTTCGCGCAGGTGCGCACGAACGCGTCGTCCTCGGTGCGCGCCTCCTCCAACAGCGCCGCGGTGAGCGCATCGCGGGCATCGTCCGTAACGACCTCGCTGATTTTGGCGACCATGCGCACGATCTGCCACGCGGCACCTTCGGTGACCTCACCCGACCGCAGCGCGACGGCGAGGTCCGGCTGCAGCGGTTCGAGGACGTCGCCGGAGAGCATCGTCCGCGGCGTCACCGACGCCGCGACCGCGATCCGGCGCCGCGCCTCCGCGCTGGACACCCGGCACATCTGTGTCAGTAGCTTCGCCGGAGTCTTGGTCTGATACTCCTCGCTGGCGTTCGAGCGCACGATCCCCGCGGCGGCGGCGATGCGGAGGCTGGCGGCGTAGCGGCCGATCTCTTCCGCGACGTGCGCGAACGCGACGGCTTCTTCCGGCCGGGTCGGCACGGATTCGAAGGCGACGTCCACTGCCTCCTGCAGTGCGTCGCGTGCGGTGCCCACCCGTTCGGCGAGCTGAGTCCTGTTTCCCATACCAATATAATAGCTCAAGTAATCGAGACTGGGAAGACCGCTAAGCCGATTGCGTAGAACATAGGAGCGAGTAGTCCCTGTGGAGGAGTGGATGGAGGAGGGTTGTCAGTTCCTCCCACTCGCAGAGCTCGCGGGAGGAACTGACAACCCCTACCTACTCGTTCGTCAGCGGCAGGCCGGCCGGGTTCACCTCGGAGGTCTCCACGGCCTCGTTGTCGAGGTTGTAGGCATCCAACCACTGCTCGTACTGACCGTTCTCGATCAGGTAGTTGATGGCGTCCGCGATCGGTTCGGCGAGGCCGCTGTCCTTCTTCACGGTCGCGGCGATCAGGCCCTGCAGGCTCTCGCCGGCGCCCGAGAACGTCCCGGCCGTCCGGGTCGGGTTCGCCGAGTCCGCGCGCTGGGTGTTCTGGTACGCGACGCCGGGGTTCGGGCCGAAGTAGGCGTCGATCTGGCCCGAGTCGAGCGCGAGGTAGGTCGCGTTGGTGTCGGGGAAGTACTTCACGTCGAGCGTCTTGCCCTCCGCCTGCAGCTTCGACTGCCACTCCAGGATCAGCTTCTCCTGGTTCGTGCCCGAACTCACGGCCACGGTGAGCCCGGCGAGGTTCTTATAGTCGTCGTCGAACTCCCAGCTGCTGCTCTTCTCGACCGCGAAGGCGAGGTTGTCCTCGCGGTACGAGGCGAAGTCGTACTTCTCCTTCCGCTTCTCGGTGTCGGTGATGTTCGAGAAGCCGACGTCGGTCGTGCCGTTGTCGATGCCGACGAACAGGTTGTCCCAGGTGGAGTTCTTGATCTCGGGCTTCAGACCGAAGACCGCGGCGACCAGGCGGCCGAGGTCGGGCTCGGAGCCGGTGATGGTCTCCTGGTCGTCTCCGGTGAAGGCGAGCGGCGGGAAGCCGGCCGGCAACGATCCGACGCCGATGGTCAGCGTGCCGCTGTCGAGCAGTTCCTTCGGCAGTTCGTCGCGGATCTCTTCGACCGCCGAGACGGTGACCTCGGTCTCGGTGGCCGCGCCGTTGCTGGCGGCGCCGATCGTGACGGTGCCGGAGTCGGCGGCGTCCGAGCCGGACCCGGAGGCGCTCGCGTCACCGGAGCAGGCGGCGAGCGAGCCGACCAGCGCCGAGGTGAGCAGGAGCGCGCCGGCGACGCGGCGCAGGCGGATGGGGGTGGTGCTGGACATGGTGGTTCCTTTTCTGGGTGATGGTGCGGGTAGCGGGTAGCGGGTAGCGGGTAGAGAGAAGACAGCGTCAGCCGAGAACCGCGTCGAGAAACGCGCGGGTCCGGCCGCTGCGCGGGTTGCCGAACAGCTCATCCGGCGTGCCCTCCTCGACGAGGAAGCCGTCGTCGAGGAACACGACGCGATCGGCGACCTCGCGGGCGAAGCCGATCTCGTGCGTCACGACGACCAGCGTCGTGCCGCCACCGGCGAGGGTGCGGATGACGCTCAGCACTTCGCCGACGAGTTCGGGATCCAGGGCCGACGTCGGCTCGTCGAAGAGGATCACCTCGGGATCCAGCGCCAGGGCGCGCGCGATCGCGACGCGCTGCTGCTGGCCGCCGGAGAGCTGGCGCGGGTACGCCTCCGCCTTGTCGGCGAGACCGACCCGGGCGAGCAGCACGCGCGCCTTCTCGCGAGCCTGCGTCAACGGCACTCCGTGCGCGATCGGCGCCTCGCTGACGTTCTCCAGGATCGTTAGGTGCGGGAACAGGTTGAAGTTCTGGAACACGAAGCCGATCCGCGCGCGCTGGGCGAGGATCGCGCGCTCGGGCAGCTCCTTCAGTCGCCCGTTGTGCTCGCGCACCCCGATCAGCTCGCCGCCGACCGCGACGAAGCCCTCGTCGAGCCGTTCGAGGTGGTTGATCGCGCGCAGCAGAGTGGACTTGCCGGAGCCGGACGGCCCGAGGATGACGGTGACGGTTCCCGGTTCGATCCGCAGATCGATCCCACGTAAGACGGTTCGATCACCGAAGGTCTTCGTCGCGCCGACGATCTGGACGGCCGGACTCTGAGGATCAGACGCGCTCATGGCAGCAGGCTCTCGTTCGAGGTCTCCCGCAGCGGGAAGCGGGCGAAGAAGCGGCGCGCGGCTGCGCGGATCCGCTGCAGGGGAGTGGGTGGCAGCGCGCGGAAGGCGCCCTTGGCGTAGTGCCGTTCGACGTAGAACTGCACGACCCCGATCACGCTGGTGAGCACGAGGTACCAGATGGTGGCGACGACGAGCAGCGGGATGATGTCGGTCGGGTAGGTGCTGCCGAGGTTCTGGATCACGCCGAACAGGTCGAGCACCGAGACGTAGAAGAGCAGCGAGCTGGCCTTGAGCAAGCCCACGATCTGGTTCACGTAGGCGGGCACGATCGAGCGCAGCGCCTGCGGCAGCACGATCCGGGTGAATTGACGTCGCCGCGGGATCCCCAACGCCTTCGCCGCCTCGTGCTGGCCCTGATCGACGGCGAGCAGGCCGGAGCGCACCACCTCGGCGGCGTAGGCGATCTCGGAGAGGCTCAGCCCGATCACCCCGAGGGTCAGGTCGGTGAGGACCGTGACGGTCGGGATCTCTAGCTGCGGACCGAACGGGATGCCGATGCCGATCGACGGGTACAGCGAGCCGAGGTTGTAGAGGAAGATCAGCACCAGGATCAGCGGTACCGAGCGGAACAGCCAGATGTACCCCCAGCTGAGCGTGCTCAGCACAGGGTTGCGCGACAAGCGCGCGAGGGCGAGCGCGATGCCGCCGACGAAGCTGACGACGGCCGCGATCGCCGTGGCGAGGATGGTCAGCTGCAGCCCGCGCAGGATGGCCGGGTGGAAGAGCCATTGGCCGACCTTGTGCCACTCCCACGACGGATTCGTGAAGAGTGTCTGCGCGACGTTGAGCAGCAGCACGAGCACCAGGGCCGTGGCGACCCAGCGCAGCGGATGCCGCAGCGGCAGGACGGGGCGATCGGCGAGCGCGGCGAGGTCGACCGCCGGTGGCGCATCCGCTGTCCGCGCCGTCGTGGTTTGCCCTGTCGTGGTTTGCCCTGTCGTGGTTTGCCCTGTCGTGGTTCGCCCCGTGGTGGTCATCGCTGCACCACCGCTCTGGTGCTCTCGTGCGCCGCCCGGATCTCGTCCACGTCGAGCGGCCGGTCATCCAGCGACTTCGCGAAGCCGTGGATCACGATCTCGTCGGGTGACAGCGCGAGGTCGAACAGCGGGGTGTAGCCGGTGTCGAAGTACAGCGCCTTCGCCTCAGGCTGGCGCGGACCCGTCGTGAGGTACACCCGGTCGTAGCCGCGACGCGCCGCCTCCGCCTCGAGCTCGGCGACCACGCGGCGAGCGAGACCCTGGCGGCGGTGCGCCGACGAGGCCCAGATCCGCTTCAGCTCGGCGGTGCGCTCGTCGAAGCGCTTGTAGGCTCCGCCCGCGATCGCGACGCCCTCGCGCAGCAGCAGCACGAAGGCTCCGCCCTGCTCCGGCGCGAACGCCACGATCGGGTAGCGGCGCAGCTCGGTGGACGCGCGCTCGCCGAAGAAGCTGCCGTACCGGGAGTCGTACTCGTACTCCAGCTCGGTCAGCAGCGGCTCGGCGCGGGGATCGTCGGCGCGGACGTAGACGAAGCGATCGTCGTGCGCAGTGCTCGTGCTCGGCATGGGCATCCTTTCGAAGTCGAGGATTCGATCTGTCGCGAGCCGACGTTAGGAGCGGGCGCCTCCGGCTCCGCAAGCCGCGGGTAACACGGCGTCACCGCCGGTCATGTTGCGCAACAGGGCTGCGCGGCCTCGTCGAGTCGGGGGAGCGTGGCTGCATGCCCCGTTCCTCCGCCAGCCCGGCCCGCGCCGTTCGGCTCGCCGTCGTCGGAGCCGGACCGCGAGCGGTCGGCTTCCTCGAACGGCTGGCCGCCTCGCTGCCCGAGCTCGCCCCCGATGCTCCGCTCGAGATCGACCTGATCGACCCGTACGCCCCCGGCGCCGGTCGGATCTGGCGCTACGCGCAGTCGCCGCTGCTGAAGCTCAATTCGATGGCGCAGGACGTCACGATGTTCACCGACTCCTCCAGCACGATCGAGGGCCCCGTCCGCAACGGCCCGTCGCTGATCGAGTGGGCGGTCGCCGTCCGCGGCGGTCTGCTGCCGGAGGTGACGGTGCACGATCCGCGGCTGCGCGCCGAGCTCGAGCACCTGCTGCCGACGAGTTTCCCCACCCGTCGCCTGCAGAGCCTCTACCTGGACTGGTTCCACCGCCGCGCGGTCGCCGCCCTCGAATCCGTCGCGCGATTGCGGGTGCACCGCGCCACGGTCCTCGCCGTCGGCGACGAGAGCGAGGTTCAGCGGGTGCTGCTCGACACCGGCGAGACGATCGACGCCGACGTGGTGCTCTACGCGATCGGCCACACCGGGCGGGATCCGGAGGCGGAGCACGACCGGCTGATCGACTTCGCGCGGCGCCGGGAGCTGTACTACCTGCCGCCGGCGTTCACCGCGGATGCGGACACCCGCCCGATCGTGCCGGGTCAGCGTGTGATCGTCCGCGGCTTCGGCCTCGCGGCGATCGACCTGATCGTGCTGTTGACCGAGGGGCGCGGCGGCCGCTTCGAACGCGACGGTGGCGGCAGGCTGCGCTACCTCGCCGCGGGACGCGAGCCGCGCCTGGTGATCGGCTCGCGCCGCGGCGTGCCGTACCACTCCAAGATCGCGTCCACTCTGCGCGCCCCGCGGCCGGCGCCGCGTTTCTTCACCCCCGAGATCGCCCGGGCCCTCGTGCGCGAACGCGCCGTGCTCGATTTCCGCGACGACGTCTGGCCGCTGATCGCGAAGGAGATGCTCTGGGGCCACTACGCGGAGTTGTTCCTCGGGCATCCCGAGAGGGTGAGTACGCGCTGGGAGTCGTTCCGGATCATCCTGGAGCGTGAGGCCTGGGACAGCCCGATCCTGCGCACGGCGATCGAACACGGGGTCCTGGATCCGCTGGATCGGCTGCACCTGACGGAGTTCGATCGCCCGCTCGCCGGTCGTCGCTTCGCGGACGCCGCCGCGTTGCAGGACGCCGTTCGCGGGTACATCCGCACCGACCTCATCCAACGAACTGCTCCCGAGCACAGTGCGAGCCTCGGCCAGTTCCTCGCCCTGCTCGGCTCGCTGTTCACGCTGCTCGAGATCCTCGACGCCCCCGTGTGGAGCGACCGCTCCCGCCTGTACGACCTGCCGAGGACCTGGCCGAACTACTTCAGCTTCGTCGCCAGCGGGCCGCCGGCGCACCGGCTGGAGGAGATCCTGGCGCTGGCGGAGGCCGGGCTGATCGAGTTCGCCGGCGGCGGCCTCGAGGTCGAGGCGGATGAGGTGAACGGCGTCTTCGTCGCCCGCGGCGAGAACAGCCCGCACACCTGGACGGCCAGCGCTCTGGTCGACGCCCGACTCCCGGATTCGGCTGCGGCCTTCAGCGACAACGCGGCGCTGCGATCGCTGATCGAGAGCGGAGTGGGTGCCGAAGACCGCATCCGCGGCGCCCTGCTCTCCGGCAGCACCGGTCGGCTGCTCGTCGACCAGCGCGACACCCGGATCCTGCGACCGGACGGTTCCGCGCATCCGCAGCGCTACGCGATCGGGCCGTACACCAGCTCGCCGTTCGCCGGTGCCTTCTCCCGGCCCGGCACCAATGCCATCGCCTTCCGCGAGAACGACTCGACCGCCCGCGCGATCCTGCGTCGGCTGTCGGAGATCGCACGCGAACGCCGTCTCGAGAACCACCGCACTCTGATCGGAACGAGGACACCATGACCGTCGAGTTCATCAACGCGATCGCCACGCGGCGGAACCCGGATTGCTCCGGTGCCGCGACGCGTCCCGAGGCGGCGCGGGTCTGATGGCCGCGCGCATCCGCGTCGAGCTCGGTGCCGGCCACTGGACGGCGATCCGCGGTGGTCTGTTCTCCGCCGAGCTGACGGACGGCGACATCCCCGACCCCGCGTGGCGCGCGTTCGCCGCCGACGTGGCGGTGCTGCTGTCCACCGGCTTCGTCTCGCGTTCCGAACCCGTCGCGCGGATGCTCGACGAGCGCTGCTGGGACGTGCTGCGGCTGGCCAGGGCGGAGGCCATCGCCGGGCGCCCCGGCCCGACGGATGCGTCGGCGCCGGCGCGCACGCTGCACGCCTTGGAACGCTTCGCCTTCGGTGCCGCCGGCGCCGCTCGACTGCTGCGCTGGCCCGCGACGCTGCCGTCGCGGCTCGATCTGGCGTACGCGCTGCACGAGGACGAGTTGGCGGAGCTGGCCGAGCCGGTGCGCGGGCGACTGCTGCGCGATATCCGGGTGTGGTCGATGATCGTCGGATCCGGCGACGCCACGGCCGAGCTCGGTCAGCGGTTGCGCCGGGTCGGCCGGCACAGCACCGACCGTGTGCCCAGCGCATCCGCACAGAATTCGTGAGCCACTGCTGTAACCCCCGTCGATCGACCTGCCATTCGTGGTGACCGACACGCCGGGGCGGGTCGCCACTACTGGCATGTCGCAGCCCGTGTGCGCCGTCGACGCCGAGGACACGGCGGCGATCGAGGTGGCGCGACGCGGCGGCGATGACACCGGCCGGACGCATCGGATCCCGACGCCTCGCGCAACTTCGATGACGCCGGATTGCGCGGATGACGCCGCAAGACTCCGGAGGTCGCCGCGAAGGCGTGTCTCGTCTTAGCGTCGCCGACATGACAGGAACACCGCTGCATCTCGGCCTCGCCCTCGACGGCGCCGGCTGGCATCCCGCCGCGTGGCGCGAACCGACCGCCCGCCCTCGGGAGCTCTTCTCGCTGCGCTATTGGACGGAGCTGATCCGCTCGGCGGCCGACGCCGGCTTCGATCTCGTCACGATCGAGGACGTCTTCGGCCTCCAGGGCGACGGCGAGCCGAACTCGCATGAGGTACGCGGGCGGCTGGACGCGCTGCTGATCGCCTCCGCCGTCGCTCCGAACGTGCCCGGGATCGGGCTGGTACCGAGCGTGACGACGACGCACACCGAGCCGTTCCACGTCGGCACGGCGACGGCGAGCCTCGACTATGCGAGCGAGGGCTGGGCCGGCTGGCGGGTGAAGACCTCGGCGCTGCCGCACGAGGCGGCGAACCTCGGCCGCCGCCCGGCTCCCGCCGTCGACATCGCGGCCTTCCTCGCGGGGGAGCCGGAGCAGCTGCGCATCGTCGAGGAGTTCTTCGCCGAGGCCGGCGACGTGATCGAGGTGGTGCGTCGGCTCTGGGACAGCTGGGAGGACGACGCGGTGATCCGCGACGTCGCGACCGGTCGCTACCTCGACCGGGACAAGCTGCACTATGTCGATTTCGACGGCGAGCGCTTCAGCGTCACCGGTCCGTCGATCACCCCGCGGCCGCCGCAGGGCCAGCCGCCCGTCTATCTGCTCGCGCACCAGCGCATCCCCTTCGAACTCGCGGTCGCGCAGGCCGACATCGTCGGGATCACCCCCGCCGACGACGCCGATCTGGAACGGATCCGCGCCGAACTCGCCGCGATCGGCGGCCGCGTGACCCGTCGGGTTCCGCAGCCGCTCGCGGTGTGGACCGAGGCCGTCGTCCTGATCGAGGACGAGCCGGGCGCCGCCGCCGCGGAGCTGCTGCGTCTGGACGCCCAGGCGGGTGCGAGCCTCGCCTCGGACGCGGTGATGCTGGCGGGCACCTCCGCCGAGATCGCCGAGCGCCTGCTCGAGTGGCACGCCGCCGGCGTCGACGGCGTGCGCCTGCGCCCCGCGCGGTTGCCGCTGGATCTCGATCGCCTCGCCGTCGGGGTGCTGCCCCTGCTGCGCGCCGCGGGGCTGCTCGAGCGTCCGGCCGGCGCCGATTCGCTCCGCTCCCGGCTCGGCTGGAACCGACCGGCCAACCGCTACGCCGCGGAGGCGGTCCGATGAGCCACCGACCCGACGGACGCCCGCTGAAGCAGGTGCACCTCGCCGCGCACTTCCCGGGCGTGAACAACACCACCATCTGGAGCGACGACCGCGCGCAGAGCCAGGTCGCCTTCTCCTCCTTCCGGCACTTCGCGCAGAACGCGGAGCGCGGCAGGTTCGACTTCCTCTTCCTCGCCGAGGGCCTGCGGGTGCGCGAGCAGAAGGGCCTGATCCACGATCTCGACGTCGCGGGGCGCCCGAACACGCTCGCCGTGCTCGCCGCCCTGGCCGGCGTCACCGAGCACATCGGCTTGGTCGGCACGCTCAGTTCCACCTTCAACGAGCCGTGGGAGCTGGCCCGCCAACTCGCCACTCTCGACCACCTCAGCGGCGGCCGGGCCGGCTGGAACATCGTGACGACCTCGGACGCCTTCCACGGCGCGAACTTCCGCCGCGGCGCCTTCCTCGAGTACGCGCAGCGCTACGAGCGCGCGGAGGAGTTCCTGGCTCTCGCGCGCCGGTTCTGGGACGGCTGGGACGCGGATGCGCTGCTCGCGGATGTCGCGAGCGGGCAGTTCCTCGCCCCGGGCGCGGTGCGCCGCGTGCAGCATCACGGGGCGCACTTCGACGTCGACGGCTACGCCACCCTGCCGCCGAGCCCGCAACGGCATCCGGTGATCGTGCAGGCCGGCAGCTCGGCCGACGGCCGCGGCTTCGCGGCGCGTAGCGCCGAGGTGATCTTCTCGCTGAACAGCGAGTTCGAGGCCGGACGGGCCTTCTCTCTCGACGTCGGCCGGCGCCTGGCGGAGGTGGGGCGAAGCCGCGACTCGTTGCTGATCCTGCCCGCCGCCACCTTCGTGCTCGGCGACACGGAGCAGGAGGCGCGAGAGCGTGCCCGCGAGGTCGCGCTGCTGCAGACCAGCCCGCAGACCGCGATCGCCTTCGTCGAGCAGCTCTGGGGCACCGACCTCTCCGGCTACGACGCCGATGGGCCGCTGCCGGCCTTCGATCCCGAGCCGGTCGACACCGGCATCGCCCGCGGCCGGGTGCGGCACACGACCGACCCCGTGGCGGTGGCTCGGGAGTGGCGCGCACGGTCGGAGGCGGAGGGCCTGAGCCTGCGCGATGTCGCCATCCTCGCCACCTCGCGGCGGAGCTTCGTCGGTACGGCGCAGCAGGTGGCCGACGCGATCGACCGGCACGTGCAGGAGGACGCGGCCGACGGCTTCGTGATCGTGGGCGACACCAACCCGACCGGGCTGGACGGCTTCGTGGATCAGGTCATCCCGCTGCTGCAGGAGCGCGGCGTCTACCGCGACGACTACACCGCGGGCGCGACGCTACGCGAGACGCTGGGGCTGCCGGAGCTCGGCAGCGACGGCTCCTCGACCGCGGGGCGCTTCGCTCGGCAGCACGTATGACGTTCCGCGACGGCCCGGTTGGTGCGCGGATCGGACGCCTGGCTACGGTCGGAGCATGAGCATCCGACACATCGTGGCCTGGCGTCTGAACGCCACCGATCCCGACACCAAGCGCGAGCACGCCCGCCAGATCGCCGAACGGCTGCTGGCCCTGAAGGGCGTCGTCCCGGAGATCGAGGCGATCGAGGTCGGCGGCAACATCGCCGATCCGGAGCGCAACTGGGACGTCGCGCTCGTGTCGCAGTACGCGGACCTGGAGGCGCTCGCCCGCTACCAGGTGCACCCGGAGCACCTGAAGGTCGCCGCCTTCGTCGGCACGCTGGTCTCGGAGCGCGCGAGCGTCGACTTCGAGATCTGAAGACGTCGAGTCCGGAGTAAGCCGAGAACACGGTAGGTCGAGACCCGAACGTCGAGTCCCGAGAACGCCGAGTCCGGCTCCTTCCTGTCTCAAGGGGGCTCACCTTGATCGTTGATCGACAAGCAAGGCCGCCTTGGGCTACTCGATCAACGAACACGTCGGACCCCGAGGGCTCCTACTGAAGGGAGGCGCCGACGCGCACCGCGAGAGTGAGGCCGGGCACGTGCGCGGCACGATCGCGCTGCTGATTGGCGCCGCCTCCCCGAGAGTCAACCCCCTGACGACCTCCCGCTCGCCGCCACGTTCCGACGGCTCGACCACAGGTCAGCGAGGCCGATCGCGGCCGCGACCGGCTTCAGGAGCGCCGTCTCGCCGAAGCGGTGGTCCGCGGCGCGGACCAGGCGATCGGCGAGGTCGGCGCGCAGCGTCCAGAGATAGCCGCGAGCCTTTTCGGCGTGCAGCGGATTCGACACGAAGACGATCCGATCCGCATCCTCGATCAGCGGGATCACGTTCTGGACGTTCTGCCACGTCGTTCGGCTCTCGGTCTCGAGGGTGAATGCTCCCGCGTAACCCGAGCGACGCGCGTAGCGCGCCATGATGGCAGCCTCGGTCTCGGCACCGCCGACGGCGCCACCCGTGAAGATCAGGGTGAGCGGATCCGCGTCCGCGGGGATCGAGCGCAGGCCGGCTCGCACCCGGAACCGGTTCACGGCGTTCGCCTCGCGTGCCGCGTTCCGGTAGCCGAAGACCACCACGGCCGTGCGAGCGCCCGGTCGCGGGGCCCGGCCGAGTCGGCGGCGGGAGGAGCGCGCGTGCACGACCTCGCTCGCGAGCAGCACGGTGGTGGCGGCGGCGACGGCCGAAGCAGCGGCCACAGCACCGGCGAGCGCACCGGCGCGGGCGGGGGAGGATCGAGCCATGGTCCCAGCCTGAGCCATCAACCTGTCACCCAGCGCGCAGCGACATCAGTCGAGACCGCTCAGGTTCTTCTCGATGCGCCAGGTCACCGCACCGAGGCTGCAAGCTTCTCGCGCACGAGCGGGATGATGTAGCGCCCGGTGTCCTGCGCCTCCTGCGTGCTGCCGAGACTCGGCAGGCTGATGATGTCGGCGCCGAGCTTCACGTACTCGAGGATCGCGTCGGCGATCGTGTCGGGGCTGCCGACGAGGAGCGACGATGCGCCGCCGCTGCCGGCGATGCTGCGCGGCGTCCACAGCGCGGTGTCGTGCCGCTCCGAGCGTTCCGCGATCTGCTGCAGTCGGAGCGAGCCGACGTTGGTGCGGGGGTCCTTCGACGGCCAGACGGTGCCGCTCAGCCCGGCGACCACCTCCTCGGCCTTCTGCCACGCGAGCGCGTCGGTTTCGGCGACGATCGGTCGGAAGGTGACCCAGAACCGCAGGGTTGCGGCGTCGCGCCCCGCCGCGACGGCGCCGGCGCGCACGCGGTTGATCGCCTCGGCGGTTTCCGCGAGCGGTTCGCCCCAGAGCGTGAAGATGTCCGCGTGCCGCGCACCGACATCGAAGGCCTCGTCGGAGGCACCCCCGATCGATACGGGCAGGGTGCCGCCGCCGACCGCGAGCCCGGGACCGAAGTCGTCGAAACGGAAGAACTCGCCGTGGTGCGAGAACGGCTCCTCCGCCTGCCAGATCCGCCGCAACAGCTGGATGTACTCCGCCGATCGCGCATAGCGCTCCGACTTGCCGAGGTAGTCGCCCTGGCGGCGCTGCTCGTCGTCGCTGCCGCCGGAGATGATGTGCGCGATGGCGCGCCCGCCGCTGAGCTGGTCGAGCGTGGCCAGCGACTGCGCGGCAACGGTCGGGAACGCCGTGTTCGGGCGCAGCGCTACCACCGTCTTCAGCCGCGAGGTCTGCGCGAGCACCCGCGAGCCGACCACGAATTGATCGGCACCGTTGGACGAGTAGCCCAGCAGCGTGTAGTCGAAGCCGGCGTCCTCGAGGATGCGCGCGTAGGCATCCACCCGCGAGGGGTCGATCGCCTTGCGCCGGGACGTTCCGGGAAGCGAGATCGCCTGCAGGAAGGAGTGCACGAACTCGACCATCGGCGGCCTTTCGTTGGGGAATACCTCTTATACGCTATGCCTGCGCCAATGCCCTATTTCCTTGAGTTACAACCGATGCCAGGGCTGAAGCCGCCGGAGCCGGTTTGATGCGTAAAAAGATGTCGGAGCGACCCTTTCGTTCCTCAAAGAGCGGCGTAGGCCTCGAAGGTCTGACCCTCAGCATCGCGACCGAGATTCGCGGAGAATTGAGCGGTCCCGCCAGCCGGAAGCCGCTCGACGTAGGCGATATCGCCGCCTGTGATCGCTCCGGAGGCATCCCGCGCGATGACGTAGATCTGGACGTACTCCTGATCAACGCTGAATGAGGATGTCACGGTGCCTGTTACATCTGTATATCCGTACTCCGTCGCCGAGCCCGTGATGGACGTCGTCATAGAGCCAGTCGATCCTGCCGATGCGAAGGTCGCCGAGGCCGCCGTGGGTCCGCGGACCTCGATGTGGTCGATCTGTGCGACGCCTACATCAAGAAAGTTACCCGCGAACATTGTTCTGCCTGCTAGAAGTGTCGTGTATTCCGAACTCGAGTCAAGCAGGACGCCAGCTGCATCGAAGGCCTCAATGGTGAATTGTCCGTTCGCAAAGACGTAATCCGTGTTGGGGTTTTCCACCGCGACAACAAACCACCCGTACCCGGAACTAGTGTCCACTCCGAACGCGGTCTCGCCGAGCACGAGTTCCTGAACGACGGGCTTGGCCGGCGCTGCCGGCTCTTCGCTCGCCCGGCTGCTGGCGGTCGATTCTGCGGAAGCGACTGGTTGCGCGACCCGATCCTCGCTCGCGCTTCCGAAAGCAGACAGGGCGCCGACTGTGATTAGAGCCACCGTCGCAACGCCAGCGATTCCGATTCCAACCCACCCCCACGTCGGCATTTTTCGCTTTCTTGTGTGCTGCAGCGGTTCAGGATCTTCGGACCCGGGCGGGAGCTCGGTCGGGAGCCATTGGAGACCGTTATCGGTCGCCGTGAGGCGGAATCCATTGACGACGTCCCCAATCTGGTACGTCGGGGGCGGAGTGTTTTCGCTCATTGCAGCCTCGCAAGGGGAATCACCTGCCCGTGAAATGCAAGCAGACGACGATGTACGGTCCTGGAAGGGCGTCGACTGAAAGCCCCCAACGAGCATTCCAGTTACTAGCCGGCGTTACGACCAGATCCTGAAACTAGTTCGGGGGTCAAGCCTGTCGGTGAACCACATTTGGCCTGGTCGGAACTATCAGGCTCGCCCCTCATGCGTTCGACTCCTGTACCGCTCGGGTCGCCGCCCAGCTCGCGAGCAGCTTCAGCTTCTCCTCGGTCGAGGAGGCGGGTTCCGCCGTGTAGGCGAACATCGTCAGTCCGGGCAGGCCCGGGAACTCCATCGCCTCGTACGTCAGCTCCAGCGCGCCGACGACGGAGTGGTTGATCCGCTTCAGCCCGGAGCGGTGGAAGCGGACGTTGTGCGCCGCCCAGCGCACGCGGAACTCGGTGCTGCGCGTGCTCAGTTCGCCGATCAGGTCGGTGAGCTTCTTGTCGTAGGGGTTGCGGCCGGCCTCGCCACGCAGGATCGCCACGACATCGTTCGCGTTCGTCTCCCAGTCGGGGAAGAACTCGCGGGCGCGCGGATCCAGGAACAGGAAGCGTGCGCTGTTGGCCGGTCGGGTCCGGTCGTCGAAGTAGTCGTTGTAGAGGGCGAAGCCGAGCTCGTTCGCGGCCATGAAGTCCATCCGGCCGTTGCGCACCCAGGCCGGCGCGCCGACCATGCTGTCGAGGATCCGCTGAAGACTCGGCCGCACCGCCAGCGGCTGCGTGGCCCGTCGGCGCAGGCCGGGAGCGGCCGCCCGTGCGAGGTCGAAGAGGTGCGCCGTCTCGGCCTCATCGAGCTGCAGCGCCCGGGCGAGGGCGTCGAGCACGCTCTCGGATACGCCGGAGAGATTGCCGCGTTCGAGGCGGGTGTAGTAGTCCACGCTCACGCCGGCGAGCATCGCGACCTCTTCGCGGCGCAGGCCGGGCACCCGGCGCTTGCCGCCGTAGGCGGGCAGGCCCGACTGCTCCGGGCTGATCCTGGCGCGTCGCGTGCTCAAGAACTCGCGGACCGAGGTGTGGTTGTCCATGCCTTCGACCCTACGGCCGCCCGCCGCCGCGAGGGAGGTTCTGCCCGTACCCGGTTTCCGAGGGCCGGGCTGTCGCGTTCCGTCCGTGTGGAGCCCGGGACGGACGCGGAGCGACCACCTCCACCCGCACCACCCGGGTGCGCGCCCGGCTCAGAGCTGGGAGTGCGCGCCCAAGTGGTGCCAGGTGCGGTTGTGGTACACGAGGGGAGCCGCTTCGGCCGCGTCGTCCGGCAGGTGCGCCTCGAGCGCGTGCACGGCGACGACGGTGGAGGAGCCCGCCTCCATGCGGTTGATCACGGTGCCGCGGATCCACGCGGCGGCGCCCGGGAAGTACGGCTCGCCGCTGGGCAGACGGCTCCAGATGGAGGTGTCGGCGAAGCGATCGATGCCGCTGGTCGCGCAGAGCTTGGCGAGGTCGAGCTGGTCGGCGCCCAGGAGGTGCACCACGAGCGTCTCCGCCTCGCGGATGGTCGGCGAGCTGGACGAGGAGCCCGAGAGCGAGAAGACGAACAGCGGCGGCTCGGCGCTGACCGAGAACACCGACGTGGCGGTGAGCCCGACCGGGCCGTGTCCGGCATCCGCGGTGATCACGGCGACGCCCGCGGCGTGATTGCGGAAGGCGAGCTTGAACTCGTCGGCGGAGAGCCCGGCGAAGGCGTGGCGTGGCGCGTCGTCGTCGGAGGGGACGGAGGCGAGGCCGATCTGGCTCATGGTTCTCCTCGGGAGGTACGGGCGGTACGAGCGGGCGGGTTCACATCTACCTTGTCCTGCAACGCTGCTCGGTCGGCCCGCATTTCGCAATGTGACGAACTCGGCACGGCCACGTTCCGCCCCTCTGTGGATCCGTTCATGGAAAACATGAAGAAAATTGCTTAGGCAAGGCTTACCTACTTAACGCTACCGTGGCTGCCGGTCCCTGTCATCGACCCCAGGAGCGAACCGTGCCACAACTTCTATCCTCGTCCACCGCCGACGAGTACCGCGCCGTCGTCGTCGACGCCGTCGAGCGCGTCGCCGCGAGCCTGCGCCGAACGACCCAGCCGTTCTCGGGGGCGAGCCGCGAGCACCTGCAGTCGCTGGTGGACGGCGTCGACCTCGACGCGCCCGGCGCCGGCACGGCAGCCGCCCTCGCCGAGCTGAGCGACTACTACCTTCCCAACGCGATCTGGTTCCACGATCCCGCCTACGTCGCGCACCTGAACTGCCCCGTCGTGCTGCCCGCCGTCGCCGCGGAAGCGGTGATCGCCGCCGTCAATCCATCGGTGGACACGTACGACCAGTCGACGATCGGCACGCTGATGGAGCGTCGCCTGGTCACCTGGACGGCCGAGCGCATCGGTTACGCCGACGGCGACGGCGTGTTCACCTCCGGCGGCTCGCAGTCGAACCTGCAGGCGCTCCTGCTGGCTCGGGAGGCGGCCGTCGCGGCGGCTCAGCGCGTCGACCCCGGTGCGCTGCGCAGCGCGATCCTGCCCCGCCTTGTGGTCGTCGCCACCGCCTCCAGCCACTTCAGCGTGCAGAAGTCGGCGCTGCTGCTCGGCTTGGCCGACGATGCCGTTGTGACGGTGCCGACCGACGCCCGGGGGCGGATGCGCCCGGAGGCGCTCGCTCCGACCTTCGCCGCACTCCGCGACGGCGGCCGGCTGCCGATGTGCGTGGTCGCCACCGCCGGCACGACCGACCGCGGCTGCATCGATCCGCTGGTACCGATCGCCGACGCCTGCGACGACGCGGAGGTGTGGCTGCACGTCGACGCGGCGTACGGCTGCGGCCTGCTGGTCTCGCTGCAGCACCGCGCGCTGATCGACGGCATCGAGCGCTCGCGCTCGGTCACCGTCGACTTCCACAAGAGCTTCTTCCAGCCGGTGTCCTCCAGCGCGATCCTGGTGCGTGACGCCGCCGATCTCGCCGCGATCACCTGGCACGCCGACTACCTGAATCCCCTGGAGCTGAATCCGTTGGAGAGCGGCGACCCCAACCAGGTCGACAAGTCGCTGCAGACCACTCGGCGCTTCGACGCGCTGAAGCTCTGGACCACGTTGCGGGCGGTGGGCGCCCAGGGGCTCGGCGCCATGTTCGACGACGTGCTGGCGCTCGCTCAGGCCGTGCAGGTTCTCGTCGTCGCGGATCCCGAACTCGAACTCGTCGGCGAGACCCAGCTGAGCACCGTGCTGTTCCGCTACCGGAGTGCGTCCATGACCGCCGAGCAGGCGGATGCGCTGGTGCCGCTGATCCGCCGCGTGCTGTTCGAATCCGGTCGCGCATTGGTCGCAAAGACCGTCATCGACGGCCGACCGACGCTCAAGCTCACGCTGCTGAACCCGGAGACGACACCGGAGCAGGTCGCCGCCGTGCTGGAACTGGTGAAGAACGCCGGGTCCGCGCTGCACGAACGCGACGACCTGCTCGCGATCGAGGCGGTTCAGCGATGACGGTGCACGATATCGTCGGCGTCGGCATCGGTCCGTTCAACCTCGGTCTCGCGGCGCTCGCCGCCCCGCTGGAGCTGGACGCCGTCTTCCTCGACGCGAACGACGGCTTCCGCTGGCACCACGGCATGATGATCGAGGGCGCCACCATCCAGGTGCCGTTCCTCGCGGACCTGGTGACCATGGCCGATCCGACGTCGGAATTCTCGTTCCTGAACTACCTCAAGCGCAGCGGACGGCTGTATCCGTTCTACATCCGCGAGAGCTTCTACCCGTTGCGCGCCGAGTACGACGCGTACTGCCGCTGGGTGAGCGAACAGCTGGCGAGCCTGCGCTGGGGTCGCACGGTCACCGCCGTGCGATTCGATGCCGCGGAGGATCTCTACGTCGTAACCGCCGCGACGGCCGAGGGCATCGAGGAGTACCGCGCCCGACACCTCGTGCTCGGCACGGGCACGGCGCCGATGCTGCCCGCGGCGCTGCAGCATCTGGACGGTCCGGTCCTGCACAGTTCCGAATACCTGCACCGCCGGGAGGAGCTCGTCGCGGCGCGCTCCATCACGATCGTCGGCAGCGGACAGTCCGCCGCCGAGATCTACCGCGACCTGCTGGAGAGCATCGACGCGCACGAGTACCGGCTCGACTGGATCACCCGCTCGCCGCGGTTCTTCCCGATGGAGTACACCAAGCTCACCCTCGAGATGACCTCGCCGGAGTACACCGACCACTTCCACGCTCTTCCGGAGGCGCTGCGTGACCGGCTCGGGCGCGAGCAGCGGGGGCTGTACAAGGGCATCAGCGGCGATCTGATCGACGAGATCTACGACACGCTGTACCGCAAGAGCGCCGCCCGCCCGGTGCCGACGACGCTGCTCACCGACACCGAGGTGCTCAGCGCGCGGTGGGACGGCGAGCGATTCACGCTCGGGCTCCGGCACGATCAGCTCGATGCGAGCTTCGAGCGGCAGACGCACGCGATCGTCGCCGCGACGGGGTACGCCGCGCGCATCCCCGCCTTCTTGGACCCGATCGCCGAGCGGATCGACCGCGATTCGCGCGGCCGTCTGGCCGTCGCGCGGGATTACTCGATCGACGGTGGCGCCCGCCGCATCTTCGTGCAGAACGCGGAGGAGCACACGCACGGCCTGACCGCGCCCGATCTCGGATTCGGGGCCTGGCGCAACGCCAGCATCCTCGCGGCGGTGACCGGTCGCGAGGTGTATCCGATCGAGCGGCGGATCGCCTTCCAGGAGTTCGGTGTGCCCGTCGACGCGCAGACCCCGGTGGCGGTTCCGCTTGAGGAGGCGGCGCGATGACCTCGACGACGACCCGCTTCGAGCGGGCCACGGTGGCCGGTCGCCTCAGCATCGAACCGCTCAGCCTCGATGACGCCGCGACCGTGCAGCGCTGGCTCGCGCATCCGAACTCCGCCTTCTGGCAGATGACCGAGCTGAGCGCCGTGGAGGTGCGCGACTACTTCGCGCAGCTCGGCGCCGACGAGCACCAGCACGCCTGGCTCGGTCGGCGCGACGGCGAGCCCGCGTTCCTCGTGGAGAGCTACGACCCGGCTCGGGTGTTGTTGAACGGGGTGCACGATGCCCTGCCGGGGGACGTCGGGATGCATCTGCTGGTGGCTCCGCCGACGGGTGAGCGGATCGGCGGGCTCACCTCCGCGGTCATGGCCACCGTCGTCGCGTTCGTGTTCGAACAGCTCGGCGCGGAGCGGATCGTGGTGGAGCCGGACGTGCACAACCGCAGGATCGCGGCGAAGAACGCCGAGGTCGGCTTCCGGATCTTGCGCGAGATCGAGCTGCCGGGCAAGCTCGCGAACCTCTCGGTGCTGGAGCGCGACGTGTGGGCGGCCGGTGCCGCGGCCGGGCAACTCAGCCCGCACACGATGGCGACGGCGCAGCGGCACCTCGTGGCGAAGGCGATCGCCGAATTCACGCACGAGCGCTTGCTCGCTCCGCGCGAGGTCGGCGCCGGCAGCTACGTGCTGCCGATCGGTGATGGCGGCACCCTGTACAGCTTCGACGCGCGCCGTTTCGCGCTGGAGCACTGGGTGATCGACGAGGCGAGCCTGATCCGGGTGGTCGACGGTGCGCAGCGGCCGCTGGATGCGCGCGAGCTGATCCTGGAGCTGCAGGACGTGCTCGGCATCCCGGAGACGCTGATCGCCACCTACCTGGAGGAGATCACCTCGACGCTCGCGAGCGCGGCGTTCAAGCTGGCGACACCGCGTCCCGGTGTCGAGAGTCTGGTCGACGCCGATTACCAGAGCATCGAGGCGGCGATGACCGAGGGGCACCCCGGTTTCGTCGCGAACAACGGGCGCATCGGCTTCGGGCTGGACGAGTTCCGGGCCTATGCGCCGGAGTCGGGGGCGCGCTTCCGGCTGGTGTGGCTCGCGGCCCGCCGCGAGCTGACGACGCTCTCGCTGGGGGCCGGCGTCGAGGAGGCCGCCCACTATGACGCCGAACTGGGCCCGGACGTGCTGGACGCGTTCGCCGCCCGGCTGCGCGCGCTGGGCCTGGACCCGGCCCAGTACCGCTACCTGCCGGTACATCCGTGGCAGTGGCAGCACCGCATCGCGATCACCTTCGCGGTCGACCTCGCCCAGCACGATCTCGTGCACCTCGGCGAGGCCCCCGATCGGTATCAGGCGCAGCAGTCCATCCGCACGATGTTCGACCGCACGGATCCGTCGCGCTCCTACGTCAAGACGGCGCTGGCGATCCAGAACATGGGCTTCCTGCGCGGGCTCTCACCCGCGTACATGGGGCCGACGCCCGCGATCAACGACTGGGTGGCCGAGCTGGTGGCGACGGATGCGACGCTGCAGGCCGCGGGCTTCTCGATCCTGCGCGAGCACGCGGCGATCGGCTACACCGGAGACGTCTACCACCGCACCGCGAAGCCGTCCGCCCATCGCAAGATGCTCGCGGCGCTGTGGCGGGAGAGCCCGATTCCTCGGCTGCGCGAGGGCGAGCGGGCGGCGACCATGGCGGCCCTGCTGCACCGCGACGCCGACGGGGCTTCGCTCGCGACGGCGTTCATCCGCGCGTCGGGGCTCGACTCCTCCGACTGGCTGCGAGCCTACCTCCGCGCCTACCTGCTGCCCGTGGTGCACTGCCTCACCGTGCACGAACTCGCCTTCATGCCGCACGGTGAGAACCTGATCCTCGTGCTGCAGGATCACGTGGTCACCCGCGTCTTCATGAAGGACATCGGCGAGGAGATCGCGGTGCTCGGCGAGCGGGCGCTGCCGGCCGAGGTGGAGCGGGTGCGCCAGGTGGTCGATGATCCGGAGAAGGCGCTCGCCGTGTTCACCGACGTCTTCGACGGCGTGTTCCGGCACCTGGCCGCGATCCTCGACCAGGACGGGGTGCTGCCCGAGGCCGAGTTCTGGTCGCTGGTGGCCGAGTGCATCGACGAGCACGCGGCCGCGCATCCGCAGCGCAACACCGGCATCGAGCTGCGCACCCCGCGCTTCGACCACTCGTGCCTGAACCGGCTGCAGCTGCGCAACACGCTGCAGATGGTCGACATCGCCAACCAGTCGGATTCGTTGATCTACGCGGGCACGATCGCGAACCCGATCGCAAACCCGAGTGCGAACCAGAGCGGGCGCGCCGATGGCGTCTGAGGTACGGCGCGACGCCTGGGGCATTCCGTCCCTGTGGGCCGACAGCGAGCTGGAGCTGGTGCATGCGCAGGGCCGGATCACCGCGCAGGATCGCGCCTGGCAGATCGAGACCGACCGCTGGCGCGCGGAGGGTCGGCTCGCCGAGCACCTCGGCGCCGCGGAGCTGGAGTGGGACCGCTTCGCGCACCGGGCGATGATCGCGGATACGGCCCAGCGCGCCTACGCCGAGCTCGCGGCGGAGGACCGGGCGTGGGTAGACGCGCACGTGCGCGGTGTGAACTCCGGCCTGACCCAGGCGTGGACGGCGCCCGAGTTCGCCGGGCTCGAGCCGACGCCGTGGCCGGCCTGGGCGCCGCTCGGGGTATTCCTGGTGAACCACATCCTGTTCTCCACCTTCCCGCACCTGCTGTGGCGCCAGCACGTTGTGGACACGCTGGGGGAGCCGGCGCTCGCCGCCGCTGTGCTGGACGCATGGGGCGCCGAGAGCGGACCGGGCTCCGGCAGCAACGCGTGGGCGGTGCACGGCTCGCGCACGGCGACCGGCCTGCCGCTGCTCGCGGGCGATCCGCATCGGCTGTACGAGCTGCCGGGGATCTACCAGCAGATCGGGCTCGCCTGCCCCGAGTACGACGTGATCGGGCTCGCCTTCCCCGGCGTTCCCGGGCTCCCGCATTTCGGGCACACCGGTGCAGCAGCGTGGGGCGTGACCAACGCGCTCGCCCACAGCGCCGAGCTGTTTCGCGAGACGCTGCGCCCCGGCGAGGCGCTCGGGCCCGACGGCTGGGAGCCGACGCGATCGACCCGGGTCACGCTGCGGGTGCGCGGCGGCGCGTCGGAGCAGCTGCTGCGCACCGAGACGGCGCGCGGCCCCGTGATCATCGAGGGGGAGCGGACGTACAGCCTCCGGCTGCCCGCCCGGGTGCTCGGCGACCTCGGTTTCCGAGCGCTGCGGCCGCTGCTGCGCGCGCGCACCGCGACGGAGGTCACCGCCGCGTTCTCGCACTGGGTCGATCCGGTGAACCGCGTGCTCGCGGCCGACGACACGGGCTCCGTGCGGCGGATGACCGCCGGCCGCGTACCGCAGCGGCGCCGCGCCGAACGCATCCTGCCGCACGATGCGGCGACCGTAAGGGCCGCGCCCTGGCGGGAACTGCCCGGGCCAGGGGTCGTCACGGCGATCGCCGTCGACGCGAACGAGCGCGACGCCCTCGACCTCGGCGCCGCCTACGCGCCGGGCCACCGCGCGCGCCGCATCCGCGCCCTGCTCAATGCGGGGGAGGACGTGCATCCCGACACCCTCGTGGACGCGGGGCCGCTGCTCGCGCTGCTCACGAACGCCGGGCCGCTGCCGCTGCGCGCCGAGGTGCACCGCCGCGAGCTGCTGGCGTGGAACCACCGGATGGACGCCGACAGCCGCGGAGCCGCGGTCTACGCCGCCTGGCGCAGCGCCCTCGTCCGTCGACTCGCGGCGCACCCGGCGCTCGCCGCGCTGCAGCGCCCGCACGCTTTCGGCGCCCTCTTCGACCCGTGGCTGTCGGTGCACGGCCGCATCGCGGACGCCCTGCCGAGGCTGCTGACCGCGGGGCTCGGCATCGACGCCCGCGCGGAGGCACTCGCAGCGCTCGGCGAGCTGGGCCGCGTGAGCGCACGCTGGGGCGACACGCACCGACTGCCTCCAGCGCTCGGTCTGGCGTCCGTGCCGCTCGGCGGCGACACGGAGGCGATCCGCTGCACCTCCTCCCTCCCCGGCGTGACCGACACGTCGGTGCGCGGATCCGTCGCGCGCTGGATCTGGGACCTTGCCGACCGCGGCGCGTCACGCTGGGGCGTGCCGTTCGGCGCCTCCGGCGACCCACGGAGCCCGCACTACGCCGACCAACTCGACGCCTGGAGCCGCGCCGAGACCATCCCCGTACCCGCCCAGGAGCTCACTCGATGACCAGAACCAGCACCGGCCGCATCGTCACCGGTGCCCCGGGTGACCTCGTCTACCAGCGGGTGATCCCCGGCTTCGGCGACATCCGCATCACCGTGCTCGACCCCGACGCCGACCTCGACCTCGTGCACGGCTGGGTGACCCAGGACCGCGCCCGATTCTGGGGCCTGGCCCAGCTGTCGCGGGAAGAGCTTCGCGACACCTACGCCTTCGTCGACTCGCTGAGCACGCACCACGCGTTCCTGCTCCGGCGCGACGACGAGCCGATCGCCCTGGTGCAGACCTACGAACCCGAACACGACCCCGTCGGCGAGCACTACGCCGTCGAGCCCGGCGACGTCGGCGTCCACTTCTTCCTCGGCGGACGCGGCGCACCCATCGCCGGACTCACCACGCGGGTCGTGGCGGCGCTCGCCGAGTTCGTCTTCGCCGAACCCGACGCCCACCGCGTCGTCGTCGAGCCGGACATCGACAACGACGCCGCGGTCGCCCGGATGCGCCGCGTCGGCTTCGAGCTCGGCCCGGTGATCCAGCTGCCCACCAAACGCGCGCAACTCGCCTTCCTCACCCGCGCCGCCGCCCTCGCCGGTTGAACCCGCAGGGGGTTGTCACGCCGTCCCACGGCGCGCACGCTGGACTCATGGCCACTCACAACGACGCCCTCGAACAGGCCATCCGCGACCTGCTCGCGACGCGTGCACTCACCTCGACGGCGTGCCCCTCCGAGGCGGCCCGGCGCGTCGGCGGCGACGACTGGCGCGAGCTGATGCCTGACGCCCGCGCCGCCGCCCAGCGCCTCGTCGATCGCGGCGAGATCGAGGTCACCCAACACGGCGAGGTGGTCCAGCTCGCGACCGCGCGGGGCCCGATCCGGCTGCGCCGCCGCTCGTAGGCGCCACTCGCAGTCGCCGCGCGCTGTGCCGCTAGCTCAACACCGAACTCAGTAGCAGACTCGTCTCACTGTTCAGCACGCCCTCGGTCGAGCGGATGCGACCGAGCAGCCGGTCGAAGTCGGCGAGCGATTCGGTGCGCAGCTCGGCGACGAGGTCCCAGCCGCCGTTCGTCGTGTGCAGCGACTCGATCTCCGGAAAGCCGCGGAGCTTCCGGATCACGGCGTCCGTCGCCCGACCCTCGACCTCGATCAGCGAGATCGCTCGGATCGACTGCGGATCGTGTTCCTCGCGCACGCGCACCGTGAACCCCACCACAACGCCGTCGGCCACGAGCCGGTCCAGCCGACTCGTCACCGTCGCGCGGGTGACGTCGAGGCGTCGGGCGAGCGCTGCCACCGATTCGCGACCGTCGGAGCGCAGGGCGGCGAGGAGGCGGCGGTCGAGGTCGTCGAGATCGGGCATGCGCTGATCGTATGATCCAGCCGGGCATTCTGTGCATTCGGTGCCCAGAAATCTGGCCCGATGTCGATTGCGAATGCACATCGCCCACTCCTAGCGTTGCACTCGTGTCGATCCAAGCGCCCTCCGCCGTTGTGCTCATCCGCCCGCGCAGCTTCGGGCCCAATCCGGAGACGGCTGCCGACAACGCCTTCCAGAGCCGCGACGCGAGTCGAGACGCCGACGCGATCGCCGATGCCGCCTTCGCCGAAGTCACCGCGCTGGCCGACACCCTCGCCGCCCACGGCGTCACGGTGCACCTCTTCGACGACGAGGACGATCAGCGGCCCGACAGCGTCTTCCCGAACAACTGGTTCTCCACCCACGCCGGCGGGCGGGTCGCGCTCTTCCCGATGTTCGCGCCGAGCCGGCGCACCGAGCGCCGCGGCGACATCGTCGAACTGCTCAAGCGCGAGTACCGCGTCCAGGACGTCGTCGACTACTCGGGGCTCGAGTACGACGACATCTTCCTGGAGGGCACCGGCGCGATGGTGCTCGACCACGTGTCCCGCCTCGCCTACGTGGCGCGCTCGTTCCGCGCGGATCCGCTGGCGCTGGAGCGCTTCTGCACCCACTTCGGCTACGAACCGATGGCTTTCGACGCGGTGGACGACGCCGGGATCCCGATCTACCACACCAACGTGATGATGTGCATCGCGACCGAGTTCGCGCTCGTCGGCGCCACGTCGATCGTCTCGGTGCCGCGGCGCGAGGAGGTACTCGAACGCCTGGCTGCGCCCGGTCGCGTCGTGATCGAGCTGGATCCCGCCCAGATCCGCGACTTCGCCGGCAACGCGATCGAGTTGCAGGGCAGCGCCGGCCGGATCCTCGCCCTCTCGGCTCGGGCGCACGCCGCGCTACGCCCCGAGCAGCTCGCGGTGATCGAGCGCTCGTGCGCGGTGCTGCCGGTGGACGTCTCGACGATCGAGCTGGCCGGGGGTTCGGTGCGCTGCATGCTCGGCGGCGTCCACCTCGATCCGCGTCGGCGTGCGACGGATGCACGCGAACCCGCCGCGGTGGCCGTAGGTTGATCCCATGGCAAGCGACGCAGTCGTCCTGAACGTCCCCGGCCCGCACGGCGAACGCGCCGTGCGGCTCTCCAGCCCGAGCCGGGTGATCTGGCCGGAACCCGGCATCACCAAGCTCGACCTGGCGAACTACCTGATCGCGGTGGGGGACGCGTTCGTCCGCGCCAACGGCGACCGGCCGATCTCGCTGCAGCGCTTCTCGGGCGGCATCGACGGCGAGCAGTTCTACTCGAAGAACCCGCCCAAGGGTGCGCCCGACTACGTCCGCGCCGTCACCGTCACGTACCCGAGCGGGCGTTCGCATCCGCAACTCGTGATCGACGAACCCGCCGCCGCCGTCTGGGCCGCCCAGATGAACACGCTGATCTTCCATCCGTGGGCGTCGCGCGCCGAGGACTCCGATCATCCCGACGAATTGCGGATCGACCTCGACCCGCAGCCGGGAACCGACTTCGCGGACGCGATCCCCGTTGCGATCGCGCTGCGCGAGCTGCTCGCCGAGGTCGGGCTGACCGCCTTCGTGAAGACCTCGGGCAACCGCGGCCTGCACGTGTTCGCGCCGATCGTGCCGGAGCACGAGTTCCTCGACGTGCGGCACGCCGTGATCGCCGCCGCCCGCGAGCTGGAGCGTCGCCTGCCGAAGGCGGTGACGACGGCGTGGTGGAAGGAGGAGCGCGGCGAGAAGATCTTCGTCGACTTCAACCAGGCCAACCGCGACCGCACCATGGCCGGCGCCTACTCGCCGCGCGCCATCGCGCACGCGCCCGTCTCCTGCCCGCTCACGTGGGAGGAACTGGAGACCGCGGATCCGACCGCGTTCACCATCCTGACCGTGCCCGATCGGCTGCAGAGCGTCGGCGACCCGTGGGCAACGCTGCACCGCGAGCCCGGCCGCATCGACGCCCTGCTCGGCTGGTGGGAACGCGACCTGGCCGGCGGATTGGGCGAACTGCCCTTCCCGCCCGACTTCCCGAAGATGCCCGGCGAGCCGCCCCGCGTCCAGCCCAGCCGCGCGAAGAAGCCCGCGCCCGAGGCCGACTGACCGCCCAACGCCTCCGCCCCCTCCCCGCGAGATGCCTCTTGTGTACGCGACACGCCGCGCAGGGCGTACACAACTGGCATATCGCGGGGATCAGTCGAGCACCTTGCTGAGGTCGTATGCAGCCGGCACCTCCAACTGCTCGAAGGTGCACGAGCGCGGCTCCCGGTCCGGACGCCAGCGCTCGAACTGCACGGTGTGCCGGAACCGTGCGCCCTCCATCTGGTCGTACCGCACCTCCACGACGCGCGTCGGCCGCAGCCGCACGAAGGAGACGTCCTTGCCGGCGGAGAAGCGGCTCTTCTCACCCTCGCCGCGCACGACCTCGCCGTTCTCGTCGCGCAGCACGTCCTCCGCCAGCTCGTCGATCAGCTCGCTGCGCCGAGCCGTTGTGAAAGCGGAGGCGCCGCCCACCATCCGCAATTCCCCGGCGTCGTCGTAGAGCCCGAGCAGCAGCGAGCCGACCCCGACGCCGCTCGTGTGGATGCGATAGCCCAGCACCACGGCATCCGCGCTGCGGTGATGCTTCGCCTTGAGCAGCACGCGCTTGCCCGGCGCGTAGGCCGCGTCGAGCGGCTTCGCGACCACCCCGTCCAGCCCCGCCCCTTCGAACTCGACCAGCCACTCCCGCGCCAGCACGACGTCCTCGGTGGTGCGACTCAGGTGCACCGGATGCGGCAGCGCGCCGATCAGCTCGACCAGCTCGGCCCGCCGCGTCGAGAACGGCTCGTCCATCAGGCTCCGCTCGCCGCGCGCCAGCAGATCGAACCCCACGAACATCGCCGGCGTCTGCTCGGCCAGCAGCGTCACCCGACTCGCCGCCGGGTGGATCCGCTGCGAGAGCGCCTCCCAATCCAGCCGCTGCGCCCCGTCCGGCCCCTGCGCCAGCACGATCTCGCCGTCGAGGATGCACGGCTCTGGCAGCAGCTCGGCGAACGCCGCGACGAGTTCGGGGAAGTACCGGGTCAGCGGCTTCGAGCCGCGACTACCGATCTCGACGCTCTCGCCGTCGAAGACCACGATCGCGCGGAAGCCGTCCCACTTCGGCTCGAACGAGAGCCCCGGCTTGTCGGGCACCCCGTCCACGGCCTTGGCCAGCATCGGAGCGATCGGGAGCGTGAACGGCAGCGTCATGTTCCGATCATGCCGCGGGCTCGGTCCGTCTGTCGCCCGTACCTCCCTGGGAGTACCCGCGTTCATCCTCACGGAGGCCGCCGCGTCCAGCTTGCGGGCGTACCGTGCTGTTATGACCAAGAAGTGGCTCCGCTGGACTCCTGCTGTCGCCGTGCCCGTTGTGATCGCCGGGTTCGTGATCGCCGTGCCGATGTCGGCGAACGCCTCCGCCGATCTGCCGGAGAAGTCCGCCTCGGAGCTGCTGCAGTTCGTGCAGGCCAGCGACGTCACCGCGCTCTCGGGCACGCTCAGCCAGACCTCCGATCTCGGCCTCCCCGACCTGTCGAGCCTCGAGAGCGACGGCGGCTCCGACGCCCTCGAGCTGCTCACCGGCGATCACGAGGCCCGCGTCTACCTCGATGAGGGTGTCGGCGCCCGGGTGCAGGTGCTCGACTCGATGGCCGAGCGCGACGTGATCAGCAACGGGACTGGTGTCTGGCTCTACGACTCCGAGCAGCAGACCGCTGTGCACTCCACGTTGGCGCAGTACGAGAGCGGCGAGCCGGCCATCCCCGAGACGGTGCCGACCCCGGCCGAGCTGGCCGATCGCTTCCTCGCGGCGATCGACCCGACCACCACCGTCGCTGTCGGATCCAACACCTCCGTCGCCGGACGCGATGCGTACGAACTCGTGCTCTCGCCGAAGAGCGACACCACCCTCGTCGGCTCGGTCAAGATCGCGGTCGACGGCGAGACCGGCGTGCCGCTCAGCGTGGCGGTCACCGCCGACGGCGGCACGGCACCGGCCTTCAGTGTCGGCTTCACTTCGGTCTCGTTCGAGACGCCGGATGCGTCGCTGTTCCAGTTCACGCCGCCGGCCGGCACCGAGGTGACCGAGCAGGCGGCGCCGGAACAGCACGCTGATGGCGGCGACCCCGTCGGAGAGAAGCCGACCGTCACGGGTGCGGGCTGGGACGCCATCGTCGAGCTTCCGGCGGCAGCAGCGGACGACGAAGCGGGACGGGGTGACAACCCCCTGCTCGACCAGGTGATGACCGCGACCGCATCCGGTCACGTGCTCCAGACCGCCCTTGTGAGCGTGCTCGTGACCGACGATGGCCGCGTCTTCGCGGGCGCGGTGCCCGCGACGGCCCTTGAAGCCGCCGCGCAGCGGTGAGCGGTCGTGCGGCCCCCGCAGACCTGGCGATCGAGACCACCGGGCTGACCAAGCGCTTCGGCCGGCAGACCGTGGTCGACCGCCTCGACCTCGCGGTGCCGCGCGGCGCGGTCTTCGGCTTCCTCGGTCCGAATGGATCCGGCAAGACGACGACCATCCGGATGCTGCTCGGCCTCGCCAACGCGAGCTCCGGCGGCATCCGCGTCCTCGACGGTGAGATGCCGCGGCGCACGGCCGAGGTGCTGCCCCGCGTCGGCGCCCTGGTCGAGGGCCCCGGTTTCTATCCGTACCTCTCGGGCTCCGCGAACCTGCGTCGATTGGATGCGGCCGACCGGCACGCGGATCCGCGCACCCGGTCCACCCGCGTCACGGCGGCCCTCGACCGGGTCGGGCTGAGCCACGCGGCCGCCAAGAAGGTCGGCGCCTACAGCCTCGGCATGAAGCAGCGACTCGGGATCGCCAACGCCCTGCTCAGCCCGCGCGAGCTGATCGTGCTCGACGAGCCGACCAACGGCCTCGACCCGCAGGGCACCCGCGAGGTGCGCTCGCTCATCCGCACGCTGAACCACGACGGCACGACCGTCGTGGTCTCGAGCCACCTGCTCGCCGAGATCGAGCAGATCTGCACGCACGCCGCGATCATGCGCGCCGGTGTCCTGGTCGCTCAGGGCAGCCTCGACGAACTGCGCGGCGGGGGAGCGGCCGTGGCCACGGTGCTGACGCCCGATACGGAAGCGGCGTCGGAGGTGCTCGCGCGGCTCGGCCTCGTGCCGCGGAGCGAGGAGGGCCGGGTCGCCGCCGAGCTGCCGGACGGCACTCGTCCGGAGCAGCTGGCGTCGGCGCTGGTGCACGCCGGCGTCCGGCTGCACGGTTTCACGGTCGAGCGCGCCTCGCTGGAGGATCGCTTCGTCGCGCTGACGGGGGAGGGCTTCGATGTCGCGCACTGAGACGCAGCGCTTCGCTTTCGTCGGCCTGCTCGGATCCGAGCTCGGCGTGCTCTACCGCCGTCGGCGTACCTGGGCCCTGCTGATCGCGCTCGCGGCGATCCCGATCCTGCTTGCGGTCGCCGTCAAGCTCACCTCCGGTCCGTCGACGGGGCGCGGCCCGTCCTTCCTCGACCAGATCAGCCAGAACGGACTGTTCACCGGATTCGCCGCAATCACGGTCGCGATCCCGCTCTTTTTGCCGCTGACGATCGGCGTCGTCGCGGGCGACACCATCGCCGGCGAGGCGGCGGCGGGCACGCTGCGCTACCTCCTGGTCGCGCCGGTCGGCCGGGTGCGGCTGCTGCTGGTGAAATTCGTCTCCTCGGTGATCTTCGCCTTCAGCGGCGCGCTCGCCGTGATGGTCACGGGCGCGCTGATCGGCCTGGCGCTGTTCCCGATCGGGCCGGTCACGCTGCTCTCGGGCGACTCGATCACCGTCGGCGAGTCCTTCGTGCGGGCCCTGTTGATCGCGCTCTACGTCACCTTGAGCCTCGTCGGACTCTGCGCCGTCGGGCTGTTCATCTCGACGATCACCGACGTGCCGGTCGGCGCGATGGCAGCGACCGTGGTGGTCTCGATCGCCGCGCAGATCGTCGGCGCTCTGCCGCAACTCGAGTGGCTGCATCCGTGGCTGCTGACCCAGTACTGGCTGAGCTTCGCCGATCTGCTGCGCCAGCCGCTGTATTGGGACTCGTTCGCCGCGAACGCCCTGCTGCAACTCGGCTACGTCGCCGTTTTCGGGGCGCTCGCCTACGGCCGCTTCACGACCCGCGACGTCCTCGCCTGACGCGCCATCGCGCGACGGTGTGCGTGAGGGCTGCTGCAAGCGAGTCTCACTTCGAAGAAAGAACCCGAGATCCGCGAAATCACGCGGATCCTGCCCGTTCCGCCCGGCGTGGGATTCTTTTCGAGCAGCCCTGAGTCACAGACACGGCAGCAAAAGAGGGTTGTCACTTTTTCCGCACGTCGTGGATCGGCAGCGTGCGGAGAAAGTGACAACCCTTTTCGAGGGCGCGCGCTACGCGGCCGCGATGGCGAAGCTGACCGAGCCGTTCTCGTCGACCTGGGCGTCGAGGACCTTGTCGCTCAGTGCCACGGAGGCGGCGATGTCGAGGAAGACGCGCGCGCCGTCCTGCTCCACCACGGCGTCGCTGATCTGCGGAGCCGGCGCGACCGCGACGGCGAAGTTCTGAGCGTCGAGGTCGTCGCCGCTGATGCGCAGGCCGCCCTCCTGAGGCAGTTCAACCTGCTCGGTGATGGTCTTGACCACGGTGCTGGCGGTGTCGGTGAGGGTGAGCATCGATCGTTCCTTCCGTTGGCGGGCCGCGCGGGTGGCGGATGAGGTGGCTACGTTTCCGAGAATCGGCCCCAGTCTCAACCCCTCCTCGCACACGTCCAGGCGATGCACACCTGAGACACTGATCGGATGCGATCCGTCGATGCCTGTCCCTGCGGCAGCAAGCTGCGCTACTCGGAGTGCTGCCGCCCCGCCCACACCGGCGAGCAGCCCTCGCTCACGGCGGAGCGGCTGATGCGCTCGCGCTACTCGGCGTACGCGCTGCACTTCGAGCCGTACCTGCTCGCGAGCTGGCATCCCACGACCCGCCCCGCCGAGATCGAGTTCGACGACGACTTCACCTGGCGCCGCCTGCAGATCGTCGATGTCGCCAAGGGCGGCGAAGCCGACGACGAGGGCATCGTCGAGTTCCGCGCCGCTTACCGCACCAGCGAGGGGGTCGGCCTGCTGCACGAGCGCAGCGCGTTCCTCCGCGAGGGCGAGCGCTGGTTCTACCTCGACGGCACGATCCTGGCGGAGTAGCGCACAACGGCCATCCGGATGCCTACGCTGGAGGTATGGCCAAGGAATTCAGCCGCGAGGTCGACGCGTCCCGCTTCGCGATGCACCTCGACGGCACCCTCGTCGGAGTGCTCGACTACCACGAGAACGGCGACGTCATCTCGCTGGTGCGCTCGTTCACGTCGCCGCCGTTCCGCGGCAGGGGCTATGCCGGTGAACTGGTCGCCTGGGCCGTGGCCGACATCGAGAAGTCGGGGCAGCAGCGCATCGTGCCGATGTGCTGGTACGTCGGCGCATGGTTCGACGAGCACCCGGAGAAGTCCGAGCTGCTCAGCCGCTAGGTAGCGCCGCGTCCAGCGTCAGCGCTCGCAATTCGGGCGTCGACAGGTGCAGCACACGGAACACCGTGCCGTGTCCGATGCTCGGCGGCTCGGCCCACAGTGCGAAGCGCGTGGCGCTCCAGCGCGAAGGATCCACGGCGAACACCGCCGAGTGCAGCGCCGGATCCGCCGCCAAGGTGTCGAGCGCGAGGCGAGCGTGCTCCGCGTACTTCGAAGGGTCCGCATCCGCCCAGACCGCCTCGTCGATCCGCGTCGCGAACTGCGGAGCCTCGTCGAAGCGCGGACCGGTGACGAACGAGTCGCCGATCCAGGTCTCGACGATCGGCCGGCCGAAGTCGTGCACGATGCCGCCGAATCCCGCGCCGCCCCAGAAGAACCGGGCGGCCTCCTCCGGATCGCGCCAGAGGTACAGCGGTGCGTACTCGTTCACCGGCTCGGCTGCCGAGACCTCGCGAACGAGGTACGCCTTGAAGGCCAGCCCGCGCCGATCGTCGAGCGCGCGACCACGCTCGCTCACCCGGCGATGGATCACGGCCATGTCGTAGTCGGCGGGGAGCGGGATGCGGTACTGGGCGACGAGCACGTCTTCGACCCTACGCCGCGATCGAGCAGATCGTCAGTGCTTGCCGAGCTTGTAGTAGCCGCAGAAGGTCACGTTCGCCTTGGGCACGCCGCGCTCGTTCACGAGGTGCCGGCGTCCGCCCGTGGCGAGGCCGGATTCGCCGACCACGAACGCCGAGATCGAGCCCTCCGGCAGCGACAGCGCGCGCAGCGTCTCGAGCGCCGTGACTCCGGGGCGGGCGCCGCTCGGCCGCACCACCCAGTGCACCGTCATGCCGGCCGGCGCGTGCGTCTCCTGGGCATCCGCCGGATCGGGCACCTCGATGATCGCGTCGCCCGCACTGTCGCGCGGCATGTCGCGCAGGATGCCCGCAACGGCCGGCAGCCCGGTCTCGTCGGCGACCAGGAGCTGCCGGTCGGCGGGCACGGGGGAGTATCCGCACCCCTGGTCGATGAACGCGACGGGTGTGCCCGGCTGCACGGTGCGCGACCACGGCGCCGCGACGCCGGCGTCGCCGTGCACCACGAAGTCGATGTCGAGCTCACGCTCGGCGGCCCGGTAGGCGCGCACGGTGTAGTTGCGGATGACGGGCCGGGTCGAGCGCGGCAGCATCAGGTACGCGAGGTAGCCGCGGGTGTCGATCTTCTCGGGCAGCCGGTCGAAGCGGGTGTCGTCGCTGGTCGGGATCGCCAGGCGGAACCACTGGTCGAAGCCCTTGTAGTCGAAGCGCTCGAGACTAGGGCCCGTGATGGTGACGCGCACCATGTGCGGCGTGACGTACGTGGAGCGGAGTACTTCGGCGTGCACGAGGCCGCTCGGGGCATGGGTGATGGTGATGTTGCTCACGGCGGATCCTGTTCGCGACGGCGGTTGGTCAGGCAAGCCTAACCTTACGGTTCGTCAGCGCGCCAGCATCGGTTCCATGCCGGCGAGTTCGTGCTGCAAGCCGATGTCGATCAGGCGCAGCCGCCCCGCGAGCGAAGCGCCCGGTTCGCGCAGCAGACCGGCCTTGATCCCGCCGAACGTCACGGTCAGATCCGCCGGCAGCACGGTCGGGTCCGGCACGGAGCCGTCGTCCGGGTGGATGCCGCTGGGCAGGTCGACAGCGACGACGAGCGGCCCATCGGCCTGGGCCACGACGGGAAGCAGCGCCGCCACGAGTTCGCGCGCCGTCCCTCGCAGCGCCGGATTCGCGGATGAACCGGTGCCGAGCAACCCGTCGATCACCACATCCGATCGCGCCGCCAACACCGCCACCGCCGCCGGATCGGCCGCGACGTCCTCGCAACCCTCGTCGAGGGCGACGGCGTAGCCGCCGGGATGCACGCGGGAACCGGCTCGCACCAGCCAGACCTCGGTACCGGTCGCCGCGAGCGACGCGACCGCGTAGAGCGCATCGCCGCCGTTGTCGCCCGAACCGACCAGGGCGAGCACGCGGCCGGGGCGCCGACGCTCGGGTCGCACCGCCAGCAGGAGCCGGATCTCCCGAGCCAACCCGGTTGCCGCGCGCTGCATCAGCGGCTCACCGGCACGCAGATGCACGGCTTCCGCCGCCCGTACCTGTTCCGCCGAATAGCCCAGGAGCATGCCTCCACTCTGACCGACCCGGAGGCGCCCGGCAATAGGGTTGCCGGATGTCGCCGTTGATGGATGTGGCCCGCCGCTGGGGTGTGCAGCTGACCGGGCCCGTGGTCGTGACCGGAACGAGCGAACTGCAGCCCGGCGTCCGCGGCGATGAACCGGTGATGATCAAGCTCGCTCACGTCGCGGAGGAGCGACTCGGTGCGCGGGTGCTGGCATCCTGGGCCGGCCGCGGCGCCGTGCGCGTCCTCGAACTCGACGGCGACGCCGTGCTCCTGGTTCGAGCGACCGGTCCGCGCGACCTCGCCCGTTTGAGCGCCGACGGTCGTGACGACACGGCGACCGTTATCCTCTGCGACGTGCTCGAGCGGCTGCACGCCGTTCCGGATCCTGGGCTCGCCGTTCCGGATCTGGCTCGATGGATCCGTGCGCTCACCGCTCCCGCTCCGGCGTCGCATCCCGATCCGCGCGGGCACGAGCGGGCGGCCGACATCCTGCGGGAGCTCTCGGCGCCGGTCGAGCCGTCGGTGCTGCTGCACGGCGATGCTCATCATTTCAACGTGCTCGATTTCGGAGACCGTTCGCGCGCTCGCTGGCTGGCGATCGACCCGAAGGGGGTGCGGGGACCTCGTGTGTTCGACCACCTCGCGCTCTTCCTCAACCCCGATCCGGCCACCGCGATCTCGCGCCTTCGCCGCCGACAGGCGATCGTGGCCGAACGACTGGGGCGCGACGATCTGGCCGAGTGGGTGTTCGGCTACGCCATGCTCTCCGTCGCGTGGCATCTGGAGGACGGCACCGATCCCGCGGCCGCCCTCGCGGTGGCGGCGGCCGCCGCCGAGCTGCTCTGACGCGGCGTCAGAGCAGGCTTGCCGGCGCGACGTAGGGCAGGCCGAATGCGGCGGCGACGCCCTCGTTGGTGACGTGGCCCTCGTGCGTGTTCAGGCCCTTCGCCAGCGCGGCATCCTCGGCCAGCGCCTTCTGCCAGCCCTTGTCGGCCAGGGCGATGACGTAGGGCAGTGTCGCATTCGTCAGCGCGCGCGTCGAGGTCTCCGGCACGGCGCCGGGCATGTTCGCCACGCAGTAGTACACCGTGTCGTGCACCGCGAAGGTCGGGTCGTCGTGGGTGGTGGCGTGCGAGTTCTCGAAGCAGCCGCCCTGATCGATGGCGATGTCCACCAGCACCGCGCCCGGCTTCATGGTCGCGACCATGGCGTCCGTGACGAGCTTCGGGGCCTTCTCGCCCGGGATCAGCACGGAGCCGATCACCAGATCGGCGTCCTTCACCTGCGCCGCCACCTCGTAGGCGGAGGAGGCGCGGGTCTGGATCGCCCCGCCGAAACGGTTCTCCAGCTCGCGCAAGCGGGGGAGCGACAGGTCGATGATCGTGACGTCGGCACCCATCCCGAGTGCGTTCGCCGCGGCGTGCTCCCCGGCCACGCCGCCGCCGATCACCACGACCTTCGCCTTGGGAGTGCCGGGCACGCCGCCGAGGAGGGTGCCGCGGCCGCCCGCGGCACTCATCAGGTGATACGCGCCGACGGTGATCGAGAGCCGCCCGGCGACCTCGCTCATCGGAGAGAGCAGCGGCAGCTGGCGGTTGGGCAGCTGCACCGTCTCGTAGGCGATCGCCGTGGTGCCGGCCGCGAGCAGCGCATCCGTGCACGGCTGGGACGCGGCGAGGTGCAGGTAGGTGAACAGGATCTGCCCGGAGCGCATCCGCGGGTACTCCTCGGCGATCGGCTCCTTGACCTTGAGCACCAGGTCGGCCTGCGCCCAGACGGTGTCCGCGTCGGCGACGATCGTGGCGCCGGCGGCGACGTAGTCGTCATCCGTGATCCGCGAGCCGAGACCGGCGCCGGACTCGACGGCGACCTCGTGGCCGCGACGGACCAGCTCGTGCACCCCGGCGGGCGTGGCCGCGACCCGGTTCTCGTTGTTCTTGATCTCGGTGGGGATGCCGATCCGCATGACGTCTCCTTCGTCGGTGGCGCCGCGGGACGTGCGGCAGTCGTGCCCTTATCGTGCGAGGATCGTGTTTCGAATGGATGACATTCCGCAGGATCCGCGGACGATGACCTCGAAGTCCGCAGGATCCGCTGAAACCGGGAGGACGAGACGGATGCGACCGCACGATCTGCACGACCTCGCGGAGCTGGATCCGATCGACCGCAGCCTCGTGCGGCTGCTGCGGGCGGATGCGCGCATCCCGAACAGCCGGCTCGCCGAGCGGGCGGGCATCGCCCAGTCGACCTGCCTCGCCCGGGTGCGGGCGCTGGTGGATCGCGGCATCATCACCGGATTCACCGCCGAACTCGACCCCTCGGCGCTGGGGCTGAAGCTGCAGGCGCTCATCAGCGTCAACATCCGCGCGGGTCAGCGCCAGGCCATCACCCGATTCGCGGAGGAGATCCGCGCGCTCCCCGAGGTCGTGCAGCTCTTCTTCCTCGGCGGCTCGGAGGACTTCATCATCCACGTCGCCGTGCGCGACTCGGACGACGTGCGCGACTTCGTGGTGTCGAACCTCTCTGCCCATCCCGCCGTCGCCTCGACCCGCACGAGCATCGTGTTCGACCACCACACCAAGGGGCCGGCGCTGCCGGACTGAGCGGCTAGGCCCCGTGCACGCCCGGCTGCAGGTCGGTGCCTTCTTCGCGGGTGAGGCCCGGGATGCGCCGCGCCAGCGTCGCGATGTACTCCGGGGAGAGCGTGATGCCCGAGTCCTTCAGGCGCTTGGTCAGGACCGCCTCGAGGTCTTCGTCCGGGCGGACGTCGTGGTCGGCGGCGAGTTGCAGCAGGATTCCGCGAAGCTTCTCGTCGATGTGGGCGTCGTCGCTGCCGGCCTGGATCGGTTGGGTCTGCTCTGCATCAGTCATGCTCTCCATCGTCCTCCGGCGCGGCGATCAGGGCGCCGTCTTGCACCGGATGCCCAGCCGGTGCGGCAGGATCGGCATCGTGCCCTTCACCAGCAGGACACGCTCGGCGGTGCCGAACTCTGGGTGCTGCTCGATCCCAATGGGCTGAACGCGCACGACACCGTGGCGTCGCTCGCCGCCGCTTACCGCGCGCCGGCGCCGGCCGCGGGAATGCACCTCGCCGCGGATCCGTTGGTCTAGTTTCATGAGTATGCATGAATTCTCGAAGCTCCGGTTCGGCGTCGACACCTTCGGAGATGTGACGGTCGGCCCCGACGGGCAGCCGCGCTCGCACGCGCAGGTGCTGCGCGACGTGGTGGAGGAGGGCGTGCTGGCCGACCAGGTCGGTATCGACGCCTTCGGGGTCGGCGAGCACCACCGCGCCGATTTCGCCGTGAGTGCGCCGGATGTGGTGCTCGCCGCCATCGCGGGCCGCACCGAGAACATCCACCTCGGCTCTGCCGTCACCGTGCTCAGCTCGGACGATCCGGTGCGCGTGTTCCAGCGCTTCTCGACCCTCGACGGCATCTCGGGTGGGCGCGCGGAGGTCATCCTCGGGCGCGGCTCCTTCACCGAATCCTTCCCGCTGTTCGGCTACGACCTCGCGCAGTACGAGCTGCTCTTCGAGGAGAAACTGGAGCTGTTCGCCGAGCTGGTCAAGCAGGAGCCGGTCACCTGGAGCGGCCGCACCCGCAAGCCGCTGACCGAGCAGAGCGTCTACCCGCCCGTCGAGAACGGCCGCCTCGCCACCTGGATCGGCGTCGGCGGCAGCCCGGAGTCGGTGGTGCGCGCGGCGCGCTTCGGCTTCCCGCTCGTGCTCGCCATCATCGGCGGCTCGCCGGCGCGATTCCGTCCGTTCGCCGACCTCTTCGACCGGGCCCTCGACCAGCTCGAGGCACCTCGGCTGCCGATCGCCGCCCATTCGCCCGGCTTCGTGGCCGCGACGGATGAGGAGGCCCGCGAGCTGTACTTCCCGCACTACAAGGCGATGGCCGACTCGATCGGGCGCGATCGCGGCTGGTCGCCGATGACCCGCAGCCACTTCGAGCAGGAGGCGAGCCCGGAGGGAGCGATCCACGTCGGTTCGCCCGAGACCGTGGCGCGCAAGATCGCGAACACCGTGCGCGATCTCGGCATCGAGCGCTTCGACCTCAAGTACAGCGCCGGTACGTTGCCGCACGACGCCATCATGCGCAACATCGAGCTCTACGGCACCCAGGTGATCCCGATGGTGCGCGAGATTCTGGCCTCATAGGCAGGGGTTGTCACTCCGTCCCACGCTTCGACCGCGGGACGGAGTGACAACCCTTCTCTCAACTCGGATACACGATCTGCTGCAGCGCCCAGGTGTTGCCGTCGGGGTCGGCGAAGTAGACGAACTCGCCCCACGGCTGGGAGTCGATCTCGGAGACCTCCGCACCGCGGCCGATCAGCTCCTCCCGCGCCGCCGCAGCGTCCGCGACGACCATCTGCAGACCCTTCTGCGAGCCCGGCGTCATGTCGGTGATGCCGATGCCGATGACGATCGAGCAGGCGGAGCCGGGCGGGGTGAGTTGCACGAAGCGCAGGCCCTCGTGCACAACGTGGTCGTGGTCGGCGTTGAATCCGACGACGTTCACGTAGAAGTCTTTCGCGCGGTCCACATCGGTGACCGGAACCGCGACCAGCTCGAGCTTCATTTCCATGGTGTTTCTCTCCTTCGGTGGGGATGCATCAGCCACGGTAGAAGCGATACCGGACTGTCGGTGTCCTGATTCGAGCGGCAGAATCGGATCATGTCCGAGACCACCGCCCGCGTGCTCACCCTGCTCGACCTGCTGCAGACCTATCGGCAGTGGGCCGGCCCCGCGCTCGCGCGTCGACTCGGCGTCACCGAGCGGACGCTGCGCCGCGACATCGAGAGACTGCGCGATCTCGGCTACCACGTCGAGGCGACCAGAGGCGCCCTGGGCGGATACCGGTTGGAAGCCGGATCGCAGCTGCCGCCGTTGCTGCTCACCGACGACGAGGCGGTCACCATGGCGGTCGGCCTCCGGCTCGCGGCCGACGAGGGTCTCGCCGATGGCGAGCGCACCACGCTGAGCGCGCTCGCGAAGTTCGAGCAGGTGCTGCCCGCCGCGCTGCGCGCTCGGGTGAACGCGGTCGGCGGCCTCGTGCGCTCCTCGAGCCCCCGCGAGGCGTCGATCCCGCAGGAACTCCTCGGCCAGCTCGCCCTCGCCTGCCGCGACAGCGAGCGGATCCGCTTCCACTACGTCGCGAGCGACGGCGCCGAGAGCGACCGCGTCGTCGAGCCGCACGCGGTGGTATCCAGCCATCGCACCTGGTTCCTGCTCTGCTGGGACCTCCGCCGCGGTGACTGGCGCACCTTCCGCCTCGATCGGATGAGTCGCTTCTTCGGCACTCGCGTGCACTTCGAACGACGCGAGCTGCCGGAAGCGGATGCGGCGGCGTACCTCGAGAGCGCGATGTCGGCCTCCCGACGGCGCCGCTTCCGAGCCGTGGTCGAGCTGGAGCTGCCGGTCGAACGGATGCGGGAGGTGTTCGGCCGCTGGTCGGTCGGCGCCGAGGCGATCGATGCGCAGCGCACCCGCTGGCCGATTGACGCCGACACGGTGGAGGGGCTGCTCTCGGCTATCCTGTGGATCCCCGAGGGCGTCGAGTACCGCTTCGAGGCGCCGCCGGAGGCGCTCACCCGCGCCACGGCGGCCGTCGACCGGATGCGCGCGGCACTCACCGCCTCAGCGCCGTAGCTCGAACCCGGAACCACCCGCCTCCGCGATGTCCGTCGCCTCGACCGCGCTGACCTCCGCGCCGTCCGGCCCGCTCCGCAGCCGGGCGAGCATCTCGTCCACCGCGGCACGCTCGCCTTCGAGCTCGGCCTCAACGGTGCCGTCGCGACGGTTGCGCACCCAGCCGACGAGCCCGAGCCGCCGCGCCTGCGTGCGCGTCCACCAGCGGAATCCCACGCCTTGCACCACCCCCGAGACGATCACCCTGCGTCGCACCATGCTCCATCTTCACCCCGACGCTCTGCGCTGCCGACGTACGGCGCGCGCACACCGGGCACTCACTCCACGCCGATATCGTGGTGTCTTCGACTCCCGCCCCTTCCGGAAGACCCATGCCCGATAGCACTGCGCCCGACAGCCCCGCAGCCCGCACGCCGTACGAGGTGCTCGGGGTCCCCGTCACCGCCGACGACGATCAGCTCCGCCGCGCGTATCGCCGACTGCTGCGCGAGACGCATCCCGACACCGGCGGCGACGCCGCCCGGTTCCACGCGGTGCAGCTCGCCTGGGAGCGCATCGGCAGCGCCGAGGCGCGCCGCGACTACGATCGCGGCACGCCGGCTCCCGCCGCGCACGCGCCGTACACCGGCAGCCCGCGCACCTCGACGCCGGCCTCCGCGGTGCGCGCCCGTTCGTACGGTCATCCCGGTGGGCGTGCGCGCGAGCGCTACCTCGTGCTGGTGCGCGAGTGGCTCGGCCGCGGCGTCGAGGTCGACGATCCGTTCGATCCGGCCATCGTGCGTCGCGCGCCCCGCGAGGTGCGCTACTGGCTGGCCAAGGCCCAGGCGGAGGAGGCGACGGCGACCGTCGTCGGCTCGCTCGGCATCGCGTACACCGTGTGGAACGACGTCGCCGTGGGCGACGGCGGGGCCAAGATCGACCAGGTGGTGCTCGGCCCGAGCGGTCTCGTCGCGATCGCGTCGGAGGACTGGGGTGACGCCGTGCGGCTGCGCAAGGGCGAGCTCGAGTCGACCGCTATCCCCGAGGGCGACAAGCCGGTCACCCGGCTCAACCGCAACGCTCGCCGCCTGGGGCGCGAGCTTCGGGTCCGCTTCACCTCGTGCGTCATCGTGGTTCCCGACGACACGCTGGAGGATCCGTACGCCCTGGTCGAACGCGGTCGGCACGCGGGCACGGTGGTCGTGCGTCGCTCCGTGCTGCCGCAACTGCTGCGCAATGGGCTGGGCGATCCCCGGCTCGGCGGCTACGGGGAGTCCTTCGAGGTGCGTACGCGGATCCAGAACGCCGTCCGCTTCGTCTGAGGCCGGGTGTCCCTCGCCACGCGTGAGTGACCGCGGGTCAGCGACAGCGAATCAGTGACCGCGCAGTCGCTCGATCTCGCGGCGGTCGCGCTTGGTCGGTCGGCCGGCGCCGCGGTCGCGCTCGGCGATCACGACCCGCTCCTCGCGCGGCGGCGGGGGCGGCGTGAGGTCCTGCAGACACTCCGCGGCCACCACGGCACCGACCCGCTTCACCAGGAGGCGGCGCACGATCACGGTGCGCTCGAAGCCCTCGATCCTGACCCGGATCTCGTCGCCCTCGCGCACCGTCTGGGCGGCCTTGGCCCGCTCGCCGTTCACCCGAACGTGCCCGGCCCGGGAGGCTGCGGTCGCCGCGGAGCGGGTCTTGTAGATCCGCACGGCCCAGAGCCAGGCGTCGACGCGCGCGGTGGTGAGGGGCGGGGTCTGCATCCGTCCAGCCTACGAGCCTTCCGGCCGCGGCGGCTGCGGTGCCGGTGCCGTCCGCACAAGTGGCGTGAGAGCGGTGCGGCACAGGCATACACTGGCGCCGACGAAGGAAGGTGATGTCGATGATCGACACGCAGCTGCAGTCCGAACGCCTGGTTTTCCCGCACCAGGGAGTCGACTTCGCGGTGGTCAAGCTGGGCCCGGCGGAGTGGGATCTGACCGAGCCGAGCGGCGCATCCGTGGGGCGTCTCACCGTGCTCGCGACCGCGGGCGAGGAGAACGAGCCGGTCTACCTGGGCACGCCCGTCGGCGCGGACACCTCGTTCGAGGGCACCGACTGGCGCGGCATCGTGGCCGCGGTGATCAACGATGTCGACTTCCTCGAACGCGAGCGCCGCGACGTGAACCCGCCCGCCGCCCACGTGCGCGGCGGTCTGATCTCGCGCGTCCGCTCCGAGGTCGACGGCCTCTCCTAGCCCGCCCGCCGACTACACGCCGCCCGACAGCGCGGCCGACGCTAGCGTGCGAACAGTGCCGCGTTGATCCGGGCGGTGAGGTCGGCGTCGACGGGGCGGTCGACGCCGTCCACGGCCCGGATGGGCGCCGCATTGCGCGCGCTGGAGACGAGCCAGGCGGCGTCGGCCGCTGCGAGGTCGTCGGCGCGCAGCGGAACCACCTCGCCGCGCAGTCCCAGCGACGGCGCGAGCTCGAAGAGGTCGGCCTGCGTCGTGCCCGGCAGCAGGCCGAGCGCGGGCGGGGGGGCTCCGGAGCACGCCGCCGCTGCGCAGCACGAGGTTCGCCGTCGGTCCCTCCAGGAGGAAGCCGTCCGACGAGACGAAGACCGCGTCGTCCGCGCCGCGGCGGACGGCCTCGCGAACGGCGGCGCGGTTCAGTGCGTACGAGAGCGTCTTCGCGCCCTGCAGCAGCCACGGCGAACTCTGCTGCACATCCGAGCGGTAGCCGCGATCCAGGAGCACCACGCGGATGCCGTGCTCGCGCACCGGGCGGTAGTCGGGCGAGTCCAGCACCAGGATCCAGCCGCTCGGCCGGCCATCGCCTTCGACCCCGCGCGTGAGGATCGTCTTCACGATCGCCTCGTGCGCGGGCGGATGCGCGGCGACCGCGGCCCGGATCGCCGCCTCCCAGGTCGGAAGGTCGGGCAGCGGGAGATCGAGCATCCGGGCTGAGCGGACGAAGCGGGCCAGGTGCGCCTCGAGCGCCTGCAGCCGCCCGACGGCCACGTTGATCGTCTCGAACACGCCGTCCCCGCGGGTCAGACCGAGATCGAGGATGTCCGCGCCGGCGTCCGTCGCCTCGAAGGCCGGAGCCGCGTCGTTGTGAGCGGCCCGTTCGGTGGAGGGGCGGTTCAGTCGGAAGAGGGTCTCAGCGGGCATCCGCGGTCTCCGTTCGGGTCGTGGCGCGCCGACGCGTGCCGAGAAGTCGCGCCCCGAACAGCACGAGCGAGGCGCCGATGAAGCCACCCGAGCCGTTCGAGATCAGGTCGCGCACATCGGGGTAGCGGCTCGGCAGCCAGAGTGCCTGAGCCGCCTCGATGCAGCAGGAGAGCAGCAGCGCCGACACCCCCGCGAGCCACCAACGCCGCCGACCCAGCTGGGCGGCGAGCAGCGCGCCCAGCGGCACGAACATCAGCACGTTCGCGGTGAACTCCGCCACGTCGTAGCTGAACCACGCGGTCAGCGGTGTGCTGCCGATCCAGGCGATCAGGCCGCGGATGAAGCCGACGTCGTTCGGCGGTGTCGGTGACGGTGTGAGGGTGATCACGCCGATCACGCCGAGCCAGACCGCGGTCGCCAGGGCGAGGAGGATGCGGCGACGGGGCATCCGTCGATTCTGCCAGTCGCGCGCGGGTGTCGACGCAAAAGCCGAGGTCTGCACACCGGGGCGGCGCAGGCGCACCGGTAGCCTGGACGGATGACGCCGGCTGCTCGTGACGATTCCCCGCTGCCCCGTCACCCGTTCGACCCCGCGATGGGCGACGGCTGGGTCGAGGTCGGCGACGGTCGCCGGTTCTGGGGCCGCTTCGGCGCTGCCGGACTGCTGCTGCGCGACCCGAGCGGCCGCATCCTGCTGCAGCATCGAGCGAGCTGGAGTCACTTCGGCGACACGTGGGGGCTGCCCGGTGGCGCCCGTCACCCCGACGAGACGGCGTTCCAGGGGGCGTTGCGCGAGGCGGGCGAGGAGGCCGGCGTGCCGCCCGAGCTGGTGCGGCCGCTGCTCTCGAGCGTCGTGACCATCGGGCCCTGGTCGTACACGACCGTCGTCGCGGATGCCTCCGAGGCGTTCGAACCCGAGATCACCGACGCCGAGAGCCGCGAACTACGCTGGGTCCGACCCGATGAGATCACGGCGCTACCGCTGCATCCCGGATTCGGTTCCTCCTGGCCGCGGATGCAGGAGTTGGCGGCGGCGGCGACCACGCTGGTCGTCGATGCGGCCAACGTCGTCGGCTCGCGGCCGGACGGCTGGTGGCGCGACCGCGCGGGAGCGGCCGGCCGCCTCGTGACGGCGCTCGACACCCTGGCGGAGGAGGGCGCGCCCGGCTCGGACTTCGGCTCGGCCGCCGATCACGTCTGGCCGAGGATCGTCGTCGTGCTGGAGGGGCAGGCCCGCCCCGCCGCCGACGCGTCGACGAGCGGTGGCGTCCGTGTTGTGACCGCCGAGGGCTCCGGAGACGACGCGATCGTCGCCGCGGTGGCCGAGCTGACCGGGCCGACGCTTGTCGTCACGGCTGATCGGGAACTCGTCGACCGGGTCGGCGCGCACGGTGCCACCACCCTCGGCCCGCGCGCGCTGTTGGGCGTGTTGGATGCGCTGAGCCCGAACGCCTAGCGCGGCGGCACGAGCGCGTCGGCGATGCGAGCACGTCGGGAATGCGCGCGCGTCGGGAATAGCGGGGTGGCCCTTCGTGGTTGGCTGGTTCTATGGCTACCACGACGCTCACCCTGGACACGCACGACGAGACCGTCGCCGAAGGCATCGTCCTCATCGACTTCTGGGCCGCGTGGTGCGGCCCGTGCCGGCAGTTCGGCCCCGTCTTCGAGGCCTCGAGCGAGAAGAACGCCGACATCACCTTCGCGAAGGTCGACACCGAGGCCGAGCAGCAGCTCGCCGCGGGCTACGGCATCTCCTCGATCCCGACCCTCGTGGCGTACCGCGACGGCATCCCGCTGATGGCGCAGGCCGGTGCGCTGCCGGCGACCGCCCTCGACGACCTGATCGAGCAGATCCGCGCGCTCGACATGGACGTCGTCCGCGCCCAGTACGAGGCCGCCAAGGCCGAGCAGGACGCTGCGCCCGCCGAATAACGCGACGACGAACGGGGTTGTCACTGCGTCCCTGGGACGGAGTGACAACCCCCTTCTCCGTGTGGACGGATCAGCCGGTGTTCTGCAGCCCCGCGGCCACGCCGTTCACGGCGAGCAGGAGCAGGCGCTGGTTCTGCTCCTTCGCGGAGCCCACAGCGTCCTGTCGCAGGGTGCGCAGCGCGCGCAGCTGCAGCAGCGACAGCGCGTTCACGTACGGCGTGCGCAGCTGGATCGCGCGACCGAGCACACGATGCCCGGTCAGCAGGCTGTCGGCGCCGGTGATCGCGAGCACCCACTTCCGGGTCGCCGCCATCTCGGCCAGCACCAGCTCGGCGAGGTCGGTGCGCTCGTCCAGCGCCAGGTAGCGGCGCGCGATCCCCTCGTCGGTCTTCGCGAGCGACATCTCGACGTTGTCGATCATCGTGGTGAACAGCGGCCAGCGCTGGTACGCGGTGCGCAGCGCATCGACGTCGCCGATCGCCTCCAGCGCGCTGCCCAGGCCGAACCAGCCGGTCAGGTTCACCCGCGCCTGCGTCCACGCGAAGACCCACGGGATGGCGCGCAGATCGGCGAGCGACTCGACCGAGAGGCCGCGGCGCGCAGGGCGCGAACCCAGAGCGAGCAGGCCGACCTCCTCCTGCGGGGTCACCCGGGCGAACCACGGCGCGAAGCCATCGGCCTTGATCAGCTCGAAGAAGCGTCGGCGCGACTCGCGGTCCATCGTCACCGCCATCTCGGCGAACTCCGCCGCGGCGTCCGCGTTGCGCCGACCCACGGCGGGGGAGGAGGCGAGCAGCGTCGCCGCGGCCACTTGCTCGATGTGCCGGGTGGCGATGTCCGGGTTGCCGTAGCGCGCGAAGATGACTTCGCCCTGTTCGGTCAACTTGAACCGGCCGTCGACCGACCCGGGCGGCTGCGCCAGCACGGCGCGGTTGGCCGGCCCGCCGCCGCGACCGAGGGCGCCGCCGCGACCGTGGAAGAGCGTCAGCTCGATGCCCTCGTCCTCGGCCCATTTGGCGATCCTCGCCTGCGCGTCGTACAACGCGAGCGTCGCCGAGACCGGCCCGACGTCCTTCGACGAGTCGGAGTAGCCGAGCATGACCTCCAGCCGCTTGCCGGTGGCGGCCAGCCGGGCCTGCACCTGCGGGATGCGGATCATCTCGGCCAGGATGTCGGTGCTCGCGTCCAGGTCCGCGAAGGTCTCGAACAGCGGGATCACGTCGAGGATCGGCGGCTCGTCGCTCGCGGCCTCGGCGAGTTCGTACACGTTCTGCAGGTCCTGCGAGGACTGGGTGAACGAGACGATGTAGCGCCGGGCCGCCGCGGTGCCGAAGCGCTGCTGCACCTGGGCGATCGCGCGGAAGACGGAGAGCACCTCGAGGCTGCGCTCGTCCAGCTCGCCTCCGGTGCGGATCGCGTCGAGCGTCTCGGCGTGCACCTGCGAGTGCTGGCGCACCTCGATCTCGGCCAAGTGGAAGCCGAACGTCTCCAGCTGCCAGATGAAGTGCTGCAGGTCGCCGTAGGCGCTGCGACGGTCGCCGGCCTCGAGCAGGGAGGCCTGCAGGATGCGCAGCTCGCCGAGCAGTTCGTCGGCGTCCGCGTAGGGCAGCGCGCCACCGGGCAGAGCGCCCTCGGCGCGGGTCTGCGCGAGACGGTCGGCCGCGAAGAGCAGCACCCGGCGGTGGGTCTCGTTGGGGGAGCGCTCGGCGATGATCCGTGCGGTCTCCGGGGCGGACTCGACCACCGCGTCCCACAGCCGCAGCACCTCGGTCGACGGGGGCGTGGTCGCGGCGTCCAGCGTCAGAGCCCGGCCGACGCGGCGAGCGACGCGCTCCAGCCCGATCAGGACGTGCTCCGAGGCGATGCCGACGGCCGCCAGCGTGGTGTCGGCCGTCACGAACGGGTTGCCGTCGCGATCGCCACCGATCCAGGTGCCCAGGCGCACGAAGGCGGGAGCGATCGGCGCCCGGGTGCCGGATCCGGCCCCCAGCATCGCGTCGTCGAGTCGACGGTAGACCCGCGGCAGCACCGAGAACAGCGACTCGTCGAAGACGTTCATCGCGGTGCGGACCTCGTCCAGCGGCGACGGCTTGCTCTCGCGCAACGGCGCGGTGCGCCAGAGGGTGTCGACCTCGGCGAGCAGTCGCCGGCGGTTCTCGACCAGTGCGACGCCACCGACGCGCGGGTCGTCCCGGTCGGCGAGCAGCGCGCTGATCCGACGGATGGTCGAGTTGATCGCGCGACGGCGCGCCTCGGTCGGATGCGCGGTGAGCACCGGCCGGAACTCCAGCTTCTGCAGCCGCTGCATCGCCTCCTCCGCACCGAGTTCTTCGGTGAGCTCGGCGAGAGCCGCGGCGATGGAATCCTCGGGCGACTCGGAACCCTGCTGCAGCTCGCGTCGGCGGAGGACGCGCACCCGGTGGAACTCCTCGGCGACGTTCACCAGGTGGAAGTAGCAGGTGAACGCGCGAGCGACGTCCTCGGCGCGGTCGAGAGTGAGCGAGGAGACGAACTCCTCGGCCGTGACGGTGTCGCTCGCCTCGCCGCTCTCGTACGCCGCGATCGTCAACTCGCGCAGGCGTTCGACGTCCTCGTAGAGGCCGGCGTCGCCCGACTCCCGCAGCACATCGCCGAGCAGCTCGCCCAGCAGGTGCACGTCGGCACGGATCGAATCGTCCAACGGAGCGGATTCGTTCGTCGCATCGGCGACGCCGACCGGCGCGTTGTCATCGGCGGGCAGGGGGGCTGACGGCACGGAGGAGATCGTGGGCACCCGACGACCCTAGCCGGGAGATGTATCCAGCATGTGTCGCCACGACGTCCGATGACGACACCTCACCCGCCCGGCGGCCGCGCCCTTTCGTCGCATCCGCGCCCCAGTTCGTTCGATTCTCGTCATCGCGAGTTCGGTGACCCCCGAAAGGGTGTCACGTGCAATAGCGTCGTGCTCGCACCGGGGGTTCCGGGCGAAAGATCACCGAAAACGATCACCGAGGAGATGCGCATGCAGAAGAGTCATTGGTTCCGTTGGTTCTGGCCGAACTGGGGTTGGGCCGGCGGCTGGTGGGGCTGGTTCGACGGCTGGTGGGGCGGCGGCGACGGCGGCTGCGGCTGCTGATTCCGAGCGACGTCGGCTGAGCCGGCGGAGATCCGAAGCGCGTCCTCGAGTCGTTCGGGGATGCCGGGAACGAGCACGGTGAGGGGAGGTGCGATATGTACTGGAACTGGTACAACTGGGGCTGGTCCGGCTGGAACAACTGGTGGGGCGGCTGGAACTGGGGCTTCTGGGGCTGGTGGTGATCCACCGCTCCTGACGGTCTTCTGACGGCCCCGCATCCCGCCCAGCACGGGATGCGGGGCTTTCGTCTGGAATGATCGAGGCGTGACCGAGACCCCCGCAGCTTCCATCGCCGCCCAGTCCGAGCAAGCCACGCCCCATGTCGTCGTCCTCTTCGGCGCCGTCGGCGATCTCTCCCGGCGCAAGCTCATCCCCGGGATGGCGCACCTGGCCCTGTCGTCCCTCGCCCCCGACCTGCGCATCGTCGGAACCTCTCTGGAGGAGCACGACGACGCCTCGTTCCGCGCCTTCGCGAAGCTCGCCTACGACGAGTTCGGCAGCCGCTCGCTCACGCCGGAGCAGTGGGACCGCTTCGCCTCCAAACTCAGCTACGTGCCGCAGTCCGCCGGCCCGAAGGCGCTGGCCAAGGCCGTCCGCGACGCCGAGAAGCAGCTCGGTCCCGAGTCCCGCCGCCTGCACTACCTCAGCGTGCCGCCCAAGGCCGCGCTGTCGGTGGTCAAGATGCTGGCGGAGGCCGATCTGGTCGAGCACTCCCGCATCATCATGGAGAAGCCCTTCGGCGTCGACCTCGACTCCGCGGTGCACCTGAACGCCGAGCTGCACGAGACCTTCGACGAGAGCCAGATCTTCCGGATCGACCACTTCCTCGGCAAGGAGCCGGCGCAGAACATCCTCGCGTTCCGCTTCGCGAACGGCCTGTTCGAGCCGATCTGGAACCGCAACTTCATCGATCACGTGCAGATCGACATCCCCGAGAAGCTGACGCTCGATCGCCGGGCCGAGTTCTACGAATCCACCGGCGCGTACAAGGACATGGTCGTCACCCACCTGTTCCAGGTGCTGGCGTTCATGGCGATGGAGCCGCCGACGGCGCTGGAACCGCAGGCGATCAGCGAGGAGAAGAACAAGGTCTTCCGCTCGATGCGTCCGTTGAACCCCGAGAACGTGGTCCGCGGCCAGTACATCGGCTACCGCGACGAGCCGGGCGTGGCGCCCGATTCCGAAACCGACACCTTCGTCGCCCTCAAGTGCGAGATCGACAACTGGCGCTGGGCGGGGGTGCCGTTCTACCTGCGCACCGGCAAACGGATGGCGGAGGGCCAGCGCATCATCTCGATCGCCTTCCGCGAACCTCCCAAGAGCATGTTCCCGCAGGGGTCCGGCGTCGGGGCGCACGGCCCGGACCACCTGACCTTCGACCTCGCCGACGCGTCCAAGGTGTCGCTGTCGTTCTACGGCAAGCGCCCCGGTCCCGGCATGCGGCTGGACAAGTTGAGCATGCAGTTCGCGCTGCAGGAGACCGATCGGGCCGGCGATGCTCTCGAGGCGTACGAGCGGCTCATCCTCGATGCGATGCGCGGCGACCACACCCTCTTCACAACGGCGGAGGGAATCGAGCGCCTCTGGGAGGTCTCCGCCCCGCTGCTGCAGGATCCGCCGCCGGTGCGCCTGTACGCCCCCGGATCCTGGGGTCCGAACGCGATCCACCAGCTGATCGCCCCGCACGCGTGGCGGCTGCCGTTCGAGCGGGTCTGGCGCGACAAGAAGTAGCGGCGACGTAGGCTGGGGCCGTGGTAGCGGACGAGGAGATCAGCTCGCGGATCTGGACGATCCCGAACATCCTCAGCATGATCCGGCTGCTGCTGGTCCCGGTCTTCCTCGTGCTCGTCGCCAGCGGGCAGGATGCCCTCGCGCTGCTGACGCTGGTGATCTCCAGCGTCACGGACTACCTCGACGGCTATCTGGCACGCCGGCTGCACCAGATCACGAAGCTCGGCCAGGTGCTCGACCCGGCGGCCGATCGGCTGTACATCTTCGCGACCGTGATCGGCCTGGCCTGGCGCGAACTGGTGCCGTGGTGGCTGGTCGCGGTGATCGTCGCCCGCGATGTGATGCTGCTCGTGCTCGGCGTCGTTCTCGCGAACCACGGATTCGGCCCGCTGCCGGTGCATCACCTGGGCAAATTCGCGACCTTCGCGCTGTTCTACGCGCTCCCGCTGATCATGCTCGGCCAGGCGTTCCCGGCGATCAGCGCGGTCTCCGTGCCGGTCGGCTGGGCGTTCGCGCTCTGGGGCGCCTTCCTGTACTGGTGGGCCGGAATCGTGTACGCCATCCAGACCGTCCGGATCACCCGCGTCGCCTGATCGACGATCCGGTCGTCCCGGCGCGGAAGTGGCGTCCGATGGGGGTCGGTATTCCGTTACGCTGGACCGACAGGGAGGCACGTCTTGGAAAAGTCCGAACGCGAAGAGCGCATCGACGCCGGGTCCGCCGCCACTTCGGTGGGATCGGCGAACGATGGTGCGTCGACCGACACCACACTGACCTTCACCGATGACATCGGGGCTCAGCTGGCGGCGCTCGACAACAAGGCCTCGCGCGAGGAAGCCGAGGCCGTCGTCGCCCTGCCGTCCGGATCCGCGCTCCTCGTAGTGCGCCGCGGCCCCAACACCGGCGCTCGCTTCCTGCTGGACACCGACACCACCACCGTGGGCCGGCACCCGGATGCCGACATCTTCCTCGACGACGTCACCGTCTCGCGCCGTCACGCCGACTTCATCCGCCGCGGGAAGACCTTCGAGGTCCGCGACCACGGCTCCCTGAACGGCACGTACTTCGACGGCGTGCGCATCGAATCCGCGATCCTGTTCGACGGATCCGAGGTGCAGGTCGGCAAGTTCCGGCTCACGTTCTACGCGTCGCGCGCCGATCTCGCCGTCGCCACGGACGCCTAGGCGTGCCACGCGCCACCGCCCGGGCCGCGACGTCCGGCCCTCTCGCGATGCTGAGCATCGGCCAGGTGCTCGCCCGCCTCGCCCCCGAGTTCGCCGACGTCTCGCCGTCCAAGCTGCGATTCCTGGAGGAGCAGGGTCTCGTCTCGCCCGCCCGCACGGAGTCCGGCTACCGCAAGTTCTCCCAGTCCGACGTCGAGCGGCTGCGGATGGTGCTCGCCATGCAGCGCGACCACTACCTGCCGCTCAAGGTGATCAAGGCCTACCTCGACGACGTCGATGCGGGCCGCGAGCCGACTCTGCCAGGTGGCACCTCCGGGCCGGCGTCGCTGCTGGCGCCGGTCAAGCGGCTCACCCGGGATCAGCTGGTCGCGGAGGCGGAGGCCAGCCCCGAACTCGTCACCGAGGCGGTCGGCGCGGGCTTCCTCCGCGCGGGCGAGCACTACGGTGAGGACGCGGTCATCACCCTGAAGGCGCTCGTCGAGCTGGGACGATCCGGCATCGAACCGCGGCACCTGCGCCCGCTGCGAGCCTCCATCGAACGCGAGATCAACCTGATCGAGAGTGCGGTCGCGTCCGGGATGCGTCGCGGCAGCGGATCCGCGGCCGCGGCAGCGGAACGCGCCGCCGATATCTCGGCGCACCTGGGCACCGTGCGATCGGCCATGGTGCGTTCGGCCCTCGGCCGCATCGGGCGGGCCTGAGCCGCGACACGCCGACGCGATCACGCGGATGTCGTTGAATGCCCCCTGGTGGGTCGGTAGCGTAGACCCTGCGAACGGATCAACCGACGCGCAGATCCGAGAGGCAACCGCATGAGTGAAGTCAGCCGCGATACCAGCGGTGATCGCTACTCCGGTCTGCTGTTCACGGATGGCCTGCCGGAACTCGACGCCGACAGGGGCTATCGCGGTGCGGTCGCCGCGCGCGCAGCCGGCATCAGCTACCGCCAGCTCGACTACTGGGCGCGCACCGAACTCGTCGAGCCGACCGTTCGTGGCGCCTCCGGCTCCGGCACCCAGCGCCTCTACGGCTTCCGCGACATCCTGGTTCTGAAGCTGGTCAAGCGCCTGCTCGACACGGGCATCTCGCTGCAGCAGATCCGCACCGCGGTGAACCAGCTGCGCGAATCCGGCGTCGACGACCTCGCCCAGACCACGCTGATGAGCGATGGCGCCAGCGTCTACCTCTGCACCTCGAACGACGAGGTGATCGACCTGCTCAGCCGCGGGCAGGGTGTCTTCGGCATCGCCGTCGGCAAGGTGCTCCGCGAGGTCGAATCCAGCCTCGTCGACATCGGCAGCCAGTCGGTCGACCCGATGGACGAGCTGTCCGCACGACGCGCGGCGCGCAAGGTCGGCTGAGTTTCGGCGTTCGCTTCCTTCAGCGCGGACCCCTGGAAAGGGTTGTCACTTCGTCCCGCGCCAGGGGATCACGTCAGATTGCGATGCCGCGGGACGAAGTGACAACCCGATCGTCTCGGCATGGTGCTGCCGTGGGTTGCGCGGGCGACCGCGTTGCAGGGGAAGTCGTGACGCGAGGTCGATCGCAGCGTGACGTCATCTGAGGGGTGACCCCGCAACGCGGCGCTTCGCGCGCGTTGCTTGTTCCCTGGCGCGGGGTTGTCACCGCGTCCCGCTCGCTGGCGCTCGCGGAAAGCGCTGACAACCCCGCGCCAGTGCTGCGCAAGGGATCCCTGCGGAGCGTGAGGGTTACTTCGAGGTGAGTTCGGCCTGTTCGCCGATGCGGCCGGTGCGGATGACGCGGTCGAGCAGCACGTCGAAATTGTGCGCCATCTCCTGGGCGCTCTCGCCGGGCCAGACGTGCACGGGCTTCGCCGCGCCCTGAGCCTGCTGCAGCGAGGTGCGCTCGGGCAGCTGGGGGCTGAGTACCAGGGGGCCGAACATGTCGCGCAGCTCCTTGATCCGGAACTGGTGCTCCAGCGACTGCACGCGGGCACGGTTCACGATGATGCCCAGCGGCTGCAGGCGCGGGCTGAGGCCGCGGCGGATCTCCTCGATCGCGCGCAACGCCCGGTCGGCGGCGGCGACGGAGAACAGGCCCGGCTCGGTGACGACGGCCACGCGGTCGCTCGCGGCCCACGCCGTGCGCGTCAGCGCGTTCAGCGAAGGGGCGCAGTCGATCAGCACCAGGTCGTAATCGGCCTCGACGGTGGCCAGCGCCTCCTCGAGCTTCCAGATGTCGCGGATGCTGGGGTGCGGGCCGTCGAAGTTGATCGCCGACGGGCTGCCGATCATCACGTCGACGACGCCCTGGCGCTCCTTCGTCCAGCCGGACGGGGCGATGGCCGCGCGGACGATCTTCTCCTTGGGGGAGGTCAACACATCCGCCACGTTGAGGTGGCCGGCGACGTTGATGTCCATACCGGTGGAGACGTCGGACTGCGGGTCGAGGTCGACCACGAGCGTGCGCAGTCCTTTGGAGAACGCCGCGGAGGCCAGGCCGAGGGTCACGGTGGTCTTTCCGACGCCGCCCTTGAGGGAGCTCACGCTGAGTACATGCATGGGTAGTCACTTTACTTTCAGTAGTGTTGGAGAACCTAACCGTTTGCTGCGTGCCGCGTGCCCGGGGAAAGGTGCCCATGTTCAAGAAGATCCTTGTGGCCAATCGTGGAGAGATCGCGATCAGAGCCTTCCGCGCAGCGTACGAGCTGGGCGCGAAGACCGTTGCGGTGTTCCCCTACGAGGACCGCAATTCGATGCATCGGCTCAAGGCCGATGAGGCCTACCAGATCGGGGAGAAGGGCCATCCGGTCCGCGCGTACCTCGATGTCAGCGAGATCGTCCGCGTCGCGGTGGAGAGTGGCGCCGATGCCATCTACCCCGGCTACGGCTTCCTCTCCGAGAATCCCGACCTCGCCCAGGCGGCGGCGGATGCGGGGATCACCTTCATCGGACCGCCGTCGTCGGTGCTCGAGATGGCCGGCAACAAGGTCACCGCGAAGAACCACGCGATCGCGGCCGGCGTGCCGGTGCTGAAGTCGACTCCGGCCACGACGGACCTCGACGTCCTGATCGCCGGCGCGGAGGAGATCGGTTTCCCGGTCTTCGCCAAGGCCGTCGCCGGTGGTGGCGGTCGCGGCATGCGCCGCGTCGACAAGCCGGAGGATCTCCGCGCCGCGCTCGAGGCGGCCATGCGCGAGGCCGACAGCGCGTTCGGCGACGCGACGATGTTCATCGAGCAGGCCGTCGTCAGGCCCCGGCACATCGAGGTGCAGATCCTGGCGTCCGCCGACGGCGAGACGGTGCACCTGTTCGAGCGCGACTGCTCGGTGCAGCGGCGTCACCAGAAGGTCGTCGAGATCGCGCCGGCGCCGAACCTGGACGAGAAGACCCGCCAGGCGATGTACGCCCACGCGATCGCCTTCGCGAAGTCGATCGGCTACATCAACGCCGGCACCGTCGAGTTCCTGCTCGACACGGCGGGGGAGCGCAAGGGCGAGCACGTGTTCATCGAGATGAACCCGCGCATCCAGGTCGAGCACACCGTGACCGAGGAGGTCACCGACGTCGACCTCGTCGCCTCGCAGATGCGGATCGCCTACGGCCAGTCGCTGAAGGAGCTGGGCCTCATGCAGGACCAGATCCACCTGCACGGTGCGGCCCTGCAGTGCCGCATCACGACGGAGGACCCGGCCGCCGGATTCCGACCCGACACCGGCAAGATCACCACGTATCGCTCGCCCGGCGGCGGCGGCATCCGCCTCGACGGCGGCACGATCAACGCCGGTGCGCAGATCAGCCCGCACTTCGACTCGATGCTGGCCAAGCTCACCTGCCGCGGCCGTGACTTCACCGCTGCGGTGAACCGGGCCAAGCGCGCCCTGGCCGAGTTCCGCATCCGCGGCGTCTCCACGAACATCCCGTTCTTGCAGGCCGTGCTGGATGACCCGGAGTTCGCCGCCGGCGACCTGAGCACCTCGTTCATCGACGAGCGTCCGCAGCTGCTCACCGGCCGCGAGTCGCGCGACCGCGGCACCAAGCTGTTGAACTGGCTCGCCGAGGTCACGGTCAACCAGCCCAACGGTGCGCGCTCCGGATCCGTCGACCCGGCCGCGAAGCTGCCCGCGATCGACCTGTCCCAGCCCGCGCCGGCCGGCTCCCGGCAGAAGCTGCTGGAGCTCGGGCCCAAGGGCTTCGCGGAGGCGCTGCGTGCGCAGACCGCGCTGGCCGTGACCGAGACGACGATGCGCGATGCGCACCAGTCGCTGCTCGCCACCCGCGTGCGCACCCGCGACCTGGTCGCGGTCGCTCCCTACGTGGCGCGGATGACGCCCGAGCTGCTCTCGGTCGAGGCCTGGGGCGGAGCGACCTATGACGTCGCGCTGCGCTTCCTCGGCGAGGATCCGTGGGAACGGCTCGCCGCCCTGCGGGAGGCGCTGCCGAACGTGAACATCCAGATGCTGCTGCGCGGCCGCAACACCGTCGGCTACACGCCGTACCCGACGGCCGTCACCGACGCCTTCGTCGCCGAGGCCGCGAGCACGGGCATCGACATCTTCCGGATCTTCGACGCCCTGAACGACGTGAACCAGATGCGTCCGGCGATCGACGCGGTGCTGGCCACCGGTTCGACCATCGCCGAGGTGGCGGTCTGCTACACCGGCGACCTGCTCGACCCGGCCGAGGATCTCTACACGCTGGACTACTACCTCCGGCTCGCGGAGCAGATCGTGGACGCCGGCGCGCACGTGCTGGCGATCAAGGACATGGCGGGACTGCTGCGTCCGTTCGCCGCGGCGAAGCTGGTCGAGGCGTTCCGCTCGCGGTTCGATCTGCCGGTGCACGTGCACACGCACGACACCCCGGGTGGCCAGCTCGCGACCCTGCTCGCGGCCTCCGCTGCCGGCGCGGACGCGGTGGACGTCGCCAGTGCACCGATGGCGGGCACGACCAGTCAGCCCTCGGCGTCCGCCCTGGTCGCCGCCCTCGCGCACACCGAGCGCGACACCGGCCTCTCGCTGCAGGCGGTCTCCGATCTGGAGCCGTACTGGGAGGCCGTTCGTCAGGTCTACCGACCGTTCGAGTCCGGTCTTCCGGGTCCGACCGGGCGCGTGTACAAGCACGAGATCCCGGGCGGTCAGCTCTCCAACCTGCGCCAGCAGGCGATCGCGCTCGGTCTCGCCGACCGCTTCGAGGTCGTGGAGGACCTCTACGCGGCGGCGAACGGCATCCTCGGTCGCGTGCCGAAGGTGACGCCGTCGTCCAAGGTGGTCGGCGACCTCGCCCTGCACCTCGCGGCGGTGAACGCCGATTCGGCCGAGTTCGAGGCGAACCCGCAGAACTACGACATCCCCGATTCGGTCGTCGGCTTCATGGCGGGCGAACTGGGTGAGCTGCCGGGCGGCTGGCCGGAGCCGTTCCGCAGCAAGGTGCTGGCCGGCCGCAACGTCCGGGTGGTCGAGAGCGAGATCTCGGCCGAGGATCAGGCCGCGCTGACCGGCGACGACGCGAACGTGCGCCGGTCGACGCTGAACCGGCTGCTGTTCGCCGGCCCGACGAAGTCTTTCGAGGAGGTCCGCGAGAGCTACGGCGACATCTCCAAGCTCGACACGGTCGACTACCTCTACGGCCTGCGCCAGGGCGAGGAGCACGTGGTCGAGATCGCCAAGGGCGTGCGGCTCTACGTCGGCCTGGAAGCGATCGGTGACGCAGACGACAAGGGCATGCGGACGGTGATGACCATCCTCAACGGACAGCTGCGCCCGGTCTTCGTCCGCGACAAGACTATCGTGGTCGAGTCCAAGAGCGCGGAGAAGGCCGACAAGTCGCAGCCCGGCCAGGTCGCGGCTCCGTTCTCGGGTGTTGTGACGCTCAAGGTGCAGGTGGGCGACACCGTCGAGGCCGGCGCCGCCGTTGCGACGATCGAGGCGATGAAGATGGAGGCCGCGATCACCACGCCGGTGGGCGGCACGGTGCAGCGCCTGGCGGTGCCGAAGACCCAGCAGGTCGACGCGGGTGATCTGCTGGTGGTGGTCACGCCGTAGTCAAGGGTTCGCCGTTCGTGGCCCTCTCCTCCGTCGGGGGAGGGGGCCACGGCTATGCTGGGGCGAACCCGGAAGGAGCTCTGCCATGGCGGATGAGCGCAACGACGAGCCGTACGAGCGGGCGCCTGACACGGCTCCGACCCGCATCCCCGAGGGGTTCGCGATCGACGTGGAGTTGCCGGCGCCGCGCCGCTCCAGCCCGCCCGCAGACGAGCAGGCGGTCTCGATCGATGACGACGCGATCGACCCGGCCGTGCTCGGCGCGGTGACCCGGTCCGTGCCGATCCAACCGATCCCGGCCGCCGAGCCGGCCCCGATGGGCCCGGTCTCGGCCGGCGACCCGGCCGGCACCGGACCGTATTCGATCCGTCGCGGTGCCTCCGGGTTCGACGCGGCGCGGGTGCGCGAGTCCTCCCGCTCCGACGGGCCGACGAGCGAGACGGTGCCCGGTCCGACCCGGCGCGACCGCCTGCGCGGCGAACAGTCGCACAGCCCGGAATCCTCGTCGATGCTGACGCCCGACCGGCTGCTCGAGGTCAACCGGCGCACCAAGCCGAAGCCGACCGGCGCGTGGAACACCTTCCTCTACCAAGCCAGCTTCCACGGCATCAATCTCGGAGACTCCAAGAAGGTCCGCGCCTGGAAGGCGATGACCGAGCGGATCCAGCGCCCCTTCGACGGCGGAACCCGTTTCGTGCCGATCATGACCCGCAAGGGCGGCGTCGGCAAGACCACGGTGACCGCCCTGTTGGGCATGGCACTGGCGGATGCCCGCGAAGACCGGATCATCGCGATCGACGCGAACCCCGACCGCGGCACGCTCTCCGAGCGGGTGCCGAAGCAGACGCGCTCGACCGTACGCGACGTGGTCACCCGCGCCGCCTCCGTCACCGGATTCACCGACTTCTCGACCATGGTCTCGCGCGACGACACCCGGCTGGACGTGCTCGCCTCCGACACCGATCCGCTGCTCTCCGAGGCCTTCGACGAGGACGACTACAACGTCGTCGCGGACATCGTCGAGCGCTTCTACTCGATCATGCTGACCGACTGCGGCACCGGCATCGTGCACTCGGTGATGCGCGCGACGCTGCAGCGCGCCGACACCGTGGTGATCGTCTCCGGCGGCAGCGTCGACGAGGCGCGCCTCGCCTCCGAGACGCTGACCTGGCTGGACGCGAACGGTTACGGCGAGCTGGTGCGCAACAGTGTCGTGGCTCTGAATACGGCGACTCAGGGCACCAACCTCGTCAAGCTGGACGAGATCGAGTCGCACTTCCGATCGAGGGTGCGCGACATCGTGCGGATCCCCTATGACCCGGTGCTCGCCGCCGGGTCCGTGGTGAAGTTCGACCGGCTCAAGCCGGTCACCAAGGAAGCCGCGCGGCTGCTCGCCGCGCTCGTCGTCGAAGGGATGCCCGTCCGCCGTGGAGCCTGACAGTACCGAAACCGTGCCCCGTCGCCATGACCTCATCGTGATCGGGGCAGGCTCGGGCAACTCCGTGATCGGCCCCGAGTTCGCGGATCTGGATGTCGGACTGATCGACGCCGGCGAGTGGTTCGGCGGCACCTGCCTCAACGCGGGCTGCATCCCGACCAAGATGTTCGTGCACGTCGCTGATGTCGTCACCGAGGTACGCGAGGGCGGCCGGATCGGCGTCGAGTCGGGCATCGACAGCCCCGATTGGGCGACGGTGCGCGACCGCGTCTTCGCGAAGACCGACAAGATCAGCAACGCCGGCTTCCGTTACCGCGACGTCAAGTCGCCCAATGTGACCGTGTACCGGGAGAGCTTCGGCTTCGCATCCATCGGTGAGGTGCACGTGTTGGAGAGCGCGAGCGGCGTGCGGATCGCGGCCCCGCGCGTGGTGATCGCCTCCGGCTCGCGACCGCGGCCGTTGCTCGCGGCGTACGCGCCGGATCCGGCGATCCACGACTCCGACTCCATCATGCGGATCGAGCAGCGACCCGAGCGGCTGCTGATCCTCGGCGGCGGCTCGATCGCGGCCGAGTTCGCGCACATCTTCGCCGGCTTCGGCACGGCGATCACGATCGCCGCACGCGCGGATCGGATGCTCACCTCGCTGGACGAGGACATCGCCCGCCGATTCACCGCGATCGCGCAGGAGAAGTTCGACGTGCGCCTGGGCGTCGAGGCGGAGTCGATCGAGCGCGACGGTGCGGTGCTCCGGGTGACGCTGAGCGACGAGTCCGTCGTCGAGGTCGACGCCGTGCTGGTGGCCCTGGGGAGGACGCCGAACACCGACACGATCGCGGCCGGTTGGGTGGGGCTCGACCTGCACCCGGACGGACGGCTGGCGGTGGACGAGTTCCAGCGCGTGCTCGCGCACGGAGTCTCGGTACCCGGGCTCTGGGGGCTCGGCGACGTCTCGTCGGCGCACGAGCTCAAGCACACGGCGAACCACGAGGCGCGGATCGTGGCGCACAACCTCGCGCATCCGGACGACCTGGAGGCGAACACCCTGTGGCCGGTCCCGGCCGCCGTGTTCGCGCATCCGCAGATCGCGCACTTCGGCCTGACCGAGGCGCAGGCGCGCGCGGAGGGTCTGGATGTCGTCGCGGTGACCCAGGAGTTCCGCACCACCGCGTTCGGCTGGGCGCTGGAGGACACCACCAGCGTCTGCACGCTCGTGGTCGACCGCGACGGTGGTCTGCTCGGCGCGCACATCCTCGGGCCCGAAGCGAGTATTCTCATTCAGCCGCTCGTGCAGGCGGCGAGCTTCGGACAGAGCATCCACGGGCTCGCGCGCGGCCAGTACTGGCCGCACCCGGCGGCGAGCGAAGTCGTCGAGAACGCCCTCCTGAAGGCGGAGGACGCCCTGAAGGAGAACAACGCATGACCGAACGCCAGATTCGCATCTTCGGTGACCCGGTGTTGAAGACGGCCTCGGAGCCGGTCGGCGCCGTGAATGATCGCATCCGCGGCCTGGTCGAGGATCTGGTCGACAGCGTGAAGCCCGCCGGCCGCGCCGGCGTCGCGGCGCCGCAGATCGGCGTGAACCTGCGAGCGTTCAGCTACAACGTCGACGGCGTGATCGGCTACGTGCTGAACCCCGAGATCGTCGAGCTGTCGGGGGAGCCGCAGCCGGTCGACGAAGGCTGCCTCTCGGTTCCGGGTCTCTGGTATCCCGCGATCCGGTACCCGCACGCGAAGGTGCGCGGCACCGACCTGGACGGCAACGAGGTGATCCTCGAGGGCGACGGCCTGATGGCTCAGGCGCTGCAGCACGAGTGCGACCACCTCGACGGCACGCTCTACCTCGACCGCCTCTCCAAGGAGGACCGCCGCGCCGCCATGAAGGCCGTCCGCGAGTCGAGCTGGTTCTGATCCGAGAAGTTGCAGGTCGACTCGCGTAGACCTGCAACTCTTCGGCGCGGACGACTACCCCGCGAGCGAGATGCCCTGGGTGGCCGGGGCGGCGGCGTAGAGCGACTCGATGACGCCGTTGAAGTCCTTCAGGATGACGTTGCGCTTGATGCTCATCTTCGGCGTGAGGTGGCCGCTGGCCTCGGTGAACTCCGTCGGCAGCACGATGAATTTGCGGATCGACTCGGCGCGCGAGACGCCGGTGTTCGCGGCGTCGACCGCCTTCTGGATCTCGGCGAGCACGGCGGGATTCAGTGCCGCGGCGTCGAGTGACATGTTCTTGTCCTGGCCGTTGTTGGCCAGCCACGTCGGCAGCATCTCGGGGTCCAGGGTGATCAGTGCCGAGATGAAGGGCTTGCGATCGCCGACCACCACGACCTGGCCGATCAGCGGGTTCGCGCGGATCGGGTCCTCCAGCGCGGCCGGAGCGACGTTCTTGCCCGCCGCCGTGACGATGATCTCCTTCTTGCGACCGGTGACCTTGAGGTAGCCGTCCTCGTCGAGGACACCGAGGTCGCCGGTCCGGAACCATTCGCCGTCGAAGGTGTCCGCGGTGGCCTGCGGGTTGTTCCAGTAGCCGCCGAACACGTTGATGCCCTTGACCTCGATCTCGCCGTCGTCGGCGATGCGGATCGACACGCCCGGCATCGCGGGGCCGACGGTGCCGATCTTGAACTTCTCGGTGCGGTTCACGCTGGTCGGCGCCGTCGTCTCGGTGAGGCCGTAGCCTTCGAGGATCTTGATGCCGAGGCTGTGGAAGAAGTGGCCGAGCCGGTCGCCCAGCGGCGCGGATCCGGACACCGCGAACCGCACGTTGCCGCCCATGGCCTCGCGCAGCTTGGAGTAGACCAGCCGATCGAACAACGCGAACTGCAGCTTCATCGCGAAGGGCACGGAGCCGCCGCGTTCCAGGATCTTGGAGTGCTCGATCGCGACGTCGGCCGCCTTGCGGAAGATCTTGCCCTTTCCGCCCGCCTCCGCCTTCTGTTCCGCGGAGTTGTACACCTTCTCGAACACGCGGGGGACGGCGAGGAGGAACGTCGGCTTGAAGGAGCCGAGGGCGGGCAGCAACTGCTTCGTGTCGGCCTGGTGGCCGACCTTCACCCCGCCGTGCACGCAGAGGATGGCGATGAATCGCGCGAAGACGTGCGCGGTGGTGATGAACAACAGGGTCGACGCGCCCGGCTGGTGGATCAGCTCGGTCAAGGCGATCGCCGAGTTGCGGCTGAGCTCCACGAAGTTCGCGTGGGTGATGATGCAGCCCTTGGGCCGCCCGGTCGAGCCGGAGGTGTAGATGATCGTGGCGATGTCGCTTCCGACGGCGAGGGAGCGGCGCCGCTCGATCTCCGCATCCGGCACGTCGCGACCGGACTCGGCCAGTTTGCCCAGGTCGCCGAGGTCGATCTGCCAGACCTTCCGCACGGCCGGCAGCTCGGCGTGCACCTCGTCGAAGCGGGCGAAGTGATCGGCGGTCTCGACGATCATCGCGTTCGCGCCGGAATCGGTGAGGTTCCACAGCACCTGGCTGGGGGAGGAGGTCTCGTAGACGGGCACCAGGATCGCGCCGGCGAACCACGCGGCGAAGTCGATCAGGCTCCACTCGTAGCGGGTCTTGCACATCAGCCCGATCCGCTCGCCGGGCTCGAGACCCGCGGCCACGAATCCCTTCGCCAGGGCGGTGACCTGATCGAGGAAGTCGCGAGCGGAGACGTCGCGCCAGCCGCCGTCCGCCGGCACGGCGAACAAAGCCTGATCCGGGGTTTCACGCACCCGCTCGATCAGGAGATCGGCGGTGTTCGCTGTAGGGTCCGGGGCCACCAAGACGGGCGCATCGAACTGATTCACGGCAACTCCTTCGGTACCACGGCGGGACGGCTCTTCAACTCTAGCCCCGCGAAATCGATTCTGATGTTCCTCTCAGGCAGCGCGCCGTCCGCGGGTGAGGCGGCGCCGCGGCCTCGGGATTACTACACTCGATGTGGCCGTTCCCACCCTCCCTCGGCGGCCGCTCCCCGGACGGAAGGCAGACGCTTTGCACGCGATCGGAATCGACATCGGTGGCACCAAGATCGCAGGAGCTCTGGTCGACGAGTTCGGCGGCATCCTGCGCGAAGACCGTGCACCGACGCCGGCCGGGCACCCGGAGCAGATCGTGGACGTCGTGGTCGCCATGGTCGAGCGCCTGCGTGAGGGGCTCGCCGAGGGCGAGGTCTCGGCCGTGGGCGTCGCCGCGGCAGGCTTCATCGACGCCTCGCAGTCGATCGTTTACTACGCGCCCAACATCAACTGGCGCAACGAGCCGTTCCGCGAGAAGCTCTCCGCACGCATCGACCTGCCGATCATCATCGAGAACGACGCGAACGCCGCCGGCTGGGCCGAGTTCCGCTACGGCGCGGGCCGCCTGGTCTCCGACATGGTCATCCTCACCATCGGCACCGGCGTCGGCGGCGCGATCGTGATCAACGACCGGTTGCTGCGCGGCGGCTTCGGCGCCGCGGCCGAGATCGGCCACATGCGCGTCGTCCCCGGCGGGCTGCCCTGCGGCTGCGGCGCCCGCGGCTGCATCGAGCAGTACGGATCCGGCCGCGCGCTGCAGCGTTTCGCCAACGAATTCGCGGATGCGGGTGGCATCGGCCAGGCCCTCGCCGATGTCCGCGAGAAGAACGGCGTGTTGGACGGCCCCGCGATCAGCGCCCTGATCATGACCGGCGACCCCGGCGCCCTCGCTGCGCTGCGCCAGCTCGGACACTGGCTGGGCGAGGCCGCGGCGAGCCTCGGAGCGGTGTTGGACCCGCAGATGTTCGTGATCGGCGGCGGCGTCGCCCAGGCGGGCGATCTGCTGCTGGACCCGATCCGTCAGGCGTTCCTCGACAACCTGCCGGCGCGCGGCTACCACCCGGAGCCGGAGTTCCGCATCGCGGAGCTGGTGAACGACGCCGGAGTGGTCGGCGCGGCCGACCTCGCGCGGCTGCACGCCGCTGCGTTGTAGCCTGAACTCCTGCGGAGGAGACGTCGATGTTCTACTGGCTGATGAAGAATCTGGTCCTGGGCCCGATCCTCAAGACGATCTTCCGACCCTGGGCGGTGAACGCGGAGAAGCTCCCCGAGACCGGCGGCGTGATCCTGGCGAGCAACCATCTCTCGTTCATCGACTCGATCTTCCTGCCGCTGGTCATCGACCGGCCGATGGTGTTCCTCGCCAAGAGCGACTACTTCACGGGCAAGGGGCTGAAGGGCTGGGCGACGCGGCTGTTCTTCAACGCGGCCGGGATGCTGCCCATCGACCGCTCCGGCGGCAAGGCGTCGGAGGCATCGTTGAACACCGGCCTGCGGGTACTGGCTCGCGGTGAGGTGCTCGGCATCTACCCCGAGGGCACCCGCAGTCCCGACGGCAAGATGTATCGCGGCCGCACGGGCGTGGCCCGCATGGTGCTCGAGGCCGGGGTGCCGGTGATCCCGGTCGCGATGATCGACACGGCCACGATCATGCCGATCGGTCGGCGGCTGCCGCGGCTCGGCCGCGTCGGGGTGGTGTTCGGCGAGCCGCTCGATTTCAGCCGCTTCGAGGGCATGGAGGGCGACCGCTTCATCCTGCGCTCGATCACCGACGAGATCATGTACGAGCTGCTGCGACTCAGCGGCCAGGAATATCAGGACGTCTACGCGACTTCGGTCAAGGAGAAGCGCGCGGCGCTGACTCGCTGAATCCGGCTCGCTGAATCCGGCTCGTCGGATCCGGCTCGTCGGATCCGGCTCGTCGGCCCGGCTCGTCGGCCTGAGAACCGACGATCCGAATCGGCCCTCACCTTTCGCGATAGGCTCGCAGTTCTGTGCCGGATCCGAATCCGGCGCACGCGCACGGCAGACAGCCGCGCGAACACCCACACCAGAACCAGGAAGCACTCCCGTGGTAATCGATCCGAACGAACCGTACGTCCTCGCCAGCCCCTCCGTGGTCGCCGGCCTGGACTATTGGCGCGAGCTCGAGGTCAAGCAGCAGCCGCAGTGGCCCGACTCGGCGTCCGTCGCCGCCGCGTCCGCCGAGGTGGCCGCGATGCCGCCGCTCGTGTTCGCCGGCGAGGTCGACCAGCTCCGCGAGCGCCTCGGCGCCGCCGCGCGCGGCGAGGCCTTCCTGCTGCAGGGCGGCGACTGCGCCGAGACCTTCGCCGGGGCGACCGCGACCCAGATCCGCGACCGGGTGAAGACCATCCTGCAGATGGCCGTCGTCCTGACCTACGGCGCATCCATGCCCGTGATCAAGATGGGCCGGATGGCGGGGCAGTTCGCCAAGCCGCGCTCCAGCGACTTCGAGACCCGCGGCGACATTACGCTGCCCGCCTACCGCGGCGACATCGTGAACGGCTACGACTTCACGCCGGAATCGCGTGCCGCCGATCCCAAGCGCATCGTGCAGGGCTACCACACGGCGGCGTCCACGCTGAACCTCATCCGCGCCTTCACGCAGGGCGGCTACGCCGACCTGCGGCTCGTGCACTACTGGAACAAGGGCTTCACCGAGAACCCGCAGAACCAGCGCTACGAGCAGATGGCGAAGGAGATCGACCGCGCGGTCAAGTTCATGATCGCTTGCGGCGCCGACTTCGACGAGCTCAAGCGCACGGAGTTCTACACCGGCCACGAGGGTCTGCTGATGGACTACGAGCGACCGATGACGCGGATCGACTCGCGCACCGGCACGCCGTACAACACCTCCAGCCACTTCATCTGGATCGGCGAGCGCACGCGTGAGCTGGACGGCGCGCACGTCGACTTCCTGTCGCGGGTACGCAATCCGATCGGTGTCAAGCTCGGCCCCACAACGACGCCGGAGACGATGCTCCAGCTGATCGACAAGCTCGACCCGGAGCGCGAGCCCGGACGCTTGACTTTCATCACGCGGATGGGTTCCGGCAAGATCCGCGACGCCCTGCCGCCGCTGCTGGAGGCCGTGAAGGCGAGCGACGCGCTGCCGCTGTGGGTCACCGATCCGATGCACGGCAACGGGCTCACGACGCCGACCGGTTACAAGACCCGCCGGTTCGATGACGTGGTGGACGAGGTCAAGGGCTTCTTCGAGGCGCACCGCGCCGTCGGCACCTACCCCGGTGGTATCCACGTGGAGCTCACGGGCGACGACGTCACCGAGTGCCTCGGCGGCTCGGAGCAGATCGACGAGGCGACCCTGGCGACCCGCTACGAGTCGCTCTGCGACCCGCGCCTGAACCACATGCAGTCGCTCGAACTCGCGTTCCTCGTCGCCGAGGAGCTCGGCGGCCGCCCGTAGCCGGGATCATTCGTAGGGGGTTGTCACTCCGTCCCATCACTGCGGTGGGACGGAGTGACAACCCCCTCCTTGTGCGCCAGCAGGCGGTCAGCCGCCGAGCAGGTTGTAGTTCAGGTTGATCGTGGTGTTCGGCACGTCGGCGGGGAGGTAGGACGCCCCGGCCGACGGCGAGGTATCGGTGACCGAGTAGGTGCTCAGAACCGACGACTCGAGGGGGGTTCCCTGCAGGTTGAAGGTCACCTTGAATCCGAGGGCCTCCAGGGCCTTCTTCGCGTCACCGAGTTTCTGCCCCTTCAAATCCGGAACGACAATGGGCTGCGGGCCCTTGGACACCACGACCGAGACCGTGTCGCCGGTGGTCGCGGGATCCTCCGGGTTGGTCTGCGAGATGATCGTGCCGCTGGGCACCGAGTCGCTGTATTCCTCGGAGTCCTTGTCCATCGACAGGCCGGCGGTCTTGAGAGCGTCGTTCGCCTCGTCCTCCGTGCTGCCGACCACGTCGGGGATCGCGCCGAGCGAGACGATCAGGTCGATCGTCGACTCCTCCGAGAGCTGCGCGGGCAGATCGGAGCCGTCGCCGGCCTGAGCCCGGGAGACCGTGCCGGCCGCCACGTCGCCGTTGAAGAAAGACGTGACGGTGCCGACCTGGAAGCGCGAGTCGGTGATCAGTTGCCGCGCCGCATCGGCGGAGAGGCCCGCCAACTCGGGCACCGGCAGCTGTTCGGGACCGGCGGAGACGACCAGCGTGACGGTGCTGCCACGAAGGCGGCGTTCCTCGCCGGCCGGTTCGGTGCGCAGCACGATTCCGGAGGCGACCGAGAGGCTGTTCTCCTGCTCGACCTGCACCTCGAAGCCGGCGTCGGAGAGCGCGATGGATGCGGCGTCCGCCTGCTGCTGCGTCACATCGGGGATGTCGATCAGCGCGCCGGGGCCGGAACCGAACCAGTAGGCCGCGCCGCCGCCGATCAGCGCGATCAGAACGATCAGCACGGTGATCAGCACCCCGCGGCGCCGGCGCTTGCGGGTTCTCTGCGACAGGGCGGCGGCCGGTGTCGCTGCGGTCGCCGGCGAGATCGCCCGGGTCGCGCCGGTGGCGTCGAGCTCGGCCTCGGCGTCGAGACCGAGCAGGGCATCGGCTCCGAACGACGTCGTCTCACCCGCCTGCACGGTGGGCGCGAGCGCCGTCGCCTGGGTCTCGCCGCGTCGATCGGTGGTCGCGGTGACGCCCATCAGGCGTTCCGCCTCCAGCAGCTGGGCCAGCATCACGCCGGCGTCGCGCGGGCGCATGTCGGGGTCGCGCTCCGTGGCCCAGAGCACGAGCTCGTCCAGTGACTGCGGCACCGAGGGGACCTTCGCGCTCGGATACGGCACGTTGTCGTTCGCGTGCTGGTACGCGATCTGCATCGGCTGCTCGCCCGTGAACGGCTGCTCGCCGGTGAGCATCTCGTAGAGCATGATGCCGATGGCGTAGATGTCGGAGCGGGTGTCGGCGGTGCCGCGGGTGACCAGCTCGGGCGAGAGGTACGCGATGGTGCCGAGCAGCGCCTGCCCGGAGGCCGTGTTGGCCGTGGCGGCGCGCGCGAGCCCGAAGTCGCCGATCTTGATGCGGCCGTCGTCGGCGAGCAGCACGTTCTCGGGCTTGAGGTCGCGGTGCAGGATGCCCGCGCGGTGCGCGGCGGCCAGGCCGGACAGCACCGAGTGCATGATGTCGACCGTCTGCTGCGCCGTCAGCTTGCCGCGTTCCTTCAACAGGTCGCGGAGGGTGATGCCGGGCAGGTACTCCATGACCAGGTACGCCATGTCGGAGTCCTGGCCCTGGTCGAAGACGCTGACCACGTTCGGATGCGCGAGGCGGGCCGCGGAGCGCGCCTCCTGCACGAAACGGTTCTTGAACGTGGTGTCGTCGGACAGGTGCCCGTGCATGACCTTGATCGCGACGCGGCGCTCGAGACGCTGATCGGTCGCCAGGTAGACCGTGGCCATCCCGCCACGAGCGATCCGCGAGCGCACCTCGTACCGGCCGTCGACGAGACGGCCGAGGAGCGGATCGATCTGACTGGTGGTCACGCGATGAGTCTAGGCAAGGCGGGGCCCCGAACCTGTGCGCAACGCTGACCCCTGCTCACAGGAACCTGCTCGCCGGAACCGTGCAGAGCGAGCGTACGCAGCTACCGTTACCGTACGCCCGCCGGATGGTGACGGAGAACATGAACGGCTTGGAGCCTCCGGCGCGCCGTGCCACTCTTGATGCGTGACTTCCCCCAGCGATACCAGCGACACCGCCGCCCCCGAATCCGGAACCGAGTGGCTGACCGTCCCCGATCTCGTCGAACTGCTCGGCCTCAACGTCAGTCGCGTCCGCCAGCTCATTCAGGAGCACCAGCTCATCGCCACCCGCCGGGGCGGCGTTCTCGTTGTGCCGGCCTCGTTCATCCGCGACGGCGCGCCGATGTCCGAGATCCGCGGCACCGCGATCCTGCTCGCCGACTCCGGCTTCAGCGACGACGAGGCCGTCGAGTGGATGCTCTCGGTCGAGGAGAGCCTGGGCACGTCGCCGATCGACGCGCTGCGCGCCGGCCGCAAGGCCGAGGTGCGCCGCGTCGCGCAGGCCCTCGCGTAGGGCGCGCTCGCCCCGCGCAGCGACCGAAGTGGGGAGCCGCTGGTCGCCGTGCACAGCAATCGGCTGGACGGCTACGCCGAGCGGACCGTGACGACGCGGGCGAGCTCGCGCAGCCGATCGATGCCCTCGGAGCGCAGAGGAGCGGAGTGCAGTGACGCCAGGGCCTCGTCGACCGAGGCCGTGATCATGGTCTCGAGTCCGTCGAGGCCGCCGCTGGTCCGGATGATCTCCTGAGCCCGAGCGATGTCGGCCTCGCTCACATCCGCGCGGCCCACGATCGCGTCGAGTTCCGCGCGTTCCGACGCCGAGGCGCCGGCGCGTGCAAGCGCGAGCAGCACCGTGCGCTTGCCCTCGCGCAGGTCGTCACCGCTGGGCTTGCCCGTGGTCGCGGGGTCGCCGAAGACGCCGAGCACGTCGTCGCGGAGCTGGAACGCCACGCCGAGCGGGAGGCCGAAGGCGCGCAGGGCGTCCAGCTGCGCCTCCGTGCCGCCGCCGAGCGCGGCACCGATGGTCAGCGGCGCCTCGATGCTGTACTTCGCGCTCTTGTAGGTGACGACCCGGAGCGCGCGCTGCACGTGCTCGCTCTCGTTGTGTTCCGCCCACGCGCTCTCCTCGAGGATGTCGAGGTACTGACCGAGCGTCACCTCGGTGCGCATCGTGTTGAACTCGCGGCGCGCGCGCACCGACGCTTCGATCGCTCCGATGCGGGTGTTCGCATCCGCGAACAGTTCGTCCGACCAGATCAGGACGAGGTCGCCGAGCAGGATCGCCGCGGATCGCCCGAACTCGTCCGCGGAGCCCGCCCAGCCGCCGTCGGAGTGCGTCGCGGCCAGCCGGCGGTGCGCGCTGGGAGCGCCGCGACGCGTGTCCGAGTTGTCGATCACGTCGTCGTGCACGAGCGCCGCTGCGTGGAAGAGTTCCAGCGCTGCGCCGACGCGCGCGACCGGATCGGAGCCGCTCGGATGCTCCGGCGAGGGCACCGTGGACACCGCGTCCCAACCCGCCTCGCAGAACTGCGCCCGGAAGCGTTTGCCTCCGCTGAGAAAGTCCCGCGAAAGGTCGGCCAACGCGCCTGCATCCGCGCCGATCGAGACGAGAATTGGGGTGCGTTCGGTGAGGAACTCATCGATACGCAACTGAACACGATCGACCAGACGGATGAAGTGGTTCACCCGAACAGCCTAAGCTTCGACGCCTCCTGTACGACGCCGTAGCGGAGGGCTTACAATGAACCGCCACCCGCCGAGTCGACGCTCGCCAACCACTGGTATCGGAACAAGCGCCGATACCCACCCTGAAGGGGTCCAGATGCCGCTTTCGGAACATGAGCAACGGCTCCTCGACGAGATGGAGCGCAATCTCTATCAGAACGATGCCGACTTCGTCGCGGCGGTCGGAAACCGACGAGGCAAGACCAACTACCGAGCCATCGTGCTCGGAGTCCTGCTCGCGATCGTCGGGCTCGCCGTCCTCGTGACCGGTGTCATCGTGCGCCAGCCGATCGTCGGCATCGTCGGCTTCGCGCTGATGCTCGGCGGCGTCATCGTCGCGATGCGACCGACGCACGGTTCCGGCGACGAGCTGCCCGATCTCAGTAGCGGCTCCACCCCGCGTCCCGCGCGCGGCGCCAACCCGCAGTCCGGGTTCATGGACCGTTTGAACGAACGATGGGACAACCGCGGCGACGGTCGGAGCTGACCACCGCACCACTCCCACCGCCCCCCCCACGACGCACCACCCCGCACCACCCCCGGGCCGATCCTCACGGATCGGCCCTTTTTTTGTGCCCGGACACTCCCGTTGCCCCCACCCCTCCTCCACCTCCCTCCACCGCCCTACTTCCGCGTGATTACCGGGACACTGCCAGCGAAGATTCGTCGTTTCGCCGCGTCTGGGGGTTGTTGGTGGGGGGAAGTGGAGTACTGTGGAGCAACATCAACCTTGGCCGGAAGAAGTGGGGGAGTGAGCCATGTTTCTCGGCACCTACTCCCCGAAGCTCGACGAGAAGGGCCGCGTGATCCTGCCGGCCAAGTTCCGCGACGAGCTCTCCTCCGGTGTGGTCGTCACCCGAGGCCAGGAACGCTGCCTCTACGTGTTCAGCGCCACCGAGTTCGAGGCGATGCACACGAAGATCCGCTCGGCGCCTGTGTCGAGCAAGCAGGCCCGCGACTTCCTCCGCGTCTTCCTCTCGGGAGCGTCGTCGGAGGAGCCGGACAAGCAGAACCGCGTCACCATCCCCGCCGCCCTGCGGGCCTATGCAGGCCTGGATCGCGATCTCGCCGTGATCGGCGCGGGCAACCGCGCCGAGATCTGGGCGGCCGACGCCTGGGCCACGTACCTCGACGAGCAGGAATCCGTATTCGCCGACACTCAGGAGGAGGTGATCCCGGGGCTGTTCTAGCTCCTGCCGCGCGACTCCCAGCCACTCGGCGCCCGGACGCACCTTCCCCGGTGTCCGGACGCGATGGATGGGGATCGGGCGGCAGGAACAGGATCGGCCGGGGACCGCAATGGCCACCGACCAGAACAACGACACACCCAAGCCCACCGAGGAGCGCCACATCCCGGTGCTGCTCGAGCGCTGCATCGAGCTGCTCGCTCCCGCGCTTCAGCGCGACGGCGCGGTGCTCGTGGACTGCACGCTCGGAATGGGCGGGCACTCTCTCGGTCTGCTCGAGCGCTTCCCGAACATCCACCTCCTCGGGCTGGACCGCGATCCGGAGGCGCTCGCGCTGGCGGGGGAGCGGCTCGCCGCGCACTCCGCCCGGATCGACCTGGTGCACGCCGTCTACGACGAGTTGCCGGAGGTGCTGGACGAACTCGGCATCGATGCGGCCGACGGCATCCTCTTCGACCTCGGCGTCTCGTCGCTACAACTGGATGAGACCGAGCGCGGCTTCTCCTACTCCAAGGACGCGCCGCTGGACATGCGGATGGACTCCACCTCCGAGCTGACGGCGGAGGAGGTGCTGAACGAGTACCCGGAGACGGAACTGCGGCGCATCTTCCACCAGTACGGCGAGGAGAAGCTCGCCGCCCGGTACGCGAAGAAGATCGTCGAGGCGCGCGCGAGTGAGCGGCTCGTCCGCTCCGGACGGCTGGTCGAGATCATCCAGGCGGCGACCCCGGTCGCGATCCAGCGCAACGGCCACCCCGCCAAGCGCGTCTTCCAGGCGCTGCGGATCGAGGTCAACCAGGAGCTGTCGGTGCTGGAGCGCGCGATCCCGAACGCCCTCGAGGTGGTCGCCGTCGGCGGCCGGATCGTCGTCGAGGCGTATCAGTCGCTGGAGGACCGCATCGTCAAGCGCGAGTTCGCCCGGGTCTCCTCCTCGACGGCTCCGGCCGGACTGCCGATGGAGCTGCCGGAGCACCGCCCAGAATTCAGCCTCGTCATCCGGGGCGCCGAGCTCGCCGACGACGACGAGAAGGTAAGGAACCCCCGAGCGACGCCCGTGCGACTGCGCGCGGCCGAGAGGATCAGGAGGCACGCATGAGCGTCACCGCCGTCATCGACACCGCCGTCATCGACACGGCCGTCATCGACACGGCCGTCATCGAGCCGATCCGTCGGGAGGAACCCGCCCGGCGCCCGCACATCGAGGTCGTGCCGACTCCCGAGCAGCGCGCCGCCCGTCCGCGGGTGGTGTACGCCCTCGTGGCGGTGGCCGGCCTGTTCGTCATCGTGGTGATCCAGTTGCTGATCAGCGTCGGTCTCTCGCAGGGCGCCTACGAGATCACCACGCTGCAGAGTCAGCAGAAGAACCTCACACGAGCCAACGCGGAGAAGCAGGATGCGGTGGACGCGCTCAGCTCGCCGCAGAGCCTCGCGGCGGCCGCTCAGGCGCAGGGGATGGTGACCAACTCGTCGCCGGTCTACCTCCGCCTCTCCGACGGGGCCGTCCTCGGCGTTCCCGCCGCGGCGACGGGGGCCGCCGTCGCCGGCGCGAACCTGGTGCCGAACTCGCTGCTCACTCCGGCGACGCCCTCGGCTGACGCCCAGGCTTCGACCGACACGGCCGCGTCGGACCCCGCCGCGGCGGGTGCGCCCGTACCGTTGCAGGGCGAACTGCCCGCCCCGGTCACGCACTGAGCCTGTCACGCACTGAGCCGCGCCGCACGACCCCGCCCGTTCCGGAAAGAGGATGCCGACCCGATGAGACACCATCCCCTCGCCAGTCGGCGACGCACGGCGATCACCTTCGTTCTGATCGTCGCGATCATCGGGATCTTCGTCGGCCGCCTCGTCGACATCCAGATCGTCCGCGCCAACGCGTTGACGACGGACGCGGCGAAGAGCCAGGCCAGCAGCATCACCACTTACGGCACCCGCGGCACCATCGTCGATGCCAACGGCGTCGTTCTCGCCGACAGCATCACCCGCTACGACCTCGTCGTCTCGCCGAAGAACGTTGCCGAATTCGGTCGCGAGGTCGACCAGGGCGACGTGATCATCAGCGTCGAGGAGGCGGCCTCCGAGATCGGCGCGATCACGGGTCAGACCGTCGAGCAGATCACGGGCGCGATCGCGGATGCCCTGGCCAAGGATCCGAAGTCGGACTACCTCAAGCTGTTCACCGGGATGGACCTGGCCACCTACGAGAAGCTCGACGCCCTGAGCATCCCGTGGGCCTACTACTACACCGACGCCGGCCGCACCTATCCGAACGGTGCCGTTGCCGGCAACCTGGTCGGCTACGTCGGAGCGGACGGCGAGGCCCAGGAGGGCGTCGAGTACCTCGAGAACTCCTGCCTCGCCGGCTCGAACGGCGCGGAGAGTTACGAGAAGAGCGTCGACGGCGTCCGAATCCCGGGCAGCACGGTTACGGAGACGCCGGCTGTCGACGGCGGCACCGTCACGCTGACGATCGACTCCGACCTGCAGTACTACTCGCAGCAGGTGCTGCAGGCGCGGGTCGACGAGGTCGGCGGCAGCTACGGATCCGTGATCGTGCAAGAGGTGAAGACGGGCAAGTTGCTCGCCGTCGCCGAGACCAACGCCGTCGACCCGAACGACCCGGCCGCGACGGATGCGAACAACCGGGGATCGCACGTCTTCTCCGACCCCTTCGAGCCCGGTTCGACGTTCAAGGCGATGACCGCCGCCATGCTGATCGATCAGGGCCTCGCCACGCCGACGACCCAGGCCACCATCCCCGACAGCTGGGATCAGGACGGCGCCCAGTTCAACGACGACTCCAGCCACGCCCCGACCAACTACACGCTGACCGGCATCCTGCGCGACTCGTCCAACGTCGGCATCGCCACCCTCGGTCAGCAGCTGACGAGTCAGCAGCGCTACGACTACATGGAGAAGTTCGGTGTCGGCACCGAGTCGGCCGTCGGCTTCCCCGGCGAGTCCTCCGGCATCCTGAACGACTGGCAGGACTGGGACAACCAGACCAAGTACGCGACCATGTTCGGGCAGGGCGTCTCGACCACGGCGGTGCAGGTCGCCGGGATCTATCAGACCCTCGGCAACAAGGGTGTGCACCTGCCGGCCCAGCTCGTCGAGAGCTGCACCAAGGCCGACGGAACCGTGGTGGACACCCCGGAGGCGACGGGCACCCAGGTGGTCTCGGCCACCGCGGCGCAGGACGTCGTCGACATGCTGCAGACCCAGTACAACGAGGGCTGGCTGGCGAACTACATCCACGTGGACGGCTACAACGTCGCCACCAAGACCGGTACCGCTCAGCAGCCGGACGGCTCCGGCGGCTACTCCTCCAGCTACACCGTCTCGATCGCCGGACTCGCTCCGGCGGAGGACCCGGACTACGTCGTTTATGTCGTGATCGCCAATCCGGTTAAGATGAACACGTCCCAGGCGACGGCCCCCGTCTTCCAGCAGGTCATGACCCAGGTCCTGAAGACCTACCGCGAACAGCCTTCGACGACACCAGCCGTGAACTATCCGTCCACGTGGTGACAGCACCGCACCGAACGAAGAAAGAGGGGGCCATCTGATGTCCACCATGCCCTCCTCCCTCCGCCCCGAGCACCCCGTCGCCCGCTCGCTCTCGCAGCTGGTGAGCGAGTTCGGCATCGAGCACGTCGGCAGTGTCGACGGCGTCGAGGTCAGCGGTGTGACGCTGAGCTCGAAGGGCGTCGAGCCGGGCGACCTCTACGTCGGCGTGGCCGGACGGCACGTCCACGGCGCGCGCTTCGCGGCCGATGCCGCCGCGTCCGGCGCGGTCGCCGTGATGACGGACGCCGCGGGCGTCGAGGAGGCGCGTGCCAGCGGCCTGCCGGTGCTGGTGATCGCGGACCCGCGCGAGGCGCTCGGCGACGTCGCCGCCTGGGTGTACCGCACCCGCGAGGAGGCGCCGACCATCTTCGGCGTCACAGGCACCAACGGCAAGACCAGCGTCGTCTACATCATCGACGCGCTGCTGCGTCAGCTCGGCGTCGTCTCCGGCCTCAGCTCGACGGCGGAGCGACGGATCGGCGACGTCGCGGTGACCAGCACGTTGACCACCCCGGAGGCGAGCGAGTTGCACGCGCTGCTCGCCCGGATGCGCGAATCGGCCGTCCGCGCCGTCGCGATCGAGGTCTCGGCGCAGGCGCTGACCCGGCACCGGATCGACGGCATCGTGTTCGACGTGGTCGGCTTCACCAACCTCACCCACGACCACCTCGACGACTACGCCGACATGGATCGGTACTTCGACGCCAAGCTCGCGCTGTTCGAGCCCGACCGTGCCCGTCGCGGCGTGATCACCGTCGACTCGCCATGGGGCGTACGCCTCGCGGCGGAGAGCCGGATCCCGGTGACGACCCTGGCCACCGCCGAGCACCCGGCCGGTCAGGGCGACTGGCGGATGGAGCTGCTGGAGACGGCGGCGGACTCGACCACGTTCCGACTCGACGGGCCCGAGGGCCGCAGCATCGAGGTCACCATCCCGCTGATCGGCTGGTTCATGGCGGCCAACGCGGCGTTGGCGATCGTGATGCTGGTGGAGTCGGGCTACGACCTCGAGGCGATCGCGCACTCGCTCGACGAGGGCAACGTCCTCGACGTCTACATCCCGGGCCGCGCCGAGCGCATCTCGGGCGAACGCGGGCCGCGGGTCTACGTCGACTACGGCCACAGCCCCGATGCGTTCCTGAACACGCTGGTCGCGCTGCGTCGGCTCACGACGGGACGCCTGATCATGGTGTTCGGCGCCGACGGCGACCGCGACCCCACGAAGCGCGACGCGATGGGCGCGATCGCCGCGCGCGGATCCGACGTCGTGATCATCACCGATTTCCATCCGCGGTGGGAGGACCCGGCGGCCATCCGCTCGGTTCTCATCGACGCCGCGACCCGCGCCGTGCCCGACCGCGAGATCCACGAGATCGCCGACCCCCGCGCTGCGATGCGCGCGGCGATCTCGCTCGCGAAGGACGGCGATTCGATCCTCTATGCGGGCCCCGGCCACGAGGACTACCACGAAGTTGCAGGAGTGCACATGCCGTATTCGGCCCGAGACGACGTCCGCCTGGCCCTGCGCGAGGCGGGCTGGCTGTGATCGCGCTCACCCTGGCCGAGATCGCCGCCGCCACGGGCGGCCGACTGCATCTCGGCGGTACCTCCGCCACGCCCGAGACGATCGTCACCGGAACGACCGAGACCGATTCGCGGGAGATCACGCCGGGTTCGGTCTTCGTCGCGAAGCCGGGCGAGGTCACCGACGGTCACCTGTTCGCCCCCGTCGCCGTCGAGAACGGCGCGGTGCTGCTGATCGTGCAGCACGAACTCGACCTCCCGGTGCCGCAGATCGTCGTTGCGGATTCGGTGCTCGCCCTGGGCGCGCTGGCGACCGAGGTCATCCGTCGGGTCCAGGCGCTCGGCACGCTGAAGATCGTCGGCATCACCGGCTCGAACGGCAAGACCACCACGAAGAACCTGCTACGGACCGTCCTGCAGCGCGTGGGTGAGACCGTCGCCCCCCGCGGCTCCTTCAACAACGAGGTCGGCGCACCGATCACGATGCTGCAGGTCTCCGAGTCCACCCGCTTCCTCGTCGCCGAGATGGGCGCCAGCGGCGTCGGCGAGATCACCCGGCTGATCCGGATGGCCAAGCCCGACGTCGGCGTCGTGCTGTCCGTGGGCCTCGCGCACGCCGGCGAATTCGGCGGCATCGAGAAGACCCTGCTCGCGAAGACCGAGATGGTCACCGACCTGACCGAACAGGACGTCGCGGTGCTGAACCTCGACGACGCCCGTGTGGCGAGCATGGCCGCCAAGACCGCGGCTCCCGTGCTCTGGTTCGGCCGCGGCGAGAAGGCCGACGTGCGCGCGAGCGACGTCGTCGCCTCCGCCCAGGGCACCCGGTTCACGATCTCGCTGCGCGACGGCGCCAGCCGGGAGCTGTTCTTCCGCGTCCTCGGCGAGCACCACGTGATGAACGCCCTGGCCGCCACCGCGGCGGCGAGCGCGCTCGGCGTGCCCTTCGACGACATCGTCGACGCTCTCGAGACGGTCACCCTCGCCGAGAAGGGCCGGATGGAGGTGCTCGGCGGCGCGGACGGCGTCACGATCATCAACGACGCGTACAACGCGAGCCCCGACTCGATGGCCGCAGCGCTGCGCACCCTCGCCCAGATCGTCGAGCCGGGTGCCCGCACCGTCGCGGTGCTCGGGCAGATGAGTGAACTGGGGGAGTGGGCGGACGAGGAGCACGAGACGATCGGTCTGCTCGCGGTGCGTCTGAACGTCTCGCAGCTGGTCGTCGTCGGCGCCGGAGCGCGGCGGATCCACGTCGCAGCCGAACGCGAGGGTTCCTGGAACGGCGAGTCGAAGTACTTCGACACGGCGGACGAGGCCTACGAGTTCCTCGAGGGCTACACCGAGCCCGGCGACACGGTGCTGGTCAAGTCCTCCAACTCGGCCGGTCTGCGCTTCCTCGGCGTCCGACTCGGCGATAGCCATTCGGCTGCGGAGGCGAGCGCATGAGGGCCCTCCTGATCGCCGGCGCCCTCTCCGGTGCCTTCACCCTCTTCCTGACGCCGCTGTTCATCCGGCTGTTCCACAAGCTCAAGTGGGGTCAGTTCATCCGCGACGACGGCCCCCAGTCGCACCACGCGAAGCACGGCACGGCCACGATGGGCGGCATCGTCGTCATCCTCGGCACCGTCTTCGCCTACTTCGTCGCGATGTTCCTCGGCAACCGCGCGATCGCCCCTTCGGCACTGCTGGTGCTTTTTATGATGGTCGGGCTCGGCCTGGTCGGCTTCCTCGACGACTTCCTGAAGACGCGGAACCAGCGCAGCCTGGGCCTGGGCGGCTGGGCGAAGATCGCGGGTCAGGTGATCGTGGCCGCGGCCTTCGCGGTGATGGCGATCATGTTCCGCGACGAGAACGGTCTGGCGCCGGCGTCGACCTCGATCTCGTTCATCCGTGACCTGCCGATCGACTTCGCGACCCTGGGCTGGATCGGCATCGGGCTGTTCATCCTCTGGATCTGTCTGATCGTCACCAGTACCTCCAACGGCGTCAACGTGGCGGACGGCCTGGACGGCCTGGCGACCGGCTCGTCGATCCTGGCCATCGGCTCGTACGTGATCATCGGGTTCTGGCAGTCGAATCAGTCCTGCTTCGATCCGCACCTGGACAGCGACGTGCTCTACAAGTGCTACATGGTGAGCGATCCGTTCGACCTCGCGATCGTCGCGGCCGCGGTGTCGGGCGCCCTCGTCGGCTTCCTCTGGTGGAACACCTCGCCGGCGCAGATCTTCATGGGCGACACCGGGTCCCTCGGCCTCGGCGGCGCGCTGGCGGCGCTGGCGATCCTGACCCGCACCGAGCTGCTGGTCATCCTGATCGGCGGACTCTTCGTCATCGTCGCCGGCTCGGTCATCCTGCAGCGGGCGTATTTCAAGATCACCAAGGGCAAGCGGATCTTCCTGATGAGTCCGCTGCACCACCACTTCGAGCTCAAGGGCTGGGCCGAGGTGACGGTGGTGGTCCGCTTCTGGATCATCGCCGGTATCCTCGTCGCGGCCGGCGTCGGGCTCTTCTACCTGGAATGGCTCTCGCAGTGACCGATATCGCCGAGCGACTCGACACGCTGACCAGCTGGCGAGAGGACTGGCGCGGACTCCGCGTGGCCGTGCTCGGCCTCGGGGTCACCGGCTTCTCCGTCGCGGACACGCTCACCGAGCTGGGCGCCGAGGTGCTCGTCGTCGCCGATCGGGTGGACGAGGATCGGGTGCGGCTGCTCGAGGTGATCGGCGCACGGCTCGCGCACGTGCCGCAGCTCGACGCGGTGCCGGATCAGCTGAGCGCCTTCGCTCCCGAGCTGCTGATCGTCTCGCCCGGCTTCCGGCCGACGCATCCGGTGCTCGAGTGGGCCGGCTCGATCGGCCTGGCCGTCTGGGGCGACGTCGAGCTGGCTTGGCGGCTGCGCGACAAGGTCGTCCGCGCCGACGGCACGCCGGCGGAGTGGGTCGTCGTCACGGGCACCAACGGCAAGACCACAACGGTGCAGCTGACGGCGACGATGCTCGTGGCCGGAGGCCTGCGCGCCGCTCCGTGCGGCAACATCGGCGTGCCGGTGCTGGACGCGATCCGCGACCCGGGGGGCTTCGACGTGCTGGTGGTCGAGCTGTCCAGCTACCAGCTGCACTACCTCGGCGCGATCGAGCCGATCGCGAGCGTGTGCCTGAACATCGCCGAAGACCACCTCGACTGGCACGGCTCGTTCGAGGCGTACAAGGGCGCGAAGGCGAAGGTGTACGCGAACACCCGCGTCGCCTGCGTCTACAACAAGGCCGACGCCGCGACGATGGAGATGGTGCAGGACGCCGAGGTGATCGACGGCGCGCGCGCCATCGGTTTCGGCCTGGGCGTACCCGGCCCGAGCGACTTCGGCATCGTGGACGGCATCCTGGTCGACCGCGCCTTCCTCGAGGAGCGGCACACCAGCGCCCTGGAGATCACCACCGTCGACGAGCTCGCGACCCGCGGCCTCGCTGCCCCGCACATCGTGGCGAACGTGCTCGCCGCCGCCGCCCTCTCCCGGGCGTGCGGCATCGAACCGGGTGCCGTCCGTCGAGCGCTCGGGGCGTTCACGCTCGACGCCCACCGGATCCAGGTCGTCGCGAACCGCGACGGCGTGACCTGGGTGAACGACTCCAAAGCCACGAACCCGCACGCCGCCGACGCCTCGTTGAAGGCGTATCCCTCGGTGGTCTGGGTCGTCGGGGGCCTGCTCAAGGGCGTCGACATCGACGCTCTCGTGGCGGCGCACGTCAAGCGGCTGCGCGCCGCCGTTGTGATCGGCGTCGATCGCGCGGCCGTGCTCGCCGCATTCCGGCGACACGCCCCCGAGCTGCCGGTGCGCGAGGTCGTCCCGGTCGAGACTGAGACCGTGATGCAGGCCGTTGTGGCCGCGGCGGGCGGATTCGCTCAGTCCGGCGACGTGGTGCTGCTCGCGCCGGCCGCCGCGTCGATGGACCAGTTCCGCGACTACGGCGATCGGGGCCGCGCGTTCGCCGCGGCCGTCGACGAATACGTCGGCGGGGATCAGAAGCCCTGAGCCCCCTTCGTCGGACCAGCAACACGGATGAGCAGTACGGGAAGGACGAGCAGGTGAGCGCTCCGACATCGACGACGCACATCCCGCGGCGCGCGTCGGCAGCGCCGGCCGAGTCCACCACCGCCGGCGGCGGGCGCACCGCGCGGGTGGTGCTGTCGAAGGTGTTCGCCTCGGAGTCGGCGAACTTCTACCTGCTCTTCGGCACCACGCTGTTCCTGGTCATCCTCGGTCTAACCATGGTGCTCTCCTCCTCGTCGGTGACCTCGTACCTCGACGAGAACGGCGACTCGTTCGGCGGCTTCCAACGCCAGGGGCTGTTCGCCGTGGCCGGGATCCCGCTGATGCTGATCGCCTCGCGGATGCCGGTGCTGTTCTGGAAACGGATCGCCTGGTGGGTCCTCGGCGCCGGGACGGTGATGCAGCTGTTGGTGCTGTTCACCCCGCTGGGCATCGAGGTGGGCGGCAACAAGAACTGGCTGAATCTCGGCAGCTTCTCGGTGCAGCCCTCCGAGGTGCTCAAGCTCGCGCTCGCGCTGTGGCTCGGCCTGGTACTGGAGCGGCGGCTGCGACACGGCCAGGATTGGAAGCGGGCCCTGATCCCCGCGCTCCCGATCGGCGGCGCGGCCATCGCGCTGGTGATGGCCGGCGGCGACCTCGGCACCGTGGTGATCATGGCCGGGATCGTCTTCGCCGCCCTCTTCTACGCGAACGTGCGCCTGCGCATCATCATCGGCCCGCTGATCCTCGGCGCGATCGGCGCGGTGCTCTTCGCTTTCAGCAGTGAGAACCGGCGCACCCGGATCGGCTCGTTCCTGAGCACCTGCGACGGCGCCGATCAGTACACGACCTCGTGCTGGCAGCCGTTGCACGGAACGTGGGCGATGGCCAGCGGCGGCGTCTTCGGCGTCGGCCTGGGCAACTCCAAGGCGAAGTGGTCCTGGCTGCCCGCCGCCGACAACGACTACATCTTCGCGGTCATCGGCGAAGAGCTCGGACTCATCGGCGCGATCGTGGTGCTGGCGCTGTTCGTGGTGCTGGCCGTGGCCTTCTTCCGGATCATCCACACCGCGACCGAGCCGTTCGTGAAGATCGCCACCTCCGCGGTGATGTTCTGGCTGATCGGTCAGGCTTTTGTGAACATCGGGGTGGTGCTGGGCGTGCTGCCGGTGCTCGGCGTGCCATTACCGCTCATCTCCTCCGGAGGCACCGCCCTGCTCACCTCCCTGCTCGCGATCGGTGTGGTGCTGTCCTTCGCCCGCACCCAGACCGCCCCCATGCCCGTCTTCGTGATGCCCCGCGCCCTGCGCAAGGCGGAGGACGCACGGTGAGCCGCTTCCTGCTGGCCGGCGGCGGAACCGCCGGCCATGTCAATCCGCTGCTCGCGACCGCCGACGAGATCCGGCGACGCGAGCCGGGCGATGAGGTGCTGGTGCTCGGCACCAAGGAGGGTCTGGAGGCGCGACTGGTTCCGCTGCGCGGCTACGAACTCGCGACCATCCCGCGGTTGCCCTTCCCGCGTCGGCCGAACGGCGCGGCGCTGGCGTTTCCGAACGCCTTCCGCGCCACGATCGCGCAGATCGTATCGACGATCCGCGAACGCGGCATCGACGCGGTCGTGGGCTTCGGAGGCTACGCCGCGGCCCCCGCGTACCTCGCCGCGCGACGCGCCCGCATCCCTTTTATGCTGCACGAGGCGAATGCGCGGCCCGGCCTGGCGAACCGTCTCGGCGCCCGCTACACGCCCTCGGTCGGAGTCGCCTTCGAGGGCACGCCCCTGCGAGGGGCCCAGCTGGTCGGGATGCCGTTGCGCCGCGAGATCGCGGAGCTCGACCGCCCCGCCCACCGCGACGAAGCGGTCGCGGCCTTCGGTCTGGACCCCGACCGACCCACGCTGCTGGTCACCGGCGGTTCCCTCGGTGCCAGGCGGATCAACGCGACCGTGGTCGAATCTATCGCCGCCGTCCTCGCCACCGGATTCCAGGTGTTGCACATCACGGGGGACAAGGCCGAGATCACGGACCCGGACCTGCCCGGCTACCGCATCCTCAGCTACTGCGACCGGATGGACCTCGCCCTGTCCGTCGCCGACGCGGCCGTCTCCCGCGCCGGTGCCGCGACGGTGAGCGAGCTCTCGGCCCTCGGGATCCCCGCGGTCTACGTGCCCTATCCCGTCGGCAACGGCGAGCAGCGCTTCAACGCCCGCGGCGTAGTCGATGCCGGGGGAGCCGTCCTGGTCGATGACGCCCGGTTCCTGCCGGGCTGGGTGGAGTCCGATGTGGTCCCGCTGCTCCGCGACCGCGCCCGGCTGGCCGGGATGGGGGAGCGGGCGGCCTCGGTCGGCGTGCGCGATGGAGCCGGGCGGATGGTCGATCTGATCCAGCGCGGGCTCCGCTGAGCACTCCGACGCAGCGTCTACACTGAACCGGCGCGCCGCGCGGACCCTCGCGCGTCGCCGTCCAGGAACACCCGAAAGCCCGCAGTCCCTGAAAGCGAGTCACCGTGATCAAGCCCGACCTCACCGTCACCATCCCCGACGAGCTCGGCTCGGTGCACTTCATCGGGATCGGCGGCGCGGGGATGAGCGGGATCGCTCGGCTCTTCGTCGGCTCCGGCCACCGCGTCACCGGCTCCGACGTGCGCGAGTCGCACAACATCGAGCAGCTGCGCGAGCTCAGCGTCCCGGTCGCGATCGGCCACGACGCGGCGAACCTCGGCGACGCGGAGGCGGTCGTGGTCACCTCGGCGCTGTGGGCCGACAACCCCGAGTACCTGCTGGCGAAGGAGCGCGGCCTGCCCGTGCTGCACCGCTCGCAGGCGCTCGCCTGGCTGATCAAGAACCAGCGACTGGTCGCCGTCGCCGGCGCGCACGGCAAGACCACGTCGACCGGCATGATCGTGACCGGCCTGCTGGGTCTCGACGCCGACCCGAGCTTCGTCAACGGCGGCGTGATCGAGAGCCTCGGCCTCTCCGCCGCCTCCGGATCGGGCGAGTTGTTCGTCGTCGAGGCCGACGAATCCGACGGCAGCTTCCTGCTCTACGACACCGCCGTCGCCCTGATCACGAACGTCGACCCGGATCACCTCGACCACTACGGCTCGCTCGCCGCGTTCGAGGACGCCTTCGTCTCCTTCGCGCAGGCTGCGAGCGAGTTCGTGGTGATCTCCTCCGACGACGTCGGCGCCGTCAGCGTCGGCCGACGCCTGGTCGACAAGCGTGTGATCAGCTTCGGCGAGGCCGAGGGCGCGGACGTCCGCGTCGTCGATCTCGAACTGGATGGGCCGGTCGGCTTCGCCGTGGAGTACGCAGGCGCCCGGTACAGCACACGACTGCGCATCCCCGGACGACACAACGCCGTCAACGCGGCCGGCGCCTTCGCCGTGCTGGTCGGGCTCGGCTTCGATCCCGCCGCCTCCCTCGACGCCATCTCGGGCTTCGGCGGCACCGAGCGTCGCTTCGAGCTGCACGGCACGGCGCGCGGGGTGAGCGTCTACGACGACTACGCGCACCACCCGACCGAGGTCGCCGCGGCGCTCTCGGCCGCGCGCACCGTGGTCGGCTCCGGTCGGATCATCGCGGTGCACCAGCCGCACCTCTACAGCCGCACCCGTCTGTTCGCGAAGGAGTTCGCGCAGGTCCTCGAGACCTATGCCGACGAGACCGTCGTCCTCGACGTCTACGGCGCTCGCGAAGACCCGGAACCCGGCGTGACCGGCGCCCTGGTCAGTGAGAAATTCGCCGATCCGTCGCACGTCGCGTTCATCGCCGACTGGCAGCAGGCCGCCGACTACACCGCCTCGATCGCGCGCGAGGGCGACTTCGTGATCACGCTCGGCTGCGGCGACGTCTACCGGATCGTGCCGCAGCTGCTCGGCTCGCTCGATGCCGAAGCCGCACCGGGTGACGGTGCTGCTCACGGTGCCGGTGCCGGTGCGTAGCGGAGGGCGCCGATGAAGCGGCCGCAGGGGATCGAGCCGCCGCCGCCCGGCGCGCGGCCGGTCGTGCCGCCCCGAGAGCGACCCGAGGTTCGAACGCCGGCCGAGGCTCGGCCGCATGCCGAGGCGAGTACGGAGCCGATCGCCGTCGTCACTCCCGCCGTCCGGCGGTCGGAGGCGTCCCGTTCGCCGGACGAGCCTCTCGCGCATCCCGCCGCCGAGCGTCGGGCGCTCGCGAAGGCGGCGCGAGCCCGGCGACGGTACGAGCGCGGCGAGATCAAGCGTTTCACCCAGCGTTCGCGGCGGCGACGCAACGTTCTGCTGATCATCGGCGGCGCCCTCGTGGCCTTGATCGCCGTGGTCGCGATCGCGGCGTACTCCCCGCTGATGGCGGTTCGCACCATCACCGTGGAAGGCGCGTCCCGCGTGAACGCCGCCGAGGTGACGGCGGCGCTGGACGGCGAGTTGGGCGTGCCGCTGACGCTGGTGAATCGCGATGACGTCGCGGCCGCACTCGCGTCCTTCCCGCTGATCCAGAGCTACTCCGTCGAGTCGCGCCCGCCCGACACCCTGCTGCTGCGCATCGTCGAGCGGACGCCGGTGGGCGTGCTCGAGTCCGGTGGCACCTTCACCCTCGTGGACGCCGCGGGCGTGACGATCGAGCAGGGCGCTGCCGCGCAGGCGGGCTACCCGGTGATCACCACCCCGAGCGGAAACTGGACCGGCGACGCCTTCGCCGCCGTCGCTCGGGTCATGCGCGCTCTGCCGGCGGACTTCTCGGCGCAGGTGACCGCGGCCTCCGCGACCACCTCGGATGACGTCACGCTCACGCTCGTCAGCGGAGCGAGCGTGGTCTGGGGCAGCGCCGCCGACTCCGCGGTCAAGTCGGTGGTGCTCAGCAAGCTGATGGCGGCCGAGGATCCCGCCGAGGTCGCGAGCTACGACGTGTCCTCGCCGAGCAGCGCGACGGTGCTCTCGAAGTAGCGACGGTCCTCGCGGTAGCGACGGTGCTCTCGCGGACGCTTCCGCAATCGACGGAACAGGCAATCCGCCACCTCTTTGAGCCAAAGCGGGCGTGTCTGCTCGTCGGCGGGGCGCCTGGCGCCTACCGTCGGAATCACCCAAATGCATACTCAGCATAACTTTAAGTCTCTACTTGAGGTTTAAGGTTCAGCCCGGAGGCCGGAGACGTGACTTCAAACCAGAACTACCTTGCCGTGATCAAGGTCGTCGGCATCGGCGGCGGCGGCGTCAACGCCGTGAACCGCATGATCGAGCTCGGCCTTCGCGGCGTCGAGTTCATCGCGATCAACACCGACGCGCAGGCGCTCCTGCTCAGCGACGCCGACGTGAAGCTCGACGTCGGCCGCGAACTCACCCGCGGACTCGGTGCCGGTGCCGATCCCGAGGTCGGCCGCCGCGCCGCCGAGGACCACGCGGAGGAGATCGAAGAGGTGCTCGCCGGCGCCGACATGGTGTTCGTCACCGCCGGTGAGGGCGGTGGCACGGGCACCGGTGGCGCTCCCGTCGTCGCCCGGATCGCCAAGTCGATCGGCGCCCTGACGATCGGTGTCGTCACCAAGCCGTTCGGCTTCGAGGGCCGTCGCCGTCAGACCCAGGCCGAGGCCGGTGTCGCCACCCTGAAGAACGAGGTCGACACCCTCATCGTTGTGCCGAACGACCGCCTGCTGGAGATCAGCGACCGCGGCATCAGCATGCTCGAGGCGTTCGCCACCGCCGACCAGGTGCTGCTCGCCGGTGTCCAGGGCATCACGGACCTGATCACGACGCCGGGCCTGATCAACCTCGACTTCGCCGACGTCAAGTCGGTGATGCAGGGTGCAGGCTCCGCGCTGATGGGCATCGGTTCCTCCCGCGGGGCCGACCGCGCCATCAAGGCGGCGGAACTCGCCGTCGCCTCGCCGCTGCTGGAGGCCTCGATCGACGGCGCGCACGGCGTGCTGCTCTCGATCCAGGGTGGCTCGAACCTCGGCATCTTCGAGATCAACGACGCGGCGCGACTCGTTCAGGAAGCCGTGCACCCCGAGGCGAACATCATCTTCGGTGCGGTCATCGACGACACCCTCGGTGACGAGGTGCGTGTGACGGTCATCGCCGCGGGCTTCGACGGCGGCGAGCCGGGCGCCCAGCCCGTCGCCGTGGTCGAGCCCCGCCGGGCGAGCTTCGTCGACAGCGCCGCGCCGGCGACGGCGACCACCGGCGTCGTCGCGGCGGAGCCGAGCGCGCCGTCGGTCTGGTCCGCTCCCGCCGAGACCCGCGCACCGGCCGCCGCGGACCCGGAGTTCGACCGCGACGACGAGGGCGACCTGGACATCCCCGACTTCCTGCGCTGAGTCGTGGCCGACGTACCGGGCTCGACCGAGCTGGCTCAGCGCCTCGCCGCCGTGCAGGCGCGCATCGCGGATGCGGCGCGCGCGGCCGGCCGGGATCCGGGCGAGCTCACCACGATCGTGGTGACCAAGTTCCATCCGGTCCCGCTCCTCGAGCAGCTCTTCGAGCTCGGGGTGCGGGACTTCGGTGAGAACCGGCACCAGGAGGCGCAGCAGAAGGCGGCCGAGTTGGCCCGCCTCCACCCGCACTGGCACTTCATCGGCCAGCTGCAGAGCAAGAAGGCCCGCCAGGTCCGCGCGTACGCCGCGAGCATCCACTCGGTCGACCGGCTCGCGCTGGTGCCGCTGCTCGACACCGGTGACCGTGAGCGCGATGTCTTCGTGCAGATCAACCTCACCGACGATCCCGACCGCGGGGGAGTCGCGCCCGCCGAGCTCCTCCCGCTCGTGGACGCCGTCGCGGCGGCCGCCAGCCTCCGCCTGCGCGGCGTGATGGCCGTCGCACCCCTCGGTGCGGATCCGCGTGCCGCCTTCGCGCGCCTGCGCGGCTACTCCGAGCAGGTGCGCACCGCCGTGCCGACGGCCACGGCGATCTCGGCCGGCATGTCGCACGACTTCGTCGAGGCGATCGCCGAAGGTGCGACACACCTGCGAATCGGGTCGGCAATCACGGGCAATCGACCTCCGCGCGTTTAATCTAGGCGAGCACCCGATCACGGCGGGTACCCAACGACACGGAGGAACAGATGGCCAACCCGCTCAAGAAGACGATGGTCTACCTCGGCCTCGCCGACGAAGAGGCCGAGTACGAGCGCGCTAATGAGACGGCGGCTCACCCCGCTCCCTCGCCGGCGCCCGCGCCGGTCCAGCCCGTCCAGCCCGTGGCCCCCGTGTCGCAGCAGCGCGCGACGGTCACTCCTCTGCGCAAGACGACAACCCCGACTCCGAAGGTGACGGCTCCCGCCGAAATGAACGAGATCCTCACGGTCCACCCGAAGCAGTACCGCGACGCCCAGGTGATCGCCGAGAACTTCCGCGACGGCATCCCCGTCATCATCAACCTCTCGCAGATGAGCGACGCCGACGCGCGTCGCCTCATCGACTTCGCCAGCGGTCTCTCGCAGGGCCTCTACGGCCGCATCGAGCGCGTCACGAGCAAGGTCTTCCTGCTCTCTCCCTCGCACATCACCGTCGCGGGCGACGCATCGGCGACCGAGAGCGAAGGCGACGCGTCCTTCTTCGCGAAGTCCTAGCGGCGACGGGGTACCGAACGACTCCGTGTTCTCCATCGTCTCGGTCCTCGCGACCATCCTCTACTACGCGTTCCTGATCTACTTCCTCGCGATGTGGTCCAGGTTCGTCCTCGACCTCGTACGCGTCATCCGTCGCGACTGGCGGCCCCGTGGGCCAGGGCTGGTCGCGGCGGAGTTCGTCTATACGATCACGGACCCGCCCATCGGGTTCTTCCGTCGACTCATCAAGCCCGTCTCCATCGGCGCGATCGCCCTGGATTTCGGCTGGAGTCTCACGATGCTGTGCTGCATCATCGGCATGTATGTGACCGGATCCTTCCGTTAGACGCCTACCTGGGCGACGGAACCCGGCCACACATGTATCCTGTGAGACGACAGGACGTTCTCCGACGTGCTCGCGATGCGCCGCGCGCTCGAAGTTGCTAGCTTTAGTCGAACGTTAAACAACGCGTACCTACTTGAAATCGAAGGTGGAAAGCCATGGCGCTCACTCCCGAAGATGTTGTCAACAAGCGGTTCCAGCCGACCAAGTTCCGGGAGGGCTACGACCAGGACGAGGTCGATGACTTCCTCGATGAGGTCGTTGTGGAGCTTCGCCGCCTGAACCAGGAGAACGAGGAGCTCAAGCAGCGCCTCGTCGCCGGTGACTCCCGGATCGCCGAGCTGCAGCGCAGCGGCGGCTCCGTCGCCGCGGCTCCTGCTCCGGTCGTCGACGCCGCTCCCGAGCCTGAGCCGGCTCCCGAGCCCGAGCCCACCCCGGCTCCGGTCGCCGCCGCTCCCGTTGCGGCCCCCGTGGTCGCGCCGACGGCAGCCGGCAGCGACGACGCCGAGAGCTCGAGCAGCCTGCTCCAGCTCGCTCGCCGTCTCCACGAGGAGCACGTCGCCGAGGGCGCCCAGAAGCGCGACTCCCTCATCGCAGAGGGCCGTGCCACCGCCGCTCGCCTCGTCGCCGAGGCCGAGGCGGAGCAGCGCGCGAAGATCGCGAAGCTGGACGAGGAGCGCGCAACGATCGAGAGCAAGATCGATCAGCTGCGCACCTTCGAGCGCGAGTACCGCCAGAAGCTGAAGAGCTACATCGAGGGTCAGCTCCGCGACCTCGACACCACGCCGGTGTCCGCGGAAGCATCGTCCTTCCCGGGCTTTGGGGCGTAGTTCCACCGAAGCGAACGTCAGGCCGAGGGTGCTGGTCACCCTCGGCCTCGTTGCGCTCACGGTGCTGGTGGCCGACCAGATCGCGAAGTACTTCGTGGTCACGAACCTCGTCGAGGGCCAAGACGTCCACGTCCTCGGTGACGCGCTCGTCTTCCACTTCGTGAAGAACTCCGGGGCCGCGTTCTCACTGGGCGCCGGCTACACCTGGATCTTCTCGATCATCGCGGCCGGCGTCGGTATCGGCGTGATCTGGTTCAGTCGACGCATCCGATCGTTCGCCTGGGCCGCCTTCCTCGGTCTGCTCCTGGGCGGACTGCTCGGCAACCTGACCGACCGGCTCTTCCGCGAGCCGAGTTTCGGCGTCGGCCATGTGGTCGACTTCATCTCGACGCCGTGGCTGATCCCGGCGATCTACAACGTCGCCGACATCGCCATCTGCGCGGCGATGACGATCTTCGTGCTGCTCACCCTGTTCGGGATCGGCGCCGACGGCACTCGCGCGGTGCGCCAACCGAAGAACGGTGCGTCGGCCGATGCCGCGGAATCCGAAGCATCGGCGTCCGACGAGAAGTCGGCCTGATCGTGCAGTCACGGCAACTGCCCGTTCCCGACGGACTCGAAGGCCTGCGGGTCGACGCCGCGGTGGCCAAGCTACTCGGATTCTCCCGCAGCTTCGCCGCCGAAGTGGCTGAGCAGGGCGGCATCTCGGCCGACGGACGCGTGCTCGACAAGAGCGATCGCGTCTCCGCGGGCTCGTGGCTCTCGATCGAGTGGACGCCGAAGTCGGAGCCGACCATCGTCCCGGTGATCGTGCCCGAGTTGACCGTGGTCTACGACGACGACGACATCATCGTGATCGACAAGCCCGTCGGTGTCGCCGCGCATCCCTCCGTCGGCTGGGACGGCCCCACCGTTCTGGGCGCCCTCGCCGGCGCCGGGTATCGGATCGCAACGTCGGGTGCCGCCGAGCGTGCGGGAATCGTGCACCGACTGGATGCCGGCACGAGCGGCCTGATGGTCGTCGCGAAGTCGGAGCACGCGTACACCCACCTCAAGCGCGCCTTCAAGGCGCGCACGGTGGAGAAGATCTATCACGCGGTCGTGCAGGGGCATCCCGATCCGCTGGCGGGCACGATCGATGCTCCGCTGGGCCGGCATCCCAAGTCGGACTGGAAGTTCGCCGTGCGCGCCGACGGCAAGGACTCGATCACCCATTACGAGACCATCGAGGCGTTCCCCTTCGCGTCGCTCTTGGAGATCCACCTCGAGACAGGCCGAACCCACCAGATCCGGGTTCACATGGCCGCGCAGCGCCACCCCTGCGTGGGCGACGCGATGTACGGTGCCGACCCGACGCTGTCGGCTCGGCTCGGGCTCACCCGGCAATGGCTGGACGCCGTGCGCCTCGGCTTCGAGCACCCGTCGACCGGCGACTGGGTTCAGTTCGAGGCGCAGTACCCGGCCGATCTTCAGCACGCGCTGGACGTGCTCCGCGGCGAGTAGCGCTCACCAGGGTTCGTAGCGGAACGAGCCGCGACGGATCCGCGCGGCGGTTCGACCGCCGAGGGCACGGAAACCGTTGCCGTTGTACGCGTTGATCGCTTCTTCGGCGACGATCTCGGCGGCACCTGCCACTTCGATCACGGTCCGCAGCGACGCATCGTCGACCTCCTCCCGGATTCGTCCGGCTTGCACCGCTGCCACGATCCGTTCGAACTCTGCTGCCGTGTGCGCGATGAAGCGGCCCTCACCCGCTTGAAGGTGCACGGCTTCGCTGTTGCGTCGCCATGAGAGCGTCGCCGCCCCGGCGGCGTCGGGTTCGATCGCGGCGATCGATCCGTCCTCGTTGCCGGTGACTCGGGCGGCCGTGGTGTGCAGCGCGGCGCGCATCCGCGTGCCGAGCGCGTCCAGCATCGCTTGGGCTATCGCTGTCGCCTCGCGCTGCTGGCGGTTCGTCCGCTCGCTCTCCGCGGCAACGGCGACGTAGCGGGGGAGTTCGGTGTCATCCGCGACCTCGAGTTCGACCCGATAGCCGGCACCTCCGCCGGTACCGCGCTCGGGCACAGTAACGATGTCCTGCTCGCTGACGTCGAATCCGGTGAGCTCGTTGGCCAGGAGCGACAGCCTGCGGTGTCGATGACGGCGGATCTCACGAATCCGGCGCACGATGCCGGTCACCGGAAGGTGGGGCACGCCGGCCGCGGTCTGGCCGTGGTGCTCTTCGGCGAAGCACGGTAACGGCCCGTCGTCGCGTGCTGCGCGCACGAGCTGCCACGTCGCCTTCTGGCCGATCGCGAACGCCTTGCCGCAACAGCCGTGTTCCCACCCCGCGATCTCGACCAGGATCCGCATCCGACGAGTCTAAGCAGCGCTTTCGCTGATTCAGCGAGCCTGCCGGAAGCGTCTGTCCGGCGGCGGATCATGTCCGTCGGTTCCCGGTGTCGGTGCTCGGGGGTGGTGGTGCGGGTTTCCGGGGCCGAAACCGTTGCTCGGCTCGGGGTCTGCGGTGGCGGTGGTTGCGGCGGGGCGTCTGGTGGGGGTCGATCTGCCATGGCGGGACGAAGAACGGGATATCGTCGCGCATCACGATCTTCCAGGCCGAGTGGTGCACCAGAGTGTGGTGCTGGCGGCAGAGCAGGACCGTGTTCTCGAGGGTGGTCGGGCCACCGTCAGCCCAGTGAATCACGTGATGCGCATCCGCCCACGTGGCGGGCATGTCGCAGTGCGGTAACGCGCAACCTCCGTCGCGGGCGGTGAGGACTTTGCGTAGTGGTCCCTCGACGAGGCGCTTCTCGGCGCCGGCGTCGAGGACCTGCCCGTCGGAGCCGAGGACTACAGGGAGGATGCCCGCGTCGCACGCGAGCTGCCGGATCCGTCCCGCGGGCACCGGGCCGGCGAAAGTGGTCTCCGCGGTGCCGAGCTGCTCGCGCAGTTCATCGAATGGAACGGTCACGATGACGGTGGGTCGGGTACCGCCGTTGCGCGGCAGCCGGCCGGTGCGGGACGCGAGTTCACACGTGGCCACGAGTCCATCCAAGAGCAGTTGGGGGCGGGTGCGGCCGGTGGCGTTCACGAGGATCGGGTCGCCGCCGTCACCCGGGTCGATGCTTACGTCTGAAGCGGTGTCGGTGTTCTCTCCTTCGGTCATGGCTTCGTCGCAGCCGGTGTTGGGCTGCTGCAGGCGCGGGTTGGTGAACGTGCCGATCGTGGACAGCACGGTCTCGTACTGCAGCCGGGTCATGCACCCGGAGAACGGGATCAGCCCGTCGCGTTCGATCCCGAAGGTGATGCCCTGCCGCATCCGTAGGATCGCGTCCGTCGGTTCGGTGCCGTCCGGGTGTGCGTCTTCGATGCTCCGCTTCGCGCAGACGTTCACGAACGCGTCGTCCTCGGTGCGGGCGATCTCCAATAGCCCACCGATCAGGTTTTCCCGGGCTTCCTCGGTGACGACGGTGGCGATCTTCGCGTCGGTGGCCGCGACCCGGTGGGCGGAGGCGGCGGTGACCTCACCCGCGCGAACGGCCGCGGCGAGGTCGGGCAGTTTCGCGTCGAGGGGTTCGCCGTGCAGGGTGACCCGGGGCGTGATCTGACCGGCGAGGTGTACCCGCCGCTTCGCCTCCGACGAGCCGACCCGGCAGACCACGTTCAGCACCGCCGCGGCGCTTCGCAGCTGGTACTCCTCGTGCGCCCGCGCCTCCACGAGACCGGCCGCCGCGGCGACGGTCAGCGCCTGGGCCGAACGCAGGATCTCCTCCGCGACGATCGCGAACGCGACCGCGTCCTCCGCTCCCCGCATCCCGCAGACCGCGTCGAACGCGGTGTGCACCGCGGTGCCGAGGGCGGTGCGGGCGGTGCCGACCTGCTCGGTGAGCGGTGTGGGGGTGAACGAAGATGCCATATGCATACGGTATGCGGTACCTCTGACATCGAACGCGCCTCCAGCCCCGGACCGGGACAACTCACCCCGAGTCTCACCCTGTGGAGAAGAAGACGCCGCCAGAGAGGTGCCGCGGGTGTCGGCGGGCCGTAACTCCTCAGCGGGTTGACGGGAGTCGGATCCGCGCTCTCGGCGTGCCGTGTCGGTGGTCGCGGTTAGGCTGTAAGCCGGGTTTTCAGTCAGCCCCGCGGGAGATATCTACCTTGTCGAGCAGCGATTCCTTCGTTCATCTGCACGTCCACAGCGAGTACTCGATGCTCGACGGAGCGGCGCGCGTCAAGCCGCTCATCGACGCCGCCGTCGAAGAGGGCATGCCCGCGATCGCGGTCACCGACCACGGCAACGTCTTCGGGGCCTTCGACTTCTGGAAGACGGCCACCGCGGCCGGCATCAAGCCGATCATCGGCACCGAGGCCTACCTCACCCCCGGCACGCACCGCAGCGACAAGACTCGGATCCGCTGGGGCGACGGCGGCGGTGACGACGTGTCCGGGTCCGGCGCCTACACCCACATGACGCTGCTCTCCTCTTCGACCGCGGGGATGCACAACCTCTTCCGGCTGTCCTCGATCGCGTCCAAGGAGGGGTACTACTTCAAGCCGCGGATGGACCGCGAGATCCTCTCGCAGTACTCCGACGGACTGATCGCCACCACGGGCTGCCCGAGCGGCGAGGTGCAGACGCGGCTGCGATTGGGTCAGTACGACGAGGCGAAGAAGGCGGCGAGCGACTTCCGCGACATCTTCGGCAAGGAGAACTTCTTCGCCGAGATCATGGACCACGGCCTCGGCATCGAGCGCCGCATCATGTCCGACCTGATCCGACTCGCCAAGGAGCTCGACCTCCCGCTCGTCGCGACCAACGACCTGCACTACACCCACGCTGCCGACGCGACGTCGCACGCGGCCCTGCTGTGCGTCCAGTCGGGCACGACGCTCGATGATCCGAAGCGATTCAAGTTCGACGCCGACGAGTTCTACCTCAAGAGCGCCCGCGAGATGCGGCAGGTCTTCCGCGACCACCCGGAGGCGTGCGACAACACGCTCCTGATCGCGGAGCGGTGCGAGGTGAAGTTCGACACCGAGGCGAACTACATGCCGCGCTTCCCCGTGCCGGAGGGGGAGACCGAGGACACCTGGTTCGTCAAGGAGGTCGAGGCGGGTCTTAAGGAGCGCTACCCGAGCGGCTTCTCGCAGGAGGTGCGCGAACGCGCCGACTACGAGATGGGTGTCATCCGTCAGATGGGCTTCCCCGGCTACTTCCTCGTGGTCGCCGACTTCATCAACTGGTCCAAGCGCAACGGCATCCGCGTCGGCCCCGGCCGCGGCTCCGGCGCGGGCTCGATGGCCGCGTACGCGATGAAGATCACCGACCTCGACCCCCTGCAGCACGGGCTGATCTTCGAGCGCTTCCTCAACCCCGACCGCGTCTCGATGCCCGACTTCGACGTCGACTTCGACGACCGTCGCCGCGGCGAGGTCATCAAGTACGTGACGGAGAAGTACGGCGACGCCCGTGTGGCGCAGATCGTCACCTACGGCACGATCAAGGCGAAGCAGGCGTTGAAGGACGCCTCTCGCGTGCTCGGCTTCCCGTTCGGCATGGGTGAGAAGCTGACCAAGGCCATGCCGCCCGCGATCATGGGCAAGGACATCCCGCTCACGGGCATCATCGACTCCGCGCATCCGCGCTACAAGGAGGCCGTCGAGGTCCGCAACGTCATCGCGGAGGACCCGCAGGCGAAGCTGGTCTTCGACACGGCGCTGGGCCTGGAGAACCTGAAGCGCCAGTGGGGTGTGCACGCCGCCGGCGTGATCATGTCCAGCGACCCGTTGATCGACATCATCCCGATCATGAAGCGCGAGCAGGACGGCCAGATCGTCACGCAGTTCGACTACCCGTCGTGCGAGTCGCTCGGACTGATCAAGATGGACTTCCTGGGGCTGCGCAACCTCACGATCATCGACGACGCGCTCGACAACATCCTCTCCAACCGCGGCGAGAAGCTCGTCCTCGAGGATCTGGCGCTCGATGACGTGCCCGCCTACGAGCTGTTGGCACGCGGCGACACGCTCGGCGTGTTCCAGTTGGACGGCGGGCCGATGCGCGGGTTGCTGCGGCTGATGAAGCCCGACAACTTCGAGGACATCTCCGCGGTGCTCGCGCTGTACCGCCCGGGGCCGATGGGTGCGGATTCGCACACCAACTACGCGCTGCGCAAGAACGGCGTGCAGGAGATCACCCCGATCCATCCCGAGCTGGCCGAACCGTTGTTCGAGGTGCTCGGCGGCACCTACGGTCTGATCGTGTATCAGGAGCAGGTGATGTCGATCGCGCAGAAGCTGGCCGGCTTCACCCTGGCCCAGGCCGACCTGCTGCGTCGGGCGATGGGTAAGAAGAAGAAGTCCGAGCTGGATAAGCAGTTCGAGGGCTTCTCCGGCGGCATGATCGCCAACGGCTATTCGATGGAGGCCGTGAAGACCCTCTGGGACATCCTGCTGCCCTTCTCCGACTACGCGTTCAACAAGGCGCACTCGGCGGCGTACGGGGTCGTCTCCTACTGGACCGCGTACCTCAAGGCGCACTACCCGGCGGAGTACATGGCCGCGCTGCTCACCAGCGTCGGCGACTCGAAGGACAAGCTCGCCGTCTACCTCAACGAATGCCGCCGGATGGGCATCAAGGTGCTGCCGCCGGACGTGAACGAGTCGATCGGATTCTTCGCCGCCGTCGGCACCGACATCCGCTTCGGCCTCGGCGCCATTCGGAACGTCGGGATGAACGTGGTCGACGGCATCCGCGCCGCCCGTGAGGAGAAGGGTCGGTTCGAGACCTTCCACGACTTCCTGCGCAAGGTGCCGATGCCGGTCGCGAACAAGCGCACGATCGAGTCGCTGATCAAGGCCGGCGCCTTCGACACGCTCGGATCGACCCGACGGGCACTCGTGGAGATCCACGAGGACGCCGTCGAGGGCGCGGTCTCGGAGAAGCGCAACGAGGCGAACGGTCAGGTCGGCTTCGACTTCGACTCGCTCTGGGACGAGCCGCAGGCGGCGATCCAGGTGCCGGACCGGCCCGAGTGGGCCAAGCGCGACAAGCTCGCCTTCGAACGCGACATGCTGGGGCTCTACGTCTCCGACCATCCCCTGGCGGGGCTCGAGGCCGAGCTGGCCAAGCACTACAGCACCACGATCACCGACCTGCTCACCTCTGAGGCGGTGCAGGACGGCGACACGGTGGTGGTCGCCGGCCTGGTCACCAGCGTGCAGCACCGGATGGCCAAGGCCTCCGGCAACCAGTACGGCATGATCACGGTCGAGGACTTCGGCGGCGAGATCACCTGCATGTTCATGGGCAAGGCCTACCAGGAGTTCGCACCGGCGCTGACGAACGACACCATCGTGGTCGTCCGCGGGCGGGTATCGATGCGCGACGACGGGATGAACCTGCACGCGTTCAGCCTGTTCGCACCGGACATGGGTCAGGCCGGCGACTCCGGTCCGCTGCTGATCAACCTGCCGGAGTCGCGCGCGACGACGGATGCGGTCTCAGCCCTCAGCGACATCCTGATCCGGCACTCCGGCGAGAGCGAGGTGCGGCTGAAGCTGATCAAGGGCGACACCGCGCGCGTTTTCGAGGTGCCGTTCCCGGTGAAGGTCAGCCCCGACCTCTTCGGCGAGCTCAAGAGCTTGCTCGGCCCGAACTGCCTGTATTGAGCCTGTCGCCCTTCACCGCGAGATGCCTCTTGCGCACGCCGCGCGCGGCGTGTCGCGCGCACAAGAGGCATCTCGCGGGATGAAGGGTCGCGTCACCGGAGCGCCACCCACCGGTAGACTCGTTCGGTCATGATGCAGACACTCGATCTTCGTGGGCGCCGCCCGTCCGCCGCCGAATTGCTCGCCCTGGTTCCGCGCGGGACCGCCACCACCGCCTCCGTCGGACCGGCTGTCGCCGAGTTGATCGCCCAGGTGCGCGCAAACGGATCGGCGGCGCTGCTGGAGCAGTCCGAGCGGTTCGACGGGGCGCGGCCGGCATCGGTTCGCGTCAGTGCCGAGGCGATCGCCGCGGCGGTCGCGGGACTCGACCCCGTCATCCGCGCCGCCCTGGACGAAACCATCGCGCGCGTGCGCCAGGGCAGCGCCGCCCAGATCCCGCCGGAGCGGATCACGGTGATCGACGACGGCGCGACGATCGTGCAGCGTTGGCGCCCCGTCCTCCGCGCAGGGCTGTACGTTCCCGGCGGCAAGGCCGTGTATCCGTCCAGCGTTGTGATGAGCGTCGTCCCGGCCCAGGCAGCCGGTGTCGGCTCCGTCGCGATCGCGACTCCGGCGCAGCGTGCCTTCGGCGGAGAGGCGCACCCGACCATCCTGGCCGCGGCCGGCCTGTTGGGCGTCGAGGAGATCTACGTGATGGGCGGCGCCGGCGCGATCGGCGCCCTCGCGTACGGTGTTGATGACATCGGCCTCGAGCCGGTGCAGATGATCACCGGGCCGGGCAACATCTTCGTCACCACGGCCAAGCGGCAGGTGCTCGGCCAGGTCGGCATCGACTCCGAGGCCGGACCGACCGAGATCTTGGTGATCGCCGATGCGAGTGCGGATGCGCGACTCGTCGCGGCCGACCTGATCAGCCAGGCGGAGCACGACGAGAACGCCTCGGCCGTGCTGGTCACCGACTCGGCCGAACTCGCCGCCGCGGTTGCGAGCGAGGTCGAAGCGCGCGCCGCGACGACCACCCACCGCGAGCGCGTCGCGATCTCGCTCGGCGGGCCGCAGTCGGCTCTGGTTGTGGTCGACGACCTCGACATCGCCGTCGCGTTCAGCGATGCGTACGGCCCCGAGCACCTCGAGATCCACACCCGGGACGCCGACGAGCTCGCCGGCCGTGTGAACAACGCGGGCGCGATCTTCGTGGGCGACAGCGCACCGGTGAGCCTCGGCGACTACCTCGCCGGCTCGAACCACGTACTCCCCACGCTCGGGCAGTCCCGGTTCTCGTCGGGACTGGGGGCTTACACCTTCCTGCGCCCGCAGCAGGTGGTGCGCTACGACCGTGATGCGCTCGCCAGGGTCGCCGGCCACATCCGCGCTCTGAGCGACGAAGAGGCGCTGCCCGCCCACGGCGACGCCGTGGACGCGCGCTTCGTCTGACCCCTTTCTGCATCCCCGACCGAGAGGCCCGGACATGTTCTGCCCGTTCTGCCGCCATCCCGACTCCCGCGTGATCGACTCCCGCACCACGGACGACGGGCTCGCCATCCGTCGTCGTCGACAGTGCCCGTCGTGCGGTCGCCGCTTCTCGACGACCGAGACCGCCAGCCTTGCGGTGATCAAGCGCAGCGGCGTGGTCGAGCCGTTCAGCCGGGAGAAGATCGTCAGCGGCGTGCGCAAGGCGTGCCAGGGTCGGCCGGTGACCGACTCGGACCTGGCCGTTCTCGCTCAGCGCGTCGAGGAGAGCATCCGATCCACCGGGGCGTCGCAGATCGATGCGAACGACATCGGCCTCGCGATCCTCGCGCCGCTGCGCGAGCTGGATGAGGTGGCCTACCTCCGCTTCGCGAGCGTCTACCAGGCGTTCGACTCGCTCGAAGACTTCGAATCCGCGATCACCCTGCTCCGGGTCGAACGCTCGACCTCGCCGCGCAGCGCGAGCGAACTCTGAGGCCCGGATGTACCCCCTGCTGTTCTCGCTCGTCCTCTCCAAGTTCGATCCCGAGCGGGCGCATCACCTCGCCTTCGATGTGATCAAGAGCGCGCGTCTCGTCGCCGGCCCGCTGCGACGGATCACGATGCCGCGCACGGACCAGTCGGTGCAGGCGCTCGGACTCCGCTTCGAGACGCCGTTCGGCCTCGCGGCCGGTTTCGACAAGGACGCGCGTGCCGTGCTCGGGCTCGGCGCCTTCGGCTTCGGCCACGTCGAGGTCGGCACGATCACCGCGATCCCGCAGCCGGGCAACGACCGCCCGCGACTGTTCCGTCTGGTGCCGGATCGCGCGCTGATCAACCGGATGGGATTCAACAACTCCGGTGCGCGCGTCGCGGCCGCGCGTCTCGCCCGGCTGGCCAATGCGCCCCATCGCCCGGTCATCGGCGTGAACATCGGCAAGAGCCGCATCGTCTCCGTCGATGACGCGATCGACGACTATCTGGTCAGCGCTCGGATGCTGGCCCCGCTCGCCGACTACCTGGTCGTCAACGTCAGCTCGCCGAACACGCCCGGCCTGCGCGGGCTGCAGGAGATCGACAAGCTCGAGCCGCTGCTGCGCGCCGTGAAGGACGCGGCGGATGAGACGCCGCTGCTGGTCAAGATCGCCCCCGACCTCAGCGACGAGGAGATCGATCGGGTGGCCCAGCTCACCGTCGACCTCGGCCTCGACGGCATCATCGCCACGAACACCACCATCTCGCGCGACGGGCTGCGCACGGCCCCGGCCATCGTCGAGGCCGCCGGTGCCGGAGGGCTGTCGGGGGAGCCGCTGCGCGAGCGTTCGCTGGCGGTACTGCGCCGGATCCGCGCCGTGGTGCCGGCCGAACTCTGCGTGATCTCGGTCGGCGGCATCGACACCGCCGCCGACGTGGCCGAGCGCCTGGACGCGGGTGCGACCCTCGTGCAGGGCTACTCGGCCTACATCTACCGCGGCCCGTTCTGGGCCCGTTCGATCAACCGCGGCCTGGACCGCCTCCGCGGCTGAGTCCGCCCTCATCCGCCGCCGCCGCGGAAATGCAGGGCCGGGCCGGAAAGGCAGGGCCGGGCCGGAAATGAGGCCCGCGGATGCGGATGAGAGCGCGATCTTCGCTGCCCACCCTGCATTTCCGGTTGGCGAGGGCCCGGCCAGCGCAGTGCGACGACGAAGGCCCCGTCGGAGTCTGACGGGGCCTTCGATGTGATCGTGCGAAGCGGCGCGCGGCGGAGGGCCGCTCGCGGCTCAGCTCGGGAACTGACCGCGCTTGACCTGCGGCTTGGGCAGGCGCATCAGGCGCAGCTGCAGGGCGCGCATCGCGGCGTACCAACGGATGCCGCGCTCGACCTTGTCGGTGCCGAACTTCGCACCGAGCTTCTTGCGCAGGCGCAGGCCGAGCAGGAAGCAGTCGACGACCGAGGCGAGGAAGAAGGTCCACAGCACGATCAGGGTGATCATCTGGATCTCGGGCGACGGGAAGAAGCTCAGCAGCAGCACCACGACCATGACCGGGATGAGGAATTCGCCGAGGCTGAAACGCGCGTCCACGTAGTCGCGGATGTACTTCTTCTGCGGGCCGCGGTCACGCAGCGGCAGGTAGCGCTGATCGCCCGCCGCCAGTCCGATCCGGGCCTGCTCGCGGGCGACGGCCTGCTTCTCGCGTGCCTCCTTCGCCGCGGCCTTGCGGTCGGTGGCGACGAGGGGCCGCTTGTGCGCCAGCTCCTGCTCGCGCCGCGTCGGGGTCGGCCGCCCCTTGCCGGCGCTCTTCGCGGCCGCCGCGTCGGCGGGCTCGGTGGTGTCTTGAACGGGCGGTTGCTTGGCCACGGGGTACGTCCTTGGAATCGGGGGTCTCTTAAGATTACCTCTATGGCTGAAAACGCTCCGAACTCCGTCCCGCCCGTTCTGAGCCCCGAGGAGTCGGGGCTCCTCTCAGCGGTTCAGGATGCTCTTCCGCAATCGATCGCCGAGCTGTCCCGCCTGGTGCGCATCGCCTCCGTCTCCTGGGACGGCTTCGACGCGACGCGGGTCGCCGCGAGCGCCGAGGCGGTCGCCGAGCTGGCTCGGGGCACGGGCGTCTTCGAATCCGTCACGGTCACGCGCGCCAGGATCGGCGACTCCGATGCGCTCGGCCAGCCGGCCGTGCTCGCGACCCGGGCCGCGAAGAACGGCGCGCCGACCGTGCTGCTCTACGCACACCACGACGTGCAGCCCGAGGGCGCGGAGAGTGACTGGGACAGCCCGCCGTTCGAGCCGACGGTGCGCGGGGATCGGCTCTACGGCCGCGGTGCCGCCGACGACAAGGCGGGCGTGATGTCACACATCGCCGCCGTCCGGGCGCTGTCCGCTGTCGCCGGCCCCGACTTCGACCTCGGACTCGTGCTGTTCATCGAAGGCGAGGAGGAGTTCGGCTCGGCCTCGTTCTCGAACTTCCTACGTGATCACCACGACGCCCTCCGCGCCGACGCGATCATCGTCGCCGACAGCGACAACTGGGACATCGACACGCCCGCTCTCACCGTCGGCCTGCGCGGCAACGTGACCTTCAAGCTGCGGGTACGAACGCTCGCGCACGCCTCGCATTCCGGGATGTTCGGGGGAGCGGTGCCGGACGCGATGCTCGCCACCATCCGCCTGCTCGACACACTCTGGGCCGAGGACGGCTCCGTCGCGGTGACGGGCCTGCTCAGTCACGACGGCGTTGTACCGGAGTCGACGGAGGACGAGCTGCGTCGCGATGCCGGGCTGCTCGACGGAGTGAGCCCGATCGGGCACGGCCCGCTGCTCTCGCGGATCTGGTCGCAGCCGTCGATCACGGTCACGGGCATCGATGCGCCCACGGTGATGAACGCCTCGAACACGCTCAGCCCGGAGATCTCGGTGAAGATCAGCGCACGGATCGCCCCCGGCCAGCCCGCCGGGGACGGGTTCGCCGCCCTCGAGCAGCACCTGCGAGCGAACGCCCCCTTCGGCGCCCACCTCGAGATCGAGGACGTCAGCACCGGAGAGGCCTTCCTGGTCGACACGAACGGCTGGGCCGTGGACCTGGTCAAGGGAGCGATGGCCGACGCGTGGGGTCGTGCACCGTTGGAGACCGGGGTCGGCGGCAGCATCCCCTTCATCGCCGATCTCGTCGAGCAGTTCCCGCAGGCGCAGATCCTGGTCACCGGCGTCGAGGATCCGGATTCGCGCGCGCACAGCCCCAACGAGTCGCTGCACCTCGGCGTCTTCAAGAGGGCGGCGCAGACCGAGGCGCTGTTCCTGCTGCGCGCCGGCGCGCACCGCTGAGCGGAGCGGCGGGGCCACGCCGCGGCGCGGATCGGGAACAACCCGCCCCGTACCGCGGTTGCCCGAGTTAGAATCGCCACTGGCCGCTTGTAACCGAGGAGTGACATGACCGACACCACACTGACCGCCGAGTCGCCCGTCGCCGAGCAGACCGCATCCGCGGCTCACGGCGTCACGATGACCGAGGCCGCCGCCGCCAAGGTGAAGAGCCTGCTCGTGCAGGAGGGCCGCGACGACCTGCGCCTGCGCGTCGCCGTGCAGCCGGGCGGTTGCTCCGGCCTGATCTACCAGCTCTACTTCGACGAGCGCTCGCTCGACGGCGACGCCGCGGTCGAGTTCGACGGGGTCGGCCTCGTCGTCGACAAGATGAGCGTCCCCTATCTCGACGGCGCCTCGATCGACTTCGAGGACACCATCCAGAAGCAGGGTTTCACGATCGACAACCCCAACGCGGGCGGCAGCTGCGCCTGCGGCGACAGCTTCCACTAGTCGCGAGCGGCGACACGCCGACCATGAATGACGACCGCGTCCGAAAGGGCGCGGTCGTTGTGCATTTCCGGGCTGAACACGCCGCCGTTCCCGGCGCAAGCGGGGCCCGAGGTGCACACCGAGGTGCAAGCGGCAGAGTAGGCTAGTGCCGGTCTAATACAGTTTCGTGTGAACTGGTCCCCAGTATTCCGAAAGGTCACCGGTGCGCTCTAATCGCCGAATCCGTCGATGGTTCGCTGTCCCCGTCGCAGCAACCCTCGCCTTCGTCCTCGCGGGCTGCACGCAGGAGCAGCTTCAGGGATGGCTCCCCACCGAGCCCGGGACGACGAACCACGTCGACCGGATCATCGGCCTGTGGGTCACCTCCTGGATCGTCCTCCTCGCGGTCGGCCTGGTCACCTGGGGCCTCACCATCTGGGCGGTCGTCGTCTACCGCCGCCGCAAGGGCCAGACCGGCCTGCCGGCGCAGATGCGCTACAACATGCCGATCGAGATCTTCTACACGATCGTGCCGCTGATCCTCGTGATCGGCTTCTTCGCCTTCACCGCCCGCGACCAGGCCGCAATCGAGCAGCCCTACGACGACCCCGACGAGACCATCCAGGTCTACGGCAAGCAGTGGGCGTGGGACTTCAACTACGTCGACGAGGACGTCTACTCGCCCGGCGTTCAGGCGCAGTACACCGGAGACAACGGCTCGCTCGTCGAGACCGAGGTTCCCACCCTGTACCTGCCCGTCGGCAAGACCATCAAGATCCAGCTCGACTCGCGCGACGTCATCCACTCCTTCTGGATCATCGACTTCCTCTACAAGAAGGACATGCTCCCCGGCAAGACGAACTACATGTACGTCACGCCCGAGAAGGAGGGCACCTACTCCGGCAAGTGCGCCGAGCTCTGCGGCGAGTACCACTCCGCGATGCTCTTCAACGTGAAGGTCGTCTCGCAGTCCGAGTACGACGAGTACATCCAGTCGCTGCGCGACCTCGGCCAGACCGGTCAGCTCGGATCCGAGTACGACCGCAACAACAACCTCCCCGGCGTCGACGCGCCGGCCAGCCGCGAGAACGAGGAGTAAGGGCCATGAGCACCGCTACGGCACCCGCCCCGTCGTCACGAACGTTCGGGACCCCGAAGGTCGAACGCAAGGCGAACATCATCGTTCGCTGGATGACGTCGACCGACCACAAGGTCATCGGGTACATGTACCTGATCACCTCGTTCGTCTACTTCTGCATCGGCGGCGTGATGGCTCTGGTCATCCGCGCGCAGCTCTTCGAGCCGGGTCTCTCGGTCGTCGAGACCAAGGAGCAGTACAACCAGCTGTTCACGATGCACGGCACGATCATGCTGCTGATGTTCGCGACGCCGCTGTTCGCCGGCTTCGCCAACGTGCTGATGCCGCTCCAGATCGGCGCCCCCGACGTCGCCTTCCCGCGGCTGAACGCCTTCGCCTACTGGCTGTACAACTTCGGCTCCCTGATGGCCGTCGCCGGTTTCGTCACCCCGCAGGGTGCCGCGTCCTTCGGCTGGTTCGCCTACTCACCACTGTCGAGTACAACGTTCTCGCCAGGGGTTGGCGGTAATCTCTGGGTCTTCGGCCTGGCGCTCTCCGGCTTCGGCACCATTCTCGGTGGCGTCAACTTCATCACCACGATCATCACGATGCGTGCGCCGGGCATGACCATGTTCCGGATGCCGATCTTCACCTGGAACATCCTGGTGACCTCGATCCTCGTGCTGATGGCCTTCCCGGTGCTCGCCGCTGCGATGTTCGCGCTCGGCGCCGACCGCGTCTTCGACGCCCACGTGTACGATGCGGCCAATGGTGGTGTCCTGCTCTGGCAGCACCTGTTCTGGTTCTTCGGTCATCCCGAGGTGTACATCATCGCGCTGCCGTTCTTCGGCATCATCTCCGAGGTGCTCCCGGTGTTCAGCCGCAAGCCGATCTTCGGATACAAGACGCTGATCTACGCGACCATCGCGATCGCCGCCCTCTCCGTCGCCGTGTGGGCGCACCACATGTACGTCACCGGTTCCGTGCTGCTGCCGTTCTTCTCCCTGATGACGATGCTCATCGCGGTGCCGACCGGCGTGAAGATCTTCAACTGGATCGGCACGATGTGGCGGGGTTCCGTCACGTTCGAGACCCCGATGCTGTGGGCGATCGGCTTCCTGATCACCTTCACCTTCGGTGGCCTCACCGGTGTCATCCTCGCCTCGCCGCCGCTGGACTTCCACGTCTCCGACTCGTACTTCGTCGTGGCGCACTTCCACTACGTCGTCTTCGGCACCGTCGTCTTCGCGATGTTCTCCGGCTTCTACTTCTGGTGGCCGAAGTGGACCGGCAAGATGCTGAACGAGACTCTCGGCAAGTGGCACTTCTGGCTGCTGTTCATCGGCTTCCACACCACGTTCCTCATCCAGCACTGGCTGGGCGTCATCGGTATGCCGCGTCGTTACGCGTCCTACCTGCCGGAGGACGGCTTCACCTGGATGAACCAGCTGTCGACCATCGGTGCGGGCATCCTCGCGGTGTCGCTGATCCCGTTCTTCCTGAACGTGTACATCACGGCCCGCAAGGCGCCGCGGGTCACGGTGAACGACCCGTGGGGCTTCTCGCGCTCGCTCGAGTGGGCGACGTCGTGCCCGCCGCCTCGCCACAACTTCACCTCGATCCCGCGTATCCGCTCCGAGTCCCCGGCGTTCGACCTCAACCACCCCGAGGCCGGCATCCCGATCGGCATCGGCCCGGCGAAGGATGCGCCCGACGCTCCCACGTACGACAAGTCCCAGGGCAAGGTGAAGTAAGGCCATGCGCGCTAACGTCAATCTCTTCTGGCTGCTGGCCGGCTTCTTCCTCCTCGCGGACCTGATCTACATCGTCTGGAGCCTGATCGAGTACGGCAAGGTCGAGTGGGTCGGCTCGGTCGCGATCGGCCTCTCAGCCGTGCTGGGCGCGTTCATCGCGTTCTACGTCGGCAAGGTGCACAAGGCCCAAGGGGCCGAACTGCCCGAGGACCGTCTCGACGCCGACATCGACGACGGCGACCCGGAACTGGGCTTCTTCAGCCCGTGGAGCTGGTGGCCGCTCGTGCTCGCCGGCGCCGCGGCCGTGATGACGCTCGGCCTCGCGGTCGGCCCGTGGATCTCCTTCATCGGAGGCGCGGTTCTGCTCGTCGCCGTGGTCGGTTGGACCTACGAGTACTACCGCGGCTACTTCGCCCGTTAGATCGCCTCCTGCGCCTTCCGAAGGGCCGCTCCCACTCCGGTGGTGAGCGGCCCTTCTGGCGTCTCCGGGGCATGCTGCGCTGCACGACCTTCCCACGCTGTCGTTTTCACCGCGCGCTGCCGGCATGCCGCCCGCGCGCGGTGAAAACGACAGAGCAGCCTTCGAGGGTGGTCTGGACACGGTGACTCCTCCTCAGGCGCAGCATTGCGGAGTTGTCCACGGATCGGCACGCCAGCGCAAACGGGCACGGACCGGCGTGCGACGCTCGGTTGATGGAACAGACGGCACCCCGTCCGGAAGGACTCCTCACGGCGGCGAACTCCGAGCTCACCGGCACCGATGCTCGCGCGCTGAGGCGCGGCGTCGCGAGCGGACGCTATACGCGGATCAAGAAGGGCGCCTACGTGGCCACCGAGCTGTGGGCTGCGATGTCACCCCTCGAGCGCCACATCATGCTGATCCACGCCGTCGCCGAATCCGATCCGGGGGTCGTCTTCTCGCACTGGTCGGCGGCGGCCCTTCGGGGGCTGCCCGTCTTCGGCGCCTGGCCGAGCGAGACCCACGTCTTGGAGCAGCGCACCGGTGGCGGGCGTTCCGAGCCGTACGTGCGCAAGCACTGCCTCAGCTACCACGACGACGATGTGGTCGACGGTGCGGGCCGGCGTACGCCTCACCAGCATGCTGCGCACAGCGATCGATCTCGGCGCCGGTGCCTCGTTCGACACCGCGGTGATGGTGATGGACGCCGCTCTTCATCGCGGCTTCATGACCGCCGCCGAGCTGGCCGATCGGATCGCGTCGGCCAGGCCGCATCGCGGTGGCCGAACGCTGTCTCGCGCGGGCCGCTTCGCGGACGCGGCGTCCGAGAGTCCGGGGGAGTCGCTGAGTAGGGTGCGGATCCACCAACTCGGTCTTCCGCCACCGCGACTGCAGGTCGTGCGACATCGGCCCGACGGTTCGAGGGAGCGCCCCGACTTCGACTGGCCGGATCATCGCGTCGTCGGCGAGTTCGACGGCAAGGAGAAGTACCTGAAGCCCGAGTACCTGGGGCGGATGAGTCCCGGCGAGGCCGTCTACGCGGAGAAACGGCGCGAGGATCGCCTCCGCCGTGACGGCGACGAGGTCGCCCGCTGGGGCTGGGGTGAGCTGATGCGGCCGGAGCTGCTGAGCGGCATCCTGCTCGAGGCCGGGCTCCCGCGCATCCGCCGTCCGTAGCTCGAGCTATGAGCTGCGCTGTCGTTTTCGCCGCGCGCTGCCGGCATGCCACCCGCGCGCGGTGAAAACGACAGCGCGGGAGGAACCTCGGCAGGGGCCTCGCGGGTGCGGGAACGCAGATGGGCCCCGACCGAAGTCGGGGCCCATCTGCGTGGGGGAGGGGAGCGCCTAGTGGTGGTCCGCCTTCTCGAGCTCGCCCTGCGAGACCGGAGAGATCCGATCCTCGAAGAACCAGCGGGACAGGCCGGCGCGCGTGCGCTGCACCACGGTGATGCGACCGCGGGAATCCGGGCGGATCATCAGAGGCTCGTACTCCTCGTGGCCGACCAGCTTCCACCGCTCGTAGTCGTCGAGCTGCTGGTGCACCTCGATGAACTCGCCGCCGGGGAGGCGAACGATGCGGCCCGACTCGAAGCCGTGCAGCGCGATCTCGCGGTCCTTCTTTTGCAGCGCGAGACAGATGCGCTTGGTGATGAAGTACGAGATGAACGGGCCGACGACCGTGACGAACTGCAGGCCGTGGATCACGCCCTCCATCGTCAGGCGGAAGTGCGTCGCGATCAGGTCGGACGACGCCGCAGCCCACAGGCCGGCGTAGAAGGTGACACCGGCGGCGCCGATGGCGGTGCGGGTGGCCGCGTTGCGGGGGCGGTCCAGGATGTGGTGCTCGCGCTTGTCGCCGGTGATCCACGCCTCGATGAACGGGTAGAACAGCACCAGGGCGATGAAGATACCGATCGCGACCAGCGGGATCAGGATGTTCCACGAGATCGTGCCGACGCCGACCCACTCGGTCTCGAGTCCCGGCGGGATCAGGCGCAGGGCGCCGTCAGCGAAACCGATGTACCAGTCGGGCTGGGTTCCGGCGGACACGGGGGAGGGGTCGTACGGGCCGTAGTTCCAGATCGGGTTGATCGTGAACAGCGAGGCGATGAGCACCACAACACCGAAGACGATGAAGAAGAAGCCACCGGCCTTGGCAGCGTAGACGGGGAGGACCGGGAAGCCGACCACGTTCTGCTCGGTCTTGCCGGCGCCGGGGAACTGGGTGTGCTTGTGCACGACCACGAACACCAGGTGCAGCGCGATGAACGCGAGCACCAGCGCCGGCAGCAGCAGGATGTGCAGCGTGTAGAGGCGGCCGACGATGTCGACGCCCGGGAACTCGCCGCCGAAGAGCAGGAACGAGATCCAGGTCCCGACGATCGGGATGCCCTTGATGATGCCGTCGATGATCCGCAGGCCGTTACCGGAGAGCAGGTCGTCGGGGAGCGAGTAGCCGGTGAAGCCCTCGGCCATCGCCAGGATGAAGAGCACGAAGCCGATCACCCAGTTCAGCTCGCGGGGCTTGCGGAACGCGCCGGTGAAGAAGATGCGCAGCATGTGCAGGCCGATCGAGGCCACGAACAGCAGGGCCGCCCAGTGGTGGATCTGGCGCATCAGCAGGCCGCCGCGGATGTCGAACGAGATGTCCAGCGTCGACCTCATGGCGGCCGACATCTCGATGCCCTTGAGCGGCAGGTAGGAGCCGTCGTAGTGCGTCTCGACCATCGAGGCCTGGAAGAAGAACGTCAGGAAGGTCCCCGACAGCAGGATGATGACGAAGCTGTACAGCGCGACCTCACCCAGCAGGAACGACCAGTGGTCCGGGAAGATCTTGCGGCCGAACTCCTTGACGACCGCGGAGATGCTGGTGCGCTCGTCGATGTAGTTCGAGGCGGCGCCGACGAAGCCCTTCTGGAACTTGCCGGAGCCGAGGATGACCCCGTTCTCCTTGTCGGCCGGGGTACCCGGCGCGAGCTGCTCGGTGGAGTGCGATTCGGCACCGTGCAATCCGGTGTTGGGGGGTGTAGTCGTCGTCATGATCAACGCTCCCAGAAAGACGGGCCGACGGGCTCGGTGAAGTCGCTCTGCGCGACCAGATAGCCCTCGTCGTCGATGGTGATCGGAAGCTGCGGAAGCGGGCGCTTCGCCGGGCCGAAGATGACCTCGGCCTCGTGCTTGATGTCGAACTGCGACTGGTGGCACGGGCACAGCAGGTGGTGGGTCTGCTGCTCGTACAGCGCCACAGGGCAGCCGACGTGTGTGCAGATCTTGGAGTAGGCGACGATGCCCTGGTAGTTCCAGGTCTCGCGTCCGGCGGAGACGGTGAGGTCCTCCGGCTTGAGGCGCATCAGGAGGACGGAGGCCTTGGCCTTCTCCTCGAGCTTGTGCTCCGAGTCGTTCAGGCCCTCGGGGATGACGTGGAAGGCGGAGCCGAGCGTGACGTCGGCGGCGCGGATGGGGGCGCCGGAGGGGTCCAGCGTCAGGCGCACGCCCTCGGCCCACATGGTCTCCTTCAGCAGTGCGACCGGGTTCTCATCCTGCGGGCCGAGGCCGCGGAAGAGGACGACGGCGGGCAGCGGGAAGGCGACCAGCGAGGCGATCAGGCTGTTGCGGATGACTGCGCGGCGGCCGAAGCCGGACTCCTTGTCGGCCTGGTCGAAGATCTCGATGGCGCGGGAGCGGACCGGCTCCGGGGAGCGGACCGCGTGGCGGATGTCGATGCCTTCGTGGTCCGACATGAGCTGCTTGCCCCAGTGGACCGCGGCGATGCCGATGCCCAGCAGGGCGAGCGCCATACCGAGGCCGATGAAGAGCGTGTTCGCTCGGACCGAGGCGATGTCCTCCGTGATGGGGAAGGCCATGTACGCGGCAACGGCGAAGATGCTGCCGGCGAGCGAGAGGTAGAACAGCGTGTAGACCGTGCGCTGCGCGCCCTTGGCGGCCTTCGGGTCGAGGTCGGTGACTCGGGCGCGGTGGGGCGGAAGACCGGGGTCCTGCACCTTGTCCCTCGTCACGACCGCGGTGCCGACCGAAGTCGACGATCCGGGCTCGGGGGCCGACGAGGCGGCGGCGATGTCCTTACCGCCGTCATCGTGCTGTGCCATGGTTCTCCTTTTCACGCCTGTCTGCTGTGACTGTGCTGTCTGCTGTGACTGTGCTGTCTGCTGTGACTGTGTTGTTGAGTGCGACGGGGTTGCGCGTCATGTTCGTCTCCGCTTCGGGAGTCCGATCAGTTGGACTTCGCGGTGATCCACACCGTCAGGCCGACGATCGCGCCGAGGCCGAAGATCCAGAGGAACAGGCCTTCCGCGACGGGGCCGAGGCTGGCGAGCTGGTAGCCGCCCGGCGACGGGTTCGCCTCGATGTACTTGAGGTACGAGATGATGTCGCGCTTGTCCTCGGCCGAGATGTTGAGGTCATTGAAGACCGGCATGTTCTGCGGGCCGGTGACCATCGCTTCGTAGATGTGCGCCTCGGTGACACCGGTCAGCTCGGGGGCGAACTTGCCCTCGGTCAGAGCGCCGCCGGCGCCGGCCACGTTGTGGCACATCGCGCAGTTGATCCGGAACAGCTCCGCACCGTTGGCGGTGTCGCCCTGGGCGTCGAGCACCTCACCTTCGGGGATCGCGGGGCCGGGGGCGAGGGAGGCGACGTAGGCGGCGAGCGCCTTGGTGTCTTCGTCGCTGAACTGCGCCGGCTTCTCCAGCGCCTGCGGGCCCTGCATCTGCATGGGCATCCGGCCGGTGCCGACCTGGAAGTCGACGGCCGCGCCGCCCACGCCGATGAGGGAGGGTGCGACGTCGGTGCCGTCGGCCTCGAGGCCGTGGCAGGTGGCGCAGTTCGCGGCGAAGAGCTTCTTGCCTTCGTCGATGGTCTGCTGGCTGTTCGCGTCCGTCGTGGCGGAGGCAGCGGTGGCGGTGCCGACGGCGGCGTAGGCGCCGCCGGTCAGGCCGAGGCCGATGGCGATCAGCGCGAGGGTCGCCAGCGGGTGACGGCGGCCCTTCTTCGCGCGGCCCTTCGTGGAGCTGCGCTTCGGGGTGGCGGTGGATTTCTGCACTGCGTCTTCCTTGCTCGGGAGGCGTTCGTTTCGGGTCACGGGGTCGGCGTCCGGGGCTACTTGAGGATGTAGATGACGATGAAGAGGCCGACCCAGACGACATCGACGAAGTGCCAGTAGTAGGAGACGACGATGGCGCTGGTCGCTTCCTTGTGGCCGAAGTGCTTCACCGCGAACGAGCGTCCGATGACGAGGAGGAACGCGATCAGGCCGCCGGTGACGTGCAGGCCGTGGAAGCCCGTCGTGAGGTAGAACGCGGAGCCGTAGGCGTTGCTCGAGAGCGACACGCCCTCGGAGACGAGGGTCGCGTATTCGAGGATCTGGCCGGCGACGAAGGTGGCGCCCATGGCGTAGGTGACGAAGAACCAGCGGACCATGCCCCAGTCCTTGAAGCGCCAGCTCTTGCTCTCGGGCTGCATCCGCTCCGCCGCGAACACGCCGAACTGGCACGTGAACGAGGAGAGCACGAGGATGATCGTGTTCACGGTCGAGAACGGCACGTTGAGGATGCTCGTCTCGGCGGCCCAGAGGTCCGGAGACGTGGATCGCAGCGTGAAGTAGATCGCGAACAGCCCCGCGAAGAACATGACCTCGCTGCCCAGCCAGACGATCGTTCCGACCGCGACGGGGTTGGGTCTGTTCACTACGGGCGCAATAGCCGAGGGGGAGATAGAGGTGCTCGTCACACAGACCATTATGGACGATGCTCGCGCGCGGTTTTCGCACTTCCGCATGGTCAGTCGTAGCCGGATAATCTGAGAGCCATGTCGGAAACACCCTCCTGGTCCCTGATTCTCAGTTCGTTGCTCGCCTCCTCCGATCTTTCGATCGGTGAGGCGACCTGGGCGATGGAGCAGGTGATGACGGGGGATGCGACGCCCGCTCAGCTGGCGGGTCTGCTGGTCGCATTGCGCGCGAAGGGCGAGAGCGTCGACGAGATCGTCGGATTCCGGGACGCGATCCTTGAGCACTCCGTTCCCCTGAGCGTGGATCCGATGGCTCTGGACATCGTCGGTACCGGCGGCGACCGATTCGGCACGGTGAACGTGTCCTCCATGGCGTCGATCGTCTGCGCTGCGGCCGGAGCCCCTGTTCTCAAGCACGGTAACAAGGCCGCCTCGTCCGCGTCCGGCTCCTCGGATGTCCTGGCCGCGCTGGGCCTGGACCTGACGCTCCCCGCGGACCGCGTCGCCGAGGTCTTCGCCGAGACCGGGATCTCCTTCGCCTTCGCCGCGATGTTCCACCCCGGCTTCCGGCACGCGGGTGCCGTTCGGGCCGAGCTGGGCATCCCGACGGTGTTCAACATCCTCGGACCGCTGTGCAACCCTGCTCGGCCGGAGGCCTCGGCCGTCGGAGTGGCGCAGCTCGACCGCGTGCCGCTGTTCGTCGGCGTCTTCCGCACCCGCGGAGCGACGGCGCTGGTCTTCCGCGGCGATGACGGGCTCGACGAGCTGACGACCACGGGGCACAGTCACATCTGGGAGGTCTCGCGCGGGCTGGTGACCGAGCACGACCTCGACCCGCGCGACCTCGGCATCCCGCGCGCCTCCATCGATCAGCTGATCGGTGGGGACGCCGCGCACAACGCCGATGTGGTGCGCCGGCTGCTCGCCGGCGAGACCGGGGCGGTGCGCGACATCGTGCTGCTGAACGCTGCGGCCGGGCTGACCGCCTTCGACCTCGCCGGCGACCCGGAGAAGATGCACGAGCCGATCGTCGAGCGCTTCCGTGCCGGCATGGCCCGCGCCGCAGAGGCGATCGACTCGGGCGCCGCCGAACGCAAGTTGGCGCAGTGGATCGAGGCGACGCGCCGCGTGTCCTGAGCCCGCGGTTGGGCGTAACGTGGGAGCGCGCTGACCGCGACGTCCGAGGGTCCGGCTCTGTCGGCTCGCGGATCCGGCCCGACCCGAAGGAGATTTCAATGAAGAAGCTCATCAACGATCCGAAGAACGTCGTCACCGAGTCGGTCGCCGGCTTCGGCGCGGCGCACGCCGACATCGTCAGCGTCGTCGCGGATCCGCTCTACGTCGTGCGGGCCGGAACGCCGCGCGCCGGCAAGGTCGGCATCGTCAGCGGCGGTGGCAGCGGCCACGAGCCGCTGCACGCCGGCTTCGTCGGCTACGGGATGCTCGACGCCGCGGTTCCGGGTGCGGTGTTCACCTCACCGACGCCCGACCCGATCGTGGCGGCGACGCAGGCCGTCGACGCCGGCGCCGGCGTGCTGCACATCGTGAAGAACTACACCGGCGACGTGCTGAACTTCGAGACCGCCGCCGACCTGGCCGGTGCGGAGGGCGTCGAGGTCCGTGCCGTGATCATCGACGACGACGTCGCGGTGAAGGACTCGCTGTACACGGCCGGTCGCCGCGGCGTGGCCGGCACGGTTCTGGTGGAGAAGATCGCCGGGGCCGCGGCGGAGCGGGGCGACGACCTCGACGCGGTGACCGAGATCGCGACCCGGGTGAACGCGAACGTGCGCTCGATGGGGGTCGCGCTCACCCCGTGCATCGTGCCGCACGCGGGCGAGCCCAGCTTCGAACTCGGCGAGGACGAGATCGAGATCGGTATCGGCATCCACGGCGAGCCGGGTCGCGAGAAGATCAAGCTCGAGCCGGCGGACGCGATCGTGGATCGCATCCTCGCCCCGATCCTCGAGGATCTGCCGTTCGGCTCCGGCGACGACGTGCTGCTGTTCGTGAACGGCATGGGCGGCACGCCGCTGATCGAGCTGTACATCGTCTACCGGCACGCGGCGCAGGTGCTCGCGGACCGCGGCATCACGGTCACCCGCCAGCTCGTCGGCAACTTCACCACATCGCTGGAGATGCAGGGCTTCTCGATCAGCGTGCTCAAGCTCGACGAGGAGACCACGGCGCTGTGGGATGCGCCCGTCCAGACCGCGGCGCTGCGCTGGGGACGATGATCGATGACGGTACGGACGAACGCAACGAGGGGACGACGGCATGTTGGATCGTGACTGGACGATCGAGTGGGTGCGCGCGAGCGCAGCGGTGATCGCGGCGAATCGGGTGGAGCTGATCACGTTGGATCGGGCGATTGGTGACGGCGATCACGGCGAGAACATGGATCGCGGCTTCGAGGCGGTCGCCGCGAAGCTGAACGACATCGCCGCGGACGCGACGCCGGCCGACGTGCTGAAGCTGGTCGCGACCACGCTGATCTCGACGGTGGGCGGGGCCTCCGGGCCGCTCTACGGCACGGCCTACCTCAAGGCCGCCGGCGCCGTCGCGGGCAAGCCGACGCTGGACTCCACGGATGTGGTCGCGCTGCTGAATGCTGCGCGCGATGGGATCGTGCTGCGCGGCAAGGCGGCGGTGGGGGACAAGACGATGATCGACGCGTGGACTCCGGCCGTCGAGGCCGCTGCTGCTGCCGCGGAATCCGGCGCGGAGCCTGCGGCGGTGCTCGCTGCCGCGGCCGACGCGGCGCTCGCGGGCGCCGAGGCGACGGAACCGCTCGTGGCGCACAAGGGCCGCGCCAGCTATCTCGGGGAGCGCGCGATCGGGCACCGCGATCCGGGCAGCCAGTCCACGGTGCTGCTGCTGCGCGCCGCCGCCGACACCGCGACGGCGGCGTGAGCGTGGCCGATGGGATGGTCGGGCTCGTCCTCGTCTCGCACAGCGCGAAGATCGCCGAGGGGCTGGTGGAATTGGCCGCTCAGATGGCGCCCTCCGTGGCTCTCGTGGCGGCCGGCGGCACCGACGAGGGTGGGATCGGGACGAGCTTCGACCGCGTCGGGGCGGGGATCGCCGCGGCGGACGGCGGCGCGGGAGTCGTGGTGCTCTGCGATCTCGGCTCGGCCATTCTGACGGCGGAGACCGCGCTCGATTTCCTCGACGATGAGCTGCGCGAGCGGGTCCTGATCGCCGACGCTCCGTTGGTGGAAGGTGCGGTGTCCGCCGCGGTGGCCGCCGAGTCCGGGGCGGATCTGGACGCGGTGCGTCGGGCGGCCGAAGCGGCCGGCGGCGCGCCGACGCCCGTCGACGCGCAGCCGCCCGCGGCCGCCGGAGTCTCGCAGACGGTCACCCTGATCAATCCGAACGGTCTGCATGCCCGGCCTGCGGCCGATTTCGTGCGACTCGCCTCGACGTTCGCCGCGCGCGTGGACGCGAACGGGAAGGATGCGACGAGCCTGCTCGGGGTGATGTCGCTCGGCCTGGTCAAGGGCGATGACGTCACCATCTCGGCGAGTGGGACGGACGCGGAGACCGCCGTCGAGGCGCTGGCGAAACTGGTCGCTTCGGGCTTCGGCGAGGTCTGAGCCGCGCGGCGGCGTGATCGACGCCCCTGCGTCGAACGGATCCGTCGCGTCGTCGGGATCGAATCGATTCGGCGCGCCCCTTTACTCCACGGCGGCAACCCGACGAGGATGGAGCGGTGAAGATCGCAACGATGCCGCAGACCACACTCGAAACCTCCAATGTCATCCTCGGGCTGATGAGGATCACCGACCTCGACGACCAACAGATCCGCGCCCTGATCGGCGCCGCCCGCGACGCGGGGATCAACTACTTCGACCACGCCGACATCTACGGAGGCGAGCGCCACCTCTGCGAGAAGCGCTTCGGCGAGGCGGTGTCGTTCACGCCCGCCGAACGCGAGGCTGTTGTTGTGCAGTCGAAGGTGGGCATCCGCTCGGGCTACTTCGACTTCTCGAAGCAGCACATCCTGAACACGGTGGACGAGTCGCTCGCCGCCCTGCAGCTCGACTACCTCGACGCCCTCCTGCTGCACCGCCCCGACACTCTGGTCGAGCCCGAAGAGGTCGCGAGCGCCTTCGACGAGTTGGAGGCGGCCGGCAAGGTCCGATTCTTCGGCGTCTCGAACCACACGCCGGGCCAGACCGAGCTGCTGAAGAAGTACGTCCGCCAGCCGCTGGCGATCAACCAGGTGCAGCTCAGCATCACCCACGCGCCGCTGATCGCGCAGGGGATCGCCGCGAACATGGTCGGTCAGGATCAATCGATCGATCGCGACAACGGCATCCTCGACTACAGCCGGCTGAACGACATCACGCTGCAGGCGTGGTCGCCGTTCCAGAAGGGCTTCTTCGACGGCGTGTTCCTCGGTGACCGCGAGCACTACTCCGAACTGAACGACGTGATCGACGAGCTGAGTGCCGCCTACGGCGTACCGGCCGAGGCGATCGCGGTGGCCTGGATCACGCGGCACCCGGCGAAGATGCAGGTGGTGCTCGGCACCACGAACCTGAAGCGGGTGCAGGACTCGGCGCTGGGCTCGGACCTTCCGCTCACCCGCGAGGAGTGGTACCGCCTCTACACCGCGGCGGGGCACCTGCTGCCGTAGGCCAGGGCATCGCACGGGACGAACGGCGGCTGAGAGGGGTTCGTGGACGGGATACCGTTCGAGGACCCGGCTCAGCCGCCGTTCGTGCACGAACTCGCGGCGCCGGAGCCGCACGCCCCGGACTTCTCGCGCTGGAGGCATCGACGGGATTCGAACCCGTGTACACGGTTTTGCAGACCGCTGCGTAGCCACTCCGCCACGACGCCATGCGACCCGTTCGCGGGCCGTCGACTACGACCCTAGCCAATCCGAGCGAGCGCCGCGGCAATGTTACGAGAGGATCGACGGGTGAGCGGATCGATCGGCGGCGTCATCGTCAACGGAACGGTCGGCGTCGGCAAGACGACGGTCGCGGAGGCGCTGAGCGACGTGCTCGGTGACGCGGAGCCGGCGCACGCGCTGATCGATCTGGATGCCATCCGGCGGATCCGACCGGCACCCGAGGGCGACCGGTTCGCGCACGAGGTCGAGCTGACGAATCTGCGCGCGCTCGCGGCGGGATTCCGAGCGGCGGGGGCTCAGCGCTTCGTGCTAGCGGGGGTGGTCGAGGCGGAACGGGAACGCGAACGATACGCCGAGGCGATCGGGGCCGAGGTGCTGCTCGTGCGGCTGACGGCTCCGCCCGAGGTCGTCGCGGCGCGGATCCGCGCACGGCACGGATCCGACGCCACGGCCCGCGACTGGCACCTCGTCCGCGCGGTCGAACTGGAACGGATCCTCGCGGCCGGAGCGTTCGAGGACCTCCTTCTGGACGCGACGGAGTCGCCGCAGCTGCTGGCTCGGCGGATCGCAGCGGCGGCGCGATGGACGCGGTCGGAGTTCCCGACGACGATCGGGAACGTGGCGACCCGGGAACTCGCGGTGCACGGGATCACTCGCTTCGAGCAGCTCGCCGCGATGACGCAGGGTGAGCTGCTGCGGATTCACGGGGTCGGTCCCCAGGCGGTCCGGATCCTGGCCGAGGCGCTGGCGGAGCGGGGGAGCAGGCTGCGCTGACTCCGTCAGGACGGCAGGGCGCGCGCCTTGGCGAGCAGCACCTCGCGCTCGCGCTCGTTCGCGGTGAGGCCGGCGGCGGTGACGAGTTCGCTGCGTGCCTCCTCGGTGCGACCGAGCTGTGCGAGGAGTTCGCCGCGCACGCTCGGGAGCAGGAACGAACCGCGCAGCGCGCCGTCGGCGCCGAGCGCGTCCACGATGCGCAGAGCGTTCGCCGGGCCCGTCGCCATCGAGACGGCGACGGCGCGATTGAGCTCGACGACGGGGTTCGGCGCGAGCCGTCCCAGCGCCTCGTACAGCAGCACGATCCGGTCCCAGTCGGTGGCTGCGATGCTGGCCGCGACCGCGTGGCATTGCGCGATCGCGGCCTGCAACGCGTAGTTCCCTCGGCCGCGACCCAGCGCATCCGATCGCTCCAAGGCCGCGCCGGCCCGCCAGATCTGGGCGCGGTCCCAGCGGGAACGGTCTTGATCGGCGAGCAGGATCGGTGAGCCGTCGGCCGCCACCCGGGCCGCGAAGCGTGAGGCCTGGAACTCCATCAGCGCCAGGAGTCCGTGCACCTCGGGTTCGCCCGGCAGCAGCCCCGCGAGCACCCGGCCGAGCCGAAGAGCCTCATCGGCCACTTCGCTGCGGATCCAACGCTCGCCGGACGTCGCGGCGTAGCCCTCGGTGAAGATCAGGTAGACCACCGCGAGAACAGCGGAGAGGCGCTCGCGCCACTGCGCGGGCTCTGGCGTCTCGAACGGCACCTTCGCCGCGGCGAGCGTCTTCTTCGCCCGCACGATCCGTTGCTGCACCGTGGCGATCGGGAGCAGCAGAATCCGGGCGATTTCCTCGGTGCTCAGGCCGCCCACCACGCGGAGGGTCAGCGCCACCTGCGCCTCCCGCGACAGCACCGGATGGCAGGCGGTGAAGACGAGCCGCAACAGCTCGTCCGGGATCGGCTGCCACTCGTCCTCCGCGGACTCGCCCAACTCGTGCGCCAGCGCCTGGTAGCGCTCGTCGAGCCGCTCACGGCGACGCCAGCCGTCGATCGCCTTGCGCTTGGCGACCGCCGTCAACCACGCGCCGGGGTTCTCCGGGACGCCGTCGTGCTGCCACTTACGCAGCGCATCCGCAACCGCCTCCTGCGCGAGATCCTCGGCCTGGCCGAGGTCGCGCGTCATCGCGGTCAGGGTGGCCACGATCCGCGCGCCCTCGATCCGCCACAGGGCGTCGACCACGCGAGCCAGGTCGACGGATGCCTGATCGCTCATCTCATCGCTCGCCGTGCTCGGCGCGCCACTCGGCTTCCTTCTTGATGTGCTCGTTCTCGGCGAAGTCCTCGAAGTCGCTGGCGTCGGTCACCCGGCGCACCTCGAGCTTCTGGCCGGCGCCGAGCGGCGCGCGACGAGCCCACTCGACGGCCTCCTCCTTGCTGGCGACCTGGAGCATCCAGAAGCCGTTGAAGAGTTCGTGCGTCTCGCCGTAGGGTCCGTCGGTCACGATCGGCTTCTCGGCGGAGAAGTCGACGACGAAGCCCTCCTTCGCGTCGGCCAGGCCGTCGCCCGCGAGCAGGACTCCGGCGGCGATCATCGCCTGGTTGAACTCGCCCATCGCGTTGATGAGCGCCTCGAAGTCGGCGTTCGCCTGCGCCTCGAGCGCTGCGTCGGTCTGGCGCATGATCAGCATGTACTTCATGATTCGTCTCCTTGATCGCGGGGCGCTCGCTGCGTCCTCGTACTGAAGCGTCGAACGGGATCGGGTCGGATCGACATCCTTCCGAAAAGTAGCGCACGAAGATTTCCGATGCTCGCTCGGCACGTGCCTCCCGGGCCGTTGTGAACCCGTAGAATTGCCTCTCGTGTCTAAGGTCTTGAGCTCCCTCCCCGTCGGCGAACGCGTCGGCATCGCATTCTCGGGAGGCCTCGATACCTCCTGCGCCGTCGCGTGGATGCGCGAGAAGGGCGCGGTGCCCTGCACGTACACGGCCGACATCGGTCAGTACGACGAGCCCGACATCGACTCCGTTCCCGGCCGTGCCACCGAATACGGTGCCGAGATCGCGCGCCTGGTCGATGCCAAGAGCGCTCTCGTCGAAGAAGGCCTGAACGCTCTGCAGTGCGGCGCCTTCCACATCCGCTCGGGCGGCAAGACCTACTTCAACACCACGCCGCTGGGTCGCGCCGTCACCGGGACGATGCTGGTGCGTGCGATGAAGGAGGACGGCGTCGACATCTGGGGCGACGGCTCCACCTACAAGGGCAACGACATCGAGCGGTTCTACCGCTACGGCCTGCTCGCCAACCCCCGGCTGCGCGTCTACAAGCCCTGGCTCGACGCCGACTTCGTCAACGAGCTGGGCGGTCGCACCGAGATGAGCGAGTGGCTCGTCGCTCGCGGCTTCCCGTACCGCGACGCCACCGAGAAGGCGTACAGCACCGACGCCAACATCTGGGGTGCCACCCACGAGGCGAAGCTCTTGGAGGAGCTGAGCTCGGGCCTCGACCTGGTCGAGCCGATCATGGGCGTCGCCGCCTGGCGCGACGACGTCGAGGTCGCCACCGAGGTCGTGTCCGTGCGCTTCGACGCCGGCCGCCCGGTCGCAATCAACGGCGTCGAGTACGAAGACGCTGTCGCGCTCGTTCTGGAGGCGAACGCCATCGGTGGCCGCCACGGCCTAGGCGTCTCCGACCAGATCGAGAACCGCATCATCGAGGCGAAGAGCCGCGGCATCTACGAGGCGCCGGGCATGGCGCTGCTGCACATCACCTACGAGCGCCTCCTGAACGCGATCCACAACGAGGACACCGTCGCGAACTACCATGCAGAGGGTCGCCGCCTCGGCCGCCTGATGTACGAGGGCCGCTGGCTCGACCCCCAGTCGCTGATGCTGCGTGAGTCGATCCAGCGCTGGGTCGGCTCCGCCGTGACGGGAGAGGTCACCCTGCGCCTGCGCCGCGGCGACGACTACACGATCCTCGACACCACCGGCCCCCTGCTGAGCTACCACCCCGGCAAGCTGTCGATGGAGCGCGTCGGCGACGCCGCCTTCGGCCCGGGCGACCGCATCGGTCAGCTCACCATGCGCAACCTCGACATCGCGGATTCGCGGGCGCGGCTGGAGCAGTACGCCGCGGCGGGCATCATCGGCGGCGCGACCGCCGAGCTGGTCGGCGCGCTCGAGTCGGGCGAGGCGAGCGAGATCCTCGACTCGACCGGCGACCACGACGCCGCCCTCGACGCTCTGGAGCGCGCGACCGACGCCGCCTCCGAGGGCGCCGCGTTCGACGCCGGCACCGACTAGGGCCGGCCTACCCGCGGAAAAGGGTTGTCACTTTGTCGGTACGTTACCGACAAAGTGACAACCCTTTTCTGCGATCCGTTAGCCCGCGAACTCGCAGTGCACGTGGTCGGAGTGACCCTCGTCGCCCGGGCCGAGCGTGAGCGTCGCGCCCATCGCGTCGCACGCATCCTGGATCGCCTGGTGGTCGGCGCCCTCGTAGACGCGCACGCCGTCGATCAGGTCGATGTCCACCGCCTGGCCGAGGTAGTGCTTCGAGGTCGTGGTGTGGTCCTCGCCCGCGATGGAGGTGACCCGCAGCGTGTGGCCGTACTCGGTGTTCAGCGCGAGCAGCGCGCTGAGCATCGCGGGGGAGAGGTTCACCGACGTGACTCCCGCATCCCCGTAGGGGCTGGTCTTCGCCGGCTGACCGGCCGCCGTGTCGCGGATGTTCGCGAGCGAGGTCGACGCCGGATCCTCCGGGAACTCGTAGAGCTCGATGCCGGGATTGTCGAGGATCGCCTGAGCCGTCGCGGCCGCGTCCCCGCTCGGCGGCGCAGTGCCACCGCCGCTACCCGTGAGCAGGGCCTGCCAGGTGGCCGGGCCGACGATGCCGTCCGCGGTCAGGCCGGCGGAACTCTGGAAGCTGCGCGCCGCGGCATCCGTGCCCGCACCGAACGCGCCGTCGACCGCGAGCGAGGCTCCGTTCGCGTTGAGCTGCGTCTGCGCGGCGCTCACGGCGTCACCGGAGTCGCCGGACTGCACGGTCACGGTGAGGGCGCCCCAGGTCTCCGCGCCGATCACGCCGTCGGCGGTGAGACCGTTGGCGGACTGGAAGCTCGTGGTCGCGGCCTCCGTGCCCGCACCGAAGGCACCGTCGACGTCGAGGGACTGGCCGGAGGCACGCAGCAGGTACTGCGCGGTGGTCACGTCGGTGCCGGTGGACCCGTTCGAGACGACGCGCCAGTCGGCGGCCTGGGCGCTGGTGCCGCCGACGGCGACCAGGCCGAGGGCGAGCAGCACGGCCGTGAGGACGGCGGCGAAACGGGCCCTGATGCTGGTGTTCGTGGTGGTGGTCATGGCTCAGCCCTCACTCGCGACGGCGTCCCGCGCCAGGGTCTCCCACTGGGCGTACGCATCCGGATACGCGGACACCTGCACGGCCTGCGCCGCCTGAGTGACCGTCATCGATTCCCAGCCCGCCACATCGAGCAGGCCGCGGTTCGGCGTGGGGCTGTTCGGCCCGCCGTAGAACGCCCGCGAGGCGTAGACCGGGTCGACCAGCTGGGCCGGGTCGCCCCAGCCGGCGGACGGACGCTGCTGGAACAGGCCCACCGAGTCGCGGTCGCCGCCCTCCAGGTTGCGCAGCCGCGACTCCTGCATCGCCGTGGCGATGCCGATGACCCAGCCGTATTCGGGGACGCCGGCGTTCTTCCCCTCCGCGATGATGGTGCGCACGTTGGCGAGCTGCTCCTCGTTCAGCGTGGCGAAGGTCTCGCCGGGCTGGCCGGGGTTCGGGGTCGTGCCGGAGCCGGCGCCGACCAGCGCCTGCCAGGTGGCGGGGCCGACGATGCCGTCGACGGTGAGGCCGGCGCTGGACTGATACGACTCGACGGCCGCCTGGGTTCCGGGGCCGAAGACGCCGTCGACCTCGACGCTCGCGCCGGTCTTGTTCAGCTGGACCTGCAGGCCGCGGACCGCGTCGCCGGTGTCGCCGTTCTGCACGGTGACCGCGAGCGCGGATCCGGTCTGCTCGCCGACGATGCCGTCGACCGAGAGTCCGCGATCGGTCTGGAAGGCGCGCACCGCCTCCGCCGTCGCCGGGCCGAACACGCCGTCCGCGACGACCGGGTAGCCGGCCGCGTTCAGCAGGTGTTGCACGGTCAACGCGTTCGCGCTGTTCTCGCCCTCGGCGATGGGACTCCAGGCCGCGGCGGTGCTGCTCGCCGCCGTCGTGGCCGCGAAGGCGACGGGTGCGGCGGTGATCGTGCCGAAGGCCACGAGGCCGCACGTCGCCGTCGCGAGGAGGACTCGGCCGGCGCGGCGGCGCGGCGAAGTCGGGGTTTCGATTCTCATTACTCAGACACCTCTTCGTGAGCCGGTTCGCCGGCCCGATTCGTTGTCACGATTCCGGAGATCGGATCGCCCTTGCCCCTCCTGCCTATCGGTGCTGCGCGTCGGATGTCCGAGTTCTCACGTCGCGTCCAGGGAGGTCGGACGTGGCGTCCAGCTGGATTCCTTTGCCGGAACAGCAACACGACTTGCGTCGACGCGGTGGTTCGGCGGACCCTCGGAGGATGACTGAATCGACGCCTCCCGCCGCCTCCGCCGCGGAGTTCTGGGACGACATGTACAGCGCGGGTCGCAAATGGAGCGGCCGACCGAACGTACTCCTGGTGCCGGTGATCGGTGACGAACCGGCGTCGCCCGGAGCACGGGCGCTCGACCTCGGCAGCGGGGAGGGAGCTGACGCCATGTGGTTGGCGTCGAACGGCTGGGATGTGCTCGGCGTCGACGTCTCGGAGGTCGCGCTGGCGCGGGCACGGGAGCACGCGGCTCAGCTCGGCGTCACCGTCCGCTTCGAGCAGTCCGACCTGGATGCGGGATTCCCCGCGGGCGGCTTCGACCTCGTGACCGCCTCGTACCTGCACTCGACCCTACCGTTCGAGCGCGATCGCATCCTGCGCAGCGCGTGGGCCGCGGTCGCTCCGGGCGGGCGGCTGGTCATCCTGTCGCACGCCGAGCCGCCGAGCGGGGCGCACGGGCACCACGTCGAGCTGCCGGATGTGGCGCAGACGATTGCGCTGCTGCAGTTGCCCGCCGCTCCCGGCTGGAGCGTGTCGGCCGGGTACCACCGCCGCAGCACGCAACTGCCCGACGGTCGCACCGTCGAGCACGCTGACCACGTTGTGGTCGTCACGCGCGACCCCGCTGGTTGAGCCTGCGCAAGCCGTTGGTGGGTGCTGGTTGAGCCTGCGCAAGCCGTTGGTGGATGCTGGTTGAGCCTGCCGAAACCACCGTTCTCCGGAGGGTATGGTTTCGGCAGGCTCAACCGGCGAGCGGCAGGCTCAACCGGCGAGCGGCAGGCTCAACCGGCGAGCGGCAGGCTCAACCGGCGGGTCTCAGCGCCGGGGCTTGCGGGGGCCCCGGTCGTCGCGGTCGTCGCGGCGCTGCGGGCGGCGGTCCGGACGGATCTCGATCAGCTTGCCGCTGATCCGCGTGTCGGCCAGCCGGTCCAGGGTGTCCTGGGGCAGGTCGGCGGGCAGCTCGACGATCGAGAAGTCGGGGCGGATGTCGATGTGGCCGAAGTCGTCGCGGCTCAGGCCGCCCTCGTTCGCGAGCGCGCCGACGATCTGGCGCGGCTCAACGCGCTGACGACGGCCGACCTCGATCCGGTAGGAGGCGAGCTGCGCGCCGGAGCGCGGGCGACGCTCCGGCCGGTCGCGGTTCGGGCGGTCGCGCTCGAAGCGCTCCGAACGATCCCCGCGATCGCCACGCTCGGGGCGGTCGCGCTCCTCGCGCTCGCGCTCGCGGCGGGAGAAACGGGGGTCGTCCGGCGAGAGCAGCAGTTCGCTGTCACCCTGCGCCACGATCGCCAGCGCGGCCGCCACGTCGGACTCGACCACGTCGTGGTGGTTCACGTAGTGCGCGATGATGTCGCGGAACTGGTTCATCTTCGCCTCGTCGCCGAGCGCCGCGGTGATCTGGTCGTCGAAGCGGCTGAGACGGATGACGTTCGCGTCCTCCACGCTCGGCAGGCGCATCTCGGTCAGCGGTTGACGGGTGGCCTTCTCGATCGCGGTGAGCAGTCGACGCTCACGCGGGGTCACGAAGCTGATCGCGGCGCCGCTGCGGCCGGCGCGACCCGTGCGGCCGATGCGGTGCACGTACGACTCGGTGTCGATCGGGATGTCGTAGTTGACCACGTGCGAGATGCGCTCGACGTCGAGGCCGCGCGCCGCCACATCCGTCGCCACCAGGATGTCGAGCTTGCCGCTCTTCAGCTGCTCGACGGTGCGCTCGCGCTGAGCCTGGGCGACGTCGCCGCTGATCGCGGCGGCGGTGTAGCCGCGGGCGCGCAGCTTCTCGGCCAGCAGCTCCGTCTCGCTCTTGGTGCGGACGAAGACGATCATGCCCTCGAAGTTCTCGACCTCGAGGATGCGGGTCAGCGCGTCGATCTTCTGCGGATACGACACCATCAGGTACCGCTGCGTGGTGTTCGCGGAGGTCGTGGTCTTGTTCTTGACCGTGATCTCGGCGGGATCCTTGAGGTACTGCCCCGAGATCCGGCGGACCTGGCTGGGCATCGTCGCTGAGAACAGCGCGATCTGCTTGTCGTCGGGCGTGTCGGCGAGGATCGTCTCGACGTCCTCCGCGAATCCCATCTTGAGCATCTCGTCGGCCTCGTCGAGCACGAGGTACTTCAGCTGCGAGAGGTCGAGGGTGCCCTTGTCGAGGTGATCCATGATCCGGCCCGGCGTGCCGACGATGATGTGCACGCCGCGGCGCAGCGCGGACAGCTGCGTGCCGTAGCCCTGGCCGCCGTAGACGGGCAGCACGTGCACGCCGCGCATGCCGGAGGCGTAGCGCTCGAACGCCTCGCAGACCTGGAGCGCGAGTTCGCGCGTGGGTGCGAGCACGAGGGCTTGCGGCGTCTTCTGCGAGACGTCGAGGCGGGAGAGGATGGGCAGCGCGAAGGCCGCGGTCTTGCCCGTTCCGGTCTGCGCGACGCCGAGCACGTCGCGGCCGGAGAGCAGGGCGGGGATGGTGGCGGCCTGGATGGCGGAGGGGGTCTCGTAGCCCACGTCCTTGAGGGCCTTGAGAACTGCATCACCGAGACCGAGATCGGAGAAGGTGGTGGCGGGCGCGGATTCTGCCTCGCTCGGTGCGGTGGTGTCGGTAGACGTCATTCCTCAACGGTAGGCCGTCGCGGGCGCGTCGGAGTGCCGGATCGCCCGATGCGGGGCCGAATCCGGTCGATCGGGCCGGATCCGGGCCCGTCGAGCCCGGATCCGCCCGCCCGACGCGGCGGCTACGCCGTCGCGGTCGCCCGCACGCCCTTGGCCAGGTTCGCGATCAGCTCGTGCCGATCCTGGCGAACCACGTAGGCCGGCTGGTCGCGCTCGACCCGCCAGCTCTCCGACAGCGGACCGACGTTGACGGTGTCGAAGCCGAGTTCGTCGTAGAGGCGGTCGACCAGTTCGGCCGCCTCCTCGAAGTCGCTCGCCGTGGCCAGGGCCCGGCGCCCGGGAGTGCCGGCCGGTGTGCCGTCGGTGGTGATGTCCTTCGCCATGATGTGGTTGAAGCCCTTGGCGACCTTGCTGTCGACGAGGTGACGCTGCAGCATTCCCGAGACGGTGTCGAGGCCGTTGTCGAGGGCGGGGATACGGCCGTCGCGCTCGAAGTAGTAGTTATTGGTGTCGATCACGATCTTGCCGGCCAACGGCGCGACGGGGATCTGCTCGTACGCCTTCAGCGGCACGGTGACGACGACGAAGTCGCCCGCCTGAGCCGCCTGCTCGGCCGTGGCCGCGCGGGCGTTCGCGCCGAGCTCGGCGACGAGCGCGCTGAGCGTCTCCGGACCGCGTGAGTTCGCGATCACCACGGTGTACCCGACGGCGATGGCGGCCCGAGCGATCTGGCTGCCGATGTTTCCTGCTCCGATGATTCCGATCGTTGTCATGCTCGGCTCAACCACCGCTGCGGCGCTGGTGTTCCCGGCGGCGGTCAGATCGGATAGATCGGCTATGCGAATCGGGAAGCATTGCGGTCGGTGCCGGGTTGCTGCTCGTGACGGCGCGGATGAGCGCCGACGGAGGGATGCAGCATGACGGTCACCGATGGCAGCGAACGGCGCTCGGTCGCCGCCTTCTGGATCCTCGCGGCGCTCTTCGTCGCCGCTGTCGCCTCCTCCGCCATTCCGTCGCCGCTCTACCCGGTCTACGCCGCCGAATGGCAGCTGGCACCCGTGACGCTCACGATCGTCTTCGCCATCTACGTCGTCGGCCTGCTGCTGATGCTGGTGGTGGCGGGTTCCCTGTCCGACTTCATCGGCCGCAAGCCCGTCCTGGCCGTGGGCGTGGTGCTCGCCGTCGCCGCGATGGCGCTGTTCGCCACGGCGGATTCGCTGGGGATGCTGATCGCGGCGCGGGTCCTGCAAGGGGTCGCCGTCGGCACGCTGATGGGGGCGCTCGGTGCCGGCCTGCTGGATCACTCGCTGCCGAAGCATCCGAGCTGGGCGTCGGTCCTGAACGGGGCGATCCCGCCCCTCTCACTGACGATCGGTGCGCTCAGCAGCGGCGCGTTGGTGGAGTGGGCGCCGTGGCCGACCGGGCTGGTCTACGTGGTGTTCGGCGCGTTCCTGCTGCTCGCAGGGCTCGCGCTGTTCGTGGTGCCGGAGCGGGTCCAGCGTCGACCCGGCGCGCTCGCGTCGCTGCGCCCGACGGTGTCGCTGCCCGCCGCGTCCCGCACGCTGTTCAGCGGTGTCGTCTGGTCGCTGGTCTCGAGTTGGGCCCTGGTCGGGCTGTACCTCGCGCTGATGCCGTCCGTCCTGAAGTCGGCGTTCGCGATCGACGATCACTTCGCGGTCGGAGCGTTCATCGCCGTCTTCACCGCGGCGGGTGCGATCACCGGGCTCGCGATCCAGCGTGCGGATGCGCGCCGCGCGATGCTGCTCGGACTGGTCGCGTTGATCCTGGGCCCGCTGGTCACCGTGATCGCTGTGCCGAGCGGACTCCTGATCGGAGTGCTGGTCGGCACGGTGATCGCCGGCATCGGCTTCGGCGCGGGGTTCCAGGCCGGGCTGCGCCTGCTGCTCTCGACGGCCGTTCCGGAGTCGCGCGCGCGACTGCTCTCGGTGATCTACATCGCCAGCTACCTCGCCTTCGGGCTGCCGAGCGTGGTCGCCGGTGCGCTGCAGCCGCTCGCCGGCATCGTGCCCGTGACCATCGGTTACGGGGTCTTCGTGATGCTGTGCGCCTCCGTCTCGCTGATCGCTCAGCTGCGCCCGGGCGCCGCGGAGCGTGCGGAGGAGCGGGCGTCCGCTCGCGTCGCGTCGACGGCGACCGGTTCGGTCATCGTCGTGCGCTGATCAGTTCGGGTTGAAGCAGCAGGGTGCGCCGCGCCAGCTCGGCGGCACCGACCGCGACGGACTCGTCGTCGAATCCGCTTGCGATCACGGGGCTGATCCAGTCGATGGTCGACCCCTGCTGCAGGTGGCTGCGGCCGGCCGGCGTCACCAACCACGGGGCGAGCGGCATCAGGTTGCCCGTGAGTACGACCACCTCGGGGCTGAGCACCGCGCCGAGCACCCGCACGAGCGCGGTGATCTGCTCGCGGGCGCGCGCCAACACGGCGAGCACGGCCTCGTCGCCCGAACGCGCGTCTGCCGCGAGAGCGGCGGCGACGTCACTGAGCGAATCGCTCGCCGCGATGTCGCCTCTGCCGAGCTTGTGCTGGAAGGCGACGATCGACACCTCGGTCTGGAAGCAGCCGAACGAGCCGCACTCGCAACGTTCGCCGCCGGGCCGGATCGGCACGTGGCCGAGGGAGCTGGCCGCCCCCGCGTAGCCGAGCAGGAGGCGCCCCTCGGCGACGACGCCGCCGGCGATCCCGTCGCTGCCGTGCAGAACGGCCACGTTGCGGGTGGCGGAGGCGGAGGCGCGGGTGTATTCGGCGGTCACCGCTGCGTCGCCGTCGTTCAGCACGCGCCGGGCGATCAGTTCGCTCGGGGCAGCGTGGAACAGGTCGTCGACCGGCGCGGAGAACCAGCCGCGGCTGGGGGACGTGGTCATGCCCTCGTCGTTCAGGCCGGGCAGGGCGAGGACGACGCTGAGCGGCGCGCTGGAGCGCGGGATGGTCTCGGCGATCAGTCCGAAGATGAGGCGCGAGAACTCCGCGGTGCTGACATCGGTGGAGCGGTGCGCGAGGCTGCGGCGGTCGATCAACCGCCCGGCCGGGTCGACGGCACGGACGGCGATGCCCTCGGCGCTGATGTCGACCCCGACGGCGGTGGCCGCGTCCGCCGCGAGTGAGAGCAGGCGCCGAGGTCGGCCGCGGCTGCCGGTGGGCGCCGAGGTCTGCTCGGTCAGGAGTCCGCGCTCGATCAGCTGGGTCACGATGATGCTGACGGCGGCATGGGGGAGTCCGGTCTCGTCGCCGATGTCGCGTTGCGGGATGGTGCCGTGCGCCTCAATGCACGCGAGGACGACGAGAAGATTGCGCCGACGCGCATCGCCGGAGCGGTGCACGCCCGTGTCGAACTCCAACAACGACGACTCGGGCACGCACCGAGTTTACGGGTCGCCCCCGGCCCTGCGATCAGCCGACAGCGCGGGTGATCAGCTCCCGGATGCGCTGCTCCACCTCGGGCGTCAGCTCGCCGATGCCGAACCCGGTGGGCCACATCGGCCCGTCGTCCAGCTTCGCGCCGTCGTTGAAGCCGAAGGTCGAATAGCGGGTCGAGAACTTCGACGCGGCCTGGAAGAAGAACAGCACGTCCTTGTCGCGGGCGTAGGACGGCATGCCGTACATCAGTTTCGGCAGCAGCTCGGGCGCGATCTCGGTCGCGACCTCGTGGATCTTCGCGGCGATCAAACGATCCGCCTCCGGCAGCGCGGCGATGGTGTCCAGAACGGCCTTCTCGCTGTCCGCTCGTTTGGCGCCCGCGCGGGCTTCGGCGCGCAACTCCTTCGCGCGCTCCTTCATCGCCGCCTTCTCCTCGGCGCTGAATCCGGGATTCTTCGTCTCGTTCATGAACTGCCTTTCATCCATCGTGGGGTGTGCCTCCAGGATAGGAAATCGACCGCAGCCGCCGCTTCTCGATTCCTGATCGCTCACCGCGTCCATTCGTACGGCGTCGTCGACGACACCCGGATGAGACCGGAACGCTCCAGGATCGGTCGGGAGTACTCCGTCGAGTCGCTGTGTGCGAGGGTCTTGCCGAGTTCGAGCGCACTGCGGGCGCGCGCGGCGGTCAACGCCCGGTAGATGCCCCGGCCGCGGTACTCCTCGAGCACCACCCCGCCCCAGATCCCCGCGAAGTCGCTCCCCGGTACCGGTTCCAGCCGGCCGGCACCGACCATCCGATCGTCGGCCTCCGCGACCCAGAGCTCCATGCCGTCGGCGCGGGCGAGACGGGCGAGCAGGGAGTCGGCGATCGCGGCGCTCGGCGGCTCGCCGAAGACGCCGTCGACCATCGCGCTCATCGCGCGGATCTCGGCTTCGTGATGCAGCTGGCGCAGGGTGACCCCGGCGGGCGTGGGTACGGCAGCGCAGAGCGCGGCGAGCGGTCCGACCATGATCGACTCGGGCTCGTCGGGTGCAAAACCGTTGGCGAGCAGCGCGTCGTGCAGTCCGGGGGCGCGATCGTGGCTGCGGGTCTTCCATTCCACTCGGGTGATCTCGCGATCCGTCTGGTAGTACGCCAGCGCATCCGCCACCAGCGCCGCGATCCCCGCGGCGTCCGCCTCGCCGAGGTCGCGGTAGCTGATGAAGCCGCGGCCGCCCGCGAAGGTGACCAAGCGGATCGGGCCGAGCCGGATGCTGCGGATCGCGCTCGGCGTCTCGGACTCGCCGCGCAGCTGCTCGTCGTACGCCTGCAGATACCTCGTTGTGTCAGTCATCCGATTCATCGTTGCACGTCACGCTAAAGTCGGAGGTTCGGTCGCGCGCCCGCGCGCCCACGACCGCTCGGGATGGATGCGATGAGCCTGGTACGACTGAACGACGTCGAGGTGCGCTTCGAGGGCACTCCGATTCTGCGCGAGGTCTTCCTGCGCCTGGAGAACAAGGATCGCGTCGGCCTGATCGGTCGCAACGGCTCCGGCAAGACCACCCTCCTGAAGCTGATCCTCGATCAGGTGCAGCCCGATTCCGGCACCGTCACCATCGACAACGGCGTGAAGATCGGCTACTTCTCGCAGTTCTCCGAACTCGACGGCAGTGTGAGCATCGCGGAGGTGCTCGACGGCCTCTTCGTCGAGGTGCACGCGGTCGAGGACGAACTCGCCGGCATCGAGGCGACGATCGCCGCGGACCCGACCGCGGACCTGGACGGCCTGATCGAGCGACAGAGCGAGCTTTTCGCAGAGATGGATCGGCTCGGCGGCTGGGACTACCCGCGCCTGATCGACCAGGCCCTCACGACTCTCGGATTCACCGAGGCGCACCGGGTCTGTGCGATCGACGAACTCTCCGGCGGCTGGCGCAACCGCGCGGCGCTGGCGAAGATCCTGCTGGAGCAGCCGGATGTGCTGCTGCTGGACGAGCCGACGAACTTCCTCGACGTGGCGGGCGTCGAGTGGCTGGAGAGCTGGTTCCGCGACTTCGCGGGAGCCGCGATCATCGTCTCGCACGACCGGAAGTTCTTGGACGCGGTGGCCACCCGGATCATCGAGGTGGAGAACTTCCACCTGCACGAGTACCCCGGCAACTTCGGCGAATACATCGTGCAGAAGCAGTTCCGGCTGAAGACGCTGGCCGCCCAGTTCGTGCACGAGTCCGAGCTGCTGGCGTTCGAGGCCGAGGGCATCGCCGATCGACGCGAGGCGGCGAAGGCGGCCAAGAGCAACGGCCTCGGCCGCCAGCTCGCCGGCATCAAGAAGTCGCGGGCACCCCGGCCGGTCGACCAGATCATCACCGAGATCTACGCGGGCCTGCACGTGAAGGACGTGCTCTGCCGCGCCGAGGGCGTCACGAAGTCGTTCGGCGACCGGACCCTGTTCGACGGCTTCGCGATGGAGCTGCGCCGCGGCGAACGCATCGCGGTCGTGGGCGCGAACGGCAGCGGGAAGAGCACGTTGCTGAGGGTGCTCACCGGCGAGGAGAAGGCGGACGCCGGATCCGTCAACTGGGCCGGCGGCGTCAAGGTCGTCTCGTACAACCAGGTTCTGGCAGAGCTCGACCTGGACGACACGGTCACCCACGCGGTGAACGCGATGCCGGACAGCCTCGCGCTCACCGCGACGCGCAAGTCGGTCGCGCGTTTCCTGGCGATGTTCCAGTTCTCGGACGCGGATCTGAAGAAGCGGATCCGCGAACTGTCGGGCGGACAGCGCGCTCGGGTCGCGATGGCGCAGTGTCTGCTCTCCGGCGCGTCGGTGCTGCTGCTGGATGAGCCGACGAACCACCTCGACCTCGCCAGCACGCAGGTGATGGAGCGAGCGCTGGTGCACTTCCCGGGTGCCGTGATCGTGGTCAGCCACGACCGCTTCTTCACCGAGAAGGTCGCGACGCGGGTGCACGCGTTCTGACCTCGCGGAGCAGCTCGATGTGACGTGTGAAGGGGGTTGTCACTCCGTCCCGCTCGCTGGCGCTCGCGGGACGGAGTGACAACCCCCTTCGCCGGGTTCGCCTTGCCCCGGGTGCCCGACGACCGAGTGCGCCGGCTTCAGCTCGCGACGGCGGAGACGATGGTGCGGCGCTTCTCGACCTCGCGACGCTCGATCGCCTCCGCGTCGGCGATCACGGTCGCCGCGGCAGCGGCCTGCACGATGACCACGCCGTCGGCATCCGCCACGACGAGGTCGCCGGGGGAGCAGACCACGCCGGAGATCGCGACCGGCTCGTCGAGTCGTCCGGGTCCGTGCTTGTAGGGGCCGGCCGGGCTGACGCCGCGAGCGAAGACCGGGAAGCCCATCTCGCCCAGGGTGTCCGCGTCGCGGACGGCGCCGTCGATCACGAATCCGGCGATCCCCGTCGTGGCGGCCCGGAGACCGATCAGGTCGCCGATCAACGCGCGCGTGACGTCGCCTCCGCCGTTGACGACGATCACGTCGCCGGGGGCGGCGGCGCGCAGTGCGTCGTGGATCAGCAGATTGTCGCCGGGTCGGGTCCAGACGGTGAAGGCGCGGCCCGCCAGCCGGGCGCCCTTCCACACCGGATGCAATCCGGGAGCGATCCCGAAGCGTTCCTGAGCGTCGCCGATGTTCGCGGTCGGCACGGTTCGAGCACGCTCGACGAGCGCATCCGATACGAGGGGAGCGGGGCTCATAGCGATTCCTTCCGAAGGAGATGAGAGGGTCATTCGCCGGCGATGAGTTCGTCGATGATCGGCTTGGTCACGGTCTCGCGCTCTTCCCAGAGCGTCTCGACCTCGGCGCCGGGGATCCACGCGGGCACGGTGCCGGCGTTGGTCAACTGCTGCTCGACCTCAGGATCCGTGACGGTCGCCTCCAGTGCATCCTGCAGCGCCGTCATGATCGCGTCGGGCGTGCCGGCCGCGGCGGAGATGGCGAAGTTGTTGGTCATCGGCGCGAGGTCGTAGCCTTCGGACTCGATGGTCGGCACGTCCGGCAGCAGCGTGCTCGGCTCGGCAGCGATCACGGTGAGCACGTCCACCTCACCCGACTTCTGCTGGCCGATGAGACTGGACAGGCCGCCGAGGGCGAAGTCGATCTCGCCAGAGACGAGGGCCGCGATCTTATCCGCCCCGCTGTTGTAGTGCACGATGTTGAAGTCGAGGTCGAGTTCCTTCTCGATGATGCGCAGGTTGACGTGGTCATCGCCCGCGCGCGAATCCGTGCCGACCGTGATCTCGCCGGGCTTCGCCTCCGCGGCGTCGAAGAGTTCCTCGATCGAGCCGTAGGGGCTGGACGCGTTCACACCGATCGCGATGTCGTTCAGCGCGAACGAACCGATCGGGCTGAAGCTCTCGCGGTCGAAGCCGGCCTGCTTGCTCGGGTCGAGGTAGCGACCGAGGATCGACGGGATGTTGGTGAAGCCGATGGTGGTGCCATCCGGGGTCGAGGTGGCCAGTTCGTTCAGGCCGATCACCTGGTTGCCGCCCTCGCGGTTGACGACGTTGATGGTCGCGCCGAGCTTCTCCGACATCACCGGGGCGAGGATGCGCGCCAGGATGTCGTTGCCGGCGCCCGCCGCGGACGGCACGATCCAGTCGATCGTTGTGCCAGCGGCGGGGAAGTCCGGCTCGGCGGAGGCGTCCGTGCCGGAGGCGGCGGAGGTGCAGCCGGTGATCAGGACAGCGGTCGCGGCTAGGGCGGTCAGCCCGAGGAGGCGGGTGGGACGGGTCATGAAACGGACTCCTTCGTCGGTTCGGTGGGGATCTTGCGAGTGGCCCGCCGCGCGAGAGCGGCGGAGAGCGCGGGGCGTACGGCCCCGAAGAGGATGGCGATCGCGATGATCGCTACGAGGGAGATGCTCAGCGGTCCGCTGACGAAGACGCCGTAGTCGCCGCGGGAGAGGGCGAGCGAGCGCTGGAAGTTCTCTTCCAGCAACGGGCCGAGGATCACGGCCAGCACCAGCGGAGTCAGGGGGATCGCGAACAGGGAGAACAGGTAGCCGACGAGCCCTGCCGCGAGCATCACCAGGATGTCGAAGGTCGAGCCGTTGATGCTGTACGTGCCGAGGAACATAAAGGCGATGATCACGGCCATCAGATAGTGGAACGGGATCTTCAGCACGGCGACCCAGACCCGAGCGAGCGGGATGTTGAGGATCAGCAGGATGACGTTGCCGACGATCAGGCTGGCGATGATCGCCCACGCCACCTCGGGGTTGTCGCGGAACAGCAGCGGGCCGGGGATGAGCCCGTTGATCGTGAAGGCTCCCGCCATGATGGCGACCGTCGCGCTGGTGGGGATGCCGAGCGTGAACAGCGGGATCATCGACGACACGGCGAGGGCGTTGTTCGCCGCCTCCGGCCCGGCGACGCCCTCGACGGCACCTTTGCCGAAACGCTCCGGGTGCTTGGAGACCTTCTTCTCCAGCGCGTAGGAGGCGAGCGAGGTCGCGGCGCCGGGGGAGCCGGGCAGCAGGCCCATCGCAAAGCCGATCACGGAGCCGCGCAGGTACGGGAACGCGGAGCGGCGCAGGTCGTCGCGGGTCGGCAGCAGCCGGCCGACCTTCATCGGCTTGCGCGAGCCGCCGGAACCGCCGCGGGCCTGGGCGAAGATCTCGCTCATCCCGAACACCCCCATCACGATCGCGACCAGGCCGAGCCCGTCGAAGAGTTCCGGCATCGCGAAGGTGAAGCGCTGGATCCCTTGACCTTGGTCGATGCCGACGCTCGCGATGGCGAGCCCGACGCCGACGCTCAGCAACGCTTTGACCGGATCCTTACCCGCGAAGCTCGCGACCAGCGCCATGCCCAGTACGGAGACCAGGAACAACTCGGGGGCGCCGAATTCGAGCGCGAGTCGGCTGAACGGGGCGACCAGCACGAAGCCGATCACGCCGATCAGGCCACCGACGAAGGAGGCGATCGCCGCGGTCACCAGAGCCGGACCGCCGCGACCCTGTTTGGCCATCTGGTAGCCGTCGAGCGTCGTCGCGATGGACGAGGCCTCGCCGGGGATCCGCAGCAGTACCGCGGTGGTGGTGCCGCCATAGGCCGCGCCGTAGAGGATCGCGGCGAGCATGATGATCGCGGTGGTGGCATCGAGCCCGAACGTGACGGGGATCAGCAGCGACACTGCCGCGGCCGGGCCGAAGCCGGGCAGCACGCCGACGAGCATGCCGATGATGCAACCGATCAGCGCGAAGAGCAGGTGATCGGGAGTGAGTACGGTGAGCAGGCCGCCCCAGAGTTCGCCGAAGCCCATGATCACAGCCCCAGCCAGGCCAGCGGGGCCAGCGTCGAGTGCGGCAGCGCGGTGTGCAGCCAGACCTCGAAGACGAGTCGGGACGCGGCGGTCGTCGCGATCGCGACGAGGACGGCGAGCCAGAGCTTACGACCGCCGACGAAGCGCAGCACCACGGTGAGAAGCGCGACCATGGTGACGGAGTAGCCGAGTACCGGCAGCAGGAGGGCGGCGACGGCGATCGAGCCGACCACCACGGCGATCCGGGTCCACCCGACGCGGTCCGGGAAGCGGGCGTCGTCGAGCTCGTCGTCCTCGCCCTGCAAGAACACTCCGAGGGTCGAGTCCGACACCTCGTCCTGCGGCACCGCGACGCGCTGGTGCCGGGCTCGGGCGAGCCGGAGCAGCCAGAGCAGGCCGGATGCACCGACGAAGACGCCGGCGACCAGTGGCATCACGCCCGCGCCGACTCCGGTCGTGGCCGTCAATCCGTAGCCGATACCGGCCGTGACCAGGCTCGCGCCACCGATGGCACCGGCACCGGCCAGCGCCCATTCGGTGACGATCTTGGGTTCGATCGTAGACATCCTCGTCCTCCCGCCTCTCTGCGGCTGCCGCTGAACTTGCGACATTGCACAGGATTGCATGCACCTGTCAGACTGTCAATGCGCGTCCGGGACGCCGCGTTCGAGAAGATGGACCGACCGGGTGTCGACTCGATGAGCCGAAAACATCTCGATGAGGAGAGTTCTACGTGAGTTTCAAATCCGTGATCGCGTCCAACACGCGGCCGCTCAGCGCGTCCGAGCGCAAGGTGCTGACGGTGCTGCTCTCGGCCGATCGACCCTCCGAGATCACCGCTGCCGACATCGCCGGCCGAGCCGGGACGCACGAGTCGACGGTGGTGCGCCTGGCGCAGAAACTCGGCTATCGCGGCTACCCGGAGCTCCGCGGCGATCTGCAGCGCGACGAGGGCGGCGCCACGCCGGCCCGCCCGCTGATGCGCACCGAGACCGGGCATGACCTGCTCTCCTTCGCCACGGATGAGGCGGCGGCATTGGAGCGGCTCGGCCGGTACATCCCGCAGGAGACGATGGACGCCGCCGCCCGCGCCGTCCACTCCGCGAAGATCGTGTATCTGTTCTCGAATGCGGACGAGTGGCCCGCTCTCGATCTGCTGGCCCGGCGCATCCGACGGCTCGGCATCGCCGTGGTCGCCCTCGGGGTCGGGCCGAAGAACATCGCCGAGCACTTCGTCAGCTTCGACGGCGACAGCGTGCTGATCGCGTTCGCGCTGCGTGAGGCTTCGGTGCAGTTGCCGGCGCTGGTGAACGCGGCGCAGCGCCGCGGCGGCACGGTGGTGCTGATCACCGACGTGCCGGGCTACCACTTCCGTCCGGCGCCCGACTTCCTCCTCGCCGCGCCCCGCGGCTCCGACAGCGAGTACAACACGCTGATCGTGCCGGTGACGATCGCCTACGCGTTGCAGCTCGCCGTCTTCCATCTCGATCCGCAGCGGTACTCGGCGGCGCGGAACGCGATCGACGATCTGACCCGGCTGCTCGGTGGGGCCGACGAGATCCCGCTGCGACCGTGACGGTTCGGTGAGCTGGCGCCTCGCGCTCAGCGCGCAAGCGGCGTTGCTTCAATCCGGCTGGGTCGGCGTGCGATTGATGATCGGCTACCGCGCGGTCGAGCTCGGCGCCGAGGCGTTCCTGCTGGGCGTCATCGCGGCGGCGTTCGCCGTGCCGGAGCTGTTCGCGGCGCTGCCGGTCGGTCGGCTCTCCGACCGCATCGGCGGCTCGCGCGTCAGCCTCGGGGGTGTCGGTGCGTTCGTGCTGGGGATCGCGCTGCTGTTCGCGCCGCTGGGGATCGGTGGCGTGCTCGTATCGGCGCTGGTCGTGGGGCTGGGCAACCTGTTCGTGATGATCGGCCAGCAGACCTTCGTCGCACACCGGGCGCGCGGCGGAGCGAGCGAGGGCGGATTCGCGACTCTGACCACCGCGGCGTCGCTCGGGCAGCTGATCGCGCCGCCGCTCGTCACGGTGGTGGCCACGATGGGCGCGGCCTCGGCGGGTGCGCCGAACACGCTGCTCGGTGCCGCCGTGTGCATCGCGTTGGCGCTGCTCGGCCTGGCGGGCAGCCATCGGCTGCACATCCTCGACCGCGCGGATGCACGCGTGACGGCGCCGACCGACGAACGGCTCGGATTGCGTGACGTCACGCGGGTACCCGGGCTGCTGCGATCGATGCTGGTCAGCGCGGCGGTGCTGGTCACGGTCGATCTGCTCTACGCGTACATCCCGCTGTGGGCGGGCGAGCACGAGGTGCCGGCCGTGGTGGTCGGCGCACTGCTCGCCCTGCGGGCCGCCGTCTCCGTCCTGTCGCGCATCGGCTTGAGCCGGCTGGTCGCGCGGCTCGGTCGCAAACCGCTGCTCTGCATCGCGCTGCTCGCCGGCGTGGTCGCCTTGATCGCCCTCCCGCTGGTCGGGCCTCTCGGTGCGGTGCCCGTGATGATCGGCCTCGGCCTCGCGCTGGGCATCCCGCAGCCGCTCACCATGTCGTGGGTCGTGCGGATCACTCCGGCCGCGGTGCACGGCGCGGCACTCGGGATGCGGATGACGGCGAACCGCCTCGCTCAGATCGCGCTGCCGGTGGGAATCGGCGCGACCGTCGGCGGCCTCGGCGTCGCCGGGGTCTATTGGGCCAACGCCGCGCTCCTGGCCGGCGCGATCGCCGTGCTCGGCCGGTCGCGCCTGGACGATTGAGTCGACCGAGGAGCGGTTCCGGTCGGCTCAGCCTGCGGAGGATCGCGTCGGCGCCTCCGTTCGCCGCGCCATGATCGCGAGCCCGATCACCGCGAGCACGGCGAAGCCGGCCGGAATCAGGAACACCAGAGGCAAACCGATCACCGCGACGCCGAGTCCGCCGGTGACGCCGCCCAGCGCCGAGCTCAGAGCGGTCGCGGACAGGAAGATCGCCGAGGCAGTCGCGACCGCGGTGGGGAGCAGTCGCTGCGCGACGATGATGCCCAACGCGGCGAACACCCCCCACACCCCGCCCATCAGGATCTGCCCGGCGAACAGTCCGACGGCGGTGCCGGTCAGGGCGAAGCACAGGTTGGCGGCCACGCCGAAGCCGGCCGCCAGCGCCATCAGACGCACCATGCCGATCCGGGCGCCGACGACGATCGCCAGCGGCATCAGCAGCAGTTCCACCAGGGGCTGGATGCCGATCACCGCGCCGCTCAGCCCCGCGTCGAGGCGGAGCTCCTGGCTCATGTACAGCGGCAGGTAGGCGTACTTCACCGACTCGCCCGCGTAGACGAACACGTAGAGCAGGGTGAACGCGAGCAGCGGCAGCATTGCGCGCACCGAGGGTCGCACGTGCTGCGTCCGGTGCTCGTGCGGAATGAGCGGGGCGCGCTGCAGGCCGAGCGGCAGGATCTGGGCCAGGGTCAGCAGAGCGGTCGCGAACAGCATCACGCGCAGACCGGATTGGGCGGCGAGGAAGGCGCCGCAGACCGGCCCGACCACCCAGCCGCCGGTGAGCGCCATCCGTACGATCGCGATGACGCCGTCGTTTCCCGCGTCCGGCCGACGGCCGATCTCATCGTGGATGGCCGCGAACACCTGCGAGGTCGCGGCCCCCGCGAATGCGAGCACAACGGCGCTGATCACGAACGGCATCCAGATCTGCGTCGAGAAGGAGATTCCGGCCCAGCCGACGAAGCCGGCGAGCGCGCACCAGCGGAACAGGCCGAGCCGCCCGCCGGTGCGATCCGAGCGAGCGCCGACGAGGTATCCGGCCACCGGCGCGGTGAGATTCGTCAGATAGAACAGCCCGGCGACGGGCAGGGATGCGTTCAACTCCAGAACCAGGAACGAGGCGATCAGCGGTGCCGCGGCCGAGAATCCGAAGCCCGAGAGGAACAGGGCGAGGGTGGCACCCCGATACAGCGGAGAGGCCAGGGTCAGCCGGAGCGGCGAGGTCCGCGATGGGGCGGTCGGCTCGAGGGTGTTCTGCGGCACGCGTCGTCCTCTACGGGTACGGGCGAGTGCCGATCGGCGTCGTCGCCTCAAAAAACTACTAGTGGTAGGTAAATGTAGGCGTGCACGGTCGGCTTGTCCAGCGTTCCGCGGGTGAGGCGGCTCGACCCGTGTTCCGATGCGCGGGCAGCGTCCGACCGGCTCCGAGCAGGATAGTTTTGTCGGGGAGTGTGAGTAGACGTGAAACTGAACGAAGACGACGACGTTGACTCCGTCATCGATGCGTGGGCGTTCGTGCTACCCGACGTGGACTTCGCGCCGCTCGACATCGTCTCGCGACTGCGTCGCCTCGGTCCGCGGCTTCTCGAGGTACGCCGCCTCTCTTTCGCCGCCAGCGACCTGCGCCCGTGGGAGTTCGAACTGATGTCGATCCTGCGACAGGAGGGTGGGCCGGGAATGACGCCGTCCGCTCTCGCAGCGCGGATGGAGGTCACCAGCGGCAACCTCTCGGGCCGACTCGATCGCCTCGGCGCCCGCGGCCTCATCGCGCGCCAGCAGAACGCGGCGGATGCGCGCAGCAAGATCGTCTCCCTCACTCCGCGCGGCGCGGGTCGCGTCGACGACGCGATGCGCGCGCTCGTCGTCGCGGAGAGCGAGGTGCTCGCCGGCTTGAGTCGCGCCCAGGCCGCGACGCTGATCGAATCGCTGCGCATCATCGGCAGCACCCTCGATCGGGCCGACGAGCTGCGACCGCCGCGCTGAGCGTTCGCGTCGACCGATGGCGCTGCCCGACGGCCGTGGCCGACGGCGCGGGCTGCGTTACCGGGTCGTGGCGCGCCGCTGACGCGGTGGCTCAGGCCTGCGCGATGAGGCGATCGAGCCATTCGGTCATAAATCCTCGTTCAGCCGGGCTCATCCCGGCCAGCTCCGACACCGTGGCGCGGAAGGCGACGATGGCGGCGGTGGAATCGCCGTCGCGCGGCGACGGGCCGTCGGTCAGGATCCGTGCCATCACCGCTTGGTAGGCGTCGTCGGCGAGTCCGAGTTCGCGTTGTGCGATCGGCGTCGCGAGCAGCGTCTGGATGACGCCCGTGCCTGCGGCCTGGATGAGATCGACGGCGCGCCTTTCGCTGACGCGCAGACGCCCGGTGGCCGCGACGCGGCGTACCCGCCGTTCCAGAACCTGCTTCCCCGACGCGGCGGCGGGGGAATCCCGCACCCGATCCGGTTCGCTGAGGAGGCGGAAGAGCGTCGGATTCTCGAGGCCGAAGGCGATCTGCGCGCGCCAGCCCGACTCCAGATCGTGGAACGGATCGATCTGCTCGGCGGAGGCCGCCGCCACGGTCGCCGCCTTGGCTGAGACGAATCCGGCCATGACGTTCTCGGCGACCGCCTCGAGCAGGCCGTCCTTATCGCCGAAGATCCGGTAGATCATGGGCGCCTGCACGCCGGCGTCGGCCGCCACACGCCGGGTCGTCACGGCGGACGGGCCGTGTTCGCGAAGGAGTCCCGCGGCGACCTCGATGATCCGATTGCGGGTCTGATCGCGGTCCGTGGCTGCATCCATCACGAATCGATGATACCGATCCGAGCGTATCGATGGAATTCCGGTGTTACGCTCAACGTGTTTCCATTGATACCTCGAAAGGGACCACCATGATCGTCATCACCGGAGCGACCGGAGCGTTGAACGGCGCGACCGTCGATCACCTGCTGCAGCGGACCTCGGCGTCCGAGATCACCGTCGCCGTGCGCGACCCAGCGAAAGCCCAACGATTCGCGGATCGCGGCATTCGGGTGCGGCGAGCCGACTACGCCAATCCGACGTCGTTGCCCGCCGCGTTCGACGGAGCGGATCAACTCCTGCTGGTCTCCTCCAGCGATCCCACCGCCGACGCCGTGCTCCTGCACCGCGCGGCGATCGACGCGGCCGTGGCTGCCGGGGTCGGACGCGTTCTCTACACGAGCCACCAGGGCGCCTCGGCGCACACTCCGTTCGGTCCGGGGCGCGATCACGCCGCGACGGAGGAGTTGCTGGCGCAGTCGGGTCTGGCGTGGACCGCGTTGCGCAACGGCTTCTACGCGCACAGCCTGGCGTGGCTCGCCGGACCCTGGCGCGAGAGCGGAACGATCGCGGTTCCGGTGGACGGCCCGGTGTCGTGGACGGCGCGCGAAGACGCGGCGGAGGCCGCTGCGGTCATCCTCGCCGCGGGCGGCGGCTACGACGGGCCGGTGACCCTGACAGCCCGGGACGCGCCGACCTTCGCCGAGATCGCGGAGATCGCGAGCGACGTGACGAGCGCTCCGGTCACCTTCACGCGGCTCTCCGAGGCGGACTGGTTCGCCGCGCAAGCGGCGGCGGGTCAGCCGGAGTTCATGAGCCGGTTCGTCCTGGGCATGTACGAGGCGGCGCGGGACGGATTCTTCGCCCGCACGGATCCGCTGCTCTCTCAGCTGCTGGGCCGTGAGCCGCGCAGCGTGCGCGACGAGCTGGCGCGACCGTCGGGTCACTGAGCGGCGCCGATCCGCCACGAACCGCGCAGCGGCAGCACTCGATGTCGGTGGTCTGCGGCAGGATCACCGCAACGGCTCGAGCGGGCCGGCCGAAGGGAGTACCACCGTGGAGTTCGCATCCATCCGCATCATCACCGAGGACGTCGACCGCCTCGCAGCGTTCTACGAGCTCGTGACCGGCGAGGTCGCCGTGCGCCCGGCGCCCGTCTTCGCCGAGATCCGTACCGCAACGGCTACGCTCGCGATCGGCAGCACGGCGACCGTCGCCATGTTGGGAGCTGCGGCGCCGCGACCCGGTGCGAACGCGTCGATCATCCTGGAGTTCCTCGTGGGCGACGTCGACGCCGAGTTCGCGCGCCTGCGCTCGTCGCTGCACGACATCGTTCTCGAACCGACCACCATGCCGTGGGGCAACCGCTCGGTGTTGTTCCGAGATCCGGACGGCAACGTCGTGAACCTGTTCGCCCGGCCCGCGGCGTAGGGGAGGCAGGGGGATCAGTCCGATGTTCGCGGCTCCCGCGGGGTCGGTGCGTGCGCTTCCAGAAAGGCGTACACCTCGGTGGTGTCCACCCCCGGGAACGGGCCCTGCGGCAGTGCGGTGAGAACGCTGGCGTGGGGACGCGCCGTCGGCCAGGCCTGCGCCCAGCGTCGTCGGAGTTCGTCGGGAGCGCTGCTGCAGCAGGCGGCGTCCGGGCAGCGGGAGACGGCTCGGTGCGGGGTGTCGCGACCGCGGAACCACCTCACCTCGGCGAAGGGCACACCGACCGACACGGAGAACTCGCCGTCGTCGGTCGGCCGCACCCGAGAGGTGCACCAGTAGGTTCCGGTCGGCGTGTCGGTGTACTGGTAGAACGGATTGAACCGGTCGTCGACGGCGAACACCGTCCGGGCCGTCCAGTTCCGGCAGACCCGCTGCCCCTCGATCGCGCCGAGTGCGTCCGTGGGGAAGCAGACGTCGTCGTTCTCGTACGCCTTGGTGACGACGCCGGACTCGTGCACCTTCATGAAGTGCACCGGGATGCCCAGGTGTCGGGTCGCCAGATTGGTGAAGCGGTGCGCCGCGGTCTCGTAGGAGACGGCGAAGGCGTCACGAAGGTCCTCGATGGAGAGCCGGCGGTACTGCTTCGCCTCGTCCAGCATCCGCACGGCGTCCGGCTCGGGCAGCAGCAGCGCAGCGGCCAGGTAATTCGCCTCCACCCGCTGACGGAGGAACTCGGCGTAGTCGCCCGGCTCGCGGTGCCCCAGGATGTGGTTCGCCAGCGACTGCAGCACGGCCGAGCGGGGGTCGCCGCCCGAGCGGATGCGCTGCGGCAGGTAGACCCGGCCGTGGCTGCGGTCCAGCACGGAGCGCGTCGAATGCGGCAGGTCGGTCACGTAGTGCAGTGAGAAGCCGAGGTGATCGGCGAGGTCGGCGGTGTCCCGCTGCGTCAGCGGTCCGCCGCGATGCCCGACGGCGGCGAGCAGGTCGTTCGCGACCCGCTCGATCTCGGGGAAGTAGTTGCCGCGGGCACGCATCAGGGCGCGCAACTCGATGTTCGCCCGCCGCGCCTCCTCCGGTGTCGCGGCGCGCTCCGTGTGCACGCGCTCCAATTCGTCGTGCAAACGCAGGATCGTCTCGATCGCCTCGGTCGAGAGGCTCGGGCCGACGCGCAGCGCCGGCAGGCCGAGGCTGCCGTAGAGCGGTCCGCGCTGCGCCCGCGCCAGGCGCACCTCTAGGGCCTCGCGGTGCGAAGCCGGTGAGCCGGCGAACAGTTCCTCGGCCGAGACGTCGAGCGCCCTGGCGATCGTCTGCACCATCGACAGGCGCGGCTCGCGCTTGCCGTTCTCGATCACCGAGACCTGGCTCGGCGCGCGGCCGATCGCCTCCGCCAGGGCGTCGAGCGTCATTCCGCGTTGCTTGCGGATCGCGCGGATGCGGCGTCCGAGGGCGACCGCGTCGGCGAACGGCTCGGCCGGCGCGCTCGGGGCGACGGTTCCTCTCCTCATCATCGAGTTCATGCGCTCACGGTGTCAGATCCTGCGCGCTGAGGCCAGCAGAAGATCGGCGGAAGTTCCGCCGAAGGGCCGAAAAAGGTTGCCTTTCATTGCGAAGAACTTCCCGACATCTTCTCCCGACGGAACCAGCGTCGCGGGGCGGACCCGGCCGCAGGATCGGGGTATCGACTTCGACGAAGAAGGAGCACCTTATGCCATTCACTCGCGGAACCGGAGCCACTCCGGCAGCCCCCGACGCCCGTCGCCCCGGCGACCAGACCCAGAGCGCGGAAGACCTCGCGGCCGACTGGGAACTCAGCCCCCGCTGGGACGGCATCCGTCGCGACTACTCCGCCGCCGATGTCGTCCGGCTGCGCGGTTCCGTCGCCGAGGAGCACACTCTGGCTCGCCGAGGTGCCGAGCGGCTGTGGGACCTCATCCACACCGAGGAGTGGGTGCCGGCGCTCGGTGCGCTCACGGGCAACCAGGCCGTGCAGCAGGTGCGTGGCGGCCTGAAGGCGATCTACCTCTCGGGCTGGCAGGTCGCTGCCGACGCCAACCTCTCGGGGCAGACCTACCCCGATCAGAGCCTCTACCCCGCCAATTCGGTGCCCTCGGTCGTGCGCCGGATCAACAACGCGCTGCTGCGCGCCGACCAGATCGAGTCGTCGGAGGGCGCCGCCTCCTCCGGATCCGCCGGCATCGACTGGCTCGCCCCGATCGTCGCCGACGCGGAGGCCGGGTTCGGCGGGCCCCTCAACGCGTATGAGTTGATGCAGTCGATGATCGCGGCCGGCGCCGCCGGCGTGCACTGGGAGGACCAACTCGCCAGCGAGAAGAAGTGCGGCCACATGGGCGGCAAGGTCCTGATCCCCACCAGCCAGCACATCCGCACCCTGAACGCGGCCCGACTCGCGGCCGACGTCGCCGGCGTGCCGACCGTGATCATCGCGCGCACCGATTCGCTCGCCGCCGACCTGATCACCAGCGATGTCGATCCGCGCGACGCGCAGTTCCTCACCGGGGAGCGGACGGCGGAGGGCTTCTACCGGGTCACCCCCGGCATCGACACCGTGATCGCTCGCGGCCACGCCTACGCCCCGTACGCGGATCTGCTCTGGGTGGAGTCGTCGGAGCCCGACATCGAGCTGGCGCGACGCTTCGCCGATTCGATCCACTCGGTGTATCCGGACAAGAAGCTGGCCTACAACTGCTCGCCGTCCTTCAACTGGAAGAAGCACCTCGACGATGCGCAGATCGCCTCGTTCCAGCGCGAGCTGGCCGCGATGGGCTACGCCTTCCAGTTCATCACCCTGGCCGGCTTCCACGCCCTGAATCACTCGATGTTCACCCTCGCCCAGGACTACGCGGACCGCGCCATGAGCGCCTACGTCGAGCTCCAGGAGGCCGAGATCGCCTCGGAGGCGAGCGGCTACACCGCCACGAAGCATCAGCGCGAGGTCGGCACCGGCTATTTCGACCTGGTCTCCACGACGCTCAACCCGGAGAGCGCCACCCTCGCCCTGGTGGGATCCACCGAGGCCGCCCAGTTCTGATCCACCCCCTCGGCGGTCGAGGCCGCCGAAACCACTGCCCACCGTCCTTCGACTGCAACGGAGCACTCCGATGAACACCATGATCCAATCCCCGCCCGCGACCGAGACCAACGAGCCCGCGTTCGCGTTCACTCAACCCATCGCCATCTCGACCGCCCACCTGCGGGTCGAGGGCGAGGCGCGCGACCGGTACGACGAGATCCTCACTCCCGAAGCCCTTTCCTTCCTCACCGAGCTGCACCAGCAGTTCGCGGGCGAGCGCGGCGAGCTGATGCGGCGCCGGATGGTGCGCGGCCGCGAACTGGCCAACGGCCGCGACCTCGGCTTCCGTCCCGAGACCGCGCACATCCGGGAGGACCGGGACTGGCGCGTCGCCGGTGCCGGGCCCGGCCTGCACGATCGCCGGGTCGAGATCACGGGCCCGACCGATCGGAAGATGACGATCAACGCGATGAACTCGGGCGCGAAGGTCTGGCTCGCCGATCACGAGGACGCGATGAGTCCGACCTGGGCGAACGTGATCGGCGGACAGATCTCGCTGGTCGACGCGATCCGGCGCCGGATCGACTTCGACTCGCCGGAGGGCAAGCGCTACGCGCTGAACGCCGACGTGTTGGAGAACGGCGGCCCGACGATCGTGATGCGCCCGCGCGGGCTGCACCTGGTCGAGCGGCACCTGACCTTCGTGAATCGCAGCGGGCAGCGGATGGCCGCCTCGGCATCCTTCGTCGACTACGGGCTCTACGTGTTCCACAACGCCCACGCGTTGATCGAGCAGGGCCACGGGCCGTACTTCTACCTGCCCAAGCTGGAGTCGGCGCGCGAGGCGCGGCTGTGGGATCGGGTCTTCTCGTTCACGGAGGAGTACCTCGACATGCAGCGCGGTACCATCCGCGCCACGGTGCTGATCGAGACGATCCCGGCGGCGTTCGAGATGGAGGAGATCCTGTTCGAACTGCGGGAGCACTGCGCCGGGCTGAACGCCGGGCGCTGGGACTACATCTTCAGCCTGATCAAGAACTTCCGCGAGCGCGGTCCGCGGTTCGTGCTGCCGGACCGCAAGCAGATCACGATGACCGTGCCGTTCATGCGGGCCTACACCGAGCTGCTGGTGCAGACCTGTCACGCCCGCGGTGCGCACGCGATCGGCGGGATGTCGGCGTTCATCCCGAACCGCCGCGAGCCGGCCGTGACCCGCAACGCGTTGGCCCAGGTCGCCGCGGACAAACGCCGCGAGGCGGGCGACGGCTTCGACGGCACCTGGGTGGCGCATCCGGACCTGATCGAGACGGCGCGGGCGGAGTTCGACGCCGTGCTCGGCTCACGGCCGAACCAGCTCGGGCGGCTGCGAGAGGACGTGTCGGTGAGCGCCGCGGACCTGCTCGACGTCGGTTCGGCCGAGGGCACGGTCACCGATCTCGGAGTGCGCGACAACGTCAGGATCGCGCTGAAGTACATCGAGGCGTGGCTGCGTGGGCTCGGCGCCGTGGCCATCGACGACCTGATGGAGGATGCGGCGACGGCGGAGATCTCGCGCAGTCAGCTCTGGCAGTGGGTGCGCAACGGCACGGTCACGGCCGAAGGGACGACGATCACTCGCGCCCACGTCGATGGCCTGATCACCGAGATCGCCGACGCGCAGGCCTGGGCGCCGGACGACCGCTTCCACGATGCGGCCGAGATCCTGCGCGAAGTCTCCCTGGCCGAGGACTTCGCGACCTTCCTGACGATCGGCGCCTACGCCCGCCACTTCGCCAACTGACCCCCTCCGCCAGTCCTCGAGGGGATCGAGCCTCCGACGAGGGAGCCGCACACGTGGCTCCCTCGGCCGGCCCGGGTCACCGCGCGGAACGAGGGAGCGGGGCGGACGGCGCGGGGTCGCGACGAGTGCGGGTCAAGAGGGCGCGGCCCACTCGAGGAGGCGGGGGAGCGGCCAGGTGGTGATGATGCGTTCGGCGGGGATGCCGGCCGCGACGGCGCGACGCACGCCGAGCGGGATCACGTCGAGGTGGCCGGGCGCGTGGGCGTCCGAGTCGATGCTGAACAGGCAGCCCTCCGCCAGCGCCACCGCGATCAGTTCGTCCGGCGGATCCTGGCGTTCGGGCCGCGAGTTGATCTCGACCGCGACGTTCTCGGCCGCGCACGCGGCGAAGACCTTGGCGGCGTCGAACTCCGACGGCGGCCGCGTGCCGCGTGAACCGGCCACCAGCCTCCCGGTGCAGTGCCCGAGCACGTTCGTGCGGGGATGCGCGATGCCGGCGAGCATCCGCCGCGTCATGGTGCCTCGATCCGCCCGCAGCTTCGAGTGCACACTCGCGACGACGATGTCGAGCCGATCGAGCAGCTGCGGCGTCTGGTCGAGCTCTCCGGATTCGAGGATGTCCACCTCGATGCCCGCGAGCAGGCGGATGTCGTCGACTTCGCCGTCGATCCGGGCCACCTCGTCCAACTGTTCCGTCAGGCGCTCGGCGCTCAGACCGTTCGCCACCTTCAGCGAGGGGGAGTGATCGGTCAGGGCGAGGTACTCCCGACCGAGCCACCGCGCCGCATCGGCCATCGCGCGGATGCTCGTGGTTCCGTCGGACCACTCGCTGTGGCTGTGCAGATCACCGCGCACGCGCAGAGCGTCGCCCGGAGCCGGACGCGACAGCGGCTCCGCGCGCTCACGCAGCTTCTGCAGGTAGGCCGGAACCTCGCCGTCCAACGCCTCGCGGATCACGCCGAAGGTCGTGTCGCCGATGCCCGCGGTGCGCCGGAGCCGACCATCCGCGAGCCGCGCCGGCAGATCGTCCATCCCGTCGAGGAGGGCGATGGCCTTGCGGAACGCCTTCACCTTGAACGCCGGCGCGAACTCGCGTTCGAGTCGGAACGCGATCTCGTTCAGCGCCGCGACCGGGTCGAGCGTCTCGTCGTGCTGATCCATGGCACCATCCTGCACCGTGGCGGTCCTGCCGGGCTCAGCCGCGCACAGCAGCGTGCCGCGAGACGTCTTTGTGCGGACGAGGTGGCTCGCCGCGGCCTGGTACGTCGTCCGCAGCACCGAATCTCGCGAAATTTCGCGAGGGGTCCGTGCCAGGATCGGGGGCATGGCCGAACGAATGATGCTGCTGGACACCGCCTCGCTCTACTTCCGCGCGTTCTACGGGGTGCCGGAGAGCATCCGACGTTCTGACGGCACGTCCGTCAACGCGGTTCGTGGGCTGCTGGACATGATCGCCCGACTCGCGACCGAGTTCGAGGCCACGCAGCTGATCGCCTGCTGGGACGACGACTGGCGTCCCGCCTGGCGGGTCGCCCTGATCCCGAGCTATAAGGCGCACCGGGTCGAGCAGGCGCGGGCCGAGGCCGCCGATATCGAGGAGGTGCCGGATCCGCTCACCGCGCAGATCCCGCTGATCCGGCACGTGCTGGGCCTCGCCGGCGTTCCCATCGTCGGAGTCGCGGAGCACGAGGCCGACGACGTGATCGGCAGCTACGCCGCCCAGGCGACGGTTGCGACGGATGTGGTCACGGGCGATCGCGACCTGTTCCAGCTGGTCGACGACGCGCGGGGCATCCGCGTGATCTCGACGACCCGCGGCATGAAGAACCTCGAGCTGCTCACCGAGGAGGTGGTGCTGGGCAAGTACGGCGTCCGCGCCGATCAGTACGCCGACTTCGCCACTCTACGCGGAGACGCGTCCGACGGGCTGCCCGGCGTGGCCGGCGTGGGCGAGAAGACCGCGGCCGGACTGCTGCGCGAGCACGGCTCCCTCGAGGGGATCCTGGCCGCGGCGGCCGACCCGTCCGCGTCCGTCTCCGCGGGCGTCCGGGCGAAGCTGGCCGCCGCGTCGGACTATCTCGCCGTCGCCCCGACCGTCGTGCGGGTGGTTCGCGATCTGGAGCTGCCGACCCCGGACGAGGCGGGAGCCGCCCTGGCGCCGATCGTCGGAGAAGCGCGGGCCGAGTTGGAGCGCCTCGCCACCGAGTGGAACCTGGGCACCTCGGTCGCGCGGCTACTCACTGCCTTCGATCGCTACGGCGCCTGAGAGCGGCCCTCGATCCGGCGCGGCCGGCGGGGCGGAGGCGAGGAATGCCGCGCACGCGAGCACGGCAGCAGCGGTGCCGAGGGCGCAGATCCGGATCGCGAGCCGACGCCCCACCAGCGCCGCCAGAGCGTAACCGATCAGCGCTCCGCCGGTGTTGGCGATCACATCCGTGATGTCACTGCTGCCGATCGCGAGCACGTACTGCGTCGCCTCGAAGGCCACGCTCGTCCCCGCTGCAACGAGGGCCGACCGAGCGAGCCGGGCCCGCGCCGGAGCGAGCAGGCGCAGGTAGCCGCCGAGCGGTACGAAGAGCAGGACGTTCGCCGCGACCTCGGCGGCCCGGCTGGCGCCCAGGCCGCCGAAGGCGACGAACGGCACCAGCTTGATCACCCGATCCACCCCGCCGATCCAGGGCGGCTGCAGCTTCCACAACACGATCCACGTCAGCAGCAGCAGGTACACGACGAACAGGGCGAGCAGCGCCCACCGCCACGTCACGATCGCATCCGCGGGTCATCCGTCGGATCGGCGTACATCGCCGGGCAGGATCCGTCGGTGGCGATGTCCCGCAGTTCGAAGTGCCACGGTTCGTTCGCGTAGATCTGGCACAAGCCGTACTCGGCGCCGTGCTGCGACAGCCAGCTCGTCGCATCGACCGGCCCCAGATCGACGGCCTGCCCGGTGACGTGCGGCGAGGTCTGGGCGGTCGCCACCCATCTCGCCGCCTCCTCGGCGGAACCGTAGTCGGCCACGGCCTCGCGCAGCAGACGCTCCTGATACTCCGCGGAGCGCCAGCCGCTGTTGACGACGAAGGACACGTCCTCCGCCGCGGCCGCGGCGGCGGCGCGACGAAGGGCCGCGAGCAGCGCCGGTTCGAGTCTCGCCACCGCCGGCACATCGTCGTCGAAGACGCTCACGCCGTCGGGAACGCTGCCGTCGGCACCGAGATCGAGCTCGGGCCGGACGATCGTGGGCGCGGACGCCGCGGTCGTGCCGCCGACGCTGAGGATGGTCGCGATCGCGGCCACCGTCGCCAGTGCTGTGAGCGCGACGCCCAGCAGCGTTCTCCGGTGTCGGGCAGAGCTTCGAGTAATCATGCGCCCAGCCAAGCGATCCGCGTGTTGCCCGGTCGTATCCGCTTTTCGATACGCGGACGATATCCGCCGACTCGTAGCATGGCGAGCGTGCGCGTACTGATCGTCGAGGACGAGCCCTATCTGGCCGAGGCCGTCCGCGACGGACTCCGTCTCGCCGCGATCGCCGCGGACATCGCCCTCGACGGCGAGAGCGCGCTGGAGCTGCTCAGCATCAACGAGTACGACATCGCCGTTCTCGATCGGGACATCCCGGGGCCCTCCGGCGACGAGATCGCCGATCGGATCGTCCGGTCGGGCAGCGGCACGCCGATCCTGATGCTCACCGCCGCCGACCGGCTCGACGACAAGGCGTCCGGCTTCGAACTCGGGGCCGACGACTACCTCACGAAACCGTTCGAGCTGCGGGAGCTGGTGCTGCGGCTGCGAGCGCTCGATCGGCGGCGGGCGCACAGCCGGCCGCCGGTGCGCGAGATCGCCGGCCTGCGGGTGGATCCGTTCCGGCGCGAGGTGTTCCGCGACGGTCGTTACATCGCCTTGACGCGGAAGCAGTTCGCGGTGCTGGAAGTGCTCGCCGCGGCTGACGGTGGAGTCGTCAGCGCCGAGGAACTCCTGGAACGCGCGTGGGACGAGAACGCGGATCCGTTCACGAACGCGGTGCGGATCACCGTCTCGGCGCTGCGGAAGCGGCTCGGCGAGCCCGCGATCATCGCGACGGTCGCGGGCGTCGGCTACCGGATCGAGGCCGGAGAGCGCACGTGACGAGGCGGCCCGGGCTCAGTGTGCGCCTCAAACTGACTCTGAGCTACGCGGGTTTCCTGCTGCTCTCCAGCATCCTCCTGCTCACGGTGGTCTGGCTCTTCCTGCTGCGTTACGTGCCCCGCGACGCGATCCTCACTGACGAGGGGTTCGTACCCGGTCAGGGCGATCTGATCCGTGCCTTCGCCCCCGCGGCGGGCTGGGCCCTGCTCGCGACGCTGCTGCTCGGCCTGGTCGGCGGCTGGTTCCTCGCCGGGCGGATGCTCGCCCCGTTGAGCAGGATCACCGCCGCGACGCGTCGCGCCGCTCACGGCTCGCTCTCGCACCGGATCGAGCTGCCGGGCGCGCAGGACGAGTTCCGCGAACTCGCCGACAGCTTCGACGTTATGCTCGCCCGATTGGCGGCGTACGTCGCCGAGCAGAGCCGGTTCGCGGCGAACGCCTCGCACGAACTGCGGACACCGCTCGCCATCACCAAGACCGTCCTCGATGTCGCAGGAACCGATCCCGGAGCCGACCAGGACGAACTCATCCGGCGCCTGCGCGCGGTGAACGACCGAGCCATCGAACTCACCGAGGCTCTGCTGCTGCTCAGCCGCAGCGACGGCCGAAGCTTCGAGCGCAGCCGGGTGGACGTGTCGCTCCTGGCCGAGCAGGCGGCGGAGACGCTGCTCCCGCTCGCGGAGAGACGAGGAGTGCACCTGGAGGTCGCGGGGGACGTCGCCGTGACGGTCGGCTCTCCCGCGTTGCTGTTGCAGTTGGTGACGAACCTGATTCAGAACGCGATCGTGCACAACGTCCCGGCCGGTGGGCGGGCGCAGGTGAGCCTCGACGTCGAGGGCGGCCTGATCGTGCTGCTGGTGCGCAACACCGGACCGAGGCTCGCGCCGGAGCGGATCGCGACCTTGACGGAGCCCTTCCAGCGCGGTGCGGAACGGACCCGATCGTCGGACGAGGGCGTGGGGCTCGGGCTCGCGATCGCGCGCAGTATCGTGCTCGCCCACGACGGGACGCTGGCTCTGCGTCCCGAGGACGGCGGCGGGCTCGTCGTCGAGGTGCGGCTTTCGCGCGCCCCGTAGCTACGGTCGCAACCGCGCGGCGTCGTCCATCTCCTGACCGGGCGAGCGCACGGCCGGAGTCGGCGGAACGTAGCCGAGGATGGCGTCCAGCAGCCGGTCCAGGTCCTCGTCCGCGATCAGCATGTCGGTGTAGCGCGGGTGGGTGAAGCCTCGATCGCGCATGTTGCCGACGAAGGCGAACAGCGGGTCGAAGTAGCCGTCGATGTTGAAGAATCCGACCGCCTTCTGGTGGATGCCGAGCTGCGCCCAGGTCCACTGCTCGGTGATCTCCTCCAGCGTCCCCGGTCCACCGGGCAGCGCGATGAACGCGTCCGAACGCTCGGCCATGATCGTCTTGCGCTCGTGCATGGTGTCGACGACGATCAGCTCGCTGACCCTGTCGTTCATCCGCTCGCGATCGTGCAACGCCCTCGGGATGACGCCGATGACGTGACCACCGGCTCCGAGCGCGCCCGCGGCGACCGCGCCCATCAGACCGACGTCGCCACCCCCGTAGACGACGCCCATTCCGCGCTCCGCGATCGAGCGGCCGACGGCGGTCGCCGCTTCGAGGTAGAGCGGGTCGTTTCCGGGGCTGGAGCCGCAGAAGACGGCGACCGTGAAGCGCGAAGTCATGCGCACGACCGTACGCGACCCGTGTTTCCGGAGGATGACGGGTCGGGGACGCGGGATGGTCGCGATCGCCGGTCGCAGCGGCGCCACCGCGGCGAAAGATGCAGGAACCGCTGGCGAGACGAGCCGATCCGCGCAATGGCGCCGCGGCGGTCGTAGCGACGGGAAAGAATCGCTGCGCTCGGCGGAACGACTGCTGCGCGCGGACCGGAGTATCTCGGAGACCGCGGCGCGAGCGGATCGGTCCGTCAACATCGCCGGCGGGTGCGATCGCCGGGTCCCGAACCGAGGAGTACATCAGCATGTCCACGTCCGAAACCGATCGTGCAACGGCGACGAGCCGCCCGTCGCGGCGCGCCGTCGTCGCCACCGCGGCGTGGGCCGCGCCGACCGTCGCCTTCGCCGCTGCCGCTCCGCTCGCGTCGGCCTCGGGGTCTCAGCCTTGCCCGACCACCGTGCTGCCAGCGGTCGTCATCCCGCAGCTCGATCCCTCCGACTGGCTCGTGTTCCAGGCCCGATCGTGGTGGACGCTCTCGAGCAAATACTTCGGCATCGACACCACACTCGTCGATCCGGCGGTCTACGGCTCGACCTTCGAGTTCACGCTGCTCGGTGGCACCCGATTCACCATGACAAGTGGCGGCGGCGGGGTCGCCTCGTGGTACATGGTCGGCAGCACGTTCAGTGGCACGGTCGGCTCGGTCACGCCGCTTCCGGTCGTCGACGGGACGATCGGAGACATCAACGTTCTCGTCGTCCCGGACATCTACGATCCGAACACGAACGTCGACGTGTTCTTCGACGCCGCCGATGCGTACACGCCGTCGGCGGTCGAGTTCACGGCCGAGCTGCGATTCACCCTTCCGGCGACGGGGGAGACGATCGCGTGCGTCCAGGACTTCGCGTTCGACATCGCGAGTTCGTTCACCGGCGGACCGATCATCAACGGACACGGCAATCTGCACATGACCGGGACCGTCAGCGCCGGATGAGGGCGTCGGATCGCGCCGCGTTCGGCTCGGGCGCCGAATGATGAAGGCCCCCTCTTCCCTGCGTTCACAGGGAGGAGGGGGCCTTCGTGATTGTGCCGGTGGTGGGACTCGAACCCACACGCCCTCTCGGACAAAGCATTTTGAGTGCTCCGCGTCTGCCATTCCGCCACACCGGCGCACAACAACCGTCTTGAGAATACCGTAGGCTTTCGGGCGTGACAGACCAGGAAACCGCACCAGCAGCCCCGCGCCGGGTTGTCGTCGCCGAAGACGAGTCCCTCATCCGCCTCGACATCGTCGAGATCCTGCGTGACAACGGGTTCGAGGTGGTCGGTGAGGCCGGAGACGGCGAGACGGCCGTGGCCCTCGCGACCGAGCTGCGCCCGGATCTCGTCATCATGGATGTCAAGATGCCGCAGCTCGACGGCATCTCGGCGGCCGAGCGTCTCTCGAAGGCCCACATCGCGCCCGTTGTGCTGCTCACCGCCTTCAGCCAGAAGGAACTCGTCGAGCGGGCCAGCGAGGCCGGCGCTCTGGCGTACGTGGTCAAGCCGTTCACGCCGAACGACCTGCTGCCCGCCATCGAGATCGCCCTCTCGCGCTACGCGCAGATCCTCACCCTCGAGGCCGAAGTCGCCGACATGGTCGAGCGCTTCGAGACCCGCAAGCTGGTCGATCGCGCGAAGGGCCTGCTGAACGAGAAGATGGGCCTCACCGAGCCCGAGGCCTTCCGCTGGATCCAGAAGGCGTCGATGGACCGTCGCCTCACCATGCACGACGTCGCTCAGGCGATCATCGAGCAGCTCAGCCCCAAGAAGGCCTGAGCAGAACCGACTCGAAGAGCCCGGCCCGCGCGATGCGCGGCGCCGGGCTCTTCCGCGTCCGGCGCCGCCCCACCCGTGGGTCGGGTGGGTGCGTGGGGCGGCCCGGGTTGTCGTGTTGCGTCCGTGTGGGCGCGGTGACGGACGCGGCGTGACCACCCGGGCTTCGGGTGGTGGCCCGGGTTGTCGTGTTGCGTCCGTGTGGGCGCGGTGACGGACGTGACGTGACCACCCGGGCTTCGGGTGGGGGTGTGGGGTGGCCCGGGTTGTCGTGTTGCGTCCGTGGGGGCGCGGTGTCGGACGCGGCGTGACCACCCGGGGTTCGGAACGCCGCGTGGGGTGGCCCGGGTTGTCGTCTTGCGTCCGCGTGGGCGCGGTGACGGACGCGACGTGACCACCCGGGGTTCGGGGGTGTGGGGTGGCCTGGGTTGTCGTGTTGCGTCCGCGTGGGCGCGGTGACGGACGTGACGTGACCACCCGGGGTTCGGGTGGGGGTATGGGGTGGCCTGGGTTGTCGCGTTGCGTCCGCGTGGGCGCGGATACGGACGCGACGTGACCACTCGGGGTTCGGAACGCCGCGTGGGGTGGCCCGGGTTGTCGTCTTGCGTCCGCGTGGGCGCGGTGACGGACGCGGCGTGACCACCCGGGCTTCGGGTGGTGCCCCGGGTTGTCGTGTTGCGTCCGCGTGGGCGCGGTGACGGACGCGACGTGACCACCCGGGGTTCGGAACGCCGCGTGGGGTGGCCCGGGTTGTCGTCTTGCGTCCGCGTGGGCGCGGTGACGGACGCGGCGTGACCACCCGGGCTTCGGGTGGTGGCCCGGGTTGTCGTGTTGCGTCCGCGTGGGCGCGGTGACGGACGCGACGTGACCACCCGGGGTTCGGAACGCCGCGTGGGGTCGCCCGGGTTGTCGTCTTGCGTCCGCGTGGGCGCGGTGACGGACGCGACGTGACCACCCGGGCTTCACCCGACGCCGAGCGTCGCCCGACGGCGCGGCTCAGCGCTTGTCGACGAGGATGTTCGTGATCCGCACCGTCGACAGGCGGCGTCCGGATTCGTCGCGGACGACGATCTCGTGCGTCGCGAGCGTCGAGCCGAGGTTGATCGCGTCGCACGTGGCGATCACGAAGCCGTCCTTCACCGAGCGCGAGTGCGAAGCGTTGAGCTCGATGCCCATCGCGAGCCGACCCGCGCCGGCGTGGATGTTCGCCGCTATCGATCCCATCGACTCCGCGAGCACGACGTGCGCTCCGCCGTGCAGGATGCCGACCGGCTGACGGTTGCCCTCCACCGGCATCGTGGCCACCGAGTGCTGCGCCGTGAGTTCGTGGAAACGGATGTCCATCTTCTCGCCGAGCTCGCCGATGCCCCGCCCGAGCAACGCCTCGAGATCGAGGGATTCGGGGCGCAGGAAAGTGTCGGTCACGGTTTACTCCTGGGGGTCGTCGACCGGCCGCTCGGCCTCGCGGATTCGATGTCGGAGGCGCTGTGTAGGCTGGCCGTGTGTCAGATCCTGAACAGCCTACCCTCCTGATCGTCGACGGCCATTCTCTGGCTTTCCGGGCTTTTTACGCCCTTCCGGTCGACAGTTTCACCACGCGCGACGGGCAGCACACCAACGCGATCCACGGCTTCATCTCGATGCTGCTGCTGCTGCTGCAGAACGAGAAGCCGACCCACCTCGGCGTCGCCTTCGACATCTCCCGCTTCTCCTTCCGCACCCGCGAGTACGCGGAGTACAAGGGCACCCGCGGCGAGACCCCGAGCGAGTTCAAGGGTCAGGTGCCCGCGCTGCAGGAGGCGCTGCACGCCATGAACATCACCACGATCACCAAGGAGGACTACGAGGCCGACGACATCCTCGCCACCCTCGCCGCGCAGGGGGCTGCGCAGGGCTACAAGGTGCTCGTCGTCTCGGGCGACCGCGACACGATCCAGCTCGTCACGCCCGACGTGACGCTGCTGTATCCGTCCACGCAGGGTGTGTCGGCCCTGACCCGCTACGACCGCGACAAGGTGTTCGAGAAGTACGGCATCGAGCCGCACCAGTACCCCGAGATCGCAGCCCTCGTCGGCGAGACCAGCGACAACCTGCCCGGTATCGACAAGGTCGGCCCGAAGACGGCCGCCAAGTGGGTCAACCAGTACGGCACGGTCGACGAGATCATCGCGCACGCGGATGAGATCAAGGGCGTCGTGGGGGAGAAGCTGCGCGAGCAGAAGGACAAGGCGCTGCGCAACCGCAAGCTGAACCGGCTGGTCACCGACGTCGAGCTGCCCGTCGGCCCCGCGGATCTCGCCCGTCAGCCGATCGATGTGCAGGCCGTGCGCGAGGTGTTCGGCAAGCTCGAATTCCGCACGCTGCTGGAGCGCCTGCTGAAGATCGCGACGGAGAGCGGCGACGTCGCCGAATCCGTCGACGTGGTCGAGGATGCGCGCGCCGCCGCCGCGCCCGCCGTGCGGACGATCATCGACGAGGAACTCGGCCACTGGCTCGATAACGTCAGCACGAAGGGCACCGAGCCGGTAGCCGTGCAGCTCGCGCTCGGACCGAACGGCGAGATCGGCGGCATCGGCCTCTCGACCCTGACCGAATCCGCCTTCGTGCCCTGGGCGGCCGACCGCCCCGACTACCGCGATCTCGAGGCCTGGTTCGCGAGCGCGTCGCCGAAGTACTTCAGCGATGCGAAGGTGCAACTGAAGGCCCTGCGCGCCGCCGGTTTCACGGTGAACGGCATCGCCTTCGACACCCGGATCGCCGCCTGGCTGCTCAAGCCGCAGGGCCACTCCGTGCCGCTGCGCGAGCAGGTCTTCAGCTTCCTCGGCGAGAGCCTGCCCGTCGCCGACCCGAATCAGCTCGTGCCGGCGGAGGAGTCGGTCGGTCCGGCGACGGAGGCCTGGTACGCCCTCCGCGTCGCGCAGCACCTGGCCGGCCTGCTCGATCCGGGATCGCGGCGGGTGCTCGACGAGATCGAACTGCCGATCGTGCCCGTGCTCGCGACGATGGAGGCGACCGGCGTCGCCGTCGATTCCGAGTTGCTCGCGCGGCTGCGCACCGAACTGACGCAGACCTCGGCCGAGCTCGCCGAGCGCGCCTTCGCCGAGATCGGCCGCGAGATCAACCTCGGCTCGCCGAAGCAGCTGCAGCAGGTGCTCTTCGAAGAACTCGGCATGCCGAAGACCCGCGCCACCAAGACCGGCTATTCGACCGACGCCGCAGCGCTGGCCGACCTGCAGGATTCCCACCCGCACGACTTCCTCGGGCTGCTGCTCGAGCACCGCGACGCGATGAAGCTGAAGCAGATCATCGAGACGCTCGAGAAGTCGATCACGCCCGACGACCGGATCCACACCAGCTACGACCAGACCGGCACGGCCACCGGCCGCATCTCGTCGAACGACCCCAACCTGCAGAACATCCCCGTCCGCAGCGAGGTCGGCCGCGGCATCCGCAAGGCCTTCGTGCACAGCCGGAACGCGCAGAACCTGCTCACGGCCGACTACTCGCAGATCGAGATGCGGATCATGGCGCATCTCTCGGAGGACGAGGGCCTGATCGAGGCCTTCCATTCGGGGGAGGACCTGCACCGCTTCGTCGGCGCGCGGATCTTCGGGGTCGAGCCGGCCGACGTCACGCCGGCGATGCGCAACAAGGTGAAGGCGATGTCGTACGGGCTGGCCTACGGACTCAGCGCGTTCGGCCTCTCGAAGCAGCTGCGCATCTCCAGCGCCGAGGCGAAGAAGCTGATGACGGACTACTTCGTGCGCTTCGGCTCGGTGCGCGACTATCTCCGCGGCGTGGTGGTCGAGGCGCGCGACAACGGCTACACGCAGACGATCTTCGGCCGCCGGCGTCCGTTCCCCGACCTCAACAGTGCCAACCGGGTGCTGCGTGACAACGCGGAGCGTGCGGCGCTGAACTCGCCGATCCAGGGCTCCGCCGCCGACATCATGAAGTTCGCGATGATCAGCGTGCAGCGGCAGATCGAGGAGAAGGGCCTGGAGTCGCGGATGCTGCTGCAGGTGCACGACGAGCTGATCTTCGACGTCGCCCCCGGCGAGGCCGACGTGCTCGAAGAGGTCGTCCGAGACGGTATGACCCACGCCGGCGACGCGGCCGCCCTCAAGGTGCCGCTCGACGTGCAGGTCGGCCACGGCGCCGACTGGGACGACGCCGCGCACTGACCCCTGCCGCCGAACGGCGGGTCAGACGAACAGTGACCCGACGATGGCCGCCGCGCCGAGGGTCGAGAGCCAGCCGCGCACGGCGTTCGCGGGCGACCAGACCCGGTCGAAGGCCCGCCAGGATGCCGGCGAGGCGTCCGCCGCGGCGAGCGCGTTGTTGCGCGGCACGTTCACCAGGATCGTCAGAAGCACGCTCGCGTCCAGCAGCGCCGCCCCGACGCCGCGCAACGGACTCACCGCGCCGGTCAGCATCGCCTCCGCGATCACGAGGCCGATTCCGGCGAGTCCCGCGCCGAAGAAGACCAGCATAAAAGCCGGTCGCATCGCCGCGACATTCACGCGCTGCATCACTCGCACCGCCTCGCTCGCGTCCCCCGTCCGAAGCGCGGGGAGCACCATCGCGCTGAACGCGAGGTAGACGCCGCCCGACGCCGCGCCGGTGAGTACCGAGATCACGACGAGAGCGACGAGCAGAGGTGAGTCGACGTTCATACGCCCCAGTCAACCGTCTGAGTAGGCTCGAAACCATGACTGCAGCCGAAACGTCGCCCCAACGCGCCGCAACGCCCATCGACGCCATCGCCGAGAGCTGGGTGGACACCCTCGTCGACCTCGAGCCCACCGTCGGCACCTACATCGGGCGCACGGAGGCGGACGGACGCTTCGGCGATCTCTCGCCCGCCGGCCACGAGCGCTACCTCGAAGCCGTCCGCACCACGCTCGCCGAGCTCGATTCCGCCGCGCCGCTGGACGACATCGACCGGGTGACCGCGACCGACCTCGGGGCCGAGCTGCGGCTCACCCTCGCCTCGGCGGACGCCGAGCTGAATCTGCGCGACCTGAACGTGATCGCCTCGCCAGCGCAGGATCTGCGCGAAGCCTTCGACCTGATGCCCACCGCGACCGCGGCCGACTGGAGCAACATCTCGGCCCGCTTGCACGCCCTGCCCGCCGCGGTGGAGGGCTACATCGAGACGCTCCGCCTCGGCATCGAGCGCGGCGTCACCCCGGCCGTTCGTCAGGTGGAACTGGTCGCGGAGCAGGTCGCCCGGCACGCCTCGCGCTCCGGCTTCTTCTTCGAGTTCACGGCCGACGCGACTCTGGAGCACGGCGAGCTGCCCGCCTCGCTCGCCACCGATCTGCACAACGGCGCGAACCTGGCCGCCAAGGCCTACGGCGCCCTCGCCGACTTCCTCCGGCACGAGCTCGCCCCCGTCGCGACCCCGGTCGACGCGGTGGGACGAGAGATCTACGCCCTGCAGTCGCGCCGCTTCCTCGGCGCCGAGATCGACCTCGACGAGACCTACGCGTGGGGTGTCGACGAGCTCGCGCGGATGACCGCGGAGCAGGAGGCCATCGCCCGCGAGATCCTGCCGGGAGCGAGCGTCGCCGAGGCGATCGCGCACCTGGACGCGGACCCGTCCCGCAAGCTGCACGGCACCGATGAGCTGCGGCGCTGGATGCAGGAGACCAGCGATCGCGCGGTCGCGGAGCTCTCGGTCTCCGCGTTCGACATCCCGACCGGGATCCGCTCCCTCGAGTGCATGATCGCACCGACCCACGAGGGTGGCATCTACTACACCGGACCGAGCGACGACTTCTCGCGGCCCGGCCGGATGTGGTGGTCGGTTCCCGACGGAGTCACCGAGTTCGACACCTGGCGCGAGCTGACCACGGTGTACCACGAGGGTGTTCCCGGTCATCACCTGCAGATCGGTCAGGCGGTGTACAACCGGGCCAAACTGAACACCTGGCGCCGCCAGCTCGCCGGCTCCTCGGGACACGCCGAGGGCTGGGCGCTGTACGCGGAGCGCCTGATGGAGCAGCTCGGCTACCTCGACGACCCGGCCGACCGCCTCGGGATGCTGGACGGCCAGCGGATGCGCGCCGCCCGCGTGGTGCTCGACATCGGGGTGCACCTGGGCAAGCCGCTGCCCTCCGGAACCGGCATCTGGGATGCGGAGAACGCGCTGAGCTTTATGCGCGCGAACGTGAACATGGACGACGCGTTCATCCGCTTCGAGGTGAACCGCTATCTCGGCTGGCCGGGCCAGGCGCCGTCCTACAAGGTCGGCCAGCGGATCTGGGAGCAGCTGCGCGACGAGTCAGCGGCGCGGGAGGGCGCTGCGTTCTCGCTCGCCGGCTTCCACCGCAAGGCCCTCGACCTGGGCGGCGTCGGCCTCGACACGCTGCGCTCGGCACTGGCCCGCCCCTAGTCGAAGGGGGTTGTCACCGCGTCCCGGCGGATGTGGGACGCGGTGCCAACCCGCGTCAGCGCTCCGCGGCGAGAGTGTCGGTGCCGATTCCGACTCGTGTCGAAGCGTCGCCGTCTTCAGACGGAGTAGCTTCGCTGCCATGAGCGACGAGCAGGGGCAGCGCACCCCGATCCAGCCGCAGAGCGTCGCCGCGCCGCTCTCGCGCGCGGCGATCTTCCTCACCCTGACGCTGAGCGACGCGGACGATGCCGCCACCAGAGTCCGCGCCGTGCTCGGCGACGTCGGCGCCCTGGTGCGCGCGGTCGGCTTCCGCGACCTCGGCGGCCGACTCTCCTGCATCGTCGGCATCGGCTCCGAGGCGTGGGACGCGGTGACCGGGCTGCCGCGGCCGGCCGAACTGCATCCCTTCCGTGCCGTCCTCGGCACGCCGCATCGGGCCCCCGCCACCGCGGGCGATCTGTTCTTCCACATCCGTGCCGAGCGTGCGGATCTCTGCTTCGAACTCGAGCGACTGCTGCTGGAGGCGCTGGGCGACACCGTACGGACCGCGGACGAGACGGCCGGCTTCCGCTACTTCGACTCCCGCGATCTGCTCGGCTTCGTGGACGGCACGGAGAACCCGACCGGCACGGGCATCGAGACGTCGGCACTCGTCGCGGCGGAAGATCCGGCGCACGCCGGCGGCAGCTACATCGTTGTGCAGAAGTACCTGCACGATCTCGCCGCCTGGCAGGCGCTGCCGACCGAGGTGCAGGAGGCGATCATCGGTCGACGCAAGGCCGACAACGTCGAGCTCGACGACGGCGCCCGCGCCTCGCACAAGACGCTGGCCACGATCGTCGACGACGCGGGCGAGGAGCACGACATCCTGCGCGACAACATGCCGTTCGGCCGCCCGGGCCACGGTGAGTTCGGCACCTACTTCATCGGCTACACCCGGAGGCTCTGGGTGATCGAACGGATGCTGCAGAACATGTTCCTCGGCGTCCCCGCCGGCTCGTACGACCGGATGCTCGACGTGTCCACCCCGGTCACCGGTGCGGTCTTCTTCGCCCCGTCGAACGACGTCCTCGAGTCGTTCGGCGACTAGGGCCGCCGACCCCGATCCGCGAACCCGCGCCCCGCACGCCGCGACCCTCACTCTCCGCGACCCCGCACGAAAGGCTCTCGAATGACCGAACCGTCCCGTCACGTCCGCTCCCTCACGGCGGCGCCCGCGCAGCACAGCAGCGCGCTCGGCAGCATCCGTCGGTTGACGAAGGACGACTTCCCGATCCTGTCCGGCCTCTCGATCAAGCGGCTGGTGCTGGAACCCGGCAGCATCCGCGAGCCGCACTGGCACGCGAACGCCGACGAGATCGGCTACTGCCTCTCCGGTAGCGCGTTGGTCGCGATCCTCGACGACGGCAGCGCGTTCTCCTCCTTCACGATCACCGCGGGACAGATGTTCGTCATCGACTCGGGCGCGCTGCACCACATCGAGAACATCGGCGAGGAGACGGTGGAGATCGTCGTCGCGTTCTCCCACGAGCGGCCGGAGGACTTCTCGCTGCACGCCGCCTTCGGCGCCATGTCGAACGCGGTGCTCGGCAACACCTACGGCCTGGAGTCCGCGGCGCTGGCCGGCCTCTCGCACAACACGAGTTCGGCCGACATCGTCCGACGCGACGGCCCGGCGGTCGTCCCGGACGGTGCCGGCTTCAACAACCCGCACAAGTTCGATGTCGAAGCGCAGAACGCCCCGGTCCAGCATCCGTACGCCTTCGTCAAGACCGCGCGGCACCAGTTCTGGCCGGCGCTGCAGAACCTCTCGATGTATTCGCTGACCATCCGCGACGACGGGATGCGGGAGCCGCACTGGCATCCGGGGACGGCCGAGATGGGGTACGTGCACCAGGGTCGTGCGCGGATGTCGATCCTCGATCCCGACGGCAGCGTCGACACCTACCTGCTCGGCCCCGGCGACGTCTACTTCATCCCGAAGGCGTACCCGCACCAGATCGAGGTGATCGGAGACGACGAGATCCACTTCCTGATCTTCTTCGACCGTCCGATCCCGGGCGATATCGGCTATCGCGCCTCGGTCTCCGCGTTCTCGCGGCCGGTGCTCGCCGCGACGTTCGGCGTGACGCCGGAGCAACTGCCCGAGTTCCCGTTCACACCGACGGATCCGCTGCTGGTGCCGAAGACGAACCCGAGCGATCCCGTGTGAGCCCGAGCAGGCGGGCGCAGGGCAGGGGCACCTGACTCGGATAGGCGGATGCGCGGCCATCTGCTGTAATGGAGTCACCATTACAGAATGGCCGGTGCGTTCGGGTGCGCCGACCCGGGAAGGTCCGCCATGCCTGCTCCGACCACTCGCCGCCGTCGCATCGTGGTGCTGCTCTTCGACGGGGTGAAGACACTCGATTTCGTCGGACCCGCTGAGGTGTTCCTCGAGGCGAATCAGCGCATCGACGCCTACGAGGTCGTGATGCTGTCGGCCGACGGCGCCGACGTGACGACGTCGATGGGACTGCGGGTCGGAGTTCAGGGCGCGGCGGCCGATTCCGGCCCGATCGACACCTTGATCATCCCGGGCAGCGAGCGGGCCCCGGCGATCTTCGAGGACCCGCAGCTGCTCGCCGCCGCCCGCGAACTGGTCGGCCGCTCGCGCCGCGTGGCGTCGATCTGCAGCGGGGCGTTCGCACTCGCCGCGCTCGGGCTGCTCGACGGCCGGTCGGCGACCACCCACTGGAAGTTCGCCGACACCCTCGCCGCGCGCTACCCGTTGACCACCGTCGAACCGGACGCGATCTTCGTGGTGGACGGGCCGATCCACACCTCGGCCGGCGTCGCCGCCGGGATCGACCTCGCGCTCGCCCTCGTGGAGGAGGACCACGGTCCGGCGGTCGCCCGCACCGTGGCCCAGCTCCTGCTCGTCTACATGCGTCGATCCGGCGGTCAGTCGCAGTTCTCCGCCTCGCTGCGCGCCGAGACGCCGCGCACACCGGTCGCTCGCGCGGTCGCCGAGTACGTCAACGCGGACCCGACTCGGCCGTGCACCCTCACCGATCTGGCGGCGCACGCCAACGTCAGCACCCGCCACCTGGCGCGCGTGATCCGCGAGGAACTCGGGATGACGCCGATGGACTACGTGAACTCGATGCGACTGGATCTGGCCACGGTGCTGCTGGAATCGGGCTCGTCCGTGGCGCGGGCAGCGGTGGACGTGGGCTACGGCTCACCGGTCGCGCTGCGCCGGGCCTTCGTCGCCCGGCTCGGCGTGACGCCGTCGGAGTATCAGCGCCGCTTCCGTACCACGCGGCGCTCCGATGCCGAGGCCGTACGCGCCGCGTCCTGACCCGCCAGGTGACTCCCGGAGGGACACGCGCCCGGCGCGGCCTGCTCGTAGCGTGAAGGAGACGGATCGGCCGAGCGCCGATCGCTTCGAACCGGAGGATGAGGCGTCGATGGAACCGCAGTCGCTCGAAGCGGGGGCTCCTGCCCCGCTGCGCCGCCTCACCTCGTCCACGCGGGAGCGCGTGATGGCGGGGTTGTTGGCGGATTCCGCGGCCGAACGACGCGGCGCTTTCGTCGAGGCGATCGCGCGCGGCTGGCTCGACCGCGGCCCGCGCACGGTCGTGACGGCGGTCCTGCTGGGCCCGTCGAGCTCGACGGCGAGCCGGGTCGCCTTCGGCCAGCACGTCGCGGCCGGCGTGCCGGCGCGGGCGACGTTCCTGCGGGAGGAGGACGGGATCGCCTACCTGATCACCCGCGGGCTGCCGGTCTCCGGTCCGGAGGAGTGGATCGCGCGCGAGGCGCAGCGCCTGGGCGTACCGGTCCTGGGCATCGGCACGGCGCCTCTTGATGCGTCGGCGAGTGATCTCGGTGACGCGGCGGAGCAGAGCCGAACCGCAGCCGAGCTGTCGGCGGCCCTGCCCGAGTTCGACGGCGCGGCGGCATCGACCGCACTCGGCGGCTGGGCCCTCGTGCACTCGGTCGCCCTCGGCCCGCAACGTCTGGCCGACATCTCGCCGGCCGCGGCCGAACTGCGGCGCGGCGATCGGATCCAGCGCGAGACGATCGAGGTGTACCTGGATGAGGGCGGCCAGGTCCGGGCCGCGTGCTCGCGACTGCACATCCACCGCACGACGCTGTACTACCGGTTGGAGAACATGCCGGAGGCGGTGCGCGCGGCTCTCGACGACGGCTGGCAGCGCAGCACGCTGCACCTGGCCCTCAAGCTGTTGCGGCTCTGGGAGTCGACGGGCGTGATCGACGCGTAGCGTGCCGATCCTCGCTCGCGGCCCGGTCTCAGGCGGCGCTCAGCAGGTGCGACATCCGACTCGACGCTGCGGCGATCGAGCGCAACTGACCCGCCGGCACCCCGATCCGGCTGAGGTTGATCAGCCCCTGCGACACCAGGACGAGGTGGGCGCCCAACCCCGCTGCATCGCCGCTCTCGAGCGCGATCTCGCCCGCGTCGATCCCCGCGCGGACCCGCGCCTCGAGCACGGCGTTCATCCGCTCCAGCGTCTCGCGACCGACCTCGGCCACCGCCGGGTACCGCGCGCTCAGCTCGCCGAGGCTGTTCAGCATCAGGCAGCCGCGACCGTCGCCGTGAGAGGTGCAGTCGACGACGATCGCCTCGAGGAAGTTCTCGACCGCAGCGGCGAAGTCGCCCTGGTGATCGTGGATCACCCGCTCGACCAGTTCCGCGCGGCCCGCGCAGTAGCGGCGGAAGACGGCGAGGAAGAGCCCGAGCTTGCTGCCGTAGGCGGCGTAGATGCTGCCGTTGCCGACGCCGGTCGCCGTCGCGACGTCCTCGATGGACGTGCGCTCGAATCCTCGGCTCCAGAAGATCTCCAGGGCGCCGTCGAGCAGCGCGATCTCATCGAAACGCCGGGGTCGGGGCATGGATCGAGGATACCGGCGGCGAATGCCGGGCGGAACTCACGCCAGGCGGAGCCGAGGAGCGGCTGAGCGTTCGGCGTCGACGCGGCGTGCCAGCTCACGCAGAGCCCGCTCGCCCTCGCTGCCGGGTTCGGCGAGCATGCTGGTGAGCGCGTGACCGCTGCCGCCGGGTACCTGCAGGCTCTGCCACCGCAGCCGAACCCAGCCGTGCGGCGGGATGAGGTGCAGCGCGAACCCCGAGGTCTGCGGCCGGGCGTCGTGCGCCGCCCAGAGCCGGCGGAACTCGGGGCTGCGGATCGACAGCGTCTCGACGATCTCCTGCAAGCGAGGATCTCCGGGCTCCGAGCCGTGTCGCAGGGCCGCGACGAGGCGCCGGGTGGTCTCGGCCCAGTCCTCGACGGCGTGCGCGTCCGGACCGAGCTCGACGACCGCCAGCAGCAGATTCGTCCCCGGCAGCAGGTAGCCCGGTGCCAACGCCGCGGCCAGCGGATTCACGGCGAGCACGTCGTGATTGCGGTCCGAGATGTACGCCGGCACGTCCGACATCCGCTGCAGCAGTTGCAGGACGGCCGGCTCGACGGCATCGATCCGCGGCCGCCGGGTGTTCGGTGCGGGATGAGCGAGCCGATGCAGGTAGGCCCGCGCGTCCTCGTCGAGGTCGAGGGCGCGGGAGAGGGCGCCGAGCACCTGGGCGGAGGGCTGGTGGTCGCGCCCCTGCTCCAGCCGCAGGTAGTACTCCGGGCTGATCCCGGCTCGGCGCGCGACCTCTTCGCGGCGCAGACCCGGCACGCGACGGTTCTCGTCGCGCGGGAGGCCGACCTCCTCCGGCTGCAGCAGTTCGCGGCGGGCGCGGAGGAACTCGGCGAGGGGACTGCGCGCTGGCTGCATGGCCGGTCCTTCCGATGGCGGATCGTTTTTCCATCGTTGCAAAAAGCGGGACCGGCGTGTGAGGGCTGATCGAGCCGCGCAGGCGCCGGATCCGGACACGGCGCGATGCGGTGCAGGCGGTTGGGCCGGCGGCCCGGGCTGGCGGTGCCGGCGGTCAGCACCGGCGGTCAGGGCAGTCAGGGCCGGCGCAGAAGCGCGGTGCTGCCCGCCAGCGCGATCGCCCCGGCGAGCGCGAATCCGAACCAGCACAGCAAGGCGCCGAGGGCTCCGGTTACGAACAGTCCGGTGATCAGCGCGGTCAGCCAGCCGAGCAGGCAGAGGGCGAGCGTTGCGACGGCGAGCAGCGCGCTCCGACCGGGATGCCGACGGAACCCTCGCAGTCCGGCGCGGACGCCCTCGCCCGCCGCCAGTGCGGGCAGGAGGAGAGCGGCCAGCACCAACGCCGGGAGCGCGAGCAGCGGATGGACCACCGCGCAGGCGCCGACGATCGCCGCTACAGCGAGCGTCCGGACCAGCGCGCGTGGCCCCGGGCGCCACGGCGCCCCGTCGATGCCCGCCAGGAGGGCCGTTGCCAGCAGCCAGGCGCCGAGAACCGTCACCGCGAACGACGCCAGCGCCATCAGGACAAATCCGATGTCGGCGGCGGGCGTGGCCCCCGGCCGGACGAGCGCGGCCTGCGCCACCGGCAGCCCGAGCACCGCGGGCAGCGTCAGCAGGATGCGGCGTGCGGCGCTCACGGCTGCGCTCCATCCACCGCGTCGTCGATCACCGCGGAGAGGGAGCCGGAGAACAGCGTGTCCGTACCGACGACGATCTCGAGGTGGTCCTCATCCGCCGCCGTCGAGGTCACGGTGATCGTGGCGCCGTCGAGCGTGCTGCCGGTGCAGCTCACGGAACGGTCCTTCTCCACGCAATCGGGAGCGGTGAGCAGCTCGACCCTTTCGGCCACGAGCACATCGAGTGCCGCGTAGCGCACGTTCGAGACCCGGTCACCGCCGACCGGAGCGATGGCGGCGATCTGGCTGCAGCCGGCCAGCGCCATCACCGCGGCCAGCGCCATCACCGCGGCCGGGGCGGCCCTGAGACGGAGCGCCCTCATCGCTGCGTCTTCTGCTCGTAGGCGAGCAGTCGGGCATGGTCGGCCGCCTGGCGGGCCTGCACCGACGCATCCGTGATGCGAGTCAGGTCGAAGGGCGCCGCGATCAGCAACTCGGTATTGCGATCCAGGGGCGAGCCGCGGCGCATCAGCGGATCCTCCGCCCAGTCGTTCAGGGCGAACTCGCGACTGCGCGCGGCGAGATCGAGGTAATCCGATCCTGCGCTCGGTACCGCCGGTGCCGCGTGGTCGACCACGGTCGTGAAGATCGAGAGGGTGCCGTCGCGGTTGTCGACGATCTCGACGAGCTGCTGCTGCTGCGGGAAGTCGATGCAGGATGCCGTCGTGATCTCCCAGAAGCCGGGGCCGGTGCCGACCGAGCCGGGGCCGGACGTCGTGTGCGGCAGGATCTGGTTCAGGTGGGTGTGCCCGTTCAGCCACGCGATCACGTTCGGATGCGCGAGCAGCAGATCCACGAACTCCTCGGCGTGGTGCAGCACCACCTCCTGACCGGGCCGCTGAGCGCTGTTCTCCAGGGTGAGGCTGTTGTGGTGGCTGAAGATGAGCACGAGCTTCTGCTCCTGCTGCGCCTGGGCGAGTTCCTTCTTCAGCCACTGGAACTGCGCATCCGGCACCGCGCCGTCCGGCCCGGCGACCTGGTTGCAGGTGTCCAGGCCGAAGGCGCGGATGTCGGGCGAGAGTTCGGTGCGCCACCAGGTCTCGCCCGAGTCGAGGTTGTGCTGCGTGAAGCCGTGCCCCACCGGCCCGGGCGCCGGCTCCGTCACGAAGTGCTCGGCCATGAAGTCGCGCTGGGCGAAGAGTGCGCGGGAGGGGTCTGCGGTGACGGCCTTGAATCCGGGCCGGAGACCCAGCTGCAGCCCGAGGGCGTCCAGCGCCTGCTGGATCGGGCTGGAGGCCGAGGCGTACCCCTGCAGGATCGACGTCGCGGTGGCCTCCAACGAGTACGCCTTCCGACCGCCGAGGGCGAGGTTGTGCAGTTGGGGGCTGAGGTCGAAGGTGCCCAGGAGCAGCGTGTCGTGGTTGCCGTAGACCGCGAACCACGGCACCGGCAGACCGACGGATTGCACGGGCACGCGGGAGGCGTCCGCGAGCAGATCGGGCAGTTCCGGGAAGCCGTAGTCGCCGAACGCGCCGCCGCGCGGATCCGCCGGTCGATAGGCCCAGCTCGCCTCGGCCCAGGCCTGCACACCCTCGAAACGGGTCGTGGAGCCGCTGTTGGGCAGGATCTCCTTGCCGTCCAGCACGTCGATGTACCAGCGCAGTTCGTGCGTGGAGTGCATGTCGGCGCTGTCGCCGGTGACGATCGCCGCGCCCATCGGCGCGCCGGTGAGCGGGCTGATCCGGAGGTCGGCGAAGGCCTTCACCATGGCGGCGGTCACGTGCACCGTCAGCGGGTCGTGCGGATGGAAGGCGGAACCCCAGGAGGCGTGATCCTGCACGATCATCGGTTCGATCCTGGCCGGCGACTGCGCGTCGATCACGTGCATGTCCGACAGGTGCGCGAGGTACAGCAGGGAGCGCCGGTTCGCGACCCGGGAGGGATCGGGGGAGCGGCCGAGCACGTCCAGTCGTGGCAGGTAGGGCTCGCCGGCGCCGGTGGTCACGGCGCGGTACTGCCTGGAGACCACGCTGCCGCGCAACACGGTCTGCTGCAGCGTGCTCGGCGCCGGCGATGTCGCGGCGGTCGCCCTCGTCGCGCTCGTCTCCATCGCCGCCGACAGCCGCTCGCCCAGTAGCGCCGGGTCGAGCTGCCAGGCGCCGGCCAGGGCGGCCGTGCCCGCGACGAAGGAGCGGCGGGAGAGTTCGGGCACGGTGAGGCACCAATCTGCACATCGGCAGGATGACGGGTGTCGATGCCGGATGAGCCGATGCTAGCGACGGGTTCGCGGGCGTCGCCGCCCCACCTTGGGGGCGGTGTGCAGTGTCCGCTTAACACTCTGGAAACACGGGAGGGCTCGACCCCGAAACACGGCCTTCTTAGGGTCTGAGTAGAAGCACAATTGTGTGTTATTCACGACCGGGGAGCCGCCATGTCCGCCGAAAGACCTTTCGCAGAGAACGCGTCGGAAGTCACCGAGAAACACCCCGTCGACCGCATCCCGCCGCTGGCGCGGCTGGCGCCGTTGGGGCTGCAGCACGTCCTCGCGATGTACGCGGGCGCCGTGGCGGTGCCGCTGATCGTCGGCGGCGCCCTGATCGGGATGGGGCAGCTCGAGCCGAGCGCCCTGCCGCACCTGATCAGCGCGGATCTGCTCGTCGCCGGCATCGCCACCCTGATCCAGTCCATCGGATTCTGGCGCTTCGGGGTCCGATTGCCGCTGATGCAGGGCTGCACCTTCGCGGCGGTCGGACCGATGATCACGATCGGCGGCGAGTACGGCATCACGGCGATCTACGGATCCGTGATCGCGTGCGGACTGTTCATGATGCTGCTGGCGCCGATCTTCTCGCGGCTGGTGCGCTTCTTCCCGCCGATCGTCACCGGCACGGTCATCCTGATCATCGGCGTCTCGCTGATGGACGTCGCGGCCGGCTGGGTCGGCGGCGGCACCGGCTCCGAGGACTTCGGCAACCCGCTCGACATCGGCTTCGCGGCCGGGACGCTGCTGTTCATCATCCTGATCGAGCGTTTCGCGCCGCCGGTGCTGCAGCGCCTGTCCATCCTGCTCGGCCTGGTCGTGGGCACCATCGTCGCCATCCCGTTCGGCCTGGTCGACTGGAGCGGCGTCGGGAGCGAGGCCTGGTTCGGCGTGACGCTGCCGTTCTACTTCGGCTTCCCGACCTTCGAGGCGAGCGCGATCATCTCGATGTGCATCGTCGGCCTGGTCATCATGACCGAGACCACCGGCGACATCATCGCGGTCGGTGAGATCGTGGAGAAGCCGGTCACCCCGCGCCAGCTCGCGGACGGCCTGCGTGCCGACGGACTCTCCACCGTGATCGGCGGCCTGTTCAACACCTTCCCGTACACCGCGTTCGCGCAGAACGTCGGCCTGGTCTCGCTGACCGGGGTGAAGTCGCGGTACGTCGCCACCTTCGCCGGCGGCGTCCTGGTGATCCTGGGCCTCATCCCGGCGCTCGGCGCCGTGGTCGAGGGCATCCCCGTCGCGGTGCTCGGCGGCGCCGGCATCGCGCTGTTCGGCATGGTCGCGGCCAGCGGTATCCGCACGCTGTCGAAGGTGAAGTTCAACAACACCAACATCCTCGTCGTGGCGATCTCGCTGGGGGTCGCGCTGCTGCCGACCGTCAGCCCCGAGATCTACGCCCAGTTCCCGACCTGGTTCACGATCATCTTCGACTCCGGCATCAGCGCCGGCGCCGTTGTCGCGATCCTGCTCAACCTGCTGCTCAACTCCGAGAAGGTCCAGGCCCGCTTCGCCGGCTCCGACACCGACGTGTCGGGCCACGACGCCGTCCGCGGCCCCGCCGCTCCCGCCGCTCCCGCCGCCGTCCCGGAGCCGGAGAAGGTCGACGACTGACGCCCCACCCTCCTCTGGCGAGAAGTTGCAGCCCCGGGCCGTGCCGGGCTGCAACTTTTCGCCGGGGGAGGGGCGGATCGGCGGGCGCGGCGTGATTGCGGCGGGCCGAACAGGGGGATAGGATTGGACGTCACGTTTGTGGCAGGCGTGTGCCTTCACGGCAACCGCCATCCTCACATCAATCCGCCCTCCCCACGACGCTGCGCGCGTGGGCGAAGGCCCGAGTTCTGTCCATACTGGAGCATCCCTTAATGACAACCGCAACGACCGAAAAGGCAACCAAGCAGGTCGCGATCAACGACATCGGGTCTGCTGAAGACTTTCTTGCCGCGGTCGAAAAGACTCTGAAGTTCTTCAACGACGGCGACCTCATCGAAGGCACCGTCGTGAAGATCGACCGCGACGAGGTCCTCCTCGACGTCGGCTACAAGACCGAGGGTGTCATCCCCTCGCGTGAGCTCTCCATCAAGCACGACGTCGACCCGAGCGAGGTCGTCAACGTCGGCGACTCCGTCGAGGCGCTCGTCCTGCAGAAGGAAGACAAAGAGGGTCGCCTGATCCTCTCCAAGAAGCGTGCCCAGTACGAGCGTGCGTGGGGCGACGTCGAGAAGATCAAGGAGTCCGACGGTGTCGTCACCGGTTCGGTCATCGAGGTCGTCAAGGGTGGCCTCATCGTCGACATCGGCCTGCGCGGCTTCCTGCCTGCGTCGCTCATCGAGCTGCGCCGCGTCCGCGACCTCACCCCGTACCTGGGTCAGGAGATCGAGGCCAAGATCCTCGAGCTCGACAAGAACCGCAACAACGTGGTCCTGTCGCGCCGTGCCCTGCTCGAGCAGACGCAGTCCGAGAGCCGCACCACGTTCCTGAACAACCTGCACAAGGGTCAGGTCCGCAAGGGTGTCGTCTCCTCGATCGTCAACTTCGGTGCGTTCGTGGACCTGGGCGGCGTCGACGGTCTCGTCCACGTCTCCGAGCTGTCCTGGAAGCACATCGAGCACGCCTCCGAGGTCGTCGAGGTCGGTCAGGAAGTCACCGTCGAGATCCTCGAGGTCGACCTCGACCGCGAGCGCGTGTCGCTCTCGCTCAAGGCGACCCAGGAGGACCCGTGGCAGGTCTTCGCCCGTACCCACGCGATCGGTCAGGTCGCCCCGGGTAAGGTCACGAAGCTCGTTCCGTTCGGTGCGTTCGTTCGCGTCGCCGACGGCATCGAGGGCCTCGTCCACATCTCCGAGCTCTCGGGCAAGCACGTCGAGCTCGCCGAGCAGGTCGTGTCCGTGGGCGAAGAGGTCTTCGTCAAGGTCATCGACATCGATCTCGAGCGTCGTCGCATCAGCCTCTCGCTGAAGCAGGCCAACGAGAACGTCGACCCCGAGGGCACCGAGTTCGACCCGGCGCTGTACGGCATGGCCACCGAGTACGACGACCAGGGCAACTACAAGTACCCCGAGGGCTTCGACCCGGAGACCAACGAGTGGCGCGAGGGCTTCGAGTCCCAGCGCGAGGCGTGGGAGCAGGACTACGCTGCCGCCCAGGCTCGCTGGGAGGCGCACAAGGCGCAGGTCGCCAAGTCGCAGGAAGAGGCTCAGAACGAGTCCGCCGGCGTCTCGGTCGGTTCCTCGTTCACCAGCGAGTCGACCGGAGCCGGCACCCTCGCCGACGACGAGTCCCTCGCCGCGCTGCGCGAGAAGCTCTCCAGCAACAACTAGTCACGCCGCTCCTTCGGGAGCGTGTGCATCCGCGGGGCCGGTCCGATTCGTCGGGCCGGCCCTTCGGCGTTCCCGCGGGCCGCGCTCGAGATCGCGGTTTGCGGACCAGATCCGCCGCCGCGGCGTGCCATCTCGCCCGCAACATCGAATCTCGCGAAATTTCGCGAGATGTGCGGGGTGGGTAGGCTCGTGCGTGTGTATCTGATCGGGCTCACGGGTGGAATCGCGTCGGGGAAGTCGACCGTCGCGCGACGGTTGGCGGAGCGGGGGGCCGTGGTCGTGGATGCTGATCGGATCGCGCGGGAGGTGGTCGAACCCGGGACGCCGGGCCTTCAGGCGATCGCCGAGCGCTTCGGGCCCGAGGTCATCGCTGCGGACGGAACCCTGAACCGGCCTGCCCTCGGTGCGATCGTGTTCACGGATGAGCGCGCGCGGTTGGACCTGAACGCCATCACGCATCCGGCGGTCGTGGCGGAGTCGCAACGGCAGTTCGCCGCCGCGGGTCCGGATGCCGTGGTCATCTACGACGTGCCGCTGCTGGCCGAAGGGCGCGGTTCCGCCGAGTTCCGCGAGGTCGTGGTGGTGCACGCGCCGGCCGAGACGCGGATCCGCCGCATGGTCGAACTGCGCGGAATGGCCGAGACGGAGGCGCGCAATCGGGTCTCGTCGCAGGCGAGCGACGAACAGCGCCTGGCGATGGCCGACGTCGTCATCGATTCCTCGGGCTCGATCGAGCACACCCTGGCGCAGGCCGACGCGCTCTGGAGCCGGATCTCGACCCTGGTCTGACGTTCGCGTCGAGCGCACCGACACTCAGTGTCGGTGGTCGCGGCTAGCCTGGAGACCATGGAGCCCACCCGTGCCGTGCACCCCTTCGAGGTCGTCAGTGAGTACAAGCCGAGCGGCGATCAGCCGACGGCGATCGCCGAGCTGAGCGCCCGCATCAACGCGGGCGAGACCGACGTGGTGCTCCTCGGCGCCACCGGTACCGGTAAGTCGGCGACCACGGCGTGGCTGATCGAGGCCGTGCAGCGGCCCACCCTCGTGCTCGCGCACAACAAGACCCTCGCCGCCCAGCTGGCCACGGAGTTCCGCGAGCTGCTGCCGAACAACGCCGTCGAGTACTTCGTCTCGTACTACGACTACTACCAGCCAGAGGCCTACGTGCCGCAGACCGACACCTTCATCGAGAAGGACAGCTCGGTCAACGCCGAGGTCGAGCGGTTGCGGCACTCCACCACGAACTCGCTGCTCAGCCGGCGCGACGTCATCGTCGTCTCCACCGTCTCCTGCATCTACGGCCTCGGCCAGCCCGAGCAGTACCTCGAGGCGATGGTCGCCCTGCAGGTCGGCCAGCGGATCGACCGCGACCGGCTGATCCGCAAGTTCGTCTCGATGCAGTACAACCGCAACGACGTCGACTTCGCCCGCGGCACCTTCCGCGTGCGCGGCGACACGATCGAGATCATCCCGATGTACGAGGAGCTCGCGATCCGGATCGAGATGTTCGGCGACGAGATCGAGGCGCTGTACACGCTGCATCCGCTCACGGGCGAGGTCGCCCAGAAGCTCGAATCGGTCTCGGTCTTCCCGGGCTCGCACTACGTCGCGAGCACCGACGTGATGCACCGTGCCATCGGCACCATCCAGCAGGAGCTCGAGGTGCGCCTGAAGGAGCTCGAGTCCCAGGGCAAACTCCTGGAGGCGCAACGGCTGCGGATGCGCACCAGCTTCGACCTCGAGATGATGGAGCAGCTCGGGTTCTGCTCGGGCATCGAGAACTACAGCCGCCACGTCGACGGCCGCGAGCCCGGCGAGGCGCCTCACTGCCTGCTCGACTACTTCCCCGACGACTTCCTCGTCGTGATCGACGAGTCGCACGTCACCGTGCCGCAGATCGGCGCGATGTTCGAGGGCGACGCGTCGCGCAAGCGCACTTTGGTGGAGCACGGCTTCCGCCTGCCCAGCGCCATGGACAACCGCCCACTGAAGTGGGAGGAGTTCAAGGGCCGCGTCGGCCAGACCGTGTACCTCTCGGCGACTCCCGGCCGCTACGAGATGGGCATCGCCGACGGCATCGTCGAGCAGATCATCCGCCCCACCGGACTGGTCGACCCCGAGATCGTGGTCAAGCCGACCAAGGGCCAGATCGATGACCTGCTCGAAGAGATCACGATCCGCACGAAGAAGGACGAGCGGATCCTGGTCACCACGCTGACCAAGCGGATGGCCGAAGAACTCACCGACTTCCTCACCGAGGCGGGCGTTCGCGTGCGCTATCTGCACTCCGACGTCGACACCCTGCGCCGCGTCGAGCTGCTCAGCGAATTGCGCGCCGGCGTCTACGACGTGCTGGTCGGCATCAACCTGCTCCGCGAGGGCCTCGACCTGCCCGAGGTCTCGCTGGTCGCGATCCTCGACGCCGACAAGGAGGGCTTCCTGCGCTCCTCCACCTCGCTCATCCAGACCATCGGTCGCGCGGCGCGCAACGTCTCGGGCGAGGTGCACATGTACGCCGACCGGATGACGGATTCGATGAAGCTCGCCATCGAGGAGACGGATCGGCGCCGGGAGAAGCAGGTGGCGTACAACCTGGAACGCGGCATCGACCCGCAGCCGCTGCGCAAGAAGATCGGCGACATCACGGCGATGCTCGCGCGAGAGGGCGCGGACACCGCCGAGCTGTTGGCCGGCCGCAACGCCAAGAAGAAGAGCCCGACGCCGAACCTGCGCCGCGAGGGCCTGGCGGCGAACGGCGCCAACGACCTCGAGTCGATCATCGGCGACCTGAACGATCAGATGCTGCAGGCGGCGGGGGAGCTGAAGTTCGAGCTCGCGGCGCGGCTGCGCGACGAGGTCTCCGAACTCAAGCGCGAGCTGCGTCAGATGGAGAAGGCGGGCCACCTCGGATGACGCCGTCGGCGGAGGGGTGGTCGGCGCCGACGACCGCGCGTCAAGTCGGCGACGCCCCGATCAGCGCGCAGCGAACGATGTCTTCGATGTCGGTGCTGGCGCGTACACTTCCCGGGTGCCGACCTCGAATACATCTACGGAACTCCAACGTGACAGCACACGACGTGAAGCTAAGGAAGCGATGACCCCGCAGCACGACCTCATGGAGGGCGCCAGCATCACCGCGCTGCCCGACTCCGCCTCGAAGCTCGTCGTCAGCGGCGCCCGGGTGCACAACCTGCGCGACGTCGACCTCGAGATCCCGCGCGACTCCCTCGTGGTGTTCACCGGTCTCTCCGGTTCCGGCAAGTCCTCCCTCGCGTTCGACACGATCTTCGCCGAGGGTCAGCGCCGTTACGTCGAGTCGCTCTCCGCGTACGCGCGTCAGTTCCTCGGCCAGGTCGACCGTCCCGACGTCGACTTCATCGAGGGCCTCAGCCCCGCGGTCTCGATCGACCAGAAGTCGACCAACCGCAATCCGCGCTCCACGGTCGGCACGATCACCGAGATCTTCGACTACATGCGTCTGCTCTGGGCGCGCATCGGCGTGCCGCACTGCCCGATCTGCGGCGAGAAGATCGAGGCGCAGACGGTGCAGCAGATCGCCGATCAGCTGATGGAGCTGGAGGCGGGGACCCGCTACCAGGTGCTCAGTCCGGTGGTCTCGCAGAAGAAGGGCGAGTTCGTCGACCTCTTCAAGGAGCTGACCTCGGGTGGCTACTCGCGTGCCATGGTGGACGGCGCCATGGTGCAGCTCAGCGACGCCCCCAAGCTGAAGAAGCAGCTCAAGCACGACATCTCGGTCGTCGTCGACCGTCTGGTCGCCGGGCCCGAGATCCTCGGCCGGCTCACCGACTCGCTCGAGACCGCCCTCCGACTCACCGATGGCCTGGTGCAGATCAACTTCGTCGACCAGGAGGGCGACGAGGCGTGGACGACCTTCTCCGAGAAGCTCTCCTGCCCCAACCAGCACCCGATCGCGCTGACCGAGATCGAGCCGCGCACCTTCTCCTTCAACGCCCCGTTCGGCGCGTGCCCCGAGTGCTCCGGCCTCGGCACGCGGATGTCCGTCGATGAGGAGCTGCTGTTGGGCGACCCCGAGCTGAGCATCGCCGACGGCGTGATCATCCCGTGGACGACCCAGGGCAAGGGCCTGTTCCAGTACTACGAGAAGCTGCTCGAGGGCCTCTCCCGCGACCTCGGCTTCTCGCTGAACACGCCGTGGAAGCGGCTCAGCTCCGAGGTGCAGGCCGCGGTGATGCGCGGCGACAACTTCGAGGTCAAGGTCAAGTGGAAGAACCGCTACGGCCGCGAGATGAGCTACACCTCCGGCTTCGAAGGTGTCGTTCCCTACATCGAACGTCAGTACGTGCAAGCCGAGACGGATGTGCAGCGCGCACGCTGGTCCGAGTACCTCCGCGAGGTCGCGTGCCCCGTCTGTCAGGGTAAGCGGCTCAAGCCGGAGGTGCTCGCCGTCACCGTGCACGACGCCAGCATCGCCGACGTCGCCGAGCTCTCGCTCGCCGACGCGCACGGTTTTATGAACCAGTTGCAGCTCACCGAGCGGGAGGCGATGATCGCCGCGCAGGTGCTGCGCGAGATCAAGGCGCGCCTCGACTTCCTGATCGAGGTCGGCCTGAGCTACCTCAACCTCTCGCGCGCGGCCGGCTCGCTCTCCGGCGGCGAGGCGCAGCGCATCCGCCTCGCCACCCAGATCGGTTCGGGCCTGACCGGCGTGCTCTACGTCTTGGACGAGCCGAGCATCGGCCTGCACCAGCGCGACAACCGCCGGTTGATCGACACCCTGGTCAAGCTCCGCGACCTGGGCAACACGCTGATCGTGGTCGAACACGACGAGGACACCATCCGCACGGCCGACTGGATCGTCGACATCGGCCCCGGCGCCGGCGTCAACGGCGGCCGCGTGGTGCACTCGGGCTCGTACGACGAACTGCTCGCCAACACGCACTCGCTCACGGGCGACTACGTCTCGGGCCGCAAGGCCATCGAGACGCCGAAGACCCGGCGCAAGATCGACAAGAAGCGGATGATCAGCGTGCAGGGCGCGCAGGCGAACAACCTGCGCGGGGTGAGCGTCGACTTCCCGCTCGGCACCATGGTCGCCGTCACGGGCGTCTCCGGCTCCGGCAAGTCCACCCTGGTCAACGACATCCTGTACCGGGTGCTCGCGAACCAGCTCAACGGTGCCCGCAAGGTGCCGGGCAAGCACCTGCGCGTCACCGGTCTCGACAACCTCGACAAGGTCGTGCACGTCGATCAGAATCCGATCGGCCGCACCCCGCGCTCGAACCCGGCGACGTACACCGGCGTCTTCGACCGCATCCGCAACCTCTTCGCCGAGACCACGGAGGCGAAGGCGCGCGGCTACTTGCCGGGCCGGTTCAGCTTCAACGTCAAGGGTGGGCGCTGCGAGGCGTGCTCCGGCGACGGCACCATCAAGATCGAGATGAACTTCCTGCCCGACGTCTACGTCGCCTGCGAGGTCTGCGGGGGAGCGCGTTACAACCGCGACACCCTCTCGGTGCACTACAAGGGCAAGAACATCGCCGAGGTGCTCGACATGCCGATCGCCGAGGCGGCCGACTTCTTCGAGCCGATCACCGCGATCCACCGCTTCCTGCGCACCCTGGTCGAGGTCGGCCTCGGCTACGTGCGGCTCGGCCAGAGTGCCACCACGCTCTCCGGCGGCGAGGCGCAGCGCGTCAAGCTGGCCACCGAGCTGCAGCGCCGCTCCAACGGCCGCAGCATCTACGTTCTCGACGAGCCGACCACGGGTCTGCACTTCGAGGACGTGCGTAAGTTGCTGCTGGTACTGAACGGCCTGGTCGACAAAGGCAACACGGTGATCACGATCGAGCACAATCTCGACGTGATCAAGTCGGCCGACTGGCTGATCGACATGGGTCCAGAGGGTGGAGCGGGCGGCGGCCAGGTGGTCGGCATCGGCACCCCCGAGACGCTCGCCAAGAACGACAAGAGCTACACCGGCGCGTTCCTGGCCGAGATCTTCGCCGAGGACGCCACGCGGCACGCGGCGCATCCGCATCCGAAGATCGCGTCCAAGCCCCGCACGGCCGCGAAGTCGGTCGCCGCGGCCCGCTGACCGTGAGCAACACCGTCGATTACCGGCCCAAGCCGGGCGAGATCCCGACCCAGCCGGGGGTGTACCGATTCCGTGACGAGCACCGCCGGGTGCTCTACGTGGGCAAAGCGAAGAACCTCCGGCAGCGGCTGAGCAACTACTTCCAGCCGCTGCCGAGCCTGCACGAGCGCACCCGGCGGATGGTCACCTCCGCCGCGAGCGTGGAGTGGACCGTCGTCGGCACCGACGTCGAGGCGCTGCAGCTCGAGTTCACCTGGATCAACGAGTTCGACCCGCCCTTCAACGTCAAGTTCCGCGACGACAAGTCCTACCCGTACATGGCGGTGACCCTCGGCGACGAGGCGCCGCGGGTGATGGTCACGCGCAACACCAAGATCCGAGGCGCCCGCTACTTCGGCCCGTATCCGAAGATCTGGGCGATCCACGAGTCGATCGACCTGATGGTCAAAGCGATCCCGATCCGCACCTGCAACGACGCCAACTACAAGCGCGCCATGCAGAGCGGCAAACCCTGCTTCGCCAGCCAGATCGGCCGCTGCGGCGGGCCCTGCTCGCAGAAGATCTCCTTCGAGGACCACCGCCGGATGGTGGACCGCTTCGTCGCGTTCATGGGCAGCTACGACCGGCGGATGATCGGCGAGATCGAGAAGGCGATGCGCGTCGCCGCCGCCGACTTCGACTACGAGCAGGCCGCGAAGCTGCGCGACCAGGCCGCCGCGCTCGACGCGGTGCTGGCCAAGAGCGCCGTGGTGCTGAAGGACAACGTCGACGTCGACCTCTACGCGATCGTGCACGACGAACTCGCCGCGGCGGTGCAGCAGTTCCGGGTCCGCGGCGGACGTATCCGCGGTGAGCGCGGCTGGGTGGTCGACAAGGAGCTCGACATGTCCACGCCCGAGCTGGTCGACATGGCGCTGCAGGCCGCCTACGAGGGCGGCGACATCCCGCCGCGCGAGATCGTGGTGCCTGAGCTGCCGGACGACACCGAGGCTCTCGAGACCTGGCTCGGCGAGATCCGCGGCTCGAAGGTGGCGCTTCGCGCGGCTCAGCGCGGCGACAAGGCCGCGCTGCTCGAGACCGCGACTCAGAACGCCAAGCAGGCCCTGATGCTCTACAAGACCCGTCGCTCCGCCGACTTCACCGCGCGCACCCAGGCGTTGGAGGACATCCGCGACGCCCTCGGCATGGCCGAGGCGCCGCTGCGGATGGAGTGCTACGACGTCTCGCACCTGAGCGGCACGAACATCGTCGCGTCGATGGTGGTCTTCGAGGACGGCCTCGTCCGGAAGGACCAGTACCGGCGCTTCACGATCGCCGAGTCGACGGACGACACCGACTCGCTCTACCAGGTGCTCAGTCGCCGGCTCGCCTACCTGAAGGAGCCGGAGGAGGAGCCGACCCCGGATCCGAGCGCGAGCGCGGGCGACATCGTGCAGGCGAAGCGCAAGAAGTTCGCGTATCCGCCGAACCTGCTGATCGTCGACGGCGGCCAGCCGCAGGTCGCCGCAGCACAGCGCGCGCTGGACGAGTCGGGAGTCACCGGGATCACGCTCTGCGGCATCGCCAAGCGGCTGGAGGAGATCTGGTTGCCCGACTCCGACTTCCCGGTGATCCTGCCGCGCAACAGCGACGCACTCTTCCTGTTCCAGCGCATCCGCGACGAGGCGCACCGCTTCGCCATCACGCACCAGCGGCAGCGTCGCAAGCGCGACCTCGGCTCGCAGCTCGGGGAGATCCCGGGACTCGGTCCGAACCGGGTGAAGGATCTGCTGAAGCACTTCGGATCCGTGGCGCGGCTGCGCTCGGCGACGCAGGAGGAGATCACCGAGGTGAAGGGCATCGGTCCGACGCTCGCGGCGTCGATCCACGAGTTCCTGGCGCGCTGACCGCGCCCTCCGGGTGGTCCGCGCCGATAGGCTGGACACTCACCCTCGTTCGACATCCCCGGGATACGAAGGAACAGCCACTTCATGACGACAGCCACCGCATGACGACGGAGACCTCATGACGACGGAGACCGAGCAGCAGGACGTGCTCATCGTGACCGGGATGTCGGGCGCCGGTCGGTCCACGGTGGCGAACGCGCTCGAGGACCTCGGCTGGTACGTCGTCGACAACCTGCCGCCGCAGATGCTGCGGCCGCTGGTGGACCTCGCCCAGCGTGCGGGCACGACGCTGCCCAGGATCGCGGCTGTGGTCGACATCCGCGGGCGCGACTTCTTCGCCGATCTCGGCGACATCGTCAGCGAGATGCGTCAGGGCACCGACCTGCGCGTCGTCTTCCTGGAGGCGACCGATGCGGCGCTGGTGCGCCGGTTCGAGCAGGTGCGTCGACCGCATCCGCTGCAGGGGCGCGGCACCCTGCTCGACGGCATCTCGGCGGAGCGCTCGCGACTGGCGCAGCTGCGCGAGTCCGCCGATATCGTCATCGACACCTCCGACCTCAACATCCACCAGCTGGCAACCGCCATCACCGAGCGTTTCGCCGAGATCGGGCGCGCCGGACTCCAGGTGACGGTGATGAGTTTCGGGTTCAAGTACGGGCTGCCGGCCGACGCCGATCTGGTGGCCGACGCCCGGTTCCTGCCGAATCCGTACTGGATCCCCGAGTTGCGCGCGCACACCGGCCTCGACGAAGAGGTGAAAGAATACGTTCTGGCTCAGAACGGCGCCGAGGAGTTCATCGACGCGTACTCGCGTGCGCTGCGTCCGGTGCTCGAGGGTTACCAGCGCGAGAACAAGCGCCACGCGACCATCGCCGTCGGTTGCACGGGCGGCAAGCACCGCTCGGTCGCCATGGCGGGTCGGCTCGCCGAGCAACTGAACAGCCTGCCCGGTGTCGCCGTCAGTGTGAAGCATCGCGACCTGGGCCGAGAATGAATCCGGCGCCTGACGGCGCACCCGAAGTAAGGAACCTCCGTGGCCCTCACCGCCGACGTCAAGGGCGAACTGATCGCGATCGTCTCGCGTAAGAACACCGTCCGCGCTGCCGAACTGGCGACGATCCTGCGCTTCTCCGGCGGCCTGCACATCATCTCGAACCGGCTCGCGGTCGAGTGCGAACTCGATTCCGCTCCGCTCGCCACCCGCGTGCGCCGCGACCTCGCCGAGTTGTACGGCGTGCGCAGCGAGGGCAGCGTCGTCTCGGCGGGCGGCACGCGACGCTCGACGAGTTGGCTCGTCCGGGTCGTCGAGGGCGGCGAGACCCTGGCCAGGCAGACCGGACTGCTCGACCAGCGCGGCCGCCCCGTCCGCGGCCTGCCGAACCGGCTGACCACGGGCTCGCGCGACGAGCTCGCCGCGATCTGGCGCGGCGCCTTCCTCGCGCAGGGGACCCTGACGGATCCGGGCCGTTCGGCCGCGCTCGAGATCGCCTGCCCCGGCAACGAGGCGGCGATGGCGATCGTCGGTGCCGCCGGCCGGCTGGGCATCCAGGCGAAGTCCCGCGAGGTGCGCGGGGTGCACCGGGTGGTCATCCGCGACGGCGAGAGCATCTCCGCGATGCTGACGATCATGGGCGCGACCGCGACCGTGGCCAGCTGGGAGGAGTTGCGCCAGCGTCGCGAGGTGCGCGCCACCGCGAACCGGCTGGTCAACTTCGACGACGCGAACCTGCGCCGCTCCGCCCAGGCCGCCGTCGCCGCCTGCGCCCGCGTCGAGCGTGCGATGGAGATCCTCGGCGAGGACATCCCCGATCACCTCAAGTACGCCGGCACCCTGCGGCTCGCCCACCGCGACGCGAGCCTGGACGAGCTCGGCCACCACGCCGACCCGCCGATGACCAAGGACGCCGTCGCCGGCCGCATCCGCCGCCTTCTGGCGATGGCCGACAAGCGCGCCACCGACCTCGGCCTCCCCGGCACCGACGCCAACCTCCCCGCGGAGCTGCGCGACCTCTGATCCACACGTTGGTTGAGCCTGCCGAAACCATCCGCGTGCAGTCGTGATTTCGGCAGGCTCAATCAACGCAACCCCGCGGGGTTCCCTGAGCGTTCACCGGATGGGAAGCGGATACGCGCCGTACGCATCGGGGTGGCTTCACTAGACTAGGGAAGTCGCTCAGAGCCGGTCGATACGTGCTTTTCCGGGTGCGTCAGTCGATCGGGAACAACAGAGGAGATCACTCAATGGCTGACTACACGCTCGCCGAACTTCCCTATGACTACTCGGCCCTCGAGCCGAACATCAGTGGGCGGATCATGGAGCTGCACCACGACAAGCACCACGCCGCCTACGTGACCGGTGCGAACACCGCGATCGCCGCCCTGCAGGAGGCTCGCGACACCGAGAACCTCGCGAACGTCAACAAGCTGCAGAAGGACCTGGCGTTCAACCTGGCCGGACACGTGAACCACACCGTGTTCTGGAACAACCTCTCGCCCGACGGCGGCGACAAGCCGGTCGGCGAACTCGCTGCGGCCATCGACGACAACTTCGGGTCGTTCGACAAGTTCCGCGCGCACTTCACCGCCTCGGCGCTCGGCATCCAGGGCTCCGGCTGGTCGATCCTGGCCTGGGACTCGCTCGGCGAGAAGCTCATCATCGAGCAGCTCTACGACCACCAGGGCAACCTCGCGGCGGCCACCGTTCCGCTGCTGCTGCTGGACATGTGGGAGCACGCCTTCTACCTCGATTACGTGAACGTGAAGGCCGACTACGTCAAGGCTTTCTGGAACATCACGAACTGGGCGGACGTCTCCGCGCGCTTCGAGAAGGCCCGCGAGAAGACCTCGGGGCTGCTGCTACTGTCGTAACGATGTCGGTGTCCCGGGCTTCACGGCCCGGGGCACTTCCCTCGTTCGTTCCAACCCTCCATTGGCACCAACTACGGCGTGCCCCTTCCCTAACAGGAGATATCTGTGTCCGTAAAGATCGGCATCAACGGTTTCGGCCGTATCGGTCGTAACTTCTTCCGTGCCGCCCTGGCCAAGGGCAGCGACATCGAGATCGTCGCGGTCAACGACCTCACCGACAACAAGGCGCTCGCGCACCTCCTGAAGTACGACTCCATCACGGGCCGTCTCGACGCGACCGTCGAGCTGGACGGCGACAAGATCGTCGTCAACGGCAAGCCGATCATCGTCCTCGAGGAGCGCGACCCCGCCAACCTGCCTTGGGGCGAGCTGGGCGTCGACATCGTGATCGAGTCGACCGGTCGCTTCACCAAGTCCGAGGATGCGCGCAAGCACATCACCGCCGGCGCCAAGAAGGTCATCGTCTCCGCTCCCGCTACCGGTGCCGACGTCGCGACCATCGTGCTCGGTGTCAACGAGGGAACGTACGACGCCGCGGTGCACGACATCCTGTCGAACGCCTCCTGCACCACGAACTGCCTCGCGCCGCTGGCCAAGGTGCTGCTCGACAACTTCGGCATCGAGCGCGGTCTGATGACCACGGTCCACGCCTACACCGCCGACCAGAACCTGCAGGACGGCCCGCACAGCGACCTGCGTCGCGCCCGCGCCGCCGCCGTCAACATCATCCCGACCTCGACCGGTGCCGCCAAGGCGCTCGGCCTGGTCATCCCCGAGCTCGTCGGCAAGCTCGACGGCTACGCGCTGCGCGTTCCGGTCCCGACCGGTTCGATCACCGACCTCACCGTCGAGCTGACCAAGCCCGCCACGGTCGAGGAGATCAACGCCGCGTACAAGGCCGCCGCAGAGGGCGACCTCAAGGGCATCCTCAAGTACACCGAGGACCCGATCGTCTCCTCCGACATCGTCACCGACCCGCACTCCTCGATCTTCGACGCCGGCCTGACCAAGGTCATCGGCTCGCAGGTCAAGGTCGCGTCGTGGTACGACAACGAGTGGGGCTACTCCAACCGTCTCGTCGACCTCACCGAGTTCGTCGCGGCCAAGCTCTAACCGGGACAGGCAGTGACGCTTCGCACTCTCGACTCACTGGGTTCACTCGCCGGCAAGGCCATCGTCGTCCGCTGTGACCTGAACGTCCCCCTGAAGGACGGCCAGATCACGGACGACGGCCGCGTGCGCGCGTCGCTGCCCACCCTCAACGAGCTCGTCAACGCGGGCGCCCGAGTCGTGGTCATCAGCCACCTCGGGCGCCCCGAGGGCGAGCCCAACCCGAAGTACAGCCTGGAGCCCGTCGCTCAGCGACTCTCCGAGCTGCTCGGCAAGCCCGTGGCGTTCGCCGCGGACACCGTCGGCCCCTCCGCGGAGGAGGCCGTGCGCGCCCTCGGCGACGGCGACGTCGTCGTTCTGGAGAACCTGCGGTTCAACCCGGGCGAGACCAGCAAGGATGCGGGGGAGCGCGAGGCCTTCGCCGCGCAGCTCGCCGCGTTCGGCGACGCCTTCGTCTCGGATGGTTTCGGCGTGGTGCACCGCAAGCAGGCCAGCGTGTACGAACTGGCGAAGCTGCTGCCGAGCGCCGCCGGCACGCTGATCGCCGCCGAACTCGAGGTGCTGGACAAGCTCACCGAGTCGCCGGAGCGTCCGTACGCGGTCGTCCTGGGCGGCTCCAAGGTCTCCGACAAGCTCGGCGTGATCGATCACCTGCTGCCGCGGGTCGACTCGCTGCTGATCGGCGGCGGCATGCTGTTCACCTTCCTCAAGGCCCAGGGCCACGAGGTGGGCTCCAGCCTGCTCGAGGCCGACCAGATCCCCGTTGTCCTCCGCTACCTGGAGAAGGCGAAGGAGCTGGGCGTCGAGATCGTGCTGCCGACCGACGTCGTGGTGGCGTCGAAGTTCGGGGCGGATGCGGAGTACCAGACGGTCGCGGCCGACGCGATCGAGAGCACGCCGTTCGGCGCCTCCGGTCTCGGCCTCGACATCGGACCGGAGACGGCCGCGCGCTTCGCGGAGATCGTCGCCGGTTCGAAGACGGTGTTCTGGAACGGCCCCATGGGCGTGTTCGAGCTGGAGCCGTTCGCGGCCGGCACGAAGGCCGTCGCCCAGGCACTCACCGAGGTCGACGGACTCAGCGTCGTCGGTGGCGGGGACTCGGCTGCGGCCGTCCGCGCGCTCGGTTTCAACGATGACCAGTTCGGTCACATTTCTACGGGTGGCGGCGCGAGCCTCGAGTTCCTCGAGGGCAAGAAGCTCCCCGGACTGGAGGTCCTCGGATGGCTGTAGCGACTCGTACCCCGTTCATCGCGGGCAACTGGAAGATGAACCTGGACCACCTTCAGGCCATCGCCTTCGTGCAGAAGCTCGAGTGGGCGCTGAAGGACGCGAACCACGACTTCGACGCCGTCGAGGTCGCCGTGTTCCCGCCGTTCACCGACCTTCGCCCGGTGCAGATCCTGGTCGACGCGGACAAGTATTCGCTGAAGTACGGCGCCCAGGACATCTCGAAGTTCGACAGCGGTGCCTACACCGGTGAGATCTCGGGTGCGTTCCTGTCGCAGCTGGACTGCGACTACGTCATCATCGGCCACTCCGAGCGGCGCACGCTGCACAACGAGACGGATGAGGATGTCGCGGCGAAGACCGCCGCGGCGATCAAGCACGGCGTGGTCCCGGTGATCTGCGTCGGCGAGACGTCGGAGGACCTGGAGAAGTTCGGCCCGAGCGCCGTGCCGGTCGCCCAGCTGAAGGTCGCGCTCGGCGCGGTCGAAGCGGGTGCCGACATCGTGGTGGCGTACGAGCCCGTCTGGGCGATCGGGTCCGGTCAGGCCGCGACGCCGGAGCAGGCCGAGCAGGTCTGCGCCGCACTGCGCGCGCTGCTGGTCGAGACGCTCGGCGAGGACACCGCGGCCAAGACCCGCATCCTCTACGGCGGCTCCGTCAAGTCGGGCAATATCGCCGGCTTCATGCGCGAGCCCAACGTCGACGGCGCGCTCGTCGGCGGCGCCAGCCTCCAGCTGGAGGAGTTCGCGGCGATCGCGCGCTTCCAGAAGCACGTGGGCGTGTAGGCACGACCCCTTCGAAGGGCCCGGACACAGCGGTGTCCGGGCCTTTCGTTCTTCAGCGCAGAAGGGCGGACGCGTCGGGAGCGGCGATCCGCGGATGTCTCGGGGTCAAGTTATACTTGCTGAGGGTTTGCGGGCTTTCGCGCGCGCATCCGACAGATTTCGAGAGACCTGCGGGTCGCTGAAAGGTTACGCGTGGAAATCCTCCAGGTCGTGCTCCAGGTTGTCCTGGGCCTGACGAGCCTCCTGCTCACTCTGCTGATCCTGTTGCACAAGGGCCGCGGTGGTGGCCTCTCCGACATGTTCGGCGGCGGCGTCACGTCGAACCTCGGCGCCTCGGGCGTCGCGGAGCGGAACCTGAACCGGATCACCGTCATCCTCGGCCTCGTCTGGATCGCGTGCATCGTGGTCCTGGGCCTCATCACCAAGTTCGACACCGGAGCATAGGGGTACACGAATGGCATCAGGCGGAAGCGCAATCCGCGGCTCGCGCGTCGGCGCGGGGCCCATGGGCGAACAGGACCGCGGATTCCACGCCGAGCGCGTGGCCGTGTCCTACTGGGACGCCCTCGGCAACGAGACGGTCCGCTACTTCGCGGCCAACCTCCCCGACGAGGAGATCCCCGACGTGATCGACTCGCCGCAGTCGGGCCTGCCGGCCGGCCGCGACCGGGCCAACCCGCCGCAGGTCGCCAAGACCGAGCCGTACAAGACGCACCTCGCGTACGTGAAGGAGCGCCGCACGGAGGCCGAGGCCGCTCAGCTCCTCGAAGAGGCGCTGCAGCAGCTGCGCACGCGCCGCGGTACCGCGCAGAAGCAGGCGTAGCCCCGCATACGACGAAGGCCCCGATCCGCTGGATCGGGGCCTTTTCTGCGTCCGGATCGATACGACGGGGGCCGGATGCGCCCGATTTCGTCCCTCTCGCGACGCGAGCGGGGCATCCTCTCGGCAGAGTGGGTCGGCCGTGCCACCATCGTGGCTGGCGCGACGTCGCGCTCGATCCAGCAGTGGAGTCCTCCGAATGAAGAAGCTCATCGCCGCGTTGGTGACCGCCCTCGTCCTCGCCGCCGCCGGTGCTGTCGCTCCGGTCGCCGCAGCCGCCCCGGTCAGCTTCTGGACGACGCAGAGCTGCCATACCGGAACCACGACCACCGTCTCGGTTCATGCGGCCGGCGGGGGCTACGAATACAACTACGCTCCAGGCGACTACTGCTTCGGCTCAACGACCGGATCGCAGGCGCATGCCCGCTTCCTTCGCAACGGCGACTTCGTCCTGCTTTCGGGTACGAAGGTGATCTGGCAGTCGCACACCGGGAACAAGGGTGCAACGGCGCTGCGGTTCCAGAATGACGGGAACCTGGTGATCTACCGGGGTTCGACGATGCTCTGGCAGAGTCGGACTGTCGGCACTCCAGGCGCCGTGTACGACTTCGCGGTCTATGCGACGGGTTCGATGCAGTTGTCTGCTCATCAGCCTTCGCGAGTGGTCTGGACCGCGCCGCGTCCGTGAGTCAGTAGCTTGGCGCGATCAACGACTCCGGCACCTCGGCCGCGGCCTCCTGGTCGACGAAGAACACGGTGCGCTTGCGACCGAAGGCGCCGGCGACCGGCACCTCGATCACACTGGCGCCCGCCATCGCGAGGCCCAGCACGGCGGCCTTGTCAGCGCCCGCCAGCACCATCCAGATCCGGTCGGACTGGTTGATCAGCGGCAGCGTCAGCGTCAGCCGTTCCGGCGGCGGCTTCGGCGAGTTGCGCACCGGCAGAACGCCGACGGTCTTGTCGCGGATGCCGGAGCGGTCCGGGAACAGCGACGCGACGTGGCCGTCGGGGCCGACGCCGAGGAACATGATGTCGAAGCGCGGATACTCGCGGCCCTCCGTCGCGTGCGCGCGCAGTTCCTCGTCGTAGGCGGGAGCCGCCGCGTCGAGGGTGAGTTCGCCGTCGTCGGCCGGGAACGGGTGGATGTTCTCGGCCGGGACGTCGATGTGATCCAGCAGCGCCTCGCGCGCCTGGGTCTCGTTGCGCTCGGGATCGCCGGTGGGCAGCCAGCGCTCGTCGCCCCACCAGAAGTGGATGCGCGACCAGTCGACCGTCGCGCTGGCGGGGGAGTCGCGGATGGCGGCCAGGACGGCCGAGCCCATGGTGCCACCCGTCAGGACCACGTTCGCCGAGCCCTCTTCGTCCAGGATGTCGATCGTCTTCACGATGAAGCGAGCGGCGACCGACCCGGCGAGCGTCTGCTTGTCGGGATGGACGAGAACACGGCGGTCAGTGGTCATGACGGGTGACTCCTTCGGGGGTATTCCGTGACGAGAGCGGTGGGGGACCGCTCAGCGTGCTGAAGACGTCGCGGGCTCGGGCTCCGAGAGGAGGTCCACGCCACGCGAGATGACTTCACCGTACAGGTCATCCGGGTCCAGTCTGCGCAACTCCTCCGCCAGGCAGTCCCGGAGGCTGCGGCGTGGTAGGGAGATGTCGTGCACGGGCTGGTCCGGCTGCGTGAGCGTTGCGACGTTCGGGATCGAACGCTCCAACTCGATCACGCCGGATGCGCGATGCATCCGCACACCGTGGATCCCGCTGGACCCGGTCGCGCTGGCGGTGAGTTCGTGCTGCACGGGCACCTGCAGCTCGAGCTGCAACCACGCGGCGAGCAGGACGGTCGACGGCGAGTCGACCGCTCCGGAGACCTCGACCTTGGTGATCGGCTCGTACGGCGGCTGGTCCAGCACCGCGGCGAGTTGCGCCCGCCAGAGGGTGAGCCGGGTCCAGGCGAAATCGGTGTCGCCGGGTGCGTAGGTCGATGCCAGGTGGTGCAACGCCTCCGCGGGGTTCGCCTGGGCAGACGCATCGGTGATCCGTCGCTGCGCGATGCGGCCGATCGGCGACTGCGAGGCGTTCTCCGGTGCGCCGGTGGGCCACCAGGCCACAACGGGGGCGTCGGGAAGCAGCAGGCCGGTGACCAGGCTCTCCTCGTCCTCCGCCGCGGCGCCGAAGGCACGCAGCACGATGACCTCGCTCGCGCCGGCATCGCCGCCCACGCGGATCTGGGCATCCACCCGCGGGTCCGAGTTGACCGGAACCGTGGTGAGGCCGTCGTCCTTCGAGACGACGATCACGCGCATCGGGTGCTCGCGGGACGCGTCGTTGGCGGCCTCGATGGCCTCCTCCTCGTGTCCGCGGCTGGTGGCGATGATCAGGGTGAGCACACGACCGAGGGCGACGGCGCCGCCCTCCTCGCGGATCTTGACCAGGGTCTTCGAGACCTCGCTGGTGGTGGTGTCGGGCAGGTCGACGATCATGGACGCCTCCAGGTACGACCGTCGCGGGCCATGAGCTCGTCGGCGGATGCGGGGCCCCAGGTTCCGGGGCGGTACTGCTCGGGCTGGCCCTGGGTCTCCCAGAACTCCTCGATCGGGTCGAGGATCTTCCAGGAGAGCTCGACCTCCTCGTGCCGCGGGAAGAGCGGGGGCTCGCCCAGCAGCACGTCGAGGATCAGTCGCTCGTAGGCCTCGGGGCTGGCCTCGGTGAAGGCGTGGCCGTAACCGAAGTCCATGGTCACGTCGCGCACCTGCATGCCGGCACCGGGCACCTTCGAGCCGAAGCGGATGGTGACGCCCTCGTCGGGCTGCACGCGGATGACCAGCGCGTTCGCGCCGAGCGTCGCGGTCTGGCTCTCGGCGAAGAGCTGCTGCGGCGCGCGCTTGAAGACCACGGCGATCTCGGTGACGCGGCGGCCGAGGCGCTTGCCGGCACGGAGGTAGAACGGCACGCCGGCCCAGCGGCGGGTACCGATGTCCAGGCGCATCGCGGCGTAGGTCTCGGTGGTCGACTCGGGGTTCATGCCGTCCTCGTCGAGGAAGCCGAGCACCTTCTCGCCGCCCTGCCAGCCGCCCGAGTACTGGCCACGCGCGGTCGCGGTGGACAGGTCCTTCGGCAGGCGGACTGCGGCGAGCACCTTCTCCTTCTCGGCGCGCAGCGCGGAGGCGTCGAACGAGATCGGCTCCTCCATCGCGGTCAGCGCGAGCAGCTGGAGCAGGTGGTTCTGGATCACGTCGCGGGCAGCGCCGATGCCGTCGTAGTAACCGGCGCGGCCGCCCACTCCGATGTCCTCGGCCATGGTGATCTGCACGTGGTCGACGTAGTTCGAGTTCCACAGGGGCTCGTAGAGCATGTTGGCGAAGCGCAGGGCCAGGATGTTCTGGACCGTCTCCTTGCCGAGGTAGTGGTCGATCCGGAAGACCGAGTCGGGCGGGAACACCGACTCCACGACGTCGTTGAGTTCACGAGCGGTCTTGAGATCGCTGCCGAAGGGCTTCTCGATGACGACGCGGCGCCACTGGCCCTCCTTCTCCTCCGCGAGGCCGGAGGTGCGCAGCTGCTCGGTGACCTGCGGGAACGACTTGGGCGGGATCGAGAGGTAGAAGGCGAAGTTGCCCATCGTGCCGCGCTCGCGATCGAGCTCGTCCACGGTGTCCTTCAGGCGCTTGAACGCCTCGGGGTCGTCGAACTCGCCCTGCACGAAGCGGATGCCCTGGGCCAGCTGGGTCCAGACGTCCTCGTGGAACTCGGTGCGCGCGTACTTCTTGACGGAGTCGTGCACCACCTTCTCGAAGTCCTGGTCGTCCCAGTCGCGCCGGGCGAAGCCGACGAGCGCGAATCCGGGCGGCAGCAGGCCGCGGTTGGCCAGGTCGTACACGGCCGGCATCAGCTTCTTGCGGGACAGGTCGCCGGTGACACCGAAGATGACGAGGCCGCTGGGCCCCGCGATCCGGTTCAGGCGGCGGTCGGAGGTCAACCGGAGCGGGTTGAACTCCGGGGTGATATCCACGGGGGACATGCAACTCCTCAGTTCAGGAAACGTGCGTGGGGGCGCGGGGACGGCAGCAGCCGCCCCCGCGCCGATCGCTCCGGGCGTGGCCCGGCGTCGATCAGTTGTTGAGGGCCTCGAACAGGGCGACCAGGTCGTTCTCGGGGTCCGTCAGGTTGAGCGTCAGCACCGGACGGCCGTGCTCCGCGAGCACGCTCGCGTCGCCGGCGGCCTGCGCCAGGATCAGCTCGCCGAAGGTGAACGGGCTATCGGGGATCTCGAGGTCGACCGGCGACTTCTCGGTGATCTGCAGGAACACGCCGACGGGGGCGCCGCCCTTGTGGTACTGACCGGTCGAGTGCAGGAAGCGGGGGCCCCAGCCGAAGGTGACCGGACGCTTGGACTGCGCCGCGAGCAGGTCGCGGGTGCCCTCCAGCTGCGGCAGCGCGAGGCGGTCCACGTAGGCCTGGATCGAGATGTAGCCACCCTCGGGCAGCAGCGCGATCAGCTTGTCGACGGCCTCGGCGACCGTCGAGACGCCCTCGGTGACGGAGGCGGTGCCGGTGACGGCGATGCCCGCATCCGTGAACGCGGGTGCCGCGGGCTCCGGCTTGGCGTCCAGCAGCGCGCGGGTCGCGATCTTGGCCGACTCCACGTCCGGCTGGTCGAACGGGTTGATCCCGAGCAGGCGGCCGGCGACGGCCACCGCGTATTCCCAGGTGAGCATCTGCGCGCCGAGCGAGCCGGAGAGCAGGATCTCGCCGTGGTGGCGGTCGCGGGGGAACAGGTGCAGCGCCGTGGCGTCCTCGACGAGGCGGGCGACCTGCACATCGGGCAGGTTCTCCTCCAGCTCGGGGGCGAGGGTGCCCAAGACGACCGGGAGGATCCCGGTGCCGTCCTTGCCGGTCGACTCCGCGATCAGCTGCTCGGCCCAGTCGGCGAAGCCCACGATGTGGGTTCCGTCGGCGATGATCGCGAGCTTGTCCCGGAACGGAACGGTGGCCGCGATGGCCGCACCGAGGATCAGACCCGGGTTCTCGGGGGAGTCCACGGCCAGGCCGAGCGAGGCCTCCGCGGCCTCGTCCAGGAGGGCCTGGATGTCGACGCCGGCGAGGCCCGAGGGGACCAGGCCGAAGGCGGACAGCGCGGAGAAGCGGCCGCCGATGTTGGGGTCGGCGTTGAAGACGCGGTAGCCGGCCTCGCGAGCGGACTGATCCAGCGGGGAGCCGGGGTCGGTCACGATCACGATGCGCTGCAGCGGGTCGATGCCGGCCTCGGTGAAGGCCTTCTCGTACGCCTTCTTCTGGCTGGCGGTCTCGACCGTCGAGCCCGACTTCGACGAGATCACGATCGCGCTGGTGGCCAGGCGGTCGTTCAGCGCGGCGAGCACCTGTCCGGGCGCCGTGGAGTCGAGCACGGTGAGCTCGACGCCGGCGGTGCGGGTGATCACCTCGGGAGCGAGCGAGGAGCCGCCCATGCCGCCGAGCAGGATGTGGTTCACACCCTGCGCGCGCAGCTCGTCGCGCAGCGCGTAGATCTCAGGGATGAGGGGGCGCGAGACGGTGGTCGACTCGGTCCAGCCGAGGCGCTTGGCCGCTTCCTCCTCCGCGGCAGGGCCCCACAGCGTGGGGACGAGCGCGGTGATGCCCGAGGCGACCTCGTCGGCGACGAGGTCCGGGACGACGCGGTCGACAGCGGCTTCGGCGTCACCGCTGACGTGGATCTGGATCGTCATGGTGCTTAGGCCTCGACCTTCGCGCCCTCGAGGGCGGCGGTCACGGTGTCGAGCAGCTCGTTCCAGGAGACGATGAACTTGTCGACGCCCTCGGTCTCGAGCAGCTCGGTGACGTCGGCGTACGAGACACCCTGCGCGGCGACCGCGTCGAGGATCTTGTTCGCCTCGGCGTAGGAGCCGGTCACGGTGTCACCCGTGATGACGCCGTGGTCGAAGGTCGCGTCGAGCGTCTTCTCGGGCATCGTGTTGACCACACCGGAGGCGGCGAGCTCGGTCACGTAGAGGGTGTCGGGCAGATCGGCCGACTTGACGCCGGTCGAGGCCCAGAGCGGGCGCTGCTTGTTGGCGCCGGCCTCGAGCAGCAGGGCGGCGCGCTCCGAGGCGAATGCGTCCACGAACACCTCGTAGGCGAGCTGCGCGTTGGCGACGCCGGCCTTCGACTTGAGGGCCAGGGCCTCCTCGGTGCCGACGGCCTCGAGGCGCTTGTCGATCTCGGTGTCGACGCGCGACACGAAGAACGACGCGACGGAGTGGATGGTCGACAGGTCGATGCCCGCGGCCTTGGCCTTCTCGAGACCGGTGAGGTACGCGTTGATGACTGCGCGGTAGCGGGCGAGCGAGAAGATCAGGGTGACGTTGACCGAGATGCCGGAGCCGATCACCTCGGTGATGGCCTCGAGGCCCGCGATGGTCGCGGGGATCTTGATCATCGCGTTGGGGCGGTCGACCTTGGCCCAGAGCGCCTTGGCCTGCTCGATGGTGCCGGCGGCGTCGTTCGCCAGGCCGGGCTCGACCTCGATCGAGACGCGGCCGTCGTAGCCGCCGGTGGCGTCGTAGACCGGGCGGAAGATGTCCGAGGCCTTCGCGACGTCGTCGGTGGTGATCTCGAAGACCGCGTCGGTGACGGACTTGCCGGCGGCGGCGAGCTCCTTCACCTGAGCGTCGTAGGACTCGCCGTTGCTGAGCGCGGCGGCGAAGATCGTCGGGTTGGTGGTCACGCCGACGACGTTCTTCTCGGCGATGAGCTTCTGCAGGCCGCCGGAGGTGATCCGGCTGCGGGAGAGGTCGTCGAGCCAGATGCTGACGCCGACGGCGCTGAGGGCGGCGGTGGGAGTGGTTTCAGTCATGTTCTTCTTCTATCTCTTCTGTACTCGTAGGAAGACGGCTGGGATGTGTACGACTCGAGGCCGGACGGAGAACGCCGCGCCCGAGAGGGGCGCGGCGTCCGGCGTCACAGGCCTGCGATCGCTTCCTTGGCGGCCTCGATGGCCGCATCCGTGGTGATCCCGAACTCGCGGAACAGGGTCTTGTAGTCGGCCGATGCACCGAAGTGCTCGATCGACACGTGCTTGTCGGCGTACGTCGACCAGCCCAGGGCGAGGCCGGCTTCGATCGAGACGCGCGCGGTGACGGCCTTGGGCAGCACCTTCTCCTTGTACTCGGCGTCCTGCTCCTCGAACCATTCCAGCGACGGAGCCGAGACGACGCGGGCGTTGATGCCCTCGCCCTTCAGCAGCTCGCGCGCCTCGACGGCGATCTGCACCTCGGAACCGGTCGCGATGAAGATCACGTCGGGCGTGCCGTTGGGCGCTTCGGCCAGGATGTAGGCGCCCTTGGCGACGCCGGAGGCGTGCGCGAAGGTCTCGCCCTCGGCCTCACCGGTGCCGCGCTCGAAGACCGGCAGGTTCTGGCGCGACAGCGCGATGCCCGCGGGGCCCTCGCGACGCTCAAGGATGGTCTTCCAGGCGTAGGCGGTCTCGTTCGCGTCGCCGGGGCGGACGATGTCCAGGCCCGGGATCGCGCGGAGGGTCGCCAGCTGCTCGATCGGCTGGTGCGTCGGGCCGTCCTCGCCCAGGGCTACGGAGTCGTGGGTCCAGACGTAGATCGCCGGCGCCTTCATCAGCGCGGCGAGACGGACCGCCGGGCGCATGTAGTCGGAGAAGATCAGGAACGTACCGCCGAACGGGCGCGTGTTGCCGTGCAGCACGATGCCGTTCAGGATCGAGCCCATCGCGTGCTCGCGGATGCCGAAGTGCAGCACGCGGCCGCCCTTCTTGGCGGTCCACTCGTGCGTGGAGAACTCGGCGGGCACGAACGAGCCGGCACCGTTGATGGTCGTCAGGTTCGACTCGGCGAGGTCGGCGGAGCCGCCCCACAGCTCGGGCATCACACCGGCGATGGCGTTGATCACCTTGCCGGAAGCGGCGCGGGTCGACACCTCCTTGCCGGCCTCGAAGACCGGGAGGGCCTCTTCGACGCCCTCGGGTACGTCACCGGCGAGGACGCGGTCCAGCAGGACCTTCTTCTCGGGGTTGGCCGCGGCCCAGGCGTCGAACTGCTCGGTCCACTCGGCGTGCTGCGCCTGGCCGCGCTCGACGGCCTTGCGGGTGTGCGCGATGACCTCGTCGGCGACGGCGAAGTTCTGTGCCGGGTCGAAACCGAGCACCTCCTTGACGGCCGCGAGCTCCTCGGCGCCCAGGGCGGAGCCGTGGATCTTGCCGGAGTTCTGCTTCTTGGGGGAGGGCCAGCCGATGATCGTCTTCAGGATGATCAGCGACGGCTTATCGGTGACGCCCTTGGCGGCCTCGATCGCGTCGTTCAGGGCGGCGACGTCCTCGACGTACTCGCCCGTCTTCTTCCAGTCGACGACCTGCACGTCCCAGCCGTACGCCAGGTAGCGGTCGTGCACGCTCTCGGTGAAGGCGATGTTGGTGTCGTCCTCGATCGAGATCTGGTTGGAGTCGTAGATGACGACCAGGTTGCCGAGCTGCTGGTGGCCCGCGAGCGAGGAGGCCTCGCTGGTGACGCCCTCCTGCATGTCGCCGTCGCCGGCGATCACGTAGACGAAGTGGTCGAACGGGCTCTTCCCGGGCTCGGCCTCGGGGTCGAACAGGTCGCGCTCGAAGCGCGAGGCGTAGGAGAAGCCCACGGCGGAGGCGAGGCCCTGGCCCAGCGGGCCGGTCGTGATCTCGACGCCGTCGGTGTGACCGTACTCGGGGTGCCCCGGAGTCTTCGAGCCCCAGGTGCGCAGCGCCTTGAGGTCGTCGAGCTCGAGCCCGTATCCGCCCAGGTAGAACTGGACGTACTGGGTGAGCGAGGAGTGGCCGACCGAGAGGATGAAGCGGTCGCGACCGATCCAGGTGCTGTCGGACGGGTCGCGGCGCATGACCTTCTGGAAGAGCAGGTAGGCGGCCGGGGCGAGGCTCATGGCCGTACCGGGGTGACCGTTACCGACCTTCTCCACCGCATCCGCGGCGAGAATCCTCGCCGTGTCGACTGCCTTCTCATCAATGGATTCCCATTGCAGTTCTGACACTTGGTACTGACCCTTCTGGAGAGTTGAGGGGTGACCGGACAGGGTCGTCCCCTCGCGTGGTGAAGCACGCCGGGACGTCATCGGCACGACTTGTGCGCCGCTTGCGGATCCGTGCCGATAGTCGGCGAACCGGACCCGTCGGACGCATCGCTGGCGAGCAACCCCAAGTATATGGAGAGGCACCTGAACGCCACCGCTGTGTTGCTGTCGCATATGTCCCGATCCGTTTGGGCAAGCGTGCACGCCACCGTCCCTTCTGCGAGGGACCCGCGCAGCGCGCGAGGGCGCCCGCGGCGTGGGCGCCCTCGCGCGCGGGCGGGGTCCCTCGCGGAGGAAGGCGCGCACGGATGGGCGGATCGTGGGGGAGGGCGAGCGGAACCCTGTGCGCCGATTATGATTGGCCGGGAATGTCGATCGTTAGAGGAGCAATGGACGTAGCCGTAGACACTCGTGTCGAACCCGCCCGCCCCGGATTCGCGCGCACCGTGAAGGCGTACATCGCCCTGACGAAGCCCCGGGTGATCGAGCTGCTGCTGGTCGTGACCGTCCCGGCGATGATCCTCGCCCAGGGCGGCATCCCGAACGTCTGGTTGATCCTCGTCGTCCTGGTGGGCGGGGCGCTCAGCGCCGGTTCCGCCGGCGCGTTCAACTGCTACTTCGACCGCGACATCGATCGCCTGATGAACCGCACCAAGGACCGGCCGCTGGTCACCGGCGAGATCTCCGACCGCTCGGCCCTCGTCTTCGCGACCGTGATCGGCGTCGCGTCGATCCTGCTGCTCGGCTTCGCCGCCAACTGGCTCTCGGCCGGGCTCTCGCTCGCCGCCATCCTGATCTACGTCGTGTTCTACACGCTCTTCCTCAAGCGCCGCACCCCGCAGAACATCGTCTGGGGCGGCATCGCCGGCTGCATGCCGGTACTGATCGGCTGGGCCGCGGTCACGAACGATCTGAGCTGGGCCCCGATCATCCTCTTCGGCGTGATCTTCCTCTGGACGCCGCCGCACTACTGGCCGCTCTCGATGAAGTACCGCGACGACTACCAGGCGGCGGGTGTGCCGATGCTGGCCGTCGTGCGCGGGCGCACCATCGTGGGCCTGCAGATGATCCTCTACACGTGGGCGATGGTCGCGTGCTCGCTGCTGCTGATCCCGGTCGCCGACATGGGCATCGTGTACACGGTGACCGCCCTGGCGGCCGGCGCGTGGTTCATCTACGAGACGCACCGCCTGTACAACCTGGCGATCCGGCACGCCCACGTCTCGCCGATGCGCGTCTTCCACGGCTCGATCAGCTACCTGACCCTGCTGTTCCTCGCGGTGGCGATCGACCCGCTGCTGCCGTTCTGATCGGATCCGTCTGATGTGGACTCCGTTCTCGTTCCTGGCCGAGCGCGTCACGCTCACTCCGCGCGCGCTGCGCTGGGGCACCACCGCCGCTCTGATCGCCAGCATCCTGATCATCTTCTTCGGTGGAGTGGTGCGGCTCACCGGCTCCGGCCTCGGCTGCCCGACCTGGCCGGCCTGTGAGCCCGGTTCGCTGACCTCCACGCCCGAGCTGGGCATCCACGGCTTCATCGAGTTCACCAACCGGGCGTTCACCGGCGTGCTGATCGTGGCCGTGGGCTGGGCGATCACCGCGGCCCGCCTGCAGAAGCCGCGCGACCGTACGATGACGCGCCTCGCGTGGTCGCAGTTCTGGCTCGTCGTCGCGAACGCCCTCGCCGGCGGAGCGACCGTGCACTCCGGGCTGAACCCGTACATCGTCGCCGGGCACTTCGTGCTCGCGATCGCGCTGCTCACCACGACCTCGCTCACGTGGCACCGGGCGCACCGGGGTCAGGCGCCGAGCTACACACCGACGCCGCTCGCCCGCGGACTCAGCATCGCCCTCCTGGTCGTAACGCTCGCCGTGATCCTGGTCGGCACCCTGGTCACCGGCACCGGTCCGCACGCGGGCGACTCCGCCGAGGTGCCGCGGATGCAGTTCCACTGGGAGAGCGTCACGGTTGTCCACGGCGTGCTCGGCACCGCGACCCTGGTGCTGGGCATCGCCCTCTGGCTCGTGCTGCGTCGTGACCCGTCGTCGGCCCTCGCCCGCCGCCGCGTGGTCGGCTACGTCGTTGTGGTGCTGCTGCAGGCCGTCATCGGCGTCGCCCAGGCGCTGCTGGCGCTGCCGGAGGCGCTGGTCGCCCTGCACCTGCTCGGTTCGGCCCTGGTCTGGGTCGGCGCGCTGCGGGTGCTTCTTGACGTGAACCCCCGACTCTTCGCGACCCGCACCCCGGTCCCGGCCCCCGAGGCGGAGCTCGCGCCGCTGCGCTGACCCCGCTCATCCGCGTGATCCGTGCAGGTGCCGCCGGAGATTCGCCGCTACCGGCAGCAGCGCGGCCCACGGCAACTCCCGGGCCAGGGCGGTGCCGAGTTCGTCGAAGATCGGCCGCAGCTCGAGCGGGAGGCGTCGGACCTGCACCGCGAGGATGCGCAGATGTGCAGCGTCGATCGCGCCCTCCTCCCACGCCCGCTCCGCGAGCGGCAGCTCGGCGAGGATCCGGATGGCCAGCCGGCGGGAGAGCGGGACGAGCTGGCGCCGGTTCGATCGGGCGGTGGCTGGGAGCGTCAGGACGGATGGAGTGGACAGAACGGACGGGGAGAATCGGTCATCGTTTCGCATGCTCCGATGAAAGCATCGACCACCGACACCGAAGTGGTCATGCGCGTATGGTCGGAATTCGATGGCGGAACCGGGCGGACGCTCAGCCTCACGTCTACCGTTCCGGCGCACCATCTGTAGAATGAATGGTTGGTTCAAGTTCTTCATGCGGTCCGACGATGCGCCGCCGCCATCTTGAACATCTCAGGTACGCACATCAACCGCCCGCACATCGACCCGATCGTCGCGACAGCCGGAATGTGCTCCGGTGGACACACCCCGAAGGCCGTGCGCCGTTCGGGAATGGCCCCGGATCAGAACCGGTTAGCAGTGGGTAGGAAACGAGGTACATATGTCAGACATCCTGATCGACCGTCCCGAGCTCGAGAGCCTCGGCGTGTACGAGTTCGGCTGGGCCGACTCGGACAAGGCGGGTTCCTCCGCGCGTCGCGGCATCTCGCCCGAGGTCGTCTCCGACATCTCGGCGCTGAAGGACGAGCCGAAGTGGATGCGCGACCGTCGCCTCAAGGCGCTGCAGCTCTTCGAGCGCAAGCCGATGCCGACGTGGGGCGCCGACCTCTCCGAGATCGACTTCGACAACATCAAGTACTTCGTGCGTTCCACGGAGAAGCAGGCCCAGACCTGGGACGACCTGCCAGAAGACATCAAGAACACGTACGAGAAGCTCGGCATCCCGGAGGCGGAGCGTCAGCGCCTCGTCGGCGGCGTCGCCGCGCAGTACGAGTCCGAGGTGGTCTACCACCAGATCCGTGAGGACCTCGAGGAGCAGGGTGTCATCTTCCTCGACACCGACACCGCCCTCAAGGAGTACCCCGAGATCTTCGAGGAGTACTTCGGCACCGTCATCCCCTCCGGTGACAACAAGTTCGCCGCGCTGAACACGGCCGTCTGGTCGGGCGGATCCTTCGTTTACGTGCCCAAGGGCGTGCACGTGGACATCCCGCTGCAGGCCTATTTCCGGATCAACACCGAGAACATGGGTCAATTCGAGCGCACGCTGATCATCGCCGACGAGGGCAGCTACGTGCATTACATCGAGGGCTGCACGGCGCCGATCTACAAGTCGGACTCGCTGCACTCGGCCGTCGTCGAGATCATCGTGAAGAAGAACGCCCGCGTTCGCTACACGACGATCCAGAACTGGTCGAACAACGTCTACAACCTGGTCACCAAGCGCGCGATCGCGCACGAGGGCGCGACCATGGAGTGGATCGACGGCAACATCGGCTCCAAGGTGACGATGAAGTACCCGTCGATCTTCCTGGTGGGCGAGCACGCCAAGGGCGAGACCCTCTCCGTCGCGTTCGCCGGCCCCGGCCAGCACCAGGACGCCGGCGCGAAGATGATCCACATGGCGCCGTACACGCAGTCGTCGATCGTCTCCAAGTCGATCGCCCGCGGCGGCGGCCGCGCCGGCTACCGCGGCGAGGTACGCGTGGACGCGAACGCACACCACTCCGCCAACACCGTGCGCTGCGACGCGCTGCTGGTCGACACCATCTCGCGCTCCGACACCTACCCGGCGATCGACATCCGCGTCGACGACGTGCAGCTGGGCCACGAGGCCACCGTCTCGAAGGTCAGCGAGGAGCAGCTCTTCTACCTGATGTCGCGCGGCATGCCGGAGGACGAGGCCATGGCCATGATCGTCCGCGGCTTCATCGAGCCGATCGCCCGGGAGCTGCCGATGGAATACGCACTCGAACTCAACAAGCTCATCGAGATGGGCATGGAAGGCTCTGTCGGATAGATGACGACCCCCGAATCGACCAACACCACCGTCCTGGAGCCGAACGACGCCGCGGCGCGCCTGGGCATCAAGGCGCACTCGGACGGACCGCAGCACGCCAAGTCGGCCGTGCCCGTGCAGACCCGCTCCGCCCGCTTCACCTCCGCGGACGTCGCGGCGTTCGAGAGCCCGACCGGTCGCGAGATCGCCTGGAAGCTGACGCCGGTCGCCAAGCTGCGCGAGCTCATCGACGGCGAACTCGACGGTGCTCCGTACGCGATCGAGTCGACCGACGTCGCCGACATCGCGGTGACCTGGGTCGATCGCACGGATGCGCGGATCGGCACGGCCGGCCTGCCCGAGGAGCGCGCGGCCGCCAACGCCTGGTCGACGTTCGAGAAGGCCCTCGTCGTTCACGTGACAGGCGAGGGCGAGAAAGTCTTCACGCTGACCCGTTCGGCACTGGGCTCCACCGCCCGCGGCGCGCACACGATCGTCGAGGCGGCGCCCTACAGCCGCGCGGTCGTGGTGCTGCAGAACTCCGGCGACGCCCTGCTCAGCGAGAACGTCGAGATCCTGGTCGGCGAGGGGGCGCAGCTCACGGTGGTCACGCTGCAGGAGTGGAACGACGGTGCGAAGCACCTCGCGAACCACTTCGCGCGGATCGGCCGCGACGCCAAGCTCAAGCACATCGTGGTCACCCTCGGCGGCGAGATCGTCCGGGTGAACCCGGCGGCGCACCTCGTCGAACGCGGCGCCGACGGCGAGCTGCTCGGTCTGTACTTCGCCGACGGCGGCCAGCACCTCGAGCAGCAGGTCTACGTCGACCACGACGCCCCCGACACCCGCAGCCGCGTCACCTACAAGGGAGCGCTGCAGGGCGAGGGTGCGCGCACGGTCTGGATCGGCGACGTGCTCATCCGTCACAGCGCCGACGGCACCGACAGCTACGAGCAGAACCGCAACCTGGTGCTCTCGGACGGCACTCGCGCCGACTCCATCCCGAACCTCGAGATCGAGACCGGCAACATCGCCGGCGCCGGCCACGCCAGCGCCACCGGCCGCTTCGATGACGAGCACCTGTTCTACCTGCAGTCCCGCGGCATCCCGGAGGACGAGGCTCGCCGCCTGGTCGTCCGCGGCTTCCTCAGCGAGATCGTGCAGCAGATCCACGTGCCCGAACTGGAGGCGCGCCTGCAGCAGGCCATCGAGGACGAGCTGGCGCGCAGTGCGGGCCAAACCGGCTCGGGAGCACTGGCCGGCTCGGGGTCGCAGCAGTAGTCATGTCCACGAAGGTCTGCTCCGTCTCGGAGCTCACGGTCAACCAGGCGCATCGCGTCGTCGTCGACGGCGTCGCGATCGCTCTGGTGCAGGACTCCGCGGGCGACGTCCACGCGATCGGCGACGTCTGCACCCACGGCGAGATCTCGCTCTCGGAGGGCTTCGTCGAGGACGACACGCTGGAGTGCTGGGCCCACGGCTCGCAATTCTCACTGAAGACCGGCAAGCCCCTGAACCTCCCGGCCTACGAGCCGGTCCCCGTTTTCGCCGTCGAGATCGTCGACGGCGACATCTACATCGATCCGTCCGTCACCAAGGAAAGCTAAGCCTCTTATGTCAGTTCTGCAGATCACCGATCTCCACGTCAGCGTCGAGACCGATCAGGGCACGAAGCAGATCCTGCGCGGCGTCGACCTCACCATCAACAAGGGCGAGATCCACGCGATCATGGGCCCCAACGGCTCCGGCAAGTCGACCCTCGCGTACACGATCGCCGGCCACCCGAAGTACCACGTCGAGGGCGGCTCGATCACCCTCGACGGCGCCGAGGTTCTCGACATGAGCGTCGATGAGCGCGCCCGCGCCGGCCTCTTCCTCGCGATGCAGTACCCGGTGGAGATCCCCGGGGTCACCAACACCAACTTCCTCCGCACCGCGAAGACCGCGATCGCCGGCGAGGCGCCCGCCATCCGCACCTGGGTCAAGGACGTCCGCCAGGCGATGTCCGACCTGCGGATGGACGCCTCGTTCGCCGAACGCAACGTCAACGAGGGCTTCTCCGGTGGCGAGAAGAAGCGCAACGAGATCCTGCAGCTGGAGCTGCTCAAGCCGACCTTCGCGGTGCTGGACGAGACCGACTCCGGTCTCGACGTCGACGCGCTGAAGATCGTCTCCGAGGGCGTGAACCGCGCCCACGAGAAGACCGGCCTCGGTGTGCTGCTGATCACGCACTACACGCGGATCCTGCGCTACATCAAGCCCGACTTCGTGCACGTCTTCGTCGCCGGCCGCGTCGCCGAGCAGGGCGGACACGAGCTCGCCGAGCGCCTCGAGAACGAGGGCTACGACCGTTTCCTCGAGCCGTCGGTAGGCTGAGCATCATGGCCGTGACCACTCTCGAACCGAAGCTCTTCGACCAGGTCGAAGAGGCGTTGAAGGACGTGATGGATCCCGAACTCGGGATCAACGTCGTCGACCTCGGCCTCATCTACGACCTGGGCTGGGACGACGAAAACAACGCCCTCGTCATCCACATGACTCTCACCTCGGCGGGTTGCCCGCTGACCGACGTGCTCGAGGAGCAGACCGCCGAGTCGCTCGACGGCATCGTCGATGCGTTCCGGATCAACTGGGTCTGGATGCCGCCGTGGGGCCCCGAGCGGATCACCGACGACGGCCGCGACATGATGCGCGCGCTCGGCTTCGCGATCTAGCGGCCACCCGGCGCAGAAACGACAACCCCCTGGTGAGTGCGACTCACCAGGGGGTTGCCGTTTCTGTGACCTGAGCACCCCGGGATCGCGCGGGGGAACACGAAGCGCCCCGGACCAGCTGGTCCGGGGCGCTTCGGCATTGGTGCGGAGTTACTCGCCGCGCTTGCGGTCGTGCGCCTCGTTGTCCTCGAGCTTGGCCACCATGGCCGGGGTCTCGGCGACGACGGGGAAGGCGCCGGTGAAACCGTCGCGGGCGGCGGCGATCTCGTAGATCTTCTTGCGCGTGGCGAACCAACCGATCACCAGCGCGGGAATCCCGATGACGACGAAGAAGCCGACGGTCAGCGTTCCGGTGGGGAAGTCGATCGCGATCAGAACCAGCACCAGCACCAGGAAGCCGATCGTGAGCCACGAGGTGACCGGCGCACCCGGCATCCGGAACGCCGGCCGGGTCAGCTTGCCTTCGAGGGCCCACTTGCGCAGCTTCATCTGGCAGAGCACGATGACGCCCCAGCCCGAGACGATGCAGATCGCCGACATGTTCAGCACGATGTCGAACGCGGCGGTGCCACCCAGGAACAGGTTCAGCACGATGCCGATCAGGGTGAACGCGGCGGTGAGCAGGATGCCGCCGAAGGGGACGCCCTGCCGGTTCATCTTCTTGGTGAACTCCGGCGCGGAACCGCTCATCGACATCGAGCGCAGGATGCGACCGGTCGAGTACAGGCCGGCGTTGAGGCTGGACAGCGCGGCGGTGAGCACCACGAAGTTCATGATCGAGCCGGCGATCTCACCGAACTCCTCGCCGCCGAGGCTGGAGAAGAAGGTCACGAACGGGCTGGTGCCCGCGACGTACGCGCTGAAGGGCAGCAGCAGCGAAAGCAGCACGACGGAGCCCACGTAGAAGATCGCGATGCGGAAGATGACCGAGTTGATCGCCTTCGGGATGGACTTGCCGGGGTTCTCGGTCTCGCCGGCGGCCGTGCCGACCAGCTCGATGCCGGCGTAGGCGAAGACGACTCCCTGCATCACGAGCACGGCCGGAAGCAGGCCGCTCGGGAACAGGCCCTGGTCGGTCCAGTTGTGCAGGCCGCCGGCCTCGGTGACGCCGTCGTGGGTGAGCGGGGCGGCGGTGACCAGCACCCAGAGCCCGACCAGCAGGAAGATCACCAGCGCGGAGACCTTGATCAGTGCGAACCAGAACTCCATCTCGCCGAAGACCTTGACGGAGACGAGGTTGGCGGCGAGCACCACGACCAGCGCGATCAGCGCGAGCAGCCACTCGGGCACCGAGGTGAACGGCGACCAGAACTGCACGTACAGCGCGACCGCGGTGACGTCGGCGATGGCCGTGGTGCCCCAGTTCGCGAAGTACATCCAGCCGGCGACGTAGGCGAGCTTCTCGCCGTAGAACTCACGGGCGTAGGAGATGAACGAGCCGGAGGAGGGGCGGTGCAGCACGAGCTCACCGAGCGCGCGCAGGATGAAGAAGGCGAAGACGCCGCAGAAGGCGTAGACGAGGAAGAGCGCGGGGCCCGCGGAGGCGAGTCGACCACCGGCGCCCATAAAGAGGCCGGTGCCGATGGCTCCGCCGATGGCGATCATCTGGATCTGGCGAGGCTTCAGGCCGTGCTTGTAGCCTTCCTCCTCGTGCGAGAAGTCGCGGGCCGGTTCGGCACCGTCGAGCTCACCGGGCTGGTGAGGGTTCACTTGGGTCACGCGTATCTCCTTGAAGAGGAATGGCTCCTGGTGGGGTGTGACCCTCGTGCAGGTCACAGGATGCGCGCCAGGGTATTCACCGTATGTTTCGAGAATGTTTCATCGCACCGGCGCGTCGCGGTTGGCGAGTCGACGAGACAGTCTTCACGAATCGGCGCTTGACCTGCGATTTCTGGCGCCGTGACACGGGCTGCCTGAGAGCTTCATCAGTGGGATTTCGCCACCGCGCGGCGAAATGCTGCGCGATCGACCCCCCGAACGCGGGAAATCCGTGCGGCGGGAGGCGACCGAGAACGACGAAGGCCGCGAATCCGAGGATCCGCGGCCTTCGTATCGCAGTTTCGAGGTCAGCGCTTGCGCAGTGAGAGCAGCTTCCACGACGCGGGCAGAACGGCAGCGGCGATCAGGATCTTGATCGCGTCGCCGATCAGGAACGGGACCAGGCCGGCCTGCAGCGTCGCGCCGAGGCCGTTCTCGATGCCGAGGTTGCCCAGGGCGAGCGAGAGCCAGGGGAGTCCGACGGCGTACATCACCACGGTGCCGGCGAGGAAGGCGACGAGGGCGCCGAGGACCTTGCGGTCCCAGGCGCGCTGAGCGAGCCAGCCGGTGACGATCGCGGCGAGGACGAAGCCGACGATGTAGCCGCCCGAGGGAGAGGTGAAGGCCGCCCAGCCGCCCTTACCCTCCGTGAAGACCGGCAGTCCGACGATGCCGACGAGTGCGTAAAGGCCGAGCGCCAGTCCGCCGCGGAGGGCGCCGAGCGAGGCGCCGACGAGCAGCACGGCGAGGGTCTGGCCCGTGATCGGCACCGGGAACATCGGCACGTAGAGCTGAGCGAAGCCGGCGACGAAGGCGGCTCCGGCGACGACGGCGACGATGTCGGTCGTCAGGGACCGGGCGAAGAGCCGATCGACGAGAACCGGCCGCGAGGGCGCGAGCGTGAAGGTGGACATGGAATCGGTCTCCTCTGGCCGTGACGCGCGCAGCGGCAGGTGCTGCGGGCGGCGAAATGAGTGGGATCGCGGCACGATCGGCACCCCGGGAACGGGCGTGACCCGATCCCGTGGCTCAGGAAATATACTAGAGGGCTGCCGCCCCACGGAGTGCGGCGCAACCCCCACCGAACGGAACGCCATTTCTTGGCGGGAACGGACAAAGTCACTGTGCTGAGCGTGCACGATCTCGAGCTTCGCGTCGGAGCCCGCCTCCTGATGGAGAACGTCTCCTTCCGCGTCTCGGACGGAGACAAGATCGGACTGGTCGGCCGCAACGGCGCCGGCAAGACGACCCTGACGAAGGTGCTCGCCGGCGACCTGCTGCCCAACGGCGGCTCCGTCGAGCGCGGCGGTGAGCTCGGCTACCTGCCGCAGGACCCGCGTTCCGGCGACCCCGAGGAGCTGGCCCGCACGCGCATCCTGGATGCCCGTGGCCTCGGCCAGCTGGTGCTCGGGATGCAGGAGGCCACCGTGGCCATGTCGTCCAGCGACCCGAAGGTCAGCGACGCCGGGATGAAGAAGTACGGCAACCTCACGGACCGCTTCCTCGCACTGGGCGGCTACGCGGCCGAGGCAGAGGCCGCGTCGATCGCCAGCAACCTGAACCTGCCCGATCGCATCCTGGACCAGCCCCTCAAGACGCTCTCGGGTGGTCAGCGCCGCCGCATCGAGCTGGCGCGGATCCTGTACTCGGACGCGCAGACCCTCATCCTCGACGAGCCGACCAACCACCTCGACGCCGACTCGGTGGTGTGGCTGCGCGAGTTCTTGAAGAACTACCGCGGCGGCTTCATCGTGATCTCGCACGATATCGAGCTGGTCGGCGAGACCGTGAACCGGGTGTTCTACCTGGACGCGAATCGCCAGGTGATCGATGTGTACAACATGAACTGGAAGAACTACCTGCGCCAGCGCGCGGCCGACGAGGAGCGCCGGAAGAAGGAGCGCGCGAACGTCGAGAAGAAGGCCAGCGTGCTGCAGCTGCAGGCCGCGAAGTTCGGCGCGAAGGCCTCGAAGGCCGCCGCGGCGCACCAGATGGTCGCCCGCGCGGAGAAGATGCTCTCGGGTCTCGACGAGGTGCGCGCGGTAGAACGCGTCGCCAAGCTGCGGTTCCCGACACCCGCCGCCTGCGGCCGCACGCCGCTGATGGCCAGCAACCTCTCGAAGAGCTACGGCTCGCTGGAGATCTTCACCGCCGTCGACCTCGCGATCGACCGCGGCTCCAAGGTCGTCATCCTCGGCCTGAACGGTGCGGGCAAGACCACCCTGCTGCGCATCCTCGGTGGCGTCGACAAGCCCGACACCGGCGAGATCGAACCCGGACACGGGCTCCGAATCGGGTACTACGCCCAGGAGCACGAGACGATCGACGTCAAGCGATCCGTGCTGCAGAACATGGTCTCCTCCAGCCCGAGCCTCACCGAGACCGAGGCGCGGCGCGTGCTCGGCTCGTTCCTCTTCACCGGAGACGACTCGCACAAGCTCGCCGGTGTGCTCTCCGGCGGGGAGAAGACGAGACTCGCCTTGGCGATGATCGTGGTGTCCGGCGCGAACGTGCTGCTGCTCGACGAGCCCACCAACAACCTCGACCCGGCCAGCCGCGACGAGATCCTGGATGCGCTCGCGCACTACGAAGGTGCGGTCGTCCTGGTCAGCCACGACGAGGGCGCCGTCGAGGCGCTCAACCCCGAGCGCGTGCTGATCATGCCGGAGGGCACCGAGGACCACTGGACCTCGGACTACTTGGAACTGATCGAACTCGCCTAGGGCCTGGGGCCGGGTCGACCGGGCGGGCCCGCGTCAGCGGCGGGCGCCGTCGAGGAGTTCGTCCTCGGCGTCGGCGTCGCTCTTCGGGCGGGCCAGTCGGCGCGCCTCGCGGCGTTCGGCGGCCTCACGCACCTCGGGATCATCGGCGTTGCGGATGCGGTACTCGTGCCTGATCGCCCAGAACAGGCCGAAGAAGCCCATCAGCGCGAACAACACCCACTGAATCGCGTAGCTGATGTGCAGTCCCTCGTCGGCGACGGGCTTCTCCGCGCCGACCGGACGTGCCTCGCTCGGCGCCGGGCTCTCGCTCGCGAGGAGTCCGTACGCTCCGGAGTACATCGGCTGCTGCAGGATCGCGCCGACGTCCTCGAGGTTGATCGTCGCGACCTGGCCGGCGGGGGCGGAGCGACCATCGATCCGACCCTCGCCCGGCTTCAGCCGCGCGGTGACCGTGACCTCGCCGGAGGGCGGAGCCGGGATGACGTCGGGGGAGTCCTGCGCGTCGCCGACGGGGAGCCAGCCGCGATCGACGATGAAGACCGTGCCGTCATTCAGACGCAGCGGCGTGAGGATCTCGAACCCCGGGTTGCCGTTGTTCGGGCGGTTGCGCACCAGGATCTGCTGTTCGGTCTCGTAGCTGCCGGTGACCGTCGCCGTGCGGTACTCCAGTTCGTCGTCCCAGCTGCTCTCCGTCGGCAGCAGCTCGGCGAGGTCCACCGGGTCCGCGCTCCAGTTCGCATCCACCAGAGTGTTCTCGGACGACGCTTCGTGCAGGCGCGCCAGCTGCCAGTTCGACAGCAGTACGCAGGTGATGGCGAACGCGACGGCGAGCCCGAGGTAGCCGAACCAGCGGCGGCTGAGGGCGAAGCCCCACTTCGTCGATCCCCGCGGGCTCATCGCGCCTCCTCTTCGAGTTCCAGGGCGCGCACCTCGAGAGGGAAGTCGCGGGCGAGCAGGAACTCGCGCAGATAGTCGACGTGGTCGTCGCACGCGAGCCAGGTCTTGCGCCGGTCGGCGGAGTGGATCTTGGGGTTTCGCCAGTCGATCGCCCAGCTCGCGCTCTCGGTGCAGCCCGCCCGCGAGCAGGTGAATCGCTCCGGCGGGGCTCCGAAGGGGATCACGGACGCTGCTCCGGCGGCTCCTGCGCGCTCGGTTGCGCGGCCGCAGCGTCCGGATCCGCGGCGGTCGCCGTCGGCGCATCCGGAGCGGGAGTCGAGGCGCGGGTGCCACCGTCGGCCGTGCGTTCGATCGTCACGAGACCGCCGGGCCGATCCGGGGCTCCACCCTCGCCCGTGCCGCCCACGTTGGCGAGGACGACGGCGATGTAGGGGAGGATCACGGCGCCGAGGCCGAAGATCAGGATCCACCAGCCGTGCGAGAAGAGCAGGCACACGATGCAGACCATCCGGATGCCCATCGCGATGCCGTACTTGACCACGCGCGAATGCCGCTCGTCGGCGGGCGACGGCGGGAGCGAGGTGATCGTGGACGGATGCTTCACAACAGCACTAGCCTACGTCCGCCCGCCGCCGGCGAACGCCGACGCAGCGGATCGGAGCGGGTGCTGGCCGAGCCCGCCTCTATGCTGTAACGGTTCGTCCGGCGCCGCCCGTGCGTCGACGAGAGAGGGACACGACAATGGTCACGCCGCGCACCGTACTCGTCACCGGTGGCAATCGAGGGATCGGCTACGCGATCGCCGAGGAGTTCATCGCCGCGGGTCACCGCGTTGCCGTCACGGCTCGCTCCGGGGCCGGCCCGGCCGGCAGCCTCACCGTCGTCGCCGACGTCACCGACTCGGCGTCCGTGGACGCCGCGTTCAGCCGGATCGAGGCCGAGCTCGGTCCTGTCGAGGTGCTGGTGAGCAACGCGGGCATCACGCGCGACACCCTGCTGATGCGGATGTCGGAGGAGGACTTCACCTCGGTGATCGACACGAACCTGACCGGCTCGTTCCGCGTGGTCAAGCGCGCGTCCAAGGGCATGCTGAAGGCGCGCTTCGGCCGCGTGATCCTGATCTCCAGTGTTGTGGGCCTGTACGGCTCGCCGGGCCAGATCAACTACGCCTCCTCCAAGGCGGCGCTGGTCGGCTTCGCCCGCTCGCTCACCCGCGAACTCGGCGCGCGCAACATCACCGCGAACGTGGTGGCGCCCGGATTCATCGAGACGGACATGACCTCGGAACTGCCGGAGGCGCAGCAGGCCGAGTACCTCAAGAGCATCCCGCTCGCCCGATACGGCACGGCTGCGGACGTGGCGAAGGTGACCCGCTGGCTCAGCGAGGACGAGGCGTCCTACATCAGCGGCGCGGTCATCCCCGTCGACGGCGGTCTGGGCATGGGGCACTGACCCGACGGGTTGCTTCGTCCGGCAGCGGCTGACAACGATGCTGCTATCAGCTCAGGGCGCCTACGCGATCCTCCTGGCCCACGGAGAAACCGAGCCGTGCAGGAAGAAAGGGCGGCGATTCTCCTTCGAGGCGCGGTTTCTCCGTACCGCAGGAGAATCCGGAGATGACCTCAGGAGCGGAGCCCGAGCAGGGGGAGCAGCTGGCTGAGGTCGATGCCGTCGATGACGACGTCGGCGCGATCGCGGACCAGAGGCTTCGCGTTGAAGGCGACGGCGAGGGCGGCCACCGACATCATCTCGAGGTCGTTCGCTCCGTCGCCGACAGCGATCGTGCGTTCCAGCGGAACGCCGCAGGCGCCCGCCCACTCGCGCAGCGCATCCGCCTTCGCGTGCGCGTCGATCACGCCGTCGTTCAGGCCGCCGGTGAGCACACCGTCGCGCGCTTCCAAGCAGTTCGCGCGCGCGAAGTCGAGACCCAGTTCCGCGGCGAGCGGGTCGAGGATCTCGTGGAAGCCGCCCGAGACCACGCCGATGGCGCCGCCGGCCGTGTGGATCCCGGTGACCAGTTCGGCGACGCCCGGAGTGACCGTGATCGCCGAGCGCACCGCGCTGAAGCTGTCGACGGGTACTCCGGCGAGGGTGCCGACGCGTTCGCGCAGGCTGTGCTCGAAGTCGAGCTCGCCGCGCATCGCCCGTTCCGTGACCTCGGCGACGAGATCGACGGTGCCGGCGTGCTCGGCGAGCAGCTCGATCACTTCGTTCTGGATCAGCGTGGAGTCGGCGTCGACGACCACGAGGAAGCGGGCGCTGCGCCCGCCCCTCGTGTCGACGATGTGCGGATGCGTACCTGCCGGAGCGCTCACGAGTGCGGCCATTCCTTCCTAGGGATGGACGACGACTCCCTTGCCGACCACGGTGATACCCGATTCGGTGACCGTGAAGCCGCGCTCTCGATCGCGATCGTGGTCGACGCCGATCTGAGCCCCCGGCTCGACGACGACGTCCTTGTCGAGGATAGCGCGACCGACCGTCGCGTCCGGCCCGATCCGCACCTTGTCGAAGATGACCGCGTCCACCACAGTGGCGCCGGATTCGATGATCGCCCAGGGGCCGACCACGCTGCGCTCGATGTGCGCGCCCGAGATCACCGAACCGAGCGAGACGATCGAATCGATCGTGGCGCCGAGGTTGCCGCGGCCGTCGCGGACGATCTTGGCCGGGGGAGAGTTCAGCTGCGACGAGAATATCGGCCACTGCTGGTTGTACAGGTTGAACACCGGCAGGGCCGAGATCAGGTCCTGGTGGGCGTCGAAGAAGGAGTCGATGGTGCCCACGTCGCGCCAGTAGTAGCGGTCGCGATCGGTCGACCCCGGCACATCGTTGAGCTTGAGGTCGTAGACGCCGGCCTCGCCGCGGGCGACGAAGTCGGGGATGATGTCGCCGCCCATGTCGTGCGCCGAGTCGGTCTTCTCGCCGTCGCGGATGACCGCGTCGATGAGGGCATCCGCGTCGAACACGTAGTTGCCCATCGAGGCGAGCACCTCGTGCGGGGCGTCGGCGAGGCCGACGGGGTTCTTCGGCTTCTCCAGGAACTCGGCGATCTTCGTCGGTACGATGCCATCGCCCGCCTCGTCGCCCTCGAGCTGGATCACGCCGAACTGGTCGGCGAGCTCGATCGGCTGGCGGATCGCCGCGACGGTCGCCTTCGCACCGGAGGCGATGTGCGCCTCGATCATCTGCGAGAAGTCCATCCGGTACACGTGGTCGGCACCGACCACAACCACGATGTCGGGCTTCTCGTCGCGAATCAGGTTCAGGCTCTGCAGGATCGCGTCGGCGGAGCCGCTGAACCAGCGCTTGCCGAGTCGCTGCTGCGCCGGGACCGAGGCGACGTACGAGTTGAGCAGCCCCGACAGGCGCCACGTCTGCGAGACGTGACGGTCCAGCGAGTGCGACTTGTACTGCGTCAGAACGACGATCTGCGTCAAGCCGGAATTCAGAAGATTGGACAGCGCGAAATCGATCAATCGGTACTGTCCGCCGAACGGGACCCCGGGCTTCGCTCGGTCTGCCGTGAGCGGCATCAGCCGCTTGCCCTCTCCGCCGGCGAGGACGATGCCGAAGATCTTCTTTGATGACATGGCACCAGCGTAGAGGTTCGCGAGCAGCCTTCATCACGGCCTGTCCTGGGAGGTTGCGCTGTACTAGCGTTCGGGTGTGCGAGTAGATCTCTTGACCAAGGAATATCCCCCCGAGGTGTACGGCGGAGCCGGCGTGCACGTGGCGGAGTTGACGAAGGCATTGCGCAGCGACATCGAGGTCGTGGTGCGATGCTTCGGTGCCCCGCGCGACGAAGCCGGGACGTTCGCGTATCCGGTGCCCGCGGAGCTCGCGGAGGCGAACGGCGCCCTGCAGACGCTCGGCGTCGACCTGCAGATCGCCCAGGATGCGGCGGGTGCCGACCTCGTGCACTCGCACACCTGGTACGCGAACGCCGCGGGTCGGCTGGCGCAGTTGCTGCACGGCATCCCGCACGTCGTCTCCGCCCACAGCCTGGAGCCGCTGCGGCCCTGGAAGGCCGAGCAGCTCGGTGGCGGCTACCGCGTCTCCAGTTGGATCGAGAAGGAGGCCTACGAGAACGCGGATGCGGTGATCGCGGTCTCGGGCGGGATGCGTAACGACATCCTGCGTTCGTACCCGGCGCTGGACCCGGCGAAGGTGCACGTGGTCTACAACGGCATCGACTTGAACGCGTGGCACCCGGTGGAGGATGCGGCGGTGCTCGCCGAGCACGGCATCGACCCGTCGCGGCCGTCGGTCGTCTTCGTCGGCCGGATCACGCGGCAGAAGGGCCTGCCGTACCTGCTGCGCGCCGCCGCACTGCTGCCTCCCGAGGTACAACTCGTGCTCTGCGCGGGAGCTCCCGACACGCCCGAGATCATGGGCGAGGTCACCGCGCTCGTGCGCGAGCTGCAGGAGAAGCGCACCGGCGTGGTCTGGATCGACCGGCACCTGCCGCGGCACGACCTCTCCGCGATCCTGACGGCCGCGACGACGTTCGTCTGCCCATCGATCTACGAGCCCTTGGGAATCGTGAACCTCGAGGCGATGGCGTGCGGTGCCGCCGTGGTCGGCACCGCGACGGGCGGCATCCCGGAGGTCGTCGTCGACGGCGTGACGGGGCGTCTCGTGCCGATCGAGCAGGTCACCGACGGCACGGGTACCCCCGTCGATCCGGAGCGCTACGTGGCCGACCTCGCGGCGGCGATGACCGAGGTCGTCGCCGACCCCGCAGCGGCGAAGCGGATGGGCGCGGCCGGGCGCGAGCGCGCCGAGGCCGAGTTCAGTTGGACGCAGATCGCCCGCGAGACACGAGCCATCTACGACGCACTGCTGTGAGGGATGCTGGGCATGCTTCCCCGTAGGATGGGGATCATGCCCAGCGTTCTCACGTTCGTCGATGTGTCCTTCGTTCGAGACGGGAAGACGATCCTCGATCGGATCAACTGGACCGTCAACGATGACGAACGGTGGGTGGTGCTCGGCCCGAACGGTGCCGGCAAGACCACGATCCTGCAGATTTCGACGGCGAACCAGTACCCGAGTTCCGGCACCGCGAAGATCCTCGACGAGACCCTCGGTCGGGTGGACGTCTTCGAGCTGCGGCCGCGGATCGGCTACGCCTCGACAGCGATGGCGCGCCGGATCCCCGGACCGGAGCGTGTGCTCGACGTCGTGATGACGGCGGCGTACTCGGTGACCGGCCGCTGGAACGAGGCGTACGACGAGATCGACGAGCGCCGCGCGCGCCGCGTGCTCGGCGAGTGGCAGCTGGAGCACCTGGCCGATCGCACCTTCGGCACGCTTTCGGACGGCGAGCAGAAGCGCGTGCAGATCGCCCGCGCGATCATGACGGACCCGGAGCTGTTGCTGCTGGACGAGCCGGCCGCGAGCCTCGACCTCGGCGCCCGGGAGGAGCTGGTGCAGCTGCTCGGCGGCTACGCCCAGGCCTCCGGCTCGCCGGCGATCGTGATGGTCACCCACCACGTCGAGGAGATCCCGACCGGATTCACCCATGCCTTGCTGCTGCGCGACGGCCACATCGTTGCGGCGGGCCCGTTGGAGGAAGCACTCACGGCGCAGACGCTGTCGGAGACCTTCGGTATGGCGATCTCGTTGACCAGCGAGCACGGTCGGCACGCCGCGCGCGCATCCGCCTAGGGAATCGCTGCGCTCTCTGCTATTCTCGGTAGCTGGTTCGGCCCCGATTCGTCGGTGCGGCCGTCCTCATTCCACCCGTTCCCGTCGACGACAGGTGCGGTTCAGGATCACTCAATCGACAGGAAACCGATCATGAAGTCTGACATCCACCCCGAGTACAACGCGATCGTCTTCCGCGACCTCGCGTCCGGTGAGACCTTCCTCACGCGCTCGACCGCGACGAGCAACAAGACCATCGAGCTCGACGGCGTGGAGTACCCGGTCATCGACGTCGAGATCTCCTCCGCCTCGCACCCGTTCTACACGGGCAAGCAGCGCATCATGGACTCGGCCGGTCGCGTCGAGAAGTTCAACTCGCGCTACAAGAACTTCGGCAAGTAAGCCCGAGCGCGTTTCGAACGGCGGTCGCCCCTCGGGGCGGCCGCCGTTTTCGTGTGCGCCGGCTACCGACGCGATGCCTCTTCGCTGATTGAGCGTGCCGAAATCACTGTTGGGGGAGGGGTGGTTTCGGCAGGCTCAACCGGCGGGGGTCGCGACGTGGCGATGTTGTCGGCCGTCGATGCGATGCCTCTTCGCTGATTGAGCGCGCCGAAATCACTGCGCAACCAGCGGGGAAGTTGAGCCTCAGCGCAGCGGCCACTGGCCCGTGGCGGTGAAGCCCGGGTCCTTGGTGCGGCGCATGTAGTCCTGGAAGGACTCCGCCTGCTCGCGGGCCCAGCCGATCTGCAGGCGGTGCAGCGCATCCGCGGAGCCGCCGAGCTCCGCCTCGAAGCGGCGGCCGATGGCCTGCGCCACCCGCCCGGCCGCGAGGGCGTCGGCGCCCGCGTCGTGCGCATCCGTGAGGTCGACGCCGTAGTGGCTCGCCGCGACCTCGAGCGTGCGCTTGCCCTTGCGGTAGCGATCGAGCGCCTTGTCGATCACGAGCGGATCGATCACGGGGTACGGGTCCAGCAGGATCGGGACGCCGTGGCGGCGCGACTCGAACGCCAACAGCGTGAGGTCGTACGGCGCGTTGTAGATCACGAGCGGGATGCCTTCGGCGAACAGCTCGCGCAGCATCGTCGAGATCTCGGCCACCACCTCGCCGACGGGGCGGCCGTGTTCGCGCGCGTGCGCCGTGCTGATGCCGTGCACCGCGCTCGCCTGTTCCGGGATCTCGACGCCCGGATCCGCCAGCCAGCTCGTGCTGCGGGTGACGTCGCCCATCGCGTCGATGACCGCGATGTTGGCGGTGACGACGCGGCTGGTCATCACGTCGATGCCGGTGGTCTCCAGGTCGAAGACGGCGAGGGTATCGAGCCACCGCGGCCCGGCATCCAGAAGGGCGGTGCCGACGGAGGGGGCTGCGGTGGAGATGCTCACGCGGTCAGACTAGGTGCGAGCACCGACACCGAGCGTGAGCCGCCGCGCGTGTTCCACCCATTCGGAGAATCGGATCCGTCCGACGGCGTGCTCGGGGGCGAGGTTCTCGCCCGAACGGAAGAAGTCGCCCAGCCCGCCGGGCAGGGGAGTCGGCACGATGCGCGCCTTCGGAGCGAACGCCGCCGTCCACATCCGGGCCATCTCGTCCATACTGAGCACCTCCGGCCCCCCGAGGAGCACCGTCTCGGTCGAGGGTGCCCCTAGCGCCGCGACCAGCGCATCCGCCACGTCCCGGGCATCGACGGGTTGGAACCGCACCTCGCGAAACGAGGGCACGAGGCCGACCCGCGCGCCCGGGGCGAAGAACATCACCGGGAGGTCGTGGAACTGAGTCGCGGCGATGATCGTGGTGGGCAGCGCGCTGGAGCGGTAGATCTGCTCCTGCGCGGCCTTGGCGCGGTGGTAGCCCGCCTCGCTGCGGGCCGCGTGCGCGATGGAGAGCAGCACCGCCGCCGGGACGCCCGCCGTCACGGCGGCCTCCGTGAGCATCCTCGCTCCTTCGGTGAACACCCGGCGCGCCTTCGGGGTCGCGCCGTTGCTGACGTCGACCACCGCATCCGCACCGGCTAGGGCCGGCACCAGTCCGTCGCCCGAGACGAGATCGGCCGTGCGGTAGTCGACGCCGACGATCGGGTCCGCCGGACGGTGTCGACTCAGGACGCGGACACGGTGACCCGCCGCCTGCGCCGCGCGCGCGACCAAGGCGCCGGCGTGGCCCGTGCCGCCGGCGATCGCGACGAGCGTCACTTCTGGGCGGCCTTCTCGACGTGCAACCAGAAGAAGCCCTGCGTGCCGAGCGTCATCGTGAGCGCGCCGTCGTCGCCGATGCCGGGGAAGCGGCCGCCGCCGAAGATGTCGACCAGGCTCGCGCCGGCGTTCTCCTCATCGGTGATGGTCACCGAGACCGGGTTGTGGTTGAAGTTGAACACGCAGAGGATGTCCTCCGGGTTGTCTCCCATGGCCGTTCCCGATCCGGCGTAGCTGCGCACGAAGGCCAACACCGACTCGTGGTCGGTCTGCAGCACGCGCATGGTGCCGAGGCCGAAGGCCGGATGCAGGCGACGCACGTGCAGCACGTTGCGGACCCAGTGCAGCAGCGAGCGCGACTGCGCCAGCTGCGCCTCCACGTTCACCTGGTTGTAGTGGTACACCAGCGACTGCACAACGGGCAGGAAGAGCTTGCCGGGATCGGCCGCGGAGAAGCCGGCGTTGCGGTCGGGCGTCCATTGCATCGGCGTGCGCGAGGCGTCGCGGTCGTTCAACCAGATGTTGTCGCCCATGCCGATTTCGTCGCCGTAGTACAGGAAGGGGCTGCCGGCGAGCGAGAGCAGCAGCGCGTTGATCAGCTCGAGCTCCGCGCGCGCATTGTCGAGCAGGGGCGCGAGCCGGCGCCGGATGCCGATGTTCGAGCGCATCCGGGGGTCGTAGGCGTACCAGCCGTACATCGCCTGGCGGTACTCCTCCGAGACCATCTCGAGCGTGAGTTCGTCGTGGTTGCGCAGGAACACGCCCCACGTGGCGCCGGTGGGGATGTCGAAGGTCTCGGAGAGCACCTTCTTCAGCTCCGTCGCGGTCTGCGCGCGCAACGAGTAGAAGATCCGCGGCATCACCGGGAAGTCGAAGGCCATGTGGCACTCCGGCTCCTCCTCGGTGCCGAAGAACGCGGCGACCTCGCGCGGCCACTGGTTCGCCTCCGCGATCAGGATGCGGCCCGGGTACTCCCGGTCGATCATCTCGCGCAGCTTCTTGATGAACTCGTGCGTGGGCGGCTCGCCCTCGCCGTTGCCCTCATCCGACTCGTAGAGGTACGGGATCGCGTCGAGGCGGATACCGTCGACGCCCATGTCGAACCAGAAGCGGATGATGTCGTAGATCGCCTCGTGCACGGCCGGGTTCTCGAAGTTGAGGTCGGGCTGGTGCGAGAAGAAGCGGTGGAAGTAGTACTGCCGACGCTCCGAGTCGAAGGCCCAGTTCGAGTCCTCCGTGTCGATGAAGATGATGCGGATGTCCGGGTACTTGTCGTCCGTGTCGTTCCAGACGTAGAAGTCGCCGTACGGGCCCTCCGGGTCGGAACGCGACTGCTGGAACCACTCGTGCTGATCGCTGGTGTGGTTCAGCGGGAAGTCCATCACCACGCGCATGTTGCGTTCGTGGGTCTTGCGGACGAGCTCGCGGAAGTCGTCCATCGTGCCGAACTCGGGAAGGATCGCCTTGAAGTCGGAGACGTCGTAGCCACCGTCGCGCAGCGGCGACTGGTAGAACGGCGGCAGCCAGAGCGCGTCGATACCGAGCCACTGCAGATAGTCGAGCTTCGAGGACAGGCCCTGCAGGTCGCCGGCTCCGTCGCCGTTCGAATCGACGTAGGAGCGCACCATCACCTCGTAGAACACCGCCCTGCGGTACCACTGCGGATCGAGGGCGAGCCCTGGGAGTTGAATCGGGGACGTGAAGGTCACGGGGCTCCTTTGCTCCAGCAAATGGTGCAGCCGGTCTGAGGTGTCGGCCGCAGCGGGTTGGAGCGGCCGCGACTCCGTCCAGCTTCGTTGCTTTCCGGAGCGACATGCAAGGCGTTGCGCGGCCGCTTTCGAACACTACTGCTTAAACTCGAACCGCCATGACCGTTGCCTCGCCGTACGCCGTTGACCTCGCCAGCCTCCCGATCGAGCGGGCGGAGGTGCCCTTGGCGGGCGGCAGCACGGCCTACTGGAGCTACGGCGCGGCGTCGGCGGCGACCACCATCGTGATGGTGCACGGCTTCCGCGGCGACCACCACGGGCTCGAGCCCGTCGTCGCGCGGCTGCTCGCCGGCGGCGCGGACGTGCGCGTGATCGCCCCTGATCTGCCCGGCTTCGGGGACTCGACGGCGATGACGGAACACGGCCACGACATCGCGGGCTACTCCGCCTGGCTGGATGCGTTCCTCGTCGCGCTGGGACTACGCGGTACAGCGGTGGTGCTCGGCCACTCCTTCGGCTCGATCGTGGTCTCCGCCGCCGCGGCGGGCGGGCTGCCGACACCGCTGCTGATCCTGGTGAACCCGATCGCGGCCCCCGCCCTCGCCGGTCCGCGCGGCGTGATGACCCGGCTGGCCGTCTTCTACTACTGGCTCGGCGCGAAGCTGCCGCGGGCGCTGGGGTTCGGCATCCTGCGCAATCGGGCGATCGTGCGGATCATGAGCATCACGATGGCCAAGACGAAGGATCCGGCGCTGCTGCGCTTCGTGCACGATCAGCACGACCGCTATTTCAGCGCCTTCGCCAACCGCGACACCGTGCTGGAGTCGTTCCGCGCGTCGGTCTCGCACGATGTCAGCGAGTTCGCGGAGCGCATCGGTGCGCCGACGCAGCTGATCGCCGCGGATCGCGACGACATCACGCCGATCGCGGCGCAGTACTCGCTCGTGCAGCGTTTCCCGCACGCGCGACTGCACGTGATCCACGACGTCGGACACCTGATCCACTACGAGACGCCCGATGAGGCGGCGGCCGTGATCCGCCGCGCCGTGGAAGAGGGGATCGACGCGTGAGGATCGTCGTCGACTGCCGGTACACCCGGCTCGAGCGCCACGACGGCATCAGCCGGTACACGGCGAGCATCGTGACGGAGCTGGCGCGGCTGGCCGGCCCGGAGGACACCGTGACCATGCTGATCAGCGACCGGCGTCAGCTGAAGCTGCTGCCGGCGCTGCCGTGGGAAAAGGTGACGTCGCCGACGAACCCGTTCGAACCGCTGGTCGCTCTGCTGGTGAACCGGCTGAAGCCCGACGTGGTGTTCAGCCCGATGCAGACGATGGGGACGCTCGGGCGCCGCTATGCGCTCGTTCTCACGGTGCACGACCTGATCTACTACCGCCACCGCACACCGCCGCAGAACCTGCCCGGCTTCGTACGCGCCCTGTGGCGGGTGTACCACCTCGCCTGGTGGCCGCAGCGGATGCTTCTGAACCGAGCGGACGCGATCGCGACCGTCTCGGAGACCACGCGCGGGCTGATCCGGTCGCACCGGTTGACCAGGAAGCCCGTGGTCGTTGTGCGCAACGCGGCCGCAGCGCCGGACGCGGCGAGCATCGCGATCGCCGGCCGTCATCCCGATCGCTCGGGGGCCCGCAGCCTGGTCTACATGGGTTCGTACATGCCGTACAAGAACGTCGAGACGCTCGCGAAGGCGATGCGGCTGCTGCCGGACTACACGCTGCACCTGATGAGTCGGGCGAGCGAGGAGACCGTCGAGCAGCTGCGGGCGCTGGCGCCGACCGCGAAGCTGGTCTTCCATCAGGGCGCGAGCGACGAGGAGTACCACGCCGTGCTCGCCCGGGCGACGGCGCTGGTGACGGCGTCGCGCGACGAGGGCTTCGGGATCCCGCTGGTGGAGGCGATGGCGCTCGGCACGCCGGTCGTCGTCAGCGACATCCCGATCTTCCGGGAGATCGGGGGAGCGGCGGCGAGCTACGCGCCGGCGACCAGCGCGAAGGGCTTCGCCGCGGCCGTCCGTGCGCTCGAGGTCTCTCGGGTCTGGCGAGACCGATCGGCGGCGTCGCGAGCGCAGGCGGCGCAGTTCTCCTGGACCGCCTCCGCTGAGGTGCTCGCCGAACTGCTGCGCGGGCTCACGAGGTAGCCAGCATCCAGTCCAGAGCGTCGGGCAGGGCGGCGAGGACGGAGATGTGACCGTCGTCGGGGCGGCTCCAGGTCTCGGCGAACGGCAGAGCACGCTGGAGTCGCTCGACATGGCCGGCGGGCACGACCCGGTCGGCGCCGCCCTGGATCAGGAGTACCGGGCACGCGATCGCGGAGAGGTCGAATCCCCAGGGTCGCGTGAACGCGACGTCGTCGTCGATCAGGCCGTCATCGCCGTCGGCGGAGGCGCGGTTCGCGTCTTCACCGAGCGAGGCCCACGGGCCGTCGAGCAGCGCGTAGTCGGCGGGGATGAAGCTCGACGGGTCGAATTCGTCGGTTTCGGCGAAGTCAGCGCGCGCGGCACGCCCATCGGCCGCTGCGCGCAGGCCGCCGGGGGCCGCCATGCCCTCGTACCAGCTCGGCTCGTCGGTGAACGGCGCGATGCCAGCCAGGGTCACGACCGAGCGGATGCGCTCGGGCAGCAGCGCCGCGCACGCGAGCGCGTGCGGACCGCCGCCCGAGGCACCCATCGTCGCGATCCGGTCGAGTTCGAGAGCATCGAGGATCGACTCGACATCCTTGGCCGCAGCGTCGACGGCGCGACCGGGGTTCGGCGTCGATCCGCCGTAGCTCGGGCGGCCGTAGGAGAGGAGCCGGATGCGTCGTTCGAGGCAGGCGTTGAGCACCGGCTCCAGGAGGGCGCCGGTCTGCGGAGAGCCGTGGTGCCAGAGCACCGTGAGACGGTCGGATCGGCTCGGGCCGCTGTCGTGCACGCGCACGATCCGCCCGTCGGGGAGGCTGATGTCGCGGGCGTCGGTCACGGTGGCAGCGTAGTCGCTGTCGTCCATTCCTCCACAGGGTGAGTTTCGGGTCGAGTTTTCGGGGCTGGCTTCTGCGGTGCGTTCAGTGTCGGTGGTACGTGCTGGAATACTCGTATGGATCAGAGCAGGCGACAGCAAGCACCGCACGCGGTGCGCGAGACGGTGCGGGAGTACGGCGACGAGGCCGCGTTCTTGGGCCGCTCGATGTCGCCCATCGCGCTCAAGCGAGCCGAAGCGCTCTACGCCGGGTATCGGGCCGGGATCGCCCGGCCGGAGCTGTTCGCGGTGGGCCGTTCGGTGCACGCGGAGCAGATCAACGATCTCGCGGAACGCTCCATCCGGGCCGAGTTCGCTCTCGTGATGGGCGTCTCGGAGAACGCGGCCGCCCGGGAGCTTGATCACGCGCAGCTGCTGATGGAGGAGTTGCCGCAGACGCGGGCGCTGCTCGCGGACGCGGCGATTCTGTGGGAGTGCGGGCAGTTGATCTGTGCCGCCGCCCGCCGGGTGTCCCTGGCCGCGCGGGATGTGTACGACTGGCGGGCCGCGCTACTGGCGCCTGGGCTGCGGCCGCATCAGTTGAAGAAGGCTCTCGCGCGACTGGTGGAGGAGTTGCAGGATCAGCCGCTCGCCGAACGGCACGAACTCGCCAAGGAGCGCCGCACCGTGTGGCTCACTCCCGAGGAGGACGGGATGTGTGTCATCTCCGCTCTGCTGCCGGCTCCGGTCGCGGTGGGGGCGTACGACCGGTTGGACGGCATCGCGAAGATCATCCGCAAGGAAGACGAAGACGGCACCGAGACCCGCTCCCTCGCCCAGTTGCGCGCGGATGCGTTCGGGGACATCCTCCTCGACGGCGATGTCGCCGGCACGACCCCCGACTCCGACGACCGGGCCCGCACGTTCCTGCCGGGCGTGCGCGCGAAGGTGCGGATCATGGTCCCGGTGCTCACGGCGGCGGGTGAGGATGAGGGGAACGCGGAACTCGACGGCTACGGCCCCATCCCCGCCGACATGGCGCGAGAGCTCGTGGGCACGGGCTCCGACTTCTACCGGGTTCTCACCGACCCGATGACGTGGGCTCCGATCTCGGTGGAGCGGCTGAAGCGGTTCCCGCCGGCGGAGATGCGGGTGTTCGTGCAGCTGCGCGACCTGACCTGCCGCTTCCCGGGCTGCACCCGCCCGGCCGCGAAGGCGGAGATCGACCACGCTACCGAGTGGGCCAAGGGTGGCCACACCGCCATCCGAAACCTGTTGACCCTATGCACGAGCCACCACCATGTCCGCCACGGCGAGCAGTGGACCTACCGCCTCCACCCCGACGGGACCGCGGACTGGACCAGCCCCACCGGACGCCGAGTCACCACGCATCCGCCGGACGTGCCGGGGGCGACACCGGGGCCGAGGTTCCGGGACAAGCTGTTCACCGAAGATCCACCCCCGACCGCCGAACAAGCCGGATTCTGAACCCCGCTGCCGCTGACGACCCGCCCGGTGGTCGAGTAGTCGAAGGGCCTCCGCGATCAGCGGAGGATCGAGCGCGTCGGTCACGACGGGGAGAACACGACGTCCACGAGGTAGCTCGTGCTCGAGCGGCTGCCCGCGAAGCCGCCGGAGTAGCTGTACGCGCCCGAGTCGGCCGCGGTGATCAGCGGACCGCGGGTGCCGCCGCCGCCGAAGCCGTTCACCGTCGCGGAGTAGCGACCCGTCGGCGAGGTGTAGGCGACGGTGTAATCCGCTCCCGCCGCGACGGTGACGGGCGTCGCCAGGGTCAGCGTCTGCCAGCCGCGGGTGCTCTCGCCGCTGAAGGTGCCGCGCGCGAGCTCGACGCCGCTCGCGTCGGAGAGAGTGCCGACGTGCGTGCCCGTGTTCCCCGCGCTCTTGTAGAACCGGATCGCGGTGATCCGGCCGGCCACCGTCGGGCTGAACCGGACACCGAGGGTCACCGGAGTCGTCTCGGCCACCTCCGCGATGCCGGGTACCGCGGAGTCGTTGTAGAGACTGCACGGGCAGCTCCCGACGACGGCATCCGGTCGCTGCGTGCGGAAGCTCCAGCTGCCGCCGGAGGTGAGGGCCGAGCCGCCGCTCGCGGTGCCGCTGAGCGTCGCCGTGTAGGCCGTATCGGCGGCGAGCGGCGACGCCGGGGTGAAGGTGGCCGTCCGGGTGGCCGCGACGTAGCCGGTGCTGCCGGCGACCGCCGTTCCGGCAGCCGTCTTCACCGTGAACGCGACGGTCGACGCCGTCACCGGCTTCGAGAACACGGCGCTGACCGAGGTGCTCGGCGAGACGCTGGAGGATTCGGGCAGGGGAGCCTGCGCGGATGCCGTCAGCGGGGTCGCGTCGACGGTCGAGAACACCGCGTCCACGTAGTAGTTGCCCGAGCGGTAGCTGTCGCTGGGGAAGCCGCCGTTGGTGCTGTACACCCCGGCGGGCGTCGCACCGAAGCCGCCGGCGACCTTCAGCGGCGCCGCCGCGCGCCCGGCCGCCGCCCAGAACCACTCCGCGGCCGAGTACCGGCCGACCGCCGTCGAATAGGAGACGACGTAGCTCGTCCCGGCCGTCACCGCGACGGGTGTGGCGAAGGTGGCGGTCTGCCAGCCGCTCGCGGTCTCGTTCGTGAAGCTCACCGTCGCGAGCCGCTGCGCCTGCGCACTCCACAGGGTGCCCGTGTGCGCTCCCGTATTCGCGCTGCTCTTGAAGAAGCGCACGCCGGTGATGAAACCGGTGGTCGACGGCGTGAAGCGCAGGCCGAGGGTGACGGCGGCATCGTCTCCGGAGTCGGCCGTCACGGGTGTCTCCTGGCCGAACACCGACGCCGATCCGGTGATGGTGATCGTGCGGGCCACGGCCGCGCCGATGTTCGCGCTGTCGTCGATCGCGCGCACACGCACGGTACCGCTGCCAGCGCCGTGCAGCACGTACGAATAGCTCCAGGCGGTCGTCCCGCTCGCCGGGTGCCAGGTCGTTCCGGCATCCGTCGAGACCTCGACCCCCGCGACCCGGCCGCCCGCATCCGACGCCGTGCCGGTGATCGCGACGATCGAGCCGTTGGCGGCGCTGGAGGTCGCCGCCGGCGTCGCGACGGTGACCGTGGGTCCGGTGCCGTCCGTGCTCTTCGTCGCGGCGACGAGGCCCGACATCCGCGTGCTGGGTTGGACGCCCATGTCGGCGAGCAGGTTCAGCTGCGCCTGCTGCATCCGCGGATCCGCCGCCGCCCCGTCACCGTCGTGGGTCGCGTCCAGGCCCCACGTCCACTGCACGGAGCCCGCCGAGAAGACCAGCGCGCCGCTCGGCGCCTTGTAGTACGTCAGGTGGTGGGTGGTGGTGCCCGGCAGCACGGTGTTGCCGAAGTCCTGCAGATACTGCGGCACGTCACCGGTCGTGGTCGAGAGCCGGATCAATCCGGGCGGCCGGAAGCCGTTGTCCACGTCCTCGTTGGACTCGTAGCCGATCGTGTGCGGAGCGAGGGCGGCGCTGGTGCCCGCGGCGAGCGCGGCGAGCGGCGTATTCCGCCAGAGCCGCAGCTTGCCCTCTTCCGCGCTGACGGTGACCGGCAGATCGGAGAAGTTCGACATGTACATGGTGCCGGTCAGTCGGTTCTCCGGTGTGCCGCCACCGTTCGCGGCCGAGGAGAGCCGCGGATCGCGCCACGTCGAGGTCGACTCGGTCGACGGGTCGATCTTCTCGTTCGCCCAGGTCTCCTTGTACGAGATCAGGGTCCGGTACGCGGTGCCGGTGACGGGGGAGGGCTCGTAGCGCGTGCGCCAGTACACCTCGTTCCCGGAGAGGAACTGCAGGTTCAACCCGGCGTTGCGGGCCGTGCCCACATTCGTCCGCTGCGCGCCCGACCAGTACTCGTCGTGACCGACGGAGAGGAAGACCTTGTGCTGCGTCAGCGTCGACCCGAAGCGATCGGTGTCGATGCCGCTGAAGTAGCTGACGTCGTAGCCGTTGCGCTCGAGGAAGCGCACCATCGGGTACTCGTTCGCGAAATAGAAGTCGCGGCCGTTGTTGTCGCCCCGCGTGGTCACCGGGCGGTTGTAGCTGATCGCGTAGGCCCGGCCGTTGGCCGCGCCCTGGTAGAAGTCGGAGCCGCCGTAGGTGTTGTACGCCTGCCAGGTCGGATCCGAGGTCTGGAACAGCACGGCCGATCGGCTCGCGACGTTGCGGACCACAAAGGTGATCTGGCTGCGTCCGCCGGAGTCCGCTCGGGTGAGCAGCGCGATGTAGACGCCGGAGACGGCGTTCGCGGGCACGTTCCAGCTCGCCGAGACGCCCCAGGTGCCGCAGTCGTAGAGTTCGGTGCTGACGTCGCTCAGGCACTCGGGCTGCTGCTGCGGCAGTGCCGCGCTCGGCTGCACCGTCGCGATCCGACGCGCGCCGAGACCGCCGTACCAGCCGGTGCGGTAGATGGTGATCGAGTACGCCGACGCGTCCGTGTCGATCTTGAAGTCGATCCGGCCGCCGACGTCGACGCTCATGTCGGTGGCGAAGCCTTGGATGGAGCCGTCACCGGCCCCCGTGATGTCCCATTCGGCGGGATCCGCACCCGGCTGCAGGTTCTCGCACGCGATGGCGTTCAATCCGGCGGCGCACGTCACCGCGTTCGCGGCGGGCGCGACGGCGCCCACCAGCGTCAGCACCACGACGGCGATGCCCGCGACCAGCGCGCCCCATTGCCTCGGCCGCCGCGGTGCAACAGACTTCCGCGCATGAGCACGCATCAGCCGAACCCCCTTCCCGCGCCGCGGATCGCCGACTCCGCCGATGTGGACGTCTCGGCGACGATCGGCGACGGCACGCTCGTCTGGCACCTCGCGCAGATCCGCGAAGACGTGCGGATCGGCGCCGAGTGCATCCTCGGCCGTGGTGCTTACCTCGGCCCCGGGGTCCTGGTCGGCGATCGTTGCAAGATCCAGAACCACGCGCTCGTCTATGAGCCGGCGGTGCTCGGCGACGGGGTCTTCATCGGACCGGCGGTGGTGTTCACCAACGATCTGCTGCCCCGCGCGATCACCCCGGACGGCGCGCTCAAGAATGCGGCCGATTGGCACGCCGTCGGCGTCACGGTGCGCGACGGCGCCTCGATCGGCGCGCGTGCCGTCTGCATCGCCCCCGTCACGATCGGGCGCTGGGCGATGGTCGCCGCCGGCGCGGTGGTGACCGGCGACGTCGCCGATCACGCCCTCGTCGTCGGGGTGCCCGCGCGTCGGATCGGCTGGGTCGGCCGCGCCGGCGCGCGCCTCGTCGCCGAAGGAGCCGACGCGTCCGACAGGGCCGACGGAGCCGACGCGGCCTCGTGGCGCTGCCCGGAGACCGGCGAACGGTACCGCGAGGTCGACGGGCTGCTCGAGCGGGTGCACTAGCGGCGTCGCTTCGCTGCGACGATGCCACCACCGCGCACGGTGCGGGCGGGCGCCTCACGGCGCCGACGCGCGGTGCCCGGTGCCGCGCTCAGCACGGTCGGGTTCACGGACGCCGGGGTCGGGCTGGCGGAGGGCACGGCCACGGAGCCGGAGGATGCGTGCCCGGTGACCGCAACCGGGGCGTCGTTCTCACCGTCGCCCTCCAGCGTCAGCGCCTGCCGACGCGCCGCCATCAGAGCGGCGAGGCGTCGCGCCTCCCGGCCCGAGTCGATCGCCCGTGCCACGGACACCGCCGCGAAGAGCAGCACGAAGCCGCCGACGCCGACGATGATCAGGGCACGCAGCCGGTTCGAGATCAGCTCCTTCGCGCGCGTCGCGGCCTGCACCTCCAGCGAGGTGTAGAGGTAGCGCTCATCCGCCCCGTTGATCGTCTGCATGTCGTGCAACTCGGTGACGAGCATCGCGGCCAGCGCCTTCGTGGTGGCGATCGAGGCGGTCGGCGTCTCGGCGTCGCTGGTGATCGTGATCACCAGCCCCTGCCCCGACCATTCCGAACGGGTCACCTCGAACTCGGTGCTCAGCCCCTGAGACCGCAGAGCGTCGGCGGTGTCCTCCGAGCTGAGTTTGCTCACCAGCACCTGGGCGGCGAGCGATGAATCGGAGGAGCGCAGGTAGGGATTGTCGGAGTTGAGCTGTTCCAGCGTCGGGTCGCGTTCCATCTGGATCGCGGTGGGCACCTGCGGATTGACCAGCGCGTACATCGCGGTCGACTCGAAGGTGCGGGCCGAGAAGAAGAACACGTAGGCCCCGGCCAGGGCGGTCAGCAGCAGCACCGAGACGGCGATCAATCGGTGGTGCCAGAGGGTACGGAGAACGGAGATCGGGTCCACGTCGGGACTACCTTTCCAGAGCGGTGCGGAGGGACGCGGCGGCGGAATCAAGCCGAGGCGTGCGAGAGGCGGCGGATCGAGCGCGCTCCTGCTTCACGAGGATCCAGACGGATCCCGCGATGCCGAGCACGAACGGATGGAGGAGGGCGAACACGGGGAAGGCGAGCGAATCGAACGTGGCGGAGCAGACCGCCGCGATGGCGCACGCGGTGGCGACGGCGCCGGCGAGGCAGCGCAGCCGGGGCTCGACGGCGGCCTGAGCCGCGACGAAGCCGAACAGGGCGGGCAGGGCGAAGTACGCGACCAGGCACGCGCCGCCGACCAGCCCGAGGCAGATGGCGGCGCTGAGGTACTCGTTGTCGAGGATGAACTTGGCATTGACCGGCATGTAGGTGGCCGGTCCGGTGCCGAACCACGGATGCTCAGCCACGAGCTTGGCCACGCGCGGATAGTTGTCCAGCCGGTTCACGATCGAGGTGTCGGTCGTGCCGGCGAAGACCGAACCGGTCAGGCTGCTCACCAGGCCCGGCGTGGTCAGGAACAGCCCGGCGACCGCCGCGGGGATCGCCACAACGGCCCACCGTCGCGCGACGACGGGCAGGAAGCCGACGAACAGCACGGCGATCATCAACAGCGCGATCAGCCCGCTGCGCGAGACCGTCGCCGCGTTCGCGATCAGCAGCACGATCGGGATGCTCCAGACGTAGACCGTGCCTGCCCGCTTGCCCGGGGTCCGCTTCTCGTACAGGGCGCGCCACAGCGCGAGCGGCAGCAGCATCGCCGAGATCACGGCCAGTTCGATCGGATGGAAGGTGGTGCCGGCCACCCGCATCAGCCCGCCCCGATCCTGGAACGCGGTGCTGCCGCCGTTGTTCTCGAAGCCGATCATCGCCCCGCGGATCAGGTCGACCGGGTTCCACCGGGTGACGAACTGCACGATCGCCACGACGCCGCAGAACATGGCCCCGTTGGTGAGCGCGCGCACCAGCACCATCGCGTGTTCGAGCGTGCGCACCGAGTCCATGATCGTCAGTGATACGCCGGCGCCCGCGAGCAGCAGCAGCAGCCAGCGCTCGGCGGCGGACTGCGCGACCGCGGTGTGCGGGATGGTGTGACCCGTCATAAAGAGCACGTAGGAGACGCAGCTCGCCACCAGGAGCAAGGCGATGGCGACCCGCATGGGGTTGCGGCGCGCGACCGGATCGTGCAGCCCGAACAGTACCGATCCGAGCCAGAACACCGAGATCACCAGCGCGAGCACCATGCCGACGTAGCCGGTGGCGCCCAGCGGCGCGAAGACCTGGTCGGCCGGCAGCGCCAGCAGGGTGACGGCGCACGCGCGCAACAGCCACGGCGGCCCGGTGCCGCGGATCCGGATCCTTCGGGCGTCAGACATCGATGCCGCGGCCGATCTCGGCGCGCGAGCGACGCGTCGTGGCCGGCGAGCGAGCCGGGATCCGCGCGAGCAGGGCGAAGCCGCTGAACACGAGGGCGTCGTAGCACTGGACGGGTGTGCGGGCGCTCAGCAGGAACTCGCGCGCCGTGCGCAGGGTGGTGGGGGCTGCGGCGGCGCCGCCCTCGGTGAGGATGCTCGCCAGCTCGGCACCGCCGCGGACGTTAGCGCGCAGCTCGGCCCGCAGCTGCGCGGCCGTGCGCGGAGCGTACTGGATCACCGGTGCGCAGCCGACGACGCCACGTTCGCGCTCGGTGAAGCGACCGTGCACGAAGACGTCGTCGATGCTCACCTCCGGGAACGCCCCGAATCGGCGCCGACCCTCCTCGCTCACGGCGTAGCCGCCGCCGCCCCAGAGACCGCTCCACAGCGAGGGCACCCTCTTGCGGGCGCGGTAGTAGGAACGCACCAGGGCGCTGGAGGCCGACGTATCCACCGCCGAGTCCGCGCGGGCGGCGAGCAGGCCGCCGGAACTGAGCGCGCTGAACACGCACCACAGCGCGCTCGTGGGCATCTCCACATCGGGATCGAGGTACAGCCGGGGCCAGGTGGTCGCCGCGGCGTCGCCCGCGTTCAACGCCGCGGTCTTCGCGGCCGCGTCGATCTCGACCACGGTGACGCCCGCGAAACCGCGCGCGAGCTCGGCCGTAGCATCGGTGCAGGCGTGGCAGACGACCACGACCTCGAGCTGCCCGGCCGCCGCCGCTTCCGCGAACGGAGCGAGGGTGCGCGCGATGGTCGCCGCGGCGTTGCGGGCCGGCACCACGAGCGACCCGCTGGCGAGCCGAGGCGCGATGACTCCGTCGCCGCTGAGCAGGGTCGGTGCCGTGCGAATGCTCGCCGCCGGCAGCGCCGGCCAGCGGCGCGCATCGCCGACAGCACCCAGGGCGCGTCGGTGCGCCGCTCCCGCCGCGCCCGGCAGCGGAGCCCGCAGCAGTTCGGTGAAGCCGACGACCGCGCGGTAGCTCGCCGCGTAGACGCCGCGATGGTGTTTGCGCACGTAGCGGACCCGATTCACCGCCATCAGCTCGGCCAGCGCCGACGGCCCGCCCGACCCGCCGCCGTCGTGCCGCACGACGGCGGCGGGCTCGAACCAGATCTCGGCGCCGATCGCCCGCGCACGGCGGAAGAAGTCGACCTCCTCCGAATACAGGAAGAACCGCTCGTCCCAATCGCCGATGCGGGCCGCCACGACCGCGTCGACCAGGACGGCAGCTCCCGTCGCCCACTCGATCGGGTGGGCGTGCCGGTAGCTCTCCGGCGCGCGATCCACCTCCGACAGCCAGGCCGGTCGGTCGGCGAAGTGGGCGCCGAAGAGCGCGTCGCCGATGGCGTTCAGCCGCCCTGGCTCCCAGCGCAGCGACGGGGTGACGTCGCCCTGGCCGTCTCGCAGCAGCGGCACGACCACGCCGGCGTCGGACTCGGCGAGCCGGTCCAGCATCCGTCCGATCGCGCCGGGCTCCACGACGAGATCGGGGTTGAGCACCAGCACGGCCTCGCCGGCTCCGGCCAGACGCCGGGCCACGTTGATCCCGCCGGCGTAGCCGCGGTTCCCGCCGGAGGCGACGGCGATCACATCCTCGTGCCGGCGGACGACCGTCAGGGTGCCGTCGCTGGAATCGTTGTCGACCACGATGACGCGCAGTCGCACGCTCGCGGCCTCCACCCGCAGACTCTCGATCAGCCGGTCCACCGTGTCGCGGTTCTGATGCGTGACGATCAGCACCGCGACCTCGGCGCTCTGCTCCGGATCGCGGACGAAGGCCGCGACGCGGTCGGAGGAGGCGGCGGGGCGGATCCGGCGCACGGTCGCGCCGTGCACGGGTTCGCGGCGCGTGGGATCCAACTCGCTGTGCGCGCGCAGTCGTCCGTAGGCCACGGGGCCCTCGACCAGGTAGCGCCGGGCCAGTCGGCGCGGTTCGAGCGCGAGCCGCCACGCCCACTCCAGGCCGTGCTCCGCGACCCAGACGGGCGCGCGGCGCACGGAGCCGCCGAGGAAGTCGACAGCGGCGCCGAAGGCCAGCAGCACCCGGGCGCCGGTGGCGGTGCCGTACTCGTTGATCCACAGCTCCTGCCGCGGCTTGCCGAAGCCGACGATCAGGAGTTCGACCCCCGCCGCCGCGATCTCGGCGGCGAGCCCGACGTTGAACGCCTCGCGGGTCAGCTCGTCGCGGCTGGGCGACCAGAGGCCGACCAGGTGCAGCTCCGGCCGCTCGGCCGCGAGGTGCGTGCGCAGCTGTTCCTGGGCGGCGACGCTGCCGCCGAGCACCCCGACCCGCAGCCCGAGGCCGTCGGCCCGGTCGAGGATCGGCCCGATCAGGTCGCTGCCGGCCAGGCGCGGCCAGGCCTTGCCGGTGAGCCGGCGCGCGTGACTGGCCAGCGGACTCCCGTCGATCAGGTTCAGCCACTCCAGGGCGGTGCGGCTCACGGCAGCGGGATCGACCGCATCCGGCTGGTCGGGGGTCCAGCCCGTCGGGCTACCGGGGTCGGGCAGCAGCACGGCGGCATCGACGCCCGCGAGTCGCGGCACCGAGTCGTGCCGGTCCAAGACGTGCGACCACCGGGCACCGGCGCCGAAGTGGGTGATGTGGTCGACGTTCGCCGAGAGCACCCCCAGCGGCGCCGCATCCGCCGCGGCCGCACGCTCGGTGATCAGCCGGACCGCCTCGTCGCGTTCGTACAGATCGACCGGGGCGCCGCCGAGCAGGATCCGGCGGGTCTCCAACAGTGTCATCGCGTTCTCTCCTGTCGGTGGGCGGCCCGGCTCGCGGGGCCGCGGGCGCCGAGCGCGTGCGCGGCGGCCGAGGTGACGGCGCTGATCGGGCCGGTGACCGGGATCAGCACGGGTGCGGTCCAGGCCGCGGCGAGGGCGTTCGAGCGGGTCAGCTCGTCCGCGATCACCCGGGCCACGACCGCCGCTGCCGGACCCCAGCCCGAGCGGACGAGGGCGGCGCTGCGCCGAGGCAGTGTGGCATCGGGATGCTCGACGGCCGCGGCGAGGGCGTCGGCGATCGCGCCCGGCGTGGCCGTGCACCAACGCGCATCCGGATGCGCGAGATCGGCGCGGGCGTCGTCGGAGTCGTTCACGATCGCTACGGCGCCGCACGCCAGCAGCTCCTCCGCGACCAGCGAGATGTTCGTGAAGGAGAGCGCGATGCCCGCGAGCGCGCCGTTGTACAGCGCGGCCAGCTCGACGGGTGTCACCGTGCCGTGCTGCACGACCGGGATCGACCAGTCGTCGACCCGCGCGCCGTAGAGGTGGATCGGCTGCTCCGGGTGCAGCTCGTGGAACAGCTCGAGGGCGCGCTTGCCGAGCAGATAGCCGCGACGATCGGAACTCGGCTTCGCGTAGAACACCACACCGCTGCGCGGACCGTCCGGATTCGTCAGCCGATAGGTGGCCGTGTCGCAGCCGAACGGCGCGAGCTCGGTGCGGGCGCCCAGGGCGCCCACATGTCGAGCGACCATCGCGCCGAGGGCGATGATGCGGAAACCGAAGCGGTAGCTGTCCTCCGCGAACGCGGCGAGAGCGCCACGCGGGTGGAACAGCGGCTCGTAGTCCTGCGCGAAGTAGAGCCTGGCCATCGGCGCGCCGCCGTGGGTCGCCAGCACGTGCGCCGTCTCCCACGAGGTGGCCACACAGGCCTCGACGCCGTCGATACCGGACTCCGCGTCCCGGAACTCCACGTCGAGCCACGGCCAGCCGTCGCGGATGATGCCCACCCGGGTCGCGAAGTCGGCGCCGTGCCGGTCGTACAGGAACACCGTGCACGGGTGCCCGCGCTCGACCATGGCCTGCACCATCCGGAACAGCGTCGTGTGGCCGCCGGACCCCGCATCCGCCGGGGTACAGATCCAGCCGATCCTGGCGCCCTCCGCGGACGCGATCGGCGCGGCCGCCGGCAGCCGGAGCCGGGTGGAGTCTGCCAGATCGTGCTCCAGGATCGGGAAGTCCAGCTCCTGCACGCCGACGCGCTGCCCGAGCCTGCGGATCACCCGCCGGGCGAGGTCGCGCCCGCCGCTGCGGCGCAGCCGGCCGATCGCCTTCGTGACGTCGTTCACCGGTACACCCCCTCGGTGCGCCAGCGTCGCCAACTCTGCTCGGAGCGGATCCGGCGCAGCAGGCGCTGCGCCACGAAGCGCGGGCGGTGCCGATTGAACCGTGCGCCCAGGCGGCGCCGTTCCGCGAGCCGGCGCCACTGCGGCAGCTCGCGGGCTGCGGCGTAGCTCTCCTCGGCGAAGGCGCGGTAGTCGTCCGTGTCCTCCGGCGCGCACTGACCGCCGTCCAGGAGCTGGCACGCCTTCTCCAGGGCGCCGATGGCCAGCGCTTGCTCCGAGGCCGCGCGCAGCGCGCCGGAGTTGGGGATCCACGCGCCGCGACCGGTGAAGAAGGTGCTGAATGCGAGCCGGCGCTCGACGAGATCGCGGAACGGCGTGACCACCACCGAGACCGAGAGGGGGTGCTTGCGGTGCCAGCCCTGATCCACCCCGAGGAGGTAGGCCACCTCGCCCGCGGAGGCGAGTCGCAGCCACATCTCGAAGTCGTAGGTGTGCGGCAGCGGCAGCGGGCCGCCGATCTCGTCGACGGCGCTGCGCCGCTGCAACACCTCGCAGGAGGTGATCACGTTGACCCCGGTGCGGCAGCGGTCGGCCAGCCAGTCCTGGCCCTCCCACACCAGCGCGCCGTCGCCGTCGGTGCGCGCCGCGGGCAGCGGCGTGCCGTCGGCGAAGTGCAACGGATGCCCGTAGACCAGATCGACGGAGGGGAACGCCCGCGCGAGGGCCACCGCCCGCGCGAGCGAGCCCGGGGTGATCAGGTCGTCGGCGTCCAGGTACCAGAGGAACTCGCCCCGGGCCACGGCGAGCGCCGCGTGCACGCAGGCGACGGGTCCGCCGTTGCGCTGCTGCGCGATCACGCGCACCCGCGGGTCGGCGGCGGCGATCGCACGGGCCACCTCGAGCCCGTCGTCCGTGGACACGTCGTCGACGATGATCAGCTCCAGGTCGACGCCCTGCTGGCCGAGCACGCTCTCGGCCATGGCCGGCAGGTAGCGCGCGTAGTCGAACAGCGGCACCATCACGGTGACGTCCACGGCGTAGCGCGGATCGCGCCCGGCCGCCCGCGAGATGCGGTCGGCGAGCTCCCGCTTGGAGTAGCGCACGGGGCTCATCGGCGCGCCGCCGTTCGCACGGCGGCGTGCAGCGCATCCGCGACGTACTCCTGCTGCCGGGCGGTGATGCCCGGGAAGATCGGCAGCGAGAGGATCTCGCCGGCCTGTCGTTCGGCCACCGGCAGTGCGCGGGCGCCCGGGTCCCGGAACGGGGCGAGGCGGTGGATCGGGATCGGGTAGTGCAGGCCGGTCGCGACGCCCGCGCCGGTCAGCTCCGCCTGCACACGGTCGCGTTCCGGCGTCCGCACGACGTAGAGGTGGAAGACGTGCTCGTTCTCGGGCAGCTCGTTCGGCAGGGTGACGCCGTCGAGGTCGCGCAGCAGTTCGTCGTAGCGTCGGGCGGCGTCGCGGCGCTCGTCGTTCCAGGCGTCGAGCTCGCCGAGCTTGACGTTCAGGACGGCGGCCTGCATCCCGTCCAGGCGCGAGTTGGTGCCCAGCAGGCGGTGTTCGTAGCGGGCGATGCCGCCGTGGTTGCGCAGCCCTCTGATCCGCTCGGCGACCATCTCGTCGTCGGTCATCACGGCTCCGGCGTCGCCGTACGCGCCGAGGTTCTTGCCCGGGTAGAAGCTCGTCGCGGCGACGTCGCCCAGCGAACCGGCGCGGGCCCAGTTGCGGCGGGCGCCCTGAGCCTGCGCCGCGTCCTCGATGATGATCAGCTCCGGCAGCGCCTCGCGCAGGCGCTCGACGGGAGCGCACTGTCCGTACAGGTGCACGGCCAGCACCGCGCGGGTGCGCGGGCCTGCGGCACGCACGGCGTCGTCCACGTCGATCAGGTAGTCGTCGTCGCAGTCGGCGAAGACCGGCGTCGCGCCGGCGCGGATCACGCCTTCGGCGGAGGCGACGAAGCTGTTCGTCGGCACGATCACCTCGTCGCCCTGGCCGATGCCGGCGCCGCGGAGGGCGAGCTCGACGGCATCCGTCCCGTTGCCGACGCCGATCGTGTGAGCGACGCCGCAGTAGTCGGCGAAGCGGCGCTCGAAGCGGGCGACCTCGGCGCCGAGGATGAAGTCGGAGTCGCGCAGCACCCGGTCGATCCCGGCGCGCACGGCGCCCTCGACGCGGTCGTGCAGCAGGGCGAGGTTCGCGAACGGGACGATGGGGACGGTGGTCATGGTTCGGTCCTTCCAAGGAGGGCGGCTTCGGGCAGGGCGTGGGGCGTGCCGGCGGCCGGTGTGGGCTCCGTGTCGGCGGTCGGTGTCGGATCCGTGCCGGCGCGCAGCTGCGCCAGCCGGCGTCGGGCCCACGGCAGGATCAGCAGCGCGTAGCCGCCGAGTCCGGCGAGCGTGCCGACGATGAGCGCGAGCCAGGGCGTGCCGCCGAGCAGCGCGCCGGCGCCCAGGGCGAGCAGGGCGGCGGGTACGCCGGCGAGCAGCGGGGGCCAGAGAGCACCGAGGATCGGACGGAGGCGGTAGCCCTGACCCCGGAAGGCGAGCAGGTAGCCGGGCAGCACCACCAGCGCGGCGGTCGCGACGTGCGCCCACGCCGCACCGAGGAAGCCCCAGAGGGCGGTCGCCGGAACCAGGAGGGCGAGCAGACCGAGCAGCCACGCGAGCTGCACCCGGGCGACGGGCCCGGCCGCTCCGGCCGCCAGCAGCGCGGAGGCGAAGAGGTCGAAGACCACGCGGATCGCGCCCAGCAGTCCGAGCGCGGCGAGCGCCGGCGCCGCCGGCAGCCAGGCGTCGCCGTACACGAAGCGCACCAGGGGAGTCGCGAGCGTCGCGAGCAGGATGCCCAGCGGCAGGCCGAGGGTCCAGGTCAGGCCGACGACGGGCGCCAGCGCCGATTCGGCCGCGCCGCCGCGGATCCGCGAGAAGGCGGGCAGGGCGATCGAGCGCACCACCTGCCCGACGGCCGTCATCGGCCAGGTCGAGATGTTGAACGCCAGCACGTAGAAGCCCAGCGCGACCGGATCCGCGAGCAGGGCGACGACGATCTTGTCGGAGCCGAGCACCGCCCACGAGAGCAGGTTCGCCACCGCTACCGGGACGCCGAAGCGCAGCACGGAGGGGACGAGCGCGCGATCGAGGCCGTAGCGCGGCCGCACCCCGGCGAACGCGAACTGCAGGACGAGCGCGACGCTCGCGGCGACGACGCGGCCCACGGCGAGCGAGAGCACGCCCCAGCCCGCGGCGATCAGGGCGAGGGTGACGACGGTGCTCAGCACGAAGTCGGCCAGACCCACGAAGAAGAGCCGGCGCTGATCGAAGCGGCGCTGCAGCAGCGCGTACGGCACCACCCCGGCGCCGGCGAGCAGCAGCGTGATCGCGAGCAGCGCCAGCACCGGCGCGGAGTCGGGACTGCCCAGCAGCTGCGCGATCGGCGCGGCGGTGGCCGCCATCCCGATGGCGAGCACGGCCCCGGTGACCAGTCCGAGACTGGCGACGGTGGGGGAGCGGCGCTGCACGTCGTCCGAGCGCACCAGGTCGGCGCTGAGGCCGAGGTCGGCGAGTGTCATCAGCACCGCCTGCACGCTGAGGGCCACCGCGTACACGCCGAACTGCTCCGGCGTGAGCAGCCGGGCGAGCAGGATGCCCAGCGCGAGCGAGCCGAGCCGCAGGGCGACCGTGTTCAGCGCACTCCATGCGAGGCCGCGTCGGATGCGCTCTCCGGCGCTCATGTGCCGTACCTGCGCCAGCGCCGCCACTGCAGCGACAGACGGATCCGGTCGGCCGCTGCCTCGACGCGGGCCAGCAGAGCGGGCGCCGGGCGCGCCGTGCGCCGCAGCAGCCGGCGCCAGGCGAGCGAGCGGGTGATCGGTGGCCAGGTCTCGGCCGCGAAGCCGGCGAGTTCGGCGCCGGCCGCGCGGGCGAGTTCGCCGCCGGACGCCTGCCGGATCGCGGCGAGCAGCGCCTCCCGCGCGAGCGCGCGCCGGGCGATGCCGAGCATTCCCGCGGCATCCGCCAGAGCGGCCCCCTGCTCGGCGAAGAAGCGCTCGAACGTGTGCCGTCGGGCGCGCAGCTCCACCAGGTGACCGGCGTGATCGGTCAAGTGCATGTTCCCGCCGTGCACGCGGTAGCGGCCCTGCACCGGGCCGTTCACCCGACCGACGGCCGAGACGGCCGCGGCGCGCAGCCAGAGATCCATGTCGCCGGTCTGCGGCATCGCCGGGTCGTAGCCGCCGATCCTGGCGAGCACGGAGCGGCGCACGACCGCTTCCGGATTCACGATGATGTTGCGCCCGCGCCGGCAGATCCGGCGCACCCAGCGCTCGCCCGGCCGTACGCTCGAGCGCCGCTGCCGGCTCGAGGAGGGTGTCGGCGCATCCGGCGAGCCGAAGTACTCGACGAAGCCGTAGACCAGGCCGACCTCGGGATGCGCCTCGAAGACGGCGGCCGCGCGGCCCAGGCTTCCCGGCGCGAGCTCGTCGTCGGCCGAGAGCAGCACGATGTAGTCACCCTCCGCCCGGCTCAGGCCGTCGTTGTAGGTGACGATGTGGCCGCGATTCACGCCGTGCTGCAGCACGCTGATCCGCTCGTCCGCCGCCGCCAGCTCGAGTGCGACGGCAGCGCTGGCATCCGTCGAGGCGTCGTCGACGATGATCACATCGACGTCCACCCCCGGCTGCTCCGTCGCGCTGCGGACCGCGCCGGGCAGGAAGTGCGCGTAGTTGTAGCAGGGGATCACGACGCTGACGCGGGGCAGCCCCGCCGCCACGGGCGCGGTCATCGCCGATTCCCCGCGATCGGGGTGTAGCTCACCGCGGGAACGCCGAGCCAGGTCTCGCCGGCCGGTTGATCGCGCAGCAGTACCGCGCCCATCCCGAGCGTGGACCGCGCCCCGATCCGCACCCGCTCGCGCACGCTGCTGCTCATGCCGAGGTACGCCTCCTCGCCGACGCGCACACCGCCGCCGAGGGTCACCCCGGCGCAGAGCGTGACGAAGGAGTCGACCCGATTGCCGTGGGTGAGGGTGACGTGCGGCATCGCGACCACATGCCGCCCGAGCACGACGTCGGCCGTGAGCACGACCCCGGCGAGGATGATGCTGCCGACCCCGACGTGCACGCTGCGCGGAACGTGCACCTGCGGATGCACCAGGCGCGCGTATCGCGCGTCGGTCACGCCGAGCGCCGCCAGCCGCATCGCGATCTTCGCCCGCGAGCTGCCGTGACCGACGCAGATCAGCAGCTTCGCGGTCGGGTGATCGACGATCGCGTCGAGTCCGCCGATCACCTTCGCGCCATCGACCGTCGAGCCCCAGCGGCTTTCGACGTCGTCGACCAGGGCGACCGTGCGGTAGCTGCGGCCGGCGGCGAGGGCGGCGAGCACCTCGCGGGCGAGCCCGCTGGCACCGACCAGGATGAGTTCAGACACGGGCGAGGTCTCCGATCGTTCCGATGCTCGCGGTGCTGCCAGTTGTGCCTGTGCCCACGCCTTCGCCGGCCCCGTCATCGGCGTCGGCACCGTTGACGGCGCCGATGACGAGCTCGATCACCCGGTTCTGCTCCGCCGCGGTCATCGCGTGGAACAGCGGCAGGATGAGGCTGTTGCCGCTCAGGCGCTCGGTCACCTCGAGCGTGGCCGAGCCGGTGTCGCGGTCGCGGTACGCGGGCTGCAGGTGGGCGGCCATGATGCCGCGCCGGGCAGAGACGCCGTTCTCGGCGAGCGCGGTGAGCACCGCCTCGCGTCCGGTCGCGAGTTCGATCCAATAGGACTGGAAGTTCGACGTGCCCCAGGCGGGGTCCGCCACGGGCCGCATTCCGGGAACGCCCTCGAAGGCCGCGGTGTAGCGCGCGGCCAGTTCCCGCCGTCGGGCTACGAAGCCCGACAGCCTGCCCAACTGCACCAGCCCGACGGCGGCCTGCAGGTCGGTCATCCGGTAGTTCAGGCCGATCTCGGTGTACTGCTCGGCCGGCGCGAGCACGCTCGTGTGCCGATCCGCGGCGGAGACCGACATCGCGTGCTCGCGCAGCGTGCGGGCGCGACCCGCGAGCGCCCCGTCGTTCGTGGTGAGCATGCCGCCCTCGCCGCAGGTGAGCACCTTGCGCGGATGGAAGGACCAGGCCGAGATCAGCGCGCCGGCGCCGACCGGTCGCCCGCGGTAGCTCGAGCCGGCGCCGCACGCGGCGTCCTCGATCACCACGATGCCGCGCGGGTCCGTCGCGGCGCGGATCGAATCCAGGTCAACCGGGACGCCGCCCTGGTCCACTGCGATCACGGCGCGCGTCGCCGGCGTCAGCGCGGCCAGCACCGTCTCCGCGGTGACGTTGCCGGTGAGCGGATCCACATCGGCGAAGACCGCCCGGGCGCCGACGTAGGACGCGGCGTTCGCCGTGGCGATGAAGGAGAACGACGGCAGCACCACGTCGTCGCCGGGGCCGATGCCGGTGACGATGAGCGCGAGGTGCAGCGCGGCCGTGCAGCTGGAGAGCGCGACGGCGTGCTCGGCCTGCTGCCGCTGCGCGAAGGCCTTCTCGAAGGCCGCGACCCGGGGCCCCTGGGCCACCCAGCCGGAGGCGATCACCTCGGTGAGAGCGTCGACCTCCTCGGCGCCGAACCACGGCTGCATCACGTTGATCCGGTTCACCGCGCTGCCCCCATGCTGTGGGCGGCGATCGCGCGGGCGTCGGCGGTGTCGGTCGCCGACGCCGCAGCCCGTGCACGTTCGGCGCGCCACCAGTCCACGAGGCGGCGCAGGCCCTCCTCGAGGCCGACGGCGGCGACGAAGCCCAGTTCGTCGCGCGCCTTCCGAGTGTCCGCGAGGCGGCGGGTCACACCGTTCACCCCGCGGGCCGGGGCGAACTCGACGGTGAGCGGCGACTCCATCACCCGCAGCAGGGTCCGTGCGAGCTCCAGCAGGCTGGTCTCGACCCCGGTGCCGACGTTGACGGCGCCGAGGTAGCCGTGCCCGGGGGCCGTCGCCGCGAGCACGTTGGCCCGCGCGACGTCCTCGACGAACACGAAGTCCATCGTCTGCAGGCCGTCGCCCATCACGATCGGGGCGAGACCCGCCTCGATCCGCTCCATCCAGCGCACCAGCACCTCGGTGTACAGGCCGTGCACGTCCATCCGCGGTCCGTAGACGTTGAAGTACCGCAGCGTCACCGCGTTCAGCGCGTCCATGGCGGCGAAGCTGGCGAGCATCCCCTCGGTGAACGTCTTCGCGGCTCCGTAGAACGTGTCGTTGGCGTACGGATGGTGTTGCTCGTGGGTCGGGAAGCGGGTCGCGAGCCCGTAGACGGAGGCACTGGAGGCCGCGACCACGCGGCCGACCTTGTGGGCGGCGGCGGCCTCGTAGACCGTGAAGCTGCCGTCGACCAGCACCTCCAGCGCGAGCCGCGGATCCTCGGCGCACTGCGTGATCCGGATCGCGGCCTGGTGGAACACCACGTCCTTGCCCCGCACCAGGTCGTGCACGAGAGCTCGGTCGGCGAGATCGCCCTCGACGACGCGGACCCGGTCGCCGCCGTGGCGCAGCGCGTCGTCGAGGTTCTGCCAGCGGCCGCGGACGAAGTTGTCCAGGACGTCGATGTGCCCAGCCCCGGCGTCGAGCAGCTGGTCGACGAGAGTGGAACCGATCGTGCCGGCTCCGCCGGTGACCAGGACGTCGGCGCCGGCCAGGGGGCGGGCGAGCAGGTTCAGAGCGCCCACGACGCCGCCTCCATCCGCATCGCCGGGGCCGCTGCTGTGCTGATCTGGCCCGCGCCCGCGAGCGTCGCCCGGACCGCCTCCAACACCGAGAGCACCCGCAGGGCCGCCGCTCCGTCGGTGCGCGGCGAGCGCTGCTCCCGGATGCTCGCGGCGTACTCGGTCACCATGTCGCGCAACGGCTCGCGCTCCGGCAGTGCCGGCGACCAGGTGTCGCCCAAGCGGTACGAGATCGCCGCGCGTCGGCGGTCGGTGCCGAGTGCCGACGACATGCCGAGGTCGACGCCGCGGTCGTAGACGCTGAGCCGCTGGGCGGGATTGAGGTCGTCCCACACCAGCGTGCGTTCCGAGCCGCCGATCACCATCCGGCGGATCTTGGTCGGGCTGAGCCAGTTCACGTGCACGTTCGCGACGGCGCCGTCGCCCAGTGGCAGCGTCAGGTAGCCGACGCACGCGCGCCCCGCATGCAACGGATCCGCGCCCTGCGCTGCGATCGCCCCGTCGCGCAGGCCACCCGGCAGGATGAAGTCGAGGATGGACAGGTCGTGCGGCGCGAGGTCCCAGAACACGTCGACGTCGGGCTGGATCAGGCCGAGGTTGATCCGCACCGCGTCGATGAACAGCACCTCACCGAGCGAGCCGTCGCCGATCAGCTCACGCATCTTCAGCACCGCCGGGGTGTAGCAGTAGGTGTGGTCGGCCATCAGCACCAGGCCGGCGTCGCGGGCGCGCTCGACCATCTCGACGCCGTGCTCGCTCGAATCGGCCAGCGGCTTCTCGACCAGGACGTGCAGGCCCGCCTCGAGGGCGGTCATCGCGATGCCGTGGTGCGTCCGGGCCGGGGTGGCGATCGCCACCGCGTCGAGGTGGTGCACGGCGAGCGCCTCGGTGAGTGAGGCGTGCACGGCGACCCCGCCGCTCGCGGCGGCGACGGTGCGGGCGCGGCCGGTATCGGGATCGCACACGGCCACCAGCTCCCAGTCGTCGCTCGCGGCGAAGTTGCGCGCGAGATTGGGCCCCCAGTAGCCGGCGCCGATCAGCGCGACGCGGAGTTTCTCGGTCATGGTCGTTTCCTGTTCGGGATCGGTGGTGCGGGTGGAGTCGGTACGGAACGAGGCCCGCTGTGCGCGGGAGGAGGCGGTTCGGCGGGCGTTCAGGGGACGAGCGGCGCCCGTGCGGGGACGACGAACGCGCGCCTCGACGGCGGGAGGCCGGCTGCGGAGAGGGGAGGAGCGGGATGAGGTGGCGTCAGTAGGCGCCGACGGGGCGCAACAGCATCCAGGCCGTGCGCCAGAGGATGATCAGGTCGCCCGTGAGCGACCAGTTCTCGACGTAGTAGAGGTCGAGGCGGATGCCGTCCTCCCAGTCGAGCTCGGATCGACCGTTGATCTGCCACATCCCGGTGATGCCCGGCTTGATGTACAGCCGACGGTTCACCGTGGCGTCGTAGCTCTGCACCTCGCGCGCCAGCGGCGGACGCGGACCGACCAGGCTCATGTCGCCGCGGAGCACGTTCCAGAACTGCGGCAGCTCGTCGAGCGAGTACCGCCGCATCACCCGACCGATCCGGGTGACTCGGGGATCGTCGCGGATCTTGAAGAGCGGGCCGGTGCTCTCGTTCAGGTGCGCGAGCGCGGTGAGCCGCTCCTCCGCATCCACGGTCATCGACCGGAACTTGTAGATCGTGAACGGCTCGCCGTTGCGCCCGATGCGCTGCTGGCTGAAGACGATCGGACCCGGACCCTCGCGCCGCACCAGTGCGGCCAGCACGAGCAGGAGCGGAGCGAGCGCCACCAGCGCGGCGGCGGAGAGCAGCACGTCGAGGCAGCGCTTCATCAGGTGACGGGTGCCGGAGTACTGCGGCAGCTCGACACTGATCAGCGGCAACCCTTCGACGGGACGCCAGTGGATCCGCGGCCCGGCCACGTTGGTGAGGCCGGGGGAGAGCACGAGTTCGGTCCCCGTCTCCTCGAGTGACCAGCCGAGCCGGCGCAGGAAGGCGTTGCCGCCGTCCACGGGGCCCGCGACGATCACCGCGTCGGCGCCCAACGAGCGCACGGACTGGGTGACTCGATCGATCGCTCCCACGACCGGGATCGTGTGGCCGCGGACGGTGATCGGCGCCTCGGCGCCCAGGCTCGCCACGGCGACGCCGACCACCTCGTATTCGACCGTGCCGCGACGGCGCTCGATCTGGCCGATCACGTACGCGACGTCGTCGCGCGCGCCGAGCACGATCACACGGGAGAGCGACTCACCGCGCAACCGGGCCCGGCGCAGCGCCCGCCGGCCGAGCCAATGCCCGCCGATCAGGGCCAGCAGACCCAGCGGCAGCGCGAGAGCGAAGTAGAGCCGCGGGACGGGCACCAGGCTGAGCGCGGAGGCGATCGCCACGGCGCCGAAGGTGCCGATGCTCGCCGCGACCGTGCGCCGGTACTCGTCCATGCCGGTGCCGAGGTGGCGGGGGCTGCGACCGTGCGCGATCAGCAGCGCGCCCAGCCACAGGGCTCCGACGAAGACGGGCAGCACCGCGGACCCCTGCATGGGCTGGCCCTGGAGGCGGTCCTGCAGCAGGAGGGCGACGTGCGTCAGCGAGAGCGTCGCGAGGATGGCGACGACATCCGCCGCGATGGCGCGACGGCGGAATCTCTTCCGCCAGGCACGCGTCCGAGGCGGTACGGCCGTTCCGCGGCGCGAGGGGCCGGACACGGAAGGACCGGCGACGAACGGCCCGGAGAACGGGTTCGTGAAGGAGTCGGCCTCGTGGCCGAAGGCACTCATCCCCGGCGGCTTGGCTCGCCACCGATCGGGGGAAGAGGGCCTTCGGGAGGAGTGAGCGCGGGGAAGAACCGCGCACAGCGGTGCGTCATGACGTCAACCTGCATTCCGGGATTACACAGGGAACAACTACGGGTGGTGGGAGCGAGAGGCGTCAGACATGGCGGGTCTGGGCACGGACGATCTTCTCGGTCGCGGAGAGCGACGGCACTTCTAGGAAAAGTGGTCGTAGCTCACTGCAGACGTCTCTTCGAACGAATGCCCTGCGACCGTGCTGGTCCGGCGGGCGACGGTGCCCGTCGAGCCGGCGGAAGGCCGGGATTCGATCTGTGTCTACGAGATTTGACCATAGCTCGCAGCCTCGAGACACAAGACCCCCTATTCGGGAGCCGGATCTGGCGCGGTTCGGACGTTTTGGGGCGCACCGCAGACGCCCGCGACCTGGCTATCCTGATCGCGGACGCACGGTGACCGGGTCGCCGCGCGGCCATGGCTTCCGGTTACGCCGTTGTGCGCTAGGAACGCACCCGGTCGCGTCGGAAGCCGGCGCGGCCCGGGTTCGCCCGGGCCGCGTCCGCCGCGGGGATCCGCGGGCGCTACGTCATCGGATCGACGGGGCCGGTGACGTCGATCGTCACGCCGCCGGCCGCCGGCGTCCGGGCTGGATCCGTTCTCACTGAGCTACGCGTCGCTCCGCTCCGCGTGGCCCGCGTAGGGGCCACCGTGCCGCGAGTTGCTGTGATGTCCGACATACCGCACTCCTTCGTGGGGTTCGCCTCGATGATGTTCCATCAATCGGAACAATAGTCCCGATCGAGCAGCCGCGGCGCGCACCGACCGAGTTGCTTGACCGGGGCGCCACGCTCCCCGCGGCGCCGCGGTCGGGTTGCCCCGGTCGAGTTGCTTGACCGGAGCGCCACGCTCCGCGCGGCGCCCCGGTAAAGTTGCAGGGTTGGTCCCACAAGTGAAGGAGTGGCCGTCGTGTCAGAAGAGCCCGAAGTGTCCGTACCGGTCGAGTCGAGCATCGAGGTGACCGAGACCGGAACGGGCTTCACGCACTTCACCGACCGCTCCGTCGTCGCCATCCGCGTCAACGGCGAACTGAAGGATCTCGCGGCGAACGTCTCCGTCGGCGACACCATCGAGCCCGTCTTCCTGAACAGCCCCGACGGGCTCAACATCCTGCGCCACTCCGCCGCGCACGTGCTGGCCCAGGCCGTTCAGACGATCAACCCGGAGGCGAAGCTGGGCATCGGCCCGCCCGTCACTGACGGCTTCTACTACGACTTCGACGTGGCCGAGCCGTTCACGCCCGAGAGCATCAAGGCCCTCGAGAAGGCGATGGACCGCATCATCCGCCAGGGTCAGCGCTTCATCCGCCGCGTCGTGACCGAGGAGGAGGCGCGCGCCGAGCTGGCCGCCGAGCCGTACAAGCTCGAGCTGATCGGCATCAAGGGCGGCAGCTCGGACGAGGACGGTTCCAGTGTCGAGGTCGGCGGCGCCGAGCTGACCATCTACGACAACGTCGACCCGAAGACCGGCGAGACCGTCTGGAAGGACCTCTGCCGCGGCCCGCACCTTCCGAACACCCGGATGATCGGCAACGGTTACGCGCTCACCCGCATCGCCGCCGCCTACTGGCGCGGCTCCGAAAAGAACCCGCAGCTGCAGCGCGTGTACGGCACCGCGTGGCCGTCGAAGGACGAGCTGCGCGCGTACCAGGCCCGGATCGAGGAGGCCCAGCGCCGCGATCACCGCAAGCTCGGCGCCGAGCTCGACCTGTTCTCGTTCCCGGACGAGATCGGCTCGGGCCTGGCGGTCTTCCACCCCAAGGGCGGCATCATCCGCTACGAGATCGAGCAGTACCTTCGTGAGCAGCTGATCGCGCACGGCTACGAGTTCGTCAACTCGCCGCACATCACCAAGGGTGATCTTTTTATGACCTCGGGACACCTCCAGTGGTACTCCGAGGGCATGTTCCCGCCCATGCACCTCGACGAGCTTCAGGATGAGGAGGGCAACGTCACCCGGCAGGGGCAGGACTACTACCTCAAGCCGATGAACTGCCCGTTCCACAACCTGATCTTCCGTTCCCGCGGTCGCAGCTATCGGGAACTGCCGTTGCGGCTGGCCGAGTTCGGCTCCGTCTACCGCTACGAGAAGAGCGGCACCCTGCAGGGCCTGACCCGTGTGCGCGGTATGACGCAGGACGATGCGCACATCTACGTGACGCAGGAGGATGTGGCCGTCGAGCTGACCCGCAACCTCGAGTTCGTGCTGCAGGTGCTGCGCGACTACGGCCTGAACGACTTCTACCTGGAACTGTCCACGAACGAGGAGGGCAACCCGAAGTTCGTCGGCTCGCCGGAGCAGTGGACGGAGGCGATCGAGTCGCTGCGCGGTGTCGCCGTGGCCTCGGGTCTCGAGCTGGTGCCGGATCCGGGCGGAGCGGCGTTCTACGGTCCGAAGATCTCGGTGCAGGCGCGCGACGCGATCGGTCGCACCTGGCAGATGTCGACGATCCAGCTCGATTTCAACCAGCCGGAGCGCTTCGAGCTCGAGTACACCGCCTCCGACGGCACCAAGAAGCGCCCGGTGATGATCCACCGCGCGCTGCTGGGCTCGATCGAGCGCTTCTTCGCGATCCTCACCGAGCACTACGCCGGCGCGTTCCCGGTCTGGCTCTCCCCGGTGCAGGTGGTCGGCATCCCGATCGCGGACGAGTACCTGCCCTACCTGGAGGAGATCGTCGGCGAGCTGAAGTCGAGCGGCGTGCGTGCCGAGATCGACTACTCCAGCGACCGGATGCAGAAGAAGATCCGTAACGCCACGCTGCAGAAGGTGCCGTTCCAGATCATCGTGGGGGAGAAGGACCGCGACGCGGGCGCCGTCTCGTTCCGCTTCCGCGACGGCACCCAGGAGAACGGCATCCCGCGCGACGTCGCCGTGGCGCGCATCCGCGAGGCCATCGCGGCGAAGGCGCAGGTCTGATGACCGAGGTCGAGTCCTCCGAGCACCTCGTCGGTGTGCCCGACGAGTTCCAGCGGCTGTGGACCCCGCACCGGATGGTCTACATCCAGCAGGGTCAGCCCGCCGGGCGCGAGGAGTGCCCGTTCTGCGTCGCCCCGAGTCTCTCGGACGAGGAGGCGCTGATCGTCGCGCGCGGCACGCATGCCTTCGTGCTGCTGAACCTGTTCCCGTACAACTCGGGCCACCTCCTGGTCTGCCCCTATCGCCACATCCCGCTGTACGACGAGGCCACCCCGGAAGAAGTGGCTGAGATCGGCGCGCTGACGCAGACGGCGATGCGGGTGATCCGACAGGTCTCCCACAACGACGGCTTCAACCTGGGGATGAACCAGGGTGCAGTCGCCGGGGCCGGGATCGCGGCGCACCTGCACCAGCACATCGTGCCGCGCTGGGCCACCGACGCGAACTTCTTCCCGATCATCGCGAAGACCAAGGCGTTGCCGCAGCTGCTCGGCGAGGTGCGCCAGGCGGTCGCCGACGCCTGGCCCACCGCCTGACCTCGTCCGGCGCCGTCGTCCTGCGCTGTCGCGGCGAAAACCACAGCGCAGGACTGCAGCACCGCAGGCGGAGCCGTCGGGGCGGGCGGTGAACACTTAGAATTGACGCCGTTGCCGCAGCGGGATCAAGCTCGCCCGCGGGACGGCGTATCGACACGGCGCACGGTCATGTGCGCAAGAACAGGACACTGGAAATGACTGAGACCACGGCTGCCAGCGAGCAGTTCGGTTCGAGCCGCGTCAAGCGCGGCCTTGCGGAGATGCTCAAGGGCGGCGTCATCATGGACGTCGTCAACGCCGAGCAGGCGAAGATCGCCGAGGAGGCCGGCGCCGTCGCGGTTATGGCCCTGGAGCGTGTCCCGGCCGACATCCGCTCGCAGGGCGGCGTCGCGCGGATGAGCGACCCCGACCTGATCGACGGCATCATCTCCGCGGTCTCCATCCCCGTGATGGCCAAGGCGCGCATCGGCCACTTCGTCGAGGCGCAGGTGCTCGAGGCCCTCGGCGTGGACTACATCGACGAGTCCGAGGTGCTCTCGCCCGCCGACTACGTGAACCACATCGACAAGTGGGGCTACACCGTCCCCTTCGTCTGCGGCGCGACCAACCTGGGCGAGGCGCTGCGTCGGATCACCGAGGGCGCGGCGATGATCCGCTCCAAGGGCGAGGCCGGCACCGGCGACGTCTCCGAAGCCACCAAGCACATCCGCACCATCAAGGGCGAGATCAACCGGCTCACCTCGCTGACCAAGGACGAGCTCTACGTCGCCGCGAAGGAGCTCTCCGCCCCCTACGAGCTCGTCGCCGAGATCGCCTCGACCGGCAAGCTGCCCGTTGTGCTGTTCACCGCGGGCGGCGTGGCCACCCCGGCCGACGCCGCGATGATGATGCAGCTCGGCGCCGACGGTGTCTTCGTCGGCTCCGGCATCTTCAAGTCGGGCGACCCGGCCAAGCGCGCCGCCGCCATCGTGAAGGCGACGACCTTCTACGACGACCCGAAGGTGATCGCGGAGACCTCCCGCGGCTTGGGCGAGGCCATGGTCGGCATCAACGTGTCCGACCTCGCCGCCCCGCACCGCCTCGCCGAGCGTGGCTGGTAGTTCCATTTCTCGTAAGACAGAGTGCCTCGCGGAGTTGTCCGCGGGGCACTCTGTGTTACGTCAAACGTGAGCGGAGCGCCGCTCGCCGACGCCGAGACCGCCTGGACTTCCGAATACATTCCGAATAGCCTGGTGGCATGACCCTGACCAATGCCCCGCGGACGACAACGCGTCGCTCTTCCGACTTGAGCAAGCACTCGGCCGACGTATTCGCCGAGGCAGAGGATCACGCGGTTCAGATCACTCGACGCGACGGTGAGCCGCTTGTTCTGATGTCCCAGCGGGAAGCAGATTCTCGGGCGCTGTTGTTGCAGTTCGCCGCCGATCTGATCGCGGTCACACTCGATGACGAGGGGACGCTCGTGTCGCGGATGGCTGACCGATTCCCGTGGATGCTCGCGTTGTCCGCCGCCGACCGAGACGCCTGCGCGCACGACCTGGTCGACGCTGCGCGGGCTTCGTTCTCCACGGGTCAGCCGCACCTGGCGATCGCCGAGCTCACCTCGTGGCGAGAGACGGCGACGGCCGTTGCGGCTGGTCTCGGCGGCGCGCAGCCGCTCGAATGGCTCGACGAGGCCGAGCCGATCGAGCGTCCCTGAACGTGACGAAGGATGACCTGGTCGCGCGTCCGACGAAGAAGAGCGAGTATACGATCCGCTTCGGCACGACCGGCGCGCATAAGAGCTGGCGGGACCTGCTGGCCACGATCCGGAACCCGCTTGCGGACACCTGGGATTTTCTGACGCGGACTCCTCTCGAGCGTACGCCCACGAACTATCCGCTCCGCGGTGAACTCCAGTGGATCCAGCGGGGGAGTGCTCGCCACGAGCGGTGGCAGCACAAGCCGACCGCGCAGGGCGACGCGCGGATCTGGTTCTACGTCGAAGGTCGCGACGTCTTCGTGGAGCAGGTCCACACACACCATCCGAACGCGACCAAGTAGTCGCTCGCGCGGGGCGCCGAAGCACCGGGCCGGGCCCGGCTGCATGGCGCGCGCGATGGGCAATCCAGATTCGGTCCAGGTCGTCAGACTCGGTAGGGTTGGATGTCGAATGAATCGCCAGTGCGAAAAGGGATTGAACGCTTGAGTCATCGCCTGTCGAGCGCGACCATGCCTGTCGTCATCGCGTCCGACGTCGCCGCTGCGCAGAGTCGCGCTCGTGGCCGGTAGCGGTTCCGCGCCACGCGCGGACCTCGACGGCCTGACCGTCGGGGTCCTCTCGTTGCAGGGCGACTTCCGCGAGCACGCGGAGGTGCTGCGCGGCCTCGGTGCGGACGTGATCACCGTGCGTCGGCCGACCGAGCTGGCCGCCGTCTCCGGCCTCGTCATCCCCGGCGGCGAATCCAGCGTGATGGACAAGCTCTCCCGCGCCTTCGATCTCGCCGGCCCGCTGAAGGCCGCGATCGCGGCCGGGCTGCCCGTCTACGGCACCTGCGCCGGCCTGATCATGCTCGCGGATTCGATCCTCGACGCCATCCCGGGTCAGCAGAGTCTCGGCGGCCTCGACGTCGCCGTTCGCCGCAACGCCTTCGGCAACCAGCTCGACTCCTTCGAGACCGATCTCGACATCCCCGTCATCGGCGATCCTCCAGTGCACGCCGTGTTCATCCGCGCCCCCGTCGTCGATTCGGTCGGCTCGCGTGCAACCGCCCTCGCGACGCTCGCCGACGGCCGCGTCGTCGCCGTCGAGCAGGGCAATCTGCTCGGCACCTCGTTCCACCCCGAGATCACCGGCGACACCCGCTTCCACGCGTACTTCCTCGACCGCGTCGCCGCGGTGCGCTTCGCCCACTGACCCCTCGCCAAATCCGCGAAATTTCGCGAGATTCGCCGTTTCGGACGAGATCCGCCGCCGCGGCGCGGGATCTCGTCCGCGGCAGCGAATCTCGTGGGGCCGAGCGGAGCGGCGCGTCGCGCGGATCGTAGACTGAACTCATGCCGGAACTACCGGAGGTCACAGCACTCGTCGCCGATCTGGACGGGCGGCTGCGCGGCCGTGTCGTCGAGCGGTTCGATCTGGTGTCGTTCGCGGCGATGAAGACCTTCGCGATCACCTCGAAGGACCTCGCGGGCGCGACGGTTCACGGCGTCGCACGGCACGGCAAGTTCCTCGACTTCTCGATCGGCGAGTACCACCTCGTGATCCACCTGGCACGCGCCGGCTGGATCCGCTGGCGCGCGTCGCGACCCACCGCGCCCGTGAAACCGGGCCGCAGCCCGTTGGCCGCGCGGCTGGTGCTGGAGGACGGCTCCGGCTTCGACGTCACCGAGGCGGGCACCAAGAAGAGCCTCGCTCTCTACCTCGTCGACGTGCCGCTGGAGGTGCCCGGCATCGCCCGGCTCGGCCCCGATCCGCTCGAGCCGGACTTCACGGTCGAGACGCTCGCGGGAATCCTGGCCGAGTCCGGGCGGTCGCAGATCAAGGGCGTGCTGCGCGACCAGTCGGTGATCGCGGGCATCGGAAACGCCTACTCGGACGAGATCCTGCACACGGCGAAGATGTCGCCCTTCAAGCCGGCGGCGTTCACTGCGGACGAGACGCAACGGCTGTACGACGCCATCCAGTCCACGCTACGGGAGGCGATCTCGCGGGAAGAGGGCCGCCCCGCCGCCGAACTCAAGGCCGAGAAGAAGAGCGGCCTGCAGGTGCACGGCCGCGCGGGGGAGGCCTGCCCCGTCTGCGGCGACACCGTCCGCCAGGTGATCTACGCCGACACCAGCCTGCAGTACTGCCCGACCTGCCAGACCGGCGGCAAGATCCTCGCCGACCGCCTCCTCTCCCGCCTGCTCAAGTAGCGTCCCGATCCTCCGCGCCTGCGGAGGAACCGCGCGTTGCAGGATGAACGGGGTCCGTTTCTCCGCGTCCGCGCGTTTTCTCCGCGCCTGCCCAAGAACGCGCACCAGGGACGCGCCTGCCCAGCCACCGGCGCTCCACGCCGTAGACTGTGGCGGCAAGAACCGCGCCTGAACGGGCGGTTACCGAAGAATTCGAGGAGCACCGTGTCCGGGCATTCCAAGTGGGCGACGACCAAGCACCAGAAGGCGATCAAGGATTCGCGCCGCGCCAAGTCGTTCGCGAAGCTGATCAAGAACATCGAGGTCGCGGCGAAGATGGGCGGCGCCGACATGGCCGGCAACCCGACCCTCGTCGACGCCGTGCAGAAGGCCAAGAAGACCTCCGTCCCCAACGACAACATCGACCGCGCGATCAAGCGCGGCGCGGGGCTCACCGGCGAGTCCATCGATTACACGACGATCCTGTACGAGGCGTACGGCCCGAACGGTATCGCCCTGCTGGTCGAGTGCCTCACCGATAACAAGAACCGCGCGGCGGCGGATGTACGCACGGCGATGACCCGCAACGGCGGCACCATGGCCGACCCGGGCAGCGTCGCCTACAACTTCGCTCGCAAGGGCGTCATCACCGTTCCGCACGGCAACGACGTCACCGAGGACGACATCCTCGGCGCCGTCCTCGACTTCGGGGCTGACGACGTGATCGACCGCGGCGAGACTTTCGAGGTGCTGACGGAGGCGACGGATCTCGTCGCCGCCCGCACCGCGCTGCAGGAGGCCGGCATCGACTACGACGCCGCCGACGTCGAGTTCGTCGCCTCCCTGCAGGTCGAGGCCGACGCCGAGACCGCCCGCAAGGTGTTCAAGCTGATCGACGCGCTGGAGGATTCGGACGACGTGCAGAACGTCTACACGAACCTCGAGCTGACCCCCGAGGTCCAGGCCGAACTCGAGAACGGCTGATCCGAGTGGTCCGCGTGCTCGGGATCGACCCGGGCCTCACCCGGTGCGGCGTCGGCATCGTCGACGTCGCCCGGGACCGACGGGCCACGCTGGTCTTCGTCACCGTGATCCGCACCCCCGTGGAGATGCCGCTGGAGCGGCGCCTGCTCGGTATCGCCGACGGGATCGAGGCGGCTCTGGACGAGTACCGTCCGGACGCCGTCGCCATCGAGCGCGTCTTCGCCCAGGCCAACGTCCGCACGGTGATGGGCGTCGCCCAGGTCAGCGGCGTCGCGATGCACTCCGCCGCCAAGCGTGGCCTCGCCGTCGGGATGCACACCCCGAGCGAGGTCAAGGCGGCGATCACCGGCTACGGTTCGGCCGACAAGCGTCAGGTGACCACCATGATCCAGCGGGTCCTGCGGCTGGACGAGCCCCCGAAACCCGCCGATGCCGCGGATGCGCTCGCGCTCGCGGTCTGCCACGCCTGGCGCACCCCGATCGTCGCCGTCGGCGCGGCGGGAGCGGAAACGCCGGCGCAACGCGCGTGGCGCGCCGCCGAGTCCTCGGCTCGAACGCCTGTTCGACCCCCTAGACTGTCCCGGTGATCTCCTCCCTGCGCGGCATCGTTCTCAGCGTGCGCGGCGGCCTCGTTGTGCTCGAAGTGGGCGGCGTCGGCTATGCCGTCAACGTCACCCCGCAGCACGCGCTCGAACTGCGGATCGGTTCCGAGGCCATCGTCTCCACCACCCTCATCGTCCGGGAGGATTCGCTGACGCTGTACGGCTTCGCCGACACGGAGCGACTGGAGATCTTCGAGTTGCTGATCGCCGTCACCGGCGTCGGCCCCAAGTCCGCACTCGGCGTGCTCGGCGCGGTCGAGCCGGATGCGATCGCGGCCGCGGTCGCGAACGAGGACGACGCGGTGTTCCGCAAGGTCTCCGGAATCGGACCCAAGACCGCCAAGCTGATCATCCTGTCGCTGGCCGGCAAGTTCTCGGTTCAGCCCCGCGCCGCCCGCGCGACCGGAGCGACCGCCACCGCCGCGCAGAACGTGATGTCGGCACTGGTCGGCCTCGGCTGGCCCGAGCGCACTGCCGCGGATGCGGTGGACGAGGTGCTCACGGACGCCTCTGCGGCCGACGCCAGCAACGTCCAGGCGCTGCTGCGTCTGTCGCTGGCACGGCTCGGTCCGAGGCGCTGATGAGCGACTCCCTCGTGAATCCGGAGATCACCTCCGAGGCCGAGATCGCCTTCGAGGGCGCCCTGCGGCCGAAGAGCCTGGACGAGTTCGTTGGCCAGACCAAGGTGCGCGGCCAGCTCGAACTGCTGCTGAAGGCCGCGGCGATGCAGGACCGCACGCCCGACCACATCCTGTTGGCCGGCCCGCCCGGGCTCGGCAAGACGACCCTCGCGATGATCGTCGCGCACGAGAGCAACAGCCCCTTGCGACTCTCCAGCGGCCCCGCGATCCAGCACGCCGGCGACCTCGCGGCCGTGCTCTCCTCGCTGCTGCCCGGCGAGGTGCTCTTCATCGACGAGATCCACCGGATGGCACGCCCGGCGGAGGAGATGCTCTACCTCGCGATGGAGGATTTCCGCATCGACATCATGGTCGGCAAGGGCGCCGGCGCCACGTCGGTCCCGCTCGATCTGGCACCCTTCACGCTGGTCGGCGCCACGACCCGCGCCGGCCTGCTGCCGAATCCGTTGCGCGACCGCTTCGGCTTCACCGCGCACCTGGAGTTCTACGACGAGAACGAACTGCGTCAGGTACTCAGCCGCGCCGCGCAGCTGCTCGAGCTCGACATCGACAAGGAGGCGATCGCCGAGATCGCCGGTCGCTGCCGCGGGACTCCGCGCATCGCCAATCGGCTGCTGCGGCGCGTGCGCGACTTCGCGCTGGTGCACGGCGGCCGCGCCGACATCACCGCGGTGAAGGGCGCCCTCGACCTCTACGACGTCGACGAGCTGGGGCTGGACCGCCTCGACCGCGAGGTGATGCGGATCGTGCTCGAACGCTTCAACGGAGGCCCGGTCGGCCTGAACACGCTCGCCGTGTCGGTCGGCGAGGAGAGCGACACCATCGAGGCCGTCGTCGAGCCGTTCCTGGTCCGGATCGGCCTGCTGACCCGTACGCCGCGCGGGCGGATCGCGACGCCCGCGGCGTACCGGCACTTCGGTGTACCGGGCTCCCAGGACCAGCTGTTCGGTGATGACCTATAATTCTTGACGGCCCGCCGGGCCGACCCGCTCTTTTCTCCACCCGGAAGGCTCTCCACCCGCATGGATCCCACAATCCTCCTCCTCGTCGCGCTGCTCGCCGTGATGGTCATCTTCATGATCCGGAACAGCCGTAAGCGCGCCAAGGACGCCGAGGAGATGAAGACCAAGCTCGTTCCGGGCGTGGATCTGATGACCAGCTCCGGCATCTTCGGCACGGTTCTCTCGATCGACGAGGAGAACAACAAGCTCGTCATCGAGTCGACCCCCGGCACGCAGCTGACCATCCACCGCCAGGCCATCGCCCGGCTGATCGACCCCGACGAGGGTGTCATCGCCGAGGAGGAGCCCGACGCGGAAGAGGCCGCGATCGACGCCGCCGACCCCGAGTTCGGTGTCCGCGACGAGGCGCACCAGACGCACGTCGTCGAGCCGGCGACCGTCGAGGAGACCGACGTCAGCAAGCGCGACCAGAAGTCGAACGACTAGCCCGACCGCACCACTCGTCGGCGCGACGTCGCGCCCGACTTCTGAGAGAAAGCTGAGCCCTCGGTGGCCGCATCGACCCCTGTCAAGAAAGCCCGCCGTTCCCTCGGCTGGCTCGGCATCATCGTCCTGGCGCTCGTCGGGCTGAACACCGCGGCGGTGATCTGGGGCGGAGGATCGTGGGCGCCGAAGCTGGCGCTCGACCTCGAGGGCGGTACGCAGATCATCCTGGAGCCGCAGCTGCAGGACGGCCAGACGGTCTCGTCCGAGCAGCTGCAGCAGGCCGTGTCGATCATCCGCCAGCGGATCGACGCCTCGGGCGTCTCCGAGGCGGAGATCAACACGCAGGGCTCGAGCAACATCGTCGTCTCGATCCCCGGCACCCCGGACGACGAGACGCTCTCGCGCATCGAGGCCTCGGCGAAGCTCGAGTTCCGCGCGGTGCTCGTCGCCAGCGCGGCGACCAACACCGCCGTGGGCGGCGAAGACGGCTCGACCGCCTCGCCGACGCCCACTCCGGTGGATCCGTCGCTGGCGACCACGCCGTCCGTCGCGCCGACGAACGCGAGCGACCTGAACTACATCACGCCGGCGCTCGAGGCGCAGTACACCTCGTTCGACTGCGCGTACCTGGCGAGTTCGGATCCGAACCTCGCCCCGGCGGACCAGCCGCTGATCACGTGCGACGACAGCGGCACCGTGAAGTACATCCTCGGACCGGTCGAGGTGACCGGTGAGGACATCTCCGACGCCAGCAACGGTCTGGTCACCACGTCGACGGGCGCGAGCACCGGCGAGTGGGCGGTCAACATCGTCTTCGACGACAAGGGCACCGAGACCTTCGCCGACGTCACGACTCGCCTGTTCGGTCTCACCGGCTCGCAGAACCAGTTCGCGATCGTGCTCGACGGGCGGGTCATCTCGGCTCCGGCCACCAATGCCGCGATCACCGACGGCAAGCCGCAGATCACGGGCTCGTTCGACCAGGCGTCCTCCAAGACGCTGGCCGACCAGCTCAAGTACGGCGCCCTGCCGATCGGCTTCCAGGTGCAGAGCTCCGACACCATCTCGGCGACGCTCGGCTCGACCCAGCTCGCCAGCGGCCTGCTCGCCGGCCTGATCGGCCTGATCCTGGTCGTGATCTACTCGCTCGTGCAATACCGGGTGCTGGGCACCGTGACCATCGCCTCGTTGGTGGTCGCGGCCGTGCTCACGTACCTCGTGATCACGATCATGTCGTGGCGGGAGGGACTGCGACTCTCGCTCGCCGGCGTCGCGGGTCTGATCGTGGCGATCGGTATCACGGCCGACTCCTTCATCGTCTACTTCGAACGCATCCGAGACGAGCTGCGTGACGGTCGTGGTCTGGAGTCCGCCATCGAGGCGGGCTGGCGCCGCGCGATCCGCACCATCTTCGCGTCCGACACCGTCAACCTGCTCGCGGCCGTCGTTCTGTTCATCCTCGCGGTGGGAAACGTGCGCGGCTTCGCGTTCACGCTGCTGATCACAACGATCATCGACCTCATCGTGGTGGCGCTGTTCACGCATCCGCTGCTGCAACTGCTCGGCACGACCCGCTTCTTCAGCGAGGGACACAAGGCGAGCGGGCTCGATCCGCGTGCTCTCGGTGCCGTATACCGCGGCCGAGCCCAGTTCCGCCCGCAGGATGCGATCCCCGCCAGCAAGCGGGCGACCGCGGGCAAGGAGGCGGCGAAGCGCCAGACCATCGCCGAACGCAAGGCGGCCGAGGCGGCCGCATCCGCTGCCAGCTCGACCAAGGCCGGTAGCACCACCACCGATTCGAACGGGAAGGACGCGTGATGGCCAGCTTCTCGCAATTCGGAAACGACCTCTACACGGGCAAGCGCTCGGTGAACTTCGTGGGTCGACGCACGCTCTGGTACGCGATCTCGCTGCTGGTCATCGTGATCGCGGTGCTCGGCACCACGGTGCGCGGCGGATTCAACTTCAGCATCGAGTTCACCGGCGGATCGGAGTTCACGGTCTCCGCCCCGTCAAGTACCGACCAGGGCCTCGCGGATGACGCGGTCACCGGCGTCGCCCCCGAGGCCGCGCCCCGGGTCTCCCTCGTCGGAGACGACGCGGTGCGCGTGCAGACGGCGCAGCTGACGACGGATGAGTCCACGGCGGTGCGCAACGCACTCGCGGAGGCCTACGAGGTGCCGGCCGACCAGGTCACCTCCTCGTTCATCGGCGCCTCCTGGGGCAGCGACGTCACGCAGCAGGCGCTGCGCGGCCTGATCGTGTTCGTGATCCTGGCGGCCTTGGGCATGTGGGCGTACTTCCGCACGTGGAAGATGTCGCTCGCCGCCATCGTCGCGCTGATCCACGACCTCGTGATCGTGGCCGGCGTCTACGGCATCACCGGCACCGAGATCTCGCCGGCGGCGGTGATCGGCCTTCTGACGATCCTCGGCTACTCGCTCTACGACACCGTTGTGGTCTTCGACAAGATCCGTGAGAACACGGTCGACGCGATGGGCAGCACAACGCGGACGTTCGCCGAGACGGTCAACCTCGCCGAGAACCAGACGCTGGTGCGTTCGATCAACACCTCGATCGTCGCGGCCCTCCCGGTCGCCGCGATCCTCTTCATCGGCGCGTTCGTGCTCGGAGCCGGCACCCTGAAGGACATCTCCCTCGCCCTGCTGATCGGCATCATCGTCGGCACGTACTCCACGATCTTCGTGGCCGGCCCGCTGTACGCCCAGTTGCGCAGCCGGGAGGCGGAGATCACGCGGCACGACAAGCGCGTCGAGTCGGCCCGCGCCCGCGCCGTCGCGGAGCCGGTCGAGGCGTGAGCGTGTACTCCCAGGTCTCGGCCGCCGACGCGCGCGCCATCGTCGAGCGCGACGAGGCCTGGCTGCTCGACGTGCGCGAACCCTGGGAGTGGCAACTCGGTCACGCGCCGCAGGCGCACCACATCCCAATGGGCGAGCTCGGTGCGCGCCAGGCCGAGATCCCGGCCGACGCACCGATCCTCGTGGTCTGCCACTCCGGCAGCCGCTCCGCGATGGTGACGGAGGCCCTGGAGGGCGCCGGCTACGAGTCGGCGAACGTCGACGGCGGGATGACCGCCTGGGTCGCCGCCGGCGGTGCGGTGCTGAACGCAGCGGGGGAGCCGGGCCGCGTCGACTAGCCTCTCCACCCCGCCGTGCGTGTGCGCTGCAGGCGGACGGTCATTCCGGCGCGTCGGGGCGCGCGATAATGGTGCGATGGAGGTCACAGCGTGACGGATACGACGACGACATCATCGACCGCTGCGCTGCGCCGTCTGGTGCCACGGATCTTCTCGCGTGCTCAGCCATCCGGTGCCGTCGACACGCTCGTGCGCACGGTGCGGATGCATCATCCCAAGAGCGACATCGCCCTGATCGAGCGCGCGTACGCCGCGGCCGAGTTGGCGCACCGCGGGCAGAAGCGTCGCAGCGGGGAGCCGTACATCACGCATCCGCTGGCCGTGGCGCAGATCCTCGCCGATCTCGGCATCGGTTCGAAGACCGTCGCCGCCGCTCTGCTGCACGACACGGTGGAGGACACGGCCTACACACTGGATGAGCTGCGCGCCGACTTCGGCGACGAGGTCGCGATGCTCGTCGACGGCGTCACCAAGCTCGACAAGGTGAAGTACGGCGACAGCGCGCAGGCCGAGACGGTGCGCAAGATGATCGTGGCGATGTCGAAGGATATCCGCGTCCTGATCATCAAGCTCGCCGACCGGCTGCACAACGCCCGCACGTGGGGCTTCGTGCCCGCGGAGTCCGCCGCCCGCAAGGCGACCGAGACCCTCGAGATCTACGCCCCGCTCGCGCATCGCCTCGGAATCCAGGCGATCAAGTGGGAGCTGGAGGATCTCTCCTTCGCGGTGCTGTATCCGAAGATCTACTCCGAGATCGAGAGCCTGGTCAAGCGACGCACTCCGCAGCGCGAGGAGTTCGTGCAGAACATCATCGACCTGATCTCGGAGGACTTGCGGGTCTCCAAGATCCGCGGTCGGGTGGTGGGCCGACCCAAGCAGTACTACTCGATCTATCAGAAGATGGTCGTTCGCGGTCGCGAGTTCGACGACATCTACGACCTGGTCGGCATCCGCGTGCTGGTGAACTCTGTGCGCGACTGCTACGCCGTGCTCGGCGCGATCCACGCGCGGTGGACGCCGATCCCCGGCCGCTTCAAGGACTACATCGCGACCCCCAAGTTCAACCTCTACCAGTCGCTGCACACAACGGTCGTCGGGCCGAAGGGTCGCGCCGTCGAGATCCAGATCCGCACGAACGAGATGCACCAGCACGCCGAGTTCGGTATCGCGGCGCACTGGAAGTACAAGGAGCAGATGGCCACCGGCAAGGTGCCCACCAGCTCGACGAACGACGCCGACCTCGCCTGGCTGGCGCACATCTCCGACTGGCAGTCCGAGACCACGGACCCGAACGAGTTCCTCGACTCGCTGCGCTACGAGATCGGCGCGAAAGAGGTCTACGTGTTCACGCCGAAGGGGCGCGTGATCGGCCTGCCGAACGGCGCGACCCCGGTCGACTTCGCCTACGCCGTGCACACCGAGGTCGGTCACCGCACCATGGGGGCGAAGGTCAACGGTCGCCTCGTGCCGCTGGAGTCGACCTTGGTGACCGGCGACGTCGTCGAGGTGTTCACCTCGAAGAACCCCGATTCCGGGCCGTCGCAGGACTGGCTGAACTTCGTCAAGAGCCCGCGGGCGCGCAACAAGATCCGGCAGTGGTTCACCAAGGAACGCCGCGACGAGGCGATCGAGCAAGGCAAGGACGCGATCGCGCGGGCGATGCGCAAGCAGAACCTCCCGCTGCAGAAGCTGATGAACCAGGACACCTTCGCCGAGGTCGCCGCGCAGCTGCGCTACGACAACGTCGAGGCGCTGTATGCGGCCGTCGGCGAGGGGCACGTCTCGACGCAGTCCGTGCTGGAGAAGGTCGTCGCCTCGATCCAGGGCGACACGGAGGCCGACGAGAACGAGGTCACGCTGCCGCGGTCGCCGCGTCCGCGCAACCGCAACAGCGATTCCGGGGTGCTCGTGAAGGGCGCGCCCGACATCCTGGTCAAGCTCGCGAAGTGCTGCACCCCGGTTCCGGGTGACGCGATCGTGGGCTTCGTGACGCGCGGGGCCGGCGTCTCGGTGCACCAGGCGAACTGCCACAACGTGCAGTCGCTGCTCACCGAGCCGGAGCGGATGATCGAGGTCGAGTGGGCCCCGTCGTCGAAGAGCCTGTTCCTGGTGCAGATCCAGGTCGAGGCGCTGGACCGCTCTGGCCTGCTCAGCGATGTGACGCGGGTGCTCTCGGAGCATCACGTCAACATCCTGTCCGCGACTGTGTCCACCTCGAGCGACCGGTTGGCGCTGAGCCGTTTCGTGTTCGAGATGGGCGACACCACCCACCTCGATCGTGTCTTGAACGCGGTGCGCCGGATCGACGCCGTGTACGACGTCTACCGGGTCAACGCGGGCTGAACGCGGCGCGGATGCGCTGCCGGGCGCGTTGTTTGCCCGGCAGCCGCGCCGACGCGGTGAGGTAGCGGAGGATGCGCCCCTCATCCGCCTCCGCCATGTCAGCGAGCTTGCGCAGCACGGCTTCGTCGTCGCCGCTCCAGGACGTCCGCGTGCGAGCGAGATCGCCCAAGGTGCGCAGAGGAGTCGTCAGCGCCGACCCACCGATCCGGGTGATGTCCCGCGTCGGCAGCACTACCTCGTGCATCCGGTAGCGGATCGAGGGCGGCGTGTAGGTGCGCGCGGCGATGTCGACCGCGAAACTGTGCACCGAGGGCGGTTCGTCGATCGCGCCGTGTACCCACGCGGCGCTGTCGTGGTTCGCGACGGCGTGACCGGGGAGGATCGCCGTGAGCACCTGTCCGCGCTCGTCGCGGCCGACCGGCAGATCACTCAGCGTGTAGCACTCGTCCAGCGGGAACAGCTCGCCGTCCAGCCGGGCCGCACTGAGCTCGGCGAGTGGCAGATCGGCGGCGGAGAGGACGGAGGCGAGACGTGTCATCGCTCCAGGATGCCCGGTGCCGAGCGGCCACGGCGTCCGCGAGGGCGATCTGTGGAGAACTCGTTCGAGAGCGGGTTGTGGAGGAGGGGTGTGAACCGACTCTGGACAAGTGACCCGTCCCCCGATCTCGGGAAGGCGACCACCTCTGCTCAAGCGCTATCCGGAAGGACGTTCCAGCGCTTTGCCGAGCGCGAACGCGACAGGCTCTCTCCAACCCCACCCGTCGCTAGGCCGACTGCCGACTCTGCGACGAGCGAAGCGAGGAGAGAAGCCTCAACGGCTCAACCGAGCGCGTCGAGCCAGACCTTACGGGCGTCGAGGGCCTCCTGGGCCTTCGCGATCGCGCGCTTGTCGCCTCGGGCCTTGGCCTCGTCGAGTTCGTCCTGCAGCTTCTGGATCGCCGACTCGAGCTGGGCCGCGAGACCCTCGGAGCGCGCCTTGCGCTCCGGGTTGCTGCGGTTCCAGTGCTCCTCGTCCAGCTTGCGCACGTGGGCCTCAACCTTGCGCAAGCGGTCCTCGATCGGGCGGACCTGCTCGCGCGGCACCTTGCCGATCTGGTCCCAGCGCTCCTGGATGCCCAGCAGCACCTTCTTCGCCTTCTCGCGATCGGTCTCCTCGAGCAGCGGCTCGGCTTCGTCGAGCAGGGCGACCTTGAGCTCGAGGTTCGCGGTGTATTCGACGTTCTCCTGTGCGACGACTTCGGCCTTGGCACCGTAGATCGCGTCGCCCGCGGCCTTGAATCGCGCCCAGAGCGCGTCATCGAAACGCTTTCCGGCGCGACCGGCGGAACGCCACGAGTCGAGCAGGTCGCGGTAGGCGGGGATCGCATCCGCCCCCTTCGACACGAGTGCCTCCGCCTGATCGATCAGGGCCTGCTTCGCGGACTTCGACTCGCGATGCGCGGAATCCAGCTCGGCGAAGAACGCCTTGCGGTGCTGCTCGATGGTCGTGCGGGCTCCGCGGAAGCGGCGCCACAGCTCGTTGGCTTCGTTCTTGGGCAGGCGCGGACCCTGCTGTTGGTGGTTCTGCCAGCGGGCGAAGAGCTCGTCGATCGTCGCGCTCGCCTGCTTCCACTGCGTCTTCGCCGGGTCGACGGCGGCCAGGGCCTCCGCCTCGGCGACGATGGCCTCGCGATAGGCGAGCGCCTCGTCGAGAGCCGCCTTGCTCTCGGCCGACTGCTGCTCGGTCAGCTGCTCAACGGATCCGCCGAGGGCGCCGATGCGCTCCTGCAATGCGACCAGGTCGCCGACGGCGTTCGCATCCGCGATCGCGATGTTGAGCGCGGCGACTGCCCGGGCGACGTCATTCGCGGGCGCACCGCGCTTGGCGCGCTGCTCCAGCAACGTGACCTGGCCGGCCAGCTCGGTGTACTTGCGTTCGTAGTAGGCGAGCGCTTCCTCCGGAGTCGCGTCCGGGTACTGACCGACGGCACGCTCGCCGTCGGCAACACGCACGTAGACCGTTCCGTCGTCGTCGACTCGTCCCCATGGGTGCTGGTCACTCATCGCCTGGAGCCTCACCTTGCTGTTCGATACTGAATCGCGGACTTGCCATGATCTGCCGGCCCCGCGTCGGCACTCCGCATCGGAGCGTCGCCCGGGGGAAACGGGCATTGGCGAACAGCCTACCGGGATGCGGCGACACCGGGTGGGCCCAGCATCCCGGACGTGCGGCTTCGGCGACTACTGGACCGTGACGGAGCCGATGGTCACGGCCTCGGCCGGTGCGCCGTCGGTCGAGCCGTCCGCGGTGCCCTTCGCGATGACGTCGGCCTGCAGGGTGTCCAGACCGGAGGTGATCTGACCGAGCACGGTGTAGCCGCCGGCCGCATCCGTCGGCAGCGTCGTGTCCTGGTACACGATGAAGAACTGGCTGCCCTGGCTGTAACCGTTGCCGGACTGGCGCGCCATCGCGATCGTGCCGGTCGGGTAGACGTCATCGGCCGGCGCGTTCTCGACCGGGCCGTAGCTGTAGCCGGGGCCGCCGGTGCCGTCACCGTTCGGGTCGCCGCACTGCAGCACGTACAGCCCGTCGGTCGTGAGTCGGTGGCAGCTGAGGCCGTCGTAGAACCCCGACTGCGTCAGGGAGATGAAGGAGGAGACCGCCTGCGGGGCGGCCGCGCCGTCGAGCGTGAAATCGAGCGTGTCGGTGTTGACGGTCATGCTGCCCGTCCAGCTGCGGTTCTCGGCGAGATCGGCGGACGGCACGTCGCCGGTGTTCGCGTCGGTCGCGGCGGGGGTCGGCGTTGCGGAAGCAGAGGCGGACGGCTCGGCGACGGGAGCGCCGGGTCCACTGGTCTGATAGGTGATCTGCGCAACGACCGCCAGGGCGATCACGACCACGGCGACGACGGAGATGATCACGTTGTCGCGAACGCGACGCTTGGCCCGGGTGTTGTGCAGGCTCAGTCGGGCCTGGTACGCCCGGAGTCGGGTACGGGCCTCGCGGTCGTTGGTCTTGCCCTGGGCCACTTCATCCTCCGGACGTCGTCGTGCGCGGATACCGGGCGCACGGGGAACGGCCGCCCGCGAGCGGACGGGCCGCGTTGAACTCTACGAGAACCGGCATGAGGGGGACAAATGAGCCCGCTGGGAACGGGCCGAGCCGCAGTCGGTGTCGGTGCCGCTGGTTACGCTGTTCGCATGACCATGCAGCAGCCGGGACTCCGCACCGGCGCGACGCCGCTCGCGGTGCGGATGCGTCCGCGCAGCCTGGAGGAGGTGGCCGGCCAGAAGCACCTGCTCACGCCCGGCTCGCCGCTGGTCGCCCTCGCGAGCGACACGACGGGGGAGCGCGGCGCGGTCTCGGTCATCCTGTGGGGGCCGCCCGGCACCGGCAAGACCACCCTCGCGCAGGCGGTCGCGCATTCGAGCGGTCGCCGTTTCGTCGAGCTGTCGGCCGTCACCGCCGGCGTCAAGGACGTGCGCCACGTGATGGACGAGGCGCTGTCCACGCGCGACCTGTACGGCATCTCCACCGTGCTGTTCCTCGACGAGATCCACCGGTTCACGAAGGCGCAGCAGGATGCCCTGCTCCCGGGCGTCGAGAACGGTTGGGTCATCCTGATCGCCGCGACCACCGAGAATCCGTCGTTCTCGGTGATCGCGCCGCTGCTGTCGCGCTCCCTCCTGCTGACGCTCGAGACGCTCGACGACGACGACCTGGGCATCCTGGTCGACCGCGCGGTCACGGACGAGCGGGGCCTCCGCGACGACGTGGTGCTCGAGCCGGACGCCCGAGCGATGATCGTCCGGCTGGCCTCCGGTGACGCCCGCCGTGCCTTGACGGCGCTCGAAGCCGCCGCCACGTCGGCGCGTTCGGACGCCCGGGAGGCGAAGTCCGAGGAACTCCCGGTGATCACGGAGGAGGTCGTCGCCCGCGCGGTCGATCGCGCCCTGCTCCGCTACGACCGTAACGGTGACGAGCACTACGACGTGATCAGCGCCTTCATCAAGTCGATCCGCGGCTCCGACGTCGACGCGGCTCTGCACTATCTCGCGCGGATGATCGAGGCGGGGGAGGATCCGCGCTTCATCGCCCGACGCATCATCGTGTCGGCATCCGAGGACATCGGCATGGCGGATCCGCAGGCCCTCGTGGTCGCGATCGCCGCCGCGGACGCCGTTCAGTTCATCGGAATGCCGGAGGGCCGGATCCCGCTCGCGCAGGCGGTGGTGCACCTCGCGACGGCGCCGAAATCGAACGCCTCCTACATGGCGTTGGACGCGGCGATCGCGGATGTCCGCGCCGGCAAAGCGGGCCGCGTGCCCAAGCACCTGCGCGACGCGCACTACCCGGGGGCGAAGCGACTCGGCCACGGCACGGGCTACAAGTACCCGCACGACGCCGAACTCGGTGTGCTCGAGCAGCAGTACCTGCCGGACGAACTCGTCGGCACGAGCTACTACCACCCGACCGAGCACGGCAACGAGCGGGATGTGTCGGCTCGACTGGCCAAACTGCTGCGGATCATCCGGGGCAGATAGCGCGTCCGGTCTGTTATCCTGGTCGCTGCTCACGTTCCGGTTGTACGCATCCGCGAACCGGTCGGCCCACGGGTCGGCGAGCTTCTCCCTCTGAAATGCACAGGACGCTTCCGTGCGCACCCTGCCGCAGCTCTCGAGCTGCGGACACGCGCGTGGCGACCCGGGATCGGATATCCCGCGCCGAGGCCTGTGATCGACATGTCAGAACCCCTGAAAGGAAATCGTGTCCACCAAGTCACGTACCCGTAGCAAGACGCGCCTGTCGCGTGCGCTCGGTATCCCCCTGACCCCGAAGGCCGCCAAGTACCTCGAGAAGCGTCCCTACGCTCCGGGTGAGCACGGCCGCTCCAAGCGCAAGGCCGACAGCGACTACGCCGTCCGTCTGCGCGAGAAGCAGCGTCTGCGCGCCCAGTACGGCATCCGCGAGAAGCAGCTGCGCATCGCCTTCCAGGAGGCGCGTCGCACTCAGGGTCTGACCGGTGAGAACCTGGTCGAGATCCTCGAGATGCGTCTCGACGCGCTCGTCCTGCGTGCCGGCTTCGCCCGCACCACCGCTCAGGCCCGCCAGTTCGTGACCCACCGTCACATCCTGGTCGACGGCAAGATCGTGGACCGCCCCTCCTTCCGCGTGAAGCCGGGTCAGCAGATCCACGTCAAGCAGCGCTCCGAGGGCACCGAGCCCTTCCAGGTCGCCGCCGCCGGTGGACACGTCGACGTCCTCCCCAAGACCCCGGGCTACCTCGAGGTCGAGATCGACAAGCTGCAGGCCACCCTGCTGCGTCGCCCGAAGCGCGCCGAGGTCCCCGTGACCTGTGAAGTGCAGCTCGTCGTCGAGTACTACGCGGCCCGCTAGGTTCCGCTTTCGAGGGGCCCCTGTTCTGTGGAACGGGGGCCCTTCGTCGTACCCGGGGTGGCGCTCTGCCGAGAGGTCGCGAAATTTCGCGAGATTCGGTATTTCGGCGCTGACGCGAAGCGGGTCTGCGGACGAGGAGCTGTCGGAGTGCTGCGCTGAGGACGAGATGCGGCGCTGATGTGGATGGACGCTGCAGTGCTCCGGTGCGGATACGGATGAGACGCTGCGGCGGGGCGTGGACGCCGACGAGATGCGGTGCTGCGGACGAGGTCCCGCGCTTCGGCGCGAGCGCTGACGAGATCCCGCGCGACGGACGAGGTGCCGGGCGCTTCGGCGCGAGCGCTGACGAGATCCCGCGCGACGGACGAGGTGCCGCGCCGCGGCGCAGGACCTCGTCCGCAGCATCGAATCTCGCGAAATTTCGCGAGATTCTGTGGCTCGGCGCGGGCGAGATGCGGTGGCGCGGACGAGATGCCACCGTTCGGCGCGAGCGCTGACGAGATGCTGCGCGACGGACGAGGTGGTGCGCCGCGGCGCGGCACCTCGTCCGCAGTACCGAATCTCGCGAAATTTCGCGACGTGAGGGGAACGAGGGGAGCGGGGGGATTGAGCGGGTGGCGGGTGGGCGGCGCCGCCGCGCTAGGGTGAACGGGCCGTAACGCGCGGCGGGAACGAGGTGGTCCGTGTCGGGTGGAGATATCGCGGGGCTGATCGCGGCGGGAGTCTTCGCGGTTCTGGTCGGGATCATCGCGGTGCCGTTGATCAAGTTGGGGCGCGTCTTCGACAGCACGAGCGAGGCGATCAAGGAGGCCAGCGACGGCCTCACGCCGATCCTGGACGAGTCGGCGACGACCCTTCGCGAAGCCAACGCCCAGATCAAGCGGGTCGACACCATCACGCGCGACGTCGCCGAGGTGACGGGCAACGTGAACGCACTCGTGGCTCTGACGGCCGCGACGATCGGTGGGCCGCTGATCAAGCTGGCGGGATTCACGGCCGGCGTCCGAGCGGTGCTGCTCGCGAGCCGATCGACCGCTGGCACCTCCAAGCGTTCTCGCGGCCGGGCATCGAAGTAGAACGGCCGAAGCGCCTTAGACTCGTACGGGCGTTCTGACCCTCGTCGGAGTACCGCCACACATACTGATCCCGTTCCGCGCGGGACCTCACTCGCCGGAGTGGAAGGAAAACCCGTGAAGAACATCTTCCTCGTCCTCGTCGGAATCGCCCTGGGCTTCGCCGTCGCGCACAAGGTGTCGCGCACCGAGGCCGGAGCGCGCGTCTTCTCCGACATCAACCAGAAGGCGAAGGAGCTCGGCGACGCCGTCTCGGACGGCTACCACAAGCGTGAGGCCGAACTCCGCGCGGCGATCGCCGACGAGCCCGCCGCCTGAACGCGGCCGCTCCCTCCCCACACCCGCGCCGTCACCGAGGCGGCAGAAACGTAACGGACCCCATGCAGACCGCTGACATCCGCAACCGCTGGCTCGACTTCTTCGGAGAGCGCGGCCACACCGTCGTCCCCTCCGCCTCGCTGGTCAGTGACGACCCGAGCCTGCTCTTCACCGTGGCGGGCATGGTGCCGTTCGTGCCGTACCTCACCGGCGTTGTGCCCGCCCCGTACCCGCGCGCGACGAGCGTGCAGAAGTGCATCCGCACCAACGACATCGAAGAGGTCGGCAAGACGCCTCGTCACGGCACCTTCTTCCAGATGAACGGCAACTTCTCGTTCGGCGACTACTTCAAGGAGGGCGCGATCGGCTACGCCTGGGAGTTGCTCACCTCCAGCGAGGCGGCCGGCGGCTACGGCTTCGACGAGAAGGACCTCTGGGTCACCGTCTACAAGGACGACGACGAGGCCATCGCGCTGTGGAAGAAGATCGCGGGTCTGCCCGAGGAGCGGATCCAGCGTCTCGACAAGGACACGAACTACTGGTCCACCGGCCAGCCCGGCCCTGCCGGACCGTGCTCGGAGATCTTCTTCGACCGCGGCCCCGCCTACGGCATCGACGGCGGCCCCGCCACCGACGACGACCGCTACGTCGAGATCTGGAATCTCGTTTTTATGCAGTACCTCCGCGGCGAGGGCACCAGCAAGGTCGACTTCGACATCCTCGGTGAGCTGCCGCGCAAGAACATCGACACCGGCATGGGTCTGGAGCGCGTCGCGTTCCTCAAGCAGGGCGTCGAGAACATGTACGAGATCGACCAGGTGCGTCCGGTGCTCGACCGCGCCGCCGAGATCTCGGGCCGCCGCTACGGCGCCGTGCACGAGGATGACGTGCGGATGCGCGTGATCGCCGACCACGTGCGCTCCTCGCTGATGCTGATGTCCGACGGAGTGACGCCGTCGAACGAGGGTCGCGGCTACATCCTGCGCCGCCTGATGCGCCGCACCGTGCGCGCGATGCGCCTGCTCGGCGTCGACGTGGCCACCTTCCCCGAGCTGTTCGCCGCGTCGCGCGACGCGATGAAGTCGGCGTACCCCGAGGTGGAGACCGACTACGACCGCATCTCGCGTTCGGCGTTCGGCGAGGAGGAGGCGTTCCTGCGCACCCTCGCCTCCGGTACCGAGATCCTCGACCTCGCGGTCCTGAAGACGCAGAAGACCGGCTCGACCACTCTCGCCGGCGACACGGCGTTCCTGCTGCACGACACCTTCGGCTTCCCGATCGACCTCACTCTCGAGATCGCGGAGGAGTCGGGCCTGAACGTCGACCGCTCCGCCTTCGACGCCCTGATGTCGAAGCAGCGCGCGATGGCGAAGGCGGATGCGAAGTCGAAGAAGTCGGCGCTGGCCGACCTCTCCGTCTACTCCGAGTTCCGCGCCCAGGGCGAGACGGTCTTCACCGGCTACGACGTGCTCGACACCGAGTCGCGCATCGTCGGCCTGATCGTCGGCGGCCATTCGGTCACCAAGGCGGTCGCGGGCGATATCGCCGAGGTCATCCTCGCCGAGACCTCGCTGTACGCCGAGTCCGGTGGCCAGGAGGCCGACGCCGGCCTGATCGTCGGCAACGGCTTCGAGCTCGAGGTGCTCGACGTGCAGAAGCCCGTCAAGGGCCTGATCAGCCACAAGGTGCAGGTCTCCTCCGGTGAGGTCGGCGTCGGCGACGTCGCCACCTCCGTCGTCGATCCCGGCTACCGTCGCGGCGCGCGTCAGGCGCACTCGGGCACGCACATCATCCACGCCGCTCTGCGTCAGGTGCTCGGCCCGCAGGCGCACCAGTCCGGCTCCTACAACAAGGCCGGCTACCTGCGACTCGACTTCTCCTGGAACAAGGGCCTGTCGAACGAGACCAAGAGCGAGATCGAGGACATCTCCAACAACGCGATCCGCGACAATCTCGAGGTCACCACGCGCGAGATGGCCGTCGACGACGCGAAGGCGCTCGGCGCGATGGCGCTGTTCGGTGAGAAGTACGGCGCGACCGTGCGGATGGTCGACATCGGCGGCCCGTGGTCGCGCGAGCTCTGCGCGGGCACCCACGTCGCGACCTCGGCCGAGATCGGCATGATCAACCTGGTCAGCGAATCCTCGGTCGGCTCCGCCAACCGCCGGGTCGAGTCCCTCGTGGGCCTCGAGGCGTTCCAGAACCTGGCCGCCGAGCGCGCCCTCGTGAGCACGATCAGCTCCTCGCTGAAGACGCCGCGGGAGCAGCTGCCGGAGCGGATCAACGAGCTGGTGCTCAGCCTGAAGGCGGCGGAGAAGCGCATCGCCGCCTTCGAGGCGAAGGCCCTGGCCGACCGCATCCCCGCCCTGGTCGCGAATCAGCGCGGCGTCGAGTCCTACGCGGTCGTCGCGGAGCACGTCGGCAGCCTCGGCTCGACCGATGAGTTGCGCAGCCTGGTCACTTCGGTGCGCGAACGCCTCGGTTCGGCCCCGGCCGTCGTCGCTCTCGCGGCCGATGTCGCCGGAAAGCCGGCCGTGATCGTCGGCACCAACCAGGCCGCCCGCGACGCCGGTGCCAAGGCCGGTGCGCTCGCCAAGACCGCCGCCGGCGTGCTCGGCGGCGGTGGCGGCGGCAAGGACGACCTCGCCCAGGGCGGCGGTGCGGATGTGTCTGCGATCCCGTCGGCGTTGGCTGCCGTGGTGGCAGGGCTGTCCGTCTGATGCCGCGGTTCGGCGTGCGGCTCGGCATCGACGTGGGCCGGGCCCGCGTCGGAGTCGCCCGCTGCGACGCCGACGGCCTGTTGGCGACGCCGGTGGAGACGGTGCCCCGTGACCTGACGGATGCGGGCGCCGACATCGCGCGGATCGTCGCGATCGCGGCCGAGATCGACGCCGTCGGCGTCGTCGTCGGTCTGCCGCTCTCGCTCTCCGGCGCTCACACCGCGTCGACGACGGATGCGGAACGGTTCGCCAGACGGATCGCCCAGGCGGTCCCCGATCGCTCGGTGCGGCTCGTGGACGAACGACTCTCGACGGTCAGCGCGCAGAGTGCGCTGCATCAGTCGGGACGGAAGACGAAAGGTTCGCGTTCGGTCATCGATCAGATCGCGGCGGTCGTCATCCTGCAGCACGCCATCGAAACCGAACGCGGAACCGGTTCCCCCGCCGGCGCCGCTGTCGACCCGAACGAAGGATCCCGCACCCCGTGACCGACGTCCCACCCAGCCGCCGCTCCGTTCGAGAAGCCGCGCAACGTCAGGCCGCCCTCGAGGCCGAGCAGAACGCCGAGGTCCCGGCGGTCGATCCCCACGACCCGCTGGAGAACCTCTTCGCGGGCCCGGCCATTCCGCCCGCACCGGAGCGCGAGGCGACGGGTCGTCGCCAGGCGCGAGCGCAGGGCAAGCCGCGAGGCCGCAGCCGTTCGCCTTACCAGCAGGCCGAGAAGCCCCGGGGGCGCAAGCGTCGCCTGCTGATCGGACTGCTCGCCGTGGGCGTCTTCTTCGCGATGATCGCGGTCGCGGTCGTGATCTTCATCGAGCCCGTGAGGGCGCTCTTCGCCACGCCAGAGTCGGACGACTACGTCGGCACGGGTACGGGTGAGGTGATGTTCACGATCCACGACGGCGACACGGGCGACGACATCACCACGAACCTCGTCGAAGCCGACGTGATCAAGACCTATTCGCCGTTCTATTCGCTGCTGCTCGCCCAGAGCCCGGAACCGGTCTTCCAGCCCGGGGCCTACCTGATGGCCGGCCAGATGAGCGCGAAGGCGGCCCTGGCCAAGCTGCAGGATCCGGCGACGCGTCAGGAGAACACCTTCTTCATCGCCGAGGGTGACGTGATGGCCAACGTGCTGCCCGACATCGCGAACGGTACCGGCGTCGCGTTGGCCGACCTGCAGGCGGCCGCCGCCGACTACGGCTCCTACGGACTGCCGGCTGGAGCGACCAGCCTCGAAGGCTTCCTCTTCCCGGCGACCTACGACATCCAGCCCGGAACGAGCGCGCACGACATCCTGCAGACCCTGGTCGACCGGACCTTCCAGTCGCTCGATGCGGCCGGGGTGCCGGTCGACGACCGCTACCGGGTGATCGTCTTCGCGTCGCTCGTGCAGCGCGAGGCCGGTCTGCGCGATGACTACCCGAAGGTGGCTCGCGTGTTCCAGAACCGGCTCGACCAGGGCATGCTGCTGCAGTCCGACGCGACCGTCGCGTACGGCAGCGGTCAGACCCATCGCGTCACCACCACCGACGCGGAGCGGGCCGACGCGAACAACGCGTACAACACCTACGTCCACCCCGGGCTCCCGGTCGGCCCGATCTCGAACCCCGGCGACATCGCGATCGACGCCGTGATGCATCCGGCGGACGGCAGCTGGCTCTACTTCGTCACGGTGAACCTCGACTCCGGTGAGACGGTCTTCTCGACCACCCTCGCCGAGCACGAGGCGGCCGTGGCCCAGTGGCAGAGCTGGATGGCGGACCACCCGGAGTACCAGTGACGACGGGCCCGGTGACGCGCCTGGCCGTTCTCGGCTCCCCGATCGGGCACTCCCGGTCGCCGCTGCTGCACGCGGCGGCGTACCGGGAGCTCGGGCTCGACTGGAACTACGCCGCGGTCGAGATCGACGAGACGACGTTGGCCGACTTCGTCGCCTCGCGCGACGACTCCTGGCGCGGACTCTCGCTGACGATGCCGCTCAAGGTGGCCGTTCTGCCGTTGCTGGCGGAGCAGGACTTCGTCGCGCGGGCCACGGGCGCGGTGAACACGGTGCTGTTCGAGCGCACGGATGGTCTGCGATTGCGTGGCTTCAACACCGACGTGACCGGGATCGTGCGGGCGTTGGCGGAGGAAGGGCTCGCGTCGGCTCGACACGTGGAGGTGCTCGGCGGGGGAGCGACAGCGGCTTCCGCCGTCGCCGCCGCGGCGGAGCTCGGAGCCGAGCGGGTGATCGTGACCGTGCGCGCGCCGGAGCGGGCCGCCGCGCTGATCGAGGTCGGTCGCGCTGCCGGCGTCGCCGTCGACATCCGTTCCTTCGCCGAATGGTCCACCGGTGCCGAACTCGTGATCAGCACGCTGCCGGGTGGAGCGTCGTCGACGTTGGTCGTCCCGGCGGATCTGCCCGCATCCTCGACGCTGTTCGACGTGGCCTATTCGCCGTGGCCGAGCCCGCTCGGCACGGTCTGGTCGGCCGCCGGTTCGCCCGTGGTCTCGGGTCTGTCGATGCTGCTGCACCAGGCGCTGGTGCAGGTGCGGATCTTCGTCGCCGGTGACCCCGCGGTGGCCATCGCCGGAGAGGCGGGGGTGCTCGCGGCGATGCGCGCGGTGGTGAACGACCGCTCTGTGCCAGAATCGTAGGATGCTCCGTTGGCTCACGGCCGGGGAATCCCACGGCCCCGAACTCATCGCCGTCCTCGAAGGCCTCCCCGCAGGCGTCCCGATCGCGATGGACGACATCCGCACCGACCTCGCCCGCCGCAAACTCGGTTACGGCCGAGGCGCGCGGATGAACTTCGAACAGGACGAACTCGCGATCTCGTCCGGCATCCGGCACGGTTACACGATGGGCAGCCCGATCGCTCTGCGCATCGGCAACACCGAGTGGCCGCGCTGGGTCGACGTGATGGCGGCCGACCCGCGTGACCCCGAGACGCTGCCCAAGGGCCGCGGCGCCGCGCTGACCCGTCCGCGCCCGGGACACGCCGACCTGGTCGGGATGCAGAAGTACGGCTTCCCGGAGTCGCGCAACGTGCTGGAGCGCGCCTCCGCACGCGAGACCGCCGCCCGCGTCTCGCTCGGAGCGATCGCTCGCAACTTCCTGGCCGAACTCGGCATCACCCTCGTCTCGCACACCCTCGCCATCGGTCCGGTCCGGGTTCCGGAGGGCGCGGCCCTGCCGAAGCCGAGCGACGTGGCCGCGCTGGACGCGGATCCGCTGCGCTGCTTCGACGCCGCCACCAGCGCGCTGATGGTCGCCGAGGTCGACGCCGCACAGAAGGACGGCGACACCCTCGGCGGCGTCGTCGAGGTGCTGGCCTACAATCTGCCGCCGGGCCTCGGCTCCTACGTGCACTGGGACCGTCGCCTCGACGCGCAGCTCGCCGCCGCCCTGATGGGCATCCAGGCGATCAAGGGCGTCGAGGTCGGCGACGGCTTCCTCACCACCACGCGCCGCGGCTCGCAGGCCCACGACGAGCTCTTCTACGACGAGCGCGGCATCTCGCGCTCCAGCGACAAGGCCGGCGGCACCGAGGGCGGCATGAGCACGGGAACCGTGCTGCGGGTACGCGCGGGCATGAAGCCGATCGCGACGGTTCCGCACGCGCTGCGCAGCGTCGACGTCGCCACCGGAGAGGCCGCGGGAGCGCACCACCAGCGCTCCGACGTCTGCGCCGTGCCCGCCTCCGGCGTCGTCGCCGAGGCCATGGTGGCCCTGGTACTCGCGAACGCGGTGCTGGAGAAGTTCGGCGGCGACTCCGTCACCGAGACCAAGCGCAACCTCGACGGCTACCTCGCCGCGATCCCCGAAGCGCTGCACACGACCGCCGAGAGCGACTCCGCACTCGGCGCCGTCTGATGGACGGCGACCTGGGGTGAGCGGCGACAATACGGGCACCCCGCGCGCCCGGGTGGTCTTCATCGGGCCGATGGGTGCCGGAAAGACCACCATCGGCAAGCGGGTGGCGAAGCTGCTCGCTGCGCCGTTCCTCGACTCCGACACGGAGTTCGTCAAGCGGCACGGGCCGATCGCCGCATACTTCGACGCCCACGGTGAGGCGGCGTTCCGGGTGCAGGAGCGGGCCGCCGTCGCGGCGGCCGTGGCGGCGGACGCCGTGGTGGCGCTGGGTGGAGGAGCCGTGCTCGACCCGGATACCCGGGCCGATCTCGCGGCCGTTCCCGTGGTCCTGCTGACCACGAGCGCCGAGGCCGTGGCCGACCGGATCGGCAACGGCAAGCGCCCGCTCGTGCGCGGCGGCGTGGCCGACTGGACCCGGATCTACGAGTCGCGGCGCGCGATCTACGAGTCCCTCGCCGACCTCACCATCGACACCTCCCGGCGCCCGATCACCACGATCGCCGCCGAGACCGCGGACTGGGTCCGCGCGCAGACCCCCTCCACCCCCACAACAGGAAGAACCTCATGACCTCCGGCTCCACAGCCATCACCGTCACCGGCGCCACCCCCTACGACATCACCGTCGGCCGCGGGCTGCTGGACTCCCTCGCCGACGCGATCGGTCCGCGCGCGAAGAAGGTGCTGGTTGTGCATCCGCCGACCCTCGCCGTTCTCGCCGCCGAGATGCGCGAGAGCCTGCTCGACCGCTACGAGGTGCTGCTGGCGGAGGTGCCGGATGCGGAGGCCGCGAAGCGCATCGAAGTCGCCTCGTTCTGCTGGCAGGTGATGGGCCAGTCCGACTTCACCCGCACCGATGCCGTGATCGGCTTCGGCGGCGGAGCGATCACCGACCTCGCCGGCTTCGTCGCGGCGACCTGGCTGCGTGGCGTGACGCTGGTGCAGGTGCCCACCTCCGTGCTCGGCATGGTGGATGCGGCCGTGGGCGGCAAGACCGGCATCAACACCAACGAGGGCAAGAACTTGGTCGGCGCGTTCTACGCCCCGAAGGCCGTCGTCGCCGACTTGGACGTGCTGTCTTCGTTGGCGCGCAACGAGATCCTGGCGGGCTTCGGCGAGATCGTGAAGTACGGCTTCATCGCCGAGCCCGAGATCCTCGACATCATCGAGGCGGAAGTGGATCGCGCGACGGATCCCACCTCCGCCGAATTCCGTCGGCTGGTCGAGCTGTCGATCGGGATCAAGGCGCGCGTGGTCAGCGAGGACTTCCGCGAGGCGGACCTGCGCGAGATCCTGAACTACGGCCACACCCTCGGCCACGCGATCGAGCACGCGGAGCGGTACCAGTGGCGCCACGGCGCCGCCGTCTCGGTCGGAATGGTCTTCGCCGCGGAGCTGTCGCGGCTCACCGGCACCCTGCCCGATGCGGTCGTCGACCGGCACCGCAGCGTGCTGGAGTCGCTGACGCTGCCGACGACGTACCAGCTCGGCCGCTGGGAGTCGCTGCTGGCGAGCATGCAGCGCGATAAGAAGTCGCGCGCCGGCATGCTCCGCTTCGTGGTACTCGACGACATCGCCAAGCCCAGCATCCTGCAGGGTCCGGAGACCTCGCTGCTGTTCGCGGCGTACCAGGAGATCGGCTCCTAGCCGAAGGGCCGCCCTCGAAAGGGTTGTCACTTTGTCGGCGAGAACCGGACAAAGTGACAACCCTTTTTCGCTCAGCCGTTGAGGGCGCTCGCGCGGGCTTGCGCGTACTCGCGCTCGGTGATGGTGCCGCTCGCCTTGAGCGCCTCGAGCTCTGCGAGGCGGTCCTGCAGCGGCGCATCCGGGTTGGCGCCCACGCCGTTCTTGATGAAGCGGGCCGCGAGGTCGGTCTGCATCGTGAGCGGGTTCAGGCCGTGCTGGCGTGCGCGACGAACGTTCATCACCACCAGAACGACCATCACAACGATCACGAGCACGATGAAGATCGGGACCAGGGTGAGCATCAGGTCGAAGCCCGCGGGCGCGGACGGATTCGGGATGCTGGGGCCGTCGAAGCCGGTGCGGAGGGTCTGGATGGTGAGCATGGGTGCCTTCTCCTTCGTTTCCTCGTTCCTCCACCGTTGCACCGCTCAGCGTGCGGCGGCAGGGATTCGCACGGGGCGTCCAGGCTCGACGCCCTGGACTCGGCGCGGCGAGCGGCTACACTCGATGGGTTGGCCGTACCGGCCGCTGTCGCCGTGTGCCTTGCGAGGCCCGGCACCGCTACTTCTTCATTCGAAACGGAATACCTTCTCTCATGGCTTCAACCACTGACATCAAGAACGGCGCGGTCCTCAACATCGATGGCCAGCTCTGGAACGTCATCGACTTCCAGCACGTGAAGCCGGGCAAGGGCGGCGCCTTCGTGCGCACCAAGATGAAGAACGTGCTCACCGGCAAGGTGGTCGACAAGACCTTCAACGCCGGCGCCAAGATCGAGACCGCCAACGTCGACCGTCGCGACTTCCAGTACCTGTACCGCGACGGCGTGGACTTCGTTTTTATGGACTCCGCCGACTACGACCAGATCACCGTCTCCGAGGCGGTCGTCGGTGACGCGGCGAACTTCATGCTGGAGAACCAGGACGTCACGCTCGCGCTGCACGACGGCGCCCCGCTCTACATCGACCTGCCCGCCTCCGTGATCCTCGAGATCACTTACACCGAGCCGGGCCTGCAGGGCGACCGCTCCACCGGCGGCACCAAGCCGGCGACCGTGGAGACCGGCTACGAGATCCAGGTTCCGCTGTTCCTCGAGATCGGCACCAAGGTCAAGGTCGACACCCGCACCGGCGACTACCTCGGACGTGTCAGCTAACTCATGAGTGCCCGCACGAAGGCGCGCAAGCGCGCCTTGGACGTCATCTACAACGCCGACGTCCGCCAGATCCCGCTTGCCGAGTCGCTCCGCGTCGAAGCCGAGCGCGCCGCCAACGAGCCCGCTCGCGAGGCCTCGTGGCTGTACGCGCGCGAGATCGTGGACGGCGTGATCGACAACGCGTACGAGATCGACGCGCTGATCGAGGAACTCGCCGTGGGCTGGACCCTCGCGCGGATGCCGATGGTCGACCGCGCGATCCTGCGCATCGGCGTGTGGGAGATCCTGCACAACGAGCAGGTGCCGGACCCGGTCGCCATCGCCGAGGCCGTCGAGGCGGCCACCGTGCTGTCGACCGACGACTCCGCCGGCTTCATCAACGGCCTGCTCGCCAAAGTCTCGACCACAAAGGCGACCGCGTAGCCGTTCGTGCGCACTTGTGAGAAGTGGCGCTTCCCGAGCTCGGGGGAGCGCCACTTCTCACACGTGGCACCTTCGTCACGGCACCCAGCCACGTTCGCGAAGCGCACGTTCGATCCGCGCGAGGCTCGCATCGGGGGCCCGGATGAACGACTTGTCCACGCGCACGATCCGGGTGCCGTGGGCGGCGAGGTCGTCGTAGCGCGCGATATCGCGCGCGAGTTGCCGGCCGGCCTCGTGCTGACCGCCCTCGTACTCGACGCCGACGTCCCAGCTCGGGTAGTACAGGTCGACTCGGGTGATCAGACGCCCGTCGGCGCCCCGGATCTCGACGTTCGGCTCGGGCTCGGGGAGACCGGCGCGGACGATCGCGACGCGGAGACGCGACTCCTGCCGCGACTCGGCGCCGACACGCACGAGCGGGATCGCTTCGCGGGCGAGCCGGCAGCCGCGGCCACGAAAGCGAGCGACCCGGTCACGGAGAGCGTCGAGGGTCACCCACGGGCGCGGGTCACCGGGATGGAGTACGGGCGGATCTCTGACCAGTGCGTCGCCGACGGCGACGAGGTCGGCGAGCTCCAGGTGCGCCGCGAGCTGACAGAAGATGCTCGCCGCGTCGATCAGGGCGAAGCCGTTCCTGGTCACTGCGCGCACGTCCGGATCGGTGATCTGGCGGCCGCGGACCCCGGCGATCTGCGGTGCGCGTTTCGGCGCGCGGACGGCGACGAAGAGCGGCTCGTCCTCCGCCTCGATCGGCAGATCGAGGCCCCACAGCCTCGCGGCCGTCAGATCGCTGAAGGTGATCGCCGGAAGCAGACCCTGCAGGGCGCGAGCCCGGTGCAGCACCGAGCCGTTGAAGTCCGCCGGCACCCGCACTCCACGAAACGGCGCGGCGAGATCCGTGCCGCGCAGCCGACCCCGCTGAACACCCGCATCGCGGGCCGCGGAGACGGTGAAGACGACGTTCGAGAGGGGCTCCGGCAGCGGCTTGCGAGGTTTCATCCGGCTACCTTCACCCAGGCCGCCCGCTCCGCGCAGAAGTTATCCACAGAAGGCGAGTAGCCACTTCTCACAAGTGGTCTCACCCGACGCACGGGAACGGCCACTTGTGAGAAGTGGTCGCCGCGGCGGCCGCCGTGCCGCGCGCCTAACCCGAGGGGTCGTACAACGCGCCTCGCCGCGCGCCCGGCTATAGTGGTCGGCGGTAGATCACCTTTAAGGCCGTCCAGTGAGGCGGGGAAGGGGGTCGGTGTGGCTGCACGTACCGTGCTGCAAGGCGCTGACATCACTCGAGCGTTGACTCGGATCGCTCACGAGATCCTGGAGTCCAATCGAGGGGCGGCGGATCTGGTGATCCTGGGCATCCCGACGCGCGGGGTGATCCTGGCGGAGCGCATCGCCGCGACGATCGCGCGGATCGAGCCGGACGCGGACCCGGTGTTCGTCGGCTCGCTCGACGTAACCATGTACCGCGACGACCTCGGCCGCCACCCCACCCGCACGCCGTCCCCGACGAGTGTGCCCGCCAGCATCGACGGCAGGACCGTGGTGCTCGTGGACGACGTGCTGTACTCCGGCCGTAGCATCCGTGCCGCGTTGGATGCGCTGAGCGACATCGGTCGCCCGCGCGCCGTGCGCCTCGCCGCCCTGGTCGATCGGGGCCACCGCGAGCTGCCCATCCGCGCGGACTTCGTCGGCAAGAACCTGCCGACCTCGACCAGCGAGCGGGTCAACGTCAAGCTCTCCGAGACCGACGGCGACGACTACGTCAGCATCGAAGGCGGCCACATCGAAGGCGGCCACATCGAAGGCGGCCACGAATGAAGCACCTGCTCTCCACCCGCGACCTCTCGCGCGACGCCGCGATCGCCCTGCTCGACATCGCCGAGGACATGGCGGATGTGCAGAACCGCGAGGTCAAGAAGCTGCCGACCCTGCGCGGCAAGACCGTGGTCAACCTGTTCTTCGAGGACTCGACCCGCACCCGGATCTCGTTCGAGGCCGCAGCGAAGCGGCTCTCCGCCGACGTGATCAACTTCAGCGCCAAGGGCTCCAGCGTCTCCAAGGGCGAGAGCCTGAAGGACACGGCCCAGACGCTCGCCGCGATGGGGGCCGATGGCGTCGTCATCCGGCACGGCGCCTCCGGGGCGCCCGCCGTACTGGCCACCAGTGGCTGGATCGACGCGTCCATCCTGAACGCCGGCGACGGCACCCACGAGCACCCGACGCAGGCGCTGCTGGACGCGTTCAGCATCCGCCGCCGGCTGCACGGCGCGCACTCGCGCGGCAAGGGCCTCGACGGCGTCGCCGTCACGATCGTCGGCGACATCCTGCACTCCCGGGTCGCACGCTCGAACGTCTGGCTGCTGACCACGCTCGGCGCCGAGGTCACCTTCGTCGCACCGCCCACGCTGGTGCCGGTCGACACGAAGCTCTGGCCCGCGACCATCCGCTACGACCTGGACGAGGCGATCGACGCCGGGCTGCCCGACGTGGTGATGCTGCTGCGCATCCAGCTGGAGCGGATGTCGAGCGGATTCTTCCCCAACGGGCGCGAGTACGCGCGGATCTGGGGGCTCGACGACGAGCGCCTGGCCCGGCTCGGCCCGGATACGATTGTGATGCACCCCGGACCCATGAATCGCGGCGTCGAGATCAGCTCGGCCGCCGCGGACTCGAGCCGCTCGACCGTGCTCGAGCAGGTCACGAACGGGGTGTCGGTGAGGATGGCGGCGCTGTATCTGCTGCTGTCCGGCGAACGGGAGATCTACTGATGAGCGACGCACGGATCCTGATCTCGGGAGCGACACTCCCCGATGGCAGCGGCGCCGACCTGCTGATCGACGGCGGCCGGATCGTCGAGATCGGCCCCGACCTCGACTCGCTCGGCGCCGAGGTGATCGACGCCGACGGCCTGATCGCGCTGCCCGGCCTCGTCGACCTGCACACCCACCTGCGCGAGCCCGGTTTCGAGCAGAGCGAGACGGTGCTGACCGGCTCGCGCGCCGCGGCGGCGGGTGGATTCACCGCCGTCTTCGCGATGGCGAACACCTCGCCGGTGCAGGACACCGCGGGTGTGGTCGAGCAGGTGCTCAGCCTGGGCGAGCGTGCCGGCTACGCCACGGTGCGCCCGATCGGCGCCGTCACCGTGGGGCTCGCGGGGGAGTCGCTCGCCGAGCTCGGCGCGATGGCCCGCTCCCGCGCGGCCGTCCGGGTCTTCTCCGACGACGGCAAGTGCGTCTCGGACGCACTGCTGATGCGCCGCGCGCTGGAGTACGTGAAGGCGTTCGACGGCGTCGTCGCCCAGCACGCGCAGGAGCCTCGGCTCACGATCAACGCGCAGATGAACGAGGGCGCCGTCTCCGGTGCGCTCGGCCTGCAGGGCTGGCCGGCGGTGGCCGAGGAGTCGATCATCGCGCGCGACGTGCTGCTCGCGGAGCACGTCGGCTCGCGGCTGCACGTCTGCCACGTCTCCACCGCCGGCTCGGTCGACGTGATCCGCTGGGCGAAGGCCCGCGGCATCGACGTGACCGCGGAGGTGACCCCGCACCACCTGCTGCTGACCGAGGATGTGATCGCCGGGCAGCGCGGCGCCAGCTACGACGCCCGCTACAAGGTGAACCCGCCGCTGCGCCGCACCGAGGACGTGCTCGCCCTGCGCGAAGCCCTCGCCGACGGCACCATCGACATCGTCGCCACCGACCACGCCCCGCACCCGGTCGAGGCGAAGGACTGCGAGTGGGACGCAGCCGCGTTCGGCATGGTCGGCCTCGAGTCCGCACTCTCGGTGGTGCACGCCTCGGTCGTCGCCGACGGCCGACTCGACTGGGCCGACGTCGCCCGCACGCTCTCCACCGCCCCGGCGCGGATCGGTCGCCTCGGCGGCTACGAGGACGGACTCGTCGCGGGCGCGCTCGCGAACGTCGTGCTGTACGACCCGAACGCCAGCCGCTCCTTCGCCACGGCTGACCTCCGCGGCAAGAGCATCAACTCGCCCTACCTCGGGGTCGAGCTGCCGGGCCGCGTCGTCGCCACCATCCACAACGGCTACCTCACGGTGCGCGACGGCGAACTCGTCGACGCCGAGACCGTGGCCGAGGCCGCGAGGGCCGCGCATGGATGACAAGTTCCTGCCGACGCTGGTCACCATCGCGATCGTCCTGCTGATCTTCCTCGGTATGGCGCTCTCCTGGCGTGCCCGGCGCAGGCGCTCCGCCGCGCTGGCCCCGGAGCCGGTCGCCGTGGAGACGCTGGGTGCCGAGACCGCCGAGGTCGACGCGCAGTACGTCGCGACCACCGTGGTCGAGAAGCCGCTCGAACGCGTGCTGCTGCCGGGCCTGGGCTTCCGCGGCCACGCCGTGCTGCGGATGTTCGAGCACGGCCTGGTGATCGAGCCGCGCGGCGAGCAGCCGACCAGCATCCCCGCCGCCAACCTGCGCGGCGCGGGCGTCGCCACCTACACGATCGACCGCGTCGTCGAGAGGGACGGCTTGATCGCCGTCACGTGGGCGCCGCAGGGCGACGCCCTCGTCGACAGCTACTTCCGCATTCAGGACGCCGGCCAGCGCGCCGCCACCCTGGCCACGATTCAGGGCCTCGTGCCCGCCTCATCCGCCACAGAACAGAAGGGCAACTAGTCCGTGCCATCGACACGCCTCAGTACCGCACCCACCGCCGTCCTCGTCCTCGAGGACGGGCGACGATTCCCGGGTCAGGCCTACGGCGCCGAGGGCCGAACGCTCGGTGAGATCGTCTTCACCACCGGCATGACCGGCTACCAGGAGACCATCACAGACCCGTCCTACGCCGGCCAGATCGTGGTGCAGACCGCGCCGCACATCGGCAACACCGGCATGAACGACGAAGACATGGAGTCGCGCCGGATCTGGGTCGAGGGTTACGTGGTCCGCGACCCCTCCCGCGTCGTGAGCAACTTCCGTTCGCAGCGCTCACTCGATCACGACCTGGAGGCGGACGGCATCGTCGGCATCTCCGGCATCGACACCCGCGCGATCACCCGGCACATCCGCTCGGCCGGCGCCATGCGCGCGGGCATCTTTTCCGGCGCCGAGCTGGAGCTCAGCGGCGAGGAGCAGCTGCAGCTGGTCCTCGGCGGGGCGCAGATGCAGGGCCTGAACCTCTCCGCCGCCGTCTCGACGGACGAGCGCTACACGGTCGAGGCGACCACCGAGCGGATCGGTTCCGTCGCGGTCGTCGACCTGGGCGTGAAGACCTCGACGGTGAACTACCTCGCCGAGCGCGGCTTCGACGTACACGTGCTGCCCGAATCCGTCACCGCGGAGGAGGTGCTGGAGCTCGCTCCGTCGGCGCTGTTCTTCTCGAACGGCCCCGGCGACCCGGAGGCCTCCGACCACCACGTCGAGCTGCTGCGCTCGACGCTGCGCGCCGACCTGCCGTTCTTCGGCATCTGCTTCGGCAACCAGCTGCTCGGCCGTGCCCTCGGCTTCGACACCTACAAGCTGCCGTTCGGCCACCGCGGCATCAACCAGCCCGTCTGGGACAAGCTCACCGGCCGCGTCGAGATCACCGCGCAGAACCACGGCTTCGCCGTCAAGGCGCCGATCGACGGCGAGATCGACTCGCCGGAGGGCTTCGGCCGCGTCGAGGTCAGCCACTACAGCCTGAACGACTCCGTCGTCGAAGGCCTGCGCTGCCTCGACATCCCCGCCTTCTCGGTGCAGTACCACCCGGAGGCGGCGGCCGGCCCGCACGACTCCAACTACCTCTTCGACCGCTTCCGGGACATGATCCTGGAACGGTCCGCCGCCAATGCTGAGCGGGCTACCGCCGCCACGACCGCTGGAGACAACGACTAATGCCCCGCAGGGAAGACATCACGAGCGTCCTCGTCATCGGCTCCGGCCCGATCGTCATCGGCCAGGCCTGCGAGTTCGACTACTCCGGCACCCAGGCCTGCCGCGTGCTCCGCGAGGAGGGCGTGCGCGTCATCCTGGTGAACTCGAACCCGGCCACGATCATGACCGACCCCGACTTCGCCGACGCGACCTACGTCGAGCCGATCACCCCGCAGATCATCGAGGCGATCATCCAGAAGGAGAAGCCGGACGCGATCCTGCCGACCCTGGGCGGCCAGACCGCACTGAACGCCGCGATCCAGCTGCACGAGCTGGGCATCCTGGAGAAGTACGACGTCGAGCTCATCGGCGCGAGCTTCGAGGCGATCAACAAGGGCGAGGACCGCCAGATCTTCAAGCAGCTGGTGCTCGACGCCGGCGCCGACGTGGCGAAGTCCTACATCGCGCACACCGTCGAGGAGGCCGTGGACTACGCCGAGGACCTCGGCTACCCGCTGGTCATCCGCCCGTCCTTCACCATGGGCGGCCTCGGCTCCGGCTTCGCCTACGACCGCACCGAACTGATCCGCATGGTCACCGACGGACTGCACCAGAGCCCGACGACCGAGGTGCTCCTGGAGGAGTCGATCCTCGGCTGGAAGGAGTACGAGCTCGAGCTGATGCGCGACACGGCCGACAACACGGTCGTGGTCTGCTCCATCGAGAACGTCGACCCGGTCGGGGTGCACACCGGCGACTCGATCACCGTCGCGCCCGCGCTGACGCTGACCGACCGCGAGTACCAGAACTTGCGCGACATCGGCATCCGGATCATCCGCGACGTGGGCGTGGACACCGGCGGCTGCAACATCCAGTTCGCGATCGACCCGAAGGACGGCCGGGTGATCGTGATCGAGATGAACCCGCGCGTCTCGCGCTCCTCCGCGCTCGCGTCGAAGGCCACCGGCTTCCCGATCGCGAAGATCGCGGCGAAGCTGGCCATCGGCTACCGCCTCGACGAGATCCCGAACGACATCACCAAGGTCACCCCGGCGAGCTTCGAGCCCACGCTCGACTACGTGGTCGTCAAGGTGCCGCGCTTCGCCTTCGAGAAGTTCCCGGCGGCGGATGCGACGCTCACCACGACCATGAAGTCGGTCGGCGAGGCGATGGCGATCGGCCGCAACTACGCGACCGCGCTGCAGAAGGCGTTGCGCTCGCTGGAGAAGCGCGGCTCGAGTTTCCACTGGGGCGAAGAGCCGCGCTCGATCGAGGAGCTGCTCGAGATCGCGAAGACCCCGACCGACGGCCGCATCGTCACGGTGCAGCAGGCGCTGCGCCTGGGCGCCACGATCGAGCAGGTCTTCGAGTCGACCAAGATCGACCCGTGGTTCCTCGACCAGATCGTGCTGATCAACGAGGTCGCGGTCGCGATCCACGAGGCCGAGAACCTCGACCACGGCGTGCTGCGCCTGGCGAAGGACCACGGCTTCTCGGACGCGCAGATCGGACAGCTGCGCGGCTTCGGCGAGCAAGAGGTGCGCGAGGTGCGGCACATCCTCGGCGTCCGCCCCGTCTTCAAGACGGTGGACACCTGCGCCGGCGAGTTCCCGGCGCTCACGCCGTACCACTACTCGTCCTACGACAGCGAGACCGAGGTGGCCCCGAGCGACCGGCGCAAGGTGGTCATCCTCGGCTCCGGCCCGAACCGCATCGGCCAAGGCGTCGAGTTCGACTACTCCTGCGTGCACGCCTCGTTCGCGCTCTCGGACGCGGGCTTCGAGACGATCATGATCAACTGCAACCCCGAGACGGTCTCGACCGACTACGACACCAGCGACCGGCTCTACTTCGAGCCGCTGACGCTGGAGGACGTGCTCGAGGTCATCCACGCGGAGTCGCAGTCCGGCGAGCTCGTCGGCGTCGTCGTCCAGCTCGGCGGCCAGACCGCGCTGGGCCTGGCGAAGGGCCTCGAGGCCGCCGGCATCCCGATCCTCGGCACCAGCCCCTCCGCCATCGACCTCGCGGAGGAGCGCGGCCTGTTCCAGGGCATCCTGGACGCGGCCGGCCTGATGGCGCCGCGCAACGGCACCGCCATCGACCTCGCCGGAGCGACCACCATCGCGGCCGAGATCGGCTACCCGGTGCTGGTGCGCCCGTCCTACGTCCTCGGCGGACGCGGCATGGAGATCGTCTACGACCCCGCGTCGCTGGCCGACTACTTCGACCGCATCGCCGACCAGGGCATCGTCGGCCCCGGCTTCCCGCTCCTGGTCGACCGCTTCCTGGACGACGCCGTCGAGCTCGACGTCGACGCGCTGTACGACGGCACCGAGCTGTACATCGGCGGCGTGATGGAGCACATCGAGGAGGCCGGCATCCACTCCGGCGACTCGTCGTGCACCCTGCCCCCGGTGACCCTCGGCCGCCAGCAGATCGACAAGGTCCGTGAGGCGACGCTCGCGATCGCGCAGGGCATCGGCGTGCGTGGCCTGCTGAACGTGCAGTTCGCGATCGGCCAGGGCGTGCTCTACGTGATCGAGGCCAACCCGCGCGCCTCGCGCACCGTGCCGTTCGTCTCGAAGGCGCTGGGCATCCCGCTGGCCAAGGCCGCCTCGCGGATCATGGTCGGCGAGTCGATCGCCGCGCTGAAGGCCGAGGGCCTGCTGCCGCAGCAGGACGGCTCCGTCGTGCCGATGGACTCGCCCGTCTCCGTCAAGGAGGCCGTGCTGCCGTTCAAGCGCTTCCGCACCAAGGACGGCCAGATCGTCGACTCGCTGCTCGGCCCCGAGATGCGCTCCACCGGCGAGGTGATGGGCATCGACCGCGACTTCCCGCGCGCCTTCGCCAAGAGCCAGTCGGCGGCCTACGGCGGCATGCCGACCAGCGGCACCGTGTTCGTCTCGGTCGCGGACCGCGACAAGCGTGCGATCGTGCTGCCGGTGCTGCGCCTGCAGCAGCTCGGCTTCACCATCCTGGCCACCGAGGGCACCGCCGAGGTGCTGAACCGCAACGGCATCCCCGCGGAGGTCGTGCGCAAGCTCTCGGGTGGCGAGCCGGTCGCCTTCGACTCCGGTCCGAACGAGGGTCTCTCGATCGTCGACCTGGTCAACCGCGACATGGTCGACATCGTGATCAACACCCCGAGCGGCGGCGCCTCGCGCGCCGACGGCTACGAGATCCGCGCGGCGGCGGTAGCGGCGGACAAGCCGCTGTTCACCACCATCGCGCAGCTCGGTGCCGCCGTGGCCTCCATCGACGCGGTGCGCGAGGGCTTCGACGTCACCAGCCTGCAGGACTACGCGATCCAGCGCGCCGAACGCCTGGCGGGAGCCTCGGTTTGACGTCCGGGATCGGATTCGGCGCACGGCTGACCGAGGCGTTCGATCGCTTCGGCCAGCTGTGCGTCGGCATCGACCCGCACCGGTTCCTGCTGCGGGACTGGGGCCTGAACGATGACGCCGCCGGGCTGGAGAGTTTCGGCCGCGCCGTCGTGGCGGCCGCCGCCGGTCGTGCGGGCATCGTCAAGCCGCAGATCGCCTTCTTCGAGCGGCACGGATCCGCGGGCCTGATCGCCTTGGAGCGGGTCCTCGCCGATGCGCGCGACGCCGGCCTGCTGGTGATCGCCGACGTCAAGCGCGGCGACATCGGCACCAGCGTCACCGCGTACGCGGAGGCATGGCTCGCGCCGGGCTCGCCCCTGGAGGCGGACGCGATGACCGCGGCCGCCTACCAGGGCCTCGGCTCCCTGAACGGGATGCTCGAACTCGCCGAGCAGAACGGCAAAGGCGTTTTTGTGCTCGCGGCGACCTCGAACCCCGAGGCGGCCCTCGTGCAGCGTGCCATCGTGCAGGACGGCCCGAACGCGGGCAGCACCATCGCCCGCGCGATGCTCGACGACGTGGCATCCTGGAATGCAGGACACGCGAGGGGCGCGGTCGGCTCCGTGGGTGTTGTGCTCGGTGCGACCGTCGCCCTGGACGACTACGGGATCGACATCGACGCCGAGAGGACTCCCGCGCTCCCGGTGCTCGCGCCCGGCTTCGGCCACCAGGGTGCGACGGTCGCCGACGCTCACCGACTCTTCGGTCGGTTGGCGGAGGCCACCATCGTGAGCGAGTCGCGCAGCGTCCTCGCCGCCGGTCCCGACGGGATCGCCGACGTCATCGCCCGCCGAGCCCGTGAGGTACAGGAGTCTCTTGCCCAGCCCATCTGAAGACCTCGACCGCTCTGATTCCGCGTCGCCGCTCTCGCGCCCCGTACCGCCGGAGGTCGATCGCGCCGCCGCCTCCGCCGCGGCGATCGCCGCCCGTCGCGCCCGCGCCGCGGTGAAGAAGGACGTCGCCGCCGGCGTGCGCTCCTCCGTCGATGTGCTGGCGACCGCGATCGCGAACCCGACGGGCGTCGAAGGGCGGATGCGGGTGAGCGAGCTGCTGCGTTCGGTGCCCGCGCTGGGCGCCGTGAAGACCCCGCGAGTGATGGAGTCGCTGCAGATCGCCGAGGCCAAGCGCTTGGGCGGCCTCGGCCGGCGGCAGGTCGAGGTGCTGCGCGAGTTCCTGGCCCAGCGCGATGCGCTGAACCGTTCGAAGCAGCGCAACGCGTTGCTGGTGCTGGCCGGCCCGACCGCGGTCGGCAAGGGCACCGTCTCCACGTTCATCCGCGAGAACTACCCGGACGTGCTGCTGTCCGTCTCCGCCACGACGCGAGCCCCGCGACCGGGCGAGGTCGACGGCGTGAGCTACTACTTCCTCGATGACGCCGAGTTCGACCGGATGGTCGAGGCGGGGGAGTTCCTGGAGTACGCCACCGTGCACAACGCGTACCGGTACGGCACGCCGCGCGGGCCGATCGACGCCGCGCTGGCGGCTGGGACCCAGGTGCTGCTCGAGATCGACATCCAGGGCGCGCGTCAGGTGAAGGGCCGGATGCCGGAGGCGAAGCTGGTGTTCCTGCTGCCGCCGACGTGGGAGGAGCTGGTGCGTCGACTGGTCGGCCGCGGCACCGAGGACGAGCACGAGCAGCTGCGCCGGCTCGACACCGCGAAGGTCGAATTGGCCGCGCAGGACGAGTTCGATTACAAGGTCGTGAACAGCACCGTGGCCGATGCGGCTCGCGAGGTCGTAGAATTGATGACGCCTCGCCGTACTAGCGCGCCCGCACGCGGCTGACGACGAGACCGACAGACCATTCCAGCCCACCCAATCCCTGCGGATCCGTGCGGCTCGAACCCACGACGGCGCGGCCCGCGCCCAGCTAGGAGACACTCATGGCCAACAACCTCGGCATCATCGACCCGCCCATCGACGAGCTGCTCTCGAAGGTCGACTCGAAGTACGCGCTGGTGATCTTCGCCTCCAAGCGCGCCCGCCAGATCAACGACTACTACGCCGACCTGCACGAGGGCAGCCTGTTCGACAACGTCGGCCCGCTGGTCGACTCGACCATCGACGACAAGCCCCTCTCGGTCGCGCTGCACGAGATCGGCGAGGACAAGCTGATCGCTCGCCCGATCGCCGGCGAGTAGCTCCGCCACCTCCGTGCGAACTGCAACGACCGCCCGGCGACGGCTCAACGTCGTCGTCGGGATCACGGGCGGCATCGCCGCGTACAAAGCGGTCGGTGTCGTCCGTTCCTTCGTTCTGGAGGGGCACGACGTGCACGTCGTGGCCACCGAGGCGGCGCTGCGCTTCGTCGGCAAGCCGACGCTCGAGGCGATCTCGCGCAACACCGTGCACACGGAGTTGTACGAGGGCGTCGCCGAGGTGCGCCACGTCGCGATCGGTCAGGCGGCCGACCTGATCGTGGTCGCCCCGGCCACCGCGCACACCCTCGCCAAGATCGCCACGGGCCTCGCCGACGACCTGCTCGGCAACACCATCCTCGCCTCCACGGCGCCGCTGGTGCTCGCCCCCGCCATGCACACCGAGATGTGGCAGAACGCCGCGACCGTCGCGAACGTGGCGACCCTGCGCTCGCGCGGCATCACGATCGTGGGCCCGGGCGTCGGCCAGCTGACCGGCGCCGACTCCGGCCCGGGCCGGATGGAGGAGCCCGAGACGATCGTCCGGGCGGCGCTGGCGGTGCAGGCCACCGCGGCCGGCGCCACGCGCGACCTCGCCGGGCTGCGGGTGCTGGTCTCCGCCGGCGGCACCCGCGAGCCGCTGGATCCGGTGCGCTTCGTGGGCAACCGCTCCAGCGGGAAGCAGGGCGTTGCGCTCGCTCGTGCGGCCGCCGCTCGCGGTGCGGCCGTCACACTGATCGCCGCGAACCTGGAAGTGGACGCTCCGGCCGACGTCGTGGTGCGCCAGGTCGGCACCGCGCTGGAGCTGCAGGAGGCGGCGATCGAGCTCGCCGTCGATGCGGACATCGTGATCATGGCGGCGGCCGTCGCCGACTACCGGCCCGTCTCGCAATCCGAATCGAAGATCAAGAAGGAGAGCACCGGCGACACGCTGGTGCTCGAACTCGTGAAGAACCCCGACATCCTGGCCGGACTCGCCGCGAACCGCGGCGACGGGCAACTCGTGGTGGGCTTCGCGGCCGAGACCGAACCCGATCGCGACACGCTGCTGGCGCTGGGGCGAGCGAAGATCGAGCGCAAGGGCTGCGACCTTCTCGTCCTCAACAGGGTCGGCTGGACCGAAGGTTTTGCCACCGAGCGTAACGACGTGGTCGTTCTCGATAAGGCCGGGGATATAGTGATCGAGGCTTCCGGAACCAAGTCGGAGGTCTCGGACCGCATCCTCGATGTCGTCACGCGCTAGCGGTTCCCGCGGCGTCGTGCCCGCCATTCGCACATCGGGCTCTCTGACGCGATCCACGCCTGCAGCTACGAAACGAGACGTTCCCGCATGACATCCCTGCGCCTGTTCACCTCCGAGTCCGTCACCGAGGGGCACCCCGACAAGATCTGCGACCAGATCTCGGACCGCATCCTGGATGCGCTGCTGGAGGTCGACCCGAACAGCCGCGTCGCGGTCGAGACCATGGTGACCACCGGGCTCGTGCACGTCGCCGGCGAGGTGTCGACGCAGGGCTACGTCGAGATCCCGTCGATCGTGCGCGACACGATCGTCGAGATCGGTTACGACTCCTCGCAGGTCGGCTTCGACGGCCGCTCCTGCGGCGTCTCGATCTCGATCGGGCAGCAGTCGCCCGACATCGCGGCCGGCGTGGACACCTCGCTCGAGGTGCGCACCGACGGCAACGACACCGATCCGTTCGACAAGCTCGGTGCGGGCGACCAGGGCATCATGTTCGGCTACGCCACCAACGAGACGCCGCAGCTGATGCCGCTGCCCAGCTGGCTCTCGCACCGCCTGGCCGAACGCCTCGCGGAGGTGCGCAAGACCGGCGAGCTCGACTACCTGCGCCCCGACGGCAAGACCCAGGTCACGGTCGGTTACGACGGCAGCCGGCCCGCGACGGTCGACACCGTGGTGCTCTCGACGCAGCACGCGCCGCACGTCTCGACCGAGCAGATCCACGCCGACATCGAGTCGCACGTGATCCGCCCCGTCCTGGACCGGGTCGAGCTGGACTCGTCCGCCGTGCGACTGCTGATCAACCCCACCGGCCGCTTCGAGATCGGCGGCCCGCAGGGCGACGCCGGCCTGACCGGCCGCAAGATCATCGTCGACACCTACGGCGGCGCCTCCCGGCACGGCGGCGGCGCCTTCTCCGGCAAGGACCCGTCGAAGGTGGACCGTTCGGCCGCGTACGCGATGCGCTGGGTCGCGAAGAACGCCGTCGCCGCGGGCCTCGCCGAGCGGCTCGAGGTGCAGATCGCCTACGCGATCGGCAAGGCCGCGCCCGTCGGTCTGTACGTCGAGACCTTCGGCACCGGCACCGTCTCGGACGACACGATCATCGACGCGATCCGCGCGGTGTTCGACCTACGTCCCGCCGCGATCATCTCGGCGCTGGACCTGCTGCGCCCGATCTATTCCAAGACCTCCGCGTACGGCCACTTCGGCCGCGAGCTGCCCGAGTTCACCTGGGAGCGTCTCGACCGCGTCGACGAGCTCCGCAGCGCCGCCGGGCTGTAGGCATCCGGATCGTGAGCACAGGCGGCGTCGCGCGGGTGCTGCTCGACTCGCCGCTCCCGCAACTGGATCACCTCTTCGACTACGCCGTCCCCGAGGGGATGAGTGTCGCGCCCGGCATCCGGGTGCGCGTGCCGCTGCGCACCGGCGGGCGGATCGCCGACGGCTTCGTCATCGAGGTGGTCGAGGCGTCCGAGCACGGCGGGGCGCTGAGCGAGCTCGAGGCGGTCGTCTCCGAGTTGCCGGTGCTCACCCCCGAGGTCTGGGCGCTGGCACGCCGGGTAGCGGATCGTGCGGCCGGGGGAGCGAGCGACGTGCTGCGGCTCGCTGTGCCGCCGCGGCAGGTACGGGTCGAGAAGCAGTACCTCGCCGGTGGCGGAGTCGGCGACGAGGTGCCGCCGATCCCGCCGGTGCCGGTCGCCGGCTATCGCGCCGATGCCGTCGAGGCGCTGCTGGCTCCGGGCGCACGGTCGGCGGTGAACGCCATCCCCGTGCTCCGGCAGGTGGGCGACGCGTGGATCGGCGCGTGGGCGGTGACGCTGGCGGAACTGGCGGTGCGGACGCTCGCCGCCGGGCGCGATGCGATCCTCGCGGTGCCCGACTACCGCGATCAGGAACAGTTGGAGACGGCACTGTCGGCGTTGCTGCCGGAGGAGGCGATCGTGCGGCTGGACGCCCGCCAGGCAAATCCGCTGCGCTACCGCTCGTTCCTGCGCTGCCTCGGCCCGGGCCCGCACGTGATCGTCGGCAACCGCTCCACGATCTACGCTCCGTCGTCGCGGCTCGGTCTGATCGCCCTGTTCAACGACGGCGACGCGCTGTTCTCGGAGCCGCTGGCACCCTACGCGCACGCGCGCGACGTCGCGCTGGTGCGGCAGGAGCAGAGCGAGGCCGCCCTCGTGTTCCTCGGACACGCGCGCTCGCCCGAGGTCGAGCGCCTGGTGGAACTGGGCTTCCTGACGGCGGTCGATCCGCATCCGCTGGTGCGGCCGAACGTCGTGCTCACCGCGAATCAGAGCAGCGCGGATGAGCGGGACGCGATGGCGCGGATCCCCTCTGCCGCGTGGCGCCAGGCGCGCGAGGGCCTGGACCACGGCCCGGTGCTGGTGCAGGTCGCCCGGCCGGGTTACGCGCCCGCCATCGCCTGTGCGCGCTGCCGCACCGTGGCCCGCTGCAATCGCTGCGAGGGTCCGCTCGCCGTACGCTCGCCCGGCGCGCGCCCGAGCTGCGGCTGGTGCGGGCTGATCGCGGTCGACTGGCACTGCTCGAATTGCGAGGCCACGGCGCTGCGGATGGTCACGCTCGGCGCCGGACGCACCGCGGAGGAGCTCGGCCGGGCGTTCCCGGGCGTCCGCGTGGTCGTCTCGGACGGCTCACGACCGCTGCTGACCGTCGGCGACGCTCCCGCGCTGGTGGTCGCGACGCGCGGTGCCGAGCCGCGCGCCGACGGCGGCTACCGGGCGGTGCTGCTGCTGGACGGCGAGCGGATGCTGGCGCGGGAGAGTCTGCGGGTGGCCGACGACGCGCTGCGGACCTGGTCGGACGCCGCCGCGCTCGCGCATCCGGGCGCGCCGGTGTTGCTCGTGGGCGTCGGCGGTCGGATCGCGACCGCCTTCGCGACCTGGACCCAGCCCGACTACGTGCGCGCCGAACTCGGCGAACGGCGTGTGCTGCGCTTCCCACCGGCCGTGCGGCTGGCGACCGTCACCGGCGACGCCGCCGTAGTCGCCGAGGCGCTGGAGACACTCGACGAGGCCGACCGCCGCGAGGTGCTCGGCCCGGTGGGGCTCGAGGAGGGCGGCGTCCGCGCGATCGTGCGTTTCGACTACGCTCGCGGAGCGGACATCGCCGCGCGGCTGCGCGCCGCCGTGGTCAAGAACGCCACCCGTCGGCGGAAGGCGCCCACCGGCAAGGGCGACTTCCGCCCGGCCCCGAAGCTCCGGGTACGCCTGGACGATCTCGACGTGCTGTAGCCGCAGCGCCACCCTAGGAACTGGAGAAACTGTGCGTCTCGTCTTCGCCGGCACCCCCGAGGCCGCCGTGCCGACCCTGCAGGCCCTCGCCGCCTCGGCGCACGAGGTGGTAGCCGTGATCACGCGGGCCGACGCGCCGATCGGTCGCAAGCGTGTGCTGACCCCGTCTCCAGTGGCCGTCGCGGCCGAATCCCTCGGACTGCCCGTCATCAAGGCGAACCGCCTCGATGCGGACGTGACCGCGCAGGTCGCGGCGCTCGCGCCCGAGCTCGGTGTGATCGTGGCCTACGGCGGGCTGGTGCGCGCCGCGCTGCTGGCGGTGCCGACCCACGGCTGGATCAACCTGCATTTCTCCCTCCTGCCGAAGTGGCGCGGCGCGGCTCCGGTCCAACGCGCGATCATGGCCGGCGACGAGACGATCGGCGCCGCCGTGTTCCAGCTCGTCGAGGCCTTGGATGCCGGCGACGTGTTCGCGGAGCAGAGCGTGCCGGTGAACGGACGCACGGCGGGGCAACTGCTGGAGTCGCTGTCCGCGTCGGGCGCCGGGCTGACCGTTCGAGTCGTGGACTCGATCGCGGACGGCACCGCCGTCGCCGTGCCGCAGGAGGGCGAGGTCACCTTCGCGCCCAAGCTCAACGCGGCCGATGGGCGCATCGACTGGACTCGGCCCGCGCGCGAGGTGCTGGCGCTGGCGCACGGCGTGACGCCGGAACCCGGTGCCTCGACGGCGTTCGGCGAGTTGCGGCTGAAGCTGCTCGACGTGCAGCCGGCGGTCGACGCCGGGCTGCCGGCGGGACGGCTGGGCCTGATCGACGGCCGGGCCGTGGTCGGCACGGGAGACGGCTGCGTCGAGCTGGTGCTGGTGCAGCCGGCCGGGAAGAATCCGATGCCCGGCGCCGCCTGGGTGCGCGGCTTGCGCGATCTCGACGCGGCGGTGCTCGCATGAGCCGCGACCAGCGTCGAGCCGTCTCGATCAGCCCGGCCCGTCAGGTCGCGTTCGACGTGATCGAGGCCGTCAGCGGCTCCGACGCGTACGCGAACCTGGTGCTGCCCTCGCGCATCCGCGCGGCCGGGCTCACCTCCGCCGACGCGGGGCTGGCGACCGAACTCTGTTACGGCACGTTGCGGATGAGCGGCTACTACGACCGGGTGATCGCGCTGGCCGCGGGGCGGGCGACGGAGGCGATCGACCGGCTCGTGCTGGACGCGTTGCGGCTCGGCGCGCATCAGCTGCTCGGGATGCGCGTCGCGGCGTACGCTGCGGTCAACGAGACCGTCGCGCTGGTCGAGAGTGTGGCCGGGCGCGGGCCGGTGTCATTCGCGAACGCGGTGCTGCGGGCGATCTCGCGCTCGACGCCGGAGGAGTGGCGGCAGCGGGTCTCCGACGGTGCGCGCAACGCGGATGACCGGCTCGCGGCGCTGTACTCGCATCCGACCTGGATCGTGCGTGCGCTGCGACGTTCGCTGGCCGCCGAGGGTGCCGCCGAGGAGTTGGAGGAGCTGCTCACCGCCGACAACGTGGCGCCGCGCGTGAACCTGGTGGCGCTACCCGGCTTCGCGACGGTCGACGAGCTGGGCGATGAGGCGATGCCGGATGTGTACTCGCCGCTCGGAGCCGTCAGCATCGGCGGCGATCCGGACCAGAACGACGCGGTGCGCGCCGGGCGGGCCCGGGTGCAGGACGAGGGCTCGCAGCTCGCGGCCCTCGCGCTCTCGCGGGCGGAGCCGATCCGCCCGGGTGAGCGCTGGCTGGACCTGTGCGCGGGGCCCGGCGGCAAGGCGGCCCTGCTGGCGGCGGAGGCGGCGGCCGGGGGAGCCGTGCTCACCGCGAACGAGGTCGTTCCCGCTCGGGTCGGCCTCGTGCGTAACGCGTTGAGCGCCGTCGCACCGGACGTCGAGGTGATCCAGGGCGACGGCCGGGTGATCGGAGCGGTCTCGCCCGAGAGCTACGACCGCATCCTGCTCGACGCGCCGTGCACCGGCCTCGGCGCATTGCGGCGGCGCCCGGAGGCGCGCTGGCGCAAGAGTTCGACCGACGTCGCGGAGCTGGCGGTGCTGCAGGGCGAGCTGTTCGACTCCGCGGTCGCCGCGCTGAAGCCGAACGGTGTGTTGGCGTACGTCACGTGCTCGCCGCACCTCGCCGAGACGACCCTGGTCGTGGACGCCGCCCTCGGCCGGAACGCGGATCTGCTGGAGCGGATGCCCACCCGGGACGTGCTGGCGGCGGTCACCCGCGTGCCGCTCGAGCTGGGCGGCTCGATCGCTCAGGTACAGCTCTGGCCGCACCGTCACGGCACTGACGCCATGTTCATCGCGCTGTTCCGCAAGGCGTGAACCGGCAGCGCTGACTGAGCGTGCGCGCCTCGCTGATCGAGCTTGCGCCCTTCGCTGATTGAGCTTGCGCCCTTCTCTGATCGACCTTGCGCCCTTCGCTGATCGAGCTTGCCGAAATCTTCCCTCGGCCGGCGGTGGTTTCGGCGGGCTCAACCAGCAGGAGGGCTGCCGCTGATTGAGCTTGCCGAAATCACCTCCGACCGGGGCGAGTGGTTTCGGCAAGCTCAACCACCGAAGAGTGTGCCGCGGAACCAGGGCGAGATCCGTCCGCCGCTAGGCTCGAAGGCATGCCTGCACGGATCAACCCCAGCATCCTGTCCGCCGACTTCGTCAACTTCGAGTCGGAACTGCAGCGGATCGCCACGGCCGACCTGATCCACGTCGACGTGATGGACAACCACTTCGTGCCGAACCTCACCTTCGGCCTGCCGATGGTCGCGCGGCTGCAGCAGGTGACTCCGCGCCCGCTCGACGTGCACCTGATGATCGACGACCCGGATCGCTGGGCGCCCGGATACGCGGAGACCGGTGCGTATTCGGTCACCTTCCACGCCGAGGCGGTGCACGACGCGGTAGCCCTGGCCCGCCGGTTGCGCGAGATCGGCGCCCGAGCGGGGATCGCGCTGAAGCCGGGCACTCCGGTCGACGACTACCTCGACCTCCTGCCCGAGTTCGACCAAGTGCTCGTGATGACGGTCGAGCCCGGCTTCGGCGGGCAGTCGTTCATGGCGTCGACGATGCCCAAGCTGCAGGCCCTGCGCGCGGTCGTGGACCGCACCGGGCTCGACGTCTGGCTGCAGGTCGACGGCGGCATCGCCGCCGACACGATCGAGATCGCCGCCGAGGCGGGCGCCGACACCTTCGTCGCCGGCTCCGCCGTCTTCGGCGCCGCCGACCCCGCCCGCGCGATCGAGTCGCTGCGGAACCAGGCGACGGCGCACGTGCACTGAGTGGGGGCTCGTGGATGCAGCCAGGGGGTGCCGCGCTTGCGGAGGGGTGACATCGCAGCACGTTTGCTGAGGGGTGACCCCGCAGCACGTTTTCTGAAGGGTGACCCCGCAACACGGCGGCTTCGCCGCGTGTTGCTTGTTCTCTGTCGCAGGGTTGTCACCCGCTCCCACTCGCTGGCGCTCGTGGGACCGGCTGACAACCCTGCGACAGTGCTCGCGCGGAGGTCGACCCCGATAGAGGCGTGGCACGAGTGGCCCCACCCCGGGGACGCGAGCTAACGCCGCGATCTCGGGAAAGCGATCGAACTCCGCGCCTTCCGGGAGGTGAGCGAACGCAGCGACCTCGGGGACGCGGGTGACCCCGGGAACGCGAGCGACCGCCGCGATCTCGGAAAGGTGACCGCCTCTGCGCGAGCGTAACCGGCGATCCGCGTTCCAGCGGATCGTCGTACGCGGCCGCTACCGGCTCTCCAAATCCGCAACCGCGTACGAGCCGACCGCAGCTTGGCGACGAGGTACGAGGAGCCAAGCTAAGATAGCGCAGTGAAAACTTTCGACGACCTCTTCGTGGAGCTGAGCGAGAAGGCCGTTTCCCGTCCCGAGGGTTCGGGCACGGTCCGTGAGCTGGACGCCGGTGTGCACTTCATCGGCAAGAAGATCGTGGAAGAGGCCGCCGAGGTCTGGATGGCCGCCGAGTACGAGGGCGATGACGCCACCTCCGAGGAGATCTCGCAGCTGCTCTACCACCTGCAGGTCTTGATGCTCGCGAAAGGCCTGACGCCGGCCGACGTGTACCGACATCTGTGAGCGTGCATCCGCCCACCGGGCTGCGCCGCCAAGGCGTCCGCACCCGGATCCGTCCGGTGCGCCACGCGCGCATCGCCGACGAGCACACGACCACAGATCTCCAAACGCACAGAGAGCACCCCATGCTTCGCATCGCCGTTCCCAATAAGGGTTCGTTGTCCGAGACCGCCGCCCTGATGTTGGCGGAGGCCGGTTACACCGGTCGCCGCGACCCCAAAGAACTGCACATCGTGGATGAGCGCAACGGCGTCGAGTTCTTCTACCTCCGCCCTCGCGACATCGCCACCTACGTCGGCTCCGGCGCCCTCGACGTCGGCGTCACGGGCCGCGACCTGCTGCTCGACAGCGGATCGAGCGCCGTCGAGACCGCGAGCCTCGGCTTCGGCGGCTCGACGTTCCGCTTCGCCGGCCCCGCCGGCACGTACTCCGAGCTCGCGCAGCTCGAGGGTCTGCGGATCGCGACCAGCTACCCCGGCCTCGTCGGCGACTTCCTCCGCGACGCGGGCATCCAGGTCACGCTGATCAAGCTGGACGGCGCGGTCGAGTCCGCGATCCAGCTCGGTGTGGCGGATGTGATCGCCGACGTCGTCGAGACCGGCACCACCCTGCGCAAGGCCGGCCTGGAGATCTTCGGCCCGGTGATTCTGAACTCGATCGCCGTGCTGATCTCCTCGCCCACCGAGCCGGCCGGCGCGAACGTGCTGCTGCGCCGCCTGCAGGGCGTCCTCGTCGCGCGCGAGTTCGTGTTGATGGACTACGACGTGCCCGTCGCGCTGCTCGAGGCGGCGACCGAGGTCACGCCCGGCTTCGAGTCGCCCACCGTCTCGCCGCTGCACGATCCCGAGTGGGTCGCCGTGCGCGTGATGGTGCCGCGCCGCGACACCAACCAGATCATGGACGCGCTGTACGACCTGGGCGCGCGTGCCATCCTGGTCAGCCCGATCCACGCCGCACGCCTGTAGGGAGGCCGGTCATGTCGCTCGCCGTCCGTGTCATCCCCTGCCTCGACGTCGCCGCCGGCCGCGTCGTCAAGGGCGTCAACTTCCAGAACCTCCGCGATGCCGGCGACCCCGTCGAACTCGCCAAGCTCTACTTCGAGCAGGGCGCCGATGAGCTGACCTTCCTCGACGTCACTGCGACGGTCGACGACCGCTCCACCACCTACGAGGTGGTTCAGGCGACGGCCGAGCATGTCTTCATCCCGCTCACGGTCGGCGGGGGAGTGCGCTCCACGGAGGACGTCTCCAAGCTGCTCGCTCACGGCGCCGACAAGGTCGGCGTCAACTCCGCCGCCATCGCGCGGCCCGAACTGCTCGGCGAGATCGCCGACATCTTCGGCGCGCAGGTGCTGGTGCTCTCGCTCGATGTGAAGCGCAGCGAGCGGATGCCGTCCGGCTTCGTGGTCACCACGCATGGCGGGCGCCGCGAGAGCGATCTGGACGCGGTGGCGTGGGCCCGCGAGGCGATCGAGCGTGGCGCCGGCGAGCTGCTGGTCAACTCGATCGATGCCGACGGCACCAAGCAGGGCTTCGACCTCGAACTCGTGTCGCTGATGCGGGAGAACAGCACCGTGCCCGTGATCGCCTCGGGCGGCGCGGGAGCCGTCGAGCACTTCGCGCCGGCGATCATGCACGGCGCGGATGCGGTGCTCGCCGCTTCCGTCTTCCACAACCGCGAGATGACCATCGGCGACGTCAAGGAAGCCCTCGGCGCGGCCGGAATAGAGATCAGGCGATGAGCATCGACACCCCAGGCCTCGACACTTCAGGCATCGACACCCAGGCCGTCATCGACCGCGCGAACTTCGACTCCAAGGGTCTGCTCGCCGCGATCATCCAGCAGCACAACACCGGCGAGGTGCTGATGCTGGGCTGGATGGACGCGGAGGCGCTGCGCCGCACGCTCACGGAGGGCCGGGTCACCTTCTGGTCGCGCTCGCGCCAGGAGTACTGGCGCAAGGGCGACACCTCGGGCCACGCCCAGTACGTGCGCGGTGCCGCCCTCGACTGCGACGGGGATGCGCTGCTCGTGCAGGTCGAGCAGATCGGCGCCGCCTGCCACACGGGCGAGCACTCCTGTTTCGACGTCGATCCCTTGCAGCCGTTCACCGGCCTGAGCCCGGAGAACTGATGTCGGGTCGCCGGCTGAAGTACACCTCGATCCTCGCGATCGTGCTGGTGGCGGCGGTGAACCTCACCGCCTCGACGCAGCCGTGGTTCACGCTGACGCTCGTGCCCACCTCCGGCAGCACCGCCATCCGGATCGACGGCACCGTCGCGGCGCCGGCGCTCACGGCCCTGTCGTTGTCCAGCCTCGCGCTCGCTGCCGCCTTGGCGATCGCGGGCCCGGCGTTCCGGGTGGTCCTCGGTGTGCTCCAGGTGCTGCTCGGCGGCTGCATCGCCCTCTCGGCGTGGACGGCTCTAGCGGATCCGGTACAGGCGGGCAGCTCGCTGATCACCAAGGCGACGGCGATCGCGGGCTCGGATTCGATCGCGGCGCTGGTCGACCGCACGGATGCGACCGCCTGGCCCGTGATCACGCTGATCGCTGCGGTCATCACGGCCGTCGTCGGCGTCTTCGCCCTGGCGACTCTGGCCCGCTGGCCCGGCACCGGGAAGAAGAAGCGCGCCTCCCGCTTCGAGCCCGCCGACGGCTACGGGCACGGCGCCTCGACCGTGACGACCGACGACGGCGACATCGACCCCGTCGTCTCGTGGGATGAACTGAGCCGAGGCGACGACCCGACGAGTCCGGGCCGCTGACGCGGAGCCGTTGACCGCACAACTGAGACGAGCGGCTTCCAGGATTATCAGTTAGCGCGCTAACTGATAATCTGCGGTAAAGGATTATCAGTTAGCGCTCGGTTCAGGAGGCGGCGGATGGACATCCCCTGGCCGCCGACGGAGGCGGAGTCGTTGACGTGGACGCCGCGTCGCACGGCGTGGCAGCTGCCGTCCGCCTACGAGTTCGAGCACCCGCGCCGGTACCACGCTGCCGTCGCGGCGCCGATCGCAACGCAAGGGCTGACCCTCGAGGGACCGATGGTGCGCCTTCTCGAACTCGCGACGGCGGAACTGAGGCGGTTCGATCCCCTGCTGCTGCGATCAGAAGCGGTCGCCTCCTCACAGATCGAGAACCTCACCGCGAGCGCCCGCGCCATTCTGACCGCGGAGCTGGGCGACACGTCGCGCCGCAATGCCTCAATCATCGCCGCGAACACGTCAGCGATGACGATCGCCGTCGACCTCGCCGACGAGCTGACACCCGAAGCAGTGCTCGCCATGCATGCGGCGCTGATGCACGGCGACGAGCGACACACCCCTGGAGCCTGGCGCACCGAGGCTGTGTGGATCGGAACGGATTCATCCAGCCCGATCGGTGCGACATTCGTGGCGCCGGACTGGCCGCGGGTGCCGGACGCGGTCTCCGATCTCATGCGATTCGCGCGTCGGACGGACCTCCCCGTCCTCGCTCAGGCGGTGATCGCACATGCGCAGTTCGAGACGATCCATCCGTTCACCGATGGGAACGGGCGTACGGGGCGAGCACTCCTGCAGGCGATGCTGCGCGGACACGGAGTCACCTCGAACGTGACGGTCCCGGTCTCCGCGGGCTTGCTGACGGATGTGTCTTCGTACCACGACGCGTTGACGGCGTATCGTGCGGGCGAGCTGAAGCCGTTGTTCGAGCTCGCCGTTCGTGCGGTGAGCCTCTCCATCGCCAACGCGACGACGTTGGTGCACGACCTGCGTGCGCTTCGCGAGCAATGGAGTTCAGCGGTCCGCGTGCGTCGGGGGTCGACTCCGGCGCGCGCGATGGACCTCATCGCGCGACAGCCGGTTCTCACTGCGAGCACGGCCGCGAAGGAACTCGGTGTGGCTCCGACCAATGTCTATCGCGCTTTCGAGCCGTTGATCGATGCCGGGATCGTGCAAGCGAAGACCGAGTACAAGCTCGGTCGAGTGTGGCGTTCCGACGCCGTCCTTCACGCGTTGGACCCATTCGCCATCCGTGCCGGTCGCCGGGAGAAGCTCTGACCCTTCGCCGATCAGTCGAGCTGGATGACGGACGCGCTGCACGCGAGCTCGATCCCGGGGTCGTCGGCAGCCAGCTCACCGCGCACCACCCCACGCCACCGGCGCCCGAGTGGCGCCAGCCCCACGCGCGAGCAACCGGTAGACTCGACGCGCACATCCCGCGCCCGCGTCCGGGCACAGCTACGGAGGAACACCCATGAGCTCTGAGTCCGAAGACAGCCACGGCCACTCGCCCGCGGCCTGGACCGCGGTCGTCCTGATGCTCGTGTTCATCACCATCGGCACCTTCGCCTTCTGGTTCGACATCGCCTGGCTCGTCTGGGCCTCCGCCGCGCTCACCGTCGTCGGCCTCTTCGTGGGCATGATCATGGCGAAGCTGGGCTACGGCGTCGGCGGCGACAAGGTCGTTGCGAAGGCGCACAACTAAGTGCTCGACGATCTCACCGCCGGCGCCCTCGCCGACGCGGCCGTGCGTCGCGAGACCGTGCCCCTCTCGGTCGTCGAGGCCGCCGCGATCGACCGCGCCCCGGCGCTGGACGCCCTCGCTGCCCTCGCCCCGGCCGACCGGGTCAAGATCATCGCCGAGGTCAAGCGTTCGAGTCCCTCTCGTGGCGCGCTCGCGAGCATCCCGGATCCGGCCGCCCTCGCTGCCGAATACGAGCGCGGCGGTGCCAGCGCGATCAGCGTGCTCACCGAGGGCCGCAAGTTCGGTGGCTCGCTCGCCGACCTGGAGGCCGTTCGCGCGCAGGTGCGCATCCCGGTGCTGCGGAAAGACTTCATCGCCGAGCCGTACCAGGTGTTCGAGGCCCGCGCCGCGGGCGCCGACATCGTGCTGCTGATCGTCGCCGCGCTGGAGCAGCCGCTGCTCGCGAGCCTGTACACGCTGATCACCGAGCTGGGCATGACCCCGCTCGTCGAGACGCACTCGGCGGACGAGTTGCAGCGTGCCGTCGACATCGATGCGAAGCTGATCGGCGTCAACGCCCGCAACCTCTCCACCTTCGAACTCGACCGCGAGCTGTTCGGTTCGCTGTCCGACTCGTTCCCGGCCGGGACGATCCGGGTCGCCGAATCCGCCGTGAAGAACGCGGACGACGTGGCCCACTACCGCCGGGCGGGTGCCGATGTGGTGCTCGTCGGCGAGGCGCTCGTGACCCACGGCGACCCGGCCACCACACTCTCCGATTTCTTGGCGGTATAGATCCATGACCAACCTCAGAGCAGAGCTGGGCCCCTACTTCGGCGACTTCGGCGGACGCTTCGTGCCCGAGTCCCTCGTCGAGGCCTTGGACGAGCTCAGCGCGGAGTACGAACTCGCGAAGGTCGACCCGGCCTTCGCGGCGGAGCTGACCGAGCTGCACCGTAGCTACACCGGCCGGCCGTCGATCATCACCGAGGTGCCGCGCTTCGCGAAGCACGCCGGCGGTGCGCGCATCATCCTCAAGCGCGAGGACCTCAACCACACCGGCTCGCACAAGATCAACAATGTGCTCGGCCAGGCGCTGTTGACCAAGCGGATCGGCAAGACCCGCGTGATCGCGGAGACCGGAGCCGGCCAGCACGGCGTGGCCACTGCGACCGCCGCCGCCCTGTTCGGCCTGGACTGCGTCGTCTACATGGGCGAGGTCGACACCGAGCGCCAGGCGCTCAACGTCGCGCGGATGCGCCTGCTCGGCGCCGAGGTCGTCTCGGTGAAGACCGGCTCGCGCACCCTGAAGGACGCGATCAACGACGCGATGCGCGACTGGGTGACCAACGTGCAGACCACCAACTACATCTTCGGCACGGTCGCGGGCCCGCATCCGTTCCCGGCCATGGTGCGCGACTTCCAGAAGATCATCGGCGAGGAGGCGCGCCAGCAGGTGCTCGAGCTCACCGGCGCGCTGCCGACGGCCGTCACCGCCTGCGTCGGCGGCGGCTCGAACGCGATGGGCATCTTCCACGCGTTCCTGGACGACCCCGACGTCCAATTGGTCGGCTTCGAGGCCGCGGGCGACGGCGTGGACACCCCGCGTCACGCCGCGACGATCTCGATGGGCCGACCCGGCGTGCTGCACGGCGCGCGCAGCATCATGCTGCAGGACGAGGACGGCCAGACGATCGAGTCGAACTCGATCTCCGCCGGCCTGGACTACCCGGGCGTCGGCCCGGAGCACGCCTGGCTCGCCAGCATCGGCCGGGCCCAGTACCGGCCGGTCACCGACACGCAGGCGATGGAGGCCTTGCGCCTGCTGACCCGGACCGAGGGCATCATCCCCGCGATCGAGTCGGCGCACGCACTAGCCGGCACGCTGGAGCTGGGCCGCGAGCTCGGCCCGGACGCCACCATCCTGGTGAACCTCTCCGGGCGCGGCGACAAGGACATGACCACCGCCGCGAACTGGTTCGGCCTGGTCGAGGAAGGCGCGGTGCAGTCGTGACCACCACCCCCACCACGCCCGGGTCCGTCGCCGACACCATCACCCGCCGCAACGCGGAGGCCGCCGGCGCCCTCATCGGCTACCTGCCGGTCGGTTTCCCCGATCTCGCGACCAGCATCGACGCAGCCGTGGCGATGGCCGAGAACGGCGTCGACGCCATCGAGCTCGGCCTGCCGTACTCCGATCCCGTGATGGACGGTCCGGTCATCCAGCAAGCCACGCAGACCGCTCTGGCCAACGGCTTCAAGCTGCGCCACGGCTTCGAGGCGGTGAAGGCGATCCGCGAGCGGGTCGACGTCCCCGTGCTGGTGATGACGTACTACAACCCGGTGCTGCAGTACGGCATCGAGCGCTTCGCCACCGACCTCGCCGAGGCCGGTGGAGCCGGGCTGATCACGCCCGACCTCATCCCCGACGAGGGCGCCGAGTGGATCGCCGTCTCCGAGCGTCTGGGCCTGGACCGCGTCTTCCTCGCCGCTCCCTCCTCCACCGACGAGCGCCTGCGCCAGTCGGTCGAGCAGAGCCGCGGCTTCGTGTACGCCGTGTCCACCATGGGCATCACCGGTGCCCGCACCGATGTCGACTCCGCCGCCCGCACGCTGATCGAGCGCCTGCGCGCGGCCGGCAGCACCAGCGCCTGCGTGGGCCTGGGCATCTCCACCGGCGACCAGGTCGCCGAGATCCTCGCCTACGCCGACGGCGCCATCGTCGGCTCCGCGCTGGTGCGCGCCCTCGCGAGCGGGGGAGTCGAGGCCGTGGCCGAGACGTCTCGGATGCTCGCCGCCGGCACCCAGCGCTGAGCGCCCACCCCCACTTCTCGCAAGCCGAAAGGTCCACCCCGGTGTCTGCCCCGTTGAGCATCCCGAGCCCGTCGTACGACTGGCAGATCCTGCACGTGTTCGGCCTGCCGATCCACATGTACGCGATCTGCATCCTGGTGGGCATCGTGGTCGCCACGATCATCACCTCGCGCCGGCTCACGAAGCAGGGCGCTGAGCCGGGAGTGGTGCTCGACATCATCATCTGGGCGGTGCCGCTGGGCATCGTCGGCGCGCGGATCTTCCACGTTCTGACCCACCCGGACTACTACTTCGCGGCCGGCGCCGACCCTCTGCGGGTCTTCTACGTCTGGGAGGGCGGCATCGCCATCTTCGGCTCGCTGATCGGCGGCGCGGTCGGTGCCTACATCGGCTGCCGGCTCAGCGGGATCCGGTTCTGGACCTTCGCCGATGCGCTCGCCCCCGCGATGCTCGCCGCGCAGGCCTTCGGGCGCCTCGGCAACTACTTCAACCACGAGCTGTTCGGTCTGCCGACCACGCTGCCGTGGGGCCTGGAGATCGAATCGACGAACGATGCGTTCCCGATCGGCCTGCCGACCGACACGCTGTTCCACCCGACCTTCCTCTACGAGATCATCTGGAACGTCATCGGCATCGCCGTGATCCTGCTGATCGAGCGCAAGTTCCGCCTGCAGTGGGGCAAGTCCTTCGCGCTCTACCTGATCTGGTACGGCCTCGGCCGCACCTGGTTCGAGTCGATCCGCATCGACCCGAGCGAGGTGTTCTTCGGCATCCGCACGAACGTCTGGGCCGCGTTGATCGCGATCGTGATCGGCCTCGTCATCCTGGTGATCCAGAGCCGCGAGCACACCGGCATGGAGCCCTCGCCGTACCGGCCGGGCAAGGCGTGGAGCCCGACGGGCCCTGCGGTAGAATTCGAGGACGTCCACTCGGACCCGAGCGACCTCGACAACGACGCCGAGGCCTCCGCGGCACAGCAGAACAGCGCATCCGAACGATCCGTTACTGCCAAATCGTAGTCACGGCGCATCCCCGCACCGTGCCCGGCGATCCGCAATCGGGCGAGCGGCCGTAGGATCGACCCGGGTCACCCCACACGGCGACAGCCACAAGCGCTGCCGTGGACCCGCCCCCGGGACGAGCACGCCGACGGAGCGTGAAACGTACCACCCCCTCTCTGCGGGCCATCGTCGTCCCTCATCCGCTACAACTCTCGTGAGGACGGTTCCCATGGCTTCTGCCCAGCCCTCGCCCCAACGTTCCCAGCCCGGCCCGGCCGAGCGGCGCCCGCCGTTCATCGGTTGGCCCGAGCAGCAGGGGATGTACGACTCCCGTGCCGAGAAGGACGCCTGTGGCCTCGCCATGGTCGCGACCCTCCGCGGCACGGCCGGCCACGACATCATCGACGCCGCGCTCGACGCGCTGCGTCACCTCGAGCACCGCGGGGCCGTCGGCTCCGACGCGGGTACCGGCGACGGCGCCGGCATCATCACGCAGATCCCGGACGACTTCCTCCGCGCCGTCGTGAACTTCGAGCTGCCCACTGTCGGCCGCTACGCCGTCGGCAACGCCTTCCTCCCCGTCGACGTCTTCGAGCGCGACCGCGTCAAGCTGCGCATCGCCGAGCTCGCCCGCGAGGAGAACCTCGAGGTGCTCGGCTGGCGCTCGGTGCCGGTCGACCCGGAGCAGATCGGCACGCTCGCACGCGCCGCCATGCCGGCGATCGAGCAGCTCTACGTCACCACGCCGCTGACCGACGAGCACGGCGACACCCTCGCCGAGATCCGTCTCGACCGCCTGACCTTCCGCCTGCGCAAGCGCCTGGAGCGCGAGCTCGAGGTGTACTTCATGTCGCTGTCCAGCCGCACCATGGTCTACAAGGGCATGGTCACCACGCTGCAGCTGGAGCCGTTCTACCCCGACCTCTCGGACGAGCGCTTCGCCTCCAAGCTCGCTCTGGTGCACTCGCGCTACTCGACCAACACCTTCCCGTCGTGGCCGCTGGCGCAGCCGTTCCGGATGATCGCGCACAACGGCGAGATCAACACCGTGCAGGGCAACCGCAACTGGATGCGCGCGCGCCAGTCGCAGCTCAAGAGCGACGTGCTCGGCGACCTCGAGCCGCTGTTCCCGATCGTCAGCCCGGGCCGCAGCGACTCCGCCTCCTTCGACGAGACGGTCGAGTTGCTCAGCCTGTCCGGCCGTTCGCTCCCGCACGCGATCATGATGATGGTGCCGGAGGCGTGGGAGAACCAGGCCGCCGCGATCGACCAGCAGCGCCGCGCGTTCTACGAGTACCACTCGATGCTGATGGAGCCGTGGGACGGCCCCGCCGCGATCGTCTTCACCGACGGCTCCCTCGTCGGCGCCACCCTCGACCGCAACGGGCTGCGCCCCGGCCGCTACCTGGTGACCGACGACGGCCTCGTCGTTCTCGCCAGCGAGATCGGCGTGCTGGAGTTCCCGGCCGAGAAGATCGTCCGCAAGGGCCGCCTGCAGCCCGGCAAGATGTTCCTGGTCGACACCGAGGCCGGTCGCATCGTCGAGGACGAGGAGATCAAGGCCGAGCTGGCCGCCTCCGGTCCCTTCGAGAAGTGGCTCGACGACGGTCGGATCAACCTCAAGGACCTGCCGGAGCGCGAGCACATCGTGCACACGCCCGCGTCCGTGAACCGGCGCCAGCGCACCTTCGGCTACACCGAGGAGGAGGTGCGGATCCTGCTGATGCCGATGGCGAAGGCGGGCGCGGAGCCACTCGGCGCCATGGGCTCCGACAGCCCGATCGCGGTGCTGTCGAAGCGACCGCGACTGCTGTTCGACTACTTCACCCAGGCGTTCGCGCAGGTGACCAACCCGCCGCTGGACTCCATCCGCGAAGAGGTCGTCACCTCGCTGCGTCTCGGCCTCGGGCCGGAGCGCAACCTGCTCAGCTCGGGAGCCGAGCACGCCCGCCAGGTCGTCCTCGACTTCCCGGTGATCGACAACGACGAGCTGGCCAAGATCCAGCACATCGCTCCGCGCCCGCTGAGCCACATCACCACGACCATCAAGGGTCTGTACCGGGTGGATGCGGGCCAGCGCGCCATGCAGGACCGCATCGACGCCATGTGCGCCGAGGCCGACGAGGCGATCGCTGCCGGGGCCCAGTTCCTGGTGCTCTCGGACCGCGACTCCACGAAGGACCTCGCGCCCATCCCGTCGCTGCTGATGGTCGCCGCCGTGCACCACCACCTGATCCGTCAGGGCACGCGGATGCGCGTGGGCCTGGTGGTCGAGGCCGGAGACGTCCGCGAGGTGCATCACGTCGCGACGCTGATCGGCTTCGGCGCGTCCGCGGTCAACCCGTACCTGGCGATGGAGACCTGCGAGCAGCTGGTCCGCTCCGGCATGATCTCGGAGATCTCGCCGGAGAAGGCCGTCAAGAACGTGATCAAGGCGCTCGGCAAGGGCGTGCTCAAGATCATGTCGAAGATGGGCATCTCCACCGTCTCCAGCTACGCCGGCGCCCAGGCGTTCGAAGCTGTGGGCCTCGCGCAGGACTTCGTCGACCAGTACTTCACCGGTACGGTCTCCAAGCTCGGCGGCATCGGGATCGACGTGGTCGCCTCCGAGAACGCCGCGCGGCACGCAGCGGCGTACCCGGAGGACGGCGCCGTCACGGCGCACGAGCGCCTCGCGGTCGGCGGCGAGTACCAGTGGCGTCGCGACGGCGCCCCGCACCTGTTCAACCCGGACACGGTCTTCCGCCTGCAGCACTCCACCCGCAACCGTCGCTACGACATCTTCCGCGAGTACACGGCGATGGTCGACGACCAGGCCGAGCAGCTGATGACCCTGCGCGGCATGTTCAAGCTGGACACGGCCGGGCGCACGCCCGTACCGATCGACGAGGTCGAGCCGGTCGAGTCGATCGTGAAGCGCTTCTCCACCGGAGCGATGAGCTACGGCTCGATCTCCAAGGAGGCGCACGAGACCCTCGCCATCGCGATGAACCGCCTCGGCGGCAAGTCGAACACCGGTGAGGGCGGCGAGGACACCGACCGCCTGCTCGACCCGGAGCGCCGCTCGGCCGTCAAGCAGGTCGCCTCGGGACGCTTCGGCGTCACGAGCATGTACCTCACGCACGCCGACGACATCCAGATCAAGCTCGCCCAGGGCGCCAAGCCCGGCGAGGGCGGCCAGCTGCCGCCGACCAAGGTCTACCCCTGGGTCGCGCGCACCCGGCACGCCACCGCGGGCGTCGGCCTGATCTCGCCGCCGCCGCACCACGACATCTACTCGATCGAAGACCTCAAGCAGCTGATCTACGACCTCAAGCGGGCGAACCCGTCCGCGCGCATCCACGCCAAGCTGGTCAGCCAGTCGGGCATCGGTGCGGTCGCAGCCGGCACGGCGAAGGCCCTGGCCGACGTCATCCTGGTCTCCGGTCACGATGGCGGCACGGGCGCCAGCCCGGTCAACTCGCTCAAGCACGCGGGCACTCCGTGGGAGCTCGGCCTGGCCGAGACCCAGCAGACCCTGATGCTGAACGGGATGCGCGACCGCGTTGTCGTGCAGGTCGACGGTCAGCTGAAGACCGGCCGCGACGTCGTCATCGGCGCTCTGCTGGGGGCTGAGGAGTTCGGCTTCGCCACGGCGCCGCTGATCGTCGAGGGCTGCATCATGATGCGCGTGTGCCACCTGGACACCTGTCCGGTCGGCGTCGCGACGCAGAACCCGGAGTTGCGCAAGCGCTTCTCGGGCAAGCCCGAGTTCGTGGTCAACTTCTTCGAGTTCATCGCTCAGGAGGTGCGCGAGTACCTCGCGCAGCTCGGTTACCGTTCGATCGACGAGATCGTCGGCCGCCAGGACCTGCTCGACGTGAACGGCGCGATCGAGCACTGGAAGGCCTCCGGGATGGACCTCTCGCCCATCCTGGTCGGCCCGGTGTTCGCCGCCGAGGAGCCGCGCAAGCACGGCCGCGCCCAGCTGCACGAGCTGCACGAGCACTTCGACAACGAGCTGATCCGCCTGAGTGCCAACGTGCTCGACCACGGTGGTCGCATCGACATCGAGCTGCCGATCAAGAACACCGAGCGCGCCGTCGGCACCATGCTCGGCCACCACGTGACCAAGAAGTACGGCGAGCACGGCCTGCCGGCCGGCTCCATCTCGGTGACGCTGCACGGCTCGGCCGGTCAATCCTTCGGCGCGTTCCTCCCGGCCGGCATCGCGCTGCGCCTCGAGGGCGACTCGAACGACTACGTCGGCAAGGGCCTCTCGGGCGGTCAGATCACCGTGCTCCCCGCCAAGGGCAGCACTTTCGACCCGTCGAAGAACGTGATCGCCGGCAACGTGATCGGCTACGGAGCGACCCAGGGCACGATGTTCCTCGGCGGTATGGTCGGCGAGCGCTTCCTGGTGCGCAACTCCGGCGCCACGGCCGTCGTCGAGGGTGTGGGCGACCACGCGCTCGAGTACATGACCGGCGGCCTCGCGCTCATCCTGGGCGAGACCGGCCGCAACTTCGGCGCCGGCATGTCGGGCGGTACCGCCTACGTGTACGAGCTGAAGAGCGAACTGGTCAACCGCGACTCGCTGAGCTCGGGGGAGCTCACCCTGTCCGGCCTCGGTAGCGCCGACGTCGAGATCGTCCGCGACCTGCTCGAGAAGCACGTCGCCGAGACGAACTCGTCGCTGGCCGAGCGTCTGCTCGCCGATTTCGACGAGACGGTCACCCGTTTCGTCAAGGTACTGCCCCGCGACTACGCGGCCGTCCTCGAGACGCGTCGCTCCGCGGTGGACGAGGGTCTCGACCCTGATGGTGATGTTGTCTGGGGACGGATTCTGGAGGTGACCGGTGGCTGATCCCAAGGGATTCCTGAAGGTACAGGAGCGGGAGACGCCTAAGCGTCGTCCCGTCTCGGTTCGATTGATGGACTGGAAAGAGGTCTACGAGCAGGGCGATCCCGCCGAGCTGCGTCGTCAGGCCGGTCGCTGCATGGACTGCGGCATCCCGTTCTGCCACAAGGGCTGCCCGCTGGGGAACCTGATCCCCGAGTGGAACGACCTGATGTGGCGCGGCGAGGGTCGTCAGGCCATCGAGCGTCTGCACGCGACGAACAACTTCCCCGAGTTCACGGGCCGGCTCTGCCCGGCTCCGTGCGAGTCGTCCTGCGTGCTGGGCATCAACCAGCCCGCCGTGACGATCAAGCAGGTCGAGGTCTCGATCATCGACCAGGCGTTCGGTAACGACTGGGTCCAGCCGCACCCGCCGGAGCGGCTCACCGGCAAGACGGTCGCCGTCGTCGGTTCGGGCCCCGCCGGTCTCGCCGCGGCCCAGCAGCTCACCCGCGCCGGTCACACCGTCGCCGTCTACGAGCGCGACGACCGCATCGGCGGCCTGCTGCGTTACGGCATCCCCGACTTCAAGATGGAGAAGAAGCACCTCGAGGCGCGTCTGAACCAGATGAAGGCCGAGGGCACCCGCTTCCGCGCCGGCGTCAACATCGGCCAGGACATCACCTGGGACGACCTACGGGCGCGCTACGACGCGGTCGTCGTCGCGACCGGCGCGATGGTGCCGCGCGACCTGCCCATCCCGGGCCGCGACTACCTCGGGGTGCACTTCGCCATGGAGTACCTGGTGCAGGCGAACCGCGTCGGCGCCGGCGACTCCGTGCCGGACCAGATCCACGCGGAGGGCAAGCACGTCGTCGTCCTCGGCGGCGGCGACACCGGCGCCGACTGCATCGGTACCGCGCACCGGCAGAAGGCCGCATCCGTCACCAACCTCGCGATCGGGAAGCAGCCCCCGACGGGCCGCCCCGACAGCCAGCCGTGGCCGATGGACCCGACACTGTTCGAGGTCGCCAGCGCCCACGAAGAGGGCGGCGAGCGCGTCTACCTGGCCTCGACCGTCGAATTCCTGAAGAACGACGTGGGCGAGGTGCGCGCCGTGCGCGTGGCCGAGACCGAGTACCTCGACGGACGCCGCGTGCCCAAGGCCGGCACCGAGCGCGAGATCCCCGCGGACCTCGTGCTGCTGGCGCTGGGCTTCACCGGCCCCGAATCCGACGAGCTCTCGGCCCAGCTCGAGGTGCCCTTCACCGAGCGCGGCAACGTGGACCGGTCGAAGAACTTCGAGACCAGCGCACCGGGCGTCTTCGTCGCCGGCGACGCCGGTCGCGGCCAGTCGCTGATCGTCTGGGCGATCGCCGAAGGTCGCTCCGTCGCGGCCGAGGTGGACCGCTACCTCGAAGGCACCACGCAACTGCCCTCGCCGGTCGGCCCGAACGACCGCGGCTTCTCGCTCTAGCGAGCGCGCGTCCGAGCGAACCTCGCGGATGTCCCCGCGGCTGTTCGCTCGGACGCGATAGTCTTCGACCGCGCAATCCGAACTGCAACCCTCCTTGCAACCGACGCGCCTCCGGGCGCAGAACTACGGAGCACTCCCCAGATGAGACGAGCGAAAATCGTCGCCACCCTCGGGCCGGCAACGTCGTCGTACGAGAACATTCGTGCGATCATCGACGCCGGTGTCGACGTGGCCAGAATGAACCTGAGCCACGGCACCTACGACGTCCACGAGGGCGTCTACAAGACCGTCCGCAAGGCGGCCGACGACGCCGGCCGCGCGGTCGCCGTCCTGGTCGACCTCCAGGGCCCCAAGATCCGCCTCGGCAAGTTCGAGGGCGGTCCGTACGACCTCGCTGAAGGCGACGTCTTCACCATCACCACCGACGACATCGTCGGCACGAAGGAGCGGTCCTCGACCACCTTCAAGGGCCTCGTCGCCGACGTGAACGTGGGCGACTTCCTCCTGATCGACGACGGCAAGGTGGCCGTGCAGGTCACCGCCATCGAGGGCAACGACGTGATCACGAAGGTCACCGTTCCCGGCGCCGTCTCGAACAACAAGGGCATCAACCTGCCCGGCGTCGCGGTCAACGTGCCCGCGCTGTCGCAGAAGGACGAAGACGACCTGCGCTGGGCCATCCGCCTCGGCGCCGACATCATCGCCCTGTCGTTCGTGCGCAACGCGAGCGACATCACCCGCGTGCACGAGATCATGGCGGAGGAGGGCCGCAAGGCCCCGGTCATCGCCAAGATCGAGAAGCCGCAGGCCGTCGACAACCTGCAGGAGATCATCGACGTCTTCGACGGCATCATGGTCGCCCGTGGTGACCTCGGTGTCGAGCTGCCGCTGGAGGCCGTGCCGATCGTGCAGAAGCACGCCATCGAACTCGCGCGTCGTTGGGCCAAGCCGGTCATCGTCGCCACCCAGATGCTCGAGTCGATGATCGAGAACCCGCGCCCCACCCGCGCCGAGGCCTCCGACGTCGCCAACGCGATCCTCGACGGCGCCGACGCAGTCATGCTCTCGGGCGAGACGTCGGTCGGTGCCTGGCCCGTCGTCACCGTGCAGACCATGGCTCGCATCGTCGAATCCACGGAGGAGCACGGACTCGAGCGCATCCCCCCGCTCGGCTCCAAGCCGCGCACCCAGGGCGGATCCGTCACCCTGGCCGCCGCCGAGGTCGCCGAGTTCGTCGAGGCGAAGTTCCTCTGCGTCTTCACCGAGTCGGGCGACTCGGTGCGCCGGATGACGCGTCTGCGCCACGGCATCCCGATCATCGGCTTCACGCCGGAGCCGGCCGTTCGCCGCCGGATGGCGCTGAACTGGGGCGTGCAATCCTTCGTGACCCCGCGCGTGAACCACACCGACGCGATGTTCGCCCAGGTGGACGCGGTGCTGATCGGCAAGGGTCTGGCCAAGCCGGGCGAGACCGTGGTCGTCGTCTCCGGATCCCCTCCCGGCCGCGCCGGCACGACCAACGACATGCGCGTGCACGTCGTCGGCTCGTCCTCCTCGGTCGACACCGTGGAGGTCTGGGACAACTAGGTTCTGCCTCTCTCCTCGTTCCTCGTCGATCGGCCGCAGTCGGCTTGTCGAGGTGGCGGGGTAGGAGGAGCGTGTTGCGGCGCGCTGCGAAGAATTCGCTGGAACGCGAATTTTCGTCGCGGCGCTTCGCGCGCGGGCCTCTCTCCTCGTTCCTCGTCGATCGGCCGCAGTCGGCTCGTCGAGGTGGCGGGGTAGGAGGAGCGTCTTGCGGCGCGCTGCGAAGAATTCGCTGGAACGCGAATTTTCGTCGCGGCGCTTCGCGCGCGGGTCTCTCTCCTCGTTCCTCGTCGATCGGCCGCAGTCGGCTCGTCGAGGTGGCGGGGTAGGAGGAGCGTGTTGCGGCGCGCTGCGAAGAATTCGCTGGAACGCGAATTTTCGTCGCGGCGCTTCGCGCGCGGGACCCCGCACCGTAGGTGGCTCAGCCTAGGGCCCTCGTCTTCGGACGGGGGCCCTTTCGCGTTCCTGCCAAGTTGAGCTCGCCTACTCGCTGGTTGAGTCTGCCCTCGTTGGTCGAGCCTGTCTGCCCGTTGGTTGAGTCCGCCGTTCGCTGGTTGAGCCTGCCGCCCGTTGGCTGAGGCCTCCCTTCGCTGGTTGAGCTTGCCGAAACCATGCGGACCACTTGCGGGGAGTGGTTCAGTTCGGCTGCTCGGTGGCACCGCTTGTGAGAAGTGGTTGCTTGTCCGCCCGTCGAGGGTGGGTGTTGCACCTCGGCGATCCGGATTTACCCTTCTCGCATGCCGACCACACGACCGCGGTACATGCTCACCGAGACGGACGCCATTGCGAAGTACCTCGACGAGGCAGATCGGGAGTGGCCGGAATTGAACGGCGACCGATCCGCTCTGCTGAAACGACTGATCGAGGAGGGCTGGTCCAGCGTTGTCGAGCGGCGGGGGGCCGCCATCGACAATCGCCGCGCCGCGATCCGCGCGTATGCGGGCAGGTTCAGCGGAATCTACCCGCCCGGCGCGGCCGAGGCGCTGAAGAACGAATGGCCGGACTGATCATTCTCGACGCGAACGTTCTGATCGCGTTCCTCGATTCCACCGATGCCCATCATCCGCGCGCCCTCGATCTGCTCTCGGGGAATCTCGATGCGGACCTCGCGGCCAGCGTGTTGACCGTGGCCGAGTGTCTGGTCCACCCCGCCGCGCACGACGACGTCGACGATGCACAGGAGGTGTTCGACCTCCTCGGGATCCGAATCATCCCGCTCCCCGCAGCCGACGCCCTGCCGCTCGCCCGAGTTCGCGCTCAGTACGGCCTCCGGATGCCCGATGCGGTCGCCCTGTTCGTTGCGAGGTCGTCGAGCGCGATGCCCGCGACCTTCGACCACCGGCTGGCGCAGGCGTGTGGGCTGGAGGGTGTCCCGACCGTCCGTTGACCCGCTCGTCCAGCCGCCGCCCCCTAGCGAAAAGTTGCAGGTCTTCTCCCGGAGACCTGCGACTTTTCGCCAGGGGTGAGGTGGGCTGGTCCCCGTTCAGACGCTCGGGTGCAGGAAGGCCTGCAGCTGGGCGAGCGTCGCGGCAAGGGAGCCCGGAGACGGCGCAGGGGCGACGCCCGCGGCGCCGGCCGAGACCGGGGTCGACGGGTGCGCGGGCACCTCGACGGCCAGCGCCCGCCGCGCGTCCGGCATCCCGACTCCGGTCCGCTCGGGGTCGCCGACGTCGATCGGGGTCGCGCTCGCCTTGAGGATCTCGAACAGGCGGTCCACCCGCCGCCCGTCGCGCGCGGCGAACGGACCCTGGAAGTCGGGGTGGTGCGCCAGCACCAGCGCGGCCAGTCCCGCGACGTGCGGCGCCGCCATCGACGTGCCGTCCCACGCCGCGTAGCCCGTGTCGGGCACCGACGAGACCACGGCGACGCCGGGGGCGCAGACGTCCACCTCCGGACCGTGACAGCTGAACGCGGCGGCGAAGTAGCCCGCATCCGTCACCGTCTGCTGCCAGACCTGTTTGGCGTGATATGAGGTGTCGGGGAACTCGCCGGTCTTGCCGATCGCGGCGACCGTGAGCACGTCCGGCGAGGTGCCCGGGAAGGAGACCGGACCGGAGGTGTTGCCCGCGGCCACGATCATCGCGATGCCGGCCGCCTTCGCCTGCGCGATCTTCTGCAGCACGAACTGGTTGGTTCCGCCGCCGCCGAGGCTCATGTTCACCACGTCGACGGCGTTGTCGATGCAGTAGTCGAGCGCGTCCAGCAGGTTGCTGGCGCGGCCACCGGGGAAGACCCGCAGCTCGTGCACCGTCGCGTCCGGCGCGAAGCCGCGGATGCCGTCCGCTCCATTCGCCGCAGCGATCACGCCGGTGGTGTGCGAGCCGTGCGCGATCGTGTCCACGCGCCAGTCGTTCGGATTCGCCGGGGCGACCGTCACGTCGCTGCCGCGGCTGATGCCGCCCAGGTCCGGATGCGTGGCGACGGCGGCCCCCGAGTCGATCACCGCGACCTGGACCCCCGCGCCGGTGAAGCTGGGCGGCAGCTCCGCCATCCGCATCGCCTGCTGCCCCCAGCCGATCAGCTGCCGCTGCGGGAAGCCGCGAAGTCGATCACTCAGGGCGGTCAGGGTGACCGTGTTCACGGCACCCGAGGTGATGGTCGGGCGATCGGCCCAGAACCCCCAGTAGCCCTCCCTCGGATTCACGTAGAGCGCCCGGATGCTGTCATCCGTCTCGTTCAGCAGGCTCACCGTGACGCTGCCGTTCGCATCCGTCACACCCTGCGCCGGGACGCCTGATCCGTAGAGGTAGACGGTGGCGCCGACGACGGGTTCGCCCACCGGACCGACGGCGCGGATCGTCCAGCCCAGGCTCAGACCGAAGGGGGAGTAGATCGACGGATCCGCGCCGTCGGCCAGCGGCGGGCCGACGTTGAGCGCGGGTCGCAGCAGCTCGTCCTCCTCGAGAAGCACCTGCGGCAGGGTGCGCAACGTGTCGGCCTTCGCATCCGCCATGCTCGCGACGATCACCTGCTGCAGCGGCACGGGCGTGTTCGCGGCGACGGCGACACTCGAGGGCACGATGGTGCGCTGCACGGTCACGGCCGTGTCCGCCCCGAGGGCGGCGAGCAGATCGCCAGGGTTGAGCGGCAGGAATCCTGCCGGAGCGAGCGCGCCGGAGTCGGCGATGAGGTACGGGCGGGGGCGGCCGGCGGTGACCTCGACGCGGGGCGTGTCGGCGGGCGGGCGGGTGCGGGAGGTCATGGTGATTCTTTCCGGTCGAAGGGGGTGGGGTTCACGGAACGGGCGGCTGCTCGCGTTCCAGCGGATCATCGGAGGCGACGACGACCGCCGCTCCCAATGCCCGCTGCAGCGCGGCGGCGCGGTCGGGCGGCAGCATCACGACGATGCGTCGCGGCGCGGCGGCGGGGCCGGAGACGCTGATGACGCAGTCCGCGTCCTCGGCGGAGAAAGAGTCGCGCAGCGCCCGGAGCAGCGCGGGATCCGCGCTGAGGATGAAGGGTTCGGCAGCGTTCGACATGGCGTCGTCGCGGGTGACGGGGCCTCGGCGTGCAGGCCCCGTCGCCCGGTCTCAGGCCTGTGTGCCGGAGGGTACGACGCTGAACGGACCGAAGATGCTGCCGATGGCACCACCCGCGCCGGAGCCGATCTGCTGGCCCAGCTTCGCGTTGCCGAACAGCCCGCCGATCGCCTTCCCGGCGAAGCCGCCGCCGATCGAGCCGAGGAGGCCGGAGAGGAAGCCGGCCGGCACGAGCACCAGGTCGTCGGTGGCCGCGGCGGCGCCGGGGCCGGCGGACTGCGGTGCGACGCCCGACGGCACCGTCGACCAGGGCAGGAAGCTGTTCACGACTCCTGCGACCTTGGCGACCGTTCCGACGGTGCCGCCCTGTCCCGACAGCTTCTGAGCGATGCCGCCGACGAGGCTCTTGAAGAAGCCGGCCGGCACGACGACGAGGTCCTCGGTCGCGGCCGGGGCCGCCTCGCCGCCGGGTCCCGCACTCTGCGGCGAGACACCGGCCGGGATCGCCGACCACGGGAACAGCTTGATCAGCGGGGCCGCCGCCTGACCCACGGCCTCGCCGGTCGAGCCGCCGACGGCCTTGCCGATCAGGCCGGCCGCGCCGGCGAGCAGGTTGCCGAAGAAGCCGGCGGGCACCATGATCATGTCCTCGGTCGTGGCCGCCGTTCCGGGCGCTGCGCTCTGCGGGGTGAATCCGGCGGGCACGGTCGACCAGGGCAGCAGCTTCAGGAAGGGGGATGCCGTGCTGGTCACCTTCTCGACGGTGCCGCCGCTGACCTGGCCGAGCAGATCGGCGCCGGCGGAGAGCAGGTCGCCGAAGAAGCCGGCGGGGAGCACGATCACGTCCTCGCTTGCAGCGGCGGAGGTACCCGGCGCGGTGCTCTGCGGCTCGACCGCCGAGGGAACGACCGACCAGGGGATCAGTCCGAGCAGCGGCGACGCAGCCTGGCCGATCTTCCGGCCCGTCGAACCGCCGATCGCGCCGCCGACGGTCTCGGCGATGCCACTGAGCAGATTGCCGAAGAGTCCCGCGGGGACCATCACGAGGTTGTCGGCGGAGTCGGTGCGTTGCGCGTCGACGAAATCTTCGACGGTGCCCGTCGCGGAGACCGACGGGGCGGTGAGTGTCTGGCTCATGAGACTTCCTTGTCTGTTGTTCCGGATCGTCTGTTGTTCCGGTTCGGGATGAGCGGCCGGTGAAGCGGTCGCGCTCGCTGATGACGCCCAGACTGCGCCGCCTCTGCGGGCGCTGTCGTGAGTAGTCGCTACTCAGATTGGCGACGGATCCGTGCTGCGGGCCGGTGGGGCGGGGCAGGGTTACTCACACGTCGCCCGAGGCGTCGACGGGCTCAGGCCAGGCGCAGGGTCGGCGCGCCGCCGAGCGCGGCCGCCAGCTCGCGGCGATTGTTCACGCCGAGCTTGCGGTAGCAACGCTGCAGATGGTTCTCGATGGTGCGACGGGAGAGGTGCAGTCGCTCGGCGAGGGTCTGCGTCTCGATCCCGGCCGCGACGAGGTCGGCGATCTCGCGCTCGCGCTGGGTCAGCACCACACCATTACCGCCCGGCCAATGCGACGGACGGCTCAGCTCGGCGTCCTCCAACGCCAGGGTCGCGACGCGCTCGATCCGACGTGCTGTGGCGTCCTCGCCGCGGGATCGGAATCGCTCCGCCGCGAGTGCCGCGAGCTCGGCGGCGGCCAGCGCGCGGCCGGCGTCGAGGTGACGTCGCGCCGCGTCGGCCAGCGTCCCGGCGTCCCCGTGCAGCAGCGCCTCCGCCCAGAGCCGATCGAGTCCGCCTGGTGCGAGTGCCGTGGCGGTCTGCGTGTTCGGCTCGGCGCGGGCGAGCAGGGCGAGGGTGCGCAGCCGGGTCGATTCCGGCGGATGCGCGGACAGCGCGGTGCGGGCGCGCCGTGCCGCCTCCGCAGCGCGGCCGAGAACGAGTTCGAGTTCGATCGCCGGCGGCCCGAGCCGATGCGAGCTCGACGTCGGGTGCTCGTGGGCACGCCGCTCCGCCTCCGCGCGCAGAGCGTAGGCACCGTCTCGGTCGCCGCACCAGCCGCGCGCGAGGGCGGCGACGGCGAGTGCGGGCGCTGCCAGCCCCGGATCGTCCGTGAGTTCGAAGAGCGCGGCGGCCTCCGACGCGGCCGGTTCGGCGTCGTGGGGGAGCCCGGCGTCGCTGTGGGCCAGGGCGAGCAGCAGCGTGCCGAGGGCGGTGAGTCGCGCGTCGCGCCGATGGAGGCCGTCGCCGCGCATCCGCTCCGCCCTCGCCGTCGCGTCGGCGACCGGCAGGCCATCCGCTCGCACCAGCTCCGTCTCGGCATCGAACGCGACAGCCGGTGCCGACGCGAGCGATGCCAGGAGCTCTCGCCGCTCGGGCGGCGGCTCCAGCTGCGCGCCTGCGGCGCCGGCGCGGGAGACCGTGCGGAGGAAACCGTCACCCTTGAGCCTGGTGAGTTCGGCATCGCCGACGCGCTCGCGGGCGACGGTCACCGGGATGCTGCCGGCCGCCGCGACGTCGGCGAGTAGGCTCCGGGCGTGCTCGGGGAGCGCGCCCGACAGCGGATTCTCGGGGCCGTCGAGCCACGCGGGCAGCGTGAGCGCATCCGCCGTCCAGAATCCGTGCCGCCGGTTGAGCGCCCCGTCGCGGAGATTGGTCGACACGATCTCGCGCAGGTACAGCGGCCAGCCGTCGGACAGATCGAGCAGGCGGCGCAGCGTCAAGGCATCGAGCGGTCCGCCGAGTCGTCCACGACAGAGTACGGCCGCCTCCTCTTCGTTCAGCGGCGGCACGGGTACGACGCCGAGATCGCGCAGCCAGTGCCGACGCGCGAGCAGCGCGGCCACCCCCGCCCCGTTCGCGGTGCCGATCACGGCAACGTCGCGGGCGGCCACGACCGAGCCGATGCTGTCCAGCTCGGTGTCGCTCAACGCATCCAGCTCTTCGACGCACAGCAGCGCTGACCGCTCGGTGGCGAGCGCGGAGACCGCGGCCTCAACCGGCGCGCCGGCGCGTAGCAGCACCGACGCACGGGTTCCCGAGACCAGCCGGAGGATGCTCGAGCGTCCCGATCCAGCCGGTCCGGTGAGCACCGCGCCGCGGCCGCCGGTGCGCAGCATCGCACGGACCTGCTGCACGATCGGATCGCGCGGAAGGATCGGCCAATCGTTCATGCTCGCCTCCCTCGACTCGGGCCCGGAGGCCCTGCACTCAGCGTGCCCCGCTCAGCAGGTCGTGTCGTCAGTGCTCTCGCTGATTCGCATTCGGTGCGGCGGACGTCGGGCAGTTCATGGGCGTCGGTTCCCGGTGTCGGGGCTCGGTGGTGGTGGTGCGGGTTTCCGGGGCCGGAACCGTTGCTCCGCCCGGGGTCTGCGGTGCCGTTGGTTCCCTTCGGCAGGCTCAGGACAGGCCGGCGCGGTGTCTGGTGCGGGTCGATCTGCCACGGTGGCACGAAGTACGGGATGCCGTCGCGCATCACGATCTTCCACGCCGAGTGGTGCACCAGGGTGTGGTGTTGGCGGCAGAGCAGGACGGTGTTCTCGAGGGTGGTCGGGCCACCGTCAGCCCAGTGGATCACGTGATGCGCATCCGCCCAATTGGCGGGAAGATCGCACTGCGGGAACGCGCAACCCCCGTCGCGGGCGATGAGGATCTTGCGCAGCGGGCCCTCGACGAGGCGCTTCTCGACGCCCGCGTCCAGGACCTGCCCGTCGGAACCGAGGACAACGGGGAGGATGTTCGCGTCGCACGCGAGCTGACGGATCCGCCCCGCAGGCACCGGGCCCGCGAACGTCGTCTCGGCCGTGCCGAGCCGCTCGCGCAGCTCCTCGAACGGAACGGTCACGATCACGGTCGGTCGGACGCCGCCGTTGCGCGGCAGCCGGCCGGTGCGGGACGCGAGTTCACACGTGGCGACGAGCCCGTCGAGCAGCAGTTGGGGGCGGGTGCGGCCGGTGACGTTCACGAGGATCGCCTCGCCGCCGTCTCCCGGGTCAACGATCACGTCGGATGCTGGTTCGGTGTTCTCTCCTTCGGTCATTGCGTCGTCGCAGCCGGTGTTCGGCTGCTGCAGGCGCGGGTTGGTGAACGTGCCGATCGTGGAGAGCACGGTCTCGTACTGCAGGCGGGTCATGCACCCGGAGAACGGGATCAACCCGTCCCGCTCGATCCCGAACGTGATCCCCTGCCGCATCCGCAAGATCGCATCGCTCGGTTCGGTGCCATCCGGGTGGGCGTCCTCGATGGTCCGCTTCGCGCAGACGGTCACGAACGCGTCGTCCTCCGTGCGAGCGATCTCCAACAACCCCGAGATCAGCGCCTTCCGGGCCTCCTCGGTGACGACGGTGGCGATCCTCGCGTCCGTCACCGCGACCCGGTGCGCGGATGCGGCGGTGACCTCACCCGCGCGCACCGCGGCCGCGAGCGCGGGCAGCTTCGCGGCGAGGGGTTCGCCGTGCAGAGTCACCCGGGGCTGGACCTGGCCGGCGAGCTGCACCCGCCGCTTCGCCTCCGACGAGCCGACCCGGCACACCACGTTCAACACCGCCGCGGCGTTTCGCAGCTGGTACTCCTCGTGCGCCCGCGCCTCCACCAGGCCGGCCGCTGCGGCGATGGTCAGCGCCTGAGCGGAGCGGAGGATCTCTTCGGCGATGATCGCGAACGCGACCGCGTCCTCCGCTCGTCGCATCCCGCAGACCGCGACGAACGCGGTGTGCACCGCGGTGCCGAGGGCGGTGCGGGCGGTGCCGACCTGCTCGGTGAGCGGTGTGGGAGTGAACGAAGATGCCATACGCATACGGTATGCGGTACCTCTGACATCGAACGCGGCTCCAGCCCCGGAACGGGACAACTCACCCCGAAACCGGGCCTGTGGAGGAGCGGACTCCCTTCCGGAGCGGCACCGGCACCGGAGCACTCGCCTCGTGCCCTAACCTCGGAACATGCGGCTCGGCGTTCTCGACATCGGTTCGAACACGGTTCACCTGCTCCTCCTCGACGCACATCCGGGCGCGCGGCCCGTGCCGTACCGCTCGCACAAGCGCAGTCTGCAACTGGTGGCGTACCTCGACGAGTGGGGCGACATCAACGAGCAGGGTCAGCGCGAGCTGATCGACTTCGTGATCGAGGCTCGGGCGTTCGCGACCGAGCACGAGACCGAGGACTTCCTCGCGTTCGCGACCTCCGCCATCCGCGAGGCCGGTAACGGCGAGGCCGTCCTGCAGCGCGTACACGCCGAGACCGGAGTGCACCTGGAGGAACTCGGCGGGCCGGCGGAGGCGGCCGCGACGTTCCTCGCGGTTCGCCGCTGGTTCGGCTGGGGCGTCGGCACGATCCTCGACCTCGACATCGGCGGCGGCTCGTTCGAGCTCTCGATGGGGGCCGACGAGCACCCCGAACTGGCGCTGTCGGTGCCGCTGGGCGCGGGCCGGGTCACGCGCGATCTGCTCGTGGGCGATCCGGCCAGCGCCACCAGCATCAAGTCGGCGCGCAAGCACATCCGCTCGGTGCTGGCCGAGCCCGTCGCGCAACTCGCAGCCCTGGGGCGGCCCGATCTGGTGGCCGGCACGTCGAAGACCTTCCGCTCGCTGTCGCGGATCACCGGCGCGGCACCGCGCGCGGCCGGGCCGCTCGTCAAGCGCGAACTGCACCTGATCGACCTCCGGCTGTGGGCCTCGCGCCTGGCGGCCATCCGTGCGGAGGATCGCGCGGCGCTACCCGGCGTCTCCGAGATGCGTGCGCCTCAACTGCTGGCGGGCGCGCTGGTCGCCGAGGCGGCGATGGAGGCGCTGGACGTCGACACCCTGCAGATCTGTCCGTGGGCCACCCGCGAGGGGCTCATCCTGCGGCGCTTCGATCACCTGACGTCGGGCGTTGTGCCCGTGGTGTGAGGGGTGCGGTGACGAGGGGTTGTCACTTCGTCCCGCGCTCCGGCGGCCCGTTGCATTCGCAGCGGTGCTGAGGGCGTGCACTTCTCGCGACGGCGCTTCGCGCGTCGCGGGGAGGTGCAACCGGCACTCGGGGTTGTCATTTCCTCCCACTCGCAGAGCTCGCAGGAGGAAAGGACAACCCCTCGCGTCGGCGCGACAGATTTCCGTCTAGCCGAGCGTGATGCTGTAGGAGAAGGCCCTCGACTCGCCGGGCTGCAGGGTGAACTGGGCGGGCTTGTCGATGATGTCGCCGTTCCAGCCGTCTGGAGTGGGGATGCTGCGCCACGGTTCCAGGCAGAGGAACGGTGCGTCGACCGGCTTCCACACGCCGATCACGTCGAAGTCGCCCGTGTCGATCGTGATCGGGGTCGCGCCTTCGGCGCTCAGGCGCACCGTGCGGCGCTTGGGCTCGTCGAAGATCAGCACCCCGTCCTCGAAGAGCGCCTCGTCCACCGGCAGCGCACCGTCGACGAACGGGGCGGCGTACGACGTGGGCAGCAGCAGGTTCTCGGGCGCGCGCTTGAAGCCCTCCGGTTCGGGCTGCGAGAACTCGACGCGGTGCGCTCCGGTCGCTCCCGGCAACGGGTAACCGAACGCGGGGTGATTGCCCACGGAGGCGCCGAAAGGGACGGAGCCGGTGTTCTCGACCGTCTGCGTGATCCGCACGCTCGCATCCGTGACGGCGTAGGCGATGATCAGCGCGAAGTCGAACGGCCACTTCGCTCGGGTCTCGTCGTCGCTCTCCAGCCGGAACACGGCCTCGTCGGCCGCGATGCCCGCGAGCGCGAACTCGCGGTCGCGCGCGAAGCCGTGCTGGCGCAGCTCGTAGCGGCTGCCGTTGTGCTGGATGGTGTCCTCCGGCACCCGGCCGATGATCGGGAAGAGCACGGGCGCGTGACGTCGCCACTCCGGCCCGGCCTGCCAGAGGAACTCCGTGCCCGCCGCGTCACGCAGCGAGGTCAGCTCGGCGCCGTGCGTCGCGACCGTGAGGCTGAGCGCGGCCGATCCCAGGGTGTACGTCTCATTCGTCATGCCTCGATTCTGGACCCTCCACTCGCCGTGTCGGTGCTCGGTGAGAGCATGGGGTGATGCCTTCCACCTCGTCGCCGCCCGACTGGCGTTCCGCCGTCGGAGAGCTGACTCGCACCGCCGACCCGGCCGAGGGCGCGCTGACCTCCATCGGCCTGCAACTCGAGGTGCTCCGGCTCGTGCGCAAAGGCACGGACGCGTGGCGTCCGCCCACTCCGGAGCGCGTGACGGCGAAGACCGTCGACGCCGACGAGCGGGCCGACTACCGCGTCGGCGCGCGCCCGGTCATCCGCGGTGCCGGCGGCGGCTGGACGCGCAAGAACGTCACCTGGAAGTCGTTGAACTTCCAGACCCACCGGCTCAATCTGCATCCGGGGCACCAGCGCTGGTTCGCCGAGTTTGCCGCCCTGTATGCCGCCACCCGTACCGTGCACCTGGGTCAGGATCCTGACTGGATCTTCCTCGACGACTACGCCAGCCCGCTGGTGTGGAGCCTGCTCGCGCAGACGGAACCGTTGGGCATCGTGCTGGTCGGCAGCGCGAAGGACGCGCGGGTCACGCTGGGCCGGCAGGCCCGGTTCACCCTCGACGCGAGCCGGGGTGAGGGTTCACTGCGCTTCACCCCGACGCTCGGCATCGACGGAGTCTCGGTGCCCCTGCTGGACGCGGGGGCGATCGCCGATCACGGCGTCTACCGTTACGGCTTCGACCCGGCGCCGTCGATCACCCTCGCCCCGACCGCTCTCGCCCTCACCGCGCAGGAGCGACGCGCGCTCGCACACCCCGACGGATTCGCGGTTCCCTCTGCCGAATCCGTCGAGTTCTTCCGCGAGCACCTGCCAGCGTTGCGACGCGGCTTCGCGGTGGCGAGCACGGATGAGAGCGTGCTCCTGCCCGCTCCGCCGCCGCCGGCCCTCGTGCTGACGGCGCGCTACGAGCCGCGCGACGTCGTGCGGCTGAGTTGGCGCTGGGACCGCCCGGGGGATCGGGTCGGCGCGATCGACCGCAGTGACGACGCCGCCCGGGAGGCGGCGGAGGCGACCACGCTCGCCGCCGCCGAGGAGTTGGTCGGCGCGATCGACCTCGAGCAGGCCACCGTGTTGCGCGGCGCCGATACGGCGCAGTTCACGGTCGAAGTGCTGCCGGCCGTTCGCGCGCTGCCGGGCGTGCGGATCGAGACGGCCGGTGCCGCCGGCGACTACCGCGCGCTGGTCTGCGAGCCGCACCTCGCCATCACGGTGCGCGAGTCGGAGAAGCCGGACTGGTTCGACCTGGGCGTCGAGGTCACGATCGACGGCCGCACCGTGCCCTTCGGCAAGCTGTTCGCCGCACTCTCACGAGGCCAGACGAAGCTGCTGATGGTCGACAAGTCCTACCTCTCGCTCACGCATCCGTCGCTCTCGCGGCTGCGGGAACTGATCACCGAGGCGAGCGGGCTGACCGAGTGGGAGACCACGCCGAGCCTCAGCCGCTACCACGCGCCGCTCTGGGACGAACTGGCCGAACTCGCGGACGAAGCGGTGCTGCCGGACGCGTGGCGTGAGGCACTGCGCGGACTCGCCGAGCCGGTGCACCCGATCGAGGCACCGGCGGAACTGCACGCCGAACTGCGCCCCTACCAGCAGGCCGGATTCGAATGGCTGGTTTTCCTCTGGAGCCACGGGCTCGGTGGCATCCTCGCCGACGACATGGGCCTGGGCAAGACGCTGCAGACGCTCGCCCTCGTGGCACATGCTGCCGAACAGGGCGAGCGGCGACCGTTCCTCGTCGTCGCCCCCACCTCCGTGGTGCCGAACTGGGCGTCGGAGGCGGCACGATTCGTGCCCGGGACGACCACCGCCACGATCACGGCGTCCGCCGGCCGCGGCTCCCTCGGCTCGCTACCGGAGGACGCCGGGCTCGTGATCGTCTCGTACGCGCTGTTCCGCGCCGATCCGCAGGGCTTCCGCGCCCGAGACTGGGCCGGGCTGGTGCTCGATGAGGCGCAGTTCGTGAAGAATCCGGGATCGCTGGCCCATGAGAGCGCCCGCGATCTCGGCACGCCGTTCACACTCGCGCTCACGGGCACCCCGGTCGAGAACAGTCTGCTCGATCTCTGGGCGATCCTCGCCGTGGTGGCGCCCGGCCTGCTGCCGCCGTTGCGCCGCTTCCGCGACGAGTACCTGCGCCCCATCGAGCACGCCGAGCCGCAGGGTCTGAAGGGCCCCGACTACTCGCGCGGACGCACCAGAACGGAGGCGCAGGCCGCCGCCGAGCGCCTGACGCGGCTGCGGACGCGCATCCGCCCGTTCCTGCTGCGGCGCACCAAGGAACTCGTCGCGCCGGAGCTGCCCGAGAAGCAGGAGCAGGTGCTCGAGGTGGCGCTCGATCCGCGGCACCAGGTGCTCTACGACACCTACCTGCAGCGCGAGCGGCAGAAGCTGCTGCGCCTGCTGGCCGACGGGGAGCACCGCGACAACTTCGTGGTCTTCCGCTCGCTGACACTGCTGCGGATGCTCAGCCTCGATGCTTCGCTGGTGGACCCGGATGCGAGCGACATCCCCTCGGCCAAGCTCGACGCCTTGCTCGAGCAGCTCGACGAGGTGGTCGCGGAGGGCAAGCGCGCGCTGGTGTTCAGCACCTTCACCTCGTTCCTGGATCGGGCGTCGGCGCGGCTGACGGAGCACGGCATCCCGTTCGTGCGGCTGGACGGCACGACCCGCGACCGCGCCGGGGTGGTCGAGCGTTTCCGCACCGGCGCGGCGCCGGTCTTCCTGATCAGCCTGAAGGCCGGCGGCTTCGGCCTCACGCTCACGGAGGCCGATCACGTCTTCATCCTCGACCCCTGGTGGAACCCGGCCGCGGAAGAGCAAGCCGTGGACCGCGCCCACCGGATCGGGCAGGATCGCCGGGTGAACGTGTACCGGCTCGTGGCGGCGGGCACGATCGAGGAGAAGATCATGAAGCTCAAGGAGCGCAAGAAGGCGCTGACGAGTTCGCTGCTCGACGAGGGCGAGCCCTTCGCCGAGCCGCTCACGGAGGATGACATCCGCGGGTTGCTGGAATGAGTGTCGTGCCCGAGAGTGCGCATCGCCGGCCGCCCCTCGGCCGGCTGATCGGCCGGTTGCGCAACGGTGGCCGACGGCCGGCGCCGCCCGCCCATCCGCCGTGGATGCTCGACTTCGAGAACGGCGCAGACCTCGGCCTCTTCGGCCCCGGCAGCGCGGTGTGGGCGGTGAACGGCACCAGCATCACGATGGTGGCCGGCATCCGCGCGCTGCTGATGCAGACGCTGCAGGCCGGCGCGATGGCCGGCGTGCACGACCACTCCCGCTATCGGGAGGATCCGGTCGGCCGGCTCGACAACACGGTGCGCTGGGTGCTGACGACGACCTTCGGCGACACCGCGGAGGCGGAGGCGGCGGCGCGGCACGTCAGCGGCATCCACGACCGGGTGACGGGCGACTACGTCGACGCCGGGGGAGCGGAGCGGGCGTACTCGGCCCGCGATCCGCACCTGCTGCTCTGGGTGCACGATGCGTTCACCGAGGCGTTCCTCGGGGCCCACCGGGTCTGGGGCGGGCCGATCCCCGGCGGCGCTGACGCGTACGTACGGGAGTGGGCGGAGTCGGGGCGCCTGCTCGGTGTCCTCGATCCGCCGACGAGCGAAGCGGAGCTGCGCGCGCAGCTCGCCGGATTCGCGGGCGAGTTCCGAGCCGACGAACGCACCGCGGAGGCGGTGCGCTTCCTACGCGATCTCCGGCTGCCGGACACGCCGCGGATCGCCTATCGCATCCTGTTCGGCGGCGCGGTCGCCTCTCTGCCCGAGGAGTACCGGCTGCTGCTCGGGCTGCGCCGCCCGCGCTGGCCGGCGATCACCGCCAACCGCGTGCTCTTCGCCGCGCTGCGGCTCACCCTCGGCACCGTCTCACCGAGCGAACGCGCTGCGCGACGCCGCGTCGCCCGCCTGTCCGCGGTCCGCGGTTAGCCCGGGTTGTCACGACGCGTCCGTCAGCGGCCTCGGACGGACGGATTCCGACCATTCGGCCCATCGCCCAACCGATTCGGGCTACTTCTCGAACAGGTGTCCGGGAAGTGCTAGACTGTCGGCGTGTCGTTCGAGCGAGTGCCTGATCCCCGGGCCTTGCGCACACGGCACGCGATCTTCGAGGCCGTCGAGCGGCTCGCTGCGGAAGACTCGGCTTCGGATGATTCCGGTGTTCGGGACGAGCGCGACATCACCGTCTCCGACATCGTCCGCGTCGCCGGCATCAGTCGCAGCTCCTTCTACGCGCACTTCGACGATGTCGCCGATGTCGCCGCAGGGCTGCTCGCCGCGAGCTTCGCCGGCATCGACGAGCCGGATGCCCGTGACGCCGCAATCGTGGACAACGCCGACGCCCTCCGCCTCGGTTACGCCCGGTTGGTCGATCACCTGACCGATCGCTATGCCTTCTACTCCAGCCTCCGCGCGCTGCCCGCGGTGCGCGGCGCGTACGACGACGCCGTCACCGGCTACTGCCGCGACCTGGTGCGCTCCGTGCTACCCGACGAACTCCCGCCGGGCATCGACCCGGAGTTCACCGCCCGGTACGTCGCGGGCGGCTCGCTCGCCGTCATCGGCGGCTGGATCGGCGGCCGCCTCGACGGCACCGACGACGAGCTCGTCGACCACCTGGTGGCTCAGCTGCCCGGGTGGCTCACCGACTGCACCTCCCACCCCGTGGGTTCCCGTTCGGGAACCCGATCCACGCGATCACTGACGAAAGGCACGACATGATGACATTCGAGGTCGGCGAGACCCTGGTCTACCCCCACCACGGTGCGGTGACGATCACAGGCGTCGAGACCCGTTCGATCAAGGGCGTCGAGAAGCGCTTCATGACCATGAACGTGCACACCAGCGAGCTGACCATCACGCTCCCGATCGAGAACGCCGAACTCGTCGGCGTCCGCGAGATCATCGACGACGCCGGTGTGCAGGCCGTCTACGAGGTGCTCCGCAGCGACGTCGCGGAGGAGGCCAGCAACTGGTCGCGCCGCTTCAAGGCCAACCAGGAGAAGATGGCCAGCGGATCCGTCTACCGCGTCTCCGAGGTCGTGCGCGACCTGTGGCGTCGCGAGCAGGCCGGAGGCGTCTCGGCCGGTGAGAAGCGCATGCTACTCAAGGCTCGCCAGATCCTGGTCTCCGAGCTGTCGCTGGCGCTCAAGGCCTCCGACGAGGACGCCTCCAAGGTGCTCGACGAGGTGCTCTCCTCCTCGATCGCCGCGTAATGCCTCCCGCGAGATGCCTCTTGTGCACGCCCCGCCCGGCGTGTCGCGTCCACCAGAGGCATCTCGCGGGTCCAGGCCGTTCGCCCACTCGGGCGGGCGGCCTTTTCGTTGCGGCGCGCAGACTTTGCGCGTGCGCAATTTTGCGCGATCGGCAATAATCATCAGGTGATCCGCTCCGCCAGCACGACCGTTCCCACCGCTACCGCCGAGGGGGCCGCCCTGGGCCTGCGAGATCGCAAGCGCCTGGAGACACGGCGACGACTGGAGGAGGCGGCCGCCGAACTCACCGGGAGCGTCGGCCTCGAGCACGCCACCGTGGACGCGATCAGCGATCGCGCGGGGGTCTCACCGCGGACGTTCTTCAACTACTTCGACTGCAAAGAGGACGCCGTGCTCGGCGCTCAGCCGATCGCGCTCGACGATGACGTGATCGCCCAGCACGCACGTCACTACCTCGGACGAGACACGGTGGTCGCGATCGTCGGCCTGCTCTTCGCGGTCTCCGGTCCGTCGATCACCGACGCGGCCGCGCATCAGAAGCGTCTCGAGCTGGTCTACCGCCACCCGCAGCTGGTCGCGCGACAGCTGGCCCACATGACCCGGGTCACGACGGCTCTGGCCGAGGCCGTGCGCGCGATCCTCGCCGCGGATCCGCGATGGGACGGAGCCGACGCGGATGCGGCCGAGATGGTGCTCGGCACCTGCTTCAGTGCCTTCCGCATCGTCGTCAAGGCCGGCATCACGCACGACGCGGAGCCCGATCTCGACGTGTTGGCGGCGCGTACGGTCGCGCTGATCCGCAGCAGCAGCGCACGGCTCGCCTGACAGCGCGGGCCGGTCCGCCGCGCCGAGGCTGCACCGCGAGGCGGGATACTGGGAGGATGACCGCCGTCGGAGAATTGCCCGCGTTGCTGCAGCGGACCGAGCGACTCCTGCGCGAGCGCGGGGTGGCGGATGAGGCGGTCGCGGAGTTCCGGGAGTCGCGCGGGCGCATTTTCCGGCGCGGCCCGAAGCTGCAGCCGCTCGGCCGGGTGCGCCGGCTCGGTGTCCTTCTGTTCGGCGAGGACGGCGCGGTCTACGGCATCGGCCGCGTCACCCGCGCCGTCGCGCCGGGCCACGTCAACAACCAGGCGGTCTCCGCCGAGGAACGCCGCGACATGCGCCGCGCGGCCTTCGAGGGCGCCTTCGAGACGGGCGACGTGGTCAACTACGACGTCGTCCCGCTCGATCCGGCCGACCCGACGGAGCCGCTCGCGGTCCGCGACGGTGCGGTGCTGATCCGTTGGCGTCCCGGTGCGGATGCGAGCACGTTGATGCCGATCGCCCGCTACCTGGACGACCGGCTCGAACTCCTGCTCTGAACCGGCGGAACTCTGAACCGGCGGCGTTCAGCCGCGGCTCACTCGTCTTCGACGGGAAGCGGCGCGAACCACGGCGGGTAGACCGCGACCTTGGGGTCGAAGCCGGAGCCCTCGAACAGCGCTCGGACGCGCTTGCGCATGGTCATGTTCGAGACGCCGATCACCGCGACGGAGTCGAGGTCGAACTTGTTCGCCACGAGGGCCTCGGCGCTCGAGAGCGCGAGCTCGTCCTTGAGCAGCCGCATCAGCGTGCGGCCGAAGGTGTCGGGCGTCGCGGCGAAGCGGGTGAGCAGATGCGAGGCGTCGCCGTCGGTGAGCACGTGGGCCTTCGCGAGCGAGCCGACCAGCAGCACGTAGTCGCCGGCGACGGAGGCGCGGGCATCCTTGGACCAGTGCGGTCCGCCGGCGCCGTCGCGCAGGTCGGCCCAGCGAGCCGAGTGCGGAGAGAGGAAGAACGGGACGTAGTCGGCGACGTGCGTGTGCTCGAGCACCTCGATGGTTCGGCGGTGGCTGCGGGTCTCCTCCGACGAGACGTCGACGGCGGGACGCTCATCGAGCTGCGAATCCGCGCGGATCGCGCCCGAGGCGATGATCGCCTCGAGGTTGTCGATGTGGGTGACGTGGTAGATCCGCTGCGACGCGACGTCGAGCGTGACCACCTTGTTGTCTCGGAACGAGACGGGCTTGGCTGGGGCGCGGGTCGGCGCCTTCACTCCCGCGGGCTGGCGCCTCGGGGCGCGGGCGCGGGGGGCGGAGACGTCGGGTTCCGGGCGCTTCTTCGGATAACAGACGTCGCACAGTCCCTCATCGAGACCGTGAATGCATTCGGCTGACACGTGGTTCCTCTTTTTGCGCGGCACCCAGGGTGGCACCGCTACCGTTCACGTTACGCGCTCGCGGCCCCCGTGCGGGCCCGCGACCCGATCAACCGCGTCCCCCTTCGGGTAGGCGGAGTGTGACGGCAGGGGAAGGAGCGGCGCTCACGCCGTTCCGAGATGGGTCACGGCGCGGCTCACGCCGATCGTGGTCTCTCCATCGGGCCAGCGGAGGGTCACGCCGTCGCCCGCCACCACGCGACCGATCGCAGCGCTGCTCGCGTGCGGCGAGAGCATCCGGCTCGCTCCCGCGCGATCGGCCGTGATCATCCCGAAGCCGGGGAAGCAGGAGAACCAGTCGGCGACCCCGACGCCCTGCGGTCGGGGCACGGCCGCGACGTCGAGCTCGACCCCGGCGCCGGAGGCCTCCGCGAGCATGCCGAGGGTGCCGACGAGGCCGGCCATGCTGACGTCCTTCGCGGCATCCGGTGCCGCGCGACCGACGGTGCCGGCCAGATCGCGGAGCACATGGGGATCGCGGTCCGACGTCGAGTCCCACTGGCCATGGGCGTATCCCGATCGCCACGTGCCGTTCAGGTCCGTCGTCAGCGAGAGCTCGCGGCCGATCGGGGCGGCGCCCGGCACCGGGCGAGCAGCTCGGCCCAGGCCGGTCACGGCCAGAGCCGCCGGCACGCCGAGTTGCGTGTGGCCGCCGAGCAACGGTGCGCCCCAGGCCTGCGCCCCGGCGCGGAGCCCGCGCAGCACCCGGGCCGCGAAGGAGGCGTCGCGCGCGCCGAGCGCGTCCAACAAGCCGACCACGTCCGCTCCCATCGCCGTGAGGTCGTTCACGTTGACCAGCACGGAGCACCAGCCGGCCCACTCCGGGTCGCGCTCGACCATGGCCGGCACGATCGCATCGCAGACGGCGATGAGATCGGAGCCGGGAACGGGCGCGCCGTCGTCGCCGCGGAATCCGGCGCCGCCGAGTTCGCCGTCGAACGCCGACAGCAGCGGGCCGAGCGCGGCCTTGGCGGCGCGCGCCTGGCGGTCGAAGCGGTCGATCTGCCAGCCCATCCTGGCGTGCTCGACTCCGGCGACGACGCTCGTGCCGAGCGGTTGCCAGCCGAGCCGACGGAACAGCACCGCGTTCTGGCGCTGCACGGTCGCCTCGAAGCGGATGACTCCGCGGGTCTCGGCTTCGGCGCACGCGGCTCGGATCAACCCCGCACCGATGCCCGCCGTGCCGCGGTGGCCGCGACCGACCGCCAGGCGGCTGCCGGTCCACCAGCCGAGATCGTGCTCCAGGACCGGGGCGATGCGCACTCCGCCGAGCACGTCGCGCCCCGACCGTGCGACGAGCACGACCGTGCGCGGGTCGTCGTCCACCTCGTCGTGATCGTCGCGCTCGAACAGGCCCTGCTCGTCGACGAAGACGTCGCGCCGGATCTCCCGGTAGCGCGCGATCTCGGCCGCGTCGGCCTCGACGATCACGAAGGGTTCCGCGTCGACCGCGCGGCGGTGCCCCTCGAGGATCGACAGCTCCATCACGCACCGGCCGTCTTGAGCACGCCGCACGCGCCGCACGCCGCGCAGCCGGCCTTCTGGCCCGAGCTGAGCATCCCGGCCGCGATCAATTGATCGGCGACGCGCCGGCTGATCTGTTCGAGCACGGAGCCGGCCGGCGGCAGCACGTGGTCGACGTCGGTGGCGAGCGTGCCCTTCAGCGGCCGGAACGGCACGATGAAGGGGTAGACCCCCATCTCGATCAGCTCGGCCGCGCTCGCGACCATCTCGTCCGGATCCTCGCCCATCCCGACGAGCAGGTACGTCGAGACCTGATTGCGGCCGAAGATCTCCACAGCGGCGCGCCACGCGGCCCGGTACTCGTCGATCGAGACGCGCGCCTTGCCGGGCGTCCACTGCTGCCGCACGGATTCGTCCATCGACTCGATGTGGATCCCGATCGATTGCGCGCCGGCATCCTTCAGTTCCTGCAGCGCCGAGTAGTCGCCGTCGGCGGGCGGCTCGCACTGCACCTGGATCGGCAGGCCCGGCACCCTCTCCAGCACGGCCTTCACGCAGCGCGCGAGGTGACGCGCACCGCGGTCTCGACCCTTGGAGGTGCCCGTGGTCATCACCATCTGCCGGATGCCGTCCAGGCGCGCGGCGGCCTCCGCGACCTCGGCGATCTGCGCGGGGGTCTTGACCGCGATGGTCGAGCCGGCGGCGAGGGACGCCTCGATCGCGCAGAAGCGGCACCGCTCGGCCTCGTCGTAGCGCATGCAGGTCTGAACGACGGTCGTCGCCAGCACGTCGCGGCCGTGCAGACGCGCGATCTTCTCGTAGGAGACGCCGTCGGCGGTCTCGAGGTCGTAGAACCGCGGCCGACGGACGGGCGAGACGTCGAGGCCGATGTCGGCGCCCTCGAGCAGGAGCCGCCCGTTGGTCACGACGTACGGACTCTTCGGATTCACCGGGATCGCGGCGCCGAGGCCGCCGAGAACGACATGGCCGTCATCGCTGGGGCCGGCGCCGGCCTCCCGGTGCACGGGGGCGTTCACGCGGATGCCGCGGATGGCGATGTCGACGCGAGTGCTGAGATCAGTCACGGATGCTCCTGGTCGGCGCGGTGCGCCGGAGTCGGCCTCCCACCGCAGCGATGCGGGCCGGGAGGTGGTGCGGAAGCGTGCGTCTCGGAATCCATCTGACACCCGGGATGTTTCATCCGTGTGACGGCGAGCGACGAGTCCCGTTACAAAGGCTCAAATCGTGAGGGTACGAACGATTAGGGCGCGAAGCGTCACGCACGCTTATTCCGCTCGAAACCAGCCCGAAACACAAAAGTCGTTGACTGGTCCTGTTCCACTCGAACGCAGCACCACCTGAACCACCTGAACCAGCGCTCTCCGCTCCATCCGACGGACGCATCCCGCGTCGTCTCATTCGCCCGTCCGTCGGCCGTTCACGTTCATCCCCGTTGCCCGCAAGCGGCTTCATCGCCGCGCTTCGCCACACCCCGCAGACAGCCCACACCCCGCAGACAGCCCATACCCCGCAGGCAGCCCACACCGCGCAGACAGCCCAGCATCCGCGGGCAGCTTCGCCGACTCCAGGAGGAACCATGTCCATCTCGCAGGCCACCGAAGACGAGATCACCGCCAACATCGAGAAGTCGCGCTCCGAGATCGCGCACCCCTCGCTCCCGACCGGCTCGAACCTCTACGGCTCGACCAAGGTCTTCCCCGACTACCAGGCCGAGCCCGGCCAGAGCTACTTCACCCTCGTGCACGGCATCGCGCACGAGTCCTCCGTCAGCTTCGTCGCGATCCTGCAGGCCACCCGCGCCGCGCGAAAGGGCTTCGAGTCCGCCGTCTACTTCTACGGGCCGGGCACCATCAACGCGATGGCCACCCGCGGCTTCCCGACCGTCGGCGACTCCGGCTTCCCGGGCGAGCAGAACATCAACAATGCGCTGAAGACCTTCATCGAGGAGGGCAACCGGGTCTTCGTCTGCCGCTTCGGCATGGCGTTGCACGGCCTGCGGGAGGAGGACCTGATCGAGGGCACCATCCCGTGCCACCCGCTCGACGTGCAGGACGCGCTGATCCACTACGCCCGCAAGGGCGCCATCATCAACTCCACCTACAACCTCTAGGCAGCCATGACCACCGTCGCTTCGGTCGCGGCGAACTTCACCCGCGACCTGGATCAGAACTACGCGCTCATCGCCCAGTTGGCCGAGGAGGCGAAGGAGAAGGGCGTCGAGTTCCTCGTGCTCCCCGAGGCCGCGATCGGCGGCTACCTCTCCTCGCTCGGCAACCACGGCGACACCGTCAAGACCACCACGCGCTCGATGCCGCCGGCGATCCGGCTCGATGGGCCGGAACTGCGCCGCGTGCAGCAGATCGTCGGCGACCTGATGGTCGCGATCGGCATCTGCGAACGCGACGACGACGTACTCGGCCCCGACGGCGAGCCGACGCGCTACAACGGCGCCGTGCTGCTGGACGGCGGCCAGATCTACGGCAACTACCGCAAGGTGCACCAGCCGCTCGGCGAGCACATGTCGTACTCCGCCGGCTCCGAGTACCGCGTCTTCGACACCCCCGTCGGCCGGGTCGGCCTGCAGATCTGCTACGACAAGGCCTTCCCGGAGGCGGCGCGGTCGATGGCGCTGGACGGGGCCGAGATCATCGCCTCGCTCTCGGCCTGGCCGGCGGCCCGCACGGCCACCGCCGAGAACCTGCAGGACGACCGTTGGACCTACCGCTTCAACCAGTTCGACATCGCTCGGGCCCTGGACAACCAGGTGTTCTGGCTGGCGTCCAACCAGTCGGGCACCTTCGGCTCGCTGCGGTACGTGGGCAACGCCAAGGTCGTCGACCCGGGCGGCAACATCCTCGCGACCACGCTGCTCGGTTCGGGGATGGCGGTGGCGGACATCGACATCCGCGACACGTTCGACGCGATGCGCGGGGGCATGTTCCACCTGCGCGATCGTCGACCGGATGCCTACGACATCGACCGCGTCTGGAACGGAGGTCTCGTCCATGCCTGAGATGACCTTCCACGTCCGCTGGCCGGACGGCACCGAGGAGCGCTGCTACTCGCCGAGCCTGGTGATGCACGACTACCTCGAGGCCGGGTCCGCGTATCCGGTCGCCGAGTTCGTCGACCGCTCCACCGAGGCGCTGCAGCTCGCGAGCCAGCGGGTCAAGGCGAAGTTCGGCTTCGAATGCACCTCCGCCATGGCGCAGGAGGCGGAGATCCGCGACACCGCCGCCCGCTTCGACCGCGGCTCGGTGCGCATCCTCGCGATGGATCCGCCGCAGCTGCCGACGGGAGCCGGATCATGACGGAGTTCATCCCCGACGCGCACTACGAGACCGTTGTGGTGGGAGCAGGCCAGGCAGGGCTCTCGATCAGCTGGCACCTCACCCAGGACGGCGTGAACCACCTCGTGCTCGAACGCGACACCATCGCGCACGACTGGCTCGACCGCCGGTGGGACAACTTCACCCTGGTCACGCCGAACTGGCAGTGCCGCCTGCCCGGCTATCCCTACGACGGCCCCGATCCCGACGGTTTTATGACGCGCGACGAGGTCTACACCTGGGTGCGTCGCTATGCCGACGAGTTCGCGGCGCCGGTCGTGGAGCACCTCGGGGTGACCCGGCTGCGGGAGGCGCCCGGCGGCGGCTTCGAGATCCTCACCGCGCAGGGCACGATCACGGCCGATCAGGTCGTCATCGCGACCGGCGGCTACCACCAGTCGGTGCTGCCGGCGATCTCGGCCCAGCTGCCGGATCACATCGTGCAGGTGCACTCCGCCGACTACCGCAGCGCCGCCGCTCTGCCGGAGGGCGGGGTGCTCGTGGTCGGCTCCGGACAGTCGGGCGCGCAGATCGCCGAAGACCTCTTCCTCGACGGCAGCGATGTGCACCTCGCCCTCGGCACGGCCCCACGGGTCGCCCGGTTCTACCGCGGCCGCGACTGCGTGGCGTGGCTGGCCGACATGGGCGTCTACGACGTGCCCGTTCAGGCGCAGGCCGGCGGGCTCTCCAAACGCGAATCGACGAACCACTACGTCACCGGCCGCGACGGCGGGCGCGACATCGACCTGCGCGCCTTCGCCCGTGACGGGATGCACCTCTACGGCCGTCTCGCTGCGGTCGAGGGCGACACGCTGCGGTTCACCCCGACGGCGGAGGCGGCCCTCGACTACGCGGATTCGGTCGCGGAGTCGATCAAGAACGACATCGACCGCTACATCACGGCCAACGGCATCGACGCGCCGACCGAGTCGCGCTACACGCCGGTCTGGCGTCCGGAGGCGGAGGTCGAGGCGATCGACCTCGCGGCGGCAGGCATCACCAGCGTGGTCTGGTCGGTCGGCTTCCGCTCCGACTACCGCTGGGTGCAGGTGGGCGTCTTCGACGGCGGCGGGCACCCGACCCACCGTCGCGGCGAGACCGCCACTCCAGGGCTGTACTTCCTCGGCCTGCCGTGGCTGCACACCTGGGGCTCGGGACGCTTCGAGGCGATCGCCCGCGACGCGGCGCAGATCGCGGAATCGCTCGCGGGGCGACGCCGCGCGGTCCGGCTGGCCGAGAAGACGGAGGTCGCGGCCTGATCCGGCTCGGGCGTGTCTCTTCATTCGATGCCGTCGCGAGCACGCCCTGGTCGTGGGAGCTGCAAGGCGGAGATCGAAGCCCGATGCTCTGCATCGTGCGAGATCGACAACGCGGCTCGGTGCCGCCTGAACATCCCAGTGCGATCAGGGAGAGCGGAGCACGCAGCGAATGAAGAGACATGCCCTAGTTTCGAGTCCATGACCTCCATCACGATGGGCGCGGTCGCGGCGCACTTCGGTCGCGACATCGACCGCACCCTCGCCAAGCTGCCCGGGATGCTCGAGCAGGCCACCGAGCGCGGTATCGACCTCCTGGTGCTGCCCGACGCGACGGTAGGCGGCTACCTGCTCGACATGTTCCACCCGAGTGCGGCGGACGCGCCGCCCACGGTGGAGATCGACGGGCCGGAGGTCCGCGCCATCGCGGGTATGGCTCCCGAGATCGTGGTGTGCTTCGGCATCGCGGAGCGGGCCTGGGAGGAGGGCGTCGAGGTGCACTACAACACGGCGGTCTGCGTGCACGGCAGTGAGGTCATCGGCACGCACCGCAAGGTGCACCTGCCGCTGGGCGAGTCGGAGGCGTACCGGGCCGGCGCCGCCTTCTCCGCGTTCGACACCCCGGTGGGCCGGCTGGGCATGCTGATCGACTTCGACAAGACCTTCCCCGAATCCGCCCGATCGCTCGCGCTCGACGGAGCCGAGGTGCTCGCGTGCCTCAGCGCGTGGCCGGCGAGCGTGACTGACCGTTCCGATCGGATCCGCAACGATCGACAGGCGCACCTGTTCGACCTTTACGACTGCGCGCGAGCGGCGGAGAACCAGGTCTACCTGGTCTCCTCCAATCAGACCGGCGTGCTGGGCGGACTGCGCTTCCTCGGGCAGGCCAAGGTGGTGGACCCGGCGGGGGAGATCATCGCGAAGACCTGGGCGAAGGGCGGACTCGCCGTTGCGGAGGCCGACATCTCGGCCGGCGTCGCCCGAGCCCGGCGCACCATGAATCACCTCCGCGACCGAGCGGAACACGCCTACCACCCTGGGATCGCCTCCCGATGACCGAGCCCACTGCCGCCCATCGAGCCTGCCGACAGCACCGGTCATGACCGGGTCCGGCGATTCCGATGAACGGCTGCTGCTGATGAGGAGACGCCCGTGCGCATCGCGCAACTGACCTACTCCACCCGACCGCGCGGCGGGGTGGTGCACACCCTCGCCCTGGCGGAGGCGCTGGCCGCGCGCGGTCACGAGGTCACCGTCTGGACTCTCGGCCGCGGAGGCGACGACGCGTTCTTCCGCGCGGTCGACCCGGCCGTCACCATCCGCGTCGTACCGTTCGCCGCGCGCGAGGGCGAGGAGGTGGGCGCGCGGATCGTGCGCTCGATCGCGGAGTTCTCCGCCGCGCTCGACGGGGCGTCCGCCGACGTCGTGCACGCGCAGGACTGCATCTCGGCCAACGCCGTACCCGATGGCGTGGGGCTGATCCGCACGATCCACCACCTCGACACCTTCAGCACGCCGGAGCTCGTCGCCTGCCACGACCGCGCGATCCGGCGCCCGAGCGCGCGACTGTGCGTGTCCGAAGCGGTGGCCGCCGAGGTCGAGTCGGGCTGGGGCCTGCGGCCGAGCGTCATCCCGAACGGCGTCGACGCCGAGCGCTTCGCCGCCACGGACCCGCGCGACCGGGCCGAGTGGACCGTCGAACTCGGCCGGTACGTGCTCGCGCTGGGCGGCATCGAGCCGCGCAAGGGCAGCATCGATCTTCTGGAGGCATTCGCACGACTGCGCAGCACCCATCCGGAGCTCGCGCTGGTCTTCGGCGGCGGCGAGACCCTGTTCGACTACCGCGACTACCGGGCGCAGTTCGAGGCGCGCGCCGTGCACCTCGGCGTCGCGCCGATCGTGCTCGGCACGATCGAGGAGGAGCGACTCGCGCCCCTGGTCGCGGCGGCGAGCGCGCTGGCCTTCGTCTCGATCAAGGAGGGTTTCGGCCTCGCGGCGATGGAGGCGCTGGCGGCCGGGGTGCCGGTCGTGGCGCGGCGGCTGCCCGTGCTCGAGGAGGTCTTCGGCGAGGCGGTGCTCTACGGCGACGACCCGGATTCGTTCGCCGCGGCCCTGAGCGCGGGTGTCGACGGCGGCGCACCGGAGCCGGAGATCGGGCGGCGGCTCGCCCGCTCCCATCGCTGGGACGACGTCGCGCAGCGGCACGAACTCTTCTATCGCGCCGTGCTGCGCGAGGGAGGTGATCACGGTGCGTCGATCGATCTCGAGGATCCTCAGCTCACTCGCTGAGATCGACCCCGATCGCGTTGTTGTGGTCGCGGACGATGAGAGCCTGACAGCGCAGGAGCTGGACCGGCGCAGCAACCGGCTCGCGCGCGGATACCGCGAGCTCGGGGTGCAGCGCGACGATCTGGTGCTGGTCGCGTTGCGCAACAGCGCGGAGTACGTCATCGTCTGCGCGGCGATCTGGAAGGCGGGGGCGACGCCGCAGCCGGTCTCACCCGATCTGCACGCGGACGAGGCCGACGAGATCGAGCGACTCGCGGGCCCGAGCCTCGTGATCGGCCGCCCGTCGACCCGGGTTCCTGCCGTGCCGGCGGGGTGGCGTCCGGACGATTTCCTGTCGGATGAACGACTGGATGACGCGTGGGCGCAGTGCTGGAAGGCGCCGACCTCGTCCGGGAGCACTGGTCGGCCGAAGGTCGTGCTCGCCGCCGGGCCCGCGCTGCTGGACGACGCTCGGGCCGTCGCGCCGTTCCTCCCGATGGCGGCCGTGCAGCTCGTCAGCGGACCGTTGGGCCACTCGGCCACGTTCACCTACGCGTTCCGCGGGCTGATGACGGGGCATTGTCTGATCATCCTGCCGCGTTTCGACGAGCGGCGGGTGCTGACGGCGATCGCCGAGCACCGGGTAAGCTGGGCCCTGCTGGTGCCCACGATGATCCACCGGCTGCTGCGGCTGCCGCCGGCCGAGAGAGAGGGCGCCGACCTCTCGTCGCTGCGGACCGTGCTGCACATGGGCGCTCCGATCGCTGCCGAGGACAAGCGCGGTCTGATCGACTGGGTCGGCGCAGAGACCGTGGTCGAGGTCTACGCGGGGAGCGAATCCAACGGGCTGACCATGATCCGCGGCGACGAGTGGTTGGCGCATCCCGGCAGCGTCGGTCGGCCGATCGGAGGAACCAGCGTGCGGATCCTGCGCGCCGACGGCGGCGAGGCGGCGCCGGGCGAACCGGGGCGGATCTGGCTGCATCGCGAGGGTGGGCCGAGCTACCGCTATCTCGGCGGCGAGAGTCGCCGGACCGACGACGGCTGGGACACCCTCGGCGATCTCGGTTTCGTCGATGACGGCGGGTACCTCTTCGTTCTCGACCGGGCGGGCGACCTCATCCTCCGCGGCGGGGTCAACGTGTACCCGGCCGATGTCGAGCGGATCCTCGAGGCGCACCCGGCGGTGCGCAGCGCCGTCGCGTACGGCGTGCCGGATGCCGAGCTGGGGCAGGCGGTCGAGGCCGTAGTCGACGTCGCCGAGGAGCGGGTGAGCGCCGACCGGATCCTCGACGAGACCCGCGATCGCCTGGGCCCGGAACGGCGCATCCGCTCGCTTCGGATCGTGCATGCGCCGCTGCGCAACGACGCCGGCAAGTTGCGCCGCAGCGGCTTCGCAGCGGCGGCCGACCCCGCGGGCTGAGCCGGCCGAGTGCTCAGCTGGCCCCGCGAGCTCAGCTGACCCCGCGGGCCGGGCCGGCCGAGGCGGCTGGGCCGGCCGAGGCGCTCAGGCCGGCAGCGCCAACGCGAACGGCAGCACGGCCGTCGCGCCGGCGAGGCGAAGTTGCCGGCCGGCGACCGTTATCGTCCAGCGGCTGTCGATCAAGTCGTCCACGAGCAGCACCGGGCCCGGATGGGCTGCGAGGGCGGCCTGGATCGCGGACGGCACGCCGAAACCGTCCCACACCGCCGCCAAGCGGTACACGCTGTTGCCGCCGGGACCCCCGGACGGCGCCTCCCGCGTCGCCGCCAACTCACCCAGGTACGGCAGTCGGCCCTTCTCCGCCAGGCCCCTGGCGACCGACGCGATCAACTGCGGGCGCGTGCGCGAGGGCAGGCTGACCACGGCGACGGGGCGCTCCGCCCAGCCCCACTGCGCCAGCACCTGCACACACGCATCGATCAGCCCTGCGGGGGCTTCGCCGTCCGGTCGATCGGCGGCGAGCAGTGAACGCAGGCTCTGGCCCCAACCGAGATCGGTGAACCGCGCGACCACTCGACCCGCGGCGACCTGCTCGCCGGCGGGCAGTTTGCCCTTGACCGGCACGCCGACCCGGTCGGCCCCGGTCGGCCACATCAGGCGCGGGTCGACGGCGACGCCCACGCGGGAGAGGGCCCCGGCTGCGGTCGCGGCCGAGCCTTCGGCCACGGCGACCGGATACCACGGCTCGGTACAGCGGTCGCAGCGTCCGCACGGCCGCGCGGTCTCGTCGTCCAGCGCGCGCTGCAGGAACTCCATCCGGCAGCCGTCCGTGGCCTCGAAGTCGAGCATGGAACGCTGCTCGGCCACGCGTGCGGCCGCGATGCGTTCGTAGCGCTCGCGGTCGTACACCCACGGCACACCGGTCGCCTGCCAGCCGCCCTGAACCCGGTGCACGGCGCCGTCGACGTCGAGCACCTTCAGCAACAGCTCCAGCGGCGAGCGGCGCAGATCGACGACGGATTCGAGCGCGGCGGTCGACATCACGCCACCGCTCGAGCTCAGTGCAGTCACCACCGCGGCGGCTTTGGATTCGCTCGGCATCGAGGCGGTGGCGAAGTACTGCCAGATGTCCGGATCCTCGGGCCCGGGCAGCAGCAGCACGCGCGCGTCGTCGGTACCGCGCCCGGCGCGGCCGACCTGCTGGTAGTAGGCGACGGGGGAGGAGGGAGCGCCGAGGTGGATCACGAAGCCGAGGTCTGGCTTGTCGAAGCCCATCCCGAGGGCGCTCGTGGCGACGAGCGCCTTGACCCGGTTCTCCTTCAGCGCCTGCTCCGCGGCCTCGCGTTCGGCCGGATCGGTGCGACCGGTGTACGCGAGCACCTCGTGACCGTTCTCGCGCAGCAGCCGCGCGGTGTCCTCCGCCCCCGAGACGGTGAGCGCGTAGACGATACCGCTGCCGGGCAGCTCCTGCAGGTGACTGAGCAGCCAGCCCAGCCGAGCCCGCGCGTCCGGGAGTCGCAGCACGCCCAGCCGCAGTGAGGCTCGCGCCAGCGGGCCGCGGATGGTCAGCACGCCGCCCGACTCCGGGGTGTCCAACTGCTCGGCGACATCGGCGACGACCCGGGCGTTCGCGGTGGCGGTGGTGGCCAGGACCGGCACCCCCGTCGGCAGCCGCGTGATCAGGTCACGGATGCGCCGGTAGTCGGGGCGGAAGTCGTGACCCCAGTCGGAGATGCAGTGCGCCTCATCGATCACCAGCAGACCGGTGCGCTCGACGAGTCGGGGCAGCTGCTCGTCGCGGAAACGCGGGTTGTTCAGCCGCTCGGGCGAGACGAGGAGTACGTCGACGGTGTCGTCGGCGAGACGCGCCAGCACATCCGACCACTCGTGCGCGTTCGCCGAGTTGATCGCGACGGCGCGCACTCCCGCCCGCGCGGCGGCGGCGGTCTGGTCGCGCATCAGGGCGATCAAGGGAGACACCAGGATGCTCGGCCCGGCTCCCCGCCGACGCAGCAGCAGGGTGGCCACGAAGTAGACCGCGGACTTGCCCCACCCCGTGCGCTGAACGACGAGGGCCCGACGACGACCCGACACGAGGGCCTCGATCGCCTCGAACTGGCCGTCGTGGAACTCGGCGTCGTCTCGACCCACCAGCGCTCGCAGGATCTCCGTCGCCTCGGCCCGAAGGCCGGCCGCAGTGTCAGTTGGTGCCGCGGTGTCGGTTGGTGCCGCGGTGCCGGTTGGTGCTGAATGCGCTGGTGCTGCGTGTGCTGGTGCTGCGTCGGTCATGATGCCAGCCTGACCCACACCTCCGACATCGAACGCATCAGGAGGGCAGCGACGCCTCGATCAGGCTCACGATCTCGGGAGCGTCCGGTTGCGTGTTCGGGCGGAAGCGGTGCACCGTGCCGTCGGCGGTGACGAGGAACTTCTCGAAGTTCCATTTGACGCGCCCGGCCTTGCCGTCGGCATCCGGCGTCTTGGTCAGCTCCTGGTAGAGCGGATGGGCGCTGCGCCCGTTGACGCGGACCTTCTCGAACATCGGGAACGTCACGCCCCAGGTCGTGGAGCAGTAGGCCTTGATCTTGTCGGCGTCGCTGAGTTCCTGCAGGAACTGGTTGCTGGGGAAGCCGAGCACCGTGAAGCCACGATCGCCGTACTGCTTCTGCAGCTCCTCGAGCTTCTCGTACTGCGGCGCCAGGCCGCAGCGGGAGGCGACGTTGACGATCAGCCGCACGGGCGGATAGTGGGCGAGGGTGGCGGTGGCGCCGTCGATCGTGGTCAACGGGATCTCGTTCAGGGAGGCATCCATCACGGAGGGACTCTACGCCTGCCGATTGCGCGGATCCTGAGCCTTCGGCGGGGCGCGAGACAATGGGATCGTGATCGATACCGCAGCGCACATCGCCGACTTCGCCGACTTCCTCCGGGCCTCGCCGTCCTCCTACCACGCGGCGGCGGAGACGGCGCGGCGCCTGGACGCGGCCGGATTCACGCAACTCATCGAGACGGCGGCGTGGTCGGCGACTCCCGGTCGTTACTACGTGGTCCGCGACGGCGCGATCGTCGCCTGGCGCCTACCGGCGGGAGCGGACGCGGTCACCCCGTTCCGCATCCTCGGCGCCCACACCGATTCGCCGGGCTTCGCGCTCAAGCCGCGGCCGACGATCGGATCCAACGGCTGGCTGCAGGCCGGGGTCGAGGTCTACGGCGGCCCGCTGCTGAACTCGTGGCTCGACCGCGAGCTCGAGCTCGCCGGTCGCGTCGTGACGCGCGGGGGCGCCGAGATCCTCGTGCGCACCGGAGCGTTCCTGCGCATCCCGCAGCTCGCGATCCACCTCGACCGGGGTGCGAACGACGGCCTCACGCTCGATCGACAGCGACACACGGTGCCGGTGTGGGGCGTCGGGCCGCTCGCCGACGCGGATCTGCTGGGCGTGATCGCGGCGCGGGCCGGGCTCGCGGATGCCGGCGAGATCGCCGGGTACGACCTGGTGACCGCCGACACCCAGCCGCCCGCGCGATTCGGCCTCGACGACATGCTCTTCGCCGCCGGACGGATGGACGACCTGAGTTCGGTGCACGCCGGCCTGGTGGCCCTGCTCGGGGCCGCGGAGGAGTCCGGCCACATCAGCATGCTCGCCGCGTTCGACCACGAAGAGCTCGGCTCGGCGTCGCGCTCCGGCGCGAGCGGACCCTTCCTGGAAGACGTCCTGAGCCGGATCGGCGCCGCGCTCGACGCCGGCGTCGACGACCGGGCGCGGGCCATCGCCGGATCGTGGTGCCTCTCGGCGGACGCGGGTCACGCGGTGCATCCGAACTATCCCGAGAAGCACGACCCGGGCAATCGACCCCTCGCCGGCGGCGGGCCGCTGCTCAAGATCAACGCGAACCAGCGCTACGCCACGGATGCTCGCGGCGCCGCGCTCTGGGCCGACGTCTGCGCGCGCGCCGGCGTGCCGTATCAGGAGTTCGTGTCGAACAACGCGGTGCCGTGCGGCTCGACCATCGGACCGCTGACGGCGACTCGGCTCGGGATCAACACCGTCGACGTGGGGGTGCCGCTGCTGTCGATGCACTCCGCCCGCGAACTCGCCCACGTCGACGATCTCGTCGCCCTCGCGCGCGCGATCGGAGCATTCTTCGACGCGTGATCCCGGGGTCGCGCTGGATGCGTCCCATGTGCTCGCGAGGGCGGTCATTCATTCACCGCGCCCTAGAGGATGACCTCCCTCCGCGTCAATGCTGTACACGGGAGCCGGTCAGACGCCTTACAGTGAACTTCCCGGCGTCCGTCGCGTCGGGATGCGCGGCGACCGGGACCGAGCCCGACGGCTGATCGTCGCTCGGGCCCGCCGCCCAGGCGTTCGAGGGGGCACGGGGATGGGATCGTCTGTCGGCACGGGCGGGATGCCCGGGCCGCCGAGTGTCGCCGACATCGTCGCGTCCTTCGCCGGGCCGGTGTACGGCTTCGTCTCCCAGTCGCACCTGCGCGAGTTCGCGGCGACGCCCGCGTCCGCGACGGGGCGGATGGTGCAGGTCAGCCTGTCGTACACCTACCTCCGCGTTCCGGCACGACCGACGGACCCGTCGAACTTCGTCCAGCTCAGCCCCGATCAACAGCGGGCGATCGACGCCGCCGAGGCGTCGAGCCTGCCGACCTGGCTGAAGGAGCAGATCAACCGGATGCGCTACCCGGTGCTGTTCGAGGCGGTCCGCACATCGCTGCCGATCCCGTCGGAGCGCGCGCACCCGATCGAATCCCGGCTCGCCGCCCACCTGAGCGATGCGCTGCACGCACTGCAGCCGCAACTGGCCACCGTCGAGTCGTCCCACCACGGTGCGCTGCGTCAGCTGCAGGACGAGGACATCCGTCGCGGGGTGCCCGTGCTCGTGGACGGCGAGTGGCAGCGCAGCTTCCGGATCGACGCGCACCCCGAGGTGATCGCCGTCGGCCTGCAACTGGAGGACTGCTTCGTGACGGCGGTCGTGCCGCGCGCGATGCTGCCGGGACTCGACCTTTCCTTCGTCCGCCGCTGAGCTCAGCCGGTCGCGGCGTCGCGCAGGGGAGAGAGGAACGCGGCGTCGCGTTCGTAGAGCAGCGCATCCTCCGCCAGCTCCGGTTTGCCCAGCTCGGCGGCTTTCTTCCGCGACATCTCGGCGAGGTCCAGCAGGCGGATGATCGCCACGCGCAGCACGTCGGTCCAGGTGTCGGTCGAGCCGTAGGCGGCGAGAAGCAACTCGACCCTGCGACGAGCGTCGTCCATTCCGGGGGCGTTCGGGGGAGTGTCGGCCGTCAGCGGCACGGTCCGCGTCGCGTAGTACGCGATGTCCCACAGTCGCGGACCTGGCGAGCACATGTCGACGTCGAACGCCCCGATGATCGCGCCGTCGGCGAAGACCAGATTGTGCGGCGCGAAGTCGTTGTGGCAGATCACCTCGCTGGGCACCTTCGACCGCGACTGCCAGGTCGCTCCGTCGAGCGGGAAGCCGATACTGGCGTCGTGCAGCCGCCGCAGCATCCGCGCGCCCTGCTGCAGCACCGCATCCGTCCAGACGTCGTCCGGCAAGGGGTACTGCGGTGCGTCACCGACGAGGAAGCTCAGCCGTTCACGCTCGCCCTCGACGCCCAACGGCCGCGGCAGCCAGTCGATGCCCGCCTTCGCGACGTAGTCGAGGTAGCGGTGCACGGTGGGCGTCCAGGGCCCCGCCAGGCGCAGGACGGTGTCGCCGTCGCGGTGCACGACGTTCATGTTGCCGCCGGGGAGCACATCGCCGGGGAGCACATCGCCCGGGAGTACGTCGTCCGACCGCGCCGCACCGGCCAGCGTCTCGCCCGACCGCGCCTCGCCCGACCGCGCCTCGCCCGATCGCGCCTCGCCCGACGTCGCCGACCCGTCCGTCATCCGACCGACGAGAGGTCGTCCGCCAGGTCCTCGTCCGTGACCTCGATGTCGCCGGAACCATCGAAGGCGACCAGGCGCAGCCCGCCGTTCTCCACAACCAGGTCGTGCGCGGATCCGTTGCCGACCGTGACACCGAGCGGCGGGTTCTCGCCGTCGGTCAGGTGCCGCAGCAGGCTGCCGATGACAGCGCCGTGCGTCGCGACGAGGATCGTCTGCCCCGGGCGCCGCTCCGCGAGCTCCAGCAGGGCGTCGGTCACGCGGCGCACCACCTCGGGGCGGCTCTCGAGCCCGGGGATCGCGGAGCCCTCGATGCCGTTCGGATGCAACGCGCGCAACTCCGGCCCGGTCATCCCTTCGGCCTCGCCGTAGCAGCGCTCGGCGATGCCGTGCACGGTCTCGGGCTCACCGAGTCCGATCACTCCGGCCATGATCGCGCCGGTTTCGTGCGCACGGATCAGCGGGCTGGCGACGACGGCGTCCCAGCGTCGCTGCGCGAGGCGGCGGCCGGCGGCGCGCGCCTGCGCTCGGCCCGTGGCGTTGAGCGGGATGTCGCTGGTGCCCTGGATGCGCTTGACGAGATTCCACTCGGTCTGGCCGTGGCGGACGAGGGTGAAGTGGGTCACGGGATCCCTCCGGTGGAAGTCGAAAGCGGCGGCTCGGGAGCGGCGGCGCGGCGGTTCAGAGTGACGGCAGGCGTTCGGCGAGGGCGACGAGCGTCTCGCTGGTGCCGCCGTCGATCTTCACCGTCGCGCGGGCGTCGCCCTTGGTCGCGCCACGATTGACGATCACGATCGGCATCCGCTTGCGCCGGGCGATCTCGAGGAAGCGGATCCCCGAGTTCACGACGAGCGACGATCCTGCCACGATCAGCGCGTCGGCGCCCGCGACGATCGCGCGCGCCTCCACGAACTTCTCCGCAGGGATGAACTCGCCGAAGAAGACGATGTCGGGTTTCAGCGTGCCCCCGCAGACGGTGCACTCGGGCACGATCATCTCGGAGACGTCGTGCACCTCCGCGTCGCCGTCGGGGTTCAGCGAGGAGACGCCGGGATCGGTGAGCCAGGGGTTCATCGTCGCGATGCGGTCGGAGACGGCGTCGCGGGCGAAGTACTGCCCGCAGGTCATGCAGCGCACCCGATCGGCTGAGCCGTGCAGATCGACCACCCGCCGGGAGCCGGCGCGCAGGTGCAGGCCGTCCACGTTCTGAGTGACGACGCCCGTGAGCAGTCCGCGTTCCTCCAACGTCGCCAGAGCCGTGTGGCCCCGGTTCGGCTCGGCAGCGCTGAAGCGCTGCCAACCGAGCTGGCTGCCCGCCCAGTAGCGCTTGCGGTAGTCGGTGTCGGCGACGAATTGCGAGTACGTCATGGGGGTGCGTTTGGGCGCGCCCTCTCCGCGGTAGTCGGGGATTCCGGAGTCGGTGCTGATCCCCGCCCCGGTCATCGTGGCGATCCGACGGCCCGCGAGCACCTGCAGCGCGTCGTCGATCGCAGGACCGGGTTCGACAGCGGAGTGATCGGGACGATCGAGCTCCGTATCCATCCGTGCCTCCGTGTCCGGGACCTCGCCCGGCACGTCGGGAACGGCGGGGAAGTCCACGTCGATTCTAAACAACGGAAGTTTCGATATGTTTCCCAGATGCCGATCGTGCCCATCGAGGACCTCTCCCACGACCTCCTCGCCGACTACCGCAGCCTGACCGACGTGGCGCTGCGCAGCGCGAGCGAGCCGGAGGGCGGCCTCTACATCGCCGAATCGGCGAAGGTGATCGGGCGCGCCATCGACGCCGGGCACGTGCCGAGGTCGGTGCTGGTCGGGCGTAAGCGGATCGCCGATGCAGACGCGGTGCTCGAGCGGTTCCCGGAGGTTCCGGTCTTCGTCGGCCCCGACGCGCTGATCGAGAAGCTGACCGGTTACAACGTGCACCGCGGCGCTCTCGCGTCGATGCAGCGCCCGGTGCTGCCGTCGATGGCGGAGGTGCTGCGCGACGCGCGGCTGGTCGTCATCCTCGAGGACCTGGTCGATCACACGAACGTCGGGGCCGTGTTCCGGGCCGCCGCAGGGATGGGGGCCGACGCGGTGCTGGTGACGCCGCGCTGCGCGGATCCGCTCTACCGGCGCAGCGTCCGCGTGAGCATGGGCACCGTGCTGCAGGTGCCGTGGACGCGCACGCCCGAATGGCCGCAGGCTCGGCGCATCCTGGACGAGGCGGGCTTCGCCGTCGCGGCGCTCGCCCTCTCCGACGATGCCGTCGACCTGGACGTCTACGCATCCCGACGCCCGGATCGCGTCGCGATCGTGCTCGGCACGGAGGGTGACGGCCTCAGCGCACCGGCTCTCGCCGCAGCCGACACCGTGGTGACCATCCCGATGCTGCACGGAGTCGATTCGCTGAACGTCGCGTCCGCCGGCGCCGTCGCGTTGTGGGCGCTGACGCACTGAACCGGAGGTGGCATCTCGCGTTGCTCACCCTGCGCGCTGATTCGTCGCTCGCGTGGCACCGGCGGATGCGCGGCGGCCCGCGGTTAGGATGACCGGCGTGCCGAGCCCCACCGTTCCCGACCTCCCCGCCGAGACGACTCCTCGGCCCTCGACGAAACGCCGCCCCAGCAAGCAGCAGTACCGTCGTCGACGCATCGTCGCGGCGATCGTCGCGCTCGTGGTCGTCGGGCTCTTCGCCGGCGTCGGTGGCTACGCGGCCAACGCGGCCGGCCACGCGCTTCCGCTCGCCGCCGTCACGGTGGATACACCCGAGCCTGCGACAGTCGCCGAGCCCGTGCTCGCGTGGCCGAGTTACGGTGCGGGCGCGATCGGCGCGATCGGCTTCGAAGGGGCACTCGATCAGGGTGTGCTCGCGCAGTACGGCTCGACCGACACGCTGCCGATCGGCAGCATCGCCAAGGTGGTGACGGCGCTCGTGGTGCTCGACGCGAAGCCGATCGCCGCCGGCGAGGACGGCCCCACGATCACGTTCGGGCCCGATGACGTGCAGTGGTACAACGAATCCGTCGCCGAGAACGGCTCGGTCGCGTCGGTCTCGAACGGCCTCGAACTCACCGAGAAGCAGGCGTTGACGACGATGCTGGTGCCGTCGGCGAACAACTACGCCAAGTCGCTCGCGATCTGGGCGTACGGCTCGATGGACGCGTTCTTCGCGGCATCGCGGACCTGGCTGGATGCGCACGGCCTGAACTCGACGTCACTCGCGGACGCCAGCGGACTCTCGCCCGACACGGTGAGCACGACCGCCGAGATGGTCGCCCTCGGCGAGCTGCTCGTCGCAAATCCCGTGCTCGCCGAGATCGTCGCGCTGAAGACGGTGACGGTGCCGGGCGTCGGCACGCTGGAGAACACCAATACGATCCTCGGCCAGCAGGGCGTCGACGGGATCAAGACGGGCACGACGGATGAGGCCGGTGCCTGCCTCCTGTTCTCCGCGGACGCGACGGTGGACGGCAACGCGGTGACGATCGTCGGCGTCGTCGTCGGCGCCGACACGCATCCGCAGCTCGCCGGCGACATCCTCGGCCTGCTGCCGAGCGTCGAGGCGGGCTTCCACACGGTGACGGTCGCGACGGCGGGTACCGACTACGGCGACTTCGACAGCGTGTGGGGCCAATCGGCCGACGCGATCGGCACGACCGACCAGAGCGTGTTCGTCTGGGGCGCGGTGACCGCCAGCACCGAGGTGAAGCTGCAGCCGCTGAGCACGGTGGCGGACGGCGCAGCCGTCGGCACCGCGACGGTCACGGTGAACGGCGTCGCCCACGAGATCCCGCTGACGGCGGAGGGCGCGATCGTCGACCCGGGCTTCGGCTGGCGCATCACCCACCCGGACGAGCTGTTCGCGCCCAGTCGGTGATCGCGGCGTTCTGATTGGGAGGAGACCGGTCGGTCTCCTCCTCCACAAGCCCGGTGTCGGGGTGAGTTGTCCCGTTCCGGGGTTGGAGGCGCGTTCGATGTCAGAGGTACCGCGTACCGTATGCGTATGGCATCTTCGTTCACTCCCACACCGCTCACCGAGCAGGTCGGCACCGCCCGCACCGCCCTCGGCACCGCGGTGCACACCGCGTTCGACGCGGTCTGCGGGATGCGACGAGCGGAGGACGCGGTCGCGTTCGCGATCGTCGCGGAGGAGATCCTCCGCTCGGCCCAAGCGCTGACCGTAGCCGCAGCGGCGGGTCTCGTGGAGGCGCGGGCGCATGAGGAGTACCAGCTGCGCAACGCTGCGGCGGTTTTGAACGTGGTGTGCCGGGTCGCGTCGTCGGACGGGAAGCGGCGGGTGCAGCTCGCCGGTCAGGTCACGCCCCGGGTGACTCTGCACGGCGAACCCCTGGCCCCGAAACTCCCCGACCTCGCCGACGCGGTCCGCGCGGGTGAGGTCACCGCCGCCTCCGCCCACCGGGTCGCGGTCACGGATGCGAAGATCGCCACCGTCGTCACCGAGGAGGCACGGGAGGCCCTGATCTCGGGGTTGTTGGAGATCGCGCAGACCGAGGACGACGCGTTCGTCACCGTCTGCGCGAAGCGGACCATCCACGACGCGCACCCCGACGGCACCGAACCCACTGACGCGATCCTGACGATGCGGCAGGGCATCACCTTCGGGATCGAACGGGACGGGCTGATTCCGTTCTCCGGATGCATGACCGGCCTGCAGTACGAGACCGTGCTGTCCACGATCGGCACCTTCAGCAACCCGCGACTGCAGCAGCCGAACACCAGCTGCGACGACGCCATAACCGAAGGAGAAAACACCGACACCGCCTCAGACGTGCGCATCGACCCGGGTGATGGTGGCGATCCGATCCTCGTGAACGTCACCGGCCGCACCCGCCCGCAACTACTGCTGGACGGGCTCGTCGCGTCCTGCGAACTCGCATCCCGCACTGGCCGGCTGCCCCGCAACGGCGGCGTCCGACCCACCGTGATCGTGACCGTGCCGTTCGACGAGCTACGCGAGCAGTTGGGCACGGCCGAGACCACATTCGCGGGCCCGGTGCCTGCCGGGCGGATCCGTCGCCCCACCACCCTGGAGAACACGGTTCTCCTGTGCCGCCAGCACCACACGCTGATGCACCACTCCGCGTGGAAGATCGTGATGCGCGACGGCATCCCGTACTTCGTGCCACCGTGGCAGATCGACCCGCACCAGACGCCCCGCCGGCTTGTCCTGAGCCTGCCGAAGGGAACCACCGGCACCGCAGACCGAGGGCCGAGCAGCGGTTCCGGCCCCGGAAACCCGCACCACCACCACCGAACACCGACACCGGGAACCGGCGAACATGAACCCGCCGGATCGGGGCGTGGTTCCCTCCCTAGGGTTCAGGTCGGGTCGGCGAGCACAACCACTACGGGGCGACTCAGTTGCCGACGGGGCCTATCTGCGCGTCCACCTCGGCGACGTCCGCCGCGACTTCGGCGGCGCTCGCGTTGCCCGCAGCGTCGGCGATCTGCGGCTCCGGCGGGAGCAGCAGGAAGGGTCCGGCGTCGGGGCGCTTCGCGGTGACGTCATCACCCGAGGACTGGTGTCGGATCCGCCGCAGCACCCACGGTACGAGGTATTCCCGCGCCCACTTCACATCCTCGGTTCGCGCGGCGCGCCAGCGCACGGGCGGCAACGGTTCCGGTCGGAGTGGCCGCAGCTCGTTCTCGACGTTCAGCGCCTCCAAGACCATCCGGGCCACCTCGTGATGACCGTGCGGATTCAGGTGCAGCCGGTCGGGAGCCCACATCCGAACGTCCTGGATCTCTTTCAATGACCACTGGTCGGCAACGACGCAGTCGAACTTCTTCGCGAGAGCCCTCAGGTTCTCGTTGTAGATCGCGACTTTGCCGCGGATCCGGTTGAACACGGGGGAGAAGCCCACATCGACGCCGGTGAAGATCACCACGGTAGCGCCCTGCGAGGTCAGGCGCTCGAGTCCGTCCTCGAACCGGGCGGCGATGTCGTCCGGATCCGTGCCGGGTCGGATGACGTCATTGCCGCCCGCGGAGATGGTGATCAGATCGGGTCGCAGCGCGAGCGCCGGCTCGATCTGGTCGTCCACGATCTGCTGCAGCAGCTTGCCGCGCACCGCGAGGTTCGCATAGGCGAAGTCGTCGCTCTGGCTGCTGAGGACTTCCGCCACCCGGTCGGCCCAGCCGCGGTGGCCGCCGGGGCTGCCGGGCTCCGGATCGCCGATGCCTTCGGTGAAGGAATCGCCGAGGGCGACGTACCGTGACCAGGGATGAAGCTGCTCGACCATACCTCCATTCTGCTCCCCGAGCTTCCCTCCACTCGAACCTCGGGTATCTTCGATGCAAGTGAGCATCCCATCGAACTTCGGCCACCAGGTCGGCACCTCCGCCGCAGAACACCTGTCGCCTTCGTTCCCCGGCAGGGCGCCGTGGGGTACCGCCAGCAAGCTGCGCGCGTGGCAGGCGGAGGCGCTGAACGCCTACTTCACGAACGAGCCGCGCGACTTCCTCGCCGCGGCGACGCCCGGTGCCGGCAAGACCACCTTCGCGCTCCGCCTCGCCGCCGAGCTTCTGCACAACCGCACGGTCGAGCGGATCACCGTGGTCGCTCCGACCGAGCACCTCAAGCGACAGTGGGCCGAGGCTGCGCACCGGGTGGGCATCCGACTCGACCCCACATTCACGAACCGGATGGGCCGACACGCCCGGCACTATCACGGTGTTGCCGTCACGTACGCGCAGGTGGGCGTCCGCGCCGAGCTGCACAAGGAGATCACCGAGTCGGCGAAGACCCTCGTCATCCTGGACGAGGTGCACCACGCCGGTGACGCCCTGAGCTGGGGCGACGCCGTCCGCGAGGCCTTCGCGCCCGCCACCCGGCGGTTGTCGCTGACGGGAACGCCGTTCCGGTCCGACACCGCCCCCATCCCGTTCGTGACCTACGCGCCCGACGACGAGGGCATCCGCACCTCGATCACCGACTACGCCTACGGCTACGGCCGCGCCCTCGCCGACGGCGTCGTCCGTCCGGTGATCTTTATGGTCTACGCCGGCAGCATGCGCTGGAAGTCGAAGGCCGGCGACGAGATGGAGGCGCGGCTCGGCGAGGGCAACACGAAGGACATCACCTCACAGGCGTGGCGAACCGCTCTCGATCCGAAGGGCGACTGGATCCCGGCCGTGCTGCGCGCGGCGAACACCCGCCTGACGGAGGTGCGGCGAGCGATCCCGGACGCGGGTGGCCTGGTCATCGCGACCGATCACTACGCGGCACGGGCGTACGCCGCCATGCTGAAGGACATCTCGGGGGAACCCGTCACGGTGGTGCTCTCGGACGAGAAGGAGGCCTCGGAGCGGATCGAGGAGTACTCCACGGGCACCGGCCGCTGGATGGTCGCGGTGCGGATGGTGTCGGAGGGTGTCGACGTTCCGCGGCTCGCGGTCGGTGTGTACGCGACTTCGGCCTCGACGCCGCTGTTCTTCGCCCAGGCGATCGGTCGCTTCGTGCGTGCCCGCCGCCGCGGCGAGACCGCCTCCGTCTTCCTGCCGAACGTGCCGAATCTGCTGGGCCTCGCCGGCACGATGGAGTTGCAACGCGACCACGCGCTGGACAAGAAGTCGAGCGACGACGAGGAATATCCCGAGGCCGACCTGATGGCCGCGGCCGAGCGCGAGGAGAAGGCCTCCAGCGAACTGCTGGAGGAGGGCCGCTTCGAGTCGCTCGGATCCGACGCGACCTTCGACCGGGTGATGTTCGAGGGCGATGACTTCGGCATGGAGGTCGCCGTCGACTCCGAGGAGGAGCTCGACTTCATCGGTATCCCCGGCCTGCTCGAGCCCGACCAGGTGCGCGAGCTCCTGCAGCATCGGCAGCAGCGCCAGGCCAAGCGCAGCAGCACCAAGGCGCACGGCCCGGCGACGCAGGAGGCGGCGAAGAACGAACCGCCGGCCCCGCTCTACCGTACGCTCAAGGAGCAGCGCAGCCTGCTCAACAGCCTGGTCGGACTCTGGGCTCGCAACACGGGCGAGACGCACGGCATGGTGCACGCCGAACTGCGCCGCGTCTGCGGCGGGCCGGCGGTGGCCCAGGCCTCGGTGACCCAGCTGCAGCAGCGCATCGAGCTGCTGCGCCGCCGCATCGGCTCGCACTGATCGCTTCAGTGGGCGGATGCGGCGACGCGAGCATCACTGCGAGGGCGCGACGTTGGACAGGATCAACTCCGTGACGGCGCGCAGCCGGTCAGCGGGAGCACCGACGTACAACCACCCGTTGTCCACCAGAACGCTGGCATGCCGCCCGTCCTCGCTGACGTAGGCGTCGCCCGGGTAGTCCGGCGCAGCGAACCACGACAATTCACTCGCCTCCGTGTCGAAGTAGGACGCGCCGCCCGGCAGCACCGAAGCGTAGACGAAGGGGGAATCCCCACTGGGGTCAGTCGAAATCCATTGGCAGCTGCCTGAGCCGACACTGGACGCCGAGCGCCAAAAGTCCGCGTTACCCTCGTTCTCCGGCGGTCCACCGACCATGGTGGTGCCGACGGCCGCCGACATGGCTGCATCATCGGTGAAGCCGGCGCAATCCAGGGCGCCACGGATCGTCGCACCTGTGGGCTCCCACAGCGGTGCAGGTGCCGCGAAGGCGGCCGTCGCGGCGACGATCGACGCCATGACGGCGCGCGCGGATTCACGCTGCGCATCGTCGAGATTCCACCCGAACAGCTGGACGCCGTACGAACCGACGTGATCCAGAAGCCAGCACCGGACTCCGCCACTGCAGTACGAACGTGCTGTGCTCGAAATCGCGGGTTCGGGATCCGCGGTGTCCGAACCGACGCGAGCGGCCGACGGATCGGCGAGGGGGACGATCGTCAGCACAACGTTCTTGTTCTCCTCTGGAGCCGACTCGAACCGGCAGATCAAGCCGCCGACGCGTTCGATGGCGTAGGAATCAGGAGAGAAGCCCGCCCGAGAAAGCGGGACCGACGTCGCCGTGGGACCGGCGAGTTCCGCAGCGACAGCTACCGGCAACACGGCGTCGCACGTCGACGGAACACGGACTGTCGGTGCGGGCGGATTCTCCGGCTCGGCCGGTGCCACCGGCGTCGATGTCGGCGTCGGCGTCGGCGTCGGGGTGAGCGTGATGGTCGACGTCACGATGGGCGTCGGAGTCTCTTCTGCCGGCAGAGCTCCGAACATCGCGCCGCCGGTGATCGCGAACGCGGCCGTGCCGGACACCGCGATGCCGGCGAGCACGGCGAGCGAGCTGAGTCCGAGCACCCGGGCCGACGGGCGCCGCCGCGGCTTACTCGCGCGCACCTCCTCCATCAGCAGCTCGCGGATGGCGGCGCTGCGCTTCGGGTCGAACGAGGGCGTCGGTGACTGCTTCTCGGTCATCGCGCACCTCCCATCGTGGTCGTAGCGATCGGTTGAGCCTCGAGCGAGGCCGTGGTCAGAGTGCCGAGCCGTTGTTTCGCTCGGGAGAGGCGGGACTTGACGGTGCCGACGGGGATGCCCAGCGCCGCGGCCGCCTGCGCGCCGCTGAACTCCTCCAGCACGCAGAGAGTGATGATGTCCTGGTCGGCGCGATTGAGCCGACCGAAAGCCTCACGCACGACGCTTTCACGAGACGTGCGGTCGAGGCGATCACCGATCTCCTCGGCATGATCGTCCGCATCCGGCGACGGGGGGAGTTTCGCCAACGCGTGAGCGTAGCGATTCATCGAGCGCATCAGGTTGCGCACGACGTAGTTCGTCGTCACCAGAAGCCAGCCGATGATGGACCCGTCGACCAGCCGCACACTGCGGCGCTTGCGCCACGCCTCCAGGAACACCATGGCGGTCGCGTCCTCGGCGTCGTGAGCGGATCGGGTCAGCCGGAGGGCGTGCCCGAACACGCGATCGCGGTGCAGGTCGTACATCGACGCGAAGGCCTCGGCGTCTCCCGCGATCGCCGAGGCCCACACCGCCGCCTCGTCGAGTTGTGTCTGTGTCATCGGCCCCTCTGTCGTTCTTGTGCGTCTGCATGCTGCCAGTCGTGCCGTGTTGCGCCGGGCCACCTCCGCGGCCCGGCGCAACATCCCCGCTTCCCCCGGTCGTTTCCCCTTACACCCCGGAATGTCCGCTCCCGCAAAAAGGTTCCATCCTCCTGCGAGGGACCCCTCCAGCGCGCCGCGGACCCGCCCTCCGCGGCGCCCTCGCGCGCTGGAGGGGTCCCTCGCATAGTGGGTCGCGGGGCGCGTGCGGTAGCCCTCATCCGATGTCGGAGGTTCTCGGTAACCTCGCTCTCAGTCAACGACGGCGTCGTTGGCGGCGGCTAGGGTTGGCTGTTGGCCCGGCTCGAATCGCGAGCCGGAGCCGTACCGGATGTACGAGTCCCGAACGACTGCACCCGAGAAGGAGGACACGTGGCGGACATCGCCCCCACGACCCCGACGGCCCGTTCCACCGAACACGCCGTCTCCACCCAGAGGCACCACATCGAGAGCTGGCCGGGCACCGCCTACCCTCTCGGCGCTACCTTCGACGGCAGCGGCACGAACTTCGCCCTATTCAGTGAGGCCGCGGACCGCGTCGAACTCTGCCTCTTCGACGAGGAGGGCGTGGAGACCCGCGTCGAGGTGATCGAGTCCGACGCCTACGTCTGGCACTGCTATCTGCCGCAGGTGCAGCCGGGTCAGCGCTACGGCTACCGGGTGCACGGCGAGTACGACCCGAGCAAGGGCCGACGCTGCAACCCGAACAAGCTGCTCCTCGACCCCTACGCGAAGGCGATCGAGGGCGAGATCGACTGGGACGAGTCGCTGTTCCCGTACCACTTCGGCGACCCCGACTCCCGCAACGACGACGACTCCGCGGCGCACATGATGCTCGGCGTTGTGATCAACCCGTTCTTCGACTGGGCGGGCGACCGCCGGCCGCGGATCCCGTACGACAACACCGTCATCTACGAGGCGCACGTCAAGGGCCTCACGGAGCGCCACCCCGAGGTGCCGGAGGAGCTGCGCGGCACCTACGCCGGCGTCGCTCACCCCGCCGTCATCGCGCACCTGAAGCACCTCGGCATCTCGGCGATCGAGCTGATGCCCGTGCACCAGTTCGTGAACGACTCGACGCTGATCGAGAAGGGCCTTTCGAACTACTGGGGCTACAACACGATCGGCTTCTTCGCCCCGCAGAACACCTACGCCTCCACCGGCCAGCTCGGCCAGCAGGTTCAGGAGTTCAAGAGCATGGTGCGCGCGCTGCACGCCGCGAACATCGAGGTGATCCTCGACGTGGTCTACAACCACACGGCCGAGGGCAACCACCTGGGCCCGTCGCTGTCGTTCAAGGGCATCGACAACGAGGCCTACTACCGGCTCGTCGACAACGACGAGAAGCACTATATGGACTACACCGGCACCGGCAACACGCTGAACGTGCGGCATCCGCATTCGCTGCAGCTGATCATGGACTCGCTGCGCTACTGGGTCACCGAGATGCGGGTCGACGGCTTCCGCTTCGACCTCGCCTCGGCCCTCGCCCGGGAGTTCTACGACGTCGATCGCCTCTCCACCTTCTTCGAGCTGGTGCAGCAGGACCCGGTGGTCTCGCAGGTCAAGCTGATCGCCGAGCCGTGGGACGTCGGCCCCGGCGGCTACCAGGTCGGCAACTTCCCGCCGCAGTGGACGGAATGGAACGGCAAGTACCGCGACACCGTGCGCGACTTCTGGCGCGGCGAGCCGTCGACGCTGGGGGAGTTCGCCTCGCGGATCACCGGCTCCGCCGACCTGTACGCGAACTCGGGCCGTCGCCCGGTCGCCTCGATCAACTTCGTCACGGCTCACGACGGCTTCACGCTGCGCGACCTGGTCTCGTACAACGAGAAGCACAACGACGCGAACGGCGAGAACAACAACGACGGCGAGTCGCACAACCGCTCGTGGAACTCCGGTGTGGAGGGCCCGACGGACGACCCGCGGATCAACGGGCTGCGTTCGCGTCAGCAGCGCAATTTCCTCGCCACCATGATGATCTCGCAGGGTGTGCCGATGATCCTGCACGGCGACGAGTTGGGCCGCACGCAGAACGGAAACAACAACACCTACGCGCAGGACAGCGAGCTGACCTGGATCGACTGGCAGCACGCCGACAAGCCGCTGATCGAGTTCACCGCCGCGCTGATCCGACTCCGCCAGGAGCACCCCACCTTCCGGCGCAGCCGCTTCTTCAACGGCCGCCCCGTCCGCCGCGGACTGACCGAGCCGCTGCCCGATATCGTCTGGTTCAAGGCCGACGGCAGCGAGATGGAGCCGGAGGACTGGGACTCGGGCCTGGACCGCTCGGTCGGCATCTTCCTGAACGGCCAGGGCATCCGCGAGCGCGATCAGCGCGGCCGCCCGGTCAGCGACGACAGCTTCCTGCTGTACTTCAACGCCGACGACAACGAGGTGGAGTTCTCGCTGCCCAGCGACGAGTACGCCCTCGCCTGGAGCATCCTCGTCGACACCGCCGGTGAGGAGGCCGACTCGATCGCCCGCCCCGCCGGTGCGAAGCAGACGGTCCAGGCGAAGTCGCTGGTGATCATGCAGGAGCACCGCCCGCCGGAGCCCGAGATCGACCATTCCGTGGCCGCATCCCTGGCCTCGCTGGCGGCGACCAGCGCGATCCCGATCATCACCGATCCGTCTGCGGGCATGACCAGCCCGCACGAAGAGTCCACCGATTCCGCAACCTCTGGAGCCTGACCCATGCGCCTGCCCGCCTCGACCTACCGACTCCAGATCCGCTCCGGTTTCGACCTGGACGAGGCGGCAGGTGTCTCCGACTACGTTCGCGAACTCGGCGCCGACTGGCTCTACTTCTCCCCGCTGCTGAAGGCGGAGCCCGGATCCGACCACGGCTACGACGTCGTCGACCACTCGCAGATCGACCCGGAGCGCGGGGGAGCCGAGGGGCTCGCCCGCGCAGCCGCCGCCGCGCGTGCCAACGGGCTCGGTGTGCTGATCGACATCGTGCCCAACCACATGGGCGTCGCCACCCCGGCCGAGAACGCCTGGTGGTGGGACCTGCTGAAGCTGGGTCAGGCCTCCCGCTACGCGAACGCGTTCGACGTGGACTGGGCTTTCGGCGCCGGTCGGATCCGCATCCCGGTGCTCGGCGACGGCGACGGCGAGCTGGATGAACTCACCGTGGTCGGCGACGAGTTGCACTACTACGAGAACCGGTTCCCGATCGCTCCGGGTACCGCCTCCGCCGGCGACAGCGGACGCGCGGTACACGAGCGGCAGAGCTACGAGCTGGTGAACTGGCGCCGGGCGGATGCGGAGCTGAACTACCGGCGCTTCTTCGCGGTGAATACGCTGGCCGCGATCAAGGTCGAGGAGCCGGAGGTCTTCGAGGCCTCGCACCGCGAGATCGTGCGCTGGTTCGCCGAGGGGCTGGCCGACGGGCTGCGCGTCGATCACCCCGACGGCCTGACCGACCCGGGTCGCTACCTGGAGGACCTCGCGCGCGCGATCGGCGACAAGCCGGTCTGGGTGGAGAAGATCCTCGAAGGCGACGAGCGGATGCCCGCCAACTGGCCGACCGTCGGCACCACCGGTTACGACGCGTTGGCCGACATCGACCGGGTGCTGGTGGATCCGGCGGCGCAGGAGGAGCTGGAGCCGCTGGACGTCGAACTCAGCGACGGCGCGCCAGTCGACGGTGCGAGTTCCGATCCGACGGTCGCGCCGCCCGGCGTCATCGTGTGGAGCAACCTCATCCGCGGCACCAAGCGCGGTATCGCCGACGGAATCCTGCGCTCGGAGGTGCTGCGACTGGCCCGGCTGGTACCCGACATCGCCGGCGCGGACGACGCGATCGCGGAACTGCTGGCCTGCTTCCCGGTCTATCGCAGCTACCTGCCGTACGGCGCCGAACACATCGAACACGCCCGTGCATACGCCGCGACCAGCCGGCCCGACATCGCCGCGACGATCGACGCGGTCGCCGCGCGTCTGGCGGAGCAGGGTTCCCCGGTCTCGGTCCGGTTCCAGCAGACCTCGGGCATGGTGATGGCGAAGGGTGTGGAGGACACCGCCTTCTACCGCTACAGCCGACTCACCTCGCTGAACGAGGTCGGCGCGGACCCAGCCGAGTTCGCGATCGATGTCGCCGAGTTCCACGAGCGTCAGGCGCGGCGCCAGGCGGCGACGCCCTGGTCGCTGACCACGCTCTCCACCCACGACACCAAGCGCGGCGAAGACACCCGCGCCCGGATCACGGCGCTGGCCGGCGATCCGCAGCAGTGGGCTGCGACATTGCGTGAGCTGCACGCCCTCGCCGGCATCGGCGACGGACCCGTCGAGCACCTGCTCTGGGAGGCCGTCGTCGGCGCCTGGCCCGCCTCGCGTGAGCGGCTGCAGGCGTACATCGAGAAGGCGGCCCGCGAAGCCGGCACCTCGACGACGTGGACGGCGCCCGACGAGGCGTTCGAGAAGCGGATGCACGCCGCGATCGACGCGGTCTTCGACCGACCGGAGGTGGCGGCGAAGATCGAGGCGACCGTCGCCCGCGTCCGAGCCGACGGCTACGCCAACGGGCTCTCGGCGAAGCTGATCCAGCTGACCGCTCCCAGTGTGCCCGACGTCTATCAGGGTTCGGAACTGTGGGAGCGTTCGCTGGTCGACCCCGACAACCGTCGGCCCGTCGACTTCGCCGAGCGGCGGGCCCTGCTGAAGCGGATCGACGACGGCTGGCTGCCCGAGATCGACGAGACCGGCGCGGCGAAGCTGCTCGTCACCTCGCGCGCCCTGCGGCTGCGCCGGGATCACCCCGAGTTCTTCAGCCGCTACCTGCCGGTCGCCGCGTACGGCTCGCATGCCGCTCACGTCGTCGCGTTCGACCGCGGCGAGGTCGTGACCATCGCGACGCGACTGCCGCACGGCGTCGCAGGCGGCTGGGGCGACACGTCGATCCTGCTCGCCCGACGGCCGTGGATCGAACAGCTGACGGGTCGACGATTCGAGGGCGGCACCGTCGCGCTCGGTGAACTGCTGGACCGTTACCCGGTGGCGCTGCTCGCGCCCGCATCCTGAAAGGCATGACCTCCGTGACCTCGCACCGCGCATCTCTCGGCGCCCTGTCCCACCCCGAGCCCTTCGCCCTCTGGGCGCCGATCGCCGGCTCGGTGACCCTGGTCACCGGCGGCTCCGAGCATTCGATGACCGCCGGCGAATCCGGTTGGTGGTTCGCACCGGCCGGACTCGAGGCGTCGGACGTCGACTACGGCTACCTCGTCGACGGCGAGGGCCCGTTCCCCGACCCGCGCTCGCGGCGCCAGCCGGGCGGCGTGCACGAGCTCTCGCGCACGTACGATCCCGCCTCGTACTCCTGGGCGGACTCCGCCTGGACCGGTCGCCAACTCGCCGGCGCGGTGATCTACGAGCTGCACATCGGCACCTTCACGCCGGAGGGCACCTTCGACGCGGCGGCGGGCAAGCTCGAGCACCTGCGCTCCATCGGGGTGGACTTCGTCGAGATCCTGCCGGTCAACGCCTTCAACGGTACGCACAACTGGGGTTACGACGGTGTGCTCTGGTACGCCGTGCACGAGCAGTACGGCGGGCCGGAGGGCTATCAGCGCTTCGTGGACGCCTGCCATCGGGCCGGTATCGGTGTGGTGCAGGACGTGGTCTACAACCACCTCGGCCCCTCCGGCAACTACCTGCCGAAGTTCGGCCCGTACCTCAAGGCCGAGGGTGCAAACACCTGGGGCAGCCACGTGAACCTCGACGGCGAGGACTCGGACGAGGTGCGTCGTTACATCATCGAGAACGCGCTGATGTGGCTGCGCGACTACCGTGCCGACGCCTTGCGGCTGGATGCGGTGCACGCGCTCGACGACGATCGCGCGGTGCACCTGCTGGAGGAGCTGGCCGACGAGGTGCGGGCGCTGTCGGCGTTCGAGGGGCGTCCGCTGACGCTGATCGCCGAGTCGGATCTGAACGACCCGAAGCTGATCACGCCGCGCGAGGCCCGCGGCTACGGCTTGGATGCGCAGTGGAGCGACGACTTCCACCACGCGGTGCACGTCGCGCTGACCGGCGAGACCACCGGCTACTACGAGGACTTCGCGCCGCTGGGCGCCCTGGCCAAGGTGCTCACGCAGGGCTTCTTCCACAATGGCACGCTGTCGACCTTCCGCGGTCGGCACCACGGCCGGCCGATCGACACGGCCGTTATGCCGACCTGGCGGCTCGTGGTGTTCAGCCAGGACCACGACCAGATCGGTAACCGCGCGATCGGCGACCGGCTCACCGCGACGCTGAGCGATGAGCGACTCGCGATCGCCGCGACGCTCACCCTGCTCAGCCCGTTCACGCCGATGCTCTTTATGGGGGAGGAGTGGGCGGCGTCCACGCCGTGGCAGTTCTTCACCTCGCATCCCGAGAAGGAGCTCGGCGAGGCGACCGCGAAGGGACGCATCGCGGAGTTCGCGAAGATGGGCTGGGACCCCGAGGTGGTCCCGGACCCGCAGGATCCGGAGACGTTCACCCGCTCGAAGCTCGACTGGAGCGAACTCGACGGGGGTCGGCACGCCGACACCCTCGCGATCTACCGTGAGCTGGCCGCGATCCGGCGCCGCTTCCCGGAGATCACGGACCCTCGCTTCAGCCACACCGAGGTCGACTTCTCGGAGGATGAACGCTGGCTGGTGCTGCGCCGCGGCGCCATCGCGGTCGCGATCAACTTGGGCGACGCTCCGGTGACGCTGGCACTGACGGGCCAGCTGCTGCTCGCGGCCGGTGGTGCAACGGCATCCGACGGCTCCGCCGTGCTGCCGTCGTCCGGCCTCCTCGTCCTGCACACCGCGTAGAAAAGGGTTGTCACTTCGTCGGTAACTTGCGGACGAAGTGACAACCCTTGGGGGTGCTGCTCCGTGCGTCGATCAGAGCAGGCGGGCGCCCGTATCGTGCACGAGCACCGTGGCGCGGTGGGGGAGCGCGCGGCGGCGGCTGGCCTCGGCGAGGTTCTCCGCCAGGGCGACGTCGTTCGGCGTCGGCTCCGCTCCGCCCGGGCGCTCGATCACGTAGGCGATGCCGCCGATGCCCCAGTCGGAACTGACCTTTGCGAAGAGGGCGACGATCCTCTCGATCTCGTCGGCGGGCGGATTCTCGGGGATGTGATCGATCGGGATGAGCGCGCGCAGTTGCACGTCGTGGCGGTCGATGAAGAACGGCCAGAGGGTGCGATCGTTCGCGGGGCCGACAAGGCTCTCGGCTCGCGCGAGGATGTCGGCGTCGGTGATCAGTGGGGCATCGGTGGTGTCCGTAGCAGTCATGGCTCCACTGTGCGCCGGTCCGAGTGATCCTCGCAGAAGTTATCCACAGGCCAGCGCAACGTTCCGATTATCGGAAATTACGCGAGCTCGTTTTCGCCCCCACGTTGAGCAGTTCGAAACGATCCGCGATCAGGTTGGTCACCCCCTCGGCCGAACGTTCCAGGATGCCGCGCACTATCATCGCCGGCGCCTCCCGCGCGATCCGCCGGTAACGGTTCCACACGCCGATCGAGCAGATCACGTTCAGGATGCCGTGCTCATCCTCCAGGTTCATAAAGGTGATCCCGTTCGCGGTCTGCGGGCGCTGGCGATGGATGACCACCCCGGCCACCTCCACTCGACGCCCCGACTCGGTGCCCGCCAGAGCCCGCGTCGGCAGCACACCGCGCCGATCCAGCGACCCGCGCAGATGCCGCAACGGATGATCGTCGGGCGAGATCCCGGTCGACCAGAAGTCGAACACGATCTGCTCCTGCGCCGACAGCCCGGGCAGCAGCGGCGGCTGCACGGAGACGAAGGTGTCGGGTAGGAACTCGGCGCGATCCATCGCCGCGTTGCCGGCCTCCCACAGCGCCTCGCGTCGCGAGACCCCGACCGAGTCGAACGAGCCGGCCGCCGCCAGCGCCTCCAACTGCGCGGTGGTCAGGCCGACCCGGCGGGCGACGTCGGCCATGTCGCGGTAGTCGCCGCCGCGGATCCGCTCGTCCACGATCCGCTGCGCCAGTTCGGCACCGATGCCGTTCACCCCGGCCAGCCCCAGCCGAACGGCGAAGTGGCCGTCGCGGCGGTGGTCGTCGCTGTCGAAGTGTCCCTTCAGATCGAACAGACCGGTGGGCGGTTGGGTGGCGAGCAGGCAGGATTCGTGGCCCGTCGGCGCGCCGATACGGGCATCGCGCCGCTCCAGCTCCGCGTGCGCGAGCGAGCGGTTGATGTCGGCGTGTTCGACGCGTACGCCGTGCCGCCGCGCATCCGCCACCAGGGTGTGCGGAGCGTAGAAACCCATCGGCTGGGCGCGCAGCAGCGCGGCGAGGAACGCCGCGGGGTAGTGCAGCCGCAACCAGGCACTGGCGTAGACCAGCAGCGCGAAGCTGATGGCGTGGCTCTCGGCGAAGCCGAAGTTCGCGAAGGCCTGGATGCGCGTGTAGATGTCGTCCGCGACCTCGCCGGTGATGCCGTTACCGGCCATCCCGGCGTAGAGGCGCTCGCGCAGGGTCTCGATCTTCTCGGTGCCGCGCTTGGAGCCCATCGCCCGGCGCAGCAGATCGGCGTCCTCCGCGGAGCAGCCGCCGACGGCGATCGCCACCTGCATCAGCTGCTCCTGGAACAGTGGCACCCCCAGCGTGCGCTTGAGCGGCGTGACCAGCAGCGGATGCTGATAGCTCACCTCCTCCTGCCCCATCTTGCGCCGGATGTACGGATGCACGGCTCCGCCCTGGATCGGGCCGGGCCGGATCAGCGCCACCTCGATCACCAGGTCGTAGAAGCGCCGCGGCTGCAGCCGGGGCAGCGTGCCCATCTGCGCCCGGCTCTCCACCTGGAACACGCCGATCGAGTCGGCTCGGCAGAGCTGGTCGTACACCCCCTTCTCCTCGCGGGGGATCGTGGAGAGGTCCCAGTGCTCACCCACGTGCTCGCGGACCAGGTCGAAGGTGTACGAGAGCGCCGCGAGCATCCCCAGCCCCAGCAGATCGAACTTGACCAGGCCCATCCAGGCGCAGTCGTCCTTGTCCCACTGCAGCACGGTGCGCTTCTCCATCCGCGCCGGCTCGATCGGGCAGACCTCGCCGACCGGGCGGTCGGTCAGCACCATGCCGCCGGAGTGGATGCCCAGGTGCCGCGGGAAGCCGAGCACCTTCGTCGCCAGGCCCACGACGTCCTCCGGGATGTCGTGGTCGTCGCTCGATACGACGGCGCCCCAGGACTCGACCTGCTTCGACCAGGCGTCCTGCTGGCCGGAGCTGTAGCCGAGGGCCTTGGCCATGTCGCGCACGGCGAACTTGGGCCGGTAGGTGATCACGTTCGCCACCTGCGCCGCGTTCAGCCGGCCGTACTTCGTGTAGACGTACTGGATCACCTCCTCGCGCCGCTCCGAGTCGAAGTCGACGTCGATGTCGGGCTCCTCGTCGCGGATGCTGGAGAGGAAGCGTTCGAACGGCAGGTCGTAGAAGATCGAGTCGACCGCGGTGATCCCGAGCACGAAGCAGATCGCGGAGTTCGCTGCGGAACCGCGACCTTGGCAGAGGATGCCGCGGCCATTGGCGAAGTGCACGATGTCGTGCACGATCAGGAAGTAGCCCGGGAAGTCCTTCTTCTCGATCACCGCCAGTTCCTTCTCGAGCCGCTCCAACACGTCGGCGTCGGCATCGGGGTACTTCTTCGGGATGCCCTGGCGCACGAGTTCGCGCAGCTGCTGCATCGGGGTGCGGCCGTCGGGATAGCTCTCCTTCGGCAGCCCGGGGCGAACCTTGCCCAGCTCGAAGGCGATCGCGTCGGCGATCCGCACCGTACGCTCGACGGCGCCGGGGTAGCGGGCGAAGCGCTCGGCCATCTCGGCACCGGAGCGCAGGTGTGCGGCTCCCGCGGCGGGCAGCCAGCCGTCCATCTCGTCGAGGCTGCGCCGGGCGCGGACGGCCGAGAGCGCGGTTGCCAGCGGGCGATCGCGCGGGGTCGCGTAGTGCACGTTGCCGGTGGCGACGACGGGCAGGCCGAGGCGCTCGGCGATGGCGGCCAGGGTGTCGTTGTGCTCGGAGTCGAGCGGCTGGCCGTGGTCGTACAGCTCGACCAGCACGTTCTCGGCGCCGAAGAGCGCGACCAGCTCGGCGATCTCGCGCTCGGCAGCAGACTCGCCCTGTGCCACGAGCGCCTGACGCACCCGGCCTTTTCGACAGCCGGTGAGGATGAGCCAGTGGCCCCCGGCGATGGCGGCGAGCTGATCGATGTCGTAGCTGGGCTTACCTTTCTCCGCGCCGGCGAGTTGGGCGGTGGTCAGCGCCCTGGCGAGGCGGTGGTAGCCCTCCTCTTTTCGCGCGAGCACCAGCAGGTGCGAGCCCTCGGGGTCGGCGACGCCGTTCTGCGGTTTGGTCAGGCCGATCGAGAGCTCGGCGCCGAACGCCGTGCGCAGGGGGTACTCCTGCGCCGCCTCGGCCATCCGCACGATGCCGTAGAGGCCGTCGTGATCGGTGAGTGCCAGGGTGTCGATGCCGAGCCGGGTGGCCTCCTCCACCAGCTCCTCCGGCTTGCTGGCGCCGTCGAGGAAGCTGAAGTTCGAGTGCACGTGCAGCTCGGCGTAAGGGATGCGCTGCTCCGGCGGAGCGACGCCATCGTCGGCCACATAGGCGGGACGCTTGTACGACCACGCCGGGGCGTCGCCACCGTCGCCGTCGTTCGGGCGGTCGCTCGGCCGCTTCGCGCCGGAGAGCCGCCGCTCGAACTCCGACCACGGGATCGGGGGATTGCTCCAGCCCACACGGGCCTCCTCTCGGTTCTCTTGTCTGGGGTGCTCGGCTCGTCGGCCGAGGCCACCATCTCGATCGCAGGTGCAAGGATCTCGATACGCCGGTTCACAGAGCGAACGGGCTACTCGATCACCGCGATACGCCGGTTCGCGGAGCGAACGGGCTAGTCGATCACCGCGAAGACCGGCTCCGCCGGGCTGCGTCGTCACTAGTCGTATCGGGCCTCCGCGAACCAGGCGGCGCCCTCCGCGACCAGCAGCCAGGCGGTGCCGTCGGCGTCCACCAGTTGGAAGCGGTTGTAGTGCCGGGCACGCTCCGCATCCCACCAGCGTTCATCCACCGGCCACGGCCCGGCCCACCCGCGGATGCCTCCGGCGTGCCCACGCGCGGACGGAGTGAACGAGGCGGGTTCGGCGGTGAGCGTGCCGCGCTCATCGACCACCACCTCCTCGCCGGCCGCGCCGCGCACCAGCACCGGCATCGGCGCGGCGAAGACTGTGCCGGGCAGCGGGGGCGGCAGGCTGCCGGGCCACGGCAGCGTGCGCCGCGCCGCCTCGGACGGCTCGCGATCTCCCCACGGCACCAGGTGCTGCCGTTCTCGCAGCTCCCGCCCGCCGCCGAGCACCGCGGTGACCACGGCCTCGTGGCCGAGCATGCTCTGCACCCGGCTGAGCCCGTGGTGGATCCGCTCGTCGGGCGCCGTGCCCCAGAGCCCTTGCTCATGGTGACCGATGGCGTCGACCGCCTCGGGCACAACCGTCACCTTCGCGATCGGCGCGCCGAGCCCCGCGTCGATCGCGCCGCTGCCCTGCAGTTGCCAGCGCACCCGGTCGACCACGTCGGCGGGGGAGAACCAGCGCGGATGCAGCCAGCTGCGCGCGGACTGCAGCCCGCCCTCGTCGGTCACCTCGACTCGGATGCCCGTGCAGACCAGCTGCGCTGCGGTCAGCCCGGCGACGAACTGCTCCGCCGCGACTCGGAAGGCGAAGGTGACCTGGTCGATCCGGTCCAGTGGCGGCTCGAACTCGACCGAACGCTCCAACTGCACGGGCGCGGAGCGTGGCACCACCGCGCTGGCGTCATGACCGCTCGCCGCGCGGTGGCAGCGCGCGCCGTCGGGGCCGAAGCGCGAGCGCACATCCGCTTCCGGCAGGGCGGCGAGGTCGCCGAGGCTGCGCACCCCCAGCCGACGCAGCAGGGTGACGAAGTTCGGCTCGGCCGGCCCGACGCTCGCCAGCACCCCGATCGGCAACGGCGCCAAGAACTCGGGGCTGCCCTGCTCCGGCACGATCCGCACCGGATCCGCGCCGTCACCCTTGGCCGCCAGCTCGGCGGCGAACGCGCCGTCGGCGATGCCGATACGAGCGCCGTCGACCGCCAGCTCCTGAACGCAATCGAGCACGGCCTGCGCCGCCGGGCGTTCGCCGCCGTAGTAGCGCCGCGGTCCGCGCGCGCGGATCGCGCACATCCCGGGGCGGATGACCTGCACACCCGGCGTGATCTGCTCCAACGCCAGAATGATCGGCTCGAACGCACGCGCGTCGAGGATCGGATCGTACGGCAGCACCACCAGTGCGGTGGAGCGCGACTGCGCCTCGCGCAACCGCATGCCTCGCCGCACGCCGTCGGCTCGTGCCGCAGCGGAACAGGCGAAGACCAGCCCCTTCTCGGTCAAGGCCAGCGGCGTCCGGGCCGGGATCGTGTGTTCGGCGGCCGCCGCCGCGAGCGGCCAGTCGGGGCACCACAGCAGGATGGTTCGGCTGAGGGAGGTCGGCGTCCGCATCAGACCACCCGCTCCAGTCGTGCGGGGGCGGGGGGCGCGACCCGGGCGAAGTCGTTCTGCGGGCCGGGCAACCACATCCGCACGCCGCGGGCGAACATGCCGGCGCGACCGGTGACGTCGACGGTGGCCTGGCGCGCGCGCAGTCGCCCGTGGCCCCGGCCCACGCCCTGCCAGGAGCTCTCACGCAGCCGCAGTCTCGCCTCGCTCTGCGGCCAGTCGCCGAGCACGATCAGCGCTGCTCCGCGCTGGCGCAGGCGGGCGCCCAGCCGGGCGACATCGGCTGGGGCGACGGTGGCCGGCGGGCGGGCCAGCACAACCGTGAGCACATCGACCAGCGCCGCGGTGACCGTGATCCAATCGGAACCCGCGTCGGGCACCAGCACCAGCCGCTCCAGGTCGATGCCGAGTTCGGCCGCGGCCTCGGCACCGAACTCGGGCACACCCACGACCCCGCACCATGCACCGTCGGCGGACGGGCCGGCGAGCAGCCCCATCGCCAGGCTCATCGAACCGTCGACGGAGTACGCCGCTCCCTGCTTCAGCGCCCCACCCGGCAGGATGCTCGCGAGCGCGGGGAGCGTGGGCAGATCCCGCGTCTCGAGGGTGGTGGCCTGCATCTCGCGGATGCGCGATTGCAGTTCCTGCACCGCCGCCAGCTGGTCGAGCACGTCAGCCCGCACCGCACGCGTCGAGGGCGCACGGGGCGCTGACGCTACTGCTGTGGCTGACCGGTTCACAGATCCAGACTCGAACATGTTTACCACTATGTCAACCACGTCCGACATTGAATGTTCGATGCGAAATTCTATGCCGGGAGGCGTGATGACGTTCGGACACCCTACGCCTCACCACCGACATCGACCACTCCTCCACAAGGCGAATTCGAGCGCAAGTTCTAGTGGATCGAGGTTGTTCTCTTCCGAGAGTCGCTCATCTGAGCTACTATATCGGTATGGGAAACAGTTCACAGCTCGCCGGAACGGTGAGCATCGCGCGCGACGCACTGCAGGGGGCAGTGGACGTCGCTTTCACCGCCGGGCCGCTACGGCCCGAGGAGGCGGTGGCTTTCGCGCACGTCGCGGAGGAGATCGGCCGCTTCGGCGATGCCCTGCGCATCGCGGCCGCCGCGGGCATCGTGCGCTCGAACGCGTGCGAGGAGTATCAGACGAAAACGCCCGCGAAGCTGCTGACGCTGATGTGTCGCGTGTCCGCCCGGGAGGCGCGCCGCCGGATCAGCGTCGCTGCGGTCGTGACGCCGCGGACGATGCTCTCCGGGGATGTGCTCGAGCCGTTGCAGCCGGACCTCGCCCTCGCGGTACGAGCCGACGAGGTCACCACCGTGTCCGCTGGGGAGGTGGTGCGGGTAGTGGAGAAGATCGGCGAGGTCGTCACCGACGATGCCCGGCACGCTCTTACCGCCGCACTGTTGGAGGAGGCGCGCACCGAGGACGACGCTTTCGTGCGCAGCTGCGCGAACCGGATCATCGACAACGCGCACCCCGACGGCACCGAACCCTCCGATGGGATCCTGCGGATGAAGCAGGGCATCGCCTCTTGTCCTGAGCCTGCCGAAGGGTCGGACCCGAACGCGACGGCCTCGTCCCGTTCGCGGGGAACATGACCTCGATCCGGTACGAGACGGTGCTGTCCACGATCGGGACGTTCACCAACCCGCGACTGCGCACCCCGGACCGCGACTGCGACTCGACGGAGCCTGTCGAGACGGAGTCTCTGGATGAGGTGGTCATCGACCCGCAGGACGGGGATGACCCGATCCGCGTACGCCTCACCGGACGCACCCGCGCGCAGCTGCTGCTCGAAGGATTCGTGGCCGCGTGCGAACTCGCCTCCCGTACCGGGAAGCTGCCCCGCAACGGCGGCGTGAAGCCCGCCGTCATCGTGACCGTCGGGTTGGATGACCTGCGTGAGCGGCTCGGCGAAGCGGACACCACCTTCGCCGGCCCGGTACCCGCCGCGCAGATCCGGCCCCAACCGCGGATAGAAGGCCACCCTCTGCAGAGGGTTGTCACTCCGTCTCGCTCGCAGAGCTCGCAGAACGGACTGACAACCCGCATCCGCCGGTGCTCCCTCGGGTGAGACGCACCCCTCTCGGAGGGTTGTCACTCCGTCCCACTCGCAGAGCTCGCAGAACGGACTGACAACCCGCATCCGCCGGTGCTCCCTCGGGTGAGACGCACCCCTCTCGGAGG
>JABMLH010000005.1:0-14814 GCA_013205085.1 Microbacteriaceae bacterium VKM Ac-2854 | reverse complement strand
GTTGTCACTCCGTCCCACTCGCAGAGCTCGCAGAACGGACTGACAACCCGCATCCGCCGGTGCTCCCTCGGATGAGACGCACCCCCTCAGAGGGTTGTCACTCCGTCCCGCTAGCAGAGCTCGCAGAGCTCGCAGAACGGACTGACAACCCGCGTCCGCCGGCCACGCAACCACCGGCCCTCCCGCGGATAGGAGGCCGCCCGTTGCAGCGAGTTGTCGATCGCGAGGCCCAAGGCCGGGCGCAACCGGCGCGAGCGGCGCCGATACGATAGTCGGCATGCCCTCCGACGCCTCCGTCCTCGAATCCCACGCCGGCAGCGTCCGTAAGACCCTCGTTGTGAAGATGGGCTCGAGCTCGGTCACCAAGCAGTCCGGGCCCGACCCCGTGCTGCTCGCCCGAGCCCTGGAGAGCGCCCTCACCGCCCAATCGTTCGGCTGGGACGTCGTGCTGGTCTCCTCGGGCGCCGTCTCATCCGGTCGCGCCCTCTTCGCCCGCAACCAGCTGCGCGACCGGAGCGAGCCGATCAGCCAGCGCCTCGCCGCGGCCGTCGGCCAGACCCTGTTGATGGGCTTCTACCGCTCGGTCGCCGAGCTCTCGGGCTCGCACGTCGCGCAGATCCTCATCGGCGAGTCCGACCTCGGCTCGCCCAGCCAGATGGCGCACGTCGCCGAGGCGATCCGGCATGCCCTCGACGCCGGGGTCGTGCCCGTGGTCAACGGCAACGACACCATCGATTCCGCCGGCTCCGACAACGACGGCGTCGCCGCGGGCTTGGCGATGCTGCTCGGCGCCGACCTGCTGCTGCTGCTCACGGACGTGCCCGGCGTCTTCGCCACCAGCATCGCCGATGGCGTGCACCTGGAGGAGCTCACCGTCGCCGAGCTGCGCAAGATCGCGGTGCAGAAGGGCGGCACGGGGCGCGGCGGCATCCGCTCGAAACTGCGCGCCGCCGAGCTGGCCGCGCACAACGGTGTGTCCACCCGGATCGCCGGCGCCCGCAGCACCGACGTCATCCTCGCCGCCATCCAGGGCCCCGGCCCCGGCACGCTGGTGCAGGCCGTCCACGCGCATCCTGCGACCGAGAACCGCTGGATCTCGGGGGTCGCCACCGCGCGCGGCCGCGTCGAGATCAACCTGGAGGCGGAACGCAGCATCGCAGCGGGCTCCAGCCTGTTCGCCTCGGGCATCAAGCGGGTCTCCGGCGAGTTCAACGGCGGCGACGTGATCGAGGTGCGCGCCCTCGGTGGCGAGTTGCTGGGCCGCGGCGTGTCGCGAGTCTCCTCCCGACTCCTCACGCTCGTCCGTGCGCTGCGGGTGGACGAGATCGCCCGTGTCTTCGTGGCCGTGCTGGCGAATTTCGCCGGGCTGAGCGCTGGGGGAGCGGCGACCGCGCAGGGTGACGAGCGTCCGCAACTCGTGCGGGCGCTGGAGTACGCCGGGTCGCTCTCGTACGAGCACGGGCGCTCCACGGCGCTGGAGATCGTCTCGTTGTTCCCGAGCGAGAGCGTCGCTGCCCTGCTCGGTTCGGTCACCACGGACGCAGAGGAGACGCTCGTCGAGCGGTACACCCGGCTCGTGCGCACGCTCCCCATCGTGCAGAACGAGCAGATCTTCGTGTTCTCACCCGCCACCACCTGAACACGCTCACGAACCCCACCTGACGAACACGCCGAGCCCACCCCGTAGGGTGAGCACATGTCAGCGTTGATCTCCCGCGTCGCCGTCACCGCGTTCATCGGTCGCATCGGCGACCACAACGATCGGGCGCAAGCCGGGGCGGCGCTGCTCGCGGCCGAACTGGGCAGCCGATTCGGCGTCGATGTGGCGCCGATCGGAACTCCGGCGCCGGCGCTGAACGCGGGCTGGTCGGAGGAGCTGGAGGCGGCCCGTCCCGACCTCGAGGTGATGGCTCGGCACTACGACCGTCTGTTGGCGCACCGGTCGGTGCCGGTGAGCGCGATCGGTCGATGCAGCACCGCCCTGGCGACCCTGCCGTCGGTCGCGCGCCACCGCCCGGACGCCGTGGTGCTCTGGTTCGACGGTCACGCCGATCTGAACACCCCGAGTGACACCGAGACCGGCTTCCTCGGCGGGCTCGCCCTCTCGGGTCCGCTGGGTTTCTGGAACACCGGACTCGGCGGCGACCTGGCACTGGCGAACACCATCCTGGTCGGCGCGCGCGACATCGATCCGCCCGAGCGTCACCTGATCGACAGCGGCGTGGTGACGTTCATCCCCGTCGCGATCGACACCGCGGAGCAGGTGCGCCGCGCAGTGGCCGGCCGACCGGTGTATCTGCACCTCGACTGCGATGTGCTGGAACCCGGGCTCGTACCGACGGACTACCGCGTGGACGGCGGTTTCACTTTCGGCGAACTCCGCGAGATCGCGGATGCATTAGCCGACAACGAGGTGGTGGGTCTCGAGATCGGCGAGTTCGAGGCGACGTGGGCACAGACGGGTGAGCCGGGTTCGGTCGCCGAGCTGTTGGATGCCCTGCAGCCGCTGCTCTACGCGGCGGCGGCGCCGCGGTAGAAATCCGTTCTCGAACCGGCGTCATGATCCGGCTCGGGCTGCGTCTCTCCAGTAAGAGCGATTCACTGCGCGCAGCGATTCCGGATCGCTCCGCTCACCGCCGAGACAGGACTACTCATGCCGTCAACCCACGCCACCCGCACTGTCGCCACCGTCGGCATCCTGCAGATCAGCACGACGCAGAACCGCATCGAGCTGATCGAAGCGGAGATCGGGCGGATCGGCGCCAAGCTCACCGGGTGGACGGACCCGCTGGGTCGAACGACGCAGCGCGCGACCGGCGGCTACCGCGATCAGCTGCTGAGCAACCTCGCGCAGGAGCGGGAGGCGCTGCGCTACTGGACGGCGCTGCAGGGGGAGCAACTCGCGATCGTGATCCGCACGCCGGAGGGCTCCGGGCGGTGTTCGTGACGGGCGGCGCTCGTGACCTGCGGCGTTCATGACCTGCGAGGGCGGCCCGAACCCGTACCGGGAAGGATGGCCGTGAGAGTGCGACGATAAGGGATGGTCACCATCTCCGTCGCCGGGTCGGCCCGGCACCAGCACCCCGCCGAACGAGGCACCCTTCGGCTCGAAGCCCGACTCGAGGGCACCTCCCGTCACGACGTCGTCGACGCCGTCGCCGCGACCCACAGCCGCCTCACCGCCGAGGCCCGTGACTTCGAGACGGCGGGCGCGGCCACGCGATGGTCGGCCGAGCAGGTCCGCGCCTCCAGCTACGTCCGGTACGACAACTCTCCGGAGCGTGGCGAGACGGTGCACGTCGCGTCCGCCTCCGTGCGGGTGCGCTTCTGCGACTTCGAGGCGCTGTCGACCTGGATCACCGCGGTCTCCGCCGAGCCGGGAATCACGGTGGACGGGGTCGAATGGCAGCTGACGGATGCGACCCGCGAACGCGCCGTGCGCGCGGTGCGGATCGAGGCGGTGCAGGACGCCCAGGCGCGCGCCACCGCGTACGCCGGCGCCCTCGGGCTCGAACGCGTGACCGCGGTGCGGCTGTCCGAACCGGGCACGAATCTCGACCTCGCAGCGCAGGACAGCGGCGGCATGATGCGCGCCGCTGCCTTCGCAAAGGCGGCGCCGGCGCTCGCCCTCACCCCCGAGGACATCACCGTTTCGGCCGTTGTGACCGCGGAGTTCGAGGCAGCCTGATCCGAGGGCGTCCGGTCGGAAACCGACTTGAGGCGCCAGAAACGAACACTGAGCGACGATCTGCTTGGTCGCGCTGAAACGACGACCCTATCTTCGGAGCGTCGGGAGGGATGGCGCCCCCGAACCCCGACGATCCACCTGTGCCGAGCCCGTCGGCCGCCGTCTTCGGCGTGCCCGGACGAGGCCGACCCGCGCTCGAAAGGACTCCGCCATGACCCTCGACTCCCTGCCCGTTCCACCGGGCGTCGACGAGATCGCCGCACGCTTCGGCGCGCCGCTGATCACCTTCCGTCCCCAATCGCGCCTCGAGGAGTTCAACGCATCGGAGGGCCGCGCGCTCGGACGCGCTGTGCACCTCTCGTTGTCCTACTCGTATTTCCCCGACCCCGCCGCACGGATCCGGCTCCGGCCCGATCAGGAGGCCGCGATCGATGCCGTCGGACGCGCCGCCGTCCCGGCCTGGATCCTGGAGCAGATCGAACGGCTGCGGCGGCCCGTGCTCTGGGAGACGGTGCGCACCTCGCTCGCCGTTCCGTCGGAGCGCAACAATCCGATCGAATCGCGGTTGGCGGCGCACCTCAACGATGTGCTGCGCACCTCCTTCGCGGACGCGACCCGCGCGGTTCCGAGCGTGGGTCGGCGGCTCGACGAACGGGCGCTCACGCGAGGGGTGGTGTTCTCCGTCGACGGCGAGCCGACGCGCGGCGTCCGCTACGACGCGCATCCGCGGGTGATCGGGATGGGCGCCCGGGTCGATGGGCGCTACGTCACGGTCGTGATCGATCGCGCCATCGCGCCGACCCTCCGGATGGAGTTCGTGCGTCGCCCGTGTCGCCTGCGCGATCGGCCCGCGGCGTAGCATCACAGTCGATGCGCAACGCCGAGCACAGTCGATGCACAACGGTGAGGAGGCCAAGATGGCCCGCTTGATCTACTCCGCGATCTGTTCGCTCGACGGCTTCACCGCCGATGCCGACGGAGGCTTCGACTGGAGCGCCCCCGACGAAGAAGTGCACGCCTTTGTGAACGACCGCGAGCGCCGGGTCGGCACCATGCTGCTCGGGCGGCGGATGTGGGAGGTGCTGCGCGTCTGGGACTCCTTGCCCGGCATCGAGCAGGAGCCGGCCGCGATCAAGGACTACGCACAACTCTGGTCGGAGGCCGACAAGATCGTCTACTCCACCACGCTCGCCGACGTCGACACCCGGCGGACTCGGCTCGAGCCGGTGTTCGACCCGAGCCGCGTGCGCGACGTCGTGCGTGCATCCGCCCGCGACGTGTCGATCGGTGGCCCGCAGCTCGCGGCCCAGGCGCTGCGCGCCGGCCTCGTCGACGAGATTCAGCTGTACCTGAACCCGATCATCGTCGGGGGAGGGACCGCCGCGCTGCCGCCGGGCGTGCGCCTCGATCTCGACCTCGTCGAGGAGCATCGCTTCGCCGAGGGAGTCGTCTTCCTCCGTTACCGCGTACGCTGACGGCTCGCCACCGCGTGCGCGGCGCGTGCGTCAGTCGCGGCCAGCCGCCAGGCGCACGAGGCGTGCCGTGCTGCTCTCGTCGAGTTCGGCCACGGCCGAGCGCGACTTCACGAAGTCGGAGAAGCTGCGATAGCCCAGCGCCTTCTCGCTGAAGGACGGGTCCATCCGCTTCATCTGCGTCTTCACGCTGGAGCTGTGCAGCCACTCGGCGTCGTCCTTCTCATGCCCCAACTGCAAGGCGCGCTCGAACAGGCGGGTCGCCAGCTCCTGCGGGTCTTCGGGATCGGGCTCCGCCTCCTCGGCCGGCGCGCTCGATTGCGCTCGGCGGGCGACGCGCTTGCGCTTGGGCGGCTCCTCCTCGCCGTCCTCTTCGCCGTCGACCAGCTCCGGCAGCCCGGCCGGAGCGACGAAGGCCACGGTCGGCACGGTCTTCACGCCGGTGACGGGAGCCTCCTCAGCGCCGGCCTTCGGCGCGAGGGCGCGCTTGCCACGGCCGGAACCGGTCGAGCTCGCGACGATCGGCACCGGCTTCACACCGGGCAACGCGTCGTAGGTGGCGAACTCGTCGCAGGCCGCGGCGAGCGACTTGCTGGTCGAGCCGGCCACGCCGATCCCGACCACGTAGCGGCCGAGGCGCTTGCAGCGCTGGGCCAGCGCGATGTAGTCGGAGTCGCCCGCGACGATCACGACGTGAGTGAGGTCGGGCAGGCGGAACATGTCCTCGATGCCGTCCACCGCGAGGCGGATGTCGGCACCGTTCTTGCCGTAGGCGGCGGCGGGGAACAGCTGCACGAGGTCCACGGCGCGCGCGACCAGCTGGCCGCGGTAGTCGGAGTTCACCGGAGCGGACCAGTCCGCGTACGCGCGGGTGAGCACCAGCGTGCCGAAGGACGACGCGAAGTCGATGACCGCGCCGATGTCCACCGTCGCCTGAGTCAGCTTCTCGGTGGCCTCGGCGTCGGAGCCGGCGAAGAACCCGCGGGACTTGTCGCGCATGAACTGACCGCGGCCGTGGACCTGGTCGTATCGGGAGATCACGATGTTGTCGAAATCGATGTACACCGCGACGCGCGCGTCGACCGGTTCGGGCATGGAGTCTCTTCTCATTCGGGGAGTCGCGCCTCGGATTCGCCGGTGCGGACCCCTCTAGTCTGCCGTGTCCAGCCTGGGGGTGCGCGTTCGGGCCTGCCCGTCGGCGGCGGGACGGGCGAGTCTCCGCGCCCCTCGACGCGGAGCGCGCGCCGATGCCGGTGGCAGACTGAGTGCTCGTGACCCCCTCGGCTCCCGCGACCCCGCTTCATCGTGAGTGGTGGGCGCTGGGCACCGTCGCCCTCGGCGGGACCGTCGGCACGGCGATGCGAGAGGGCCTGTCGCTGCTCGTCCCCGTCTCCGGCGCGTTCCCGGCGGTCATCTTCGGCATCAACGTCGTCGGCGCGTTCCTGCTGGGTGTGCTGCTGGAGGCGTTGCTGCGCCGCGGAGCCGACGGCGGTCGTCGCCGGGTGCTGCGCCTGCTGCTGGGCACCGGCGTGTTGGGCGGCTTCACGACCTACAGCGCGCTCGCGACCGACACCGCGCTCCTGCTCGGTGACGGGCAGCTCGGGCCGGCCATCCTCTACGGAGGGCTGACGATCGTGGTCGGCGCCGCGGCCTCGTGGGCGGGCATCGCCGTCGCGGCCCGACGCGCAGGGGCCGCCTCGTGAACGTGTTGTTGTTCGTCGCGCTCTCGATCGCCGGTGGGCTCGGCGCCGCCGTGCGTCTGCTGGTCGATGGCGTCGTCAGGGCGCGGGTGCGCCTCGCGTACCCGGTCGGTACGACCGTGATCAACGTCAGCGGATCGCTGCTGCTCGGCCTGATCACCGGGCTCGCACTCGAGCACGTGATCGCGCCCGAGTGGCGGCTCGTACTCGGCACGGGATTCCTCGGCGGCTACACCACCTTCAGCACCGCGAGCTACGAGACGGTGCGCCTGCTCGCGCAGGGGCGTCGCTGGGCGTCCCTCGCCAACGGTGTGGGGATGCTGGTGGCGTCGGTCGCCGCCGCCGGCCTCGGCCTGTGGCTCGGCGGGCTGGTCGAGCCGATCTGAGCCCGAGACGGCGAGGCCCGAAACTGCCGCATCCGGAGCCGAGCGATCAGCGTCCGTGCACGCGCATCGAGCCGAGGCAGGCGATCTCGATGCGGATCCCGTCCGCCTCGGTGAATACCGTGAACAACGTGTGGCTGCACGAGTCGCAGCGCACGATCGCCGCGACCTCGTCGCGTTCGACCCTGGCCTGAGCGAGCACGGCCTCGGCGCCGCAGTTGCCGCACCCGCCGGTGGCGAGCGTGGCGTCCGGGCCGAAGACGCCGGCCAGGGTGCCGGCGAGGGCGTTGCCGTCGACGTGTTCCAGCATCACGTTCCTCCGAATCGTTCGGTGCGCACACGCTCGGGGCGATGGCCGAGTGCCACCAAGGCGGTCGCGACGGCCTCGACGAAGCCGTTCGGACCGCAGACGTACACCAGCGGATCCGCAGCGGGCGCGAGCGTGCTGCCTGCCAGACGCCCGGCATCCACGCGGGCGGGCGGTTCCGGCCATCCGAGCGGCGCTTCGCGGGTGTAGGCCCACTCCAGTCCGAAGCCGTTGTGGGCGAGCTCCTCGAGTTCAGTGGCATAGAGCGCATCAGCCGCCGAACGCACCGAGTAGAGCAGTTGCATCGGCGCCGCGTCCACCGCCGCGCGGTGCGCCCGAGCGATCGCGACCAACGGCACGACGCCGGAGCCGCCGGCGATCAGTTGCACGGGGCTGGGATCCTCCGGACTCCAGACGAAGTAGCCGCCGAGCGGACCCTTCACCTCCAGGGCGTCGCCGACCTCGACGTCGCGCACGAGGTAGGGCGACACCTCGCCGTCCGGCAGCTCGTCGACCGCGAGTTCGACGGCGGAACCCGGGCCGAAGGAGGCGATGGAGTAGGAACGCACGGCCTGATAGCCGTCCTCGGCCGTGAGCCGCAGATCGAGGTGCTGGCCGGGCAGATTCCCGGACCAGCCGGGTACGTCGAGTGTCAGCACGCGTGCGGTCGGGCTCGCCGTTCGGGCGCTGCTGACCGTTCCAGGGCGCCAGCCGTCATCGCTCACCAATAGCGCTGTTCCTTCCACGGGTCGCCGCGCAGGTGGTAGCCGTTCTGCTCCCAGAAGCCCGGGTCGTCCGAGCCCTCCATCTCGAGTCCGCGCACCCACTTCGCGCTCTTCCAGAAGTACAGGTGCGGCACCAGCAGCCGCGCCGGGCCGCCGTGCTCGGGGGCGAGCGGCACGCCGTCGAACTCGAACGCCACCCACGCTTTGCCGCCGAGCAGATCCGCCAGCGGCACGTTCGTGGTGTAGCCGCCGTAGGAGTGCACCATCGTGTACTTCAGCGTGGTGTCGATGCCGTCGAACAGCGTGTCGAGCGAGACGCCGCGCCACGAGGTGCCGAGCTTCGACCATCGGGTGACGCAGTGGATGTCGGTGTGCACCTCCTCGATCGGCAGGGCCATCAGCTGCGACCAGGTCCAGGAATGCTTCATCCCGTATTCGGTCGTGATCGAGAACGACCACTTCCCGGTGTCGATGCGGGGGGTCGGCCCCGCGGAGAGCACCGGGAAATCGGTGGTGAGGTATTGACCCGGTGGCAGGGCGGGGTCGGATTCGCGGCGGCGCGAGCCGAAACCGCGGGAGAAGACGGCCATGAAGATCCTTTCGGACGGTGCGAACGGATGCGTTCTGTTCACGCTAGAGGTCCGGCCGTCGCTCCGGAAGGGCGGGCGTGGTTCCGCTGGGGTCAGGCTCGTTCGACGAGGCCCTTGCGCACCAGGCTCTCGGCCGCGGCGACGACCGCAGCCTCCGGATCGTGCGGCTGCCAGCCGAGCACCCGGCGGGCCTTCTCGGTGGAGACCTTCTTGCTGTATCCCAGGTCGATCGCGATGGCGCGCATCTCCGGGTTCACCAGCGCGCCGGCCCGCACCACGGCGTCCGGGATCGACCGCGTTGGCACCTTCGCAGCCGCGGCGCCGAGGTTCGAGCGGATCAGCTCGCCGATCCGCTTCATCGGGGTCGAGGGACCACCGGCGAGTAGGAAACGTTCTCCCGCCGCTTCGGGCACGTTCAACGCCAGCACGTGCGCCCGAGCGACGTCGCGGACGTCGACGATCGGGATGAAGGTGTTCGGGTAGCCGGGCATCCCACCGTTCAGGATGCGCTGCACGATGTGGTTCGAACCCGAGATCTCGCGACCCAGCACCGGCCCCATGACCGCGACGGGAAGCAGGGTGACCAGCTCGAATCCAGGGCCGGCGGCGTCGGCGAACTCCCACGCGGCGCGCTCGGCGAGCACCTTGCTGCGGCCGTACGCGTCCATGCCCGGCCCGTCCAGCGGCGACCAGTCGGCTTCGGTGAAGGCGGTGTCGCGGTGCGGCTGGCCGAAACCGGCCGCGTGGAAGGCGCTGGTGAGCACGACCCGGCGCACCCCGGAGTCGCGCGCGGCGCGCAGCACCCGTAGGGCACCGTCCCGGGCGGGGCCGATCAGCTCCTCCTCGTTCTCGACGTGACCGGGGCGCACGGGGAGGCGACGTGCAGTACGGCGTCGCACTCGGCGACCGCTTGCGCCCATCCGGCGTCGGAGGTGAGATCGGCGGCGACGAATTCGAGCGCGTCCCCGCGCTGCATCCCCGCCTCGGTGAGGGTCGCCCGTACCTCGGCCTCCCGGGCCGGCGATCGCACGGTGGTGCGCACGAGGTAACCCGCCTCGAGCAGCTGCAGGATGCAGTGGCCGGCGATGAAGCCCGAGCCACCGGTGACGAGGATGCGCTGAGTCATGATGTGTTTCCTTCTTCTCGATGTCGGTTCCAGCCTGCGACCCGCGCGTCATGCGAGCCAGTGCCCGGTCGATCCTGGGTCCGGCGGACCCAGGTTGCGCTCGTCCGGCGCTTGGTCAGCAGCCGATGATGTGTGAAACGAAGGACGGGACGAAACCGCACCCCCGCAGGCGGCCTAACGATCCCCGGAATCACGCCGATCTCGCCGCCGCCGCGGAGGGTGACCGACCACGCCGTCCTTCGTTTCGTACGGCGCCCGGCGATGATCGCCCGCTCAGGCCTCTTCGAGCACCGATTCCGCCCGCTCCGGGCTGCCGTCGGCGAGGCCGCGGTCGATCGCGGCCCGACTGGCGAGCCAGAGCCCGACGCCGATCACGAGGACCAGGATCTCGGTCACGGTCAGCGCCCAGATGATGCCGGCCAGGCCGAACCACGCGTTTCCGAGCAGCACGATCGGGATGAACAGAACACCCTGCGACATCGACATCACGATCGCCGGAACCGCGCGCCCCGTCGCCTGGAACAGCGAGGTGAACAGACCCGTAAAGCCGTTCACGATCGTCGCGACCAGCTGGGCCGTGAGGATCGTCACACCGATCGCCAGCACCGAGTCGTCGTTCGAGAACGCGGCGAAGATCTGCTCGCGGAAGACGAAGACGACTCCCGAGAAGAGCAGCACGATCACTCCGACCGTCAGCGCGGAGCCGCACACGGAGGCGTTCAACCGGCTCCGGTCACCCTTGCCGTAGGCGTAGGCGAGCAGCGGCAGCACTCCGAGGGTGACCCCCATCACCAGGAACTCGGGCACCTGGGCGATCCGCACGGCCACTCCCATCGCCGCCAGCGCGCTGTCGCCGTAGGCGACCGCCAGGTTGTTCAGCACGAGCGACGTCAGGATCAGGAACGCGGACTGCAGCAGCTCACCCGAGCCGACGCCGAAGACGGGCTTCAGCACGGCGGGGGACAGGGTGAACCACCGCGGGGCGAGGCTCACGTTCTCGCTGTTGCGCTGCAGCCACACGGCGAAGTAGAGGACGACGCCGAGGTTGGACAGGCCCATCGCCAACGCCGCGCCGGCGACGCCCCAGCCGAGCACGAGGATGAACAGCACGTCGAAGACGATGTTGCCGATGGTCGAGGCGATCAGACCCACCATCACCTGCCGCGCGGCGCCCTCTGCCCGCACCAGTTGCTCCAGGCAGAAGGCGGCCGCGAGCACGGGGACGAACGCGAGCATCACGCCGACGTAGGCGCTCGTCGCCGGCGCGGCGGACGCATCCGCGCCCAGGAGCGACACGAGTGGGCCGAGCAGCAACAGCCCGAGCGCGGCCAACACGGCACCCGTGATGATGGCACCCCAGAGCGCGAACGAGGCGACGTTCTTGATCTCGCCGGCTCGGGCCGGCTCGTTCTCGGAGGCGCCGAGCAGGCGCGAGATCAGCGCACCGCCGCCGACACCGAACACTCCGCCGACGGCCATGACCAGGCCGAGCAGGGGAGTGCCGAAGGTGATCGCGGCGAGCAGGGCGCTGTTGTGCAGCGAGCCGATGAATCCGGCGTTGATGACGTTGTAGACGGCTCCGACGATCATCGCGGCGGCCATCGGGAGGCAGAGGTGGACGAGGGCACGAGCGATCGGGGCGGTGGAGAGGAACCAGCGGTTGCTGCCGACGGTGTCGGCTGCGGGAGTGAGTGAGGACATGGTCGGCTTCTTTCGGGCGCGCCGGAGGGCGCACCGGAGGGCGCGCCGACGAGCGTCGGCACGACGATGGAGGTGGGGGAGGTGCGGGAGGAGGTGCGGTGGCCCGCTAGCGCGTGGGCTGCGGCAGCACGGCGGTGATCTTGGTCAGGAGTGCGTTCAGCGTGGCGCGTTCCGTCTCGTCCAGCGGAGTCAGGATCGAGTCGTTGGCGGCGGCCATCGCGGCGTCGAAACCGGCGATCAGTTCAGCGCCGGCGGCCGTGGCGTAGACGCGCTTGCTGCGCGCGTCACCGTCTTCCGCCCGCCGCTCGATCAAGTCGCGTCGTTCGAGCCCCTGCAGGAGGCTCGACACGCTCGCGGCGCTCGTGCGCGTCATCTGAGCGATCTCGCGCTGCATCGAACCGGGGTTCTGCACCAGGAAGCCGAGAGCGAAGCTCTGCTCGTGACTGAGTTCGCGTTCGCGGATCCAGTCTTCGGCAGCCTTGCGCTGAGCCCACCCGATCCAGCGGACCAGGTCGAGGCTGCTCGTGAAGGCGTTCTCTCGTTCTTCCATGCTCAGAACTCTAAGTGTTAGAGATCTAACCGTCAACTCTCAAAGTGATTGTGCGCGACCGACTGCTCCGGCTCGGTCCGCCGAGAGTCCGCGCTCGCTCGCTCCCGAGACTCAGTGCTCGTTCTTGAAACTCAGTGGTCGCTCCCGAGACTCAGCGCTCGCCCTCGAGACTCAGTGCTCGCTCTTGATCGTGAAGTACGAGCCGCGAATGGTGCCGGCCAGCTTCGACTTCTGGCGGGCGAACTTGAAGCGGCTGGCGAGCTCCTCCGGGATCTCCATACCGTCCGAGAGCTTGAAGCCGACGGCGCGCTTTCCCGCATCCTCCAGCGTGTACATCACGTTGATCGACAGGCCGCTCTCGTAGAAGACGTAGGCCATCCGGATCCCGGCGACCTCGAACTGCGTCGCCTCCAGCGGCGGGGAGGCGATCACGATGTCGCGCTCGTCCTTGAGGATGCCGTGCACCCAGTCGATCGTCTCGGCCGCTTCGGCAGCCGGCTCGACCGTGAACACGTGGTCGTACTTGTTCTTGAAGTAGCGGGCTTCGTTCGCCCGCAGACCGGCGAGGGCGTCCACGACCGGCGAGGTTTCGAGTCCGACGGGGGAGACGTTGACGAAATCGACGACGTACGACATCCGGTGACATCCTTTCGGCACGGACGTGTCCCGCGCCATCCCATTCTGGCTGACGCATCCATCATGGCCGACGATCGCTCACTCGCGCAGCGCGGGATCCGCAAGGTCGGCGAGCGGTCCCGCGACGGCGAAGATGCGCATCCGTACGATGGGGCCATGGCCATCACCTTCGAGAACGTCGGCATCGCTGTCCGCGACCTGGAGGCGACGATCGCGTTCTTCAGCGACCTCGGGCTCTCGGTGGTCGGTCGCGACACCGTCCAGGGCGAATGGACGGACACCGCGGTCGGCCTCGACGGCAACCAAGCCAGGATCGCGATGCTGCAGACCCCGGACGGCCACGGTCGGATCGAGCTCTTCGAGTACATCCATCCGCGAGCGATCGACACGGAACCGACCCTGCCCAACGAGATCGGGATGCATCGCGTCGCCTTCTCGGTCGACGACATCGATGAGTCCCTGGCGATCGCGGCGCGCCACGGCTGCTACCCGCTGCGCGGCGTCGCGAACTACCGTGACGTCTACAAGCTCAGCTACCTCCGCGGCCCCAGCGGAATCATCGTGATGCTCGCCGAGGACCTGACGAAGTCGACGACGTAGCATCCGCGGCTCACGCGGCTGTTCGGAGTGCATCGCCGGCGACGGAGGCGAGCACGATCCGATGTGGACCGTGCTCGCCTGCCTGCGCGCTTACTGGCGCGTCAGTCGTCCGAGACGAGGATGTTCACGGTGATGTTGCCCCGGGTCGCGTTGGAGTACGGGCAGATCTGGTGGGCGGCGTCGGCGAGCTCCTGCGCCACCGCGGGGTCGACATCGGGGATGATGACCTCGAGATCGACGGCGAGCACGAATCCGCCCGCGTCGTTGGGAAGGATGTGAACGCGGCCGCCGACCGACGAATCAGTGATCGCCACCTTCTTCGTCCACGCCACGCTCTGCAGCGCGGAGTGGAAGCAGGTGGCGTATCCGGCGGCGAAGAGTTCCTCGGGGTTGGACCCGTTGCCGGATCCGCCCATCTCCTTCGGAACGGCCATGTCGAGATCGACGCGTCCGGACGGGGTGCTGACGTGTCCGTTACGGCCGCCGCCGGTGGCGAGGGCTTCTGCGGTGTAGAGGATGCTGATGGGGTGTCCTTTCTCGGGGTGGGGGATCCCGACTACAGTTCTAGCACTCGGTGTCATAAGTCGTGACCGACACCGTCGGAGAGGAGGGCGAATGCCCAGGATCGGACGGCCGCCGACGGTCGATGCCGAAGCGATCGCGGTTCGAGCACTGCGACTCTTCGCCGTGCACGGCTACGACTCGTCGACCATGGCCGACGTGGCCGTCGCGGCCGGCGTGAGCCGCAGCACGCTGTTCCGCTTCTACCCGTCGAAGGGCGATCTCGTGTGGGGCGGGCTGCCGGCGGCGAATGGGCGCTTCCTCGAAGCGTGGGAATCGGTTCTCGATCGCGACCTTTCGACCGTCCGCGCAGCGTTCGTCGCGGCCGCCTCCTTCCCGGAGTCCCAGCGCGAGGCCGCTCGCCTCCGGCTCCGGCTGATCGCGTCGACTCCGTCGCTGCAGACGGCCGGTTGGTTCCGGCAGCAGCAGACCGCCGGGATGCTCGTCGACGCCTTGGTCGCCGTCTCCACGCCACCGGTCGATCTGTTTCGGATCCAGGTCGCGGCGACCGTGATCGCTTCGGCGGTCGACGCTGCTCTGATGTTGTGGGCACGAGGCGACACCGATGATCTCAGTACCCGCGTCGACGACGCGCTGCGGATGCTGGAGTTCGGTCTCGCCGACGCCCTCTCGATCCCGGTCGTCGCGCAGCACGCCGTTTCGCGGCCCTCGGTCGTGCAGCCTCCAGCCGAGCGGCCCTAGGTGTAGTTCCCCGGGAGGTTGTGTTCAGCGTGGCGTGAGTTGAAATAGCGAGGATCTCCGGTATCGAAGTGGG
>JABMLH010000004.1 GCA_013205085.1 Microbacteriaceae bacterium VKM Ac-2854 | reverse complement strand
GAAGCTAAGACTCTCAGCGCCGATGGTACTGCAGGGGGGACCCTGTGGGAGAGTAGGACACCGCCGGACACCATTTACGAATGGCCACCCTATGCAGGGTGGCCATTCGTGTTTAACGCGCGGTCCGCCTTCGCTGATCGAGTAGCCCAAGGCCGCTCGCGGCCGACGCGTATCGAGATCCATGCACCCACTCTCGAGAAGAAGTGCACGGGTTTCGATACGCGTCCGCCGTGGCCGGCCTTGGGCTACTCAACCAGCGAACAAGGGAAGGCCGGCCAAGGCGGTACCGAGTACGGTGCGCCCCTGCCGGTCGTCACGTATCGTTGACGATCGACGGCGACTTCGGGTCGACGACACCAACTTCACAGAGTACGAGCACAAGGCGAGGACACCCATGAGCGACAACCGATCGGACAACGGCGAGGACCGTTCGTCGGACCGACCCCGACGCGAGGGATCCGGAGGCCAGGCTCGTCCTCCGTACAACCGGGACGGTGCTCGAGGTTCGGGCGCACCGCTTGGTGATCGCAACGAGCGTCCGCGTCGTGACGGCGATGCCCGCCCTCAGCGCGACGGCGATCGTCGCCCGTCGCGCAGCAATGACGACCGACCCGCACGGAACTTCGACAACCGTCCCCCGCGCAGCAGCGACGACCGTTCGGCTCGATCCTCCGACAACCGTCCGCAGCGATCGGGCGATGACCGGCCGAAGCGGTGGGGAGACGACCGGCCACGGCGTGACGGCGATGCGCGCCCTCAGCGCGACGGCGATCGTCGCCCGCCGCGCAGCAACGACGACAGGCCGCGCCGTGATGGTGATCGTCCGTCGTACAACTCGGATCGCCCGCGTCGTGATGGTGATCGTCCGTCCTACAACTCGGATCGTCCTGGTCGGGATGGTGACCGTCCCAACTCGGATCGGCCTCGTCGCGACGGTGACCGCCCGTCGTACAACGCCGATCGTCCTCGTCGTAACGGTGATCGGCCGTCGTACAACTCCGACCGCCCGCGTCGTGACGGTGATCGGCCGTCGTACAACTCCGACCGCCCGCGCCGCGACGGTGATCGTCCGACCTACAACTCCGACCGTCCCCGCCGAGACGGCGATCGCCCCTCCTCCGGTGGCGACCGTCGGTCCGGTGGTCGCGACGACCGGGGCGGGTCCCGCCCGTCGTACGGTGACCGCGGGGGCCGCGACGATCGCGGTGCGCGCGGAGGTCGCGAAGACCGCTTCGAGGCTCCGCTCACCGAGGAGGAGAAGCGCCGGCGCGAGCTGCAGAGCATCCGCCCGCGGCATGACGACCCCGACCTGCCCGACGACGTCGAGGCGAAGGAGCTCGACCGCATCGCGCGGAACGAGCTGCGCACCCTCTCCAAGGAGAACGCCGACTGGGTGGCGCGTCACCTGGTGATGGCGGTGCGACTGCTGGACGAGGACCCGGAGCTCGCGCACCGGCACGTTACGTCGGCCGCGCGTCGCGCGGGACGGATCGGCGTGGTGCGCGAGTCACTCGCGATCACCGCCTACGCCGTCGGCGACTACGCCCTCGCACTGCGCGAGCTGCGCACCTACCGCCGCATCTCCGGCTCCGACGAGCAGCTTCCGCTGATGGTGGACAGCGAGCGCGGCGTCGGTCGCCCCGACAAGGCGCTCGAGCTGGGCCGCTCCGTCGATCGTTCGACGCTGTCGGTGCCCGCACAGGTCTCGCTGGCGATCGCGATGTCGGGCGCCCGCCTCGACCTCGAGCAGCCGGGTCTCGCGCTCGTCGAGCTCGAGATCCCGCAGCTCCAGCCCGACCGTGCGTTCTCGTGGAGCCCCGAGCTGTTCTCCGCGTACGCCGAGGTGCTGGAGGAGCTGGGCCGAGTGGACGAGGCGGCCGAATGGCGCGGCCGTGCCGACCGGGCCGAGCGGGCGATCGCCGAGGCCGAGGGCGCCGCATCCACCGGCGACGACGAGACGGTGGAGATCGTGGAGGAGGAGTTCGAGTTCGCGCTGAGCGACCTCGACCCGGACGAGGACGACGAGGACACGAGCTACGTGCCCGACGACGACGCCGTCTACGATCCCGACCTGGCATCGTCGTCCGACGAGCCCGCTACCGCCCCGATCCAGGAAGAGGACGATGAGCCCGCTGCTGCGCCGGAGAACCGTGACGAGTGACGTGACCCCGCTGAGCGGTCGCGACGCCGTACTGGCCGACCTCGACGGGGTCGTCTACAAGGGCGCGGATGCGATCCCGTTCGCGGTCGAGAGCCTGAACCGCGCCGCTGAGTCGCTCCGCGTCGGCTACATCACCAATAACGCCTCGCGGACGGATGCGTCCGTCGCGGGTCACCTGAGCGAACTCGGCCTGGCCGTGCGCGCGGAGGATGTCGTCACCTCTCCTCAAGCCGCCGTTGTGCTGCTGGCCGGGCTCGTACCGGCCGGCTCGCGCATCCTGGTGATCGGCGGTGACGGCCTGGTCGACGAGGTGCAGAAGGCCGGCTTCGTGGTGACGCGCAGCGCGGAGGACGCACCCGCCGCGGTGATCCAGGGCTTCGCGCCCGACGTGGGCTGGGTGCACCTGGCCGAGGCGGCGTTCGCGCTGCACACGGGCATCCCGTGGGTGGCGACCAACACCGACTGGACGATCCCAGTCGCTCGCGGCATCGCGCCCGGCAACGGCACGCTGGTCTCGGCGGTGCACACCGCGGTCGGACGGCTGCCCGTCGTCGCGGGCAAGCCGGAGCGGGCGATCTTCGACGCGGCGACGCAGCGCTTCGGCTCCGCGAATCCGCTGTTCATCGGCGACCGGCTCGACACCGACATCCTCGGCGCCAACAACGCGCAGATCGAGTCGGCGCTCGTGTTGACCGGCATCGACCGGGCGAAGCAGCTGATCGCGGCCGATGCGAAGTCGCGCCCGACCTACATCCTCGGCGATCTGCGTGAACTGCACGAACCGTACCCGGTCACCACGGTGACCAAGAACGGCACCCGCGTGGTCGGCTCGGCGAAGGTGCGCCTCGACGGGAACACCGTGACCATCGAGGCCGAGGGTTCGAGCGAGCTCGACCTGCTCCGCGCCGCCTGCGCCACCATCTGGGACTCCGGCCGCGCCATCTACGGCCTCGACGTCCCGGAATCCCTCTACTCCTGACGCCACCCCACACCGCGAAAAGTTGCAGCCCTCGCCCGTCGAGGGCTGCAACTTTTCGCGCGGGGTGGGGGTGGGCTCAGCGCAGCAGGCGGGCGACGCGGAGCGAGAGCAGCACGGCGAGGGCGGCGATCAGGGCTCCGTAGCCGAACGTGGCGGCGAAGCCGAGCGCGGTGAAGACCAGGCCCGAGAGCGCGAGCGAGGTCGCGCCGCCCACGGAGTCGGCGATCTGCAGCGCGGAGGAGTTGAAGCCCTCGCGGCCGGTCGGCGACAGCGCCAGCGTGAGCGAGCTCATCCGCGGGTACACGATGCCCATCCCGGCGCCGGCGAAGAACCAGCCCGCCGCCGCGACGATCGCCGCGATCGCGGGCGTCGGCGCGAGCAACACGGTGAGCAGCACCACGGCGACCCCGCCGAACAGAGACATGGCGCCCCACCGCATCGCCGGCCCGTTGCCGAGCTGTTCGGTCGCGCGCGCCTGCAGAGCGGATCCGAGTGCCCACGCCACCGCTCCCGCCATCAGCGTCAGACCCGAGAGCCATGATGGCAGGCCGTAGCGATCGTGCAGCAGCAGGGGCAGGTACACCTCGGTGCCGAAGAACGCGGCAGCCACGCTCGCACGCAGGAGGATCGTGGCGGGGAGCGGCCCACGGGCGAGCAGCGTGCCGGCCGGAAGCAGCGGTCGCACCGCGAGCAGCAGGATGACGGCGGCAGGGAGCGCGACCAGCCACGCGGATCCGCCCCACTCACCGCTCGAACTCACCGCGACGACGGCGAGCGCGACGACGATCGCGAGAGCGCCGCGGGTCAGAGCGCTGCGATCGAACGGCGCGCGGTCGGTCACGGCGTGGCCGCGCAGTGCGGGGGCGATGAGGCCCGCCGAGACCACGACCAGGCCGACCACGCCGAGGAAGACCCAGTGCCAGCTGAACGTCTCGGCCACGAGGCCGGCGGCGAAGGGGCCGACCATCGACGGCACCACCCAGGCGGCCGCGAAGGCGCCGAAGATCCGCGGATGCAGCTGCGGCGGATACACGCGCGCGACCAGCACGTAGAGGGTCACGTTCACCCCTCCGGAGCCGAGACCCTGCAGGAAACGGGCGCCGACGAACACCGTCATGTCGGTTGCGGTGCCGGCGAGGATGAGCCCGGCCGTGAAGAGGACGACGGAGACCGCGAGCGCCGGGGTCGGCCCGCGACGGTCGGCGGAGGCACCGGCGGCGACCATGCCGACCACGCTCGCTGCGAGCGTGGCGGCGAAGGCGAGGGAGTACAGCTCCCGCCCGTCGAGGTCGCGGCTGACCAGCGGCATCACCGTCGTGACGGCGAGGGCCTCGAACGCGCCGAGGAACACCAGCGCCGTCGTGCCGAGAGTGGTGAGCAGGTACCGCCGGTCGTAGATCCCCCGCCCGACGTCCACCGTTGCACTCACCCGCTCGAGCGTACGTGATCTGCGAGGGACCCGCGCAGCGCGCGAGGGCGCCCCGGGGCGAGGCGCCCTCGCGCGCTGCAGGGGTCCCTCGCAGGTGAGGTCAGGGGTCAGGGCAGGAGGCGCTCGATGAGGTCGCGGTAGCGGGCGGCGGTGCGCTCGACGATCTCGTACGGGAGGGTGGGCGCGGTGCCCTGCATGTCCCAGTTGGCCGAGAGCCAGTCGCGCACGATCTGCTTGTCGAAGCTCTGGTCGCGGATGCCGGCGTCGTAGGCGGCGGCGTCCCAATAGCGGGACGAATCGGAGGTGAGCACCTCGTCGCCGAGCGTGATCTCACCGGTCTCGGGGTCGGCACCGAACTCGAACTTGGTGTCGGCGAGGATGACGCCGCGTGCCTCCGCGATGGCCGCCGCCTCGGTGTACACGTGCAGCGAGAGCGAGCGCAGCGCCTCCGCCGTCTCCGAGCCGACCAGTTCGACGGTGCGCTCGAAGGTGATGTTCTCGTCGTGCGAACCCTGCGGGGCCTTCCACGCCGGTGTGTAGATGGGCTCGGGCAGCCGATCGCCGTTCTGCAGGCCGGCGGGGAGGGCGACGCCGCAGACGGATCGGCTCACCTGGTACTCCTTCCAGCCGGAGCCGGAGAGGTAGCCGCGCACGACGCATTCGATCGGGAACATCTCCAACGACTTCACCAGCATCGCGCGGCCCGCGACCGCCTCGGGGATCTCGCCGGCGATGAGGTGGTTGGGGACATCCGCCAACTGGCCGAACCACCAGGTGGAGAGTTCGGTGAGCAGTTCGCCCTTGTGCGGGATGCCCGGCTCCAGCACGGCGTCGTAGGCGCTGACCCGATCGGAGGCGACCACCAGCATCCGCCCGGCGCTGCCGTCGGCGGGGGTGTACAGGTCACGGACTTTGCCGGAGTAGCTGTGCGTCCACCCCGGGAGGTCGTAGGAGTCGGAGAAGGTCAGGCTGTCGTCGCGAGTCACCCGGCCATTCTTCCGCGGATCGGGGAAGGAGGCTTGCTCGGCTTCACCATTCCTTCGTATGCTAAGCGCGCATACTAAAACGAAAGGACGCATCATGTGGAGCACCGAGTACACCGCGACGACACCGCTGAGCCGGAGGGAGGTGTGGCGAGCGATCGAGCTGCTGCACCGCGGCGAGCTGAGCTACCCCGGAGCCGATGTCTTCGAGCTCATCGGCCCCTTCGCGGTCGGCTCGCGGATCGACGTGACGCCGGTCGGGCAACCGACGTTCCGCTCCACGATCGTCGAGCTGGAGGAGGCCGCCGTGTACGCCGACCGCACCGAATTCGATGGGTTGACGCTGCTGTTCCGGCACACCCTCGCGGAGCGCGGCGGTGCGACCGTGGTGACGCATCGGCTCGAGATCGACGGTGTGGGCGCGGACGAAGCCGGGCCGGAACTGGGTCCGCAGATCAGCGCCGATTTCCCGGACGCGATGGCGGCGCTGTTGGCGGCCGCCGACGCAAACCGACGCGTGTAGCCTGCCGGAAACCTCCGTTCGATAGCCTCGATATGTGGAACTCGGGATATATGCCGTCCTCGGCATAGCGGTGATCGTGGCGGTGGCGTACTTCTCGGGGCGCCTCGGCGTCGCGGCCCCGATCATCCTCGTGATCGTCGGCTTGTCCATCTCCTACCTGCCCGGCGTGCCCGAGATCGAGTTGCCGCACGAACTCGTTCTCGACGGCCTGCTGCCACCGATCCTCTACGCCGCGGCGATCAGTGTGCCGGCGGTCGACTTCCGTCGGAACATCGGCACGATCACGTCACTCTCGGTCGTCCTCGTTGTGGTCACCGCTGTCGGAGTCGGCTTCCTGCTGTTCACCCTGCTACCCGACCTCAACCTCGCCGCCGCCATCGCCCTGGGCGCGATCATCAGCCCGCCGGATGCGGTGGCCGCGACCTCCGTCGGACGGCGGCTCGGCCTGCCGCCGCGCATCCTGACCGTGCTCGAGGGCGAGGGTCTGGTCAACGACGCGACCGCCCTGGTATTGCTGCGCTCGGCCAGTGCAGCGGCGCTCGGCGGTGCGCTGACGCCGTGGGACTCGGTGCTCGACTTCATCTACGCCGTGGTGCTCGCCGTCGCGCTCGGCCTCGCGGCCGGTTTCGTCACCGTGTACGTGCGCAGCAAGCTGCACGACCCGGTGCTCGACACCGCCATCAGCTTCGCGGTGCCGTTCGCAGCTTTTATGCCCACCGAGGCGCTGGGCGCGTCCGGAGTGCTGGCCGTGGTCGTCGCCGGACTCTACACGGGCCACGCCAGTCCGAGCGCCTTCTCGGCTCAGGCGCGCATCAGCGACCGGATCAACTGGCGCACGGTGCAGTTCCTGTTGGAGAACGCCGTGTTCCTGGTGATCGGGCTGGAGATCAAGACGCTGATCGAGCACGTGGACGACCCGGAGGTGCTCAGCGTTCCGGCCGCATTCGCGCTCGGCGCGATCGCCACGGTCGCGCTGATCGTGGTGCGCTTCCTCTGGGTGACCCCCCTGATCTACGGATTGCGGCTGCGCGCGCAGCACGCCGAGAAGTCGACCTACCAGATGAGGTTGGCGCTGGACGCGTACCGGAGCGCCCCCGTGCGCAACAAGTGGGAGGCGTCGCGGATGCGCCGGGCCGAGCGGATCTACGGTCGCCAGCGGGCGGACTTGGAGCAGCTGCGCCGCGAGAACATCGACTGGCGCGGCGGACTCGTGCTGAGCTGGTCCGGGATGCGCGGCGTGGTCACTCTCGCGGCGGCCCAGTCGCTGCCCGAGTCCATCCCGTACCGCTCGCAGTTGATCCTGATCGCGTTCACCGTGGCGGTGCTGACCCTCGTGCTGCAGGGCGGCACGCTGCCCGCGCTGATCCGCTTGCTGAAGATCCAGGGCGTGGACGAGCTGGAGGATCGCCGCGAGTTGGCGACCCTGCTCGACGAGATCAGCTTCGCCGGGCTCGCGGTCCTCGACGAGCCGGCCGGAGCGATCGGGGCGCCGGAGGTGCATCCGGACATCGTCGAACGGGCGCGGCAGGCGTCGTTCCTGCGGGCCGAAGCGTCGTGGGAGCGCTCGCACGAGGCGGACGAGGATGACCACTCGGACACGCCGCACCACACCTATCGTCTGCTGCGGCTGGCGATCGTGGATGCGGAGCGCGAGCGCCTGCTCGACGCCCGCGCCCGCGGCGCCTACCCGTCGCGCATCCTGAGTCAGGCGCAGGCGATGCTGGACCTGGAGGAGACCCGGCTGCGGCCGCCGCGGGCGGAGCACTGAGGTCGTCAGAGGGTTGTCACTCCGTCCCGCTCGCTGGCGTGAGCGGGACGGAGTGACAACCCCCTTCCGTTAAGGGGTTACGACCGCGATCTCGTTCGGGACGGCCGGCAGGGTGGCGGAGGCGAGCACGGCGCCGGTCGCGAGGTCGACCGTGTGGATCGCGGCGGCGGCGGGGTCGGTCACGTAGGCGACGTCACCGACGACGACCAGCGCGGGGTACGCATCCTGCCATTCGGCCGGGCCCTGCCAGGCGTCGATCACCGGGAAGGAGGCGCCGAGCTCGCCCGACTCCGGGTCGAGCAGGTGCAGCGCGCCGTCGGTGCCGAGGATCACCGCTTCGTCGTTCGGTCCGCGCGCCACGTCGCGCCAGGTGTACTCGATGCCGGCGGGCAGATCGATCACGCGGGCGGTCTTGGTGACCGTGTCGACAAGACTGATCTCGCTCAGCGTGTAGCCCTCGGCGTCGGGATCGGAGTTGTAATCGGCGAACGCGATCGGTGAGGACTCGCTGACGTACATGTTGCCGGCGCGGCCGTAGGCGTCCTCCGCCTGGACCTTGGTGAAGCTGCCGTCGTCATAGATCAGCACGCCGTCGCTGCAGCCGAACACGGCGACCTCACCCTGGACGGTGCCCTCGCCGTGCACAGCGGGGCACTCCTCGTTGCGCGCGGTCTCGGTGCCGTCGGCGTCGAGGGCGCGCACGCCCGTGCGGCCCTCGCTCGTGCCGATGGTGGTCAGCAGGCTGCCGTCCTCGAGCTGGATCGAGACGCCGTGGTGGGCGGCGAGGGCCGGCGTGACGGTGGTCTCCGGCAGGGCGTCGTCGTTCAGGGCGTCGGTGTCGAAGACGATGGTGTCGCCGGTGCCGTCGGAGAACAGGATGGTCTTGCCGCCGTGTCTGACCACGTGGCCCGGCGTCGGTGCGGCGAAGGTGAGATCGGTCAGTTCGGGCGTCTGCGCGTTCAGCACGCGGAAGCCGTCGCTGGTGGAGACCAGCACATGGCTGTCGTCGCCCGCCGCGTTCAGCCGGTTGAAGCCGGCGAGGGCGAGGTCGGCCTCGACGTCGAGCGTGGTGCCGTCGAGCACGAGGATGCCACCGTCGTAGGTGAGGGCGACGCGTGGCTCGAGCGCGGCGGTCTGCGCGGCGGATGCGGCGGGCTCGGCCTCCGTCGCGCCGCTGCACGCGGTGAGGGTGAGGGCGGAGGCGGCGAGCAATGCCGCCAGGGCGAGGGGTTTCTTCATCAGGGTGCCTTTCTGGGCGGTGGTGGTCATCGGTCGGTGGGGCCGGCGAGGGCGGCCGTGATCCGGCCGGCATTCGCGCGCATCATCCGGAGGTAGGTGTCGGCGCCGCTGCCGGGTTCGCTGAGCGACTCGGTGAACAGCGCGACGACCGCCACGTCGACGCCGGCCTCTTCGGCGAGCGCCTGCGCGAGCCGGTCGGGCTGGGACGAGTCCGCGAAGATCGCGGGCACGCCGGCCGAGCGGATGGCCGTGGCCAGCTCATCGAGGTCGGCGGCGCTGGGGGCGGCCAGCGTGGATCCGCCGGGCACGATCGCACCGACGACCTCGAAGCCGTAGCGATCGGCGAGGTAGCCGAAGACGTGGTGGTTGGTGACCAGGGCGCGACGCTGCTCCGGGATGACCGCGAACGTGGCCGCTAACTCGGTGTCGAGTTCGGCCAGCTCCGCGTCGTACGCGGCCGCGTTCGCCGCGATCACCGCGGCCGAGGCGGGCAGCACGGCCTGCAATTCGGCGGCGATCCCGGCGGCGACCTCGCGCATCCGCTGCGGATCGGTCCAGAGGTGCGGGTCGACGCCGCCGTCCCCACCGTCGGCGTAGTCGATCGGGTCGATGAACGCGCCGGCCTCGACGACCGGGCCGCGTTCGATGTGCTGCGCCAGCCCCTCCTCCAGGCCGAGCCCGTTCGCGACGGTCAGCACCGCATCCTCGATCCGGGCCGCCTCCTGCGCCGAGATCTCGAAGGAGTGCGGATCGGCGTTCGGCGGCATCAGCGTGAGCACCTCGGCCTCGTCGCCGACCAGCTCGCTGACGACGTCGCCGAGGATGTTGGTGGTCACCACAACGAGCGGGCGGTCGTCGGCGGCGGGCGCGGCGCAGCCGGCCAGGGTGAGAGCCGCGGCCAGCGCCAGGACGAGCGCGCGCCTCATCGTCCGGTCTCCAGGAGGAAGGCCGCGTCGAGGTCGAAGCTGCGGGCGATGCGCACCGAGTCCCGGTAGTCGATTTCGGAGACGGCAGCGGCGGCGTTGAGGTAGGCGCGGTTCGCGTCGACCGTCAGGGTGCCGGAGCCGAGCGGTTCCGTGCTGGCGAGGGTCGCGCCCGTTGCGGGGTCGAGCGTCAGCACGCGTCCGTCGATGGAGAGGGCGACGACGCGTTCGGCGGCGTCGTCCACGGCGACGACCTGCGCCAGCGGCTCGGTCGCGAGCACGGTCCAGCTGCGCTCGCGGGTGTCCAGCAACCAGACGCCTCCGTCGACCAAGGCGGCGACGGTCGGGCGATCCTTTCGGGCCTCGAAGCTTGTCGCGCGGCCGGCGGCGGGGTAGGGGATCAGTTCGAGCGGTGCGTCCTCGGTGGCGAGCAGCGCGCCTTCCGCGCAGCCGATCACGGTGCCGACGACGGTGCTGATCGTGCCGGCGGGCTCGGTGCAGACGGTGTCGCCGACGAATCCGTCGGCGGCGAGCAGCGGTCGGTCGCCGATCGCCGCGGCGAGGTCGGATCGGTGTTCGCGGGTCTCGACGAGCGTGCCGTCGCCCAGCGCCGCCGTGTCCAGCAGCACGGTCTCGTCGTCGAACCGCACCGCGGTGATCGCCGAGCCGGGGGTGACGCCTGGCGTGCCGTCGCCCGCCACGGTGCCTACGACGCGCGGCTCGGCGAGGTAGTAGTGCGAGTGGTCGCCGTGCGGCACCGTCCAGGCGCCGGTGTCGACGACGGTGAGCGCGCCGTCGCGAGCGGCGAAGACGAAGCGGCCGTCGGTGCTCGCGGCGTCGACCTCGCCGAGCTCGGCGATCACGGCGGAGTCGCCCTCGATCAGGTCGAGCAGGGTCAGCGCGCCGTCGACGTCGATCGCGGCCAGATGCAGCTGCGGCTCGGTGGCCTCGACGGCGCCCTCGATGAACCCGTGACCGGTCGGGGTGGGCGGGGCGGCGGCCGTGCTGCAGCCGGCGACGCTCAGGGCGAGGATCGCGGCGAGACTCGCGCCGTGCAGAAAGTGTCGCGGGCAGGGCATGGAGGCCTTTCGGGGCGGAGGACATGGCGATGGGAGCCGTCGGCGTACACGTGGGCTGGCGTGAGCGATCGCCACCCGCGATTCAGGAGGGCACATCCGCGTGATTCCGCGGATGTTCGGAAGCGGAAGCGGGGTGGCCGATGGTCACGCCAGCCCCGGTGTTCGCCCCGGTCGGCGACCGTCGTGGCAGGAGCGCGCGCAGGGCGACCGAGAGCGGCACGGCGGCCACCGCGGCCGCGGCGATCGTGGCGCCGGCGGCCGTGCCGAGGTGCCACGAGGCGAGCAGCCCCGCGAAGACGGCGACGGCGCCGATCGCGGCGGCGAGCAGCATCGTGTTGGGGATGCGCCGGGTCCAGGGGCCGGCCGCGGCGGCGGGGCCGAGCAGCAGGCCGACCACGAGCAGGGTGCCGACCGCCTGGTACGACGCGACCACCGCGAGGGTCACCAGCGCGACGAGTACGACCTGGGCGAGTCGGGGTCGGAGTCGGAGAGTGGCGGCGACGCGCGGATCGACGGCGAGGGCGACGAACGGGCGGTGCCAGAGCGCGGCGGCCACCACGATGACGGCGCAGGCGACGGCGAGGCCGATCACATCCTCGGAGCGGATGGCCAGGACATCGCCGAAGAGGATGGCCGTGAGGTCGGTGGCGAACGAGCGCGAGCGGGAGACGATGATCACGCCGAGCGCGAGCATCCCGACGAAGAACAGGCCGATCGCGGTGTCGTGCGAGAGCCGGCCGCGCCGGGCGACCAGGCCGACGCCGAGGCTCATCGCGGCGGCGCTCGCCGCGGCGCCGAGCGGCAGCGGCAGGCCGAGCAGCCCGGCGATCGCGACGCCGGGCAGCATCCCGTGCGCCATCGCCTCGCCGAGGAACGCCAGGCCGCGCAGCACCACCCAGGTGCCGACGACGCCGCACATCACGGCGACGAGGGCGCCGCCGAGCAGCGCTCGCAGCAGGAATGTCGCCGCCAGGGGCTCGGTCAACCAGGTCACGTCGGAGGACACTACATGAAAACGGTTCTCATTATGAATAAGCTCTGAGCATGCTCCGATCTCCCGCCCCGCTCGCCGAACTCGTCGACGTCGCCGCCGATTACGGCGCGTTCCCCGTGCTGACCGGGGTTTCCGCGCGCTTCGACGCGGGGTGCGTCAGCGTGATCGCGGGGCCCAACGGCAGCGGGAAATCCACCCTGCTCGCGGTGCTGGCGGGGTTGCATCCGGCGCGCGTCGGACTCGTCCGGCGGGCGGGGCGGGTCGCGTTCGTGCCGCAGCGCAGCGCGCTCTCGGATCGGCTGCCGCTGACGGTGCGCGAGCTGGTGCGGATGGGGCGGTGGGCCGATCGAGGCGCGTGGCGCCCCTTGCGCCGCGCCGACCGTGTGCTCGCGGACGAGTGCCTGGAGGCGCTGGATCTGACCGCGCTCGCCGCGCATCCGCTCGCCGAACTCAGCGGCGGGCAGCGCCAGCGCGCGCTGGTGGCGCAGGGCCTGGCGCAGCGTGCGGAGGTGCTGCTGCTCGACGAGCCGACCGCGGGCGTGGATGCGGCCTCTCTGCCGCGCATCGCCGGCGCGCTGCTCGCCGAGGCCGCGCGCGGCGCCGTGGTGGTGCACGCCTCGCACGACCCGGCGGCGATCGCGGCGGCGGATGCGGTGCTGCGCCTCCCGTGATCGCGCAGTCCGTGATCGCGCCGACCCCTCCCGCGAGATGCCATTTCTGTACGCGACACGCCGTGGCGGCTGTACAGAAGAGGCATCTCGCGGGGTGAGAGCGGCCTCATGAGCGCCCAGTACCCTGGTTCGCGATGACGATCGAGGCCCCGCCCCGCGAGAGGGTCGTTCGGCGAACCCTGCCGAGGCTCGGCGTCGCCGTGGCGCTGCTCGGGGCGTTCCTCGTGCTGCGCGCCGTCGCGCCGGCGGATGCGGCGCTGAGCGACACCGCCTCCGACTTCCTCACCCTGTCGATCAGCGTGGTGATCGAGTCGCTGCCGTTCGTCTTCCTCGGCATCCTGCTCTCGGTCGCGGTGCAGCTCTGGGTGCCCGATCGGATTCTGTTGCGGGTGCTGCCGCGCCGGGCGTTGCCGCGGCGGATCGTGATCTCGCTGCTCGGCGTGCTGCTGCCGGTGTGCGAATGCGGCAACGTACCGCTCGCGCGCGGGCTCGTGGTCAAGGGCCTCAGCGTCTCCGAGTCGATGACCTTCCTCCTCGCCGCGCCGATCCTGAACCCGATCACGATCATCACCACGTACCAGGCCTTCGGCTGGAACGACGGGATCCTGCTCGCCCGCATCCTCGGCGGGTTCGTGATCGCGAACCTGGTCGGCTGGGTCTTCAGCCTGCATCCGCGCGAGCAGGAGCTGCTGACTGCGCGGTTCCAGGCCGTCTGCGCGGTGGGGGAGCGGGCGCACGAGCACGGCGGCCGGATGCGCCGCAGCGTCGCGCTCTTCGCGGAGGAGACGGGCGCGATGATGCCGGCGCTCTTCGTGGGCAGCGCGATCGCGGGTCTGATCCAGGTCGCGGTTTCGCGCGACGTGCTGACCACCCTCGGCGCGAATCCGCTCTGGTCGGTGCTCGCGCTGATGGTGCTCGCTTTCGTGATCTCGATCTGCTCGAACGTGGACGCCTTCTTCGTGCTCTCCTTCGGCGGCACCTTCCTGCCCGGCGGCATCGTGGCCTTCCTGGTGTTCGGTCCGATGATCGACATCAAGATGCTGGCCCTGCTGCGCACCACGTTCACGGCGCGCACGCTGCTGCAGATCACCGCGTTGGTCGGCCTCGCCGCCGCGGCGCTCGGATTGGCGGTGAACTATGTCTGACGCGTTCAGCCGCCTGGTGCGGCGCTGGCAGGGCGTGCTGCTCAGCCTGGTCGGGGTGGCGGCGACCCTCTGGCTCGGTGCGACGGGGCGGCTGGGTCTGTACATCCATCCGCGCTACTTCGTGTTCACGATGGTGCTCGCGCTGATCGCTGCCGTAATCCTGATCGCGGCGTTCGCGGTGCTGCCGGATGAGCACGAGCACGATCAGAAGCGCTCCGTCTGGCCCGCGGTCGGCGGCGCGGCGATCGTGCTCGGCTCCGTCGCGGCCCTGCTCGTGGTGCCGCCCGCCACGCTGACCACGGCCACCGCGGCCCAGCGCGAGGTGAACACCAGCGCGGTCGACGCCTCCGTCGCCGCCGCCGCGCCCACGGGCGACTACGCGGACTTCACGGTGCGCGACTGGGCGACCCTGCTGCGGCAGGGCGCGAGCGAGCAGTTCCTCGCCGACAAGACGGCGGCGGTGAGCGGATTCGTGACCCCGGACGCGCGTGATCCCGACAACGTGTTCTATGTGGCCCGATTCGTGGTCACCTGCTGCGCGGTCGACGCGCAGCCCGTCGGCGTGCCGATCCATCAGCCCGGCTGGCAGGACGTCTACGCGGTGGACTCCTGGCTCGAGGTGAGCGGCGGTTTCGGCAGCAACCCGAGCGTGCTCAGCACCGAACCGATCGTGCTCGTGCCCGATACGGTGACGGCGATCGACGAGCCGGCGATGCCCTATGTCTACTGACCGATCCTTCCGCCGCGCGCTCTGGGGCACCCTCGGCGTGCTCGCGCTGTCGATCGCCGGCCTCACCGCGGCGACCGTCGCGCACGGTCCGCGGGTGACCGGGGTCGAGGTGAGCGCGGCCGGCGTGGTCGAGCGCGAGGGCGGTCGGATGCGCATCCGGCTCGATCAGGCCGTCGACACCTCGGTCGTCGAACGCGTCACCGTGAGCCCGGAGACCGCCTTCGAGGTCGCGGTCGACGGCCCCGACGTCACGCTGACCTTCGCCGACACCCTGCGGTACGCGACCGAGTACACGGTGAGTCTGGCGGAGGCGCGGAGCGCGGCGACCGGATCCGCCGCCGACCTGGATGCCTCCTTCACCACGGCCGAGCCCGAGCTCTTCACCCTCGATCGGGCGCTGGAGCTGCCCGACCGCATCCGGATGCGCCCGCTGACCGGGGGCGAGGCGAGCGTCGTCTTCGAGGCGCCGCGCATCCTGGACTACACCGTCGTCGGCGTTGTGCTCGTGGCGGTGGTCGCGCTGGAGGACGGCACGAACGCGATCGAGACGGTGTCGCTGGACACCGGCGCGCGCGGCATCATCCCGCTGCCGTCCGCCGGCACGGTCCGCGAGCTGCACGGCTCCGCGTCGCGATCCGTCGTCGGCTACACGGTGACGACGCTCGACGGCGGCTACGACCGGGCCCTGTTCGCCTACGATCTGACCGACCAGAAGGGCGAGCCGGTGCTGGTGCCCGGTCTCGACGGCGGACCGCTGCCGGTGCGCGACTGGGCCTTCGTGCCGGATTCGACGGGCGCCGTGGTGCAGACGCCCGACGACACCGTGCTGCGCGTCGACCTGGTGCAGGAGGGCGCGATCGCACCCCTCGGTCAGCACGCAGAGCTGCGCGGCTTCGTGCCGGGAACGCTCTCGCTCGTGGTGGCGGATCCGGAGTCGGGGGCCGTGATCGACCTCGAGTCCGGCGTCGAGACGACCCTCGCGCTTCCCCTCGCCGATGTGCCGGCCACCGCGTACTTCGGCGAACTGCTGCTGCTCGGCGCGGACTCCTACGTGCAGACCATCTCGGACTACGCCGACGGCTCGGCCGCCTATTCCGTGGTGCTGGTCGATCCCGGCGGCACCCGCGAGCTGTACCGGCCGGCGGGCGCCGGCACCCGCATCCTCGCCGGCTGCCTCTCGCCGAACGGGCAGTACCTGGCGGTCGAGACGGTGCCGGCCGACGCCCAGCGTGCGGCCACCGGGTTCACCGACATCACGACGGTGCTGGTGGACGTTCAGACCGGGGCGAGCAACCGGAGCGTATCCGGCACCTCGCTCGACTGGTGCTGAGGAGTCGATCCGGCTCGGTGCCGTCGGCGTCGGACAGCCCGGATTCAGCGCAGTTCGAACAGGTGGCCCTGCGGATGTTCGGCCGGGTCGGTATCGGCGAGGTAGCGCAGGGCGTCCTGCAGTGAGGCCGTGGTCACCCGGCGCACCGGTGCGCGCATCGACATCACCTCGAACACGCCCTCCACGCGCTCGATGACACCGATCACCGAGCGTCCGTCGCTCTCCGGATGCCGGTTGTCGCTGACCCGCCAGGCTCCATCGCCGATGACGGCGAGGTGGAAGAACGGGAACTCCGCCTCGTTGATCTGTGGAACGTGCATGCCGTCATCCCAGCTCGGAAAACCAGCTCGGCCAAGGTGGTTGACAGAGCGGGCTCAGTTCTCCTGGGCGGAGCCGATCGTCTCCCGGGCGGAGCCGATGCTCTCCTGGACGGAGCCGATGGCCACGGCGATGCCGGCGTGGATGAGCAACGTCGTCTCGCGCGGGAGGCCCTCGCCCCGGTTCACCGAGAGCCAGAGCGTCCGGCCCGCGGCGAGCGCATCGTCGATCTGCGCTCGGATCTGCTCGGCGGTGCGGTCGACGACCGTGTAGAGGGTTCCGCCGTACTGGATCTCGACGCGTGACATGGGTTTACTCCTGATCGATGGCGCGATGTGGCGGCTCTGGGGGTTCTTCGGAGACGCGGAGTCCATGCGGGGTATGGGAGTCGGCGAGGAGATTGCGCACCCAGTTCGGGTTGATCGACGGGGTTCGGCCGCCGAAGTACTTGAACCGGAGCGGAATCGCGGGATGGATCCAGATGGTGGTGCGGCCGTCGCCGACCGCTTGGGTGTCCTTCCACGAGAAGAAGAAGGACTCGTTCTTGGCGAGCTTCGAACCGATCACGATCTGCAGGTGCGCCAGCAGCCTGTCGTCGAAGTCGACCTCGAATCCGGTGTCGTAGTAGAAGCGGCCCACGACGCATCCTTTCTCGGCGCCGGGGACAGGGGCGCCGCAGTCGCAGTCGCCCCCGTCGACCGTTCGGCCAGCGTCCCACGCGGCGTCGCTGCCGTCAGCCCCGTTGACAGATGCCGTTTCGGAAGCGGACGTTCCGGTCGTGCTCGCCGCTGCCGTCGCGCCCCGATCCAGGAGCAACGTCTGTGCGGAAGTGGTCTGTTTCATGCGATCTCCGTCGAACGCGAGTCTGCACCGGTGCCGCCCGGTGGTATCGACCCGGATCCGAAGCGGCGCTCTCAAGCTCTCGTCGGACGAGGCGGCGGCGCTCCGGAGCCGGGGGAACGGGCCGGCCGGGTATCCGGCGTCGCTCCGATCGGCGGCTGCGTCCGTGCGCGTCGCTAGGACGAGGCGCCGGGACCAGGTGTACCGAGGTCGCACCCACCAGGAACCGTCACCGCGAGCGGTGAACAGTGCAGAAATCGTGCCGCGCACGAGTTCGGGGCGGAAGAGGGTTGACTCGGCGCGGTCGAGGTGCGAGGGATCGTCGCCATGGTTGTCGTAACAATCGACCGGCGCCGTTCCGGGAGGGCGAGACTGGAGACATGATCACGAGCCTGCCCATCCTCGACATGTCCCGCCTCGACGGCGCCGACGCGGGAGCCTTCCGCGCCGAGCTGCGCGAGACGACGCACGACGTCGGCTTCTTCTACCTGGTCGGCCACGGTGTGCCGCAGGAGTTGATCGACGAGGTGCTCGACGTCTCGCGCCGCTTCTTCGAGCTGCCGGAGGCCGACAAGCTCGCGATCGAGAACACTCTGAGCCCGCAGTTCCGCGGCTACACCCGCTTCGGTCACGAGCTGACCAACGGCGAGACCGACTGGCGCGAGCAGGTCGACATCGGTGCCGAGCGCGCCACGATCGAGCCCGGCCCCGGCGTGCCCGACTACGCGCGGCTGGAGGGGCCGAACCTGTGGCCGGAGGCGCTGCCGGAGTTCCGGGCGGCGTTCGAGAAGTGGCGCGCGGCGTTGGAGGACGTCTCCATTCGGCTGCTGCGCAGCTGGGCGGTCGCGCTGGACGCGCCGGAGGACAGCTTCGACGAGGCGTTCGCGACGGCTCCGTTCTCGCTGATCAAGGTCGTCCGCTACCCGGGCACCTCCGATCCCGAGCCGAAGCAGGGCGTGGGCGCGCACCGCGACGGTGGCGTGCTGACGCTGCTGCTGGTCGAGCCGGGCAAGGGCGGGCTGCAGGTCGAGCACGAGGGCGAGTGGATCGAGGCGCCGGCCCTGCCGGGGGCGTTCGTGGTGAACATCGGCGAGATGCTGGAACTGGCCACGAACGGGTACCTCAAGGCGACGCTGCACCGGGTGATCTCGCCGCTGATCGGCAGCGATCGCATCTCCATCCCGTTCTTCTTCAACCCCGCCCTGGACTCGCGGATGCCGCGCCTCGCGCTCGCGGAGGGCGGCGCCGGCACCACGGTCGACCCCTCGAACGCCCCCATCCTCGAGACCTACGGCGAGAACGTGCTGCGCTACCGCCTCCGCGCGCACCCCAACGTCGCCGCCGTCCACCACCCGGACCTGCTCCGCTGATCGGGACCCCCTCCGGCGAAAAGTTGCAGCCCTCGACCGCCCAGGGCTGCAACTTTTCGCCACAGAGACGGGCGTCGCGTCAGCGGTCGAAGCGGCGCAGGCGGAGTGAGTTGGTGACGACGAAGACGCTGGAGAGGGCCATCGCGGCGCCGGCGATCATGGGGTTCAGCAGGCCGAGCGCCGCGAGCGGGATCGCGGCCACGTTGTAGCCGAACGCCCAGAACAGGTTCGCCTTGATCGTGCGCAGGGTCACGCGCGACAAGCGGATGGCCTGCGCCGCCGAGCGCAGATCGCCGCGGACGAGCGTCAGATCGGCCGCCTCGATCGCCACGTCCGTGCCGGTGCCCAGCGCGATGCCCAGGTCCGCCTGCGCCAGCGCCGCCGCGTCGTTCACACCGTCGCCGACCATCGCGACGACTCGCCCGCCGGCCTGCAGCCGCTCGATCAGCGCGAGCTTGCCGGCCGGCAGCACCTCGGCGTGCACCTCCTCGATGCCCACCTCGGCCGCGACCCGTGCCGCCGCGGCCGCGTTGTCGCCGGTCAGCAGCACGGGGTGCAGGCCCAGCGCGCGCAGCTCCGCCACCGCCGCGGCGCTGGTCGGCTTCACCGCATCCGCCACCACGATCGCGCCGCGGACCGCGCCGTCCCAGCCGATGAGCACCGCGGTGCGTCCCGCCCGCTCCGCGGCGTCGACGGCGGCCGCGAGCCGCTCATCCGGTCGCATCGCCCAGTCCGCCAGCAGCGCGGCGCGTCCGATCACCGCGAGGCGGCCGTCGACCACGCCCTGCACACCGCTGCCGGGGAGGTTCGCGAAGGCGCCGACCGCGGGCAGCGGTCCCTTCTCCCGCGCGGCGTTCGCCACGGCGCGGGCGATCGGGTGCTCCGAGGCGTCCTCCAGCGCGCCGGCGACGCGCAGGACCGAGGCGTCGTCTTCGCCCTCGGCGGCGTGCAGCTCGACCATGGCCATGGTTCCGGTGGTCACCGTGCCGGTCTTGTCGAGCACGATCGTGTCGACGCGGCGGGTGGATTCGAGCACCTCCGGCCCGTGGATCAGGATGCCCAGCTGCGCGCCGCGGCCGGTGCCGACCAGGAGGGCGGTCGGCGTGGCCAGCCCGAGGGCGCACGGGCAGGCGATGATCAGCACGGCGACGGCGGCGGTGAACGCCGCCTCGACGGGGAAGCCGAGCAGCAGCCACGTCGCCAGCGTGCCGAGCGCGATCAGGATCACGATGGGCACGAAGACCCCCGAGAGGCGATCGGCGAGGCGCTGCACCTCGGCCTTGCCGGACTGGGCGTCCTCGACCAGGCGGGCCATCTTCGCCAGCTGCGTGTCCGCGCCGATGCGCGTCGCGCGAACGAGAAGGCGCCCGCCCGCGTTCACGGTCGCGCCGACCACGGAATCGCCGACGGCGACCTCGACGGGCACGGATTCCCCGGTCAGCATCGAGGCGTCGACGGCCGAGGCGCCCTCCTCGATCACGCCGTCGGTGGCGACGGTCTCGCCGGGGCGCACCACGAAGCGGTCGCCGACCGCGAGGGCATCGATCGGGATGCGCGTCTCGTCGCCGTCGCGCAGGACCGCGACCTCCTTCGCCCCGAGCTCGAGCAGGGCGCGCAGGGCGGCACCGGCCTGACGCTTGGAGCGTTTCTCGGCGTAGCGCCCGATCAGCACGAACATGGTGACGCCGGCCGCGACCTCGAGGTACAGGCTGCCGGAGGCGTCGCCCGCGCCCCACTGATAGCTGTGCCGCATACCCGTCATGCCGGCGCTGCCGAAGAACAGCGCGTACAGCGACCAGGCGAACGCGGCGAGGGTGCCGACCGAGACGAGGGTGTCCATCGTCGCGGCGCCGTGCCGGAGGTTCGTCCACGCGGCTACGTGGAAGGGCCACGCCGCCCAGAGCACGACCGGTGCCGCGAGGGCGAGCGACGCCCACTGCCAATAGGTGAACTGCAGCGCCGGGATCATCGCCAGCAGGATCACCGGCACGGAGAGCGCGATGCTGCCGATCAGTCGCTGGCGGAGGGTGGTGAGTTCGTCGTCACGTGGCTCCGGGGCCTTCGGCGCCGGGACGGCGGCAGTGTACCCGGCTTTCTCGACCTCGGCGATCAGCGCGGCGGCATCCGTGCCGCTGGGGGCGCTGACCCGCGCCTTCTCGGTGGCGTAGTTCACGGTCGCCTCGACGCCGTCGAGTTTGTTCAGCTTCTTCTCGATCCGCATGGCGCAGGAAGCGCAGGTCATGCCGCCAATCTCGAGTTCGATGCTGTTCATGCTGCTTCGATCTTCTCTCGTTGCCATGCTCAAGACAACCGGGTACCCCCTGGGGGTATTCCCGCCGACGTCGTGTTCGTCCGACTCGTTCGCGCGTGTTCGATGTCGGTGCCCTGATCTACACTCGGTATCATCGAAGTTCTGTTCGAGGTGTTCGAGAGTGAGAGGCGGATGATGCGGACGATGAAGGAAACCGGGCGAGGGCAGGTCGTCGCGAGGGGGATGCTTCGGCAGCAGGTCTCGGTGTGGACGAACCCGGAAGGTGTGCCCGAGCGGTTCGTGTACCGGGCGCGTCGATTCCGGATCACCCGGACGCCGCTGCGGTGGCTCGCGCGCGATTCGGCGCGGGCGGATCAGGCGATGTGGCAGGTGGTCGCGCAGGACGCCTCCGGTGAGGTGATCGTGCTCGACCTGTACGCGGATTCCGAGCAGCCCAGCCGCTGGTGGGCCGTCGACGTCCGGAGCTGAGGTGAGGCTGCATTCGCCGATCCCGGCGGTCATCGGTGCGGGCTCGTTCGACGATGTCCCGGCAGCGCTGCGCGCGGGCGGGTCGATCGTGCTCGGAGTCGAGATCGAGGTCGGCACGGCCGTGCTGGGCCGCGGTGGTGACGCCGACGGTTGGGCGGCGTTGCTGCGCGCTGGCGCACGACGCGGGCGGATGCGAGCGGGCGAGGCCACCCCGGCGGGGTGGCTCGCCCGGGCGCTCGGGGAGGGCGCTCGCGCGGTGACGGTGCTGCTCGGGGGCGCATCCTCGGTGGCGACGGCCGCCACCCAGGGCGAGGCGGCGCGGCACGCGGCGCAGTGGCGCTCGGCGTTCGACGTGGCCATCGCGGTGGATCCGCGCGCGGCGGGTTCGGCGTCGCTGCTGCGGCGCGCGCGCCGGCTCGGACTCACGGCGGTGCTGATCGAGGACGCCGCGGCTCCGGTCGAGTACGGTGCGGACGAGGCCGGCGAGAACGAGCTCGAGACCGCTCCGTTGCTCGCGCGGCCGGGGCGGTCGCAGCCGTCCCAAGGGCTGCCGGCGAGCGCGATGCGCGTGCTCGCGTGGCAGTGCGCCGAGCGGGCCGGCACGCATGCGGACGAGTTGCTCGACGCCACGGCGCGACTCGTCGAGCGCTGCCGCATCGATCCGGCGGCCGACCTCGGCTGGGGTACAACGGCGGCCCCGGTCGCCCTGACGGGCCTCGAACTCGGAGACATCACCCACCGGATCGACGACGCCGGGCTCCGCGTGCAACACGATCGCGTCGACGACGCACTCGATCTGCTCGGCGCGCGCTTCCCCGGCTCGGCGCTGCTTCCGGACGGCGGCCTGGTGCTCGACGGCGGGCGGGTTCCGCTGCGCGGCAAACGCCGGGGGCTTCCGGTCTCGGCTTTCGGCCGTGATGACTGCCGCGGACTCGGGCTGACGACGATCGCTGTCGCGCCCGACCGCGAGCTGTCGGCTCTCGCGCTCGCCCGTGCCGAGGCGGGCGGCTCGACGCTGTCGGCCACCGGCCTGGCGGCACTGTTCCCCGCCGCGATGACGGCCGGGGCGCTCGAGCACGGGGTGCCGGTGCCGGCATCCGCGGTGCCCGTCCTGCCCGGCTGCGTCGTCGCCTCCGATCGGCTGTACCGCGTCGAGGGAGCGTGCGTGCGCGCGCCGCTGCGCACGCTCGCCGGGCTCACCGCGGCCGAGATCGATCGCGTCCTCGCCGCCCGCCCGTTCCGAACGCTCGAAGACTTCGCGGCCCGCGCGGCGCCGGCACGCGAGCGGATGCTGCGGCTCGCCGCCTGCGGCGCGCTCGACGCGCTGCTGCCCGGCCTCGAACGCGCGGCCGTGCTCGCGAGGGTTCGGGCGCTCGGCTCCGCGCCGCAGCCGAGAGAGCAGCCGAGCGATCAGCCGAGCGAGGAGCCGACCCTCTTCGCGGGGCTCGACATCCCGCTGCCGCCCCCGCCGCCGCCTCCGCACGCGATCGAGACGTTCCGAGCCATGTTGGACGAGCTGCAGGTCGTCTCCGCCGGCGACCTGGTGAGCTCGCGGCCCGGCGCGGAGGTGCTCGTGGCCGGGGTGCGGATCGCGGGCGAGCGCGCACCCCGCGGCTCCACCCAGCTCTCGGTGCGGCTCGAAGACGGCAGCGGCGTCACCGAGTGCGCGTTCCCCTCCGGGGCGAAGGGCGCGGTGGGTTCGCTGCTCGCGGGCACACGGCTGGTGCTGGTGCAGGGGCGCACTCGCGAGACCGACTCGGAGTCGATCGCCATCGAGGCCGAGAACGCGTGGGACCTCAAGCGGATGTGGTCCGACTGGACGGCCCAGCGCCGCCGCTCCGCCTGATCGCGCGCTCGCCGGCGGCCCCCTCGAGATGCCACTTCTGTACGCGGCACGCCGGAGTTCGTGTGCAGAAGAGGCATCTCGCGGGGAGGAGGGGCGCGCTATTCGGGCCGCACGTCACCCGGGGCCTTGTCCGGGCGCCAGCCGCGCCAGACCGGATGGCGCAGCGTGCCGGAGGCGGTGCGTTCGCCGTAGCGGACCTCGCCGACCAGGCTCGGTTCGATCCAGTGCATCCCGCGGGATTCGGGCCCCGGCACCTCGACCGCCGGCGCCGGGACCGCCATCGGTTCGAAGCGGATCATCAGGGCGGCGCGCTCGCGATCGGTCAGTCCCGAACCCACTCGGCCCGCGTAGCGTAGAACGCCCTGGGCATCCGGCACCGCCATCGCGAGGGAGCCCACCGATCCGGTCAATGAGCCGGTTCCCGGCCGCCAGCCGATGATCACCACCTCCTGGGTCCGCTGGTGCTTGATCTTGATCCAGGCCCGACTGCGCCGGCCCACGGCGTACCCGCTGTCGGGCTGCTTCGCGACCACCCCCTCCAGGCCGAGTCGGGCGCTGGTCGCCAGCGCCTCGGCGACGTCGCCCTCGAACGCCGCGGGCAGATGGATCCGCTCGTTCTGCTGCGCCACCTCGGCGAGCCGGTCGCGGCGTTGCCGGTACGGCAGGTCGACGAGCGACACCCCGTCGAGTTCCAGCACGTCGAACAGCAGCAGGAAGACGGGCGTGCCGAGCGCCCGGCGCACGTCGCGGGGGTCGCTGAGCTGGGCGCGGGTCTGCAGCGTGCCGAAGTCGGGCCGGCCCCGCGCATCCATTGCGACGATCTCCCCGTCGAAGACCCCGGAGTGGCCGAGCAACGCCGACCGGATCGGATCGAGCAGGTCGGGGAAGGTCGCGGTCTGGTCGTTGCCGTTGCGGCTGGTGAGGGTGATTCCCGCGTCGGAGACTGTGGCGAGCGTGCGGTAGCCGTCCCACTTCATCTCGATCACCGCATCGTCGTCCACGTCGGCGGCGCTGCCGGCCGTGGCGAGCATGGGGCGCAGCGCGGTGGGTCTGACGGTGCTGGCGTGCTCGCGGGCCCGATCCGCGGCGCCCTCGTCCTCGGTGGCGGCGGCGGACTTCCATCGGGGGTGGCTCTTCTTCGGCGCGTTCGGATCCATCAAGTGCAGCAGCCAGTTGTTCTCGCCGCCCGTCTCGCCGCGACGCCCACCCGTGTGCAGCAGGGCGTACTTGCGCGGCTCACCGCCGAGTCCGCCGTCGGGGCGCCCGGTCAGCACCGCGATGATCTCGGTGCCTTCGCGCCACTTCTCCAGCTCGTAGCTGCCCGCATCCCAGATCGTGACGTCACCGGCGCCGTACTCGCCCTTCGGGATGCTGCCCTCGAAGGTGCCGTACTCCAGGGGATGATCCTCGGTCTGCACGGCGAGGTGATTCGGGTCGCCGGGGAGCGGCGGACCCTTCGGCACCGCCCAGCTGACCAGGACGCCGTCGTGCTCGAGCCGGAAGTCGTAGTGCAGTCGGCGCGCGTGATGCTCCTGGATCACGAACGAGGTGCCGTCGCTCGGTGCCGCGACCGCTTGCGGAACCGGCTCCGGCGTCTTGGCCTGATCGCGCATGCTGCGGTACGTCGCCAACCGGTCGGCCGACGCCGCCGTCGCCTCGAAGCGGGCCATGTGCCCGGGGGTGGGTTCGAGACTCGCGTCGCGCACCGCCAGCAGCGGCGCGAGTAGGTCGCCGCGCTTGGCGATCCGCTCCGCCATCTCGTCGAATCGGAGGTGCCGGAGCTTCGGCGAGGCCAACTCCTTCCAGGTGCGCGGTGCGGCGACCGTGGGTTCGAAGCGGCCGCGGAGGGAGTATGGCGCGATGGTGGTCTTGTTGCCGTTGTTCTGGCTCCAGTCCAGCAGCACCTTGCCGTCGCGCAGGGTCTTCTTCATATCCGAGACGACGAGGTCGGGATGGTCGGCCTCCAGGGCCCGGGCCAGCTCGTGCGCGACGGCGGAGATCTGCTCGAACGTCAGCGTGCCCTCCAGCGGCGCGTAGAGGTGGATGCCTTTGCTGCCGCTGGTGACCGGCACGGCCGCGAGGCCCATCCCGTCGAGGATCTCCTTCGCGAAGCGCGCCACTTCGGCGCACTCCGGCAGGCCCGTTCCCGGCCCGGGATCGAGGTCGAGCACGAGGCGGTCCGGGTTGCGCCGGCTGTAGCCATCGGGTGTGGCCGCGCGGCCGAAGCGCCACTGCGGCACGTGGATCTCCAGTGCCGCCGTCTGCGCCAGCCAGGTGAGGGTGGCGAGATCGTTGACGAGCGGATAGAGCACGGTGCGGCTGGAGTGCTCGATGCCGCGGCGTTGCACCCACTCGGGCGTGCCGCCGGGCAGGTTCTTCTCGAAGAAGACCTCACCGGGATGGGCGGCCGTGCCGACTCCGTCCACCCAGCGTTTGCGGGTGGCCGGCCGATTCGCGACGTGCGGGATCATCACGGCGGCGACGGCCGCGTAGTAGGCCAGCACCTCGCCCTTCGTGGTGCCCGACTCGGGGTACGCGAGCTTGTCCAGGTTCGTCAGTCGCAGGCGGTGGCCTTCGACGGTGACGAGCTGTCCGGAGCTGGTGGCCATGTCTCACGGTAGCGGCTCGCACCGCGCGCACAGGGCGCCGCGGACTCGCGCCGCAGCGGTGATCGTCAGGCCGAGCGGCGCTGCTGCTCGAGGTACTGCCGGTCGAGTTGTTCCTGCTCGATCTGGCCGGCGTTCGCCGGCTTGATCCGGATGTACTCGCCGGTCTCGGGATCGCGGCGCATCACACCCTGGCGTTCGAGGTTGCGGAGGGCCTTCTCTTCGATCTCGCGGAGTAGTTCGCGGGCGATCGGATCGTTGTTGTACACGTCAGGCACCTTCCTCGAATCGCGCCGGGAGATCCTTCACTCGGATCGCCATCTCATTATCTTCCTTGGCGACCCAGCGTTGATCAAGGAGGTTGGACAGCACGGCGAGGCCGAGCCGGTACTTCTGCGGATCAGGCTCGACCGCTCGCTCCATCGCCCAGCTGAACCTGGTCCACCATTGGTCGCGGGACTCGAACTCCCGCATCCGGCGATCCGCGGCCCGATCGATCCGATCGGCCTGGACCCGCGCTCGGTCGGAGTTGACGACCCCGATGACGACCCCGGCGATCGCTGCGATCGCGGCCACTCCGGCGGCGATCACCGTCGCCGTGGCTTGCGCGGACCACCCGCCTAGTTCCTGAAGAAGTATCGAATACTGCATGTCGACATCCTCACTCCGACCACCGACATCCGATCGCGACCACTCCCGCGAGCGTAGGCGAGCGGATGCAGGATCAGGCCGCCAGGCGGGCCGGCTCGGCCGCCTCCTCCGGCGCACCCTCGATCACAGCGTCAGCGGTGCCGCTCATTCCTGTCGCGCCGCCCAACCCGCGCCCGCGCCGCGCGAAGACGAAGAAGCGCTGCGCCGCGAAACCGACCAGGTACAGACCCACCTCGGTGATCAGCTTCGCAGGCAGGAGCGGCATACCCGCAGCGGTGAGCGCGAGCAGGGCGAGGTAGTTGGCGACGAGCAGGGCGGCGGCGAGTCCGGCATACCGCATCGCATCCGCCCGCATCCGCCCTCCTGCGCCGAAGACGAGGCGTCGGTTCAGCGCGAAGTTCAGGCTCGCGCTCACGAGCCGCGCCCCCACCACCCCGAGCAGCAACGAACCCGTCGCCCACGAGATCAGCTGCAGCAGTAGGAGGTCCAGTAGGAACGACGCCATGGACGCGGTGGCGTACCGCAGCAGCGGCCGCAGCACGCGAACCGAATCCAGCAGCGGGCGGAAGTGCGAGGAGGCGTTGCCGTGCAGATAGACGGTCTCGATCGGGATCTCGTCGAGACGTCTCTGTTCGGCCAGCAGCATCGCGAGCTCGTAGTCGAAGCGCTCACCGCCGATCCGCAGCAGCTCGGGCAGCATCGACGAGGGGAATCCGCGCAGCCCGGTCTGTGTGTCCCGGATCGCCACGCCCGTCGCCAGGCGGAAGGCGGCGCGCGACACCGCATTGCCGAAGCGGCTGCGCAGCGGAACGTCACCCGTGAACCGGCGACCGCCCAGCACCAGCGCCTCGCCGCGCTTCACCCGCTCCGCGACGCGGAGGATGTCGGCCGCGCGGTGCTGGCCGTCGCTGTCCGCCGTGACCACGTCGTCCGCTCCGGTCGCGAGCACGTGCGCGAAGCCCGACTTGAGCGCATGCCCCTTGCCTGCGTTGACCGGATACCCGATCGTCTCGCCGCCGGCGTCGCGCACGGCCGCGAACACACCGGCGTAGGCGGGCCCGCTGCCGTCGTCCACGACCAGCACTCGCAGAGTCGGATCAGCAGCCCGCAGCGTACGGATGAGGGCCGGCAGCGCCGCGTCCGGCCGATACGCCGGGATCAGGACGATCACGATCAGCCGCCGATGAAGAGGATGTCGGAGGTGCCGCGTTCCGCCCCCGTGCCGAGCGGATTGTTCACGAGGGCGCCGTTGAAGTACATCGTTGAGGAGCCACCGCCGTCGAGGTTGTACGCGGTCTGCGCGCCGAGACCTTCGAAGATCGCGGCGAGGCCCGGCAGCGTCACGCCCGTGCTGTAGCCGGGACTGCGTCCATCGACGACGACGAAGACGAGGTGGTTGTCGGCGAGGACGCCGACGCCGGTGCGCGGCTGTTCACCCTGGATCGAGTGGTTGCCGACGTTCGTGTCGACCTCGACCGACTCGATCCCCGCGACCGTGCTGCCGTTCTCGACGATCGCCGGGCCGAAGGAGAGGGTGTTCCAGACGCCGGCGGCGAGCAGGGTCGCCGCATCCGTCGTCGTCTCGTCGTAGACCTCGACGTGGCCGTCCAGGTAGAACGCGAGGCCCTGGCGGGCGCCGACATCGCGATAGCTCACGCCGTTGCGGATCACGATGCCGGTGTCGCGGAAGCCGTAGTAGTCGCCGTTGATCGCGAAGATCGCGTTGTTGTCCTGCGCCGTGGCGGAGGTCGTCTCGATGATGTTCTCGCCGAACTGGTTCTTGGCGAACGCCGATTGCAGCACGGTGGCGTCCGAGATGGTGACGTCGGCGACGAAGGAGGTGACGGTGTCGGATCCGCTCCCGGTGACCACGGTCGAGATCCGGATGCTCGCGTCGTCGGAGGTGTAGCTCGTCGCGGTGGTCACGGCGTCGGCGGTGTCGACCGTTGTGGCCTGCGTGCTGCCGTTCGCGGCCTGATAGGCATCGACGTCCGACACCTCGACGTGCTCGATCACAAAACGGTCCAAGGCCCAGGCGGCACCGCCGCCGACGACGGCGGTGAGCGCCGCGGCGCCGCCGATGATGAACCGCCTGCGCGGAATGCTCGTTCTGCTCATGCCTCCGAGGATGCGCGGCGCGCCTCGGCGCGGCGCTGGCGTGCGGCGCGACCGAGCGGGGAGAACGCTATGAGGCGCCGAAGCGGCCGCGATGGCACGGTCCGGAGGGCGGCCGAGCGGAGGTGGCGACCGGAAATGACGCCGAAGGGCATGCAGAGCGCCCATTTCGCCCCTTCCGACCTTGATCATCGTCATTTGCTGCGACCAGCCTGCGAGCTTCCGCGATACGGTGACCGAACAGGGCGAGCGCCGCACTCCTCGCTCCGGGAAAGGCACCGCCATGCGCATCCTGTTCACCGTCCTGCGCGCCGGGATCGCCCTCGCGATCCTCGCCGCGATCGTCGGGCAGATGATCGTCAGCCTCGCGTTCTGGGAGCAACGCGGCGTGCAGGACATCACAACGAACGTCGTGAACTTCTACAGCTTCTTCACGATCGACGCGAACGTGTTCTCGATGGTGTTGATGGCGATCGGAGCCGTCCTGCTGCTGCGCCGCACGCCGGATCCACGCTGGTTCCACGTCGCTCGCGCGAGCGTGGTGACCTACATGGTCACCACGGGTGTCGTCTACAACCTGCTGCTGCGCGGGATCGAGCTGCCGCAGGGCAACACCCTCGGCTGGTCCAACGAGGTGCTGCACGTCGTCGCGCCGCTCTACCTCCTGATCGACTGGCTGTTCGCGCCCGGTCGCAAGCCGCTGTCGTACCGCGTGGTGTGGATCGTGATCGTGTTCCCGATCATCTGGGCCGGATACACCCTGATCCGCGGCCCGTTCACGCCGGACGAGGTCTACGGCAACGAGCACTGGTACCCGTATCCGTTCCTCAACCCCGATCGCGCCGCGACAGGGTACCTCTCCGTCTCGTTCTACATCCTGCTGATCAGCGCGATCATCTCGCTCGCGGGCCTGGGCGTGGTCTGGGTATCGCGGCGGAAGTCCGTGCAAGGGGATGCGCCGGCGCGCTGAGCCTGCTCGACTGGTGGGCCAGGGCCCGACGTCGCGCCACCGCCCCCGACTCCGAGGGAGATCCCCTGAGCGCGACGCAGACCCGAACCGAAGCCCCGAGCTGGGGCGGCATCGGCCTCCCGCTGATCCTGCTCGCCGCCGCGGTGCCCCTGGTGTGGTTCCTGCTCTCACCCGCCGCCGCCTTCGCGTTGATCGCGTTGACCGTGCTCGAGCTGGCGATGGCCGCCGACTCCTCGGTGCCGATGGCGGGCATCGCGAGCCGGCTGCACACACCGGCACGGCGGCTGTTCCTCTCGGTCGGACTCGTCGCCGGGGTGCTGGCGATGCGCATCCTGCTGCCGCCGGCCGCGGTGGCGGTGACGACGGCGGAGTCGCCGCGGGAGGTGGCGGCGGAGGCGATCCTGCAGCCCGAACTCTTCGCGCAGCACCTGGCGACCGCGCGGCCCGGGTTGGCCGCGTTCGGGGCGGTGTTCATCGGCCTGGTCTTCGCCGAGTACCTCTTCAACGCCGACGGCGCTCGCCGTCGCCCGTGGCTCGGCCCGGCGGAGGCGTGGCTCTCGGGCACCCGTCGTCCGCGCGCGGCGGGTCTGGTCTGCGCGCTCGCGGCCGCCGCCGTGATGACGGTCCTGGTGCCGTCGAACCTCACCGTCGAGGTCGCGACGGCGAGTGCGATCGGCATCGCGAGCTACCTCGCGGTCAAGAGCGCTGCCGCCTGGGCGAAGCGCGCGGATCGGCTGCACGTGTACGCCGCGACGGTCGTCTTCGAGCGCGGGCTCACGGTCTTTATGCTCTTCGAGATCCTCGACGGCGTGTACACGCTCTCGGCGACGGACACCGGCCTCGGCTACCTGCAGCAGGCCGCGGTGGCCGCCGCGGGCGTCGGCATCGGCGCGATCTTCCTCGCTCGGCTCACCGCGCGGGTCGACTCCGCCAATGGCCTCAAGCGCCTGCGGCATCTGAAGGCCGGGGCCGCGTACGTGCTCGGGATGCTCTCGCTGCTGCTCTGGGCGAGCCTGATCGTGCCCATCCCGGGCGCGGTCGCGGGCTGGTTCGGCACCGTGATCATCGGCGCCGCGCTGCTGACGTCGCTGCCGCGGCGGCGCAACGCCTTCCGCGCCCAGCCCTGAGCCGAGAGACTCGGGCCATGCAGATCTACTCCGCGTATCCCCGTCCCCGCGCCCGGCAGCTCGCCGCCGACGCGACCGCGTTGGCCGCCATCGTGCTCTCGGCGCTGGTGGGCTGCACGGTCGGCGCGCTCGTCGGCAGCACCGCGTCGCTGGGCCGCGGGCTGGAGGGAGCGGGAGAGGACTTCGCGGGCACGATGACGGATGCGTCCGACGCGCTCGGCGGGATCCCGCTCCTCGGTGGCGCGGCTGCTTCGCCGTTCGCGCAGGCGAGTGCAGCCGGGGCGGCCCTCGCGCAGGCGGGCCGCGATCAGCAGGCGCTGATCAACGGTGTCTCCGTCGCGCTCGGGCTGCTGATCGCGCTGCTGCCGATCGCGATCGTTCTGCTGGTGTGGCTGCGCCGCCGGGTGGCCTTCGCTCGCGGCGCTGCCGAGATCAAGCGGGTGGCCGCGGCTCCGGGCGGGCTCGAACTGCTCGCCGTCCGCGCCCTCACGACAGCGGATGCGGCGACGCTGCTCGCGCTGGGTGGCGACGTGGTGCAGGGCTGGCGTGCTGCGCATCCGCCGACCATCCGAGCACTGGCCGAACTGGCGCTGCGCGACGCCGGCGTCGCGCCTGTACGGGTCGGTTCCTGAGCGCACAAGGGCTGACGCCCGATCCGCCTGACTGCTTAGGTTGGCCTATGCGACGCATCATGTACGACGGCTCCAGCTTGGTCACCAGTGAAACGGTGGCGACGGCGGTGATGGGCTATGCCGCGGACGTGGTCAGACTCGGCACCAGCGCCGCGGTCGATGTACCGGCCCTCGAGGCGAACGGCTCGATCCTGCACCACACCATCCTGCTCGGCCCCGCGACGCAGATGGAGATCGTCGACATCGACGGCGAGGCGAGCTCGGTCGACGACTCGGAGTTCCCGATGCCGTCCTTCCCGGCGCTGATCGCCCGCGCCGCCCCGGTGCACACCGCGGTCGAGGACGACCTGATGCCCGACCTCGACGACGAGCTGCGCGCGTAGAGCGGGTTGTCGCTCCGTCCCGCGGACGGCGGGACGGAGTGACGACCCCCTAGTTCTCGGGCGCGGGCGCGGGCTCCGGGCCGATGGTGAGTTCGCCGTGCAGGTTGGCGGACTGGAGCATCTCCTCGACCCACGCGCGGTTCAGGCGCTGACGGCTGCGCTCGCGGAAGCGGAACTGCAGCGGCACGGCAGGGTTCAGCCAGATCGAGCTGCGACCGTGCCCGGCCGACTCACCCTCGACCCACGAGAGCGAGAACGACTCGGAGCGGCGCAGCTTGGCCAGCACCGCGACCTTCACGTGCGCCAGCACACGTTCGTCGAACTCGACGTGCAGATTCTGCGGTCCGTAGATGAGGGTGGCCACGCCGGTCGTCCTTTCACGCGATCCGCAGGAGGACTAGGGGCGGAACGTCGGATTCACCGTACCGAGCCGATCCAGGGCGACAAAAATGACCAACCGGGTTGACATCATTCTGCGCCGTCCCAGCCCGTCTGCGGCGTCGCGCAGGTGCCGCGGAAGACGTACTGCGACGGCAGCTTGCGCTGGTGCGATGACCAGTCGATGGCGGGCCGGCGCTGCTCCTTCGGCAGGTAACCGAGCCGGTAGACGGCCATCAGCTCCAGCTCGTCCGGCACACCGAGCAGCGCGACGATCTTCTCCCAGGCGCCCGGCACCTCCATCGGGAACGAGACGAACTGGATCCCCATCCCGATCTCGCCGGTGGTGAGCCAGACGTTCTCCATCGCCGCGCCCATGCTGAAGACGGAGTAGAACGAGGAGAGTTCACCCGGCCGGTACTCGGCCCGGTCGAGCATCACGCCCAGCAGGAGGGGCGAGCCGGCGACGAGCTTGCGGTTCTCCTCGCCCAGGGTCTGCGGCACGCGCAATGAGTTCATCAGGAACTGGCCGCGCTTGGTGAACACCTGCTTCGTGAACGGCCGCAGCGGAGCCGGCAGCTTGTCGAAGAGCATGCCGTCGCGCCGGGTCTCCATCTCCTCCGCACTGAAGCGGAAGTAGGGCTTGTAGCGCTCGAAGAAGGTTCCGTTGCTCATCGCGGTGGTCATGCTGGAGCCGCTGATCGTGGCGATCGCGTCGATCGTCTCGCGCTCCTCCACGATCACGAAGCGCCACGGCTGGCTGTTCAGCTGCGAGGGCGCGCGGCCGGCGACCTCCATCAGCAGGCGCTGATGCTCCTCGGACACGGGATCGGGGAGGAACGGCCCGTTGGTCGTCTTGCGTCGTCGCAGCACATCGAGGAACTCCATAGGGGGATTCTCGCGGAAGGGTTGTCACTTTGTCCGGTGGTTGCGGACAAAGTGACAACCCTTTCAGGCTGGGGCTAGTCGCGGAGGGACTTCGCCAGGGCGAGGGCGATGAAGGGGGCGGCGGCGAGGGCGATCACGGGGTGGCGGCGGCCGTGGGTGCCGGCGAACGGGATGATCGCGAGGGGCACGGAAGCGGGGAGCAGCGCGCGGCCCGCCGGCCGCTTCTCGGCGAGCAGCGCCGTCGCGGCGGCGGCGGTGAGCGTCGACGTGCAGATGTAGAGCGCGTGGTGGGTCCAGTGCCAGCGCCCGGTATGCACGGCGCCGGTGGCGACGGCAGTGCCGAGCGCGCAGTTCGCGGTGTAGCTCACGGTCGCGGCGGTCATCAGCGCGGTTCCGGCCCTCATCGCGACTCCTCGTGGCTCAGCAGCAGCCGGTAGGGAGCGAGCGTCTCGACCCGCCAGCCCGGCGCCGCGGCACGCAGCTCGGCGGCCGTGAAGCTGCGGCGGATGGAGAGGGCGCCGTCGTCGTGCAAGAAGGATCCGCGCCGCAGCGGTCGGGTCGCCACGGAATACGCCGAGTACGCGACGCGGGAGCGGGCGAGGTCGTTGTGCACGCAGTATCGGCCCAGCCGCTCGCTGTCGGCCAACAGCTCGTCGAGCCCCGCCGGATCGAGGTGGTGCAGTACGTGGTTCGAGGTCACCAGATCGAACCGACCGTCGAGCTCCGCGCTCGACGCCCGCTCGAAGTGCACACCCGGCGTGGGCGGCTGAGCGGAGACGAACGCGTGCGCACGCGGATCCGGATCGATCGCGGTCACCTGCAGCGCGAATCCGTCCCGCCGGGCCCAGCCCGCCAGCGCTCGTGGCACGTCGCCGCCGCCGAAACCGATGTCGAGCAGGGTGTTCTCCCGGTCGCGTTCCAGCCGCGGTCGCAGGCGGGAGCGGTAGACCCGGCGCCACCCGGAGACCAGCGCGTTCACTGTGCGGAACTGCGCGTAGGTGCGATCCAATCGCGCCGGATCGCACTCCGGGTCGTCCATCAGCTCCGGCTGCGTCGAGCGCCTCACGCGCGCCTCCTGACGAACATCCCCGTCTCCACCGTGAGCCCCGGCCCGAACGCCATCGCGCCGACGCGCTCGGGTTCCGTGCCCGACCCGGCGAGGAGGTCGCGCAGGATGAACAGCACCGTCGCGCTGGACATGTTGCCGAAGCGCCGCAGCACCTCCCGCGACGGCGTGAGCTGCTCGTCGCTCAGCTCCAGCGCGGCCTGCACCTTGTCGAGGATGCTGCGCCCGCCCGGATGCACGGCCCAGAGCGGTACATCGGGCGCCGGCTCGTCGCCGAGCAGCGGCTCCAGCGCGCCGGTGATGTACCGCCCGATGATGCTGGGCACGTACGTCGACAGCCGCATCTCGAAACCGTGGTCGCCGATCGTCCACGCCATCTCGTTCTCGCCGTCGGGCGTGAGCACCGACTCCAGGCGTTCGATCTCGAGCACCGGCGCCCCCGCCGGCGCCGGCCGCGCCGTGACGATCGCGGCGGCCGCCCCGTCGGCGAACACCGAGGTCGCCACGATCTGCTCCGGGTCGTTCGAGCTGCGCAGGTGGATCGTGCACACCTCGACGCAGGCGATCAGCACCACCGCGTCCGCATCCGCCTCGCAGAACGCCGCCGCAGCGCGTAGGGCCGGGAACGCGCCGTAGCACCCCATAAAGCCGAGGTGGAAGCGCTGCGTCGCGGGGCTCAGGCCGAGGCCGCGCACCAGCTCGTAGTCGGGTCCGGGGGAGTAGAAGCCCGTGCAGGAGACGGTGATCACGTGCGTGACCTGCTCGGGCTCGAACCCGGAGGCGGCGAGGGCGCGCTCCGCCGCCGGCAGGAACAATCGGGGTGCCTGCGTCCGGTAGATCGCGTTGCGGGTGGCCGTGCTCGGATTGCGCACCTCGCCATCCGCGAGCAGCGCGCCGACCCCGCCCGCGAGCTCGGCGACGACGGTGTGCCGGGTGTCGATCGCCGAGGCGTCGAACGCCGCGCCGATCAGCCGCGCGCCGAGCCGGGACACGCCCGCCTGGCGGGCGAACAGCTCGCGCGCATCCGCCTGCCTCAGCACCGTCTCGGGCACGGCGGTCTCGATCGAGCGGATGTGAACAGTCACTACCGCGAACTTACCCGCTCGATGACGGCCGTGGCTCTCCGGTGCAGGATCGCCATGCCTTTCAGAGGATCGGCTTGCCGCCGGTGACGGCGATCGTGGCCCCCGAGATGTAGCTGCCCTCGTCGGAGGCGAGCAGCACGTAGGCCGGTGCGACCTCCGCCGGCTGGCCCGGGCGCCCGAGCGGCACGTTCTCGCCGAAGCTCGCGACCTTCTCGGGAGGCATGGTGGCGGGGATGAGCGGGGTCCAGATCGGGCCGGGCGCCACGGCGTTCACGCGGATGCCCTTCGCGCCGAGCATCTGCGCCAACGAGGCGGTGAGGCTGAGCATCGCCGACTTCGTGGCGGCGTACGGGAGCAGCTGGTAGGAGGGCTGATCCGACTGCACCGAGCTGGTCGCGATGATCGATCCGCCGGCGCCGAGGTGCGGCTCGGCGGCTTTGGCCAGGTGGAAGTAGGCGCTGAGGTTCGTGGCGATGGTGCGGTCCCACTCCTCGTCGGGGATCTCGGCGAGGGATTCGCGGGTCATCTGGAACGCCGCGTTGCTGACCAGGACGTCGAGGCGACCGAGTGAGTCGACCGCATCCGCGATCAGGGCGCGGCACTGCGCGGGATCCGTCAGGTCGCCCGGCAGCAGGACGGCGGTGCGGCCGGCCTCGCGCACCCAGCGTGCCGTGTCCTCCGCGTCCTCGTGCTCGTTCAGGTACGCGATCGCGACGTCCGCACCCTCCCGGGCGAAGGCGATGGCGACGGCCTTGCCGATGCCGCTGTCGGCACCGGTGATCACGGCCACCTTGCCCTGGAGCCGGCCGGAGCCCACGTAGCTGTGCTCCCCGTGGTCGGCGAGCGGGGTGAGCGCGGACTCGGTGCCGGGCGGGGTCTGCTGCGGGGATTCGGGAGTCATGCATCCATTCGAGCGATTGCCGGCGGAAGGGGCGAGGGGTTGACGAAGTCAATCCCTCGACCGGGACGCAGCGGGGCGAGGGGTTGACGAAGTCGATCCCGCGACGGGGACGCAGCGGGGCGAGGGGTTGACGAAGTCGATCCCGCGACCGGGACGCAGCGGGGCGAGGGGTTGACGAAGTCAATCCCGCGACGGGCACGCCGAGGTGGCGTTGACTGGGCACAACGGCACATCGGTGTCGGCGCGAGGAGGAATCGCATGACGGATCCGAACAGTACCGAGCCGATCGTGGAGCCGGAGCCGGAGCCGGCGCATCGGCTCGAGGCCGATCCCGCGGCGGCCCGCCAGGAGCGCGACGCCGTGCGCAAGCAGATGTCGCAGCGCGAGCGCGAGCGCTTCGGCGGGGTCAAGGTCGGCTGCGCCTTCTTCGGCTGGCTGGCCGCGACCGGGCTCGCCGTCATCCTGATCGCGGTGGTCACCGCCGCGGGCGTCGGCATCGCCGGCGCGACCGACACCGAACCCGCGGGCTGGGTCGGCGCGATCGTGCTGCTCGTTGTGCTGTTGCTCGCCTACTACTGCGGCGGCTACGTCGCCGGGCGGATGGCGCGCTTCAACGGCCTGCGCCAAGGCATCGCCGTGTGGGTGTGGGCCATCGTCTTCGCGATCGTGGTGGCCGTGGTCGGCGCGTTCGGCGGGGCCGGATCCGGCCTACTCGGTGTCGTCAGCGGCTTCCCGCGGATCCCGCTCGACGCCGGGGACGAGACGGTCGCCGCGATCGTGACGGCGCTCGCCGCGGCGGCGGTGACTTTGGTCGGTGCCTTGCTGGGCGGACTGGCCGGCATGCGCTTCCACCGTCGGGTGGATCGGGCGGCGCTCGCCGCGGTGTGATCCGCGCCAACCACGCATCAGACGGATCGGCAGCGCCGAGGGGCGCTGTCGTCGCGTCTGATGCGTGGTTACGCCGATAGCCTGCGGATCGCGAAGCGTTCCGGGTCGCGTGGTTGGCCGAACCGGACGGCCTCTCGGGTGACCGCTACGCCGAGGCGCTCGTCGCGGTCGGCCGACCGGCGGAGGCCGTCGCCGTCTGGCAGCGCGGCCCGCGGCGGCGACGAACTCGCCGTGCCGCGGCTGACCGATCGGGAGCCGCCGACAGGATGACCCCCGGACGGGTGGCATTTTCGCCGCGACCGGGTTAGCCTGGCCGGGTCATGAACGAACCCGTGCGCATCCACGACGACCGCTCCGCTCCGGCCTATTCGATTCCGCGAGCCTCCGAGGGTCCGCTGCTTCCCACGCGCGCCAGCTCCAAGCGCGCCGAGGCGGCCGGCGTCGCGGCGCTCGAACCCGCAGCCCAGCCTCAGCCGCTGCCGACGATCGACGACTTCATCGCGGCGCCGGCCGCGGATCCGTCGCCGGCCACCAGCGGATCCCGCGCCCGGCTCCGTCGGCTCAGCGGCGGGCTCATCCGCCTCGGCCCGGGTCGCGCCGAACGGGAGCATGCCGAACGCATCGTCCGCGTGCAGCGCAACCTGCTCGGACCCAAGACCATCGCCGTGGTGAACCCCAAGGGCGGCTCGCACAAGACCACCGCGGCGCTGCTGCTCGCGGCCACGTTCGGCATCCACCGCGGCGGTTACGTGCTCGCCTGGGACGCGAACGAGAGTCGGGGCACCCTCGGCTGGCGCGCCGTGCAGCCCACCCACCAGCGCACCTCCGTCGACCTGCTGCGCGACCTCGACCACTTCGCCGATCCGCAGACCGCCCGCATCGGCGACCTGGACAACTACGTGCGCAGCCAGGGCACCTCGCAGTTCGACGTGCTCGCCTCCGACGAGGAGCCCGGCTCCGACACCGTCGTCGACGCGGCCTCGTTCGGTGAACTGCACGGCATGCTGACCCGGTTCTACCGCCTGCTGGTGCTCGACACCGGTGCGAACATGCGCGCGCCCGCGTGGGAGTCCGCCATCCGTCGCGCCGACCAACTCGTGATCGTCTCGACGATGCACGAGGACGCGGGCGCCAGCGCCGCCTGGCTCGCGGATTCGTTGCGCCGGCGCGGGATGGAGGAGAAGGTCCGCTCCGCGGTGACCGTGCTCTCCGACGACGGCGGCTCCGACCCCGAGGTGCAGGCGCAATTGCATCGGCACTTCGGCTCCCTCACCCGGAGCGTGCTGGAGGTGCCGTTCGACGAGGCTCTGCTCCGGGGCGGCCGCGTCGACGTCCGTGCCCTTCATCCCGGCACGATGGACGCCTGGCTCGCCGTCGCGGCGACGGTCGCCGACGGCCTCTAGCCCCCTGCGACGGACCCCGCCAGCGCGCGACGGACCCCGGCGCTGCGGCGCCCTCGCGCGCTGCGGGGGTCCCTCGCAGGAGGGGTCAGAGCACCCGGAGGGCGATGTCGGTGCGGAACTGGGCGCCGTCGAGGCGGATCAGGTCGAGCGCCTGGTAGGCGCGGGCGCGGGCCTCGGCGAAGTCGGCGCCGACCGCGACCACGTTCAGCACGCGGCCGCCGGTGGCGATGTAGTCGCCGCCGTCGGCCTGGGTCGCGGCGTGCGCGATGGTGACGCCGGGCACCGCGGCGGCGGCCTCGAGGCCCGTGATGACGCGTCCGGTGATCGCGTTCTCGGGGTAGCCCTCGCTGGCGAGCACGACCGTCACGGCGACCTCGTCCGAGAACTTCGGCCACGGCACCGTCTCCAGCTCGCCCGATGCGGCGGCGAACAGCAGCTGCGACAGCGGGGTGACCAGGCGCGGCAGCACGACCTGGGTCTCGGGGTCGCCGAAGCGCGCGTTGAACTCGATGACGCGGATGCCCGCATCCGTCACGATCAGGCCGCAATAGAGCAGGCCGATGAACGGAGTCTGCTCGCGGGCGAGCTGGCGCACGGTCGGGATGGCGATGGTGTCGATGACCTCGTTGACGAAGGCCTTCTCGCTGCCCCAGCGCTCGGCGAGCCACGGCAGCGGCGAGTAGGCGCCCATGCCGCCGGTGTTCGGGCCCTCGTCGCCGTCGGCGAGGCGCTTGTAGTCCTGGGCCGGGCTGAGCGGCACCACGTTGTGGCCGTCCGAGAGCAGGAAGAGCGAGACCTCCTGGCCGGCGAGGAATTCCTCGATCAGGACGTCGCCGTACTGCAGCCAGAACTCGGCGTGCGCGATGGCGGCCGAACGCGACTCCGTGACCAGCACGCCCTTGCCGGCGGCGAGGCCGTCGGCCTTGACAACGAACGGCGCGCCGAAGCTGTCGATCGCGGTGGTGGCATCGACCAGGGTGGAGGTGCGGGTGGCGCGGCCGGTGGGCACGCGAGCCATGTCCATCACGCGCTTCGCGAAGGTCTTCGAACCCTCGAGCGCCGCTGCGGCCTTGCCGGGGCCGAAGGTGGCGATGCCGCGGGTACGCAGCGCATCCGCCACTCCCGCGACGAGCGGCGCCTCCGGGCCGATCACCACGAGTTCGATGCCCGATTCGAGCGCGAAGTCGGTGACGAGCTTGGGGGAGTTCGTGTCGAAGTGGATGACCTCGACGTCGCGCGCGATACCGGCGTTGCCGGGAGCGGCGATGATCTCGTGCTGCTCCTGCTCCGCGAGGAGAGCCGTGATGATGGCGTGCTCACGGGCACCCGAACCGAGGACGAGGATCTTCACCCCAACAGCGTACTGGCCGCGGCTACGAGGCGCGACGCGTCCGGCAGCCTGCCCTCGCTGGGCGCCTCAGGCGCGCCGACGCCGCGCCGCGAGCAGCAGCAGCGACACACCGGCGACGAGGGCGACCGCCCCCAGCTCGAGCGGGGACTGTGCGGACAGGCCGGTGTTCGCGAGGCTCCGCGCTGCGGACGCGGATGCGGGCAGCACCGACGGAGCCGGCGTCGCGGTCGCGCTCGGTGCCGGCGTTGCGATCGGGATGTTCGTCGGCGTCCCCTCCGCGATGGTCAGCGCGCCCGAGTACGGGTCGAGGGTCGCGAGCAGGTGGTCGTTGCCCTCGGTGCCGTCAGCGGCGAAGCCGCTCACGCTGAGCCTGATCGAGTCCTGGTTCGGCTCGATGGGGCCGGAGAACGTCACCGGCTCGCCCGGTGCCTGCGTCGAGTCGGTGCTCGACAGCGGCGTCGGGATGCCCCAGTGCTCGCTCTGGACGGAGAACGTCACGTGGTCCAGGCACGGCAGGATCTCGTAGCCGGGAACGGTGAGGCTGTAGACGCCGCCGTCGATCGACGAGGTGATCGCGCCGTGCAGGGCGATCGGTGACGTTGCGGCGTAGCAGGCGCCGGCCGCGCTCGGCACGATCGTGAACGTGGCATCGAGCACCTCGACCCCAGCGCTGTCGCCGGTCGACGAGTTCTCGCCCGACCACGTCCCGTCGAGCGTGACCTCGATCGGCTCGCCGCTCGGGTTGTCGACCGGCTCCCAGTGCCGGTAGGAACCGTCGACGACCTCGTCCTGGCCGACGGTGATCGCGTGCTCGTTGCCGAACCGCCCACCGCCGGGGAGGGAGTAGAACACCCACATCGAAGAGTCGGGGTAGCACGGGTCGAAGGTGACACCGTCGGCCGCGATCTCGAAGCCTTGATATCCGGGGACGACCGTCCAGGTGCCGGTCGTGCTGAGCGGCCCGGTGCTGTCCGTGCAGGCGTCGGCGGCCGGAGTCGCCGTCGCCGTCGGGGTCGCTGCAGGCATCGGGATCGCCGTCGCGGTGGGCGCCGGCGCGGACGTCGGGACCACCGGTTCCGCGTTCTCGGCGGATGCCGGACCGGCACCGAGCACAGCGGCGGCGGCGACGAGGAGGGCGGCGACCGCGACCGACGGACGCAGAAGGGATGGGCGCATCAGGGCTCCAGTGCTCGGGTGATGGAGACCGGCAGCGCCCCCGAGCAGTATTCATAGCAGTTGCTGAGGATCTCACGCCATTCCACGCTCAGTCGCGCGGGGGATTCGTCGTCTTCGGCCGGATGGAAGAATGAAGACACGCACAGTGGCAAGGGGGGGCGCATGACTGTATTTCTCGTGGTGGGCGGGATCGGCCTGGTCCTGCTCATCGCGTCCACCGTGATCGGCGACCACATCGAGTCGATCGGCGACGGCGCGCTCTCCGGCACCGCGCTCGGCATCGCGGCAGTGCTCTTCGGCGGAGCGGGCGTGGCCACCTCCGCCCTGGCCCTGCCCGCCGTTGCGGCGTACGGCGTCGCCGGTGTCGCAGCGGTCGGCTCCTACTTCGCGGTACGCGGTATCACCCGAAAGCTCGTCGGCTCCTCCGACGGCGGTCCGGTGAACGTGATCGGTCTGCGCGGCGTCGCGACCGCGACCATCACCGTCGAGGGCGGCGAGGTCAGCCTCGACGGGCCGCGTGAGGTCGAGCGCCGTCTCGCGTACTCCGAGGAGCCGATCCCGGCCGGCACCCGCATCCGCGTGATCGAGATGGCGGGAACCCGCGTCAAGGTCGAACGCGAATCCTTCGGCGTCTGACGCCAACGCATCCGCACATCAATCCAGGGGAAGAAACATGAACTCCGAGCTCGTCCCGGTCGTCGTCGGCGCCGCGATCGTCATCGTCCTCATCGCGCTGCTGAGCTTCATCGCGAGCCGCATCCGCCGGGTCCCGCCGAACGAGGCGCTCGTCATCGTGGGCCGCGGCGCCGGCCCGCAGACCACGGAGGACGGCGGCCAGCGCGTGGTGATCGGCGGCCGCACCTTCATCTGGCCGGTGCTGCAGCAGGGTTTCGCGATCTCGCTGGAGCAGCGTCAGATCGCGATCACCGTCGAGGGCGTCGACAAGAACCGCATCAAGATCGCGATCAAGGCGTCGATCAACTTCAAGGTGAACGGCACCGAGGAGGGGGTGCGCCGGGCCGCGCAGCGCTTCCTCGCGCAGCAGGCCACCTTGACCGAGACCATCAAGGAGTCGCTCGAGGGTTCGCTGCGCTCCATCGTGGGTGACCTGCCGATCGAGCAGATCATCTCCGACCGCAAGTCGCTCTCCGACCGCGTAGTCTCCGAAACGAAGGCCGACCTCGCCGAGCAGGGCCTGCAGGTCGACCTGCTGAACATCTCCGACATCTCCACTCCGGGCTCCGACTACCTCGCCAACCTCGGTCGTGCCGAGGCCGCCCGCGCTCGCCAGGTGGCTGAGGTCAGCGAGGCCGAGGCCGCGCGGGCCGCCGAGTTCGCCCGCATCGAGGCGGCCGAGCAGATCGTGGAGCGCGAGAAGGCGTTCAGCCTGCGCAAGGCCTCGATCAAGGCGGAGACCGACAAGGCGAACGCCGAGGCGGACGCCGCGGGCAAGCTGGCTCAGGCCGAGCAGGAGAAGCTGATCGCGGTGCTGGAGCGCGACGCGCTGACCGAGCAGGCCCTGGTGACCGAGGAGCGCTTGGACATCGAGGTGAAGAAGCCCGCTGAGGCGAAGGCGTACGCCGAGGTTCAGCAGGCGAACGCGAACCGCGACTCCGCCAAGGCGGCCACCGAGGCGGATGCGTTCAAGCGCACCAAGATCGCCGAGGCGAACAAGATCGCGTCGCTGCAGGATGCGGAGGCCTCGGCCGCCGCCGTGCGCCTCGCCGGTGACGCCGACCGCGACCGCCAGGTGGCGCAGGCCGCCGGTATCAAGGCGCAGGGTGAGGCGAAGGCCGCGGCGATCCAGGCCGAGGGTTTGGCGGAGGCGACGGCGACGGATGCGAAGGCCGAGGCGCTGAAGAAGTACGGCGACGCCGCGCTCGCGCAGGAGATCATCTCGCGCCTGCCGGAGATCGTCCGCGCCGCGGCCGAGCCGATCTCGAACATCGAGAAGCTCACCGTGATCTCGACCGACGGCGCCAGCGCGGTGACCAAGAGCGTCGGCCAGGTGCTCGGCGAGGGTACCGAGGTCGTCAAGAGCCTCACCGGGCTCGACCTGCCCACGCTGCTGTCGAGCTTCGCCGGCTCCACCCTCGCGAAGGATGCTGCGCCCACGAAGTAGCTCCTCGATGGTTGAGCTTGCCGAAACCATTTCCTCGATGACGGCGATGGTTTCGGCAAGCTCAACCAGCCTGGTCGACGCGCGAAGATGGACGTATGGCCAAGGGAAAGATCGAAGAGACCGCCGGCATCGCCGCCGTGCGCCGCGCGCTCGACGGCGCGACCGACCGCGACACCCTCGCGACCGCCGTCCGCTACCTCCTGCAGGTGCTCGAAGCGCGCTTCCCCGGCAAGAGTGTCGAGGTGCGCGTGCCGCCGTTCGGCGCCGCTCAGTGCCTCGAAGGCCCGGGCCACACGCGAGGCACGCCGCCCAACGTGATCGAGACGGACGCGCAGAGTTGGCTCGCTCTCGCGACCGGCCGACTCCTGTGGTCGGACGGCGTCGCATCCGGTCGGATCCACGCGTCCGGCCTGCGAGCGGACCTCACGTCTTTCGTGCCGCTGCTGAGCGTCGCCTGACTGCCGCCGCGTTAACTTCTCGTAAACGGAAGCCGAGACGCTCGTTTCAGGTTGACGGATGCCCCCCACTCGGGTTTGCTGGCAAAGTTCCCCGAATGCGGCAGGGGTTTGCTCTGCCCCCACCCACCTTGGAGAAATGCAGCATATGCACGAGAACTCCCCCCGGCGTCGCGGCCTCTCGCGGCTGCTCTCGATCGCGGCGGTCGGCTCCGTCGCCGGCGCCGCCTTCTTCGGCGCGGCCCCGGCCATGGCCGCGGACATCGCGAACATCGACGTCTACACGATGAACGACTTCCACGGCCGCATCGAGGCGACCGCCGGCTCGTCGATCTCGCAGAGCACCGCCGGTGCCGCGTCGATCGCGACCGCCTACGCCACCCTGCACGCGGCGAACCCGCTGTCGACGCTCGTCGCGGCCGGCGACAACGTGGGCGCGTCGACGTTCACCTCGTTGATCCAGGACGACAACCCCACGATCGATGCCCTGAACGAGATCGGCGTCAGCGCCAGCGCCGTGGGCAACCACGAGTTCGACAAGGGCCGCGACGACCTCGACGACCGGATCATCCCGCGCGCCGACTTCGAGTACATCACCTCGAACATCTTCGAGAAGGGCACCGACGAGCACGCCTACGCCCCGTACGACATCCAGGACTTCGACGGCGTGAAGATCGGCTTCATCGGCGCGACGACGGAGGACCTGCCCTACCTCGTCAGCCCGGCCGGCATCGCGACGCTCGACGTCCGCTCGATCGTCGACTCCGTCAACGACGTCGCAGCTCAGCTCACCGACGGTGACGAGAGCAACGATGAGGCGGACATCCTCATGGTCGTGATGCACGAGGGCGCCGAGTCGCCCACGTCGAACTTCACGGCGACGGATACCGTCTTCGGCAAGATCGTCAACGGCGTCGGCGCGAACGTGGACGCGATCATCTCCGGCCACACCCACCAGGCCTACGCGCAGCAGGTCACCGTCGGTGGCCACACCATCCCGGTCCTGCAGACGGGAAGCTACGGCACCTACCTGGGCCACATCAACGTCCAGGTCGACAAGCAGACCAAGGAGCTCGTCTCCGCGCCGACCGGCGCGCTGGTCGACCTGCTGACGCCGGTGACCACCACCACGGACGGCGTGAGCACCACGCTCTACCAGCCGATCTACAAGGCGGAGGACTCCGCTGAGGGCATCGCGGTCGCTAAGATCGTCGCCGACGCCGTCGCCGTGGCCGACGTGCAGGGCAAGGTCTCGATCGGCTCCATCACCGCCGACCTCAAGCGCGGCGTGCAGTCCGACGGGTCCGAGAACCGCGGCGCTGAGTCGACCATCGGGAACCTGGTCGCCGACGCGCAGCTGTGGGCCACGCAGGAGGATCTGGGCACCCAGATCGCCTTCATGAACCCGGGTGGTATCCGTCAGAACATCACCTACGCCTCCTCCGGCGCCGATGACCCGGATGGCAACGTCACCTACAAGGAAGCGGCGGTCGTCCAGCCCTTCGCGAACACCCTCGTGACCGAGACGCTGACCGGCGCCCAGATCAAGACGGTGCTGGAGCAGCAGTGGCAGCCCGGCAAGTCGCGCCCGATGCTGCACCTGGGCATCTCCGCCGACCTGTCGTACACCTATGACCCCACGGCCGAGGTCGGCTCGCACATCACGGAGGTGTTCTTCCAGGGTGAGCCCATCACGGACGACGAGACCTTCAAGATCGTGACCAACTCGTTCCTGGCCGCCGGCGGCGACAACTTCCTCGAGCTGGGCAACGGCACGGGCAAGGCGGACTCCGGACGCAGCGACATCGTCGCGTTCACGGACTACATGGCCGAGTTCTCGCCCGTCACCCCGGATGCGACCACCCGTGGTCTCGGCGTCGTGGAGACGACCGCCGACGGCGCCGACGAGCTGTCCTTCGACCTGACGTCGCTCGACGTGAACAACGCGGATGCCGCCACGCAGGACAGCGAGGTGCAGGTGCTGGTGGATGGCGAGCTCGTGACCTCCGCGGCGATCGACCACTCCATCGTCGACACGCTGGACGAGCAGGGTCGTGCGAGCGTGTCGTTCGCCCTTCCCGCGTCGGCCACCGAGGTGAAGTTCTGGCTGCCGACCACGGGTCGTTACCTGACGTACGCGGTTGCGGACGGCGTCCTCACCGCGGCCGGTACCGGCGTCTTCGTCGAACCGACCCCGGAGCCGACGCCGGAGCCGACCGCCCCGACCCCGACCGAGACGACGGTTCCCACCGTGCCGACGGCCGGCGGCGGCTCGCTCGCCGCGACCGGCTTCGACGGCTCGCCGGCCCTCGTCGCGGGCCTGTCCGCGCTGCTGCTCGGCCTCGCGATGACGGTGGTGCGCCTGCGCCGCCGCGCCGCCACCAAGTAACCGCCTGACCCCGAAGGCCCCCGGTCCGCCGGGGGCCTTCGTCGTCCGCCCACCCCGCCAGCTCCGCAAACTTCGCGAAATTTCGCGAGATTCGATGCGGCGGACGACGTGCCGCGCCGCGGCGTTCGATGTCGCCCGAAGCATCCGATCTCGGCGGCGAGGCGGGGGAGGCGGGTGAGGCGAGCCGGCAATGCAGAAGGCGCCGCATCCCCGAGGGGATGCGGCGCCTTGCGCGGTGTAAGAGGTGCTGTTCTAGGAGCGGGTGGGAACCTGGCGGTATCCGTCGCGGCTAGCAACCAGCACCGATGCCACCGCGCCCCAGACGGCGACTGCACCGAGGACGACGACGATTGCGATGCTCATTACTTGTGCCTTTCGTTATGCGCGGGCTCCTGATCCGGCCCGCCTCTGTAAGTACAACCACCAATATCCTCCGGTTCGTTCCTAAGCACAATCGAATCGTTCTTGACTCCTGATGTAGCTGAGCTACACAGTTGGTGGATGGACATCAAACGGTTGGAGTTGTTGCGCGAGCTCTCGATGCGCGGCTCGATCACGGCGGTGGCGGAGGCGACGCACCGCACCGCATCCGCCGTCTCCCAGCAGCTCAAGGTGCTCGAACGGGAGGCGGGCACGGCACTCACCGAGCGATCGGGGCGCGGCATCGTGCTCACCGCAGCGGGTCGCGAGCTGGCGCGCAGCGCGACGCAGATCGCGGTCGCGCTGGAACACGCGGATGCGGTGTGGCAGAAGTACAAGAACAACCCCATCGGCGAGGTGAGTATCGCGACCTTCCCCACGGCGGGGCAGATGCTGCTGCCGCCGGCGATCGTGGCGCTCTCCTCCGTCGAGGGACTCGTGCTCAGCTGCTCCGATGCCGACCCCGGTACGGCGGAGTTCGGCGACATGACAGCCGACTTCGACATCGTGCTCGCGCACTCCCCACGCGGGCGCAGCGCCTGGGCCGGACGCGGGTTGACGACCGTCGACCTCATGGTCGAGCCGTTGGACATCGCGCTGCCCGTGGGTCACCGCCTGGCCGATCAGGCCACCGTCACCGCGCGGGACCTGATCGGAGAGACCTGGATCGGCGTGCCGGAGGGCTTCCCCTTCGAGCGGATCATGCAGGAGATCGAATCCGCGTCCGGTGAGCCGGTGCGGGTGGAGCAGCGTTTCGCCTCTACGCGCGTGACGGAGGCGTTCGTCGCGGCGGGCCTGGGCATCGCGGTCATCCCTCGGTACACGGCCGGTGCCGAGGGCATCCTCGTGAAGCCGCTGCGCGGGGTGGAGTCGCTGCGGCACATCTGCGTGCTGATGCGGCCCGACCGGGCGGAGCGCTTGTCGGTGCGCACCGTTGTTCGCGAACTGCGGGCGCAGGCCGCGCGGGTGGTGCATCCGGCCGCGGGGCGGTAGCCGGATCGAGCCCGGGCCGTCGCTCCGCGGCCCTCTTCGGGCGATGACGGGCGTTCGGCGACGACCCGGGCTCCGTCTCCTCCTCCACAGGTCACGGATCGGCCCCGGTTGTCCGGTTCGACCCGGATCCGCCCCTGAGCGTTCGTACAGGGCGGTTAGGCTCGCCGCCGTGGGGAAAACATGGACGCAAGCGGCGGTGGACTACCTGGGGGATCCGGAGATCTGCCCGAGGTGCGATGACGGCCCGATCGATGCCGGGGTCTGCGCGGCGTGCGGAGTCGACCTCCGCGGGCGCCCGGGCATCGAGCTGTGGCAGACCGCGCAGCAGGCGGCGCAGCTGTTGCGGCGCCGGCAGGAGCAGGTGGATGCGCTGCCGACAGCCGCGTACGCGACGCCGGCACCGACGTCAGCAGCCGTACCCGCGCCGATCGTGCAAACAGCGCAACCCGCACCGGTCGCCGCTCCGGCACCCGCGGATCCGCCCCGCGTATTCGCCCCTCCGGCACCCGCGTGGGTCTCCCCACCGGCCGCGCGCCCAGCGACCCCGACCGGCAGCGCGCTCAGCGTGCAGTCCGTGCTCGCCGTCGCCGGAGCCGGCCTCTTCGCCGTCGCGGCGATCGTCTTCACCTTCTTCAACCCCGACCTCACCAACTTCGCGACGCGCTCGCTGATCGTCGGCGGCGTCACCGCCGTCTTCCTCGGCGGTGCCTGGCTGCTCGCGCGGCTCAAGCTGCAGTTCTCGGCCGAGGCGGTGGGCGCGCTGGGCATGGTGTTCGTGGTGCTCGACATCTGGGCGCTGGCGCGCACGGTGCCCGGCGAGATCAGCGGCTGGGCGGCGGTCGGAGCGGCGACGCTGCTCTGCTCGGCCGTGATGATCGCGATCGCTGCGCTGGCTCGGATCCGGAGCTGGCAGTGGGCGGGCCTGCTCGGGGTGGCCGTCGCGCCGGCGTTCTTCGGCTACGCCGGCGGCGGGCTCTGGTGGGCGATCGCCGGGCACCTCGCGGTCGGCTTCGCGGCGATCGCGCTGCACGGTCTGGTCGAGCGGATGCGCGGCCGCTTCGACGCGCCGCTCGCTGCGGACACGGCGACGCTACGCCTGCTGCAGCTGCTCGCCGTGGTCGTCGCGAGCGTGCAGTTGAGCGCGACCGTGCTCGGCGAGTGGTCGTCGATCGGAACGGTGATCGTGCTGGCGGTGCTCGCCGTGCTGGCGGGAGCGAGCGCGGCCACGGGATTCGCCCGCCCGTGGAGCGCGGCCGCGGGTGCGTTCGCGGTCGGCGCGGCGGCCGCGGTTCCCGGTCTCAGCGGTCTGAACTCGGGGTCATGGCTCGCCGCCGTTGCGGGCGGGGCCGCCGTCGGCGTCACGCTGCTCGGCCTCGTGCCCGCGGTGCGTGCGATCGAGCGTCGGCCGCTGCTGCTCGGCGGCTGGACGGTCGTGATCGCCACCGCCATCCCGGCGGTTTCGTTCGTCTTCACCGGCTTCGGGCCCGGCGCCGGCGTCGACCCTGGCCCGTCGATGCTCGCGCTGGTGCTGCTCGCCGCGGGAACGTGGGCGGTGACGGTCACGGCGCGGCTGCGTGGCGAGGATCCGTTCGTCACGACCCGACTCGCGTTCTCCCGCACGGTGGGCGAGGCGCCCACTCCGGTGCCCGTCGACCTCGCGCTCGGGTTCCGCGCAACGGCGCTCTGGCTGGCCGCCCTCGCCTCCGTGTCGTTCGCCACCTGGTACCTGTTCCCACCGCTCAGCCGCGTCGCGATCGGTCTCGGTGCCGCCGTGCTACTCGCGCTGCTGATCACTCAGCTCGTGCCCCGGGCGCCGCTGGCGCTCCGTCTGCCGCTCGTGGTGGCCGCCCACGTGCTGCTGGTCACCGGCGCCGCGGGCTTCGCCGCCGAACCGGCCTGGCAGCTTCCGATCGGTGCCGCCGCCGTGATCGGACTGGCGGTTCTCTGCCGCACGGTGCCGTCGCCGGTTCGCGCCGTGCACGTCGGCGTCGGCTGGGCGTACGCCCTGTTCGTCGTCGGCACCGCACTGAGCACCGTCGGCCTCGAGCCGACGCCGGTGCTCTGCCTCACCGCGGCGCTCGGCTCCGCGGCCGCGCTCGCGGCCACGCTCATCCGCCCGGTGCAGCCGGGCCCGTGGTACGCGATCCTCATCGTCACGGCCGTGCCGTTCCTCACCAGCGTGGCGCAGGTGCTGCTCGAACGCAGCGGCTGGACGGCGCTGTCGACCGCGGTCACGTTCGCACTCGCGCTGACCCTGATGCTGACCCGGCGCCCGGGCCTGAACGGCTTGGTGCGCTCGGCGGCGGCCGCCCTCCTGGTGCCGTCCCTCGCCGTTGTGGTGGTCTGCCTCGGTGCCCAGCTGATGGGCGGCGGTGCCTCGCCGGTCGCGTTGCCGATCATCGCCGGCATCGTGGCTGTCGTCCTGCCGTTCACCCTCGTGATCGAGGCGGCGCTGGTGCGGCACAGGCTGGCCGCCGCGGATGCGCGCGCCTCGCGGCTCTGGATCGAGCTGTCGTCGCTGGTCACCTCGGCCCTCGCGGTGCTGCTCGCTCTGGCGCGCACGGCGGCGGGTTTCGAGACCAGCTTCCTGGTGCTGGTCATCCTCGGGCTCGGCGCCGCCGTCACGGGCGTGGTCACCCGGCGCCGCTCGGCCTGGGCGATGTCGGCGGTGAGCTTCACCGGCGCTCTTTGGAGCTTCTGGGGTCTGCTCGGTGTCACGGCGGTCGAGCCGTACGTGCTGCCGCCCGCCCTGGCGGCCGCCCTCGTGGGCGCGATTTTCGTGGCGCGCGGGTTGGCGGGCCGCGCGTTCTACGCGATCGGCACGCTGGCTTTCGCCGCTACCCCGCTCGGGGTGCTCGCCGTGATCGGCGACGGGGATTCCGGTTCCGAGCGCTGGCGGGTGTTCGCTCTGCTCGCGCTGGCGGTTCTGCTCGTCACGCTCGCCGTTGCGCTCCGCCGCCGACCGCGTCTGCTCGCGCTGGTGACGCCGACGATCGCCGCCGGATTCGTGGCCGCCGCCGCCGGCTCGGTCCAGGGTGTCCGGTTCGGGCTGGGGCTGGACCGCGCGGATTCGCCGCTGCTGCTGCTCGCGGCGCTCGGCTTCGGCGCGGCTGCCGCGCTGATCGGATTCGCGCTGGGCCGCATCCTGGCCGGCTTCGCCCCGGCCGGCGCGGGCGGATTCGCGGCCCGTGTCGTGCGGACGCGCTGGGCCTACGCGCCGGCGCTGTTGCTCCTCGTTCCGGGGCCGATCGCCTCCGTTCGTGACGGCGCGATCTCGCGGGGCACGATGTGGCTGCTCACCGTGGCGCTGCTCGCGCTGATGCTCTGGATCGTGACGCGAGCGCGCCGCCGCGAGGTGACCGCACCACCGGTCTGGTTCGTCTTCGCGCTGGCGTGGTGCACCGCCGTCGGCGGCTGGAGCTCGCGCGAGCTGCGTGTGGAGGCCTACTCGCTGCCGCTGGGTCTGGCGCTGCTCGCGGCGGGCGCTGTGGCGGCGAAGGCGGAGTCGCGTGCGGCGAGCTGGACGTCGTGGCCGGTGGGGCACGTCGGCTCCTGGCGGCGGCTGACACCCGGGCTCGTGGTGACTTTCCTGCCCTCGATGCTGGCGACCGGCACGGATCCGCAGACCTGGCGCGCGATCCTGGTGATCGCCCTCGCCCTCGCGGCCATCCTGATCGGCTCGCTGCGCCGCCTCGGTGCGCCGTTCCTGATCGGCATCATCGTGCTGCCGATCGAGAACGTGATCGTCTTCGCGGTGCAACTCGGCCGATCGATCGGAGCGGCCCCATGGTGGATCACGTTGGCGACCGCGGGCGCCGTGCTCCTCGTGATCGCGGTCACCTCCGAGCGCCGCACCCGCGGCGGCACCGCCGCCCGCCTCCGCGACCTCAACTGACTCTCCCGCGCGGGAGGAGTCAGGCGTAGCGTCGGAGCATGGGCAGGGTGATCTCATCGGCGTCGATGTCGTTGGACGGATTCGTGGCGTATCCGGACAATTCCCCCGGCGCGCTGTTCGACTGGTACAACAACGGCGACGTTGATATCGAGAATGCGGGGGAGTTGCCACCCTTTCGGATGACGCACGCGAGCGCCGACTACTGGCGTGGCTGGATCCGCTCGGTCGGGGTGCTCGTGGTGGGGCGCACGCTGTTCGATGTGACCGACGGTTGGCACGGTCTGCATCCGCTGGACGTGCCCGTGGTCGTGCTCACGCACGAGCCGCCGCGCGACTGGAGCTATCCCGGCTCGGAGAACTTCACCTTCGTCACGACAGGCATCGCGGAGGCGATCGCGCGGGCTCGCGACATCGCCGGCGAGAAGGACGTGGGCGTCGCGGCGGGCACGATCGCGACGCAGGCGCTGGACGCGGGCCTGCTCGACGCCGTCGCGATCGACCTCGTGCCGGTCGTTCTCGGCGCCGGCCACCCCTACTTCACCGGCGACCGCACCGCTCTGCTCGCCGACCCCAGCACCGTCATGCACGGCCGCCGGGTGACCCACCTCGTCTTCCCCGTCGCGCCGCTGCCCTCCTGACGGCCGCCGCACCCCCTCCCGACCGAAAAGTTGCAGGCCGACGCGAGTTGTCCTGCAACTTTTCGGCAGGGGTGCGGGCGAGGGCGGGCGAAACCGACCGGGGCGGATTCGCCAGGCCCGGGGAAGCGGAGGACAATGGTGCGGTGACCGACCCCGAGCAGACGCCGACCCCCGAACCCGACGAGACCGTGCGGGTGACCCGGGAGGAAGTCCGTGTGCGACGGTCGCCGCGGGTGTGGCGGATCCTCGCCCTCGGAGCGGGGCTGGGCGCGATCGCCGCCTTCGTCACTACGTTCGCTCTGCCCGAGACGCCCGGTTTCGAGAAGGGGCAGATCTTCGGCTTCTCGCTGCTGCTGTTCGTTGTGCTCTTCGGAGCATTGGCGGCGCTGCTCGTGATCCTGCTGGAGCGCGTGGTCGGTCGGCGCACCCGCACGGTGACCGCCGAGCGGGTGACCGTGCGGGAGGAGACCCCGGCGGCCCGCGAGGAGACCCCGGAGACCGCGGAGCCCGAAGACCCCGCCGAGCCGCAGAAGTAGCCACTGCATCCAGGAGCTACTGCATCTGCACGACCTTGATCGATCCGCCGGTCGGGTCGGCGATCTTCGCGAGCCGCCCGAACGGTGAATCCTCCGGCTCCAGCAGAATGGAGCCGCCGAGGTCCAGCGCGGCGGCGACCGTCGCATCCGTATCCGTCACGACGATGTACACCTCCCACGCGGCGGGCGTGCCCTCCGGCAGGTAACCGGAGGCGTCGATCACGCCGGCGTAGGGCTGCTCGTCGACGACGAGCCGGCCGTAGCGGAACTCGTCGGAGTCGCTCATCAGGTCGGTGCGCCACCCGAACGCCTTCTCGTAGAAGGCCATCTCGCCCGCGAAGTCGCGGGTGTGCAGCTCGAACCACCCCGGGGCGCCGTCTTCGCCGAAGAGCCCGTAACCCTGCATGGCCTTCGGCTGCCACGTGCCGAGCATCGCGCCGTCGGGATCGCGCAGGATCGACATGGTGCCGAGCTCGGCGACGTCATCGGGTCCGGTCAGCACGGTGCCGCCGGCCGCGGCGATGCCGTCCGCGGCGGCGGCCGCGTCGGGGGTGTTCAGGTACACCGTCCACCCGTCGGTCCCGCCCTGGCTCGGCATCATGCCGGCTACCGGCACGCCGTTCTTCTCGAAGTTCACGTAGCCGCCGAACTCCGCCGGCCCGGGGATGCCGAGCCAGCCGAACACGCCCTCGTAGAAGCGGGTGGCCGCCTCGACGTCGGAGGTGGCCAGGTCGAACCAGATCGGCGCGCCGGTCGGGATCGGGGGTGTTGCGGGCATGGCATCTCCTTCGTCGGGGCTGTGTCGCCGACACTACTCGCCACCTCCGACATCTAGCCAAAACCAGATTGTTCTACTAACATTGCAAACATGTTCTTCCGAGTGGATCAGGCGTCGGCGATCTCCATCGCCGACCAGCTCGCCGTGCAGGTGCGCGCGGCGGTCGCCGACGGTTCGCTCGCTCCGGGCGGCCGGCTGCCGCCGGCACGCGAACTCGCCGGTGCGCTCGACATCAACATGCACACCGTGCTGCGCGCCTATGCGCAGTTGCGCGACGACGGCATCCTCGAGATGCGCCAGGGCCGAGGTGCCTCGGTGCGAGCGGATGCGAACGCCGGCACCATCCGTCTCGTCGAGCTGGCGGATGCGCTGCTCGCCGAGGCGCGCAAGCTCGGCGTCGGGGTGCCCGACGTCGTGACCCTGATCCAGACGAGAGGCTGAGCCATGACCCAGACCATCCGTGACCGTTTCGCCGCGGCGTCCCTCTGGCTGCCCCTTGTGGTGCTCTCCCTCTCCGCGACCGCGTGGTTCGATCGGCTGCCATCGACCCTCGCCACGCAGTGGAACTCGGACGGGGTGTCGAGTAGCGCGCCGATGGTCGTGGTACTCGGCATCACCGGCGCCCTCGCTCTCGCGGCAGCGATCGTCGGCCTGATCTCGCTCGCGGAGGCGGCGGCGGACATGCGGCGCGGCCTCGTGCTCGGCGCGGGCTTCGTCTCGGGCCTGAGCACCGGGATCTGGCTGGTCACGGCCGGCGTCGCGCTCGATGGGGCGTCGCCGGCGGATCCGGGCGGTCTCCCGTTGCTCGGAGTTCTCGCCGGGGCCTATGCGATCGTGCCGTTCCTGCTGTCGCCGCGGCGCGAGCATTCGCGGGGCGAGGCCGCGCCGGTCGCCGTCGCGCTCGGCGAGTCCGAGACGGGAGCCTGGTTCACGACGCTGCGGGTGCCGCTCTTCTTCTGGCTCGCCACGGTGGCGGGGGTCGCGGCCGCGGCCGTGGGAATCGTCGGATCGCACGAGGTCGCCGGTGTCACGGCGGTCACCGTCGTGATGGCGATCCTGGTGCTCGCCTTCCTCGTGTTCGCCCGACTGCGTGTCAGCGTCGATCGCCGCGGTCTGCGTGTGGTGTCGAGCGTGTTCCGGCTGCCGATCGCGCGGATTCCGCTGGCGGAGGTGGACTCGGCGCAGGCGGAGAGCATCCGTCCGGTGGAGTGGGGCGGCTGGGGCTACCGCTTCCTACCCGGCCGCTCGGCGGTCGTGCTCACCGGCGGGCCGGCGATCGTGGTGCGCCGCCGCAACGGCACCCGCTTCGCGGTCACCGTGCCGGAGCCCGCGCTCCCGGCCGCACTGCTGACCACCCTCGCCGCCCGCTGACCGCGCGCCGTCCCCGCGAGATGCCACTTATGTACGCGACACGCCGAGGAACGCGTACAGAAGAGGCATCTCGCGGGGAGGGAAGACGGGTTAGGACAGCTGGGTGCGCTCGACCCAGTCGAGGTATTCGGGGGTGACGGTGCCCGTGACGTACTCGCCGGTGAAGCAGCTCATCTCGAGGTCGGTGACGTCGGAGCCTTCGAGGATGGCGGCCTTCATGTCGGCGACCTCCTGGTAGATCAGGTAGTCGGCGCCGATCGCCTCCGAGATCTCGGGGATCTTGCGCCCGTGCGCGACCAGCTCCTGGCGTGAGGGCATGTTGATGCCGTACACGTGCGGGTAGCGGACGGGCGGCGCGGCCGAGGCGAAAGTTACCTGGTTCGCGCCGGCGGCGCGCGCCATGTCGACGATCTCCTTCGAGGTGGTGCCGCGCACGATCGAGTCGTCGACGATCAGGATGTTCTTGCCCTTGAACTCGCTCGACATGGCGTTCAGCTTCTGTCGCACCGACTTCTTGCGCTGCGCCTGGCCGGGCATGATGAACGTGCGGCCCACGTAGCGGTTCTTGTAGAAGCCCTCGCGGTACTCCAGGCCCAGCTTCTGCGCCACCTGCATCGCGGCAGGGCGCGAGGAGTCGGGGATGGGCATGACGACGTCGATCGCGCCGCCGGGCGTGTACGCGGCGATGGTGTCGGCGAGGCGGTCGCCCAGGCGCAGTCGCGCCTCGTAGACCGAGATGCCGCTCATCACGGAGTCGGGGCGGGCCAGGTAGACGTACTCGAACGAGCACGGCACCAGGCGCGGGTTCTTCGCGCACTGGCGCGAGAACATCTGGCCGTCCGGCGTGATGAACACGGCCTCGCCCGGAGCGACGTCGCGCACGATCTCGAAGCCCTGAGCCTCGAGCACGAGGGATTCGGAGGCGACGATGAAGTCGTCCGGAGCGTTGGTGTTGTACCGGCGGCCGACGATCAGCGGGCGGATGCCGAACGGGTCGCGGAAGGCGAGCAGGCCGTGGCCGGCGATCAGTGCGATGGTGGCGTAGGAGCCCTCGACGCGCTCGTGCACGTTCGCGACGGCGTCGAAGACCTCATCCGCTTCGAGCTTGTTGCCCGAGATCGAGGCCTGCAGCTCGTTGGCCAGCACGTTCACGAGCAGCTCCGTGTCGGAGGTCGTGTTCAGGTGCCGGCGGTCGATCGTGAACAGCTCCTGCGTGAGCTCGCGCGTGTTGGTGAGGTTGCCGTTGTGCACCAGGATGATGCCGTACGGCGCGTTCACGTAGAACGGCTGGGCCTCCTCCTCGCGCTCCGCGTTGCCCTTGGTGGCGTAGCGGACGTGGCCGAGACCCATGTTGCCCAGCAGCGAGCGCATGTCACGCGTGCGGAACGCCTCGCGGACCTGGCCTTTGGCCTTCGAGATGTGGAGGGTACTGCCCTCGGCCGTTGCGATGCCGGTCGAGTCCTGCCCTCGGTGCTGCAGCAGGGAGAGGCTGTCGTAGATGGACTGGTTGACGGGTTCCGAGGAGACGATTCCTACGATTCCGCACATGCCTGGTGGGCTCCCAAAGGGTACAAGGGGGATTGACGCCTCATCATTTCACGCGATCTTCACCTGACCTAACGAGACTTACTCGCTCACGCCGGCCCCAAGTCCTCGAATCTCGCGAAATTTCGCGAGATTCGCTGTTGCGGACGATGTGGGCCGCCGCGGCCACGGATTTGGTCCGCACGGCGGCATCTCGCGAGCGCCGATCGGGTCAGGCCCCGCGAAAGCCATGAAATCAGCGACAATGGTCGGCGTGACGAACACGAGCGCGAACAGCTACGCCCAGGCCGGAGTCGACACGGCGGCGGGAGATCTCGCCGTCGAACTGATGAAGGCGGCCGTCTCGGCGACCCACAACTCCAGCGTGCTGGGCGGGGTCGGCGGCTTCGCCGGGCTGTACGACGTGTCCTTCCTCAAGAACTTCGACAAGCCGCTGCTGGCGACGTCGACGGACGGCGTAGGCACGAAGGTCGCGATCGCGCAGGCGATCGACAAGCACGACACCATCGGCCAGGACCTCGTCGGCATGGTCGTCGACGACATCGTCGTGGTCGGCGCGCGCCCCCTGTTCATGACCGACTACATCGCCTGCGGCAAGGTGGTCCCGGCCCGGATCGCCGACATCGTCGCCGGCATCGCCAACGCCTGCGCCGCCACGGGTACCGCCCTCGTCGGCGGCGAAACCGCGGAGCACCCCGGCCTGCTCGGCCCCGACGACTACGACGTGGCGGGCGCCGCCGTGGGCGCGGTCGAGGCGGATGCGGTGCTCGGCGCCGACCGCGTGCGCGACGGCGACCTGGTGATCGCGCTGGCCTCCTCCGGCCTGCACTCCAACGGATTCTCGCTCGTCCGCCACATCCTGGCCCAGCGCGGCATCGGCTTCCGCGATCACTCCACCGAACTCGGCGGCGTGGTCGGCGAGGTTCTGCTCGAGCCGACGCGGCTGTATACGACGCCGCTGCTGAACGTGCTCGGCGACGCGGGCATCGGCTCCGCCGTGCACTCGCTCAGCCATGTCACCGGCGGTGGGATCGCGGCGAACCTCGCCCGCGTGCTGCCGCGCGGCTCCTGGGTCGAACTCGACCGCGCCAGCTGGAGCCCGTCGGATGTGTTCCGCGCGCTGGTCGGGATGTCGGGTGCGACGCTGGAGAGCACCGAGGGCACCTGGAACCTCGGCATCGGCATGTTCGCCGTGGTCGCGCCCGAGGCTGCGCCCGCGGTGATCGCCGCCCTCGCGCCCGCCGGCATCCCGGCGTGGGTCGCGGGTCGCGTCTCGACGGATGCGCGCGACTTCGCCGGCTTCGAGCAGGGCGCTAAGGGCGTCGACGGCGGCGCGGTGCGCCTGGTCGGGCAGTACGCGTAGCGGAGCCGCTCGAGTAGGGGGTTGTCACTCCGTCCCGCTGCGCGTGGGACGGAGTGACAACCCCCTACTTCATCAGACGCGCTGCATCGCCGGCCGGTGCATCCGCTCCCACGTGTGCTCGTGCCGGGTCAGCGCCCAGGCGCCGACGCCGCAGGCGAAGAGGGCGCACAGCGTCGACAGCGCGACCGGGGTCCAGGTGGCGCCGTCGCGGCTGACCAGCAGGTTCGCCGAGGCGATCAGCACACCGAGTGCGGCGCCGACGCTGGAGCCGAGGATGAACGACAGGTCGGTATGCGAGACGGCGCGCACGCTGATCATTCCGGCGAGGGCGCCGATCCCGCCGGCGAAGCCGATGCCCGCGCCGGAGGCGACGCCCATCAGGACGCCGAAGGTGATCAGGCCGGATCCGGTGACGAATCCGGCGGCCACCACACTGGGGATGTAGATCAGCACCGCCACGAGCGCACCGGTGGCGGCGCCGACGACGACACCGCCGATCACGAGGGCGAGACTGACGTAGAGGGCCCGCGCGACGGGGTGCGCGGAGATATCGGGTTCGAACATGGCGGCTCCATCGACGCCGGACGCTCGGGTGTCGCGTCCGTTACCGGCACGTTACAGCCGTGTTACGGGCGCGCGAAAGGGGGTGGCGTCAGCCACCGATGCCGAGGGCGGGATTCACCGCCGCCGCCCAGGATCGGGCGCCGACGATCCGCGCGCCGAAGCTCCGCGAGCAGACGACGTGTCCGCACACACGAAAGAGTCACCCCGGGATTCGGGGTGACTTCGTCGTCGATGGTGCGAGTGCGCCGGTGCTCAGAACCCGTCTTCAGGCTCGCTTCTGATGCGGCTCCTGGACGTAGCCGTCTTCCGAGCCGTCGAGCTCGTCGTCGGTCTCGTCGGCGTACTCCGCCCACTTCGCGTACTCGTCCTCGTGAGGGTGACTGAGTTCGCGTTCGAGTGCGTTGTAATCGACCGACGGGCTGAACGACTTCAGCTCACGGGCGATCTTCGTATTCTTTGCCTTTTGACGGCCGCGCCCCATGGGTGACCCCCTCACGATGACAGGCCAGACGGGCAAGAGCCGGCTGGGATAGAACCAAACAGGGAACGATGAAATCTAGCCGGTAGTTTAGCAGACGGGGCGAGTACCGCCCCCAGGTACCCCCGAGGTGCCGCATCCGGTCCCGCCGGCCGCAGGAACAACCCACTGGAACCCGACGTTGGATGTGCTGTGCCGAGCGAACCCCTCTTCCTCCCCGTCGTTGTGATCGGGGCCGGTCAGGCGGGCCTTTCGGTCGGCTACCACCTGCGCCGTCTGGGTCTCGGGAACGACTTCGCCCTGCTGGATCGCGGGCCGCTGCCGGGCGGGGCGTGGCAGTTCCGGTGGGAGGCGCTGCGCCTCGGCTCCGCCCACAAGGTGCACGACCTCCCGGGGATGGACCGGATGGGGGTGAGCTTCGACACCGCGGACCGTCGCCGACCCGCGCGCGACGTCGTGACCGAGTACTACGGGCGTTACGAGCGGGCGTTCGAGCTGCCGGTGCGGCGCCCGGTCGCCGTGCAGCAGGTGACGGAGGCAGGAGGCGGCCGCCTGCGGATCGAGACGGACGCGGGCGACTGGACCACGCGCATCCTGGTCAACGCGACCGGAACCTGGGGTTCGCCGTTCGTGCCGTTCTACCGCGGACGCAACTTCTTCCGCGGGCGGCAGCTGGATACGACGCAGTACGTCGCCGCTGAGCAGTTCACCGATCAGCAGGTCATCGTCGTCGGCGGCGGCACGTCGGCGATCGGCTTCCTCCTGGAGCTCGAGCGGGTGGCCCGCAGCGTGACCTGGGCGACGAGGCGCCCGGTCGAGTTCCGCGACGGCGACACCCTCGCGCTCGAGTCCGCCCAGGCCGCGGTCGCGATGCAGGATGAGGCGGCGCGCGCGGGCGCGGCGCTGCCGAGCATCGTCAGCGGCACCGGCGTGCAGCGCACCCGGCGGATCGCGGCGGGGATCGAGCGCGGGATCCTGAGGGATCGGCCGATGTTCAGTGCGATCGAGGCCGACGGTGTGCGCTGGCCCGACGGTACCTTCAGCCGAGCCGACGCGATCATCTGGGCCACCGGGTTCCGGCCGGAGCTGCGCCACCTCGCCCCGTTGCACCTGCGGGAGCAGAGCGGCGGCATCGCGGTCGAGGACGGCGCGTCGCTCACGGATCCGCGGATCTTCTTCGCCGGGTACGGTCCGACCGCCTCCACCATCGGCGCGAACCGCTCCGGCCGCCGCATCGCCCGCCAGGTGCTGGCGCGCCTGGGTTAGCCGCGCCCGTTCCGTCGCAGGGGGTGGTGGGCGCAGACTGGCGACGGAAGGGAGAGCGACGATGGTCGAGGATGCGAAGGCGAGTGTGTGGGTGCCGGCGACGGCGGAACAGATCTGGCGAGCGCTGACGGAGCCGGACTTGGTGAAGCAGTACTTCTTCGGCACCACGCTGGAGACGGACTGGAAGGTCGGCAGCCGGATCCGCTACTCCGGGGAGTTCGACGGCAAGGCGTACGAGGACACGGGCGAGGTGCTCGAGTACACCGAGCCGCGGCGGCTGGTCACCAGCTTCTTCAGTCCGAGCAGCGGCAAACCCGACGTGCCGGAGAACTACCAGCGCGTCGAGTACGCGATCGAGCCGGCCGACGGCGGCTGCACGGTGACGATCACGCAGGACAACAACGCCACGGATGAGGCGGCCGAGCACGCGTCGGGCAACTGGCGGATGGTGTTGACGGGGCTGGCGGAGGTGGCGCCGAGGGTGTGAGTCGCGGTCAGGGGTGGCCGGCTGTGGTCAGGGGATCGGGACGATCTCGCCGCGGTAGCGGATGCCGTGGGCCGAGACGGCGCCGGCGACGGCGGGGTTCGGGGTGACGGTGAGCGTCGCGCCGGCGGGTGCGAGGCCGAGAGCGGCCGAGAGCACCACGACCGACGCGGCCGCTGACCAGGCCTGCGGTCGGCAGGCGGCGGGATACGGCACGGGCGCGGCGAATCCGGCGGCCGGATCGCCCGAGTGCAGTTCGGGCATCCGGTAGCCGAAGCCCTCGGCGGCAGCCAGCAGCCCGTGCGCGAGCTCGGCGGCCTCGGCGTCGAAGCCCTCGCGGGCCAGTCCGGCCACCGCGATGGCCGTGTCGTGCGCCCACACGGTGCCGCCGTGGTACGAGAGCGGGGCGTAGCCCGCGTCACCCGTCGACAGCGTGCGCAAGCCGTAACCGGAGTTCAGCGCGGGCGACACCAGCACCTCGGCGATGCGCTCGGCGCGCCCCGGCGCGAGGATGCCGGTGCCCAGCAGGTGCCCGAGGTTGCTGGTGACCGAATCGACCGGCCGGCCGTGCACATCCAGCGCGATCGCCGGGTAACCGCCGTCGCCGGTTTCGATCCAGAAGGCCCGGTCGAAGGCCGTTTTCAGCTCGCTGGCGCGCGTGAGCCACGCGGATCCGTCCCGCCCGAACCGCTCCAGCAGCGCCGCGGCGCCGACGTACGCCTCGTGCGCGTAGGCCTGTACCTCGCACAGCGCGATGGGGCCCTCGGCGAGCCGGCCGTCGTGCCACTGGATCGAGTCGCCGGAGTCCTTCCAGCCCTGGTTCGCCAGACCGTGGCCTGTGCTGTCGACGTAGCGCAGGAAGCCGTCCGCATCCGCGTTGTCGGCGAGCCAGCCGAGCGCAGCCTCCAGCGCCGGCAGCAGCGCCTCCACCTCCTCCTCCGGGAGGCCCCAGCGCCAGGCGTCGTGCAGCAGGGTCACCCAGAGCGCCGTCGCGTCGACGGTGCCGTAGTACAGCGGCGGGAGCGAGACGCCCTCGCCCGGGATCTCCAGCGTCGTCGCGCGCAGTTCGTGCATGATCTTGCCCGGCTGCTCCGCCGTGTCGGCGACGCTGCGCGTGCCCTGCAGGCCGGCGAGAACCCGCAGCGTGGAGCCGGCGATCGCGGTGCCCAGCGGCAGCAGCATCCGCGCGGCCCAGATCGAGTCGCGGCCGAAGAGCGTGAAGAACCAGGGCGCGCCGGCGGCGAGGAACGGCTCGTCGGGGCGGGCGGTGGTGACCATCCGCAGGGCGTCCAGATCATCGAGGGCGACGCGCAGCCAGGCGGCGAGGCGGGAGTCCTCGGCGTGGACGACCGTGCCCGACCACTCCGCTTCGCCGGGCGCGGCCGCGACGACGGCGGCGGCATCCGCGACGGCGAGGCTCCAGCTCACGGATGCGCTGCCGCGCGGCGGCACCGACACCGCCCAGCGCAGCGCGGATCCGTCGCGCTCGGCCTCGACCGCGGTCACGGTCACCCCGCTCGGCCATTCTCCGCTCGGCTCGGCGAGCCCGGCCTTGACCACGTGCATCACCGTCGCATCCGGCACCAGGCGCACCTCGATGCTGGTCTCGACCGCCGTGGGCAGTGCGGATTCGAGGGTCAGCGTCTCGCTCAGCAGTCCGGCTTCGACCCTGCGGCGGTGCACGAGTCGCAGCTTCGGATCGGCGGAGGCGTCGTCGAGCGAGCGCGCCAGGGCCACGAACACGGCGGAGGACGCGCCGTCGCGCGAGAGCGCGATCGGCTCGACCGGCGCCCCGCCGATGCGCACGGACAGGCCGGCCAGCACGCGGATGTCGCCGTGGAAGAAGCCGTGGATCGGCGCCGAACCCATCTCGCCATCGGCCGCCGACCAGGCCTGCGACGGCGCCCGCAGCAGCACGGTCGAGTCGTGCAGCAGCGGCTGGAGGGGCGGGTGACTGGATTCGTCGCGCACGTTCACGATCGACTCCTCTGCGAATCGTCGGCGGGAGGCGCGGATTGACAGCGCCCGTCTCGGAGGTAACATAGCACCGTCATTTGATCGATCAAATCGGCGGCCGATATCGCAGTGTTTGAACGATCGAACCGTTCGGCGTCGAACCTGACAGCAGCATCGACGCCGCGAGTCCAGGAGTCGAGCATGAGCGCACTGCCCACCGTCGCCGACGTCGCCCAGGCGGCCGGCGTCTCGCGGCAGACGGTGTCGAACGTGCTGAACAGCCCCGAGATCGTGCGGCCCGAGACGCGCGAGCGGGTGCAGCGGGCGATCGATGCCCTGCAGTACCGGCCGCACGCCTCCGCTCGTCGGCTGCGCACCCGCAAGTCGGCGACCATCGGCATCCGGATGGACCGCGTGCACGACGGCATCTCGGGCAGCCTGCTCGACCGCTTCCTGCACGCGATGACCGAGCAGGCGGATGCGCGCGGGATGCGCATCCTGCTCTACACCGCCGCGACCCCCGAGCAGGAGATCGCGCAGATCGGCAAGCTCCGCGATGGGGCCGACGTGGACGCCTTCGTGCTGAGCTCGACCTTCTACGGCGACCCGCGCACGCAGTGGCTGATCGAGCACGAGGTGCCCTTCGTCACCTTCGGCCGCCCGTGGGGGCTCGACGACATGAACGACCCGCAGCACCTCTGGGTCGACGTCGACGGCGCGGCCGGCGTCGAGCAGGCGACCCGGCATCTGCGCGGCCGCGGGGCGGAGCGGATCGGCTACCTCGGCTGGCCGTCGGGCTCGGCGACGGGCGACGACCGCCGCAGCGGATGGGAGCGGGTCGTCGGAGCGGAACGGGTGCAAGCGACGGCCGAGGACGACGTGCAACAGGCGCGCGCCGCCGCCGCCGAACTGCTCGCCGCGCATCCGGAACTCGACGCGCTGGTCTGCGTCTCCGACTCCCTCGCGCTCGGCGCCGCGATGGCCGCCGCCGCTGCCGGGCGGCCCGAACTGCCGATCACCGGCTTCGACAACACGCCCGTTGCCGCGGCGATCGGCTTCGCCAGCGTCGAGCAGAACCTCGACGCCGTCGCCTCCGGCGCGCTGGAGCTGCTGCTGGGCGACTCCGGCAGCGACGTCGTGCACCGCGAACTCGCCGCGGGCGAGGCGCACCGACTGATCACGCCGACGTTCGTCGCGCGCCCCTAGAGCTTCCACCACACAGCACCACACACGAAAGGTCGATGATGACACTCACCAAGAAGGCGGCACGCTGGGGTGCCGCGATCGCCGCGACGGGGCTCGCGTTCTCCCTCGCGGCCTGCTCGGGCGGCGGCTCCTCCGACTCCTCCTCGGGCGGCGGCGGGCTGACGCTGATGATCGGCTCCTCCGGCGACGCCGAGACCAAGGCCGTCACGGATGCGGTCGACGCGTGGGCGGCCGACAACGACACCTCCGTCGAGGTGGTCGCGGCCAGCGACCTCACGCAGCAGCTCGGCCAGGGCTTCTCCGGCGGCAACCCGCCCGACCTGTTCTACATGAGCTGGGACCAGTTCCAGACCTACGCCTCGAACGGCTACCTGGAGCCCTACGCCGCCGAGGCGAGCAACGCCGACGCCTTCTACCCATCGCTGAAGGACGCGTTCACCTTCGACGACACCTTCTACTGCGAGCCGAAGGACTTCTCCACCCTCGGCCTCGTGATCAACACCGACCTCTGGGCGGCGGCGGGGCTGACGGATGCGGACATCCCCACCGACTGGGCCTCGCTGGAGGCCGCGGCGACGAAGCTGACCACCGGGAACGTGACCGGGCTTGTCACCAACGGCGAGTACGCCCGGCTCGGCGTTTTTATGAATCAGGCCGGCGGCCAGCTGGTGTCGGATGACGGCAAGACCGTCACCGCCGACTCCGCGGAGAACGTCGCGGGGCTGACCGAGGTGAAGAAGCTGCTCAGCGCTGGCACGCTGAAGTTCGCGAAGGACGTCAGCGCCGGCTGGGGCGGCGAGGCGTTCGGCAAGGGTCTGGCCGCGATGACCATCGAGGGTCCGTGGATCGACGGCGCGATGAAGAGCGACTACCCCGACGTGAAGTACACGACGGTCGAGCTGCCGGCCGGCCCTGGCGGGAAGTCGACGTTCACCTTCAGCAACTGCTGGGGCATCCCGGCCGACTCCGACAATGCCGCGACGACGGAGGACCTGGTCTCGTACCTGACCTCGGACGAGCAGCAGGCCGCCTTCGCGAGCGCATTCGGCGTGATCCCGTCGACCGAGACGGCCGCCGCGCAATACGCGACGGACTACCCGGAGAAGGCCGCGTTCGTGGCCGGCAACGACTACGCGGTCAGCCCCGTCGCCTTCGCCGGCGCGGCCACGGTGATCACGGACTTCAACGCCGCGATCGAGGGCCTCTCGAGCGGCGACCCCGCGACGATCCTGGGTGAGCTGCAGACGAACCTGCAGGCGGCCCTGGACGAGTCGAACGACGAGTAGGGCCCCTCTCGGTGGTTGAGCCTGCCGAAATCACTCCCATGGTTTCGGCAGGCTCAACCAGCGGGGGTGCCTGCTGAGGCCAGGGGTTTCGGCAGGGTCAACGAGCGGGGGTGCCTGCTGAGGCCAGGGGTTTCGGCAGGCTCAACCAGCGAAGAGCGTCGAAGGAGACGAGCATGAGCCGTGGGATCCGCGGGAACGAGGCGCGCGCCGGCTGGCTGTTCGTGCTGCCGCAACTGCTGTTCGTGGGGGTGTTCCTGCTGCTGCCCATCCTGCTGGCGCTGTGGGTCTCCGTCAGCGACTGGAACGGGCTCGGCTCGCCGCTGTCGGGCAAGGCCGACTTCGTCGGCACCGAGAACTACCAGAAGGTGCTGCTCGACCCCGGCCTCGCGCAGAAGGACTTCGGCACCTCCGTCCGCAACAACTTCTACTACGCGGTGCTCGTTGTGCCGCTGCAGACGGCACTCGCGCTCTTCCTCGCGGTGCAGGTGAACCGGCGGATCCTGCGCGGGCGCGGCTTCTTCCGCACCGCGTTCTACTTCCCGTCGGTGACCTCCTCCATCGCGATCGTGACGATCTTCCTGTTCCTGTTCAGCGGATCCGGCGTGGTGAACGCGATCCTCTCCGCGGTCGGTGTGGACGGCCCGACCTGGATGGCGGATCCGAACGGCATCCTGCACGCCTTCTTCGCTCTGTTCGGGGTGGATGCGGCGCCCGGCTTCCTGGCCGGCGCCGGTCCGCTCGGGCTGAACTGGTGGGACTGGCTCTCGGGGCCCTCCGTCGCGATGTGCGTCATCATCCTGCTCGCCGTGTTCACCACCTCCGGCACCTTTATGCTGCTGTTCCTCGCGGCGCTGCAGAACATCGGCGCCGAGATCGACGAGGCGGCGGCGATCGATGGGGCGGGGCCGTTCCGGAAGTTCTTCTCGATCACGCTGCCGATGCTGCGACCGACGCTCTTCACCGTGCTCACGCTCGGACTGATCGGCACCTGGCAGGTGTTCGACCAGGTCTCGCTGACCGGTGGCGGCTCGCCGGCGAAGACCCTCCTGACGCCGGCCTACCTGGCGTACCAGGCCTCGTTCCAGGATCTGAAGTGGGGCCAGGGCGCGGCGATCGCGTTCATCCTGTTCTTCATCATCATCCTGTTCACGCTGCTGCAGCGCGCGGTGCTCCGTGAGCGCGACGGCGACGGATCGCGACGGCAGCGCAAGGCGCTCGCCGCGACCGAGGCGGGCAAGCGATGAGGCGCCGGCAGCTCGGGGCGCGCGTGCGCACCGGGATCGCGCTGGGGTACCTGATGCTGATCGTGCTCGCGATCATCTACATCTACCCGTTCCTGATCTCCATCGCGACCTCGTTCAAGACGGAGTCGGAGGCGACGCAGAACACGCTGTCGCTGCTGCCGCAGACCTGGTCGTTCGCGGCCTACGAGCGGTTGTTCACCGAGGTGCCGCTGGGTACCTGGACCATGAACTCCGCGATCGTGACGGTGTTCGTGACGCTGGGCCGGGTCTTCTTCGACGCTCTGGCCGGCTATGCCCTGTCGCGGCTGGACTTCCGCGGGCGCACGGTGATCTTCGCCGGATTCGTGGCGGTGCTGGCGGTGCCGAACGTGGTGCTGCTGATCCCGCGGTTCCTGCTGCTGAAGCAGTTCGGCATCTTCGACAGCTATGCCGGAATGATCCTGCCGCTGATCGCGGACGCGGCCGGCATCTTCATCATGAAGCAGTTCTTCGACTCGCTGCCCGCCTCGATCGAGGAGGCGGCGCGGATCGACGGGGCCGGCATCTTCCGCACCTTCTGGAGCGTGGTGCTGCCGATGGCGCGGCCGGCGCTGGTGACGCTGACCATCCTGTCGTTCCAGGGCTCGTGGAACGAATACGCGCACTTCCTGGTGTCGACGCAGAGTCAGGATCTGCGCACGTTGACGACCGGAGTGGCGTCGCTGGTGTCGGGGCAGTACGGCTCGGGCAATCAGTATCCGCTGCAGCTCGGTGCGGCGGTGCTGATGTCGATCCCGGTCGCGGTGCTGTTCTTCGTGTTCCAGCGCCGGATCATGAACACAACGGAGGGGGCGGAGAAGGGGTGAGAGGGTGGCGGCGCTCGAGGGGTTGTCGCTGCGTCTCGTGGTGTGAGGGGGTGCTGTTCTCTCGACGACGCTTCGCGCGTCTCGGGAGAGATTGAATCCCGAGCACTCGGGGTTGTCACTCCGTCCCACTCGCCAGGGCTCCCGGGACGGAGTGACAACCCCTCGCGCCCGGGTGGAGGACTTGAGGCCCGGGCGTGGGCGCGAAGGACGTCGGGCGGAAGGCTACTCGAGGCCGCCGGAGCGGTCGTCGGCGTCTTCGATGGGGTCGGAGTCGCCGCGGTCGAGCACGTAGGTGACGTGCGCGATGTCGCCGACCTGCTTGGCCGAGACGGCGCGGTAGCCGAGCTTGGTCTCGACGCCGTCGACGGCGGCGTAGGCGTCGATCAGCTCGTCGTACCCGCCGTCCGTGCTGACCCGGGTCTCGGTCTGGCCGTCGAAGGGCCCGCCGGAGTAGATCACCAGGTAGGAGTCGCCGTCGGCGATGGTGCGGATGTCATCAGTCATGCGTCAGGTCTACACCCTGGCCCCCGTACGGTGTCCGTATGACGCTCGTGCATGCGGAACCCCTTGACCTGCTTCGACTGCGGACCAGCGAGAAGTGGGTGACGTATCCGGCGGACGTGCTGCCGCTGTTCGTCGCCGAGATGGACTACCCGATCGCCCCGGTCGTGGCCGAGGCGGTGATCGCGCGGGTGCGCGCCTCCGACTCCGGTTACGTCTCGACGCCCGGCCCGCTCGCGCCCGCCTTCGCGGCCTTCGCGGCCGAGCGCTGGGGCTGGACGGTGGACCCGGCGCAGCTGCGCAGCACCACGGATGTCAGCCTCGGCATCGTGGAGGTGCTGCGGGTGCTGCTGCAGCCCGGCAGCCCCGTGGTGATCACGCCGCCCGTGTACCCGCCGTACTTCGGGCTGATCCCGGAGGCCGGGCACACGCTGGTCGAGGTGCCGCTGCGCGGATCCGAGCTCGACCTGGCCGGGATCGAGGCCGCGTTCGCCTCGGGTGCCCGGGCGATCCTGCTGTGCAACCCGCACAACCCGCTCGGACATCCGCACCCGACCTCGTCTCTGGCGGCGCTCGCCGAGATCGCCGAGCGATACGGCGCCGTGGTGGTCAGCGACGAGATCTTCGCGCCGCTCGTGCACACGGACGCGGAGTTCACGCCGTTCCTCGCGGCGTCGGAGGCGGCGGGCCGAGTCGGCGTGTGCGTCACCTCGGCGAGCAAGGGCTGGAACCTGGCGGGCTTCAAGTGCGCGGTGATCGTCACGGCGGACGCGGCGCTCGCCGCGCGACTGGACGCGATGAGCGAGGAGGTCACCTGGCGCACCAGCATCCTCGGACTGCACGCGAGCGTGGCGGCGTTCACCCAGGGCGTCGACTACCTCGACGGCACGATCGCGGCGATCGAGGCGAGCCGGGGGCTGCTGGGCGAGCTGCTCGCAGAGCACCTCCCCGCCGTCGGCTACCGCGAGCCGCACGCGGGCTACCTGGCCTGGCTCGATTTCCGCGCGCTGGGGTGGAGCGAGGACCCGGCCGCGCGGATCCTGCGCGAGGCGCGAGTGGCGCTGGTGCCGGGCCCCGAGTTCGGCGCGCAGGGTCAGGGTTTCGCCCGGCTGAACCTGGCGTGCTCGCCGGAGGTGCTGACGGAGGCGATCGAGCGCCTCGCACGGGTGGCTTAGAGACGCATCGTGTGTGAAACGAAGGATGACGCGCGAGCCCACCTCGATAATGGCCGACAGATCCGCATGATTCCGCGGGCCGTCCGAGGTGGCAGTTCACGCCATCCTTCGTTTCACACACGATCCACCCCGTAGGGGTGTGATCCGCCGCCGCCCGCGCCCCGCGCTGCCAGGATGAGGCGACCGAATGGAGCGCCGTGCCCGAGCTCGACCCCGTCCTGCTCGTTGTGCACCGCCGGCTCGATCCCGCGGACGCCGAGCGCTACTCCGCCTGGCAGAGCCGCGTCGGCGCGGTATTGGCCGACCGCGCCGGCTTCCTCGACCGCGAGGTGCTGCCGCCGCGGCCGCCGCACCAGGTCGATTGGACCGTGATCGAGCGTTTCCGTGACGGCGACACCGCGCGCGCCTGGATCCGCAGCCCCGAGCGCGCCGCCCTCGTCGCCGAGATCGCGCCGCTGCTGATCGGCAACGACGAGATCCACCTGGTCACGGAGGAGCATCGGCACGCCAGGCAGGCCGCCTCGGCCCTGATCGCCAGCCGCGTCGAACCGGCGGATGAGCACGCGTTCCTCGCCTGGCAGCGCGAGATCAGTGCGGCCGAGGCGACCTTCGACGGCTTCCTCGGGCACAAGATCGAGCGCCCCATCCCCGGCGTACAGCAGGACTGGGTCGTTGTGCTCAGCTTCGACACGGAGCCGCACCTCGAGGCCTGGTTGCAGTCGCCGGAGCGCACCCGGCTGCTGGCGCGCGGCGAGCGCTTCAATCAGCACCTCAGCGTGACCAGGGCCCGGTACGGATTCGGTTTCTGGAGCGAGGCGACGGCGAGCGAGCCCGTCTTCCGCAACAACCTGCTCGTGCTGATGACGCTGTACCCGCTGGTGTTCCTCTGGAGCTTCTTCGTCTCCGAGCCGCTGATCGACGCGCACGGCGTGCCGTTCTGGCTCTCGCTCTTCATCGGCAACCTGGTCAGCACCCAATTGCTGGGCTGGTTCCTGGTGCCGTGGGTCTTCCGCCGCTTCTCCTGGTTCCGCGCGCCGCGCTCCCGCCGCGACTCCGCGTTCGGCTTCCTCGCCGTTACCGCGGTTTACGCGGCAAGTATGGCGCTGTACGCCTGGCTGCTGAGCTGGGGATAGCCTGAGTGCCGTGAAGTTCTACGAGGCCGAATCCGTCATCGGCGCCCCGCTCGCCACCGTGTGGAACGTCATCACCGACGGCGCCGCCTACCCGGAGTGGGATTCGGGGGTCACCGCGATCGACGGCACGATCGCCGAGGGCGCCCGGATCAAGGTGCACACCGAGGCGAGCCCGAAGCAGGCGTTCCCGGTGCACGTCACCCTCTCCGCGAATCATCGGGTGATGACGTGGACGGGCGGGATGCCCTTCGGCCTGTTCCGCGGCGTGCGCGTCTTCGACCTCGAGGCCACCGACGACGGCGGCTCCCATCTGCGGGTCCGCGAGGAGTACACGGGCCCGATGCTGCCGCTGATCTGGCGCTCGATGCCCGATCTGCAGCCCTCGTTCGACCAGTACGTCGCCGGCGTGAAGGCGCGCGCGGAGGCCCGGAGCTGACCTCGCCGTAGACTGGCTGGACCGACCACGGCAGCCAGGGAGCACGGATGACGATCGACCGCCGCCTCTTCCTCGCCGGGGCGCTCAGCGGTGCGGGCGTCCTGATCCTCTCGGCGTGCACTCCCGGCGCGTCCGGCCCGAAGCCGACGAAGTCGGTCACCGCGGCACCGGTGCCCACGCCCACCAGCACCGCTGTTCCGGCGCCCAGCGCGTTCGTGCGCTCCAGCTGGTCCACGGATCCGTACGCCTACGGCTCCATGTCGTACCTGCCCGTCGGTGCCACGCCGGAGCACCGGAGCGATCTCGCCGTGAACGTCGCCGACCGGGTGTTCTTCGCCGGCGAGGCCACGGATGCTGACGCGCCCGGCACGGTGGAGGGCGCGTACGCCTCCGGCGTCCGGGCGGCCGGCGAGATCGCCGCGATCGCGGCCGACGGCGAGAAGATCGCGATCATCGGGGCCGGACTCTCCGGTGCCGTCGCGGCCCGGCGTCTGGCGGATGCGGGCTACGCCGTGACGCTCTTCGAGGCCCGGGACCGGGTGGGTGGGCGCATCGCGACCGCCACCCCGGAGGGCTGGACGGGGCCGGTGGAGACCGGCGCGCTCTGGTTCGACGACTCGGGGCGCTCCACCCTCGCCACCGCGCTCGAGGACGCGGGCCTCGCCGCGACCCCGATCGACCTCACAACGACCGCTGTCGATGCCTCCGGCGCGGAGCTCGACCTCGGTGACACCGGCGCGAAGGCCGTCGAGAAGGCGCGCGCCTGGGCGGCGACGCAGGCGCTCGACGTCTCGCTGCAGGAGGCCTTCATCGGCTCCGGGGCGCCCGATCCGGCCGCGGCCGAGCCCGGCGGTGTGGACGACGCGGATCGCGTCGCGGCCTACCTCGCGGGCGGTGCCGCCCTGCAACTGGGCGCCGACGCCGAGGAGATCTCGGCCTGGTACGGGCTGGGCGATTCGTCCGCGACGCAGGCCGCGACTCCGGCGCCGACCACGGGCCCGAGCATCGTGACGGACGGCTTCGCGGAGCTGGTCTCCTCCCTGCTCACCGAGCTCGAGGTGTCGCTGAAGACGGTGGTCACCGCGATCGGTCACGACCTCGACGGCGCGAGCATCCGGCTGAGCACGGGGGAGTCGTTCGCGGCCGACCGGGTGCTCGTCACGGTGCCGATCGGTGTGCTCAAGACCGACGCGCTCGCCTTCGACCCGCCGCTGCCGTTCGCGCACCGCACGGCGATCGGGGCGATCGGCATGGGTGTGGTCGACGTGATCCAACTGCGCTTCGATGAGCCGTTCTGGAGCACGGATGCGGTGCGCTGGTCGCTCGTGGACAGCGCGGACTCGCTGACCGAGTGGCTCAACCTGGAGCCGATCACCGGGGAGCCGGTGCTGGTCGCGTTGGTCGGCGCCGATGCGGCGCTGGCCGTGCAGCAGCTCAGCGACGAGGAGCTGATGCTGGCTGCGATCTCGGCTCTGGCTCCGTTCGCGACCGCCTGAGCGGGCGCCGCCGCGTTCTCTCACCCCGAGGCATCCGCGGGACTCCGAGCGGGCGGACCCGGCTGAGGGCGGCCACGAACGCGGCGATGCCCGCGAAGATCGCGAGCACGATCACGTCGTACAGCACGTACATCACGGGCCCGTCGACCTGGCCGGGGTCGAGGAAGAAGTACGGGTACCAGCCGATCATCGCGCCGCGCACGAGCGTGAAAGCGCCCCAGACGCCGGGGAAGATCAGCACGAAGGCGGTGCTGCGCCAAGGGACGGAGCGTCGGCCCGGGCCGAGGACCCAGTCGATCAGAGCGATGCTGGGGATCCAGAAGTGCAGGATCGCGCTCGACCACGGGATGTCGAGGCGGTAGCTGCGCGTGTTCGCCTCGGCCGCGATCAGCCCGAAGACGATGCCAGACACCACGATGTAGACGATCACCAGCGCGCGGGTGACGCTGAGCCAGCGCGGCTCCCACACCCGGGCGAGCCCGACCAATCCCGAGAGGGCCATGACCACCACGGCGATCATGTTCGACTGCGTGGTGAAGTACGCGAAGAAGTTGTCGATCTGGAAGGCGCGGAAGCCGAGCGTGTAGAAGTAGTCGCCGGTCAGCGCGACCACACCGAGCACGGCCAGGGCGAGGCGGAGGATCGCGAAGGCTTTTCGCACACGCGCTCCGTTCGACGATTCCCGAGCGGCGGCGGATCGTCCGGCCGGGCCGCACGGACCCATCCGACGAGTCTAGTTTCCCCGTCGCTGCACGACTCCCCGGAGAAGGGTTGTCAGTTCGTCGGTCAGTCGCCGACGAAGTGACAACCCTTTTCGGCACGGGCGGGCGTGGGGATAGAGTCACCCATGCCCTTCACCGTCAGCCATGCGATCGTCGCGCTGCCGTTCGCGCGCGGGCGCATCCCGGCCGCAGCGGTGGCGATCGGCGCCATGGTGCCCGACATCGGGTTGTACGCTCCGCTCCCCGTCGCCCGAGAGCTCACCCACGCGCCGATCGGCGTGGTCACGATCGACCTGGCGCTCGGGGTGGTCGGGCTGCTGCTGTGGCTGTACCTGCTGCGGGCGCCGCTGCGCGCGCTGGCGCCGCGGATGGTGCGGGCGCGCCTGCGTGAACCGGCCGCGTTGCATCCGCTGCCCGCCGCGATCGGCCTGGTAATCGGATCCGCGACGCACGTGGTGTGGGATGCGTTCAGCCACGTCGACGGCTTCGTCGTCGAGCAGGTGCCGGCCCTGCAGCAGGAGTGGGGCGACTTCGCGGGCTACAAGTGGGTGCAGTACGCGAGCGGAGTCGCGGGGCTGGTGGTCCTGATTCTCGCCGCGCTGGTGTGGCTGCTGCGCACACCGCCGCGCCCGGTGCCCCGTGGCGGCGGCTGGTGGCGCTCACTCGCCTGGCTGGCCGTGCTGGTGGCGACCGCCTGGCCGACGCTGGCGATCCTGCGCAGCACGACCGAGCATCCGCTGGCCGAGGGTTTCCGCGGCTACGTGGTGGCGGCGTCGATCGCCGGGGTGATCGGTGCTGCGGTCTCGGTGCTCGGGGTCGCGCTGCTGTGGCAACTCGTGCGCCTCCTCCGCAAGGACTACCCCGCGCGGGGGAGGCGGACGGGACGCGTCGTCCCGTAGCGTCGAAGCAGCCCCTCAGGGTGGGGCTCGCCTTCTGGGGAGAAGGCATGGTCCTCGTCAGAGGACCAGGGGAATGAGTGCGGGCCGCGAGGCGTACCGGTTGGGGAATCGGTCACTACCTCGCGGCCCCTCACTCCGTTCGGCTAGCGTCGCCGCATCACCTTCGTGCGCCGTTTCGGCGCGCTCGGAGGAGTGGCGGGGGAGCGGGGGGCGCCATCGCCCGCTGCGCCCTGGGGCAGCACGTTCGCCGGCGGCACCATCCGGCGAGTCACCGCGCGCACCGGCTCGCCGCGGCGCGCCTGGCCCGGGATGGGGCGCGAACGTCGACCGTAGATCAGCTCGGAGGAGTCCAGCAGCCACGGCACCAGCGCCACGGTGACGCCGTGCATCATCAGCAGCTTCTGCCGGATCCGCCGCGACTTGTGGTTGTGCAGCAGCGACTCCCACCAGTGCCCCACGATGTACTGGGGCATGTAGACCGTCGTGATCTCGGAGCCGTGCTCCATCCGGTGCATCTTGATGTGCTTGATCACCGGGAACGAGATGTCGCGGTACGGCGAGGCGACGCAGAGCAGCGGGATCTGGATGTCCATCGCCGCCCAGTCCTTCTTCAGCTGCGCTGTCGCGTCGTCGTCGATCGAGGCGTGCACCGCCTCCAGGGTCTCGTGCCGGGCGGCGATCGCGTAGTCCAGCGCCTTCAGCGTGGGCTTGTTCATCTTGCCCACCAGCACGATCGCGTGGTCGCCGTTGGCGCCGAAGGTGATCGTGGGGTCGACCTCGATCTCCTTCTCGACGTCGCGGTAGTAGCGGAAGACGCCGGCCATCAGCACGCCGAGGATCGGCATGATCAGGAAGACCAGCCACGCGCCGTGGGTGAACTTGGTGATGGTGACGATCACCAGCACGACGAAGGTCATCGTCGCGCCGATCAGGTTGATCACCAGGCTGGTGTAGACCGTGCGGTTGCCCTCGCCGCGCTTGATCATGCCGATCCAGTGCTTCACCATGCCGGTCTGCCCGAGCGTGAAGGAGACGAACACGCCGATGATGTACAGCTGGATGAGATGCGTCAGGCTCGCCTGGTAGACGAAGAGGATCGCGATCGCGACGGCACCGAGGATGATCACGCCGTTGGAGTAGATCAGGCGGTCGCCGCGGGTGTTCAGCGACTTGGGGGCGTAGCCGTCCTTGGCCAACACGGAACCCAGCAGTGGGAAGCCGTTGAAGGCGGTGTTCGCCGCCAGCAGCAGCACGGTGGCGGTGGCGGCCTGGATCACGAAGAACAGGATCGAGTTGTTGCCGAAGGTAGCCGCCGCGACCTGCGCGATCAGCGAGCGCTGCGGTTCGGTGGCGCAGTCGGCCCAGCCGACCAGATCGCAGTTGTTCTCGGCGTAGTGCACGCCCGAGATCAACGCGAGCGCGGTCAGACCGATGAAGAGGGTGATCGCGATGCCGACCATGGCGACCAGGGTGAGCTGGGCGTTGCGGATCTTCGGGGTGCGGAACGCCTGCACGCCGTTGGAGATCGCCTCGACGCCGGTCAGAGCGGAGCAGCCGCTGGAGAACGCGCGCAGCAGCAGCAGGATGAACGCGGCCTGCGCCAGGTTCTCGCCCTGCACGGTGTAGCCGGCCGACTCCGCGACGGGGGCGTCGCCGACCGCCACGCGGAACAGTCCGGTGACGATCATCACGAGCACGCTGCCGACGAACAGGTAGGTCGGCAGCGCGAACGCCTTGCTCGACTCGGAGACGCCGCGCAGGTTGACGGCGGCGAGGATGATGACGAAGAAGATCGCCAGTTCGACCCGCAGCGGTGCAAGCACCGGCAGCGCCGAGATGATGTTGTCGACGCCGGACGCGACCGACACGGCCACGGTGAGCACGTAGTCCACCAGCAGGGCGGAGGCGACGGTGAGACCGGCCGTCTCGCCCAAGTTGGTGCGGGCGACTTCGTAGTCGCCGCCGCCGGACGGATACGCCTTGATCAGCTGGCGGTAGCTGAGCATCACCACGACCAGCAGCACCACGACGCACGCGGCGACCCACGGCGCGAAGGAGAGGAAGGCGAGCCCGCCGAGCAGCAGGATCATCAGCAGTTCCTGCGGCGCGTAGGCCACGGAGGAGAGCGCGTCGCTGGCGAAGATCGGCAGGGCCAGTCGCTTCTGCAGCAGCTGGCCCTCGAGCTTGTCGCTCGCCAGCGGCTCACCGATGAAGAAGTGTTTGGCCGACCGCAATTCGTCCGCGTCGGATGCGGGTGCCTCGTTTGTCACGAGCCGCCACACTACTCTTCGCACACGGCCAGTCAAGCCAGAGAGTCAACCCAGACGGCATCGCCCTGAGAGAACGCTCATCCTGCGGCGTGACCAGGGTATTTTCGGGCGGCCCTCCGGCTCAGCTGAGGTGTCGGTGCACGGTGGAGCGCGAGACGCCGAGCGTCTCCGCGATCTCGAGGATCGTGTAGCGGCCCGAGGCATGCATGGCTCGCGCCTGAGCGATCCGGGCCGGCGTCATCTTCTGGCCGCGCTCATTGCGACGGGCTCGAGCGGCGGCGAGTTCGCTGGTCGTAAAAGCGTGTCCGTCGCGAGCGGAGGGCGTGTTCGGGCTGATGTGAATTTGTGTCATTGAGTTTCTTACCCCCGGTGGTTCAGCGCTCAAGGATCTGGGCGCGGCTCAGTTTTGCAGGTACCTCTTCTTCGGCGCACTCCCTTGACTGGATGGGATTTCGCCGGGCGCGATAGGCGAGGGGCACTCGAAGTGGGGCCGCCGTTCCTGGTGTGTCGCTTCACGAAGTATGAGGTATTGGAGAGGGATAGAATTTGTTTGAGATACCGTGTCTTGTGAATGACCGTGATTTCGAGCGCCGCCCCTCTCGCACCACCGCAGATCACGTTCCGATTTCGAGACAAGAATCGATGGTTCCCGTGCCGCTCTTCTCACCGTTGCGCTCCTCTCCCGACCGATCGATCCCGCGCCGGATGACGGCGATCCTGGGGGTGATCGGGCTCGCCGTCGGCATGATCGTCGCGGGCTCGGCCCCCGCGCAGGCGGCGGGGACCGCCGGCCGCTACCTCGTGACCGTCGACACCGCCTCCGTACCGGCCGCGCTGCTGAACGCGCTCGATCTCCGTGATTACACGGAGTACGAGGGCGGCCTTGCCGGCTTCACCGCGAAACTGACGGCCAAGCAGCACGCGCTCGTGGCCGCCGATCCTCGGGTCGTCGGGCTGTCGCCGGCCGACCAGGTGGTCGAGGGTCAGGCGCAGACGATTCCGTCGCACGTGAAGTCGGTCGAGGCCGACGAGGCGCCCGTCCGTGCGGGCGACGGCGTCACCAATTGGAACGGACCCGCGGTCGCGGTGATCGATTCCGGCGTGAGTGCGCATCCGGATTACAACCTCGCGATGACCGTGAATTGCTTCGGATCCGGCACGGCGGCGGATGCGAACGGTCACGGCACGGGAGTATCCGGTTACATGGCCGCGCTGGATAACGGCTCCGGAACGGTCGGCGTCGCCCCCGGTGCTCCCATTTATTCGGTCCGCGCGCTCGATGCGAATAACCGAGGATCCGTCGCTACTCTGATGTGCGCTCTCGATTGGGTCTCGGCGAATGCCGCCCGATACAACATCAAGGTCGTCAACATGTCGCTCGCGACGTACGGCACCGATGACGGCAATTGCGGCCGCTCGAATGCGGATGTGATTCATCAGTCGGTCTGCGAGATCGCGAATAAGGGCGTTGTCATCGTCGGCTCCGCCGGCAACACCGAGGAGGACCTCGCCGGCTGGATCCCCGCCGCCTACGACGAGGTGCTCGCGGTGACGAACGTCGCCGACTACGACGGCCAGCCCGGCGGCAGGGGCACGGCGCCGTGCGGCGTCAGTACGAGGGACGACACCCCGTCGAACAACAGCAACTTCGCGGTGTCCGCGGCCGATCAGGCGCACACCATCGCGGCTCCGGGGATGTGCCCGTACACGACCAAGAAGGGCGGCGGCTACGCCTACATCCAGTCGGGAACGAGCATGGCCGCGGCCGCGACCAGCGGTGTGGTGCTGAATTGCTTCGCGTCCGGCGGATCGTGCGTGGGAAAGACCGCCGCGCAGGCGCGGGCTCAGGTCATCCAGCAGGCGAGGACCGCCGCCACCAGCCGCGGCCACGTCTTCACCGGTGACCCGACGCGGCCGACCGCGGGGCGCTACTACGGCTACCTCGCCGACACCGTGCCCACCGGCACCACGCCTCCGACGACGCCTCCGACGACTCCGCCGACCACGCCGCCGACCACGCCGCCCACGACTCCGCCCACGACTCCGCCCACGACTCCGCCCACGACTCCGCCGACGACGCCTCCGACCGCCGACACGGTGAAGCCGACGACCGCGATCACCTCGCCCGCCACCGGAACCACGGTGAGCGGCACCACGAGCATCGTCGCCTCGGCGTCCGACAACGTGGGCGTGACCTCGGTGGCGTTCTACTCCGGCAGCGTCAAGCTGGGTAACGGCGTGAAGCAGAGCAACGGCAGCTGGGCGCTCTCGGCCAACACGCGGACGTACGCGAACGGCACCTACTCGGTGACCTCCCGCGCCACGGACGCCGCCGGCAACGTCGGCACCAGCGCCGCCGTCCGCATCGTCATCCGCAACTGACGCTGCGAGGGACCCGCTCAGCGCGCGAGGGCGCCCCCGCCCGGGGCGCCCTCGCGCGCTGACGGGGTCCCTCGCGGGGTGAGCGGGGTGAGTGGGGCGTCGTAGCGGACGTCGACGACCGTGGTGTCGTTCACGAGGTCGAGGTTCTTGATCGCGATGTGGCGGATGCGGCCGCCCAGCAGAGCCTCCAGGTGCGCGGTGAGCGCGGCCTCGTCGGTGAAGGCCTGGTCGACGGTGATGCTCTGCTGCCGGGCTCGGGCGAAGAGCCGGGGGTGGTCACCGACGAAGAGCACCAGCACGATCAGCGCCATCAGGCCGATGGTCGTGACGGTGAGACTCGCGGTGAGGCCCGAGAGCAGGCCGAGCGCGAGTGCGGCGAAGTAGTAGGCGACCTCGTGCTGCTCGATCTCGTCGGAGCGCAGTCGGATGATCGAAAGCACGCCGAAGAGTCCGAGCCCGAGCCCGGCGCCGATGGTCGACGAGCCGAGCGTGAGCGACACCGCGAGCACGCCCACGTTCACCCCGAGGAACGCGACCACGAGATCCCGTCGGCGGTGCCGCGGGAAGTAGATGCCGAACGTGAGCACGCAGATCGCGACGAGGTCGACGCCGATCACTTCGAGGTAATCCATGGGGGCCTTCTCCTGGGTGGTGGGGCTCCCTAGTCGACCCCACGCCCCTCTGCCCCGCCTATGCCGTCGCTATGCCTCCCCTATGGCGAAAAGTTGCAGGCCAACTCGCGTTCACCTGCAACTTTTCGCCAGGGGTCAGGCGCGGCGGCGGCGGAGCAGCACGGCGCCCCCGGCGAGCAGGGCGGCGGCGAGGGCCAGCCAGCCCAACGCGTCGGGGCCGGTCGCGGCGAGGGCGGGGGAGCCCGACGCCTGCGGTGCGGGCGTCGCGGTGGGCGACGCCGGGGCCGGCGCGGCGGGCAGCACAGGTACGTCCGACCAGCGGATGTCGCTCGCGAGCCCGTAGGAGGTGTACGACGGCTGGTTGTAGACCGTGCTCTGCCGGGCCACCTCCACGCGGTACTGCGGATCGTGCATCAGCGTCGTGAGCTTGCGATCCGTGACGGAGGTGGCCGAATAGATCCGGATGGCGGAGTCGTCGGCCGTGGGTAGCAGCAGCTCCTCGCGCCAGTCGCCGAAGATGTCCGCCACCAGCGACGGGTTGCCCTTGGTGCCGTTGTTCGTGTGGGTGCCGTCCGCGCTCAGCAGCACCGACCCATCCGCTCCGTCCACGATCGTCGGGGTCACCGGCGTCGCGTCCTGCATGGTCGTCGACGCCACGATCTGGGTGGTCATGTCGGCGGACCAGCGGATGCTCATGTTGGTGCCGGCGGCGGTGATCGGCAGCTCGGTGCCGGCGGCCGACTGCGTGCCGATCGCCCACACCTCCTGGCCGGGCACTGACGGATCGATGTCGCCGATCATGCCGCGCCCGGTGTCCTTGCCGGAGTAGGCGCCGAAGAGCACGTCGCCGGTCGCGGCGTCGCGCAGCGCGTAGCCGTAGGGCGCGGAGGTGCCGCCCTCGTGCACGGTGAAGATCTCCAGGCCCGGGCGGTTCGGGTCGATGTCGGTGACGTGCATCGCGTCGCCGTGGCCGAGCTTGGCCTCGGCGCCGGGCGCGGCGCTGCCCTCCGGCAGCGTGTCGTAGGAGGAGTACAGCAGCGAGCCGTCGTCGTCGAGCGTCGCGGATCCGTAGACGATCTCCTGCTTGCCGTCGCCGTCCACATCCGCGGCGCTGAGCGAGTGGAAGCCCTGGGTGGTCAGCCGGCCCCACTCGGGCGACGGGCCCTCCTTGCCGTGAGGCGAGTCGTTGAAGGGGTTCGCCATCGCCGGGAAGCCGGAGTCGGCGAACCAGCGGGTGCTGAGATGCTCGCCGTCCCAGTCGTAGGCGGCGACGGTGGCGCGGGTGTAGTAGCCGCGGGCGAAGATCGCGCTCGGCGTCTCGCCGTCGAGGTAGGCGACGCCGGCGATAAAGCGGTCGTTGCGGTTGCCGGGCTCGATCCGCGACATGGCGTAGTCGCCCCAGAGCAGGCCGTCGTCTTCGCGGCCCGGCTGGTAGCGCACCGTCTCGAGCTCGGCGCCCGATGCGCCGTCGAAGACGCTGAGGTACTCCGGCCCATCGAGCACGAAGCCCTCGAAGGTGGTCAGGTCGTTGCGGTCGCTGCGCGACGGGGCGTAGGTCGAGATGAAGTAGTCGACCTGCGCCTCGACGCTGCCGAGCGGCTCCGGGGCGCCCCACGCCTCCTCCAGCGTGGCGGGCCACTGGCCGCTGGTCACCTCGGCGCGAGTGGGCCACGCGGCGAAGACCTCGGCGAGGTGCGCGCGGTAGTCGGCGGCGCTCATCCGGTAGTCGTCGTCGTTCGAGTAGCCGGCCTGGACATCCTCGGGGAGGAGCGTGATCGGGGTCGTGGCGCCGTTCGCGGAGACGGTGGTGCCCGGTGCGGTCTTCAGCATGATCTCGCTGCGGCCGTCGCCGTCGAAGTCGTAGACCATGAACTGCGTGTAATGCGCGCCGGAGCGGATGTTGACGCCGAGGTCGATCCGGTGCAGCAGGGTGCCGTCGGTCTCGTAGGTGTCGAGGTAGGTGTTGCCGGTGTAGCCCTTCTGCGAGACGTCCTTCGAATTCGAGGGGTACCACTTGACGATGTACTCGTACTGGCCGTCACCGTCCACGTCGCCGACGGACATGTCGTTGGCGCTGTAGGTGTAGGCCTCGCCGGCCGGGGTGACGTCGTCGGCGGGCTTGCTGAGCGGGAGCTCGCGGAAGTTCGCGGCGCTGACCGGCGTGTCGGCGCTGCGGGGCTGTTCTGCTCCGTTCACGATCGCGGCGACGGAGTAGCGGTCGCCGGCAGTGCCGTCGGGGTCGTGCAGGTTGGTGCTGTCGGTGACCGTGGCGATCCTGGTGTCGCCGCGGTAGACGGCGAAGTCGGCCCCGATCATCCCGCTGTCACCGGCGCCGGTGACCTCGGCGGCGAGCAGGCGCCAGCTGAGGAAGACGCCGCCGTCGCCGCTCGGGAGGGCGATCAGGCCGCGGTCGAGGGTCTCGAGTCGGGCGGTGATGACGGGGTTGGTGGTCGCTTCGGTTGCGGCCGAAGCGACGGCGGGAGTCGCCACCGCGGTGGCGGCGATCGCGGTGGCCAGGGCGATGACTGTTGCGTGGCGGGCGTGATGTGTTCTCGAATTCGACATTGAATCCCTACGGTTCGGGGCGAGAGGGCTCGGCTGACGGCGCATCCGACGGGGGATGGTGCCGATGGGAATACGCTTTCCTGAGCTGCGCTTCAGCCTACGTGAAACGTTTCGAAAGGCGCAAGGGTGGGCGGCGACGGAGCGGAAATGCAGGGTCGGCGGCGAGGATGGCGCTTTCCTCCGCGTGATCGCGCCTCATTTCCATCCGCGCCCTGTATTTCCGCCCTCGCCCTGTATTTCCGTCCACGCCCTGCATTTCCGGGGTCGCCCTGCATTTCCGGGGTGGCTAGGCTGCGAGATTTGCGGGGTGGCTAGGCTGCGAGCGTGACGGACCGACGGAGCGGGGCGGATGCGCGCCCGGCGCGGGTCGCGATCGCGGGTCCGCCCGGGGTGGGGAAGACCACGCTCGCGCTGCGGGTCGCCGAGCGGATCCAGGCGCCGGCGGTCGAGCTGGACGAGCTGTTCCACGGGCCGAACTGGTCGATCCGCGAGCAGTTCGACGCCGAGGTGGACGCGTTCACGCGCGAGCCTCGTTGGGTGACGGAGTGGCAGTTCGACACGGCGAAGCCGGTGATCGCTGCGCGCGCGGACACGCTGCTCTGGTTGGATCTGCCGCTGCGAGTCGCGCTGACCCGGCTGATCCGGCGCAGCATCCGCCGGCGCGGCGGTCGCGAGCAGCTCTGGGCGGGCAACACCGAGCCTCCGCTCTGGACCGCCCTCGTCGACCGCAACCACCTGATCCCGTGGTCGTTGCGGGTTCGCCGCGCCCTGCGCGCCGAGGTGCCCGCCGCCGCCCGCTCGGGGCTGCGCATCGTGCGCCTGCGCTCCCAGGCCGAGGTCGACGCCTGGGTGGCCCGCCTCTGACGCGAAAAGTTGCAGCCCTCGGGCGCCGAGGGCTGCAACTTTTCGCTTGGAGGAGGGGAGGGGCGCTCAGACGAGGTCGAAGGGGGTGAGGCCGGAGCGGGCGCCGTTGACCTGGATCTCGAGGGCGTGCGGGCCGAGGTGGTGCACGCGGGTGGTCATCGGGCGCAGGGCGTGGCGCTTGGTGAAGACGCGGGTCTCACCCGGGGCGACGTCGGCCACGGCGAGCTTGAAGACCTTCGGCGCGAGTGTGCCGTTCGCCTTGCGGTAGTGCACGAGATAGTCCACCGCGAGCCGGGCGGAAACCGCGGAGACGTTACGCACCGACACGGAGAACGCGAGCGTTCCGGGCAGCGGTACCCGCGCCTCCGCCAGCACCGGCGCGCCCACCTCCACCTCGACGGGTGCGAAGCCGAGCAGGGCCAGCGCGCCCGGATCCGCCTTCTTGATCAGGGTGCGCAGGCCGTGCCGCACCACCCACTCCGAACCCTCGCCGTGCCAGCGACCGGCGGTCTCGACCACGAGTTCCGGCGCGTGCCGGGCGAGGTCGTTGAGGTGGTTGGCGACCGAGCGGCGCACGTACTCGCTCTCGTCCGCGTGCAGCGCATCCAGGATCGGGATGGTCGCCTCGGGTCGCGCCGTGAGCGCCGGCACTCGGATCGCCCAGGGCAGGTAGGCGCGGGTGCCCTCGCTGGCGAGGCGGCGCACGTGCTCGTCGGGATGGGCGGTCCACGGCTGGATCCGCTCCAGCGCGCGGTCGAGGTCGTGCGCGAGGAGGCGGCGGATGGCGAACTCGGCGCTGAGCCGCGGAGTCAGCTCGGCGAGCAACTGCAGGGCGTCGTCGAAGTCCTGCTCGCGGCCGAGCGTGACCGTCGCCTCGGTGACCGGCCAGATCATCCAGCCGGTGAAGCGCGGGTCGTCGAGCGCGGCGCGGAAGATCGCGGCCAGCGAGGCGTAGTCGTTGCCGTGATCCGCGATGATCGCCGCCGCGATCAGGTCGCTGCGCTGCCGCAGCGCGAGCGGATCGACGTGTTCCTTCGTGCCCCGCACCGTCGCCCACGCGCCGCCGGAGGCGCGCCCCAGCGCCCCCGCCAACCCGTCGATCGCCCCGGCCCCCAGCAACTCGTTCATCGCGCCCACGCCGTCCATCCTCCCCCGCCCATCCGGCGAAAAGTTGCAGCCCTCGGCGGGCGAGGGCTGCAACTTTTCGCCAAGGGGTGACGGGCGCCCAGGGTCAGCGCTTCTTGCGAGGGGGGACCGTGCGGATGCCGGTGGTGCCGGTGACCGTGTTCACGCCCGTGGTGTCGATGTCGGTCGGGCGGTCGCCGGGTTCCCAGGCGGCGTCGACGGCGGACTGCACCGAGGAGTCGGCGAGGGTCGCGGCGGCCAGGGCCTTCTCCATCCGGCTCTGGCGAGAGCGGAGGAACAATCCCAAACCGATGATCAGCGCCAGCGCGATGTAGCAGCCCGCCGCGAACGGACGGGTCACCAGCGCCGAGAGGTCGCCCTGCGAGAGCTGCAGCGCGCGCCGCAGCTGCGCCTCCGCCATCGGGCCGAGGATCAGGCCGATCACCAGGGGCGCGATCGGGTAGCCGAAGCGGCGCAGGAAGTAGCCGAGCACCCCGATCAGCGACAGGATCACGATGTCGGCGGTCGAGAAGTTCACCGCGTACGCGCCCAGCACGGCGAAGAGCAGGATGCCCGCGTACAGGTACGGCCGCGGGATCTGCAGCAGCTTCACCCACATCCCCACCAGCGGCAGGTTCAGGATCAGCAGCATCACGTTGCCGATGTACAGGCTTGCGATCAGCGCCCACACCAGCGCCGGCTGGTTGGTGAACAGCTGCGGTCCGGGCTGGATCCCGTACGACTGGAACGCCGAGAGGATGATCGCCGCGGTCGCGGTGGTCGGTAGGCCCAGGGTCAGCAGCGGCACCAGCACACCGGCGGCGGCGGCGTTGTTCGCCGACTCCGGGCCGGCCACGCCCTCGATCGCACCGCGACCGAACTCGTGCTTGTGCTTCGAGAGCTTCTTCTCGGTGGCGTAGGAGAGGAAGGTCGCCACATCCGCCCCGCCCGCCGGGATCGTGCCGATCGGGAAGCCGATCGCGGTGCCGCGCAGCCACGGCTTCCAGGAGCGGCGCCAGTCGTCCTTCGACATCCAGCTGCGCCAGCCCCGGGTCACCGGGATCACCGCGACGCCGCCGTGTCGCAGCCGGGCCGCGACGTAGAGCGTCTCGCCGACCGCGAAAAGGCCGACCGCGACGAGCACCACGTCGATGCCGTCGGCGAGCGGCAGCAGCCCGAAGGTGTAGCGCTGCTGACCGCTGAGGATCTCGGTGCCGACCAGGCCGAGGAAGAGCCCGATGCCGAGCGAGGAGAGTCCACGCCAGACCGAGGATCCCAGCAGCGCGCCCACCGTGATGAAGGCGATCACCATCAGTGCGACGTAGTCGGCCGGCGCCAGGTTCACGGCCCAGGCCGCGATGGTCGGCGCGAGCAGGGTGAGGCCGAAGGTGGCGACGGTGCCGGCCACGAAGGATCCGATCGCCGCCGTCGCCAGCGCCGCCGCGCCGCGGCCGAGCTTGGCCATCTTGTTGCCCTCGAGGGCGGTGACGATCGAGGCGGATTCGCCCGGGGTGTTCAGCAGGATGCTCGTGGTCGAGCCGCCGTACATGCCGCCGTAGTAGATGCCCGCGAAGGTGATCAGGGCGGCGGTGGGTTCGAGCGTGTAGGTGAGCGGCAGCAGCAGCGCGACCGTCATGGCCGGGCCGATGCCCGGCAGCACGCCGACGGCGGTGCCGACGAGCACACCGAGGAAGGCGAACACCAGGTACTGCGGCTGGATCGCGGTGCCGAAGCCCTCGAGCAGGGCGGCGATGTTGTCCATCTCAGCCTCCCATCTCGTCGAGCACCGGTTGCAGCCAGCCGAGCGCGGGGCCCAGCGGCAGCGAGAGGCCGAGGAAGCCGCCGAACACGAGCTGCACCACGAGCGCGAGGCCGAGTCCGATCAGCAGCGCCAGCCACCAGCGCTTCGCGCCGAGAGCCCAGGCCACGCCGCCGAAGAGCAGGGCTGCGGCGGGGGCCCAGCCGATCACATCCAGCAGCGCGATGTGCGCGGCGAGGAAGACGACGATCTTGACGAGGGTGAGCCAGTCGGTCGAGGCGCTGGAGTCGATGTCCTCACCCTCCTCCTGCGGGCCGAGTCGGCCTCGGAGCACGTCGACCACGACCATCACCGCGGAGGCGATCAGGATCGTCGCGACCAGGAACGGGAACACCCGCGGGCCGACCTGGGTGCCGGCGCCGGGGACGCGGATGGCGAAGGCGCCGACGAAGACGAACACTCCGAGCGCGACGGCGAGCACGGCGAACACGAGCTCGCCGATCCGCTGGGCCTTCCGCGGGTCGCCGCGGCTGGTCTCCTGCGCGCTCATCAGCCGACCAGCCCGATGTTCTTCAGGGTGTCGCTCACGGAGGCGATGTTCTCGTCGAGGAAGCTCGCGAACTCGTCGCCGGTGAGGAACGCATCCGTCCAGCCGCGGGTGTCCAGCTCGGTGGTCCAGGCCTCGGAGCCGTGCAGCTCGGTGACCAGATCGACCAGCGCGGTCTTCTCTTCTGCAGTGATGCCGCTCGGAGCGAGTACCCCGCGCCAGTTGGTCAGGGTGACGTCGTAGCCCTCGTCGGTGATGGTGGGCACGTCGGGCAGCGAGGCGACGGGCTCGGCGGCGGAGACGGCGAGGGCGCGCATGGTGCCGGCGTCGATGTGCTCCTGGAACTCGCCGATGCCCGAGATGCCGGCCGAGGCGTTGTTGCCGAGGATCAGCGAGACGGCCTCGCCGCCGCCGGAGTTGGGGATGTAGTTCAGCTTCTCGCTGATCTCGCTGCCCGACAGGCCGGCGTTCTCCAGCAGCAGGCCGGCCAGGATGTGGTCGGCGCCGCCCGCGGATCCGCCGGTGACCGAGACGGCCTGGCCGTTGTCGACGATGTCCTCGACCAGGTCCTTCAGCGTCGTGTACTTCGAGGCCTCGGGGACTACGACGACCAGCGACTCCTCGGTGAGTCGGGCGATCGGGGTGGTCTCCTCCATCCGGTTCTGGGCGGCGTTGGTCTCAACCGCGCCGACCATCACGAGGCCGGTGACCATCAGGGTGTTCGGGTCCTTCTCGTTCGCGAGCGAGGCGAGGCCTACCGTGCCGCCCGCGCCGCCGATGTTGGTGACCGGGGCGGAGCCGACCAGCTTCTCGGAGGTGAGCAACTGCGAGATGGAGCGGCCGGTCTGGTCCCAGCCGCCGCCGGGCTCGGCCGGGACGATGATCTGCACGGCGTCGACCGCGCCGGTTCCGCCGGTGTCGGTGCCGCCTCCGGAACTGGAGCAGGCGGTGAGGGCGAGGGCGGCCGCGGCGGCCAGGGCGGCGAACTTGAGGGTGCGCATACGAATCTCTCCTTTGAGATCTGCCTCGGGCCGACTGCTGTGTCGGCCTCGCTGCCGACGCTAGAAGGAGGCGCGCGGATGGGCCGGGTTCGGTAACTAAGAGCGGGCTTGCGTAACTATCGGTCGCGCGGGTCATCGGGCGGCCGCGTACGAAACGAAGGACGGCGCGAGCGGCCACCATTTCGCACCCCCGGAATCTCGCGGATCTCGGCGCTCCAGATCGGGTGGCCGAGCGGCCCATCCTTCGTTTCACACACGATCGGCCGGACACCCCCTTCTGTAACTAACGGTCGCCGCACGATCCGGTCACATCCGTCAGCGGATGTGCCGCGAGCGGCGACAATGGTCGCGTGGGTCGGGCAATGTCGCTTCGGGTTCAGCTCCTGCTGCTGCAGGCGCTGATCGTCTGCGCGACCGTGGTCGCCACCGGCCTCGTCGCCGGCCTCCTGCAGGAGCGCTCGCTGCGCGAGGCCTACCTCGATCGGATGATCGGCGTCGCCCAATCGGTCGCGAACCTGCCCGCGATCACCCAGGCCTTCGACGACGAGAACCCCTCCGCCACGATCCAGCCCATCGCCGAGGTGATCCGCGAGGCCTCCGACGTCACCTACGTCGTGGTGACGGATGCGCGCGGCGTGCGCTACTCGCACCCCGACACCGCCCGGATCGGCCAGAAGGTCTCGACCGATCCCTCCGTCCCGCTCTCGGGCGAGGTCTGGGTGGGCACGCAGACCGGCACGCTCGGCGAGTCCTGGCGGGCCAAGGTGCCCGTCTTCGGCGCGGACGGCGCCGTGATCGGCACCGTCTCGGTCGGCATCCTGGAGGCCGACCTGCAGCGCGACTTCCTCGACTCGCTCGGCTGGCTGCTGCTCGCGTTGGCGCTCGCCGCCGTGCTCGGCATCCTCGCCGCGGCCGGGGTGACCGCGATCATCCGGCGCCGGATCTTCAAGCTCGAGCCGCGCGAGATCGCCTCGCTCGTGGGTCAGCAGGAGACGATGCTGCACGGCCTCAGCGAGGGCGTGATCAGTGTGGACGACCGCGGCCGGATCGCGATGGTGAACGACGCCGCCCTGGAGCTGCTGGGCCTCGCCCGCGCGCGGCTCGATCCGCCGCCGCTCGCGCGCGAGGTGCTCGACGCCTCCCTTCTCGCTGTGCTGGAGGACGGCGAGCCGGAGGGGCGACTCGTGCTCGCGGGCGAGCGGATCCTGATCGCCCGCGGCACCGGCACGCGAGTCGACGGGCGCCCGGTCGGTGCGACCCTGCTGATCCGCGATCACACCGAGCTGCATCGGCTGCTGCGGGAGATGGACGGCGCGCAGTCGCTCGCCGACGGTCTGCGCGCGCAGGCGCACGAGTTCGCCAACACGATGCACGTCGTGTCGGGCCTGCTCGACCTGGACTGCGCCGAGGATGCGCGGGCCTTCATCGCCCGGCTCGGCACGGGTGGCCCGTTGGAGGTCGGTGCCGCGGTGCGCCGCGAGACCGTGCTGAACGACGCCGAGCTGACGGCACTGCTGATGGTGAAGGCGGCGCAGGCGCGCGAAGTGGGCATCGAGCTGGAGGTGCTGACGGATGCGCGCGCCGCCGAGCTCGGCGCGGCATTGCCCGACCGGTTGCGCGACGACGTGGTCACCGTGGTGGGCAACCTGGTCGACAACGCCCTCGAGTCCGGCGGCACCCGGGTGCGGATGACCGTCTCGGCCGAGGCGGGCGATCTGGTCTTCGCCATCGAGGACGACGGCTCGGGTATCGCGCCCGATCAGCGCGAGCGGGTGTTCGAGGAGGGCGTGTCGTCCAAGCGGGCGGACGGCTCGCTGCGCCGCCGCGGCATCGGGCTCGCCCTGGTGCGCCGAGTGGTCGAGCGCAATCGCGGCAGCGTCCGCGCGGGCGGTTCGGAGTGGGGCGGAGCGCGGTTCACGGCGCGGCTGCCCGTGCCGGTCCGGGTGCCGCATGGCTGAGCGGTTCGGGGTGGTGGTGGTCGACGACGACCACGCGGTCGCCGCGCTGCACGAACGCTTCGTGGCCGCGCATCCCGAATTCGTGGTGCTCGCCGTGGCGCACGACGGCCCGGCCGCGATCGACGCGATCCTGCGCGAGCATCCGGATGTGGTGCTGCTGGACTTCCACCTGCCCGGCTTCTCGGGGCTGGAGGTGCTGCGGCGGATCCGCGCGGAGGCCGCCGAGCAGCCCGAGTTCATCGCGGTGACGGCGGTGCGGGATGTTGAGAGCGTGCGCGCGGCGCGGGCGGCGGGGGTGCGGCACTACCTGGTGAAGCCGTTCACGGCGGGGGCGTTGCGGGACCGGCTCGATGAGGTGGCGCGCGACGGGCGGCTGTTCGACGAGGCGGAGGGTCTGGAGCAGAGCGAGATCGACGCGCTGTTCGCGAGCGGGGTGCGGGCCCCGGCGCTGCCGAAGGGGCTGAGCGTGGAGACGCTCGAGTCGGTCGAGTCCGCCCTGTCCGCAGAGGCGGCGTCGGCCTCCGAGATCGGCGACCGCGTCGGCATCTCCCGCGTCAGTGCCCGTCGCTACCTCGAATACCTCGTCGCGACCCGCCGCGCCGCCCGCTCGCTCAACTACGCGACCTCGGGCCGTCCGTCCGCGGTGTTCGCCCGCCTCTGAGCGAAAAGTTGCAGCCCTGGGCGCCCCGGGGCTGCAAGTTTTCGCTAGAAGGAGGGGCCTACCGGCGCGAGGCGACTTCGAAGAGCACGTTCTCGTCGCCGGCGTAGAGGCCGTCGGCGCGGGGCCAGTGCGCGATCACGTCGGTGAAGCCCAGGGCTTCGGCGCGGCCGACCGCGTCCTCGTAGGCGTCGACGCTCGCCAAGGAGTACTGCGACTCGTTGTCGAGGGAGAGGTAGCGGTCGATCGTGCGACCCTCCAGCGCGTCGTCGAGCCGAGCCGAGAGCTGCGCGACCGAGGCCCACCACTCCTGCGCGGTACCGCCCTCGATGCCGGTGGTCACCCAGCCCTGCGCCCGCTCCGCCACGAGCTTCAGGCCCTTCGGCCCGTTCGCGGCGAGGACGAACGGGACGCGCGGAGCCTGCGCGGGCGCCCCGACCATCCGCGCATCCTTCGCGCTGTACCACTCGCCCTCGAACGAGATCGGCCCGTCCGTCTCGAAGCGCAGCAGCGTGTCCAACGCCGCGACGAACTCGACGTAGCGTTCGTGCCGCTCACGCGGCGTGTACTTCTGTTGGCCGAGGGTGAAGGCGTCGAAGCCGGTGCCGCCCGAGCCGATGCCGAGCAGGAAGCGTCCGCCCGAGATCTCGTCGACGGTGGCGACCTCCTTGGCGAACGGCACCGGATGGCGGAAGTTCGGCGACGAGACGAAGGTGCCCAGGCGGATGCTCTCGGTCGCGGTGGCCGCCGCCGTCAGCGTCGGGATGGTGGCGCCCCACGGCTGCCCGGCGAGCGAACGCCAGGAGAGGTGGTCGTAGGTCCAGGCGTGGTCGAAGCCCAGCCCCTCCGCGGATTGCCACTTCCGTCGGGCGATCGACCAGGGGTCTTGGGGCAGGATCACGATGCCATGGCGCATGGATCGAGTCTAGGGACGCGTCCGTGCGGCCCGGGTGGTCGCACCGGGCCAGGGTCAGCCGTGGCCGAGCACGGCGAGCTGGGCGCGGGTGCTGGTGCCGGTCTTGCGGAGCAGGTTCGAGACGTGGAACTTCACGGTGTTCTCGCTGATGCCGAGCGACGCGGCGATGCCGCGGTTGCGCTCGCCGGCGACGACGAGGCGCAGCACGTCGCGTTCGCGGGTGCTCAAGGCCTCGCCGAGCGGATCCGGCGCGGCGGGCGCATCCAGCGGCAGCGTCACGGCGAGGTCGGAGCCCCACCCGTCGGTGGAGGTGACCGTGAACTCGCCGCCCTGCGCGGTGACCCGCTCCACGATCGGGCGCAACGCGTCGTCGTGCGCGGTGAGCCGGCCGGCGCCGTCGTCGCGGATACCGATCAGCAGGTTCAGGCCGTCGCAGTCCCACTGGATGCGCACCCGGCGCGAGTCGCCGCCGTCCACCAACGCGAGCACCGCGCTGCGCACGATCGCCCGCGCCGCGTGCGCCACGTCGCCGGGGAGGGCGCGGCCGGTCGTGGGCGGCTCGACGAACTGCACGTCGAGGTCGCCGAAGCGCACGAGGGGTCGCAGATCGTTGCGCAGCCGGGCGAAGGCGCCGACCACCGGCTCCAGCAGCAGCTCGCGGTGCTCATCCGTCTCGGTGCGGATGGCGACCAGCGCGTTCGCCGCGATCTCGGTCGCCTCGATGCGCGCGGCGCGGTCGTCCAGCCGCCCGGAGCGGAGGGCGGCGAGGATGGATTCGAGCACCACGGCCTGCCGGTCGGCGAGCTCGGCGACGGCACGGAGGCGATCGGCGAGCACCGCGCGCTCGGCGGGCGGGAACGGTTCTGCTGGCTCGCTCATCCGCCCACGCTATACCTTCGGATGGCGCCTACCCGGATGGGTAGGCTTAACCCTGCGCTCGGGTGGCCGCCCCGCGAGCGCGGCGCGACGAGCATGGACGACATGAGCAGCACCACCGCGACCCGCACCTCCGACTCCATCCGCCTGATCGCCGCCGAGCTCGCCGCCGCGGCCGAAGCGGTGGCGGAGGCGGGCACGGACGACGTCGCCGAACTGCTGCGGGCGGGGCGGCGCGTCTTCGTCTTCGGGGCCGGCCGCTCGGGGCTGGCGCTGCGGATGACCGCGATGCGGCTGATGCACCTCGGGTACACGGTGCACGTGGTGGGGGATGCGACAGCGCCAGCGATCGCCGCCGACGACGTGCTGCTGGTCGCCAGCGGATCCGGCACCACCACGGGCGTCGTGCGCGCGGCCGAGACCGCCGCGAGCGTGGGCGCCCGCGTCGCCGTGCTCACCGCCGCGGCCGCCTCGCCGCTGGTCGATCTGGCCGACGCGCTGCTGCTCATCCCGGCGCAGACCAAGCAGGATCACTCGGCGACGGCCTCCGCGCAGTACTCCGGCAGCCTCTTCGAGCAGACCGTCGTACTGGTCGGCGACGCGCTGTTCCACACGCTGTGGCAGGCGTCCGGCCTCTCGGCCGAGGCGCTGTGGCCGCGACACGCCAACCTCGAGTGATGCGATCTCGCGCCACTCCCGAACCCACCCCAACAGGAAGCAGAACCATCATGAAGTTGCAGTTCGCCATGGACACCCTCAGCACCGAGGCCGCCCTCGAACTCGCCGCCGCGGCGGCCCCGCACGTCGACATCCTCGAACTCGGCACCCCGCTGATCAAGAGCGCCGGCCTCTCGGCGATCACCGCGATCAAGGCCGCGCACCCCGACAAGATCGTCTTCGCCGACCTCAAGACCATGGACGCCGGCGAACTCGAGGCCGACATCGCTTTCACCGCTGGGGCCGACCTCGTCACCGTGCTCGGCGCCGCCGGCGACAGCACCATCGTCGGCGCCGTCGCCGCCGCGAAGAAGCACGGCAAGGGCATCGTGGTCGACCTGATCGGCGTCGCCGACAAGTCCGCCCGCGCCAAGGAGGTCGTCGCCCTCGGCGCCGAGTTCGTCGAGATGCACGCGGGCCTCGACGAGCAGGCGGAGGCGGGCTTCACCTTCGGCACGCTGCTGCGCGACGGCGAGTCCTCCGGCGTGCCGTTCTCGGTCGCCGGTGGCGTGAACCTCACCAGCATCGCCTCCGTGCAGGAGTCGGGCGCCCTCGTCGCCGTCGCCGGCGGAGCCATCTACGGTGCCCCGGACGTCGGAGCGGCGGCCGCAGCGCTGCGCGCGGCGATCAAGTAGGGGCGGCTCCGGCAGCTTCGGAAATGCAGGGTCCGGCGGGAAATGCAGGGTGAGGATGGAAATGAGGGCCGGCGATGCGGATGCGCACGCTCACACAGGCCACTCACCCTGCATTTCCGCAGAGGATGCCCTCTTCGGACCCGCCTTCGACCCGCCTCAACCCACGAAGTGAACCGGCGCGCGCAGCGCCGCCAGCGGCACCGGGTGCAGCGGCACGGTGGCCCAGCGGGCCGTGAACGCGGCGGTGACCGGGTCGAGCACCAGGTGCATCCGGTGCGGGGTCTCGATGAAGATCACATCGACGTGCAGTCGGCCCGCCGCCCAACCGGCGCTCGCCGTGAGCGCATCCGTCTCGATCCACGAGCCGTACCCGGGCACGATCCGCAGCCGGTCCGCTCCGTCGTGCAGCACGAGCGCGTCGCCGTCCACGGTGATCGCGGTGAGCGGCGGATGCGCGTTGCCGGCCGCGGCCCGCAGCGTCGCCGGCAGCGTGCCCCGCGCCTGCGTCGAGGCGACCGGCTCGAGGCCGAGGCCACCGAGTACCGACGCCAGCTCCGCATCCGCCGCCGCCGAACCGGGGCCGTCGAATGCGGGCAGCAGGTGCGTCCACGCCAGGTTCAGCACGGCCTGCATGTCGTGGCTCTGGCCGGTCAGCGCGAGGACCACGTTGTGCTCGGGCAGCACGACGCAGAACTGCCCGTACGCGCCATCGCCGCGGTAGCCGTGCCGAGCCCGCCAGAACTGGAAGCCGTAGCCCTGCGCCCAGTCCGAATCCGGGTCCGTGCCGTTGTCGATGTGTTCGCTGGTCGCATCCGCCACCCACTCCGGCGAGAGCAGGTCGCCGCCGCCCGAGAGGTAGAGCTGCCCGAGCGCGGCGATCGCCTCGGTGTCGGCGTGCATCCCGCTGTAACCCCACTCCCGTCCGAGCGGATCGCGCAGCCACGCCACCGGGCCGATGCCCAGCGGATCCAGCAGTCGCGGCCGCAGGTACTCCGTCAGCGAGACGCCCGCAGCGCGCTGCACGATCGCGGCGGCCGCGAAGGTGCAGGGCTGGTTGTAGGCGAACACGGTGCCCGGTTCCTGATCCGGCGGCACCAGCAGGAAGCCGCGCACCAGATCGACCGGGTCGAGCGCGTCGGCCCGATCGAGGGAATCCTCGCGGTGCCCGCTGGCCATCGACAGCACGTGCCGGATGCGGATGCGGCGGCTGCGCGGATCCGTGACCTCGGCGTCGAGTTCCGGGAAGTGGCTGAGCACGGTGTCGTCGAGATCGAGCAGACCCTCGGTCGAGGCGAGGCCGACGGCCGTGGAGGTGAAGCTCTTACTCAGCGAGTACAGCAGGTGCGGGCGGCCCTCCTCGTACGGCGACCACCAGCCCTCGGCGATCACCGCGCCGCCGCGCAGCAGCATGATGCTGTGCGGCTCCACCTGCGGCGTGGTTTCGAGGGCGCGGACGAAGGCGGTGATGCCGGCGGCGTCCACTCCGTGGGCGGACGGGGTGCTTCGAGGCAGCGTTCGGGTCATCCGACGACCCTACGCCGGAGGCTGCGCTGTCGTTCTGCGCTGTCGTTCTGTGCTGCCCGTCTGCGCTGTCGTTCTGGCCGCGCGCTGCAGGCATGCCACCCGCGCGCGGCGAAAACGACAGCGCGGCCGAGTTTCACCCCACGGAGTCGCGCTCGACCAGGGTTGCGGGGATGTGCGTGATCTCCGGCACGTCGTCGCGCGCGATCAGGGCGAGCAGGGTCGTGACCATCACTGCGCCCTTCTCGGCGGTGTGGATGTCCACCGTTGTCAGCGCGGCGTTCTGGGCGAAGTAGTTGTCGTCCACCGTCGCGACCGCGATGTCCTGCGGCACCCGCAGCCCACGCGCGTGCAGCACGTCCAGCGCCCCCACCGCCATCTGCGCCGAGGCCGCGAATACCGCGTCGACCGCGTCGCCCGCATCCAGCAGTGCGGTCATCGCCCGCGCGCCGCTCGCCGGGGTGAACTGCTCGCCGACGGCGAGAGCGCCGTCGGCCAATCCGGCATCGTGCAACGCCGCTCGCCAGCCCTCGGTGCGGTCGACGCCGGCGGCCGTATCCATCGGCCCGGTGAGGATGCCGATGCGGGTGCGTCCGGCGTCGATCAGTCGCTGCGTCGCCATCCTTCCGGCCGCCACGTTGTCCACGTCGACCACGTGCGCCGCCGGCTCGGTCGGGGTCAGCGGACGCACGCCGAACACGACCGGCAGCTGCGGCGTCAGCTCGGCGTACGACTGCATCCGACTGTGATGCGAGAGCACCAGCGCGCCGTCGACGTTGCCCGCGGTGAGGAACTGCCGGGTCTTCTCGGGCGCCGCATCGGATTCGATCAGCAGCGTCAGCGTGTAGTCGGTGCTGGAGGCGTGCATCGCCGCGCCCTGGATCACCTCGGCGAAGTACGGGTCGGCGAAGAACTCGGCCGTGCGTTCCGGGATGACCATCGCGATCATCCTCGTGCGCCGCTGCACCAGGCTGCGCGCGGCCCGGTTGGGGACGTAGTGCAGCTCCTCGATCGCGGCGGTGACCGCGGCGACGGCCTCGGCGGTCACCTGCGAGGATCCGTTGATCACGCGCGACACCGTCGACTTCGAGACGCCGGCCCGGCGGGCGACGGCGAAGAGCGTCGGATTCGCGTCGGCGGCGATGGTGCTTCCTGTTCTCGTGGCTGATTCAGCCACAGCCTATTGCCGAGTAGCGAGCAGCGCGGCCAGCCAGCGCCCGCTGTCTTTCACGATGCGGCGCTGGCTCGCGTAGTCGACGTAGACGATGCCGAAGCGCTTGCTGAAGCCGTAACCCCACTCGAAATTATCCAGCAGCGACCAGACCAGGTAGCCGCGCAGCTCGACTCCGCGCGCGATCGCGGCCTGGGCGGCGGCGAAGTGCCGGCGCAGGTAGTCGACGCGCTCCGGATCGTGCACGACGTCGCCGTCGAGCGTGTCATCGAACGCCGCGCCGTTCTCGGTGATCATCAGGGGGAGGGCGGGGAACTGCTCGGCCAGCGAGACGAGCAGATCGGTGAGTCCCTGCGGATCGATGTTCCAGCCCATCGCGGTGTAGGGCCCGGCCATCCGGCGGAACTCGACGTGCTCGCTGCCGGGCCACGGTGATCCGCCGGCCGCCTTGTGTCCATCGGCGTGCTCGCGCTCTCCATCTCCTGGCCATATCCGCACGGACGCCGTGGAGTAGTAGTTCACGCCGAGGAAGTCGAGCGGCTGGTGGATCAGGGCGGCATCGCCGGGCAGCGCGAACGCCCAATCGGTCACCCCCGCCGTGTCGCGCAGTAGGTCCTCCGGGTAGGCGCCGCGCAGCATCGGCCCGGTGAAGGCGCGATTCGCCAGCGCGTCGATGCGCCGGATCGCCTCGGGCGAGCTCGGGTCGTCGCCCCGCAGCACGTGGAAGTTCAGCGTCACCGACACCTGCGTGCCGGGCGGAGTCGCCTCCCGCAGCGCGGCGACGGCGAGGCCGTGGGCGAGGTTGAGGTGGTGCACGGCGCGCAATGCTCCCTCGGGATCCGTGCGTCCGGGGGCGTGGGCGCCCGAGCCGTAGCCGAGGTAGGCGCTGCACCAGGGCTCGTTCAGGGTGGTCCAGGTGTCGACCCGGTCGCCGAGCCGCGCGGCCACGATCCGCGCGTACTCGGCGAAGCGGTACGCGGTCTCGCGGTTCTGCCAGCCACCCTCATCCTCCAGCGCCTGCGGCAGGTCCCAGTGGTAGAGGGTGGCGATCGGGCGGATGCCGCGTGCGAGCAGCCCGTCGACGAGCTGCTCGTAGAACGCGAGCCCGGCCTCGTTCACCGCGCCGGAGCCGAGCGGCTGGATGCGCGGCCAGGCGATCGAGAAACGGTAGGCGTCCAGGCCCAGGCCGGCCATCAGATCGAGGTCGTCGTCGAGCCGGTGGTAGTGGTCGTCGGCGATCGCGCCGGTGCTGCCGTCGCTGATCCGGCCGGGGGTCGTGCTGAAGGTGTCCCAGATCGACGGGCCCCGGCCGTCCTCCGCCACGGCGCCCTCGATCTGGTACGCGGCGGTCGCGGAGCCGATCAGGAAGCCGGGCGGGAAGGCGGATGCGTCGGTTGTGGTCATCGTTGTCCTCCGTCGGTTCATGGGAACGTTCCCGCCCCGTCGTGGCAAGGCTAGGTCTCGCCTGCGCATCGGTCAAGTGCGCGCTCTTGACCCGGTCGCGGATCGGCCGTACTCTCGCTGCAACACGCATGGGAACGCTCCCATGCGAACGCAGCACTCAACGAGGAGAAGCCATGTCCCCATCCATTCGCCGCACCACGGCGCCCTTCGCTCTCGCGGCCACCGCCGTGCTCCTCCTCGCCGGCTGCGCTGAAGGCGGCGGCGACGACGCGAACGCGACCGAGGGCCAGACGGTGAAGATCGCCGGCGCCATCAACGGCGTCGAGGCCGACCTGCTGAACCAGTCGTTCGAGAAGTTCACCGCCGACACCGGCATCACGGTCGAATACAGCGGCGACAAGAGTTTCGAGGGCAACATCGTGACCAAGGTCGCCGGCGGCTCCGCTCCCGACATCGCGATCGTGCCGCAGCCGGGCCTGCTGCAGTCGCTGATCGAGACGGGCGACGTCGTCGAGGGCAGCTCGGCCGTCGAGAGCAATGTCGACGAGTACTGGTCGGAGGATTGGAAGGGCTACGGCTCGGTCGACGGCACCTTCTACGCGGCTCCGATGCTCGCGAACGTGAAGGGCTACGTCTGGTACTCGCCCGCGAAGTTCGCGGAGTGGGGCGTCGAGGTGCCGACCACGTGGGACGAGACTCTCGCGCTGACCAAGACCATCCGGGACAAGACCGGGGTCGCGCCGTGGTGCGCAGGCTTCAACTCCGGCGACGCCTCCGGCTGGGCCGGCACGGACTGGATCGAGGACTTGGTGCTGCGCCAGTCGGGCCCCGAGACCTACGACGACTGGGTCGCCGGCGACGTGCCGTTCACGGATCCGCAGATCAAGGAGGCGTTCGACGCGGTCGGCGAGATCCTGCTGAACCCCGACTACGTCAACGCCGGCTTCGGCGGCGTCACCAGCATCAACTCGACCACCAACGGCGACGCGGCGGCGAAGGTCGCCGACGGCAGCTGCGCCCTCAGCCACCAGGCCACCTTCTTCACGTCCTACCTGCTGACCACGAAGACCGCGGCCGGCACGGAGCCCGTCGTCGCGCCGGACGGCGACATCTACGGCTTCATCCTGCCGGGCATCACCGAGGGCGAATCCCTGGTGGAGGCGGGCGGCGAGTTCGTCGCGGCGTTCTCCGACTCGGCGGCGACGCAGAAGGTCGTGGAATACATGTCGACCCCGGAGTGGGCGGACGAGCGGGTCAAGCTCGGCGGTGTGATCTCGGCGAACAAGGGTTCGGATGCGTCGCTCGCGTCGAGTGAGATCCTGGTCGACGCGATGACGACGCTGCAGGACGACGCCACCACGATCCGCTTCGACGCGTCCGACATGATGCCGGCCGTCGTCGGCTCGGGCTCGTTCTGGAAGGGCATCGTCAGCTGGATCGACGGCCGCGACACCGAGACGGTGCTGAGCGACATCGAGGCGGGGCGCGAGAACTAGGGGCGGTAGTTCAGCTTCCGGACATCGCGCCGTAACGGAGGTCGTGCACTCTGGTTGCAGACTCTCCCGAAGGCGGTGGTTCCATGATGCTCATCCGCACCCACGCGAACCGATGGATCGCGCGGGAGAAGCGCGACCGCCCCGCGGTCGGGGTGATCACCCTGCTGAACCCCGGGGAGAAGCGCCCGGTCTTCCGCACCGAGGCCATCGACCTCGGCTCGCCGGAACGCCACCTGCTCCGCGACGCCGACGCGCTCGAGGTCGCCCTGGCCCTGCTCCTGGCGCGCCGCGCCCGCCGCGAGCTCGGGCTCGCCGCCTAACCCCGGCGACTCGGGCTCGCCGCCTACCCTTGGCGAATAGTTGCAGGTCAACGCGAGTTGTCCTGCAACTTTTCGGGAAGACGGTCGGGGCTCAGGCGGTGGGGGCGATCCGGAGTATGACACGGGGCTTGTTGCCGCGGGCGACGAGGCGCTCGATGAACAGGAAGATGCGGTACTCGAGCCGGTACTTGCGCAGGAACACCGTGCCGAGGCGCTCGACGGTGGCGGCGTCGCTCTGGATCACGGCGTGACCCGACTGGGTCGCGGCGCCCGGGGTCACCCGGCCGCGGCGGTCGCACGGGGTGAGCTCGACGCGGCCGCTGTTGCGGATCCGCTTGACCTTGCCCGACTCCTTCGGGGTGGTCACCACGAGTTCCGCGCCGTCGCGGGCGATCCAGACGGGCGTCGACACCGGCACCCCAGTCGTGCGGAAGGTCGTGAGCGAGACGAAGGACTCGCCCGCGAGGGCGTCGAAGGAGGTCATGGTGCGAGCGTAGGCGAGGTGCCCGCAGCAAATGACGTCGAACCGGCCGAGATCGCCCCGAAAGTCGAGTTCGACCCCCGATCATCGTCATTTACTGCGGCCACCTCCGCCAACACCAGCCGCCGGGCCGGATTGCCGGCGCTGGAGCGTCGCCAGGCGGCACTGACCACCCGCGTCGACACCGGTTCGACCACGGGAACCGCCACCACATCCTCCGGCAGCCGCTCCCGCCCGAGCCGCGGCACCAGCGCGACCGCGAGCCCGGCGTCGACCATCGCGATGTGCGTGCTGAAGTCCTCGTCGTAGTAGGCGATGTCGGGCACGAGGCCCGCGGTGGCGAACATCTGCAGCAGCCAGGCGTGGCAGATCGCGCCGGCCGGGATGCTGATCCAGGTGTCCTCCGCCAGCTCGCGCGGCGTCACGCTCGCTCGCCCGGCCAGCGGATGCGAGCGGTGCAGCAGCACATCGGCCCGGTCCTCCAGCAGCACCCGGGTCTCGATCGACGCCGCCTTCTCCAGCGGGATGCCCACCCAGTCGTGCACGATCGCGAGGTCGGCGGTGCCGCGTTCGAGCCGTTGCAGCGCCTCCCACGGATCCAGTTCGTCGAGCGCGATCCGCAGGCCGGGCGCGCGCCGACGGATGCGCGCCAGCGCGGGGATCAGCAGCCCGCGCATGCTGGTCGAGAACGCCGCGATCCGCAGGGTGCCCGTGATCTCGGCCGCGCCGGCGCTGGGCAGGTGCTCCAGCGCCTCCCACTCGGCGAGCAGGCGTTCGCCGCGTTCCGCCAGGGCGCGGCCGTGCTCGGTGAGCACCACCCCGCGGCCGACCCGCTCCAGCACCGCCGCGCCCGACTGCGCCTCGAGCCGCTTCAGCTGCTGCGACACCGCCGACGGGGTGAATCCCAGTGCCGCTCCCGCCGCGACGACGGTGCCGCAGTCGCGCACGGCGATCAGGGCGCGCAGGGCGGAGGCGTCGATCATGCAGGCACGCTACATGATCAGCGGTAGCTGCCGTCGCTGGTGCTGCATGATCGCATCCGCCAGGCTGAAGTCGTGACCCGCCGTGACACCCTCCTCGCCCTGCTCGTTGTGCTGCTCTGGGGCGTGAACTTCGTGGTGATCGACGCGGGTCTCGCCGACGTGCCGCCGCTGCTCCTGCTCACTCTGCGCTTCACTGTGGTCGCGCTGCCGGCCGTGTTCTTCATCCGCAAGCCCGATGCGCCATGGCGGGTGATCGTGGGCGTCGGGCTCTTTATGAGCCTCGGCCAGTTCGCGCTGCTCTACCTCGCGCTGCACCTCGGGATGCCGGCGGGCCTGGCCTCGCTGGTGCTGCAGACGCAGATCGTGTTCACGGTCGTGATCGCCGCCGTGGTGCTCAGGGAGCGGCCGAGCCGGCGCCAGGTGCTCGGGCTCGGCATCGGGGTCGCGGGTCTGGCCGTGGTGATGCTCGCTCACGGGGTGGTGGCGCCGTGGCTGCCGCTGCTGGTGACCGTCGCCGCTGCGCTGTCCTGGGCGATCGGCAACGTGATCGGCCGCGGCGCGAAGGGTGCCTCCGGGCTCTCGCTCGTGGTCTGGTCGGCGCTGGTGGTGCCGATCCCGGCCTTCGCCTTGGCCCTCGTTGTGGATGGTCCGCCGACGATCTTCGCGGCCCTCGGCACCCTTTCGCCCGCCGCGATCCTGAGCACTCTGTACACCGTCGTGTTCGCCTCCTTCGTGAGCTACGGCATCTGGAACTCGCTGCTCGCCAAGCACCCCGCGGCGCAGGTAGTGCCCTTCGCGCTGCTGATCCCGGTCGTGGGCGTGCTCGCGGCGTGGCTGTTCCAGGGCGAGGTCCCGACGGTGCTCGAGCTCGTGGGCGGTGCGGTGATGGTGATCGGCCTGGCGGTCGCGACCGTGCGCCGGGTGAGCGCCCCTCGGCTCGCGCAGACGCGCTAGGGTCGTGGCGAACACGGGAGTCCGGTAGGCCGGGCTGAGAGGAAGATCCCCAATCTTCGACCGTCGAACCTGATCTGGATCATGCCAGCGCAGGGAGGCTTCTCTGAAGGAGCGTGCATCCGCGCGCCCCGCACCCGTGCATCCGTCACTCGGAAGGCACGACATGACCACCCCCACCCCTCTGCTTGCTCCCGCCGAGCCCACCCCGGGCGAGTTCGGCGTCGGCGCCCGAATCACCCTCGCGGTGATGCGCGACGACTTCGCCGACGTGATCGTCGCGGCGCTCGCCGAGACGGATGCCTCCGGCCTCGTCACCGAGACCGATGAGGTCAGCACCTTCGTCGGCGGCGACGAGCAGAGCATCGTCCGCTTCCTGGTGCAGCTCGTCGGCCGCGCGGCCGCCTCCGGCGCGCACGTCTCGGCCACCATCATTTTCTCGCGGGGCTGCCCCGGCGAGGTGAGCTGCGGCTCCGGCCTGACCCGCGCCTCCGCGGTGCCGACCGTCTCGCCCGTCGGCCGGGCGGCCGCCGCCCAGTGGGCGCTGTACCCGCTCTCGGATGCGCCCAGCGCCGACCACATGCGCGACATCTACGCGGCGATCGACTACGCCAAGGAGAACGGCACCTTCGCCGGATCCCGGCACTTCGTCACGGATCTGCGCGGCGACCTCGCCGATGTGATCGCCACGGCGGCGGCCGGCTGGGTGCTCGTGGGTCGCGCCGTCGCGCACGTGACCAGCCACCTCACGGTGTCGCTGAACAGCCCGAGCGCGGTGACCGCATGAGCCTGCGTTGGGACCTCAAGGACATCGTGCTGCTGGTCACGCTGGGCGTGGTCTTCGGCTTCCTCTACTGGGCGCTGGTGCAAGGCTGGATCGCGCTCTCGGTCGCGATGGGTCCGCTCGGCGACCTCACGCAGCACGTGCTGCTGGGCGGCTGGCTGCTGGTGGCGCCGATCGCGCTGGCGATCGTGCGCCGGCCGGGAGCGGGTATCGCGGCGGAGGTGATCGCCTCGGTGATCGAGGTGGTCTTCCTCGGCTCCGCGGTCGGACCGATCCTGTTCGTGGCCGCGGCGCTGCAGGGCCTGGGCAGCGAGATCCCGTTCGCGGCGGGGCGGTACCGACGCTTCGGCTGGGCGCGCTTCGCGCTCTCGGGGGCGCTCGGGGCGGGGCTGGTGTTCTTCTTCTCGGCGTTCCGCTCGGGGTGGTACGACACGGATCTGTTCTGGATCCGGCTGGGGATCCAGCTCGCCTCGGGTGTGCTGCTGGGCGGCGTGCTGGCGAAGGTGATCGTCGGTGCGCTGGCGCGGACCGGCGTGGTCGACGACTTCGCGATCGGCCGCGCGGCGCGCACATGAGTGTCGCCGAATTGCGCGGCGTCAGCGTGCGCTTCGGTGCGCGGGTGACGCTGCGCGAGGTGTCGTTCGCGATCGAGCCAGGGGAGCGGATCCTGGTGATCGGCCCCTCCGGTTCGGGCAAGTCGACCCTGCTGAACGCGCTGACCGGGGTGGTGCCGTTCTCGGTGCACGCCGAGCTGAGCGGCAGCGTCGTCGTGGGCGGCGTGGCCGATGCGCCCGTGGTGCAACGCGCGCGGACGCTCGGCGTCGTCGCGCAGGACCCGTCGGCCGCGGTGGTGCTGCCGACGGTGGAGCAGGACGTGGCGCTGGTGCTGGAGAACCACGGCGTCGATCCGGCCGAGATCGACGCGCGGATCGACGAGGCGCTCGCCGCGGCGGGCTGCCTCGCGCTGCGGTACCGCTCGACGGATGCGCTCAGCGGCGGCGAGGCGCAGCGGGTCGCGCTGGCGGCGGCGCTCGCCCCGCGGCCGGCGCTGCTGGTGCTGGACGAGCCGACCGCGATGCTGGACGGGGCGGGGGTGGCGGCCGTGCGGTCCGCGCTCGAGGCGCTGCCCGCCTCCGTCGCCGTGGTGCTGGTCGAACACCGGCTGGACGCGCTCGGCACGCTGCCCGACCGCACGATCGCGGTGCTGGACGGCGCCGTGCTGGCGAACGGGCCGACGGATCAGGTGCTGCGGACGCACCGCACGGCGCTGGAGGAGGCGGGGTGCTGGCTGCCGGTGGCGGCGTCCCGTGCGGGGCGGACGTCGTCCTTCCCCATCCGGAAATACAGGGCCAGGACGGAAATGAGGGCGGATCATGCGGATGGGAGCGCTCCTTCTCGCGCGCACCCTGCATTTCCGGAGGGGAAGGCGGCCCTGGTGGCCCGCGGGCTCAGCGTGCACCCCGCGCCGCCGCGCGGGCGCCGGGCGCCGCGCCCCGAGCCGACCCTTCACGGGATCGACCTCGCCCTGTACCCGGGCGAGCTGGTCGCGCTGCTCGGTGGCAACGGCTCCGGCAAGTCGACCCTGCTGCGCACGCTCGCTGGCCTGATCCCGCCGCTGGCCGGATCCGTCACCGGCGCGCGGCCGGGGATGGTGTTCCAGGACCCGGCGCACCAGTTCGTGGCGAACACCGTGCGGGAGGAGATCGGCTACGGCCTGCCGCGCGACAGCCCGCTCGTCGACGTGGCACTGCACCGGCACCGCCTCGCGCACCTCGCCGACCGCTCGCCGCACCGGCTCTCGGGCGGCGAGAAGCGCCGGCTGAGCCTCGCCGCGATGCTGGTGCATCGCCGCCCGACGCTGCTGGCGGACGAACCGACGTTCGGCCTGGACCGTCGCCACGCGCTCGCGACGATGGAGGCGCTGCTCGATGTACGCCAGGACTGGTCCAACGCTGAGCCACCCCCGGTCGGCGACCCGAAATCCGCGGAATCATGCGGGGCAGGGAGGGGTGCGGTTTCGTTGGGCCAGTCCTCGCGCACGGCCGTGCTCTTCTCCAGCCACGACCTCGCCCTCGTCGAGGCCTACGCCACCCGCGTGATCGCCGTCGCGGACGGCCGGATCGCCTTCGACGGCCCGACGGCGGAGTATTTCGGATGAGCCGCTGGAACCCTTCCGCCGTGCTGATCGGCCTGTTCGCCGTCTCGGCCGCGCTGATGTTCGTCTTCGATCCGCTCGCGGCGGCGGTGATCTACCTGGCGGCGTTGCTCTTCGCGGCGCTCGCCGCGGGCGTACGGATGCGCAGCCTCGCCCGTGCGCAGCTCGCCTTCGCGGGTTTCGCGCTGGGCATCCTGCTGGTCAACGCGATGAGTCGGCCGGGCGTCGAGCTCTGGTCGGCGGGGGTCTTCCGCATCACCGACACCGGTCTCGCGGTCGGCGCTGCGCTCGCGCTGCGCACCCTCACTCTCGGCACGCTCTCGGTCGCGTTCCTGCACGCCGTCGATCCGGTGCGGCTGATGCTGAGCCTGCACCTCGACCTGCGCCTGCCGGCCCGGGTCACCTTCGCGATCCTCGCGGGCCAGCGGATGCTGCAGCAGCTGCCGGCGGAGTGGGCCACGATCCGCGCGGCCCAGTCGGTGCGCGCACCGCTGGACCGCCGCGGCCGGCCACGACGCGCATCCTTCTCCCGGGCCGCGTTCGCGCTGCTGGTGTCGTGCATCCGCCGTTCCAGCCGGGTGTCGCAGTCCCTCGAGGCGCGGGGCCTCGGCCTCGAGCCGCGCACGGTCTGGCGGCGCTGACCGCCATTGACGAAAAGTTGCAGCCCTGGGCCGGCGAGGGCTGCAACTTTTCGCCAAAGGATCAGAGCGAGGCCCGGGCGACCGCCTCCAGGCGGGCCACGTAGGCGGCCCACCAGGCGGCGTCGCCCGACGGCAGGTTGTCGCCGACGGAGCGCAGGCCGGCCTGGCCGTCGATGAGTTCGCGGACGATGTCGGCGTGGCCGGCATGCCGGTGCGTCTCCGCGATCATGTGCACCATGATGCGGTGCAGCGTCACGTCGCGCGTGGTCCACCACGGCACGACCCCCGGGGCATCGAGCGGCAGCGCCGCGACGGTCGCGTCGGAGTGCGCCCAGACCCGCCGGTAGAGGTCGATCACCCAATCCCGCGACTGCTCGGCGGTGGCCCACATGTCGGCGTTGTCCTCCGCGTCCTCCTCGATCCACGGCAGCGGATCCGGGAACGGCCGACCGAACACCGCGCCGAGGTAACCCGCCTCCGTGCTCGCCACGTGCTTCACGATGCCGAGCAGGTTGGTGCCGGTCGGCACCAGCGGCCGCCGCACGTCGTACTCGGACGCGCCCTCCAGCTTCGCCAGCAACGCGTCGCGCCCCTCCTGCAGGTACGTCCGCAGCGTCTCCTTCTCATCCATCCCCCCACCCTCCTCCTCTCGTGGCGAAAAGTTGCAGGTCAACTCGCGTAGACCTGCAACTTTTCGCCAGGAAGCGGAAGGGGTGAACAGGCGTTTCAGAAAAGCGAGGAGTGTGAAAACTTTGGTCAGCGTTAACCTTCGGCACCGAGACGGGACACGTGGCGCGGTTAGCCTCGCAACCATGACGAACACCGAGCGCGTTACCGGCATCGCGGAGCACATCCGCTCGACGCTGCCGAACCTCACCCCCGCGGAACGCCGCGTGGCGGATGAGGTGCTGCGCGATCCGCTGGCCGTCATCCACCAGTCCGTCACCGAACTCGCCGCGCTCGCCGACGCCTCGCCCGCCACTGTCGTACGACTGTGCACCAGCGTCGGGCTGCGCGGCTTCCAAGACCTCAAGATCACCCTCGCCCGCGAGACCATCCCCACCGACCAGCGCGTTCTCGGCGCGATCCTCCCCGACGACGAGGATCGCGACGTGGTGCGCAAGGTTCTCGGCGGCACGATCTCGGCCCTCGAGCAGGCGGCGGCGTCGATCGACTCCGCCGCCGTCGCCCGTATCGCCGACGTCATCCTCTCCGCCCGCCGCGTGCAGTTCGGCGCGGTCGGCACCTCAGCCCCTCTGGCCTCCGATGCGGCCTACCGCTTGACCACCATCGGGATCGACGCCACCTTCAACCCGGACGTGCACGCCCAGCACGTCGGCGCGCGGATGCTCGGCCCCGACGACGTCTTCTTCGCCATCAGTCACACCGGCTCCACCTTCGAGACCATCGCCACGGCCAAAGCGGCACGCGCGGCCGGCGCCACGGTCGTCGCCCTGACCAGTTTCGCCCGCTCGCCCCTGCTCGACACCGTCGACCACGCCGTGATCGCCGGCAGCCCCGAAGTCGCCTACCGCGTGGAGGCGATGGCGTCCCGCATCGTGCACCTCGCCCTCTTCGACGCCCTGTTCGTGCTGCTCACTCTGCGCAGTCCCGACAGCGCCGACTACCAGAACCTCACCGCCGACGTGCTCATCGAGCACCGGATCTGACGCCCCCTCCTCCCGCCGCGCCCCGCGGCTGCCATCAGTGCGCCCAAAACCGCGCCGATACCGCCCGAGAACCCCCGAAAACCTCCCGAAAAGGACTCCTCCATGCACGGATACATCACCGACGAGACCGGCGGCCCGCGCGCCGGCGTCGTGGTCACGAACGGAGTCGACGTCGCCCGGAGCGACGCCGACGGTCGCTACGAGCTGCCGGACACCGGCGACTTCGTGGTGATCACCCGCCCGACCGGCTTCACCGCCGAACCCTGGTGGCAGCGCACCGCCGAGCGCGCCGACTTCACTCTCATCGCCACCGCCCAGCCGCTGCCCTACCGCTTCGTGCACCTCACCGACACGCACATGACCGTGCCGGAGGGAGTGGATGCGGCGGCGGATGCGCACCGCGACAACTTCCTGCTCTACCGCGAGGGCAGCCTGCCCGCCCAGATCGACGCCTTCCTGGCGGAGCTGGACCGGCACGCCCCGGATGCGCAGAGCATCATGATCACGGGCGACCTGGTCGATCACGGCCTGCCCGCCCAGTACCGCGCCTACCTCGAGGTGATGGCGAAGAGCCCGGTGCCGGTGCACCTGATCCCGGGCAATCACGACCACATGAACGGCGGCCACGACTCGGTCGTCAGCCGCAACAACTACCTCACCAACGCCGGCACGGTCGAGAACTACGAGCACTTCGTCGGCCCGCGCTGGTACAGCTTCGACGTGGCCGGGCTGCACGTGGTCGCGATGGACTGGCACAGCCACGAGCTGGGCCTCGACCACGAGCAGCAGAACGCCTGGGTCGCGAACGACCTCGCCCAGCTCACCCCGGGCGCACCGTGGATCCTGCTCTTCCACGACCAGCCCGGCCAGTCGCTCGTCGCGCAGCTGCCGTGGCAGCCGATCGCCTCCTTCTCCGGCCATTGGCACACCTCGCGAGTGGTCGAGGTCGATGGCACGATGCACGTGAACTCGCCGACCACCTTCTTCGCCAGCCTCGACTACAGCCCGCCCGCCTACCGGGTCGTCACTTGGGACGGCGAGGCGATCTCGCTCGAGACCCGCACCCTCACGGCCGTCGGCGATCCGGCCGTCCGCACCGCCACCTTCGCGGCGTCCGAGACGCCCGCGGATCAGGATGAGGTGCTCTGGCGCTCGGGTCTGGCCGGTGCCGCGCACCGCCAGTCGGCCGGCGTCGACGGCACCCTCGTCTTCGCCGGTTCGCAGATCGAGGACCGCGCGGCGGGCACGGTCGAGGCGTTCGACCTCGCCAGCGGCGAGCCGGTCTGGCAGGCGCACACCTCCTCCGCCGTGAAGACCACGCCGCTCTCCAGCGGCGAGCTCGTGATCGCGGCCGAGGTGAGCGGCGACGTCACCGCCTACCACCGCGAGACCGGCGAGCTGGTCTGGCGCACGCCCTCGAGCGATCCGCTGCGCCGCTTCGCCTGGGGCGGGCTCGCGCTGAGCGGCGGCCGCGTCTTCGTGGGCGACCAGTCGGATCTGCGCTGCCTCGACGCCGCCACCGGCGCCGTGATCTGGCGCCGCACCGACCTCTCGCCGCACCACAACCTGGTCAACCACTCCGCCCCGCTGATCGTCGGCGAGCTGCTGGTGATGGGTTTCTGGCCCACGCCGCAGCACCCGGTCGGCCTGGATGCGCGCACGGGCGAGACGGTCTGGGCGGCTGAGGCGCCCGACATGACCCAGGCGTTCAAGAGCTTCAAGCGGCTGCTGATCATGGGAACCGCGGCCTACGACGAGGCCTCCGACGCCGCGTACCTGCCGGCCTTCGGCGGCACCACCCGGGTCGATCGGGCGACCGGCGCCGTGCGCTGGGTGGCCGAGCACCCCGGCGGCTTCAGCCCCTCGACCCCGTTGGTGACCGAGCGCGGCATCGTCGCGACCGCGGCCGGCCAGGGCATCCGGATGCTCGATCGCGACAGCGGGGCGACGATCTGGAACCTCGAGATCGACGGCGACGCTCCGTTCCCGATGTCCTCGTACACCAAGACGCCGCACCCCGTGCTGGCGGCGCCCACCCTCGTCGACGGCGAGCTGCTGCTGCCGGGCCTGGACGGCGTGATCCGCCGCATCGGCCTCGACGGCGTGCTGCGGGGCGAGAGCGCCTTCGGCGTGCCCTTCGCCTCCAGCCTCACGGATGCGGGCTCGGCCCTGATCGCGGTCGGAGTCGACGGCGGCGTGCTCGCCCTCGACCGCACGGTCGCGGCGGCGCGGATGCTCGCGCGGGAGTCGGCGTCGTGACCGCGGTTCTGGACCGCGTCGTCGAGAGCACCGAACCGGCACCGGCCGCCCCGCGCGGCCGCTCGCGCCTCGCGCCGATCCTGTTCCTCACGCCCGCCGTGCTCGGCATCACCCTGTTCATCGTGGTGCCGGCACTGCTCTCGCTGGTGGCGAGCTTCTTCACGGTGCCGCTCGCCGGCGGCGCCTGGCAGTTCGTGGGCCTGGCCAACTTCGAGCGGATCCTGACGGATCCGGCGGTGCTGCAGTCGATCGGCAACACGCTGCTCTACTCGGTGATCACCATCGTGCCGAGCCTCGCGATCGGCCTGGCCCTCGCGCTGCTGGCCGACAGCGTCACGAAGGGCAAGGCGCTCGTGCGCACCCTGCTGTTCCTGCCGATGACGGCGAACCTGGTGGCGATGGCCGTGGTGTTCCGCTGGGTGTTCGCCTTCCAGGGCGGATTCGTGAATCAGCTGCTCGGGCTGGTCGGCATCGGCGCGGTGAACTGGCTCGGCGACACCTCGACCTCGCTCGTGACCGTGGCGCTCGTGGGCGTCTGGCGCGGCGCCTCCTTCGCGATGATGATCTTCTTCGCGGGGCTGGCCACCGTGCCCGGCACCATCCACGAGGCGACGAAGTCGGAGGGGATCCGCGGCTGGACCAAGCTGCGCCGGATCACCCTGCCGATCATGAAGCCGACGGTGGTATTCGCCGCGGTGATCACCATCCTCGGCTCGGTGCAGGCCTTCGACACGATCAACGTGATGACCCAGGGCGGTCCGCAGGGCTCCTCCGAGACCATCCTCACCATGATCTGGAAGCTCGGCTTCTCGTACTTCGATCTCGGCGCCGCCTCCGCACTGTCGCTGCTGCTGCTCGTGGTGCTGATCGGGATCGGCGTGCTGCAGCGCCGCGTGCTCGCGGGAGGCCAGAAATGAACCGCGCGCTCGGACCCCTCCGCCGGGTGCTGATCACCCTGGCCGTGCTGATCTCGGTCTTCCCCTTCTACTGGATGCTGCGCACCGCTGTCGCGCCGGCCGACGAGGTCTTCTTCGACGGCATCTCGCTCTGGCCCTCCTCGATCGACCTGGGCAATTTCGTCCGCGCCTGGACGAAGGCGAACCTCGGCACGGCGGTGCTGAACGGCGCGATCGTGACCGTCTCGATCCTCGCCGCCCAGCTGCTCACCTGCATCCCGGCCGCCTATGTGCTGGCCAAGGTGCGGATGCGCGGCTCGGGGCTCGTGCTGGCGCTGGTGCTCGGCTGCCTGCTGGTGCCCAGCCAGGTGACGCTGATCCCGACCTTCATCGGCATCAACGTGGCCGGCCTCGGCGACACGCTCGCCGGGCTGATCCTGCCGTTCGTCACCAGCGCCTTCGGCATCTTCCTGCTGCGCCAGCAGATGATGTCGATCCCGGAGTCGCTGATGGAGGCGGCCCGCACCGACGGGCTCGGGCACCGCCGCACCCTGCTGCACGTGGTGATCCCGATGGCCGGCCCGGGCATCGCGGCCTTCAGCGTGTTCAGCGTCTTCGTGCACTGGAACGAGTACCTCTGGCCGCTGCTGGTGGCGCGCAGCCCCGAGATCGCGACGCCGCCACTGGCGCTCGCCGTCTTCCAGCAGGCCGAGATCGGCTACGACTACTCGGCCCTCGCCGCGGCCGCCGCCATCGTCACGGCGCCCGTCGTCATCCTCTTCCTCGTCGCGCAGAAGCGCTTCGTGCAGGGGATGAGCGGCGCCGAGATCCCGGGCTAGGCCCGACCTCCACACCCGACCTCCACCCCCCTCCACACCCCCCTCCACACCCCCCTCCACACCCACCCCCACTCCCAAGGAGCCCGTTTCACCATGCCCAAGAACCGCTTCCTCGCCGTCGGCGCCCTCGCGCTCACCTCGGCCCTCGCCCTCTCGGCCTGCTCCGGTACCGCCGGCGCCTCCGATCCCGCCGCCACCGTCGCGGCCGCCGCCGCCATCGACAGCTGCGACCCCAGCACCACGACCATCAGCGCTGTCTTCGGGCAGCAGGCGACGGATGCGATGACCGTCGCCAGCGCGAACCTGCAGAAGCAGTACCCCGGCCTCACCATCGACGCCACGCCGCAGCAGACCACCAGCTACGACGAGCTGACCAAGCAGATCGTCGCCGACATCGCCGTGGGCAAGCGCCCCGACGTGATCATGACGGGATTGGGCCAGCTGCGCTTCTGGGTCGACACCTACGCGCCGATGCCGATCGACCCGGCCAGCCTGCCCGAGACCTACCAGTCGCAGTTCCTCGGCGCCGGCACCGTGGACGACACCGTCTACCTCGCTCCCGCCCAGATCTCGGCCCCCGTGCTGCTCGTGAACGAGGAGCTGGCCGCCGAGGCCGGTGTCGACGCCGCCGACATCACCACGCTCGACGACCTGGTCGCCGCGGCGAAGAAGGTCAGCGCGATCACCGGCGGCCCCTCGGTCACCATCCCCACCGACGGACTCGCGGACTGGTTCGGCCAGGCCTTCGTGCAGGGTTCGGGCGGCACCTTCGTGAACGCCGACGGCACCGCCGGCTTCGGCGACGACACCGGCGTCGAGGCGCTCTCGATCTGGTCGACCCTCGGCGCCGACAAGCTCGAGCTCGGCGTCGGCACCCAGGATGCGATCGCCCAATTCGCCGGCGGCAACGCGGCGTTCATGGTCACCACCACGTCCCTCATCGCCACCATGAGCAAGACCGTCAACGGCGCCTTCGACTGGACCCCGGTCGACCTGCCCAGTGTCGGTGGGAAGGCCGGCGCGCTGCCCGCCGGCGGCAACGGCTGGGTCGTGCTCTCGGAGGACGCCTGCCAGGCGGCCTTCTCCACCGCGCTGATCTCCGAGCTGCTCTCGACCGAGGCTGTGCTGAAGGCCTCCGGAACCGCCTACTCCTACATCCCGGTCGACTCCGCCGCCGCCGAGGAGCTGCTCGGCAGCGACGCCGCCACCCCGCAGCTCACCTACGCCTGGAGCTACGACAAGGACCTCACCCCGTGGGGCGGCTTCGCCGGCGACGCGACCGTGCAGGTCAACGACACCTTCCGCTCGATGGCGCAGAAGCTCGCCACCGGGGCGGATGCGGCCGAGGCCGTGAGTGCCGCGGTCACCACCATCGACGGCATCGTGGCGAAGTAACGACCATGGCCTCCGTCGAACTCGGCTCGCTCACCAAGACCTTCGGCGCCGTCCGCGCGCTGGACGGCATCGACCTCCGCATCGAGGACGGCGAGCACGTCGCCGTGCTCGGGCCCTCCGGCTCCGGCAAGTCCACCCTGCTCCGCGTCATCGCCGGCTTGGAGGACACCGACTCCGGCAGCGTCCGCTTCGACGGCGTCTCGCAGGCGGGCATCCCGGCGCACCAGCGCGACGCGGCGATCGTCTTCCAGCACTTCGCCCTCTACCCGCACCTCTCCTCGCTCGAGAACATCACCCTCGGGCTGCGGCACGGCCTCGGCCTGCCGAAGAAGGAGGCCGAGGCGCGAGCACGCGACATCGCCGGGCGGATGCAGGTGGAGCACCTGCTCGACCGCAAGCCGAAGCAGATGTCGGGCGGCCAGCGCCAGCGCATCGCCCTGGCCCGCGCGCTCGCCCGCCGCAGCGGCATCGTGCTGCTGGACGAGCCGCTCTCGGGCCTGGACGCGCAGCTGCACGCGGTGCTGCGGCTCGAGATAGCGACCCTGCTGCGCTCCGTCGGCGCGACGGGGATCAACGTCACGCACGACCAGCTCGACGCGATGGCCATGGCCGACCGGATCGCGGTCATCCGCGACGGCCGGATCGAGCAGCTCGGTACGCCCGACGAGCTGTACGCGGCTCCCGCCACCCTGTTCGTCGCGGGGTTCATCGGCACCCCGCCGATGAACCTGATGCCGGTGGGGGAGGATCTCGCCTGCGCGTTCGGAACCGTTCGCGGCGCGGCCGGTCTGACCCTCGGCGTGCGCGCCGAGCAGCTGCGCCTGGCCGCGGATCCGGGCGACGGCTGGTCGATCTCGGGCGTCGTGGAACTGGTCGAGCCGACCGGCAAGGACCGCGTGGTGCACCTGCGCACCGCGTCCGGATCCGCCGTCGCCCTGCGCTGCGACGTGCTCGACTCGCCCCGGGTCGGCTCCGTGGTGAGTGCGGTCTGCGGCCGCTCGGATGTGCACGTGTACGACTCCGTCACCGGCGCGCGCCTCGGCGACGCCGTCGAACGCGGGCTGCTGCGGGCCGAGCAGGTCCCGGCGTGAGCGCCGCGCCCTCGGCCTGGGGCGACACGATGGTGCTGTTCGACTGGAACGGCACCGTGGTGCTCGACGCGGACCGGGCGCGGGATGCGTTGAACGCGGTGCTGGTCGCCCGGCAGCGTCCGGCGCTCAGCCACGCGGGCTTCGCTCGGGAGTTCTCGCTGCCGATGGCGGCGATGTTCGACCGACTCGGGGCGGGCGACGTCTTCGAGGCGGAGCAGGAGTGGAACGCGCACATGGCGGCACGGGCCTCGGTCGCGCGGGCCGGGGCGCACGAGGCGCTGCGGCGGCTAGCGGATGGCGGAGCCTACCTCGGCGTCGTCTCGGCGGCGGCGCGCAGCAGCGTCGAGTACGACCTCGACAGCCTCGGCTTCGAGGTCGCGTGGGCGGCCCTGGAGGCGCCGACCACCGACAAGCTCGCGGTGCTGCGGCGCTATCGCGGCGAGCGGGCGCGGGCGGTGTACGTCGGCGACACCGCCTACGACATGGTCTGCGCCCGCACCGCCGGCTACCTCGCGGTCGCCGTCGCCGGCGGCTACACCCCGGTCGACGCCCTGCGCGCCGCCGGCGCCGACCACGTCATCTCGTCGCTGCTCGACCTCCCCGCGCTGCTCTGACGCCCCCTCCTGTTCTGGCGAAAAGTTGCAGCCCTACCGGCGCCGGGGCTGCAACTTTTCGCCTCGGGCCCCGCGGGGATGGCGCGTCGCGACGGGGGTGCGGCAGGATGAGGGCATGAGCCGTGGGCAAGCGTTTTCCAGCATCGATATCGACCAGCGACGGCCCGTGCGCTCGGTGTTCCGACTGCTCGGGCGATACCGCGGCAAGGTGCTGCTCTCGGTGCTGTTCTTCGCCGTGAAGGACACTCCGCTCTGGCTGCTGCCCGTGGTCACCGCGGCGATCATCGACGTCGTGGTCGCCGGCGGCCCGGCCGAAACGCTCTGGCTCTGGGCCGGCATCGCCGTGATCGCCCTCGCGCAGAACTACCCGAACCACGTGCTGTACACCCGTTTCTTCATGAGCGCGGTGCGGCACACCGGGGCGGATCTGCGCAACGCCCTGGCCGCGCGGCTGCAGACGCTCTCGATCGGTTTCCACACCCGCGCGAGCTCCTCGGTGGTGCAGACCAAGGTCGTGCGCGACGTCGAGAACGTCGAGACGATGCTGCAGCAGGTCGCGCATCCGCTGCTCTCGGCGAGCATGGTGGCGATCGGCGCGATCGTGATGACGGCGGTGAACGTGCCGGCGTTCCTGCCCGTCTACGCCCTCGCGATCCCGCTCGCGGTGCTGCTGCGCGCCTTCCTCGGCAGCCGCTCCCGCGAGGGTAACGAGACCTTCCGCCGCGAGGTCGAGCGCTTCTCGGCCCGCGTGGGCGAGATGGCCACGCTCATCCCGATCACCCGCGCGCACGGACTCGAGAGCACCGCCGTCGATCGCGTCGCCGCCGGAGCGGAGGGGGTGCGCTCCGCCGGGTACAACCTCGACCTGCTGAACGGACGCTTCGCCTCGCTGTCCTGGGTCGGCCTGCAACTGCTCGGGGTCGGCTGCCTCGTGCTCGCGGCCTGGGTGTCGATCAGCGGCTGGATCCCGATCAGCGCCGGCCAGGTCGTGCTGCTCAGCTCCTACTTCGCCCTGCTCACCGGCGCGATGACCAACCTGCTGATGCTGCTGCCGATCGTCGCCCGCGGTACCGAATCCATCCGCTCGATCGGCGAGGTGATGCAGGATCCGGACCTCGAGCTGAACGAGGGCAAGGCGGCGGTGCCCCAGGCGCGCGGCGGCATCCGGCTGGAGCACGTCGACTACGCGTACGACGACGCCCTCGCGCTCGACGACGTCTCGCTCGACGTGCGCGCGGGCGAGACGGTCGCGTTCGTGGGCTCCTCCGGTTCCGGTAAGTCGACCATGCTGAACCTGGTGCTGGGCTTCCTCCGCCCCACCCGCGGCCGGGTGCTGCTCGACGGCGTCGACATGGAGGCGCTCGACCTGCGCAGCTACCGTCGCTTCGTCTCGGTCGTGCCGCAGGAGTCGGTCCTGTTCGAGGGCTCGATCCGCGACAACGTGGCCTACGGGCTCGGCGCGGTGAGCGACGAGCGCATCCGAGCCGCGCTGAGGGATGCGAACGCGCTCGACTTCGTGCAGGCGCTGCCGGAGGGATGGCACACCATCGCCGGCGAGCGCGGCGCCCGGCTCTCGGGCGGCCAGCGTCAGCGGATCGCGATCGCGCGCGCCCTCGTCCGCGATCCGCGCGTGCTGGTGCTGGACGAGGCGACCAGCGCGCTCGATCCGGAGTCGGAGGCGCTGGTGCAGGATGCGCTCGCGCGGCTGATGCGCGGCCGGACCACCCTGGTGGTCGCGCACCGGCTCTCGACCATCCGCTCGGCCGACCGCATCGTGGTGCTCGAACGCGGCCGCATCCTCGAGATCGGCAGCCACGAGGCCCTGCTCGCGCGCGGCGGGCGCTACGCGAGGTTGCACTCGGTGCAGTCCGGGGGTTGAGCGGCGCTGGGGGCTCAGCCTGCTGGGCCTGGCAGTCGCACGCGGTGCAGTCCGGGGGTTGAGCGGCGCTGGGGGCTCAGCCTGCTGGGCCTGGCAGTCGCACGCGGTGCAGGCCGGGGGGTGAGCGGCGCTATGGGCTCAGCCTGCTGGGCCTGGCAGTCGCACGCGGTGCAGGCCGGGGGTTGAGCGGCGCTGCGACCCGCCGCGCGGCATCCGCCGCTGAACTCATCCATCAGGACGCGAATCGTGCAATGCGCGACCGAAACGACGCACCGGGCGCCCGGCGGGCATCCGCGGTGCTGCGGCTCACTACAGTCCGAGGAACACATCGACTCAGGGGCAGGCTGATCCGAAGGAGTGGCTTCGCTATGCCCGAAATCCCCGCGAGGTGGCTGTCCGCCAGCGTGGCGCTGATCGTCCCGTTCGACGATGCCACCGCCGGCGCCTGGCGCGACGAGTTCGACGACCGGATCCCGTGGCGCGCAGCCGACCTCGCTCGACCGCACTCCGGCGTCGCGAGAGCCGCGCCGCCGAGTTTCGGCTGGTTCTCCGGGGCGATCAACGCCGCGATCTCGGTCAACGACTACAGCTCGGCCGGATCGGAGGCGTATTCCGTCTCGGGTACGGCTCTGCGTGAGCGGATGATCGGGCCGAACGAGCGCGATGCGGGCAGCCGCTTCGCCGCGCTCGGGCTCGAACTGCTCGCCGTCGAACTGCGCTGCTACGGGCGCGGCGTCGGCACGCGTGCCCAGCGCGACGGCTTCGCGATCGTGCACGTCGGTGTGATGGACGACACGGCGGAACCGTTCGACGAGGGCGGGGCGATCATCGCCGACCCGGCGCGGATCGCCCGCGCCGTGCGCCGCCCGACCTTCGAGCGCGACTTCGGCCGTGAGCTGGTCGCGGTGCTCGCCCACCTGCTGGCCACCTTCCGCATTCGTCTTGTGCTGGCCAACGGTGGCTGGGTCGAGGGCATCGATCGGGAGCAGCATCACTCGTTCCCGTTCGTGATCACCCACGCGGTCGCGAGCCGCGCAGCGGTGCCGCGGCCGGCCCTTCTGGCCGAGCACACCGCGTGGGCGGAACCGGACAAGTGGACCTGGGCCTTCGCATCCGGATCCCGGGCCGGGGTCGACCTGCCGCACGATTCGGCGGCGTCGGCAGGCGCATCCGCCCCGGAGATCTCGCATCTCACGTCGTGCCGCGTCGGCCTGTTCGGTGCCGGATTCGTGGGTCGAGACGGGCTGGAGCTCGAAACGGGTGCGCTGGTGAACAACCGGATCCGGGCTCTCGTGCACACGCGCTACCTCGACGTCTTCGTGCTGGCGCTGCGGCAGAAGGCGGCGCTCAGCGCGCACGAGGCCCGACTCGCCGCCGCCGCGCGCTCGACAGGATCGGAGCAACTGGAGCAGCTGCTCGCCACCGTCGAGGCGTTGGATCGCGACCTCGTCGACTTCCGGCTGAACCTCTGGTTCACCCAGGTGCCCGAGCACAACGACGGCACGGCGCTGTTGCAGGCGGCGCAGGAGGCCCTCGGCTTGACGGCCCGGCTGGAGGAACTCGCCCGCAGCCAGAGCGACCTGCGTTCGCTCGTGCAACTGCACTCCCGCCGCGCGGAGGAGCGCGAACGCGATCGTGCGGCGGCGACCGCGTCGGAGGCGGACCGGCGTGAACGGCGATTCGGCACCGTGCTCGCCGTGCTCGGTGCCGCGGCCGTGGCGCCGTCGGTCGTCTTCGGCTTCACGGCCGTCGCCGTCCAGCCCGACTGGACGGCCGCCTCGATCGGCGCGCTGGTCGCCGCCGCCGGCACCGCCGCGACGTTCCTCCTCGTGCGCCGCCTGGTGCGACCGCGCCCGTCGTGACCCCCCTCCCCTTGGCGAAAAGTTGCAGCCCTCGGCGCGCCGGGGCTGCAACTTTTCGCCAAGAGGGTGGCGGCGGGCGAGCGGGGTTTAGCCTGGAGGGGTGAGCAGGAACGAGGCGCCCGGTGGGCAGTGGGAGGTCGACGGCGGCACGTCCGTCGGCGGTCGATAGCGGTACCCCGCACCCCGACCGCTATTCCTGTTTGGAGAACCATGCTCATCCTCGATGAGAAGAACATCCGCGACGCGTTCGTGAACGCCTCGCGCAAAGAACTGACCGAACTGACCCTGCCGGAACTCGGCGACTTCGAGCGGCTCGACTACCTCGGCTGGACCGATCGCAAGCTGCCCCGGCGCAGCTACGTCGTTGTGCCCGTCGACGGCGAGCCCGTTGGACTTGTCCTGCAGCAGGCCGGCACCGCGCCGCGAACCCGGGCGCAGTGCTCCTGGTGCCGCGACGTGAAACTGCCCAACGACGTGGTGTTCTTCGCCGCGCGCAAGGCCGGCGCGGCCGGTCGCAAGGGCGACACCGTCGGCACGCTGATCTGCGCCGAGTTCCAGTGCTCGGCCAACGTGCGCAAGGCGCCGCCGATGGCGTACATCGGTTTCGACGTCGAGGCCGCGCGACTGGAGCGGATCGCCTCGCTGCAGGCGCACGCCGCGGGCTTCGCGGCCGCCGTGCTGGGCTGACCCCGGGTCAGGCGCCCCGCCGTCCGCGAAAAGTTGCAGCCCTCGGCGCTCCGGGGCTGCAACTTTTCGCCAAGGGGAAGGCGTCTACGCTTGCAGGCATGCCGGATACTCCGCTGATCGGCGCGGTGTCCGCGCCCGGTCTGCACGTGATGAGCTACAACATCCGTCGTCGGATGCCGCGTGCGGCCCCCGGCACGCCCGATGATTGGCCCACCCGCAAGCTGTTGCTGCGGCGCTTCCTGCAGAACGAGCGGCCCACGCTCGTCGGGGTGCAGGAGACGCTCGCGCATCAGCAGCGCTTCGTCGAGCAGGCGCTCGGCCCGAGCTACCGGTCGGTCGGCTACGGGCGCAACCCTGATCGCGAGGGCGAGCGCGTGCCGATCGTCTGGGACTCCGACCGCCTGGAGCTGCTCGACTGGCAGCAGCTCGCGCTCTCGGACACGCCCGACGTGCCCGGATCGCGCGGCTGGGGCAACCGGATCCCGCGGATGCTCGTCACGGCGCGGTTGCGCGACCTGGACACGTCCGCCGTGTTCCGCTTCGTGAACCTGCACCTCGACCACGAGTCGGCGAACGCCCGGCTGGAGTCGGTGCGGATGATCGCGGGGCTGATCGGCGACGAGCCCGCGGTGGTCAGCGGCGACTTCAACGCCCAGATCGGCAGCGAGCCCTACGGCGAGCTGACCCGCACACTCCGCGACGCGTGGCTCGCGTCCGACGAGCAGCTCACTCCGCCGTGGGCCACCTTCAACGGTTGGCGGCCGATCTCGCTGGAGGGCAAACGCATCGACTGGATGCTGGTGACCCCCGGCATCGACGTGACGCGGATGGGCGTGAACGCGCTGCGCTACAACGGGCGCTCCGCGTCCGACCACGAGGCGGTGCAGGCGGTGCTGCGGATGCCGACCGCGGGGGCCCGTTGAGCCGCCCCTCCCGGGCGGGTCAGCCCTTCGCCACCAGCGACGCGATCGTGCCGACCGCGACGAGCACCCCCAGCACCGTGCCGTAGTACCCCGCGAACAGCGCCCAGGTCGCGAAGCCCCAGCCGGCCTCCCCGCTCGCGCGGATCCGCGCTCGGGCGAGGTGCCCGCAGACCACCGCCACGATGCCGACGAAGAACGAGAGCACGAACGCGATGATCGACAGCGTGTTCGTCCGCGGATCGGTCACCAGCCCCTGCTCCCGCCGCGCCCTGCCCTGCGCGATCGAGATCGGCAGCCCGATCGCGAGCAGCACGATCGGCGAGATCACGGTCAGGATGATGAGCAGGTGCCAGCCCTGCAGCCCAGCGAACATGCTGTCAGCGTAGGGACACCCCGGCGCCGGCGCCCGGGTTCACACCGCGGCGCCAGCTTCGGCCGCCGTGAACCTCCGCCCGGAACGTTTCGTGCCCGGCTCGGAAGGTCCGGGAACATCGCGGAATTCCCTTTACGGCAAACGCCTCGATCCTGAGATTGACTCCGCGCTTGCGTCGCTGCTACATTGCGAATGAGTCAACAACGGGGGGAGTTGCATTGAAGCAACATGACGATGAACCCGTCGATGTCGAAAAGATAACTTCGACAATTCGACGGAGAATGTTCCTAGGGGTAGGGATCGGGGCGGCGGCTTCTATCGGCGTCGCTGTCGCCGCGGATGCGCCAATGGCATTCGCGGCCAATACACCGTTCAATCCATGGGCGTCGACGAGGGTGACCGGAACGTGGGCGAGCCACGCCAGTTACAGCCTCGGCGGGATTGACTATCCGCTGGCATACGGGACGGATCTGGTCGCGCCCGCCGACGGAAATCTGCGGATTTCCGGGGGTTCCGGGGAGTTCGCGGCCGGCTGGGTCGGGAGTGCCGGTCGGCGGTCCGTGTTGGAGCTGGACGCGCCGATCAACCGGGTGCGGCCCGCCGAGTCATCGCCACCGGAGGCTGCGGGGCCGATGGTCGCAATCGTGTTCCAGCATCAATCCGCTTTCGGGACTGCTGGCCATAAGAATGCGAACGACTTCATCGGTAAGTCCGGCGCCTCCGCAAACAACGAAAACTATGGCGGGGACATCCACCTGCATGTTCATGGCCTCGACGCTCAGGGGCGTCGCCTGGACGTGACGAAATTCATCACCGGACAGACAGTGCCGGCGCAACCGCAATTGATCGACTATTCATTCGACGAGGAGCCGCAAGATATGTACATTCGTAGACAGAACACTGGAGAGATCGCGGTATTCGGGTCGGATTTCCGCACGGGCACTTCGACCGCGCCCGGCCGACACATCTTCGCCAACGAGGCGGAGTACAACAACTGGCGCCGCCTGATCCTGTTCTACAACCAGCAGATCGACGCGCAGGGACTAGACCCGCGCGGTAAGCGGTTCGTGCCGCCGACGCCGCTGACCAACGTGATGGGTGTCAGCGACGCCGACTGGGCGACGATCTGCGGCCTGTTCGGCGTCTGACGAGCGCGACGTCCGGTCGACGGGCCCGCCCGTTGTGCATGTGCACGGCGGGCGGGCCCGTCGGGTGCGGACGGAAGGTGAGATCGGCCGGTGTGAACTTCCGGTCCCTACGCCTCGCGCCCCGACGGCATCTGCGTCTTGCGCGGGTCCGTCTCGGCGAGCCCCTCGAAGACCGCGTCGATCCGCGCCAGCACCTCGGCGTCCAGCTTCACACCCGACGCCTTCACGTTCGACTCGACCTGCTCCGGACGCGACGCGCCGATGATCGCCGACGCCACGTTGTCGTTCGAGAGCACCCACGCGAGCGACAGCTGCGCCTGGGTGAGCCCCAGCTCATCGGCGATCGGCTTCAGCGCGGCGACGGCGTCGAGCACGCGGTCGCCCAGCCAACGCTTGATCATCGCGGCGCCGCCCTTGTCATCCGTCGCGCGGCTGCCCTCGGGCAGCGCGGCTCCCTTCGTGTACTTCCCGGAGAGCACCCCCTGCGCGATCGGCGACCAGACGATCTGCGAGATGCCGAGCTCCTTCGAGGCCGGCACGACCTCGCTCTCGATGACGCGCCACAGCAGCGAGTACTCCGGCTGGTTCGAGATGAGCTGGATCTTCAGCTCCTTCGCCAGCGCCGAGGCGTCGCGCAGCTGCTGCGCGTTCCACTCCGAGACGCCGATGTAGAGCACCTTGCCCTGCCGAACGAGGTCGGCGAAGGTCTGCATCGTCTCCTCCAGCGGGGTCTCGACGTCGTAGCGGTGCGCCTGATACAGGTCGACGTAGTCGGTCTGCAGCCGCTTCAGCGAGCCGTTGATCGACTCGGTGATGTGCTTGCGGCTGAGCCCGGTGTCGTTGTGTCCCTTCGGCCCGGTCGGGCCGTAGACCTTCGTGAAGATCTCGACGGATTCGCGACGCTCGCCCTTCAGCGCCTCGCCGAGCACCACCTCCGCCTGCGTGTTCGCGTACACGTCGGCGGTGTCGAAGGTGGAGATGCCGACGTCGAGGGCCGCGCGCACGCAGGCCGTCGCGGTGTCGTTCTCGACCTGTGAGCCGTGCGTCAGCCAGTTGCCCAGCGTCAGCTCCGACACCTTGAAACCGGAGTTGCCGAGGTACCTGAATTCCATGATGAACGCTCCCTGCTCGCTGCCCGCTTCGGATGCGGGCCCGTCCGGACGTTACTCGCCCCACCCGGGTGCCACGCCAGGGGTTGCGGAGCGGTCGGCCGGGCCGAGGTATACGCTTCGGGCGTGTCCAGGATCTTCTCCGTCAGCGTCGCCTCGGTCTATCCGCACTACGTCACGAAGGTGCAGAAGAAGGGCCGCACGGTCGCGGAGCTCGACGAGGTCATCCGCTGGCTGACCGGCTTCGACGAGGCCGAACTCCGCCGGCACCTCGACGAGGGCATCACGTTCGAGCAGTTCTTCGCGCAGGCCCAGTTGAATCCCGGTGTCGACCGGATCACCGGAACGATCTGCGGCATCCGCGTCGAGACCATCGAGGATCCGCTGATGCAGAAGATCCGGTACCTCGACAAGCTCGTCGACGAGCTCGCGAAGGGCCGACCGATGGCGAAGGTGCTGCGCGGCTGAGCGCTTGTAGCGCGTCGGGAGGCACAAGAGCAAGCCCTCCGGGTGTCGGGCTCGACCCACCCCGCGCGGCAGTATCGTCTGAATTCGTGGCCCCGGACCCTGGCCCACCTGCAGATTCGACGCTGAACCCGGGAGGTGCTGCATGCCGCTCTCCCTCGACGCGGTCGACGCGTGGATGCTGCGCGTCGCCGCCGGGGACCAGGACGCGTTCTCGTTGTTGTACGACGCGACCGCCCCGGTTCTCTCCGCCCTGATCGGGCGATCCGCCGTCGACGAGATCGAGCAGGTGTTCCTCCGGCTGTGGCGGGAGGCCCCGTGCGCGGGGCGGCGCTCGTGTGCGTTCACGTGGATGCTGGCCGTTGCCCGGGAGGTGCACCGCGGGTCCGGAGTGTCGCCATGGTCGCGGGGAGACGAGCTGACCGTGCTGGCGACGGTGGGTCGGCTGGGTTACGCGGACCTCGCCCGCGCGACCGGGCTGTCGCGCGCGGCGGTGCTGGGGGAGCTGCGGCGTGCGCTGAGCTACCGGGCCGGGCGGTGACCTGCAGCGCAGGAGGGGGTTGTCACTGCGTCCCTCGTTGCGACGGGACGCAGTGACAACCCCCTTCGGGCGTCAGCTCGAGTCGGTCAGCCGGCCTTCATCGCCGTGCTCGACTTCGTGACGGTGGTGTAGCCGGCCTTGGTGCCGGTGACCCGCACGGTGATCGAGGCACCCTTATCCGCCGTGACGAGCTTGTACGTCGTTGCCGTCGCCCCCGGGATCGCGGTGCTGCCGCGGTACCACTGGTACGTCAGCGCGACCGGCGCCGGCCCCCAGGTGCCGGGCTTCGCCGTCAGCGTCTGGCCGACGGTCGCCGTTCCCGAGATCGTCGGAGTCGGCGCGGTGAGCGTTCCCGCCGCGATCGTCTTCGCCGCGCTGGCCTGGGTGACGGTGGTGTAACCGAGCTTCGACCCGGTCACCCGCACGGTGAGCGCGGTGCCGGCATCCGCAGCGACCGGCGTATAGGTCGCGGCCGTCGCTCCCGCGATGGCCGAGCCGCCGCGATACCAGGCGTAGGCGTAGCTGACGGGCTGCGGCGCCCAGTCACCGGGATTCGCGGTCAGCTTCTGTCCCACAGCGGCGGTGCCGGTGATGGTCGGGGTCGCGCTGCGGAGGGAGGCGGCCGTGACGACGGTGCTGGAGGCGCTCGATTTCGTCAGCGTCGCGTATCCGGGCTTGGTTCCGGTGACCGAGACGGAGACCCGGTTGCCGAGGTCCTCGCCGACGAGGGTGTAGCTCGCCCCCGTCGCTCCCGCGATGACGACGCCCGCCCGCTTCCACTGGTAGCTCAGCGCCACCGGTGCCGGCCCCCAGGTGCCCGGGTCGGCGGTGAGGGTTCTGCCCACGACCACGCTGCCCGAGATCGTCGGCACCGAGCCGCTCAGCACGGCACCGCCGGCGATGACCCCGGTCGGCGCGCTCGTCTTCGTGGTCGTCGCCGAGCCGGTCTTGGTGCCGGTGACCGACACCGTGATGGTCGTGCCAGCATCGGCGGCCACCAGCACGTAGGTCTTGGCCGTGGCGCCACCGATCGCGACGCCGGATCGCTTCCACTGGTACCCGATCGTGACGCCGGCGTCCCAGGTTCCGGCGTTCGCGGTCAGGGTGTTGCCGACCGCCGCCGTTCCGGAGATCGTCGGGGTCGGCGTGAGGACCAGGGGAGCGGGCTGCACGGTCACGGCTGCGCTGGTTTTCGTCACGGCGGCGAAGCCCGACTTCGTGCCCGTGACGCTGACGGTGATCGCGCTGTTCGCATCCGCCGCCGTCAGCGTGTAGCTGCTCGCCGTCGCGCCGGCGATGGCCGCGCCACCGCGCTTCCACTGATAGGCGAGGGTGACCGGCGCCGGCGACCAGGCGCCGGGAACCGCCGTCAGCTTCTGCCCGACGGTCGGCGTGCCGGTGATGGTGGGCGTGGTGCCGACGATCGTGGTGGCCGAGGTGATCGCCGCCGTCGTCGCGCTGGTCTTCGTCGCGGGAGAGTAGCCCGGCTTCGTCGCCGAGATCGAGACCGTCAGCGTCGCCCCGAGGTCCGAGCTCTTCAGGAGGTAGCTCTGGCTGGTGGCGCCGACGATGTAACTGCCGCCGTTCTTCTTCCACTGGTACGTCAGCGTGGTGCCCGGATCCCAGGTGCCCGGATTGGCGGTGAGCGTCGAGCCGACGGTGGTGGTTCCCGAGATGGTCGGCGTGGGCATCAGCGTCATCAGCCCCGGGGTCACGGTGACGGCCGCGCTCGTCTTGGCCAGCGCGGTGTATCCCGTCTTCGAGCCGGTTACGGTGACGGTGACGGCCGCACCCTGGTCGGCCGCGACCGGCGTGTAGGTCGATGCCGTGGCACCGGCGATGGCGGTGCCGCCGCGCTTCCACTGGTAGCCGAGCGTGACGGGCTGCGGCGACCAGGCGCCGGGGTTCGCGGTGAGCACCGTGCCCACGCGCGGGGTGCCCGAGATCGTGGGAGTGGGGCCCGTCAGCGTCGCGGCCGGCGGCGCGGCGTAGGCGAGCAGGTTCGGCGAGCCGACCGGATCGAGCACAACGTTCGGGGTGGCCGCGGCGAGCAGGGCGCTGGTCACCTGGGCCGGCGAGGCCGACGGATTGGCCTGCTGGTAGCGGGCGACGAGGCCGGCGACGTGCGGGGTGGCCATGGAGGTGCCGCTCTTGTAACCCGTCGCGGTGTCGGAGTCGATCGTCGAGGAGAGCACGTCGACGCCGGGAGCGAAGAGATCGGTGCAGCTGCCGTAGTTGGAGAAGTACGCGCGGTAGTCGGAGGAATCGGTGGCGCTTACGGCGATCGCGTTCGGGGTGCGGGCCGGGCTGAAGCTGCACGTGTCGGTGTTGCCGTTGCCGGCCGCCGCCACCACGGGAATCCCCGCGGCGATCGTGTTGGTCGTCGCCGTGTCCATCGGTTCGTAGCCGCCGCCACCTCCGCTGATGTTGATGACCGAGGCGCCGGTGGTCGGCTTGTTCGCGACAGCCCAGTCGAACGCCGCGATCATCGCGCTCCACGAGCCGCTGCCGCCGCAGCTGAAGACCCGCAATGAGACGAACGAGACCTCCTTCGCCACCCCGTAGTTCTTTCCGCCGATCGTGCCGGCGACGTGGGTGCCGTGACCGTTGCAGTCGGATGCATCAGCGTCGCTGTCGACGAAGTCCCAGCCGCTGCGCGCCCGACCGCCGAGCTCCTCGTGCGAGAAGCGGATGCCGGAGTCGACGACGAAGACGGTGACACCCTTGCCCGTTGTGTCGTAGCCGTACGTTCCGTCGCCCGTTGTGGTGCGCTGGTCGATGCGGTCCAGGCCCCACGTCGGATCCGTCTGGATCTCGGCGATGGACGTCTCCCCATCCGGCGTCACCGACACCACCGTCGGATCCGCGTTCAGCCGTGCGACCTCGGCCGGCGTCAGCTCGGCCGCGAACCCCTTGAGCACGCGGGAGTAGCGCTCCGAAACCGCCGATTCGGCGATCCCGGCATCCGCGATGGCGGCTCCCGTCGCGCCTACCTGGGTCGTCTGCACGATGTAGCTGGAGGTCGCCGTCGGTGCGGCGGAGGCGATGGGCGCGAGCGCTGTGGCCGCGAGTGCGAGGGCGGTGAGGGTCGCGGCGGCGCGACGTTTCGATGGCACGGTTTCTCCTTGTTCCGGTGGAAGTGCATGGTGAGGAGCGGTCGCGGCCCGGATCGGGTCGCGACCGCTGCGTGGTGCGGATCAGCTCGGCTTGACGGCCGTGCTGGTCTTCGTGAGCGCGGTGTAGCCGGTCTTGGAACCGGTGACCCGGACGGTGACGGCTGCGCCCTTGTCGGCGGCGACGAGCTTGTAGCTCGCGGCGGTCGCACTCGGGATCGGAGTGGATCCGCGGTACCACTGGTACCCGAGCGTCACCGGCGCGGGCGTCCAGGTGCCGGGCTTGGCCGTCAGCGTCTGGCCGACCTTCGCCGTGCCGCTGATGGTGGGCACGGGTCCGACGAGGGTGCCGTTGGCGATCTTCGCGGTGGTGGCGCTGGTCTTGGTGGCGGGGGAGTAGCCGGGTTTGGTGGCGGTGACGGAGACGGTGATCGTGGCGCCGGCGTCGGAGGCTTTGAGCACGTACGTCTTCGCGGTGGCGCCGACGATGTAGCTGCCGCCGTTCTTCTTCCACTGGTAGGCCAGCGTGGTGCCGGCGTCCCAGGTGCCCGGGTTGGCGGTGAGGGTGGAACCGACCTTCGTGGTTCCGGTGATGGTCGGAGTCGGCATCAGCGTCATCAGTGCGGGTTTGATGGTGACGGCGGTGCTGGTCTTGGTCACCGCGGTGTAGCCGGTCTTGGTGCCGGTGACGCTGACGGTGATCGACGCGTTGGCGTCCGCGGCGACCAGCGTGTAGGTCGACGCCGTGGCGCCCGGGATCGCGGTGCCGCCGCGCTGCCACTGGTAGCCGAGGGTCACGGGCGCCGGAGCCCAGCTGCCGGGCACGGCGGTGAGCTTCTGCCCGACGGTGGGGGTGCCGGTGATGGTCGGTGTCGGGCCGGTGATGACGGCGGCGTCCTTGATCGCGGCCGTGGTGGCGCTGGTCTTGGTGGCGGGGGAGTAGCCGGGCTTCGTGCCGGTGACCGAGACGGTCAGTGTTGCGCCGACGTCCGAGGCCTTGAGCACGTACGTCTTCGCGGTGGCGCCGACGATGTAGGTGCCGCCGTTCTTCTTCCACTGGTACGTCAGCGTGGTGCCGGCATCCCAGGTGCCCGGATTCGCGGTGAGCGTCGAGCCGACGGTGGTCGTGCCCGAGATGGTCGGGGTCGGCATCAGGGTCATCAGCGGCGCCTTGATCGACGACGCGACGCTGGTGCGCGACGCCGTGGTGTAGGCGTACTTGCTCCCGGTCACCGTGACGGTGATCGAGGTGCCGGCATCCGCCGAGGTGAGCCCGTAGCTCGGGTTCGTCGCGCCGGCGATCGCCGTGCCGTTGCGGTTCCACTGGTAGGCCAGGTCGACCGGGGCGGGGCCCCAGTTACCGGGGGTCGCCGTCAGAGTCTGACCGACCTCGAGGGTGCCGCTGATCTTGGGCTGGGATGCGGTGAGCGAACCCGGGAGCACCGTGCTCGCTGCGCTGGTCTTCACCGTGGTCGCGTAGCCGGGCTTGGTGCCGGTGACCCGGACCGTGAGGGGCGTGTGGGAGTAGTCGTCCTCGGTGACGAGGTGCGTCGGGCCGGTCTCGCCGTCGATCACGTACCCGTCGTGCAGCCATTGGTAGCTCAGGGTGACGGGCGTCGGGCCCCAGGTGCCGGGATTCGCCGTCACGACGTTGCCGACGGAGGCGGTGCCGGTGATGGTCGGCGTCGCGGAGGTCAGAGCGCCGACCTTGGCGATCTTCAGGACCATCGGCCCGGCGCCGAAGCCGAAGCTCGAGGCCTGGAAGAAGTACGTCTTACCGGCCTGCGCGTAGAAGTCGGTGAAGGCGCGATCGGGTGAGTAGCCGAGGTCGTCGAAGGGTTCGGTGGATTGCTCGGGGCACTTGAGCAGGTTTCCGGGCGTCACGCCGTCGACGGAGTCGTAGACGCCGACGTTGGCCTCGATCGGACTCTCGCCGATGTTCGCGTTGATCCAGCCCGACGTCGGCGCCGTGTACTTGTACCAGATCGACCCCATGAAGCTGTTCCAGTCGCAGCCGGCGTACGGGTAGTACCAGTTGAAGTCCACCTGGGCGTTGGAGGCGTTGATCGTCGCCGGGAGCGAGGAGATGACGGACGCGGAGGTGTAGCTCGTGTTGGGGATCGGCGCGCTCGACGTGAGGGTGAATGACGCGAGCATCGCGGGCTCCGTCGTGTCCCAGTACGTGTCGGCGCCGACCTGGAAGTAGTAGGTCCGGCCGGCCTCCGCCTGCAGGTAGTTCTGCGAGCGGTACTCCGCCTCGGAGCAACTGATCCGGGTGTCGTTGGTGATCGGACCGTCGACGAACGCGCTCACGAAGGATGACAATCGGTCCACGCCGCCACCGAAGGTGAGGGTCTGCCGTTTGGTCGAGTAGTACTTGTACCAGGTCGAGCCGTACCCGGTGGTGGGGTACTCCGTGTTGTCCGGGTCGGTCGTTCGGCACTCGGCCTCCTCGTCGGCCTCGAGAGTTGCGCCCTTCCACGGGGCGCCCGAGACGGAGTACGGTAGCGCTGCCACCGTGACCGCGTTCGCCCGCTGGTCGTTGGCCGGCGGGGTCGCCGCGGTCTGTGCCTGGCGTTGCGCGGATCCGGGCACCGGTTCGGCGGCGTCGGTGTGCCAGGTGCCCTGGACAACGACGGCGGGGTCGTCCGCCGCTGCGGCGACTCCGGACGGGAGGATCGCGGCGACGAGGCCGACGGCGAGGAACAGCGCGCCGAGATGGCGGGTGCGGCGGCCGGCAGCTGTGCTGCGAGCGAGGGATGTGGCGCGGCGGAACGAGGGCAAGACGGACTCCTGGCGTGCGGCGGGTACGGGGGCGGAGCGACGGAGCAGAGCCTCGGACGCCGACCGCTGCAGGCGATTCGCGCGGCGCGTCGGGGTGAAGGCACCTCAGCATGGCGAGATTCACAGAAGGCGCAAAGGACCTGTTCGGGGGAGACATCGTGTCTAGAACTCGTCGTGTGACCGAGCCCGGGTCACGGTGTCGGCGTCCCGAGGACACCGAGGCAACGGAAGATCCGACCGAACGCCTCCGTTGGGATACGCCGTTCCATCGCGCGGCGGGATCGCCACCGCTCGCGAGGGGACGAGTGGCCGCGCCTGTCTCTATCGCCTCTTACTCGAGAGCATCCATGCCCATGGCGAACACGTCGGCGCCGTTCCCGATCGTGATGACGTCGCCGGAGGATGCGTCGAACAACATCGAATACACCTGAGCCCGTTCGGTCACCGGGCCCTCGCCATTCCACCCCTCTTCTTCGGATTTCGAGTGGCCGGCGTCCGGCAGGAATGCGTGAGCGGTTGCGACCCAAACCGGACGATCCGATGCGATATCAGGATCGCCGCCCAATTCGGGGACAGCTCCCGTGACTCTGCCGTACGTCGTCAGGAGAGCCTGTACCGGTATCGTGCTCCGCGCAGCGTCACTCAGCGGCGAGCCGTCGGTGGTTGAGGCGACGCCGCGCATAGCCTGCACGACTTGGTCCTCGGTGACCCAGTCGCTGCGGTCCTTCAGCGGGGTCAGCGGGCCGAACTCCCGACGGAGTTCTCGCGTCTCCTCCGCTGAGCCGGATACAGGAGGATCTGTCGGGCTGAGGTGGACATCCGGATCTGCTGTCGTTGCATCGGCGGCAGCAATGGCCCCGAATGCCACGCCGCCGAGGATCAGGGCACCGGCGGCCGCGAAAGCGATGGAGCGATATCTGCTTTGCGACGTCATTCTCTCCGTTATGGTTCGGCCGTGATTCAGGACCGATGTCCGGCACCGCCTTCTTGCGCTGCATGTGACTCCGTGAATCCTGAATGGATTTCAAGCGGGCGATGTGCCCCAAAGATAGCGAGGCGACCTCGGAGTGTCGAGTGCCTCAGTGAAAGTCTCGGGTCACGGTGTCGGCATCCCGAGGTCATCGGATCGCGAGTGATCCGCTGCCCATTCTGCGTTCCGCGTGCATGCACCGAAGGGCTCAGTTCGCGAAGGTTGGACGACGCGAGTCGCAATCGCCCTGGGAAGTTAGCCTGGCAGTCATCCGGACGGTTCGACGAGCCAGGCTCGCGCTTCTAACGCAGCCGGCCAACGTCCCCGACGAGCGGACTGACGCGGCCGAGCCACTCACCGAGCGCCTGGTGGCCCCAGTCCGCCGCATACGTCGATGACCTATCGTTCGGACATCGACCGTGTCTTCATAACATTCCGGGAATGGCCGTCGTTGCAGATGTTGGCACCGCTCACGATGAGCGCGCGGCGCGCGCGATCACGGGCGGGGTGACCGCCCCGGGACGTGAGGCGGGCGCCACTACTCAGCCAGACGGATCACCGCGACGATGCGGGCTCTGACGCTGACTATCTGCGCTGCGGTCGGCGGGACTCGTCCTCGCCATCGTCGGCACCGATGGCATCGATCAGGTGCTGAGCATCCGGGAGCGCACGCTGTTCCCCAGGTGGCAGGGACTCGTAGGTGTAGGTGGCCACTGCCATAGGAGAGTCGACTCGTCCGAGGGCGTAGCGGACGATTCGGTCGCTCTTGTCGGCGCAGATGGGGATCCCGACCGTCGGCCGGTGTATCGCGTCGTCGCGAAGTTGGTCGTCGACGAGCGCGATGTAAAACCCGAGCTGCCCGGTGAAGGACGGCTCGAACGCGCCCTTCTTCAGCTCGATCACGACGTACCGGAGCTGGCGGACGTGGAAGAAGAGCAGACTGACGTTGAGGTCCGATCCGTCGATCTCGAAGTGCACCTGTCGACCGACGAAGGCGAAGCCCGCGCCGAGTTCTGCGAGAGTCTGCGTGATCCGATCCGTGAGTGCCTGTTCAAAGTCCCGTTCAGCGGCACCTTCATTGAGATCGAGGAAGTCGAAGACATAGGGGTCTCTCGAAATCTGCTGCGCCAACTCGGAGTCTGCGGCGGGGAGCCGGTCGATGAAATTTGACGGAGCCGCCCCGGTGCGTTCCAGGGTGCGATTCTTGATCTGGTTCAGCAGTACGTCTCGAGACCACCGAACGCGACCGCGGATGCCGCATACCAGTCGCGCTTCTCCTGCCCGTCGAGCTGGGTCCGGATGTGACCCCACGGCAAAATGTGCCACGGGCTGTGGCACATTTCGAAGGTCAGCCCACCCGGCCGCGAAGGACCGCATGTACAGCAGGTTCCGGCGCGACAACCCTGTCATCGTCGGGAACTCATCACGCAAATCATCGGCGAGACGACCAACCACGCCGCTCCCCCAACCGTGCTCGTCCTGCTGGCGCAGAATCTTGTGCCCGATGCTCCAGTACAGCTCGATGAGCTGCGTGTTGACCGTTCGTTGCGCGGCGAACTGCGCTGTGCGGACTTGCTCCTTGAGCCGAATCAGCACAACCGCATAGTCGGCGGGAAGGCTGACGGCGTCGGAAGGCATGGGGTCGATTCTGCCGAACGTCTCGAAGCGAACCGACGAGCTACCTGCCGTGCTCGGGGCCGTCAGCCATGACGGCCGAGGTGATGATCCGTGATTTCCTTCTGTACATAACTCCCCCTTGAGTTGATCACCTCGACGCAGAGCCGGGCTGGCACTGCGTTCGGGTGAGGACGCCGATCAGGCGACCGCTTGCGTGGGCTCGAGCCAAACCTCCAGCGCCACAATTCCTTCCGGGCACGGCGCAAGCCGCTCTGCCAGTCGCGGCGTGATCTGCCGTACCCACGCGGTGACGCGATAGCGCGCCCGTGGATCCATCCCCTCGCCCGACATGAACACTCCTGCTGGTTCCTCTTCTTCGGAGAGGATCTGCTGGATCGTGTCGAGGTCGCTCCGTGACCAGGGGCTCGGAACCACGACGAGAGCGTCCTGCAACAGTGGTCGCAGAGCCAACTCCACCTGCGCAACGTCCACCGCGCTGACGACCGCGGCTACGCCGTTGCCCGCACGCACCCGTACGTCGTGCAGTACAGCTCCGGTATCGATGAGGGATCGGATCGCGTCGTCGTGAGCATCGGAGTCGACGGGCGTCACGGGCGCGTCGAGAATGGGGAGCTCGATCTCGAGCTGTTCCCGCTGCGAAGGGCGGAGTCGGAAGCTCGCGAGGTCGAGCGCGACCGGCTCGATCGTGGCCGCTTCGATCGCGGATCCATTCCAGGTGCCGGCGACGCTGACACCCGCGTCAGGTCGTGTGCCCTGCAAACCGGTGAGGTCTACGGCCACGGATTCGAGGGCTTCATTTTGTCCCGAGGGATCAGTCCATACCGGGGCGAGACGAAGGCTTGGTCCGTCTGTGAGCAGCTGTCCGGTCACCTGCACACGGTTGCCGTGACGCAGTGTCCTCGAAACGAAATCCATGACTTCCCCCTCTGCCGCCGTCATTGGTGACTTGTTCGAACAATTCCGCGGCCGCGCAAGAGCGTCAACGTTTTGTTCATACTGTTCACGAGATTTCCTCGGAAATATGAGGCACCACACGTCAGGAGTCAGCCGAACCCTCAGCAGTCCCATACGCCCGGGATGTCGTCGTCACGACGGCCCGCCCCGACGGGTACCTCTCCCCAGGGGAAGAGCTGCCCATTCTGCGTTCCGCGTGCTTTCTCCACGATCGGAGTCGTACCCCACGACACCCGATCCGAAAGAGGCCCCGATGTTCGAACAACCCGCCCGAGCGACCGAATCGGTCCCGCCGTTCCCCGCCCTGATCGCCGTCGGCGGCGACGCCGTCCCGGGCCGCGAGCGCGCCTATCGCGCCTTCCTCGCGCTGCGCCGCGCGGTCTACGTCGAGGAGAACGGCTACCTCGACGCCGACGCGGTGCCCGGTGAGTTCGAGAGCGACCCCGACGATGCCCGGTCGCTCGCTTTCGCCGTGCTCGGCGAGCAGCACGGCCGAGTGCGCGTGCTCGCCGCCCTGCGCCTGATCGTGAAGGGGTTCCAGCCCGTTCGCGGCGACGACCGGCTGCCGGTCGAGCGGTACTGGCCGGCCGAATTCACCTTCCGCCCCGCTCCGAAGCCGTCGGTCGAGGTCTCGCGTCTGATCGCCCGCGATGCCGATCGGCGCAAGCAGCATGAATACGCCGTCGCGCTGTACACGGCCGTGATGAGCTTCGTCGACGAGGCCGGTGTGAATCACGCGTACGGCCTCGTCGACCCGATCCTCGAGCGGATGCTCACGAGCACCTTCACGCTCGAGCGCGTCGGTGAGCCGCGCTGGATCGACCAGTACCACAGCGAGAACGTGGCGATCGAGATCGCCGTGCCGCACGTGCGTCGGCTGAGCCGCTGGCTGCCCGGCCGCTACGAGACGGCCGGCGAGATCCTCGTCGGCTTCGGTGTCCGTCGGGACGCGGCCGCGTGAGCGTCGAGCTGTCCGACCCGCGGTACGCGCGCAATCTCGGATTCTGGAGCGAGCAGGAGCAGCGCGCGCTGTGCACCTCGCGCGTCGCCCTGGCCGGCGTCGGCGGCGACGGTTTCCAGCTCGGCCTCAAGCTCGCCCAGATGGGGGTGCGCTCGTTCGCCGTCGCCGACCCGGAGACCTTCGCCCCGGAGAACGCCAACCGGGTTCCGGGCGCCACCCGGTCGGCGATGGGCCGCAACAAGGCGGAGGTGTTCCGCGAGGCCGTGCTGGCGCTGGATCAGCACGCGGTGGTCGATGTCTTCACCGAGGGGGTCCAGCCGCACAACGCCGCCGCCTTCGTGGCCGGCGCCGATCTGGTGATCGACGAGACGGAGTTGACGACGCCCGAGGTGGGTGTGCTCGTCGCCCGCGCGGCGCGCGACGCCCAGCTGCCGGTGCTCTGGGTGATGAACGTCGGCTGGGCCGCGCAGGCGACGTCGTTCCGTCCGGGCTCCCGGTACACGGTGGAGCGGATGCTCGGAGTCGGGTCCGCCGCGGCGAGTCCGGCCGACCTGACGCGAACCCTCCCCGTCATCCCGCCGTACACCGACCTGCGCGTGCTGGCGGCCGTGACCGCCGCGGATCCGGCCCCGCTGCCCTCCATCGCGCCCGGGGTGGACGCGGCGTCGGCGCTCGGCTGCGCGCAGGCGTTCCTGCACCTCACGGCCGGGGTGGGGAACCGGCGGCCGCAGCCGACGTGGGCGCCGGCGTTCGCGCACGTCGATGTCTACGCCCGCAGTGCCGGCACAGTGCGGATGCCGCGGCTCTCCGGTGCGATCACCCTCGCCTGGGCCCTGATCCGGGACCGCCTCGGGCTGAACCCGCGGGCGAGCTACACGCGCGAGGAGCGGGCGCGGCGCGCGTAGGCGGTTCCGGCGGGCCCAGCTGCCGCCGACCGGATCCACCTGCCAGAAGTGGCGACGCGCAGCAGCCTCGCGCCCGCCACAGGTGGCATGTCGTTCGGCGACCCGCTCGGCGCATCGGCTCACCGCACGTCGAGGTGCACCCCCGGCTCGAGGTCGGCGACGATCGTGGCGACGGCCTCGCGTCCCGGTGGCAGCAGTCGGATCGTCACCCGCCCGAAGCCGACGTCGCCGAGTGTTCTCGCCGCCGTGGTCGCGACCCGGTCGAGAGCGCCCTCGGCGATGTCACCGTCCGAGTCGTCGAGCAGCACGACGTCGACCCCGCGCAGGCGAGCGGCGCGCACGGCGCTGAGCAGCGGCTCGCGGACCAGGCCGAACGCCCGAAGACTGTCCCGGATGCTCGCCTCCACATTCGCGGCGTCCCGCGTGAGCTCGGCGGAGTGCGGCTCGCCGGCGGCCACCCGCGCGAGGATCGGCTCCGCCAGATCGGCGATGAACCGCACGCGCTGTTCGCGAACCTCGAAGCGACCCTCCGCGTCGGCCGCCGCCGCCGCGATCTCCTGCCGCTGGGCGCGGACGGCCCGCATCCGGTTCGTCGCGTGCAGCAGGCCGATCCGGAACAGCACGGCGCAGATCAGCAGGATCGAGTACCGCATCGTGGCGGTGATGCCGAAGAGTGGGTCGTGGTCGATGGCCGGCATCCAGGCGAGCGTCACCGCGACCACGGCGGCGTGTGCGATCAGGGCGCTGACCAGTCGTCCGCGGAGGCAGAGCGCGAAGAGGGTGAAGGCGGTGGCGCCCAGGAACCAGGTGGCGAAGGAGCCCTCCCATCCGCTCGGGCGCAGGCCCCACCAGCCCAGGACGGTGATCGACGGTGCTGCCACGACCACGAGGACGGTGGGCAGAGTCGGAAACGGATCGGGATGCGCGCGGGCGAGCAGCGCCACGGCACCGGCGAGCAGGGCGAGGGCGCCGACGGTGGCTCCCGGCAACCGCGACCAGTCCAGGTTGAGGACGACCAGCAGGATGTTCGCGGCGACGAAGAAGATCGCGAGCAGTCGCACACGACGTCCGCCGAAGCCGAGCAGTTCGGAGACGTCGGTGCTGTCCTCCAGCGCGGGTCGGCGCGTCATCGTCGCCACTCCAGCCGCACGACGGTGCCCGACTCCATCGCGATCTGAGCCGTCGCACCGGCCAACTGCCGCACGCGCCCGAGGATGCTCGTCGACAGTCCCATCCGGTCGACCGGAACCGCTGCGAGGGCGAAGCCGGCGCCGTCGTCGCCGACCTCGATCGTGAGGCCGCGCTCGCTGACGACGATCGCGGCTCGGATCGCGGCCGGCTCGCCCGTGGGCGAGCGCGCGTGCTGCACCGCGTTGCGCGCCGCCTGGACCGCGGCATCGATGAAGGCGTCGGCGATGGCGGAGGGCACCGGCCCCGCGCTCGACTCGACGCGGGCATCGATCGCGGCGAGAGGGGACGCTGCCGCGATGCGCTCGGTCGCGGCGCGGACGAACTCGCCTCCGGTCAGCCGGGCCCGGCTCGGCGTGGGCCCGGTCGGGTCGGTCCGCCGCAGCTCGGCGAGGTGGGTCAGCGCGACGCGCGCAGCCTCCCGGGAGGATTCCGCGGACCGGCTGATCCGGTCGACGTTGAGGAGGAAGGACAGGATCTCGTCGTGCACGAGGGCGCCGACGCGGATCCGCTCGCTGCGGCGGCCGAGCCGGCCGGCGGTGCGAGCCGAGAGCAGCACGGCGTCCTGACTAGCCCGGTCCAGCGCCTGGCCGGCGCGCAGCACCGCCTGCGCCAGCCCGGCGAACAGCGTGCCGACGATGGCCATGTCGATCCCCTCCTCCGCGGCCGTGACGAGGGAGCCGGAGGCGACGAATCGCACCAGCACCAGCAGGATGCACACCGTCGCGATCGCGACGGGGATCGACCGCGGGCGCAGCGCGATGCCGGCGGCGGTCAGCGCGACGGGAACGGCGTCGATCAGCCAGAGCATGGTGAGCGGCCCGCGCTCGAGGTCGACGGCCGGCACGAGGGTGAGCAGGGCGATGCTGAAGAGCACGACGTGCAGCCGCAGGATGGTGCGCACCGCGATCAGGCTCGCGAACAGCGCCGCGATCAGCGTGATCAGGGGAGCCGGGAGGACCACGACGGCGACGACGGCCGTCCAGATCGGCGAGATCCGCTCGGCCTCCTCGCCGAACTCGAGCGCCGCCAGGAGGTGGAACGCGACGCCGCCGACGGCGTATGCGAGCACGAAGAGACGCTCGAAGCGATCGCCGATGCCGTCGCTGTCGCGCGGCGACGCGGCTCGGTTCACGCCGGGCCTTCGAGGAGCCCGTCTTCGATCGCGCGGATGTAGAGCTCGACCTTCGTGCCCGCCGGGCGGCCGACCCTGGCGTACTTCGCCCGGATGCGACCGACGTAGTGCGTGACGGTGTCGCGGGAGAGGCCGGTCAGATAGGCGACGCGCTGGGCCTTCTCGCCCGCGGCGTAGAGCGCGAGGACCTCCCGCTCCCGAGCGCTCAGGCCCGCGTCGGCGAGCTGGTCGTCGGCATCCAGCGCGGCGGCCCAGTCGGTCGAGGCGACGGGTACTCCGCGGACGGCGGCGCGGATGGCCTCCAGGAGCACGCCGTCCTCCTCCGACTTGCGCACCATGCCGAGGGCGCCGGCCCGAGCGGCGGCGCGGACCATCTCGGGGTCGTCGCCGGCCGAGAAGATCAGCACGCGGGCGCCGAGCCGCATCAGGCGGGCGACGTTGTCACCCGCGTCGCTGCCGTCGCCGAGTCGCAGGTCCAGGATCACGAGGTCGAATCCCGCCGCGTCCTGTTCGATGTCCGAGACGGTCGGCGCGATCGCGTCGGCGCGCAGATCAGAGGTGCCGCGGAGCAGTTCGGCGATGCCCGAGCGCACGATCGCGTGATCGTCGATGACGCAGACGGAGCGGATCGGGTCGCGGGGTTCGACGGTGTCGGCACGGGTGTCTGCAGGGGGCGCGCTGAGGGTGGCGGGCATCGGCGTCCTGGGTGAGGGGCGGCGTCGTCGCTGGGGATGCGACATCGTGTGCACAGTTTGGCTGCGCGCCCCGCGCCGGCGCAAGCAACTGAGACACCACGTCTCGACGAACCCCGAACGGGTGCCGCGACAACTGACGGATGGTGCCGCCGACGCCGCGCCGCGACGATGATGACGCTCCGCAGCATCGGAGTCATCCAGGAGCAGAGGATTCGGAATGGGCGTATTCGCGCGGGTCTCGCGGCGCAAGCGATCCCTCGCCTCCGTCGCGTCGGTGACGGCGGCGACCCTGGTGGTCACCACGATGGCCGTGCTCTACCAGGGCGTCACCACCGCCGACGTCGATCTCAACGACGGCGGCGTCTGGGTGACCAAGCCCAGCGCGCTGCTCGCCGGTCGCCTGAACTACCCGTCCGAGGTGCTGGATGCGGGGCTGCGCGCCAAGGGTGCCAGCTTCGACGTCGAGCAGGAGGCCGGCACGGTCGTCGTCCACGACCAGAGCAACGCGACCCTCGCCGTGGTGAACACCTCCTCGGTCACGCTGAACCAGGACATCCCCGTTCCCGCGGACTCCGCGGTGAGTCTGGGCGGCGGGGTCGTCGCCATCCTCGATCCAGCGAAGGGTGCGCTCTGGGTCCGGGCGGCGGACGCCGTGCAGTCCTTCACCGTCGCCTCGGACGAACCGATCGCCGAACTCGGCGCGGGCGCCGTGGCCGCGGTGGCCACCGACGGCACCGTCTTCGCCTTCTCGCCGAAGGAGTCCGAACTCGTCACGGTGCGGCCCGGCGCCGGGGTCTCCCGTTCCACTGTGACCGGATTCGCCCCGGATGCGACGATCGCGGTCTCCGCCGTCGGCACCACCCCGGTCCTGCTCGATCCCGCGACCGGCGCGGTCTCGATCGGCGGTGCGGCTCCGGTCGACCTCGGCACGGCGGAGGGGCTCGCTCTGCAGAAGCCGGGGGCGAGCGGCGACGCGGTGGCGATCGCGAGCAACAGCGCGCTGCTGCTGCAGCCGCTGGACGGTTCGGCGGCTCGATCGATCGATGCCGAGGGCAGCGGCGTCGCCGTGACCCCCGTGGTCGTGAACGGCTGCACCTACGCCGCGTGGACCGGATCCGGACGCTACGTGCGCGACTGCGGCGGCAGCACGAACGACGTGACCCGCGCCGTCGACAATCTGGCGGGCGACAAGCGCGCCGTGTTCCGGGTGAACCGCAACGCCGTGGTGCTCAACGAGCTCACCGAGGGCCTGGTCTGGCTGGTGAACCAGGACATGAAGGAGGTCGCGAACTGGGAGGACGTGACGCCGCCGCCGGACGAGTCCGACGAGGAGGACGAGAACGAGGCCTCCGAGAACCAGATCCAGAACACGATCCCGGAGCGCACCGACGCCAACCAGCCGCCGATCGCCGCGGATGACGAGTTCGGCGTGCGCGCCGGCCGCAGCATCATCCTGCCGGTGCTCGACAACGACAACGACCCGGACGGCGACGTGCTCACGGCATCGGTGCTCGGCGCGATGCCCTCGATCGGCACGATCCAGCCCATCTACGGCGGTCAGGCGCTGCAGATCAGCGTCGCCGCGGAGGCGAGCGGCACCGCGAGCTTCAGCTACACCGCCGACGACGGGCGCGGCCTCACCGACGACGCGACGGTCACGCTGACCGTGAAGCCGGCCGGCAGCAACGAGGCGCCAGAGCAGAAGCGCGAGGGACGCATCGCGGTCGAGCAGGGCGCGTCGCTCTCCTACAACGTGCTGCCGGACTGGCTCGACCCGGACGGCGACGACCTCTTCCTCCGATCGGCCGCCGTGAACAGCGACGACCAGGTGCAGTTCCGGGCCGACGGCCTGGTGACGTTCGACGCGATCGGGGCCGAGCAGGGGCGCAAGGACGTTGTGCTCATCGTGTCCGACGGCACCGACGACGTCGAGGGTGTACTGCACGTGGATGTGCGCGCGCCCGGCTCCGTGCTGCCGGTGACGAACCCCGATCACGCGACCACCCTGGCTGACCAGCCGGTCACGGTCGCTCCGCTGACCAACGACCTCAGCGCGAGCGGCGCGAAGCTGATGCTCGGCAAGGTCGACGAGGTGCAGGGCGCGAGCGTGGTGCCCGACTTCAGCGCCGGCACCTTCACCTTCACCGCGTCCGAGCCGAAGACGTACTACCTGCAGTACCTCGCCAGCGACGGTCCGAACACCGCGGTCGGCATCGTGCGGATCGACGTGCTGCCCGCCTCCGTCGACCAGCGGGATCCGGTCGCCGTGCGCGATGTCGCGCTGCTGCCGGCCGGCGGCGACGTGCTCGTCGACGTGCTGCAGAACGACTCCGACCCCACCGGCGGCCTGCTCGTGGTGCAGTCGGTGACGGTGGCGCCGACCTCGGGGGTGGCCGTGGCGATCCTTGAACACGAGGTGCTCCGGGTCACGGATCAGCCGGGCATCACCGGGCCGGTCAGCTTCCAGTACACGATCTCGAACGGTATCGGCACGGCGATCGGTGAGGTGCTGGTGGTGCCGGTGCCCGGCCCGACGACGCTGGAGCCGCCGGTCGCCGCCGACGACTCCGCGATCGTCCGCGCCGGCGACACCGTCACCATCGACGTGCTCGCGAACGACATCTCGCCCAACGGCGACACGCTCACGGTCGCGCCGGACCTCGTGGCGCCGCTGCCCGAGACCGCGGACGGCACGGCCTTCGTCTCGCAGGACACCCTGCGCTTCAAGGCCGGCGACACCGCGAAGACGGTCTACGTCACCTACGAGGCGGTGGACGCCTCCGGCCAGAAGGATGCCGGCTACGTCAGCATCCAGATCCTGCCGCTCAACGACACCAATAACCCGCCGCGCCCCGTGAACCTGGAGGCGCGCGCACTCTCAGGCACCACCATCCGCATCCCGGTCCCGCTCGACGGCATCGACCCCGACGGCGACAGCGTGACCCTCGTCGGCCAGGCCAGCGCACCGCGACTGGGCCGGATCGAGGAGATCGGCGACACCTACCTCAGCTACACCGCCTTCGACGACTCCGCCGGCACCGACGTGTTTCGCTACGAGGTGCGCGACGCGCTCGGCTCCTCGAACACGGCGACCATCCGGGTCGGCGTCGCGAAGCCGAGCACGCAGAACCAGGCGCCGGATGCGGTCAAGGACGTCGTCACGGCGCAGCCCGGCCGGCGGATCGCCGTCGACGTGCTCGCGAACGACACGGATCCGGACGGCGACACCCTCTCGCTGGTCGAGGAGGGGCTCATCCTGCCCGACGGCGTGACCGCGACCGTGGCCTCCGGTCGGGTCCTGGTGACGACCCCGGAGGCGGAGGGCGACTACGCAATTCAATACACCGTGGCCGACACCCGCGGCGCGGTCGCGATCGGCAGCCTGCTCGTCACCGTGGCGAACGAGGCCACGCTCGTGGCCCCGATCGCCCGCGACGACACCGTCACCGCGGCCGACATCGGCGAGGCGGAGACCGTCGAGGTGCCGGTGCTGAAGAACGACGAGGATCCGGACGGCGTCGCCAGCGAGCTCGAGGTGGCGCTGCTCGGCGAGCCCGCCGGCGCGACCGTCGGCGCGGAGGGTGTCGTCACGGTGACGCCGAGCGACACGGTGCAGATCATCGCGTACACCGCGACCGACGCGGACGGCCTCGTCGGCACCGCCTTCATCCGGGTGCCGGCGCTGAGCTCGACCGGCCCGTCGCTGAAGGCCGGCGTCGCACCGCTCGAGGTGAAGGCCGGAGAGCAGGCGACCATTCCGCTGAGCGACTGGGTCGTCGCGCCGGCGGGCAAGTCGGTGCGGTTGACGCAGGCCGACCGCATCTCGGCGATCCACTCGGCCGACGGCGTCTTCGTGAAGGACGAGACCACACTGCTCTATACCGCGGCACCGGACTACTTCGGCTCCGACGCGCTCACCTTCGAGGTGACCGACGGCACCGGCCCCGACGACCCCAAGGGCGTCAAGGCGACCCTGAGCATCCCGATCACCGTACTGCCGCCCGAGAACCAGCCGCCCACCTTCGCCGGCGGCGCGATGCAGGTCGCGCCGGGCGAGGCCGCGTCGACCCTCGATCTGCGTGCGCTCTCCGCCGACCCCGACAAGGGCGACCTGGAGAAGCTGAGCTACACGGTCAGCGGCGCCCCGGCGGGGATGACGGCGTCGGTCGCGGGCTCGGTGCTCTCGGTCACCGCGGACAAGACGCTGCCCAAGGGCACCGTCGCCACTCTCGCGGTGACGGTGACGGACGGCACGACGGCTCCGGTGCAGGGCTCGGTGACCGTGACGGTCTCCGCGTCCACCCGCCCGCTCACCGTCGCGAACGACGACGTCGTGGCGAAGGCCGCGCAGGGCAAGGCGACCACGGTGTCGGTGCTGGGCAACGACGTGAACCCGTTCCCGGACACGCCGCTGACGCTGGTCGGTACGCCGACGGTCGACACGGGCATTGGCACGGCCTCGATCGCCGGTGACACGGTGATCGTGACGCCCGACGCGAAGTTCGTCGGCACGATGGTCGTGCGCTATCAGGTCGCGGATGCGACGAAGGACACGGAGCGCTATGTCTTCGGCAGCATCCGGCTGACGGTGCAGGGCAAGCCGGCGGCGCCGGGGACCCCCGCCGTGAGTGATGTGGCCGACCGCTCGCTCGTGCTGAGCTGGTCGGACGGCAGCAACAACGGCGCGGCGATTACCACGCACACGGTGAAGTGGAGCGGCGGCAGCCAGGACTGCCCCGCGACGACCTGCACGATCGTCGGGCTCACCAACGACGTGGAGTACACCTTCACGGTGACCGCGACCAACGAGGTCGGCGAGTCCGACCCGTCGCCGGCGTCGGCCGTGGCGCGGCCCGACCTGCGGCCGGGCGCGCCCATCCTGTCGCCCCTCGACTACGGCGACGGTTCGATCATCGTCACCTGGACCGACGGCGCGAACACCGGATCCGCGATCACGGGCTACACGATCCAGCTCGGCGGCGCCGGCAACGGACAGATCGACGTGCCGGCCGGGACGCGTACCAAGACGCTGACCGGGCTGACGAACGGGGCGCAGTACACCGTGCAGGTGCGCGCGAAGAACAAGGCGCCCGACCCGTCCGACTGGTCGGCCTCCGCGTCGATGAGCCCGGCGGGCTCGCCGAGCGCGCCGGCGGCGCCGACGGTGGGGGCGTCGGAAAACCTTGGCAACGAATCGCAGTTGCCGGTGAGTTGGAGCCCGCCAGCCACCATCAATGCCGAAACTATTACGGGTTATACGCTAATCGTCAAAGCAAATGGTATCCAATGGCGCAAGTTCCAACTCGCGCCAGAGGAGACCTCTCAAAATGTCCTCTTGATCAACCAGACTGCCGACTACACCTTCACCGTCGCGGCTAAGAATAAGTCGACGGACGCCTCCAAGACCGTCCTTAATTTCAGTGCGGACTCGCTACCCAGGCGCGCCGCCGGAGCATCGGGACCTCCGACAATAACGTCGGCTAGCGAGGGCGATAATTCCATCACGGACGTAACCTGGGCGGCGGGTTCGGAACATGGGGCTAGGACTGAGGAGATCCGCTATTTCTATGATCTGAACGGTGATGGCGTCGAGAGGTTTGCGTCATCGACATTGACTGAGGGTATATCGAATAACAATACCTACTCGATTCGGATGCGCTCAGTTGCGACAGTAGAAGGGATTGCTTACTCCAGCGACTGGAGTGAGCCGAAGACAGGGCTTGCGCCATTTGGTCCGGTCCGGACTCCAGTGGTCGGCGCTTCGAGCGGCGCAACAAACGTAATCTTCAACTGGTCTCCGCCGGCACCCAACGGTCGAGCGATCAACACGATGTTCGTCAGCGTTGATGGCGGTGGCTGGGAGGATGTCGGCCCGGGAAACGGCTCAAAGTCTGTAGGCAATGGCTACAGCCAGAACCATTCGATCCGGATTAAGGCGGTCGATAGCGACGGGCATGAGAGTTCGGAGGCGACATCTAGTGCCACCAGTGGTCCTCAACCGGCTCCGCACATGACTGTGAGCAAGGGTGACTTCTGGGGCAATACCTCTTACTATCTGAAGTTGAATTCCGATAACAACCTTGCCCCCGGAACGTACGAATATCGTTGCTTCTCCGACGGAGCTCCCGGTGGTTTTGGCGGAGTTCGTACCGGGCAGTTAGGTCCTGGAACATATCAAACGCAGTGCTATTCGAACTACAACGGCCAACCTTCCGAGTATCTCTATATATCGGTCAATGTCCCGGGGATCGGCTGGGTTGACAGTGAGCGATATCAGAACCAGCCTGCCTGGTAATCCCGTCATGATCACTTCCAAGGAGCCCCACCCATGACCATGACCCCAGACCAGGCCGCCTGGTTCGCCAATACCTTCGAGAAGCTGGTGCAGAACGTCGGACAGGCCGTGCTCGGTAAGTCCGAGGTGGTCAGCCTCGTCCTCACGGCGATGCTCGCCGAGGGCCACGTGCTGCTTGAAGACGCGCCCGGCACCGGCAAGACCAGCCTCGCCAAGGCGATCGCGGCGACCGTGCAGGGCACCAGCAACCGCATCCAGTTCACGCCGGACCTGCTGCCCAGCGACGTCACCGGCGTGACCATCTACGACCAGAAATCGGGCCGCTTCGACTTCCACCGCGGGCCGATCTTCGCCTCGATCGTGTTGGCCGACGAGATCAACCGCGCGTCGCCCAAGACGCAGTCCGCCTTGCTGGAGGTGATGGAGGAGTCCCGCGTGACGGTCGACGGCATCAGTCACGAGGTCGGCCGGCCGTTCCTGGTGATCGCGACGCAGAACCCGATCGAGCAGGCCGGCACCTACAAGCTGCCGGAGGCACAGCTGGACCGCTTCCTGATCAAGACCTCGATCGGCTATCCGGACTCGGCCTCAGCCGAGCGGATCCTCGCGGGCGCCGGCCAGCGCAACCCGTCCTCGACGCTGAACGCGATCATCACCACGCAGGCCGTCGCCGACATGGCCGACCTCGCCGCCACGGTGCACACCGACAGCGCGGTGCTGCGCTACGTCGTGCAGCTGGCGGAGGCGACGCGCAACGCCCCGGAGACGCGGATCGGCGTGTCCGTCCGCGGCTCGATGTCGCTGATCCGCGCGTGCAAGGTCTGGGCGGCGGCACAGGGCCGGCACTTCGTGCTGCCGGACGACGTGAAGCAGCTGATCGCGCCGGTGTGGCTGCACCGCTTCGTGCTCGACCCCGAGGCCGAGTTCGCCGGCGCGACGGCCGAGGCCGTGCTCGGTCGCGCGCTCGCCGATGTCGCTGCACCGCAGGCGAGGCAAGTGGCATGACCGAACTCGGGGCGGTGCAGAGCGCGCGACGCATCGACGTCGCGGCGCGGCTGCGCGGCGCGCTCGCGCTCGCCCGCGCGGGCGCCGGTCGGGCCCGGCACGCGGGTGCCGTGCTCGCGGTGCTGCTCGCCCCGGCCTGGGCGCGGGTCGCGCCGGTGCTGCGCGTCGCGACGCCGTTCGCGTGGATCGTCGCCGGCCTCGGGATCGTCGCCTGGATCGTCGGCGCCGAGCAGGGCTGGTTCGAGCTGGTCGCGCTGGCGGTGCTCGCGTTCGCGGTGCTCGTCGTCGCCGCCCCCTTCATGATCGGCCGCTCGGCGTACGCGGTCGACCTCGACCTCGCGGCGACGCGCGTGGTGGTCGGCGAGCGTGCCGTGGGCCGCGTCGAGGTGAGCAACACCTCCACGCGCACGCTGCTGCCGGCCCGGATCGAGCTGCCGGTCGGCGCCGGCGTCGCGGTCTTCCCGGTGCCGCGCCTGGCCGCCGCCGCTGTGCACGAGGAACTGTTCACCATCCCGACCGCGCGGCGCAGCGTCATCTCGGTCGGCCCGCTGCGTTCGGTGCGCGGCGATGCGCTGGGGCTGTTCCGCCGGGTCGTGCCGCACACCGTTCCCGAAGACCTCTACGTGCATCCGCGCACCGTGACGCTCGGGGGCGCGACCTCCGGCTTCCTCAAGGACCTCGAGGGCCTGCCGACCCGCGAACTCTCGAACAACGACGTCTCCTTCCACGCGCTGCGCGGCTACACCCCCGGCGACGATCGGCGCTACGTGCACTGGAAGACCACGGCCCGCACCGGCACGCTGATGGTGCGCCAGTTCGAGGAGACCCGGCGCTCGCACCTCGCGATCGGCTTGTCGCTGAACCCCGCCGATTACACGGATGAGCAGCAGTTCGAGCTCGCCGTCTCGTGCTGCGGCTCGCTCGGCCTTCAGGCGCTGCGCGAGGGGCAGCAGCTCAGCGTGCTCGTGCAGGGCCGGGCGCTGCACGGACGCAGCGGCAAGCGCCTGCTCGACGACCTCGCCGGGGTGGAGCAGACGTCGGGCCGCGACGACATCGTCGGCCTGGCCCGCTCGCTCGGCACCGCGGTGCCGCAGGCCTCCGTCGTGATCCTGCTCGTGGGCGCCGACGTCACCGCGGCGCAGCTGCAGTCGGCCGCGCGACACCTCCCCTCCGGTGTGCGGGTCATCGCCATCAGTTGCGCGCCCGAGCGCACCGCCGCCCGCCGCACGCTCGGCGAGGTCACCCTCTTCAGCGTCTCGAGTCTCGACGAGCTGTCGCGCTCGATGCGCCGGAGCGTCGCGTGAGCGCCCGTCGCGCTCCGGCGGCCGGCGCCGTCGACGTGCTCGCCCTGATCCTGCTGCTCGGCGTCGGTGTGGTGGGCTTCGGCCGCGTGTTCGAGGGCGTCGACCACCTGATCGCCGGCGGGCTGGGCATCCTCACCGGGGCGGTGGTCGCCGTGGTCGGCGCTCGCTTCCGGCTCGGGCTGCTGAGCGTGGCCGGCCTCACGGTGGCGGGCTACCTGCTCGTGGGCAGCGCGGCCGCGTTCCGCCCGACCGCGATCGCGGGAGTGCTGCCGACGCTCGACACGCTGCTCGGGCTGCTGGTCGGCTCCGTCACCGCGTGGAAGAGCCTGCTCACGGTGGCGCCGCCGGCGAACGGCTTCGCCGAGCTGCTGATCGTGCCCTTCCTCTCGGCCCTCGTCTGCGCCGTCGTCGCGGTCAGCGTGGCGCTGCGCGCGAGCCGCCCCGGCTGGGCGCTGCTGCCGGCCGGGCTGCTGCTTGTGGTCTCCATCCTCTTCGGCACTCCGGAGGCCGTGGCCCCGCTCGCCCAGGCGCTCGCCTTCGGGGTGGTCGGCCTCGCGTGGTTCGCGTGGCGCAGCCGCCCGACCGGCGAGACCGGAACGGCCGATTCGGCGGCGGCTCGCCAGCTGCGACTGCGCCGAGGCGGATCGGCCGCGGCGATCCTCGCTATCGCTGCCGCCGTCGCGTTCGGCACGGCGGGCGCCGTCGCTCCGACGGCGCACCGCTCCGTGCTGCGCGAAGAGATCGTGCCGCCGTTCGACCTGCACGACTACCCGACGCCGCTCGCCTCCTACCGCAAGATCGTGCGCGATCAGAAGGAGGCGACCCTCTTCACCGTCACGGGTCTGCCGGAGGGGGCGCGCGTGCGCCTCGCGACGATGGACGCCTTCGACGGCACCGTCTTCAACGTGGCGGGTGGTGGCGGCAACTCGGGCAGCTTCGCCCGGGTCGGCAGCACGATCGCCGACGAGCACACCGGCGCAGCGGCGACGATCCGTTTCGAGACGGGCGAGCTGACCGGGGTCTGGCTGCCCGACGTGGGCTACCCGAGCTCCGTCACCTTCACCGGTGAGCGCGCCGAGACCCTGAGCGATTCCCTGCACTACAACGCTGAGACGGGCGTCGCGGTGGTCACCTCCCGGCTCGCCGCCGGCGACGCCTACACCGTGACGACGACCATCCCGCCGGTGCCGAGCGACGAGGAGCTGGCCGGCGACGTCGGCGTCGCCGCCTCCGGACCCGCCCCGATGGACGTCCCGGAGGCGGTGGCGACCGAGACCTCGGCGGCGATCGGCGAGGCGAGTGACCCCGTCGAACAGGTGCGCGCCATCGCGGCGACGCTCTCGACGCAGGGCTTCTTCAGCCACGGGCTGGAGGGCGAGACCGACTCCCGCCCGGGTCACGGCGCCGAGCGCCTTCAGGCGCTGCTCGCGCCCGCCAACGATCAGATGATCGGCGATGACGAGCAGTACGCGACGGCGATGGCACTGATGGTGGACCAACTCGGGCTGCCCGCTCGGGTCGTGATGGGCTTCTACCCGCCGGCCGGAACCGACCTCAGCGCGCCGATCGCCGTCACCGGAGCCGATCTGCACGCCTGGGTCGAGGTCGCCTTCGCCGGCGCCGGCTGGGTCGCCTTCGACCCGACGCCGCCGGAGGATCAGGTTCCGCAGGACCAGACCCCGCTGACCAAGACGCAGCCCAACGCGCAGGTGCTGCAGCCGCCGCCCCCGCCGCAGGAGCCCGCCGTGGTGCCGCCGGACGTCATCCAGGAGGACGACACCGACGACGACGAGAAGCCGGATCTCGGCTGGATCGGGGTGCTGCTCGCCATCGCCGGCGGCGTGCTCGGGTTGCTCGTGCTGCTGTTCGGGCCGGCACTCGTGATCGGCGGGATGAAGCGGCGCAAGCGCACCGCGCGACAGACGGCCCAGCGGCCCGCCGACCGCATTTCCGGCGGCTGGGACGAGGTCGTCGACCGCGTCGCCGATCTGGGCACCGTGCTGCCGGAGGGCTCCACCCGGCGCGAGCACGCCGAGCGGCTCAGCGAGAGCTACCCGAGCGTCGGGGTGACCACTCTCGCCCGCCAGGCGGATGCGACGGTCTTCGGCCCGGCCGATCCGAGCGAGGCGGAGGTGGCCGCGTTCTGGAACGAGGCCGACGCGCTCGTCGCCCAGCTGCACGGCTCCGTCTCGCCGCTGGCCCGGCTGCGGGCGCGACTGTCGCTGCGATCGCTGCGCCCCGCGTGGCTCGCCCGCGCCTCCGCCGCCGCCCGCGACGGAATTCGAACGAACACGGCGCGATCGGTCGCGACGACGAAGACGCGACCCGTCGCGGGGAACGAGGACACTGATGACTGAGACCAGCACGGCCGAGTGGGTCTGCGCGAACTGCTCGACGCGGATGCCCGCCTCCGCCCGGTTCTGCCGCGGCTGCGGCGCCGCCGCCGAGACGAGCGGCGCGCCGGCGCCCGCGCCCGGAGCGGCGGTGATCGGCGTGCCCGCCGCGATCGGCCGCCGCGTCGGCGCGGTGCTGATCGACGGCTCGATCGCCTTCGTGATCAACGTGATCGCCGGGCTGATCATCGGAGCGATCGCCACCGGCATGCTGGCCTCGGCGACCGATTACAGCGCCTACAACGGCATCGTCGCCTTCGCCTCGATCGCGCCCAACGTGATCAGTATCGGCTGGTGGCTGATCTACACGGGCATGCAGGGCGGCCGAGGCAGCTTCGGGATGCGGATGCTCGGCTTGCGACTGGTGGCGTACGACACGCTCGAGGCTCCCGGCTTCGGCCGCGCGGCCGGCCGCAACATCGTCTACGCGCTGTGCGGCGTGATCATCGTCGGGTACTTCTCGCCGCTGTTCGACAAGTCGGGCGAGAACCGCGGTTGGCACGATCAGGCGTCGAACACGCTGATGCTCGACGTGCGTTCCGCCGCCCCGGCGGCTCCGCGCCCGACGGCCTTCGCGGCCGCACCGCCGACGACGTCGGTCGCCGTGCTGGCGCCGAGCGAGCCGGCTCCGGAGCCGGTGGCGCCGGTCGCCGAGGTCGCGGCTCCCTTCTCAGCCGCGCCGATCCCGCCGGCACCGCTCGCCCCGGCACCGCTCGCCCCGGCCCCCGCCGTCGCTTTCGTCGCGCCGCCGGCGCCGGCCGCTCCGGCGCCCGGCAGCGGCGTGATCTCGGCGGTGCCCGGCGTGCAGGCGCCCGCCGTGCTGCCGCTCGATGACGACGTCGAGTTGACCCGGATGAGCGTCAGCCCGCTGGCCGCACCGCGCCGCAGCGCCTATCGGCTGCAGTTCGACGACGGCACCGCCGTACTCGTGACGGACTCGGCCCTGATCGGCCGCAATCCAGCTCCGCGGGCCGGCGAGGCGGCGGGAGAGCTCGTCGCGCTCGCGGACGACACGCGGTCGATCTCGAAGACCCACGCTCGACTCGAGCTGGTCGGCGACGAGCTGTCGGTCATCGACCGCCACTCGACGAACGGCACCGCCGTCATCATCGGCGGCGTGACCACACCCGTGCCCGCCGGCGGCCGGGCTCGCGTGCCCTCCGGCGCGACGCTGGTCTTCGGCGATCGGACCGCATCGGTGGAATCGGCATGACGGCAGCCGTCGCCGCGCCGATCACGGTCGCCTGGGGAGCCGCGACCGACCGCGGCCTGAAGCGCGCGATCAACGAAGACGCCCACGTCGCCGCCCCGCCCGTCTTCGTCGTCGCCGACGGGATGGGCGGACACGACGCGGGCGAGATCGCCAGCGCGATCGCCGTCGATTCGTTCCGCGGGCTCGTGGGCCGCGCGACGGTGGCCGCCGCCGACATCGAGGACTGCTTCGCCGGCGCCCAACTGCAGATCGAGCGGCTCTCGGCCGGATCGGAGCGCAGCGCCGGCACCACGGTGAGCGGCATCGCGATCGCCCAGGTGGAGCAGCTCGGCTACTGGCTGGTGTTCAACCTCGGCGATTCGCGCACCTACCGGATGGTGCGCGGCGCGCTGGAGCAGCTCAGCGTCGACCACTCGGTGGTTCAGGAGCTGGTGGATGCCGGCGAACTCGAGGCCTCGGGGATGCAGTCGCATCCGCAGCGCAACGTGATCACCCGTGCCCTCGGCGCCGGCAGCGTGGCGGCGCCCGACTTCTGGCTGCTGCCCGCCGGCGCCGGCGATCGGATGCTGATCTGCTCCGACGGCCTCACCACCGAACTCGACGACGCTCGGATCGCGCTGATCCTGCGCGCGGAGTCCGACCCGCAGGCGGCGGCGACGCGGCTGCTGCACGAATCACTCGCCAACGGCGGCCGCGACAACCTGACCGTGCTCGTGATCGACGCGACGGCGGTGACCGGACCGACGGATCCCGACAGCACGATCCCCTCGCCACGGATCGACCGCATCGACGCCGCCGACGACGACACCGTGCCCCGCGACATCGTGCGCCCGGCGCCGACGAACCCCGCTGACACGCTCCATCCCGAGGAGGACGAGGCATGACCGAGATCCGCTACCGCCCCGGCAAGTGGTTCGGCATCGTGTCGGAGCACGGCGTCGCCCTGCTCCCCGACGTCCTCGACGAGGACGCGGTGAAGCAGGTCTGGTCGTCCTTCGCGGAAGGGAGGGGACTCGCCGGGGTGCTCGAGACGCTGACCGGCGCGTTCGGCGTGGGGCTGATGTCGCTGCCGCCGTTCGCAGTCGTCGCGCTCGACGGCGAGCTGGCGCGGATCGCGGTGCGCGGCGACCTGCTGGTCAGCGTGGTGGAGGACCTCGACGAGTCCGTGCCGCCCGGCATCGTCTCGGGCGAGGGCGTGACCACCTGGAGCGAACGGATGATCGCGGCGCCGGTCTCGATCAGCGTGCGTCAGAAGGCGAACCGGCGCGGCAGCGCGCTCAGCCTGCCGATCAGCAGCGGGGTCGTGCTGTGCTCGCAGCTCACCTCGACGTACCGCGGCGCGATCGTCGAGGCGGACCAGGGCGAGACCGGCGAGATCGAGCCGCTCGCGGTGGTGGTGGACGAGGCGGATGAGGCGCCGGTCGCGGCGGCAGCGCCGGCGATCGCCGAGCCCGTCGCGCCGGTGATCGCCGCCGTACCCGAGAGCGCCGTGCCGAACCCGGCGCCGACCCCGCCGCCCGCGCAGCCGGTCGACGATCTCGACGAGTGGGGCTACCCGCGCGCCGAACCGGAGGCCGTGGCGGCGGTGTCGGCGGCTGCACCCGGCCCCGAACCGCGTCCGGCACCCGCCCTTGAACCCGAACCCGAATCCGCAGCGATCGAGGAGCCCGCACCGATCCCCGCACCGATCCCCGCTGCGATCTCCGTCGCGACTCCCGTCGTGCAACCCGAGCTCACCCGCCACCCCGACGCGACCATGGCGACCGAACACACCCGGTTCCCCGCCGCCGAGACGGTGCGCACCCCGGAGGACGAGTACGACCACCTCTTCGGCGCCACCGAGGTGCGCGTCGTCGAAGACGCCGCCGTCCGCGCTGCGCCCGACGACGGCCTGCTGATCTCCGGAGTCCCGGGAGCCGTCGCGGCCCCGTCGGCCCCTCCGACGCCCGCCCCCGAGGATGACGGCGACCACGACGGCCACACCATCTCGGTGGCCGAGATGCGCGCGCTGCAGGCCTCGGCTCCCGTCGCCCCCGCACCGCGCGCCGGCACGATCGCCGTGCTCGAGCTGTCGACCGGCGACGTGATCGAGCTCGACCGCCCCGTGATCATCGGCCGCCGCCCGGCGACCGGGCGCGCGGCGGCCGGCCAGCTGCCGCAGCTGGTCACCGTGCCGAGCCCGATGCAGGACATCTCGCGCAGCCACCTCGACGTCCGCGCCGAGGGCATCCACGTGGTCGCCCGCGACCTGGGCACCGTGAACGGCACGGTGCTGCGCCGCGTCGGGCAGGCCCCGGTGCGGCTGAACGGGTCGGCGCCGGTGCTCGTCGTCGGCGGCGACGTGCTCGACCTGGGTGACGGCGTGACCGTGACCATCCGGGAGCTCTCGTGAGCGCCCGCCCCACGCCGCCCCCGCAGATCGCCGGCTTCCGCTTCATCGAGTCGCTCGGCTCCGGCGGCTTCGCCGACGTGTACCTCTACGAGCAGGCGCGGCCGAGCCGTCGCGTCGCCGTGAAGGTGCTGCGCACTGGGCTGGCCGATGAGAACGAGCGGCTCGCCTTCGAGAGCGAGGCCAACCTGATGGCGTCGCTGTCCACGCATCCGTCGATCGTGACGATCTACGCGGCCGACATCGCGGCCGACGGGCGCCCCTTCATGGCGATGGAGTACTGCCCGAAGCCGAACCTCGCCGTGCGCCTGCGCAGCGGCCCGCTCCCTCTCGCCGAGGCGCTGCGGATCGGGATCCAGGTCTCGGGCGCCGTCGAGACGGTGCACCGCGCCGACATCCTGCACCGCGACATCAAGCCGGCCAACATCCTGATCACCGAGTACAACCGGCCCGCGCTCAGCGACTTCGGCATCGCTCGGGCGCTGGCCGACGGATCGGCGGCCGCCGCCGGCTTCTCGGTGCCGTGGTCGCCGCCCGAGGCGTTCGACCCCGAGCCCTCGAACGACATCGCCATCGACGTGTACGCCCTCGGCGCCACCGTCTACTCGCTGCTGATGGGGCGATCGCCGTTCCAGTTGCCCGGCCTCGCCAACGGCAACCACGACCTGATGGAGCGCATCCGCTCGGCGCCGCTGCAGCCGTTGAACCGGGCGGATGCACCCGCGTCGCTGGACCGCATCCTCGCGCAGAGCATGGCGAAGAACCCGCGCGACCGCTTCGACAACGCCCTCGAGTTCGGTCGGGCGCTCCAGCGCGTGCAGGTCGAGCTGTCGCACGAGATCACCGCGGCCGACGTGCTCGACGAGTCGATCGAGGGCGAACGCGTCGAGGAGGAGGACGACGGCAACACCCGCATCCGCGGCATCGTCAGTATCGACCCGATGCAGCCCCGGCTCGCGCCGCCGTTGCGGCCGATCGACACCCGGCTCATCCCCGCCGCGCCGATCGATGACGCGACGCGGGCCGCCGCGATCGGCGCCGTGCCGGCCTTCGACCAGGAGCGGACCGTGATGCGCGGCTCCGCGGCGGCCTTCGTGCCGCCCGCCCTGATCGCGCCGCCGGTCGAGTCCACCCAACGGCCCGCCTCTGCGTCGGTCGCACCCGCGCCCGTGCAGCGTCGTAGCCGCCGGCCGATCCTGATCGGCGGGCTCGCCGTGGCGGCGCTCGCCGCCGTCGGCGTCGGCGCGGTGCTGTTCTCCGGGCTGCCCTCCTCGACGGCGGATCCGCGCGCGAGCGTTCCGGCCGATGCGCCGGCCGACCCGCTCAGCGGCGAGAGCGTGCCGGCGGTCACCGGGTTGACCGGCGCGGCCGCGGCCGACGGCGTCACTTTCTCCTGGACGAACCCGGATCCGCAGCCGGGCGACCTCTATCTCTGGGGTGTCGTCACGGCGGGGGCCGAGACCAACCTGCAGACCGGCGAGGACACCACGGTCACCGTGCCGGCGGATCCGTCCGGCCGCACCTGCATCGAGGTCTCGATCCGCCGCGACGGCGGCCGAGCGTCCGACGAGTCGACCACGGGATGCGCGCCGTGAGCGCGCCCGACATCGCGGTGGACGCGGAGCTGAACGTCGAGTTCTGCGGCGAGTGGTTCCCGGTGCGAGCGGATCAGCCCTTCGAGATCGGCCGCGAGGGCATGCTCGACCTCGACGACAATCCGTTCCTGCACCGCCAGTTCCTGCAGATCGTGCGCACGGGGGAGCTGTGGTGGCTGTGCAACATCGGCAGCCGGCTGTCGGCCACGATCACCGACGGTTCCGGCGGCATCCAGGCCTGGCTCTCGCCGGGCAGCCGCCTGCCGATCGTCTTCGGCACGACCTTCGTCATCTTCACCGCCGGCCCGACGACGTACGAACTGTCGGTGCACTTCTCGGCCGCCTCCTTCGAATCCGTTCTGCCGCAGCACACCGTGACCGGGGCGACGACGATCGGTGTGACGCCGTTCACCGCGTCGCAGCGGCTCTTGATCATCGCGCTGTGCGAGCCGATGCTGCGCCGCGAGGGCACCGGCACCAGCGTGATCCCCAGCTCCGCGAAGGCCGCCGCACGCCTCGGCTGGTCGCAGAGCCGGTTCAACCGCAAGCTCGACAACGTCTGCGAGAAGCTCGACAAGGTCGGGGTGCGCGGGGTGCGCGGCGACAGCGGATCGCTGGCCACGCACCGTCGAGCGCGCCTGGTCGAGTACGCCGTGTCCAGCCACCTGGTGACCCGGCTCGACCTTCCGCTGCTCGATGCCCCGCAGGACTCCGACGACGACGACGGAAAAGACTGATGCGCCTCAAACTCTCCCTGCGCCGCGACTCCGGCGCCGTCAGCGACGTCGTCGTCACGGTGGACGCCACCGTCTCGGTCGGCGACGTCGCCGCCGCGCTCTGGCGCGCCGATCCGGCGCGGGTCGACGCGGCCGACGCCGCGCCACCGCTGCTCACCCTCGATGTGCACTCCGCCGACGGGCTCGGCCGGCCGCGCCGGGTGCATCCCGATCTCGCCATCGTCGAGTCGGGCGTCCGCTCCGGCGGGCGGGTGCAGATCGTGCACGCGAGCTCGGCCTTCGTCGAGCCGGGTCAGGATCGTGGGCCGACGGTCGCGGTGCTCCGGGTGCTCTCGGGGCCGGATGCCGGCCGAGAGTTCCCGCTGCCGGCCGGCTCCAGCCAGCTCGGCCGCGACCGCGGCGTCGACGTGCGGCTGTCGGATCCGCTGGTGTCGAAGCGGCACGCGCGCGTGAACATCGGCGACACGGTCGAGATCGTCGACACCAACTCGGCGAACGGCCTCTCCATGGGCGGTCGCATCGTGCAGCGCGCGATCCTCTCCTCGGCCGATGCCGTCGTCATCGGCGACAGCACCGTCTGCGTCGTGCCGCTCGCGCGCCTGGGCGGGGCGGCGCCCAGCACTCCGGTCGTCGAGTTCACCCGCTCGCCGCGGGTGGTGCTGCGCTTCCCCGAGCGCGCCTTCGCCGCCCCGAAGCCGCCGGATCGGCCTCAGCCGCAGCGCTTCCCGCTGCTCGCGCTGATCGCTCCACTGGTGATGGGAGCCGTGCTCTACGCCGTCACCCAACAGCTGCTCAGTGTGATCTTCGTCGCCCTGAGCCCGCTGCTCGCCATCGGTGTCTGGATCGATCACACCGTCACCGGGCGGCGCACCCGGAAGGCGCAGCTCGCCGTCTTCGAGGCCGCCCTCGTCGCGCTGGACGAGGATGTGCAGAGCGCGCAGGCCGTGGAACGCGCCGTGCGCCTGGCCGAATCCCTTTCGGCGGCGGATGCGGTCACCGCGATCGCCCGCCGCGGCGAGGCCCTGTGGACGCACCGCCCCGAGCACCGCGGCTTCCTCTCGGTGCGGTTGGGCACCGGCTCCGCGCCGTCACGCTGCCGCATCGAACTCCAGCCCGGGAACGAGACCGAGCCGCGCTTCCTGCGCAGCCTGGCCGACGCCGCGGACCGACTCCGGCTCGTGCACGGCGTGCCCGTTGTGGCCGAGCTGCGCGCCTGCGGAGCCCTCGGCATCGTCGGGCCGGCCGAGGTGCGCGCCGACGTCGCGCGCGCGATCGCCGTGCAACTCGTCGGCACGCATTCGCCGGCCGAGCTCGCGATCGCGGCCCTCACCTCGCCGAGTTCGCGCGGCACCTGGGCGTGGCTAGAGTGGTTGCCGCACACCGGGTCCGTGCACTCGCCGCTGCCGGGCGAGCACCTCGCCGACAACCCGGGCGCCGGCGCCTCCCTGCTCTCGCGCCTGGAGGAGCTCGTCGACGCCCGACAGCCCGAGGCGCCCGCCCTGCGCGGCGCGCTGAGCGGCGAGGAGACCGACACCATCCCGGACCCGGTGACCCCCGCGGTCGTGGTGATCGTGGAGGACGACGCGACCGTCGACCGCGCCCGGTTGATCCGCCTGGCCGAACGCGGGCCGGATGCGGGCGTGCATGTGCTCTGGTGCGCCGCGAGCCTGGCCACCCTTCCCGCGGCCGCGCGCAGCTTCCTCCTCGTCGCCGGCTCCGACGCTCCGGCGACGGCGGGCCAGGTCCGCCTCGCCGAGCACTCCTACCCGGTCGTCTTCGAGAAGGTCGACGCGAGCACCGCCCTCGGCCTCGCCCGCTCGCTCGCCCCGGTCATCGATATCGGCGTGCCGGTGGAGGACGCCTCCGACCTGCCGCGCGAGGTGTCGTACGCGACCCTGGCCGGCGCGGAGACGATCAGCCAGTCCGGCGCCGTGATCGATCGCTGGCGCGAGAACAACTCGATCACCGCGCGCGACGGATCCGCGCCCGTGCGCCGCAAGAAGGCCGGCTCCCTGCGCGCTCTCGTCGGCTCCGCCGGCGCCGAGCACTTCTACCTCGACCTGCGCAGCGACGGCCCGCACGCCCTCGTGGGCGGCACCACCGGCGCCGGCAAATCGGAGTTCCTGCAGTCCTGGGTGCTGGGGATGGCGGCGGCCTACAGCCCCGACCGCGTCACCTTCCTCTTCGTCGACTACAAGGGTGGCGCCGCCTTCGCCGACTGCGTGGCGCTGCCGCACACCGTCGGCCTGGTCACCGACCTCTCCCCGCACCTGGTGCGCCGGGCGCTGACCAGCCTGCGCGCCGAGTTGCGGTATCGCGAGCACCTGCTGAACCGCAAGAAGGCCAAGGACCTCGTCTCGCTGGAGAAGACCGGCGACCCCGAGACCCCGCCCAGCCTGCTGATCGTGGTCGACGAGTTCGCCGCGCTGGTGAACGAGGTGCCCGAGTTCGTCGACGGCGTCGTCGACGTCGCCCAGCGCGGTCGCTCGCTCGGCCTGCACCTGATTCTGGCGACGCAGCGACCGGCCGGGGTGATCAAGGACAACCTGCGCGCCAACACGAACCTGCGCATCGCCCTGCGGATGGCGGACGGCGACGACTCCACCGACATCCTCGGCACCCCGATGGCTGCGCACTTCGACCCGAGCATCCCGGGCCGCGGCGCGGCGAAGACCGGGCCGGGGCGCATCGCGACCTTCCAGACCGGCTACGCGGGTGGCAGTACCTCCGGCGAGGCGCCGCCGCCGCGGATCGACATCGCCGAGATGGCCTTCGGCTCGGGGTCGACCTGGGAGCAGCCGGAGCTCGATACGGAACCTCAGGGGGAACCCGGCGAGACCGACATCGCGCGGATGGTCGCCACGATCGACCGGGCCGCGCAGGAGACCCGCATCCCCGCGCCGCGCAAGCCCTGGCTGGACGAGCTGGCCGACGCCTACGACTTCTCCCGGCTGCCGCAGCCGCGCACCGACGAGCTGCTGCTGCTCGGCGTGATCGACCGCCCCGATACGCAGACCCAGCCGACCGTGTTCTACGAGCCCGACCGCGACGGCAACATGGCCATCTTCGGCACCGGCGGCTCCGGCAAGTCGACCACGCTGCGCTCGATCGCCGTCGCCGCCGCCGTGACTCCGCGCGGCGGCCCGGCGCACGTCTACGGGCTCGACTTCGGCGCCAACGGGCTGCAGATGCTGAACGAGCTGCCGCACGTCGGCGCGATCATCCGCGGCGACGACGACGAGCGGGTCGTGCGGCTGCTGCGGATGCTCCGCGACCTTGTCGACGACCGCGCCACGCGCTTCGGCGCCGTTCAGGCCTCCACGATCGGCGAGTACCGCCTGCGCGCCGAGCGGCCGGACGAGCCGCGGATCCTGCTGCTGGTCGACGGCATCGGCGCCTTCCGGGAGGCGTACGAATACGCCGGCAACAGCGCCTGGTTCAGCGTCTTCACCCAGATCGCGACCGACGGCCGACAACTCGGCGTGCACGTCGTGGTCGCCGGCGACCGGCCCAACTCGGTGCCGACCTCGCTGAACTCGACCATCCAGCGCCGCATCGTGCTCCGGCTCGCGAGCGAGGACGACTACCTGCTGCTGGGCGCACCCAAGGACGTGCTCTCGCCGACCTCTCCACCCGGGCGCGGCATCAGCGAGGGCAACGAGGTGCAGATCGCCGTGCTCGGCGGCGACGCGAACGTCGCCATCCAGGCCCGCAAGATCGGCGCGCTCGCCGAGGCGATGCAGCGCCAGGGTGTCACGCCGGCGGCGCCGATCGGGCGGCTGGCCGAGGTGGTGCGTTCGACGGATCTTCCTCCGATCTCGCGCGGCGGCGTGACGATCGGCGTTGCCGACCACGACCTCGCCCCCCTGGGCTTCGAACCGCGAGGCACCTTCCTCCTCGCCGGGCCGCCTGGGAGCGGTCGCACCACCGCCGCCATCACGATCGCTCGTGGGCTCCGACGGGCGTATCCGTCGATGAAGCTGATGTATTTCGGCCTCCGACGATCAGCCCTCTCCAGTCTGCCGCTCTGGGACAAGAGCGTCATCGCAGCGGCGGAGGCGGCGCGAGAGGCCGCCGCGCTCGTTGAGGCTCTGGAGTCGATGCCGCCCCCGCCCAGGACCGTCGCGATCGTCGTCGAGGGGATCACGGAGTTCACTTCGACCGAAGCGGAGGACGCGCTCGTCGCGTTGGTCAAGGCCGCCGCGAGGGCCGACGTCCTGATCGTCGGCGAAGGCGAATCCTCCACCTGGGGAGCCGCGTGGTCGCTGGGCCGAGACCTGAAAGCGGGTCGACGGGGGCTGCTCCTCGTACCTGGGGACAACGACGGCGAGTCGCTCCTCGCCGCCGGTCTCGGGCGATTCCGGCAGAGCGATCTCCCACCTGGCCGCGGCTTCCTGATCGACCGAGGGCGGATCGACAAGATCCAGCTCTCGATCGACGGGTAGCACGGGTACCTCTACCCATCGGCACAAAAGCGTCCGGTCGATACCGTCGAACGGCACGAACAAACCACCGAATACTCAATCGAGAAAACGAAAGAAGGACACCTCATGGCCCGTATGGGAATGGACGTCGATGCTGTCGAGACCGCCGGACGCAACCTGAAGTCGCAGGCCGGCGAACTGCAGACCAAGCTCAACCAGATCGACGCGCTGGTGCGCAATCTGACGTCGATCTGGGACGGCAAGGACGCCAACGAGTTCGTGAACTCGTGGTGGCCGGAGCACAAGCGTTCGCTGACGACCGTCATCAGCCACATCGACGGTCTCGGCCAGTCGGCACTGAACAACGCCAACGAGCAGCGGGACGTCTCGGGTCGCTGACCCGCCGACGTCGAGCAGAGAGAGGGGATATCGCCGTGGTCCGTTTGGGCATGGATGTGGAGGCCGTCGAGTCGGCGGGGCGCGACCTCCGGGCGCGGGCGGAGGAGCTGCTCGAGTTGCGCTCTCGCCTCGAATCGATGGTGCGGGGCCTCCCGGGCATCTGGGAAGGGCCGGATGCCCGCACCTTCGTCAACGACTGGTGGCCCAAGCACAGCGCGGGGCTCGCCTCCGTCGCCGAGAAGATCAGCGGGTTGGGCCAGTCGGCGCTGAACAATGCGGATGAGCAGCGAACTGCCTCGGGGGACTCCGGTAACGGCGCGTCCTCGTCCAGTGGTTCGCCGTCGTCCGGCAGTGGATCCACCGGCAGTGGATCGACGGGCAGCGGGTCGACGGGCAGCGGGTCGACCGCTCCCGCGGGCCCGGCCGGTACGCAGAACTACAGCGCGAGCGACGCGGCGAACAAGGCTCTCGCCGAGATCGGGTCCGTCCGTGAAACCGGATGGAACGCCGAAGGAGAGTGCATCAAGTCCGTCCAGCGGTGGATCAACGGCGCCGGCGGTAAGTTCGTCGGCGGTGGACCGGTCGACGGCTACATCAATTCGGGCGCGGTCGCCGTCGATCCGTCGCAGACCGGGGTCGGCGACGTGATCCAGTACACCTCGCAGAGCGACCCCAACGGCTGGGTCTACGGCGTGCACACCGTGATGGTCGTCGGAGTGAACGCCGACGGCACGTACCACATCGTGCAGTCCAATTCGCCCGGCGGATCCGGCCTGGTGAGCGAGGTGCTCAACTGGACACCGAGTCCGCCCGCTGGCTTCGACGCCCGCACGTGGCGCTTCGCCGCGAACCCGTGACCCGGCCCTCGGACGGCGCGGCGGCGACTCCGGTCGCCGCCGCGCCACCCGCGATCGGGACCGCAGATGCCTAGGCGCCCCCTCCTCATCGCCGCCCTCGCCGGCACCGTCGCGGTCGCCTGCGCCGTCGGTGCCTGGGCGGCGATCGCGTCGCCCTGGGGTGCCGCGGTGGTGCGCGACGTCGCGGCCGGCGTCGCGCCGCCGTCGCCCGCGACCATCGACGGCAGCGAGACGTACCTCGCGGCGGAACTCGACCGCATCGTGGTGCCCGGCGCCGTGCTGCTCGACATCTTCGGCACCGATACGGGCGACGGGCAGCTCGATGTGGAGTACACGATGAACGATCTCGGGCGGGTCGGGCCGGAGGGTTGCGCGGAGATGGCGGGCGCGAGCGGCATCCATCCGTCCGGCTACCGAGCCCTCGCGGGTGCGGAGTTCCGCAGTGAGCTGCTGATGCTCGCGAACCCGGCCACCGCGGCCGACGAGTACGGAGCGCTGCTGCACGCATCCGGTCGCTGCGGTCGGATCGAACTGCGCGATCAGGACTACGCGCTCACCGGCACGGTGGACTACGCCGAGGTGGCGACCGGCTCCGCGGCGCCCGCCGGCGGCTCGGAGGAACCGGTGCACTGGTTCGCGGGCACGCGCACCGATCAGAACGGGTCGTTCACCCTTCTGATCACGGCGACGACGGGCAATCTGCTGCAGCGCTTCGCCTTCACGCCGTCCGGGTCGGCGGACAGCTCGCAGCTGAAGGCGCTCGCCGAGGAGGTGGCGCAGCGACTCGCCGACGGCGCGCTGCACGCACTGCAGTCCCGAGCCGACGAATCCTTCGCCGCGGGCTACGCGTCCGGCACTCCGACCCCGCCGAACCCCGCACCGACGAGTCGCTACGCCCTCGCTCTCGGTGGTCTGTCGGATGCATCGGCGCCGGCGCTGACGGCCGACTTCTTCGAATCCGCCCCCGTGCCCGCGCTGTGCGAATTCGATGCCGGCACCCTCGTCGGCGGTGTGCTGCCCGGTTACACCGATCAGGACGGCGGCGTCTACTTCGGCGGCCCGTACGGCCGATCCCTTGCCGCGATCCAGCCGTCGCCCAGCGCCTCGTCCGCGGCGGCGGCCATCGTCGTCGACTGCAATCACGGCGGGGTCGCCTGGCCCAGTTCGCTCGTCTTCTATTCCGCCGACGGCCAGGTGCTGGACTCGATCCCGGTGTCCGACATCCTGTCGGGCGGCTGGCGCGACCCCATCACCGACCTCGTCATCGATGGCGACGGCTACCGCGTCACCTGGGCCTGGGAGGACATGGACGGGATGGACGCTCCGCGTCCCGTTTCCGCCCTGATCCGCTGGGACGGCGTGCGCCTGCTCGTGACCGACGTGGTGATCGGAGAACGACCATGACCCGAAGGATGCCGCGATGAACGCACCGAAATCGGGCCCGAAGGCGTGGATGTTCGCCACGGCTGCTGGCGCCCTCGTGCTGGTGACCCTGGTCACCGGCGCCGCGCTCACCGTCACTCCGCTGCTCGCGAACGTGACCGCCGCGTTCGCTCCCGCGGCGCTCGCGCCTCCCGAGAGCGACGCGGATCCGGTCGCGTCGGCCCAGACGCCGGAGCCCGCCGGAGCCGCGTCGAACGCCCCGACCGCCGACCCCGCCCTCGCGACCACCGCCGCCGTGCCGACCATGCTCATCCTCGACGCCTCCGGCTCGATGGTGCGCGACGTCGCCTCGGGCGGCACCCGGATGCAGGCTGCCCGCGCCGCCGCCACCACGATGGTCGATGGCGTAGACCCGGCGACCGAACTGGGCCTGATGGTGTTCGGCACCGGCACCGGCAACTCCGATGCGGAGCAGGCCGCCGGCTGCTCCGATGTGCGCACCCTGCAGCCGGTCGGCCCGATCGACAAGGCCGCGTACAACGCGTCCATCGCGGGGATCGTGGAGTCGGGCTTCACCCCGATCGGCCCGGCGCTGCGCTCCGCCGCCGAGCAGCTGCCGGGCGGCGAGCCGGCCACCGTTGTGCTCGTCACCGACGGCGTCGACACCTGCTCGCCGCCCTCATCCTGCGACGTCGCCCGCGAGGTGCTCGACGCGCATCCGCTGCTCACCATCGAGGTGATCGGCTTCGCCGTCGATGCGGATGAGCAGGCGCAGTCGCAGCTGCAGTGCATCGCCGCCCTCGGCTCCGGCAGCTACGTCGACGTCGCCGACGCCGCCCAGTTGGCGGCGCGTTTGCGGGCGGCGACCTCGAGCGGTGACCGCGTCAGCGCCACCGGCTACGGCTCCGCGCGACTCGGGATGACCCTGGAGCAGGCACGCGCCACGCTGCCCGGCTTCGAGATCATGAAGGGCACCGCCGAGGTGGTCTACGTCGACTGCACCGATGCTGCGCTGGAGTTCCGCGGCGGCGTGCTCACCGCCATCACCCCCAAGGCCGAGGTCGGCACGGCGGACGGCATCGCCGTCGGCGCGGACGTGGCGGATGCGGTGGCGATCTACGGCACACCCTCCGCGCCCGTGCAGGGCGATGACGCCTGGTACGTCGACTTCGCCGTCGCTCCCGGCAGCGCGAACGGCTACCGCATCACCTACGAGGGTGCCGGCGGCGCCGTCTCAGGGCGGATCATCCGCATCGTCGTCTGCACCTGCGGCCCGGCCGCCAGCGCGGCGAACGCCGTCAGCGCCGCCGTCTCGTCGTGGCAGGTGTCGCTGGATGCCGTGGGCCCCATCCGCCTCGGCGCGGGCTTCGACGAGATCGCCGCGGCGGTGGACCTGAACGACGAGTACGTGCCGGAGTACTGCACCTGGTACCGGAACGTCGACACCGGCGGCGATGCGGTGCACATCGGCATCGCCTCGAACGTGGATGAACCCTACGATGCCTCCTGGATCATCATCTCGGCCTCCTCCAGCTCGGCCGCCGCTCCCCGCACCTGGCGCGATGCCGGCCTCGGCATGTCGGTGGGCCGGCTGCTGCAGGCGCATCCGGACGGCGCCCTCGTACGCGGCGACTACCGGATGAGCGACTACGTCGTGGTGAGCGGGCCCTCCGGGAGCTCGATGATCTTCCACCTCGATGCGTCGGACTACGTGCGGGCGATCACGCTGTCGCAGACGCCGACGACGCCGTATGAGATCTGTGCCTGAGGGTTCCGGGACACCCCCAGAAGCGTGCGAGACCCCCAGTTCCGCCGGGGTGTCTCGCACGCTAGTGGGGGTCGGGACCCTGACCAGGAGTCGAGCGCGGCGCCCGATCAGAGGCGAGCGAGCGCGTAGCCCCAGTCGATGCGCTCCTGTTCGAGTCGCACGTCGCCGTCGCGGCGCAGGCGCGCCAGCACGGATTGCTCCTCGGCGGTCAGCTGGGCGAAGACGCCGCGGTTCGGGGTGGCCTCGTGACCGGCCAGGTCGAGGTGATCCTCGAGGGTGCGCTCGTCCATCAGCACGCTCGTCACATCGCAGCAGGCCGAGCGGATCAGGTTCAGGATCGCGAAACCATTGCTGTCCAGATCGCCCCAGTAGCGGATCCGTGCGTCGCGCAGCCACGGGATCGCGCGCAGCCGCCCCACCGCGTAGCCGCTGCCGTGCACCGCGACGGCTCCCATGATCTCCGGCAACGCGAGCACGGACTCGAGGTTCTCGAACACGTACACCCGGGTCGGTGCCAACGCGAGCCGGGCGAGTTCCTCCACGGGGGCCGCGAGGTCGGCCAGGCCGGCGGGGCGCAGCGCCGGGTCCAGGATGCGCAGTCGGATCAGCGCCGGATTCTCCGCGAGCCCGAGGGTCTCGTTGCCGGTGATCGCGGCCGTAAAGCCGCGCACGAGGGCACGGTGCCGCTCGATCCACTTGGTGTCGACCCCGCGGATCGGCAGCTGCCGCACGTAGCGGCCGGAGAGCGGATGCTGCTCGACCCACGCGAGCACCAGGACGAAGCGCTCGAAGTCGGCCTCCTCGAGAGCGAGCAGCATGCGAGCTTCGCGACGGATCGCCTCCGCCACCAGGCCGGGCCAGCGCGAGCGCAGTACATCGGCTCGCCGCTGCAATACGGTCCACGCCCGCGCCGTGCCGGCCAGCCCCGCGATCGCCTCCGGACCGCGCACCGTCACCCGCACCGGAACGTCCTGCGCGCCGAGACTCGCCCAGCGCCTGGTCTCCCAGCCGACCCCGTCGATGCCGCGCCACGTCGTGACCCAGGCGATCGCGGCGGCGGAGTCGCGCAGGGCGACCGCCTCCGTCGGCGGGTGCAGCGGCAGCTCCAGCAGCGCATCGTCGTCGCCCCGCCCGGCCCACGCGCGGTGGTCGCGGTCGTAACGCTTGCGCGCCGCGGCCCGCAGCTCGTCGAGCGTCACCATCGAGCGGGCGCTCACGGGGTGTCCGCCTCGATCGGCACTGCGCTGATCCGCGAGTCGTTGTGGTCGCGGCAGGTGACGTAGGAGACACCGTCCACGTAGCTCTCCAGCGTCTGCAGCAACTTCAGGGGCGTCGCCAGGACCATGTGGAAGCCGAACTCGAGGAAGACGTCCATCGCCATCCGGGTGAAGGTGCTGTCGGCCTTGTCGAACGCCTCGTCGAGGATGATCGTGCCGTAGGCCGGTACGTCGTCCTCATCCTGCGCGAGCTGGTAGCGCAGTGCGGCGGCGAGGCAGAAGATCACCAGCTTCTGCTTCTGCCCGCCCGAGAGCCCGGCGCCGGACTCGTGCCGGTTCATCTCGGCGCCCTGCGAATCCTGCTCGATGCCGACGAAGGTCACGTGCTCGCGCGTGTCGAGCACCCGGCGCTTCCACGCCGCGTGCTCCTCGGCGCCGAGCTGCACCATCACCGCGCGCAGCACGTCGAAGCGGCGCTCGGCGGCCTCGCGATCCTCGTCGCCCCACGAGCCGGCGGAGATGGTCTGCAGCTTCTCCATGAAGTCCTTGACCTCGGGTGAGCGGCGATCCTTCACCAGGATCTGCAGGTACCGGCCCTCGTCGAACGGCGAGCGCAGCAGCGAGGCGTTCACCGGATCGATGCGCGACTTGATCTCCTGCTGCGAGCCGCGGATGACGCTGAGCAGCTGGCCGGTGAGCTGCTGGCTCTGGCTCTTGAGCAGCTCGAAGAATCGGCCCTCGTACTCCGGCAGCCCGGTCGACACGATGCGACCGTGCAGCTCGGCGAAGCCGGCGCGGTCGGTGATGCTCGCGGTCAGCTCGCTCGCGGTGGCGCGCCAGCGGCCGATGAACTCGCTCGCGAATGCCTCGAAGGCGCGAGCGGAGGCGTTCGCCGCGTTGTCGGCGTTCAGTCGCTCGCCGGCCAGCTGTTTGGTCACCTTCGTCGCGGTCGCGTCGAGGGTGTCCCGCGACAGCGAGCGCACGTGGGTGTGGAAGCGGTCATCGAGCGCGGCGAGCGCGTCGTCGTCGATCGTCCACTGCGACTGCCGGGCTGCGAGCCGGTCGATCTGCTCGTCGAGAGCGGCGACCGTTCGCAGCAGCGCGTCCACCACGCTCGCGGCGTCGCGTCGGGCCTGGGCGGTCTCCTCCTCCCGAGCGGCGGCGTCGCGTTCGAGTCGCTGGGCGGCGCCCAGTTCGGCGTTGCCGTCGCTCATCCGGTTGTACTGCTCGTGCCGCAGTTCGACCGCGGCCTCGGCGGCGTCGAGGTCGAGCTCGGCCCAGTCCACGCTGTCGAGATCGGTCAGCACGTCGATGCGGCGCTGGGCGGCGGCGCGCTGGAGGTCGGCGGTGCGGATGCCCGCCACCGCCGCGTCCAGCTCAGCGACGGCCCGGCCGCGCTCGGCCAGAAGCAGGTCGACCTTCGCGCCGTTGTCGGATCCGAGCACCCAGTTGTGCCGATCGTCGACGCGGAAGCGGTCGTCCTTCTCGAAGCGGCGGGCGGAGCGCTTGACCTGACCGGCGCGGGTGACACCCTGCTCCGCTGAGCGCAGCTGCCGCGCATCCTCGACGCATTCGTAGTCGTATTGCTCGGAGAGTCGGCGCCGGATCCACGCTGCCATCGGTGCCTCCACCACCCGCACGCGGTTGATCAGCGAGCGTCCGGTTCTGGCGGGCCTCGGTGCCTCGGTGCCGATGCCGACGCTCTCGTAGACCAACCGGGTGCCCAGGTGCAGCCGGTCGATGATGTGGCTGATGTCGGCGAGGTGGTCGTCGCGCACCAGCAGGACGGTGGCGAGCGGACGCAGCACCCGCTCGATCGCGCCCGTCCATTCGGCGTGCTCCGGGGCGACGTCGATCAGCTCGCCGGCGAACGGGAAGGCTGATTCGGGCAGGTTCGTCTCCGCGACGATGGCGGTCCGCGCCGCGAGCAGCGCCCGGGGGATGTTGCTGCGCCGGTGCTTGAGCTCGGCCAGTTCGGCGTCGATCTCGTCGCGACGCTCCCGGGCCCGGGTGCGCGCGTCGTTCAGCTGTTCCAGCTTCGTGGAAGCGGATGCGGCGGCGCCGCCGAGTTCGGTGCGCTCGCGTTCGGCAGTCGCGCGCAACTGCTGGAACTCCTCGGCGCTGCCGGGGGCGGCGACGCCGACATCGCGCAGTCGCCCGAACCAGCGGCTGCGTTCCTTCTCGACGCGGGTGCGCTGCTCCTGCGCGTTCGTGAGTTGCACCCGCAGCGACTCCAGCGCGGCGCCGCCGAGTTCGAGCACGTTCTGTTGCGCGGCCTTCAGCTCGGCGCGTGCCGCGACGTGCGCATCCGTCGCCCCGCCGAGGTCGCTCTCGCGGGCGGCGAGCAACTCGCGCGCCTCGTCGCGGTCGCGCCGGGCCAGGCCGTGCATCCGCAGTTCGACGTAGTCGTCGATCGCCTCGCTCAGCCGGTCGGCCTCGAAGCCCGCGATCACGCTCTTCTCGTAGCGTTCCGCCGGCTCCTGCATCCGGCGCAGGATGTCGACCTGTTCGCGTGCCTCGACCACCAGCCGGTGCGCCCGGGAGAGTTCGTCGAACTGGTTGACCGCGGTCTTGGCCAGGTCGAAGGTGCTCGGCTCGTCGAGCATAAAGCCGCGAAAGAGCGCGTCGAGGCTGCCGAGGTTCTTCGCCGACTGCGTCTTGTGCAGCAGCTGAAGGGCGCTGTCGCTACTGATGCCGAGCAGGCGGCGGAAGCGGGCGGAGAAGGGTGCGTGGTCCTTCGTGGAGTAGACACCCGTGAAGGCGGCATCGAGCCGGCGCTTGTCGAGGCCGGCGCGCGCGAACTCGGCGAAATCGAGCAGCCCTGCCTGGCCCCGGCGCAGCACGTGCAACTCGGCCAGGTCGGCGAGAGCGTTGGTGCCGCGCTTGAGGTGGAAGAGCCGCACCAGGTTGATCGGCTCGTCGAGGGCGTTCTCGAAGCGCAGGAGGATGCCGCTCCACGTGGCGCCGGGGCGGAGGTACCGTGACACGGTGTCGCCCGTCTCCTCGTCCGTCTGCCGTCGCCACGCACCGCGGACGTAGCTGACGAGGGAGCGGTCGTCGACCCGGCTCGTGCTGTCCTGCGCCGCCGCGTTGAAGCGCAGCCACTTGCGCGGCGTGAGCACGGTCGCGATCGCGTCGAGCAGCGACGATTTGCCCGAGCCGGATGCACCGGTGATCAGGTGGCCGGCGCGGCCGACGTCGGCGATGTGGTGGCCGTCGAAGGTGCCCCAGTTCACCACCTCGATGCGGCGCAGTCGCCACTGCGTGGGGTGCTTCTCGGTGGGCTGCGCCAGGCCGAGGTCGAGTTCGAGCGTCATTCGGTGCTCTCCTCCGCGCTCAGCCGCTTGTACTCCGCGCGCACCGCCGCGATCTGCTCCGGGCCGAAGACCAGCCGCAGGACCGGGGAGATCTCGACGCGCTCCTCGTCACCGGCCGCGTCGGTGATCAGGCCGTACTTCTTCATGTTGCTCCAGGAGGCGCTGACCCGCTTCTGGAAGCCGGCCTCGTCGGTCGCGGCGTCGCGGTAGATGCCGAGTTGTTCGGTGATCTCGTCTTTGCCGACGATGACCCGCTCGCCGGTGCCGGTGCTGACGAGATGCTGGCGCAGAACCAGGAGCAGAGCCGTATCGAGGAAGGTCAACGGCGCGGTGCGAACCGTCTTGGGCAGATCGACGTCGGGCGCCTCGACGTTGCGGACGTAGGCGACGAGCCCGGTCTGGTCGATCAGCAGCTCGAGGAACAGCTCGCTCAGTCGGGCGCGGATCGCCTCCTCATCGCGCAGCAGCGCCGACCACAGCTTGGCGTTGCGGTCGTGCGAGACGTACGGACCGCGGATGAGCGCGAGCAGCGCGCGCCGGGAATCCTCCGCGAGCGAGCCCGTGTCGCCGAGCCACAGGCCCGGCGTCTCGTCGATGGTCTGCAGATGCGTGTGCGTGTGGATGTCCGTCATTCGATCCTCCCGGTGAAGGCGCGTCGTTCGATGGTTGCGGCGCGAGGGGCGCCGGAGAGCTGGTGCCAACGGATCCGCTCGGTGCCCGCATCCGTCACGCCGTGCTTCTCGGCGAGCACGAGCAGGCCGACGACGCTGGCGACGCCCTGAGTGGCGGGATGCAGCTCGAGCACCTCGCCGACGGTGCTGCGGCCGCGGACCGCGATGGCGGAGTTCACATTGGCGGTGAGCTCGACCAGGTCGATCTCGGTCTCTCGGGCGAGTTCACGCAGCTCGGCGAGGTCGACGGGCTCGTCGGCGCGCGTCGTCACTTCGACCGCGGTCTCGAGATCGGCGGGGTTGTACAGCGCGAGCCGGCCGACGCTGTCGAGGGCGACGGACGTGAGCGCCAGCTCGATCCTCGTGGCGCGGTACGGCTTGACCCGTTGCGCGAGCGGCAGCGCGTCGGCGAGCGCTTCGCGCAGCATCCGCTTGATCGCGCGATCCTGCTGGTACTCCTGGCTCTGCACGAAGCGGCGCAGGCCCCGGGCGAAGGTGGTCATCACCTCGTGGATCTCGGCGCTGCCCTCCTGCATGGTGCGGATGAGGCGGCGGAGGGTTCGGCGCTGCTGGGCGGTCAGCTCGCGGGCGAAGCCGCGGTCGAGCACTCGGTCGACGCTCTCGTCGAAGGCGGCGTTGGTCTCGGGGTCGAGGATGAGCGCGTAGAAGCCGGCGAAGCTGCGGCCGGCCTCGGAGTCGGCGAGCAGGTCGACGCCGCGGAAGATCTCGTCGAGCACGTGGCTCTGGGCCTCCTCGCTGTCGACGATGCGCTCGCGCAGCTCGCGGTTGATCCGCTCGATCTCGACGCGGACGCGCGCGAAGTCGGTGGGGATGGACTCGGCAAGAGCGAGCACGTCGCGTGCCCGCTCCGCCGCCTGCGCGTCGCTGAGCACGTCGATCGTGCCGCCCTGAACGGCGGCGATCTCGGCGTCGATCCGATCCCGCTGCGCCTGCAGCTGCGCGAGCCGGCTGGACGAGTCGGGGTCGGTCTCGCGGGCCAGTGCGGCCAGGCGCTCGGCGATGGTCGCGAGGCGCGATTCGGTGACGGACTGCTGCGGAGTGGCAAGCTGAGTGAGGAAGCGGATGGCGGTGAGCGCGTCGGGCGAGAGCTCGAAGGTCTCGCTGCGTGTCGTCTCGGACGGTCGGCGTACCAGGATGCCCAGCGCGCGCCAGTCGGCGCAGTAGGCCTGTGCGGTGCGTGGCAGCTCGAAGCCGTGATCGCGCAGGAGGTCGAGCTCGGCGTCGACCCGGTCGATGAGTTCGGGCACCGGGAGGCGACGCTGCTCCGCACCGAGATGGCGGTCGAGGATCGCGGCGGCGATCGGCGCGTTCTCTGCCCGCAGGAGCGACCAGGCTGCGCTGTCGTCGCGCAGTCGGCGGAGGGCGAGTGCGTCGCTCAGGGTGCTCATCCGGTCCTCCTCTCGGTGCGCATCCATTGTCGCGGACGGCACCGACAGTGAGTTGCGGTGGCGCGGATGCGCCGTGCGGAGACGGTCGACGCCGACACCCCCAGAAGCGTGCGAGACCCCCACTTCCACCGGGGTGTCTCGCACGCTTCTGGGGGTCGCGACGGTCGATGCTGCCCGAACCTCCGAGCCACCTGGCAATCGCGTCGGGCGCCTCCTCGCTGCTTGACCCTGCCCCGAGGGCACGGTTTTGACTCGTAGTCGTCGGAGAATCCTCCGACGGAGACGGAGCGGATCATGGCCTGGAGCACCCAGCAACTCGCGCGGATCGCAGGCACCAGCGTCAAGACGGTGCGCTACTACCACCAGCTCGGCCTCCTCGCCGAGCCCGAGCGCGCGGCGAACGGCTACAAGCAGTACCAGGGCGCGCACCTCGTCCGGCTGCTGCAGATCATCCGCCTCACCGAACTCGGCGTGCCACTCGCGCAGATCTCGGCGATGGAGGAGGGCGGCGACGACCCGCGCGAGTCGCTGCGGCTGATCGACGCCGAACTGGAGGCGACCATCGGGCGGCTGCAGCGGATCCGCGACGAACTCGCCGTGATCCTCAGCCGCGGTGCCTCCGCCGACCTGCCGGCCGGGTTCCGCGAGCCGGCCGGTGGCCTCCCGCAGTCGGAGCGATCGATGCTGATGGTGCTCTCGCGCGTGCTCGACGAGTCGGCGATGCGCGACCTGGAGCGGATGAACGACGAGCCGCGCACCTCGGTCGATGACGAGTTCGACGCGCTCGCGCCCGACGCGGATCGCGAGACCCGCCGTGCCCTCGCGGAGCGCATCGCCCCGCAGCTGACGGCGCTCGCCGAGCAGTACGACTGGATCGGCGATGCTGGCTCGCGTTCGCCGCGCGGCGCGGCCTTCGCGCAGGACGCCGTCGGCCATTCGCTGCAGCACGTCTACAACCAGGCGCAGCTCGAGGTGCTCTACCGCGCCCACCTGATCAGCACCGAGTCGGCGGAGAAGATCACCGAGCTGGATGCGGCGCTGGACGCCGCCGAGGGCACGGCTCCACCGCCGCACTGATCGAGCCTGCCGAGATCTGTATTCCTCCGGTCGCATCGCGCCCGGTGTCTTCGTCGAGCCCTTTGGCGATCCGACCATTCGATTAGGAGATCCCCATGTCCAACCCCATCCTCTACTTCCAGGACCTGGTCGCCCAGGTGCCTGACATCATCCAGCCGCTGATCCTCGCGGCCGCGGGCGCGATCCCGTTCATCGAGGGCGAGGGAGCGACCGCCATCGGCGTGATCGGCGGCGTGAATCCGGTGCTCGCCGCGCTGGCCGGCATCATCGGCAACTTCGCCTGCGTGGTGGTGGTCGTGCTCCTCGGCTCGCGGATCCGTGCCGCGGCGACCGCGCGCCGAAACGCCCGCGTGCCCGTGCCGGCGGGTGCCGTCGAGCCCGCTCCCGAGCAGCCGCGCAAGCCGGAGTCGAAGGGTCGGCAGAAGCTCGGCCGCTGGCTGGTGCGCTTCGGCGTACCCGGCGCGAGCCTCCTCGGCCCGCTCGCGCTGCCGACCCAGTTCACCGCGGCCGCGCTGGTCGCCTCGGGAGTGGAGAAGCGCTGGGTGATCCTGTGGCAGGGCATCGCGATCGTGCTGTGGAGCACGCTGGTCGCGGTGTCGGGGAGTGTGGCGCTTGTGGTGCTTGGTGGGTGAGTGCGGCGCTTGAGGTGCGAGCGGGCGCTCGCGGTGTTCAATCCGTGAGCGGGCCCGGGTCCCAGCCGGGGCAGCCGGGGTCTTCCGGGTACTCGTCGCATGTGCCGCGGACGAGGACGGTGTCGATGGTGACGGTGCGTCCGGTGTGGGTGGTGGGGATGGAGATCGTGCCGTCGACCGCGGTCCAGCCGCCGCTGTTGATCCGGTATTCGGCGATGTAGACCGCTGACGCCGTGATGTCGTAGTAGCCGCGCTTCGTGTAGACGTGGCTGGTCTCGGTCTCGCTGAATTCGTCGAGTCCGAGGTTGGTCCAGGTGTCTCCGCCGATGTCGGTGGTTTTCGTGGAGCCGTCGCCGTAGTCGAAGGTGTAGCCGATCGGGGTGAATCGGACGTCGGCTTGCTGGCCGAGGAGGGGAGCGGTGACGGTTTGCTGCTCGGCGTGGGCGATGAAGTTGGTGGGGGCGTCGCGGAGCATCCAGTGCGCGGGCTCCATCGTGAGGGTCGTCGCTGAGGGGATGAAGGTGGCGAGGTCGCGGATGGTGATGGTGCGTTGGGTGGCGGTGACGGCGGGGCCGGTGGGGACTGCGGGGGCGGGGTTGCTGTCGGGCAGTTGCGCGGGTCGAGGCAAGTGAAGCCGGATCGGCCGTTCTCTCTGGCGTTCTCGAGGAGTTGCTGGCGGAGGTCAGGGGATTCGGAGATGACAGGGGTGGTGGGCACCTCGGAGGTCGGAGTTGCGTCATCGCCCCCGGGCGCAAGTGACTCGCGACCAGTGTTTGTTGCGAGATCGGAGACGGACACGGAGGAGCCATCTGCTGTTGCAACTGGGGGATCTGCAACGGCTTGTCTCGCTGGAATGATGATGAGCCCGAATCCGATCAACGCGACTAGCAGCGGCCGTCGTACTGCCAAAGTTCACTCCGTCCCATGATGAGGTCTGAGCTGCCTGCGGTTTTGGTGAAGGCGAATACGTGGAGTTCGACTCGGTCGTCGCGGGATGCTGGTGTCACGTCGCTGTTCTGGGCGTCAAGAATCCTGGTGTCCGTCATGTCGAGGCAGACGAAGGCCCGCACAAGAAGTCGTCCATCTGGCTGGTACTCCGAATACTCGAGGATCGGAGAATCAACCTTGACCTGTCCGGTGCGAAGCAGTCCGCTGTCACGTTGTTTCGTGGCGCCATTGATCTCGACTGACAACAGCGGGTCGATCGTGACATCGTCGAAGACGCCCAGGCTCAGGCTCGGATCGCTCGCGACCGCGTTCTGAACATCCAGGTACCGCTGGAACGCCGCGACTGCCGCCGCGAGTGTCTCATCGTTGCTTGCGAAGAGCGACGTATTCGTCACCGTCGGTGACGCAGCACTCGTCGGCTCCTCCCCGACGCATCCGCTCAGCGCGAGGCACGTGAGCGCAAGGAGATATCCAACAGGCGGGATCCGTGGTGAGCGCATCCCCACACCGTAGGCACAAGCGACGGATCCTCGCCGAAGTTATCCACAGGCGAGGAATTCGTCGAGAGTCGGCCGAGTCATCCGCATCTTCCCGATCGTCTGAAGCCCCCGACCGTGCGCCTTGAGCACGCCATAATGAGGTGAGAACTCGCGGCCGGCGGCGCGTATTTCGCGGCCGCGCGAGGACGGACGCGGCGTCTACGCCGCGGCCATGACCAGTCCCGCCGCCTCCGCTGCCACCACCGAGGCTTCTGCGCTCGACACCGACCGCACCCCCAACTTCGACCATGCCTCCTGTGCGACGAGCAGACTTTCCCGCTGAGCGTCGGTCGTCGGCTCGTCGTGCACGGCCCAGATCGGCACGTCGGGCGACACGAGCGCCGACCTAGCGCCGAGACCGAAGCCACTGATGTTGGCGCCTTCGTCGCGGATGCGGCCGGCCAGGTAGTTCCAGGAACGCACCATCTCGTCGACCCGCGGGAGATCTTTCACCTGAAACGCCCACGCCTGCGTCAGCTGCATGGCTCGCCGATCACCGACGGCGAAGTCGAACTGCCCATGCTGGCGTCCGACCGTCGCTTCGGCCTTCGCCTGAAGGTTCATGCCGAGCTGGAGCCGACCAGTCTGCTCGAACCGCGAGCGCAGGTTCTTCACGAGGCGCGTTCGCGAGGTCGATCGCTCCTCGCGAGCGGCTTCGTTCACCAGGCGAGAGAAGAGCAGGTCGGCTGCGCTCGCGGCGTCCGCTGTGGCAACGGGCGTCGGCGGTGAGATCTGCACCGAGTTGTTCAGTCGGGAGCGCTGCCGGTCGAGCCATGATCGCGAGATCCCGGTGTCGAGAGCGACGGGATAGAGCTGTGCATTCGTGTCCTGATTCGCGGCCACTCGTTGAACCAGACGGTCCAGCCAGGACTTCGACAGCGAAGCGTCGCCGCCGAGCCTGTTCGCGCGCACGAAAGACTCGACTGTCCGGATGGCCCAATCGGCCCTGTCGTCGTCTCCGACGATCACTCCGATGTTCACGAACTCCCCGCGAACGGTGTCGGGAACGTAACGGAGCAGCCAGTAGCTGTAGCTCATCGGTTGCTCCTCTCTCGGGGTCGTTGTTCAGGTACGTGCGGCGGCGCTGCGGAGGCGATCGGCGACGCCGAGTCGACGGTTGTGGAGGACCCAGGCGACGGTCTCAAGCTCCCAGTCGGGGATCTTCCACTCTACGGGGACGCGGGCGACGGCGGCCAGGAGATCTTCCGGGGTCAGACGTTCCAATGCGTTTGCGAGGTCGTGAAAACGACCAGGCTGGAAACGCTTCACAGAGGAACCCAGCTCCCACGGCGTCGAGCAGAGCGGAGCGAGTTTGTCGCCGGTCCAGTCGGGCTCCCCTCCGAGCCAAAAACCGTGATCGAACGACCAGACCGAGAACTGCGACCGTTGGTCGTGCAGCCACTGTTCGTCGCCACCCATGCACAGGTCCCAGAGCGCCATGATCGCCGGATAGCGATTGTCGTTGTCGTCGCGGCGGACGTAGAGGAGGTCCTCGTCCTCTTCGGTGGCCTCGAGATGAAGCGATGCGTGCGCGATGCCCGGTCTGAGACGGTGGAAGTCGAAATACTTCCAACCTGCCAGAGAGGCAGGGATGGAGACCAGCTCGACCGGCCGAACGGGTGCGTCGATCAGGCGTCCGACCGCGGCGACGATCTGCTCGGTTGCGAGGACGAGGTCGCCCTGCGGGTTGCCGAGCGGCTTGACCCAGTAGTCGTGTCCGTTGTCGGCAAGGGCGAGGAAAGCGCCGGAACCGCCGCCACTCTTCGAGATGGGGGCGACCAGTTCTATCGTCGCCGTTGGCCGAGAGTATCCGCCGAGCGTGCCGCGCCACGATTCGCGCGATGCGGGAAGGAGATCGGTCACGAAACGAGTCTATGAGGTGGGCTCGGGAAGCTGAATCGCTCGGTCGTCTTCCTGGACATGGCCGGGTTCGCAGCATACTGCTGCCTTCCGGTCGGCGCGGAACCGCGGTGACTCGACCTTGTCCCGTGTCGATGGTTCAGTCTTCGAGCGGTCCTGGATCCCATCCTGGGCATCCCGGATCTTCCGGGTACTCGTCGCAGGTGCCGCGGACCAGGACCGTGTCGATGGTGACGGTGCGGCCGGTGTGGGTGGTGGGGATGGAGATCGTGCCGTCGACCGCGGTCCAGCCGCCGCCGTTGATCCGATACTCGGCGACGTAGACGGCTGACGCGGTGATGTCGTAGTAGCCGCGCTTCGTGTAGATGTGGCTGGTCTCGGTCTCGCTGAACTCGTCGAGTCCGAGGTTGGCCCAGGTGTCGCCGCCGATGTCGGTCGTCTTCGTGGAGCCGTCGCCGTAGTCGAAGGTGTAGCCGATGGGGGTGAAGCGGACGTCGGCCTGCTGGCCGAGCAGGGGTGCGGTGACGGTCTGTTGTTCGGCGTGGGCGATGAAGTTGGTGGGGGTGTCGCGGAGCATCCAGTGCGCGGGTTCCATCGTGAGGGTCGTCGCTGAGGGGATGAAGGTGGCGAGGTCGCGGATGGTGATGGTGCGTTGGGTGCCGGTGACGGTGGGGCCGGCGGGGGCCGCGGGGGCGGGGGTTGTCGGGGTGACGCAGTTGACGCCGTCGAGGCACTTGTAGACGTAGCGGCCGTTGGCGAGGGCGGAGTCGTAGAGCTGTTGACGGAGGGCGAGGTCCTCGTCGATGACGGGGGTGGTGGGATCGGCGGGTGGCTCCTCGGCGGTGAGGTCAGTGGAGGTCTCGTCAGCGCCGCTGCCCGAGCCTTCGTTGACGAGGAAATCCCAGATAGTGACCACGTCGTCGTCGGAGGAGGAGTTGGGTTCGGAGACTGCGCTGGAGGCGCCCGCGATGGCGATCCCGGCGACTATCGCCAACGTCAGCAGCGTCCGTCGTAGTTCCACAGTTCGCTCTCTCCGATAATCAGGTCGTCGCTTCCGGGCTCTTTGGAGAACGCGCGCACATGAAACTCCGCGCGATCGTCACGTGCGGCCGGGGTTATGTCGACACCGTCGCTGCCGATCAGCCGGACGTTGCCGACGTCCAGGCAGAGGAACGCGGACACCATCAGATTGCCGTCGGGCTGGTACTCCGCGAACTCGAAAATAGGTGAGTCGAACGTTGTGGCGCCTGTTGTGTGCATGCCTTCGGCGCGCTGCTTCTCGCCGCCGTCGTGCTCGAGAGTGAGGAGCGGATCTATCGCTACCTGATCAAGAAGGTCGAGGCTGAGTTCGAGGTCCTGGGCAACCTGATCGTGCACATCGAGGTACCGCTGGAACGCCGCGACCGCCGCTGCCAGCGCCTCATCGTTGGTAGCGAATGGTGACGTGCTCGTCACCGTGGGCGACGCAGCCCTCGTCGGCCCCTCCCTCGCCTCCCCGATGCATCCGCTCAGCGCGAGGCACGCGAGCGCGACGAGACATCCGGCAACGAGGATCCGTGGTGAGCGCATCCCGACACCGTAGACACAAGCGACGGATCCTCGCAGAAGTTATCCACAGGCTGATCGTCCAGGGGAGCCAGCCCTACCTTTCGCATCTCCTTGATCGTCTGAGGCGACCGACGGTTCCCCTGACGCATGCCAATAAAGGTCGAGGGGATCGTGTCCGGCCAGGGATACTCGGGGGTGCGCTCGAGGTCCGACGCGGCGTCTACGCCGCGGTCATGACCGGCCGTGGTGGAGGGGGCGCCGGCCGGGGCGGTGGCGGGGTTATTGCGAGAGGCTGTGGGCCACGACCTTCTCAGTGCGAGTGAGATGCTTCTGCGACGCCGCTCGGATCACCGTGGATCTCGCACCACACGTCCATCCGCTCGCACGATCCGCCGGACGGGCCGGCCGTTGAAAGCGGAATCGATCCGACGGTTTCGAGCGCGCACGAAGTCGGCGAGAAGACGGCGATAAGCGACATAGCCGTCGAGCGTCGTCGGCAGCGTGGGCGAGGCGAAAGCCTCCGCTCCGGTCAGCATCCGCACTCGGCCGTCATCGTGAAGGATGTCTTGCAGGAGGAAGAAATCGACGTAGCCGCGGAAATCGACGAACAGACGGAAGAAGCCGGCGTAAGCCGACATCGTTGAAGACAGTGGGCTGGACTCCTCCACGTAGTGCCGCCGGATGCATTCCAGGGTGAGGTCGAACCGGTCAGCGATGAGGTGGTGCGTCCCCCGACGCTGATTGATCGTCTGCTTGCCGTCGATCCTGTTGCCCGGGAAGACAAGCATGCCGCCGATCGTGTAGCCGAGCCGATGGAACGACTCGTTCTCGCTCAGGCTCATGCCGCTGTAGAGCAGCGCGAGCTTCCGGCGGTGCGACGTCGCGATGGTGTCGCTCGCCAGCCGGAACCGGCCGAGTTCCGAGTCGTGCAAGAGATAGGCTCTGGGCGTATCCGAGCTGAGGCTGAACATCTCGCCGCCCGGAAGTGGCTTGCTCCACAAGGTGCGATGGTATCGACGCAAGGTCGGACTCGCGGCGTCCGGATCCTTCCCGAAAGGGGTATCCGATCGGAAATCGAAGCCGACGTCGATCGGGCCACGCGATGGCATTCAGCTCTCCAACTCGGAGATGGAGTCGACCCAGACCCTGCCGACGTGCTGGATCGGCGCGAGCCGGTCCGGGAACTCCTTGTGGCGCTCGAGATCGGTCGTCCTCGCGAAGCGGAAGGTCCATTCCTTCGTCGCGGAGAACAAGCAGGCGGCGACGACATCGAACGCATCGACCCGATAGAACCGACTCGCCCGGTCGTTCTGCGAGGCGCGGGTCTTCTGAACCTCGACCCGGTAGTCGCCGTTCTTGAACCGGTTCGGGCTCGCGTTCTTGCACTCGACGCGGAGGAAGGAGCCCGACGCGAGTGTGACGTCGAAGTCGTGCTTTCCGTCATCGTCCAGGGAGGCGACCTGGGCCACATCCGGGTCGTGTTGGAGCTGATCCTCGAGGTGGTACTCGGCGACTCCTCCGCGGACGGCGACCGTCAGCCGGTTCCGCTTGGAGATGATGTCGACGATCACCCGACTGCTGAGATCGAACTGCTGCTCCAAGGCGTGTGTCGCTTCGGTCGGCGAGGCGGAGGGGCGGTCGCCGAACTCGTTCGCTGCCGAGAATCGGAGGGCCGGGTCCAGCCCGAGGAGTGACGTGTCGCGCTCGAAGGTGGCGAAGTCCATCAGCCGCTCGGGAGCGAAGCCGACGAAGGTCTCCAGCAGCGTCGGCGCGACCGTGTCCGTGCGTTTTGTGCTCGGACGATTGTGCCGCTCCCAGACGAGCCAGCTCTGTTCGGCGATCTCCGCCAGCTGTGCCGTCCTGGCGTAGAACGAATTCCCCATCGGCAGGTTCGAGTAGATGAGCGGGTCGAGCCCGATCAGTACCCCGGCCTCGAGTTCGACTCCCAGGATCAAGGTGATGTCGATGCCGGCGATGTCGCGCCCGAGCGGATGCGGCCGAGTCCACGACTCCTCGCCGCCGTAACGCAGCTGCCCGCGGACCTCACCGGCGGGACGATTCTTCGTGATCCGTGTCGTCATGCGGAAGGGGTAGATCAGGAGGCCCAGACGCTCGCCGGACGCCGACTGCGCCCCGATGTAGATAGGAGCGCGATCAGCTGGGCTCGCGTAGAGCACGGTCGCCCCGGAACGATGGACAGCGTCGAGCAGAAAGGCGTGGACGTCCTCGCGCCCCGTAGTCCGATACACCTCGAAGTAGGAGCGCCCCGCGATCTGCTCGTCCATGAGTTCAGGGTAGGGCCGAGCACCGACATCGACACTCGGTGTCGTACGTCGGTGCGATGCTGCGCTGAGCGATACTGGAACCACCGGCGGCTGCGATCTGCGGCGGTCGACCCCGGACCGACCCTGAAGGTAACTCGATGGAATACGGCCTTCCCGTCGTCAGCCTGTTCTCCGGAGCAGGCGGACTCGATCTTGCGACCGAACGGGCTGACGCGGCACCGCTGGATCGAGACGACCCCGGGGCCGGACTGCTGCGCGTAACCGTCGCGACCGACTACAACGACCCCGCGCTCGCGACTCTGCGCGAGAACTTCCACGGTGCGAACACGCTCACGGGCGACATCCGGACACTGCCGGCGGAGCAGCTGCTCGCTGAGGCCGGGCTGAAGCCGCGCGAACCAGTACTGGTGATCGGCGGGCCGCCCTGCACGCCCTTCAGCAAGTCCGGTTTCTGGTTGGAGGAGAAACGCGAGAGCCGCGACCCGAATGCATCCTTGCTCGACGAGTACGTGCGCGTCGTTCGCGAGACCCAGCCTGAGGCGTTCGTGCTCGAAAACGTGCAGGGCCTGACCTACAAGACCCATCGCGCCCAGTTCGAACGGCTGCTGAAGTCGCTCGCTGAACTCGGCTACAACCCGCAGTGGAAGGTGCTGCTCGCCGCCGACTACGGCGTGCCGCAGCTTCGGCGGCGCGTCTTCGTCGTCGGACGCCGTGACGGCGAGAAGTTCGTCTTCCCGGAGCCGACTCACTCGGGTTGGAGCGAGCGCGACCGGACGATCGATCCGTCGAAGATCCCGCATGTGACCGCCGCTGAGGCGTTCCGTGGCCTCCCGCTGTCGTTGGCATTGGACGACGAGATCGTCGAAGGCGAGTACGGCGAGCTGGCGGCCGAGGTGCCGCCCGGGCAGAACTACCTCTGGCACACCTCCCGTTACGGCGGTCGTGACCGATTCGAATGGCGCAGCCGCTACTGGACGTTCCTGCTGCGGCTCGACCCGAACCGGCCTTCGTCGACCGTGCAGGCACAGCCGGGTCCGTGGGTCGGCCCGTTCCACTGGGAGAACGTGGATGTGGGCGGCGGGGTCGAAAGGGCACGACGGCTGCGCGTGAACGAGATGAAGAGGCTAATGTCGTTCCCGGACGAGTTCAGGCTCGTCGGCAAGCGGGCGGATGCGCAGCGGCAGCTGGGGAATGCGGTGCCGGTGGAGCTGGGCAAGGCCGTGGTGCGGGCGTTGATGGAGCAGATGGGGTACCTGGGTGTTCGGGTGGCGGAGCCGGTGCGGGCGGCGTTGGGGTGAGGTTTGGCCGTGAGGTCGTGGGTTCAGCTCTCGCTAGGGTGAACCCATGACCGATGCCCGCGTTCTCAACGAACTCCGCGCGTTCGTGGCCGAGCGCGATTGGGCTCAGTTCCACAGTCCCGAGAATCTCGCGAAGAGCATCTCGATCGAGGCGGCGGAGCTTCTCGAGTGCTTCCAATGGAGCGCTGAAGCGGACGGCGACCGGGTCCAGGCCGAACTCGCAGACGTGCTCACCTATTGTTTCCTGCTTGCAGACCGGCTTTCTTTGGACCCATCGGAGATCGTGCTCGCCAAGCTCGCGACCACCCGGGAGAAGTACCCGGTGGAAAAATCTCGCGGAAGCAGTCAGAAATATGACCGACTTTAGGATCGAGCGCGCCGCGTTCTCGCCTGAGGAGATGGGGCGCTGGACCTCTGCGGCCGGCAGATTCGCGAACTGGCCCGTTGTCTACACGCTCAACGACAGCAGCCGGGTCTACGTCGGCGAGTCGCTCAACGTCACCTCTCGGATGAAGCAGCACCGGGACTCCGAATCGAAGGCTGGCCTCGAGACGGTCCGAGTCGTCTTGGCGGACCGCTTCAACAAGTCCGTGTGCCTCGACCTGGAATCGCATCTGATTCGCTGGTTTTCCGGCGACGGCGCCCGCGTCGTCCTCAACCGCAACAGCGGAGTTATCGACGCGGACTACTACGACCGCGCGCTCTACCGCGAGACGTTCCGCGAGGTGTTCGAACAGCTTCGGGCTGAGCAGCTGTTCTCCCGTTCCATCCCGGAGATCGAGAACAGTGACCTGTTCAAACTTTCTCCTTTCAAGAGCCTGAACCGTGACCAGGCCGCTGCAATGGAGAACATCGTCGAGGGTCTGCTCCACGATCTTGCTCACAGCCTTGACGGAAGCACCGCCGTTGTCCAGGGGAGCGCTGGCACCGGGAAGACGATTGTCGGAATTTACCTGCTGAAGCTGCTCCGCGACATCGCCGCGATCACGGAGGACGATGAGCCCGACCACGACTCGATGTTCTCCGAGTTCTTTGTCGAGGAGAACCGGAAGCTCTTGAGCGGACTCAGCATCGCTCTGGTAGTCCCGCAGCAATCGCTCCGCGCCTCCATCACGAAGGTGTTCAAAAATACTCCCGGACTGCAGCGGACCCCGGTGCTTTCGCCGGCACAACTCGGCAAGGGGGACGCGGTCTACGACTTAGTCGTTGTCGACGAGGCACACCGCCTGAATCATCGCGCCAATCAGCCATCGGCCGCCCAAAACACGGCGTTCGCTGAGATCAACCTCAAGCTCTTCGGACGCGACGATGACGAGTTCACGCAGCTCGACTGGGTGCTCGCCCGCAGTAAGCACCGGGTGCTGCTGCTCGACGAGGAGCAGGCCGTACGCCCGGCCGACTTACCTAGCCCGTTCGTTCGTGAACTTGTCAAGTCTGCTCAGGCTCAGAGTCGTCACTTCGCTCTCTTGTCGCAGATGCGCGTCAGCGGCGGGAACGACTACCTCGCGTTCGTGCGTTCCCTCTTGTCCGGAACGTCGCCGGCCGGATCGCCGTCGTTCGGCGAATACGATCTGCAATTCTTCGATGATCTTGGCGCCATGCATGCTCAGATCCGAGCAAGGGATGCCGAGGTCGGTTTGTCACGGCTCGTCGCCGGGTTCGCGTGGGACTGGACGACAAAGACCGATCGCTCGGCATACGACATCGATGTCGAGGGGTATCGGCTCCGCTGGAACCAGACGGACACCGACTGGATCAACTCCAGCGGCGCGATCGACCAGGTCGGATCCATCCACACGGTTCAGGGGTATGACCTGAATTACGCCGGGGTCATCATCGGCGCCGACCTGCGATACGACAGGGAACGCGGGTCCGTGGTGTTCGAACGCGAGAACTATCGCGACAAGAAGGGCAAGGAGAACAACCCGCGTCGGGGGATCGTCTACACCGACGATGACCTGTTGGCTTATGTGCGGAACATCTACTCGGTGCTGATGACGCGAGGCATGCGCGGGACGTACGTCTACGTGTGCGATCCTGGCCTGCGTGAGCACCTTCGTGCGCGGCTGCCGGCTTGGACCAGCAGGTAGTTGTGATCAACGAAGATACCGGAACTTTGACGCGTCGCGTCGACCACTAGTAAGCGAGGATCCTCATGGCCAAAGTCCGTTCCATCCAGTACGGATCCCAGTCGGTGAAGCCACACACCACCGAGGTGGACTGCTTCGTTCAGGAGGTCGACGCCCCGGATGGCTCGAAGATTGTGCACATCTCGACCTTCGGTTCGGACGAGCGGAAGTCCAAGCCCAAGTCGAGTCAGACGATTCAGCTCGACCGGATGATGGCTCTCGAGCTTGTCGCTTACCTCCAGCACGCGTTCCCGACGCGCTGACGCTGCGCTGGCGATGGCACCCCTGGTGGCACTCCTATGGCGGTTCTCCAACCCTCCGCTCACCTCTTCCGGAGACACGACAAAGGGGCTCATCGCAGTCCAGGGTGTAATCGTGGTCTGAAGCCGTCGGTTTCGAGGAGTGATCGGGCGATGTAGTTGGTCAGGTTGCGGAAGCAGAGGGGGGAGCCGCGGAGGTGTTCGAGGCGGCCGTTCATCGCTTCGGTCAGTCCGTTGCTGCTGCCGGGCCGGTCGAATTAGGCCAGGACGACGGCCGCTCGCTTCGTCATCGTCCGACCCAGGGTCATCAGCTCGGTCAGGGCTTTCGGGACGCCACTGCTGACCGAGGTTGGTCGTCGCCTCCTCGGCTTCGACGACGCTTTGATCGCCAGCGTAATCTCGGGGCTCACCAACCCCCTCCGTAGCTACGACGCTTTGACACCGCCGTCGCTTTCCGGTCTATGAAACAGTTTGCAGTCCGGCGTCTCCAACGAGTTGTTTGTGGAGCACCGCCTTCAAAGACCTATAACGCTCTTCAAGGGCTGTCATCGCGTTTTGGATGACCTCGACGCGCTGCGAGGACCAGTTCGCTGTGTCAGCCACGTACATGTCGTTGAACCTGGGAATCAGCGAATAGGCCAGAATCAGACTCGTCTCCAGCATTAGGTTCGGTCGGTCGAGCTCGTCGGGGAAGCGCAGTGCGTTCTTCCTAATCTCGAAGCCTCCATCGACGTGCAGCCGCACCTCATAGGAGTGATTGTCCTCGCCGACGTTGTTGACGAAGCAGATGTCGATGGGCCCGAGCGTGTCCTTCTCCGCGACTGCGGTGAGGAAGTTCGACCGCTCGAAGTCGACGCCGTACCTCAGGTCCGCGGTTCTTCTCGCGTTGTCCCTGCTGCTGATACCGGCGATCTGGTCGAGTCGGATGTCTGGTGCGAGCTGCGGGCTGTCACGGTGCTGGACGGCCAGCCAAAGGAAGATCTCGTCGTCCTCCAACTGGAGATGGGACTGCCGCCGGTCGATTCTGATCGTGCCGTCTTTGGTTTGAAGGATCTTGTTCAGCGAGGCAATGATCCCGTCGCTCCTACCGAGGTAGGTCGGGGTCCTTGTTGAGAACAAGAGTCCGATGCGTCCCTGTGCAGGCTCCGTGATCATGACGTCAATCGCGTTGAGGCGGCGCGTGACGAGCGGGTCGTGGTCCTGCTGATCGCGCAAGCCGGAAGGAGCCGGGTCCCAATAGTAGAACCTCGCCATGAGCATCCGTGGCAGCAGGTCCGTTGCCTCTGCAATTTGGGGCGCGGACACAGGTGGCTCCACGCCCGCCCTGCGCAGGTTCGACTCGTAGTCGCTGATGCTTGCCCAGCCGCCCTTGAAGCCGGCAAGGCTCGGGCGAGTTTTCACCATCTCCTCCCGTATCTCGTCCAGAGACATGGCAGATTTGGAGTGCATAGGGAGCACTTTGACGGATTCTTGACTCATTGTGGGCATATTAGGATCCTACGACTCGGAACTTGCGGGCGTTCATCGAACGCCGGATGAAGAGGTTAAGCAAGAACTGCTTGGAAGGCTTGGGGTGTTGGAATGTGCACAGGATGTTGAAGTCGTCGCCCCTCGGCGTCGACTCATCACGCCAACGCACTTCGGCCCAGTGCCATGGGCCCGGTCCTGGTGGTCGACCGAGGTCGACGATGAATCCGTTCGTCTCGTCGTTCGGGATGGTCGTCGGAACCCCGTTCTTCTTGTAGGAGTTCTCCGTCGTGGGGACCACGGACGCCTGCTCAATGCGGATCCGGAGAAGCGCGCCAGGACGGATCGCGGAGCGAAGCGCCAGCCGAGCCAACCAGCCACCATTCGGGACGGACACCTTGACTATGAACGGCTGGGACTCATTGCTGGCAGGTCGAATCCTCGCGATCACTTCCGAGATCGGGCCGTCCTCGCCCTTCACGCTCCATGTGACTGCGATCCTTGGCCAACCGATCAGCAGTTGCAGAGTGACTTCCAGCACTGCCGCGGTCAGCAATGCAGCAATTAGGTACTGCAGGGGCGCCCCGATCGTCGGGAGAATCTCCGACACTTTCGGTTCGACGTAGATGGCCGCCCATGCCGCTACGGCGACCTTGACGGCGTCGAGCAGCACGCCTATGAATCTGTCCTTCAAGAGAGGTGGAGCTCCTGCCATGCTGACCGAAGGAGCTGCTCGGCTTCCTGCACCACTGAGGTATCGACGAAGCCTCGTCGGCGGACTGAGATCCGCATGCCGCTCGTCGCAATCAGCGTCACCCCGACCACGTATAGACCGTCGTACTCGTCCTGCATAGCGGCTTCAAGCTCGGCGCCGCCATGGTTCCTCACGGCCTCAACCATCTCGTCCGAGAGCCCGGACTCTTCTTCAGGGCGAAGCGGCACGAGGTGCCCGTCTGCGATCATGAAAGATGAGATCGTGAAGCCGTGGAATGTCGCGAAATCCGCCAGGCGAATAAGGTCTTGGCTGCCGAGGTGTAGCTCAGTGCCCGCCGGGGTGCGCGCAGGCAGCGGGCCGGTGACCGCGTCGATGCGCAAGCCGACGCCACCGTCGGCAGACGTCTCCAGCACCACCTTGTTCACCATGATCCAATTCTCTCCGATGCCTCCGACTTTTGTCGCCACGGTGCTCCGCGAGGCGCCGTCCTCGGCTGCATTGTGACGCCTCAGCCCCTCCCCGCAGCAATGATCTCGGCCGGTTGAATCACTATGTCGGCGGTAGTCTCCTCGGCGCCAGGTGGATAGTCAAGTGGGCGAAGGGCGCCACACCTTCGAACCCATCATCGCCAGCACCGACTCCTTGAGGTTCCAGCCGATCGTCGCCGAGGCCCTCATCAAAGATGACGAGGTCGGAGCGGAGGAGGCGCTGCAGAGCCTCGCGCTCGCGGATCTGCAGCGCCGCGAACGTCTTGTTCGTAACGGGCTCGAGCGAGTCACCGTCGACGCGGTAGAGGCTCATACGGTCCATCCCGTGCGAAATCGATTCAAGGCAGACTCAGCCCTCATGCGTGGTTCTCGGCATCGCCCAGCACATCCGGCTCCAGGCTGTTCTTCCGCAAGTAGGCCAACCCACGCTCGACCGTCTCGGTCTTCTTCTTGAACTCTTTGAGCGTCGGTGATGACTCATCGGAGAACTCATCCAGTCGCTCGTGTTCGCGACGAACTTCAATCTCAGTCTCCACCAAGACTTGCCAGGTCGTCGGGTCGGGGTTGAGAGTGAGTCTCGCGTAACCAAGCGTACGTTCGCAGCGCCACGATGTCGCGGAACGAGTAGAGGTAAGGACGTTCATCGTGTTCCGTCTCGGGCACGAGAATTCCTGTAGCGCGCCAATGCGCCAACTGCCGCTGCGAAGCGCCACTCATCACGGACGTCAACGCGGTCGTGAATGCCATGTCGCCTCCGATCCGTTCGCTTCGATTGTGACAGAGCGCTGCTTTGGGTTGTCAAGCGCCACTCCGCCCCGTCGCGACCCGATGTCCCGTCCCTCCGCTACGATGCCTCCACACGTCACAACCCAGGGGGACCCGCACATGCCCGGCTACGCCGTCATCGACTTCGAGACCACGGGCGTCCGTCCCGAGCTGCACGATCGTATCGTCGAGATCGCCGTCGTCCACCTCGACGAGCGCGGCCGCTTCGAAGCCGCCTACGAAACGCTGATCAACCCCGACCGCGACCTCGGCGCGCAGCGGATCCACGGCATCAATGCCCGCGACATCCTGAACGCGCCGACGTTCGCCTCCATCGCGGCCGACCTGCTCACCCACCTCGATGGGCGCGTCGTCGTCGCTCACAACGCGAGCTTCGAGCGACGCTTCCTCACCGCCGAGTTGCGTCGCATGGGCGTCGACGTCACGCTGCAGCCGTTCCTCTGCACGATGCAGCTCGCCCGCGAGTTCATCCCCGGCGGAGGGCGCTCGCTCGCCGATTGCTGCGCCGCCTACGACATCGATCTGATCGGCGCACACCGCGCCTCCGTCGACGCCCTCGCGACCGGACAACTCTTGGAGCAGTACATCGCCGCCGGCGGATCCTGGACGGACCTGCCCATCGACGGCTGGCCGCCCGTGCCGCGCCGGCGCACGATGTGGACGGCGCGGCCGGAGTCCGACGCGGTGCCCGCATCCTTCCTCGCTCGCATCGTCGGTCGGATGCCCGACATCTCCGGGCCGGTCGAGCACCAGGAGTACCTCGCGCTGCTTGACCGCTGCCTGCTCGACCGCGAGATCTCCGCGCACGAGGAGGAGGCTTTGATCGCGCTCGCGAACGAGCTCGGCATCGGACGCGTTACCGCGCAGCACCTCAACGACCTGTACTTCGACGACCTCGTCTCCGTCGCCTGGGCCGACGGCGTGCTCACCGACGAGGAACTCGACGACCTCGCGCTCGTCGCTGTATTGCTGCATGTCGATGAGGAGCGGATCGCGGAGGCGACGGAGCCGCGCGAGATCACCCGCGCGAGCGTCACCCAGCACTTCGCGCTGCAGCCGGGCGACCTCGTCGTCTTGACCGGCGAGATGGTCCGTCCGCGCAACGATTGGCATCGCGAGCTGACGGAGCGCGGCTACGTTCCGCACGGCGCGGTGACGAAGGAGGTGCGTCTCCTCGTCGCCGCCGATCCGGATTCACTCAGCGGCAAGGCGCGCAAGGCCCGCGACTACGGCATCACGATCGTGAACGAAGGCGGGTTGGCGGCACTGCTGGGCTGAGTGACTTGCCAGTCCCTGCGGCGCCGCGCCGGTCCCTGCGCCGAAGCGCGAGAAAGACATGCACAAAGGGATAGCTGCCCTCACCAGATTGGAAGCTTCTCCCGCCACTCATGACCCTCAGGGAGTCCGATCCGGTCCAGCGTCGCCAGCTCTCGGAGATTGGCAGGCAACAGGATGGGGGCGCTCGACTGACCGGCATCCAGCAGATCCCACCGATCCTCATACTCGCGGAAGACCGAAATCGAGACCCGCGCCTGGTCGAGAGTTGCGTTGCGCTTGCCGACCGGAATTTCAGGTTCCGTCAGCCAGTTCATGTGCTGGATCCAGGCGGCCGCAGCCACATGGATACGCGGCACGACGAAGCAGCGAGGATGCTGGCTGAGATCCATCGGTATCGCAACAAGGACGAAGTACTCGGAATCGTGCAGGCTCGGCGTCTGCGACTTCCGACCGAGCAACCACGTGATCGACTCCCACTTCGGACCGCGCGCCGCTTTCACCTGGATCTCAACGAGATTTCGCTCGCCTCCACTCTGACGGACGGCGAGGATGTCAGTTCGGGCAAGGCCGTCGCGGGTGAGCGCCGGAGCCCAGTTGCGTCGAGCGAGTTCGGCCGCAACGTGATGCTCCCCGATGGTTTTCGTCTGCTTCGTATCCATGATGTCTGGAGGCTATTCGATCGAGTGATTCGCCCGAGTGCATGCTTGCGTCGTTTCCAGCGCGTCTCAGCTCTCCTCAAAATCCACATCGAGCTGAAGGTCGAGAGGCTCGTCGGTAGTTTCAGCGCTCCGGTTGGGCGCCTTCCGCCCTTTCCGTGGGAACTTCGAACCCGGACCGTATGCCACGCTCGGGCCCCGCTCCGCACCCGGTAACTTCTCCAGAATCCCGCGTTGTACGAGATCGGCGACGAGGCGCGACGTCGTCTGGGCGTCGAGGTCCAGAAGCACACGGATCATCCGGGCGTTGATCCGCTGCGTCTCGGTGAGTAGCTCGATGACCTTGCGATCCAGCTGGTCGGATGTTCGGCGCCTATAGGTCACCGCCGATCCGAGAGCGGTGAGTGGGTGTTCTCGCAACCGGTACTTCGGCCGGCTGCGCCGGGCGGTTTCCCTCGTTGGTTCGAGAAGTTCGACGCGATCGGAACTGAGACGTTCGAGCACGGCCTGAGCTTCGTCGGTAGTTGGCTTCTGCAGAATCGGTGCGAGCTGCTCGGCATCCACGATTCGTTGCGTCAGCAGCATGAGCAGAATCGTCATGGTGTCGGCGTCGCTGGTTTCTTCCTGAGGAAGGGTTGCGACGAATCGGGTCAAGGCGGTGTTCGGGGCGCCGCCGCGGAGCGAGACGCGCACCGAATCCCCGGACGCGTCGAATGAGGGCGGTTGATGCCCGAGCCGCGTCATTTCGGCGTACATCTTGTCGACTCCGGAGCCGGCGGTCTCAGCGAAACCGAGAGCGCGCATCGCACCCGCGAGCTGCCGATTGCGCGGTCGCGAGGAGGTGGTCAGGACGTTGTCCACTCGAACCCCGCTGACGAAGCCTCCTGGTGAGGTGACTGCCAGCTGCGTCTGAGTGTGCTCGACGGTGATCCAGCCGTCGGTCCGATACTCCCGGTGCATCGCGGCGTTGACGACGGCTTCGCGTATCGCAGCCTCGGGCAGATCGGCGACGTGAATCTGCTGGCCCCGCCCGATCGACACTGGGGTGGTATCGATGCGCGCCGCGATGAACTCGAAGAGGCGCTGGAGGATGAGAACAAGAGGCCCGGACAAGTGCTCGTTGGCGGAGATGGATCCGGCCGGCGTGCGTCGATGCACGTACGACATCGCCGCTCCGGCGTCGGAGCTGCCCACGAAAAGCAGGGATCCCGCATTCGTCAGCCGTGTTCCGTCGTGCACGACTCCGAGCGCGCGCAGCACATCGATGTCCTGAGGTTCGGCTGCAAGCCGGCGAGTCTTCGCGTCGGAGGAACGCGCCAAGAGACCGCGTGCCGTTGTTATGGCAAGTGGATCGGCGGCGCTGGCTGGTGTATCGGTGGCCTCCGCCGACCAATCCGATCCACGACGTTCGGCAACGACCGAGGCGATCCGGTCGGTGTTCATCGGTACGCAGTTGTCGTCGATGCGTTCGTGAGGCAAGTTGCCGCTGACGCTGTGCACGGCAAGTCCGCGCGGGACCTCGATGAGGAGTACGTCTCCGGCGGGGTGGTTCAGGACCTCCGCCGTGACGAACAGGTGCGGTTGCGTGATCTCATAGATCCGCATCCGGGTCTTCTCCGGATCGAGCCGTGTGCCGACGAAAGCGTCGATTCCGCCTGGTCGGTCGCGAACCCCGCAGATGACGTAGCCGCCGTCGGCATTGGCGAAGCACGCCGCCGCCTCGGCGATGTTCGAAAGGTCGTCCTTCAACGAGCGTCCGTCGACTTTGAAGTCGATTCGAAGTCCTTCGCGTGCGTTGGCGCTGCCGCCGTCCGCGATCGAGTTCAACGCCGCCTCGACGTCGGCCCGGGTAGTTTTCGCCACAGTTTCCACGACCCTTCACTGTGTAGGGTTTGATAAAACTACGCCGAAACTTCGTGCGCCGCTAGCGGTGGTGCGCACGGCGCCCTGTTCGTGCCGTCGCGCCCTCGTGACCGACTCGTTGGCCCGATTCGCGGCGACTTTGCACGGTTTCCAAGCTGGCGGTCGAAGCGCGCCATCCGAAAAGGGTCGTCGTCCCGGCCCGCCGTTCCGCGGATATTCGTCCACAGCGGCCAGTCTTTCGGGTGAGCGGGGTCGAAGCCGTTGGCTCGCGTCGATCGTCTTGTTTTCGTAGAAGTTTCCAGAACCCTGCACAGTGCAGGGTCTGGTAAAACTTTGCGAAAACCTCGCGCCATGCGATCCAGGGTCCCGCCTCCCTGGGCCTGGCGAACAACCTCGACACGCGATCGCCGGCTATCACGGTGTGCGGCGCCATCGTCACGGAGCGGCTGACCGACCCCGACTGCGAGACGGAGACGGCGATGGAGATGCTGGTGCGGAGATTGAGGGAAAGTTTCGGCGGGGCTGAAGGAAGTCGCCCGGGTGGCCGAAAGGCGCGGCCACGATCTCACCGCCCGCGGTCACCGCCCCCGCATCACCGCCCCAACGGCCGCATCAACGTCCGATCCCACCGCAGCACGCACCCCGTATCCGTCCGCAGCCGATCGGCCGCGATGAAGTCCGGATCCACTCCGAAGTTCGCCCGATACGCCTCATATGCGCTCAGGCTCTCGAACGTGAACAGCGCGAGCGCCTTGTCGCTGGCACCCTCCGACGGCAGGTAGTATCCATGATGCGTGCCGCCTTCGCGCTCGACGAGCTCGATCCAACGGGCGGAGTAGGTCTCGAACTCGGCGATCTTGCTGGCATCGATCGTGTAGTCGATGACGAAGGTAACGGGCATGGCGTGCAGTCTATGAGGGGCCAGTGCCACGGGCTGGCCTCCCACCCGACCCGCACATGTGCATCCGCCCCATCTCGGAATGCCAGCCCGACGCCGACGTTGCCCCAGGGGATGACTTCCGCAGCAGCACAGTCCACCCCGCCCCTCCGACCCGAATCCCGAGCGCTGGTGGTGGGAGCGACCGGCATCGGCGGATCCGCGCTGGTCGATGCGCTGACGGAGCGTGGCTGGCCCGTGGCCGCTCTGTCGCGGCGGCCGGGCGCGACCCGGACCGGAGTGCGCGCGCTGTCGGCCGATCTGCGCTCGGCGCGCGACCTCGCTCGGGTGCTCGCCGACGAGCGGCCGACGCACGTGTTCTTCACCGCGTGGTCCCGCCAGGCGACGGAGGAGGAGAACATCGCGGTGAACGGCGGCATGGTGCGCGACCTCCTCGCAGCGCTCTCGCACGCGCCGGTGCAGCACGTCGCGCTCGTGACCGGGCTGAAGCACTACCTCGGTCCGTTCGAGGCGTACGGACAGGGCGACATGCCCGACACCCCGTTCCACGAGGACGAGCCTCGCCTCGATGCCCCCAACTTCTACTACGCGCAGGAGGACGAGCTGTTCGCGGCGGCGAAGCGCGACGGCTTCACCTGGTCGGTGCACCGTTCCCACACGGTGATCGGGCACGCGGTCGGCAATGCGATGAACATGGGTCTGACCCTCACGGTGTACGCGTCGATCTGCCGCGAACTCGGCACGCCGTTCGTGTTCCCCGGTTCGCTGACCCAGTGGAACGGCCTCACCGACATGACCGACGCCACGATCCTCGCCGAGCAGATGCTGTGGGCCGCCACCTCGCCGGCCGGCCGCGATGAGGCGTTCAACGTGGTCAACGGTGACGTCTTCCGGTGGCGATGGATGTGGCAGCGGCTCGCCGACTACTTCGGCGTCGAAGCGGTCGGGCCCGGCGCCCAGCCGCAGCCGTTGCAGCAGCAGATGCGCGACGCCGAAGAGGTGTGGCACCGCGTCGTGCGCGAGCACGGCCTCGCCGAGCCGGACCTCAGCCGGATCGCCTCCTGGTGGCACACCGACGCCGACCTCGGCCGCGAGATCGAGGTCGTCACCGACATCAGCAAGTCCCGGCTCGCCGGCTTCACCGCGCACCACCGCACCGTGGACTCCTTCACGACGCTGTTCGACCGCTATCGGGCGGACGGGCTGATTCCGAGGTAGGTCAGTAGAGGTCGAGTCTCAGCCACGCGTCGTCGCCACGACCGCCTCGGCCGGCCGTTGAGGCGCGGCCGATCCTGGACTGGACGAGAGCATGCTGGATCGGTGATGCCGGGGAACAACCGACGCCCGCCCCTCACCCCGCATGCGCCAGAATCGCCGCCGCGACCGCCTGCGCATCGCTGCCCGCGAGGCTCCCCTCTGTGAACACCGCGTCCGCCCCCACCCCGAACAGCGCCATCCGCGCTGTCCCGCCGCCGTCGCGGAACACGAATGCCGGCTGGCCGTCGATCGTCTCGGGCTGCAGCGGCAGCGGCGCCTCGGCGCGGGAGGCCTGCGCCTGCGTGAACCGCGTCAGCAGCGCGGCATCGCCGGGCATCGCGGTGAAGGTGACGGCGCCGACGGTGTTCGCATCGGTCGACGTGGGCGCCGCGTCGCAGTCGATGAAGCCGGCGCGGGCGATGGCCGCGTCCTGGAGCGTGCGCTGGCCGGCGACGGGCGCGCTCCGCTCGCGCCACTGCACCGAGTCGTCGTTGATCAGGGCGCCGGCGGCGCTCAGCGGCAGGTAGCTCTCGCAGCTCGCCGGCATCGCCGGGGCGGTGCTGGGCCAGGCGAGCGCGGCGGGATCGGCGGCGGCGATCGTCGAGAACGCCTGGGTCGCGGCATCGCCGATCGTCGACAGGATGACGTCGGGCGAGCCGAGCACGCCGCCCGCCCCGCTCTGGCCCGGGTTGTGCACCTCGAGCACGACCCAGGTGTCGCCGACGAGGGCGGAGAAGACGCAGCCCGGGTCGCCGCAGCCGGTCTGCGCCTCCGTGTCGCCGTAGCGCGGCACCTCGCGGTCCGCGGCGCAGGGCTCGTCGCCGAGCGCGATGCAGGCGGGGTTCTCGCCGGTCGTGCCGGGGAGCACGCTGAGTTCGAGGCGGGCCACGGCAGAGCCGGTGGGCGCCGGGGCCCACTCGCAGGAGAGCCCACCCGCTGCGGGGATCGCGGCCAGCGTCGGGTCGAACATCTCCATGCTCAGCGGGTCGACGAGGGCGGCGTCGGCGGCGAGGGCGGTGGCCGCCTGCGCCGGGCCGATGAGATCGGCGCAGGTGAGCGGCGCGACGACCGGAGTGGGCGTGGCGGTCGGGGTCGCGGTGGCCGTTGCGGATGCGCTGGGCGCGGCGGCGCCGCCCGACGTGCACCCCGCGAGCGCGAGTGCGGCGAGAACGGCCAGGAGCCCGAGGGTGGAGCGTGCGTGCATGTCGAGACACTATCGCCGGGCCGGCGCGGCGCGCTTCCTAGACTTGCGCCATGACCTTCACCGTCCTCTGGGAGAACGAGCACGTGCGGGTGCTCAGCTACGCGGCCGAGCCGGGCGCGCGGGAGGAGCAGCGCGCGCATCCCGACAGCGTGGTGGTGGCGTCGAACGGATCCGCGGACGCGCTGGCGGCGAACTGGCTGCCGGCGCAGCAGGGCGGCGGAATCGGCACCGACGCAGCTCGGGCGATCGTCGTGGAGTTGAAAGGAGCCCGGCACGAGGCGCGACCGGTCGAAACCGCCTTCGGTCTCAGCGATACTCGGCTCCGCGAGATCTTCGGCGACGAGATCGTCGACGCCCGGGTGCTGCTGACCCCGGAGGATCCCGAGGTGTCGCGCTGGGACGCCGAGGTGTCGTGCACCTCGCCGATGCAGCGGCACAAGGGTTGGGCGGCCTACGCCTCGGTCGGCGTGAACGTGCTGACGAGGGAGTGGTCGTTCTCCTGCGACGTCGACGACCCGGGCACCTGCGTGCACACCTTCGCGCTGCTGGTCGAGACGCTCGACGACCCGGCGTTCGCCGAACTGATCGAGGAAGGACTCGCGGAACTCGGCTGAGTCCCCTCCTCCACAGGCCCGACCGCGGCTCGATCCGCGCTCAGTGTCACACCCATCTGACACCATGTGGCCATGCCCTTCGATCTCAGCCTCGACGCCGTCACCCGGCTCACCTCGCCCGCCGCGGTGGCGCGGGCGCGGGGCTACGTCGAGCAGGACGAGGTGCTGTTGGGCATCCGCGAGGGCCTCGGCTTCCTCTCGCTGAACGCGGTCGTGGGCGACGACGTCGACATCAGCCAGACCTTCGTCGAGCTGCACGAGTCGGGCGCCGAGGCGAGCGTCGTCTGCACCTGCGGCCACAAGCGCTGCGAGCACGTCGCCGCCACGCTGATCCGCTACGCACTCAACGAGCTCGATCAGGAGCCGCCTGCCCCTGTCGCGCCCTGGCAGCGCACTCTCGATGCGATCCTCGGCGACGAGCCGCGGGACGACGAGTCGCCCGCCGCCTTGGTCTTCGACATCCGGCAGCCGGGCGGGCCGAAGCAGTGGTGGCAGCGCACCTCGCCGAAGCATCCGTTCCTCGCGATCCGTCCCGCGATCCGCGGCGCGCGCGACAACTGGATCCGCGGCGGCACCGAGTGGGGCCGGATCGAGTCCGCGCCGATCCGCGGCGACCACCTCGACCTGCTGCTCGACATCGTCCGTCTCTACCAATCGGGCGACCGCGCGAGCTACGGCTACCTGCCGCCCGAGTGGCTGCCGCTGGACACCATCCGTTCGCGCGGATTGTGGAACCTGCTCGACGAGGTGCGCGAGGCCGGCATCGCACTGATCTCCAGCGGCAAGCAGCAGCCACCGATCCGCTTCGGCTCCGAACTCGCCTCCGTCGAACTCAACGCCAGGCACGCCCGCAAGCGGCTGCGGATCGACGTGCAGCTCAGCATCGACGGCGAGCCGGTGACGATGGATGGGCTGAGCTTCCTCGGCACGCCAGGTGTGGGCCTCGCCCGCCTCGTCGACGACACGATCGAGATCCTGCGGACCACCGAGCCCGTGCCGGCGGAGATCCACGCGTTGCTGCGGCGTAAGGATTCGCTCTCGGTCGCGGAGGAGCAGCGCGAGTTCTTCGAGGCCGACTACCTGCCGCGGCTGAGCAGGCTCGCACCGATCCGCTCGGCCGACGGCTCCTACGAGCCGCCCACGCCGGCCCGGCCGGTGCTGCTGCTCGCGCTGACCCATACCGCCGAGGGAGTCGCGCTCGACTGGGACTGGCGGCGTCGGAGCGCGGATCCGGCGGCCGAGCAGCAGACGGTCGCCGATGTGCTCGCGGCAGCAGGCGCGCATCCGGAACTGCTTGGGGGGCTCGCTCCGAGCGTGTTGACGGGCGCCCGGGCGGTGCTGTTCCTCGGTGAGGTGGTGCCGCGGCTGCGCGAGCTGGCGGATGTGGAGGTCACCGAGAACGAGGGCCCGCAGTACCGTGCGGCGCTCGAACTGCCGGTGGTGCGACTCGAGACCACGGGCACCGACACCGACTGGTTCGACCTCGCGGTGACGATCACGCTCGAGGGCGAGCCGGTGGTGTTCGGCGAGGTGTTCGCGGCGCTGGCGCTGGGCGACCCCGTGTTCGCGCTACCGAGCGGCGTCTACTTCTCGTTGCTCGGGCCCGAGTTCGACAAGCTGCGGGCGATCCTCGACGAGGCTCGGATGCTGAATGACCGGCCGATCACCCAGCTGCGGGTGAGCAAGTACCAGGTCGACCTGTGGCGCGAGCTCGTCGAGATCGGCTTCGTGCATGCGCAGGAGGAGTCGTGGAAGCAGGCCGTCGCGGCGCTCTCCGATCTCGACATGATGCTGCGGGTTCCGGTGCCGGCCGGGCTGACCGCCACCCTGCGCGACTACCAGCGCTCGGGCCTGGACTGGATGGATTTCCTGCGCCGCAACGATCTCGGCGGTATCCTCGGCGACGACATGGGCCTGGGCAAGACCGTGCAGGCGATCGCGATGATGGAGATCGCGCGCGAGGAGTCGGGCGGCGCGATGCCGCCGTTCCTGGTGGTGGCGCCGACGAGCGTGGTGGGCAACTGGGCCAGCGAGTGCGCGAAGTTCGCGCCCGCGCTGAACGTGGTGGCGATCTCGGAGACGCAGAAGCGGCGCGGATCGACACTCGCGGAGGCGGCGCAGGGCGCACACGTGGTGGTCACCAGCTACGCACTCTTCCGTCTCGAATTCGAGCAGTACAGGGATCTGAACTGGTCGGGCCTGCTGCTGGATGAGGCGCAGGTGATCAAGAACCACACCTCGCGCGGCTATCGCTGCGCGCGGCTGCTTGACGCTCCGTTCAAGCTTGCGATCACGGGCACGCCGCTGGAGAACAATGTGCTCGAACTGTGGTCGATCGCGTCGCTCGTCTGCCCGGGCCTGCTCGGCGGCGTGACGCACTTCACCGAGTACTACCGCCAGCCGATCGAGCGCGAGCACGATGCGGCCAAGCTCGCGCAGCTGACGCGACGGCTGCGGCCGTTCCTGCTGCGGCGCACCAAACAACTCGTCGCGGCCGACCTGCCCGAGAAGCAGGAACAGGTGCTCGAACTCGACCTGCATCCGCAGCACCGCGACCTCTACCAACTGCACCTGCAGCGCGAGCGGCAGAAGGTGCTCGGGCTGATCCAGAGCGGCGAAGACGACAAGTTCCAGATCTTCCGCTCGCTGACGATGCTGCGACAGCTCGCGCTGGACGCCTCGCTGGTGGACGAGGAGTCGACGGTGCCGTCGGCGAAGCTGGATGCGCTGATCGAGATCCTCATCGAGGCGGCGTCGGAGGGGCATCGGGTCGTGGTGTTCAGCCAGTTCACCCGCTTCCTCTCGAAGGCGCGCGATGCGGCGGATGCGGCGGGCATCACCTCGGCCTACCTGGACGGATCGACGCGCCATCGTGCCGAGGTGATCGACGGATTCCGCTCGGGCGACGACTCCGTCTTCTTCATCTCGCTGAAGGCCGGCGGATTCGGACTGAACCTGACCGAGGCGGACTACGTGATCCTGCTCGACCCCTGGTGGAACCCGGCGGCCGAGGCGCAGGCGGTCGACCGCACGCACCGGATCGGGCAGACCCGCCCGGTGGTCGTGTACCGGCTGGTCGCGCGCGGCACGATCGAGGCGAAGGTGATGGCGCTGAAGGAGTCGAAGTCGCGCCTGTTCAGCGAGGTGCTGGACGGGGATCCGGGCGCGGTGTCGACGCTGACGGCGGACGACATCCGCGGGTTGTTCGACTGAGGTGATGTGTTCGGCGAAGCTCAGTGCTCGCCCCATCGCGGCGCCGCCGCGGCAGACCTACGCTGGCGCCATGATCAACGACGATCCCACCGTGACCGATCCCGAGCACTACGTCGTGCTCTGGGAGAACGAGTACGTCCGAGTGCTGTCCTACGCGGACGAGCCTGGCCAGCGCACCCATCCGCACGACCATCCGAACAGCGTGATGGTGACCCTGACCTCGTTCCGTCGGCTGCTGATCGCCGGCGAGCGGGAGGCTCAGGTCGAACTGCCGGCGGGTCGCGCCGTCTGGTTGCCGGCGCAGCGGCACGCGGGCGAGAACATCGGCACCACGCCGACGCAGACGATCCTGATCGAACTGAAGGGTGCAGCGGCGGGGGAGGCAGGGGCTGGGGCGCTCGGTCCGGCGGCGTCCGGCGCTGCGGGGTCCGGCGGAGCATCTGGCACTGCGGGGGCCGGCGCAGCATCTGGCACTGCGGCGTCCGGTCCGGCGGGGTCATAATGTCGTCGGGGAGGATCATGCCGAAACGCAAGACACTGCCGAAGGACTTCGCCGAGCGCCTCGAAACGACTCCGTTGCCGGAGCTGATCGCGATTTTCGACCGGTGCCTGCTCGATGCCCGCGGCGGCTACAGCAAGGGCACGGCGCTCGCTTTCGACGAGTGCCCGGACGAGCTGGCCGCCTGGCTGGTCGCTCAGGGGCTGGATGTCGATGCCGCGGACACGTACGACCGCACGCCGCTGATGGTGCGGCGCCGCATCCGCGCGCTGCTCGAGCTCGGCGCGAGCGTCTCGGCCCGCGACTACCAGGGCGAGACCGCGCTCCACGCCGCGGCGGAGCGCTACAGCGCCGACGACGTGCGACTGCTCGTGCAGCACGGGGCCGACGTGCACGCCGAGAACGACCGCGACGAGACGCCGCTGCTCGCCGCGCTGCGACAGTGCCGCAACAGCCACATCGGCGTCGCGGCCGAGACGTCGGCCGCCCTGATCGAGGCGGGCAGTCCGGTCACGGACGCGGCGCGGGCCGAGGTCGAGCGGATCGGTCGCGAGTTCGAGTTCCACCGCGCGGGCTTCAACCCCGACTACCTCGTCGAGACCGAGGCCGGCCTCGCTCGCCTGAACGCACTGTTCGCGGTGGCCGCCGCTCCGCCGCGGCGACAGCACGACGGCGTCTCGCCGATCACCGTGACGGCGACGAGCCGGCCCGAGCAGCACCAGGAGTTGTGGGAGCTGCTGGTGCCCTCATCCGGTGCCGCCGCCACGGTGCAGGGCGAGGTGATCCGCATCAGCGGGCGGATCGCGGACGAGCGCGAACGTAACGGCGGCGCGAACTGGGACAGCGACTACGACGCGATGGCCGCGGCCTTCGAGCGGTTCACCGGGTCGCCCGTCGATCCGCGCGCGGCGGTGGAATGGGTGCTCGCGCATCCGGATCCGGTGCCGTTGCCGGCACCCGACTACCGGCGGTAGGCGGCGGTCATAACTTCGGATAGCTCGGCCGGCCACCCTCGCCGGCACCGCTGCGAACCGTGCCATCATGCGGATCCGGCCGCGCCTAGGCCGGGTGACCGTCGGCGCGATCCGAAGTTATGACCGCGACCGCGCCCTAAGCTCGACGAAATGACCTCCGTGCGGCGCTATCCGGCCACGATCGCCGAGCCGGTCGAGCACGAGATCGTGGTCAAGAAGTCGCGCTTCATCGCCCACGTGCACCCGGCCGGCTCGCCGGAACTCGCCGACGCGTTGATCGCGGCCGTGCGCAAGGCGGCGTGGGATGCGCGGCACAATTGCGTCGCGATGGTCACCGGTCTCCTCGGCGATCAGGCGCGCTCCTCCGACGACGGCGAGCCGTCCGGCACCGCGGGAGTGCCCATGCTCGAGGTGCTGCGTCGCCGCGAGTTGACCGACGTCGTCGCCGTGGTCACCCGGTACTTCGGCGGAGTGAAGCTCGGGGCGGGCGGGCTGGTCCGCGCCTATTCGACCGCGGTGTCCGAGACGCTCGATCTCGCCGCGCTGGTGCACCGCGAGGTTCTGACGCAGGCGACCCTGGTCGTGCCGCACGCGGAGGCCGGTCGCTTCGACAACCTGCTGCGCGACTGGGCGTCGAGTCACGGTGCGACGCTGGGCGAGACGGCGTTCGCGGCGCAAGCGAGTTTCGAGCTGTGGCTGCCGCCGGACGAGATCGAGCGGCTGGCGGCGGATGTGGCGTCCGCATCCGCCGGGCGGCTGGCGCCGGAGATCGGTGTGCAACGTGTGGTGGACGTGCCGGCCGGCTGATCGAGCATCAGCTCGCGCGGACCGCCACGAGTTCGAGCTCGACCAGGATCTCCGGGTCCACGAACGGCAGCACGTGGTTGATGGCGAACGCGGGGCGGATCTCGCCGAAGGCCTCGCCGTGCGCGCGGGCCGCCTCCTGCCAGTCGACCCAGGCCGAGTCGGCGACGGAGAGGCGACTCTGCACAACGTCCTCCAGCGCGAATCCGGCGTCCGTCAGCACCTTTCCGAGCGCTCGGATGACGTGAGCGGTCTGCTCGTACAGGCTCGGCGAGACGACCTTGCCGTCGGCTCCCGTCGCGGCGGACGCGGAGATGAAGATGGTGTCGCCGACGACGACGGCGCGGGAGTAGCCCATCTTCGCTTCCCACGGGGATCCGGATGTGATGAGGGTGCGCATGGAGGTACTCCGATCGATGGTGTCAGGGGGGATGAAAACATGCTGGCACAGTCGCCGTGTCGCTAGGGCACGCGCCTGCTCGGCACAAGCCCTGAACCCTGTGGAAGCAAAAGCGTGACGATTGGTGTGCGGGTTCCGTCTCATTACTGAGGCGCCGCGAACGCGCCACCGTCACAAGAGAAGGAGAGCCGTCATGGGCTTGGACGACAAGATCAAGAACGCAGCCGAAGACCTCGCGGGCAAGGCCAAGGAGGCCCTGGGCAAGGCGACCAACGACGACGAGAAGGTGGCCGAGGGCAAGACCGACCAGGCCTCCGCTTCGGCGAAGAAGGCCGGCGAGAACGTCAAGGACATCTTCAAGAACTGACCGGCTCTCACCGACGAGAGCAACGGCTTTTCACCGACGAGAGGATCGCGCATGAGCGACAGCAACCTCGGCCAGGACGGCACCATCCCGGACAGCGACGACGGCATCGCCGTCGGCCACGTGCCGGACGGATCGCACTTCAACCCCGAAGAGGAGGGCGAGGACACCTCGTCGCTCCCCGACGGCGAGGGCGACACCGCCTCGGGCGGCGCCCCGGAGTAACGCCGGCCCCGCCCTCACCAGCGAAAAGTTGCAGGTCGACGCGAGTTGGCCTGCAACTTTCCGCCGTTAAGGGGTGGGGCGCGCTAGGTGGGTTCCGCCAGGGCGATGAAGCGGCTGAGTTCGGCGACGCCGTCGGGGGTGTGCGGGAGATCGTTCAGCAGGGCCGGGGAGTAGACCAGATAGGCCGCCCACTTCGCGCGGGAGACGGCGACGTTCAGGCGGTTCTTCTGCAGGAGGAACCCCATACCGCGCGGCACGTCGGCGGCAGAGGACGCGGCGAGCGAGACGATCGAGACGGCCGCCTCTTGGCCCTGGAACTTGTCGACCGTGCCGACGCGCACCTCCGTCAGCTCGACCGCGTCCAGCGCCTCGCGGATCAGTTCGAGTTGGGCGTTGTACGGCGTCACCACGATGACGTCGGCCTCGCCGAGCGGTGCCGCCCCCGCGCCGTCGTCCCACGCGCGGCCGAGGTGCTGCTGCACCAGCGCGACAACAACGGCCGCCTCCTCCGGCGAGGCGTTCGCGTTGCCGGAGTGCACAACGGGCAGCGGATGCACACCTGGCTCGACCCCGTCGAGGTAGCGGGTCAGGGCGACCGGATGCGAGCGCAGTGCGCCCTCGTAGGAGAGCCGCGACACCGGCTCGGCGACGGCCGGATGCATGCGCCGGCTCTCAGCGAGGAAGTAGCCGAACTCGGCCGGCAGCACGTCGTGCCCGGCCGCGATCCAGCCCAGGGCGGAGCGATCCACCGGCTCGGGATGGATGCCCTGGCTCACCTGCGGCAGCTGCTGCGGATCGCCGAGCATCAACAGGTTCCGTGCCGAGACGGCGGCGGCGACGGTGTAGGCGAGCGAGAACTGGCCCGCCTCGTCGATCACTAGGAGGTCGAGGCTGTGCCGGGGCACGCGGTCGGGGTGCGCGAAGTCCCACGCGGTGCCGCCGATCACGAACCCGCCCGGGTTCTCCTCCGCGAAAGCGAGGTAGCCGTCGGCATTCAGCGGAACGTAGTCGGGCGACTCCGGCTCGCCGGTGCGGGCCTTCTTTCCGACCAGCGCGGGGGAGAGGCCGGCGCGGACGACGGCGACGAGCAGGTTGTCGACCACCGCGTGCGACTGCGCGACGACGCCGATCTTCCAGCCGTGTTCGGCGACGAGGGCCGCGATCACGTGCGAGCCGAGGTAGGTCTTACCGGTGCCGGGCGGGCCCTGCACGGCGAGGTAGGAGCCGTCGAGGTCGAGGGTCGACGCGATCACGGCGGCGACGGCGTCGCCCTGCGCTAGCCTGCCCGAGCGGGTGCGCGGCGGGCGGCGGAGGAAGATGTCGGCGGCCGGGTCGAGCGGCCAGTCGGGCTGCGCATCCAGCACCGACTGCGCCCAGCCGGTGATCGCATCCTGCTGTTTGCCCGCCTGCGGCGGCGCTTCGGGGGTCACCGCGATCGGCAGATCGTCGAACGGCTCGACGCCCTTGGGCAGCGTCTCCTCGAACTCGACGGTGATGCCGTTGTACTCGGACGCGACCCTGGCCGAGTGGTAGTGCCGCTGGTCCTCCCGGTCGCGCGGGCCCACGACGGAGGCGTCGAAGTCGTAGACGAGGAACGGCCGAGAGCCCTCTTTGAGCGAACCGCCCGCCGCGAGCTCGCCGTGCAGGCGCAGCAGCCGTCGGTCGACGCGCTGTCCGGGTTCGCGATACCAGTCGCGCACCACCTCGGTGCGGTCGACGCGGAGCACTCCCTTATTGCCGGCCCAGTCGTCGATCGGGTACAGCAATCGGGCGAAGTGCTCCCACCAGAAGCTCTTCTGCTCGCGGCGGTGGAAGTCGAGAGTGGCCGCCGTGAAGGCGAGCGCGGTCTGCTCGGGGCTGCGGGCCGCGTCGAGCGGGTCGCCGGCGAGGGCCATCAGCTCGGCGTAGAGCGGGCGCGGCGGCTCGGCGGGGGTCGCCTCTTCGATCGGGCCCCGCAGGGTGACGCCGGCGGAGCGCGCCTTCGCCAGCAGCCACTCGTGCAGGCGCAGGGTCGAGACGCAGTCGTAACGGTTGTAGTCGCCGATCTCGTCGAGCTTGTGCTGCCCGGCGGCGACCTCGCCCTTCTCGATCAGCCCGCGGGCGTCGGCGTACTCCGTGATCGAGGCGACGGCGTTCGTGACCTCGCCGCTGCGCAGTTCGTCGCCCATGTAGAGCGGTTCGAGCTTCTTGATCGAGTACGAATGCGAACCGACGCGGACGCTGCGGCGCACGAGTGGGTAGAGGTCGACCAGTACGCCGTCGCGCAGCAGCGCGTCGACCTCGTCGACCCCGACGCCGTGGCGGGCCGCGATGGCGAGCAGGTGGGTGCGCTCGTAGGAGGCGTAGTGGTAGATGTGCAGCTTCGGATTGTGCGCGCGGCGCTCCGCGACGTCGTCGAGCCAGCGGCGCAGCGCCACGCGCTCCTCGGCGAAGGAGTGCGCCCAGTAGGGCGTGAACTGCTCGGAGCGGTCGATGAAGCCGAAGAGGTAGTCGATGCCCCAGCTGGTGCCGGCGCCCTCGGTGTAGAGCGGATCGCCCTCGAAGTCGAAGTAGAGGTCGCCCGGTGACGGTTCGGGCAGGGCGGCGAGGGCGTTCGGTGCGTACACCTCGACCGGCGGCATCTCGCCGGGAACGGCCGCGAGCTGGAGCCGTGCCTGACTGCGCAGTTTGCCGAGCGCCTCCGCGGTGACGCCCTCGACGGCTCCATCGCTCGCGGCGAGCTGCTCGATCGTGGTGATGCCGGCGGCGTGCAGGCGTTCGCGTTGCAGGATGCGCATCCCGGCGACCAGGAGCACGTCGCGCGAGGCCTCGATCTCGGCCGCGCAGACCTCGCAGCGGCCGTCGACGGCGTACCGGGGGTCGCCCCAAACGAGCGGTTCGGTCTCGGCGATCCGCTCGGCGACGATCGTGTCGAGGCGGTGCCGGCGTCGGCGGTACACGGGCAGGATGTCGGCGAGCAGGTGCGTGCTGGTGCGGCCGTCGCCGAGCAGCAGGTCGACCTCCTCCGCGACCGGGATGCCCGCACGCTGCATCCGGTCGGCGTAGGCGGCGAGCTGCAGCAGAGCGGTGACCTTGGCCGAGCGGGCGAGCTTCGTATCCTGCACCCGGTAGCGGCCGTCGGCGGTCTTCACGATGAAGTCGGCGAAGCCCACGAAGTCATCGTCGACGAAGGTGGCCTGGAACACGACGTCGGCACCTTCCGCGAAGCCGCGTCGGGTGGCCTCGACCGCGGCGGCGACCGCCGCCGGGTCGCGCAGATCGGGGCGTTCGACCTCGACCACTCCGGCTCCGAACTGCGCCCGGTAGCGCTCCAGCGTGCGCAGCTCGTGGGCGTCGCCGAGGCTGGAGGTGCGGGCGTACATCGGGTCTTCGGGCAGATCGAGCGCCTCGGCCCGGCCGAGCTTGACGTCGAGGGTGCGTAGGAAGGCGAACTCGCACTCCGATGCGGTCTTCAGATCGCTCGGGCTGAGCACGATGCCGTCACCGGTGAAGTACATTCGCGCCTCCTTCCATCGGGAATTCGTTGGGATCGTCTGGTTCGACACTACGGGCGACCTCCGACATCTAATGCGTCACTCGAGCGGGGCGCATTCCTGGCCGGGGAGGTCCGTGGATGAGTAGGGCGTGAGTTCGTCGGTCTTCTCGTCCATCGTGACGAGGGTGACTTCGATCACGTCTCGACGATCGGTCCAGTCCTCGTTCGTGATATCGGAACCGTCCGCGTTCGAGATGACGACGACGGAGGTCGCATCGAGACAACCGCGGAGGATGACGTGCGCGCGACCGTACTCGTCGATCATCCGGTTCACGAGCTGCGGCTCGGTGAAGGTCCAACCACCGGTGTAGTGGTAGTCGCCGTCACGAATCGTGTCGGCGGTCGTGTACATCTGCGCCGACAGCGCGTGCGCTGCGACGTTCTCGATGCGAGCGGGGTCGGCGCCGCCTTCCTGCAGGATCTGCGTCCGCGTCGCGAGGTACGCCTTGTAGCCCGCCTCGGCTCGCTCGAGCACCGTCTCGTCATCCGTGATCGACGCCGCATGGTGGGCGACGGGCGGCGGGTCGAGGTAGAGCCACGCCCCTGCGACGCCGATCGCCAGCAGGAGCGTCAGGGTGGCCCAGAGGAACGGGGAGCGGAGCATGCGTTTCATCCGGCGACCATAACCAGATCGCGCGCGGCTCCGCAGAAGTTATCCACAGCCCTGTGGATGAGTTCTGCGGGGTCGAGCGCCGCGTGGCTACCGTGTCCGGATGCACCTGCTTCGTCGCGCCGCCGTGGTCGCCGTTCTGATCCTGACCCTCTCCGCCTGCGCCGCGTCCGCCCGGCCTGCGCCGTTGGTCTCGGCACCGCCCGAGGCCGCGGCGCCGTTCGCCACGGACGAGGAGGCCGTCGCCATGGCGAGCGGGATCCTGTCCCGTCTCGCCGAGGTGGAGGAGGTGAAACACCACGCCGACGCGGCGGACTACTCGATGTTCGTCGATGTCACCACGTCCGACGTCGCCCACGGTTATCAGGACGACTACACGAACGATCGCGGCGAGAAGTACGTCATCGACGGCCGTTCCGCCTTCGACGCGCCGACCGTGGTGCGGCGCTGGACCGGCTCGAACGGGCTCGGGCACCTGGTCGTCTCGACGTGCATCGATCGCGGCGGCTGGCGTTTCGTCTACCCGGACGGACGGTTGAACGAGGCGGCCGAGAAGCGCCGCGCGTGGACGGTATCGCTGCTGAAGACCGGCGACGCCTGGCTGATCACTCGGACCCGCGCCACCGACCGCCCCGGCTGCTGACGCCTCCTCCACAACCCCGTGCACCCGGCGGAGTTTCCACATTCGACCGATCGGGCCAGCGGCGCCGGGAGGAGCGAATCTAGCGTCGGATCATGTTCATCGAATCCGGGTACGACCTGCATCTTCTCGTCCACGCGTTCTTCCTCGAGCCCTCGCTCGAGGAATCGGGCTGGGGGCCGCGCGCCCGCTCGCTGCCGCTCGCCCCCGGCGGCATCGGCCCGCTCGTGCTGGTGGTGCTCGACGATCGGATGGACTGCCGGCGGGTCGTCGAGGTGCTGCCGGAATTCCGGGACGATGTCGGGCCCGCCCACACGCGCATCCTGACGCTGGTGCGGGAGAACGCGGGGCGCTATATCGCGCTGGCGCACCTCGGCGACGGCCGGACCGCCGAGGAGTTCCCGGATGCGCAACCGTGGGCGCTATCGCTGGCCCGGCTGAAGCTCGACCTCGCCGATGAGGGCGTCCTGATGCTGCGGCACGTGATGTACGGCGACGGGATCTTCATCGACGGCTGGCACGACTTCCGCGGATCGATGGACCCGGTGCCCGAGGTGACGCTGACGCGCGAGCCGCGGCTGGACGCCGACTTCGCCGAGCGGTTGCACCGGCAACGGAGCACGGCGCGAGCGACGCTGTCGGGCGAGTCGATCGGGCGCACTCGGATGTTCGCGCCGTACACGCCGCCACCGCCCGCCTCGAACGAGGGCGTGGCGCTGACGATGGAACTCGATGAAGAGCGCTTCCGGGAACTGACCTGGAAGGTGTTCCCGCTCTCGGAGTTCTGCCGGGCGAACGGCCTCAAGGCGTACGGCACGAAGGCCGCGCTGATCGAACGAGTGGCGGCACTGCTCGCGGGTCGGGACACCTCGGAGTGGCTCGACAAGCGCCGCCGACCACGATTCGTGGACGTCGAATCTCAGTCGGCCGACTGAGCGCTGCGCGAGCGTACCCTCGGGATATGGCCCTGCTGCACCGCGCGACGATCACGCCGACCAAGCTCGAACTCGTCGAAGGGTGGGCCCCGGCGCAACCCTGGTGCGCCGGGGGTGGCTTCAGCCAACGCGGCGCCTATCGCTTCGACGATCCGGCGGGCGAGGTCGGCATCGAGACGCTGCTGCTGCAGGCTTCGTCCGGCCCGCTGCTGCAGGTGCCGCTGAGCTATCGCGACGCCCCTCTCGCCGGCGCGGAGGAGTGGCTGATCGGCACCATGCAGCACTCCGTACTCGGGGAGCGCTGGGTGTACGACGGCGTCGGCGATCCGGTTGTGGTCGCGGCGTTCGTCGCCGCGATCGAGGGCGGCGGGATTCAGGCGGAGCAACGGATCGAGATCGACGGGGCGATGGTGCTGCGGGAGCCGACCGCGACGGTGCAGGGAAGCGGGTCGAGCGGGCCGCGGTCGGTGGGTCTCGATGCCGTCTCGGCGTCGAGCGACGAACGGGAGACGGTGGTCGACGCCGGTGAGGTCCGCCTCGTCGTGCGGCGGGTGCTCGATGGCCGAGCGGCCGTCGGGGCGACGCTGAGCGGCGGGCCGGTGGGCGAGCCCGCCCTCGTGCTGGCGGAAATCGTCGCCGGCTGATTCGGGCGGGCATCGCCTCCGATCCGACGCCACCGCCCACGCTGATCAGCGGTCCGTGCGCACCACCGCGAACGCGGCATCGAGTTCGACGTCGACGTCGGTACCGTCGGCACGGGTGACCTCGACCTCGAAGGCATGATCGGCGTCGTCGCTGCGCTCGGCTTCGGTGACGGTGCCACCGCCGACCGCCGCGAGAGCGGCGTCCGAGGCCTGCTGCAGCTCCGCGCCCACGAGGTCGTCGGGGTCGGTGCGAGCCGTGCTGCTGCGGTCTGTGCTGTCGTCCGTGCTGCCGCGGTCGGTGCTGTCGTTCGAGCTGCTGAGGTCGCTGTCGTCGCGATCCACCGAGACCACGGCGAAGTCGGCGTCGAGGCGCACCTCGTACTCCGTTCCGTCGCTGCCCACGAGGTCCAGCTCGTACAGCTTCAGGCCGTCGTCGTCGCGCTCGGCCGCGGTCACGGTGCCGCCGCCGATCTCGGCGATCGCCGCGGCGGACGCGCGGTCCAGGTCGGAGCCGGTCAGTGCGTCCGAACCGCCGAATCCGTCGGTGGCGGCGAAGGCGATGCCGGTGCCGCCGAGAACGAAGGCGGCCGCGACGGCCGAACCGGCGATGATCATGGTCTTCTTGCGCATGGGGATGCTCCTTCGAGTGCGAGGGTCGGCGTTGATCCGACGTGGTGCCTCCACGATGCCGATCGGTCGCTGAAGCCAGCCTGAAGCGCGAGATCCGGGCGGTCTCCTCCTCCACAACGACCCCCGCCCGGCGAGTTCTGCACAATCGATCGATCCGGCCTGCGGCCCATCGAGCGGCCTGCTTACGGTGTCGGCATGATCATCGAATCCGGCCACGACCTCCTCTCCTTCCTCCGCGGCGTGCTGCACGAGTGCGGCGGCGAACGCGCCGTCGTCGCCGCCTACTTCACGATGGATCTCCGGGTCGCCGGGGTCCTGCGGATGCCCGATCACGGCGAGCATCCGGGTGGGTGCCCGTTCCCGATCGACCCCGACATCGACGGATTCGACGACGACTTCGGCCCGTTCCGCGACGCGATCGTCGAGCACACCGCAGGGTTCCCGTTCGTCGCCGTCGGCTTCCACAGCGACCCGGTCGCGGTGCGCAGCGGCCGACTGCCGAAGTGGCGGCGCTCGCTGGACGAGCTCGTGGTGGAGCTCGCCGAGCGCGAGGTCGTCCTGCTGGCGCACGTGGCGTTCGGGGCCGACGAAGACACGGCGTGGAGCAGTGTCGGGTCCGACTCCCTTCGGCAGGGCGCCGGCCTGGAATGCTTGCCGATCACCGTGGTGGAGCACTATCCGGATGAGGACGAGCTCTTCCTCGATCGGTTGCGCTGCGATGAGATCGCGGCGCGGGAACGCCTCGAGGCGGCGCCGCGGCGGGGCGCGTCGTTCGGACTGTCCCGATGAGCGCGGCGGCGTCCGTCCCCAGGCAGCTCGCCGCGGCGTCAGCCGCCGCTGGGCAGTCGGATCTCGAAGCGTGCGCCGCCGAGTCGGCTGTCGCCGACGCTCACGGATCCGCCGTGGGCGTGCGCGATCTCGGCGACGATGGCGAGGCCCAGCCCGGAACCGCCGGCGTCCCGCGAGCGGGACTCGTCGAGGCGCACGAATCGCTCGAACACCCGCTCGCGCTCGCTCGGCGCGATCCCCGAGCCGTCATCCTCGACCGCGAGCACGACCTCCTCGCCGACGACGGCGGACGCGATCGCCACCCGCGAGCGCGCGTGTCGCGCCGCGTTGTCGACGAGGTTGCGCAGTGCCCGGCCCAGCAGTGCCTCGTCGGCGGATGCTCGCGCCGCGGCGATCGCGGAGCCGTCGATCTTGAGTTCCCCTCCGCGCAGGCGCCGCACCTCCCGCAGGGCCAGGTCATCGAGGTCGACGGGGCGCAGCACGGGCCGCAGGGTCGCCTCGTCGGCCCGAGCGAGCAGCAGCAGTCCGTCGATCAGGCCGGCCATCCGCGCCGACTCCTCGGCGACCGTGGCGGCGAAGCTCGCGGGCGGGATCCGGCCCGGATAGTGCTGCGCGATCTCGGCGTTCTGCTGCAGCGAGCTGACCGGCGAGCGCAGCTCGTGGGAGGCGTCGGACACAAAACGTCGCTGCCGCGTCTGAGCATCCTGCAGCCGGTCGAGCATCCGGTTCAGGGTGGCGCCGAGCCTGCCGACCTCGTCGCCACCGGCCGGGGCGTCGATCCGCTGCGCGAGGTCGGCCGCGGTGACGCGTTCGGCCGCGGCGCGCATCCGCTCGACGGGTCGCAGCGCGCGACCCACCACGACCCAGCAGGTCAGGCCTACGAACAGCACGATCACCGGCACCGCGACGAGCAGCAGCACGCCGGTGGTGGCGATCGCCTCGTCGCGGCCGTCGTCGGCGACCCCCGCGACGAGCAGGTCGTCGTCGACGTCCGTGGTGGCGATCACGAGCCGATCGTCCTCACCGGGAACCGACGCGGCCACCGGGTCATCGAGTTCGTCGGAGGCCAACGCGGGCGCATCCTCCAGGTCTTCCGTCGACGCGACCACGCGACCGTCCGCGATCAGCTGCGCGTAGCCGTCCAGCTCCTGCAGCGCGGCCGGGCCCGAATCCTGCACGATCTGCTGAAAACGGTCGGCCTCGTTCTCGGCCGCCGACGCGGCACTGTCGAAGAGCGTCGTCGAGAGCACGAAGAGGAACAGCACGCCGCCCAGACCCACCGCCACCGCGACGGCCAGCGTCGCGACCGCGGTGATCCGGGCGCGCAGAGAGAGCCGACTACGCATCCGCGACCAGTCGGTAGCCCGAGCCGCGCAGCGTCTCGATCGAGGCGCGGCCGAACGGCCGGTCGATCTTGTTCCGCAGGTGCCGGATGTAGACCTCGACGATGTTGGGATCGCCCTCGAAGTCGAAGTCCCACACCGCGCCGAGCACCTCGCTCTTGGAGACGACCGTTCCGGCGCGGGAGAGGAGGAATTCGAGCACGCTGAACTCGCGGGTGGTCAGCTCGATGGCGGCCCCGCCGCGGGAGACGCGCTTCGCGGCGGGGTCGAGGCGAAGGTCGCCGACGGTCAGCACGGTGGGACGCTCGGTGCCGCCACGGCGGATCAGGGCCCGCAGCCGGGCCAGCAGGATCGGGAAGGAGAACGGTTTAGTGAGGTAGTCGTCGGCTCCCGTGTCGAGGGCCTCGACCTGGTCGAGCTCGCCGTCCTTGGCGGTGAGCATGATCACGGGGGTCCAGTTCTCGGCGCGACGCAGTTCGGCGCAGATCCGGTAACCGCTCATTCCGGGCAGCATGATGTCGAGCACGATCACCGCGTACTCGTTCTCGCGGGCGAGCCAGAGTCCGTCCACCCCGTTGGTCGCCGTGTCGACGGCGAAGCCCTCGGCCTCGAGTCCGGCCTCGACCGCGCGGAGCAGGTTGATCTCGTCGTCGACCACCAGGATGCGGATGGCGGGCTCCTTCCGTGAGCGTCGGTGCGTGGGCGTCGGCGTCGGTGCGTGGGCGCGAGCGTCAGTGCCTGAGCGTCGGGTTCAGGCTAACGTCGCGCATCCGTGCTGAAGCCCGGCTGAAAGCGCACAAGCAGTGCCGTCGCGGCGCGGTGTGGGGGATGATGGCTGGCGATGACTGCTCCCTTGATCGCCGACCGCTTCCTCGATGCGCAGAGCTGGTGGATCATCGCCGAGATGCTGCGTCGGCACGCGGGCTGGGGCGTGATCGAGACCTTCGATGAGAAGCTCGGCAGCGCGCTGACCATCGCGGATCTCACGGAGCAGGACCGCCCGCAGCTGCGGATCACGCGGACCCGCGGGCTCGAGGTGCTCCCGCGCGGCGAGCTGCGCATCCGCTGGCCGGAGGTGTTCGCAGCGAGCAGTCGGCACACCGTGATCGAGCGGGTCGAGGCCGAACTCGGGCGGCCGGAGGTGCGGCCGGCGACCACAGCGGTGAACATCCGGTTCCGGGCGATCGCGAAGATCCTGGCCCTCACCGTGGACGATCGGCGCGACTGGACCGTGCGCGGCGAGCGTCCGGACGATCCGGCGGTGACGACGTCGCTGGAGTGGGCGGGCGATCTCAGCGGCTTCCCGAGCGTGCCAGGGCTGAAGGCGTGGTGGTGGGAGGAGCAGGCCTTCGGCTCGCTGTACCTCGGCGGCCCCGCCGCGGCGTGGGTGCTGATGCGCGACCTGCAACCGATCGCGCTGTTCGATCAGTACGGCGACGTGCACACCGAGGCCGGCCGGTTCGCGCTGCTGGAGGCGTACCGGATGAACGGCAACCAGCTGATGACGGCGATCGCGCAGGGGCTCGGCCACCTGCTGCCGTAAGTTCCCCACTCCTCCCCGCGAGATGCCTCTTCTGTACGCGTTCCGCGGCGTGTCGCGTACACAAGTGGCATCTCGCGGGGCACCGGCCGGACACACGAAAGCCGCCCCGCACGATGGATGCGGGGCGGCCGTGTTCGAGATTCAAACGCTCACCGGGGGCGAGCGCACCCGCCCGTCGATTCGCGTCGTTCGTGTGGCCGAGATCATCGGCCTCACCTCCGTCCGGTCTCTCGGTGGAGTTTCGTAGTTACCGGTCTAGACCTGTTCCGACGCGGATGCAAGAACTATTCGTCGACGTCGGTGTACTCGCCTTCGGGCCCCGACTCGGTGTTGTCGGAGGTGTCGACGTAGCTGCCCTTGTCCTCCGCGGAGATGGGCGCGGCCTCGTCCTTGTCGACGTACTCGCCCTCGACATCGGTGTTCCGGGGCTGCGTCGTCTCCGTCTCGGTGTACTCGCCGGAGGTCTCAGCCGCGTGACGGCCCCGTCCGGTGGAGTTCGTTTCGCTCATGGCGGCCTCACTTCGTTGTCAGGCGCCCGTCCTGGCGCCACGTCCGAGCTTCCTCCGCCCGTCCCGTCCGCCGCAACCCGTTGCCCGCGCACATCCGTTCACGGCGCCCCGGCCCTCCTGGCGAAAAGTTGCAGCCCCGGGCCCGCGAGGGCTGCAACTTTTCGCCATCGGGGGAAGGGACGGGGAGGGACGGAGGGGGACGGAGGGACGGGGAGGGACGGAGGGACGGAGGCCGCGGGGAAAGCAGGGCTGGCGAAAAGGGGAGCTGGGCTATATAGTTGACCGTTGTCAATAGTTGACGGGTGTCAACTAGGAGGAGTGGGATGTCTCGGGTCAGGGAAGTCAAGGAAGTCAATGTCGGAGTGGACGGGGCGATGTCGCACCGTCAGGTGCTCGAATCGCTCAGCGGTCTGCTGCTGGGCATGTTCGTGTCGATCCTCGCCGGAACGGTGGTGTCGACCTCGCTGCCGCTGATCATCTCCGACCTCAAGGGCGACCAGTCCGCCTACACCTGGGTCGTCACGGCGACGCTGCTCGCCACCACCGTGAGCACCCCGCTCTGGGGCAAGTTCGCCGACCTGTTCAACCGCAAGCTGCTGATCCAGCTCGCGCTCGCGCTGTTCGTGGTCGGATCCGCGGCAGCCGGCTTCTCGCAGGACACGAACACCCTGATCGTCTTCCGCGTGTTCCAGGGCCTCGGTGGCGGCGGACTCGCCGCGCTGAGCCAGATCATCATGGCCGACATCATCAGCCCGCGTGAGCGCGGCAAGTACGCCGGGCTCTTCGGTGGCGTGATGGCCATCGGCACCGTCGGCGGCCCGCTGCTGGGCGGACTGGTCACCGACTCGTTCGGTTGGCGCTGGAACTTCTTCATCGCGCTGCCGATCGCGATCGTGGCGATCATCCTGCTGCAGGTGACCCTGCGCCTCCCGAAGCACCCCAAGCGCAAGGTGCACGTCGACTACTTCGGCGCCGTGCTGATCGCCGCGGGCGTCTCGCTGCTGCTGATCTGGGTCTCGCTGGCCGGGAACAACTTCGAGTGGGCCTCGTGGCAGACCGCCGTGATGGTGAGCGGTGCCGTGCTGCTGCTGGCCGCCGCGGTGATCGTGGAGCTGAAGGTTCCGGAGCCGATCATCCCGATGACCATGTTCAAGAACCGCACCTTCACCCTCGCCGTCGTCGCGAGCATCTCGGTGGGCGTCTCGATGTTCGGCACCGCCGTCTTCCTCGCCCAGTACATGCAGCTCTCCCGCGGCGCCACGCCGACGCAGTCCGGGCTGCTGACCATCCCGATGATGGGCGGCCTGCTGATCGCGTCGACGATCTTCGGTGGCGTCATCTCGCGCACGGGCAAGTGGAAGACCATCATGGTCTCCGGTGCGAGCGCGACCGTGGTGGGCACCTTCCTGCTGAGCACCCTGCGCTACGACACGAACCTCGTGCTCGTGGGCGTCTACATGGCGATCCTCGGCGCCGGCCTCGGCATGCTGATGTCGAACCTGGTGCTCGTGGTACAGAACTCGATCGAGGTCAAGAACCTGGGCGTCGCCACCAGCGCGGTCACCTTCTTCCGCAGCCTCGGCGGCACGATCGGCGTCTCCGTGCTGGGCTCCATGCTCGGTACCGTGATCGCCGACCGGATCAAGACGGGCATCGCCGGCCTCGCCCCCGCCGATCAGGTCGTCGCGGCGCAGGCCCTCGGCAGCGGCACGATCCCGCAGCCGGCCACCCTGCCCGACGCGGTGCGGATCGTGGTCGAGCAGGCCTACGGCATCGGTGTCGGCGACGTCTTCCTGTTCAGCATCCCGCTCGCCATCGTCACGCTGATCGCGGTGATCTTCCTGCCCAACGCCAAGCTGGGCACGCAGAACGCGGTGCAACGCAAGGCCACGCCGGTCTCGGACGCGGAGGATGCGCTCATCGCCGCGGCGGACGGTCAGGCCGCGCTCACCCCCGTCGGTCAGCGCAACCCCACCGGCGCGGTGGACGTCGTCGGCAGCCGCCGCTGATGCCCACCGCGGAGGCGCTCGGTCTCGTCGAGGAGCAGATCGCGGTGCTCGCCGGCCAGATCCGGGCGAGCATCCGCGACGCCGCGCTGGCGGTCGATCCGAACCTGCCGCCGTTCGGCCTGCGGCTGCTCCGACTCCTGGAGCGCTGCGGGCCGACGCACGCGGGTGCTGTCGCCGAACTCCTGTTCGTGGATCGCAGCGCCGTCAGCCGTCAGGCGCGCCAGCTGGAGGACCTGGGCTTGGTCGAGAGCCGGCCCGACGCGTCCGACGGGCGCGCGCGCATCTTGGCGCTGACGGCCGCGGGCGTCGAGCGGATGCGGACCACCGGCCCCGCGGGCAAGCTGCGGATGCACCGCAACCTGTCCGCCTGGCCGGAGGCGGACCTGCGCGCCTTCGCCCGGTACCTGGAGCGGCTCACACTCGACGAGTGACGACGTGTGCCGGTGGTTGAGCCTGCCGAAACCACCTTTTCACCGAGCGGTGGTTTCGGCAGGCTCAACCAGCGGATGGGTTGCCCGGCGATACTGGAGCATGGAGTTCGCCGCCCTCGCCGCCCGCCTCGACGGTGAACTCGACACGACTCCGCGGCGGCTCGCCGAATACTCCAGCGATGCGTCGAACTACCGCGTTGTGCCCACCGCCGTCGTGTTCCCGCGCAGCGAGGCGGATGTCGTCGCCGTGGTGCGGGCGGCACGCGAGCGCGGGATGAGCGTGACCGCCCGCGGAGCCGGCACCAGCGTCGCGGGCAATGCCGTCGGCCCCGGCTTCGTGCTCGACTTCTCGCGACACCTGAACCGCATCCTGGCGATCGATCCCGAGGCACGCACCGCCCGGGTCCAGCCCGGAGTGGTGCTCGCGGACCTGCAGAGAGCGGCCGCCGTGCACGGCCTGCGCTTCGGCCCCGACCCGTCAACGCAGTCGCGCTGCACGATCGGCGGGATGATCGGCAACAACGCCTGCGGCCCCCGCGCCGTGCAGTGGGGACGCACGGCCGACAACGTGCGGGCGCTGCGGATCGTGGACGGCACGGGTCGCATCACCGACGCGAGCTTCGCCGATCACCCCGAGCTGGAGCCGATCGTGCGGCGCGAGCTCGCCCTGATCCGGCTCGAGTTCGGCCGCTTCACCCGCCAGGTCTCCGGTTTCTCGCTCGAGCACCTGCTGCCCGAGAACGGACGCTCGCTGGCGCGGATGCTCGTCGGCACGGAGGGCAGCTGCGCGCTGACCCTCGAGGCCACCGTCGACCTGGTGCCGATTCCGGCCGCGACCGTGCTGACCGTGCTCGCCTACGCCGACGCTCCGTCCGCCGCGGACGACGTGCCGGCGCTGCTGCCGCTGCGGCCGGCCGCGATCGAGAGTATGGACTCCTACCTCGTCGAGGTCGTCGCTCAGGCGCACGGCTCGGTACCCGCCTTGCCCGAGGGTGGCGCCTGGCTGTTCGTCGAGACCTCCGGCGCGACGGCGGAGGAGGCTCTCGCGAAGGCCGAGCGGGTCGTCGCGGCCGCGCATCCGCTCGCGTCGCGCATCGTGACCGACGGCGCGGACGCACGCCGACTCTGGCGGATCCGCGAGAACGGCGTGGGACTCGCCGGCCGCACCCCCGAGGGGGAGCCCGCCTGGCCGGGGTGGGAGGATGCGGCGGTGCCGCCCGAGCGACTCGGCGCCTACCTGCGCGGCTTCGAGCACCTCAAGGCGGCGCACGGGGTGCGCGGTCTCTCCTACGGACACTTCGGCGACGGCTGCGTGCACACTCGACTCGACCTGCCGATCCAGGAGGCGCCGCAGCGGTTCCGCGCGTTCATCGAGGCCGCCGCCGATCTGGTGCTCGCGCACGGCGGCTCCCTCTCGGGCGAGCACGGCGACGGCCGGGCCCGTGGCGAACTGCTCGCGAAGATGTACTCGCCCGAGGCGCTGCGCCTGTTCGCCGAGGTGAAGTCGCTGTTCGATCCCGATGGTGTGCTGAACCCCGGCATCGTTGTGGCGCCGGAGCCGCTGGACGCGTCGTTGCGGCTGCCGCGCGCGCATCCGCTGCCCGCGCGCGGGCTCGCCTTGCTGCACGATCGCGGCGACCTGGGCCGGGCGGCGCACCGCTGCGTCGGTGTGGGCAAGTGCCGCGGCGATCACTCCGCGGCGGGCGGTTTTATGTGTCCGTCCTACCTGGCGACGAAGGACGAGAAGGACTCGACCCGCGCCCGTGCGCGGGTGTTGCAGGAGGTCGCGAGCGGGGCGCTCGCGCTCGACGGGCCAGAGGTGGCCGAGTCGCTCGAGCTCTGCCTGTCCTGCCGGGCCTGCGGGTCCGACTGCCCGGCCGGAGTGGACATGGCGGCCTACAAGTCGGAGGCGTTGCACCAGAAGTACCGCGGGCGGTTGCGGCCGATCGCCCACTACAGCTTCGGCCGGTTGCCGCTCTGGTTGCGGCTCGCTGCGCCCGTCGCCGGGCTGGTGAACGCCGCCGGCCCGCTCGCTCGGCTCGGGCTGCGGCTCGCGGGGGCGGATCCGCGGCGCGAGGTGCCGCGGATCGCGCGGCGGACCTTCCGGCGCTGGTGGCGGCGGCGACCCGTCGTGCGGGGATCGCGGCAGGTGGTGTTGTGGATGGATTCCTTCACGAACGCGCTCTCGCCCGACATCGGCCGCGCGGCGGTGACTGTGCTGGAGGATGCGGGGTTCGAGGTGCTGATGCTGCCCCGGCAGGAGTGCTGCGGCCTGACCTGGATCACCACGGGCCAGCTCGACACCGCCCGGCGGCTGCTGCGCTCCAGCGTCGACGCGCTGGCGCCGCACGTCGCCGCGGGGCGGCTGATCGTGGGGCTGGAACCCTCGTGCACGGCGGTCCTGCGCAGCGATGTGATCGAGCTGCTGCCGGAGGATCCGCGGGCGCGCGCCGTCGCGGCGTCGACGCGGACGCTGGCCGAGCTGCTGGCGGAGTCGGGCTGGACGCCGCCGACGCTCGATGTCGACGTGGTCGCGCAGCCGCACTGTCACCAACACGCGGTGATGGGATTCGCGGCGGATGAGGCGCTGCTGCGCGGCGCGGGCGCGCGAGTCGACAGTATCGCCGGCTGCTGCGGCTTGGCCGGCAACTTCGGCATGGAGAAGGGACACTACGACGTCTCCGTCGCCGTGGCGGAGAACGGGATGCTGCCGGCTCTGCGCGCGGCGCCGAACGCGACCCTCCTGGCCGACGGCTTCTCCTGCCGCACCCAGGCGCAGCAACTCGCGCGCCGCGAGGGGCTGCACCTGGCGGAGTTGCTCGCAGACGGGCTCGCCGAGCCCTCCGCGGGTTGAGCGTGCCGACGTCCGCCGATTGAGCCCGCCGACGTCCGCCGATTGAGCGTGCCGACGTCCGCCGATTGAGCCTGCCGTCGTCCGCTGGTTGAGCCTGCCGAAACCTCGCCTCTTGGAGGGGTGGTTTCGGCAAGCTCAACCAGCGGAAGGGGGATGGGCGCCGCTGCTCAACCGGCGGAGGGGATGGAGTCAACCGGCGGCGCGCGCGTCCCGCGGCAGGGCCCGATGCCGACGCCACGCGGCGAGCATGTTCTCTCGGTCGCCATGCGGATGCTCGGCGTGCCAGTGCCGAGCGAAGCGGTTCAGTTCGAACTGCTCGGCGATGGGTTTCGGGCCCGGGTCCCGCGTGGCATGCCAGTGCTCGACGGCCTCACCGAGCGTGTGGCCGCCGTCGAGAAGGTACGCACGCATCGTCGCATCGAAGCGGAATCCTGCGCCGATCCGTTCGACGAACCAGGCCCGCAACCGCTGATTCGAGCGCTGACCGGGCGGGATCGGCGTATCGTCCGTCAGCGGCCCCTGGAGCTGTGCCGTCACGCGGAGTCGGGTGATCAGCGGTTGCGGGCGACCGGCGAGCGACGCGGCGATCCGGTCGGCGAGGTCCTGCTTCGAGCCGCTCGCCGCGACGCCGCGCTCGCGCGCGAAGACCGCGAGTTCCGCCCGCAACCAGTACCACCGCCGGAACTCCTCCTCCGTCAATCGCGCATCCAGCGACGGCCGGGTCATTCGTGCCGCCCGAGCCAGTTGGGGTTCTGCATCACACCGAGGACGTTGCCGAAGGGGTCGATGACGGAGGCGGTGATGAAGCCCTCGCCGCGCTCGCGCGGTTCGTCCTGCGGCAGCGCGCCGAGTTCGAGCAGCCGCTCGTAGACGCCGAACACGTCGTCGACGTGCCAGTACGCGACCACGCCGCCCGTGCCGCCCGCCCCGGGCGGGGCCCACTTCGCGTCGATCAGGCCGAGTTCGTCACCGTCGTCGCCGATGCGCCACTCGAAGTACGCGCCGCCGCGCTCGAAATAGGGCTCGACGCCGATGAAGTCGGCGTACCAATCGCGGGCGGCCTGCACATCGTCGGCGAAGTAGCTGATGTTCGCGAGTCCGCGGAGGGGACTGGTCATGATCGGATCCTTCCGTTCTGGTACTGCAACGCTACGCAGCCATCAGGACGGGAGCTGTCCGGTATCCGCGTCTCCTCCTCCACAGGCTCCGAGAGCGCGCGAGTTGTCCCGTTTCGCCCCTTCCGCCCGGCGGCACGAAGCCGTGTCGACGTACGGTCGAAGGGCACGGCGGCGGCCGGGGAGTAGGCCCCCGGGTCGCCGCCGCGCAGCCGAGAACCGAACTGCGCAGCGCGCTACGCCGGCCGGCGATACCTCGTCAGCGTGACCGAGATCGTGACCGGCAGTGCGCCGGGCACCTCCGCGAGCAGCGCATCCAGCCGCTCGGGATCGACGTGGTGCGCACTCGGACCCATCAGCACCTCGTTGCGCAGATCGGCGGCGGGCATCGGGGTGACGTACTCGATCGTCGCGGCGGAGGCGCGCTCGAAATCGGCGAGCTGCGCGTCCAACCGGTCGGCCTTGCGCTCGTCGATCCCGAGCATCCCGAACCGCGCGCGCACCTCGCGGAGGTGATGCGGCGTCGGTGTGACCACCAGCAGCGCACCGCCCGGGCGCAGGATCCGCAGCATTTCGGGCCCGTTGCGCGGGGCGAACACGTTCAGCAGCAGATCGGCGCCGGCGTCGCGCAGGGGGAGCGGCTGCCACGCATCCGCCGTTGCGGCCACGGCGCGCGGGTGGGCGCGCGCCGCCCTCCGGCAGGCGTAGGCGGAGAGGTCCAGCGCGATCCCGAAGGAGGCGGGCTGCGCGTCGAGCACCGCCGCGAGGTAGAAGCCGGTGCCCGCGCCGAGGTCGACGGTGAGTCCGGGCGAGGACGCCGCAGCCAGTGCCTCGGCGATCGGGGCGTAGTGACCCGCCGCGAGGAAGTCCGCCCGCGCCGCCACCATCTCGGCGGTGTCGCCCGAGGTCGCGTGTTTGCCGCGCAGCAGAGAGGCGTAGCCCTGGCGTGCGACGCTGGCCGAGTGGCCGCTCTCGCAGCGCAGCTCGGGGCCTCGCGGGGTCAGCTCGCCCGCACAGATCGGGCAGGCGAGCGCGCCCAGCGTCGCGGCACCCAGCGGTGTCGTGGGGTCGAACGGATTCACTCGGGTGCTCGGTGATGCCGGGCGGCGGCCGTGATCATGGCGTTCGCGGTCGCGATCAGAGGCACGGCGAACAAGGCTCCGGCGATCCCGGCGATCTCGAGTCCGGCGGCGACGCCGAGCACAACGGCGAGCGGATGCACCTCCACCGCGGAACCGAGGATCAACGGCTGCAGCACGTGCCCCTCCACCTGGTGCACCACGATCACGATCGCGAGCATGATCAGGGCCACGACCCAGCCGTTGTAGACGAGGGCGATCACCACGGCGACAGCACCGGTGGCGATGGCGCCGACGATCGGGATGAACGAACCGAGGAAGACCACGACGGCGATCGGCAGGGCGAGCGGAAGCTGCAAGGCGAACGCGCCGATGCCGATACCGACGGCGTTGATGCCGGCGACCGCGAGCTGGGCGCGGACGAACAGGCTCAGGGTGCGCCAGCCGGACTGGGCGGCGACGTCGAGCGCTGCCCGCGCGTTTCGCGGGAAGAGCCGGACGATCCAGTTCCAGATGGCGCGGCCGTCGAGCAGGAAGAACAGCAGGGTGAACAGCGTGAGCAGGGTGCCGGTGAACACCTCGGCGATCACGGATCCCGCCTTCAGAGCGCCCGAGGCGATGGCGCCGGCCTGCGCCTGAGCCGCCGTAAGCCCCTTATCGAGCCAGTCGCTGAGTTGCACATCCGTGACGTTGAACGGCGGCGCCGCGATCCAGGCCTCGAAGCCTTCGGCGGCGGTGACGCTCTGTTCGCGCAGGCCCGAGAATCCGGAGCGGGTCTGCATCACAACGAGCGTGATCAGTCCGCCGACGGCGATGAGCAGCGCCAGCAGACTGACCAGCACGGCGGCCCACTTCGGCCAGCGGTGTCGCTGCAGGAACGCGCGCAGCGGGGTCAGCAGGGCGCTCAGCAACAACGCCACCATCACCGGGATCACCGCGACCGGTACGAGCGAGACCAGCCAACACACCAGGGCCAGCACACCGACGACGGCGAGGAAGCGCCAGCTCCAGGCGGCGGCGATGCGGATGCCCGGAGTGACGGCGCCGTCGACGGAGCGGGTGGGGGTCATGCATGCTCCTCGGGACCGTGATTCGACGCTCGAAGCCTACGGTGTGCGGCCCCGCGTGTACGAAATGTCGGGCGGCGCGAAAGGTCACCCGTCAGCGAGTCATCGCGATCCGCGTCATTCCGCGGATCTCGCGGGTGCCGGTGGAGGTGGCCTCGGCCGCCACCCGACATTTCGTACACGGGAGCGGCGAGACCTCCTCCCGCGCGGCCGGCTCCGGGCGCTCCGGCAGCCTCGATCGGCCCGGCGGCCTCAACCAGCGGCCGCGATCCGCCGCTCCAGGTGCCGCCGCTCCGCCGGATTCGCGGTGAGCTGCAGCGCGCGGGCGAACGCGGCTCGCGCATCCGTCACCGCCCCGACCCGCAGCATCAGCTCGCCCCTGGCCGCGTGCAGCAGGTAGTAGCGATCGAGCTCGTCGATCCCCTCCAGCAGGGCGAGTCCGGCCCGCGGGCCGTCCGCCATGGCGACCGCGACCGCGTGATTCAGCGCCACTACGGGCGAACCGGTCATCGCGCTCAGCTGGGCGTACAGCGATGCGATGGCCGGCCAATCCGTGTCGGCCGCGGTGCGCGCGTTCGCGTGCCGCGCGGCGATCAGCGCCTGCACCTGGAACGGCCCTGGTCGCATCCGCGCCATCGCGCTCACGATGACGGCGTTCGCCTCGGTGATCGCGGCGAGATCCCAGCGGCTGCGATCCTGCTGCTCCAGCAGCACCAGCTCGCCCAGCGAATCCGTGCGGCTCGCGGCGCGCGCGTGCTGGAACAGCATCAGCGCCAGCAGCCCCGCTACCTCCGCGTCCTCCGGCACGAGCGTCAGGAGCACTCGACCCAGCCGGATCGCCTCCTCCGCCAGGTCCACGCGCACCACCGCATCCGCGCCGCCGCGGGCGAGGTACGCCTCGTTGAACACCAGCGAGAGCACACCGAGCACCGCGCCCACCCGCTCGCGCGGATCCGCCGGGACGGAGAGAGGGATGCCCGCGTCGCGGATCTTGCGCTTGGCCCGCACGATGCGCTGGGCCATGGTCGCCTCCGGCAGCAGGAAGGCGGCGGCGATCTCCGGCGTGCTCAGCCCGCCGACGAGGCGCAGCGTCAGCGCGACCTGGGCGCCGGGATCGAGCGCGGGGTGGCAGCACAGCAGCATCAGCCGCAACCGCTCGTCCGGCACCTCGCCCTCGTCCACGACCATCACCTCCTCCTCCGACTCGTCCGCGGGATCGACGGAGTGCACGTACAACTCGGGCGCGGCGGCCAAGGTTCGCCGCTCGGCGCTCGCGGCGCGGCGGATCCGATCGATCGCGCGATTGCGGGCGACGGTGAGCAGCCAGGCGGCCGGGTTATCGGGCACGCCGGCCCGCCAGGCCGTCAACGCCTCGATCAGCGCCTCCTGCACCACGTCGTCCGCGAGGTCGACGCTGCCGAAGCGGTGCGCGAGGAGGGCGATCACACGACCGCCTTCCTCCCGCGCCGCCCTGGTGACGGCGGCGTCGACCTCCGCGGACATCGTCAGACGGCGTCCGGCCGTACCGCGACGGGGCGCACCTCGATCGACGCGTACGGGATCGGAATCGCCGAGGCCAACTCCAGCGCCCGATCGAGATCCGGTGCGGCGACGAGGTAGAAGCCGCCGAGCTGCTCCTTGGTCTCGGCGTAGGGTCCGTCGGTCACCGTGGGGGCGGAGCCGGCGGCCAGCGTCACCGTCGTCGCGGTCGCGGTGGGCCGCAGCATCGCGCCGGCGATCCAGTGCCCGCCGTCGATCAGCTGCTGGTTGTAGGCGGCCCAGGCCGCCATCATCTGCTCGAAGCCCGCGTCGCCGGGAGCCGGCATGCTCGAGGTCTCGTCGCTGTGGATGAGGATCATGTAGTCCATGGGAGGCTCCGATTCAGATCGCGGTCGCGAGGTTGGTGAGGGTGGTGCGCATGCCGGCGCGCAGGTGCTCCCCGCGGTCGGTCACGCCGGCGCGGGCCTGCAGCCAACGCTGGATCGCGGGCGAGGGCGCCGACTGCGACATCGACTCGACGACCCGGGTGCCGCCGGCGACGGGCTCGAAGTCGTAGCTCCAGAGCGGACCGGAGGCGCCGGGCACCCGGAACGCGAAACGCACGCCGCGCTCGGCGACCTCGATGGTGGGCTTGGTCGACCAGCGCAGCCGGCCGAGGGCGTTCGTGCCGACGAAACGCACGCCGGGGGCGGCGGCCGTTGCGCCGTCGAGCCACCGCGCACTCACGGTCTCGGGGCTCCATTCGCCCATCCGTGTGACGTCGGAGACGAGGTCGTAGAGCGTGTTCGGTTCGGCGGCGATCACGGTCTCCACCGTGACGGCGAGGGGTGCTGGCATGAGTTCCTCCTGAGCCTGCGGACGAGCCCTGTGCTCATCCTCTCGGAGACATGACGCAGCGCTCGCGCTCGATCGACAGGCCCTCGTGAACTTTCTTCCGAGAGTCTTCTCTGCGGGGTGCTGTTCACAAATGACGCTGATCGACCCCGAACGGGCCGTTCCGGGTACGTGCGGGGCCGATCGACGTCATTTATGGACGGCTCAGCTCGTGCGCGGCGTGCTGTTGTGCTCGGGATCGTCCGATTCGGCGTCGTCGGGCAGGCCGTGACGCTCCGTCGCGGCGCGGGCGGCGCTCGCCGGAGTCGTCGGCACGACTCCCGCGGCGGCGAAGAAGGCGGCGATCGCGCCCGGTTCCTCATCGACCTCCTCGACGGCCGGCTCCGGCTCGGGCTCGGTTTCGAGTTCCGGCTCCGGCTCGGGTTCCGGCTCGACGATCGGATCCTGGGCCACTGGCGCCGGCTCGGGTTCCGGCTCGCGGATGCCGAAAAGGTCGGCCGTGCCGCGCTGCATCCGCTCGGCGAAGGTGCTCTGCGAGTAGAACGGGTTCGAATCCTGGGGAATGGCGAAGTCGCCGAGGTTCACGCTGGTGGCCGGCGGCAACTCGATGGCGTCCTCGTCGAGCGCCGGCGCGTCGACCGGCTCGGCCGCAACGATCGGCTCGGCCGCAACGACCGGCTCCACCACTCCGACCGGCTCGGCGTCCGGCTCCACATCAGCGACCGGCTCCGCCGCAGCGACCGGCTCCTCCGCGACGACCGACACCGCACTCCCCGCCGCCGACACCCGCTCCGCCGCATCCTCGTCGCCGAGCACACGCAGCAGTCGCGCCGCGGAGTCGACCACGCGGATGCTGCTCTCCGCATCCACCGGCTCGCCGGCCGCCCAGGCCGAACTCGCCGCCAGCAGCGTCTCGGCGGCGCGCGCCCCGGCACGGCCCAGCGTCGCGGCGAACGGACGCCCGCGGCCCTCCAGCTCCGTGGTCAGGGCGAGCAGGGGCAGCCGGGCGCCGCTCGGATCGGGTTCGGCTGCGGCGTCGCCGGGGATGAGCCGGCCCCACCACTCGCCGAGGGCCGGGTCCACAACGGCTCTGACGCGCTCGCCGACCACGGCGAGGACATCGCCGATCAGATCCGGGGCTGTGCTGTTGTCCACGATCGTCTCCATCATTCGACTGGCGTCACCGGGCGGACGTGCAGAGGCGGTTCCGCCGCAACCATCCTGGCACCGGAGCGAGACGTGCCCCCGCACTCCGAGCGACGATCGGGCGTCTCGACCACCGGACGGGGCGCATACTGCACATTCGTATTCGCGGCGACCCCCACATCCCGCCCACCTTCGGCATAGCCGTTGGACAGCTCCGGCACGTACGGTTGAAAAATGGCCGCAGAACTGACGCTCGGCGCAGAAGAAGAACTCCACCTCATCGATCTGAAGACCAAGCAGCTGTCGGCGCACGCGCCGCAGGTGCTCGCGCGACTGCCGAAAGAGTTCTTCTCCGCGGAACTGCAGCGCACCACGGTCGAAACGAACACGCCCGTCGTCGACACCCTCGACGGGCTGCGCACCGAGCTCACTCGGCTGCGCCAGGCGGTGATCGAGGCCGCCGCTCCCGACGGCATCGGCATCGCGGCGGTCGGCACCGCGCCGCGCTCCGACTACTCCGACTTCGAGTTGACCAGCACCGGTCGCTACGGGCGGATGCAGGAGCAGTACCGGATGCTTGTGGACGAGCAGCTGATCTGCGGAACGCAGATCCATGTCGGCGTCAGCGATCGCGAACTCGCCGTGCAGATCGCGCAGCGCATCGCCCGGGACCTGCCCGTGCTGCTCTCGCTCAGCGCCTCCAGCCCGTACCTCAACGGCCAGGACACCGGCTACGCCAGCATCCGCACCATCATCTGGCAGCGTTGGCCGAGCGCGGGCGCGACCGGTCCGCTCGCCTCCGCGGCGGAATACGACCGACTTCTTGAAGACCTGATCGCCACCGGCGTGATCGCCGACTCGAAGATGGCGTACTTCGACGTGCGACCGAGTTCGCACGCGCCGACGCTCGAACTCCGGGTCTGCGACGCGACCCCGATCGTGGACGACGCGGTGCTGATCGCCGGCCTCTTCCGCGGCCTCGTGCGCGCCGCCGAGCTCGACATCGAGGCCGGGCGCGCGTTCCGCCCGACCCCGCCGCCGATCCACCGCGCCGCGATGTGGCAGGCCGCGCGCGGCGGGCTCGCGGGCGAACTGCTGGATCACACCGAGCATCCGCGCCCGGTGCCCGCGGCGGAGGCGCTGCGCAGCATGATCGCGCGGCTGCAGCCCGCCCTCGACGAACTCGGCGACCTGCAGCAGGTGCGCGAACTCGCCGAGATCGCGCTCGCCCGCGGCAACTCCGCCGACCGCCAGCGCGCCGTCTACGCCGAGCACGGCACGCTCGACGCGGTCGTGGACGCCGTCGTCGCCGAGACCCACGGCCCCGCCTCCGGCCCGGCGCTGGCCGAGCCGAGCCTGCGCAGCTACCGCGTCCGCGCCGGAGACGAGGCCGTCGGTTCCGGCGGTCGGCCGCGCGCGGTCTACGCGCCGCTGGTGGATCACTTCCGCGAACTCGGCGACGCCGGTCTCGCCGCGCGCAACACGGATCGGGACGAGCGGGTCGCCGCCGCGGGGTTCAGCTTCCGCGTCGAGGGGGAGGACCGGCCGTTCCCGGTCGACCTGATGCCGCGCATCCTGCAGCCGCACGAGTGGGGCGAGCTGGCCGCGGGCCTGGGCCAGCGCGCCCGCGCGATCGAGGCGTTCCTCCGCGACGCCTACGGCGAGCAGCGCGTGGTCGCCGACGGCATCCTGCCTCCGCTGCACCTGGCCACCGGCTGGCGTGACGAGGCGACCCGCCTGCCGCGCGACGCCGTGCGTGCGCCGATCATGGGTTTCGACCTGGTGCGCAACGAGTTCGGCGGCTGGCGGGTGCTCGAGGACAACGTGCGCAACCCCAGCGGCCTCGCCTACGGCATGGGCATTCGCGAGCTGATGGATGCGATCGTGCCGGAGCTGCCCCGGCCGACCCCGTTGCGGGATCCGCACACGGCGCTGGCCGAGCTGCGGCGCACCCTGATCGCCGCGGCCGACGGCACCCCCGGCATCGCCGCTCCGGTGCTCGCCCTCTTCTCCAGCGGCCCCGAATCCTCCGCGTGGTACGAGCACCGACGGCTTGCCCAGGGGGCGCAGCTGCTCCTGGTCACCGCCGACGACCTCCGGGTGCAGAACGGTCGCGTCTTCGCGGGCGAGACCGCGATCGACGCGCTCTACCTGCGCCTGGACGATGAGCTGGCCGACGTCACGCGTTCGGACGCCCACGCGCTCGGGGCCGAGATCCTCGTCGTCGCCGAGGCGGGCGCGGTGGCGCTGGTGAACGCGCCGGGTAACGGGCTCGCCGACGACAAGGCGATGTACTGCAACATTCCCGAGCTGATCGGCTACTACCTCGACGAGCGTCCGTTGCTCGAGTCCGTGCCGACGTACCGGCCTGGCGACGAGGCGGAGCGGCGGATCGTGCTGGAGCGCGTCGGCGAGCTGGTCACCAAGCCGGTCGGCGGCTTCGGCGGTCGCGGCGTGATGATCGGTCCCTCCGCCAGCGCCTCCGCGGTCGCCGCCCGGCGAGCCGAGATCGTTGCGGATCCGAGCGACTGGGTCGCGCAGGAGGTGGTGACGCTCTCGTCGCTGCCGACCTTCTCGGGCACGCAGCTGCAGCCGAGGCACGTCGATCTGCGCGCGTTCGTCTTCGTCACCGGCACCGGGGCGGCGGATGTGCGGCTCGCCGACCTCGCGCTCACCCGTGTCGCCGCGGAGGGCAGCATGGTCGTGAACTCGTCGCAGGGCGGCGGCGCGAAAGACACCTGGATCATCGGGGGCAACTGATGGGAAGCAGCTGATGTGCGGTTTGGCGGGCGAGTTCCGGCTGGATGGACGAACGGCCGACGTCGCGGCGGTCGACCGGATGACGCAGTGCATGACGCACCGCGGCCCGGACGGGGACGGCATCTGGGCCCGCGGCCCGGCCGCGCTCGGGCACCGGAGGCTCTCGATCATCGACCTCTCGGCCGCCGGATCGCAGCCGATGGTCGACTCCGCCGCGGGCCTCTCCGTCGTGTTCAACGGCTGCATCTACAACTACGAGCAGCTGCGCGACGAGCTGACGGCCCAGGGGCACACCTTCTTCTCGCACTCCGACACCGAGGTGATCGGCAAGGCCTACGCCGAGTGGGGCACCGACTGCGTCGACCACTTCCTCGGCATGTTCGCGTTCGTGATCGTGGAGCACGTCTCGGGACGTGTGGTGATGGGGCGCGACCGGCTCGGCATCAAGCCGCTGTACCTCGACGAGTCGGGCGATCGGATCCGCTTCGCCTCCACGGTGCAGGCGCTGCTGGACGGCGGTGGCACCGACACCTCGATCGACCGCGAGGCGCTGATGTTCTACATGTCGTTCCACTCGGTCGTGCCCGCGCCGCGCACCATCCTCAACGGTGTGAAGAAGCTGCCGCCGGCGACGGTGCGGGTCTATGAGCCCGACGGCTCGCAGCACGAGCACGTCTACTGGACCCCGTCGTTCACGCGGGACGAGGCCCGCGCGGACTGGGATGCGCGCGACTGGGAGGACGCGCTGATCGCGTCGTTCCGCACCGCGGTCGAGCGGCGGATGGTCGCCGACGTGCCGGTCGGGGTGCTGCTCTCGGGCGGCATCGACTCGAGCCTCGTCGTTGCGCTGCTGGCCGAGATGGGGCAGAAGGATCTGGCGACGTTCTCGATCGGCTTCGACTCCGCGGGCGGCGAATCCGGCGACGAGTTCGAGTACTCGACCCTCGTCGCGCAGCGATTCGAGACCGATCATCACCGCATCAAGATCGACTCGTCGCGGCTGCTGCCGGGGATCGACGGTGCGATCCGCGCGATGAGCGAGCCGATGGTCTCGCACGACTGCGTCGCGTTCTACCTACTCAGCGAGGACGTCTCGCAGCACGTGAAGGTGGTGCAATCGGGGCAGGGTGCCGACGAGGTGCTCGGCGGCTACGACTGGTACCCGCCGCTGGCCGGGGTGCCGCGCGGCGAGGCGGCGGAGGCGTACGCGTCCGTCTTCTTCGATCGCCGCTACGACGAGTTGTCGCGGCTGATGGCACCCTCCTGGCTCGGGCGAGACCTGGCGAGCGACTACATCGCGGCGCAGTTCGCGGTTCCGGGGGCTGAGACGTCGGTCGACGCGGCACTGCGGCAGGACACCACCATCAACCTGGTGGACGACCCGGTGAAGCGCGTCGACAACATGACGATGGCGTGGGGGTTGGAGGCGCGGGTGCCCTTCCTCGACCACGAGTTCGTGGAACTGGCGGGGCGGATCCCGCCCGAGCTCAAGCTCGCCGACGGCGGCAAGGGCGTGCTCAAGCGAGCCGCCCGCGGCATCGTGCCGGACGAGGTGATCGATCGCACGAAGGGGTACTTCCCGGTGCCGGCGATCCGCCAGCTGGAGGGGCCGTACCTGCAGCGGGTGACGGATGCGCTGACCGACCCCTCCGCCCGCGCCCGCGGCCTCTTCGACCCGGCGACGGTCGAGCGGATGCTCGCCGCCCCGAACGAGACCCGCACCAACCTCGGCTCGAACGCCCTCTGGCAGCTCGCCCTGCTCGAGATGTGGCTGCAGGAGCACGGCGTCGGCTGACGGGCGGACGTCTCCGCTGGTTGAGCCTGCCTTTCGCTGGTTGAGCTTGCCTTTCGCTGGTTGAGCTTGCCTTTCGCTGGTTGAGCTTGCCGAAACCACGGCTCATCCACCGGGGTGGCGTTCTGCTGGTTGAGCTTGCCGAAACCACTCCTCAACCACGGGGTGGCGTTCTGCTGGTTGAGCTTGCCGAAACCACTCCTCGACAACCCGCTGACGAGGCCGATGGCGGCGCACGCGCGGTAGCGTCGAAGGATGACGTTCACGCAGACGAGGATCGATGCGGCCGCGCGACTCGGGCGGGAGCTCGTCGACGCCTGGGGCAGCTGGGGGCCGACGATGACGCCGGATGCGGCGCGGGTCGCGTTCATCAGCGATCGCGGCGGCGCGCCGGAGGTGTGGATCCAGGAGGTGGTCGCGAGCGGCGAGATCCCGCCGGCTGTCTGCATCCGCTTCTGCGAGGATCCGGTGATCGAGGTCTCCTGGTCGGCCGACTCCGCCTGGCTCGCCTGCCTCGTCGCGACCGACGGCGGCGTGCGCACCCAGGTCTGGGTGGTCCGCCCCGACGGCAGCGACGCCAAGCGGATCGCCGGCTCGCGCGACGCCCATGCCGAGCTCGGCCCGTGGACCCGCAGCGGCCACCACGTCGTCGTCACCATCCCGTCCGCGGAGCCGGATCAGCCCACCCGCTCCTTCCTCGTCGACCCGGTCACCGGCGAGCGGCAGCAACTCGTCGACGGCGACCTGATCTCGGTGCTCGATCTCTCGGTCGAGGAGCGCCTGGTCGTGCTGCGCGACGGCCAGCGCGGCCACCAGTACTGCGTTGTGGTCGACCGACTCACCGCCGAGAACCACCTGCTGCTGCCCGACTCCGGCACCGGCTCCACCGATGTGGCGATGCTGCGACCCGCGCCGATCAACGACCACGAGAGTCCGCTGGTCGCCTACGTCGCCACCGACGTCGACCTGCCGCGCCGCCAGCTCGTGGCGATGCCGATCGGGATGAACGGCTGGCGCGGGCGAGTGCGCCGCCTGGCCGCGCGCGACGACGCGGAGCTGGAGGGCCTGGACGCCGACGACGCCGGTGCCTTGCTGATGCTGGTCTGGAACGTCGCCGGCCAGAGCGAACTCGAGCTCTTCGACACCACCACCAACCAGCGGATCCCCGTGGCTGGCCTGCCCGGGCTCGTCGCCTCGACCCCGGTGCTCTCGCGCGACGGCAGCTCCGTCGTGCTGGGCGTCGAGGGCCCCGAGCGTCCGCGTGAGCTCTGGCGCTTCGACACCCACACGCACGAGTGGTCGCGGATCACCGCCGTGCCGGAACTGCCGCCGACCGCCCTGGTGGTGCCGACGCTGGAGCGCTTCGAGGGCCGCGACGGCCTCGCGCTCACCGGCTGGCTCTACGTCGGAGCGGATGCGGAGCCCGGGCCCGCGATGCTGAGCCTGCACGGCGGCCCCGAGTCGCAGGAGCGGCCGACCTACAACCCGCAGCACCAGGCGATGGCCGCGGCGGGCATCACGGTGTTCGCGCCGAACGTGCGCGGCTCCTCCGGCTTCGGCCGCGACTTCGTGCACGCCGACGACGTGGAGCGCCGCTACGGCGCCTTCGACGACGTGCTCGCCGCCGCGGGATACCTCGCCGACATCGGTGTGGCGGATGCCGGCCGCATCGCGGTGACCGGACGCTCCTACGGCGGCTACCTCACCCTCGCGTCGCTGGCGTTCTCGCCGGGCGTGTTCGCCGCGGGCATCGACATCTGCGGCATGTCGCACCTGCTCACCTTCTACCGCGACACCGAGCCGTGGATCGCCTCCGCAGCGGTGACCAAGTACGGGCATCCGGAGCACGACGCCGAGTTGTTGGAGGAGCTGTCGCCGCTCGGCCGCGCCTTCGCGATCGACGTGCCGCTGCTGGTGGTGCACGGCGAGCTCGACACCAACGTGCCGATCGGCGAGGCGCAGCAGATCGTCGCCGCGCTGCGCGAGCTGGATCGACCGGTCGAGTACCTCGAACTCGCCGGTGAGGGCCACGAGTACCGACGCAAGGAGTCGAAGGAGGAGCTGCTCGGCACGATGCTGCGCTTCCTCGAGTCGGCGCTGGCGGGACCCGCGTGAATCGTGTTGTCGGCTGGAGCGTCGTCGCCGTCGTGGCGGTCGCGGTCGTGGCCGGGGCGACCTGGGCCGTGGGCTTCGACAAGGCCGAGGCTCGCGCGCAGGCGGCAAGCTTCCTCGCCGAACCCGCGCTGCTCGAGACCGCGGGCGTGATCAGCGGCAGCGCGATCGGCACCAGCTTCTGGCAGCAGAGTCAGACCGTGCTCGCGGTCGCCTCGCCGGCCGCTGCTCGATTGCGGGGCTCCGATCCGGTCTTCGCCGACTGCGGCGGCTCCTACAGCTGCGCCGACGGTTGGGGTGTGCCCGAGGCGATCGACACCGGGGCGTCCCTGCCGCTGACCGCCGTGCCGGTGCTGGAGTCGCAGGGCGAGGATCCCGGCGACTGGAGCTGCACCGGCCGCACCCTCGCCGAGAACGGGAAGTCGCCCTGGGCCGAGGCGGTCATCCTGTGTCTCGACGAGCCGGGCGAGCGGCTGCTGCTCGCGCGCTCGCGCACCTGAGTGAAGAAGGGTTGTCACTTCGTCGCTCACCAGCCGACGAAGTGACAACCCTTCTTACGAGGCGTTCTGCTCGAACTCGCCCGCCATGGAGCCGTGGATCGGATGCGCGGGGTCGTCACCGACGCCGAACGCGGGCATCTCCTCGATCGCCTGTTCCACGTCGATAGCCGTCACCGTGTCGTCCATCAGCTCGGCGGCGACCACGCTGGAGATCCCGCTGCGCTCACCGGGGCCGGGATCGCTGAGCGTCTCGTCGTCGGAGCCGATCCGCCCGGAGACGGCGTTCGCTTCTGTCGATGTCGCCATGGATGCGGTCCTTTCGCGCCAATCCTGCGATGAGCGTAACCCGCCGCGGTCAGCCGCGGAACGCCCACGAATGCGCATCTGTGCGGATTCCGTCGAGCACGACCGGAACATCCGACAGATTCAGCGCCAGAGTCGCCCGCTGCCCCTCCGTTCCGGTCGCCACCAGTAGCGCACTCTCGTTCGTCAGCTGCTCGCTCCGCACCGACGCACGCGCCAGCCACGGGTGCTGCCGGCGGAACGCGATCGCCGCCTGATGCGTGTGGAACAGCTCGGTGCGCGGCCACGGCGACTCCGGGAACTCGGGGCGGACGGCGTCGTCGCCGCCGGCGCGCTCCTCCTTCACTCCGCGCAGCCCGCTCTCGTCTCCGGCGTAGACGCTCGGCGTCCCGGCCACGAACATCAGCAGCGCGACGGCGTGCCCGTGATTGCGCTCGTCGTCGATCGCGGAGACGAACCGCGTGACGTCGTGGTTGCCGACGAAGGTCATCGGCAGGAACGCCGCCGCGAAGGTGTTGTGGCGCTGCAGCGTCCAGTCGAGCTCGAACAGGTTCTGCTCCTGGAGGGAGTTGCGGATCGCCTTCCAGAGCTCGTACTGCGTGACCGAGTCCAGGCCGGACTCCTCGACGTAGCCGACGTAGTCGCCGTGGATCACCTCGCCGACGAACCACGCGGCCGGGAAGAGCTCACGCAGCGGATCGATCACCGCGCGCCAGAAGTCCGCCGCGACGGCGTACGCGGCGTCGAGCCGCCAGCCGTCGATGCCCCGCTCCAACCAGTGCGCCAGCACGGACTGCACCATGGCACGCACCTCGGCGTTCTCGTGATTCAGCGTGACGAGGGCGTCGTGGCCCTCGAAGGGCGTCACCGAGAGGCCGTCGATCACGCGGTCGCCGGCGGCGAATCGATCCGCCGCGGCGGAGCCCGGCCCGGCGGCGACGGCCTCCTGCCACCAGGGATGCGCGCGGCCGACGTGGTTGAAGACTCCGTCGAACAGGATGCGGATGCCGCGCTCGTGGCACGCGGCGATCAGCGCAGCCACATCCGCCTCGTCGCCCAGCCGCGGATCGACCCGCAGGTGGTCGATCGTGTCGTAGCCGTGCGTCTCGGAGTCGAAGATCGGGCCGAGCAGCAGCCCGTTCGCGCCGAGGGCGAGCACCTCGTCGAGCCAGCCGCTCAGCCGCGGCAACGCGTGCACCACGGCGTCGTGAGGATTGCGGGTGGTATCGGCGCCGACGAATCCAAGTGGATACACGTGCCACCAGATCGCGGTGTCGGCCCAGTTCCGGTCGTTCATGATGCTCCCTCGTCGCGGTGCTGCACGAACGGCGGTTGAGACGACGTCGTGAACGGTATCTCGTTCGTGAACCCGTCTGAACCGCCGTTCGTGCGGACCTTCGATGGTGTCACGCCGGAATGGCCCGGCGCAGCACCTCGCGCTCACCCAGGGTCCACGTGGTAGTGACCAGCAGGTACAGCGCCGCCGCGAGCGGCACGAAGGCCGCGAAGGCGACCGTCGTCAGCGGCAGCCAGCTCAGCGCCCGCGCCAGCGGCACCACCGGTCCGTCCGCCTGGCTGAGCCCGCGCCACCGCGACACCAGCACTACGAGCAGGATGAGCAGCAGGATCACCGAGCCGACGACCCAGCCGCCGGTCGCGAACTGCGCCACGATGCTCGAGCCGAGCGAGGCGGAGCCGAGGGTGTGCGCCAGCAGGGCATTGGCGTGGCCGTTGATCGTCGTCTGCAGGAAGAGGCCGTAGACGATCGACAGCACCGGCGCCTGCAGCAGCAACGGGCCGAAGCCGGCGAACGGCGAGACGTTCTCGGCGGCGTAGAGGGCGAGCGTCTCCTTCTGCAACCGCTGCGGATCCGTGCCGTAGCGGGTTCGCAGCGACGCCAGCTTCGGGGCGAGTCGCAGCCGCGCCAGCTGGGCGCGCCGCTGCGAGACGCCGACGGGGGTCAGCAGCAGTCGCACCAGCACGGTGAGCAGCACGATCGCCGCCGCGGAGGACTGGGCGCCGGCGATCGGCGCCAGCAGGGTGGAGAGGTGGTCGACGACGGCGTAGGCCCCGTCGAGCGCGGCCGCTACCGGGCCGAATTCGTAGATGTTGAAAGATGCAGCGATATTCACTGGGTTGCTCCTCGAGCGCAGGGACAGGGGATCCGTGTCGCCGCGCGGGAGCGGAAGGCTCAGCGCGACGCGGCGAAGGATCCCGGCGCTCGGGGTGAGGGGCGACCGGGAGCGTCCGGTCGGCTCTGCGTGATGATAACGGGCAGCTCGACGCGCTCCGGCGCTCGCATGGGCGGAAGAGCGGTGCGCAACGCGACGCCGATCCGCTCGCGCAACTGCGCGGACACCGCGAGCGCGAGCCCCACGACGGCCACTCCGGCGAGCAGCCCGGCGGGCTCCGCGTAACCCACCGCGAGCACAAGCCCGAGCGTGAGCAACACCATCCGCATGCCCCCACCCTAACCCGCGAGGGACCCCGGCAGCACGCGAGGGCGCCCCGGAGCGGGGCGCCCTCGCGCGCTGAAGGAGTCCCTCGCAGAGGGCTCGGCGCGGGTCAGTTCGCGGAGCAGAGGATGAGGGTCGAGGAGACGCTGCCCGAGGTCTTCGCGCCGGTGGCGACGTAGCCGGTGGGGAGGGTGCTGGCACCGGTCAGGGTGAAGGCGACCGAGATCGACAGCGTGGTGCGGAAGGCGATCGTGGCGCCAGCCGCGAGGGGGGCGGTCAGCGTGATCAGGCGGGAGGTTCCGCTCAGCACGGAGACGGAGGCGAGGCCGCCGGTCACCGAGAAGACGCCGACGTTCGCGATGCCGGAGCCGACGATCAGGATGGTCGTGCCGGCGGGAACGGGAGCCGAGGCGCTGGCCTGCAGCAGGAAGCCGGGGCCGATCACGCCGAGGATGCCGCAGGTGCCGCGAAGGCTGTAGGCGCCGATCTCGGTGTCGCCGGAGGCGGACGCCATCGGGGCGGCGACGGCGACGGCGAGGGCGGGCACGCTCCAGAGCGCCCCGGTGGTGATGACGCGGCGGGTGGGGGTGGACGAGTTCTCGGTCACGGTGGCGACTCCTGTGGTGTCGGTGGCATCGGAGGGATGCGAAGTCGCGTCCCCGCGGATAAGCCCACCGAAACGGACAGATGCAGCGCAAGTGCGGGTGATGGAGGTGACCGATTCTCGATCCGGTGCCGAGCACGTCCGACCTGAGAAACGGGGTACGGGCGGATGAGGTCGGACCCGCCCGGTCGGAGCTCGGCCGAGATATGGGGTACACCGCGCCGCTCGGGTGCTCGGAGAAACCCACCGGATGGGGGCCGATCGGACCGGCCGTATCCGGCTCGGATCGGGACGATCAGGCCGCGGAGCTGACGTCCGCTCACCCCACCGCGACCGGAATAAGCCCCTCCAGCCGGTGAAACAGCGCCGAATCCGCGGAAATCCGGGCATCCGGGCCCTGAAAATCCCGGATTCGGCGAGATGGGCTGATAAGTTACCGACCGTCCAGCCCGCCACGGGTCATCGATCCGAGGCGGCGGGCGAACCACAAACCACCAGCTGTTCTCAACAGCACGAATGTCCTGGGAGGACACTTCAATGGCTGACAAGTCGCTCAACCGTACCGAGCTCGTCGCGGCGATCGCTGCCGAGACCGGCCAGAGCCAGACCGCTGTGAACGGCGTTCTCGACTCGCTCTTCTCCACCCTCGCAGAGTCCGTCTCCAAGGACGTCAAGGTGACCATCCCGGGCTGGATCGCCGTCGAGCGCACCTCGCGTGCCGCCCGCACCGGCCGCAACCCGCAGACGGGCGCGACCATCGAGATCCCCGCGGGTCACTCGGTGAAGGTTTCCGCCGGCACCAAGCTCAAGGCCGCCGCCAAGTAATCGCCGCCAGAGCACGCCATCTGCGGCGTTGTCGTCGGTCACAATGACTTCGTCATTGCTCCCTCCTCCGCCTTGCAGCTGACGCACTCTGACGCCGATTACCGTCGGCTCACTCGAAGGCCCCGGACCGTGTCGTCCGGGGCCTTCGGCGTGCGCGGGCCGTCTGCTCATCCGGCTACGCTGTCGTTTTCGCCGCGCGCTGCACGCATGCCGCCCGCGCGTGGTCAAAACGACAGCGCGGCCCAGCTCGGGATGTCCATTCAGCGCCGACAACGTACGCTTGTGCGGTGAATCGAACTGCGCGCGTCCTCGGCCCGGCGCTGCTCCTGGTCGCGGCGCTCGCCGCGCTGCTGGCGGCGCTCGCCTTCGGCGGCGGAGCAGCCGCGCCGCTGATCCAGGATCCGGGCGCGTTCGTGCGGTACGGCCTCCCGATCGCCAAGCTCGCCGTCAACCTCGGCGCGGCCGCCACCATCGGCGCCATCGTGCTCACCTGCTTCGCGCTCAGCCCCGAGAAGCGCGAGAAGAAGAAGGCGCTGAAGCTGCCCGAGTTCGGCGCCGCGCTCGACATCGCCGCCGCCGGATCCGCCTTCTACGCCGTCGCGGCGGCCTTCACCGGATTCTTCACCTTCCTCAACGTCACCCAGACGCCGCTGAGCTTCGACCGCGACTTCGGCACCAAGCTCAGCTACTTCATCACCAGCATCCCCGTCGGCCAGGCGTGGTTGATCACCACCCTCGTTGCCGCCGTCGTCACCGTGCTCTGCTTCGCGGTGCGCAACCAGACCGCACTGGTCTTCGTGCTCGCTCTCGCGCTGTACTCGCTGCTGCCGATGGCGCAGCAGGGCCACGCTGCCGGCACCAGCGGCCACGACGAGGCGATCACCGCCCTCGGGCTGCACCTCGTCTTCGCCGCGATCTGGCTCGGCGGTCTGCTCACCATCGTGCTGATCCGCGGCACTCTCGACTCCGGCCGCATCGTGCCGGTCATCCGCCGCTACTCCAGCCTCGCCCTGGTCTGCTTCGTGGTCGTCGCGCTCTCCGGCTACGTGAGCGCCGAACTGCGCCTGGCCACCCTCGACAACCTCCTCACGCCCTACGGCATCCTCGTGCTCGTCAAGGTCGCCGCTCTGATCGCGCTCGGCCTCTTCGGTGCGGTGCAGCGCAACCTCTTCATCGGGCGGATGCAGACGCGGGCGGATGCGCAGCCCGCGGCGCGCGCGGGCGGTCGCGCCTTCTGGTGGCTGGTCGTCTGCGAGCTCGGTTTTATGGGCATCGCCTCGGGTGTCGCCGCGGCGCTCGCGCGCACCGAGACCCCCGTCGACCAGACCTCGGCGACCGATCTCGCGAATCCGACGCCCGCCGAACTGCTGACCGGAGAGCCGCTCCCGCCGACGCCGTCGTTCGCGAACTACGTGGGCCTGTGGAACATCGACCTGGTCTGGTTGCTGTTCTGCCTGTTCGGCATCGCCTTCTACGTGGCCGGCGTGATCCGGCTGCGCCGCCGCGGCGACTCCTGGCCCGTGCACCGCACCGTGCTCTGGATCGCGGGCCTGCTGGTGCTGTTCTACATCACCAACGGTGGCGTGAACGTCTACGAGAAGTACCTGTTCAGCGCCCACATGCTCTCGCACATGGTGCTGACGATGGCCGTGCCGCTGCTGCTGGTGCCCGCCGCGCCGGTCACGCTGGCGATGCGAGCGATCAGCAAGCGCGACGACGGCTCCCGCGGGCCGCGCGAGTGGATCCTGCTCGCCGTTCATTCGAAGTTCGCGACGTTCATCTCGCATCCGATCGTGGCCGCTGTGCTCTTCGTGGGCTCGCTCTGGGTGTTCTACTACTCGCCGCTGTTCCGCTGGACGATGGAGGACCACCTCGGCCATCAGTGGATGGTCGTGCACTTCCTGATCACCGGATTCCTCTTCGTCTCGGCCCTGATCGGCGTCGATCCGAGCGAGCACCGCACGCCGTACCCGCTGCGCCTGCTGCTGCTGCTGGGCGTGATGGCCTTCCACGCGTTCTTCGGCGTCACGCTAATGACCGGCACGGGTCTGCTGCTCGCGGACTGGTACGGCGCGATGGGGTGGGGCACGGATGCGCTGGCCGATCAGCAGGCCGGCGGCGGCATCGCGTGGAGTATCGGTGAGATCCCGACCGTTGTGCTCGCGATCGTCGTCGCGATCATGTGGAGTCGGAGCGACGACCGCGAGACCAAGCGCCGCGACCGCCACGCTGATCGCACCGGCGAGGCCGAACTCGAGGCCTACAACGAGCGCCTCGCCGCGATCCAGAAGCAGGACTCGACGCGCTGACCGGGAGGGGCGCCGCGGCCCCCGGCCGCCCGCCCTCATCGCGAAATTTCGCGAGATTCGCTGCTACGGCGGCGGCGCGTTTTTGAGATCGGGTGCTGCGGACGAGATGGCGCGCCGCGGCGGCGCACCTCGTCCGCGGCATCGAATCTCGCGAAATTTCGCGAGGTTTCAGCGGACGGGATCAGGCGGACGGGACGAGCGTCAGCGCGTCGTCGTCGCCCAGGGCGAAGCGGTAGGAGGCCACGAAGCTGACGCTGTCGTCGATGCGGTCGATGCTGCCGTCGAAGAGGCTGCGCACCTTCACGTCGAGGTGCGCGTAGCCGATCGACGGCGCCATCAACCAGCCGGTGGTGTCGGCGGTGAGCTGCACGGCCGGGACCTGCGCGATCGACCACTCCGGAGTGGTCAACAGCCGGTCGTCGATCACCGTGCCGAACGGGCATCCCGTCGGCTGCAGCACCTGCTGCGTCGCGCATTCGTCCAGCAGCGCCGAGACCGCCGCGCTCGCCTCCTGCTCGAACACCGCGTTCGGCGCCGCCGTGACGGTCACCTTCGTGATCGTGCCCGGGTCCACGGCGGCCACGCTGGTCGTCGTCGCCGTCAACAGGCGCGACTCGTGTCCGAAGGTGTACGTGGCCGGGGTCAGCACCAGGTAGGCGCCCTCGGCTCCGAAGCCCGTGTCCGCAGTCGGATGCGTCGACTGCACGTCCAGGGTCAGGCCGTTCGCGTCGAACGTGGTGCTGCGCGCGACGGTGACGTCGATCGCCGCGATCGGGGAGACCTCGAACCGCCACTGCGGCAGCACCCCGAATCGGGCATCCGTCTGCCGCACCGTGTACTCCGTCTCGTGGGCGACGGAATCCAGCAGGTAGGAGGCGGTCACCACCACGGTGCCGGATGCGCCCGGCTCGACGGACTCGACCGCGACCTTCGTCACGCGTCCGAGCACGTCGCCGCGCAGGAGCACGGAGGAGGCATCGGCGGGCAGCTCGGCCTCGACCTCCGGATCCACCTGCACGCCGGCCGTGGCCAACGCTCCTTCCGCGTCGTGCCGCGCGATCGCGTCGAGGTAGCCGGAGACGAAGGCGCCAGCGCCGTAGACATCGCGCTGCAGCGCACCGACCGTGCTCGCGCCCGCACCGAGCAGAAGCGCGGCGACCACGCTCCACAGCACGACCATCGGCCACAGTCGCGGTCTCGGCGGTTCGGGCTGCCAGGCCTCGGCGACGGCGCGCAGCGGTTCCGGCATGATGCCGATCGGTTGCGTGACGTATTCGTCGTCGACGGACCGTTCGTCAGCGCCGTGTCCCGATCCAGCGCGCTCGTGTTCCTCCGCGCCACCCATGATCGCAATGGTAGGCGGTGGGCCGCATCCTCTCCTCCACAGCCCCGACGCCCGACCGATCTCGCCGAAATCCGCGGCTGCGCTCGGATGCATGAGTACGCTTGTCCGGTGACTCAGGTGCCCCTCTCCGCGGAGCAGCAGCGCGTGTTCGATCTGATCGAGGGCACGCGCGAACACCTCTTCGTCACGGGCCGGGCCGGCACCGGCAAGTCCACGCTGCTGAATCACCTCAGCTGGAACACCGAGAAGCAGATCGTGATCTGCGCGCCCACCGGCGTCGCCGCGCTGAACGTCGGCGGCCAGACCATCCACTCGCTGTTCCGGCTGCCGATCGGCGTGATCGCCGACAGCGACCTCGACCAGCCGCCCGAGCTGCGCAAGCTGCTGAACACCATCGACACGCTGGTCATCGACGAGATCTCGATGGTCAACGCCGATCTGCTCGACGCCATCGACCGCAGCCTCCGCCAGGCCCGCCAGCGCAAGGCCGAGCCGTTCGGCGGCGTGCAGGTGGTGCTCTTCGGCGACCCGTTCCAGCTCGCACCGGTGCCCGGCGACCCGGAGGAGCGTGCCTATTTCGCCGACCGCTACCGCTCGATGTGGTTCTTCGACGCGCTGGTCTGGGAGCAGGCGCCGCTGCGGATGATCGAGCTCGGCCAGGTGCACCGCCAGAGCGACGAGCGGTTCAAGTGGATGCTGAACGCGGTGCGCTTCGGCATGGTCACCAAGGAGATCGCGGACGTGCTGAACGCCGCCGGCGCGCGCACGCCGCCGAACAACGACGCGATCACGCTCGCCACCCGCAACGACACCGTGAACCGGATCAACCAGGCCGCGCTGAACCGGCTGCCCGGCAAGGCGAAGACGGCGGCGGCCGAGATCAGCGGCGACTTCGGTGGGCGCAACTTCCCGGCCGATCAGAACCTCGAACTCAAGATCGGCGCGCACGTGATGTTCCTGCGCAACGACTCGGAGCAGCGCTGGGTGAACGGCACGATCGGCAAGGTCACCAAGATCGACAGCACGGTGTGGGTCGAGGTCGACGGCGAGGTGCACGAGGTCGAGCCCGCCACCTGGGAGCGGTACCGCTACTCCTATTCCGCGGCGACGAAGAAGCTGACCCGTGACATCGTCGCCGAGTTCGCGCAGTTCCCGCTGCGCCTCGCATGGGCCGTCACGATCCACAAGTCGCAGGGCAAGACCTACGAATCCGCGGTCGTCGACCTCGGTCAACGCGTCTTCGCGCCGGGCCAGACCTACGTGGCGCTGAGCCGGATCACCAGCCTCGAGGGGCTCTACCTCTCGCGCCCGCTGCGTCCGAGCGACATCATCGTCGATAAGGACGTGATGCGTTTTATGGCGTCCCGCCGCGGCGACGTCGGCGGCGTGATCGACGCGGGTGCGGCCGCGGCGGAGGCGCCGGGGCCCGCGGCCTGAGTCGAAGACGGGCCAGGGCCGAAGACAGGCCTGAGCCGAAGACAGGCCACGGCCGAAGACGGGCCACGGCCGCAGGCGGAAAGGACGATCGATGACGATCGAGATCAGTGCGACGCCGGAGCGCCACCTCGCCGTGGCGCACGCGCACGCGAACAGCTACGACGAGATCTCCGGGGTGATCACGCCGATGTACCCGGCGCTGGCCGAGGCGCTGCAGGCGGCGGGGGCCGCGACGCGCATGCCGGCGATCGCGTACTACGAGGACGTGGCTGACGGGGTCGAGATCCACGCCGCCTTCTCCGTCGATCCCGGCACCGCCGACGGCGCCGGCTTCGATGTGGTCGTGCTGCCGGCCGAGGAGAACGTGGCGTCGCTCGTGCACCACGGCGAGATGGCGGACATCCGGTCGAGTTGGGAGGCGCTGTTCGACGCGATCGCGCGCGAGGGCTGGCGACCCATCGGCCCGACCCGGGAGGTGTACCTCGTCTCGCAGCCGTTACCGCAGAGCGAGTGGGTCACGCGGCTCGAGATCCCGGTCGCTCGCACGAACGACGGTTGAGCGAGGTTCGCGAACGTCATCCCGTTCGCAAGCGGCTCGGGGCCGCCGTTCGTGCGGGGCTCGGGCGTAGCATGAGCAGAATCGACGAGGGGAGATCGCCATGAGCGAGGATCGCAGCACCAACGACGACGCCGAAGATCTCGAGGAGAAGGTCGACGAGTTGCCGCCCGAGGCGCAGTTCTTCCTGCCTGAGCCCGAGCCGACGGACGCCGAGTCGCCTGCGCCCTGACCTGACGCCCGTTCCCCGTTCGAATCGCTAGGAAGGATCGGTCATGGCACGAGACGCAGAAGGCAACCACATCCCCGAGGATCAGGAGGAGATGGAGGCGCGCTTCAACCACCTGCCCGAGAACATCGAGTTCTTCATCCCGATCCCCACGCCGACGGACGGCGGCACGGGGTCGCCGTAGCAGCGGGCGCGCTGCGTCGACCGGAGCAGCCAGCGTCCGCCGGGCGTCAGTGCGCGAGCAGTGCCAGCGCCGTGTCCTTCGAGAGCGACTGGCCGACTTCTTCGGCGTGGCCGAGGTCGCGGCCGCGCAGCGCGACGTAGACGCGGCCGACGGTCTGGACCCAGCCCAGCACCGCGCCATCGGCGCTCACTTCGATCACATCGTCCGAGACGCGGGACATGGTTGGTGCATACATCGTTTCCTCCGGTGGTCCGTCGTTGGACGCTCCGAGATCCGGAGCGGGGAGTCGCGATACGAGGTACTTCGCGGGTGCAACTGTTTGCAACCTAAGCTACGCGCGCCTCTCGACCCGAAACTCGGCATCCGATGCGAATAGCGGCACGACACGCCGAGGAGAGCGCGTTCACGCCACGGCGGACGCCTTGGCCCGGGCGAGATCCTCGAACAGCTCGGTGTTGAAGCGGTAGGCGACCAGCACCTCGTCGATCACGCGATCGCGCTCGGCGTCGTCCCAACCGACGGCGTCGAGCTGCTCGCGGTAGGTCTCCTTGAACTCCTTCGGCTTCGCGATGTCGCCGAAGAGGTAGAAGCCGACGCCGTTGGTCTCGAAGCCGAACTGGCGCTGCATCAGGGTGCGGATGATCTGGCCACCCGACAGGTCGCCGAGGTATCGGGTGTAGTGGTGCGCGACGAATCCGCCGCTCCACACCGCAGCGACGGTATCGATCCGCTCGACGTAGCGCACGGTGGTCGGCAGCGGCACGATCTGCTCGCGCCAGTCCTCTCCGATCAGGAACCGCAGGTCCTCGATGATCGCCGGCAGTCGCGTGAGCTTGGGTGAGATGAAGGGAGCAGCGACGGCGTCGGTGCGCATCCGATCCGCTGCGGCCTCCAGGGCCTCGTAGATGAAGAAGTGCTGCGCGACGAGGGCGATGTAGTCCTCGCGGGTGCCCTTGCCGGTCATCAGGTCGCTCATGAAGCCGGCGCCTTCGCTCTCACCGTGGCCGTTCCAGGTGCGCTGTCGCAGAGCTTGGGAGAACGGGATGACATTCGACACGGCGGGACTCCTCGACGGCTGGCAGGATGTTGCTCCATCTTAGGGTGACCTAAGCACCGAGCCGCAAGAGCTCGGAGCGGATCCTTGGTCAATGCGAATGACCAGCCGGCACCGTCATGTGCATCCCGCCCATGTCGCCGCCGCCGGCGGGGGTCGCGGCCAGCGCCGGAGTGGCGATTCCGGCCACGATGAGGGCGCCGGCGAAAGCGCCCACTAGCATCCGGCCGGCCGTCGGATCGCGGTCGACGCCGGGCGAGCGCAGGCTCGCGATGGCGATACCCGCGACGGCGAGGTCCAGCAGGACGGCCGCAAGCATCGGCAGCGGATCGACGCCGAAGCCGTCGCCGATCAGGATCGCGGCGATCCACGCCCCGACGTAGGCCGTCGCGACGGTGGCGGAGGCGCGTGGCGCGAGGATCCGCCCGCGCGCCAGCACGAGCACGGCCCAGAGCAACTCGACGGCTCCGGCGCCGATCAGCGCGATCGCCGGTCCCGCGGCCGATCCGGCTCCGAGAGCGATGTGCACCAGGCCGGCACCGAGGGCCGCGAAGGCCGCCCACTGGCGGATGAGTGTGCGCACGACGCGCTCCTTCCTCGACGTGTTCGGGTCTCGACGTTTTCGGGTTTCGACGTGTTCGGGTTTCGACGTGTTCGGGCGGCGCCCCGCATGGCGCCGCCCGAAGCGGTCAGGCCGTGGCGGTCAGGCCGTGGCGGCGGAGCCGGCCCGGCGGGCCGACTTCTCGGCGCCCAGTCCGACGCCCAGCAGCACGATGGCGCTACCGAGGTGCAGGAAGTGGTCGGGTGTGTTCAGTGCGAGCACGTTCGCGGCGGTACCGACGAGGAAGAAGCCGACGATCCCCAGCAGCAGGTAGGCCGCACCGATCACGGTGTTCACCGACTTCGCGGCACTGACGGTCGAGAGGCCGGCGATCAGCAGGGCGGCTCCGATCAGGATGTGGGCCACGTTGTGCAACGGGTTCACCTCGAAGATGCCCAGCAGCAGACCGCCCTGAGTGGCGAGGAAGCTCACTCCGCCGGTGAAGGCGAAGCCCAGGAGTCCGACGAGGACGTAGACCGCGCCGAAGACGGTCGCGAGCAGGCGATTGGGTGACGTACGCATGGCTTTCAGCCTCCAGAATTTCGAGCGTGGCACGGGTGCCGCGCATCACCTCTTCGGAGGGACGAGCCTCAACGGTTTGCCTGACCCCGGTGGTCCCGGCTCGGTTCCGTCGCGGGTCAGTGCTTCTCGCGCGGCGGCAGGCCGAGCTTCGTGGCCGCGAGGTCGTACAGCGCCACGATCTCGCGGCGGATCTCGGCGCGTTCGGTGATCGGCGTGGTCCAGGGGATGCGAACGGCCCGGGTCTCGGTGCCGACCGTCGCATCCCACTCGCCGGCGTCGCCGTCCAGCGCGGTCATCCGCACCGAATCCGCATCCGGCTCGGCGAAGGCCCGCACGATGGTGCGGCCGTCGCCGCCGTGGTCGACGTTCATGTGGCTGAGGATGGCGGCGACGATCTCGGGCGCGAAAGTGTGAGGCATGGCTGACAGCTTGCCGGAATGTCACGGTCTCGCGACGATCGGTGCCGTCATCCCTGGGGAGGACGCCCCACATCCGGGGTTGACCATAAGGTGAGTGCGAACACGTTACAAGTCCGGGGGAGTCGGGGAGCATGTCCGTGCGTCCGCCACGCAAATCACGCCTATCAGCCTGGGGCCTCGTGCCGCTCGTCATCCTCGCGCTGGCGGGATGCACCGGTACCAGTTCCGCCGTCGAGGTCGCCGCCGCGCCGGAGCAGCAGGTTTCCGAGGCCGTGGCGGGCGAGCTGACGTCGTTCCTCCAGCAGGTGCAGGCGGACGCGAAGTCCAGCGGCGCCATGGCGGGGGTGTGGGCGCCGGGGGTCGGCAGCTGGGAGAGCGCGATCGGCACCGTTTCGAGCACGGATCAGGCGCCGATGACCACCGACATGCACGTGCGGCTCGGCACCGGAGGCACCCAGGCGATGACCTGTCAGGTGGTGGCGGCGCTCGCCGACGACGGCACCCTCGACCTCGACGCCGATGTGTCGACCTACCTGCCCACCATGCCGGGTCTGACGGGGATGACGCTTCGTCAGCTCTGTCAGCACACCTCGGGCCTCGCGGACTTCGCCACGGCACTGTGGCCCACCTACCTCGCCAATCCGGAGCGCGAGTGGCCCACGCTCGAACTGGTCTCGGCTGCGCAGATCCACTCCGCGATCGCCGCCCCGGGCGTCGGCTGGGCCTCGTCCGAAACCGGGCCGTTGCTGGCCGGCCTCGTGGTCACCGCGAAGACCAACCGATCCTGGCCCGACCTCTACAACGAATACATCGCCGATCGCTACGGCCTCTCGGCCACCGAGCTGCCGTCGGCGAGCACCGTCGACCTGCCGCAGCCGCATCCGTCCGGGCAGTCGTTCGGGATGAGCGGGCCCGGATCCGGGCCGCGGTGCGACGTGACCCTCGACGTCACCCGCCTCTCGCCGTCGGCGCTCGGCGCGGCGGGCGGAGTCGTCACGACCTTGGCGGACCTACGGCGGCTGGCGACCGGGATGGCGGCATCGCCGACCTCGGATCAGGCGTGGGCTTCGCCGGTTCCAGTGGGGGGATCGGCCCCGGAGTGGCAGACGGCGGACGTCGGTGGCACCTCCTCCGGCGTGCTGCACGGCTTCAGCGGTGCGGCGCCGGGCTTTCTGACGGCGGCGTTCTCGGATCCCAAGAGCGGACTCACCGTCGCGGTTTCGGTGAACAATTCATCCGCCGGCAGCGCCTTCATCGCGGAGGCGGCGCGTGGGCTCGCGGCGATCGCGGCCGAATCCGGCGCGGCGGCCGGCGTCGACGGAATGCCTGGTCTCGGCTGGGCGACGGCCGATGTGCGCGCCGCGATGGACGCGAAGAAGGTGTGCTGATCCGCTGGCAGTGATCCTTCGATCGCTGGCAGTCGCCGACGGCTTCCGTAGCGCCGACGCGGCCTAGGCTGCAGGCATGCCGATCGTTCCCGACACCAAGGACTGGACCTGGGTCCTGTCCACCCCCTGCCTCGAGTGCGGCTTCGACGCCGCCTCCTTCGACCCGGGCGACGTCGCCGCACTGATCCGCGAGAACGCGGCCGCGTGGCCGTACGTGCTCGATCGTGCGGATGCGGCGGGCCGGCCCGACGACGAGACCTGGTCGCCCCTGGAGTACGCCGCGCACGTGCGCGACGTGCACCGCGTCTACTTCGAGCGGCTCGGCTTGATGCTGCAGAACGACGACCCGCTGTTCCCGAACTGGGATCAGGACGTCACGGCCGTCGAGGACCGCTACGCCGAACAGGACCCGCGCACCGTGGGTGAGGAGCTGGTCGCCGCCGCCGACGCGATCGCCGCCCGCTTCGAGTCCGTGCAGGGCCCGCAGTGGCAGCGCCCGGGCCGCCGCAGCGACGGCGCATCCTTCACCGTCGCCACCATCTCGAAGTACTACCTGCACGACGTGCAGCACCACCTGCACGACGTCGAGGGCTGACCCCGCCCCTCCTCGCGAGGGACCCCGCCAGCACGCGAGGGCGCCGCGGTGCGGGGCGCCCTCGCGCGCTGGAGGGGTCCCTCGCAGGCTAGAAGAGGCCCGCGAAGCCCATTGCGACGAGGTTATCGTGGGAGGTGCGCAGGCAGTCGAGGGGTGCGCGGCCGTACTGGTCGTCCTGTTCGACGAGCAGGTACTCGGCACCGATGGCCTGCGCCTGCGCGATGATGGCCGGGAAGTCGAGGTTGCCCTCGCCCACTTCGGCGAACTGCACAACGCCCGTGAACGCACGCATGAACGCCGGGTGATCGCCGGCGGCCAGGGAGGCGAACGCCTCGGGCGGCAGCTGGCCGATCCGGTAGTCCTTCAGGTGCACCATCGCGACGCGGTCGCCGTACTTCGCCAGCGTCGCGACCGGATCGAGGCCGCCGCGCTGCACCCAGTGCACGTCGATCTCCAGCCCCATCCGCGGCGCCCGATCGGCGATCACGTCGAGGAGGAAGCGCCCGTCGTACTTCGCGAACTCGATGTGGTGGTTGTGGTAGTAGAGCCGGATGCCCTGGTCGGCGAGCTTCTCGGCGGCGGCGTTGCTGCGGTCGCAGAAGTCGAGCACCGCGTCGAGCGAGGCCATCGCGTCGAAGGGCAGCATGCCGATGCGCACCATGCCGGTATCCAGTGCGCGCGCATCCGCCACGATCTTGTCGAGGTCGCCTTCGAGCGTGTCGCTGGGGTTCGGCCCGGGCGCGAGGTTCGCGGAGAGGGCGGCGATGTCCATCCCGAGCTCGTCGCGCGAGCGGCGCAGCTCGGCCACGTTCTCGGCCGTCATCGGGATCTGGGAGATCTCGACCGCGTTGTAGCCGATCTCGCTCACCTTCTTGAGGGTTTCGAACGGCCCGTCGGCCGCGAACTCGTTCTTCAACATCATCGCTTGTACGCCGATGGTGGTCATGGTCGTCCTGTTCTGTCGGGGTGGTGTCGGGTGTGGTTTCGACAAGCTCAACCAGCGAAGGGCAAGCTCAACCAGCGAAGGTCGATCAGAGCCGGGTGCCGAAGGTGTCGCACCAGACGTTGTCGTTGAAGGTGCCCTCGAACGCCGAGGCGCCGACGATCTTCTGCACGGTGGCGTGGATCGCCTCGCGGCTCGGGTTGTGCGCGTGGATGACGGTCTTCACCATCGGCACGTCGATCAGGTGGTTCGGCTGGAACAGCGAGACGAAGATCGTGGGCACCTCGGTGACGTACCAGGGCACCTCCGCCGCCATCGCACTGGACCAGCGGATGCGCAGCACGTTCTCCTGCGCGAAGCCGGCCACGTTCGCGAACACGATGGCGGCGTCGTACTTCTGCGGGTACTCCGCGTTCGCCTCCTCCGTCATCACGGTGTGGAAGTAGACCTGTTCCTCACCCTCGGCCCGGCGCTGCGCCACGTCCTTGAAGACGTGCACCTCGAAGCCGGCCGCCTCGAGCTCTTCGCGGGCGATGTCGAGGTAGCCGCGCGGATCCGTGCCGGTGAAGTCGGCCGAACCGGTCACGCCGTAGAGCCGGATCCGCCGATGCGTCGCCGGGTCCAACGGCAGGTTGCCCTGGGTGTCCTTGATCAGCGTCACGGTCTTGTCCGCGATCGCCGCGGCGACCGCGCGGTGCTCGACGCTGCCGACGACGCTGAGCGCAGCCGGCTCCGGCACCAGCTCGTCGCGCGGAGCGCGGTGCAGCCCGAGCGACGCCTTCAGCCCGAGGATGCGCTCCAGCGCCTCCTGCAGTCGCGCCTCGGTGATCACGCCGCTGCGGTAGCCCTCCAGCATGTAGCCGAGGTCCTCCAGCGGATCGCGGAAGAACAGGAACATGTCGCAGCCGGCCGCGATCGCGGCCGGCACCTGCTCGGAGCGCTTCATCGCCTGGGTCATGCCGACCATCATCGAGGCGTCGGTAAGGATGACGCCGTTGAAGCCCAGTTCGCCGCGCAGCAGATCCTGCAGCAGCTCGGGCGCGAGGCTGGCGGGCAGGATCTCGGCGTCCATCATTCCGGGGCGAAACTTCTTCGACAGCGCGGGGGCGCCGATGTGGCCCACCATGATCGACTGCACGCCGTGCGCGATCAGCTCGCGGTACACGCGGCCGTACGTCGCATCCCACTCCGCCGCGCTCAGGGTGTTGTAGGTGGTGACCAGGTGCTGGTCGCGCTCGTCGATGCCGTCGCCCGGGAAGTGCTTCATCGCGCAGACGGTCGGGGACTCGCTGATGCCGTCGAAGTACTGCTTCGCCCGCTCGATCACGACGTCGGGGGTGTTGCCGAACGCGCGCGTGCCGATCACCGTGTTGCGCCAGTTGTACGCGATGTCGACGATCGGCGCGAAGGCCCAGTTGCAGCCCATCGCGGCGGTCTCGATGCCGGCGATGCGGCCCATCTCACGGGCGATCGACGCATCCGGATGCGAACCCGCCTGCAGGTGGGTCGCCACGAGGGTGCCGTCGTCGGCGCTGCCGGCGCCGCCCATCTCGGGGTTGGAGGCGACGAGCAGCGGGATCTTCGCGACCGACTGCGCGTAGCGGATGTGCTGCTGCACGGACGCCGAGTCGGCGCCGCGGTAGCGGATGCCGCCCACGTGGAACTCGTTCACCACGCGGTCGAGGTACTCCGGCTCGAAACTCGTGTTCAGGTTGATGAAGAGCTGGCCGATCTTCTCCTCCAGGGTCATCCCGGCGATGGTGCCGCGGACCCAGGCGATGTCGTCGTCGCTCAGACGGAAGGGCGCGGCGCGGAGGTCGACCATGACTGTGAATCCTCGTGTTTCGGGGCACCGCAACGACCACCACGTCGGGGCCGCACGCTGATGTGCACGGTTCCAGAATGGGCTTTCGCCTCGGTCTTGTCAATCGGTTGCCAAACCGGCTACGGTCGAAGGACTTACGGAGATCCCGACGATGAGAGACCGATGAGGCGGATGCGCTCGTGAACGAAATTCAACCGGTTGCCTGGACCCTTTCCGGGTTCGGCGACGAGATCGACCCCGACCCGACCATCCAGTTGGCGGTACTGCGGGCGCTCGGCGCCGGGTCCATCGAGGTCCGCAGCGCCTGGGGTGTGAACGTGGTCGACCTCGACGACGAGCAGCTCGCGCGGCTCGCCGAGCTGGTGCGGGCGAAGGAGTTCGGCGTCTCCGCCGTCGCCTCACCCATCGGCAAGGTCGACGTCGCGCTCGATGCCGAGCTGGAGGTCGCCCGACTGGCGCGCATCATCCGGGTCGCGCAGGCCCTGGGCACCCCGAACATCCGCGTCTTCTCGTTCTTCCGCTCGCCCGGCGTCACCGTGGAGAGCGTCCGCGACGACGTGCTGGTGCGGATGCGCCTGCTCGCCGACCTCGCCGAGCGCGAGGGCGTTGTGCTGCTGCACGAGAACGAGAAGGACATCTACGGCGACACCCCCGAGCGCGTGCTCGACCTGGTCGAGTCGGTCGGCTCGCCCGCCCTGCGCCTCGCCTGGGACAACGCCAACTTCGTTCAGGTGGGGGTGCGTCCGTTCGACGAGGGCTACGCGAAGCTGCGCCCCTACCTGGACTACCTGCAGGTGAAGGACGCCGTGGCCACGACGGGCGCCGTTGTGCCGAGCGGCGAAGGCGACGGGCAGCTGCTCGAGACGCTCACCGCTTTGCGCGACGACGGCTACACCGGCTTCGCGTCGCTGGAGCCGCACCTCGCCTCCGCGCACGAGCTGGGCGGATTCTCCGGACCGGAGGCCTTCGGATCGGCGGCGCGCGCGTTCCGCGGGCTCACCGACGGCCTCGGAATCGAGCTGCGATGACCCGCGCCGCCGTCGTCGGCTGCGGCGACATCTCCGCCCTGCACTTGGCCGCGATCGGCACCGTCGCCGACGCCGAGTTGGTCGCCGTCTGCGACATCGAGGCCGGCCGACTCGCCATCGCCGCCACCGCTTACGCAGTGCCCGGCTTCCTCGACGCCGAGGAGCTGTTCGACGTCGCGAAGCCCGACGTGGTGCACATCTGCACGCCGCACAACACGCACGCGGCGCTGGCGATCGCCGCGCTCGAACGCGGCATCTCGGTCGTGCTCGAGAAGCCGCTCGCCCACACGCGCGAGGAGGGCGAGCGGGTCGTCGCCGCCGCGGCTGCCTCCGGCGCGAAGATCGCCGTCTGCTTCCAGAACCGCTACAACCAGCCCGTCGAGCGGATGCGCGAGCTGCTCGACTCCGGCGCGGTCGGCGCCGTCCGCGGCGCGAGCGCGACCGTGGTCTGGCACCGCACCGCCGAGTACTACGCCGATCGTCCGTGGCGCGGCACCTGGGCGGGCGGCGGTGGCGGGCTGCTGATGAATCAGGCGATCCACACCCTCGACCTGGTGCAGTGGCTGGTCGGCGACGTCGAGTCGGTTCGCGGCGGGGTCTCGACCCGGGCGCTGCCGATCGAGGTCGAGGACACGGCCGAGCTGGTTCTCACGCACGCGTCCGGCATCCGGAGCACCTTCTACGCCACCCTCGCCAACGCCTGGAACGCCCCGGTCACGGTCGAGATCGAGACCGAGAACGCGCTGCTCTCGCTGCGCGGCGCGCTCACGGTCACGTACGCCGACGGCTCGGTCGAGGTCACGCCGGAGCGCGAGACCGCCGAGGGTGAACGCGCCTACTGGGGCGTCTCGCACGAGCTGCTCATCCAGGACTTCTACGCCCGACTCGGTGACGCGGATCCGTTCTGGATCTCGCCCGCCGAGGCCCGCAAGACCCTCGACGTCATCCAGGACGTCTACGAACAGAATCACCGTCTCGAAAAGGTAGGAATCAACGCATGAACGCAGTCCGTCTCGGCATCATCGGGCTGGGCGCCCAGGGCTCGATGTACGCGAAGCTGATCGCCGGCGGGCAGGTTCCCGACATGGTGATCGGCGCGATCGCCGACATCGACCCCGCGAAGGCCGCCGTCGCGGCGGAGACCTACCCCGAGGTGCCGTTCTTCGACGACTACCTCGCGCTGATGGACAGCGGCACGGTCGACGCCGTGATCACCTGCATCCCACACTTCCTGCACCCGCAGGCGGGAATGGATGCGCTCTCGCGCGGACTGCACGCTCTGGTCGAGAAGCCGGCCGGCGTGTACACGAAGCAGGTCGCCGAGCTGAACGCGTACGCCGCTGAGCATCCGGAGCTGAGCTTCGCGATCATGTTCAACCAGCGCAACAATCCGCTCTACATCCGGCTGAAGGAGATCATCGAGGCCGGCGAGATCGGCTCGATCCTGCGCTCGAACTGGATCATCACCAACTGGTGGCGCCCGCAGGGCTACTACGACCAGTCGGCCTGGCGCGCGACCTGGGGCGGCGAGGGCGGCGGCGTGCTGGTGAACCAGGCGCCGCACCAGCTCGACCTGTGGCAATGGCTCTGCGGCGTGCCGAAGTCGGTGTTCTCGAAGGTGGCCTACGGCTTCCGCCGCGAGATCGCGGTGGAGGACGAGGTGACGGTGCTCGCCGACTACGGCGACGGCGTGACCGGGGTGTTCGTGACCGCGACGCACGACCTCGTGGGCACCGATCGACTGGAGATCCTCGGCGACCAGGGCAAGATCGTGGTCGAGGGCTCGAAGGTCGCGACGGTGACCCGGCTGAACAAGCCGGAGCGCGAGCTCTCGGCCGGCATGGACATGAACGACGTGCTGCGGCTCTTTATGGGCCAGCTGGATGCGACGAAGCTCTACACGACCGAGACGATCGAGTTCGAGTCGGCGTGGGGTGGGCAGCACGCGGGCGTGCTGCAGAACTTCGCCGCGAACATCCTGCGCGGCGAGCCGCTGCTCGCGCCGGGAGCCGACGGGATCCTCGGCGTGCGGCTGGCGAACGCCATCCACCTCTCCAGCTGGACGGGCCGCGAGGTCGGTCTCGACTTCGACGAGGCGACCTTCCTCGGTGAGCTGAACGACCGCATCCGCACGGAGGGCACCTTCGCCGAGCGCGCGTGAGCGCCGCCGCCGGGTGAAGCCCGGGTTGTCGCGTCGCGTCCGTTTCCCCGCGAAACGGACGCGTCCTGACAACCCGGGCTTTCCGACGTTCCGGTGCGGCCAAGACTTTTGGTAATCGGTTGCCAAACCCACGAACCCGCGCTACCTTTGCCCCAGCAGCCCGCGATCCTCGGATACGGCAATCGGTTGCTTCCTCATCGCCGAGGATCCTCAACACCAGGAGAACAACAATGAAGTTCCGCTCCCGGACGACAGCCGTCGTCGCCGTGATCGCCGCCGCAGCCCTGGCCTTGACCGGATGCGCCGGTGCCGCTCCCGCCGAATCCGGCGGCGGCACCGCCTCCGCCACCCTGACGCTGGGCTCGGTGAACGACATCAAGTCGTTCGACCCGGCCCAGGCCCACCTCGGTCACCAGATGCCGATCTACCAGGCCAGCTACGACACCCTCATCCTGCGTTCCCCAGAGGGCGAGCTGCAGCCGATGCTCGCCACCGCGTGGGAGTACAACGAGGACCAGACGGTGCTCACGCTCACCCTCCGCGACGACGTCACGTTCTCGGACGGCGCCGTCTTCGACGCCGCCGCCGCGAAGGCGAACCTCGACCACTTCATGACGGCGAACGGTCCGGATGCGGCGCAGGCCTCCTCCATCGACTCCGTCGCGGTCGTCGACGCGACGCACCTCACCATCACGCTCAAGGCCGCCGACCCGGCGCTGACCTACTACCTCAGCCAGGCCGCCGGCATGATGGGCAGTCCCGAGGCGCTGGGCGGCACCGAGATCGTGACCGACCCGGTCGGTACCGGCCCGTACATCCTCGACGTCGCGAAGACCGTGCCCGGCTCGCAGTTCACCTTCACGGCGAACCCCGACTACTGGAACCCCGATCTGCAGAAGTACGGCACCGTCGTCTTCAAGGTGCTGCTCGACGTGACCGCCCGCACCAACGCCGTCGTCTCCGGCCAGGTGGACGCCGCCCTGCTCGACGCCAAAACCGGCAAGCAGGCCGAGGGCGCCGGGCTCGAACTCACCGAGTACCCCGTCGACTGGCAGGGCCTCTACCTCTTCGACCGCGACGGCGCGATCCAGCCCGCGCTCTCGGACGTCCGGGTGCGTCAGGCGCTCAACTACGCCTTCGACCGCGAGACCATGCTCGAGCAGCTCGCCCTCGGCGCCGGCGTCGTCACGGAGCAGGTCTTCGGCTCCAGCACGGAGGCCTACGACGAGAAGCTGAACGAGCTGTACCCGTACGACCCGGCGAAGGCGAAGTCGCTGCTGGCCGAGGCGGGCTACGCCGACGGCTTCACGCTGACGCTGCCCATCCTGCCCGGCACCGAGAACATCATGGCCGTCGTGGTTCAGCAGCTCGCCGACATCGGCGTGACCGTGCAGCAGGAGGCGGTGCCGCAGGCCAATTACGTCGCCGACATCTCCGGTGCGAAGTACGCCGCCGCCTGGTTCAGCACCTTCCAGGGCGAGCCCTGGGTCGCGATCAAGCAGATCGTCGCGCCGAACGCCGCCTACAACCCGTTCAAGACCACCACACCCGAACTGCAGGCGATGCTCGACGAGGTGCAGGCCGGCGGCGACGAGAGCGGCGCCCTCGCCGCTCAGGTGAACGAATACGTCACCGAGAACGCCTGGTTCGTGCCCTTCTACACGCCGAACCAGATGTACTACAGCAACTCCTCCAAGGTCACCCTGGTGCCGCAGATCCAGCAGGCCGTGCCGAACCTCTACAACTACTCCCCGGCGAGCTGATCATGCTGACCTTCATCCTCAAGCGCCTCGGCGCCGGGGTGGTGGTGCTGATCGCCATCGCCTGCCTGACCTACTTCCTGCTCTACTTCTCCAGCGCGAACATCGCCAGGAACCTGCTGGGGGAGTACGCGACGCAGGAGCAGGTCGCGCTGAAGTCGGCCGAGCTCGGCCTGGACCAGCCGCTGCCCGTGCGCTTCGTCGAGTGGCTGGGCGGCGTGGTCACCGGCGACTTCGGCACCTCCTGGTTCACCGGGCAGTCGGTCGCCGCCGCCATCGCCGGCCGGCTGCCGGTCACCCTCGCCCTGATCGTCACGGCCATCCTGCTGATCGCGGTCGTCGCGACGCTGCTGGGGATGGCCGCCGCGGTCAAGCGCGGCGCGATCGACCGCATCGTGCAGGCCGCCGCCGTGATCGGCGACGCGATCCCCGGCTTCGTGATGGCGATCATCCTGGTCACCCTCTTCGCGATCCAGCTGCGCTGGTTCCCGGCGACGAGCAGCATCGCTCCGGATTCGCCGGCCTCGGCCTGGGCCGCCTCGCTGACGCTGCCCGTGATCGCGATCGTGATCAACGGCGTCACCAGTGCCGCGCAGCAGGTGCGCAGCGCGATCATCAAGCAGCTGGAGAAGGACTACGTGAAGACGCTGCGCTCGCGCGGCATCAGCGAGCGCACCATCCTGTTCAAGCACGTGCTGCGCAGCGCCGCCCCGGCGGGGCTGACCGTGCTCAGCCTGCAGTTCATCGGCATGCTCGGCGGCGTCGTGATCATCGAGCAGATCTTCGCCCTGCCCGGCATGGGCTCGCTCGCCGTGCAGTCGACCACCCTCGGCGACATCCCGCTCGTGATGGGGGTCGTGCTCTACACGGTCGTCATCGTCATCGTCGTCAACCTGCTCGTGGACCTCGCGAACGGCTGGCTCAACCCGAAGGTGCGTGTCTCATGACCGATGCCGTGCATCCGCCCACCGAGGCCGTCGTCACCGGGCAAGCCGGTGTCGTCGTCCGCCCGCACGTGATCAAGCGCGTGCTGCGCAACCCCTTCGGCTTGCTGGCCCTGCTCATCCTCACCGTGCTGGTGCTGGTCGCGATCTTCGCCGACCTGATCGCGCCGTTCGGCGAGAACGCCGCGAACATCGGCAAGACCCTGGCCGCGCCGGATGCGGTGAACTGGCTCGGCACCGACAGCGCCGGCCGCGACACCTTCAGCCGGCTCGTCTTCGGCACCCGGATCACGCTGCTCTCGGCGCTGCTCTGCGCCGCCGTCGCGATCGCGATCGGCCTACCGGCCGGCCTGCTCGGCGGCTACTACGGCGGTAAGTTCGACGGAGCGGCCAACTGGGTGACCAACGTGCTGATGGCGCTGCCGAGCATCATCGTGCTGCTGACCATCCGCGCCGCCTTCGGGCCGTCGGTCTGGGTCTCGATGATCGCCTTCGGCATCCTGATCAGTCCCGGCTACTTCCGGCTGACCCGCACCGCGGTGCAGTCGGTGCGGGGCGAGCTCTACGTCGACGCCGCTCGAGTCTCGGGCCTGGGCGACGGGCGGATCATCTCCCGGCACATCCTCTCGGTGGTGCGGGCGCCGATCATCATCCAGACCGCCATGGTCTGCGGTGTGGCGATCAGCATCCAGTCGGGCCTGGAGTTCCTGGGCCTCGGCGACCCGACGGTCGCCACCTGGGGTGTGATGCTCAGCGAGGGCTTCAAGAACGTCTACCTCACGCCGGGCCTGCTGCTCTGGCCGGCCCTCGCGATCGGCGCGACCATCGGCGCCCTCGTGCTGCTCGGCAACGCGATCCGGGATGCGTTGGAGGACGCGGTCACCGTGAAGGTGCCGCGGTCGCAGCGCGTCAAGCCGGCCCGCGCGGTCTCCGAGGTCGCCGTCGACGCCGGCACCGAACACCACCTGCTGAAGGTCTCGCACCTCGGCGTCGGCTACCCGCAGGCCGACGGATCCGTGAAGAAGGTCGTCGACGACGTCTCGTTCTCGATCGACCGCGGCGAGATCCTCGGCATCGTGGGCGAGTCGGGCTCCGGCAAGTCGCAGACCGCGTTCTCGGTGCTCGGGCTGCTGCCCGGCAACGCGCGGATCACTGGCGGGTCCATCCAGTTCGACGGGAAGTACACCGTGGCCCCCGGGGATGAGACCGTGCCGCAGTCGCGACTGGTGTCGCTGCGCGGCAAGCGCATCGCGTACATCCCGCAGGAGCCGATGTCGAACCTCGACCCGGCGTTCACGATCGGCTCGCAGCTGGTCTCGCCGATGGTCGCGATCCTGGGCATCTCGAAGGCGGAGGCCCGCAAGCGCGCCCTGGCCCTGCTGGCCGACGTCGGCATCGTGAATCCGCAGCGCACCTTCGCCGCGTATCCGCACGAGGTCTCGGGCGGGATGGCCCAGCGGGTGCTGATCGCCGGCGCGATCAGCTGCGAGCCCGACCTGATCATCGCCGACGAGCCGACCACCGCGCTGGACGTGACGGTGCAGGCCGAGGTGCTCGACCTGCTGCGCGACCTGCAACAGCGACTCGGCGTCGGCGTGATCCTGGTCACCCACAACTTCGGCGTGGTGGCCGACCTCTGCGACCGCGTGGTCGTGATGCAGGGCGGCCGCCTGATCGAGGAGGGCCCGGTGCGCGAGATCCTGCGCAATCCGCAGAAGCGCTACACCCAGATCCTGCTGAGCTCGATGCTGGAGAACAAGGAACCGATGACGATGCTGACCGGGAGCGGACGATGAGTGCACTGTTGGAGGTCTCGGACCTCGTGGTGGAGTACCCGACCAAGGGCTTCCGGGCCAAGCCGTTCCGGGCGCTGACCGACATCTCGATCGAGATCGGCGCGGGGGAGACCCTGGGCCTGGTGGGCGAGTCCGGTTCGGGCAAGACCACGCTGGGCCGCGCGGTACTGGGGCTCGCGCCGGTGACGAGCGGCTCCATCCAGTTCAGCGGCAAGGAGATCGGTCACGCATCGCGCTCCGCCCGCAAGGCGCTGAGCCGCGACCTGCAGGTGGTGTTCCAGGATCCGTACACCTCGCTGAACCCGGCGATGACGATCGGCGACATCCTCGCGGAGCCGCTGGGCATCCAGGGCGTGTCGGCCGCGGAGTCGCGGCGCCGGGTGCGCGAGCTGCTCGACCAGGTGGGGCTGCCCGCGGATGCGATCGAGCGGTTGCCGCGGGAGTTCAGCGGCGGGCAGCGGCAGCGGGTCGCCATCGCTCGGGCGCTGGCGCTCTCGCCCAAGCTGATCGTCTGCGACGAGCCGGTCTCGGCGCTCGACCTCACCACCCAGGCCCGTGTGCTCGACCTCTTCCTGCAGATCCAGCGCGACACCGGGGTCTCGTACTTGTTCGTCTCGCACGACCTCGACGTGGTGCGGCACATCAGCCACCGCGTGGCCGTGATGTACCGCGGCGAGATCGTGGAGCAGGGCGAGGCGCGCACCGTGACCAGCGCGCCGACGCATCCGTACACCCAGCGTCTGCTGCTGGCCTCGCCGGTGCCGGATCCGGATCGGCAGCAGCAGCGGCGCGCCAACCGGTTGCGCCTCGCCGCGGTGTCCTGATGTGGCAGCATTGGCTCGCGGCGGACCCGCCGCGCAGTGCTTACGCTCCGCCACGATGGGGCTTCCGGGAATGAGTTCGATCCTGTCCAGCGAAGAGCCCGTCGCCTCTGCCGACGAACCGGTTGCCGCTGCGAAGCGGGGCCGCTCGGCCGCGACGATCTACGACATCGCCAAGCTCGCCGGCGTCGCGCCCTCAACGGTGTCGCGCGCGCTCGGCAAGCCGGGGCGGATCAATGCGAAGACCGAGCAGCGCATCCACGAGGCGGCTAAAGAGCTGAACTATCGGCTGAACCCGATGGCTCGGGCGCTGCCGACCGGGCGCACCTCGACGATCGGCTTGCTGATCGCCGACATCACGAACCCGATGTTCTTCCGCGCCGTGCGCGGGGCGGAGCAGGCGGCGTCGCTGCGCGGCTACACGCTGATCCTCGCGGAGTCGCAGGAGTCGGCCGAGCGCGAGCAGGCCACCGCCGACCGGATCGCGCCGTCGACCGACGGCCTGATCCTGGTCAGCACCCGGCTCTCGGACGAGCAGATCATCGAACTCGCCGCCACCGTCCCGGTCGCGGTGATCAACCGCGAGGTGCCGGGCGTCGGCGGCATCGTGCCGGACCTGGAGCCGGGGATCGACGCGGCGCTGGAGCACCTCGCGGGGCTCGGCCACACCTCGCTCGCGTACGTGTCGGGGCCGTCGAGTTCGTGGATGAGCCGGGCGCGGTGGGAGTTCCTGCTGCGCCGGGCGCCCGAGCGCGGCATGACGATCGTCGAGATCGGGCCGGGGGTGCCGACGCTGGACGGCGGCGTGGCCGCGCTGCCACGGGTGCTCGCCTCGGGGGTTACCGCGGTGATCGCGTACAACGACCTGATCGCGATCGGCCTGATGCGCGCGGCGCAGGAGGCCGGGCTCTCCGTGCCCGGGCGTCTGAGCCTGATCGGCTTCGACGACATCTTCGGCAGCGACTTCACCTCGCCGCCGCTTTCGACCATCCGCACGCCCCTCGGTCCGATGGGCGAGCGCGCCGTACGCCGCCTGCTCGGCGACACCGCGGCCCCGGAGTCGGCGGCCGACCTGCCCACCGAGTTCGTGCTGCGCGGCACGACGGGCGAGCGCGCGTAGGCCGGGCTTTCGGCGAGTGAGCCTGCGCTCGCCGGTCGCCTCGGCCGAAACCAACGCTCTACGCTTGTGATCGTGGGCCTAAAAGCCGATACTGACTGCAATCACCTTCGTAGGAGCAGCCATGCCTCGCCCGACCCCTGCCCGGATCACCTCTGCGGCGCGCAGCATCGGCGAGCAGCTGGCCGCGTGGCGCAAGCTGCAGTCGCTCACCGCCGTGCAGGTCGCCGAGCGCGCCGGGATCTCGCGCAGCTCGCTCACGAAGATCGAGAACGGTGACGCCGGCGTCAGCTTCGAGGCGGTGCTCAAGGTCGCACGCGCGCTCGGCATCCTCGACGCGATCGTGACGGCGACCGACCCGTACGAAACAGACCTCGGTCGCGCGCGGGCGGATGAGCAGCTGCCGAAACGGGTGCGCGGATGAGCCCGATCGATGTCGACGTCGAGATCGACGGCGAGACCGTCTCCGCAGGTCAGCTCTTCTCGACGATCCGGCGCGGGCGCCTGGCGTCGAGCTTCGGCTACGCCCCGGAGTTCATCGGGCGGGCGGGCGCCTACGCCCTCGAACCGGCACTGCCGCTCAGCTCGGGCTCGTGGGCGTTGCAGCGCAGCCTACCGCGCTCGTTCGATGATGCGGCGCCCGACCGATGGGGGCGGAACCTCATAGCCAAGAGGATTCGCGCCGAGGCGCCGGTCGGCGAAGCCGCCCGCCAGATCGACGATCGTGACTTCCTTCTCGGCGTCAGCGACGTCAGCCGCCAGGGAGCGCTACGGTTCTCGCTCGACGGCGAGTTCCAGCATCCGTCGCTCGACGTCCCGAAGCTGATCGCTTTACCCGAACTACTCGACGCCGCGCGGGAGGTCGCCCGCGACGGGGCCGACGATCTGGCCGCAGTGAAATTCCTCCTGGACGCCGGAACGGGATCCCTGGGCGGAGCACGACCCAAGGCCTCCGTGCGCGATGGTGATCGGCTGACGATCGCGAAGTTCCCGCATCACAGCGACGAGTGGAGCGTCATCGCCTGGGAGAAGACGGCGTTGAGCCTCGCCGCGGACGCGGGGATCACCGTGCCGAACATCCGCCTGGTCGGAGTTCACGACCAACCCGTCCTGCTCCTGGAACGGTTCGACCGCGACGGCCCGGCCCGCATCGGCTACATCAGTGCGATGACCCTCCTCGAGGCCGATGACGGCAGCCCACGGGACTACCTGGAGATCGCGGACGCCCTGACGGATCACGGTGCGTCGCCGTCGGCAGACCTCCACGAGTTGTGGCGACGACTCGCCTTCTCGATCGCGATCCACAACACGGACGACCACCTGCGTAATCACGGCTTCCTCCGCCGTCGCGGTGGCTGGCGACTCGCCCCGGCGTTCGACGTCAATCCGAATCCGGATGCGTCAGCGCGGCGCGTCACAGGGATCGGCGGGGCGGCCGATCCGGCGGCCGAGGTGCGGGTGCTGCTCGACTACGCGTCATCGTTCGACCTCACCGTTGCGTCGGCGAAAGCGATTCTGGCCGACGTCGTCGACGCCGCACGCAGGTGGGCCGACGAGGCTCGGCGAAACGGAGTTCCAGCGTCGGAACTCGAGCGGTTCCGCCCGACGTTGGAGTCGACGATCGGCGTCGTCGCCGCGGCTGCGAGCCGGACGAGCCGCGGGTAGTCGCCCTCAGGCACTGCGGCTCCAACACGTCGTTCCGCGCGGCTCTTGACCCCACGCACGGCCGTCCGGACGGCCGCGCGTGAGGTTAGTGGGGGCGCTGAGGGACCCGGCGGGTGGCAACCGGTTGACAAAGGTGGCCGCGCCCGCTTGAATCATCCCGTGCCAACGAAGCTGCTGAACGATCCGGACCGGCTGTTCCCGGTCGAGCCCACCACGCGAGCCATCGCGCGCGACCTCTACGAACGCGTGGCGGGGCACCCCATCCTGTCGCCGCACGGCCACGTGGACCCGCGGATCCTGTTCGACGACGTACCGTTCGCGAACGCGGCCGAGCTGTTCATCCGCTACGACCACTATGTGACGCGGCTGATGCACGCGGCGGGCGTCGACCTCGGCGAGCTGGGCATCCCCGGCGGCGCGACGCTCGCGGAGCCGCGCGAGGTGTGGCGCACCTTCTGCGCGCACTGGCCCCTCTACGCCGGCACCGCGTCCGGCTACTGGCTGGCGAACATCCTGGCCGAGCAGTTCGGCATCACCGAGCAGCCGGAGCCGGCCAATGCCGACGCGTTGTTCGACTGCATCGGCACTGCTTTGGCAACCGATTCCTTCAGGCCGCGCGCGCTGTTCGACTCCTTCGGCATCGAGGTGATGGCGACCACGGACGATCCGATGGACGACCTCGCCGCGCACCGGGCGCTGGCGTCGGATCCGGGATTCCGCGGCCGAGTGCTGCCCACGTTCCGACCGGATGCGTACCTCGACCCGAGCGCGCCGGGCTGGGGCGAGCGCATCGCGACGCTCACCGCCGCAGGCTCGTCGGACTACGCCGGCTACATCGCCGCGCTGGAGGAACGCCGCCGCTACTTCGTCGAGCACGGCGCCGTCTCCGCCGACCACGGCGTCCTGCAACCGCTCACCGTCGACCTCGACGACCGGGAGGCGGCGCGCCTGTTCGACAAGGCTCGGGCCGGAACGATCGAGGCGGCCGAATCCCGCCTCTTCGCCGCCCACATGCTGCTGCAGTCGGCTCGGATGTCGACCGAGGACGGCCTCGTGATGACCGTGCACCCCGGCGTTCTCCGCAACCACGACGCACCCACCTTCGAGCGTTTCGGTGCCGACATGGGCAACGACCTGCCCGTTGCGACCGGCTACGTGGAGCCGCTGCGCCCGCTGCTGCAGAAGTACGGCAACACGAAGGACTTCCACCTGGTGCTGTTCAGCATCGACGAGACGATCTACTCGCGCGAGATCGCGCCGCTGGCCGGCTACTACTCCTCCGTGTACATCGGAGCGCCGTGGTGGTTCCTCGATGCGCCGGATGCGGTGCTGCGGTTCCGCGCGGCGACCACCGAGACCGCCGGATTCTCGCGCAGCTCGGGCTTCATCGACGACACGCGCGCCTTCCTCTCCATCCCCGCCCGGCACGACATGTCGCGTCGCCTCGACGCCGCCTTCCTCGCTCGTCTGGTCGCCGAGGGTCGGATCGACGCGCCCAGCGCCGAGCGGATCATCGTCGACCTGGTCGACACCCAGCCTCGAAAGGTCTTCAAGCTATGAACAACACCGAGGCTGCGACCGCCACGCTCACTCGGCTCTCCCGCGCCGGGACCGGCCGCCCGGCCGCGCCCATCCGCATCGTGCACCTCGGGCTCGGCGCCTTCCATCGTGCGCATCAGGCCTGGTACACGGATGCGGTCGACACCGCGCACGACTGGGGCATCGCCGCTTTCACCGGCCGCAGCGCGACCGCCGCGGAGGAGCTGGCGCCGCAGGACGGCTTGTTCACGGTGATCGAGCGCTCCGCGGCGGGCGACGGCGCCGCGATCGTCGGCAGTATCGTCGAGGCGAGCGCCGATACCGAGCGGCTGATCGCGTTGATCGCGGCTCCCGAGACGGCGATCATCACGACCACCGTCACCGAGGCGGGCTACCGGCTCCTGGCTGACGGCGCACCGAACGTCGACGACCCGGCCGTGCTCGCCGATCTCGACCCGGCCGTTTCACCGACCACCTCCCTCGGCCGGATCCTGCGGGGCCTCGCCGCCCGCCGCGCCGCGGGGGCCGGGCCGATCGCGATCGTGCCCTGCGACAACATGCCCGACAACGGGCCGTTCGTCGGCCGCGGGCTGCGGCTGCTCGCCGAGCGCGCGGATCCGCAGCTCGCCGCGTGGATCGGGGAGAACGTCTCCTTCGTCTCGACCTCGGTCGACCGGATCACCCCGAAGACCACGGCGGCCGATCTGGAGACGGCGGCCGAGCTGACCGGGTTCGCGGATGCGGCGGCCGTGGTCACCGAGCCGTTCCGCGACTGGGTGCTCAGCGGCGACTTCCCCGCCGGGCGACCGGCCTGGGAGGAGGCGGGCGCGCGTTTCGTCGACGACATCGAGCCGTTCGAGCGGCGCAAGCTCTGGCTGCTGAACGGCTCGCACAGCCTGCTCGCCTACGCGGCCCGGTTGCGCGGGCACAAGACGGTCGCGGCGGCGGTGGCGGATCCGGTCTGCCGCGGCTGGGTGAACGCGTTCTGGGACGAGGCGGTGCGGCATCTGCCGGCGGGCCTCGACCTGGAGGCGTATCGCGCCGCGTTGCTGGAGCGCTACGACAACGCGCGGATCGAGCACCGGCTGGAGCAGATCGGCGCCGAGGGCGTGACCAAGCTGCGGGTGCGGATCGTGCCGACGCTGCTCGCGGAACGCGCGGCGGGCCGCTCCGGCGCGGCGAGCATCCGCGCCCTGTCGGCCTGGATCGCGCTGCACCTCGACGGCGCCGCCCTGCCCGACGCTCACGCCGATGCGCTCGCCGCCGCGGTCGCCGCGCCCGACCCGGTGCCCGCCCTGCTGGCCCTCGTCTCGCCCGACCTCGCCGCCGACCCGGCGCTCGTCGCCGCCGTTCGCCCCTGACCCCTGGCGAAAAGTTGCAGCCCTCGCCGGGGCAGGGCTGCAACTTTTCGCCGGAGTGGGGGCTGGCAATCGGTTGCCAGAACCACGCACCTCGTGTCACACTGAAGGCGCGGCCCGCCAGCCGCCCGGGTAAAGGAGCCCCACCCATGACAAGCACCACCGACCGCCTCTCGAAGCTCTCCGTCGTCGGATACGGGGCGGGGGACGCGGCCAACAACCTCGCGTTCACCACCGCGACGATGTTCCTCCTCGTGTACTACACCGACGTCGCCGGCATCTCCGCCGCCGCGGCCGGAACCCTGCTGCTCGTGGTGCGGGTCTTCGACGCCTTCGCGGATGTGTTCGCCGGCCGAGTGGTCGACCGCACGTTCAGCGAGCGCTTCGGCAAGTTCCGCCCGTTCATCATGTTCGGCTCGATCCCGCTGCTGCTGCTGTCGGCCGCCACCTTCTCGGTGCCGCAGATCGGCGAATCCGGGATGCTGCTCTACGCCTACCTCAGCTACGCGGCGCTCGGCCTCGCCTACAGCCTGGTCAACATCCCCTACGGCTCGCTCGCCGGAGCGATGACCCAGGTGGGCACCGAACGGGCCAAGCTCGCCAGCGCTCGCGCCATCGGCGGCGCGCTCGTGAGCGCGGGGCTCGGAGTGTTCATCGCCCCGCTGATCGTGCCCGGCGCCGACCTGCAGGCGATCTTCACCACGATGACGCTGAGTTTTGTGGTCGTCGGCACCGCGCTGTACTTCTTCACGGTCTTCACCGCGAAGGAGAAGGTGCAGCGCGACGTCGCTCACGTCACCACGAAGCAGAGCATCGAGACCCTCCGGAGCAACAAGCCGCTGCTGCTGCTCTGCGTGAGCTCGTTCCTCTTCCTCACCGGCATGCTCGCCCTGTCGACCGTGCAGCTGTACTACCTGCGCGACGTGCTCGGCTCGATCCAGCTCTACTCCTGGATGGCGATCATCCAGCTCGTGCTGACCTTCGGCCTCGCGGGCTTCATCCCGAAGATCGTGCGCCGCTTCGGCAAGCGCAACGCCTACATGGGCGGCGCGGGTTTTATGATCGTCGGCGGTCTCGCCATCCTGATCGCGCCGGCCGGTGCCGTCGCGGTCGGCTTCGGTGGCCTCGTGGTGGCCTACATCGGCATCATGCTGGTGAACATGCTGGTCTGGGCCCTGGAGGCCGACACCGTCGAGTACGGCGAGTGGAAGACCGGCGTGCGCACCGAGGGCATCACCTACGCGCTGTTCTCGTTCACCCGCAAGACGGGCCAGGCCGTCGGCGGCGCTCTCGCCGCCTACGCGCTGGCCTGGGGCGGCTACGTCGCCGGCGCCGAGGTGCAGAGCGGAGCCGCCGAGTTCGGCATCCGCGCCGCGACCGGGCTCATCCCCGCGGTCTGCGCACTGCTCGCGATCGTCGTGATGATCTTCTACCCGCTGACGGATGCGAAGCACGCCGAGATCGTCGCCGCGATCGCCGAGCGTCGCGCCGTCGCCGGGGAGGCCGAGCCGATCGCGCCCGACCTGTCCACCGCATCCTTCTCCATCGACCGCGGGCCGAACTCCGCCCCGCCGGCCAAGTAATCGTTCTCTGCTCTCCAGAAAGGCACTACTCCTATGCGTATCGACCGCGCCGAAGTGATCGTCACCAGCCCGGATCGCAATTTCGTCACCCTCAAACTCACCACCGAGGACGGCCTGACCGGCCTGGGCGATGCGACGCTCAACGGCCGCGAGCTGGCGGTGGTCTCCTACCTGCGCGACCACGTGGTGCCGCTGCTGATCGGGCGTGATGCGTCGAACATCGAGGACACCTGGCAGTTCCTGTACCGCTCCGCCTACTGGCGCCGCGGCCCGGTCACGATGGCCGCGATCGCGTCGGTGGATATGGCGTTGTGGGACATTAAGGGCAAGGCCGCGGGGATGCCCGTGTATCAGCTGCTCGGCGGCGCGTCGCGCACCGGCCTGATGGCTTACGGGCACGCGTCCGGCAAGACCAACAGCGAACTCTTCGACAGCATCCGATCGCACCAGGAGCAGGGCTACCGCTCGATCCGGGTGCAGACCGCGGTGCCGGGTTTGAAGTCGATCTACGGCATCGCGTCGAACATCACCACCGAAGCGAACAAGGGTGTCCGTTACGACCACGAGCCCGCCCAGCGCGGCGGCCTGCCGGCGGAGGAGGACTGGGATACCCGCTCCTACCTGCGCCACCTGCCGACCGTGTTCGAGGCGGTGCGCAACGAGTTCGGCCCCGAGCTGCCGCTGCTGCACGACGGGCACCACCGGATGACCCCGATCCAAGCCGCGAAGCTGGGCAAGTCGCTCGAACCCTACGACCTGTTCTGGCTCGAGGACTGCACCCCGGCCGAGAATCAGGAGGCGCTGCGCCTGGTGCGCCAGCACACCACCACCCCGCTCGCGATCGGGGAGATCTTCAACACCGTCTGGGACTTCAAAGACCTCATCCGGGAGCAGCTGATCGACTACGTCCGCGGCGCGGTCACCCACATGGGCGGCATCTCCGCGTTGAAGAAGACGCTGGAGTACGCGGCGCAGTACCAGATCAAGTCGGGCATGCACGGACCCACCGACATCTCGCCCGTCGGGATGGCCGCCGCGATGCACCTGGGCCTGTCGATCCACAACTTCGGCATCCAGGAGTACATGCAGCACGGCGCGAAGACCGACGCGACGTTCGAGCAGTCCTTCACCTGGACCGACGGCTACCTGCACCCCGGTGACAAGCCCGGCCTCGGCGTCGAACTCGACCTCGACGAGGCCGGGAAGTACCCGTACGTGCAGGCCTACCTGCCCTACAACCGCCTCGCCGACGGCACCGTGCACGACTGGTGAGCGGTTCCGTCACTCCGCACCAGGTGGTGGTGATGGGCGTCTCGGGGTGCGGCAAGAGCACCATCGGGGCGCTCATCGCGGCCGAACTGGGCGTGCCGTTCGTGGACGGCGACGCGTTGCATCCGCTGGCGAACGTGCGCAAGATGGCGGCGGGATTCCCGCTGGACGACACCGATCGGTGGCCGTGGCTCGCCGCGGTCGGCGAGACGCTGAGCGCCGCGGACGTGGTGGTGGCGTGTTCGGCGCTGCGACGGCGCTACCGCGACGCGATCCTCGCCGCAGCGCCGAACGCCGTGTTCGTGCACCTGGACGGCACGGAGGCGGTGCTCGCGGAACGGATGCAGGGCCGCAGCGACCACTTCATGCCCGCGTCCCTGCTGGCGTCGCAACTCGCGACCCTCGAGGCCTTGGATCCGGACGAGCCCGGCTTCGCGATCGATATCGACGCTCCGGTGCCGGTCCTGGTCGCCGCTGCGGTGGGCTCGCTCGCCGTGCGCTGAGTCACAACTTCGGATCGCTCCCACGGCCACTCGGTGGCGCGGGCCGTCGACCCCGGTTTCCTGCGGTTCACGCCACGACGTCCAGGGGTGGCTGCGTGAGCGATCCGAAGTTACGACGTCGGCGCTGCGCTCAGCGCACGCGCTCCGCCGCGAACTGGAGGCGCGGGTGCGCGTAGGACTCCTGTGCCTGGATGAGCTGCAGCTCGCGCTCGCCGGAGCGGTGCGTCAGCTCGATCAAGTCGAAGACGCTGGAGGCGGTGCGCTCCAGGGCGGCCGCAGCGTCGCCGGTCGAGCGGTAGTGCGCCGAGAAGAGCGCCGCCGTGACGTCGCCGGATCCGTTCGCCTTGAATGGGAGATAGGGCGTGCGAATCGACCACGCACCGGACTCGTCTACGGCGAGCATCTCGATCGTGTCCGGGTCGCGATCCGGTCGCTCGACGCTGGTCACCAGCACGGTCGACGGGCCCATCGCCCGGGCGAGGTCGACGGACTCGAGCGTCGACTCGAGCGTCGACGGCTCGGTGCCGGTCAGGTAGCCGAGTTCGAACTGGTTCGGGGTGATGATGTCGGCGACGGGAACGACCCGGTCGCGCAGCAGATCCGGGATCTCCGGCGCCACGAAGCAGCCCGACTTCGCGTTGCCCATCACCGGGTCGCAGGCGTAGATGGCCGACGGGTTCGCAGCCTTCACCCGGCGAACGGCGTCCACGATCACATCGCCGATGCCCGTGCCGCCCTGGTATCCCGACAGCACGATGTCGATCTCGGGCAGCACGCCGCGCTCCTCGATACCGAGGATGACGTCGTACACCTCCTCCGGCGCGATCAGCGCCCCGCGCCACGCGCCGTAACCGGTGTGGTTGGAGAAGTTCACCGTGTTGACGGGGAGCACCTCCGCTCCGATGCGCTGCAGGGGGAACACCGCCGCCGCGTTACCGACGTGTCCGTACGCGACGGCCGACTGGATCGAGAGAATCTTCACGCCGTCCATGATCCTCCATCCGGACGGCGGGCCGCAGAATGAGGGGACGTACAGAAAGGGCGGGGGTTCGCCGCGCGCGGCGCCCGCGCGCTTACGCTCGGAGGCGTGACCGTTGTCATCGCCTTCGTCGCCAACGTCCTCGTCGCCATCGCGAAGTCCGTCGCCGCGGCGCTGACGGGCTCCGCCTCGCTCGTCGCGGAGGCGGCGCATTCGTGGGCGGATGCGGGCAACGAGATCTTCCTGCTGCTCGCGGACCGCGCCCCGGGGCGACGCCGCGACGCCGCGCATCCGCTCGGATACGGGCGCGACTCGTACATCTGGTCGCTGTTCGCCGCGGTCGGGGTGTTCACCGCGGGCGCCGTGGTGTCGGTGATGCACGGCGTGCAGAGCCTGTTCGAGACGGAGGCGGACACCGATTACACGATCGGCTACGTGGTGCTCGCGGTGTCGTTCGTGCTCGAGGGAGCCTCGCTCGCCCAGTCGGTGCTGCAGGTGCGACGTGATTCGCGACGTTTTCGGCGCGACCCGCTGGACTACGTGCTGAACAGCTCGAACGCGACGCTGCGCGCCGTCGTCGCCGAGGACTCGGCCGCGTTGATCGGCCTGGTGCTGGCGTTCCTGGGCATCTTCCTGCATCAGATCACGGGGCAGGCGGTGTGGGATGCGTTGGGTTCGATCGCGATCGGTCTGCTCCTGGGCGTCGTGGCGCTGGTGCTGATCAACCGGAACCGGCGCTTCCTACTCGGGGCCGCGCCGCCGGCAGCGGTGCGGGACGCCGTGGGGCGCCGTCTTCTCGAGCGCCCCGAGGTGGCACGGCTGACGTACCTGCACCTCGAGTTCGTCGGGCCGGCCCAACTCTTCCTCGTCGCGGCCGTCGACCTGGTCGGCGAGCCGTCGGAGTCCCGGGTGGCGGAGCAGTTGCGCGCGCTGTCGACGGAGGTGGAAGGCGATGAGATCATCAGAACGGCGATCTTCACGCCGTCGCTGCGGGGCGACGCGGCGCTGGAGTTCGGCGCGGGGAGTGCCGTCGAGGTGGGCTGATTGCCTCGGCTGCGGCCGACGTTTTAGCGACGATCACATCTTCGAATCCTGGCGCGTTTCGCTCCCTTTGAGGCTTGCTCGGTTAGAAGATAGATGCGAGCATTGTTCGTATGGAACCTCTCATCGACACGATCTGGCGGATCGCGAGCACCCAGCTCGACACCCCGCTCCCGGCAGGCGCGGCATCGCTTCCCGGGCTGGGCGATGAAGACGCGCTGAAGCTCGTGGAGGTGTTCGGGGCGATCGGGAAGGCGCACGGGGTCGCGTCCGCGGCGGTGTGTGCGGAGATCGCACGACGCTCCGCCCCCGCGCTCGGGGCGGAGTCGTTGGCGAAGCGGGCCGGCGCGAAGGATGCGGTCGAGCTGATCGCGGGGATGACCGGGGCATCGAAACGGGAGACGGCGGAGGCGATCGAGGTGGGGACGCTGCTGGCGATTTCCTCTGGTGAACCGGCTCTTGCGGATCCGCTGGGCGAGGCCTGCCGCGGGGGCGCGTTCTGCGCGTGCGCGTCGGGATGGAACGCCGCGATCTCCCGGTTCGTGGAGAGCGGACTGCTCTCCGCCGCCGGTGCGGCGGCGATCATCCGCGGGATCGGGGCGCCGACCCGGGACGTCACCGGTCATACGCTGGCTGGCGCGATCCGCGATCTGCTGGTTCAGGTTCGCGACCGCGGGGCGATGACGCCGGAGGTGCTGCTGAAGGAGGCGAAGTACCGCCGTGACGGGCTCGATCGCAGCCTCGTGCTCTCGCGTGAGCGGCTCGCTTTGTCCCGCCGCTCGCTGAGCATCGGTCCCGTCGAGGACGGGATGCACCGCGTGTCCGGGTTCCTGACCGCCGACGTCGCGGAGAACCTACGCACCCTCTGCGACGGCGTCGTCGCCGCGGCACTGCGCCAGCCCCGATTCACGGATCAGCCCGCGGTCGAGGATGCGCCGACGGTGCCGCAGCTGTGGCATGACGCGCTCGGTGCCGCCCTGCGTATTGCGGTCACCACGGACAAGGATGCACTGCCGCGTCAGGGTGCTCCGGTCGCGGTGATCATCCGCGCCACCGAACTCCACCCCGCCGACGAGCGCGGGACCACCCTGGACGAGGAGGGCTTCGACCAGCTCGATGACACCGCAGCGGACGCCGCCGACGACGGACTCGGGGTGCTGGGCACCTCCCGCGATGTCGTGTCCGCCGCGTTCGTGCGCACCGCCGCCTGCGCCGACGGGATCGCGCCGATCACGATGACCGATGACGGCGTGGTACTCAACCTCGGTCGCACACAGCGGCTGTTCTCGAAGAAGCAGCGCATCGCACTGGTGTCCCGGGATGGCGGTTGCCGTTGGCTCGGCTGCGACCGACCCGCATCCTGGTGCGACGCGCATCACCTCAATGAGTGGCAGCGCGACGGCGGCAACACCGACGTCCCCGACGGGATCCTGCTCTGCCGAGCCCACCACCTGCTCTTACACAACCAGCACTGGCGGATCACCCGCACCGGCTCCCGGTACTACCTGTACCGGCCACGAGAACACGACCCAGAAAGGAGGCTCACCGAACTCCCCGGCAAGAACCCACTACACAGCTCCATCCCACAACGCGACAGACCCACCGGCTGACCGGCCGTCCAATCCCGCTCATCCGAGCCCGCACCTTGACAACTCCACAGCGTCACTCCCGTATCGGTGCTGGGTCCACCTCCGCTCGCCGGCCGCGACGAAAACGCGGGTTGCAGCGAATTCTTCGTGGCCGCCGCAATAGGCTCTGCGAAAAGCCGCTACCTGCACCCGCCGACTGCCGCGAGGCGACGACGAAGGGGGAGCGGAGCCGAACACACACAGGGGGCCGCCATGCTCGCAACTGTTCTCTCGGTGGTGCTCGCCATCCTCTCCGCGGGCCTGGTCGGCTGGGTCAGCCGGCGCATCCTCGGCACCCCGGTCGGCTGGCCGCGCAGTATCGTCGTCGGTCTCCTGGTGTTCGCCACGGGCCTGCCCATCGCGCTCTGGGTCGCGACCGAGACGGGCATCGTCACGGAGGATCGCGGCACGGTGCAGAGCACCACGAGCGTCGCGGTGATCGTGATCCTGCTCGCGATGGCGTGGGTCTTCGCGCTCGGGGTCGCGGTGCTGGTCGGGTTGGAGGCGATCTGGCCGACACGTTCGTTGCCGAATCCGCTGGTCGCGATCCGTTCGGCTCTGGATCGTCGTCGGCGCACGCAGCGGTACCTGCAGATCCTGACGATCGCCTCCCGGCACGGCGCGGGGTGGATCTTCCACGGCCGCGGCCACCGGGAGGGCACGACCGCCGAACAGCGCGCGGGCGCGGTCGTCGAGACGATCAACGCGTCGGGCGTGAGTTTTGTGAAGCTCGGTCAGGTGCTCTCGACGCGACGCGATCTGGTTCCAGAGCCGTACCTGAGCGCGCTCGGTTCGTTGCAGTCCGGGGCGACGACGTTGCCGTGGCCGACGATCCGAACGGTGATCGAGGAGGAACTGGGGCGCCCGATCAGCGAGGTGTTCGATCGCATCGACGAGGAGCCGTTGGCCGCGGCCTCGGTCGCCCAGGTGCACACCGGGGTGCTGCTCGACGGGAGCAGCGTGGTGGTCAAGGTGCAGCGGCCGACGGCGCGGGCGCAGGTCGAGGCCGACGTCGACATCATCCTGCGCCTGGCGCGACGCGCGGAACAGCACACCGTGCAGGGCCGCGATCTACGGGCGGAGTCGGTGGCGCGCGGCTTCACCACGACGCTGCTGGACGAGCTGGACTACGGCATCGAGCTCAGCAACACCGAGATGATCCGGTCGACCCTGGCCGACATCGCGGCGCACGAGCCGGACGCGCTCGCGATCTCGGTGCCGACCATCTACCGTCAGGCCAGCAGCAAGCGGATGCTGACGATGGACCTGGTCGAAGGTGTACCACTCAGCAAGGCGGGCGACGTGCTCGCCACGATGCCGACGGAGAATCGCGAGCGGATCGCGGCGGGCCTGATGGGCGCGGTGCTGGAACAGATCCTGGTCTACGGCGTCTTCCACGCGGATCTGCATCCGGGCAACGTGATCCTGAAGGAGGACGAGAGCCTGGGCCTGATCGATTTCGGCGCGATCGGCATCATCGAACGGAGCCAGCGCGAGCACCTCGCGGCGCTGCTGCTCGCGGCCTCCGCTGAGGACGACATCGCGGCGACGGATGCGCTGTTGCTGATCGTGGACGTGCCGGACGACGCGGACGTGGACGCGTTCCGGCACGACATCGGCATCGTGCTGACGTCGGTGCGGCACCGCCCGTCCGGGGACGGCTCGATCTTCACACTGATGCTGGATGTGATCCGCAGCCACCACATCGCGCTACCCGCGACGCTCGCCTCGGCGTTCCGCAGCTTCGCGACGCTGGAGGGGTGCCTTCGGGTGCTCGACCCGGATTTCGACATGGTGGCCCGGGCGCTGGATCACATGCCGGCACTGATGAAGCGGATGCTGAGCATCAAGCGCCTCGCGGTGTCGACGCAGGCGCAGGCGGCGGTCGCGGCGGCGTTCGCGCGGAAGCTGCCGCGGCGACTGGAGGCGCTGACCTCTCAGCTGGAGCGGGGCACGCTGAGCGTGCGGGTGCGCAGCTTCGCGGGTGAGGGCGAGCGCTCGTTCGTGAGTGCTCTGGTCGCGCAGGTGGTCGGTGCCCTGGTATCGATCACGGCGGTGGTGCTGGCGATCGTGCTGGTGGTCAGCGGAGCGGGGCCGCAACTGGCGCCGCACCTGACGCTGTTCGAGCTGCTGGGCGGCATCATCGGTTTCGTCGGATTCCTCGGAATCCTGCGCGCCGTGCGGCACGTGCTGATGGAGGGTCCGCGGGCGTAGCGCCGGGCCGTCGCGGCGCGATGCTGGTCGGGTCGCGGCGCACGGTGGGTCAGCTCACCGGGCGGAACCGCCGGAAGAACGTCCGCAGCTGCTCCGTGTACGCGTCGGGCTGCTCGAACGGGGCGAAGTGTCCGCCGTGTTCGGGTTCGGAGACCCAGACGGTGTTCGCCGTGCGCTCCATCCAGGCGCGCGGAGGTCGGACGATGTCGCCGGCGAAGAGCGAGAATCCGGAGGGCACCTCCACCCGGCGTGCCAGCTGCTCCGGCGGCAGCGCCGCGTTCGCGGCGTACATCCGCATGGATGCGCCGATGGCGTTGTTCAGCCAGTACTCCGTGACGAGGGTCAGCACCTCGTCCATCGAGTAGCTCTGCAGCAGATCGCCGTCGCTCCAGGCGTGCAGCTTCTCGGCGATCCAGGCGAGCAGTCCGACGGGCGAGTCGCTCAGGGCGGCGGCGATGGTCTGCGGCTTGGTGCGGTGCATGGCTGCGTAGCCGCCCTCGCTCGCACTCCAACGCGCCACCTCGGCGATCCAGTCGCGTTCTTCGGGGGTCAGGGCCGCGGTGTCGAGGCCGGGCGCCGGCAGCCCGGCGTCGGTGCGGTGCACGGCGATCACGCGCTCGGGGTGATCGAGGGCGAGGTAGCGGCTGACGTGACTGCCGAGGTCGCCGCCGGCGGTGACGAAGCGGTCGTAGCCGAGGGCGGTCATGAGCTCGGCCCAGAGCGCGGCGACCTCGCGGGAGTTCAGGGCCGCGCCAGGAGGCGGATCCGAGCGACCGAAGCCGGGCAGGTCGGGAACGATGACATCGAAGGCATCGGCGGGGTCGCCCCCGTGCGCGGCCGGATCGCTCAGCAGCGGCACGACCTTGCGGTAGCGCCAGGAGGAGTCGGGCCAGCCGTGATTGAGCAGCAGCGGCAGGCCGTGGCCGCCGGCGGCCCTCGCGTGGATGAGGGTGACACCGATGCCACCGACGGTGACCCGGCGATGGGGGAGGCGGTCGATCGCCGCCCGCTGCGCCGCCCAGTCGAAGCCGTCGGCCCAGTAGTCGGCGAGGCGCCGAAGCGTCCCGGCGTCGGCCCCGAGGCTCCAGCCCACATCGGCGCCGGAGCCATCGGCCGGGGTCGCCCAGCGAGTCGCGCGGATGCGCGCCCGCAGATCGTCGATCGCGTGCTCGTCCATACGACCAGCATGCTCGCTCCGAGGCGACGGAGCGAGCGATCGCGCTACGTCGGGTCTGAACGCCGGCGCCTTGGACTCAGGCCTCCGGGATCGGCCGCCCGAATGCAGCCATCGTGATCGCCTCGGGCTCGGGGCCACCGCGGGTGCCGGTCTCCAACGCGTCGATCGAGGCGAGTTCTTCGGCGGTGAGCTCGAAGTCGAAGACGTCGATGTTCTCGGCGATCCGCGCGGGCTTGACCGACTTGGGGATGACCTGGCGTCCCTCCTGGATGTGCCAGCGCAGCATCACCTGGGCGGCCGACTTGCCGTACTTCTCGCCCAGGGCGAGGATGACCGGCTCGTCGAAGCTGCGCTTCTCGGAATCGCGGTAGGAGGTGATGCCGCCGATCGGCGACCAGGCCTGGGTCAGGATGCCGTGCTGAGCGCCGAAGGCCTCGACCTCGCGCTGCTGGAAGTAGGGGTGCACCTCGATCTGGTTGACCGCGGGCACAACGCTGCTGCGCTCGAGCAGAGTGGTGAGGTGCTCGACCATGAAGTTGCTGACGCCGATGGCGCGGACCCGGCCGTCCGCGAGCAGCTTCTCGAGGGCCTTGTAGGCGCCGAGGGTGCGTTCGAACTCGCTCGGAAGGGCCTGGTGCAGGATCAGGAGGTCGATCTGCTCGATGCCGAGCTTGCCGATGCTCTTCTCGAAGCCGTGCAGGGTCTCGTCGTAGCCGTAGTCGCTGATCCAGATCTTGGTCTCGATGAAGACCTCGCCGCGATCGACGCCGGACTCGGCGATCGCGGTGCCGACCTCGCGCTCATTGCCGTACGCGGCGGCGGTGTCGATGTGCCGGTAGCCGGTCCGCAGTGCGGAGTCGACCGCCGAGATGGTCTCGTCGGGCGGGGTCTGGAAGACGCCGAGGCCGAGCGCCGGGATCTCGACGCCGTTGTTCAGGGTGAAAGTGTCCATGTCTGCGACGTTAGGCCTCGCCGCGCCGACGAAACAGGGACTGGTGGAACGCCCCTCAGCGCAGGATCTCGACCAGCAGCACCCAAGCGTTCGCGACGGACCCGACGAAGACGAGGAGGATGCCCGCCGCCATCGGCTGCACGCCGAATCCGGCGCCGAGGAACAGGAGCGCGGCGCCGGCGACGAACGGCACGACCTGCACGAGGGCGATGGCGAACTTCAGCCAGGCCGGCCCGGGCGAGCCGGGTTCGCTGACGCGCAGCATCCGAACGCCGGAGTCGATCGTGAGTCCGAGCTCGCCGAGGGAGAACAGCAGCACCCAGGCGCCGAAGACCCAGCTCGGCTGCTCCGGGATCAGTCCTGCGGCGGCGGTGACCACGATCAGCACGAGCGAGCCGATCGTCGTCGCGGCGCGGGACGGCATGCTCGGGATGGCGATGATCTCTTTGATGTTGACGGTCATCGCGACGATGATCAGCCCGGCGAGGGCGCCGCCGGCACCGGCGGTCGCCACGAAGAAGTCTTTCCATGCCTCCAACACACTCGGATTCTGGAGAGCCGACGCGGGCGTCGTCAATGTCCAGAACGGGTGCGCCGCGTCGCCCGGTGCAGCGACGGGGGAGGGGCGTAGCGTAGGCGGTACCGGCCCGGACCCCGTCGGTGATCGTCGTCGAGCCCGCGACGTTTCGAGGGGAGGAGCGTGATGGCTGCGCAGAACCCGCCCGCCCCGGGTCGCGATGCCTCGGATCGCGATCCTTCGCGTCGCGACCCCGGCCCGGAGGTCGCCCTCCGCGAGCTCATTGCTGCGCTTCGCAGCCCCGGCGCTGTGAATGCCGGCTTCGCCGCGGCGTTGATCGCGCTCCTGGAGACGACGCTCGAGCACGAGCTGCGGGTGGAAGAGGGCAGCACGCGGCCGGAGGAGGAGGAACACGGTCCCGATGACGAGTGACGAGGCGGCCGTGATCGGCCCGGACGAGTTCCATGCGGCGCCGGGGGTGCGCGACTGGCGCGTACTGTTCTGGGGCGCGCAGGCCTTCTACCGCACCTCCGGCTTCGCGCAATCGGCGGAGTTCGTCGCGCACATCGCCGCGGCGGTGCAGCTCATCGGTCACGAACCGGATGTGGACCTCCGGCCGGAGGGGGTGGCGATCCGCACCAGTTCGCGGGCCGACGGTGCCCTGAGCGCAGCGGATGCTCGCCTCGCGGCGGCGATCGGGGCCGCAGCCGAGCGGATGGGGCTCACCGCGGATCCGAGTGCGCTGAGCGTGGTCGGAATCGCGGTCGCTCAGGATGCGGGAGTCGACACGCGTCCGTTCTGGGAGGCGGTGTCCGGCTACACGCGGGTGGGCGATGAGGATCTGATCGACCCGCTGCGTCGGGGGCCGCACCTGTGGTTCCACGAGTTGAGGCGGCCGCGCCCCGGTCGCGGACGCAGCCACATCGACGTCTCGGTGCCGGCCGATCAGGCGCAGGCGCGGGTGCGGGCCGCGGTCGAGGCCGGCGGGCGGATCGTGGACGACAGCTTCGCGCCGCGCTGGTGGACGCTCGCCTCCCCCGACAACCACGGTGTGGACATCGCGGGTTGGGCGGACGGCGAGGGGTGAGCGCATCGCGTGTCGGAGGTCGGACGTACGGTCGGAGCATGGGCACCTCCAAGCGGTACGCGGATTCGATCTCCCGTGCGATCGATGCGCGCATCGTCGAGCGGTTCGAGGCCTCGGCGCTGCGCAGCCTGTCGCCGCAGGAGCGATTCGAACGCGAGCACCCCGCCGCGCGGGCGCGCATCCCGGTGCCGGTGCGGGCCACGGTGCTCTGGGGTGAGCAGCCGGTGTCGGTCGAGGGCCACGCCATCGCGTGGAGCGACGTCGCGGTGCACGTGTGCTGGTCGGTCGAAGCGGGCACGGGAGAGTCGGCCTGGGTGTGGGCGTCGGACACGCGGCGACGGTGACGCCTGAATGTCGATCGAACAGCGCCTCACGAACTGCGCGTCACGAACAGCGCCTCACGAACTGCGCCTCAGACGCGCCGCCAGCGCAGCACGCCCGGCACCGATCCGCGGGAGCCGAGCGCCTCGCCGCGGGCGAAGCCGCCCCAGACCGCGCGGAGCGAGCTACCGGCCGCCGTGAGGTCGCTCCAGGAGCTGCCCGCGACCAGTCCCGCTCCCCGCCAGGTCTCCTCCGCACCGAACAGGAGCGGCAGGTCGACCATGTGCGCCGAGCCCCAGGCGTTCCCCGGCGCGCGCCAGCCGATCACGTAGTGCAGCGCGCGGCCACCGGAGCGCGCGTGCCGGCGCGCGAAGCGACGCCCCGCTCGTCCGTAGACGACCTCGGTCAGCGCGGCGGCGACGAGCGGCGAGAGCACCGCGCCGACGCGGCCCAGGCGCTGCAGTACCGCCGGCGCGAACAGCCGCGCCTCCTGAGCGGTGTTGCCGATGAGCACGTCGATCCGCGGCGCGACGGCGTTCTGGGCGGCGTCGATCCGGTCTTCGGTCGGCAGCGGGTCGTGGCCGAACCGGGTGGCGAATGGCATGGCGCCCTTCAGGCCGAATCGCAGGCCGACCTTCGCCACGGCCGACTCCGCCGCGACGACGTCCGCGACCGGAGCGTCCGCCGCGACGCCGGCCGCGACCCGCGCGACCGCCACGTTCATCCGCTCCCGGCGACGGGCGATGCCGAGCGGGGCGCTCTGGATGATCGCGCGAGCGAACAACGTCGGCGCCTCTTCGAGGGCCATCAGGTTCGCCACGGCGTCGCCGCCGGCCGACTGCCCGAAGGCGGTGACCTGGGTGGCGTCGCCGCCGAACGCGGCGATGTTGCGTTGTACCCAGCGCAACGCCTCCCGCTGATCGAGCAGGCCGAGGTTGGCGGGGCGGCCAGGGGCGCCGCCCCCGTAGCCGAAGAGTCCGAGCCGGTACGTGACGGTCACGACGATCACGTGCTGCTCGGCGACCAGGGCGGCCGGGTCCATGATCGGCACGTCGCCGGCGCCGATCGCGTACGAGCCGCCGTGGATCCAGACCATCACCGGCATCTTCTCGCCGCCGTCGGCGGGCACCGTGACCGAGAGGTTGAGGCAGTCCTCGCTCGGCGCGGCGTCACCGAAAGCGCGGCCGAGCAGCTCGTTCATCAGGGGCGACGGGAGCTGCGGACACGGCGGCGACCAGCTGGTGGCGGCGAGCGGATCCGCGTGGTCGGCCGCCGGGATCGGTGCGGCGAAGCGCGCGGCGGTGGCGTACGGGATGCCCGTGTACCGCGTCACGGCGCCGTCGCGCCAGCCGTCGAGCGGGCCGCAGGGAGGGTTCACGCGAAGCACCAGCCGAGCCTAGGCACCTCGGTTGTGCGCCGGCTCCGCGCGAACGCGGGCCGAGCGGGCCCCTCCCGCGCCGGCGCTCAGCGGTAGTAGTAGCCGGCCTCCAGATCAGCCAGCAGGCCGGGCCCGGTGGGCGTCCAACCCAGTCGCGCCTGAGTCGCGGCGCTCGAGGCGGCGGCGTTCATCCCGAAGAAGCGACCGATCCAGCCGAAGTGCTCCACTGCGGCGTCGGGCTCGATCGATGCGGTGGGCAGGCCGAGGCCGCGCCCGATCTCGGCGGCGATGTCCCTCGTGGCGATGCCCTCTTCGCCGACGGCATGCACCACGGTGCCGGCCGGCGCCTGCTCCAGAGCGAGGCGCACGACCCGGCCCGCATCCGCCCGGGCGACGGCCGACCAGCGGTTCGCGCCGTCGCCGACGTAGCCCGCGACGCCGGTGCGACGAGCGGCGGCGACGATCGCGGAGATGAAGCCGTGATCGCCCTCGCCGTGCACCGTGGGCGCGAAGCGCACGCTGATCGAGCGCACGCCGCGCTCCGCGTAGTCCAGGGCGAGGCCCTCGCTGCCGCCGCGGGGTGCGTCCGGTCCGCGGAATGCCGGCTCGTCCTGCTCCGTGGCGACACCGGTCGAGAGTCCCGCGACGCCGGCGGCGAGCAGGAGTGGGCGATCGGATTCGGCGAGCACGTCGCCGAGGGCGGTCACGGCGGCGCGTTCGGTGCGGCCGGCGCCGACGTAGTCCGAGAAGTCGTGGTTGAAGGCGAGGTGCACCACGCCGTCGGCTGCCTCGGCGCCCGAGCGCAGGCTGTCGAGGTCGTCCAGGCTGCCCGGGTGCGGGGTGGCGCCGGCGGCGACGAGCGCCGCGGCGGACGTGTCGGAGCGGGCGAGGCCGGTGACCTCGTGGCCCGCGGCGATCAGCTCGCCGACGGCGGCCGATCCGATCCATCCGGAGGCTCCGGTGACGAAAACGCGCATAAGAACTCCTTCGTGCCCGGTCGGTCCGGGCGTGATGTCAGGTACTGACGTCACCGTACACCCGATGTCGGTCACTGTCATCACGGTAGGCTGAAGGTATGGGACGTTGGTTGCCGGATGCGCGCGGGCGACTCGTCGGCGCCGCGATCGAGCTGTACGAGGAGCGCGGTTTCGAGCAGACCACGGCGGCGGACATCGCGGAGCGCGCCGGGGTCACCGAGCGCACGTACTTCCGCCACTTCGCCGACAAGCGGGAGGCGCTCTTCGCCGGCTCGGAGCGGCTGCTCGAGGAGGTCGTCGCCGCGGTGCGCGACGCTGCCGACGCGGCTCCGGCGGACATCGCCGTGGGGGCGATCCAGTCGGGAGCGGCCTTCCTCGAGCTCGATCGCGGCTACGCGGCCCGCCGCCTCCGTGTCATCGAGGCGAACGCGAGCCTGACGGAGCGCGAGTTGCTCAAGATGTCGACCCTGGCGAGAGCGGTCGCTGGGGCGCTGCGCGAGCGCGGCGTCGAAGAATCGACGGCCGGGCTCGCCGCCGAGACGGCGGTGATGGTGTTCTCGGTCGGCTTCCAGCGCTGGGTGCGCGGCGACGCGTCCGCGGATCTGGCGGGCAGCATCCGCTCGGCCTTCGAGCAGCTGCGGGCGCTGACTAGCCTGGATTCATGACAGAACCCACTTTCACCGGCCGTGTCGCCCTCGTCGTCGGCGGGTCCGGCTACATCGGGCGGGAGATCGCGCGACAGCTCATCGCCTCCGGTGCCACCGTCGCCCTCGCCGCCCGCAACCCGGGGCGCCTCGCGGAGGCGTCGGTGTGGCTCGGCGGGGTGTCGACGCACGTGATCGACACGGGCGACGACGCGTCGGTGGCCGCCGTCGTCGATGCCGTGCTGGCGGAGCACGGCCGGCTGGATGTGCTGATCAACACGGCGGCGCCCTCCGCCCGCACGCTGGACCCGGCGAAGGACGCGGATCCCGCGCAGGTGCTCGCCGCGATCGACGGCAAGGCGATGGGATACCTGCGCTGCGCGAACGCGGTGATCCCGACGATGCGCGCGGCCGGCTACGGGCGGATCGTGAATGTGAACGGGCAGAACGCGTTCCTGAGCGGCTCGATCACCGCGGCGGCGCGCAACGGCGTGGTGCAACTCGCGGCCAAGGGGCTGGCGGATGCGCTGGCCGGGTCCGGCGTGACGGTGAACTCCGTCAACCCGGGCGTCGTGACCGAGCATCCGTCGGTCGAGGTCGCTCCGGCCCGGCCGGGGGAGTCGAGCCCGGAGCAGGTGGCCGCGCTGGTGGTGTTCCTCGCCTCCGAGATCGCGGGCGCCATCTCGGGTGAGACCGTCGCCATCGGGCATCGCGTCCGCGGCGTGCAGTAGCGGGCACGGTGCCGCGAGGCGCCGAGAGGCACTGCGCCGAGATCGCCCGTTCGCCTGCCGGAAATACAGGGTGAGCGGCGAGGTTAGCGTGCGCATCCGCATGTTCCACCCTCATTCCCGTCCTGACCCTGTATTTCCGTCACGACCCGTCGAGCTGATCTCCGACTGGAAGGCCGGCTCCGAGATCACCTGGGTGTACGCCGGAGCGACCATGGCGCACCCGGAGCAGCGCGTCTACGAATCCGACCGCCCGCGCCGACTCGCCTTCAGCTGGCACCCGGTGACGCCCGAGTTCGGGGCGGCCACGGGAGCGAGTTCGGAGGAGGTCGCGACGCTGGCGCCGGAGGGGCGCTCGCGCGTCGCGTTCGACATCGAGCCGATGGGCGAGTCGGTCAAGCTGACGGTGACGCAGAGCGGATTCCCGGTGGGCAGCGAGATCCGCGAGGGTGTCAGCGGTGGTTGGCCGATGATCGTGGCGAGCCTGAAGTCGCTGCTGGAGACGGGCGAGCCACTGGCGTTCGGGTAGCCGGCGCCCCGCCTCAGCCGCCCCGCCTCAGCCGCCCCGCCTCAGGCGCCCCACCTCAGCCGCGCAGCGCCAGCGCCTCGCTGCACCAGCGCGCGTGCAGGGCCCACGGATCGGGATGCGCGAGGGAGCGGATGTGGGCGTCCAGTTCCTCGTGCCGGTCGAACCATTCGCTGTGCCCGAGTCGGTGCGCACCGAACTGTTCGTGCCGACGCCGCTCCGTGTGTCGATCGCCGCGCTCCAACGCGAGCAACTCCTGGTGCCAGAGCCGGCCCAGCCGTTGGCGCGGGTTGGCGGTGGTGCCGATCTTGATCCGCTCGTCGAAGCGGATGTAGTAGACCACGTCGACCCGCGGCGGCGGCAGCTCGGCGTCGGGCTGCTCGCCGAAGCGCCACTCGCAGACGGCGCAGAGCCAGCCGGAGGGGAACCGCACGCCGAGCCGCGAGCCGCAGACGGTGCAGGGGCCGGGCAGCGCATCCTCCCGTTCGCGCTCGGCCCAGTCGTGCGCGAGTTCGAGGTGTCGAGCGCATAGCGGCACCGGCGCGCCGGGAACGACGGGATCGGAGCAGGCGGCGCAGTGCATAGCGGTCACCGTACGCGCGACCACCGACACTCGACGAGCACCGGCACGCGGGCTCGATGTCGGTGGTCCGGGTTAGCGTGCTCGGGTGGACACGGTGGACAGGTGGTGGGCGCGCCGCCAATGGTCGAAGGGCACCGACGTGCCGTACGCCGTCGGCACGTATCGGGATGCCTGGGCGCGCTATCCGGTGCTGATCCGGCAGTACCACGCCGATCTCAACCACGGTGTCCTGCTCACCCAGATCCCGCCGGCCGCCGAGGTGCTGCTGCTGTGGGTCTGCGACGCGGGGCACCGCTTCGCGGCGACCCCGGAGGAGCAGCGCGCCCGCCCCGGCGGTTCGCGGCGGCGGTCCACGTGGTGCCCGGAGTGCGCGACGCTCGCCGTGCCGCGGCGCACACCGGTCGCCGCCGCGCCCGGACGGTACGCGTGCGGGCATCCGCTGGATCCGCGGGCGATCCACCTGACCCCCGGCGACCGCTGCCGCCTGTGCGAGCGGCTGGATCGCGCGCCGATCACCCGGGAGGAGCTGCTCGAGCTGGTCGCCCCCGGTCGCCGGGCGGCGCTCGCCGCGGAGACGCGGCCAGAGGCGCGCTACTCCTGGGTCTGCCCGGTGGGCCACGGCGGCTACGACGCGGCGATCGAGAAGGTGATCGAGGGCCGCCGCTGCGTGATCTGCCGACACGCGCGAGCCGGGGCGGATGCTGTCGCGGTGGGTGATGCGTTCGTCAGCCGGTGGGCGCCGAAACCGGCCTCGGCGGTGGAGGCGGAGCTGCGCCAACGCCTCGCCGCCCGGCTGCAGCTCGACTTCGAGGTGAACGCGGTGAAGGTCGCCCGACCGTTCTTCCAACACGTCGAGGTCTGGCCCGACTTCGTGTTCGCCGAGCTGCGAGTGGCGATCGAGTACGACACCGTCGGACGCGACGGGCTCGAGCACGTCGGCCGTCGCGAGGACGTCGACCGGCGAAAAGACAGGCTCCTGCGCGCGGTCGGCTGGGAGGTGATCCGGCTGCGGATGGGTGCGCTGCAATCGCTGGGCCCGCACGACCTCGTGGCCCCCGGCGTGTCAGCGGCGCTGATCGAGCGGATCGTCGACGAGTTGGGCGTGATCCGCGGAGAATTGCTCGTCGGCGCCTATCTGATGTGACCGATAACATCGTCGGGAACGCCTTGCGAAGGAGCATCATGACGACCGACGGACCCCTCTCCGGCACCCAGTTCGAGCTGCGCCACGGTGAATACATCGCCGTGATCGCCTCCGTCGGCGCCTCGTTGCGCGAGCTGCGGCACCGCGGCCGGCACCTGGTGCTGCCGTTCAATGCGGATGAGGTGCGGCCGAACTTCCGCGGCGCGACGCTCGCTCCGTGGCCGAACCGTGTGGTCGACGGTCGCTACGCGTTCGACGGCGAGGAGCAGCTGCTCGCGCTGACCGAGCCCAAGCGCGGCCACGCGTTGCACGGCTTGGTCGGCTGGCAGGACTTCGAGCTGCTGGAGCAGGACGCAGCGAGCGTGGTGCTCCGAGCGAAGATCCCGGCTCAGGTCGGTTACCCGCACCAGGTGCACGTCACGGTGCGCTACGCGCTGGCCGACGACGGCCTGACCGAGACGGTGACCGGCCACAACGCCGGCGAGACCTTGGCGCCGTGGGGCACCGGCCCGCATCCGTACCTCGTGGCCGGCGATGGCCGCGTGGATGACTGGACGCTGCTGCTGCCGGCGGAGCAGGTGCTCACGGTGACCGAGGATCGACTGATCCCGGTCGGGCTCGCCGACGTCGCGGTCGAGGGCTTCGACTACCGCGAACCGCGGGCGATCGCCCAGACCTTCATCGATCACGCATTCACGGCGATCGTGCGCGACGACGCGGGCATCGCGACGGTCGAGCTGACCGAGCCGGACGAGTCGGGCGTGCGGATGAGCTGGAACGCGGCGTGCCCGTGGGTGCAGGTGCACACCGCGGATCTGCCCGAGCAGCCGGCGCAGAGCCGGCTGGGCCTCGCCGTCGAGCCGATGACCTGCGCTCCGGATGCGTTCAACTCGGGCGCCGGTCTGATCCGGCTGGCCCCGGGCGAGCGGCACGCCGCGTCGTGGACGATCGCGGCCATCGGGCCGGAGCTGTAGGGCGTCGGCCCGGTCAGTCGATGCGGGTGTCGATCACGGCGCGGTCGCCGCGGTAGCGCGAGAAGCCGTACTCCACCGGGGTGCCGTCGGGCAGGCACATCAGTCGTTCGATGTGGAAGATGGCCATGCCGGGCTGGATGTCGAGCAGGTCGGCGACCCACTGGTCGGCGTTCACCGCGCTCAAGAGCAGCCGGCGCGCCTCCGTCCGGGCGCCCAGGCTGCGGGCGAGCACGTCCGGCACGTATTCGGTGAGCGGTGCCGCCAGCAGGTCGGGGAAGCGCTCGTGCGGCACCCAACTCGTGCGCAGCCGGCTCGGCTCGCCGTCGAACGAGATCAGACTCTCGACGAAGAACGCGCGCGAGTCGGTGCTCCGCAGATTCGTGCGCACCGTCTCGGGCGCCTCGACCAGCTGGGCGCTGAGGTGCACGATGCTCAGCCGCGGCGAATCGAAGACGCTGCCGCCGGTCGCGTCGCCGTAGATGGTGACCTCCTTCGAGGTGCGCGCCATGCTCACCGAGGCGACCGGCATCACGCCGAAGGTACCCGAACGCGGTGCGCGCGTGAGCAGCCGCTGCTCCTTCAGCAGCGCCAGCGCCGCGCGCAGCACGTTGCGGGTGGTGCCGTACATCGTCAGCAGCTCCCACTCGTAGGGCAGCGGGCCGGTGAACCGGCCGGCCACGATGTCGGCGCGGATCAGGTCGGAGACCTGGCGCGCCGCGTCCGATCGGCGCGAGAATCCGACGGCGAAGCCGCTGTTCGGGTACTGCAGCGGATCGGTCCAACTCGGGGCGGCGGCGGGGAGATCGGTCACGACGGTGAGCCTAGCGAGGAGCCGGTCCAGCCCGCCCAGCGCAGGAACTCGCGCGCGAGCCGGTCCGCGTAGTCGGGCGATTCGATGTCGAGCGAGACGAAGAAGCGCCGGTAGAAGGTGGGCCCGCCGAGCAGGTCGACGGCGATGCCGAGATCGATGTCGGGCCGCAGCTCGCCGGCGTCCATCGCGCGCTGCAGCATGGCGTTCACTCGCAGCCGGCGATCGGTGTGCCAGTCGGCGACGGCCTGCGCCACACGCTCGTCGCGCGAGGCGAGTTCGACGATCGCGGGCAGCGCCTTGCCCACCGGCGTCGCGACGATCGCGTGCACCCAGCCCCGCGTGAGCGCGAGGACGCCCTGCTCGATCGGCACGTCGAGCAGCGCGGGGATGCTCCGCTCCATCAGCCGGATGATCGTCTCGGTCAGCAGGATCTCGCGGCTGGGATAGCGGCGGTAGATCGTCGCGGCACCGACGCCGGCGGCGTCGGCGACCGCGCGGATCGTCAGCGCCTCGCCCGCGGTGAGCAGTCGGATGCACGCGGCGTCGATCGCCTCGCTGGAGGACGCGCTGCGTGGCCGACCGCGGGTCACGACCACAGAGCCGTCACCTTCTCGATCGGCCAGACCTCGCCGATCTTGGCGGCGATGTCGAACAGGTTCGCCTCGTGCACGCTGGGCAGCCGGTCGCCGACGGCCTCGCGGGCGACGATCGGTACGAAGCCGTGCTGCATCGCGTCGGTCGCGGTGGCGCGGATGCAGCCGCTGGTGCTCAGTCCGGCCAGGATCACCGTGTCCACGCCGCGCGCGTGCAGTCCGGCGGCGAGCGAGGTGCCGAAGAACGCGCTCGGGTACTGTTTGGGCACCAGGGTGTCCTGCGGCTCTGGCGCGAGGCCGTCGATGAAGTCTCCGAACGGGTTGCCGGGCAGATAGGCCTTCAGCGCGGGCACCTTGCGATAGAACACGCCGGCGTTGGAGCCGTCGGCGGAGAGCGACATCGTGGTGATCGCGACGTGGACGCCGGCCGCGCGCGCGGCGGCGAGCAGCTCGCGCATCCGCTCGACCGGCTCCTCGACGCCGGCGTACAACGGGCACTCCGGGTCGATGTAGGCGCGGACCGGATCGACGATCACGAGGGCGGTGCGGGTGCCGGCCTCGAGGTGGCCGGCGAGCCCGGCGGAGGCGTAATCGGTGGCGTCGGTGTGTGCGGCGGTGGCGTCGGTGGCGGTGTCGGTCATGGTTTCTCCCAAGGGTCGGTCAGGTGGAACGCGGGTCCGGCACAACGACCGGCCCGCCGAAGGGTCCGAAGCCGGTCACCGCGGCGCCGGCGAAGGCGAGGCCCGCGAAGGTGAGTGCGGCCGTGCGCACGCCGTCGACGAAGGCCTGCACATCCGCGGGGGAGAGGTCCAGCAGCGAGCCGTTGTAGGCGGCGGCCTGCTGCGCGATGGTCAGCCCGCTGGTCGCGATGGCCAGGCCGATCGCCGTGCTGAACAGGTAGCCCGCGTTCTGCAGCGCCGAGCGGATGGCGTTCGCGATGCCGCGGCGTCGCTCCGGAATGCGGGTCATCAGCGCCGCCGTCGAGGGCGTCATGAAGATGCCCGTGCCCGCGCCCATCGCGCCCAGGCCCGCTGCCGAGACGGGGTAGGCCGCCGCGCTGCCGAGGCTGAACGCGAGCAGCAGCGCGCCGCAGCCGATCAGGGTCATACCGATCGTGGCCAGAGTTCGCGCCCGGAACCGCCGGGCCAGCAGCCCGGCCGCGGCGGCGGCGATCGTGGTGCCCAGCGGCGCGGGCAGGATCGCGACGGCCGCGTCCAGCGCGCTCATCCCGTCCACCGCCTGGAACGAGAGCGAGGCCAGCAGCACCAGCGCGTAGCTGCTCAGAGCGCAGAGCGCGGCGGAGGTGTAGAGCGTGATGGTGGCGCGGTCCTGGAAGATGTCGGGATCGACCAGCGGATGCGCGACCACGCGCTGGCTCCAGACGAAGACGATGCACAGCGCGATGGCGATGGAGCCGGTGCCGAGCACCAGCGGCGAGGTCCAGCCGAGCGCGCCGCCGAGCGAGACGGCCGCGACCATCGCGCCGATCGCCGCGATGGAGAGCACGCTGCCGATCACGTCCAGCCGCTCCGGTTCGCGCGGGCGGGCCCGGCGGGGGATCAGCCGCAGCGACCACAGCAGGCCGGCCAGGCTGATCGGGATGCCGGCGAGGAAGATCCAGCGCCAGCCGAGCGCCTCGGTGACCACGCCGCCGACGAGCGGCCCGACCACCTGACCGACCGCCGCGACCGTGGCGTTCAGGCCGAGGCCGAGGCTCAGGGTGCGCTCCGGGAACGCATCCGTCAGCAGTGCCGTCGTGTTGGTCACGATCGCGGCCGCGCCGACGCCCTGCACCAGCCGGGCCGCGATCAGCAGGCCGGCGTTCGGCGCGAATCCGCACGCCAGCGAGGCGAGCAGGAACAGCAGGATGCCCAGGATGTAGAGCCGGCGCCGGCCGACGATGTCGGCGATCCGGCCGAAGACCAGGATCAGCGTGGTGGTGCTGAGCATGTACGACAGCAGCACCCAGCTGGACTCGGCGCCGGTGGCGGAGAGGTCGCGGCTGAGCTGCGGCAACGCGATCAGCAGCGCGCTGGAGTTGATGAAGACGAGGACGACGCTCAGGCTCGACGTGAAGAGGATCTTCCACGCGCGACGCTGGACGTCGGCCTCGTCCGAGGTGGGGCTCGTGATGCGCTTAGCCTTTCGACGCGGACGCGGCGGGCGCCCGGAGGTGGAACGAGGTCGCATCCTGGAACGCCACCGCCGCCGAGAGGCAGAGCCGATCGTGCCAGGGGCGGCCGACGAGTTGCACGCCGACGGGCAGGCCGTCGGGCGCGACACCGGCCGGCATCATCAGGGCGGGGAAGCCCAGGTAGTCGAACAGCCGGGTGTTGCGCGGGATCACGTCGTGCAGGTTGAACCGCTCGCCGTCGACCGACATGGTCAGATCGTCCAGGCGCGGCGCGGTGGCGCCGATGCCGGGGGTGAGCAGCACGTCGACGCCGGCCTCGTCCATCCGCTGGAGCACGGCGCGCTGCGCGAGCGGGCGCCGGCGCAGGGCACGGAGGTAGTCGGCCGCGGTGGGCGTGAAGCTGAGGTCGAAGCGCGCGCGGGTGCCGTCGTCGAAGAGCTCGGCGGTCGCGGCGTTCGCCTCCTGATTCGCGGCGAGCTCGCCGTAGAAGATCGTCCAGCACTCGCCGTCGATGTCGGCGAGGCCGCCGACGTGCTCCATGCCGTCGAAGTCGAGCTCGACGATCGCGGCGCCCAGCTCGCGGAAGGTCGCGATCGCGGTCTCGAACGCGGCGAGCACGGCGGAGTCGCTGCGCTCGGTGAACCAGGCGCGGGGCACGCCGATGCGCAGCCCGGCGACGAGGGCGGCATCCGCGGCGAGCCGCGGCACCGCGTCGTGGCTGCTCGGGTCGACGCCGTCGGCGCCGGCCAGCACGGCGAGGGCCCGGGCGAGGTCGCGGGCGCTGCGGGCCATCGGCCCGACGTGATCGAGGGTCCAGGAGAGGCTCGCGACACCGGTGCGCGGCACCAGGCCGTACGTCGGCTTGATACCGGTGATGCCGCAGAGCGCGGCGGGCACACGGATGCTGCCGCCGGTGTCGCTGCCCAGGGCGAGCGGCACGATCCGCGCGGCCAGAGCGGATCCGGAGCCGGTGGAGGAGCCGCCGGTCCAGCGCTCGGGATCCCACGGATTGCGCACGGCGCCGTAGCGCGAGCTGACGGGGCCGCCGCAGGCGAACTCGGTGGTGGCCGCCATAAAAACGGGGATGGCGCCCGCGGCGCGCAGCCGGGCCACCGCGGTGGCGTCGGCGGGGGCGACCCGGTCGCCGGTCTGCAGCGATCCGCTGGTGACGACAACGCCCTCGACGTCGATGATGTCCTTGACGGCGAAGGGGATGCCCTCCAGCGCTCGCGCGGTGCCCGCGGCCCAGCGCGCGCTGCTCTCGGCAGCGGCGTCGGCGGCGCCGTCGATCAGCCGCAGCACGGCATCCGACCACACCGCGGGGGCGCTCCAGAGCGGGGTCAACTCGGCGAGAACGGCGCTTGGAGTGGTGACGCCCGCGGCGTAGGCGGCGAGCAGTTCGGAGACGTCGGCGCTCGCCGCATCGAATGAGGCGGGCACCGGCGGCAGCGCAACCGGAGCGACCGGCCCGATCGCCTCACCGAGGAGGCGCTCGAACAGCTGGGCGCTGTGCGCGGGCTCGGCGGCCAGCGCGGAGGGCGACGCGGGCAGCGGCCGGGCCCGGCTCGCCACGAGCGCGCCGTCGAGCTGCGGCGTGATCGTGGCGAGCACCGTCGCGAAGTGGCTCACGCCGGCACCGGCACGGCGGCGTGCGCCTCGGCGAGGTAGCGGAACACGCCGGGCACACGGTCGGAACCGAGCGGGAAAGCGGCGCGCTGGGCGGCCACCTGGCCGATGTCGATCGTGGCGGCGATGGAGTCGCCGGCCGTGTGCGGGGCGGCGGTGTCGATCAGCGTGCCGTCGGGCGCCACGATGCAGGAGCGGCCGAAGTAGCTGACCGTCTTGCCGTCGAGCGTCTCGACGCCGCCGCGGTTCGGCGCGATGATCCAGGTCTGGGTCTCGAGCCCCCGCACCTGCAGCTCCTGGGTGAACAGCGTCTCGCGAAAGCCCATCGACGAGACCAGCACCAGCATCACCTCGGCGCCGGCGGCGCGGGAGGCGAGCCAGTACTCGGGGAAGGAGCGGTCGTAGCAGATCAGCATGCCGAAGCGGGTGCCGAAGGCCTCGAAGATCACGGGCCCGGTGCCGGGCGCGAAGAAGTACTTCTCATCCACATCCGAGATGTCGTTCTTCGGGATCGAGGTTTTGCGGTAGCTCCAGCGCTCGTCGCCGTTGATGTCCGTGCCGCGCACGAGCTCGCCGTTCGCGTCGATCATCACCGCCGAGTTGTACTGCGCGTCGCCGGCGTCCTCGTAGAGCCCGAAGACGACGCCGGTCTTCAGCCGCTTCGCCGCGCTCGCGAAGCGCTCGGTGTCGGGCCCCGGGATGGTCTGCGCCCACGACTTGTAGGCGTCGTTGGTGCCGCCGCAGAAGTACGGCGTGGTGCACAGCTCCGGGAAGACCACGAGGTCGACCTCGGGGCCCGCCGCCTGCTCGAACAGCGCGATCAGCTCATCCAGCGCCTCCGTGCGGTCGGCGGGGGTCTCGCCGGCCTGCACCACGACGACGTTGAGAACCGGGGCGGCGGTCATACCATCACCGTGGTGCGCGAGCTCAGCTTGGGCATGATGTGCGTGCCGAACTTCTCGACGCCCTCGACGAAGTCGTCGAAGACCAACAGGACGCCCTTGGTGCCCTCGACCTCGCCGGCCTCGTCGAGCATCCGGGCGACGTTCTCGTAGGAGCCGACCAGGGTGCCCATGTTCATGTTCACGGCGCCCTCGGGCAGCGAGATCCGCGAGGCGGTGTTGCCCTCCTCTGCGTTGACGTCGGTCTTGGCCTGGCCGGTCATCCAGCCGATCGCCTCGTGGTCGACGCCGTCGTTGTAGAGCTGCCACTTGGCCTGCGCGGCCTCGTCGGTCTCCTCGGCGATGATCATGAAGAGCACGTAGCTGCCGACATCGCGGCCGGTCTTGGCGGCGGCCGCGATCAGCGCCTGGTTCTGCGGCGCGTAGGCGGTGGGCGTGTTCACGCCGACGCCCATCGAGAAGTTGTAGTCGGAGTACTTCGCCGCGAACTCCATGCCCTGGCTGGACTGGCCGGCCGACACGATCGGGATGTGCGTGGAGGGCTGCGGCTTCATCTGGCAGTCGTCCATGGTGAAGAACTCGCCCTTGAAGTTGCTCTCGCCGGTCTCCCACAGCTCCTTCATGACCTGCATGTACTCGGTCTGGTAGCGGTAGCGGCGCTCGAAGTGCACGGCGTCGCCGGGCCACAGGCCCATCTGGTCGTACTCCGCCTTCTGCCAGCCGGCGACGAGGTTGAGGCCGAAGCGGCCGTGCGAGATGGAGTCGATGGTCGAGGCCATCCGTGCGGCGATCGCCGGCGGGATGGTCAGCACGGCCGTGGTCGCGAAGAGCTTGATCCGCTCGGTCTGGGCGGCGAGGCCCGCCATCAGCGTGAACGACTCGAGGTTGTAGTCCCAGAACTCGCTCGGGCCGCCGTAGCCGTGCAGCTTGATCATCGAGAGCGCGAAGTCGAAGCCGTGCTTCTCGGCCGCCTGCACGACTGCGAGGTTGTGGTCGTAGGAGGGCTTGTACTGCGGCGAGGTGGTGGAGATGAGCCAGCCGTTGGAGCCGATCGGGATGAAGACGCCGATATCCATGGGAGGGATTCCTTTCGGTTACAGGGGGATTAGGAGGACTTGGCTGCGTTCGCGGCCGATTTGACCGCGTGCCGGCGGATGGTCTGCGACACCGCGACCGCGATGATCAGCGCGCCGCCGTAGAAGAGCTGCTGCACGAAGTTCTGCGCGCCGAGCATCTGCAGGCCGACGACGCCGGAGAAGAGGAAGTAGACCGCGATGAAGGTGCCGATCGCGTTGAAGCGGCCGGGCACGATCGCCGTCGCGCCGAGGTAGCAGGCGGCGAAGGCGGGCAGCAGGAAGGACTGGCCGGAGGAGGGGTCGGCGCCGCCGAGGGTGCCGGCGTAGACGACGCCCGCGACCGCGGCGGTCAGGCCCGCGCCGACGAAGGCGCCAACGCGCAGCCGGCGCACGTTCAGGCCGCTGAGCTCGGCGACGGGGCGGCCCATCCCGACGAACAGCAGCCGGCGGCCGACCGGGGTCGAGGTCAGGATGATCAGCACGATCACGGTCGCGATCAGGCCGTAGACGAAGGCGAGCGGCAGGCCGAGGAAGCCGCGCCAGCCGACCGTCGCCTGCACCAGCGCCGAGTCGACGCCCGTGACGGAGGAGGCGTTGCTCATCCACTGGATCAGGCCGATCATCAGCGTCGAGGTGCCGAGGGTGACGATGAAGGAGTCGATCCGGAACGCCACGGTCAGCAGGCCGTTGATGAGGCCGACCAGCACGCCGGCGGTGAGGCCCGCGAGGATCGCGACGCCCAGCGGCAGCCCCAGCTGCGCGTTCAGCACGGCGATGGTCATGGCGGAGAGCGACATCGTCGAGGCGCCGGAGAGGTCGAACTCGCCGGCGGTGAGCGGGAAGAGGAAGCCGAGGGCGAGGATCAGCAGCACCGATTGCGAGCCGAACACGTTCTGCAGGTTGCCGAGGGTGAAGTAGGTCTGCGGCAGCAGGATGCTGAACGCCGCGACGATCACGACCCAGGCGCCCAGCAGGGCGTAGCGCTCGGTGTGACCCCAGGAGAAGCGCGGGCGGGCGAGCCGCGGGGCCGCGGTCGCGGGGGATTCGAGGGTGGCCATCAGACGATCTCCTTGGCGGGTTCTTCGGGTTCTGCGGTGTCTGCGGTTTCGAGTTCGGAGGGAGTCGCCACGAGGCTGGCGACGACGGCGGAGGCGATGATGTCGCGGTCGATCCGCTCGCCCTCGAGCACGTCGTGCACCCGGCCGTGCGCGAGCACGATCACCCGGTCGCAGACGGAGGCGAGCTGGTCGTAGTCGGTGGAGGCGCAGACGATCGAGACGCCCTGCTCCGCAGTGCGGCGCAGCATCGCGAAGATGCTGGCTCGGGCGCCGACGTCGATGCCCTGGGTCGGCTCCTGCAGCAGCACCAGCCGCGGCGAGTCCTGCATCCACTTGGCCAGGACGGCCTTCTGCTGGTTGCCGCCGCTGAGGGTGCCGAACAGGGCCGACGGATCGGCGGGGCGCACGTCGTAGTCCTTCGCCAGCTGCCCGGCGTGCTCGCGCTCGCGGGCCGGCGAGACGCCGAGCATCCCGCGCAGCCGGTGCAGCACCGGCAGCGTGATGTTCTGCTCCACGCTCAGGGTGCCGACGCCGCCCTGGACCTTGCGGTCGGCGGGCACGTAGACGATGCCGCCGGCGATCGAGGCGCGCGGGCTCGCGGCGGCCAGGTCGCGGTTCTCGCCGTGCACGTGCAGCGCGCCGGCGGCCGGGATCGCGCCGTACAGGCCGGGCAGCACATCCTCGACGCCCGAGCCGGCGAGGCCCGTGACGCCGACGATCTCGCCGTCGGCGACGTCGAAGGAGAGGCCGTCGACGGCACGGGCGCTGAGCCCGCGGACGCTGACCACCGGCGCACCGCTGCTCGCGCGGATGCCGCGCGGCTCGGGAGCGGTGAGGCCGCGGCCCACGATCAGCGCGACCAGTTCATCCGCGGTGGTGTCGGCCGTGTCGCGATGCGCCTGCACCCGGCCGGCGCGGAGCACGGTGACCCGATCCGCGTGCTCCAGCACCTCGGCCATGTCGTGCGAGACGAGCAGCGCCGACATGCCGCCGTCGCGGACGAGGTCCTTCACGACGCGGAACAGCAGGTCGGCGTCCTCCTTGGGCAGGAAGACGGTCGGCTCGTCGAGCACCAGCAGCGAGCGGCTGTCACCCAGCTCGGCGACGGCGCGCAGGATGGCGACCAGCGCCTTCTGCGTGTCGGTGAGCGAGTCGACCGTGGCGGCCGGGTCGATCGCGATGCCGTAGCGGGCGAAGAGCTCGGCGGCCTGGCGGCGCTCGTGACCCCAGCGGATGAATGGGCCGCGGCCGGCGACGACGGTCGCCAGGCGCAGGTTCTCGGTCACGCTGAGCTGCGGCACCAGCGCGAGGTCCTGGTGCACGAAGCTGATGCCGAGGCGGCGGAAGTACCCGGGAGGCACGGGCACCGGAACCGACGCGCCGCGCACCTGGATCGTGGCTCCCGGTTCCGGCGCGTAGGTGCCGGAGAGGATCTTGATCAGGGTCGACTTGCCCGAGCCGTTCTCGCCCAGGAGCGCATGCACCTGGCCGGGCCGGATCTCGAGGTCGACGCCGTCGAGGGCGGTGAGGCCGCCGAAGCGCTTGGTGAGATCGCGGATGCGCAGCAGCGGGGTCGCTTCAGCGGTCGTGGTCGTCGGCGCGGGCGCCTCCCGGGTGGTGGTCACTCTGCGGGTCCCCAGATCGCCTCGTAGCCGGCGACGTGCGCGTCGCCGTAGCCGGTGCTGCCGGTGGGCGGGGTGCCGGCCTCGTCGACGTTCTCGTCGGTGAAGATCTTCAGCGGGGTCTTCTCGTCGCCGTCCTCGATGATCGGGGTGCCGGTGAGCACCCGGCCGACCTGATCGATGGTGGCCCAGGCGAGCCACTGCATGTTCTCGCCGATGTCCATGGTGAGCACGTCGCCGTCCTGCATGATCTTCATCACGTCGGGGGTGCCGTTGTAGGAGGAGGTGAAGACCGAGCCGACCTTGCCGGCCGCGGTGACGCCGGCCTCGACGAAGAGGGTCATCGAGTCGTAGACGGGCAGCACGTAGTCGAGGTTCGGGTTGATCTGCAGCTCGGACTGCACGGTGGAGGCGATCTTTGTGGCCCAGTCGGCGACCGGAACGTTCACGACCTTGACGGTGCAGCCGGGGCAGTACTCGTCGAACTCGCCCTGCATCGCCTCGACGATGCCGTCCGAGGGCGGCACCTCGGCGGAGGTGATGATCAGGATGTCGCCGGTGCCCTCGGTCTCCTGGATCGCCCAGTCGGCGTTGAGGCGGCCGGACTCGGCGAACGGCGCCGTGATCTGCGCGGCGATCAGCGGCTGCAGGTCTTCGGGGAGCTCCTCGCCGTTCTGGTAGGTGTGGCTGATCACGACGGGGATGCCCGCGGCCTTCGCGCGCTCCAGCGCCGGGATGATCAGCTCGCCGTTGACGCCCTGGGCGAGGATGATGACGTCGGCCTTCTGGCTGATCGCCTGGTCGATGCCCGAGGAGTGCTCGGTGGGGGTGCCCTGGTTGGTGTACTCGACCCAGGTGGCCCCGTACTTCTCGACGAGCGCCTTGCCTTCCTCATCGACCGCGGTGATGAAGGGGACGGCGGAGGAGTTGGGGATGTTGAAGATGGTCTTCCCGGCGATGGCGGAGAGGTCGAAGGCGTCGCCCTCGAAGGTGAAAGCGGGGTCGACGCTGGCGGCCTCGATCTGGGCGGAGGCGTAGGCGATGCCGTCGGCGGAGCCTTCGGACGAGGTGGCGGCGGAGGTGCCGCCGGAGCAGCCGGCGAGCAGGACGACGCCGGCGACGGCGAGCGCGGCGACGCCCGATCGGCGGGCGGTGGTGAGGGAAGGCATGGAGTCTCCAGGTGCGGTGAGATGGTGCGACGGGGAGTGCAGAGGCATGGTGCTGGGCATGGCGACGAAGCTCGCGGCGGGGTGTGCGAGCGACGACAGGGGGCTGATGGTCCTGCGGCTCCGGTTGATGCGCCGGAGCCTGCGGGTCTGAAGCGAATGTATCCGGCAGCTGTGGGCTGAAATGTGCGCTGCCGTAACGGTCCTGAAACGCTTCCGTTTCGCTGGCATTAAGCCACCCTGCGCGGCCGTGACGGGCGGCGATTCGCGAGTTCGGCGGCTCGGTCGCGGAGGATCGGGCGCTGGCGGATCCGCGTCACCGTGCGGATCTCGGGCATTTACGGGTACGGACGTGTCCGTAAATGGAGGGCGGCCGAGGGTGGCGAAACACGCCTGACTTCTGGGGGTGCGGTTTTCGGAAACATGCGTGCTCGGAACGCGGGGGAGTGTGGTGTGCTCCTTGGTGGCGCGCGTCTCGGCCGTGGCGCGCAAAGGTTCGAAACCTGGCGCGTTTCGGACGTTTCGAGTCTTGCTCGAATCGAAGACAGATGCGAGCATTGTTCGTATGGACACACTCAGCGACACGATCTGGCGGGCGGCGGGCGAACTGCTCGGCACCCCGCTCCCGGCGGGTGCCGGGTCGCTCGCCGAGCTGCGCGACGAGGAGGCGCTGCGGCTGGTGGAGGTGTTCGCGACGATCGGGAAGGCGCACGGGGTTGCGTCTGCTGCGGTGTGTGCGGAGATCGCGCGACGGTCCGCTCCCGCGCTCGGTGCGGATTCGCTGGCGAAGCGGTCCGGGGCTCGGGATGCGGTCGAGTTGATCGCGGGGATGACCGGGGCGTCGAAGCGGGAGACCGCGGGGGCGATCCAGGTGGGGACGCTGCTCGCGTCGACTTCTGCGGGGTCGGTTTCTGGGGACCCGTTGGGTGAGGCGTGCTCCGGCGGGGCGTTCTGCGTGTGCGCGACCGGGTGGAACGCTGCGCTCTCCCGCTTCGTGGCCGCGGGGTTGCTCTCGCCCGCGGGAGCTGCGGCGGTCATCCGAGGGATCGGGGAACCGACTCGGGATGTGTCCGGGCATGCGCTCGCCGGGGCGTTGCGGGACCTGCTCGTGCTGGTCCGCGACCGTGGCGCTTTGACTCCGGAGGCATTGTTCAAGGAGGCGAAGTACCGACGCGACGGGCTCGACCGCACGCTGGTGTTGTCCCGCGAGCGGCGCAACCTTGCCCGCCGCGCCCTGACGATCGGGCCGGTCGAGGACGGGATGCACCGGGTATCCGGATTCCTGATGGCGGACGTCGCGGAGAACCTCCGCACGCTGTGCGACGGGGTGGTCGCGGCGTCGTTGCGTCGGCCGCGGTTCACGGAGGCGCCCGCGGTCCAGGACGCGCCGACGGTGGCGCAGTTGTGGCACGACGCGCTCGGCGCGGCGCTGCGGGTCGCGGTGAACAGCGACGAGAAGACGCTGCCGCGGCAGGGATCACCGGTCGCGGTGATCATCCGCGACACCGAGATCGCACCCGCGGTCGAAGACTTCGATGCACTCGATGACGACGCCGCCGACCGGGCCGATGACGGGCTCGGTGTCCTCGGCAACTCGCGCGGCGTGGTGTCCGCGGCGTTCGTGCGTACCGCCGCGTGCGCGGACGGGATCGCGCCGATCACCCTCGCGGCGGACGGGCGGGTGCTGAACCTGGGCCGCACCCAACGACTCTTCGATCGCTGGCAGCGGCTCGCGCTCACGGTCCGCGATGGTGGTTGCCGCTGGAGCGGTTGCGACCGGCCCGCGTCCTGGTGCGACGCCCACCACCTCAACGAATGGCAGAAGGACGCCGGCCGCACCGACCTCGCCGACGGGGTCCTGCTCTGCCGGGCCCACCACCTGCTGCTGCACAACCAGCACTGGCGCATCACCCGCACCGGTTCCCGGTACTACCTGTACCGGCCCCGAGAAACAGACCCCGGAAGGAGACTCACCGAACTACCCAGCAGAAACCCGCTCACCGAGAGCATCCCCGACCGACAACGAAGAACCGGCTAGACCCCGCTCAACCGAGCCCGCACTTTGACAACTCCACAGCGTGAGAACCCTGCAGCCAGGGTCTGCCCCGATGCCGCCTCCGATCGCCCCCGAGTACACCGGAGGCGGGGCAGATTTCCACTTTCCACACGACAAGGAGTGACGACGATGTCAGAGAACTGGACGATCCGACTGGACCGACTGGAAGTGAAGAACGCCGACGAGGACGATTTCTGGAGCGATGGCGACGAGCCGTATTTCGTGCTGCTCGGCTTCCGCTCGAAGTTCCGCACGCCGAACTCGACGCAGGTGACCTGGAGCGGAGTGCTCGACGAGGACTGGGCGAACGGGATCGACGACAACGAAGCTCGCAACATCCCGAAGAACCAGGGCGTGGTGCGCTTCGACGGGGTCGACCGGCCGAACGTGGCGCAGATCACGGCCGGCGCGATGCCGGAGATCGTGGGAGCGCTCGTGATCACGTTCGAGTCGGATGCCACGCCGTTCAGCGCGATTCGCAGCATCATCGGCGACGTGCGCACCGCTATCCGCAGCCAGTTGAAGTCCTTGGTGGAGGACGGCGGGCTGAACCTGGCGAATCCGCAGCCCGACATCGACCGGGCGATCAACGCCATCCGTGCGTCCGTCGAACCGTCCACCGGGGAGAAGATCGGCCTGTTCTTCCAGTCGTTCGGCGATCCCGATGATGTCATCGGGATCACGGCCCTGACGTTCGCTGCGGTGGATGCGAGCGTGCCGATCGCGGTCGCGAAGCTCGCCGACCAGCCGATCTCGCTGCGCTACACCCCCTCGGGCGTCGACTACCGGGTCACCGGGGCGGTCGCTCAGTTGGCGAGCGGCGTGGGCTGGGAGTCGCTCGGCGGCGTCGGAAACACCGGTCCGGGTGCCGCCTCGTGGGGATCCGGGCGGTTGGACGTGCTGGTCGCCGGCACGGACAACGCGCTGTGGCACAAGTGGTTCGATGGCGGCTGGCACGACTGGGAGTCGCTGGGCGGCGTGATCACCTCCGATCCGGCGGCTTCCTGTTGGGCCTCCGGCCGGCTCGACATCGTGGCGCGCGGCACCGACAACGCGGTGTGGCACCGCTGGTTCGACGGCGGCTGGCACGACTGGGAATCGCTCGGCGGTGTGGCGACCTCGGGCCCGGCCGCGGCGAGCTGGGGCAGTGGGCGCCTGGACGTGTTCGTCCGCGGCACCGACAATGCGCTCTGGCACCGGTGGTTCGACGGCTCCTGGCACGACTGGGAGTCGCTGGGCGGCGTGATCACCTCGGATCCCGCGGCCGTGAGTTGGGGGAACGGGCGGATCGATGTGGTCGCGCGCGGCGGCGACAACGCGCTGTGGCACATCTGGTTCGACGGCGGCTGGAGCGGCTGGGAGTCGCTCGGCGGCGGTCTCAGCTCGAGCCCGGGCATCGCCTCCTGGGCGGCGGGTCGGCTCGACATCGTGGCCCGCGGCCTGGACAACGCGTGCTGGCACAAGTGGTTCGACAACGGCTGGAGCGACTGGGAGTACCTCGGCGGCGGCTTCTCCTCGGGGCTGGATGCCGCGAGCTGGGGCCCCGGCCGACTGGACATCGTCGGCCGCGGCCTCGACAACGCCGTCTGGCACGCCTGGTACGACAACGGCTGGTCCTAGGACACGGTGATGGGGCTCTCCATCTGCTGATCGAGTAGCGAGGCCGTCCGACCGTATCGAGATCCGTGCACCTGCCCTCGAGTGAGGTGCATCGGGTCTCGGTACGGTCGGCCATGATCAGACCCCGATCGTCAGCGCAGCGGTGTAGCCCGTGGCGGCGTCGCCCGACATCGTGGCGATCTGGTGGATGCCGCTGTCCTCGCCGAACACGTTGTCGGAGGCGAGGCTGGTCTGCTGCATGTTGCGGACGCTCTGTTCGTAGCCCGCCGTCGCGTATACGGCGTCGCAGGCTTCGGCCGGGAGGGCGATCTGCGAGGTCTTCACGATCGGTCCCGCCGCGACCGCGGTCGCGACGTCGGAATAGACCTCGAAGTGGATGTGCGGCCATCGGCCCGAATACGCCGCGGGGAAGATGGAGGTGAAGGTCACGGTTCCGGTGCCGTCGACCTCCTGCACTCCGCGCAGGTAGTTCTCGTTCTCGAGTCCGTCGCCGTAGAGCGAGTACTCGCCGTCGATGTTGCAGTGCCAGAGGTAGACGGCGGCGCCGGCGAGGGCGGCCCCGGTGGCCGCGGTGCGGACGCTGAGCTGGATCGTGAGGGGAACCCCGGCCGCGGTGGTGGTCGAGGATCCGAAGCTGGAGCGGATGTCGCTGCGCACGATCCCGGAGTCGTCGAGCACGTTCACGCCGTTGGAGTTGTCGCCGGGATACGGGCCGGCCGTCTCATCCGGGACCTCGTCGATCGGGACATCGGCCGTGGCGGTCGGGGTCGGTGTGGCGGTAGCGGTGGCGGACGGCGTGGCCGTGGCGCTCGCTGTGGCTGTCGCGGTGGCCGATGCGGTCGTCTCCGCAGCGGAGCACGCCGCGAGCAGGGTGACCCCGGCGATCCCGCCGAACAGTCCGAGGGCGCGTCGGCGGTTCACGAGGGTGCGGATGTCGTAGACGAGGCCGCGGTCGTCCTCGTCGATCACCAGACCCTCGGCGTCGATCCACCGGGTGTCGTCGTTCTTCTGCTGGGTCATGTCGCGCTCCTCCGCCTCGATACGTCCGCTATTTCACGTGAGCGTTCGATGAGGCGCCGATGCGCCGGCTATGCGCCGTCTATGAGTCGCGGCGCGGGCATCCGGAGGGCGAGGAGGGACGCGGCGAGCATGAGGACGACGGCGGAGGCGAAGGCGGCGGGGTAGGAGAACGCGTCCATCAGCGCACCGGCGGCGAGGGGGCCGACGATCGCAGCGGCGTCGCCGACGGCCTGGAACACGGCCACCGGCTGGCCACCGCGTCCGCCCGCGGCATCGCCGACGGAGGCGGCCGGCGCCGTTCCCATAAAGGCGGCGGCCGCGCCGTACACGCCGAGCAGGGCGATGAGCATCCAGAGTTCGGTGACGAAGGGGATGGCCGCCATCGTCGCGGCGCCGACGGCGAAGGCGCCGATGATCGCGGGCCGGCGGCCGACGGTGTCGACGTACCTGCCCGCCGGCCCGAGGGCGATGGTCTGCACCACGGCGGCGATCGCGAAGGCGATGCCGGTCCAGGCGGGCTCCTGGTGCAGCGACTCGACGACGAGCACCGGCACCAACGCACCCCGCACGCCCATCGCGGACCAGCCGGTGGCGAAGTTGGCCAGCAACGCGCTCTGGTAACGGCGGTCGCGGATGACGACGCGGAACGGCCGCGGCGGTTCGGCGCCGGCCATCGACTCGTGGGTCTCGCCGCGCAGCAGCACGAGTCCGACCAGGCCCGCGACAGCGAGGGTGGCGGCGTAGAAGAAGAAGGGAGCGGTGAGCGAGATCGCCGAGAGGATGCCGCCCACGGCGGGTCCGGCCATACCGCCGAGCAGGAAGCCGCCCTGGTAGAAGCCGACGGAGCGGCCGCGGCGGGCGGGGTCCGTGGAGCGCAGCAGCAGCGTCATCGCGGCGACGGTGAACATCGCGGAGCCGATCCCGCCGAGTCCGCGCAGCAGCAGCACGTGCAGGTAGTCCTGGGCGAGGCCGACGAGCGCGCTGGAGAGCGCGACGATGCCGATGCCGACGGCGAGCACCACGCGCTCGCCGATCAGATCGACGAGCTTGCCGACGAACGGATTCGCGACCAGGCGCATCAGCGCGAAGGCCGAGAGCACGGCGCCGACTTCGACGTAGCCGACGTCGAAGCTGCGCACGTACACCGGCAGCACCGGCACCACGACGCCGAAGCCGAGCATCACGAAGAAGGCGACGGCGCCGAGCACGAGCACGTCGCGGGAGAGCCCCTCCGTGCGGCGGCGGAGGAGGGAGGTCATCCGGCTCAGGCTACCCGCAGAAAAGGGTTGTCACTTCGTCGGGTGGTAGCGGAGAAAGTGACCACCCTTTCGGAGATCACCAGATGCCGAGGTGGTCGAACAGGATGCGCACGCCGATGCCGATCAGGATGAGGCCGCCGGCGATCTCGGCGGGGCCGCGGAACCGGGCGCCGACGCGGTGGCCGAGCACAACGCCCACGAAGGTGAGCGCGAAGGCGACCGCGCCGATGAGCGCGACGGCGCCGAGGATCGACACCTGCAGGAAGGCGAAGGTGATGCCGACGGCGAGCGCGTCGATGCTGGTCGCGACGGCGAGCAGCAGCAGTTCGCGCAGCTTGATGGTGCCATCGGAGTCCTTCTCGTCATCCTTGGCGACGATCGCCTCCCACAGCATCTTGCCGCCGATCAGCAGCAGCAGGCCGAAGGCGACCCAGTGGTCGTAGTCGCGGATGTAGTCGGCCAGCCCGGTACCGAGCAGCCAGCCGATCAGCGGCATGACCGCCTGGAAGACGCCGAAGGTGAGGGCGACGGCGAGGGCGTTGCGGTACGCGAGCACCCGCATGTGCAGGCCCTTGCCGAGGGCGACGGCGAACGCGTCGGCGGAGACGCCGAGCGCGACGAAGAACAGGGGGACGAAGGTCATGGTCGGCCTTTGGTTCTGGCGGGCCGAGGCGCCGGGTTCGACACTTCGGCACGGATTCGTGCCGAAGGTCTCGTTCACCCGCTCGCGCGGATCGGTGGGCCGGGTCGATCATCCTGATCGCCACTATGTCGACGCCACTGCATCGCCCGCGGTCTCGCCGCGGCCGGTGGGAACTACTCCCCTTCTGTCGTCCATCCTGCCAGATCCCCGCCCGTTCTGGCGAAAAGTTGCAGCCCTGATGGGCCCGGGGCTGCAACTTCTCGCTAAAGGGAGGGTCGGCGTCAGGACGGGAACGGGGCGAGGCCGCAGAGGAAGGCCAGGTGGGCCTCGGCGGGCGCCTCGAGGGGGGCGCCGGAGCCGAAGCGCCAGCCGGCGTCGGTGGCGACCAGGGCGCGGTCGCGGATGGCGGCGCGGATGGGGAGAGGCGCGGCGAGCGACAGGTGCAGCGCGACGGCGCCGGAGACGCGTGCCGGGAGATCGAGGTCGGAGCCGATCGCGAGTTCGGCCGCGACGACGGCGACGAGCTCGGCGACACCGTGCGGGCCGAATCCGGCGGCGCGTCGAGCGGCGAACGAAGCGAGCGCGATCCGCACCTGCTCGGCCCCGAGCGCCACGGCATCCGCGCCGACGCCGAGGCGGGACGCGAGCCGCTGCCGCCGCGAGGATCCGAGCCGGTCGACCAACGCGTTCAAGACCGACCCGGTGGTGCCGCCGCCGCGCGCGGGCGCATCCCACGCGGCATCGACGCCGGCCAGACGTGTGAGCCGCTGCGCGACGAACGGGCGCCAGTCGTTGCTGACGCCCGTCTCGTCGACCTGGGCACGCTGACTCAGCGGGAGGTACCGCGAGAAGTCAGGCATGGGCCGACGCTAGCCGATGCGGCTGCCGGAGCGGCGCTTGTTGTAGACGTCGAAGGCGACGGCGAGCAGCAGCACGAGGCCCTTGACGGCCTGCTGCCATTCGATGCCGATGCCCATGATCGACATGCCGTTGTTCAGCACGCCGATGATCAGGCCACCGATGATGGCGCCGCCGATGGTGCCGACGCCGCCCTGCACGGCCGCGCCGCCGATGAACGCGGCGGAGATCGCTTCGAGTTCGAAGCCGTCGCCGGCCTTGGGTCCGGCGAGGTTGAGTCGGGCGGTGAAGACAAGCCCGGCGAGGGCGGCGAGGAAGCCCATGTTCACGAACAGCCAGAAGGTGACGTTGCGGGTCTTGATGCCGGAGAGTTCGGCGGCGTGCAGGTTGCCGCCGATGGCGTAGACGTGGCGGCCGAAGACGGAGCGCGACATCACGACGCCGTAGACCATAACGAGCACGGCGAGCACGATCAGGGTGATCGGGATGCCCTTGAAGGTGGACAGGGCGTAGGCGAAGAGCGCGATGCCGGCCGAGACGAGCACCAGCTTGGTGACGAACCAGGCGGCGGGCTCGACTTCCTGGTTGTACTTCTGGCGGCCGCGGCGGGTGCGGACGGCCTGCACGATGAAGGCGATGATCGCGAGCGCGCCGACGCCGAGCGACAGCGGGTCCAGTTCGAGTTCGCCGAAGATGTCGGTGAGGAAGCCGTTGCCCAGCGCCCGGTATTCGGCGGGGAAGGAGCCGATGTTCGCATTGCCGAGCACGACCAGCGCGAGGCCGCGGAAGATCAGCATGCCTGCCAGGGTGACGATGAACGCGGGTATCCCGACGTAGGCGATCCAGAAGCCCTGCCAGGCGCCGACGAGGGCGCCGATCAGCAGCGACAGCACGATGGAGAGCCACCACGGCAGCCCCATGTTGACCGCGAAGACGCCCGAGACGGCGCCGACGAACGCGGCGATCGAACCGACGGAGAGGTCGATGTGGCCGGCCACGATCACCATCACCATGCCGATGGCGAGGATGAGGATGTAGCCGTTCTGGACGATCAGGTTGGAGATGTTCTGCGGGCGCAGCAGGATCCCGTTGGTCAGCACCTCGAATAGCAGCACCACCACGAGCAGGGCGATGAAGATGCCGTTCTTGCCGAGGTCGCCCAGCACGTGGCTGATGCGCTTGGTGAACGCGTTCTCCACCGGCTGCACGGCGGCGCCGGCGGCGGGCTTGTCCTGGAGGTCGGTCATCGTTGCTTCTCCTGAGTCATAAGGGTGAGGACCGCCTCGGGCGTCGCCTCGCTGATGGGCAGTTCGCCCGTGATGCGGCCCTCCGACAGCGCGTAGACGCGGTCGCAGATGCCCAGCAGCTCGGGCAGTTCGGAGGAGATGACGATGATCCCCTTACCCTGCGCCGCGAGCTTGTTGATGATGGTGTAAATCTCGTACTTCGCGCCGACGTCGATGCCGCGGGTGGGCTCGTCCAGGATCAGCACGTCGGGGTCGGAGTAGATCCACTTCGACAGCACGACTTTCTGCTGGTTGCCGCCCGACAGCTTCCCGGTCTTGGCCAGCACGGTCGGCGACTTGATGTTCATCGAGCTGCGGTACTCATTGGCGACGCCGAACTCGAGGTTGTCGTCGACGAGGCCGCCCTTGGACACCTTGCCCAGCGACGCGAGCGAGATGTTGCGCTTGATGTCGTCGATGAGGTTGAGGCCGTAGTGCTTGCGGTCCTCCGTGGCGTAGGCGAGGCCGTGGGCGATCGCCTCCGACACGTTGCGGATGCGGATCTCCTTGCCGGCCTTGAAGACGGAGCCCGAGATCCGGGAGCCGTAGGAGCGGCCGAACAGCGACATCGCGAACTCCGTGCGCCCGGCGCCCATCAGGCCGGCGATGCCGACGATCTCGCCGCGGTGCACGTTGAGATTGACGTTGTCGACCATCACGCGGGTCGGGTCCTGCGGATGGTGGGCCGTCCAGTTCTCCACGCGCAGGATCTCCTCGCCGATGTGCGGCGTGTGATCGGGGTAGCGGTGGTCGAGGTCGCGGCCGACCATGTCCTTGATGATCCGGTCCTCCGTGACGTCGCTCTTCGCGATCGTCTCGATGGTCTTTCCGTCGCGGATGACGGTCACCGTGTCCGAGATCTTCTTGATCTCGTTCAGCTTGTGGCTGATGATGATCGACGTGATGCCCTGCTCCTTCAGGTGCAGGATCAGGTCGAGCAGGTGCGCCGAGTCCTCGTCGTTCAGGGCCGCGGTGGGCTCGTCGAGGATGAGCAGCTTCACCCGCTTGGAGAGCGCCTTGGCGATCTCGACGAGCTGCTGCTTTCCGACGCCGATGTCGAGGATCTTGGTGGTGGGGTTCTCGGCCAGGCCCACGCGGGCCAGCAGCGCGGCCGCCTCCTGGTTGGTCTTGTTCCAGTCGATCAGCCCCGCGAAGCCGCGGACCTCGTTGCCGAGGAAGATGTTCTCCGCGATGGAGAGGTAGGGGCTGAGGGCGAGCTCCTGGTGGATGATGACGATGCCCTGCGCCTCGCTGTCGCGGATGGACGCGAACGACATGGTCTCGCCCTCGAAGACGATGTCGCCCTCGTAGCTGCCGTGCGGGTAGACGCCCGAGAGCACCTTCATCAGGGTGGATTTGCCGGCGCCGTTCTCGCCGCAGATCGCGTGCACCTCGCCGCGGGCGACGTTCAGCGTGACGTCCTGCAGCGCCTTCACGCCGGGGAAGGTCTTGGTGATCGAGCGCATCTCGAGGATGTTCGTGCTCACGTTGTGCGACTCCTTCGTCGGGGAATGTGCTGGTTGAGCTTGCCGAAACCAATGCCTCCTGAGAAGGGTGATTTCGGCAAGCTCAATCAGCGGGGAGGGGTCTGCTAGCCGTTGACCTCGGCGTCGGTGTAGTAGCCGCCGTCGACGAGCACGGACTGGATCTGGTCCTTGGTGACGATGACCGGCTCGAGCAGGTAGGACGGGACGACCTTCTTGCCGTTGTCGTACGTCTCGGTGTCGTTCACCTCAGGCTCGGTGCCCTCGAGCACGGCCTGCGCCATCGACACGGCCTCCTTGGCCAGCTCGCGGGTGTCCTTGTAGATCGTCGCGTACTGCTCGCCCGCGATGATCGCCTTGACCGAGTCCAGCTCCGCATCCTGACCGGTGATGATCGGGAAGTCGGTGCCGACCGCGTAGCCCGCATCCGTCAGCGCGGAGATGATGCCGCGCGAGATGCCGTCGTACGGCGAGAGCACACCACTGACCTTCGAGCCGTCGGAGTACGTCTTGGTGAGGATGTCCTCCATGCGGCTCTGGGCGGCCTCGCCGTCCCAGCGCAGCGTGGCGACGGTGTTGAACTCGGTCTCGCCGCTCTTGACGACGAGGGTCTTGTTGTCGATGTAGGGCTGGAGGGTGTCCATCGCGCCGTTGAAGAAGAAGGTCGCGTTGTTGTCGTCGGGGCTACCGGCGAACAGCTCCACGTTGAACGGACCGGCGGGGGCGCTCGCCGCGGCAGCACCGTCGAGGTCGGTCAGGCCGAGGCCCGCGAGGAGCGAGGTGGCCTGCTGCACGCCGACCTTGTAGTTGTCGAAGGTGGCGTAGTAGTCCACGTTCTCGGAGTCGCGGATCAGGCGGTCGTAGGCGATCACCTTGATGTCGCTGTCGGCCGCGTCCTGCAGCACGTTGGTGAGCGTGGTGCCGTCGATCGACGCGATGATCAGGGCCTTCGCACCCTTGGTGATCATGTTCTCGATCTGCGAGACCTGGGTCGGGATGTCGTCCTCGGCGTACTGCAGGTCGACCTGGTATCCGGCCTCCTCGAGCTGCTTCTTGACGTTGTCGCCGTCCGCGATCCAGCGCTCGGAGGACTTCGTCGGCATCGCGACACCGATCAGGCCGCCGTCGCCACCACCGTCACCGGAGCCGCCGGAGGAGGAGCCGCCTGCGCAGGCGGCGAGGGAGAACATCATCGCGCCGGCGGCGAGGCCGGCCAGCAAGACGCGCTTGGTTTTCATCACTGTGTGTCCTTCATCGTTGAATGCAGTGGGGGAGCGACCGGTGGTGCGTCGGTCGCCGGATGTGAGCGCTCATGTGAGCGATAACATGAGCGTTAGCGTGGCCCCAGGAGGCCGCGATTGTCAACACCCGACTTCGTCTCGAATCGGTAACGGTGGTGGATCGACGGCTCGCGGATCAGCGCCGAGGAGCCGTCGAGGCCCGCACCACGAGTTCCGGCACGATCTGGTTGCCGATCGCGGGCGACGCGGAGTCGAGCACCCCGAAGAGGGTCGCGACGCAGCGACGGCCGAGCTCGGCGAAGTCCTGCCGCACGGTGGTCAGCGGCGGCCAGAAGTACTCCGCATCCGGGATGTCGTCGAAGCCGACGACGCTGACGTCCTCCGGCACGCGAACGCCGGCCTGGTGGAACGCGTTGATCAGCCCGAGCGCCATCTGGTCGTTCGCGGCGAACACCGCGGTGAAGTCGCGGTGCCGCGCGAGTTCGCGGCCGACGTGGTGCCCGCGCGCCGCCGACCAGTCGCCGAGCAGGGGCGGGTTCGTCGGCAGGTCGTGCTCGGAGCACTCCTCCAGGAAGCCGCGCATCCGCGCATCCGCCTCGATCCAATCCTGCGGGCCGGCGAGATGCACGATCTCGGTGTGGCCGAGCTCGATCAGGTGCCGGGTCGCCAGCCGGGCTCCGGTGACCTGATCGACGAACAGCGATTCGTGGCCACCGTCCTCCGACGCCTGCAGCGTGACGTGCGGGATGCGCAGGGCCAGTGAATCCAGGATGTCGAAGACGCGGGTCTGCGGCGCGATCACCACGAGTCCCTCGACCGCCTGGTTCAGCAGGTGCCGGATGCCGTCGCGGATGGACTCCTCGTCGGTGCCGTCGACGTTCGCCGTGACCACCAGGTAACCCGCATCCCTGGCCGCGAACTCGATCGCCTGGATGCTGGACGCCGGGCCGTAGAGCAGGCTCTGCGAGGAGAGCACGCCGATGGTGCGAGTGCGGCTGGTGACCAGCGCCCGGGCCGCAAGATTCGGCCGATAATCCAGCTGCGCCATCACTTCGAGCACCCGGCGTCTGGTCTCGGGTCGCAGGCTCGGATGGTCGTTCATCACCCGGGAGACGGTCTGGTGCGAGACCCCCGCGGCGCGCGCGACATCGTAGATGTTGGGGGCCCGGCGCGGGGCGTTCTCCTCGGACATCGGTGCTCGACGACTCTCTGTGCGGGCCCGCTGGTGCGAACTGAGAGCACACTTTACGGCCTCGATGCTGCCGGAATACCAGCGTTCGGGCCATATGCCGCAGGCGGCATACTCCGCGGGCCGAGGAGCCGACGCGTATCCTCGATGCAGGGCGCGATTCATCCGCCCGGTTTCTCTGCGCAGGCCTGGACCTCGCCCCGCCGGATTCCTCCTCGCCGGGATGTCCGGCGCAATGGCCGGCCGACGCCGGTGGATCGGATGCCGACATGGCTCCCTCGCAACTGCTCGCCCTCGGCGTCCTCGCCTCCTCGCGCAAGGCCGACGAGAAGCGGCTGCCGCTGCATCCCGGCCACCTGGACCGGCTCGACGCCGACATCCGCGCGGCGCTGATCCTCGAGGAGGGGTACGGCCGGCGCTTCGGCATCCCGGATGCGCAGCTCGCCCCGCTGGTCAGCCGGATGTCGAGCCGCGCCGAGATCATCGAGCGCAGCGATGTGGTGCTGCTGCCCAAGCCGCAGGCGTCCGACCTGCGTGACCTGCGCAACGGCCAGACCCTGTGGGGTTGGCCGCACTGTGTCCAGGATGCGGAGATCACGCAGACCGCGATCGACAAGCGGCTGACGCTGATCGCGTGGGAGGCGATGAACCACTGGAACAGCGACGGCAGCTACGGCCTGCACGTGTTCCACAAGAACAACGAGCTGGCGGGCTACTGCTCGGTGCTCCACGCCCTGCAGCTGTGCGGCTCCACCGGCGACTACGGGCGTCGGCTCACGGCGCTGGTGATCGGCTTCGGCGCCACCGCGCGCGGGGCCGTCACGGCACTGAACGCCCACGGCATCCACGACGTGCAGGTGCTGACCAACCGCAACATCGCGGCCGTCAGCTCGCCCATCCCGTCGGTGAACATCATCCAGTTCGAGCCGAACGAGGAGGAGCCGGGTGACGGGCAGGTCAACCTCGTGGGCGGATCCGTGCCGCTGGCGCCCTTCCTCGCCGAGCGGGACATCGTGGTGAATTGCACGCTGCAGGATCCGAACAGTCCACTGACGTACCTGCGCGAGAAGGATCTCGCCGCGTTCCGCCCGGGCAGCCTGATCGTGGACGTCTCGGTGGACGCGGGTATGGGCTTCGACTGGGCGCGGCCGACCAGCTTCGCCGAGCCGATGATCACGGTCGGCGAGAGCACGAACTACTACGCGGTCGACCACAGCCCGTCGCTGCTGTGGAACTCGACGACGTGGGAGATCAGCGAGGCGCTGATGCCGTTCCTGCGCCCGGTGCTGCAGGGGCCGGCGGCGTGGGCGGAGTCGGACACGATCGCGCGCGCCATCGAGATCGAGCGCGGCGTCATCCGCAACGAGGCGATCCTCGCGTTCCAGGGACGCTCGGCGGAGTACCCGCACCTCATCGGCTGAGCGTTCCTGGCGGGAACTCGTGGGCGGGCGACCGCCGCCGCGCCGCTCCGACGAGGTGCACGACCCTAGGCTGGCGGGCATGACGAGCGGGACGCAGGCCACGGATACGCGCCGCGGCAGCTACGCCGTGCTGCTCGTCTGCCAGCTGCTTGCGGGGCTCGGCGTCGCCTCCGGCATCGCCGTCGCGGGTCTGCTGGCCGAGAAGGTGTCCGGATCCGCGGAACTCGCCGGCGTCGCGCAAACCGCCTCGATCCTCGGCGCCGCGATCGTCGCCATCCCGCTCGCCCGGATCGCGGCCCGGCACGGCCGCCGGCGGGCCCTCGCGCTGGGCTACCTCCTCGCCTTCGTCGGCACCGTCCTCGTGCTGATCGCGGTGGCGCTCGGCGCCCTCGTGCTGCTGGTAGTCGCGCTCGGCTGCGTCGGCGCCGCCTCCGCCGTCGGGCTGCAGTCGCGCTTCGCCGCGACCGAACTGGTGCGTCCCGAGTTCGCCGGGCGCGGGCTCTCGGTGGTGATGTGGGCCACCACGCTCGGCTCCGTCGCCGGGCCGAACCTCTCCTCCGCGGGCAGCGCGCTCGGGCGCTCGCTCGGCCTGGAGCCGCTCTCCGGGCCCTACCTGCTCTCGGCGGCCGGCTTCGCGCTGGCGGCGCTGCTGATCGCCACCGTCTTCCGGCCCGGGCACACGGCGACGGTGCCCGGCGAGCGTCCGGTCGGCTCATTCCGCGCGCTGCGGCTGGCCTGTCGGGATCCGCGGGTGCTGTTCGCCACCGTCGCCATCATCGGCTCGCAGATGGTGATGGTCGGCGTGATGGTGATGACCCCGATCAACCTGAACCACCTCGGCTACGGGCTCGACGCGGTGGGCATCGTGATCAGCGTGCACATCCTCGGCATGTACGCCGCGAGTCCGATCATGGGCTGGCTCACCGACAAGCTCGGCGGCGCCGCGGTGATCGGCATCGGCATCGGGCTCTTCGCGATCGCGATCGTGGTCGGCATCCTCTCCGGCGTCGCGCACGGGGCGACGCCGCTCAGCGCCCCACCGATGCCCGGAATGACGCACGGCGCCGTGCCGCCGCTGGACACCCTCGCCCTCGGGCTGCTCGGGCTGGGCTGGTCGGCCGGCCTGATCGGCGGATCCGCGCTGCTGACCGAGGCCGCTGCTCCCGCGTTGCGGGTGCCGCTGCAGGGCGCCACGGACGCGCTGATGAACTACGGTGCGGCCGGATCCGCGGCGCTCTCGGGCCTCATCCTCGGCGCGGGCGGCGTGATCGGCATCAACCTCGCCGCCGTGGTCGTGCTGCTCCCGGTGACCGGCTTCGGCGTCGCCGCCCTGCTGCGCGCCCGTCGCGCCCGGGCCTGACCGCGCCCCCTGGCTGCCCCCTCGCCTCCCCGCCCCGCGAGATGCCTCTTGTGTACGCGCCCGGTGGCGTGTCGCGGACAGAACTGGCATGCCGCAGGGCCGCAGCGTCACGCACACTGAACGGATGCAGCCCGAACCGATCAGCCACGTCGCTCCGACGCTCCCCGGCCCGCGCATCCTCAGCCAGCGCTGGACCGAGGTGACATTTCTGCACTGGCGGGTCGATCCGGCGCACGTCGCGGCGTACCTGCCGGCGGGCACCCGACCGGACGTCTACGATGGCAGCGCCTGGGTGGGCCTGATCCCGTTCCGGCTCTCACGCACCGCGTTCCTCGGCGGGCCGCCGGTGCCGTACTTCGGCACGTTCCCCGAGGTGAACGTGCGGCTGTACTCCGTTGACGAGCGCGGACGGCGCGCGGTGGTATTCGCCTCGCTGGAGGCCTCGCACCTGCTACCGGTGCTCACCGCGCAGGCGGTATTCGGCCTTCCGTACCGCTGGGCGTCGATGCGGATGGGCCACCGCGACGGCCTCGTCGGCTACCGGACCCGTCGCCACAATGATCCCGGTGCGCGCTCGCACATCATCGCGCGCCCGCTCGAACCCGTCACCGCCGACCCGCTCGCCGACCACCTCACCGCGCGCTGGGCGTACCACGAGCGCCACCTCGGCCGCACCTGGTTCGGGGCCAACCGGCACGAACCCTGGCCGCTCCGACGCGCCGAACTCGTGCACCTGGACGACACCCTGCTCGCCCGCGCTGGCTTCCCTGAGCTGGCCGACCGCACGCCGGACTCCGTGCTCTACTCGGCCGGTGTGCGCACCGAGTTCACGGTTCCACGAGCGCTCTGACCCTGCGGCATGCCACTTCTGTACGCGACACGCCGCGGGAGGCGTACAAAAGAGGCATCTCGCGGGGATGGCGATGGCGGGGATGAGGCGGGCGGGATGGGGATCAGGACACCCCGAGCTCGACGCCGAGGACGTGAGCGGCCGCGCCGAGCAGCACGAGGTCGTGGTCACCGGTGGTCGCGCGCACGGTGACGCGCTCGTCGACCTTGGGCAGCACCCGCTCGGCCAGGGTCGCGGCGGCGGAGGCGGTGAGCGGTCCGTCCAGCAGCTCGGCGGATCCGGTCAGCACGATCTCCTGCAGGTTCAGCACGCTGACCACGGGAGCGAGGGCGATGCCGAGCGCGCGCCCGGCGTCGGTGAGTACGGCGTCGCGGCTGGGCGCATCCGCCGCCGCGAGCCTGGCCCGCAGCGCGATCGCCCCGACCCACGTCTCGAGGCAGCCCGTGCGTCCGCACCGGCACCGGGCTCCGTCGGCGTCGACCGTGACGTGGCCGATCTCGCCGGCGGAGAACTGCTCGCCCTGGATCAGCGAACCGCCGATGATCAGCCCCGCGCCGATCCCGCCCTCGATCGTGAGCACCAGCAGGCTGCGCCCCGAGTTCTCGCGGAAGGTGTGCACGCCCAGCGCCGCGTCGTTGGCGTCGTTGCCGACGTGCACGGGCACGCCGTAGCGCTCCCGCAGTCGTGCGCCGAGCGGCGCGTTCGTCCAGCCGCGACCGGGGGAGAGCCGCACCACCCCGTCGTTGTCCACGATGCCGGGCGTGCCGATGCCGATGCCCAGCAGTCGCGTCGGCACCCGGGAGCCGAGCTCGTCGAGCAGCTCGAACAGCAGCCCGATCGCGCGCTCGCCCGTCGCTCCGTCGATGCGCCGCTCGACGCGTTCGGTCACCGCGCCGCGCAGGTTCACCAGGGCGCCGGTGAACACATCCGTGCCGGAGAGATCCACGGCCGCGATCCGGTAGGCGTCGGCATCGATGTCGACCAGGACGGCGGGCTTGCCGATACGCGGATCCTCTCGCGGGCCGAGGTCGGTCACCAGAGCGTCCGTCACGAGCTCGGCGACGATCGCCGACACGGTCGGCCGGGTGAGGCCCGACGCGCGAGCGAGATCCGCTCGGCTCATCGGCCCGCCGCGGAACAGCGACTGCAGCACCAGGGCGCGGTTGTTGGCCCGGTTGTGGCTGGAGAGCGCCTTGGCGGTGACGCGCAGCACACGATGCGACGCCTCGTTCGCCTTCGCGATGACTGTACTCACGTCGATGATCCCCCTGGCTCACCTCAGAGCATACGAACCGTTGCGACAGCTCCTGTCACGATGCGGGTAACGCTTTGCGCACCGTGTCCCCGCCGCGGTGACACAAGCCGCGCGCCTGTCAATCCGCGCGCGATCGTCCCGCTGGGCGCGGGCGGGTCAACCGGCGCGCGGAGGGAGTGTCGAGTCAGGATGCGTGGGGCGGAGGAAGGGCGCCGGGTCGAAGCGGCCGATACGGTCGCGGAAGCTGAAGGCGAAGTCGGGCCAGATCAGCGTGAGTCGCTTGGTGGCGCTGTCGACGTACCAGCTGCCGCAGCCGCCGTTGGTCCACACGGTGTCGGCGGCGAGGGCGTCGAGTTCGGCGACGTACGCCTCCTCGGCCTCCGCCGACACCTCCAACACCGGGCCGGCGGCGAGCGCCGCCAGCACGTAGTCGATCTGCGCTTCGATCATGTACACCGCGGAATTGTGGCCGAGGCTGGCGTTGGGGCCGTTGATCACGAACAGGTTCGGGAAGCCGTGCACCGCGGTCGATGCGTAGGCGCGCATCCCGTCGGCCCAGTGTTCGGCGAGGCTCACGCCATCGCGGCCGAACACCAGCCGCGCGAACGGCGGTCGCGTCGCCTGGAATCCGGTGGCCAGGATGAGCACGTCCAACTCGTGCGCGGAGCCATCGCTCGCGTGGACCGTGGCGCCGTCGACGTGCGCGAGCGGCGCCGGAACCACGCTCACGTGCGCTCGAGCGAGCGCCGGGTAGTAGTCGTCCGAGAGCAGCACGCGTTTGCAGCCGATCTCGTAGTCGGGCGTGAGTACCGCGCGCAGCTGCGGATCCGCGACCTGCGCGGCGAGGTGGCCGAGCGCCTCCGCACGCAGCCGGTCGATGAATCCGGGCGTCGCGAGCCGCCCGGCGAAGCCCCGCTCCATGCCCCAGAACAGCGACTCGCGCAGCCGCCGCACCGCATCCGGCAGGCGCTGGAACGCCCGCTTCTGCGCGGCGGAGTAGGAGGAGTTGCCGCGCGGCACCACGTACGGCGCGCTGCGCTGGAACAGCACGACGCTCGCCGCCGTGCGCGCCAGGTGCGGCAGCAGCTGCACCGCTGAGGCGCCGGAGCCGACGATGCCGACGCGCTTGCCGGCGAGCTCGGCGTCCTGCCAGCGCGCGGAGTGGAACAGCGGACCGGGGAAGGATTCGAGGCCCGGCGCGGCGGGGATCCGCGGCTCCGACAGGCGGCCGGCGCAGAGGATGAGGGCACGGCAGACGAAGTCGCCGCGCGTGGTCGTGACGTTCCAGTGCTGCTCCTGCGCATCCCACCGCATGTCGAGCACCTCGGTGCCGAGGCGCAGCCGGGGCAGGATGCCCTCGTCGCGGGCGGCGTCGCGCAGGTACTCCTGGATCTCGGCTCCCGGCGCGAAGTACGCCGACCAGTCGGGCTTGGGGCGGAACGAGTACGAGTACAGGTGCGAGGGGATGTCGCAGGCGACGTCGGGGTAGGTGTTCTCGCGCCAGGTGCCGCCGACGTCGCCGGCGCGCTCCAGCAGCAGGAAGTCGGTCTCGCCCGCGCGCGTGAGCCGGATGGCGAGGCCGAGGCCCGCGAATCCGGCGCCGACGATGAGGGTGTCGACGGTGGTGGGCGGGGGCTCGTCCGCGCGGAAATGCAGGGTGGCCGGCGAAGTTACCGTGCTCATCGGCATGGATTCTCCGCATTTCCCGCCCGACCCTGTATTTCCGTCGCCGCCCTGCATTTCCGACGTGGCTGTTTCGGTGGGGATGGGCGGCTCAGGAATGGGCGGCTCCGAGGCGGGCGGCTCGGTGGTGGGAGGCTCCGAGGTGGGAGGCTCGGGGGTGGGCGGCTCCGAGGCGGGCGGCTCGGTGGCGGCGGCGGTCATGCGTCGGCCCGGGTCGTGGCGTGCGCGGCGAGGAACGCCTCGATCCGGGCGAGCACCTCGGCGGGCCGCTCGGCGAGCAGGGCGTGGCCGGAGTCGAGGGTCTCGTAGGCGGCGTCCTCGAGGGAGCCGTACAGCAGTTCGGAGTGTTCGCGCGAGACGAGCGCGTCGTGCTCGGCGGCGAGGACGAGGGTCGGCGCGGTGGTGCGGTGTTCCGTGGCATCGGCGGTCAGCAGATGCGAACGCGGGTCGAACGTCGGATCGAGAGGCGAGCCCGGGGAGAGCAGCGCGAAGCGGAGGAACTCGGGCGCCGCCGCCAGCTGCGAGAACCGCGCCAGCCGCTGATCCGGCCGCAGCCAGCCCGCCCCGAGCACAACGGCTTGCGCCCCGGCGCCCACGGCGAGCGCCACCAGCGCGCCGAACGAGAAGCCGACGATGCTCAGCGGCTCATCCGGCAGTGCGGAGCGCACCTGGGCGACCACCTCGTCGAAGGGCGCGTCCGGCAGTTCCAGCGCGAGCACCCGGTGCCGCCGCGCGAGCATCGGAGCCAAGAATTCGAGCTCGTCGAGCCCACCGAAGCCCGGCAGCAGCACCACGAGGTCGCCCGCACCGCCCGCGACGCCGCCCGGAACGCTCTGAAGCACCTCCGCGCGCCGGCGCAGGTAGGCCTCGTGCCGGGTCACGACGCGCGCAGCGGCAGCCGCATCCGCACCGGCGCGGCGAACTGCTCAACCACCAGCGGCTGCGCGGGCTCGCCGTAGTCGGTCGTGCGCTGCCGCACGGGGCGGCCGAGTTCGGCCGCGACGTGGCGCACATCGGCGAGGCTCAGCTGCCGGTAGGCTTCGGCGCCGGATTCGGGGCTGAGCACGCCGTCCAGCAGCAGGCCGCCGAGGTCGTTCGCGCCGCCCATCAGTAGCGTCTGCGCGGTGCGCAGCCCGAGCTTGGTCCACGCGGTCTGCACGTTGTCGATCCGACCGGCGAGCAGCAGCCGCGCCACGGCGTGCACGGCGCGGGTCTCGCGCAGCGACGGGCCGGGGCGGGCGCCCACGACCACACCACCGCCCGGAAGAAGCATCTCCGTTGGCACGAACGGCATCGCGATGAACTCGGTGAAGCCGCCGTGCCCGCGCGTCGTTGCCTCGTCCTGCAGCTGCGCGATCCGGCGCAGGTGCGCGAGCTGCTGCTCGGGCGTCTCGATGTGCCCGTAGACCATGGTCGCGGTCGAGCGCAGGTCCACGCGGTGCGCGGTGGTGATCGCATCCGCCCAGCTCTCGACGCTGGGGTCGGAGTGCCCGCTGAGCACGTCGCGGATGCGCTGATCGAGGATGCGAGCGCCGGTGCCGGGCACGGTGCCCACGCCCGCGTCCCGCAGCCGGATCAGGAACTGCTCCAGCGTCAGCCCCAGCCGAGCGGCGCCGTCGAGCACCTCCGCCGGGCGGAAGGCGTGCAGGTGCAGCGCGGGCGCCTGGGCGCGGATCCGCTCGATCAGGTCGACGTAGTCGTAGCCCGGAGCGGCCGACACCGCGCCCTGCAGGCAGATCTCGGTCGCGCCGAGCTGCACCGCCTCGGCGACCAGAGCGTCGAGCTTCTCGTGGCTGAGGGCGCTCGGCCCGAACAGCGCGGAGTCGAGATTGCGGTTCGCGACGAAGGTGATCTCGTCGCCGACCCGCTCGCGCCGCACGTCGTCCGCGAGCGCGGCCAGCGCATCCAGCTCGGCGCCGTCGGCGTTCAGCAGCGCGAGGTAGTCGGCGTCCGAGAGCCCGGCCGGGTCGGCGGCGGCGCGCGCGATCAGCGGGGTGCGCACGCCGACGGAGCGGCTGAGCTCCGGCACGTAGGGTCGGCCGACGACCGGCGCATCCTCGATCGCGAGGTGCGTCGCCGGGTCGGTCAGCGCGTCAAGGTGCGGGCGGATCCGCGCGTCGATCCAGATCTCCGGGTCGGCGAGGTAGGGCGGATGCGCGGTCAGCCGCTCCCGCAGCTCGTAGCCCGACGCGCGCGTCAGCGATGCCAGGTCGTCGATGTTCGGCCACGGCCGCTCGGGGTTCACGTGGTCGGCCGTGAGCGGCGATACCCCGCCCCAGTCGTCGATGCCGGCGCGGATCAGCAGGCCCAACTCCTGCGCGTCCGTGAGGTTCGGCGGCGCCTGGATGGTCGCGACCGGACCCATCACCAGGCGGGCGACGGCCACGGCGGCGATGTACTCCTGCAGCTCCAGGTCGATCTCGTTCTGCATCGCCGTGCGGGGCTTCGCGCGGAAGTTCTGCACGATGGTCTCCTGCACGTGGCCGAACCTCTCGTGCGAGGCGCGGATCGCGAACAGCGCCTCCGCCCGTTCGGCGTCGTTCTCGCCGATGCCCAGCAGCACCCCGGTCGTGAACGGCACCTTCGCGCGCCCGGCGTCGTCGATCACGCGCAGCCGCAGCGCCGGATCCTTGTCGGGCGAGCCGTAGTGCACACCGCCCTTCTCGCTCCAGAGCCGGGTCGCGGTGGTCTCGAGCATCATGCCCATCGACGGCGCGACCGGGCGCAGCCGCTGCAGCTCGGCCCAGCTCATCACACCGGGGTTGAGGTGGCAGAGCAGCCCGGTCTCCTCGGTGACCCGGATCGCCATGGCGCGGATGTACTCGATGGTCGAGGAGTAGCCGTGCTCGGCGAGCCACTGCCGGGCGACCGGCCAGCGGTCCTCCGGGCGGTCGCCGAGGGTGAACAGCGCCTCCTTGCAGCCCAGCGCCGCGCCGTCGCGGGCGACCTGCAAAATCTCCTCCGGCTCCATGAACGTCGACTCGCCCTTGGCCGCGAGGCCGCCGGGGGTGTCGACGAAGATGCAGTAGTGGCAGCGGTCGCGGCAGAGTTTGGTGATCGGTACGAACACCTTGCGCGAGTATGTGATCACGCCGGTGCGGCCGGTGGCGGCGAGTCCCTCGTCACGGATGCTCGACGCCAGGGTCAGCAACCGGTCCAGCTCCGCGCCGCGCGCGCCGAGCAGCAGTTGCGCCTCCGGCCGGCTGACCGCTCGGCTCGCCTCGGCGTTCGCCAGGGCGAGGGCGAGCGCGGTGCGGGCGCCGAGGCGCTCGCGCAGCTGGTCGAGGTGTTCCGGCAGGTCGACGTCGCGGCGCAGGCCGGAGCCCAGCGGCAGGTCGAGCTCGACGTAGCCGGCGGCACGGTGCGCGTCGCGCGAGCCCGCACCGAAGTGGGCGTCGTGGCCGGCGAGCGCGGTGATCAGGACGGTGCCGGTGCCGTCGGCATCCGGCACCATCGCGCGCGGATGCGCCTCGGCCGCGGTCAGCGCCTCGGCCAGTTCCGCGGGAGTGAGGGCGGGCAGATCGCCCAGCAGCACGGCGACCGGGCCGCCGCCGACGGCCCGCACTCCCGCAGCGATGGCGTCGTCCAGTCCGGTACCGGGATCGGCGACGTGCTCCGTGCCGGGGATGGGCGCACCGGCCGTAACGACGATCACGCGCGCGACCTCGAGCGCCGCCGCGACGGTGTCGGCGGCGATCGCTTCGGCGAGCAGCGGATCCGAGCCCAGGCGTGACTTCGCGCTCGGCGTGCCCTTGACGGGCACCACGATGCTCCAGGCGGGGTGGCCGGCTCCGCTCACGCGAGCTCGCGCAGTCGCGGCGCGAGGTCGCGCTCGAACTGCTCCAAGAAGCGGGCCTGGTCGCCGCCGGGCCCGTGGAAGACGAGGTGCCGGAAGCCGGCGTCGACGTACTGCTTGATCTGCGCGATCGCGTCGTCGGGATTCGAGGCGACGATCCAGCGCTTGGCGATCTCTTCGATCGGCAGCGCATCCGCCGCCTTCTCCATCTCGACCGGGTCGGTGATGTCGTGCTTCTGCTCCTTGCTCAGCGACAGCGGCGACCAGAACCGGGTGTTCTCCAGCGCGAGCTCGGGGTCGGTGTCGTAGCTGAGCTTGATCTCGATCATCGTGTCGACATCGTTGATCGTCTTGCCCGCCGCCTCCGCGCCCGCCGTGACGGCCGGCATCAGCTTCTCGGTGTACAGATCCATACCTTTGCCGGAGGTGCAGATGAAGCCATCGCCCGCGCGGCCCGCGTACTTGGCGACCACGGGGCCGCCCGCGGCGATGTAGACCGGGATGCCCTCCTCCGGCACGTCGTAGATCGACGCCTCGTGCGTGGAGTAGTACTCGCCCTCGAAGCTGACCCGGTCGCCCTGCCACAGTGCGCGCATCAGGGCCACGGATTCGCGCAGCCGCGCGAAGCGCTCCTTGAACTCGGGCCAGTCCTGCTCGCCCGCGCCGCGGAAGCCCGTGGCGATCTCGTTCAACGCCTCGCCGGTGCCGACGCCGAGCATGATCCGGCCCGGGTACAGGCAGCCCATGGTCGCGAAGGCCTGCGCCAGCACGGCCGGGTTGTAGCGGAAGGTCGGCGTCATCACGCTCGTGCCGATCAGGATGTCGGAGGTGCGCTCGCCGACGGCGGCCATCCAGCTCAGCGAGAACGGCGCGTGCCCGCCGGTGTGCCGCCACGGCTGGAAGTGATCGCTGACCGTGACCGACTGCATCCCGTGCTTCTCGGCGAGGACGGCGATCTCCACCAGCTCCCGCGGGGCGAACTGTTCGGCGGAGGCTTTGTATCCCAAGGTGAGTGACACGGGTGGATCCTTTACGTTCGCGGGGATCGTGGGGGAGCTTCAATGCTAGCCAGCGCACCGGGGTGCTGGCGGAGCTTGCTCTTTTCAGGGGGTTGTCACTCCGTCCCGCTCGCTGGCGCTCGTGGGACGGGGTGACAACCCCCTCGCGAGGAGCTCGGGCCGAAACCTGGGCGCAACGTGGGCTGCGTACGCTCATCCGCATGTCTGCCTCCGCCGTTCCCGTGTACTTCGACTGCGACACCGGGATCGACGATTCCCTAGCGCTCGCGTACCTGCTGCGCTCGCCGGAGGCGGAGATCGTGGGCATCGGCACGGTCAGCGGCAACACCGACTCGGCCACCGCGGCGCGAAACACGCTTGATCTGCTGGCGCTCGCCGGGCGGACGGACGTGCCCGTCGCGATCGGCGCGCACGACTTCCTGGCGGAGGCGTACGCCGGCGGGTCGCCGTACGTGCACGGCGACAACGGCTTCGGCAACGTCGACATCCCCGACTCGCCCGTCGCTCCGGTCACGGGGGACGCGGCCGAGCTGCTCCGCGCGCTCGCTCAGGCGCACCCGGGCGAGCTGCGGGTGATCGCGGTCGGGCCGTTGACCAACCTCGCGATCGCACTCGAGCGCTACCCGGAGCTGCCCGGCCTGGTGCACGACGTGACGATCATGGGCGGCACTGCGATGGCGCCCGGCAACGTGACTCCGGTCGCCGAGGCGAACATCTGGCACGACCCGGAGGCCGCAGCCGCCGTGTTCGAGGCCGACTGGGACCTCACGATGGTCGGCCTCGACGTGACGATGACGCAGCGGATGCACGAGTCGCACCGGGATGCGCTGCTCGCCGCCTCGGATCCGCTGGCCGTCGCGATCGGGCACGCCCTGGACTACTACTTCGAGTTCTACATCAGCCACTTCGGCGAGCGCACGGCCGCCCTGCACGACCCGCTCGCCGCGGCCGTCGCCCTCGGCACGGGCGGCCTGCGCCTGGCGCCGCGCGTTCCCGTCGCGGTCGACGCGACCCGCGGCCCGGGCCGCGGCCAGACCATCGCCGACCTGCGCACCCGCCACGTCGGCTTCGCCGGCGCTCCGGCGTCGCGCACCGCGGTCGCCCTGGAGGTCGCCGACGGCTTCGCCGACGCCCTGGTGGCCCGCATCCTCTCAGACTCCGCGCCCGCTTCCTGAGTATCCTCGAAGCATCCGTTCCAGCGAAAAGTTGCAGCCCTCGCGGGGTCAGGGCTGCAACTTTTCGCCACGCCACCCGAGGAGTCACCGTGTCACCGAAGCAAGCGTTCCGAGCCCTGAGCATCGCGGAGGCCGGGACGTGGACGCTGCTGATCGCGGGGATGCTCGCGAAGTACGGGGCGGGGGCCGACTGGGCGGTCAGCGCGGCGGGGCCGGTCCACGGCTTCGTGTTCCTCGCGTACGTGGTCGCGGCGGTCGGCGTGGCGGTGAACCAGCGCTGGAGGATCGGCGCGACGGCGCTCGCGGTCGGGGCCGCGGTGATCCCGTTCGCCACCATCCCGGTCGAGATCGCCTTCGTGCGCCGCGGGATGCTCGACGGGGGTTGGCGGCGCACCCGCACGGCGGATCCGCGCGACGCGCGCTTCCCGAGTCGGGTGCTGCGGCTGGTACTGGGGCGACCCGTGCTCGCCGGTGCGGTGCTGATCGCGGCCGTGGCCCTCGTGTTCACCGGACTGTTGATCGCCGGCCCGCCGGTGCCGTCCGCTGGTTGAGCCTGCCGAAACCATCGGCGATCCATGCGAGGCTGAGCGCACCCCCTCGACGTCTGGAGCACCCCCATGCAGCTCGGCATCCACTTCATGAACTTCACCCTCCCGGGCGGGGGCGCCGCGCTCGCGCCGACGCTGGCCGCCACCGCCCGCACCGCCGAGGCGATCGGCAGCGAATGGTTCACCTTGATGGATCACTGGTTCCAGATGGAGCAGTTCGCCACCAGTGAGGATCCGATGCTGGAGGGCTACACCTCGCTCGGCTTCGTCGCCGGGCAGACCTCGCGGATGCAGCTGGGCCTGCTGGTCACCGGCGTCACCTACCGCCACCCCGGCCTGCTCGCGAAGACCGTGACCACGCTCGACATCCTCTCGGGCGGCCGCGCCATCCTCGGCATCGGCGCCGCCTGGTACGAGCGCGAGCACCGCGCGCTCGGCGTACCGTACCCCGCGCTGAAGGAGCGCTTCGAGCGGCTGGAGGAGGCGCTGCAGATCTGCCAGCAGATGTGGAGCGACAACGTCGGGCCGTACGAGGGCACGCACTACCAGCTCGCCGAGACCATCTGCCAGCCGATGCCGCTGCGCACCCCGCCCATCCTGATCGGCGGCAGCGGCGAGAAGAAGACGCTGCGCCTGGTCGCCCAGTACGGGGATGCCTGCAACCTGTTCGCGATCGGGCCGGAGGGCATCCGCGCCAAGCTCGACATCCTGCGCCGGCACTGCGACGACGTGGGCCGCGACTACGACACGATCACCAAGACGATCATCGGCGGCGGCGATCCGATCGGCGACCCCGATGGCTTCCTGCGCGCGATGGCCGCGTACGCCGCCGAGGGCATCACCCTCGTCGAGCTCGCGCCGCAGGGCCCCGACCCCGAGGGCTGGGTCGCCCGCCTCGAACCGCTGATGGGGCGCCTCGGCTCGCTCTGACGCGCATCCCCTCTCGCCTTGCCGCGAGATGCCTCTTCTGTACGAGACACGCCGCGAAAGTTGTACAGAAGAGGCATCTCGCGGGAGATGAGGGCGGGCTGCCCCGGGAGTGTTACGTTTCGAGCATGGTCAGAGCAGTGGTGGCGCCCGAGTACGGCAGCCCCGACGAACTCCGGGTCGTCGACGTCGTGGTGCCGGCGCCCGGGCCGGGGCACCTGAACATCCGGGTGAAGGCGGCGGGCGTGAATCCGGCGGATGCGAAGCTGGTGCGCGGTCTCTTCGGTCGCGGCGCCCGGCTGCCGCTGCATCCGGGCAGCGAGGTCTCGGGAGTGGTCAGCGCTGTCGGTGCGGATGTGCCCTTCGCGGTCGGCGACGAGGTCGTCGCGTACCGGGTCTCGGGCGGCTACGCGCAGGAGCTGCAGACCAAGACCTCCGCCGTGCTGCGCAAGCCCGCCGCTCTCGGCTTCGAGGCGGCCGCCGGACTGCTGCTCACCGGCGCGACGGCGACCCACCTGATCGAGGCGACCCACGTCGATCGCGGCGACATCGTGCTGGTGCACGGGGCCTCGGGGTCGGTCGGCCTGCTGGCCGTGCAGCTCGCCCGGCTCCGCGGCGCTCGCGTGATCGGCACCGCCTCCGAGCGCAACCACGAGCTGCTGCGCCGCCTCGGCGCGGAGCCCGTCGTCTACGGCGCCGGCCTCGTCGACCGCGTCCGCGAGCTCGCGCCGACCGGCGTCGACGCGTCGCTGGACACCATCGGCACCGACGAAGCGCTCGACGCCAGCGTCGCGCTCACGCACCAGAAGGCACGGATCGCGACCATCGCCGGCTTCGCACGCGCGAGCGCGATCGGCGGCATCAAGAAGCTCGGCGGCGGGCCGGGCGCGGATCCGGGCACCTCCCTGCGCGACGCCGCGCGCGCCGGCCTGCTGCAGTTGGCGGGCGAGGGCAAGCTCGAGGTGGTGCTCGGCGAATCCTTCCCGGTGGAGAAGGCGGCCGAGGCGCTCGCCCTGGTCGAGAGCGGCCACGCAGGTGGGAAAGTCGTGTTGATCCCGTAGGGCGCTTGCGGGGGCGTGAAACCCTGGGAGCATGAGCATGTCCAGCCCGCTCGACACCACCCAGAGAGCTTCGCGGTCGCCGTTCTACCGGCGCCCGCCCGACCTGCGTCCGTCACGGTGGAAGTTCTGGGTGAGCGTGGTGCTGGGCGTGATCGGCCTCGTGGTCATCGTCGTCGCGGTCGTGTTCTTCGTGCCGCAGCCTCGAAGCCTCGCGGATGCACGCGCCGATTCCCTCGCCGAGTTGGACGCGCTGACCGGATCCGTCGCCGGCACGGTGTCGGATGTCGCCGCCACCGCCTCCTGCGGCGACGGCCTCGAACGCGCCGAGACGGAACGGACCATCACCGGCAGCTTCGACCCGGCCGCGGTGCGCGCCGAATTGGAGGACTACGCGCAGCAGCGCGACTGGCTGGTGCAGGAGGACGGCACGACCCTGCGGATCTCCTCGACCAGTCTGCTCGACTACCGGATCGACGTGGTCGAGGATGCGGTGACGGTGGCTACGGCGTCGATGTGCGTGGCAGCAACCTGAGCTCGACGTCGCGCAGGGCGCCGGCGTCGGCCACCGCGGTGAGGTAGCTGCAGTACGGCTGGCGGCGCCGATCCGTGGGCGAGCCGGGATTCAGCAGGCGCATCCCGGTGGGGGTGACCGTGTCCCAGGGGATGTGGCTGTGGCCGAAGATCAGCACGTCGGTGTCGGGGAACGCGGCGTCGCAGCGCTGCTCCCGCCCGGCGGACGGCCCGGTCTCGTGGACCATCGCGAAGCGCAGACCCTCCAGTTCGATGCGGGCGATTTCGGGCAGCCGGCGACGCAGTTCGGGGCCGTCGTTGTTGCCGTACACGCCGACGAGGCGGGCGGCGCGCCGCTCCAACTCGTTCAGCAGTGGCGGCTCGACCCAGTCGCCGGCGTGGAAGACCACATCGGCCGTCTCGACTGCGCGCCAGACTTCCTCCGGCAGGTCGCGGGCGCGGCGGGGGAGGTGGGTGTCGGCGAGCAGCAGCAGGTCGGTGGGCACGGATCCAGTGTGTCGCGATCCGATCCGCCGTGTCGTCCGATCCGAACGGGTGGTGCCTCCGAAGATGGAGTGTGAGCAGCAACCCCGTCAGTGACACCGCAGCGCGCATGGGCGATGCGGTCTCGCTGCTGCCCGCCTACTGTCCCTTCCCGCTCCGCGCCGAGGCGCCCGAGCGGGTCGGGCTGTGGCGGCGGGTGGTGCCGTCGTCCCTCGGGCCGGTGCTGGTGCACGCCGGGCGCGTGAGCGGAGGGCCGGCCACCATCCTGCTGCACGGCGCCGCCGGATCCTGGTCGACGTGGACCCCGCTGCTGGAGGCCTCCGATGCGGATCGCGGCCCGCTCACCGACGTGATCGCGCTCGACCTGCCCGGCTGGGGCGGCACGGCGCTGCCCGACGGCGTCGATGTGCACGGGATGAGCGAGATGGTCGCCGAGGTCGCCCGCTCGCTGGGCTACGAGCGCTGGCACGTGATCGGCCACTCGCTCGGCGGCTTCGTGGCGCTGGAACTCGCGGCGACGCATCCGGCGGCCACCCTCAGCGTCGGGCTGGTCTCGGGTACCGGTGTCGGCGTCGTCGAGGCGGTGCGGCAGCCGGTCGGCGCCGGAGTGCGGCTGCCCGGCTTCGCGGGGATGCTGCTGGCGATGCGCATCCTCGCGGCGCTCGGCCCGGTCGGCGGCGCGCTGGTGCGCGGGCTGCAAAAGCTCGGGCTCCTGCGCATCCTCGCCTCGCCGCTGTTCGCCTCGGCCGTCGATCCGTCCGTCGTGACGGCGCTGGCGACGGAGATCCGGCCGCACGCCTTCGCGCTCGCCGCCCGAGCCGCGGCGCAGTACGACCTGGAACGCTGGCGGTGGATCCGCTGCCCGGTGCGTTCGGTCCGCGGCGCGGACGACGTGTTCGTGGGCGCGGGCGACGCCGAGGGGTTCGCGGCACGCATCCCCGACTTCGCGGAGACGGTCCTGTCAGGCGCGGGTCATTTCGCGAACGTCGAGCGGCCGTTCGAGACCCTGCGGGCGCTCGCTCTGCCCCGATGACGGAGCGATCCGGTACAAAATGTCGGGTGGGATCCACGGCCTCCCCAGATTCGGACTCGAAGATCCGCGGAAATACGCGGATGTCGCTACCCGCTTCGAGGGTGCCCGTTCGGCCCACCCGACATTTTGTACGCGCGGCGGGCCTCACCCGATCGCGGCACCCAGCACAACGACGTTGCCGGCGGGGTCGGCGACCCGGGCAGTGCGTTCGCCCCACACCTCGTCGCGCGGTTCCGCGACCGACGGTGCTCCTGCCGCCACCAGTCGCGTGTATTCCGCATCGACATCGTCGACGTACAGCCACAGCGTCACGCTCGACGGCTGCGAATCCAGCCCGAGCGCGACGGTCGAGTCGCCCAGGCGCACGCTGACGTAGACCGGCTCGCCGTCGGGCCCCGGGAACTCGTAGTCCACTTCGCCGCCGAGCAGGTCTCGGTAGAAGCCCAGGGCGGCGGGCATATCGGGCGTGAGCAGGATCGGGAACGCGCTGCGGACGCTCATCGCCGAAGCCACGCTTCCACCTCGTTGAGATCGCGCAAGAACATCTCGGTGCCGCCGGTCTGCCCGACCAGATTGGTCGCGTCCGTAGGGCTGCCGAGCGGCGGACCGTCGGCGTCGACGATCAACCGTTCGGTTCCGCTCCGGGTCTTTACGCTCAAGCCTCCAGCCAAGCACCCGTCGGGCTCGTGTTACAACGGAGAGATGCTGCGCACCGACCGCTTCGTCCTCCGCGCCTTCGTGCCCGAGGATCTCGACGCGATGCACGCCCTGCACGCCGACCCGCGCACGAACGTTTTCAATCCCGCCGGCCCCGATACCTCCATGGAGCAGACCCGGGAGCGTTTCGACGGCTGGCTGGCCGAGTGGCGGCGCTACGGACTCGGCTACTTCGCGGTCGAGGAGGACGGCCGACTGATCGGGATGACCGGAGTGCGCCGCACCGAGTGGGCGGGTCTGCGTGTGTTCAATCTCGGCTACCGCTTCGTGCCGGAGGTCTGGGGGCGTGGCGTCGCGCAGGAATGCGCGACCGCCGCGATCGAGGCGGCGCGACGCCAGGATCCGCAGCGCCCGGTGATCGCCCGCACCACGCGCGACAACCTGCCCTCGCAGCGCGTCGCGCTCGGCATCGGGCTGGTGCGGGCGCCCGATCTTGAGTTCGACGACGAATATGGACCGACGGCGATCTTCCGGTCGGGCTGGGGCCGTTACTGAGGCAGCGGCGCGATCCGGTAGCCGGCGTCCGCGACGGCACCGGCGATCTCCTCCGCGCCGAGCGGGCGCAGGCTCCCGACGGTGACCGTCGAGGTGCCGTCGGGAACGAGGGTGATGTCGACGCTGATGACGTCTTCGTAGGAGGCGAGTTCTTCGGTGACGCTCTTCACGCAGTGTTCGCAGGTCATCCCGGCGACGCCGAAGCTCTGCACCGAGGCCGCGTCGGCCGCGCCGTGGCTGTGAGTGGATGTGCCGTGACCGCCGCACGCGCACGTGCCGCCGTCTCCGCAGCCGCCGGTGCTGCCGCGGGCGGTGAGGCCGAGGTCGGTGAAAGAGCTCATGGTTGTCCTCCGAGCGAGTGTTCTAATACCCCCGAGGGGTACTGCCAGCGTACGCCTCCGTGCGGCCCCGGGCAAGATCTCGGTGCGGCCCCGGGCAAGATAGGGGAACGATGACCGACAGTACGCCCGAGTGGGGCAGCGCTGACGAGCCCGAGTGGGGCGAGCCGCTGCCGTCGATCGTGCTGCCCCCGCGCGTCGCCTTCAACCCCGCAGGCCTGGTCGCCCCGGCGCGACGTCCGACGGCCCGGCCCGACACGCGGCTCCTCCTGCAACACGCCCGCGCCAGCGGCGGCCTCGTCGTCGCGCGCGGAACGGAGCTGCGCCGCCGTATGCGCCCGCTGGAGCCGGCGGAGCCCCGGCATCCGTACGACGTGGTCAGCGCCGATCGACGCGGCGTCGCCTTCGCCGCTCCCGGAGTGGACGCGCGGCTGGAGCTGTTGTGGCCCCAGGTCACCGCCCTCGGGATCGGCACCGTCGGCATCGACGTGCGTCGCGCGCGGGCCGTGATGCTGCAGCTGGCGCAGGGCCGTAAGCGCCTCGTGGTTCCGCTCGTGGTGATGCAACTGCGCGGCGGCCTGATCTGGGACGTCGCCGACGACGCGAGCTTCCTCAGCGCGTATCGCCTGCTCGAGCGGATGCGCGGATGAGGCGGCTGGGCCTGGCGCTCGCCGCGGTCGTGGTGCTGGGCCTGGGCCTGCTGCTGCGCTTCGGGCTCGGTGGGGTGCTCGGCGACCTCGCCGGCGGTGTGCTGTACACCGTGCTCGTGTACCTCCTCGTCGCCTTCGTCGCGCCACGGCTTCCGTCCCGTCGCGTCGCCGCGATCGCCTTCGCCTGGTCCGCGCTGATGGAGCTGCTGCAGTTGTTCGGCGTCGCCGCGGTGCTGGTGTCGTGGTGGTCGCCGCTGCGGCTGATCACCGGAGTGACCTTCGTTTGGACCGACCTGATCGCGTACGCGGCGGGAGCGTGCGCAGCGTGGGTCGTCGACACGGTTGTCCGCCCACGGCGTGCATCCGTTCCCTCCCGATCCGGCGGCTGAACGGCGATCCGCGGAAATGCAGGGCGTGGCGGGGGATGCAGGGCGTGGCGGAAATGCAGGGCGTGGCGGGGAATGAGGGCGGAGTACACGGATGCGCACGTCAACACCGCCGCGCACCCTGCATTTCCGGCTCGGTCGCCCGCCGCGCCTCGCCCCGCAGACCACCTCGCTACCCTGAACCCATGAGCGAGGCCGCACAGCCCATTCCCCTGAGTGCCACCCCGAACAATGCTGTGCCCGTCAGCGCCGACACCGGCGGCCTGCACACCATCGGTCCCGGTGCCGCGCGCCCGCGCGACTGGCGGCGCGAGCGGCGCATCCCGGAGGCGGTCGACCGCTTCTCCACGGGCGAGGAGTTCCCGGAGTACAGGGTCGACCTCGAGCGGATCCGCTTCTCCCCGTACTTCGCCCGGCTCTCCGCCGTGACCCAGGTGATCTCGCCCAGCGGCGTCGGCCAGGTGGTGCACAACCGGCTGACGCACTCGATCAAGGTCACGGCCGTCGCCCGCGCGATCGCGATGCAGCTGACCACAACGGATCGGGCCCAGCGCGACCTCGTCGACCGGCTGGGCGGCTGCGATCCCGTCGTCGTCCAGGCCGCCGCGAGCGCGCACGACCTCGGGCATCCGCCGTTCGGCCACCTCGGCGAGCAGGTGCTCGACCGGCTCGCGCGCGAGCGGCTCGGGTTGGCCGAGGGCTTCGAGGGCAACGCGCAGTCGTTCCGCATCCTCTCCGAGCTCGACGTCTGCGAGACCGTCGAGGCCGGGCTGAACCTCACCGCAGCCTCCCGCGCCGCCGTGCTGAAGTATCCGTGGGGTCGGTTCCAGTGCCGCCCCGACCTCGAGACGAACGACCCCACCGAGCTGCCGCGCGGCTCCACCGCCTCGCAGTGGGAGACCGCGCCGCCCAAGTTCTCGGCGTACACGCTCGACCTGCACGACCTGCTGGATGCGCGCAGCAACTTCGCCGCGATCGCCCCCTGGCAGCAGACCCTCGAGTGCTCGGTGATGGACGTCGCCGACGACATCGCGTACTCGCTGCACGACCTCGACGACTTCTACCGAGCCGGCGTGCTGCAGCAGGCGGCGGTGGCCGTGGAGTTCCGCGCGTTCCTGCGCGAGCAGACGGCGCTCGCCGCGCTGGACGCCTCCGAGCTCTGGGGTCGCGCGCCCGGCCACTCGCTGGAGATGCTGCGCCGGCGACTCGTGGCGCGGGATCCGTGGATCGCGGGCGACGAGTTGTTCCGCTCCTCCGTCGAGCGCGTGGCGACCGAGCTGGTGGAGGGGCTGCTCGCGGTTCCGTTCGACGGCTCGACGCAGACCGAGCGCAACATCGAGCGGTTCGTGTCGACGTGGATCGCGCGGCTGCAGCAGTCGGTGCTGGTGCTGGCCGAGCCGAACGTGCGCAGCGGCCACGTCTCGCTGCTGCCGGATGCCTGGCACGACGTCGCGGTGCTGAAGTTCGTGCACACACGTTTCGTGATCGACCGGCCCGACTTCGCGACCTACCAGCGCGGGCAGTCGCGGGTGCTCGACGTGCTGGTCACGCACCTGGACTCGTGGCTGTCGGATGCGCGCGACGGCGCCCGCGCGCCGCAGAAACTGCTCGACCTGATCGAGCTGGCGACCGACGGCTACTTCCGCCTGCGCGTCGATGCGCCGGAGTGGCTGCCGGCCGACGCCGCCGATCCGGCCTCCCTGGTGCGCCTCGGCCGTGCCCGCGGCATCCTCGACTACGTCGCCTCCTTGACCGACGAGCAGGCCATCGCCCTGGCCGCCCGCCTCCGCGGCGACCGCGAACCCTGGGCCTTCGGCGGCGCCGTGTGACGCCGCGCCCCGCCCCGCCTTCCCAGTCCCGCCCCTCCGCCCGGTCCCGCCGCGACCCGTCGGGCCCCTCCTCTGGCGAAAAGTTGCAGCCCTCACCCGTCGAGGGCTGCAACTTTTCGCCAGGGGTGTCGATCGGGAGGCGCGCCGATCGTCAACAGGGAAAGACACACCGAAGGAAAGGGAACCACGACCATGCGGTACACACTGTTGATGCACTATCCGGAGATGCAGGCGAGCGGCGAGCTGGATGAGGCGGCGCTCGCCGAGGGGCAGGCGGCGTTCCAGGCGTATGCGCGTGCTGCGCACGACGCGGGGGTGCTCGTCTCGGGGGAGGTGCTGCAGCCGTCGTCGGCGACCTCGACGCTGCGGCTGGTGAACGGGGCGCTCACCGTTCAGGACGGTCCGTACGCCGACACCAAAGAGCAGCTCGGCGGCACCTTCGTGATCGACGTGCCCGACCTCGACGCGGCGATCGCCTGGGCCGAGAAGGCGCCGAGCGCGTACTGGGGTCCGATCGAGATCCGGCCCGGCGCGACCCACGTCGAGGACGGATCGTGGACGTCGTAGCCCACGGGCAGGCGCGCGCCGCGGCGGAATCCGCGGCGCGTGCCTCCTACGGCCGGCTGCTCGCCCTGCTGGCGGCGCCGACCCGTGACCTCGCGCTGGCAGAGGATGCGCTGGCCGACGCGTTCGAGCGCGCCCTGCGCACCTGGTCGGAGTCGGGCGTACCCGACAACCCGGCCGCCTGGCTGCTCACGGTCGCCCGCAACCGGCAACGTGATCTGCTCGGTTCGGCGGCGCACCGCACCTCGGCCCCGCTGGAAGACGTCTACGGCGTGCGACAGGACGTCGATCTCGACGCGATCCCGGACAAGCGGCTCGAACTCCTCTTCGCGTGCGCGCATCCGGCCGTCGAGGTGGGCATCCGCGCGCCGCTGATGCTGCAGACCGTGCTCGGCTTCGAGGCCGCGCAGATCGGCTCGGCCTTCGCGGTGCCCGGGCCGACGATGGCGCAGCGCCTCGTGCGGGCGAAGAAGCGGATCCGCGACGCGGGCATCCCGTTCCGCATCCCGAACCGTGCGGACATGCCGGCTCGGCTGCCGCCGGTGCTGGAGGCGATCTACGCCGCCTACACGATCGAGGGTCTGGTCGCAGGTCCCGAGGTGCGGTTGTCGATGGCGGACGAGGCGCGCTACCTCGCGGTGACCGCGGCGACGCTGCTCGGCGCCGAACCCGAGGCGTGGGGCCTCGCGGCGCTGCTCACCCTGAACCTGGCGCGCGCCGGCTCCCGGGTGCCGGGGGTGTTCATCCCGCTGGACGAGCAGGATGCGTCGCGCTGGGACGCCGCGATGATCGCGGACGGCGAGCGGATGCTGCGCACGGCGGCCGCGCTCGGCTCGCCGGGGCGGTTCCAGTGGGAGGCGGCGATCCAGTCGGCGCACACGGCGCCGGGGCCGACGGACTGGGCGGCGATCCGTAGCTTGTACGAGGCGCTGGTCGCCGACACCCCGACCCTCGGCGCCCGGGTGGCGCTCGCCGCCGCGATCGCCCGGGTCGAGTCGCCGGTGGCGGGCCTGGCGGCTCTGGACGCGATCCCGGGCGCCGAACGGTTCCAGCCGGCGTGGGCCACCCGCGCCGCACTCCTCTCGGCCGCCGGCCGCGACGCCTCCGCCGCCTACGCCCGCGCGCTGTCCCTCACGACGGACGCCCCGACGCGCGCCTGGCTCGCCGCCCGAGCGGCGCGCCCTGAGCGCCCCTGAGCGAAAAGTTGCAGGCCGACTCGCGTTGACCTGCAACTTTTCGCAGAGGAGGGGCGGCGTCAGCGCGAGTACGCCGCGCCGCGGTGGCTGGGCGCGAGGCGGCGGGAGCCGCCGGTCATGCGTTCGCGGAAGGTGGGGCCGGCGTCGGGGGCGACCGGCACGCGGCCGCGAGAGCGCAGCTCGGGGACGACGAGGGTGGTGAAGTCCTCGATGTCGCCGGGGCTGACGGTCTGCTCCAGCAGGAAGCCGTCGAGGCCGGTCGCGTCCATCAGCTCCTCCAACGCATCCGCCACCTCCTCCGTGGATCCCGTCACCTGGAATCCGCGGGTGCCGCGGCCGCGCAGCTGGTCGAGGATCTCGCGCACGGTCGGGCCCGGCTTGCCGTCGCGCGGAAGGAAGCGCTCGATGTTCGAGACGCCCATCTGGCCGGCCTTGCCGCCCTCCAGTGCCTGCGTCAAGTCGCCGTCGGGATCGAGCGCGAGCAGGTCGATGCCCGTGTTCCCGGCGTACAGCGTCGCCACGACCTCGTCACTCTGCAGCGCGTCGAACTCCGCACGCTTGGCCACCGCCTCCTCGTGCGTCGGCGCGACCACCACGGTCACGCCGACCAGGATCGCGATCGACTCCGGATCGCGACCGTGCGCCGCCGCCCGCGCGCGGATGTCCGTCACGGCCGCAGCCGTCAGCGCCGGTGTGGTGCCCTGTACGAAGACGCACTCCGCGTTCGTGGCCGCGAGCTCGCGCCCGGGCGCCGAGGTGCCGGCCTGGAACAGCAACGGCGTGCGCTGGGGAGAGGGCGGCGCGGCGAGGTAGCCGGAGGAGCGGTAGTAGTCGCCGCTGTGCTCGACCCGGTGCAGTTTCGTGGGATCGGCGTAGGTGGCGGTGGCCTTGTCGGCGAGCACGGCGTCGTCCTCCCAGCTGCCCTCCCAGAGCTGGAGGGCGACATCGACGTACTCGTTCGCCGCCGCGTAGCGGTCGGCGTGCTGCGCCATCGCGTCGTGCCCGAACAGCGCGGCAACCGCATCCTGCGACGCCCCGGTGACGATGTTCCAGCCGATCCGCCCGCCGGTGAGGTGATCGAGCGTGGCGAAGCGGCGCGCGGTCTGCGCGGGGTGGTCGAGCCCGGTCGAGCTGGTCACCACGAAGCCGAGCCGCTCGGTCTCGCGGGCGAGGGTCGGGATGTACAGCGATGGGTCGAGGGAGGGGAAGTTGATGCCGCCGCGGATCGCGGTGTCGGGCAGGTCGCCGCCGGTGAACGGATAGCCGTAGCCGTCGGCGAAGAAGAGGAAGTCGAAGCCGCCGTCTTCGAGCACGTGGGCGATGTGGATCCAGTAGTCCAGCTCGGCGAAACGGGTGGACTCGCTGCGCGGGTGCGGCCAGCTCAGGGTGCCGCCGACCTGCGGCGAGGCGACTTCGAACAGGCCCAGCCGCATCCTCTTCTTCTGCATGCGATCACCGTAGGCGGCCCGCGTTTCGGGCACGTGTCGCGCTACGCTGCCGAGTGAGGACGGGGGTTCGGATGCGGCGGATGCTGGTGGCGGTTGCGCTGGTTCTCGCGGTGAGCGGGTGTTCGGCAGCGACGTCGGAACCGACGCCGACGCCGACCTCGACCCTGCCGCCCGGCGTGCAGGACGTGCCCTTGGCCGAGTGGAGGCCGGAGCCCGCGCCGAGCGACGACGATCGGATGCGCTACCCCTGCGACGCGGGCGCGGAGCCGACACCGTTCGGCTGCGTGCTCTACACCTCCACCAGCGGCAGTGACGGCGCAGAGCCGATGCCCTGGCTGACGTCCCTACCCCTGCTGGTGCGCTTCTCTCCGCCCATGAACCCCGAGTACGACAACGGCGCGAACCTGGCCATCGGGGTGGCGACGCCGTGCAACGCCCTCAACATTTCGCTGCTGCTCGACGGAGACACGCTCACGCCCACGGTGGCCGGGCCCATGATGACCCTGATGGGGTGCATGGGCGCGACGGCTGCAGCCGAGACCTGGGCGACCGACTTCATCAGCCGCCCGATGACCTTCACCCTCGACGGCAGCACCTTGGTGCTGCGCTCGGATGACGACGAGGTGACCTTCGAGGCCACGCCCATCCCGTAACCACGCACCAGCCGAGGCGGCAGCGCTGAGGAGAGCTGTCGATCGCTCTGATGGGCGGTTACGCCGTGACGGCCAGGTTCTCCTCGATCAACGCGACGAACTCCGGCGTCGAAGGCGACTCCTTCGGCCGCACCCGCGCCACGACGGCGCCGTCCTTGATCAGGAACTTCTCGAAGTTCCACGCCACGTCGCCGGCTTCGCCCGCGGCGTCCTGCGCCTGGGTCAGCTCGGCGTAGAGCGGGTGCCGCGCTGCGCCGTTGACGCCGATCTTGGCGAAGACCGGGAAGTCGACGCCGTACGTCGTCGAGCAGAACTCCTGGATCTCCTCGTTCGTGCCCGGCTCCTGGCCGGCGAACTGGTTGCACGGGAAGCCGACGATCGCGAGGCCGTCGTACGTCTCGTTCAGGGTCTGCAGCTCGCCGTACTGCGGCGTGAGGCCGCACTTGCTGGCGACATTCACGACCAGCAGCAGCGTGTCGCGATAGGGGGCGAGGGTGGTCGTCTCGCCGGTGGCCGTCTCGAACTCGATGTCGTAGATATCCGTCACGTGTAGAGCCTAGCTATTCGCCCTCGCCCATAGGGGCTCCTCCTCATCCCCGCGAGATGCCTCTTTCGTACGCGCCACGCCGTCCGGGGCGTACACAAGTGGCATCTCGCGGGGAGGGGAGCATCACCAGGCGGCGACGCCCGCCCGGTCGAAGTACCCGCCGGTCGGGCCGTCGTCACCGAGGGTGGCCAGGCGCACGATCGCGTCGGTGCCCTCGGTCACGGTCTGCGTTCCGTTGTGGTGGTTGAAGTCGGTGGCGGTGTAACCCGGGTCGGCCGCGTTCACCAGCGCTCCCGGTAGCGCCCGCGAGTACTGCACCGTGAGCATCACGACCGCCGACTTCGACGCCGAGTAGATCAGTGTGTTCAGGGTCGACTCGACGCGCGTCTCGTCGCGCACCGCGGCGATCGAGCCGAGCCCGCTGGAGACGTTGACGATCCGCGGATGCGCGGAGTCGGCCAGCAGCGGCGCGAATGCGTGCACCGTCCGTACGATGCCGGCGACGTTCACGTCGAAGACGGCGAGCGCGTCCGGCCCGGTGATCTCGAGCGGCTCGGCGAACGGCCCGCTGATGCCGGCGTTGTTCACCAGCACGTCGAGCGCGCCTTCCTGCTCGCGGATGAACGCGGCGGCCGCGGCCACGGACGAATCGGAGGTGGTGTCCAGTTGCACGGCGCGGGCGCCGATGGACTCGGCGACGGCGGTTCCCGCGGCGAGGTCGCGGCTGCCGATGTACACGGTGTGGCCGAGGGCGAGGAGGCGGCGTGCGGTCTCGAGGCCGAGGCCTCGGTTGCCGCCGGTGATCAGGGTGATTGTCATGGCCCCAGCGTGGGCCCGCTCGGCAGCAGCGAACAGGCCCCGCCGTTCGGTGGGACGCGCGATACCACCCGGTCGCCGCCGAGCGGGCGCAGACTGGAGCAATGGAACGCGGCGAACTGGCTACGGTGCTGCGCGCGTGGCGCGACAGGCTCGACCCCACCGAGGCGGGGCTGCCGGGCGGCAACCGCAAAAGTCCAGGCCTGCGCCGCGAGGAACTCGCGATGCTGGCGGGCCTGAGCGTCGACTACATCGTCCGCCTGGAGCAGGGCCGCGCCTCCGCGCCGTCCGCCCAGGTCGTCGCGAGCCTGGCCAGGGCGCTGCGGCTGGACGCCGGTGAGACCGGCCACCTCTACACCGCGGCGGGCCTGCGCGCGCCGAGCGAGGGATCCGTCCCGGTGCACATCTCGCCGGGGGTGCAGCGGATGGTGGACCGACTGGGCGACGTGCCGCTCGCGATCTTCTCGGCCGAGTGGACCCTCCTGCACCCGAATCCGCTCTGGCGGGCCCTGCTGGGCCAGGGCGAGGATCTCGTGGGGCGCGACCGCAACATCGCGTGGCGCCACTTCATGACCGCAGTCGCGGGCATCGAGCACGCCGAGGGTCTGCTCGAGCACTTCGAGGCGGCGCTCGTCTCCGACCTGCGTCTGGCCGCGACGCGGTACGCGGAGGATCGAGGCCTCGCGCGGCTGATCGCTGACCTCCGCGCGCAGAGTCCCGCGTTCGAGCGGATCTGGATGCAGGCGAGGGTCGTGCCCTTCCGCTCGGAGCGCAAACGCATCCGCACCTCGGTCGGCACCGTCGAGCTGGACTGCGACGTGCTCACCGTTTCGTGTGAGGATCTGCGGATCGTGGTCTACACCGCGGCACGCGGATCCGACGCCGCCGACCGGCTCGAACTGCTCCGCGTCGCCGGGACCCAACTGGCCTGATTGTCAACCCCTGGAGCCGTCCAACAGGCGTCCAGGAGGCATCCAGCGAGTGCGGAGCCCCGGCCAGCGTAAAATCATCGCGGCATGTCTGTGCCGACTGACTTATCACCAGAGCTACAACTCGACAGGGAGTTCCGTTGGACGGAAACGCAACGACCACGCACCGCAACGTCGCGTTGCTGTCTGTCGCGAGCACCATCGCACCGCGCATCACCACCTCCGAAGAGATCGACGCCGAGCTCGCGCCGGCCCTGAAGCGCCTGCGGCTGCCGCTCGGGCTGCTGCAGCGCGTGGCCGGCGTGTTCGAGCGCCGCAACTGGGGCCCGGAGCAGGCCTTCGACGACGCGGCGATCGACGCCGGCAAGCGCGCACTGAAGGAGGCGGGCATCCGCCCGGACGAGATCGGCCTGCTGATCAACACCAGCGTCACCCGCCCGCACCTCGAGCCCAGCGTCGCCGTGCGGATGCACCACGGCCTCGGCCTGCCCTCCTCCGCGATCAACTTCGACATCGCCAACGCCTGCCTCGGCTTCATCAACGGCATCAGCCTCGCCGCGCAGCTGATCGACTCCGGCCAGATCAAGTACGCGATGATCATCGACGGCGAGGACGCGGACGAGGTGCAGCGCAACACCATCACCCGCCTGCTGCGCGAGGGCATCAAGCGCAAAGACTTCATGAGCGAGTTCGCCAGCCTCACGCTGGGCTCCGGCGCGGCCGCCGCCATCCTGGGACCTGCGGATGCGCATCCGAACGGCCACCGCATCCTCGGCGGCGTCACGCGCGCCGCGACCCAGTTCAACCAGCTCTGCGTGGGCAGCGTCGACGGCATGTTCACCGACGCGAAGGCGCTGCTCAAGGGCGGCATGGAGCTCGTCGTCTCGGCCTGGAAGGACGCCAAGCGCGACTGGAACTGGGGCGGGATGGACCGCTACATCATGCATCAGGTGTCGGATGTGCACACCAACGCGTTCATCAAGGCGGTCGGCATCGATCGCGCCCGTGTGCCGCTGACCTATCCGTCGCTCGGCAACGTGGGGCCCGCCTCCATCCCGATCACGCTGGAGCGCGAATCCGCGAAGCTGAGCAAGGGCAACCGGGTGCTGCTGATGGGCGTCGGCTCCGGCATCAACACCGCGATGCTCGAGATCGCCTGGTGACCCACCCCGCCACTCGGCTGCCCGAGATCGCGACCACTCCGGCGCCCGCGGGTTTCCCTCCTGCCGGCCTGCCCGGGATGGACCCGGCGTGGTCGCGGCACGTCACGGCGCCGGATGCGCACGGGATCCCGCGCACCTGGCACCTGCTCGACACGGGGGTCGTGCCGGGGCAGGCCGGCACCATCCTCGCCGTGCACGGCAACCCGACCTGGTCGTACCTGTGGCGCACGATCGCCGCATCCGCGCCGGCGCAGGGCTGGCGGGTCATCGCGGTGGACCAGCTCGACATGGGCTTCTCGGAGCGCACCGGATCGGCGCGGATCCTGCGCGAGCGGGTCGCCGACCTCGGCGCGCTGACCGATGCGCTGGAGCTGGATGGCCCCGTCGTCACCCTGGGGCACGACTGGGGCGGCGTCGTCTCGCTCGGCTGGGCCGTCGACCACCCCGAGTCGCTGGCCGGCGTGATGCTGCTGAACACCGCCATCCATCAGCCCACGAACGACGTCATCCCGGCCCCGCTGCGGCTGACGCTGGCCAGCGGCGTGCTGGGCGCTGCGACCGTGCGCACCGGCGGCTTCCTGGAGACGACTCTCGCTCTCGCGCATCCGGCCCTCGATACCGCCGTGAAGGATGCGTATCGCGCGCCCTACGAGGCGGCGCGCTGGCGGGGCGGCATCGGCGCCTTCGTGGCCGACATCCCGGTCGGGCCGGAGCACCCCTCCTTCGTCGAGCTGCAGCGGATCGCGGATGCGGTCGCCGAGCTGAGCGTGCCGACGCTGATGCTGTGGGGCCCGCGCGACCCGATCTTCTCGGACCGCTACCTCGATGACCTCGTCGACCGGCTGCCGCACGCGAAGGTGCACCGCTTCGAGGGAGCCGGCCACCTGGTCGCGGAGGATGTGGACTACGCCGCCGCCGCGCTGATCTGGCTCGGCGAGGCGTTCGAGCCGAGCGTTCCGCTGGCGGCTGCGTCCGAGACGGCTCCGCTCTGGCACTACCTCGACGCGAACGCGGAGGACGACTCCACGGCGCTGGTCGAGATGGCCGCGCCCGGCGGCGTGCGCACCGTGTCCTGGCGGCTGCTCTCGCGCCGGGTCCGCGAGATCGCGGCCGGACTCGTCGCGTCGGGAGTCAAGCCCGGCGACCGCGTCTCGCTGCTGATCCCGCCCGGCGCCGACCTCACCGCCGTGCTCTACGCGTGCGTGCGCATCGGCGCGATCGTGGTGGTGGCGGATGCGGGGCTCGGCCTGAAGGGGCTGACCCGCGCCGTGCGCGGCGCCTGGCCCGACCACGTGATCGGCGCTCTGCCCGGACTCACCGTCGCGCGGGCGCTGGGTTGGCCGGGGCGGAAATTCTCGGCGCAGCGGCTCTCGGGCGCGGCCCGGCTCTCGCTCGGCGTCGAGTCGAGCCTGCCCGAACTCGTCGAGCGCGGGAAGGGCGTCGAACTGCCCGCGCCGCCCGCCGCCTCCGCGGTCGCCGCCGTGCTGTTCACCTCCGGCTCCACCGGGCCGGCCAAGGGTGTCGTCTACACGCACGCGCAGCTCGGCGCCGTGCGGGATGCGCTGGCTGCGCAGTACGGCGTCGGCCCCGGCACCGGTCTGGTCGCCGGCTTCGCGCCGTTCGCGCTGCTCGGGCCCGCGCTCGGCGCCCGGTCAGTGACGCCCGATATGGACGTCACCGCCCCGCGCACCCTCACCTTCGCAGCGGTGTCCGCTGCGGCGGCTGAGGTGGCTGCGACCGTGGTGTTCCTCTCGCCCGCCGCGCTGGCGAACGTGGTCGCGACGGCGGGCGATGCCGCGCCGCTGACGGGCGTGCAGACCTTCCTCTCCGCCGGGGCGCCGGTGTCGCTGGCACTGCTCGAAGCCGCCCAGAGGCTGATGCCGAACGCCGTCGCCCACACGCCCTACGGCATGACCGAGGGCCTGCTGATGACGGACGCGACGCTGGAGCAGATCCGCGACGCGAACACGGACGAGCGTGGCGGGGTGCTCGTCGGCGCCCCCGCGGCGAACGTGCGCGTGCGGCTGAGCGCGCTGGACGCCTCCGGCGCGGCCGTCGGCGAGCCGAGCGACGAGCGCGGCGTGACCGGCGAGATCCTGGTCTCGGCGCCGCACGTCGAGGACCACTACGACCGGCTCTGGCTCACCGATCGCGCCGCCCGCCGCGGCGCCGTGCCGGGGGAGCGCTGGCACCGCACCGGCGACGTCGGACACCTCGACGCCGAGGGTCGATTGTGGGTGGAGGGCCGGCTGCCGCACGTGATCGCGACGGCCGACGGCCCCGTCACTCCGGTCGGCCCGGAGCAGCGGATCGAGCGGCTCGCCGCCGTCTCGCGCGCCGCGATGGTGGGCGTCGGCCCGCGCGGGGTGCAGCAGCTCGTCGCTGTAGTCGAGCTGGTCGAGGCTCCGCGCGAGGTCTCGCTGGCCGCCGCGGGTCTGGCCACGGATGTCCGCGCCGCCGTAGGGCTGCCCGTCGCCGCCGTGCTGGTGGTGCCGCTGCTGCCCACCGACATCCGGCACAACTCCAAGATCGACCGCGCCCGCCTGGCGGCGTGGGCGTCGGGCATCCTCGCCGGCAGCAAGCTGGTCGCCCCGTGAGCGGAGGGGTTGTCACTTCGTCCGCAGGTCACCGACAAAGTGACAACCCTTTGAGGGTGCTGGTCACCGGGGCGAGCGGGTTGCTCGGGCGGGCGGTCGCGCGGGAGCTGCTCGCGGCGGGGCACGACGTGCGCACCTTTCAGCGCAGCGCCTCCGGGGTAGCTGGGGTGACGGATGCGCGGGGCTCACTGACCGACGATGCTGCCGTACGGCAGGCGGTCGCCGGGATGGACGCCGTGGTGCACCTCGCCGCCAAGGTCTCGCTCGCGGGCGACCCGGGCGACTTCGTCCGCGTGAACGTCGACGGCACGGCCTCTCTGCTGGCCGCAGCGCGCGATGCGGGCGTCACGCGCTTCGTGCACACCTCGTCGCCCTCGGTCGCGCACTCCGGCGCGTCGATCGTGGGGGCCGGAGCCGAGCCCGCCGACCCGGCCCGCGCCCACGGCGACTACGCGCGTACCAAGGCGCGCGGCGAACTGCTCGCGCTCGCGGCCGACGCTGCGGGCTTCGCTGTCGCGGTCGTGCGCCCGCACTTGGTCTGGGGCCCCGGCGACACCCAGCTCGTCGCCCGCATCGTCGACCGCGCCCGGCGTGGCCGGCTGCCGCTGCTCGGTGACGGTCAGGCGCTGATCGACACGACCTACATCGACAACGCCGCCTCGGCATTCGTCGCGGCCCTCGACCGCGCGCCCGAGGTGCACGGTCGCTCCTACGTGATCACGAACGGCGAGCCGCGCCCGGTCGCCGAACTGCTGGCCGGGATCTGCCGGGCCGCCGGCGTGCGGCCGCCGGCCTGGTCGGTGCCGGCGTCGGTCGCCCGTGGTGCCGGCTCGCTGGTCGAGCGATTCTGGCGCGGACCCGATGAGCCGCCGATGACGCGCTTCCTCGCCGAGCAGCTCTCGACCGCGCACTGGTTCGACCAGAGCGCGGTGCGCGCTGAGCTGGGCTGGACGCCCGCGGTCTCGCTCGACGAGGGCTTCGCGCGCCTTGCGGCGAGCTATCGCTGAGCCGATCCGCACAGCTATCGGCCAGAGCCGCGGCGTAGGTAACGCCCGTGTCGTCCTGGCAGGTACAAGATCACGGGTGAGACGAGGGGGCACCTCGATCGCGCACGTCGCGATCCGCGCAAACGCGCTGATCTCGCGTCGGCCCAGCGGGGTGGACGTTCGGCTCGCCCGACATCGTGTACATGCGGAGGTGCAGACCGCGTCCGCTTCGTCGCGAACTCTGAACGCCGGCCGTTCCATCCGACGAAAACGGCCCTCCCGGTAAGCCCGGAAGGGCCGATTCTGTCGGATCGATCACGCAACCCACGAGGGGTGCCGCGTAATCAACGCAACCATCTCTGCGCGAGCGTAACCGGCGAATCGCGTTCCAGCGATTCGTCGTACGCGTGCGCAACACGCTCTGCGTGTCTCTCCCCGCTCCTCTGCCGACCGCGGTCGATCGACGAGCGAAGCGAGGAGAGAGACAAAACTACTCAGTCCGCGAGGATGAGGTACAGGGCGCGGCGGGCCTCGTCGAGCTTCTCGACCGCGGCGGCGCGCTGCGCATCCGTGGCGGAGTGGCGGAACTGCTGGACGACGCCCATCAGCTTGCCGACGCTCTCGAAGAAGGCGGCGTGGCCCTCGGAGTGACCGGGGGTCGCCTCCCAGGCCGCGGCCATCTCGTCCGCGTGCTCGGTGACGTAGGCGCGGCCCGCGTCGGTGAGCTCGAACTCGGTGCGCCGGCCCTCGCCGGTGGCGACGATGAGGTCTTCATCGACGAGCTGCTGCAGCGTGGGGTAGACCGAGCCGGGGCTCGGCTTCCAGGCGCCGTTGGTCTTCTCGGCGATGGCCTTGATCAGGCCGTAACCGTTGCTCGGGTTCTCGGCGAGGAGGGAGAGGATCGCGGAGCGGACGTCGCCGCGGCGGGCGCGTCCTCCGCGGGGGCCGAAGCCGGGGCCGCCGAAGCCGGGGCCGAAGCCCGGGCCGCCGAAGCCGCCGAATCCGGGGCCGAAGCCGCGGCCGTGTCCGCCCGGGCCGCGGCGCGGGGCGCCGTCCTGGGGGCGGCCGAAACGCTCGCGGGGGTCGTGGTGGTTGTGGTTCTCGTTGGTGTAGAAGTCGTTGCGGTTCATGGGGTGAACCCTTTCTGTGTCTGAAGTGGATGGGGATCGCGTCCGGTCGTGGCGCTCAGCTGCGGATTCATCCGGCGATGCTCTGCGATCGGTTACGATGGGTTAAAGATATATCGGTAACTATCGCGATGTCAATACGAAATCGAAAATCGCTAGGGTGACCCCGATGAACGCCTCGATTAACGCGGATGAACTGGCCCAGTACCTCGACGCCTCGCTGCTCACCGGGGCGGTGCTGACCGACCGCCGCAGCAACGTCGGCAACCTGCGCAGACTCGCCGCGCGCGAGCCCGCGCACCTCTACGGCGTCGATGTCGCGGAGCACTGGACCTACGAGTCGCTGCTGCAGCTGATGGTCGACCGCGTCGGCATCAGCCCCGACCCGTTCTTCGAATCCGGACAGGACCGCATCGACGCCGCGCTCACCGTGCCGAGGCTCGAGCGGTACCGCGAGCGCCTCGCCGCGGCCGTCCGCGCGGATGAGCTGATCCTGTTCGCCACCGCGCACCCGGCGACGCTGATGGACGTGTACCGCGCGCTGATCGCCGGCTCCGGCGCCCGCGTGGTCGACGTCAACGCCCTGCCGTTCGCGCAGCCGGACGGCATCCGCGTCGACCTCGCCGATCCGCACCTCTACCTCTGGCAGACCGGGGGAGTCGTGGCCGCCTACCGCGGCGGCTCGCTGCTGCACACGCATGCGCCCGAGCCGATGAACGCGCTGCTGGACGCGCTGGAGGCCGCGGGCATCCGGCCCGATCTCGTGGTCGCGGACCACGGCTGGGCCGGCGCGTCCGGGCGCCGCGGCTACCCGACGATCGCGATCGCGGACTGCAACGACCCCGCCGTCTTCGTCGCCGAGGCGCAGGGCTCGATCGAGTTCGTGGTGCCGATCGACGACGGGATCGCCGTGCACCTCTACGAGCCGGTGATCGCGTACATCCTCGAGGCGATCGCCGGCCTCGAAGCCATCCCTCGGGCATAAAGGAACAACCGTCGGCGTTGGGGCTGAGAGACTGGACTGTCCCTCGATCCCTCCGGAGCCTTCGTGACCTCATCCCCTGACGGCGTTCTTCCGCGCTTCGCAGTCGGCGTCGACATCGGGGGCACCTCGATCAAGGCGTCGCTCGTTGACGTCACCACCGGCGAACGCGCTTCGCGTCGGTTCGCGTTGGCGAATCCGCTCGGCAAGGAGCCCGAGGACTTCGCCACTGCGATCGCGCAGATCGTCCGCGACGTCTCGCCCGTCGAGGGCACGCCGGTCGGGGTCGGCTTCCCGGGCATCGTCCGCGGCGGCGTCGTGCGGCAGACCACCCATGTCTCGCAGCGCTGGGTCGGCACGGATGCGCAGGCGCTGCTCTCCGAGGCCATCGGCGTGGACGTCGTGGTGATCAACGACGCGGATGCGGCGGGCGTCGCCGAGCGCGAGTTCGGTGCGATCCGCGACCACAACGGCCTCTGCGTCTTCACCACGCTCGGCACGGGCATCGGCACCGCGCTCGTCTACAACGGCGTGGTCATCCCCAACTCCGAGCTCGGGCACGTACACATCGACGGGCCCGACTTCGAGCCGCAGGTGGGCTTCTCGGCGGTGCGGCGCGACGGCATCACCTTCGAGGAGTGGGCCGCCCGACTCACGGTCTACTACCGCCACCTCGAGTCGCTGCTTTCGCCGCAGCTGTTCGTGATCGGCGGAGCCGCGGCGCACCACTTCGACGAGTTCGCCTCGTTCATCGACATCGGTACCGAGATGGTGCCGGCCCACTTCGGCAACGACGCGGGGCTCACGGGCGCCGGGATGGTCGCGGTCTCTCCCGAGCGCCTCGCGCCCTGGTACCGCAACACCGAGGGCGCCCACCTCGGCACGCTGCTGCCGGAGTAGCGACTAGGCCGGGGCGTCGGGCAGGTCCGCCTCGGACGCCTCCGCGTGCTCCGTCTTGCCCGTCGCGATCAGGTCGTCGTCGTCCGTGACGATGCCGACGAACTCCTTGACCCGGCCGACGGTGGCCTTCAGGCCCTCGCCGGGCGGCAGCGCCTCGTCGTCGCGCTCGAGTTGCTCGGCGTACACGTGCACCGTGACGTCGCCGCGGTCCGGCTGCTCCGCGCGAGCATGCTCCACGCAGAGGCGCGCGACCTCCTCCGCGTGCGCGTGCATCACCGAGTGCGCGGCGCCCGGGATCTCCCACGCGCGGGCGTACGGCAGCGCATCCGCGATCTCATCCGCCCACTTCCGCGGCACCAGGTAGTCGAACTCGCCGCGGATCACCAGCGTCGAGGCCTGGATGCGCGGCACCGTCTCCTCGATCGGATACGTCAGCATCTCGGGCAGCACCCGCGAGAACCAGCGCGGCCCGCAGAGCAGGTAGGCGCCGGCGGCGAGCAGGGCGACCTTGATCGGTTCACGGACGCTCGACTGTACGAAGCGCCACGCCGCCTTGCCGACCGTCTTCTCGTGCCGGTTCATCACCGGCCCGATCAGCACCACGGTGCTGAGCTCGGGGCGGTTCGCCGCGAGTTCGGCGACGACCTGCGTGCCCATCGAGTGGCCGAGCACCACGGGGTCGTTCAGCTGCAGCTGGTCGATGACCGCGCCGACCAGTTCGGCGTAGTCGCGGATGCGCATCCGCCCGCTCTTCGGATGCGGAACGCCGCCGAAGCCGGGCAGGTCGAGCGCGTACACGGGGCCGAACTCGTTCAACTGCGGGGCGAGCCGCTCGAAGTAGTTCGCGGCAACCCCGATGCCGGGCACCAGCAGGAACGGCCGCTCGCCGGTCGTGCCGACCGTGCTGACGCGCGCCCAGACGTCGCCGTGCGCGATCCGCTGCACGGACACATCGGTGCGCTTGCGCCGGGGCGCGGTGGCCTTGCGGGTCATCGTGCCCCTCTCCTGGTCCCGTCAACCGTACGCGACCGCCCCGCCCTCCCGAAAAGTTGCAGGTCAACGCGAGTTGTCCTGCAACTTTTCGGCACGGGTCGTCGGGCGGGTCAGAAGAGGGTGGCGTCCTCGGCGTGCAGCACCAGCGACGCCGGGCCGAGACGCAGCACGGCGTTCGTGAGTGGGGTGGTGCGGATGCCGCCGCGGCGGCGCAGGGCCTGGTGCGCGCCGGGCGCCAGCACCACGTTCATCCACGCGCACGGATTCGCCGGCCGGTTGCCCTGGAACTCGGCGTGCGCCTCGCCCTGCACGACGGCGAAGCGGCGGCCCGCGAGGGCATCGATGTCGGCGCCGCGGACCACGATGTTGCGCCGCGCATCCGCCGGGTCGAACGGATCCGCGCCGAGCTCGTGCGCCGCGTGCTGCAGCGACTCGACAGCCATCAGCGTCACCGCCGCGCCGCGATGCGCGCGCTGCGCGAAGTAGCGGTCGCCCACGATCCCGAGACCCGCCCGCAGTTCGATGCTCGCCGGCTGTTCGTTGCCCTCGTAGTCGTGCGGTCCGTCGGCGGGCCGGCCCTCGAAGCGGTGCAGCGGCGAGACGACGAAGCGCAGGATCTCGATGGCGGCGGCTTCCATGCCCTCAACGCTAAGCGTAGATTTCCCCGTATGGAGCATCCCCGACTGTTCCCCGATGACGATCCGCTCGTCGAGCGCGTGCGGCGGATCTGCCTGCGCTATCCAGAGGCGACCGAGAAGCTGTCGCACGGTCGACCGCATTTCGCGGCCGGCAAGGTGTTCGCGTTCGTCGGCGCGACGATGGATCGCCCGGCATCGCTCGTGTTCAAGCCGGACCCGGAGTCGCGCCGCGCGGAGGACGAGGACCCGCGCTTCTTCATCCCGCCGTACTGGGGCCCGTCCGGCTGGCGTGCGATCGATCTCGACGGCGAAGCGGACTGGCAGGAGATCGCCGAGCTGATCGACGAGTCGTATCGGCAGATCGCACTCAAGCGCCAGCTCGCGGCGCTGGATGCGAACCCCGTGGTGTGATCAGCGCAGCGACCGCACCGCTTCCCCCATCTGCCGGATCGCCTGCTCCAGCAGCGGCCTGGGCATCGCGAAGATGAGTCGCGCGTACCGTTCGTAACCCGCCCCGCACAGCGCCCCATCCGTCAGTGCGACACCGGCGTGCTCGCGGAAGAAGTCGGCCACCGAGCCCTCGATGCCGAGGCTCGAACAGTCCAGCCAGGCGATGTACGTCGCATCGGGCTGCACGTAGCCGACCTCGGGCAGGTGCTCGGCGAGCAGCTCGGTCAGCGCGCGCCGGTTGCCGTCGAGGTACCCGACCACCCCATCCAGCCACGGCTCACCCTGCTCGTAGGCGACTGTGTTCGCGATCACGCCCGGCGTCGAGGCGCCGTGCACCACGGTGAAGCCGAACACCTGGTACAGCTCCTCATCCGCCTCGTTCGACGTGATCAGCTGCGCCGCCTTCAGCCCCGGGATGTTCCACGCCTTCGACGCGCTCGTCGCCGTGATCGTGTGGTTCGCCGTCGCCGCCGAGATCGAGGCGTAGGGGATGTGCGCCGTCGCGCCGAACGTCAGCGGCGCGTGGATCTCGTCGCTGAACACGCGGCCGCCGTGCCGCTGCACGATGTTCGCGATCGCCTCCAGCTCGGCGCGGGTGTACACCGTGCCCGTCGGGTTGTGCGGGTTGCACAGCACCAGCGTGCGCGCGCCCTTGTGGAACGCGGCCTCGATGCCGTCGAGGTCGAGCGTCCACCGGCCGTCCGCGATCACGCTCGGCACCTGCACCACCTCGCGCCCGAGCGTCGGCAGGAAGCTGAGGAAGGGCATGTACGCCGGCGTCGGCACGATGATCGCGCTGTTGGACGGCGAGTACTTCACGATCGCCACCTCCAGCGCCGCGATCACGTCGCTGACCGGATGCACGCGTGCGGCGTCGATCGTCCAGCCGTAGCGCCGTTCGTAGAAGTCGGCCGTGGCCCGGCTCATCAGCGCCGTCGTCGCCGGGGCGAGGTAGCCCAGCGTGCCCGCATCCACCGCGTCGTGGAGCGCCTTCGTGACCTCGGGCGCCGTGCCGAAGTCCATCTCCGCCACCCACGCACCGATGGTGCCGGGGTGCAGGCTCCACTTGCGGCTGTGCGGAGTGTTCAGGGTCTCGGCGGTGAGGGCGTCGAAGTGGTGGCTGCTCATGGTCGAACTACGCTACCGGAGCGACGCTCACGGATTGCGCCGCGTGTCTCCTGAGGCGCCCCCGCCCCCTCCCCGCGAGATGCCTCTTCTGTACGCCTCGCACGGCGTGTCGCGTACACAAGTGGCATGCCGCCGGGGTCACGCAAGCGGCTCGATCAGTTGCGGGCCGTTGTTGCGCACGCTGTTCACCGCGCGGTTGACCTCGTAGTGCACAAGATCGTGCGCCACCTGCTCGGATTCGCGCTCGAGTAGTCGCTGCAGCTGCGACGTGTCGAGGTGCTCGCCCAGCCAGTCCTCGTACGCGTCCGGCGTGAGGCAGGCGGGCATGCGGTCGTGCACCTCGCCCGGCGCCACGTGGGCGTCGCGAGTGATGATCGCCGCCGAGAGCCGCCACCGATCGGGATCCTCGTCGCTCTTCGAATGGTCGCGCCACGCGCTGACGATCCCCGCCATCGCGAGGCCCGCATCCGGATCGTGGATGAAGTGCGGCTGCTTCCCCGTCTCGGTCACGGTCCACTCGTAGTACCCCGCGGCCGGGATGATGCAGCGCGCCGAGGCGAACGCCTTGCGGAACATGCCGCTCGTCGCCACCGTCTCCATCCGCGCGTTGATCGGCTGCGGGCGCTGCTTCTCGAAGTCCTTCGCATATCCCGGCACGAACCCCCAGCGCACCAGCGGCATGCTGCGCTCGCCGTGGCGCAGGCGCTCGGCCGGGATCGGATCCGTCGGCGCGACGTTGTACGACGGCTCCGGCGCCTCCAGCCCGGCGAGCAGTTCGGGCAGGATGCGCGTGGTCGTGTCGGAGAGGACGAAGCGGCCGCACATGCCAGCCACGCTACGCGCGTGGCGGCGCCGGCGCACCTGCTCGGTTGTAGGCTCTCGCTCGCTGCCGAGCCGATCGGCCGCGCATCCTCGAACCCGGAGCCGCCGTGAAAGCCCAGTCCGTCGTCGGGATCGTCACCGCGGCCGCCGCGACCCTGGCGTTCTACCTCGCAATGCTCGCGATCGTGCCGCCGACGGTGACGGGCGCGATTCACGCCCTCGAAGGCCCCACCGCGGTGCCGGCACCACAAGCCACGTACACGCCCCCGCCGGCCGGATTCGATCTGCCGGAAGGCCTGACGCCGCTCGACACCCGGGGGCTCTCGGCCGACTACGGTCTCGACAGCGATCTCGAACTCCCCGGCGCGGTCTTCCGAATCTCGATCTTCGCGGATCAGGGTTGGTCGTTCGTGGACGGCGACCGCTCCCGGGTGCGCGGCCTGCAGAACGGGTGCAACGTCGACGGCTACGCGAGTTCGTACGACGGGCCCGCCGAGCAGTCGGACGCCGAAGCCTCGGCGCTCGTCGCGCAGCAGCTGCTCGACACGATCGCGCCGGGCTCCGCGGCACCGGTCGAGGGTGAGCGGATGCTGTCCTTCGACGGCAGCGCGGCGAACCTCGCGCTGCGGACCCTCCGCGTCGACGACGTCATCGTGCCATCGGTCGCCGGCCCGGCCGATGTGATCGTGGCCGTCCGCGCGATGCCGAAGAGCGGATCCTCGGTGGGTTACATCATCGTCTGCCCGAGCGGCGCCTTCGAGGCCTCCCCGCCGATCCTCGACCAGCTGCAGTGGATGCTGGGGTTGGCCGCCTACCGCTGAGCGGGCCGCGCCTCGGCGTCGGAGATCGGGAGCCCGCAGCAAATCACGATGAGCGTGGTCCGAGCGGCCCTTTCGGGCCGATTCGACCCCGTTTATCGTCATCCGCTGTGCCGACCCGTCCGGGAATGAAGCCGGACCGCTTGTCAGGGCGGTCTCAGATCCCGATCCCGCCAGGCGGGCGTCATTCCCGAACGAGCGCCGTCACTCCGGGCGGGCGCTGAGGATGCAGAACTCGTTGCCCTCGGGATCCGCGAGCACGACCCAGCTCTGCTCGCCCTGGCCGATGTCGGCCCGCGTCGCGCCCCGCGCCACCAGCTGCGCGACCTCGGCGTCCTGATCGCTCGGGATCCAGTCCAGGTGCAGCCGGTTCTTGATCGTCTTCGCCTCGGGCACCGCGACGAAGAGGATGCTCGGGCCCGTTTCCGCCCTGATCTCCGTGCTCTCCTCATCCTGATAGACGACGGGCCAGTCGAGCGTCTCGCTCCACCAGGCGCCCTGGGTCGCGTGGTCGTGGGCATCGATCACGATCTCTTCGAGTCGAAGGCTCATGGCAGCTCCTGGTCCGTGAGGTCTTGGTACAGCCCGAGCGGATGGCCGTCCGGATCGTTGAAGTCGCACCACTTCACGACCTCCGGCACGGTGTCGACGGGCGTGATCTCGATGCCGCGGTCCGCGATCTCCGCGCGGGCGGCGTCGATGTCATCGGTGCCCAGCCGCAGCCGAGGGATCGTGGATGGGTCGTCATTCCGCGCCAGTTGCAACCAGAAACCAGGATGCACCTCGTACTCCTGCGTGTCGTCGTCGACCACGATCTCGGGCTCCTTACCGAAGAGGGCGTCGTAGAAGGCGCGGGATCGGTCGATGTCGGACACGTCGAGCTGCAACGTCACGCCGGTGAGCTTCATGCCTCCAGCGTGCCCGCCGCACGGCTCGGGGTCAACGGAGTGGTTATCCTCATCTCGTGGCGGAGACGGACCGACTCGTGGCATGGGGAGCCGAGCTCCGCCGCGTGCACGCGCGCATCCGCTCGGCGCTCGAGGTCACGCGCACGGCCGTCGGCGCGGGGTTGTCGGCGCAGCAGGCGAGCCGCGAGCTGCTGCTGTACTGCCACGGCTTCTGCGCCGCGCTGGATGGGCACCACCGCGGCGAGGATCGCGCCCTCTTCCCCGCGATCGAGTCCGAGCATCCGGACCTGGCGCCGGTGCTGCGCTCACTCGAGCGTGACCACACGATGATCGCGCACCTTCTGGGCGAGCTGCAGGCCGCGGTCGCCCTCGCCGAATCGCCCGCTGTCTTGGACCGGCATCTGGAGGGCATCGCCGCGATAATGGAGAACCACTTCCGCTTCGAGGAGCGCACCCTGCTCTCCGTCCTGGATTCGCTGCACCTCGCCGCGCCGGCGCCGGAGGTGCTCGGCCCCCTCTGATCCGATTCGCGTTGTGGCGCCGGCGTGTGTATAGTCATACCTCGTTGCGCGCGCCGCTGAGGTGCGCAAAACGGACTGCGCCCGTAGCTCAACGGATAGAGCATCTGACTACGGATCAGAAGGTTGGGGGTTCGAATCCCTCCGGGCGCACACTGGTTGAGACAGTAGAGAACGGCTCGCGGAAACGCGGGCCGTTTTCGTTTTCCCCTGGTCAGGCCCCGGAAACATGCGGATCGGCTTGCGAGCACAGAACGTCGCTGAAATGTCGACCAGCGGTCAGGATGTTCCGAATTTCGATGCAAACGCATCTTTGACAGCAACGCTGACAGCAACGGCTCTGAACCACTGCGTTTCACAGCAACGGCGACTGGAACGCAACGCCTTAATGCGGCGTTCGGTGCGTTGCGAGAGCCGGCCCGGACAGTGGATCGGCCGGGAGGATCGATCCGACATCGAGTGCCCGGTGCGGGCGCGAGCAACCCATTTCCGCGTAGCGTTTCGCCCACCGCTGCGTGGTCGGCCAGGACACGTGGAAATATGCGGTCGCGGCGGAGATCGTCCAGCCCTTCTCGATGACGTATCTGCCGAGGCGTTCGCGATGCCGGGGCGTCAAAGCCGCGTTCACGTGGGACGTGAGGACCTCCTGGTCAGAGTCGAAGCGGTAGCAGCTCCACTCTCAACCGGGAGGTCCTCATCCCATTTCAACGACTACAGCGAGTCGTCACACATCAACCAACCCGCCTGGGCAGTACAACTAGATCGTGTAGCTGACATCGGTGGTGAGAGGGGCCCACGCGCGTGCGCAGTCGAGACTGATCGGCGTGACGTCCGCCGGGATCGGACCGATTCCAGCCACGGCCAGAGCAGTTCGAGTGATGGAGACGCTGAAGTATCGCGGTTCGGTCCCATCCGCAGCGGCCGGGAGAAGATCGCTATTCAGGTAGAAGCTCGCCTGAGTCAGGGTGGGACTCATCGAGACGATCGGCCCGGCCAGCAATGACGAGGTGACGCTCTCCACGATGCGTGTGTCGTAGGTGATCGTGAATAGTGTCCCGGCTGGAACGATCTCCGAACTCGAAGCGAGATCGAGACGATAAAGGGTTGGCGTCGTGTAATACAGCTGCGTTCCCGTTCCGAGATCGTTCCAGGTCCACTGGTTGATTCCGGCGAAGTTCAACGCGAGACCTCGAGGACTCTGAGGTACCGACGCGACGGATGCTGGCGCCCCGATGGTGGCAGCAATCGCAGGAACCGTCCACGCCGCCCCCACCGCGATGGAGCGTCGCCGCACGCCGCTTGAGTGCGCAGATTCCGTCGACGGCGTAAGGTCAGCCGCGGAACCGGATGAAGACATTGGCTAGCTCCTGAGATTTGGATGGGTGATCACGGCCGTCGTCATCGTGGCGGCCATCATGTCGGGTGCGCGCAAAGGTTTCGACGTGGACCGCGAGAGCGGCACGCTCCCCGCCCGCTTTCCCACGAGGGAGTGCGGGCGGAGAGCGCCACTTCATGGGGTCAGCAGCCGGACAGAGCTGTCCAGGCCAACCAGTCCTGTTCGGTTCCGGCCGACTCGGGCTCGTGCCATCCGTTGGCCGATTGAACGCCGGTGTCGCGAAGCGTCGCGCCGTAGTACAGCTGCCCTGCGTCGGTGAGGAAGGTGCGCCAGCCCTTCGCCTTCGCGGGGCCGGGGAGATTGACGGTTCCTGTTGAGGCTCCGTCGGACCGGCGCCAGGTGCCGACGTTGGAGGAGTTGACGTAGGTCAAGAAGTCGTACTGGCCTCCGCCGGCGGTTCCGTGTTGCGCTGTGGCCGACACGATGTTCGAGGCGATGACGCTGATCGCCGCACCTCCGGCGTAGTACCAAAGGTTTCCATTCGGTGCCAGGAAGGTGTTCCAGCCCACCGCAGTACTCCCTGCGGGGACGAGCCCGAAGTTGTTGGCCGGCGAATACGTCGTTCCGTTGTGGGTTCCGGTGTGGCCGCCAGTTGCATCGACATACGTGATCAGATCCATGACGGATCCGTTCGGCGCCGCGTAGTGCTGGGCGACAGCCGACGTCACACCCGTCGCAATCACAGTGTTCCCGTGGTAGAGCGTGGTGCCGGCGAGATAGGTGGCCCCGCCCACCGCGACGGCACCGGCGATCGTCCCGAACGAGGCAGAAGCCGGTGCACCTGCGTTCAACGCACGCTGCCACGTCTTCGCGACGCCGCCAGCAACGTAGGTGACCTGGTCAACTTCGACGAGGCTCTGCGATGCGTGCGGTCCGGTGTAGTGCTGACCGACAGCGGAGGTCACTCCGGAGTCGATGAGGAAGTAGCTGACGGGCGATGCGCTGGAGTCGTACCAGAAGAGGTCGCCGTTGGGCGCGAGGAAAATGTTCCAGGCGATCGCTGCGGAGTTCAGCGGAATGCCGCCGAGTTGGCGATAGAAGTTGTTGAGGGTGCTGAACTCGCGAGCGACGGCGCCAGCAACCTCGACCGTTGCGCCCGCGGTGGGCCCATTGGGCAAAACGGTGGCGGTGATCGTGGCGGTACCCGGGACGGCACCGGCGGTGATCGGGGCGACTGTTACCAGTCCGTTCGCGTCGGACGTGAAGACGCGCGTCGAGCCCGGCGTACCGTCTGCCCAGGTGAACCCGCTCGGCAGTGTGATCAGAACGGACTGACCTGCGCTGGGAACCCCGTTCGAGCGCACCTCGAACTGAACATCGCTGAAGTCCTGACATGCGCCCACGAATCGAGGATTCTTAGTGTTCGTGATGGTGATCGCGCCGGGCGTCGACGCACTGGCGAGCGGAGCAGCGATCGCCGTCGCAACGACCGGAATCGTCCACGCCGCGCCGGCGACAACGACCCGTCGACGTACAGCGTTCTGTTCGTCCAACGAATTCGTTCGAGCGTCATTACCCGATGTGTCGAATTCTCTGTGCATTGTGACCCCTTAGTTCTTGTTTACGCACATTCCTCGTAGAGGAGCCTCGTCATGTGCACCGAAGGCAGCCAGCCGGGCGCTGGGTGAGAACGCGGAGGTACCGCGCGGCGATACGGCGAATCTCTCAGCGCGCGAGCCGGGAATCGACAGCGTAGGTAGCATTGGAGCGTATGGCGTATCAATCTCACTCGTTTAATGCGCATTTTCGACCTGAAAGTCGTCGGACGAAGGCGATGAAGGCTTCGTTGTGGCGTTTGCCTTGCACGTTCTTGCGGTCGTAGTTGACGAGGGAAGCAGTGTCTCGGAGGGCGGCGAACGCGGAGAGGAATATGGTGCGTTTGAGGAGCTTGTTCCCGCGTCGGGATGCGTGTTCGCCGCGGATCGAGGATCCGGATCGTCGGGTTACGGGTGCGAGTCCGGCGTAGGAGGCGAGGTGGCCGGCGGTGGCTGACAGCACCGCGCGGATCATACTTGCGACAGGGGGCAAACCGTCATGTGCAGCCCAGTATGCCGACCCACACCAGGATCACTCCTACAGCGGGCATGAAGAAAGTAGCGGGGGTGGTCAGACAGGGCCGTTTTCGCACCGCTGAACGCATCAGCGCCATGTCGTCGCCGTCGACACGTCGCGTCGCGACGTGTCGCAGAAGGACACGAGGAAACCTTGACGGGTTGTCGCGCCTGGTTTCGTCGGGCGGCCGGATTCGGCTCTTATCGCGTTCATCAGGGCTGAGGCGGCAGGCGACGGTGGAACCTTGCCTCGATGTCGATCGAAGATACACATCCGGCACCAGAGACCGTCGGATACGCCCCAGCCCGGTACGGCGCTTCTGCGCGTGCATCCATGCTGCGTGCGGCAGAACGGAACGTGTCGCAGGTCGGCAGCGGAGCGGTTGACTGGCTTGCGGCGCGTGGGTGGGACGTGTATTCGGATGCCCGTGGGCTCCAGCTTTTCGGAGACGAGATCACGAACGGGGACTTCACGGTTCGACGCTTCTGGTCGACGCCGATGGCCCTGACTCGTCGAGTAGATCCGAACGTGGCTGGTGTGGTGGAGGCTTCGCTTGTCATCGAAGGCGTGGGATCAGTCAAGGATCCCGACACCGGTGAAGCGCCGTTCGAGGTCGGGGCCCTCTTGCTTTCCGAGCCTTCGGTTGCGCTGGAGCTGCGAACCACGGAGCCGACCGCTTTCATCCAGATCGAGACTCGTGCGGCTCGAGTGCCGGCCGAGGTCTCCTTCCATCGGGTGTTGCATTCCGCGTCGGAATTGAATGGCGCACGGGCCGTGTTGGCATCCATCGTGACCGCGCTGCTGAACTCGCCCATCGAGCCGACGATGACGGGGTTTCCTTACTTCGAGATGTCGATCGAGGCCGCGTTGGCGGCGGTCGTTCTCGAAGCCGACATGGAGCCGGACTACCCCGGTTCACCCGCAGAGCGGGCCCTGTTCCGCCGCGCCACCACTTTGATCGGCACTCGCTTCTCCGATCCGTCATTCTCTCTGGAAGCGATCGCGAACGAACTCGCCGTGTCAAAGCCTTACCTTCAGCGCGCGTTTCGAGTCGCGGGAACGACTCCGCTGCAGGCTCTGCACCGTGCACGTGCAACGCGAGCCCAGCAGCTCATCGCGGCGGATCGGCGCGGCGGTCGAGAAGCGATGGAGAACATCGCCCGTCAAAGCGGATTCCCCAACGCGCGCACGATGCGCGACGTGATCCGCCGGCTATCGTAAAAGCAGTCACGATGACGTCGTCACGCCTGAGCACCGCCCGGGCGGCGGGGTTCAGGCGGTGCGGACGATGCACGATTCGATCCGACGCTTCACCGACTTCGGACCATACGCTCGAGCGAGCTGCGCGCAGCTTCAGTGCCGAAGCGAATACGTCATCGATCTTGCTTGCGGAGCGCAGCGAGAGGACGTGGAATCATCGCCGCCGTAATAGAGGCGATGCTGGAACGCGGCATCGATATCCGAGGCCCGATCAGTTCTGAGTTCTATTCAGGCGCGTTTCGCGTCGATGATGGGCGCGTTTCGCGTTCGAAGCGATGCCTGCGAATGACGTAGCTGCGATCGCTGGCCGATACGCGTACTTTTGCCGATATTCTCATGTGGCTCCATCCCGCGAGCTTCGCGCGCTTCCGGGATTTCACCGTGAAGGGATCGCGCATGCCCAAGGCTGGTACTGCCGTTTCCCTCCATGCGGGACTCTCGGACGAAGAATTACTGAGCCTGCTTCGTGAAAGCGATAGCCATGCCTATCAAGAACTGTGGAGTCGGCACATCGGTGCGGCACTTCGCTTTGCGCGGCGTACGGCTCCTCGGCAGGCAGAAGACCTCGCCGCCGAAGCGTTCCTCGCCGTCTACCATCAGGTCACCGCCGGGGGCGGCCCGACGTCCGCCTTCCGCGCGTACCTCTTCACGGTGATGCGCAACACCGCCCAGCGGTGGCAGCGTGAGAGCAACCGCTACGTCCTCGAACCCGATTGGGAGGAGACTGCGGCCGACGGCGACGCGACGTCTGCAGTGGAATCCGCCGAGGAGGCGCGGACCCTTCTGCGGGCGTTCGAGGCGCTGCCCGAGCGTTGGCAGCGGGTGCTCTGGCTGACGGAGATCGAGGGCAGGCGGCGCCCGGCGATCGCGGCCGAGTTCGGGCTGCGACCCAATGCCGTGTCCGTCCTGTACCGCCGGGCGCAGGCCGGACTGCGCGAGGAATGGCTGAAGCAGCAGATCCCTGCGGCGCTTCGCGAAACCGACGGTCACATCGCCGCCCAGATCCCGGGGCTGGTCATGGGCACGGTCCCCGCGTCGACTCGACTCTCCGCGCAGAGTCACCTCCGCACCTGCGCGTCGTGTGCGGAGGCGTATTCGAGCGCTAACGCTGCGTTCCGTAGCCGCCGGAAGGGTGCGCTGCTCATCACCGGCGGATTCGCCGCGCTCGGCGTGGTGCTGCCGGCGGCATCAGCGCCGGTCGGCACCGTCGCTGTTGCGAGCGCGATCGGTCTGGGATTCGTCATCGCCGGAGCCGCGACCGTCGTCAGCGGCATTCTCGGCGTGGGCCTGTTGGTTGCGCCGCTGGTGCCCGGGCCGACGCCGCCGCCCGCGGCGGTCGGTCAGGATGAAGCGCCGCCGCCGACCTCGACGGATCAGTCCGACTCGGCAGAGAGTCAGGACACCGAGGTGGTCACGGTTGATTCCGCGCCGTTGGTCGTCGACGCAACGCCCACACCGGCGCCGACCAGCGGTCCGGATCCGGCGACGGACATCCTGCTGCAGCAGCAGTCGGCCGATTCCCTTCCGGACTACCCGCTGCCGCTGCCGACTCCGCCGGAGCCCGTCGACCCCGATACCGTCCCTGTTCCGGGCGACGGGCCGGACGACACCCGCCCGTTCGTCGAGGCGAGTTATCCGTCAACGGCCTACCTCGCGCCCTCCCTCGGCGGCGAGGCCGATGCCGGCACGCAGGTCGCGATCGACGTCGACGGTGATCTGTACCTCACGACGGCGACCGAAGAAGGCTGGAGCTACGACCTGCGTCCGCTCGGTCTGCCCGCCGGTCAACACACGGCGACGGTGTGGACGATCGCGGAGGATGGAACGACCACTCCTGCCAGTGCCGTCACGTTCGAGATCAGCGAGCTTGTCGTCGAGGGGCTGGATGATGGGCTCCTCGTGGATCGCGAATCCGAGGAAGGGATTCAGGGAACCCTCTTCTCGGTCACCGCCGCCCCGTCCTCGACCGTCTGTCTGGCGTCGGACACCGGTCAGACCGCGACGATCCAGACGGACGAGCAGGGCTACGCCCAACGACGGATCCGGTTCATCACTTCCGGCGTCTACGGCATGCACTTGGCCGTGTGCGACGGGGAGTACTTCGGGCCCGAGAAGACCAGCACGATCTGGGCCTCGGCCGGCATCTTCGACCCGTGGGTCGATGAGCCGCAGTTCGAGATCGTCGACCCGTGACGAGAACCCGGATCGTGCCGGAAGAAAACTTCTGATTCGTCGCGACACTTTTCTTGAGGTTCGAACTCCCTCCACCGACGGGCACGTCTGCCCGAAGGATGGAGGTAGGGATGCCCGGCTTCGCCGACGTGCTCACCGATGTGTATCGCGGGGCACAGGCCCACGCGTGGGCGGCCGACAGGGGTTGGACCTTCGCAGCGGACGCCGGAGAGGTCGAAGTCCTCACCCGCGAGTTCCGCACGGATAGATTCACCGTTTCTCTGACGCGTACGTCTACACCGGCTCGATCGACTCCGGCGGAACGATCGGCGATGTACTTCCTCGCGATGCTCGTGTCGGGTCAGGCGAAGGCCCGAGCCGACGACGGGGTGCCCAGAATCCTCCGTCAGGGCACGATCCTCCTCACCGAGAAGGGAACTTCGCTGGAAATCGAACCGATGGGTGCGGTCACCGTGCTCGTCGTCCAGTCGAGTTGGTCCCGGTTGCACACCGTCGACCACAGCACCCGGTTCCTGCCCGGCGCGGACCAGGCGGCACGGGAACTCCGTCGAGTTCTGCTGGCCTTGGTCACCCCGGTGATCGCTACCTCCGACGCCGCGGCGTCGGGCCAAGTGATGCACCTCCAATCCGCGATCGAATCGATCGTCTCAGCCGTCATCGATCAGGCGGACCTCGCGCGACCGAAAGGGACGACCTCAGCCGAGCGCGACCTGTTGACTCGTGCGGTCACGCTCATCCAAACGGCTGCCACGGATCCGACATTCTCGATGGACGAACTGAGCCGTACGCTCGGGGTCTCGAAACCGTACGTGCAGCGGGTGTTCCGTCATGCCGGTACGACTCCGATGCGCTATCTGGCGAGTGTCAGGACGCAACTCGCGATGCGTATGCTCGACGGACACTCGGTGACCCGTCGAGTCGAGCTGGAATCGATCGCTCGCGCAGCGGGCTTCGTGAGCGTCCGGTCGATGCGGGCCTCGATGAAGCGGTACACCGAGTCCGACCGCACACGGTCCTTCGTCGCAGCACTCCGCGACGACCGGATCGTATCTCCGTTGGGTCGGGCAGCGTGATGCGTGCTCGCGCGGCATGGTGACCGTCTGCCGGATGGGGCGGCGTGCTCATCTTCGCCGCGCCGCGGGCGATGGCCGATCGATCTGCGCCCGCCTCTCTATCCCGGTGTCAGGGTGTGACGGTGAAGGTGAAGGGGAACGGTACAGGCGATCCGTCGGTGGTGATCGAGTCCCGGAGGAACAGATTCGATGTCACCGCGGATGCCGTCGGGTTGGGCACGGCGCGGACCCGAATGCCGATGTTCATCTGGTTGGGCAGTTGCATGCTGAAGCCGGGTTCGAGCACGTAGTTGGTCGTGAAGTACGCATTCGTGCCGTCGTTTGTGTAAGTCCAGAGGCCGTTCTCGACGGGAATCACGTAGTCGGGGTTGCCGCTGCCGGGCTGCACGATCGTGAAGTCCGTCAGGGTGTTGTCGAACTCGATCTCGAGGTTGCTGACGTCGACCCAGGTCAGCACGAGCAGTCCGGACGTGGTGGGCGCCTCAAAGTTCGCGACCGTGAACGAGATCGTCTGCCAGAGCACATCGTCCAGCGCAAGAGGGACGTACGGCATCGACCCCCAGTGCGCCACCTGGTTCGGTGTCATCGGTGTTCCCGATGCGGACGCCGATGGAGCGGCGATCGCCATCGTCACCGCCGGAACAGTCCAGGCGGCGGCTCGGGTGAGGGATCGACGTGACGGGTACTGCTCGGACTCGGACATGTGGTCGGCTCCTCTGCTCGGACGGACGCGATGTGGCGTCGCGTGATCAGCCACGCTTCCAGAGCGAGTACATCCCCCGCCGCGCTCGACCGTGATCGGCGCGTCTCAGGCCAGATGTCCGCGTGTCTGTCGTCTTTGCTATCGGAGGCGATCCTTCAACCCCTCCAATCCGGGAGATCTCGCCCGCACTGCCGCGCAACTGCGGGTAGGCGCGACCGAGACGACCTACGGAAACTACGCGTGGGCACTCGCAGACCGCAACAAGGTCTGCCCGACCGCCGAGGAACCGACGCCCGGATTCGGCATGCATAGTTCATCTCTGTATTCGTCGGTAGCTCGGTGCCGGACCTTCAATGTCGGAGCGCCTCGATCGACTGGGGCGCTCCGATTGCGCATACGCCCACGATCGATCTGCGGCTATCGCCAGTTGCGTACTCGCCCCGCTCGGATCGCGTCGAAAAGAGGCGTCTTTATGGTCGTCTATGTATGTCGAAGGAGCAAACATGCGACCTTTAGTGAGCCGTTTTGATCCCCTTCGATAACAACGAAAAAGAGAGTGCCGCTGTGAGCGATTTCCCCGATTCCCCTGAAAGCAAGAACGCACCTGCGGATGCGGTTGCCGCCCGTCGGACCGTCGTCAAGGGCGCCGCCTGGACGATCCCCGTCGTGATCGCGGCGGGTACCGCGCCGAGTGCTGCCGCCTCCGTCACGCCACCGACCATCACCGGAACCGCCCCGGCCGCCGCAGGCACCTGCACGACCTTCGGCACCATCCAGTTCAGCGTGCGCCAGAACGGCGCCGGCGTCGCGGGTCAGGCCGTGGTCGTCACCCTGCCGACCGGCTTCTCCTGGTCGGACACGACGACGGCGCCGAAGACGCTCATCTCCGATGCGAACGGAGAAGTCATCATCGTCGGCGTCAAGGCCGCGTCGAAGCCCGGCGCGTACGTCGCCACCGGTCTGCTCGTGTCGACCAACGCCACCGCCACCGTGCCGCTCACCGTGACCGGCAACTGGCTGACCTCACGCCAGGGCTACGGCGGCACCGGCGTCGTCCCCGTGTACATCAACCCCTCCGACACCGCCAACCTCGGTGCTCCGGACAACTGGGCGTACTGCATCGAGCACAACGAGACCATCCGCACGCCGTCGGTCGCGCACTTCGGTGACCCGTCGAGCTTCCTCGGCAGCAACCTCTACACGGGCGACAGCACGGTGCAGGCTAAGGTCGCGTGGGTGCTCGCGCACAGCCACCCGACGCTCAGCCTCGCCGCCTTCGGCGCGGCCGTCGGTGTTCCCAACATCGCTCGCAACGATGCGCTGGAAGCCGCCCAGTACGCCATCTGGCGCTACACCGATGTCGGCTACGACTCCGCCTGGAACTGGGAGACCGCGGACTCACAGACCGCGTACTGGTACCTCGTGAACGGTGCGAACGCCGACACCAGCACCGTCGGTGTGGGTACCGTTGTCTCGGTCGCGCAGACCGATTGCGGCACTCCCACGTCGGGGGATCACCGGCAGACACTCATCCTGACCACCCCGGTCAGCTAGCGCAGGCACCGGTCCTTTTCCCGCGCCCGATCGCGGCGCGCGAACAGGACCGGTGCCGCTTCAGGAAGGGCGTCGAAGGGAAGGACCACCAGATGCCGGAAACGCCTCAAAGCGCGCGGTCGCGCACGACGCTGAGCTGCGGGCGATGGTCGTATGTGCTCGACGAGAGTGCGTCGATCGTCGAGTTCCGCGACGTCGTCGAGCGAGCTGTGCGCTCGGGGGGCGGATTCGTCGACGTTCCCGTCGCGGGAGATGCGACGGTGTCGATCTTCGTCGGACCAGCGGCGCAACTGCGTCTCGTCACTCAAGCTCCCGACGCCGGGATTCCGGTCACGGTTACCGCGTCGGACGGCTCCGGGGAATGGGACTTCGCAGAGTTCGCCTGAGTCTCACCACGTCTCCCCGAGGGATCATCAGGAGGACGACGACGGCGACGATCGAATCGGACGCGACCAGGGCTGCGAGCACGACGATCTGGAAGTCGCGCAACTCGTCGGCCGACTCGGCACCGAAACCGCCAAACCGGTCGACACCTACGCCACCGCCCTCTTTGCCGGACTCACCATCGAGCAGGTTTCCGACCTCGACCTCTTCTACAGGCCCCGCTCGGCTCCCCGTGGGACGCCCCGTGCAGATCGCCAGCCAGAGCTGGATCCGAACCAACTCCGGAGCCGTGATCCCCGCATGACCGACGCCAAGCCGACCGTCCTCTTCCTCCGCCAGCACAACGCCGACCGCGACCAGCCCGGCGCCGCCCCGCTCGAGATCTTCGCCGGTGACGACTACACCGCCACCTTCGCCGGCCCCTCACCCGCTGGCGAGGTCAACCCGGCGATCGCCGAGACCGTCGCGGGAATCGGACTCGACATCAGCGCCCGGGTACCACGCGCGGTCACCGTGCACGACCTCGAGTCCGCGGACATCGTCGTCGCTGCGTTAGGCGCTCAAGCCCGCCGCCAAACGACGCAAGAATGCAGTCGAGCGCGTCGCCGGCGAGGCGGTCGACGTGGAAGGGATCCATCACCGCGACCGCGCCGGGCAGCTCTTCTGCGGTGGCGGTCTTGAAGCCGGTGAAGCCGTCCATCGCGACGATCTCGACCTTCTGCCGCCAGAGGTCGGGACGCTCGGCGAGCCACTGCTTGAATGCCGCTTTGGAGCGGCCCTCGACCATGTCCAACAGCCTGGCTGGGCCTGTCATCGCGCGGATCGGGGTGAGGTCGATGATCACGGTGACGTACTTGTCACCGTGACGGGTGTGCCGCCAGACGTGCTCGTCGACACCGATCGTGGTGACGCCATCGAATCGGGCCGGGTCATCGATCAATGCCCGTCGCCCTTCGGCGAGGACGGCATTGTTCGCGGTATGCCAGGACACGCCGAGGCCGGCCGCGACACGAGCGACCGTGAGGTGGCCGACAACGAGGCCCTCCAACGCCCACCGCAGGCCGCGGCGAGAGACCTTCGCCCGAGGCTCGGCAGCCGCGCTCGTGTCCTGACGCCAGATCCGGTCGCAGCCCGTGCACTGGTAGCGGCGCACGCGGATCAGCAGAATCGTGGGCCGCCAGCCGACCGGTTCGTGCGCGAGGCGCCTCGTAACCGTGTCTCACGCGACGCCCTGTGCACCGCACTTCTGACACCACGGGTCCGGCTCGACGACGCGGCATCCCAGCACCGCCCGGTCGGGCTCCAGGCGCTGGCCAACAGCACGCAGACCGAGCTCGTCGAGGCGGCAAAAGGTCGTGAGGTCAGGGTCAGCGAAGGTAGCGTGGAGCGCGTCGAGGTCTTTCCGATGGGTGTGTAGGAGCTTCCATCTTGGGAAGACCTCGACCCTGTTCCTCGCTCCGACCTCACACGCGTACGGCTACATCCTCAACTGCGAAGAGCCGTCATAACCTTCAAACATTCGCGGCGACCTAGTTCATAGCCTTGTGGGCGTCGAGCAACTTCGTCAGATCGGAGATCAATTTTTCGCCAAGCTTTACAACATTCAGATTGTCGTCGGAGTCCGAAGTCTGTACCAGTAGTCGCGCAAAGTCCGCTTCAGCAGCTGACATGTGCGACCGACCTATTCGTCCCCGTCGGGTGGGGGGATCGGGCCGGACCTTTCGTCGTTTACGTTCCAGTCGAGCGCGCCGGCGATTTGTTCCGCGGTGGGGAGGATCTGCTGTTCTGCTGCGGGGAGCGTGTCGTAGGTGTAGGTGGAGACGGCCATGGGGGAGCCGGTCTGTCCGAGGGCGTAGCGGACGGTTGCGGTGTTGCGGCTGCCGCAGATCAGGATGCCGACCGTGGGCCGGTGGAAGTCGCGTCGCAGCTTGTCGTCCACGACCGCGATGTAGAAGCCGAGCTGGCCGGCGTATCCGGGCTCGAACTTCCCGGTCTTGAGCTCGATGACGATGTAGCGCAGCTGTTCCGTGTGAAAGAACAGCAGGTCGACGAAGAAGTCGTCGCCGTCGACATCGAAATGCACCTGCCGGCCAACGAACGCGAATCCGGCGCCGAGCTCGCGGAGGGTGTCGACGATGCGGTCCATCAGCGCCTGCTCGAGGTCGCGTTCGGCGACGTCTCTCGTCAGGTCGAGGAAATCGAAGACGTATGGGTCTTTCGCGAGCTGGCGGGCGAGGTCGGAGTCGGTGGGAGCGAGCTGACCGGCGAAATTGGTGGGCGGTGCGCCGATGCGTTCCCGGGTGCGGTTCATGATCTGGTTCATCAGAACGTTCCGGGACCAGCCGTACTCGGCCGCCCGTTCGGCGTACCAGTCGCGCGCTGTCTGGTCTTCGAGTTTGTCCAGCAGGAGCATGATGTGCCCCCACGGCAATTGTCCAGCAGCTTGCTGGACTAATTGCTCCCGCCGCGGCCACGCCTGCGCGAAGGCGCGCATGTAGAACAGGTTCGAGCGAGAGAACCCCTTCATCGCGGGAAACTCGGAGCGAAGATCCTCCGCGAGCCGTGCGACGACGGCGGAGCCCCATGCCTGGTCGGCTTGGCGCTGCAGGATCGTGTCGCCGATGGTCCACCACAGGTTCAGCAGCTCCCGATTGACGCGCCGCTGCGCGGTGAGTTGCGCGGACCGGACCTGCTGGGAGAGGTCGCGGAGGACGGCGGCGTAGTCGGCGGGTAAAGGTTCCAAGTGCGATGCCACCGGCCCAGGCTACGACGGACGCGCGCTGGCGCACGCCACTTTGCCGTGCAGCCGGTCTGGCTGCGTTGGTGTGGCAGTCCAGCAGCTTGCTGGACTCTTCGCGACCGGTATGAGGAACGCGCAATCGTCCCGCAGGGTGTGGGACCTTATGCGGGGTGGGGGTTCGGGTGCCGCGTCGGACGCGCTTTGAACAGGCACGGGATGCGTCCGGTGACACAGACCGTGTGCCTGTTTTGACGTGCCCGGTGCCGGATCGCGGCGAGCAAACGAGCGCGGTCGGCTCGCCCTTCGGCCGTTGAGGTGCGGACCTGTTTCGACAGCAACGCTGACAGCAACGCACCCATCTCGCCATGCTTCACGGTGCATCACGCCGACCCCACGATCCGCGTCATTTCGGCGTCTTGAACGCTGCTAGAGAGCCGTGACGCCAACTACGGATCAGAAGGTTGGGGGTTCGAATCCCTCCGGGCGCACACTGGTTGAGACAGTAGAGAGCGGCCCGCGGAGACGCGGGGCGTTTCGTTTTCCCTGGTCAGGACCCGGAACCGTGCGGATCGATGGCAGCGCCGGGGAATGGCCTCGTCAGTCCGCTGGGTTGTCGTTCGGCAGATGGAGTTCGCGGGGGTGAATGAGTCGACCAGAGTCTTCTCGCTGAGCAGTGCCGCTTGGGCTTCAGGGGAGATTTCGTAGCGACTGACGGCGACGGGTTGGGTTGTGGAGGCGAGGGCGTAGCGGACGACGACGTTGTTCGTGCTGGCGACGACGAGAATGCCGACGGTGGGTTGGTGCTTTCCGGGCAGCCGCCGCCTGTCGTCGACAAGAGTGACGTAGAAACTGAGTTGGCCGGCGTCGCGCGGATCGAATTTCGTGGTCTTGAGTTCGATGACGACGTGGCGCCGTTGGCTGGTGTGGAGGGAGAGAAGGTCGATGAAGAAGTCGTCGCCTTCGATGTCGAGGTGGAATGCGAATCCAGGTCGATTGTCCAACGACCCGTTGGACAATTGCCAAGGGGGCCACATCCGAACCCGTTCGTGACGTGTGGTGAACCGCTCGGTCACCGGCTCCACTCCCGCCGACTACCGCACCGAAAAGGAGCAGCCACCCTTGCCGCAGGCGCTGCGCAAGATCACGGATGCAGTTGGGCCGAGCGTCGCCGTCTGCCTCAACCGACCCACTGAGCGAGTTGCAGCAGATTGCCGCACGTGTTGTCGAGGACGGCGACGATCACCGGCCCCATCGCGGTGGGAGGCTGCGTGAACGTTTCCCCGAGCGCGATCAGGCGCTCGTACTCGGCGTTGACGTCCTCGACTCCAAGAACGCAGAACGGGATTCCGTCGGCCGCGAGGGCGTCGGTGAAGGGGATCACGGCGGGGTGGCCTTTGGGCTCGAGGGAGATCTGGGTGCCGTCGGGCCGGTCGGGGTCCACGACGGTGAGCCAGCGGTGCTCGCCCATCGGGATGTCGGCGGTGACGGTGAATCCCAGTCGGGACGTGTAGAAGTCGACGGCGCGTTGCTGGTCGTCGACGAAGATACTGACGGTCTGAAGCTTCACGTTTTCGCCTCTCGTAGCGGCCATCGCTCGGTGATCTGCGACAGCGGAGTTGTATCGATGGTGTGCAGTTTGTAGCGGCCCCGGCGCTCGGTGCGAACGAGTCCCGCCTGTTCGAGTACGTCCAGATGCTGCGACACGGCCTGACGCGTCGGCGTCAGGTCGTGCTCCATGGCCAGCTTCGAGCACACCTCGAACAGGGTCTGTTCATCGCGCTGGAGGAGCACGTCGAGCAGCGCACGCCGCGTCTCATCGGCGATCGCCCTGAAGACATCGGCCACGACGCCAGAATAGGCAAGTGTGTGCTTGCCTATCAATCATCCGGCCACGCGTCAGCGCCTCGCGTCCGTCGTCGGCACTATCTGTTCGTCGTCGTCTCGGTGAGAAGGTGTTGGATGGCCGGGCCGACCGTGGCGACGAGCTGATCGAGATCCGCCGCCCGGAGGGCCGGCACGCCGACAACGCGGCGGTACGCCGACCACGCCGATCAGCATCGAGGCGGCGAGGCCGGCGCGGAGCGTCGCCTTCCCCTGGTCGAGCCGCAGGAGTACTCGGATCGATCGCGGCGCCGGGTAGTGCGCCCGACCAGGCGCTCTTCGAGTTCTCATTCGGTCGCGTCGCCGTCGATGGCAAGGAAGTCGAGCGTGTAGGGGTCGCGGGTGATTTGTTGCCCGAGTTCCGAGTTGGGGTGATCCACGGTGCCGGCGAAGTCGGTCGGGGCGGCGGCTTCGCGTTGGTTAAGTCGAGTCCTCATCTGATCCCGCTATGATCGTTGCCGGTGCGCCGGGAAGTCTGGTCGGCGGGCAGCCCTCATCCGGGTCTGCTCTCACGCTCGACCGATCCCCGGAAGCCCCGATGACTCCTACCCCTTCGCTGCCCGAACGTCTCCGCCAGGCGCCGCACGCCATCTGGCGTGGCGTTCATCAAACGCTGCGACAAGATACCGTGGGCGGCGCGCTCCTGTTGGGCGCAACGGTGATCGCGGTCCTGCTCGCGAACACACCGGCCGCGGGCCTGTATGCGGCGGTGCGCGACTTCACGTTCGGTCCGGAGGCGTTGCACCTGAATCTCAGCGTCGGCGCGTGGGCGGCCGACGGGCTGTTGGCGATTTTCTTCTTCGTGGTCGGCTTGGAGCTGAAGGAGGAGTTCGTCGACGGCAAGCTGCGCAGCATCCGCACCGCGATCGTTCCGATCGCGGCCGCGGTCGGTGGCGTCGCGGTGCCCGCCCTGATCTACGCCCTGGTCAACCTCCGCTCGGGAGCGGATGCGCTGCAGGGCTGGGCCATCCCGGCTGCGACGGATATCGCGTTCGCCGTCGCCGTGATCGCGGTGATCGGTCGTCACCTGCCGCCGGCGCTGCGCACCTTCCTGCTCACCCTCGCCGTCGTCGACGATCTGCTGGCCATCTCGATCATCGCGGTGTTCTACACCGACGACATCGCGTTCGGGCCGCTCGCGCTCGCGCTCATCCCGTTGACGGTGTTCGCGGCGTGTGTACAGCGCGGTGTGCGGACGTGGTGGATCCTGATCCCGCTCGGCGTGATCACGTGGGCCCTCGTGCACGCGTCCGGGATCCACGCCACCGTCGCCGGGGTGCTGCTGGGCTTCACGGTGCCCGTCCTCGCCTCCCGCCGAGCCCGGGTCCGTGTCGGTACCGACGCGGACGGCGAGGCCGTGTACGAGGGGTTGGCCGCGCACTTCGCCGATCGCTGGAGCGTCGTGTCCACGGGCATCGCGGTGCCGCTGTTCGCGTTCTTCTCCGCCGGCGTCGCCGTGGGCGGCATCAGCGGTCTGCTCGACGCGTTCGCCGACACCATCGCGGTCGGGATCATCGCGGGCCTCGTGATCGGTAAGGCCGTCGGGATCACCGCGACTACCTTCCTGATCACGCGCATCCCTGGCCTGTCGATCGACCCGACGCTGCGCTGGATCGACATGATCGGAATGGCTTTCGTCGCCGGAATCGGATTCACCGTGTCCCTGCTCGTCGGCGAGCTGTCCTTCGGCGTCGGCAGCGAAGCCGACGCGCACGTCAAGGTCGGCGTGCTCGCCGGCTCCCTCCTCGCCGCCGTGATCGGCGGCACGATCCTCAGCATCCGCGATCGCCACTATCGCCGTCGGCAGTGAGGTCTGGATCCTCGGCGTCCCGGTTCAGGCGATGGTGCCACTCCAGCGACGGATCGACTCGGGAGCGGCGGGAGCGGGCCAGAGATCAAGCTGATACTCGTCCGGCGTCGGGCCGTCGCTGGTGAGATCCCATGCTGCTTGGAAACCTCTGATCGACCAGCGAGCGCGGTAGCTCGCTCCGGGAAGTTCGAACCTCACCATGGTGCGGACGAGCGGAGTCGAGTAGACGACGTCCGGGAACAGGCTCATCAAGCTCAGCGTCGAGGTCTTCGGTTCGAACGGCACCTCGATGATGTCTTCCCAGGATCCGAGTTCCGGCTCCGTGTCCGAGACGACGACGCGAAGGCGAAGATGTCCAGCGGCGGAGCCGGTCATCAAGCACAACGAGCCTGGCGCGGAGCCCCCCATGAGGTGATTCGAGCTACCTTCGAACGCTTCGTCGTGGATCACGTCGTCGTAGAGCTGACTATTCAGAAGAATCTGGTGGTAGTCCAGGCCGATGAGACCCTCGAATGCAACACCCATGTGTCCCCCGTATATTCTCGACTTCACCCCACGTCGCGCCGTCGCTCGACCCTATCCCGTCGTCGCGCGCGGACGGATGCGGATGCCGTCCAGGTTCGGCAAGGCGTGGGCGAGGCGGTGCTCGGCGTCGTCGATGACGGCGGTCGCGGAGGCGAGGGGATCCGTCGGCCACGATGACGAGAGCCGTCCCGTGCAGTCGGTGGCCGACCCAGCGCAACTGCAGCTCGGGCACGTCCAGGACACCGGGTGTCGCTCGGAGTGCGCGGTCGGCGCGGTCGACGAGGTCGGGCTCGATCCCATCCATCAGTCGACGCCCGATCGCTCGGACCGTGCCCCACAGCAGCACGATGATCGCGACTGAGATCAGCAAGCCCACGATCGGATCGGCCAGCGGGAATCCGAGCATGACCCCGATGGCGCCGATCACGACAGCCAGCGAGGTGAATCCGTCGGTGCGGGCGTGCACACCATCAGCGACCAGGGCTGCTGAACCGATGCGCCGCCCGACGCGGATCCGGTACACCGCGACGGCCTCGTTGCCGGCGAAGCCGATGACCCCAGCGGCCACCACCCACCACAGGTTCTCGAGCGGCTGCGGATCGAGCAAGCGCTGCACGGACTGCCACGCCGCGACGATCGCGGACAGGGCGACGACCAGAACGATGAAAAGTCCGGCGAGGTCCTCGGCGCGACCGAGGCCGTACGTGTAGCGGCGGGTCGCGGCTCGGCGCCCGAGCAGGAACGCGATCCACAGCGGAACGGCGGTCAGGGCGTCCGAGAAGTTGTGGATGGTGTCGGCGAACAAAGCGACGGATCCGGAGATCGCCACCACGATGAGCTGCAGGACGGTCGTGGCGAGCAGGATCACGAGGCTCACCTTGAGCGCGCGCACGCCTTCGCGAGACGCTTCGAGTGCGTCATCGATCGAATCCGACGCATCGTGCGAATGCAGGACGAACAGCCCGCGCAGAAAACCGCGGACGCCACCCGGGTGCGTGTGCGGGCCGTGCTCGTGGTCGTGATCGTCGTGGTCGTGCTGGCCGCCGAGATGCTGGTGCTCGTGCTCGTGCTCGTGTTGCGCGGTCACGGCTGGTCGTGGTGGTGCCGAGGCGTGCCGCCGAGCGTGTGCTCGGCCTGGAAGATCGCGTCGCTGACCAGGCGGCTCGCGTGCTCATCGGCCAGGCGGTAGAACACCCGCGTGCCGTCCTGACGCGTGGTGACCATCCGCGATAGTCGCAGCTTCGCGAGGTGCTGCGAGACCGATGCCGCCGACTTCTGCACCGTTTCGGCGAGCTCGTTGACCGACCGTTCGCCGTCCCGAAGTGCGAGGATCAACCGCACCCGGGTCGCGTCGGCCAGCATCGCGAAGACCTCGACCGCGAGCTCGACGTACTGGCTGTCCGGCGCACGCCCGCATACTCGCTTATCTGCATCCATATGCAGATTATGACACAGCGGAGATGGTCGCCCGCAGTCGATCCGAAACGAGGATGCCACCGCCCGCGGTGCAGGCGAGGACATCGATGTCGTAGCGATCGAGGGTTGCGTCGAGGGTGGGCCGTCCGCCGGCCAGGATTGCCGTGGCGAGCACATCTGCGGTGATGATGTCGTCGGCGAGCACGCTGACTTGCTTGAAGGTCGTGCCGTCGGGATCGGAGGGGCGTCGCCAGACGTGTTCCCCACGCTCGGCGGTGCCGGAAGTCGCAATGGCGCGCTTCGGCTCGGTGAGGAGGACGGCGCCGAGCAGTTCGTTCCGGTCGTCCGGGTCGACGATCCCGATCGACCAAGGCACGCCGTCGCAATCGCCTCGACCGAGGATGTCGCCGCCGACGGTGAGGAGCCAATTCGCGCAGCCGGCGGCGTCGAGCACGGCGCCGGCCGCCGCGATGGCTCGGGCTTTGACGGTACCGGCGAGGTCGATGACGCCGTCGGGTCGGTGCGGGGTGAAGACCCCGTCGGTGGCCGTACGCCAGGCGAGCGCTTCGGCGTACGCGTCTCGCATCGTCGTGCTGGCCTGGGTCATCGGAAGTTCGCCGCGCGCGATCCGGCTCGCTTCGGATTCGGGCCGGTAGAGGCTGAAGCGCTCGTCGGCGGCGGTGAAGACCGCCTCGACCGCGGCGAGCGGCGCGTCGGCGGGGGCGCGGAGGCCGACCATGGTGCCCATGGTCGAGAAGACGTGGGTTCTCACAGGCCGGCCTGGTCGATCGCGGACTGCAGCGAGCTGAGGTAGGCGTCGCTCGTGTAGGTGGCGCCGCTCACGGAGTGCACGTTCGCCGACTGCGCGGCGAGGACCTCGCTGCGCAGGATGGGCGCTGCACGGTTCGAGATGGAGACCGAACGACCGTCCTTGTCGGTCAGCTGCAACGCGGTGACGTCGGTGATCGCGCCGCCGGAGACCGTGATCTGCACCTGCACGTCGCCGTAGCGGGTCGATTCGGCGGCGCCGGTAAAGGTGCCATCGGTGGACGCGGCTGGCGCTGCCGACGCGGCGGGAGTCGTCGCCGGGGAGGGCGTGGCCGATGCCGTCGGCGACCCTGACGCGCTCGGTGTCGAGGCCGCTGTGGGCGCGCGATCGGATCCGCTCGAGGCGCCGCTGTCCGCGGTAGGAGCGGACACGGTGGTTCCGGCGGTGCCGAGTTCCCAACCGCCGACGAGGACGGCGGTGGAGGCGAGGATGCTCGCGATGGCGGCTCGGGTTCTCACCAGTCGAACCTCTCGATGTGGATCTGCCGTTCGGGTAGTCCGGCAGCTCGGGCGTCCCGGACGACCAGGTCGGCCCAGGCGGTCGGCCCGCAGACGAACAGATCGGAATCGAGCAGCTGCGGAAGCGCCGAGGTGATGTTCACCCCGCGAGCGATCGATTCCGCCGACATCCATGTCTGCATCCCCGGCGGACGGGCGCCGAGCATTCCGAACAATCGCCCGCCGCTGCGCTGCACCAGCCGTTCGGTCTCCTCCCAGAGGTAGGTTTGGCCGAGGTCGGTGCCGCGCAGCAGCACGGTGGCCTCGCCGGGCTGGAGCCGGGACTGTTCCAGGAGCGCGCGAGCCGGGGTGATGCCGATCCCCGCCGCGATGATCGCGAGGTTGGGGGCGGTGCGGGCGACATCGGTGAAGATCCCGTACGGGCCCTCGATGGAGACGACGGTTCCCGGACGCAGTCGCGACAGGCGTCCGGTGCCGGCGCCCAGCTCGCGGACGGTGATCCGCGCGTGCCGATCGGTCGGAACCGCCGAGAAGGAAACCGGGTGGGCGTGCCACCAGGTGCTGCCGCTCCAGAACCGCCAGATCGCGTACTGCCCACCGGTCACGCCGAGGCGGCGCAGGTCGCGCCCCGCGAGGTGGATGGAGAAGACACCGGGAGCGATGGTTTCGACGGACTCGACGCGGATCCGGTGCCGAAGGGTCGCGATGACGGGCACCGCGAAGCGGAACCAGGCGATCGAACCGAAGGCGAGCACGTACAGACCGATCCAATAGATCCGCTGCAGAGATCCCTCCGCCAACACCTGCCCGGCGGAGAGCTGGTGCGGTACGGCCACGAGCACCGCGGCGTAGCTGAGCAGGTGGATGGCGTGCCACGCCTCGTACGGGAACCGGCGACGGACGGCGACGAGAGATGTGACCACGACGAGCACCAGCAGCGTCGACCCCAGTAGCGCGAGGAGCATGTCGGAACCCGAGTACAGCGCGAGGGTTTCGTCGAGGAGTGTCACCCCATCCGCAAGCGCGTAGCCGAGGGTGAGCAGGGCGCCGTGGCCGAGGATCAGGTACAGCGCGGGCTTGCCGAGTCGGCGGTGCAGGGTCATCGCGGCGTCCTGGCCGAAGGTGCGGTCGATCCACGGGATGCGCGCGGCCAGCACCAGCATCACCAGGATCAGGTCCGTCCCGATCAGGCCGGCGACGATTCCCGCAGCCGTGAGTGCGGACGCCGGGTCGGTGACCGCGCCGGGTCCGCCCGCGGCGAGGTAGAGCGCGATCGCCAGCGCCACGGAGACCCAGGCGGCGGCCACGAGGGCGTCGGCTGCACGCATCCGTCTGCGGTAGGCGCGCACGCGTTCGGGGCTCGAGTGCTGACGCATCGGTGCTGTTCGGGTGTGGGTGGCGCGGGTCGCGGTGCTCACGGCGACGTCCGTTCTGGTCGATCCGATCGGCGGTGTCCGATCGTGTGTCCCTACGGTCGCGGCGCAGTCTTGATGCTCACCCGGAGAATCGGGGTTCGCCGTGTTCGAGGGCTCACACGTTCGGCAGTTCGGGCAGGATCGCGGTGACCACGACGCCACTCGGATCGCGGTTCCCGATCGTCACCGAGCCACCGGTCGTCGCAACGAGCGCGTGCACGAGGGCGAGTCCGAGTCCGCTGCCGCCGTCGCCGGGGGCGCGCGCCTCATCCGGTCGCGAGAACCGTTCGAAGGCGTGCGGAATGAAATGCTCGGGAATGCCGCGTCCCGTGTCCGAGACCGAGATCACGGCGCTGCCGCCTTGCTGCAGGAAGCCGAAGACGATCCGTCCCGAGGCGGGGGTCGCCGCGAGTGCGTTCGCGCCGAGGTTGTCCAGAATCCGGGCGAACGCGGTGACGGAGAGCGGGTAGTCCGCATCCGGTCGGGCGATGTCGGTCTCGAGTTCCACCTCCGGCCCGGCGGGGCCGGCCATCAACCGCATCCGATCCACGGCCGACATCAGCTCCGTCTCGAGGGTCGCTGCATCTGCGCTCTCGTTCGTCGACGAGCCCGCGTCCAGACGGGACAGTTCGAGCAGGTTGGCAGCGAGTTGCGCGAGCCGGCTCAGCGAACCCTCCGCTGCACGGATCTCCCGTTCGAGTGCGGGCGCATCGCCGAAGTGCCGGTGCGCCAGCTCGAGTTGCGTGATCACGACGGCCAGCGGGGTGCGCAGTTCGTGGCTGGCCGCCGAGACCATCTCCCGTTCACGCGCGGCGGTGTCCCGCATCCGTACGATGAAGGCGTTGAGCGTCTGCGCGAGATCCGAGAGCTCGTCGCGCGCCGGGCCCACCGGCAACTCCTCGCCTCCTGGCTGGTCGCTCAGGGACTGGGCCGTGCGGCGCATCCGGGCGACCGGGCGCAGCGCGGCGGTCGTCAGCAACCATGCCGCGATCCCGAAGACGAATACGAGCCCCCCGGCGCTGACGACGAGCGTCCGGTCGAGTGCCGCCACGGTGAGGTCGCCGCTGGCGCCGCTGCGCGCGGCCCACAGCTCCCACGTGCCGGCCGCGGTCTCCACCGAGCGGGTCACGATCGTGAACCGGACGTTCTCGTCCGTGACCACCGTCTGGATCGGGGCGGATGCGGTGCCGTGCTCGATGAATTGGTGGATGTCGTGCGGCGTCGTGTCGACCGCGACATCCCCGTTGGGGGAGCGGAGGTAGACGAGGATGCCGGCCGCGGGTTGGTCGGGCGTCTCGGTCGGATTCTGCCGCAGATCCGTCTCGAAAGCGGCGAGGTCCCCTTCGGCCAAGGTGACTTCGGACTGATGCACGATGCTCAGGAACTGGCCGTGCAGCGCGAACGAGACCGCTGTGACGGCGAGGATCGCCACGAGGAGACTGCCCAGAGTGATCCGAGCACGGATCGACAGGGCGCGGATCGCGTTCATCCGATCGGCTCGAGGCGGTAGCCGGCGCCGCGGACCGTCACGATGCGCAGTCCCGCCTGCGCGATATCGAGCTTCTTGCGCAGGTAGCTGACGTACTGGTCGACGATCGTCGATTCGAAGTTCTCGGCCGAGCCCCAGACCTCATCGAGGATCGCCGGGCGCGACACGGTCTCGCCGAGATGCACGGCGAGGAAGCGCAGCAGTGTGAATTCCTTCACGCTCAGCGCGAAGGGTCGCTCCCGAACCGTCGCCCGGACCGCCAACGCGTCCAGTCGCACGTCACCGGCGAGGACGACGGGCTTGGGGCTGCTGGCAAGGCGACGGACCTGGGCACGGATGCGGGCGCTGAGCTCGCCGAAATGAAAGGGCTTGGTGACGTAGTCGTCCGCGCCGGAGTCGAGCCCGAAGATGCGATCCTCGACCGCGTCCCGCGCCGTGATCAGAACCACGGGGAGGGTGCTGCCGGATTCGCGGATGCGGCGGCAGACCTCGAAGCCGCTCATCCGCGGCAGCATCACGTCGATCACCGCGACATCCAGCTGCTCGTTCGCGAATGCGATCAGCGCATCCACACCGTTGTCGACGAGGGTCACGTCGTAGCCCTCCTCGCCGAGGCCGCGCTGCACCAGCGCACCCATGGCCGGATCGTCTTCGACCAGCAGGATGTGCGGCATCAGACCACCCCGCTGGTGCCCAGCAGAGATCCGATCGCGAACGTCGCCGCCAAGGCGAGCGCTCCGCCGAGCACAACACGGACGGTCGGCCGCACCGGTGGGCTGCCGCCGATGCGGGCGCTGAGGTACCCCGTGATCGCGAGCGCTATCAGGACCACGACGAAAGTCACCGGCACCCGGATTCCGGCCGGCGGCAGCAGAATGGCCAGCAACGGCAGCAGCGCGCCGATCGTGAACGACAGTGCGGATGCACCGGCGGCGGCGAGAGGGCTGGCGACATCGTCCTCGCGCAGGCCGAGTTCCGTCTCCAGATGCGCGGACAGCGCGTCGTGTTGCGTCAGCTCGAGCGCGACCCGGCGTGCCGTCTCGGGCGTGAGCCCCTTCGCCTCGTAGAGCCCGGCCAATTCGGCGAGCTCCGCCTCCGGCTCCTCCGCGAGTTCGCGGCGCTCCTTCGCGATCAGCGCCCTCTGGCTATCGCTCTGGCTGCTCACCGAGACGTACTCGCCCAGCGCCATCGAGATCGCGCCGCCGATGAGTCCGCCGCCCCGGCCGTGAGGATCGCCGGTGTCGCCGCGGTCGCTCCGGCCACGCCGACGACGAGGGAGGCGACGGAGACGATGCCGTCGTTCGCCCCGAGGACACCCGCGCGCAGCCAGTTCAACCGTCCGGCGATCGAGGCGTCGTGGGGCTCGTCGGAGTGAGCACCGGGCGGGGGAATAGACGCAGTGGTCATGGCGCCATGCAAGCACTGGTTCAGCGACGGCACCAGCCAGGACAGGCTGACCTGTACAGGCGAAGTCTTCCGGCCGGACGTCGCGGCGCCGGGAGCTCGGCGCACTCAGCCGGCGCGGCGGATCTCCTGCAGTGCCCACGAGTTGTCGTCCGGGTCGGCGAAGTACGCGTAGCGCACCCCGCCGCCCATGTCCGTGATGCCGGATACCTCGACGCCCCGCGAGAGCAGCGACGACCGGACCGCGTCGAGGTCGTCGACGACGAGGTGGATGCCGTGCACGGCGGGGCCGTCGGGATCGCTCATGCCGGTGCCGATGACGATCGAGCAGGCGGAGCCGGGCGGGGTGAGTTGCACGATGCGCATCCCGTTGCCGGGTCGCACGTCGTGATCGAGTGCGAATCCGAGCTGGTCGACGTAGAACGCGATGCCGCGATCGACGTCGGTGCAGCGCAGCGGGATCAGTTCGATACGCATCGTCGTCACTATCGCTCCTGAGGTTCGGCGAACAGGTTTCGCCTGAGGCTAGCGGCTCGCCAGCCGGTGACGGGAGATCGGTGGGCGGATACGCTCACCTCCATGCCCCCACCGCACCCCTCTCGACACCGCTCAGAGCCGGCAGCGCCGTGAGCGCGCCTGCACCGCGGCTGCTGCTCGTCGAGGACGATCCGGTGCTGGGTCCGCTCATCGAGCAGGTGCTGGCCGAGACCTATCGCGTCACCCGCGTCACCAACGGTGCGGCGGGGCTGGTGGAAGGCCTGCGCGGCGCGCACGAGGTGATGGTGATCGACCGCCGGCTCCCTGGGTTGGACGGTGTGTCCCTCGTTCATTCGCTGCGGCAGGAGCGGGTGACCGCGCCGATCCTGATGCTGACCGCGCTGGGTACCGTGCGCGATAAGGTCGGCGGACTCGACGCCGGCGCCAACGACTACCTCGTGAAGCCGTTCGACTTCGAGGAGCTGCTCGCCCGCTTGCGGGCCCTGCGGCGCGTGTTCGAGACGGAGGGCGCGCCGATAATGGTCGGCACCTGGCGCTTCTACCCCGACAGCCGAACCGCGTATCCGCCCTACGGGGGCCACGTCATCCTGTCCGAACGCGAAGCGGAGCTGCTGGCGTACCTCGCCGCGCAGCCGGCACGCACGTTCACCCGGGAGCAGATCCTCGCCGGCGTCTTCAGCCTGCAGGAACGTCCGAGCACGGTCGACACGTACGTGCACTACGTGCGACGGAAGACGGATCCCGCGATCATCACGACCGTCCGCGGTGCCGGCTACCGACTCGGGGCGCCATGACCGGCCGCGCCGCACGACGACACCCGGACGCCGACGATCTCGCGCTCCGCCGAGCCTCCCGCCGGGTCGGCTGGCATTTCGTCGTCGCCGCGTCCGGCGTCGCGGTCCTGGCCCTGGTCGGCGCATTCGCGTACGTGCTGCACCACGTGCCGGCGGAGAAGCTGTTCCAGCTCCCGCTGACCGACAACCACCGGATGGATGTCGGCGCCCGCGACTTCCTGCTCGCCTTGATCGCGGGCGGAGCGCTCGCGATCGTGTTCTCCGGCCTCGCGGCGTGGATCCTCACCCGCCGCGCCGTCCAGCCCCTGGGCGAAGCGCTGCGTCGTCAACGTGAGTTCGTCGCGGATGCGAGCCACGAGTTGCGCACGCCCCTGACCATCCTCGACGCACGCCTGCAGATCCTGCAACGCAGCCTCCTCGTGGACGACCCGCACCGTTCTGCCGTCGCGGAGCTCCGTCGGGACACGCGCACGCTGATCGACATCGTCAATGATCTCCTCGCCGCCGCAGACCTCAGCGACTCCGACGAGACCGCCCCGCTCACCGATGTGACCGCCGTCGTCAACGACGCGATCGCGGCGACCGAACCGCTCGCGCGCCGGCGTGACATTCTGATCGACGCCGCAGCGCGGGCACCGGTCATCGCCGCGATCCCACCGACCCGGCTGCGGCGCTGTGTCACGGCGCTCCTGGACAACGCCTTGCGTCACTCCCCGGAGGGCTCCCGCATCACGGTGACCCAGCACGCCACCTCCGCCGCCGTGACGATCACCGTCACCGATCGCGGTCACGGTATCCGCGGCATCGACCCCGAGCGCATCTTCGACCGATTCGCGCACTCCGAGGCCGCCGTGAAGGCCGCCGTGATCGCCGACGGGACATCGACCGCCGGACACGGCATCGGGCTCGCCTTGGTGCGCGACACGCTGCTTCGCTACGGCGGCGATGTCTCCGTCGCCGCGACCGGACCGGACGGCACCTCTACGGCACTCACTCTGCCGATCGCGCAATCCCCGCCCGTGCATTCGGATTCTTAGAAGTATCTGAGAGGCGGCCTGCTCGACTGAGGTGTTCGGGGATCCACCCCGTGCAGAAGGTCGTGACCGTGATCCATCCCCTCCGCGCCGCGCGCCGTCTCGGAATGCGCGGAGCGATTCCGGGTGGTGCAGCTTGGCCCGTCATCGGTGCGGGTCTATGGTCCGCCGAGCCAGTGGTCGATGCGGTGATGGTCCGGGGTGAAGCCGTGGTCCACGCCCCAGAGCACGGCCTGGGTGCGGCTGGTCGCGCCGATCTTGCCGTAGACGCTGCGGATGTAGGACTTGACGGTGTTCGGGCTGAGGTAGGTGAGCGCGGCGACGTCGGCGTTGCTCTTGCCCTGTGTGATCAGTGCGAGGATCTCCGATTCGCGGTCGGTGATGCCTTCGTGCCGACCTGGCCAGTCGAGGCCGGGAGCGTTGCCTGCGCGCTTGGGCGGGTCGCTGACGACGATCTCGCCTGCGCCGATTCGCTCCAGAGCGGCGACGAGTTCGCGGGCCGGCAGGGTCTTCGACAGGTAGCCGTGCACGCCCTGCTCGAGGGCCTGGTCGACGAGCGCGGGCTGGAAGTTCCAGGTGTAGACGACGACGTGGCCGGCGCGTTCGTTGCGCACGAGTTCGGCGAGTTCTTGCTGATCGGATTCGGGTTGCGCGAACGAGTCGTAGAGCACGATGTCGATCCGGTCCGAGAGGTTCGCGTTCGCGTCGATCTCGGCGACCAGGATCCGGTCGCGGTAGTGGTCGAACATGTGCGCCAGTCCGGTGAGGACCACGTCGTAGTCGTCGACCAGCGCCACGGTCAGGGGCGCGGTGCGGGGCATCCTCGGACGCTACCGCACGCCGGCCCGCCGCGACTACACCCCCAGGGGTGTACCGGAGCCGCCCTGTCCGGTGGTTCGGTTGATCTACGGCTCGATGATCATCGGGCCGAACCGTGGGCTCCGGCCTGCACAACGGAAGGTGACCATCATGGTCGGTCTTATCATCAGCCTCATCATCGTCGGCCTGATCGCCGGGGCGCTCGCACGCTTGATCGTGCCGGGACGGCAGAACATCAGCATCGTGATGACCATCGTTCTGGGCATCGTCGGCTCGTTCGTGGGCGGCTTCCTGGGGTACCTGCTGTTCCAGCACGACGCGATGGACGGCTTCTTCCAGCCCGCGGGGATCATCGGCTCGATCATCGGGGCGATCATCGTCCTGCTGATATACACGCGCTTCGCCGGCCGCAGCACCGCACGCCGCTGAGCCCGGACCCCGCCGAGCAGCAACCGAGGGGCCGACGATGACGGAGTCGGCCGACCGTTCGTGGCGGCAACGCTTCATCGTCGAGGAACGCTACCTGCCCGCGACTACCCGACGCCGGATGTACCTCCTAGCGTCGATGCTGATCGCTGTCGGCCTGCTCGGATTCGCCGCGCTGTTGTGGAGTGTGCTGACCTTCACCGGTTTCCAACGGTTGGATGTGCCCGTCGAGAGCTGGTTCAACTCACTGCGCTCCGCCGACGCCACGGCTTCGATGATCGTGTTGGCGATCGTCTTCGGCCCCACGGTCCTGCCGTTGGTCATCCTTGCGGTTCTGATCGCGTGGGTGATGCTCGCCAAACACCTGTGGCGGCCGCTGCTGCTGGCGGGCGGAATGGTGACGGGAATGCTGCTGGCGATGGTCATCGCGCCGCTCGTGCAGCATCCGCGCCCGCCGATCGGGCTGATGCTGTTCGGCCCCGACCACTCCTTCTCGTTCCCCTCCGGTCACGTCCTCGGCACCGCCGATTTCCTGCTTCTGCTCGCCTACCTCCTCGCCAGCCGCATCCAGCGCCGCTGGTTCACCGTGACGGCACTGGCGCTGGCGATCATCGGGATCCTCGCGCAGATCTGCAGCCGGCTCTACCTCGGGTACCACTGGATCAGCGACACCACCGCCTCACTCATGCTCTCGATGGTGATCGTCGGGACCGTCATGGCAATCGACGTGAAACGTACCGTCCGCGTGCCCGGCGAACGCATCCTCGACCCGTTCTCGCAGCTTCAGCGCGACGGAACCTGACCCTAGAACGGAGAAAACCGTGAGTACCTCCGACCACGCGCGCCGAGCCGCGCGCGCCACAACGGGCGCCGCCCGCGACGTCGGCAACAGTCGCGCCCTCGAGATCCTCGCTCGAGTCGGCTTCGCGGCCAGCGCCCTCGTCCACCTCCTGCTCGGCGCCGTCGCGATCCGTGTCGCATTCACCGGACAGGGTCAATCCGATCAGTCCGGAGCCCTCGCGGAGATCGCGAAGTTCCCCGGCGGTGCGATTCTGCTGTGGATCGTCGTCGTCGGTCTGTTCGCCCTCGGACTCTGGCTGATCGTGCAGGCAGTGCTCGGGATCGGCTCCTCGTCGAAGAAGCGCTGGATGCGCAGCCTCGTGTCGCTGGGGAAGGCTCTCGCCTACGTCGCCCTCGGCGTCACGGCGCTGAGCTTCGCGCAGGGGAAGGCGGCCAGCTCGAGCGACTCGACCCAGCAGGCCAGCTCCACCCTCCTCACCCTCCCCGGCGGCCAGCTCTTGCTCGGCGCGGTGGGCGTTCTCGCGGCCGGTATCGGCGGCTACTTCGTCTTCAAAGGCGTCACCCGCAGATTCCGGGATGACCTCACCCTTCCCGTCGGCCGCGTCGGCCGCGTCGTCGTCGCCGCCGGCATCACCGGATACATCGCGAAGGGTGTCGCCGTGTTCGTGGTCGGTGTGCTGTTCGTCGTCGCGGCCGCCACCGTCGATCCCGGCAACGCGACCGGACTGGATGGGGCGTTGAAGTCCCTCGCCTCGCTTACCTTCGGGGCGATCATCCTCACCGCCGTCGGAATCGGGCTCATCGCTTACGGCCTCTACACCTTCGTTCGCGCCCGCTACGCGCGGCTGTGAACCTCTGCCTGAAAGGCGCACCTCATGACCGACCCGACCCCCGCCGATCCGGCGGCGCGCGCTCGCGCCGCCGTGATCTACAACCCGATCAAGATCGACCTCGACACCGTCAAGGCAGCGGTCGCCGTTGCGCAGAAGGCCGCCGGCTGGGACGACACCCTCTGGCTGTCGACCTCCGAAGATGATCCCGCGGCCGTGGTCGTCGAGGCGGAGAACGCGACGCTGCGCGGCGCGGCGGCCGTGACGACACTCGCGGCGAGCACCGGCACCAACGCCTCGGGCTCGAAGTTCGTCGGCTTCGTCGGCAACGGCGCGGCGAACACCATCGAGATCCCGCGCAGCGCGGGCATCACGGCGGCCGGGGAGTACGACATCGCGGTGTCGTACTCCAATGCCGAACTCAGCGGCGCGCACGACTACAACCCGCAGGTGGTCGATCGTCGGATCGACGTGAGCGAGAAGGACATCGCCGGTTCCGCCGGACACGCCTACTTCCGCTATACGTACTCCTGGAACAGCTTCTGGGAACGCACCATCCCCGTGACGCTGACCTCCGCATCCGCTCCCATCGTGCTCGGCAACGCGTCGGCGTACGCGCCGAACATCGACCGGATCACGATAGCTCCCGTGTCTCTCGGCACGCCGACGACGGTCTCGACAGTTCCGGCGCTCGACGTGACGGCGACGGCCTCCACGCGCTGCGTGGCCGGGAAGGTCGTGCTGACGGTTGTCGTGACCAACAACGCGAGCGTTCCGGTCGACGTGGCGGTGACCTCCGCGCACGGCAGCAAGTCGTTCACCTCGGTCGCGCCGGCGAAGAAGGCCTCGGCGGCGTTCAGCACGCGGCTCACGTCCGTCGGTGCGGGCACCGCGTCGGTGCTCGCGACGGCCACGGTCGGCGGACAGAGCGTCAGCACCTCGATCGACGCCGCGTACCCGGCTCGTTCCTGCTGAACCAGGCGGACCGCTGAATGGAGGGAGGCGCCGATGCGGTGCCTCCCTTCCGATCTCGGTGCCGTTTCCACGCGATCGCAGGTCGGCACGGAGCCGATCCGATCATCCGGTCACCACACCGACTTGGTGAAGGATCCGCAACGGCGCAGGTACTGATAGGAATCGCGGCGGCCTCCATCATTGCCCTCGCGCTGCGCTCGTACCGGCGCTCACCTGCGGCCGGCGTCGACGTGATCGGCCCTGTGCTGAACGGCGACGAGTTCGCGTTGGCTCGTCCTTCGACTCCCGATCGGGAACTGCCGGACGGACGGGAGCTTGCCCACGCTGTGCACCGTCAGAGCGAGTCAACTCAAGCGGACGATGCTCGCGCCGCCGAGGATCGCGCTTCGTCGCTCGACCTCGTCGAGCCGCGCCGCGGTCGGGTTCCACACGGTTCCGTGGGGCAGGAGGCCGCGTGTGCTGAGTTCGTCGCAGAGCTCCGTCCACTGCGGCGCGACCCAGGTCTCCCCGGTCGTGCCGAGTTCGTAGCGCGCTCCGTTCTCGATGAATCGGGTGCGTTCGCTCTCTCCGAAGGCCGCCTCGAGGTGCAGGTCGACGAGGGGTCCGAGGGTGGCTCGGCGTCCGATGACGGCGACGCGCGCGGATGCCGGTGCCGCGAGCGCGACGAGGTGCATGGCCGTCGACTCGTTGACGATGATCCGTCCGGCTTGACGGTAGGTCTCGATCTGGGTGACGACTCGGTGTTCCTGCGGGTGGAAGATCTCATAGCCCGCTTCGATGAGGCGCTCTTCGAGGGCTCTCTCCTCCGCGATCGACCCGGAGTACACCGTCGCTCCAGGATCGAACCGACTTCTCGACACGTAGATGCTGCGGGACGTCGACGGTGCGCAGTGCGGCAGGAGGTTCGCCCGGAGCGCCCGCATCGCTGAAGCGGGGCCGATGAGGCCGGATTCGGCAGCGCTGGCCTGGATCGGGATGTGCACGTTCGTCGCTGCCATCGGCACGTCGACGATGACGGTCGGCGGAACTCCTGCGAACAGGGAGAGCAGTTCCATGCCGTGCGGCGATGGTCCGGCGATCGGTGAACGCAGGAACGCGATCAGGTCGAAGCGGCGGTCGGTGGGCGTGTCGCTGTCGACGTCGGAGTGGTAGAGCGCCCAGAGCCGGCTGAGGCTCTCGACGATGAAGTGTCCGAAGTGTTCGCGCGCGACTCCGCCGTACAGGAGTGACGCCGCCGGAAGCCGGGTCTTCGCGCGGCCACGCCAACGCCCCGACGAATGCACCCACGGCGTGATCGACGAGTAGTGGTCGGCGTGGGGGAGGAACCGCCCGAGGGCGTCGGCGACGCCGCCGGTGTGGCGGGCGGAGGAGGCGTCGTCGGTGCTGGCGGGTGGTGGCACGAGCGTCGCTCGTCCGCGGACGTCGATCGTTCCGCGTTCTCCGCCGGAGTTCTGCTGCAGGGCGATCCGCTGCAGATGAACGACCGTGGAGAGGGTGTGTGCACGTTCGTCGATGCGGGTCGTCACGAGAAGCACGTTACTGCACCGGTGCACCGCGGGAACCTCCGCGGTGCACCGGTGCGGCACGGTGGCGCCCTACTCCTGGATGAAGGCCAGCAGGTCGGGGTTGATGACGTCGGCGTGGGTCGTCAGCATGCCGTGCGGGTAGCCCTCGTAGATCTTGAGCGTGGAGTTCTGGAGCAGCTCGTGCTGCTTCAGCGACGCGTCCTTGTACGGCACGACCTGGTCGTCGTCGCCCTGCGTGACGAGAACGGGGACGGTGATGGCCTTGAGGTCCTCGGTCTGGTCGGTCTCCGAGAAGGCCTTGATGCCCTCGTAGTGCGCCAGCGCGGAGCCCGTCATGCCCTGACGCCACCAGTTGTCGACCACCGGCTGCGAGACGGTGACGCCGGGCCGGTTGAAGCCGTAAAACGGGCCGGAGGCGACAGCCTGGAAGAACTCGGCGCGGTTGGCGGCGAGGGCCTCGCGGAATCCGTCGAAGACCGAGATCGGCGTGCCATCAGGGTTCGACTCGGTCTGCACCATCAGCGGGGGCACCGCCGACACGAGGATCGCCTTGGCCACGCGGCCCTGCGGCTCGCCGTACTTCGCGACGTAGCGGGCGACCTGGCCGCCGCCGGTGGAATGGCCGATGTGGATCGCGTTCCGCAGATCGAGGTGCTCGACCACGGCGTTGACGTCGCTGGCGTAGTGGTCCATGTCGTGCCCGGTGCCCACCTGCGTCGACCGGCCGTGACCGCGGCGGTCGCTCGCGATGACGCGGTAGCCGCGGGCGTGGAAGAACAGCATCTGCGCGTCCCAGTCGTCGGAGGAGAGCGGCCAGCCGTGGTGGAACACGATGGGCTGCGCGTCGGTGCTGCCCCAGTCCTTGTAGTAGATCTCTACGCCGTCGTCGGTGGTTACAAAGGGCATGATTTCCGTCTCCGTGTTCAGGTCGACCGCGAGCCCAGCCCGGGTCCGATTCAGGGGTCTCTTCGCCTGGGGTGAAGAGTGCTTCCACGCTACGGTCGGGGGCCGTCGCGGCCTTCCGACTTTTGTCCAAACCTTCCGCGCCGCCGCAGTGGGTGCCCGCTATGGGATGACGATCGCGACCGATGTCGTGGTGCTCGAACCGGTGCCGACCCGGCGCGCATCACAGCAGCAGCCGGTAGAACCGGAACGCCGCGAAGTCGTCGATCGGCAGGATCTCGATCCCCGCGAATCCCGCGCCGCGCGCGTAGCGTTCCAGGACTGCCGGTCGCATCACCGTCCCGGTCGCGACGGATCCCGGGGTCGACATGCTGTCGGGCAGGCAGATCAACAGGCTGTAGGCGTACATGATCCGCTCGATCTCGTCGCCGTCCGGCGCGAACGTCTCGGCAACGGCCTCGTCCATCACAACCACGATCCCGTCGTCGCGCAACGAGTCGCGGATCGCTCGCAGCACCCCGACCGGGTCGGGCATGTCGTGCAGCGCCTCGAAGACGAACGCTGCGTCCAGGAGCGGCTCACCGTCGCGGACGAAGCCGTCCCCGTCCGCACGGCGGAACGACACGGAGGGGACGGCTGCCGCGTGCTCACGGGCGGCCGTTATCGAGGGTTCGTCCACATCCACGCCGACGACGGTCGCGTTCGGGTACGCCCGAGCCAGCGCGATCGAGGACCAGCCGTGGCCGGAGCCGACGTCGACGATGCGCGCGCCGGAACGCGAGAGCACGTCGTGCACGGCGGGTACCCGCGCGAGGGCCGGGGCGAGCGCGGTCTCGAACCACGGTCGATTCGCGTCGCCCTGGCCGTCTCGGGCATCGGCACCGAACTGGGACCATCCGACTCCGCCGCCGGTTCGGTAGGCCTCCAGAAGCTCGGGAAGGCGAGCGGAGGCGGCCACGAGCATCCGCGCGAACGGTGGGGTGTACACCAGTGACGACGGATCGGTCAGCACCTCGGCGTGCGCGCCCGGGAGGTCGAACCGGGGGGCCGGGCCGGGGCCGTTGACGGTCAGGATGCCGCTCACCGCTTGCTGCTCGAGCCACTCCCGTGCGTAACGCGGATGCATCCCGGTGCGGTGCGCCAACTCATCGACCGTGAGGGGGCCGGCGTCGGCGAGTGCGCGGTACAGGCCGAGCCGGTCGCCGATGTACACGGCGAGGATCTCCATCCCGCCGATGAGTTCGGTGAAGAGTCGCTGCGCGAAGGCCGCTGCATCCGTCATGGTCGCCATCCGTCCTGCCACTGCCGAGATTAGACCCGCGGCGGGCGGTCCGCGCCGCGGGAATAAGGGGCGCGGCGGGTGTGAGTCGGTCCGGCGATGCGTGCAGTTGCTCGTTCCGCCCGAGGCGGGCGGCTCCGATGTCGACGCGCGACGCTACGCGCAGACGCGCGCCCGCCGCCCCTCGAAGTCGACGATGTCGCCGAGCTGGAGCTGTCGGCCGCGGCGCAGCTCGACCTCGCCGTTCACGGCGACCAGGCCGTCGACGATCGCCTCCTTCACCTCACCGCCGCTGTCGAGCAGCCCTGCGAACTTCAGGAACTGCCCGAGACGGATGGACTCCCCGCCGATCGAGACATCGATGATCGGAGTCGGTTTCGTCATGTCGGAATCGTAGCCCGATGCTCAGGGCCGCCGGGTGGTGGGCTCCGGACGCTCATCCTGCGTCGGGGTGCGGGTCAGTCGTTCGAGGAGTTCGGTCAAGGTCCGGACGTCCGGGTCGGACCAGTCCCTGACGCGATCGCCGAACTCGTCCCCCCGTTCGGCCAGCGTGCGCGTGACGCGTTCGTCGCCCGACGGGCTCAGGCCGACGATGACCCCACGCCGATCGCCGGGATCGGGGGTGCTCTCCACGAGTCCCAGCGTGCGCATCCGGCCGATGAGAGTGCTGGTCGAACTGCGATCCATGGCCAGCGCGTCGGCGATGACGCTGGGTTTGGCTGGTCCGAATGCGTGCAGCCAGCGGGCGATGTGGAACGCGGCGGGCTGCAGTTGCTCGTGGAACGACGCGGCGCTGCGCTCGCTCAAGGCGCGGGTCGCGCTGAGCAGGGCGTTGATGCTCTCGCCGAGGGCGAGCTCGAGCTCGCGACGATCGTGCTGCGATCTTGTTTGCATATGCCCACGATAGCGTTCTAAAGTAATGGGTAACGGCAAACTACCGTCCCGTCATCGAAGGATTCGCACGCATGGCATCGTCACCGCTCATCGTCATCACCGGGGCCACGAACGGCCTCGGCCGGATCGCCGCCGGCGACCTCGCTCGCCGAGGCGCTCGCTTGGCGATCACCGCCCGGAGCCGGGCGAAGGCCGACGAGACCCGCGCCGAGATCCTCGCCCGCGTTCCCGGTGCCGAGGTCGACGTCTTCCTGGCCGACTTCACCCGCGTCAGCGAAACCCGTCGAGTCGGAGCAGAGATCGCGGCCCACTACGACCGGATCGACGTGCTCATCAACAACGCCGGCATCCATGCGTTCGAACCGCGGATCACCCCCGATGGACTGCCCGAGATGATCGCCGTCAACTACCTCACCCCGTTCATCCTCACGGGGGCGCTGCTGCCGCAGTTGCATCGTGCCGCCGCCGGCCGCGTCGTCACCGTCGCGTCCGAGGCCTCCCGGCGCCACGGCACCCTGTCCATTCCCGCCGATCTCACCGACGCCACCGCCTTCACCGCCCGAGGCTCCTCCGAGCGGTACGGGAAGTCGAAACTGCTCGACATCATGTTCAGCTTCGAACTCGCCCGGCGCCTCGCCGGCACGACCGTTACGGTGAACTGCCTCGACCCCGGCTTCAACACGACCGGTCTCGGCCGCGAACTCGGGTTCGCTGTCGGCCTCGAACGCGTCCTCACCGCGCTGCACATCGGAGAACCCCAGCGCGGCGCCGACCTCATCACGGCCCTCGCGACCGACGCGGGCTACGACGGACGGTCCGGTCGCTACGTCACGGTCCGTGGCCACCGGGAGATTCGCCCGACGGCCCCCGGCGACGACGCGGCGGCGCAGGCGCAGCTCTGGGCCGCGACCGAACGGCTCCTCGACTCCATCGCGTGAGCCGCGTGGAGGCGAATGGATCCGCCTCGGGCTCTGGGGTGATCCGTCGGGATGAGCCGTCGCGTCAGGCGCTCCGTAGGCGCGTGATGCGCTCCCGGATCCGGGTGTCGAGGTCCTCGAACTCGTCGAGGACGTCCATCGCCGCGTAAGCCCGCCCTCTCGGGCGGCTTCCACGAGATCCTCGACCCGCTCGCCGCGGAACTCGGTCTCGACTTCGCGCGCGCGAACTGCTTGGAGGCGCGCGACGGTGCGCTCGCCGGCGGCCTGAACGACGGCGAGATCGACGCGCACGCGAAGGCGGATGCGCTGCGCGAGTGGGCGGGCGCCTGCGGCGTTCCGCTGGAACGCACGATCGCCGTCGCGAAGCCGCTGGTGCGCGATCGCGCCGACCTCGTCGTCGACGGCTTCGACCTCAGCCGGCTGCTCCCCCTACTCGGGCTGCGTTCATAGGCTCGTCTCCGGATTCTCCTGCGGTACGGAGAAGCCCTGCGTTGAAGGAGAATCGCCGCCCTTTTTTCCTGCACGGCTCGGTTTCTCCGTCGGCCAGGAGGATCGCACCGCGGCGGGGCAGCGGTTGTATCCCGAGTCGGCCGTCGAGCAGGTGTGGTTGATCCAGCAGTTCTTCACGGCGGGTCTGGCGAGCCGCACCATCCGGCAGCTGCTGCCGTGCGTCGACTCCGGTCAGGCATCCGCCGAGGTCTTCGAACTGCTCGAGTCGGAGCGGGATCGCATCAGCGCGGCGATGGCCAGGGGTTCCGAACTCGGGTCAACCTTCGGTGAGGATCCCCTGGAGCGCGCCGCCGTAGAGGTCGACGATCTGCTCCGCATCCGCGCTCAGTAGGACCGGGTCGTCGTAGACGACGAGGGCGGACATGAGCCCGATGAGCTGGGCGGCGAACAGGTGCGCTCGAAGGGGGGAGTCGGTGGCCTCGATCCGATCGATCATGGGGGCCGCGAAGGTGTCGATCATCGATCGACGCAGGTTGTCGCGGATGTCCGGGCGGCTGGAGGCGCGCACGACGACGCCGAAGACCGACAGGGCGCCGGTGCTGCTTCCGTGCAGGATGCTGCGCACGGCTCGTCGGCCGACGTCATCGATCGGTCCGTCCAGGAGCGCCAGCCAGGTCGCGGTGGCGTCGACCGTCTCGATGAAGAGCGCCTCCTTCGACCCGAAGTGCCGGATCACGATGGCCGGATTCACCTCGGCATCTGCGGCGATGTCCCGCACGCCGGTGCCGTCGAAGCCGCGCTCCCGGAACAGCCGGGCGGCGGAGGCTCGGATGGCGTCGCGGATGCCGGCCGATCGATCTCGTCTCGCCTTCGCGACCGTTGCCATCTGCGTGCCCTTCGTCGACCGGATCGGGTGAACCCGGTTCTGCGTGCGCGTCCGCTCAGAAGCGTCCGCCCGTGTTGCTGACAATCGTAAACGTAGTTTACAGTGATCACTGTTTACAAACAGTGTTTACAAATGCTGTCCCGCTTCACCGACTCGCCACTGGAGACCCCGCGTGACTGATGCTGCCCCTGCCGACCCCGCACCCACGACATCGCGTCGGCCGAACCCGATCGTTCAGATCGCGTCGGCCTTCCTGCTGCCGCTCTTCTTCGTGATCGCCTTCCCGCTGGCATTCGTCAGCGCCCTGCACAACCCGACGCCGCACGAACTCCCGATCCTGATCGTCGGGCCCGATCAGGTCGTGTCGCAGATCGCGACGACGCTCGATGAGACCGGTCGGTTCGCCGCCGAGCGGACCGACGTCGTCTCCGAGGCCCGCTCCCGCGTCGAGGACCGGAGTTTCGACGGCTCGATCCAGATCGACGTCGTTCCTGCCGCCGACGAGCAGTCGGCCCCGACCTTCGCCGTGACGAGCTACGTCGCCGGCGCGGAGGGGCGCGCCGTTTCGGCCGCCGTCGAGTCGGTCGGCGACTCCGTCGCCGAGCAACTGGGCACGACCGTGACCGTGACCGACGTGGCGCCGTTGAGCGCCGAGGATCCGCTCGGTGTCGGTCTCTTCTACCTGCTCACCTACACGTCGCTCGCTGCCTATCTCGTGATCATCGTGCTGACGCAGGTGATGCCGGGGGCGAAGCTGCGCGTGCGCTACGCCGCCGTCGCGGTCGCCTCGATCGTCGCCCCGCTGATCGCGTTCGGACTGTCGTCCATTTTCATCGGCGACTACGGGGCCGGCTTCGGCACGATCGCAGGCCTGCTCGGCGTGAACGCGCTGTACGTCTTCACCGTCGGTTGCGCGGCCATCGTCATCGAGCAGCTGTTGGGCCGGGCGGCGACGTTCGGGGTGATGGCACTCGTGGTGTTCCTGAACTTCCCGGGTGCGGGCGGGGCCTCGCCCGAGGCGATGCTGCCGCCGTTCTGGCAGGCGATCCACAACGTCTACTTCGGCGCCGGCGCGATGGAATCGTTCCGCTCGATCGTCTACTTCGACGGCAACGGAGTCGGTCGTTGGCTGTTCCAGCTCGCCGCGTGGACCGTGGGCCTGATGCTGGTCACCTTCATCATCCACCAGGCCAAGACCGTGCGCGTTCAGCGGAAGCAGCTGGCCGAGGTCACCGCCTCCGCCGCCCGTGTCGCTTCCGCCGCCGACCCCGACGACTCCCGCCCCTCCGGCGCGGAGGCGCAGGAGCGTCGCCGACACGTCCAACTCGAGAGCTATCAGCTCGACGATCCCCACTACCCCTCGCTCGAGAGCGACGGAAGCGAACAGCGGGCTCTGCCGGCCCGTGAAGGAGCACTGCGATGAGCACCGCCTCGACCCCGAACAAGACGCCGCTGACCACGGCCGAACTCTCCACCATGCCCGAGAACCACCTCGACACGGTCGCCACCCCCGGTTCGATCGACCCGAGCCGTCAGGCGACCCTGCGGACCCGACTGATCGCGGTCATCGCGATGCCGCTGTTCTTCCTGATCACCTTCACGCTCTGCTTCGTCAGCGCCACCCACGCGCCGACGCCGCACGACCTGGCCCTCACCGTCGCCGGACCGTCAGCGGTCACCGAACAGCTCGCCGCAGCGATCGAGGACCAGGCGGAAGGCGCGTTCGACATCACCCAGACGACGGACGCCACGGCGGCGCACGACGCCGTCGCCACCCGCGACGCTGTCGGGGCGATCATTGTCGACGGGACGAACGTCACGACCATCGTCGCCTCCGGCGGGGGCAGGCTCGCCGCGTCGACGGTACAGACCGTCGGCGACCGGATCGCCGCGCAGCTGGGCGGCACCAACACCATCACCGACGTCGCCCCGCTGCCCGCCGACGATCCCACCGGCACGGTGTTGTTCTTCTTGCTGGTGATCTGCACCGTCGGCGCCTTCCTCAGCATCACCGTCATCAGCCAGATCATCCCCGGTGCGGGGGCGCGCGAGTTGACCGTGACCGCGATCGGCGCCGCGATCCTGGTCCCGATCATCGGCTTCACCGTGATCAGCTTCTTCGTGGACTACGGTGCCACCTTCGGCACGATCGCCGCACTGCTGGGGGTGGGCATGATCTACGCGTTCACCGTCGGGATGATCGCGACGCTGTTCACGTTGCTGCTCGGCCAGGCAGCGGTGTTCGCCGAGATCCTGATCCTGGTCGCCTTCAGCTTCACCAGCGCCGGCAATAGCGCGCCGGAATCGATGCTGCCGCCGTTCTGGCAGGGCATCCACAACGGCTGGCTCGGATCCGGCGCCTTCGAATCGATGCGCAGCATCCTCTTCTTCGGCGGTAACGGCCTCGGCCGGTGGCTGCTCCTGCTGCTGATCTGGACGGCGGCGGCCGTGCTTCTGACGGCCATCGTCGGCATCCGCACGAAGCGGATCGCGCAGAAGGCTGCCCGTCGCGAGAGCGAGGCCGCCCAGCCCGCCGAAGTCGTGCCGGCCACGGCATCGGCCGTCACAGCACCGGCTGTCACAGCATCGGCTGTCACAGCATCGGCCGCCACGGCGACTGCCGCCGCCGCGCCGGCCGCCACGGAGCCGGCGGCAGCCGGCGGAGTGCGCTGATCGCAAGGAATCGAGCCCAGCGTCCGCTCGTCCGAGGCGGGCGCTGGGCTCTCCTCGCACTCCGCCGAGGGTGCACACATTCAGACGACGACGGAGCAGAGCGATGAACGATGACAACACCGCGCCGGAGCCGACCCGACAGCGGGCCGAGCGCCTCAAGGAACGCGTCTACGTGAGCTTCACGAGCCTCTCGGTCGTGCTCGCTCTGCAGTCGCATGCCGACGAGACGTCGGCGCTCTCGGCGGGTCTGACTCTCGGCATCGCCGTGGTGGGCACCCTCCTCGCCGTGTTCGTCGCCGACCTGATCAGCCACCTGGTCGTGCACCAGAGCCTGCCGAACCGCGGCGAGCTGCGGCACATGATCGCGGTCGGCGTGGGTGCTGGCACGGTGCTGATCGCGCCGGTACTGCTGCTGCTCGCCGCCGGCGCCGGCTGGTGGACGACGGCGGACGCGCTCGCCGGGGCGATCGTCGCCCTCGTGCTCTCGCTCGTCCTCGTCGGCTACTTGGCGATCCGGCGGCTGAGCATCCCGCTGCTGCACAAGGCGGCCGTTCTGATCGCCGAGGTCGTGCTGAGCCTGCTCGTCATCGCCCTCGAGCTGGTCGCGCACCTCGGCTGACGGCCGGGGGCGCCGCTCCCCGGCCGGAGAGCTCGATGTCGTTCCCTAGAACACGGCGACCGGATTCGTCGCGCTGGACGTGACGCCCTTCATCCGCCACGGCAGCATCGCGAAGAAGAACTCCCAGCGCTGCGCCCGTCGGCAGACCTCGGCCAGCTCCGTCAGCTCCATGTTGTCGATCAGCCACAGGCCGAGCGCGACGAGGCCGACCGTGTGGATCGGCCGGAGCAGGTCCAGGCCGTAGCCGGAGGGCTGCACGTCCTGGATCGCGTCCATCCCGATCACGGCGACGTCGCGCTCACGCAGGTACGGCAGGCAGCCCGCCTGCAGACCCGGCTGATTCGGCAGCCGCGGGTCGTTGGGCCCCTCGGCGAAGGTGCGCGCGACGTGCCCGGTGTGCACGAGAAGGGCGTCACCGGCGCCGACGCTCACGCCCTGACGCTCCTCGGCCGCGCGCAGCTGCTCCGGGGTGATCGCGTGTCCCGGCTGCAACCACGGCACGCCCAGCAGCGCGGGGATGTCGAGCAGGATGCCGCGGGAAACGATGCCCGCGCTGGCGTGGTGCACCGACAGCGCCTGAGCCCCACCGAGCGAGGTGGTCTCGCTCGCGGCGAAGCCGTTGTAGTTCTTTCCATCCCAGGAGTAGTGCGCGAGGCCGTCCAGATGCGTGTTCGAACCGTGGGCTGCGATGCCGACGTACTCGGTCACTCCGTCGAAGCGCACCCGGCCTTTGCCGATGTGGTGCTCGGCCTCCCCGATCCCCATAAAACGCTGCACGGTCGCCAGACCGGTGCCCAACGGATCCGCGTTCTCGGGATCGATGTCGCGCGAGAGCGAGACGACGTCGCCCGACTCGACGAGGGTCGCGGCGCGGACCCGCGCTTCGGGTGTGATCAGGTTGAGGGTGCCGAGACGGTCCTCCGCGCCCCAGCGCCCCCAGTTGGAGAGCGAGTCGACGTAGCCGATGACCTCGTCCTCGGTCGGCGCGCCCATCAGGCGTTCACCTCGACGCGCTGCTGAGCGGAGATCTTCGTGCGCGCATCCGCGAGCGCACCGGCGTACGCCATGTACAGGCCGCCTCGGTCGCCGGTGACGTTGAACATCCGCACCCCGTCGGCGACGAGTCGCTCGAATCCGCCGATCTCCCACGACGGGATCGCGATGTACTCGATGCCGGCATCGCGAGCCGCCGCCGTCACCCGGTCGTGCAAGCGCTGCACCTCGGGGTGGGCGATATCGCCGTCGAGCCCGAGTTCCATCGAGAGGTCGAACGGCCCGAACACGAGCCCGTCCAGCCCCGACTCCCGGGCGATCTCCTCGACGTTCTCGACCCCCTCGAGGTCTTCGATCAGGCCGTAGACCAGCACGTCGGCGTTGGCCGTGCGGTATTCCCCGGCCCAGTCCGTGGTGAGATGACCGACGGCCCGCGTCGACGGGCAGGCGCCGCGGATCCCCTCCGGCGCGAACTTCGCGGCCGAGACGATCCCGCGGGCGTCGGCGAGCGTGCGGATGTGCGGTGCCATGATCCCGGTCGCCCCGAGGTCCATCACGCGTTGGATGAAGGACGGGTTGTGATCGGGGACGCGGACGATGGCGTCGATGCCGACGGCGTCGGCCGAGCGCACCAGCGTGTTGATGTCGCTGAGGTCGAGGGTGCCGTGCTCGGCGTCGATCCAGGCGAAGTCGTAGCCGGTGAGGCCGACCATCTCGACCGCGTCCGGACTGGGCAGCTGGATGGTGACGCCGAAGACGTTGCCGCCGGACTCGAGGCCGGTGCGGATCCGGCGAGGGAAGGTGCGCATGGTGATTACTCCTTGGTGCTGGAAATGGGGGAACGAAGGGCGGTGGCCGTCGGTGCCGCCGAGTCGGCGGGAGTGGCAGCGGGGGCGGTGACGACCGCCTCGATCACGTCGCCGCGCTGATCCATCGGCGTGACCTTCTTCACAACGGCGGTGATGATCATGGCGAGGATCCCGGTCACGGCGATGAAGCCGACCGCCCCGTACCAGGCCGCGCTCGTCGGCGCCCCGCTCGCCTCGACGACGCTGGAGGAGAGGATGAGGCCGGCGACCGCGGTGGCGATGGCCTGGAACAGCGTCCGGCCCACGGAGTAGATCATGCCGACGGCTTCGCCGGTGTTCTCCGGCGGCACCAGCTCGACGATGAGATTGGGCAGTCCGGCCAGGATCAGGGACGTGCCGACGCCGGAGACGACCGACGCCACGAGGGCGAGGGCGAGGTCGTGCACGAAGAAGGCGAACCCACCGAAGCCCACGACCGCGACGGCGATGCCCGCGATGAGGGTGATCTTCGCGCCGTACTTCGCCGCGACCTTTCCGCCGATCGGCGACAGCACGAAGCCGATCGCGCCGGTGATCAGCCCGTAGAGCCCGGCGGTCGTCGGGGTGAGGCCGAGACCGACCGGATTCGTCACGGCTCCCTGCAACAGGATCGGGTTGAGCAGCGCGCCGGTCGCGAAGATGCCGAGACCGACCAACGCGGTGATCAGCAGCGCCAGCACGAGCGGTCGCTGGGTGAAGAGGCGCAGGTTGAACATCGGCTCCTTCAGTCGCAGCTCCAGCACGATCCAGCCGGCGAAGAGCGCCAGACCACCCACGATGAGGATCACGGTCAGCGGCGTCACCCCCGCGCCTCGCGCAGTGTTCACCCCGAAGAGCACGGCGGCGACGGCCGGGGCGAGCAGTACTCCACCGAGGATGTCGAGACGGCCGTGGACGGCGGGTGCGACGATCGACGGCGGCAGCAACAGAGTGGAGAACAGCGCGAGCAGCGCGAGGATCCCCGACGCGACGAACATGCTGTGCCAGCCGCTGGACTCCAGCAGGATGCCGGCGGCCAGGGCGCCCAGCGAGCCGCCGATCACGGCGGAGCCCGTCGTCAGAGCGATCAGGACCGGAACTCGCGGGGCCGGCACGACCTCCCGGGCGATGCCGACCAGCAGCGGGAACAGCGCCGCGCTGGTGCCCTGCAGGGCACGTCCGATCAGGATGCCCTCGAAGTTGCCGAAGATCACGCTGACGAACGAACCCACCGTCGAGACGACCATCAGCACCACGAGGACCTTCTTGCGTCCGTAGATGTCGCCGAGGCGGCCGGAGATCGCGGCGGTTCCTGCGCCGACGAGCAGGAACACGGTGATGCCCCACGAGATCGTGGCGGCATCGGTTTCGAAGACACCCATCAGGGTGGGGAGGGCGACGTAGATCATCGTCTGCTCGAAGATGCCGGTGACTTCGATCAGGAGGAACACGGCCACGATCAGTGCGTAGGGCCGGGTGCGGAGCGGTCTGTCGGGCGTGCCGCCGGACGAGTCGCCGGGAGTGCCGTCAGGGGTGGTCGAAATCGAGGGAGACGCCATTATCTCTTTCCTTCATCGGAGGGATTTCTACGGGTGGGGTCGATCGAGTGGGTGCAACGGCGCGCGCGAGGGCGCGGCCGCGGCATCGGTGCCGCGGCGGAGCAGGCGCAGGTCTCGCCCGCGGCTCAGGCCGCGGCGGCGACCTCCGAGCTCAGCAACTTCGCCCGCAGCGCCGGGCGATCGATGGCCGATCCGGCGATGTACACGTCGGCGATCGAACGGGTGTTGGCGATGTCCAGCAGCGGATCAGCGTCGAGCACGATGAAGTCGGCGCGCTTGCCGGCCTCGAGCGAGCCGCGGTCGTGCAGCCCGAGCATTCGGGCCGGCAGCAGCGTCGCGGCGCGGATCGCCGCGAGTGTCGGCATCCCCGCCCGCACCATCGCTTCGAGCTCGCGGTGCTCGGTGAAGCCCGGGAACTGGGCCATCACGCCGGTGTCGCCCGAGAGCAGCACGCGCACTCCGGCATCCACGTACTGGGTGAGGCTGCTCTCCAGGATCCGGTAGCCGTCGGTCAGCGCGGCACGGACGTGCTCGGGCGTCTGCGCGAACATCGCGATGAAGGTGTCGCGCGTCGCCTGGTCGACGGTCTCCGCGAGCACCGGGTCGTTCAGCCACTCGCGGCCGTCGAGGATCGCCCGCTGGATGCTCATCGACGTGAACACGAACACGTCGTTCTCGCGCAGCAGAGCGAGCAGTTCCGCATCCGGGCCGGATTCGCGCACCAGGTGAGCCGTTCCGTCGACGCCGGCCCGCGCGACGCCCTTGGCGTCCTCGAGGTCGTAGATGTGCGCGATGACCTTCGTGCCGGCCCGGTGCGCCTCGTCGATGATCGCCTCGTAGATGTCGGGGCCGAATTTCGACTTGGTGCCGTTGCGGTCATCGACCCAGAACTTGATCACGTCGGGCCGCTGGGTGAGGATCGCCCGCACCACCTCGCGCGCCTGCTCCGGCGAGTCGGCCTCGCGGATCGCCTCCGGGGCGAAGAACGCACCCCCGTTGCCGCCCCCGGGAGTGGGGGCCGCGATCCCGTTCGCTGCCGAGAGCAGCAGCGCGAGCTCCGGGTCGACGAGGGTGCCCAAGCGCTGCTGGTCGCGGATCGAGATCTCCACGCCATCGCGGTCGGTGCCCAGCGATTGGATGACGCTGACTCCGTAGTAGACGAAGCGCCGGAGGTGATCGAGCACGTTCTCCCGGGAGAAGTTGGCCGCGTCCATCGACGCGCCGCGCAGGTAACCCACGTGGCCGTGCGGGTTGACGATGGTCGGCATCACGTACCGACCGCTCAGGTCGACCCGTGCGGTGTCCGACGGGGACGGGAAGTCCGCTGTTCGCCCGACCGATTCGATCACGCCGTCCCGAACCAGGAACGCGGCGTCCACGACCGCGGGGGAGCCGGTGCCGGAGATGAGCGTCGCACCGTGGAAAAGGACCGCGTCGCTCATCGGATCACCTCGACATCCAGCAGGCCGAAGGCGCGCGCCTTCGCGCGCGCCGCTTCGATACCGAGGAAGTCGTCGAAGCCGACCAGGCCGGGGATCCCGCCGAGGCGCTCCTCCAGCGAGACAGCGGAGCGCTCGCGCGCGAGCGTCTCGAACGCCTGACGGATGCCCGTCACGGCGGCCTGGTGCGCGAGCCCGTAGTACAGCACGACGTCGATCTCCATGCCGCTCAGCTGCTCGGCGCTCATGCCAGGGAAGTCGACACCGAAGATCGGCACGCTCGCCTCCGCCTTCAGTCGGCGCTGCGCGTCGGGATCGGGCACGCCCGCGTAGAAGAGCCCGTCCGCGCCGGCCTCCTGGTAGGCGAGCAACCGGTCGACGGCGGCCTCCGGTCCCTCGGTTCCGGGTGAATCCGTTCGGGCGATGATCAGGAAGTCGTCGGAATCGCGGGCGTCGAGCGCCGCCTTGATCTTGTCGACCGCGATCGGCGTCGGCACGATTCGCGGATTCGGCACGATGTGCTTGCCGAACTCGTGATCCTCCAGGTGCACGGCGGCGGCTCCGGCGCGTTCGAGCAGGCGGACGGAACGGGCGGCGTGAAGGGCGTTACCCCACCCGCCCTCGGCGTCCACGATCAGAGGGACGTCGGCGACGGGAGCGAGGCGTCGGACCTGATCGGCCATATCCTCGACGCCGATGTAGCCGATGTCGGGCACGGCGTACTTCGTGGCACCCGTCGCGTAGCTGCCGATGTACGCGGCCTCGAAGCCGGTATCGCGCAGCACGCCGGCCGAGATGCCGTCGTAGATCGAGGGAGCGATGAGCGGGCGTCGCGCCGCGATCAGGGCTTTGAGGGAAAGGGACATCGTGAATCCTTACTGGTGAGCATCGTTGCCCACGTCCGATTCAGACCCTAGAAGTCGTTCGCCGCCGCGTCCACGACCGATTGCGACGCTGACTGTTGCTCCAGGGGTCATAATCGGGGCATGGAACTCCGACTGCTCCGCTACTTCCTCGCCGTCGCGGAGACGCTGAACTACGCCCGCGCCGCCGAGCGACTCTCGATCTCCGCTTCGCCGCTGAGCCGGAGCATCCAACAGCTCGAGTCGCAGATCGGCGGAGCGCTCTTCCTGCGCGGCACGCGTCGGGTCGAGCTGACGGCGCTCGGGCACGCCCTCGTGCCGCGCGCGCAACGGGTGATCGACGATGTCAGCGATCTCGAACGGGACCTGCGGCGGCGGGTGCAGGGGCACGTCGAACTCGACGTCGGCATCCGTTCGTTGCCGCCCGAGCTGATCCACGCCCTCCTGCACGAGGTGATCCTCGTCACGGAGCCGAATGCGGAGGTGCACCTGCATCCGCTGGACTCCTTCCTGCAGCGGGAGCAGATCCTGAGCGGCAAGCTCGCCCTCGGCCTGATCAACCGGCCCAGTGACGACCGTCGGCTGCGCTACCTCCCGGTGCTGCACGAGGCGCCGGGGCTCGCCCTCCCCGATCTGCCGCGGTTCGCCGCGCTCGACGTGGTGGAGCCGGGTGACCTCGCGGGACTGCGCCTGTTGATCCAGCCCGGTGCGGACCCGCGCGAGCGCGAACTCGAACCGATCGTGCGTGCCGTCGCCTCGGTCGAGTCGGTCGACTCGCAGATCCTCGGTGGTATCTCCGCGATCATCGCCGAGGGTGGCGCGTGCTGTCTCACACTTGCGAACCCGAGCGCGCCGTGGCACCGGTACCTCGTTCGCGACGGAGTGATCGTGCGGCCCCTCCGAGCGGCGTGGGAGCGTGCCACGACCTACCTGTGCTGGCGGGCCGACCGCGATCGGGAGGACGATCTCGGTCCGATCCTGCGGCTGGCCGCCGACCGATTCAGCGTTCCCCTCAGCCTCTAGATTCCGCGATCGGTCGCTCGGCTCCGCGCGCGGCACCCTATTCAACTTCCGGCAGCACGGCCTCCATCAGCCCGGTGAGCGTCGGCCCGATCGGGAGGCCGGTGAGGAATCGGAACAGGATCGTGCCGAGCATCGCGTCGGCGATCACGGTCGGATCGACGTTCGCCCCGAGCTGCCCGTCGGCCCGTGACGTCGTGAGTCGGGCGATCGCCGCGGCGCGCAACGGCCCGGTCACGTGATCGTAGAGCCGCCCGGACTCGACCTCGTCGTCCGACGCCGCCACAACGAGCGCGTGCACGATCTGGCGCGCCGGCGAATCCTCGAACGCCTCGACGGTCGCCGAGATCCAGGTGCGCAGGTCGGCGCGAAGGTCGCCCGTGTCGGCGATTCCGGGCGCGGGGATCGCGAGATAGCCCTCGATCACGGCGTCGGCGACGATCAAGGCTTTCGACGGCCACCAGCGGTAGACCGTCTGTCTGCCGGCTCCCGCGCGTGCAGCGATGGCATCGATCGTCAGCCGGGGGTAGCCCGCCTCGCCGATCAGGTCGCGGGTCGACTCGAGGATCGCGCGCCGGGTCGACTCGCTTCGCGGCCGCCCGATCTTCGCTTCTGCCATGTCCCGATTCTAGGTATGCTGCACTTACGAGACGAGTTGTCTCGTTAGTCGAAGGAGCATCATGGTGCAGCAGGTCGTCGTCGTCATCGGAGTCGGCGGAATGGGCGAGACGATCGCCCGAGCGCAGGGGTCGGGCAAGAAGCTGGTTCTCGCCGACTTCAACGAACAGGCATTGGAGCGCGTCGCCGCGACGCTGCGCGGCGACGGCTACATCGTCGAGACGCACGTCGTCGACGTCTCCTCCGCGGAGTCGGTGGCGGCCCTCGCCGCCGCCGCCGCAGCGTCGGGTCCGATCGTTCAGGTCGTGCACACGGCCGGACTCTCCCCGACCCAGGCGCCCGCCGCCGCGATCCTCCGCGTCGACCTGGTCGGAGTCGCGAACAGCCTCGACGCCTTCGCGGCGGTGATCGCGCCGGGCGGCGCCGGCGTCGTCATCGCCAGCATGGCCGGGAGCATGGCGGCCGGCCGTTTCCCCGCCGACCTCGAGGCCGCGCTCGCGCACAACCCGGCCGATCAACTCCTCGATCTGCCGATGTGGGCCGACCCGTCGTTCGCCGACGCTGGCGCGGCCTACAGCGCCGCCAAGCGCGCGAACCAGGTGCGCGTGCAGGCGGCCAGCCTCGCCTGGGGCGCTCGCGGCGCCCGGCTGAACTCGGTCAGCCCGGGGGTGATCTCGACTCCGATGGGGCAGCAAGAACTCGCCAGCCCGAACGGCGTGCAGATGCGCACGATGGTGGCGGCCTCGGGGACTGCTCGCCTGGGCACGCCGGGCGACATCGCCGACGCCGTCTCGTTCCTGCTCAGTGAGAAGGCGTCGTTCATCACCGGAACCGATCTGCTCGTCGACGGCGGCGTCATCGCGGCGCTGCGCTCGGGCGCCCTCTCGGTGGGCTGACGTCCGGTCCGGTCCCCGTTGCTCAGGCCGGGCGGAGCACCTCGGCGAGGAGCGTCTCCACGCGCGATCTGATGTCGTCGCGGACCCGACGCACCTCGGCGAGGCTCCTACCCTTCGGATCGGTCAGGGCCCAGTCCTCGTAGCGCTTGCCCGGGAAGATCGGGCAGACGTCGCCGCAGCCCATGGTGATCACCACATCGGATTCGCGCACCTGCTCGGTGGTCATCAGGGTGGGGACGGCCTGCGAGATGTCGATGCCCTCCTCCGCCATCGCGGCGATCGCCATCGGGTTGATCTGATCGCCGGGCTCGGAACCGCCCGAGAGCACCTCGACCGCCCCGCCGGACAGGGCACGCAGGTAACCGGCGGCCATCTGCGAGCGCCCCGCGTTGTGGATGCAGACGAACAGGACGGTGGGCATGGACTCATCATCCCGGATCCGTGCCGGCTGCCGCTGTCGCGCGCGGAGGTTCCCCGGGCGGAAGCACGCAGTCCCGATGTGCGCCCGCACCGCTGGGGCCGTTCAGGGCAGCGCGCTCATCCAGGCCAGCAGGTCCGGCAGGGCGGCCAGCGCGACGCCGCCGTGAGTCTGATCGGGGTAGACGTGCGACTCGACGCTCGCGCCGGATGCCTGTTGCGCGGCGACGTACGCGGCGGTGATCGCGGGGCGCACCAGCGCATCCTTCCCGCCCTGCGCGACGAACAGCGGCACCGGCAGCGCGGAGTCGCTCGGCGAGTTCTCGGCGAGCAACTCGCCCCAGACCGGAGCGGTCGCGGGGTCGACCGCGACGAATCCGCCGATCAGCGGGTCCGCGATGGCGTGCAGTTCGTCGTTCTGGCCGAGCAGGCACAGCTTCGCCATGTCGGGCGCGGCCGCGGCGCCCGCGTCGGTGAGGACGCTGCGGAGCGGATCCGCGGGCAGGCGATCCGCGTAGGCGTCGGCGTAGGCGGTGAACGCGTACGCGCCGATCGAGACGCCGGAGAGACCTCCGATGTCGTCGTTCAGCAGTGCGCCGAGATCGGTGGCCGGCGCGGCGACGGCGACGCCCGCGACATGCAGCTCGGGGGCGTAGCTCGCCGCATCCTGCGCGGCGAAGAGTGCGGCGTGGCCGCCCTGCGAGTGACCCCACAGCACCACGCGGCTGCTCGCTCCGACGTCCATCGTCCGCGCGGCGCGCACGATGTCGAGCACGTTCGCCGCCTCGGTCGTGCCGATCAGGTACGACGGCGGCCCGGCGATCCCCATATTCGCGTAGTCGGTCGCGACGACCATGTTGCCCGCCGCCAGCAGCTCTGTCAGGCCCTCGATCAGCCAGAACGGCGCGATGCCGCTGGACGGCGCGCAGCGCGGGGCGGATCCGGTGGTCGGGTGCGCCCAGGACACCACCGTCCGCCCGCCGGCGGGTGCTGGGCCGTCGGGCACGACCACAATCCCCGAAACGAGGATGTCGGCGCCGGCTGCATCCGTCGAGTGGTATATCAGCCGCCACGCCTGGGATCCGTCGGGAGCGCCGACGATGCTCTCTCGGCGCACGATGGTGCCCGGCGCCGCGGCGGCCGGCGGCGTCGTCGGCGCGTCGTAGAACGGGGCGACGGACGACTCCACGGCAGCGCCTTCACCGACACGGAAGACGAAGTCGGCGAGCCCCCTGGCACCCGGAACGAAGAGGAACACCAGCGCGATCGCAACGACGACACCGGCACCGATCCACGGCAGCCGGAGACGGCGGCGGGCCCGGCGAGTCGCCTTCTCGGCGGTCAGGATGCGCATCATCGCTCCACCTCGATCCCCGAGCCGTCGCGGCACCCAGCGCTGGGGCTGAACACGGGCTGGTCGAACCGAGCGTAGCCCGCGGCGGCCGGCATCCGAAGAGAAATCAGGGCACCCGCGCCCTTCGTGCGAGAGGTCGGCGCTAAGGGGGTGCTGACAGAACCCTTTATCCATCCGGGATCCGCCCGTACCGTTGCGGACATGGATCACAAGGCCGAGGTACGCGAGTTCCTGGCGTCGCGCCGGGGGCGGATCACCCCGGGCCAGGCCGGCATCGAGCCCGGCGCCGGCCGCCGCCGCGTGGCCGGCCTGCGCCGCGATGAGGTCGCGCGCCTCGCCGGGATGAGCGTGGACTACTACACCCGTCTCGAACGGGGGAACCTCGCCGGCGCATCCGAGACCGTGCTCGAGGCGATCGCGCGCGCTCTCGGCCTGGACCGGGCTGAGCACGACCACCTCTTCGACCTCGCCCGCACCGCGAACGCCTCCGGCCTGCGCCCGCGATCGAAAGCGCCGGCGTCGACGAGCGTCCGGCCCGAGTTGCAGTACCTGTTGGACGCGATCACCGCGGCTCCGGCGTTCATCTCGAACAACCGGATGGACATCGTCGCGGCCAATACCCTCGGGTTCGCGCTGTATTCGCCGATGTACGCCAGCGCCGCGCGGCCGGCCAATCACTCCCGCTTCATCTTCCTGGATCCGCGAGCCTTCACCTTCTACCCGGATTGGGAACGCGCGGCGAATGTCAACGTCGCGATCCTGCGCCGTGACGCCGGCCGGAATCCGCACGACCGGCAGCTCGCCGAACTCGTCGGGGAGCTGTCGATGCGCAGCGACGATTTCCGCACGCGGTGGGCCGCGCACGACGTCCGCCGGCACTACACGGGCGCGAAGCAGTTCGACCACCCCGTCGTCGGCGTGCTCGAGTTGACGTTCCAGACCATCGAGCTCGAAGACGACGGACACTCGATGACCGTCTACCCCGCCGTTCCCGGCAGCGCCTCGGAGGAGAAGCTGCGGCTGCTCGCGACGTGGGCCGCGACCGAGAAGGTCGTCGCGCTCGCCACCCGTTCCGTCCGCTGATCTCTCCTGATCCTCGCCGTGGACCCACGGCGCACTCCATCGTGCCTTCGCGCATCCCACGCCCTGCCCGTCCATCGCCCCTGCCCGTCGCTTCCGGAAAGAGAACATGAACTCGACCACGCCCTCCGCCGCTCCCCTCGCCGAGGCGTCCGCATCGGCCGCGCCGCAGCGGATGCCCTGGCTCGCGCTCAGTCTGCTCGCGACGATGGGGTTCATCCTGGTCGCCGCCGAGACGATGCCGGCCGGGCTGCTCCCGGTCATCGCGGACGGGATGGGCATCAGCGAGGGCACGGTCGGTCAGTTCATCAGCGTCTGGGCGCTGGGCACGGTGATCGTCACGATCCCCGCGATCAGCCTCACCCGCACGCTGCGCCGCAAGCCGCTGATCCTGACCACGATCGCGCTGCTGATCACCGCGAACACCGTCACCGCGTTCTCCGACGACGTCGCCGTCTCGCTGATCTCCCGGTTCTTCGCGGGCGCGTTCACCGGGGTCATCTGGGGAATGCTCGCGGCCTACGGCCGCAGGATCAGCCCCGCCCACCGCGGTGGCCTGGCGCTGTCGATCGTATCGGTCGGCGCACCGGTCGGCTTCGCGCTCGGCACCCCGCTCGGCGCGTGGCTGGGCACCACGTTCGACTGGCGCTGGTCCTTCGGCGGCCTGTCCCTGATCGCGTTGGTCACCATGATCCTGATCGCCCTCTTCGTCCCCGACGCCGCGGGTCAGCCGGCGACCGCTCAGGGCCGGCTGCCGTTGGCCCGCGTGTTCGCGATGCCGGGCGTCGCGATCGTGTGCCTGACGATCTTCGTGTGGATGCTCGCGCACAACACGATCTACACCTACATCGCTCCGTTCCTGCGCGCCACCGGCACCGGTCTCGGGCCCGACCTCGTGCTGTTGGTCTACGGCGTGGCGTCGATCATCGGTGTCGGCATCACGGCGGCGCTGATCGACCGCTACCCGCGGCCCCTACTGCACCTGAGCGTCGCCCTCTTCATCGCGGCGGCCCTGGTGCTGCTGCTCGGGCACGACTCGCCGATCACGGTGCTGCTCGCGACCGGATTGTGGGGGATCACCTTCGGCGGCGCCTCCGCGCAGCTGCAGTCCGCGCTCAGCCGCTCCGGCCGCGAGAACTCGGATGTCGCGAACTCGTTCCTGCCCGTCGCGTTCAACCTCGCGATCTTCGCGGCCGGGATCCTCGGAGCCGTCCTTCTGGAACAGTTCGACGCGCTGATCCTCGCCGGCCTGATGGCCGCCCTCGGCGGTGTCGCCCTCCTCGTCACCTTTTTCGGCCGCCGCACCGCGTACACCGCGGCCGGCTGAGCGAACGGGCGTCGGCCCCGGTGCAGCGGCTCCCGTCAGAACTTCATGGGACGAGTGCTCTCGGCGTGGCGGGCGGCCTTGTCGGCCTCGGAGAGGCTCCGGTTGTCGATCACGACCTGCTTCGTCGCGGCATCACCGCCGACGACGTGATCCACGCCGCTCATCAGCGCATCGAAACCCTGGCGGGCGACCTCCGTCTTGTCGTTCTTCCAGGAGTTGTCGCCGAACTTCGTGTCACCCATCCCGGCGTTGGCGTGGAAGTCGCTGTTGGTGGCGCCGGGAAGAAGCGCGGTGACGGACACACCGGTATCACGCAGTTCTTCGCGGATGCTCTCCGCGAACGAGAAACCGAAGGCCTTCGAGGGGCCGTAGACGGTCTCGAACGGCGTCGGGGTGGTCGCGCTGATCGAGGACACGATCAGGATCCGCCCCTCGCCGTTACGGACCATGTGCTGCACCGCGCGCTTCGCCAGGTGCACGGTGCCGGTGAAGTTCACGTTGATGATCGCGAATTCGTCCTCGAGGGAGTTCTCGACGAAGGATCCGCCGCGCCCGATGCCGACGTTGAGCGCGGCGGCGGCGATCGGGCGGCCGAGGGCGAGCGCGAAGTTCCAGAAGCCTTCGACCCCGTCGAAGGTTCCGGCATCGCCCTGGTAGGGATAGGCCTCGGCGCCGAGTCGACGCAGCTCGTCGGCGGAGGCGAAGACGCGCTCACTCCGCCCGGAGATGGCGACGTCGTAGCCGTGCTCGATGAACTGTTGGGCCAGTTCGAATCCGATCCCGGAGGAGCCTCCGGTGACCAGGGCGAGGGGGCGGGTCTGCGTCATGTCGTTCACATCGCTTTCGTGAGGGGTGTTCGTCGGGGCGACGAGCCGGTGACAAGCACACGCGAGAGTTCCGGATCTCGTCAGTGACGCGGCGTCATAGGACACCGCGGCCCACCCCGCGTCGGCGCCGCGGGCGGACAATGGGCGGATGGCGAAGAACGAGGCTCTGAGCGAGTTCCTGACCGGCCGGCGGGCAGCGGTGAGCCCCGCGCAGGCCGGCTTGAACGTGACCGGCCCGCGCCGGGTGCCCGGGCTGCGCCGCGAGGAAGTCGCGATCCTCGCCGGAGTCAGCGTCGACTGGTACGTGCGACTCGAGCAGGGGCGTCAGGTGACGCCCTCCGAGTCCGTCCTGAACGCGATCGGCACGATCCTGCGTCTGGATGATGCGGAGCGCGACTACCTCGTGAACCTCGCTCGACCGGCCGCGGGCATCGGCGGCAGGCGGCCCGCCAGCCCGGTCCGACCGGGGATCGTCAGGATGCTCCGATCGTTCGACCGGCAGGCGGCGTTCGTCGTGGGCCCGCGCTCCGAGGTCCTCGCCGGGAACGACCTCGCCTGGGCGCTTCTGACCGACTTCCCGCGTCGTGCTCCGGGGGATCGCAACCTGCTGCGCTGGATGCTCCTGGATGAGGAAGCCCGATCCCTCTACAAGGAGTGGGATCAGGTGGTCTCGGATCAGGTCGGTGTGCTGCAGCTCGAAGCGAGCGCGCGCCCGAACGATCCCGAGATGCAGTCGTTCGTGGGAGAGCTTGCGACGAAGAGTCCGCAGTTCCGGGCCTGGTGGTCCATCCCGAATCCGCAGGGCCGCACCGCGGGACGCAAGACCTTCGTCCATCCCGCCGTGGGCGAACTCGTGATCGACTGGGAGGCCTTCATCATCCCGGGGAACGAGGGCCAGACCTTGTTCGTCAACACTCCCGCCGACGCCGCCGCCGAGGAATCCCTCCGTCTGCTCGCATCCTGGTGGGCCACGGAACGAGGCGGCGACCAGCAAGCGGATCGCACCGCGAACCACCGGTCGACGACGCCACCTCACACCTCCTCGCCCGGTCGGTGAGGGGAACGTTACGTCGGTGACACCGCAGGCGCGAACGGGTGAAACCTGCGCTGCCTAGCGTTGCCTTCAACAACAGCCGACCGGTCGCGGTCGCCGAAGCGAAGGAGGCATGATGACGATTCTCGAGAACCCGGGCACCACCCTCCACTCGCCGGCGGTGCTCGCGTGGCACCCCGTGTGCAGCAGCGACGAGCTCGAGACCCTGTGGGGCGAGGCCGCGCTGGTCGGTGGCGAACAGATCGCCCTCTTCCTGCTGCCCGACGGCCGGGTCCGGGTGGTCTCCAATCTCGATCCGGCGACCGGCGCGGCCGTGATGTCGCGCGGCATCGTCGGATCGCGGCGGGTCGACGGGGTGGATCGCCCCACGATCGCCTCGCCGCTGCACAAGGACGTCTTCGACCTGGAGACCGGCGCGTGCTACACCAGGAGCAGCCTGCGTCTGCCGACGTGGCACAGCCGCGAGAGGGACGGGATGATCGAGGTGCGTCGCCGCACGGCGCTCGTCGCCGCCTCGCACGGCACCTCCGACCACGGCGGTCGACGGGCCGTGGCCGCTCTGGTCGAGGCCGTCCGCACCGCGAATCCCGAGGCCGACGTGCTCGACTCCTTCGTCGACGTGCAGCAGCCCGACGTGCCGAGCGTCCTGGCCGCGCTCGCCCCGGGCCAGTCGGCGGCGGTCGTGCCACTGCTGCTCTCGGCCGGGTACCACGTGCACGTCGACCTCGCCGAGGCCGCGGAGGAGGCCGATCGGCCGGTGCGGATCACGGGCGCCCTCGGGCCGGATGCGCGACTCGCGACCGTCCTCGCCCGCCGGTTGCACCAGGCCGGGCTCGGTGCCGACGACCGGGTTGTGCTCGCGGCCGCCGGCTCCAGCGACGCCTCCGCCGTCACCGATTGCCACACGATGGGGGAGCTGCTCGCGCTCGAACTCGGCCACGAGGTGACCGTCTCGTTCATCTCGGCCGCTCATCCGCGGGTGCCGGATGCCGTCGCCTCCGCGCGGGCCGCGCATCCGGACGCCCGGGTCGTGGTCGCCACGTACCTGCTCGCTCCCGGCTACTTCGCCACGCTCGCCGCCGAGGCCGGCGCCGACCTCACCAGTGACCCGCTCCTGCTCGACCCGGCGGGCTCCGCCGCGGACGCGACGCCGACCGAGCTGGTCGACATCGTCTCCGAGCTCTACCGCACCGCCTGACCCGCCCCCGCTCCTCCCGCGAGATGCCTCTTGCGCACGCCGTCCACGGCGTGTCGCGTGCAGAAGAGGCATGCCGCGGCGACCATCCCCTCGCTACAGCTGTGCCGACTTCCGGAGGAACACCGTGACCGCTGCACCACCCACCACTGCCCCCCGTACTCCCGCCGACGGTGCCCGCCTCGTGCACCGACCAGGGCGGTGGATCGACGGCTGGAACCCGGAGGATGTCGCCCAGTGGAACGCCGGCGGCAAGGAGATCGCGGCGCGCAACCTGCGCTGGTCGATCTTCGCCGAATTCCTCGGTTTCGTCGTCTGGCAGCTCTGGTCGATCGTCGTCGTCTCGCTGCCGGCGGCCGGCTTCTCGTTCGACACCGGGCAGATCTTCTGGCTGATCTCGATGCCGAGCCTGGTCGGCGCGACGCTGCGCTTCCCGTACACCTTTATGGTGCCCAAGTTCGGCGGGCGCAACTGGACCATGATCTCCGCGGCGCTGCTGCTGATCCCGACCATCGCCCTCGCGCTCTGCGTCGGCAACCCCGATACACCGTTCGGAGTGATGCTGTTCGTCGCGGCGCTCGCCGGGTTCGGCGGCGGCAACTTCGCCAGCAGCATGGCGAACATCACCTTCTTCTACCCGCAGGCGCAGAAGGGCTGGGCGCTCGGGCTGAACGCGGCCGGCGGCAACCTCGGCGCCTCGGTCGCGCAGCTGCTGGTGCCGATCGCGATCACGATCGGAGCCGCCGCGACGCTGAACCTGCCGCTCGCGGGCTGGATCTGGATCCCGCTGATCCTGGTCGCCATCGTGGGCGCGTACAAGCGGATGGACAACCTCGGCACGGCGAAGGCCGACTTCGCCGCCTCCATCGCCGCCGTCAAGGAACCGCACCTCTGGATCCTCGCGGTGCTGTACATCGGCACCTTCGGCTCCTTCATCGGCTTCGCGGGGGTGTTCCCGAAGCTGATCGCCGACTCCTTCCCGGAGTTCTCCACCTTCGCGGTCGGCACGGCGACGCTGTCGCTGGCGTTCCTCGGCTCGCTCGTCGGCTCGCTCTCGCGGCCGTTCGGCGGCAAGCTCGCCGACCGCTTCGGCGGTGCGGCGGTGACGATGGCGGCGTTCGTGGTGATGGGCCTCGGCGCGCTCAGCGTGATCTGGACGCTGCCCCTGGGCAGCTTCTGGTTGTTCCTGCTCTTCTTCATGGTGCTGTTCGCCGCGGCCGGGATCGGCAACGGGGCGACCTACCGGATGATCCCGACGGTCTTCTCGATGCGCGCCGGCACCAAGGATGCGCACCGCAACTCGGGCGATGTCGGCACGCAGCGCAAGACCGCGGCGGCGCTCGGCCTGATCTCGGCGATCGGCGCCTACGGCGGCTTCGTGATCCCGCAGCTGCTCGGCTTCTCGAAGACCGCGTACGGCGACTACACCACCGCGCTCGGCTGGTTCGTGATGGCGTACGCGGTGATGCTCGTGATCACGGGCACCGTCTACCTCCGCGGCGGCATCAAGGCCGGCATCCGCATCTAGAGGGTTGTCACTCCGTCCCGCCGTCGATGCGGGACGGAGTGACAACCCCCTCCCGCGTTCCGCTGCTGCGGGACGGAGTGACAACCCCCTGGAGAGAGCACGATGAGCGCAGACAGCCACTGCCCGTACTGCGCGCTGCAGTGCGCGATGACGCTGACGCCCACCAGCACGGCGACGGGCACGCCGACGGGCGCTCGGACCAGCATTCCGACGAGAGCTCGGATCGAGGTCGCCGGGCGGGACTTCCCGACGAATCGGGGCGGGCTGTGCAAGAAGGGCTGGACCTCGGCCGAACTGCTGGACTCGGGGCAGCGGGTGACGCATCCGCTGCTCAAGCAGGCGGACGGATCCTTCGCCCGCGCATCCTGGAGCGAGGCGCTCGACGTGATCGCCGAGCGGCTGCGCGACTCGCGCGCACGCTTCGGCGCCGACTCGGTCGGGGTGTTCGGCGGCGGCGGGCTCACCAACGAGAAGGCGTACCAGCTGGGCAAGTTCGCCCGGCTCGCCCTCGGCACCTCCCGGATCGACTACAACGGCCGCTTCTGCATGTCCTCCGCGGCCGCGGCCGGCAATCGCGCGTTCGGTCTCGACCGCGGCCTGCCCTTCCCGGTCGAGGATCTCGACGACGCCGACACCATCCTGATCCTCGGCTCGAACGTGGCCGAGACGATGCCGCCGTTCATCGGCCACCTCACCGGCGTCCGCGCGAAGGGCGGCCTCGTCGCGGTGGATCCGCGCCGCACCGCGACCGCGCGGCTGACGGAGGAGGGCGGCGGCTTCCACCTGCAGCCCGCGCCCGGCACCGACCTGGTGCTGCTTCTCGGCCTGACCCACATCGTGATCGCCGAAGGGCTGGCGGATGCGGACTACCTCGCCGCCCGCACGAGCGGCTTCGACGCGGTGCGGCGCAGCACCAACGCCTGGTGGCCGGAGCGGGTTCAATCGGCGACCGGCGTGCCCGTCGCCCAGCTGCGCGCGGTGGCCCGCCGCCTCGCGGCCGGCCGCGCCTACATCCTCACCGGTCGCGGCGTCGAGCAGCACGTCGACGGCACCGACACGGCGACGGCCGCGATCAACCTCGCCCTCGTGCTCGGCCTCGTCGGACGCCCGGGTTCCGGCTACGGCACGATGACGGGCCAGGGCAACGGCCAGGGCGGTCGTGAGCACGGCCAGAAGTGCGACCAGCTTCCGGGCTACCGCAAGATCACGGATCCCGCCGCGCGCGAGCACGTCGCGGGCGTCTGGGGCGTGCCGGCCGCGAGCATCCCGGGGCCCGGGGTGCCGGCGGTCGAGCTGCTGGGCGAGCTCGGCCGCTCCGTGCGCTGCCTGCTGGTGCACGGCTCGAACGTCGTGGTCTCGGCTCCGGATGCGGGAGCGGTCCGCGCCGGCCTCGCGGCGCTGGACCTGCTCGTGGTCTGCGACTTCTTCCTCTCCGAGACCGCCCGTCTCGCCGACGTCGTGCTGCCCGTCACGCAGTGGGCGGAGGAGGAGGGCACGATGACCTCGCTCGAGGGCCGGGTGCTGCGCCGCCGCCGCGCGCTACCGCCGCCCGGCGAGGTGCGCAGCGAGCTGTGGATCATGCACGAACTCGCCCGCCGACTGAGCGCCCCCTCGACCTGGAGCACCGATCCCGCGGAGGTCTTCGACGAGCTGGCCCGCGCCTCCGCCGGCGGCCTGGCCGACTACTCGGGGCTGAGCCACGAGTTGCTGGACACCGGCGTCGCCGCCTACTGGCCGTTCGCCCCGGGCTCCACCGGCACACCGCGGATGTTCCTGGACGCCTTCGCGCATCCCGACGGCCGCGCACGTCTGGTCGCGGTCACCCCGGCGCCGATCGCGGTCACGGATTCCGGTGCGGAGCTCACCCTGATCACCGGCCGCTACCTGCAGCACTACCAGTCCGGCGCGCAGACCCGGCGGGTGCCGGAACTGCAGCAGGCGCGGCCCGAGGCGCGCCTGGAGATCCATCCCGCCACGGCCTCCCGGCTCGGCATCGTCGACGGCGCGCTGGTGCGCGTGGCGAACGAGCGCGGTGTCGTGCGCGCCCGCGCCGAGGTGACCGCCGGCATCCGGCACGACACCGTGTTCCTGCCCTTCCACTACGCCGGCGAGCAGTGCGCGAACCTCCTGACGGAGGCGGCCGTGGATCCGATCTCGGCGATGCCGGAATTCAAGCGAACCCGAGTGCTCGTGGAGGCCTGCCATGACTGACCGCATCGTGCTGATCGGCTACGGCCCGGTCGGCGCCCGCTTCGTGGAGGAGCTGCTGCCGGCGGTCCGTTCCGGCACCGTCGCGCTCACCGTGATCGGCGCGGAGCAGCACGAGGCGTACAACCGCGTGCTGATCGCGGAGTACGCGGTCGGGCGGGCGAGCAGGGAACGACTCGACATCATCGACACGGAGGCGGCGCGCGCGGCCGGAGTGGATATCCGACTGAGCACGGCCGTGGTCGGCATCGACCGATCGCGCCAGGTCGTGCGGCTATCGGACGACGAGCGCGTGCCGTACGACCGCCTGGTGTTCGCAACCGGGGCGCGGGCGAACGTGCCGACGCTCGCGGGGATGGAGCGCTCGCGGCGGGATCGCCGGGTCCGGGCGCTCGACCCGGCCACCCTGGATTCGGGCGCGGCGCCGCTGCCCGCCGGGGTCGTCGCGTTGCGGGATCTCGCGGATGCGGAGCTCGTGCGCGCGGCCGTCTCGGCCGGGCAACGGGTCGTGGTGCTCGGCGCCGGCGTGCTGGGGATGGAGATCGCGCTCGCCGCCGCGGAGCAGGGCGCCCAGGTGGTCGCGGTCTACCACGGCGACGTGCCGATGGGCCGCAATCTCGACCAGGGCGGCGGGCGGATGCTCGCGCGCGCAGCTCGGGCCGCGGGGGTCGAGATGGCCGCGCACGCCCGATCCGAGAGCATCCTGCTGCGGCACGACGAGACCGGCGTGGCACATTTCGACGCGCTGCTCTGCGCCGACGGCAAGCAGATCCACGGCGACCTGCTGCTGCTCTCCTGCGGCGTCGGCGCGCGCACCGAACTCGCGGCCGGGGCCGATCTCGCCGTCTCGACGGGCATCCTCGTGGACGAGGAGCTGCGCAGCTGGACCGATCCGGATGTGTTCGCGATCGGTGACTGCGCGCACGTCGCGCCCCGCGGATCCGCGGGCGCGGACGGCCGCGTCGCCGGCGGACCGAGCGGCCTGATCGGGCCGGGCTGGCGCCAGGCGGACTGGCTCGCGGCTCGCCTCGTGGCGGAGGCGGCCGGCCGCTCGACCGAGCTGCTGGATCCGCCGCGCGCCGGGGTCGTGATGCTGAAGGCGGAGGGCATCGACGTCGTCTCCGGCGGCGACGTGGCCGCCGAGCTGTGGGACGAACCCGCGCACAGTTGCGGCTCCGAGGTCAGCGTCTGGGCGGATCCGGGGCGCGGCGGCTACATCAAGCTGGTCACGGTCGGTGGCCGGCTGACCGGCTTCGTCGCGGTCGGTCTGCCGCGGGCGGGGGCCGAGCTGACGCTGCTGTTCGAGCGCGGCTCCGAGCTGCCGGCCGATCGCACCGCGCTGCTGCGGCTGGACGCGCCGGACGCCGGTGCTGCCGCCACGGGCGATCCGTTCGCCCGCGAGGCGACGGTGTGCTGGTGCAACGGCGTCACAGTCGGGGCGATCACGGATGCGGTGGCTGCGGGCAACGACACGGTCGCGTGTGTGGGCGCCGCGACGCGGGCCGGCACCGGCTGCGGCGGCTGCACAGGGCGGATCACCGAACTCCTGGCGCGCGCCGTCGCGGGTTGAGCCGATCGAGCGGGTGATACCGAAACCGTGACGAATCGCTCGCCTGTTCCGTCCTACTCCTGACGGCGCACTTCGCGTCGCAGAACGGAGCCATCGTGATCGTCCGCATCCTGCCCACCGTGTTCACCCTCCTCGCCTTCCTGGTCAAGCGCGTCAATGCGTCGCAGAAGGCCAAGGCCGCTCGACACTGAACGGAAATGACGTTGATCCAGGTCGAACCCGGCTGAATACCCCCGTTCAGGCCGATCCAGCGTCATTCGCTGCCACCATCACCACGGCAACGGCACCGAGGCCACCGTTTCGCCGGCCGCGGCGCCACCCGGCGGGACGACCGCCACCGCATCCGCGGCGGCGAGGCCGCGCAGCATGCCCGACCCCTGCCACGGCACCGGGATGCCGCCCGCGCAGGCCAGCAGCCGGGTCGCCCGGGCGGGATTCGGCGCATCGACGGTGAGCGTGAGGGCGCCGAGCGCCCGCTGCGGGCGGCCGAGCAGGCCGTCGGCGAGCGGCATGCCGAAACTGGCCAGGCACAACAGCGCGGCCAGCGGATTCCCCGGCAGGCACAGCAGCATCCGATCGCCGGGCAGCCGCGCGAGCATCACCGGATGCCCGGGCCGCATCGCAACGCCGTCGATCAGCAGTCGCCCGCCGAGAGCGGAGAGTGCGCTTCGGACGAAGTCGGTCGGTCCGCGCGAGGACCCGCCCGTTGTGATCACGAGCGGAGCCGTCGTCGCGGCCAGGACAGCGAGCGTCGCGTCCGGATCGTCGCCGGCCCAGCGCATCCGGCCGGGCGCGAGTCCCATCGATGCGAGGATGCCCGGCAGCACCGGCCCGAGCGCGTCGCGCACGGCCCCCGCCTCCGGCGCTCCCGACCGGCGGATCTCGTCGCCCAGCAGCACGCAGTCAACGGCCACCGGCACCCGCACCGCGAGCTCGTCCAAGCCGGCGACAGCGGCCAGGCCGATCCGCGGTGCCGTGAGCACGGTGCCCGCGCGCAGCAGCGGATCGCCGCGTCGCGCCTCCTCACCCGCCGGCCGGATGTGGTCGCCCGGTCGCGGCCCGGTGGCCAGAGCGTTCAGCTGCAGCATCGCGGCGCCGGGTCGCACGACGTCGCCGTGCTCGCGGCGGATCACCGCGACCGCGCCGGTCGGCACAGCGGCGCCCGTCGCGATGGGTCGGGCCTCGCCCGCCCGAACGGACGACGGCGCGTCCCCCGCGAGGATCGGCTCGCCCAGTGTCCACGGCCCGATGGTTCGCGCGACCGCCCAGCCGTCCATCGCGCTGCCGGCGTTGCGTGGAATGTCGTTCGTGGCGAAGACGTCGTGCGCGAGGGTGTGCCCCGCGGCTTCGACGAGCGGCAGTACGGTCACCGCTGCACGCTCCGTCGCCGCGGCGTGGGCGCGGTCGCGGGCGGCACGCCAGTCGAGGTCGTGCGCGGTCTGCTGGGCCGTGCGCATCAGCGCCGGCAGGGGAGTCTGGCCATGCGCCGAGCCTAGGCAGCGGGCGTTTCCCCGGCATTGCGGCCCGGTCACCGCGGGTAACGGACTCCTCTCACCCGCCGCGCGCCCCCGAGAGGTCGCACCGCACCGCGGGCGCTACTCCTCCTCCCCGCGAGATGCCTCTTCTGTACGCGACACGCCGTCCGACGTGTACAGAAGTGGCATCTCACAGGGGATCGAGCCCGGGGCCGGGACGGACCGCCGTGACGCGACCTCACGGCGCCTCCGAAGCGGCGTGAGAGAACCGTTACGCGCGGGATACGGCGGACGCGATCGGGGGAAACCTGCGCTGCCTACCGTGAACGCCATGACCGAAGCAGCAGCCCGAGAGCCCCGCCACGTCCTCGTCGTGGGCGGCGGCCCCGCCGCGCACCGCCTCGCCGAGTCGCTCTCCTCCCGCCTCGACCCCGCGGATCCGCAGCTGCGGATCACGGTGCTCGGCGAGGAGCCGCACCTGCCCTACGACCGCGTCGCTCTGAGCAAGCGCCTCGACGGCGCCGCTGACCTCACCCTCGGCACCGGCGTGTGGGATGCGGCGACCTACCTCCCGAACACCCGCGTCGCCTCGATCGACCCGGCGACGAGTACCGCCGTCACGGCAGCGGGCGAGACCCTGCGCTACGACGAGTTGGTGCTCGCGACCGGATCCTCGGCCACGGTGCCGCCCATCACCAACGCCGCCGCCGGTCGGGTCTACCGCACGTTGGAGGATGTCGACGAGCTGGTCGCCGAGGTCGCCGAGTTCAAAGCCCGCAGGGGCCGCGACGCGAACGTCGTCGTCGTCGGCGGCGGCCTGCTCGGGCTCGAAGCGGCCGGCGGCGTGAATCGCCTCGGCGCGCGCAGCGCCGTGGTGCACTCCGGTCGCTGGCTGATGTCGGCTCAGCTCGACGAGGGCGCGGGCCAGGCGCTCGGCCGGATCATCCGCGGCCAGGGCATCACCCTGCACCTCGGCAACCGCCCGACCGAGATCCTGACCAGCCCCACCGGCACAGTGCTCGGGCTCACCCTCACCGACGGATCGAGCGTCAGCGCCGACATCGTCGTCTTCTCGATCGGCATCACCGCGCGGGATGAGCTCGCCCGCGACGCCGGCATCGCGCTCGCCCCGCGCGGCGGCGTGGTGATCGATGACGCCTGCGCCACCTCCGCCCCGCACATCTGGGCGATCGGCGAGGTCGCCGCCGTGAACGGATCGACGGTCGGCCTCGTCGCGCCCGCGAACGCCATGGCCGAGGTCGTCGCCGACCGGATCTGGGGCGGCGATGCCGTCTTCCCCGGCGTCGACGACGCGACCAAGCTCAAGCTCTCGGGCGTCGAGGTCGCCAGCTTCGGCGACGCGATGGCCCGCGGGGAGGGCGCCCTGGAGGTGGTCTACGCCGACCCCGCCCGCGGCCTCTACCAGAAGATCGTGGTCAGCGACGATGCGAAGACGCTGCTCGGCGGCATGTTCGTCGGCGACGCCGGACCGTACTCGTCCCTGCGACCGCTGCTCGGTCGCGAGCTGCCCGGCGAGCCCGGCGCCTATCTCGCCGCCGCGGGGGCCGAGCCCCCGGCCGGAGCGGATCTGCCCGACGACGTGCAGATCTGCTCCTGCAACAACGTCGCCGTCGGAGCGGTGCGGCACGCCATCGCGGAGGGCTGCACCGACCTGGGCGAGCTCAAGGCCTGCACCCGCGCCGGCACCCAGTGCGGATCCTGCGTCCCGCTGGTGAAGAAGATCCTCGACACCGAACTCACCAAGTCCGGCGTGGAGGTGTCCCGCGCGCTCTGCGAACACGTGAGCCTCAGCCGCAGCGAGCTGTTCGAATCCGTGCGGATCCTCGGCCTGCGAAGTGCCCACGAGGTGATGGAACGCTTCGTCTCGGGCCTGGGCTGCGACGTCTGCAAGCCGGTCGTCGCCTCCGTCGTCGCGACGCAGACGGGCAGCTACATCCTCGACGGCGGCTCCGGCCCGATGCAGGACACCAACGACCGCGCCCTGGCGAACATGCAGAAGGACGGCACCTACTCGGTCGTGCCGCGCATCCCCGGCGGCGAGATCACGCCGGCCAAGCTGAAGGTGATCGCGGAGGTCGCCGAGCAGTTCGACCTGTACACGAAGATCACCGGCGGCCAGCGGATCGACCTGTTCGGCGCCCGCCTGGAGCAGCTGCCCGAGATCTGGCAGATCCTCGTCGATGCCGGGATGGAGTCGGGCCAGGCCTACGGCAAGTCGCTGCGCACGGTGAAGAGCTGCGTCGGTTCGACCTGGTGCCGCTACGGAGTGCAGGACGCGGTGAGCATGGCCGTGCTGCTGGAGCTGCGCTACCGCGGCCTGCGGTCGCCGCACAAGTTCAAGCTCGGCGTCAGCGGCTGCGCCCGCGAGTGCGCGGAGGCGCGCGGCAAGGACATCGGCGTGATCGCGTCGGAGAACGGCTGGAACCTCTACGTCGGCGGCAACGGCGGGTATCAACCGGCCCACGCCCAGCTGCTCGCGCAGGACCTCGACGACGAGACCCTCATCCGCTACATCGACCGCTACGTGATGTACTACGTGCGCACCGCCGAGCGGCTGCAGCGCACCGCGCGCTGGCAGGAGGAGCTGCCCGGCGGACTCGAGCACGTGCGTGAGGTGGTCTGCGAGGACAGCCTCGGCATCGCGGCCGATCTGGAGGCGGCCATGGCGTTGCACGTGGGCAACTATGAGGATGAGTGGGCGGCTACGCTCAAAGACCCGGAGCGGCTGCGCCGATTCCGTTCCTTCGTGAACGCGCCCGACACCGCCGATCCGAGTATCACCAAGGTCCGCGAACGCGACCAGAACCGCCCGGCCACCGCCGCCGAGCGCACCGAAGGAAAGGTGCTGCTCTCCGGCCCGTCCATCCCCGTCAGAGGTGCTCGATGAATCTCGATGTCGACGTCGCCGGCCGACGCGTGCTGCTGGTCGGATCCGCGGCCGGCGCCCGGCGCGCCCTCGCGCGCTTCGAGGCGGCCGGAGCCCTCGTGGACCGGCAGGATGCGAGCGCGGAACTGCCGCTGCGGCTCGCCTCCTCCGCTCTGCTGCCCGGCGCTCTGCCCGCGCTGATCGTGTGGCTCGAGGGGCCGGCCGCGGTGCGCGAACGTCTGGCGATCGAGGCCGCGCGGCACCGCGTCTGGCTGATCGACGAGGAGCCGGCGCCGCTGCTGCCGCGCGGATCCGTCACCCTCGTCGGCGGCGGCCCGGGCGACCCCGAGCTGCTGACGCTGGCCGGGCGCCGCGCCCTCGAACGGGCCGACGTTGTGCTGTTCGACCGGCTCGGCCCGCGCGATGCCCTGGTGCAGTGGGCGCCCGGAGCCGTGCTGATCGACGTGGGCAAGACGCCCGGCCACCACGCCGTGCCGCAGCACGAGATCGAGGCGTTGCTCGTGCAGCACGCCCTGGCCGGCAACGCCGTCGTCCGGCTCAAGGGCGGCGACGCGTTCGTCTTCGGCCGCGGTGTCGAGGAGGTGCAGGCGTGCCGCGAGGCCGGCGTGCCCGTCACCGTGGTACCCGGTGTCACCAGCGCGATCTCGGTGCCCGCCTCGGTCGGCATCCCCGTCACGCATCGCGAGATCAGCCGCGCGTTCACCGTCGTCTCCGGCCACGCCCCCTTCAGCGAGCAGGAGCTCGGCCACCTCGCCGGGCTCGGCGGCACCCTGGTCGTGCTGATGGGGGTGAACACGCTGCCGCACCTCGCAGCCGGGCTGCAGCGCGCCGGCATGCGCGCCGATATGCCGCTGGCGATCATCGAGCGCGGCTTCACCCACTCGCAGCGCAGCACCGTCTCGACGGTCGGCGCGATCACGGCGAAGCTCGCCGAGCTCGCGCCCCGCTCGCCCGCGGTGATCGTGATCGGCGAGGTCGTGCGGGTGGCCTCATGGGATGATGTCTCCGACCCGATGGCCGCTACCGTCGCCGCCATCCTGTGACCCCCGCCCCGCTCGCGAGGAAGGCCGTTCGATGACCGTGCTGCCGCCCAGCGAACCCGAGAGCTCGCCCGAGAGTTCGCCCGGCTTCCGCGCCGATCAGCTCGACGGCTTCCGCATCGGCGTCACCTCCGACCGCCGCTCGGAGGATCTGATCGCCGCGTTCGAACGGCGCGGCGCCGACGTCACTCACGCGCCGACCATCCGGATGACCGGGGTCAGCGACGACGCGGTGCTCGTCGCCGAGACCGAGGCCGTGATCGCCGCCCGACCGGATGTGCTGCTCGCGACCACCTCCTACGGCATCCGCCGTTGGCTCGAGGCCGCCGACGCCGCCGGCCTCGATCTCCTCGAACCGCTCGCCGAGACCCGCATCCTGGTGCGCGGCCCGAAGGCGCGCGGCGCGATCCGCGCGGCCGGCCTGGACGATCACGGCATGAGCGAGCGCGAGACGACCACGTCGCTCGTCGACCTCGTGCTGCGCGGGCCGGTGGACGGCCTCACCGTCGCCGTGCAGCTGCACGGTTTCACGGATCCTGACCAACTCGAACGTCTCACCGACGCCGGCGCCACGGTGCTCACGGTCGCCCCCTACCGCTGGACGATGCACGAGGATTCCGCCCGTGTGCTGCGCCTGATCGACGCGATCTGCGCCGGCTCCATCGACGCGGTCACCTTCACCAGCGCCCCGGCCGTTGAGGCGTTGTTCACCACCGCCGACGCCGCAGGCAAGCTGGATGCGCTGCAGGCCGCGTTCCGCGAATCCGTCGTCGCCGCCGCGGTCGGGCCGGTGACGGCCGCGCCACTCGTGGATGCGGGCATCCTGCCGATCGTGCCCGACCGGTTCCGGATGGGCGCGCTGATCCGCCTGCTCTGCGAGCACCTCGAGGAGACCTGCATCCCGCGGCTGGACACGATCTACGGCCCGCTGGAACTGCGCGGGCGACTCGCTGTCGTCGCCGGGGAGCGCGTCGCGCTGAGCCCGGTCGCCCTCTCGCTCTTCCGTACCCTCGTGGCCGCCGAGGGCTCGACCGTCTCGCGCGACGCGCTCGCACGGTCGGCCGCTGAGCCGCTGGACGACCACGCCGTCGACGTTGCGCTGAGTCGTCTCCGCCAGGCCCTGCCGGAGTCGCGCGTGATCGCGACGGTGATCAAGCGCGGCTATCGGATCGCCACGGCGGTGTGAGGCGCGCCGACATCCACACGGAGTGGATGAGCCCGCCGAAACGAAGGAGCCAAATGGCTCCGCGAACCGCGACCGAACTGGACGCCTTTCGCGGGCCACGTGTCGAAGGGTAGAAGCGGAGCATGGACAGCCCCGATCGGCGCGCGCAGAATACTGCTGCCGACGACGAGAAGGGCTACGAATGGGCAACACGGTTCTGTACATGTCGATGTCGCTCGATGGGTTCATCGCCGGCCCCCACGTCGCCGACGACAATGGCCTCGGCGACGGCGGCTCCCGCCTGCACGAATGGGTGTTTCCGCCCGAGGGTGCCGTGAACACGCAGGTGGTCGACGAGTTCATGTCGACGGGGGCTGTGCTGGCCGGCCGCGGCACGTTCGAGCCCGCCGGCGGATGGCACGGCGATCACCATGCCGGCGTGCCGATCTGGGTGATCAGCCGCGACCCGGCACCGGCCGAGTTCGAGCGGATGTCCGCGGTCACCTACACGAACGACATCGAAGCCGCCTTCCGCGACGCCCGGGCGGCGGCCGGCGAGAAGGACGTACTCGTGCACGGCGCGAGCGTGGCGCGCCGGGCGATCGCGGCGGGAGTCCTCGATGAGCTGCAGATCCATCTGATCCCGGTCCTGTTCGGTGCGGGCCGGCCGCTCTTCGAGGGGTTGGGCGCCGGTCAGCGCGAACTCGAACTCCTGCGCGTGCTCACCGGCGAAGGCGGCGTCACCCACCTCCGCTATCGGATCCGCTACTGACGTCGCGGACGATGGAGCCGGGGACGTGCAGCGGTCGACTCGGCGCGCAAGCCCCAGCGCCGACGCCACCGGCGGCGTAGCGTGCGGAGCATGAGCGAGAACACGCAGGACCAACCGGTGATGGCCGGCAGCGACGACGCGACGAACCAGGAGAAGCTGGAGGGCTTGATCGAGCAGGTCGACCACGACCACGGCGACGAGGGCGCCGCAGCGATGGCGGACCACCTGCGCGACCGTGTCGAGGAGACGGGCGTCGAGGTCGAGGACACGGCCGAGACGGAGGAGTGACATGACCGACTTCTCAGGCGCCACGAGTGGCGCGCGCCCGGCCGCCGCGAACGACTCGGAGCACACCGAGATCGATCGTGCGCAGTCGCCCGGCAGCGAGCGGGAGACCGAAGCGAAGCAGAACACGGCGCCCGCGCGAGCGCCGGAGACCAGCGGCGAGGCGGAGGTGAAGCAGGTGCCCGGCACGGGCGGACCCGACGACGTCGGCGACGTCGAAGTGCCGCCGGAGGAAGTGAGCCTGAACGGCAAGCCGTTCCCGGGTCACGCCGGCACGACCTGAGCCGAGCCGCGGGCGGTCGCACCGGGATGTACAAGCCTCCGCGGAACAGGAACCGCGCCAGGCGGGGTGGCTCACCGCGCTCGGGCGGGAGACGCTGGGCTGAGGCCGGGTGACGAGCGAACACGTGGGCTGGTCTGAGCGAACGCCACCCGATCCCGCCGGGCCGACGTCCGCATCATTCCGGGGATCGTGGTCGGCGTGAGCGGGGTGGCTCCCGCTCAGACCAGCCCTGGTGTTCGCTTCACGGCGAGACCGGCTCGGTCTTCATCCGATCGAGCCGGATTCGGTCGTGGCTGCGCGGTATCCGGAGCAGAATTCAGCAGGAGGAGATCATCGTGAACCCACCGCAAGCCCTGCGCCCCTTCCGCTTCGGCGTCGTCGCCCCGATCACCGCCGGTATGGCGGCGTGGCGCGACCAAGTCCGGCGCATCGCCGACCAGGGCTACGCCACGCTGCTGATGCCCGACGTGCCGGGCTGGCAGCCGCCGCCCGGCCCGACGTTGGCCGTCGCCGCGACCCTGACCGGTCTCCACGTCGGCACGTGGGTGTACGCGTCGCCGCTGCGCCCGGCCTGGATCGTGGCCGCGGAGGCGCACGGGCTGACCGAGCTGACCGAGGGGCGCTTCGAACTCGGCATCGGAACCGGTCGGCCCGGCATCGAAGACCTCGTGCGCGATCTCGGCCAACCGCCCGTCGACGTTATCCATCGCGTCGAACGCATCCGGGAGATCGTGACCCGGCTGCGCGATCTCGACGGCCCGGATCGGCACACGCCCGTCGTGATGGCGGTGCGGGGCCCTCGCGCCTGCGCGCTCGCGGTCGAACTGGCCGACGTGGCCACCCTCGCCACGATCCCGACGGACGAACGGGCCGACATCGAGAAGGTCGCCCGCGAATTGCGCGCCACGCGCAACCTCCCGCTCGCGCTGCACGTCTCCGTCGTCGGCAACGTCGTCGCGCCGTTTATGGCCGGCCCCGACACCGACCCGGCGGTGCTGCGCGAAGCGGACTCGCTGGCCTACCTACCGGCCGACCCCTCCGCGGCGGTCGACGAACTGCTGCGCCGGCGCGAGGAGTGCGGCTTCTCCACCGTCGTCATCGGCGCGAACTCGGCCGACACCTTCGCGCCCGTGATCGAGCGGCTGGCAGGGCGGTAGTCGGCATCAGACCCGGGGTCGGTACACGTTCGCCATCGCGCCGCCGCTGAAGGCCGTGGACTCGACCAGGGCGAGGTCCAGTTCCGTCGTCAGCTCGGAGAAGAGCCCCGCGCCGGAGCCGAGCGCCACCGGGAGCACCGCAAGACGGTACTCGTCCACCAGGCCCGCTGTCACCAGGCTGCGCGCGAACTCGACGCCGCCCTGGGCGAGGACGTAGTCACCCGGCTCCTGCTTGAGCCGCTCGATCTCCGCCGCGAGATCTCCGCTCGCCACTCGCGCATCCGCCCAGCTCGCCGCCACCTCGGCTGAGGCGTCCGCGGCGACGTGATCGCCGGGCCGGTAGTCGGGCTGCCGGGTGAACACGACCTTCGGATGCCGATTCATCGGCTCGGCGACCGGGCTCGGCGACACCGGCCAGAGTGCGGCCCAGGTCTCGAACAGCCGCCGCCCCGAGATGTGCGTGCCGGCACCGCCGAGGGTCTCGATCAGCCAGGCGGCGGAGTCGGGCGTGGAGGCGCGGAACATCCAGTTCGATTCGGCCTGCTCCCCGGCGATGAAACCGTCGAGCGAGATGGACATCTTCAGGACGAGCTTGCGCATGTGGGTCTCCATCCGCCGAACGTGGGTGATCGGATTCTAAGCCCGGCACGAGCGACCGTCACGGGCCTCGTCGCCGATGCTGCCGACTCGAACGGCGGTTGAGACGAGGTGTGGATCGTCATCGCGTTCGCGAACCCCTCTCAACCGCCGTTGCTGCAGAGCCCGCGACACGGTTCCGTCGATGGCGGTGCCGCGCCGCCACCGGTTCACTGCCGATCGTCACCGTGTCGGTACTCGCGCATTCTGGCAAGAAACTGCCGTTTCCGGCTTTCTCGGCGCGGGCGACGAGTGCTTCCGCTGGGCGATCACGACCGCGACTCCGCACTTGTTGCCGATATTGCAGGCATTCTGGCGCCGCTCCCGCTCCACACTTAACAAACTCGACACACGCCCGCAATGGCAGTGCAATGCCAACCCTCCACGCTGAACACATCCACAGCAGTCGGCAGAACGCTGACACGGATGAGCACCGCGCACCACGAGTACCCGCACTGAGCACACCACTGAGCCCACCACTGAGCCCACTGGCGAGGTCCTGTCCCGGCTCGCTTCGCATTCCATCGAATGGAGTTCTTCCATGCCCAGAACACCCCGAGGGCGTCTCTCGTCCCTCCTCACCGTCGGCGCGATCGCCGCGACCACGGCGCTGATCCTCTCCGGATGCGGCGCCCGCGCCGGCGACTCCGCCGGGGCCACCGCCGCCCCGGCCGCCGAGAGCTGCATCGACACCTCCGGCGACACGATCAAGCTCGGCTTCCTCAACTCGCTCACCGGTGGCATGGCCATCTCCGAGAAGACCGTCTCGAACGTGCTGCACATGGCCGCCGACGAGATCAACGCCGATGGCGGCATCCTCGGCAAGCAGATCGAGTACGTGCAGGAAGACGGCGCGACCGACTGGCCGACCTTCGCGGAGAAGACCGAGAAGCTGCTCACGCAGGACTGCGTCGCCGCGATCTTCGGCGGCTGGACCTCCTCCTCCCGCAAGGCCGTCAAGCCGGTCGTCGAGGAGAACAACGGTCTGTTCTTCTACCCGGTGCAGTACGAGGGGCTCGAGGCCTCGCCGAACATCTATTACACCGGCGCGACCACGAACCAGCAGATCCTGCCGGCCATGGACTACCTCGCCTCGCAGGGGGTGAAGACGCTCTTCCTCGCCGGGTCCGACTACGTCTTCCCGCGCACGGCGAACGCGATCATCAAGCTCTACGCGGCCGAGCTCGGCATCGAGATCGTCGGCGAGGAGTACGTGCCGCTGGACAAGGACGACTGGACCACGCAGGTCTCGAAGATCGTCGCGGCGGACCCCGACTTCGTGTTCAACACGATCAACGGCTCCTCCAACGTCGGCTTCATCAAGGCCTACTACGACGCCGGACTCACCCCCGAGACGACGCCGATCATCTCGGTGTCGATCGCTGAGGAGGAGGCGCCGGCCATGGGCCACGAGGTCACCGGCAACTACGCCTCCTGGAACTACTTCCAGTCGCTGGAGAGCCCCGCGAACACGAAGTTCATCGAGGACTGGAAGGCCTACCCCGGCAGCAGCGGCGTGACCTCCGACCCGATGGAGGCGGCATACATCTCGCTCTACCTCTACAAGGAGCTGGTGGAGAAGGCCGGCTCGTTCGAGGTCGACGACGTGAACGCGGCGGCGAAGTCGGGCGACATCAGCTTCGACGCCCCCGAGGGCACCGTCACGCTGGACGGCGACAACCACCACATCTCCAAGCAGGGTCACATCGGCAAGATCAACGCCGAGAACCAGTTCGACATCGTCTGGTCCTCCGACGGCGTGATCGAGCCCGACCCGTACCTCGAGGGTTACGACTGGTTCCCCGAGGACGTCCGCAAGGCACTCGTCGCCTCGGCCGGATAGCCACGGCACCGCGCGGGGCCTCGGCGACGGGGCCCCGCGCTCCCTCCGCTCCACCCACCTCCGGCACAGAGAGAGATCGCACGTGGATGCACTCGTACCGCCGCTCCTGAACGGCACCGCGCTGGGCGCGCTGCTGCTGCTCGCGGCCCTCGGCCTCACGCTGACCTTCGGGCAGATGGGGGTGATCAACATGGCGCACGGCGAGTTCCTGATGGCCGGCGCGTTCATCGCCTACCTCACCCAGCAGGTGGTCACGTCGAGCAACCTCTCCATCCCGCTGGCGCTGCCGCTCGCGTTCGTGGGCGCGGGCATCCTCGGACTGCTGCTGGAGATCACGATCATCCAGTGGATGTACCGGCGACCACTGGACACGCTGCTGGTCACGGTGGGCGTCAGCCTGATCCTGCAGCAGGCCGCCCTGCAGATCTTCCCGGCGCAGGGGGTGCCGGTCGAGAAGCCGCAGTGGCTCGACGGCCAGCTGAGCGTGCTCGGTTACGAGTGGCCGTTGCGCCAGGTCTTCACCATCGTGCTCGCCGCCGCCTGCGTGGCCGCGCTGGCCGCCTGGCTGAAGTACTCCTCCTTCGGCCGGCGGATCCGCGCGACCGTGCAGAACCGCGACCTGGCCGAGACGAGCGGCGTGCCGACCAAGACGGTCGACCGCATCACGTTCTTCGTGGGATCGGGACTGGCCGGCGTCGCCGGTGTGGCCGCCTCCCTGATCGGCGGCACCAACTCGCAGATGGGCGCGCAATACATCATCCCGGCGTTCCTCGTGGTGGTCGCCGGCGGCATCGGACAGATCAAGGGCACGATCATCGCCGCGCTGGTCGTGGGCATCGCGATGTCGTTGTTCGCCGACTGGACGACCGGAAGCCTCGCGCAAGTGCTGGCCTTCGCGCTCGTGGTGGTCTTCCTGCAATTCCGACCGCAAGGACTCTTCACCGTGCGCACCAGGGGGCTGGCATGACCATCACCAAGAACAGCAGGCCCGGCATCCCGTGGCCGCTCGTCGGTATCGCGGTGTTCGCCGTGCTGCTGCTGGGCGTGGCGCCCGCCGTGCTGGCGGATCACTGGCTCAGCAACCTCGGCAAGTACTGCGCGTGGGCGATCGCGGCGGTCGGCATCGGCCTGGCCTGGGGCCGCGGCGGCATGCTCGTGATGGGGCAGGGCGTGTTCTTCGGCCTCGGCGCCTACGCCATGGCGATGCACCTCACGCTCGAGACCGCCGGCCCCGACAGCCTGCCGGTCTTTATGATCCTGTACGACCCGCTGGCACCGCTGCCCGCGTTCTGGGAACCGTTCCGCAGCGACCTCTTCACGCTGCTGGCCATCCTGCTCCTCCCGATCATCGTGGCGTCGATCCTCGGCTACGCGCTGTTCAAGCGCCGGGTGAAGGGCGCGTACTTCGCGATCCTGACCCAGGCGCTCGCAGTGGCGCTCGCCGTGCTGATCAGCTCGACCATCCGCGAGACCGGCGGCGACACCGGCCTCAGCGACTTCCAGTACTTCTTCGGCTACGTGCTGAGCGACCCGGGCAACAAGGTCATGGTCTTTATGATCGCGGCGGGCCTGTTGATCCTGTGCCTGCTCGCGGTCTGGCAGCTGAACCGCAGCCGCTTCGGCGAGCTGCTGATCGCGACACGGGATGCGGAGGAGCGCGTGCGCTTCCTCGGCTACGACCCCGCGAACGTCAAGCTGTTCGCCTTCGTGATCGCCGCCGTGATGGCGAGCATCGCGGGGGCGATGTTCGTGCCGATCGTGGGCATCATCACACCGGCCGAGATCGGCGCCTCGGCGTCCATTCTGATGATCGCGGGCGTCGCGCTGGGCGGGCGTGCGTCGCTCTTCGGCCCGGCGCTGGGAGCGATGGCGATCGGCTGGGGGCAGTCCAGCCTCGGCTCCGGGTGGCCGGAGGGCTGGATCTACATCCTCGGCCTCGTCTTCATCCTGGTGACGCTGTTCCTGCCGATGGGGCTGTCGTCGCTGCTGGTGAGAGCGAAGGATGCGCTCTGGCGCGGACGCCCGAAGGATCCGTCCGACAACACGACGGTGGCGCCGGCCGCCACGCTCGACGGCTCGACGCTGGAAGAAGTGCAGAAGTGAGCGCCGAATCGCTCGTCGTCGACGGGCTGCGCGTCGAGTTCGACGGTTTCGTCGCCGTCGGGGGAGTGTCGTTCGACGCCCACCCCGGCGAGGTCCGGTTCCTGATCGGGCCGAACGGGGCCGGCAAGACCACCTGCATCGACGCGATCACGGGCCTCTCGAAGGGCAGCGGATCCGCCAAGCTCGGCGGCCAGGAGCTGCTCGGCAAGCCGGCGCACCGGATCGTCCGGCTCGGCGTCGGTCGCACCTTCCAGACCGCGAGCGTCTTCGAGAAGCTCACCGTGCTGCAGAACCTCGACATCGCCGCGGGTCTGCACCGCTCGGCGATCTCGCTGCTGCGGGCCCGGCGCGGCATCGACCCGGCGATCGAGCGGGCGATGGAGGAGACCGGTCTGAGCGGCGAGCGCGAGACGCCGGCGGGCATCCTCTCGCACGGGCAGAAGCAGTGGCTCGAGATCGCGATGCTACTGGTGCAGGACGCGAAGCTGCTGCTGCTGGACGAACCCGTCGCCGGTATGAGTCAGGACGAGCGCACCGCGACCGGCGAGCTGCTCGGTCGGGTCGCCGTCGGCCGCGCGGTGGTGGTCGTCGAGCACGACATGGACTTCATGCGCCGATTCGCGACGCGGGTGACGGTGCTGCACCAGGGGCAGGTGCTGAGCGAGGGATCCGTTGCCGAGGTGCAGGCGGATCCGCGGGTGCAGGCGGTCTACCTCGGTACGGCCGGCGCAACGATGGAAGGGAACCACTGATGCTCGAGATCGTCGACATCGACGCCGGCTACGGCCGCACCAGCGTGCTGCGCGGGGTGAGCATCCCGAGCTCGGAGAAGGTCGTGGCGGTGCTCGGTCACAACGGCGCCGGCAAGACCACCCTGCTGCGCGCCACGATCGGGCTGATCAAGCCGACCCGTGGCACGGTCCTCTTCGATGGGGAGGACGTGACGAACCTGGCGCCGAACCGCCGGGTCAAGCGCGGCATGGCCTATGTGGCGCAGGGCCAGCAGTCGTTCGCGCAACTGACCACGATGGAGAACCTGCAGCTCATCGCGGATGGGCGCCGGGGCGGCAAGGCGAAGATCGCGGAGATGCTGGAGCGGTTCCCGGCGCTCGCCGAATTCGCCACGCGCAAGGCGGGCCTGCTCTCGGGCGGGCAGCGCCAGCAGCTCGCGATCGCGCGGGCGCTGATCACCGAGCCGAAGCTGCTCATCCTGGACGAGCCGACGGAGGGCATCCAGCCGACCATCGTCGCCGAGATCGAGCAGACCATCATCGCGCTCGCCGAGGAGGGGCTGAGCGTGCTGCTGGTGGAGCAGCACATCGGTTTCGCACTGGAGGCGGCGGACAAGTACGCCGTGCTCGCGTCGGGCCAGGTGACGCAGACCGGCTCGGGCGGCGCGACCGCGCTGAGCAGCGTTCGCGACGCGATGGTGATCTGAGTGACCCGACGCGCGCCTCGGAACCCTGCGCGGAGTTAAGAGGCGCGCATCGCGTGCGCCACTCGAATCCTCACCGCAACGCGCACGAAACACCCCCGCGGCAGACTGGCGGCATCGCGAATCGCGGAGGTGACGCTGGTGGCTCGGGCCGATGATGCACGCGCTGCCGCCGAGGACAGCCTCGAGGACTACGCGTTCCGCTACGTGCCACGCTCGTTCCGGCGCTGGAGCGCCGTCTCCGTCGGCGGCACGGCCCTCGGCTCGATCGCGTTCCTGGCCGACTTCTCGATCGGCGCGAGCGTGGGCCTGCAACACGGCACGACGAACGCGATGCTCGGCATCCTGCTCGCCTCCGTGGTCATCTTCGCCGTCGGCCTGCCCGTCGCGTTCTACGCCGCACGCTACAACCTCGATCTCGACCTGATCGCCCGCGGCTCCGGCTTCGGCTACTACGGCTCGATCATCACGACGGTGATCTTCGCCGGCTTCACCTGCATCTTCTTCGCCCTGGAGGGCGCGATCATGGCGCAGGGGCTCGAGGTCGCGGTCGGCCTGCCGCTCCCCGCCGGCTACCTGGTCTCGACGGTGGTGGTCATCCCGTTCGTCATCTCCGGGATGAAGGCGCTGGAGCGACTGCACTTCTGGACGACGCCGCTGTGGCTGGTGCTCGCGCTCGCCCCGCTGCTGTGGATCGTGGTCACTCAGCCGGACGCCGTCAGCGATTTCCTGGCGTTCCCGGGCGAATCCGGCGGTGACGTCAGCTTCAGCGCCATCGTCGGCAGCGCAGCGGTGTGCTTCGCACTCACCCCGCAGCTCGCGGAGCAGATCGACTACATCCGGGTGATGCCGCCGCGGACCGGCGCGAACCGGCGCTCGTGGTGGGCGGCGTTCCTGTTCAGCGGGCCGGGCTGGGTGCTGTTCAGCGGCACGAAGCAGGTGATCGGGGTGTTCCTCGCCGTCTACCTCGTGATGAAGGTGGACCCGTCGATCGGCGACCGCGCGGTCGAGCCGGTGAAGCAGTTCCTCGGTATGTACCAGTCACTGCTGCCCGACTGGATCGCGCTGGTGCTCGCCCTCGTGCTGATCGTGATCGCGCAGGTGAAGATCAACGTGACGAACGCCTACTCGGGCTCGCTCGCCTGGTCCAACGTGTTCACGCGAGTGCGCAAGCGCTACCCCGGCCGCACCGTTTTTGTGCTGTTCAACCTCTCGATCGCCCTCGCGCTGATGCTGATGGACGTCTTCTCCCTGATCACCTTCGTGCTGAGCCTGTACGCGAACGTGGTGATGGCGTGGCTGGTCACGATCTCGGCCGACATCGTGATCAACAAGTACCTGCTGAAGCTCTCGCCGCGTTTCCCGGAGTTCCGGCGCGGGATGCTGCACAACTGGAATCCGGTCGGGCTCACCTCCGTCGGCCTCGCGTCCGTGCTCTCGCTCGCGTGCTTCGCCGGCCTCGCGGGGCCCGCGATGCGACCGTTCTCGGTGCTGGTCGCGATCGGCGTCGCCCTCGTGGTGACACCGCTGATGGCGATTCTCACCCGCGGCCGCTACTACCTGCGACGTCGCAGCGACGGCATCCCGACGCCCATCCTGGACGCGGACGGCAATCCTTCTGGCGAGCGGCTTCGCTGTCACGTCACAGGCTACGTTTTCGAACGACCGGATATGCTGGCGTCGAGCGAGCCGGGGCCGGATGGCGAGGTCCAGTACGTCTCCTCGCTCGCGCTGACGCTCGACAAGACCGGTCGACACCTGCTCCCGACGGAGCCGGAAGAACGGCACATCGATGCTGAGCCGCGCTGGTCCGCGAACGAGAGGGATGGTGATGGAAGAGTCGGGCGACACCCAGGCCGCGATCCTCGATAGCGCCGTCGCCCTGTTGCGCGAGCACACCTTCGAGGACATCTCCTACCCCGACCTCGCCGAAGCCTCCGGAATCTCCGAGCGCACGATCTACCGCCGCTTCCCCACGCGATCGCACCTGCTGGAAGCGTTGGCGCGATGGATCGAGGCGGAGAAGTTCCCGCTGGCCGAGTTCCACACGCCCGAGGAATTCCGCTCGGCGGTGCGCGAGCGGTTCCGCGCGTACGGGCTTTCGCCGGGGCACGCCTTCGTCGCCGCGCGCGGCGCGGCCCTCTCACCGACGACGGAGGCGAAGGCGGCTCCGATCACGGTCGCCATCCTCGCGATGCTCGCCGAGGCGGCCCCGACGTTGAACCATCGCGACACGCTGCGCATCGCTGCGGCCGCCCGCTACTTCGCGTCGCCGATCTTCTGGGCCCGGATGCGAGCGGGGTTCGATCTGAACGCCGACGAGACCTTCGAGGCCTTCGACCGCGCGCTGCGCCAGGTGTTCGCGACGGCGCCGGAAGCGAGTTGGGCCGCGTAGTGGCGCTGTCCGCCACCCAGACATCGATCCTGTCGGCCTACTCGGAACTGATCGAGGAGGTCGGCACCGACGACGTCTCGATCCGCCTCATAGCGCTCCGGGCGGGTGTGGGGGAGCGCACCATCTTCCGCTACTACCCGACGCGGGCCGAGCTGCTGCTGGCGACTTCGGCGTGGATCGAGCAGACGGTTTTCACGGTGCACGCGGCGGAGTCGATCTTCGACGTTCCGATCGCGATCCGCGAGGCGATGGAGGCGTACGACCGCCATCCCGAGCTCGCTCACGTCGTCGCCGAGACCGCGATGCGCGGCGTGAACGGGGCCGACGCGGCGCCGAGCCGGGAGCGGTTCGAACGGATGCTGCGCGAGGAGGTGCCGGCGCTGGACGATCGGGAACGGCGAGACCTCGTCGCGGCGCTGTGCCACCTCGACTCCTCAACGACCTGGGTGAGCATGCGGCGCGAGCTCGGAATGAGCGGACGCGACATCGCCGATGCTGCGACGTGGGCCGCGGAATCGTTGCTCGACCCGATCCGCGCGCGCATCACGCGCTAGGAAACGCCCGGTTCTCCGTCGCGCTGCGCGGCGCGTAAGCGTTCGAATCCTGGCGCAATTTGCTCGCTTTGAGCCTTGCTCGACTCGAAGATAGATGCGAGCATTGTTCGTATGGAACCTCTCATCGACACGATCTGGCGGATCGCGAGTACCCAGCTCGACACCCCGCTCCCGGCGGGCGCGGCATCGCTTCCCGGGCTGGGCGATGGAGATGCGCTGCGGTTGGTGGAGGTGTTGGGGGCGATCGGGAGGGCGCACGGGGTCGCGTCCGCGGCGGTGTGTGCGGAGATCGCGCGGCGCTCGATGCCGGAGTTGGGGGCGGAGTCGTTGGCGAAGCGGTCGGGTGCGAAGGATGCGGTCGAGCTGATCGCGGGGATGACCGGGGCGTCCAAGCGGGAGACGGCGGGAGCGATCGAGGTCGGGACGCTACTGGCCGTCACTCCGACCGAACTGGCCTCTGCGGATCCGCTGGGCGAGGCCTGCCGCGGGGGCGCGTTCTGCGCGTGCGCGTCGGGATGGAACGCCGCGATCTCCCGGTTCGTGGAAGCCGGACTGCTCTCCGCCGCGGGCGCCGCAGCGATCATCCGCGGGATCGGGGCGCCCACCCCGGACGTCACCGGGCACGCGCTCGCCGGCGCGATCCGCGACCTGCTGGTTCAGGTTCGCGACCGCGGCGCTATGACGCCGGAGGTGCTGCTGAAGGAGGCGAAGTACCGCCGCGACGGGCTCGATCGCACGCTGCTGCTCTCCCGCGAACGCCGCAGCTTCGCCCGCCGCGCGCTGAGCATCGGGCCGGCGGAGGACGGGATGCACCGGGTGTCCGGGTTCCTGACCGCGGACGTGGCGGAGAACCTGCGCACCCTCTGCGACGGCGTCGTCGCCGCGGCACTGCGCCAGCCCCGATTCACGGATCAGTCCGAGGCGGAGGATGCGCCGACGGTGCCGCAGCTGTGGCACGACGCGCTCGGAGCCGCCCTGCGTATCGCGGTCACCACCGACAAGGATGCACTGCCGCGTCAGGGTGCTCCGGTCGCGGTGATCATCCGCGCCACCGAGTTCCACCCCGCCGACGAAGCAGGAGTGACCCTCGACGAGGAGGGCTTCGACGCTCTCGATGACACCGCGGCCGACGCCGCCGACGACGGGCTCGGGGTGCTCGGCACCTCCCGCGACGTCGTGTCCGCCGCATTCGTGCGCACGACCGCCTGCGCGGACGGGATCGCGCCGATCACGATGACCGATGACGGCGTGGTACTCAACCTCGGTCGCACCCAGCG
>JABMLH010000003.1 GCA_013205085.1 Microbacteriaceae bacterium VKM Ac-2854 | reverse complement strand
CCACAGACCCCACACCGGCATCGGCGGATCCACCCCAGCCAGCCGCGTCAGCGACAACAACGTCCCAGGGAACTACAACTAGCGCGAGGCGGGATGCCTGTCGTCGAGTTGACGCTGCGAACGCCGGGCGCGCTCGACGCCCTCGCAGCGCTCTCGGACGACGACCGGCTGATCGTCGGCGCCGGCACCGTGCTGACTCCTGCTCAGGTCGACCTCGCCGTCGCCGCCGGCGCTCGCTTCCTCGTGTCCCCTGGACTGAGTCGAGCGACGGTCGAACGCGCCGCCGAACACGGCGTGCCGATCATCCCCGGCACAGCGACAGCGACGGAGGTGATGGCGGCACGAGAACTCGGACTTTCGACGGTGAAGTTCTTCCCGGCAGAAACGTCCGGCGGGGCCGCCGCGGTCCGCTCCCTGTCCGCGGTCTTCCCCGGCACGCGGTTCATGCCGACCGGAGGAATCGGATCAGCAACTCTCGGGTCCTACCTCGCCATCCCGTCCGTGATCGCCGTCGGCGGATCATGGATGGTGCCACGAGACCGAATCACGGCAGGCGATCACGATGCGATCCGCGATCTCGCGAGCGACGCGCTCCAGCTCGCAACTCGCAGGTGAAACGTCAGCGATTTCAGTTGTAGCCGAGAATGATGGTTCCGGTGCGGGTATTCTCAGCGGCGTTTTGGCCGGCGGTGCTGAGCTCTCCTTGACCGTCGTCCTGGTTCGGGTCCATCAGGCGGGGCCAGGCGTGGTCTCCGCGAGAGAGCGCGCTGCGGCGAGTGATGCTTCGAATGAGAGGCGCAGCGCGGCGAACTCCTGGAGCACGCCGATCGTGTCGGCTCCCTCTTCGAGCGCGATGCGTTGTTCGATCTCGGACCATGCGGGCATCATCCACGGCTTGCCGGCGGCTCGGGCGGCACGTCCGAGGGCTCGAAGGGTGTTCTCCTCGAAAACGGTGATGCGGTATCCGCCGCCGCCGCGTCGGGCGAACAGGTCGCCGGGGCCGATGAAGATGCCGTCGACGGTGTCCAGGGCGAGGATGGCGTCGACGTCGTCCAGTGCTGCGGGATCTTCGACCATAGGCAGGCAGAGCGTGGCGCGGTCCTGCGCTGCCGACCAGTTGGCATCGAAGCCGCGGTAGCTCATGGTCCGGCCGCCGGCGAGGCTTCGATCGCCCAGGGGAGGCAGCTTGGCGAAGCTGCAGACAGCTGCGGCGTGGGTTGCGTCGAGGATGTGCGGAATGATCACGCCATCGGCTCCGAAATCGAGCGCCTGCTGGATCGGCGCACGCTCTGGGGCGTAGACCTTGATCAGCACGGTGAGCCCGAGTGCCTTGGCGAACGGAATGGTGCGGTTGAGGTCGGCGAGGTCGAAGTTGCCGTGCTCGGCGTCGAAGATCACGGTGGCGTATCCGGCCTGCGCGACGATTTCGAGTCCGGCGATGTTGGGAGTGCTGAACCAGGCGGCGAATTTCGCGGTCACGAGGTGGTGGCCTTTCTCTGAGCGAGGGTGTTGAGGTGGGCGAGATCGTCGGCGGGGATGAGGATGTCGGCGAGGCGTTCTCCGGCTCGGACGCGCGCCATGGCAGGCGGCTCCCACGCGAGAAGCTCGTGCACGCGGGGAATGAGCGCCTCGACCTGCTCGGCTGTAGCGAACAGCAGTCCGTTCTCGTCGCCGAGCGCGATGAGGCCCGGCGTCACCGCGATGGCGCCGACGGAGACGGGTACGTTGATGGAGCCGCGGATAGGTCCGCCGTTGCTGCGGGTGGTGAAGGGGGAGAGGCCTCGGCTGTAGACGGCCATGCCCGATTCACGCAGCTCAACGATGTCTGTGCAGCGTCCGTCGACGGCGATTCCGACGACTCCGGCGGCTGCGAAGGCGCCGGCGATGCCGCCGCCGACGCTCGCGTAGCGCACGTTCGCTCCGGCCTCGATGACGACGAAGTCGCCGGGTTGGACCAGGGCGGTGCTGTAATGCAGCATCCGCGAGTCGGTGTCGAGCAGCTTGACGGTGACGACGCGGCCGACGGCGAGTGCGGCGGGTCCGACGATGTGCTGCAGGCCCTCGGCGAATCCGGACTCGAGCAGGTGACCGAAGGTGGGCAGGTCCAGCTCGCGCAGGGCCTCGAGGAGTTCGTCGGGGACGCGCGGCGTGTCCGTATTGATGACGACGTCGGGGCTGACGCTCATGCGAGGTCCGTTCCGACGGATCCGGCTCCCACCGAGCCGAGGAAGGAGCGCAGGCGCGGATTGGTGCTGGTGCGGAAGATCTGATCGGGCGTGCCGACCTCCTGGATGGTGCCGTCCGCCATGAACACGATGCGATCTGCGACGTCGCGGGCGAAGTTCATCTCGTGCGTCACGATCATCATGGTCTGGCCCTGTTCGGAGATCTGCTTCATCACCTGCAGGACGTCGTCGACGAGCTCGGGGTCGAGCGCGGAGGTCGGCTCGTCGAAGAGCAGGATGTCCGGTTCCATGGCCAGCGCTCGGGCGATGGCGACACGCTGCTGCTGACCGCCGGAGAGCTCGGAGGGATAGTGATCGGCTCGATCGGCGAGCCCGACACGCTCGAGCAGGGCGAGAGCGGCGGCCTTGGCGACCGCGGGCTTGATCCTGCGGACCTTGATCGGAGCGTGCATGACGTTCTGCAGCGCGGTCATGTGCGGGAAGAGGTTGAACTGCTGGAACACCATTCCGAGGCGGCGACGCTGACGGGTGATGTCGTCCTTGCGGCGGTGCAGCAGCTTCGCGCCGGCGAGTTCGTAGCCGATCAGTTCGCCGTCGACGTAGATCGCGCCGCCGTCGATGGATTCGAGCTGGTTCAGGGTGCGCAGGAAGGTCGACTTGCCGGCTCCGGAGGGACCGATCAGCACAACGACTTCGCCGCGGTGGATGTCGATCGAGACGTCCTTCAGGACGGTGAGGTGGCCGTAGTGCTTGGTGACGTCGACGGCGTGGACGAGGGGAACGGTGTCGGTCTTCGCCGCAGCGGGGGCGGTGATGCTCACAGGGAGCCTCCTTCGGTTCGCGTGGTGGCGGGGCGATCAACGCTCGTGAGCGCGGCGTCCTTCTTCGTGCCGCGTTTGGCAGGCTTGGCACGGCTGACGCCGCGGCCGAAGCGCTTCTCGAGGCGGGACTGGATGACGTAGAGGACGCTGGTGGCGACGAGGTACCAGATGCAGGCGACGATCAGCAGGGGGATGATCTTGCCGTTGTTCGTGTAGATCGCCTGGGCGGAGTAGAAGAGGTCGTACACCGCCATGACGGAGACGAGGGATGTGCCCTTCAGCATCGAGATGACCTGGTTGCCGGTGGGCGGGACGATCGAGCGCATCGCCTGCGGCAGCACGATCTGAGCGAAGGTCTGGCGGGAGGACAGTCCGAGCGACTGGGCGGCCTCGGCCTGGCCGGGCGACACGGAGATGAGTCCACCGCGGACGACCTCGCACATGTACGCCGCCTCGTTCAACGCCAGACCGAGCAGTGCGGCCAGGAGAGGAGTCACCACGTCGTTGGTCGACTCCGAGACGAAGGTCGGACCGCCGAAGGGAATGCCGATCTCGATGCGCGGGATGAAGATCGCGATGTTGTACCAGAAGATCAGCTGCACCAGCAGAGGGGTGCCGCGGAAGAACCAGACGTAAACGTCCGCAGCACCCCGCAGGAGCAGATTGTTCGAGAGCCGGCACGCGGCGAGCAAGACGCCGCCGATGATGCCGATCACCATGGACGCCACGGTCAACCACAGCGTGGTGACGAGGCCGGACATGATGTTGGGGAAGAACAGGTACTTGGCGATCAGGTCCCATTCGACGGTGGGGTTGCCGGCGAAGGTCCAGAGGATCCCCGCGGCGATCGCCAGAACGATCACGCTCGCGATCCACTGACCGGGGCGGCGACGGTGTCGCGCCGTCGAGACGTCGATGGCCGACGTGCTGTGCGCGTTCAGGTGTGTCGTACTCACGTGCTGACTTCCTTGCTCTCGTGACTCGGTGACGGGTCAGCGGGTTACTGGCCGGCGGTTCCGACGTTGATGCCGAACTCGTCCATAGCGTTGGCCTCGATGCCGTGCTTCTCGAGGAGAGCGTCGTACGCTCCCGAGTCGCGGATCTCCTGGAAGGCGTCCAGCAGCGGCTGGATCAAGGGGCTGCCCTTGGGGGCGAAGGCGCCGATGGAGAAGGCCGGGAAACCGTTGAGCTGGTTGGCGCCGGCGAGCTCGTAGGAGTCGTCGGTGGAGACGTAGTAGCTCAGCGGGATCTGGGAGGAGAAGGCGGCGTCGGCTCGTCCGGACTGTACGGCGAGCACGGCGGTGTTCTGGTCCGTGAACGTGTTGATCGTGATCGCCTTGTTGCCTGCGGTCTCGCAGTCGGTGGAGGCCTGGGTGAGGACCTTTTCAGCGGTGCCGCCCTGCAGGGTGGCGATCGTGGTGCCGCAGGCGGTCTCCAGCGAGTCGATACCGGCCGGGTTGCCCTTCTCGACGAGGAAGACCACGTATTCGTTGAGCCAGTCGGCGAAGTCGTAGCTCTCTTCGGTGGAGGGCAGGTCCGACAGCGGCGCGATGCTCGCGTCGAAGCGCTCGCTGCTGAGGCCGGTGAACATATCGGTGATCGCCGGAGCGGTCTCGAAGCTGATGTCCACGCCGAGCACGCTCTTGAGCTGGTCGACGACGTCGAGGTTGAAGCCCTGCAGCGTGGTGCCGTCGTCCTCGAAGTAGGCGTAGGGAGGAAGGATGATGCCGGCGAGCTTGAGCTCATCCGCGTCGAGGATCTCCTGGGGCAGCGAGTCGTGGATCTCCTGGCTGAACGCCGTGGTGGGGATGTCGCTCGCGGCGGCAGCGTCGGTCGTGTCACTGTCGGCAGCAGTCGAGCTGCAGCCGGTGAGAGCCAGAGCGGCGATCGCAACGGTGCTGAACACCGAGCGCGTGATGAGGGTGCGGTTGACCATGAGGGCTCCTGGGGGGATGGGGCACGGGGAAGAGGAGTGCGCCGCGGGGTCCGGGCGACGGTGATGCAGAAGGTACTGATAAGGAATGTACCCACCTCGTGTTTCGTATGTGTAAACAATCTCCGCCCGGAGCCTATTAACAGCAGGCCAGACGTCGATGGTCGCTTATAAATGTAGGCAGCGCCGCTCGAGAAGCCTGCGGTGTCGAGCCAGCGAAAGGACACCACCGTGACGGAGCTCCTGTATGACGGTCCGATCATCGACGCCCACACCCACCTGTGGGATCTGTCGAACGACGACTACCCGTGGCTGATGCCGACGGGAAGCTTCGGCCCGAAGGGTCGCCTGGACGTGCTGAAGGGGAAGGACTACCTCCTCGAGAACTACCGGACCGATATCGCCGGATGCGGCGTGGTCGCCTCCGTTCACGTCGAGGCTCTTTTCGACCCCGCGAAGGGTCTGATCAACGAGACCGTCTGGCTCGAGACACTCGACAAGTCGGACAACCTCGCGATTCGTTACACGGTGGGCGTAGCGTTCGGCGCTGCGGACACCGAACGCGACATTCGTGCTCAAGCGGCTTTCGGTCGCACGAAGGCGGTGCGCCAGGTCATCGCGTGGACGCCGCACCCTGATCGCCGGATGGTTCCGGAGGCGGATCTCGCCCGCGACCCTGTATGGCGCGAGGCGATTCCGGTCCTGATCGAACTCGGCTTGGCCTTGGAGGTGCTGATGTACCCGTGGCAGGCCGAGAACGTCGCGGAGCTGGCGGCGGATTTCCCGCAGCTGCAGATCATCGTCGATCACATCGGCAGTCCGATCGAGCAGGACGAAGCGGGCCTGGTTCGTTGGCGCGAGGGGATCACGGTGATGGCCGCGCAGCCAAACGTGGCCGTGAAAGCGTCGGCCGCTGCTGCGTACCTGACCGAGAAGACGCCCGCCGGGATCATCCCTTTCGTCGATCACCTCGTGGAAAGTTTCGGCGCGGACCGGGTCATGTTCGGGAGCGACTTCCCCGTCGGCACTCTCGTCGGCTGGAGCTACTCGGAGTACCTCGACGCTTACCGGGCCGCCGTGCGCGGACTCAGCCGTGACGAGCAGGAAGCCGTGTTCTTCCGCACAGCGGCGCGAATTTACGACATCGACATTGCAGAGCTGGAGAAGAACTAGATGCCTATCATTTATGCCAAGCGGATGACGGGCGTGCGCCCCTCGGCGATCCGCGAGCTGCTGCGCTTGGGCGCCGACCCGTCGGTCATCTCCTTCGGCGGCGGATACCCCGACCCGCTGCTGTTCCCCGTCGAAGACCTGCATTCCGTCTTCGACCAGCTCCTCGTGCCCGAGAACGCGAGTGCGCTGCAGTACACCGTTTCCGACGGTCTGCCCGCGCTACGCGAACACGTCGCCGCTCGATTGCGCCGCGACGGTACTCCATGCAGCATCGAGGACGTCCTCATCCTGCAGGGTGGCCAGCAAGGTCTGGACCTGGTCGCCAAGCTGCTCATCGATGCAGGTGACGTCATCATCGCGGAGACCCCCACCTTCCTCGGCGCGCTGATCGCATTCAACCCGTACGAACCTCAATACCTCGGGGTTCGGATGGATGAGGACGGGATGGACACCGATCACCTCGAGCAGCTACTGACCGAGCACCCCGAGACGAAGCTCATCTACACCGTCCCGGACTTCCAGAACCCGACCGGTGTGACCATGAGCCTGCCGCGTCGGCGCCGGCTGATCGAGCTGGCCAACCGCTTCGACGTCATCGTCGTCGAAGACACGCCCTACCGCGATCTGCGCTACGAAGGCGAGTCGCAGCCTACGTTGAAGAGCATGGACACACAGGGCCGCGTCATCCACCTGGGCAGCTTCTCGAAGATCCTCGCGCCAGGGATGCGACTGGGTTGGGCCATCGCGAGCGGCGATCTTCTGGCCAAGCTCGGCCTGCTCAAGCTCGCTGCCGACACGCAATGCAGCACCCTGAACATGGCGGCTACCGCCGCGTATCTGGACCGATTCGACATCGATGCGCACATCCTTCGCATCAGGGAGAACTATCGCGCGAAGCGGGACGAGATGCTCGCCGTGCTCGCCGAAGTCATGCCGGAAGGAGTCGACTACACCACCCCGGAGGGTGGGCTCTTCACCTGGCTGACCTTTCCCGAAGGGTTCGACGCCGCTGCGTTCATGCGCGACGAAGCCTTGCCGAAGGCGAAAGTCGCCTACGTCCCCGGAGCGACCTTCTACCCCGTCGTCCAGGAGGCGAATCATGCCCGGGTCAGCTTCTCCGGCGTGAGTGCCGAGAAGATCCGCGAGGGCATCACCCGTCTCGGCGCGTTGCTGCAGGATCAGCTGGCGGTGTCGGTTCGATGAGCGCGCCCGAGATCGCGGAGGATCTGTTGAGCGATGTCGTGCGGATCGCGCAGTCACTGATCCGTATCGACACCTCCAACTTCGGGGGCGGGCGAGCCGAACCGGAATCGGTTGCGGCGGACCTCGTCGAGGAGCTGCTTGCGGAGGTCGGCCTCCAGTGCCACCGCTTCGAGGCCGAGCCTGGACGCACGAACCTCATCGCTCGCTGGAGCGGCACGGACCCCGCGGCACCGGCTCTGTTGCTGCACGGACATCTCGACGTCGTCCCGGCTGACCCGAGCACCTGGACGGTGCCGCCCTTCGCTGGAGTCATCCGAGACGGCATGCTGTGGGGGCGCGGCGCGATCGACATGAAGAACATGGTCGCGATGATCGTCGCGACTGTCCGAGCAATGATCCGCAACGGTGAACGACCCGACCGGGACGTCGTGCTGGCCTTCTTCGCGGACGAAGAGGCCGGCTGCACGCTGGGCTCGAAGTGGATGGTCGCCAATCATCCCGAGCAGTTCGCCGGCGTCGGCTATGCGCTCGGCGAAGGTGGCGGATACAGCGTGAGCATCGGTGATCGCCGCGGTTACCTGATGAACACCGGTGAGAAGGGGCTGCTGTGGATTCGGCTGCGCTCCCGCGGGCGCGCAGGACACGCTTCCCTCCCCAACGACGACAGCGCCATCCAAGCTCTCGCTGCCGCCGTGGTCCGCGTGGGTGCCGTGGACTGGCCGATCACGATGACGGACACGACGTCGGCGCTGCTCCAGCGGCTGCGCGAGCTCACCAACGCCCCCGAGACCGTGCCTCCGCTGGTCTTGGCCGACGCCGTCGGCCTGAGCGCAACCCGCATCCGAGCCGGGATGCAGAACGTTGCGAACGTCACCATCATCGCCGGCGGGTACAAAGAGAACGTGGTCCCGGAGGCGGCATCCGCACTCATCGACATCCGCTTCCTCCCCGGCCAGCGTGACATCGTCCTCGACCGCATCCGCGAGGCCGTCGGGCCCGAGATCGAACTCGACATCGAAATGGAAATGGCCGCCCTGGAATCTCCGTTCGAGGGCGAACTCGTTGATGCCGTTCGCGCCGCAGTCGCCGAGCACGATTCCGATGCTGTCGTGCTGCCGCATCTCATCCCGGGCGGCACCGACGGTCGACCACTCTCCGCACTGGGCTTGAGAGCATACGGATTCATCCCGCTGCTGCTGCACGCCGACTTCAACTTCCCCGGCATGTTCCATGGCGTGGATGAGCGGGTACCGCTGACTGCACTGCAGTTCGGTCAGGACGTCTTGACGTCCGTCGTACGCCGTTTCGGCAAGGGGTCGGAGGCCACCCGATGATCTGCACCGTCTGCGGGCTATCGTCCCGTTCTGGATGCACCAGTCACCAACCGTTGGCGACCGCCTCCACCATGCCCCCAGCGAGTTCGGTTGGCGCCGCGGAGACGGCCGACGCTTCGACCCGATGAATCATCTCGCCGCGCTCAAGCGTTGGCGGGCTGCGTTGCGCGCGCGCCTCGCCCGCTTGTCGGTGACCAAGCTGACGATTCTACAACTCGCTCTGACCGTCACGGCCTCGTACTCGATCGCGCATTTCGGCCTCGGTCACACCGCGCCCGCACTAGCCTGCACCGTCGCGCTTTCCAGCCTGTCGCTCAATCGCGATGCTCGACCGGCACGGGTAGCGGAAACCGCGATCGCTATGGTTCTCGGCATCACGTTGAGCGCGGCGGTCGTCGTCGTCGTCGGTCGTGGTGCGGCGCAGATTCTGGTGACTCTGCTGGTTGTGCTCTCTCTCGCGACTCTGGCATCCAAGAACCCGGCGTTCGCGCTCAGCGCAGGAACCCAATCGATGCTCGTCGCCGTGCTTCCCGACCCGGAAGGAGGGCCTTTCATCCGGGCTCTGGACGGATCGATCGGTGGCCTCGTCGCCCTGATCGCGACAGCGGCACTGCCGAGCGCTCCGCTGACACGAGCGTTGCGGGTCGGCGACGAGCTGCTGCGCGCGGTCAGCGAGGCAACTCATCTGCTCGCCCAAGCCTTGGCGGACGGTCAGAGCGATAGTGCCACGCTCGCCTTGACGCGCCTGCGCGCACTAGATCCTCGAATGCAGGGCTGGCGGACGAGCTTGGAATCGGCGCGTTCCGTCGCGTCGTTCTCCCCGCTCTCACGCCGGGACCGCACGGCATGGATTGAACGTCTGCGCATCCATGATGGTGTCCTCTCCGCAGTCGCCGGGCTCAGAATGCTCGCCCGTCGTGTCGCCGTAATCACGCGCACGGGCCGGCCCCAGCCGCGTACTGCACTCGTCGTCAGCGCGATCGCGATCGGTATCGACTCGCTGGTGCTCGAGCACAGCGGCCGAGATCGATCGGTCGCCGGTGATGAATTCGCCCGGGCCCGCACGCTCCTGGAAGAGGTCAGCGATGATGCGACCGTGGATCACGGCATCGTCGCGATGCTGCGCCCCATACTGGTGGATTGTCTGACTGCGGCCGGCGAGTCGGGGGCGAGTGCCCGAGCATCATTGCCACCGGTGCTCATCCCGACCCCCACGAGCCCCGTGATCTTGCCGCGGCGAGCGGGGAACTGACCGCGAAAGGTTCAGGAGCCGTCGGCGGGCGTTTCCGAACTCGCCAACGATCGGATCATCTCCGCGGCCATCTCATCCGCTTCGATCGTATAGACCGCGATGAGCGTTTCCGTGCGCTGCACGCCGTCGATGCTCCACAGGTCCTCACCCAGCAGGCGACGAAGACCCTCCATGCCGCGGACACGAACCTTCACGAGCAAGTCCATCGAGCCGGTCACGACCGACACCTCTTGTACGCCGAGGATGCCGAGCATCTGCTCGATGACGGCATTGATGTCGTGGCCCTCTTTCGCCAGGACAGACAGATGCGCGACGGTCGTGAAGCCCAAGGCCTCCCAGTTGATGTCGACGCTGTAGCCGCGGATGATTCCTTTGGCGCTGAGTCGGGCGAGGCGGTCCGCGACGCCGGGGGAGGACAGCCCGACCGCCGCCGCGAGACTGCGCTGTGACGCGCGACCATCCACAGCGAGCAGCTTGATGAGGGCGATGTCGGTGTCGTCCACGGTGGCTACCGGGGTGGTCTTGATTCGGGCAGCCAAGTTATCGAAGGGGTTGATCACGGGCGCTCGTCTTTCGTGTCGGCCGCCGCGCTGCCGTGATGCCGACAAGATCGATCGGCGCCGCGGAAGGCAACGGTGCGGTGGGTTCGAGGGTATCCCGCAGGCGCGGCGCGAACGGGATGCACACGACCGCAGCAACGCAGACAGCTGAGAAAAGGATGATCGTTGCAGTCATCAAGCCGACGAGGTTGCCCAGTCCGCCGACGCTCAGCACGAGCAGAGCGGCTGCGGCGTAGGTTGCGGCGGCGTAGATCGCGGCCAGGCTGCCCTGACGGGCGGGATTCGAGCCGCGCGTGAAAACCACCAGTCCGATCCGGTAGGACACACCGATCCCGAAACCGATCAGCGCGAACCCGAGGAGAGAAAGGGCGGGTACTGAGATCGCACCGCCGGCGAAGATGAGCACCACGCCGAGAGCGAGAGCGGGCAGTCCGGAGATGGAACCCGCGACCGTGACGAGACGTGGGCTGGCGAGCTGGCCGGCTGCGCTGCACCCGAGAAGGATGATGATTCCGCTTGCTCGAACGCTCGGCTCGCCGAGATCGTCGAAGAAGGAGGGCAGGAAGACCAGCGCGCCGCTCACTGCGATCCAGCCGATGATGCCGGTGATCAGCGGAACCGCTCGTCGACGGGATGTCTCCGGTGCGGCTTCCGCAGCGGCACGCAGCATCGGCTTCGCGCGTAGCGCGTCACGATTCTCGTCTCGGCGGATCACGAGGGTGGCGACGACGACGACCATAACGACGGCGCACGCTGCCGCATGCCATACGAAGACATCGTGGATCGCGCGCTCGCCCAGCACCGCGATCGAGGCTTGGGAGAAGGCCGTGCCGATGACTGCTCCGATCAGATTTCCGGTTGCGGAGATGGAGCGTCCTCGGGCGCCGACGGCGGCGACGACCAGAGCGGATGCGGCACCGGTGCCGATGCCCCCGGAGACTCCGGCGACCGCGCGGCCGGTCAGGATTCCCCACTCCGTTCCCGACCATAGGAGGCCGTCGGCGAGGATGGCGATCGCGAGGGCGAGCGACACGGAGATGGGAGAGAATCGTGCCATTCCGGGGCGGGAGAACACCAGAAGAGTGATCACCAGAACGCTGACGTAGCTGACGAAAGTCAGCGAGACCAGCAGGGGATCGATACCGAGGGACTCCCGGTACACCGGCAGGAGCGGGTTGATGGCATTGGTGCCGGCGAGCAGCACACTGAACGCGGCACCCACCGCCACCGCTTGGGTGCGTCGTGCGAGGTGGTGGGTACTCATGAGCGGATCCTTGCTGTATCGAATGCGGTACGAGGTTGCGTCTGTCGTCACAGGCGCAGAAGCGCCTGAGGCCCGATGTCGCCGATCGAGCCGTGTCCCAGGAGGGTGAGGATGATCTTCATCTCTGCGGCGAGAAGCTCGAAGACGCGGTCGACGCCGCTCTGGCCGGCAGCAGCCAGCCCATAGGCTGCGAGTCGTCCGATCACCACCGCGTCGGCGCCGAGCGCGACGGCCTTGATGATGTCTGCTCCTGTTCTGATGCCGCTGTCGAGCAGCACCGGCACTTGGCCTCCCAGCTCGGAAGCGATAGGCGCGAGCGCCTCGATCGAGGACGGAACACCGTCGAGCTGCCGTCCGCCGTGATTCGAGACGAGGACCGCCGATGCTCCTGCCGTCACAGCTGCGCCCGCATCGATCGGGTCCAGGATGCCCTTCGCGATCCAGGGGAGTGAGGTGTTGGCCATCATCCTGCTGAGCTGTTCCCAGCTCCATACCGGTTCGTCGTGGGGGAACAGTTGACCGAGAGCCTGCTCCATGGCGACCTCATCGCCAGGTGGATAGTTACCGCCCACTACGTCGGAAGAGATCACGTAGCCGTTGCGGAGATTGTGCTCCCGCCAGCCAGGAGTCGGGCAGTCGAGCGTGACGCAGAGGGCCTCGTATCCCGCAGCCTCGTACCGGCGGATGATCCGTAAGACGTTCTCCGGTGCTCCCATGGGATGGAATTGGCCGACTTTCGCGCTGGCCGGAGCATCCGAGCGCAACTGTTCGAGTGGGAACGAGCTCGCTTCGGGGACGATGCTCAGAACTCCCGCGCCTGCGGCGGATCGCACGACGGCCCGCTGTCCGTCGGGGTGGAACAGGCGGTCAGCGCCGAATGGCGCCGTCAGCACCGGCAGGGCGAGCTGATGCCCGAACAGGGTTGTCGACAGGCTCGGGGCAGCGAGACCACTCATCGGACGAGGTGAGAATCCCCATCGGGAGAACTGCTCTCTATTGCGGTTCAGTGTGGTTTCGTCGCCTGAACCGCGCTCGAGGAAGTCGAGGATCGTCGGAGTAAGTCGGGCGAGGCCGGCCGTCCTGATCACCTCGAGAGTCGGCCACGTCGCAGCGAGGCTCCCGGTCATGCGAAGGCCACGGCCTGCAGCTCGAAGTGCAGGACGGGACTGATGAAACCGGCGACGAGGGTGATACGGGCCGGGCCGGGCTCCGGCCACACCTCCAGGAAGACCTCGTTCCACGTTCCGATCAGGTCCGCGGATGACAGGTAGGACTCCACGCGCACGACCCGATCGAGGGTCGTCCCGGCTTCGGCCAGCGAGGTGCGCAGCAGCGTCACGGTTTCGCGGATCTGCACCTCGGCGGGTACTGAATCGACGCCCGATTCGATCGCTGCGAGAGCGGACGGCGAGACCAGGCCCGAAGTGAACGTGAAGCCGCCGGCGGAGACGGTCCCCGGAAGAAGCGGGCTCTGTCCCGGGGTGCGAACGAGACTGTCGGTCATGGGGGGTCAACTTTCGAATCAATGCTCAGGATGGGTCTACGTCGTAGAATATCAGGCAATTTGTGCCTAGGTGTTTCATAAGTGTTACATCTACTCGCCGAGGGCCTTAGATCTGAAAATCAGCACTTCATCACGCGGCAGAATACGCCTCGACCAGGTGCAGCCGTGCGACGGCCGCACTATCGACCTGGAGGTCGTGGCCGCCCCCGGCAACGATCTTGCGACCTCGCGGGCCTCACCGTCGTCGCGTGGTTCGCGGATGCGCGGGGTGCGAGCGGCGCACGCCCGATCCTGTAGACCGTTGGAGATTGGTGATACGGCGTTGGACACGACCGAGACCGCGGCTCATCGGCATTCGGATCGAGACGATCGTGTCGAAGTGGCCGTCGTAGCGGACGGACTAGCGCGAGGCGGGATGCCTGTCGTCGAGTTGACGCTGCGAACGCCGGGCGCGCTCGACGCCCTCGCAGCGCTCTCGGACGACGACCGGCTGATCGTCGGCGCCGGCACCGTGCTGACTCCTGCTCAGGTCGACCTCGCCGTCGCCGCCGGCGCTCGCTTCCTCGTGTCCCCTGGACTGAGTCGAGCGACGGTCGAACGCGCCGCCGAACACGGCGTGCCGATCATCCCCGGCACAGCGACAGCGACGGAGGTGATGGCGGCACGAGAACTCGGACTTTCGACGGTGAAGTTCTTCCCGGCAGAAACGTCCGGCGGGGCCGCCGCGGTCCGCTCCCTGTCCGCGGTCTTCCCCGGCACGCGGTTCATGCCGACCGGAGGAATCGGATCAGCAACTCTCGGGTCCTACCTCGCCATCCCGTCCGTGATCGCCGTCGGCGGATCATGGATGGTGCCACGAGACCGAATCACGGCAGGCGATCACGATGCGATCCGCGATCTCGCGAGCGACGCCCTTCAGCTCGCAACAGGAGAGTGAACGGCTGATCCGCGCTAGTACCCGTCACAGATCGAGGCCAGCTGATTCTCCAGGTTGAAGACCTCCACGAGTTCAGGTGAGCCGACGAGCGCAGCATCGCGGTCGATCATCTCGGACATCTCCGCCTGCCAACGTGCGTTCACCTGAGATAAGGCCATCGCGGCGTCGGCGTCGGCGAATGACGGACTTTCGGCGTACCCGATCAGCAGTCCGTCCTCGCGGAGGAAGAGGGAGTAGTTGTGCCAGCCGCTAGCTTTCAGTGCTCTGAGCATGTCAGGCCAGACCGCCGCATGCCGCTGTCGGTACTCGTCGATCCGCTCTGGCCGCACCTGCATTTGAAAGCAGAGTCGCGCCATGCCGGTGTCGTTCGTCATCGATCTCCTTCGATCCACTGCCTATTTCGCCGACGAGGAGGTAAGCGTTTTCCGGTGATCCTAGCAATACGACCGACCGCGGGCGCAACCGCTGGCACCACTACTGTTGGCGCGTGTATCTCATCGATGGTTACGAAGACCCGCATGGAGCGACGACCTTGGCGCGGCCTGATCGAGCCGTGAGGCAGGCGTTGTGAAGGAGCGAGAAGGTACTCCGAACGGCCGTGTGACGATCCGAGAGGTCGCCCGGGCGGCCGGCGTCTCACGGCAGACCGTAACGCGTGCGATCAACAACATGGCGGACATCAGCGAGGCGACGCGCGAACGCGTGATGCAGACGGTCGACGAGCTCGGCTACCGGCCGAACCGCTTCGCAATCGACCTTTCGCGGCAACGTACTCCCGCAATCGGGCTGATTCTCGGCACGTTCCGCAACCCGTACTACGCCCAACTCGCGGACGATTTCGTCACAGAACTGCGCAAACGCGGCTGGCAGGTCGTGATCGGCACTGCGGACGGAGACGAACCCGGCGCCATCCGCGCAATGGCCGCGCAGACGGACGCGGTCATCGGCTACTTCCTCGAATCGCAAGAGGCGGTCGCGGCCGCGGCGCGCGGATTGCCAATCGTTCTTCTCGAGCAGCAAGCCGCAGTGGCGGGTTTGCACGCGGTGAACTTCGACATGCGCGGCGGCGTGCTCGATCTCGTACAGACCCTTCGAGCGAGAGGTGCGCAGAACTTCGCGATGATCGATGCCGCGCACCGATATCCCGACGGCACGGACGTCTCGCCGCGGCGTCGCTACTTCGAGGAAGCCGTAGGTCATCCGTGCCCGGTCGCGATCGAGCCGGAATCCATCGCTGGCGGGATGAACGGATTCCGATCGCTGCTGACAACGGATCCGTCGATCGATACCGTGCTGGCGTTCAACGACCTGATGGCGATGGGAGCGCTGCAGGGCTCGCACGCCATGGGGCTCGAGGTACCCGACAGCGTGCGCATCGTGGGGATCGACGGCATCTCGCTTGGTGAAGCTACGAATCCGAACCTCACAACACTCTCGCTGGAGTCGAAGGTCGTCGCTGCAACGGCCGCAACGATCCTCGCGGAGATCTTCGGCGGAGAGCGCGCGGCGGCAACCCCGAGTACCGAGATCGTGAGCCCGAAGGTGCTCTGGCGCGAGTCGGCGTAACCGAACCGTTTCGGCGATCGTATTGACATCGTCGCCGGTGCTGGCCTAATGTCGCCGTGACCCGTCACGGCGCGAATCGTGACCGGTCACGGCGCCGTAGTTCGCGGTGGCACCCACACGATGGAGTTGGCATGCTGAATCGCTCGAAGCACCGCGAAGACGGTGCCGACCGTCTCGTCGTCGCGAGCGAGCGTGCTGCCATCGGCCCTCAGACGTCCCGCGATCCCCGATCGCCCAGCCGTGGACGTATGCGGACCGATGCCCTCGCGGCGGTGCTCGTCGAGTCCGAACAACGCCGAATGGCGACGGTGAAACGTTCCAACTCGGCGGCCCAGACCGTCGTCGCCGCCTGCCCAATACAGCACTGAAGAACCCTGCAACCACGAAGAATCCCTGGAGGACGAAGATGTTCCGAAACCGAAAGATGCGCGCGGCCCTTGCTGCCGCCGCCATCGCGAGCAGCGCGGCGATCGTGCTGAGCGGCTGTTCCGGTGGAGGCGCCGGCGAGACCGCAGCGACCTACGACCCGGACGAGAAGGTGACCCTGACCCTCGCGTTCTGGGGTAACGATGTCCGAGCCGATCTCTACAACAAGGCGATCGCCGCATTCAACGAGGAATACCCGAACATCACGGTCAACTCCTCCTTCCTCGGCTTCCCCGAGTTCTGGGAGAAGCGCCAGACCGAAGCGGCCGGAGGCGGACTGCCCGACGTCATGCAGTTCGACTACTCCTACCTGCGTCAGTACTCGGACAACAACCTGCTGCTCGACCTCGACCCCTACCTCGGCAATGTGATCGAGACCGACGGGCTGGAGCAGAACGTGCTCGACATCGGCGTCGTCGACGACACCACGACCGCCTTGCCGATCGGCACCAACGCGTGGGCGCTCTTCGAGAACCCCGCCCTGCTTGAGTCCGCGGGAGTGAAGGCGTTCCCCGGCGGCAGCTGGGAGGACTACAACGCGTGGGTCACCGACTACACCGCCGCCGCCAAGGCAGCCGGCATCGACGGGGTCTGGGGCGGCAACGACTACACGTTCCGGATCCAGAACTTCGAGATCGAGCAGCGCGCCGACGGTAAGGACCTCTTCACCGAGGACGGCGAGCCGAACTTCACGGAGAAGGATCTCGCTGCCTTCTGGGAGCAGGGCGCCGACGTCCGCGAATCCGGAGCCGTGATCTCGCAGCAGCGGCTGACCGAGTTGAACCCGCTCGGCGGCTTCGACGCGGGTGCAATCGCGAGCGAGCTGAGCTGGGACAACTTCGGTGCCGGCTACGTGGGCAACCTGGGCGAGGGCTCTTCCGTCACCCTGCAGGAGCCGCCCGTCACCGATGAGGGTGCAAAGGATCTGTATCTCAAGCCCGCGATGATGCACGCGATCTCCGCGAAGACCGACCACCCGGAGGCCGCCGCAACTCTGGTCAACTTCCTGGTCAACGACCCGAAGGCCGGCGAGATCTTCGGCACGAGCCGCGGCCTCCCGGCCTCGTCGACCGCCCTGGAAGGGGCGTCGCTGGACACCCTCGGTCAGGCGATTTCCGACTACGAGGACTCCATCGCCGACCGCCTCGGTGACGCCCCGCCCGTGCCGATCACCGGTTACGGAACCCTCGAAGAGAAGTTCCGCCAGATCGGTATCGAGCTCGGCTTCGGCACGCTGACCGTGGATGAAGCGGTGGAGCAGTTCTTCACCGAGATGGACGTCGTTCTGAACCAGTGACGCTCTTCCGGGTCCGGGGCGTGAGCCCCGGACCCGGCCACCCGACACCTCAGACCAGGAGAAGCCACATGACCACCACCGCGACGACCGGCATCGTCACCGCCGATCAGAACCCCTCAGGTTCCCGCTCGCGCCGCCCCGGCGCGCGCGTCCCGATCCGACCCGCAGCCCGCGCGAGCGCTCGCAAGGAGCTGATTGCCGGCTACGCCTTCCTCATCCCGTGGCTGATCGGCTTCTTCGGACTCACCTTCATCCCCATCGTCTACTCGCTGTACCTGTCATTCACGCGCTACGACATCTTCTCGGCCCCGAAGTGGATCGGATTCGACAATTACATCCGACTCTTCACCGACGACCAGAACTTCATCCTCTCGGCCCAGATCACCCTGATCTACGTGCTCGTGGGTACCCCGATCACGCTGGCCGCGGCCCTCGCGGTCGCGCTGCTGCTGAACTACCGCGACAAGGGTGCCGGCTTCTTCCGCTCCGCGTTCTACGCCCCCTCCCTCATCGGCGCCTCCGTCTCGGTCGCGATCGTCTGGAAAGCGATGTTCTCCACCGACGGCCCGGTCGATTCCGGTTTGTCGTCCGTCGGCATCATGCTGGGCGGTTGGATCGGCGAGCCCTCGCTGGTGCTGCCGATGATGATCCTTCTGGCGGTGTGGCAGTTCGGCGGCTCGATGGTCATCTTCCTGGCCGGCCTGAAGCAGGTGCCCAAGGAGCTGTACGAGGCGGCGGAGATGGACGGCGCGAACGCGTTCGGCCGCTTCCGCGCGGTGACCGTGCCGCTGCTGTCGCCGGTGATCTTCTTCAACCTGCTGCTGGGCCTGATCGGCGCGTTCCAGGTGTTCGGCTCCGCCTACATCATCTCCAACGGCTCGGGCGGACCGGCCGGCATGACGAACTTCATCACCGTCTACCTCTACAAGCGCGGATTCACCGACGGACAGATGGGCTACGCGGCTGCGATCGCGTGGATCCTGCTCATCGTCGTGGCGATCATCGCCTTCATCCTCTTCCGGACCCAGCGCAAGTGGGTCCACTACGCCGGAGACAACCGATGACAACACAGGCCCTCAACGAGAACACCGCCCAGGTGCTGGAGAACCAGCTCCAGCCCGCACCGCTCGAGAAGCGCCGGATCAAACGCAAGACCTGGCAGACCGTCATCTGGTTCATCGCCCTGATCGCGCTGACTGCCGTGGTGCTGTACCCGCTGCTGTGGCTGTTCATCTCGACGTTCAAGCCCAACTCCGAGTTCGGCCAGAACCCGGGACTGTTCCCGCAGAACCCGACGATCGACAACTACTTCAAGGTGGCCGAGGGAATCGGCGGCGTGCCGATGTGGCGCTTCTACCTCAACTCGATCATCCTCGCGGTGCTCGCCGTCATCGGCACGGTCGCCTCGTCCGCCCTCGCGGCGTACGCCTTCGCGCGCATCCCGTTCAAGGGCGTCGGCGTACTGTTCGCCGCGATGATCGGCACGCTGCTGCTGCCGACACACGTGCTGATCATCCCGCAGTACATCATCTTCCAGCGCCTGGACATGATCGACACCTACTGGCCGCTGGTGATCGGCAAGTTCCTCGCGACCGAAGCGTTCTTCGTGTTCCTGATCGTGCAGTTCATCCGGCAGATGCCGAGGGACATGGACGAGGCGGCTCGTATCGACGGGGCGGGCCATATCCGGATCTTCTGGGCGATCATTCTGCCGCTGGTGAAGCCGGCGCTGATCACCTGCGCGATCTTCGCGTTCATCTGGTCCTGGAACGACTTCCTCGGGCCGCTGCTGTACCTGACGACGCCGGAGAACTACCCGCTGCCGATCGCGCTGCGTCTCTACAACGACCAGTCGTCCACGAGTGACTACGGCGCGACCGTCACGGCGTCGTTCGTCGCCCTGCTGCCGGTGCTGCTGTTCTTCATCGTCTTCCAGCGCTTCCTCGTCGACGGCGTCGCCACGCAGGGGCTGAAGGGATGACGATCCTGCAGCGGCAGAACGCGCAGACCCGACGGGCAGCGAAGGCAGCGCGCCGAGCGGCGGTCTCGGGCAGCGGACCCACGCCCGGCGGTAGCGAGGTCGGACGCAATCCGGGCGCAATCGGGGCCTTCGGGCTCTTCGGTGAGGTGCTCTACCTCGGCATCCTGGTGACGCTGGCCGGCCTCGCCGTGATCACATTGCCCGCCGCTCTCGCCGCCGCTACCCAGCACCTGCGCCGCTACATCGCGGCGGAGGAGTCCGGGATCCGACTACTCGGCCGCGACTTCGTCCGGGCATTGCCCGGTGGCCTGGCGGTCGGCGCCGGTGGTGTGGTCGTGGCGGCGTTGCTCGCGGCCGACATCGTCGTCGCGGGCTCGGGCGCCCTGCCCGGTGGAACGGTGATCGCGGCCGTCGGCTGGATCGGCTTGGTTGTGCTGGGAGTGGCACTTCTGGCGGCTGCGCGCGGCTGGACCGCGGTGAACGGTTGGCGGGCAGCGCTGAGCGACGTGCCGCAGCAGCTGAAGAACGATCCGGTGGGCACGCTCTACCTCGCCGCCGCGGTCGGTTTCGTCGGCGTGCTGACCTGGATGCTGCCGCCGCTGCTCATCCCGGCCCTCGGCTGTGCTGCTCTCGCTGCCGTCGCCATCCCCGAGCGCCCGCGCCGGGCGCTCTGACGAGGACCGGACATGCCCGCCATCGGAATCCGAGAGGTCGCGGCGCTGGCCGGCGTGGCCGTCGGCACCGCGTCCGAGGCGTTGAACCACCCGAACCGCGGCGCGCCGGGCACGGTTGCTCGGGTGGCCGCGGCCGCACGCTCGCTCGGTTATGTGCCGAACGCGGCCGCACGCCAGCTGAAGGTCGGCCGCAGCTTCACCCTCGGCCTCGCGGTGTCCGAGCTGGGCCGACCGTTTCCGCTCGAGGCGATGAGCGGCGTCGAGGACGCGGCGGATGCGGCCGGCTACGCGGTGCTGTTCGGGATCAGTCGCGACTCGGCCGATCGTGAGGCGCGCTACCTCGACCTGTTCGAACGCCAACGCGTCGACGGTGTGCTCTTCGCCCCGAGGCGCGGCAACCTCAATGTGCTCGACCCCTTCCGGGCTCGGAACGTGCCGATCGTGCTGATCGGATCTGCCGACCACAGCAGCGACTTCCCGTCGGTCGCGATCGACGAGATCGGTGGCGGCCGCCTCGCCGTCGAGCACCTGCTCTCGGGCGGATCCCGTCACATCGCCTTCATCGGCGGAGCCGATGAAGGGTTGGGCGGCACCGACCGCGAGATCGGCGGTCGCCGGGCAGCCGGCGCCGGCGGAGGTTCCTTCCGTGCCTTGACGGTTCGCGGCGGCGACGCGTCCGCGGGACGTGCGTTGGTCGAGGCGATTCGCGAGTCCGACCGGTCGGGCGAGCGGATCGACGGGGTCGTCTGCGGCGATCGCGCCATCGCGCGCAGCGTGGTCGAGACCCTGCGCAAGGCGCGGATCCGCGTACCGGAGGACGTCTCCGTCCTTGCTTTTGACGATGCGAGGGCAGATGCGGGTATTCCGCTCGCGCTCTCCATGATCTCGACGCCGCAATACGAAATGGGTGCCGTCGCCACCAGAATGCTGATCGACCGATTAGACAGGTCGGGATCGCCGATGGCTCAGCTGATAATGCCGGTCGTGCATGCAGGTCTCACCAGCCGAGCCGCCTGACTCGCTCGAATATTCGCACTCAAATGACTTTCAGAGAAGAAAGGCCGATAAGTATGCACTACGGCGGAGACTACAATCCGGAACAGTGGCCGGAGTCGGTGTGGCACGAGGACGTTCAACTCATGCAAGAAGCCGGCGTCACCATGGTGAGCCTTGGCATCTTCTCCTGGAGCCGGCTCCAACCGGCTGAGGGTGTGTTCGATTTCGAGTGGCTCGATGCCATCATCGATCTCCTGCACCGCAACGGCATCGCGGTGGATCTTGCGACGGCGACGGCGTCTCCGCCGCCGTGGGCGAGCGCCGCTTACCCCGAGATGCTGCCGCAGGACGAAAACGGTTCGACGTACTGGCCGGGTAGCCGACAGGCGTACGCGCCGACGTCGCCGGTCTACCGTCGGCTCGCCTCCGCGTTGGTCACGGCCATCGCCGAACGCTACGCGAAACATCCGGCTGTGGTGCTCTGGCACATCAACAACGAATACGGCTGCCACATCAGCGAGGACTTCTCCGACAACGCTGCGGTCGCCTTCCGGCTTTGGCTCGAGGCGAAGTACGGCTCGATCGAGACGCTGAATGAGGCGTGGGGTACGAACTTCTGGTCGCAGCGTTACACGGCGTTCGGGCAGATCGTGCCGCCGCGCAAGGCGCCCTACAGCCCGAATCCGGCCGCACGGCTTGATTTCCGCCGGTTCAGCTCGGATGCCCTGCTCGATCTCTACCGAATGGAGAAGCGCATCATCCTTGCTGCGGGCGCGACCCAGCCGATCACGACCAACTTCATGGGGGCGTGGCACTCGAACGACTACTGGCGTTGGGCGGCCGAGGTCGATGTCGTCACGGACGACTGCTACCCGGATCCGAACGATCCGGAATCTTTCCGCTCCGCAGCTTTCGCCCGCGACCTGATGCGTTCGCTCAAGCCAGAGGTGCCGTGGTTGCTGCTGGAGCAGTCGACGAACGCGCTGAACTGGCGACCGAGCAACGCTCCAAAGGCACCAGGTCAGATGGCGGCCCTGAGTGCGCAGGCGATCGGCCGCGGCGCCGACGGCATCCTCTTCTTCCAGTGGCGACAGTCGCGCGCCGGGTCGGAGAAGTTCCACTCGGCGATGCTGCCGCATGCCGGGACGGATACCCGGACGTGGCGCGAGGTCGCAGCGCTCGGTGCCGAACTCGCCGCCCTTCCGTCTCTGCCCGCCGGCAGCCGCGACGCCCGGGTGGCGCTCGTGTTCGACTGGGAGAACTGGTGGGCGCTCCGCAACCCGGACCATCCCGTCGTCCTGGACTACCTGGCGACGATTCAGGAGTGGTACTCCGCGGTCCATCGGCAACACGTGCAGCTGGACATCGTCCTGCCGACGAGCGACCTATCCGGGTACGCGGTCGTCGTCGCGCCGGAACTGTATCTGCTCCGCGCGGAGGGCGCAGCGAACCTCATCGCTTTCGTCGAGGGCGGCGGTGATCTGCTGGTCACGGCGTTCAGCGACGTCGTCGATGAGAACGACGCCTTCCGACCCGGCGGGTATCTGACTCAGCTCCGGGATCTCCTGGGCGTGCGAGTCGTGGAGTTCAATGCCTTGGACCACGTCGGCGGCACCGGCGAAAGCATCGCAGCTTTCGACGCACCTGCCTCGACGAGCGGCGCCACCCTGAACGGCACGCACCTGGCAGAGGAGATCCAGCTCGTCGGAGCGCAGCAGCTCGCAGCCTTCCGCGGCGGCCGCGGCGACGGTCGGCCGGCGTTCACCGTCCACAGGAGCACGGCAGGCGGTCGCGCCTACTACCTCGCAACCGAACCGGATGCCGCTGGCGCCCTCGCGATCACCGGATACGTCCTCGACGCGGCCGGCGTTGAGCCCGTGCTGCCCGGTCTGCCGGACCGAGTCGAAGTCGCTCGGCGCGGCGACGTGGTCACGGTGATCAATCACGGTCCGGAGGTCGTCGAAGTCGATCTGCACGGCGCCGAGCTCTCTACGGGTGCAGCAGCCGGACGCCGTCGATTGGAACCGTTCGATTACGTCATGCTCCGCGCCGCGCCCGCGCAGCCCGGGATTCCAACGATCCGCGAGAGGTCTTTCGCTGGAGTGAAGTAAATAATAGCTAGCAAGATGTGATATCTACTCGGCGTCTGGACGCCATTATTCGGCGCGCCCATTCAGTGTTGCGAACTACGAACTGCAGCTTCCTGGCGGGTTGACACCTCGATTTAATCGAGTAGTTTCACAGGCAACGGAAAGCGTTATCCCGCGAGGGCGGTTCAACCGCATCGAGGTGCACTAATGATCAAGGAGGATCTGATGAACAGGGATAGAGGGCAGTCACATGCCGATTAATCGCAGGAAGAGATTCGGTCGACTGGGAGCTGCGCTCCTGACTGCCGCCGCGCTGGCGGCGGCATTCGTGGCGGTGCCGACTGCTGCCTCCGCCGCCGAGATCGAGCGCAAGTTCGACTTCGGCGGGCCGACAACCCCGGTGGCGGCCGGCTGGACCAAGGTCGCCTCCGGCACCAGCTACTCCGCCGCGCTCGGTTATGGCTTCCTTTCCGGCGGCACGTCGTTCCGCGACCGCGGCGGCTCAGGCCCTGTGATGGAGCGGGCGTTCGTGAACGGGGCGTGGGAATTCGCAGTCGACCTGCCCAACGCGAGCTACGAGGTGACGACGTGGAGCGGCGACCTGACCGCCGGCAACAGCACCGATTTCTCCGTCGAAGGCGTGAAGTACAACAGCAAGACCGCCATCGGCGTGTACGACAAACACCTCACAACCGTTCAGGTGTCCGACGGGCGCCTGAACATCGTCGGCTCGCGTGATGGCCGCATCAACGGCCTGATCGTGCAGTCCCCGGTCGCAGTGCCCGCGGTTCTCACCGCCGACGTCGACGCCTCGTCCACGCCGAGCGTCGCGCTGAGCTGGGGTGCCGTCGCTTCGGCGACGAGCTATCAGGTGTACCGCTCGACCGAAACCACTGAACTCGAACTCGTCGCGACAACTACAGCGGCCAGCTTCGTCGATTCCGACGTCGAGGTCGCTGACGGCTACGGCTACGCGGTCCGCGCCATCTCCGGCGAGCGGCAGTCCGAATTGAGCGCGACCCTGGCCGTGAACGTTGTGGATGCGGACGTCCCCGTCCCCGCGGCTCCCACGGGGCTGGCCGTCTCCGCGATCGCGGAGCGGGAACTCACCCTCGACTGGGACGACTCGGATGCGCTGCGCTGGAAGGTGTACCGCACGACCCGCGCCGACATCCCGTTCACGCTGATCGGGTCGACCACCGACTCCACCTGGACCGATAGCACCGTGCTGACCACGCGGCCGTTCTTCTACCAGGTCGTGGCGGTAAACCCGGGCGGCGTCTCCGCCCCGTCCGAGAGCGTCACCACTGAGGTGACCACCACCCTCGTACGCAAACTCGAGTACCTCGACCGCGCCCCGGTGGGCGTCGTCGTCGACGGCGGCGTCTACCTCGGTTGGCGCCTGCTCGGTCTCGACGATCGTCAGCTGGGCTTCAACGTCTACCGCGACGGCGAGCTGATCACCCCGGCCCCGCTCACGGGAGCGACGAACTTCGTCGACCCCGAGGGCACGATCGACGCGCGCTACCTGATCACCGCGATCGAGGGCGAGCAGGAGATCTCGGTCACGGATGAGTTCCAGCCCCGCGACGAGCAGTACCTCGACATCCCGATCCAGAGCCCGGGCGCGGGCTATCGCGCCGCCGACGCGAGCGTCGGCGACCTCGACGGTGATGGCAGCTACGAGATCGTCTTCTCCTGGAACCCGGCCGACTTTCCGGACAACTCGATCGCCGGATTCACGCAGAGCCAATACCTCGACGCCTACAAGCTCGACGGTACCCGGCTCTGGCGCATCGATCTCGGCCGCAACATCCGGGCCGGGGCGCACTACACGCAGTTCCAGGTGTTCGATTACGACAGCGACGGCCGCGCGGAGATCGCGTTCAAGACCAGCGACGGCGTCGTCGACGGCACCGGCCACGTGCTCGGCGACCCGAACGCGGATCACCGCAACTCCCTCGGCCGCATCCTCACCGGTCCGGAGTGGCTCTCGATCTTCGACGGCCTGACCGGCGCGGAGATCGACACCGTCGACTTCATCCCGCAGCGCGGCAACGTCGCGGACTGGGGCGACGAGTACGGCAACCGGGTCGACCGCTTCCTCGGTGCCACGGCCTATCTGGATGGCGTGCACCCGAGCCTGATCATGAGCCGCGGCTACTACACCCGCACCGTGATCGGCGCGTGGGACCTCGTCGACGGCGAACTCGTGTCGCGCTGGGTCTTCGATAGCGACGTCTGGGGCGAGCAGTACGAGGGCCAGGGCAACCACAACCTGGCGCCCGCCGACGTCGACTGCGACGGCCAGGACGAGATCGTGTTCGGCTCGATGACCATCGACGACAACGGCGCCCCGCTCTACAACTCGAACCTGCACCACGGCGATTCGCTGCACGTGGCCGACCACGATCCGTCGCGGCCGGGGCTCGAGATCTTCAGCGCCTTCGAGGAGATCCCGAAGAACGGTGGCATCGGCTCCGCCCTCCGCGACGCCGAAACGGGCGAGGTGATCTACTCGACTCCGGCGACGGAGGACACCGGTCGCGCAGCCGCCGGCGACATCGATCCGAACTATCCAGGCAACGAGACGTGGGCGATCGACGGGGACGTGTATAACTCGCCGACAGGCACGATGAAATCGGCGACCGGCGAACTGGTCTCCACGTCGATTCCACCGGCGCTGTTCACCGCCTGGTGGGATGGCGACCTCCTCCGCGAGATCCCGGACGTTACCGAGTTCAGCAGCACCTCCCAGCGCGGTATCCCCGTGGTGAAGAAGTGGAACCCGGAGACGAAAACCACGGACATCATCCTTCGCGACGACGAGCTGTGGTCGGTCGACGGCACTAAGGCGGCCCCGATGATCCAGGCCGACATCCTCGGCGACTGGCGCGAAGAACTCGTGTGGCCGAATAAGGACTACAGCGCGATGCGGTTGTACACGACGGTCGACGTGACCGAGACGCGGCTGCCGACGCTGATGCACGACTCGCAGTACCGCACGGGTGTCGCGTGGCAGAACACGGCGTACAACCAGCCGCCGTGGCCGAGCTATTTCCTCGGCGCCGACATGGCCGAGCCGCCGCTGGCGAGCATCAGCTACGTCAACGCGCCGGAGCAGGACGGCACCGCACCGGTGATCACGGGTCTGCCCTCCGGCAGCTACGCCGACTCGGCGGATCTCGTGATCGACCCCGAGGTGAGCGACGCCGAATCCGGTATCCGGAGCAAGACGATAACGCTCGACGGCGAGGCCGTCGCGGCGGGTTCGACCATCGACCTCAGCGGGAAGATCGGCAGCCACACGGTCGCGGTGACGGCGACGAACCACGTCGGTCTCACCACCACGGCGCAGAGCGAGTTCCTCGTGCTGCGCGATGACGGAGCCACGAAGGCGCCAGGGACGGGCACGCTCTCCAACACGAGTGGCTGGAAGAACGGGCTCCATGACGGCAACTTCGACGTGGTGATGAACCTCTGGTACGGCACCCCCGGCAGTGTGTTGAAGATCTACGAGAACGGCACGCTAATCTCCACGAAGGCGCTGCCCGCTACCGGCGGCACCTCGCAGACGTCGACCCTGTCGATCGCCGGCAAGGCGAACGGCACCTACGTGTACACCGGGGAGCTGATCAACCTCAAGGGCAGCACCGCGACCAGTTCCACCACGGTCACGGTCACCGCCGCAAATCCCGCCAAGCCCGTTCTCAGCCACAACAACTGGGACGGCGACGGCGCGTTCACCCTTACCGCGAACCTGTGGTGGGGCACGAACGCCACCGGCTACCGGTTCGAGCTGGACGGCCAGGTCGTCGGCACGGGAGCGCTCACCCCGGCGACTCCCAACGCGCAAACGGCCACGGTCGCGCTGACCGGCATCGCGAAGGGGACGCACACCGCGCGCGTCGTCTTCACCAACGCCGCCGGCGAGACGGCCAGCGACCCGATCACCATTCCCGTCACCAAGTAGCACAAGAAGAAGGGGGGGGCTGTCGCTCCGTCCCACGCGCGAGAGCGGGACGGAGCGACAGCCCCTTTTCCGAGGAGGAAGCATGACCCGAGAACGCTACGCCCTGATTGGCACCGGATCGCGGGCGGAGTCGTACATCGACGCGATCCTCGGCCCGCACGCCGACGTCGCGGAGTTGGTGGCATGGGGCGATGTGAATCCGGGCCGGCTCGACTACTACGAGCGAAGCTTGCCGAGTGATATCACGGTTCCGCTGCGGTTCGAGCCGGCGCGACTGGAGGCGATCGTGCGCGAGCGGCGGATCGATCGCGTCATCGTGACCACCCCCGATTTCACGCACGCCGAGTTCGTGTCGCGGGCGCTGCTCGCGGGTGCCGACGTGATCGTGGAGAAGCCGATCACGATCGACGAGGCGGGGCTGCGGCGGATCGCGGATGCGATCGCGGCCAGCGGGCGCGGCGTGGTGACCACGTTCAACTACCGCTATTCGCCGCGCAACAGTGCGCTGAAGCAGCTGGTGCAGTCCGGCGCGATCGGCGCGGTCACCAGCGTCACGTTCGAGTGGGTCCTCGACACCGTGCACGGCGCCGACTACTTCCGCCGCTGGCACCGCGATAAGGTCAACTCCGGCGGCCTGCTGATCCACAAGGCGTCGCACCACTTCGATCTGGTGAACTGGTGGATCGACGCCGCGCCCCGGCGGGTCTACGCCAGCGGCGGGCTGCGGTTCTACGGCGCCGAGAACGCGCGGGCGCGCGGACTCGCGCCGCGGCCGGAGCGCGGCGGCACGGATGCGTTCGCGCTCGACCTCGCCGCGGATCCGAAGATGGCCGCCCTGTACAGGGAGCCGGAACGGTTCGACGGCTACATCCGCGACCGGGACGTGTTCCAGGACGGCATCACCATTGAGGACAACCTCGCGCTCGTGGTCGACTACGACTCCGGCGCGACCCTGAGCTACAGCCTGAACGCGCACAGCCCGTGGGAGGGCTACCGGGTGTCGATCAACGGCACCCTCGGCCGCGCTGAACTCGAGGTCGTCGAGCGCGGCGCCGTGATCGCCGCCGCCGACGGCACGGTCGCGCTGGACCCGAGCGCGACGCCGGATGCGGACTTCGGCACGGAGGTGCGCCCGGCGGGGGAGCGGCTCGTGCTGCAGAAGCACTGGCAGGCGCCCGAGCTGGTGCCGATCCCGGACGGCATCGGCGGCCACGGCGGCGGCGACACCTACCTGCTGCAGCACCTCTTCGGCCACATCACCGAGGATCCGCTGGGCCGCCCGGCCGGCTACACCGACGGCGTGAGGGCGATCTCCGTCGGCATCGCCGGCAACCAGTCGCTCGACATGGGCGTCCCCATCTCGATTCCGGTCGACCGCGCTTGAGCGGGCGATCAAAGGTTCCACTGCCCGAACCGGTGCGGCGAGTCGTCCGACGGCTGCCGCCTCCCAGCCGGATGTGGGACCTCGGCCCCCACGACGGCGCCCACCGCGTTGCTCTGCGGGCCGGGCTCGCTGTGGGAATCCCTCTCGTCGTCCTGTGGCTATTCGATCGGTCCGATCTCTCGCTGTACACGACGTTCGGCGCGTTCACGTCCCTTTACGGCCGCGACCATTCGCACGTCACGCGAGGCAAGATACAACTCACCGTCGCCCTCGCTCTTGTGCTGGCCGTCGCGATCGGCTCGGCACTCGCGATCTCAGCCGATCGAACCTGGCTCGCGATACCGATCACCGCCATCTACGCCGCAGCGGTCACGCTGCTATCGAATGCGTTCGGGTGGCGGCCAGCCGGCTCGCTCTTCCCGGTCTTCGCGATCTCAGCCTGCGCATCGATTCCAGGAACACTCGCGGATGCGGCCGTAGCTTCGGCCCTCGCAGCAGGATCGGCCGGCCTGGCGCTGCTCATCGGTATCGCCGGGTTGCTGCGGCGTGGATCGCGAGAGGCGCCGGCGACTACCTGGGGTATCGACGTGATTAGATCCTCACGCCGACGCGGCACGTGGGAGGACGTTGCCCGGACCGGCCTTGTGGTCCTGGTCGCCGGGGCGATACCGACTGCGCTCGCCTTGGATTATCCGTACTGGTCGATGGTCGCGGCGGCAGCGTCTATCAGCGGGCTGGATACTGCCCGTCGCTTCATCCGTGCCGGCCACCGGCTCGTGGGCACCCTCGCGGGCGTCGGCGTGGCGGCGGTGATCTTCTGGCTCGCCCCGCCGGCACTGGTGACGATCGCGATCGTGTGCGTCCTGCAGGTCTGTGCGGAACTCTTCGTCGTACGTAACTACGGCCTGGCCCTCGTTTTCGTGACCCCACTCGCATTAGTGATGATCGCACTCTCTCATCCGCTCGATACGGCCGAACTGCTGCTCTACCGGGTTCTGGAAACGGTGATCGGCGTGAGTGTCGTCGTCGCGTTCACGCTCGTCGCGCACGTCCGCGAAGTGACCCGATCCTCGGATGCTCCTGAACACGGCACGACCGGGTAGGCGACCTTCGGCGCCGCGACGTTCGGGAACGCCTTTCTTCATCGACTGCCTTGAGTCGGATGCCGCTTGCACCCGCATTGCTCTGCGGGTAGACCGTCGCGGTGGCCGCTCGGTCGGCGCCCAGGCAGCGATGACCGCAACCACGACCATGCCCGATCTCCGACAGGCGTCATCGACGCATGGACGATGCGACGCCCTCCGTCGAGTCCCCGGAGAGGCTCAACGCGTCACCTTCTTCGACCAAGCTACGTAGCACCGGTCGCTCGAGCGGTGTCTCGTTCGGCTGGTGGAAGAGAAGGAACAAGCCGCCGTCCAACGAGCGCCCGACCATCCCGTGACCTCCGTCGCGAGCCCACAGCGGGTTGGGATCATGGATCCATGGTCCGGTGATCGCTCCCGAGTCCGACCGGGCGATCCCCATCGCGTACCCCGAATTGCCGAAGCTCGACCACAGCATCAACAGCGCGCCGGAAGCCAACCGATGAAGGAACGGTCCGTCCGTCACGTAAGCCGAGACGCCTGGAGGTACCGACGGATGCTCTGCCTGTTGCGACCACGGCGCTTCCGACGCTGAGAGCAAGACGGTCGCCTCCCCGAGCGTCTCGCGCAAGTCCGCCGAAAGCCGCTGAGCAACAATCTGACCATCGACGATCTGCGTCCACTCGTGACAGAACACCAGCCACGGCTGGTTCTCCTCATCGATGTAGAGAGTACCGTCGAGCGAATCCCAGTGCTGCGGCGTCACCACGCCATCGCTCCATTCCGTGAACGGTCCACCGGGTTCGTCCGACACGAGGATCTGAGTCCCACGATGCGTGTCAGGCGCGAAGAACGAGGCGAACATGTAATACCGACCGTTGTAGCGGTGCACTTCGGGCGCCCAGAAGTTACGGTCCGCCCAGAACAACGGCGGCGGAGCGAACGCTAAGTGGGGCCCATCCCAGTCGACCAAGTTCGTGCTGCGGTAACAGTCGAAACCGGATCCTGGCGGATTCCAGACGTCGACGTCGGTCGTACCGTAGAGGTAGTAGGCACCCTCTTCTGGCACGGTCAGGATGTAGGGGTCACGGACGCGGATCTCACTCAGTTGCACACGTTCATCTCCTAGATGAGGTTCCAATCCGGGATCACCGGCCGCCACCCTCCCGGTCTTATAAATCGGGCATCGAGCCGCGCATCACGCGCCGCACTCCGGCTGGCGCGGTGAGCACTGCAGCAGCGTGCGACGGGCAAGCGTTTTCCGACACTAGTCCACGATTATGGTGGAATATCCGAGACATCGCGACGACGGGCAATGTAACCAGCTACATCGACGTCCTGTTCGCACGCGGACCGCGGGCAACGGAGTGCGTGCTGCGTGGTCGGCACTCAGTCACAAGTAATCAGGTGCACGCACCGGGATCGCGGATGTCTCGTTGCACGCGGTCGCGACGAGCGCCGGAATGAGATCGGCCGGGCTGCTTCATCACTTCCGGACAAAGGATGCCCTGGTCGCGCACCTGATCGGAGGACATGCTCGGCTCCTCTGCGCTCAGGTCTCCCGGGCGTGCGATGTCGAGGAGTACGTTGATGCGGCGCGTCATTACGCGTGTCTGCACCCCGAGGCGGCCCGGATCTACGGTGAGGTCATCTTCGGCTCGGGTCTCGTCGGTCCGCTCAGTCGGCGGATGGTGTTGCGGTTGCGGCGCGCGTTCGTCGAAAGGCTGTGTGTGCTCGCGATGAGGGGCGGAGCCGTCGGCGTTGATGAGCGAGGCGCGCAGTCGCGGTTGGCTTCGCTGGAGGGAGCGGTCGTCGCGATCGCGGCCGGGTTGATCGACACCCGACCCGATCGTGGCGGACACTAGTGGTCGTTCAGCGCGATCGCGGGTCAGGGTGCGCCGTCGACCACGGTGGTCGTGACGGCGGTGTACTGCAATTCGGTCCCGGCGGGGATCGCGCCCTGATCGGCGGAGGTGAGGGTGCGCTCCCCGATGAAGAGTCCGGTCGCGGGGTCGATGACGATCTCGGGAACGGCGACATCCGCGTCGAGGCCGAAGGCGATGCCGGTCCGGCCGTCGAGCACGGCGCTGCCGTCCGTGATCCGGATCCCTTGGATCATCGCGAGGGCGCGGTAGAGCGTGGAGCGCTCGGCCGCCGTCAGCGTGCCCGACCGGAGCAGCTCGGCGGCGCCGGACAGCGCACCCGCGTCGGTCCCGTCGCCGTACGGGAGGCGGTGCAGCGCGGCCAGCGCCTCCCCGGGGTCGGTCGGGAGCGGTTCGTCGTCGATCTCGCCGCCGAGTTCCGTTGCGTGCACGAAGTCGCCTTCGGGGTCTCGGCTGACCTGCACGATCCCGCTCTGCTCCGTAGCGGCCCAGTCGCGCTCGGCGGCTGCGCGGGCGGCGTTGCCGTAAAAGGTCGTCGCGGGCTCGGCGGTCACCCGCTGCACCCAGTCGTCGCCCGCGTCGGCGGGGATGAAGACCTCGGTGATGCTCGGCGAGAGATAGGCGGTGTAGTCGCCGTCGGCGTCGACCTCGTAGGCGAGGTACGCCGCCTCCGTCGTGATCTTGAGGTATTGGCCGGGGCCGACGACCGGGTCCTCGACGGTGATCGTCGCCTCGGCCGCGTTGCGGAGCGCCTCCGACGCCTCCGCGCTACCCGCCCCCGGGCCGAGGACGACGACGCCGACGACGAGGGCGGCCGCGAGCGGGACGGCGATGAGGCCGGTGAGGAGCGCACCGCGCGGCCGGGTCGGCTGCGGCCTGCTGCTCTGCTCGACCGTCTCGACGAGGAGGCGGCGCAGCGCGGTGGTCTGATCGTGTCGGGAGGAGGTCATCGTTGCTCGCTCGTCTCTGTCGTGCGGATCGGGAAGGAGGATGGTGGGATGCGGGAGGCGAGGGCCTTCTTCGCGCGATACAGGCGCGACTTGACCGTCCCCGCAGGAACCCCGAGGGCCTCGCCGGCCTCCGCCTCGCTCAGGCCCTCGATGACGCAGAGAGTGATCACGTCGCGATGGTGCGGCGCGAGCTCGCGCAGCGCGGCGACGGCAGGCCCCTCATCGAGTAGTTCCTCAGGACCGGCGAGCGATTCGGTCCGCGGCACCCGCTCGAGCAGCGAGCGGTAGCGGCGGGCCGACCGGGAGACGTTACGCGAGGAGTGCGTCGCGGTCACGAGCAGCCAAGGCAGCAGCGACCCGTCGACGAAGCGCACGCTCGCGCGCTTGCGCCACGACTCGAGAAAGGTGATCCCGACCACGTCTTGCGCATCGTCGATCGTCGGCACGAGCGCGAGGCTATGGCGAAAGACGCGGGACTGGTGCCGGTCGAAGACGCGGGCGAAGGCCTCGCCGTCTCCCGCCCGGGCCGCGCGCCACTCATCGGCGTCGCTCACGAAGGTGCTCATACCTGAAGTGTCCGGGACAACCGCTATGGTTCCCTCCGATCATGAAATTCTGGCGCGGGGCTCGTTCGACCGGGCCGCCTCGGGCGAGGGGCGCGGCTCTCGATAGTGGGTCGAGCCGCCGACTGCGCCGCGGGACCGCGACGGCGTGGGCAGTTTCGTCCGGGCGCGAACAGCCTCAGACCTGCCAAGGGGCGAGCAGGACCTCCACAAGTGCGTGGAGCGTTGATTCGGACCTGTCCCGCTGCGGTCAGGAGTGTTTGCGGTCGCAGCCGCGTTGGCGGCGCATGTTTGCGAGCCCGACTCGCCCGGCTCTAGACGATAATTTGACAAGAAGCGAGCCGAATCAGGTTGAGTCCCCGTCATCGAGACGGTCCTAAGCTCCGCGAGATTTCGGGCCTCTGCCGCTTCCGATCTCACCTGAGATCCCTCCAGCTAGAGTTCGAATCCCGCGCCCCCGGGTCGAGATTTCGACCCGAACCCGGCGGGCCGGCCGGGCGGGTGCGTCGTCGGCCGCTCGATCGTCATCCGGGTGGTGCAAAGCGGTCAGACGGCGCTAGAGCGGCGAGAATCCGAAGCTTGCGTATCTGTGGAGACTAGGTGGGGTGCTCACGCCACCGTCGTCATTGATCGTCAGCCGGAGCGACGGAGCAACGCAACGACGCGGCACGCGATGCACTAGCTGTCCGAGCCGAGACTGTCTCTCTGGCACCGATCGTCGATCTGGCAGATTCGCCTCGTTGAGGTCACACTTGGCGACGTGGGGAAGACGGATCGCGGCGGACCGTGCCCGGCGCCGACCTGCCCACATTTTGCCCACACTTCAGTGAGATCGAACGACCGCTGACGTCATCCCTGTAACTCGACTACCGCGGAATCACGCGCATCGTCCGCGACTTCGAGGCGCTGGCCCCCGCCCGGCGTGGGTTCAGAACCCACCGTCTCAACTGGCTCACATGCGACTCGGTCGTCACGCGCGAACTACGTAAGGTTGCTCCCGAGGGTCGGTGCCCCTCGGAGCGAAGCGGGCACATTCGACCCGGGGCAGGCGTCGTCTCCGGAGGTCGCCATGATCAGCATTCCCACCCCTTCGCCGCGCCGGAACGGCTGCCGTCGTGGGTAGCATCACCGCCTACGAAACGTCGGCCGGCAAGCGTTACCGCGTCCGCTACCGCAAGCCCGACCATTCGCAAACCGACAAGCGCGGCTTCAAGACGCAGCGCGACGCCAAGCTCTTCCTTGCGACGGTCGAGGTCTCGAAGGCGGCGGGTGGTTACGTCGATCCCTCCCGCTCCCGCTTGACCGTGGGGGACTGGCTCGACCGCTGGATGGAGGGTCGGGCTTATTTGCGTGGAACGTCACGCGAGCGGGCCGAGGGCATCATCAAGACCCACATCAAGCCCGAACTCGGTTCGTACCCCCTCGGTGACCTCGATCACCAGACCTGCCAGCACTGGGCCGGCGGACTGGGGCGCACGCAGTCGCCGTGGAGCGTCCGCAAAATCGTCAATGTGCTCTCGGGCGCGCTCGGAGCTGCCCTGCTCGACAAGCGGATACCCTCCAACCCTGCGATCGGGCTCAAACTCCCAAAGGTCGTGAAGGGCGCGAAGGCGTACCTCTCGCACGATGAGGTGGCCGCCCTTGCGGAGGCCGTCGACTCGATCGGGCGCGGGCAGGAGAACGGTGCCCGCAACGGCTACGGCCTCCTCATCCTCGTTCTCGCGTACTGCGGGCTCCGCTGGGGAGAGCTTTCGGGACTGCGCGTCGGGGACGTCGACCTCGTGCGTGGTCGACTGGAGATCGCGCACACCGTCGTCGAGGTGAAGGGAGCGCAGGTCGAGGGGGTTCCGAAGGACTACGAGTGTCGCTCGGTGCCTATTCCGGCGACCATTGCCTCCCGGGTCGCCGAACACATCGAGGGCCGGCCGAAGACGGCACCGGTTTTCCCCGGTAGTCGAGGCAACGGCTGGTTGCGGGGGAGGGTGTTCTGACGCGGCTGGTTCAACGAAGCCGCCGTTGAGATCGGCCGGGAAGGCCTGACGCCTCACGAACTCCGGCACACGGCCGCCTCCCTCGCGATCAGTGCGGGAGCGTCGGTGAAGGCCGTAGAACGGATGCTCGGCCACGCCTCGGCGGCCGTCACCCTCGACGTCTACGCCGACCTGTTCGAGGACGACCTCGACTCGGTCTCGGCCGCCCTCGATGACGCCATCCGCTCACGAGTTGTGGGCACAGTGTGGGCAGACGCCGGAAATGACGAAGGCCCGGTGAGCACGCGATCCGCGTGATTCCGGGCCTTTCGAGCTGGTGCCCCCAGTAGGATTCGAACCTACGCCCCTGCCTCCGGAGGGCAGTGCTCTATCCCCTGAGCTATGGGGGCCAGGAGTGCTCGTCAAGGTTAGCATCGCCGCGAACGCGGCTCGTGCACACCAGCGGCACGACTTCCGCGCCCGAAAAGGCGACGACGGCTCGGCTTCGCCGGCGAAACATGCGAGACTGTCTCATTCTGAAAGTGATGAGCGCTCAATCCAGCCTCGTCGTATCTCGCGGGGGCGCGCAGCGCACCGCCGACATGGAGTCGTCATCATGCCGTCGAACACCGGTACATCGTCCTGGGCAGCATGGCGGAACGCGCGTTACGCGTCGAAAAAACGTCTTGACCTGCAGGGGCTGCGCGCGCTCGCCGTCGGAGTCGTGATCGCGGATCACCTCTTCCACTGGCCCAGCGGCGGTTTCATCGGGGTGGACGTGTTCTTCGTGCTCTCCGGCTTCCTGATCACCGGTCTGCTGCTGCGCGAGTACGAGCGCACCGGCCGGGTCTCGCCGGTCGAGTTCTACCGACGCCGCGTGCGCCGCATCATGCCGCTCGCGCTTCTGGTGAGCGGTCTCACGGTGGCGGTCGCCTTCGCGCTGCTGCTGCGCACGCGCGCGATCGAAGTGATGTGGGACGGCATCGCCTCGGCGCTGTTCGCGGCGAACTGGCGTTTCGCTTCGGTCGGCACCGACTACTTCGCCGGCACGGGGGCTCCGTCGCCGCTGCAGCACTTCTGGTCGCTGGCCGTGGAGGAGCAGTTCTACTTCGTCTGGCCGTGGCTGATGATCGCGGTGCTGGCGATCGTCCTTCGCGTCGTCGAACGGCGTGACCGACGCACGATCAACGTCGTCGCGGGTCTGCTGATCGGCGCGATCTCCCTGATCTCGTTCGCGTGGGCCCTGTATGAGAGTGCGACCAGCCCCACGGTCGCCTACTTCTCGACGTTCACCCGCGCGTGGGAGCTCGGGATCGGTGCGATCCTCGCGGCGATGGCGCCCCTGTTCGCGCGGATCCCGGTCGTCGTCCGGCTGCCGCTGGCGTACCTCGGGCTGGCGGGCATCGTGGCCGGCTTGTTCCTGGTGACCCCGGAGTCCGTCTTTCCGGCGCCGTGGGCGCTGCTGCCCGTGCTGTGCACCGCCGCGGTGATCGTGGCGGGAACGGGCGTCGAGCAGCGACGGGTCATGCCGTTCCTCGCCCCGCTCACGAATCCGGTGATGACCTACCTCGGCGACATCTCGTACTCCCTCTACCTCTGGCACTTCCCGGTGATCGTCTTCGCCGCCGTCCTGCAGCCCGAGCTGACGCCGGTGCTGGCCGTGATCGTGCTCGTGATCACCCTGGTGCTGTCGGTCGGCTCCTACCACCTGATCGAGACGCCGATCCAGGCCTCGCCGCTGCTGAACCGCTACGAGCGAAGCTACGAGCGGGTGGAGGCCTGGTCGAGCTGGCGTCGGCGCTTCGGACCGCTCTACAAGTGGATGTCGTTCGGGTACCTCGCCCTGGCGGCGGTCGTGGTCGTCGGCACGGTGGCGCTGATCCCGCAGAGTGATCCCGTGGAGGCTTCCACCACGGCCGCGGCCGCCGCGCCGGTCGCGACGGACACCGGCGCGCCGGTGGCGCCCGAGGTCCAAGCCGTGAAGGACGAGGTCACTGCGGCATTGAACTCGTCGACCTGGCCAGAGCTGAATCCCTCCCTGGACGCGTTGAGCAAGGACCAGTTGGCCGCTCCGTGGGTGACGGACGGCTGCCTCGGCCGGGAGGTGAAGTCGCTCCCGGACCCGATCGCGAACGCGCAACGTTGCGTCTACGGCAATCCCGATGGCGCCAATACCGCGGTGCTGCTCGGCGACTCCGTCGCGATCTCGTGGGCGCCGGCGATCATCGCCGCGCTGCCGTACGGCTGGCGTCTCGACGTCTGGACCGTCACCCAGTGCGCCGCTGGCGACGTTCCGGTGAAGCTCGGTGACGGCTCGGTCAACAGCGCCTGCCCCGGATTCCGAACCTGGGTCAACGCGCAGTTCGCCGAGGACCACTACCAGTTGGTGTTGATGGCCGATGCTGACACGACCGTGAACCGCACGATCGCTGCCGAGGGCAGCACCCCGAAGCAGAGCTACCAGGCCGGCCTGGAGTCGGAGCTCGCGCTCGCCTCCGCCGCGGCGGACCGGGTGGTCTTTCTCGGTAACCCGAGCGAGATCACGCCCCAGCTGCGCGAATGCGCGACCGCGGTGAATCGTCCGATCGACTGCGAGGCGAACATGGCCGACACCGGTCACCTGAACCGCGAGGAGCTGCGGACGGCCGCGACCGCTAACGCGCCGGACAACGTCTCGTTCCTCGACACCGATGCCCTCTTCTGCAACGACGCGGGCCGGTGCCCGACCTTCGCCGCCGGGATGCCGATCCTGGTCGACAACGCGCACATGACGAACGCCTACTCGACGCACCTCGGCCCGGCACTGCGCGTGCTGCTCGGGCTCTGACGAGCGGGGCGGGCCGTGCGTGACAGGATCGACGCATGCTGCGCACGGTTTCCGCCTCACTCGATCTGCGTCTGAACGGCACCACCGACCTCGTCTTCGCGATGACCGTCGCGAAAGGCGCGTACGAGGTCGCGGAATCGTTCGTCGTCGAAGTCGACGGAACGCCCGTCGAGCTGCGCGAGTTCGAGGCCCGTCACGGCACGCGATTGCACCGGGCGGAGTCGGGCGCCGGCACGATGACTGTCCGCTACCGCGCCGAGGTGAGCGGACGCGCAGCGCCGGACGTGCCGAGCGAGCTCGAACTGATCGAGTACCTCCGCCCCAGTCGTTTCTGCGAAGCGGATGCGCTGACGCCCCTCGCGCGGTCGGAGTTCGGCGGTCTGTCGGGGGAGCCGGCGCTCGCCGCGGTGGAGGCGTGGGTGCACGAGCGGATGAGTTACGTATTCGGTTCGACGGTCTCGACCGGGGGAGCGATGCAGGCGATCGAGTCGCGTCGGGGCGTGTGCCGTGACTACGCCCATGCCGTGGTCGCGCTGTTGCGAGCGTTGGACATCCCGGCCCGCGTCGCGGCCGTGTTCGCACCGGGGCTGGTGCCGATGGACTTCCATGCCGTGGCCGAGGCGTGGCACGACGGCGCGTGGCACGTGCTCGACGCCACCCGACTCGCGCCACGCACGACGATGCTGCGGATCGCCGCCGGCCGGGACACTGCGGACACCGCGTTCCTCAGCAACTACCTGACCGACTTGTCGCTGCTCTCGATCGCGGTCACCGCCGACAGCGACCGCCCGGCCGAGAACACCCACGCCGGACTGGTGCAGCTGGGCTGAGACGCGGTGGCCGAGCCTGCGCTCAGCCCTGCAGCGCCGCGATCGCCGCGGCGATGAGCGGCGCCGGATCGCCGGGCTCCACGTACGCGCTGCCCGTGGTCTCGATCCAGAAGTCGTCGACGAACACATCGGCGACCCCCGGCCCGGCGGCGGTGGTGAAGTAGCCCTCGATCGCGGGCGGCTTGCCGTACGTCGGCACCGCACTGCTGCCCTGGTAGGTGGCGTTCTTGAGATCTTCGATCACATCGGCGTCGAGGTGGGCGACGGCGACCTCGAAGGTGTCGCCCTCCGGCGTGCTCCAGCCGCAGACCAGGCCGTCGAATCCGGCGATCTCCGCGCCGACGCTGGAGGGAGTGAAAGAGGGATCCGGTGTGTACCCCGCCCAGAGACCGGTCAGCGCCGCACTCGGCACCAGCTGCTCGCAGCTCAGCGGGATCGGCGTGCCGACGATCACCGGCGCCGCGCTGTCGGCCGAGGTGGGTGCCTCGGGGGAGCAGGCACTCAGGCCGCCGACGAGAGCGAGGGCGATGAGGGCGGTGGTGGCGCGACGCATGCGGGCACCCTAGCAAGCGCGGCCCGGGCGCACGCCCTCGATCCGACAGGGGGCAACGTTAGAATGGCTCCTCGTGACTCCTGAACAACTCGCCGTCTCCCTGCACGCCCTCGTCCTCGACGCCGTGCAGCGACGAGGCGGCGGGGCAGAGGTCGCGGTGACGGACGTGGTGCTCGAGCGCCCGAAGAACCGCGACCACGGCGACTGGGCCTCCAACATCGCGATGAAGCTGGCGAAGAAGGTCGGTGTCAGCCCGCGCGAACTCGCTACCGAGCTGAGCGAGGGCCTGGCCGCGATCGACGGCGTCGCCACCGCTGAGGTCGCGGGGCCCGGATTCATCAACATCCGGCTCGAGGCCGCCGCCGCAGGCGCGCTGGCGAAGACCATCGTCGAGTCCGGCAGCGCGTTCGGCGTGGGTTCGATGTACGCCGGAGTGAAGATGAACCTCGAGTTCGTCTCGGCCAACCCCACCGGCCCCATCCACATCGGCGGCACCCGCTGGGCCGCAGTGGGGGACAGCCTGGCGCGGGTGCTGATCGCGCAGGGCGCATCCGTCACCCGCGAGTACTACTTCAACGACCACGGCGCCCAGATCGACCGCTTCACCCGCAGCCTGCTCGCCGCCTACCGAGGCGAGCCGGCCCCGGAGGACGGCTACGGCGGGGCGTACATCGCCGACATCGCGAACCGGGTCGTCGCCGCGTACCCCGGCGAGCTGTCCGTGCTGCCCGAGGCCGAGCTGAGCGAGACCTTCCGCTCGATCGGTGTCGACCTGATGTTCGGCGAGATCAAGCAGAGCCTGCACGACTTCGGGGTCGACTTCGATGTCTACTTCCACGAGAACTCGCTGCACGAATCCCGCGCCGTCGACCGCGCGATCGAGCGCCTGCGCGGCCTCGGCCACATCTTCGAGGCGGACGGCGCCACCTGGCTGCGCACGACCGACTTCGGCGACGACCGCGATCGCGTGATCATCAAGAGCGACGGCGAGGCGGCCTACATCTCCGGCGACCTCGCGTACTACCTCGACAAACGCGAGCGCGGCTTCGACCGGTGCATCATCATGCTCGGCGCCGACCACCACGGCTACATCGGCCGGATGATGGCGATGACGGCCGCCTTCGGCGACGTGCCCGGCGTGAACCTGGAGATCCTGATCGGTCAGCTGGTCAACCTGGTGAAGGAGGGCGTTCCGGTTCGGATGAGCAAGCGCGCCGGCACCGTGGTCACCATGGAGGACCTCGTCGAGGCGGTCGGCGTGGATGCCGCCCGTTACTCGCTGGTGCGTTCCTCCGCCGACTCGATGCTCGACATCGATCTCGACCTGCTCACCAAGCGCGGCAACGAGAACCCGGTCTACTACGTGCAGTACGCGCACGCCCGCACCCAGCAGATGGCCCGCAACGCGGCCGCCGCCGGCGTGACCCACGAGCCGTTCGCGCCGGAGACCCTCACCCACGAGACCGAGTCCGCCCTGCTCGGCGGGCTGCAGGAGTTCCCGCGGGTGATCGCCCAGGCCGCCGAGCTGCGCGAGCCGCACCGGATCGCGCGCTACCTCGAAGAGGTCGCGGGCCTGTATCACCGATGGTACGACAACTGCCGTGTCGCGCCCCTCGGCGATGCGCCGATCGAGCCGGTGCACTCGACGCGACTCTGGCTGAACGACGCGACCGGCCAGGTGCTCCGTAACGGTCTCGGGCTGCTCGGCGTGTCGGCTCCGGAGCGGATGTAATGACTGACGAGCCGAACACGACCGCACCGCCGAAGCGGCGGCGGGGTCGGCTCGCGCTCGTCATCACCGTTCTCGTCGCCCTCGTCGCCGTCGCGCTGGTCGTCGCCGACAACGTCGCGCGCGGTCTCGTCGCCGACACCACCGCCGCTCAGATCCGCGACGTGCTGAAGCTGGACGCTGCGCATCCCGTGGACGTCACCGTGGCCGGCTGGGCCGTGCTGCCTCAGCTGATCGCCAACCGACTGGATCGGCTCGACGTCACCGTGGACGACGTGACCCTCGGAGAGCTGCACGGCAGGGTGGCCGCGACGGCGAGCGGAGTACCGGTCAGCGGCACGGGGTCGCTCGACACCGCGACCGTGGACGTGTCGATCGATCGTGCCTCCGTCGAGGCTCTCGCGACGGAGATCAGCAACGAGACGATCGAGTCCGTCGAGCTCGACCCGCCCGTTGTGCACTTCGCCACCGCGCTGCGGATCCTCGGCCTGTCGGTCGATCTCGGCGTCGGCCTGGAGCCGAGCGCGGCGGACGGCGACATCGCCTTCGCACCGGCCGACCTGACGGTGGGTGGTGCGAGCGTCACCGCCGAGGAGTTGCGCGAGCGCTTCGGTGGTCTCGTCTCAGGGCTTCTGAGTACAAGGACCTATTGCATCGCCGGTGACGTTCCGGCGGGCCTGAAGCTCAGCGCTGTCGAGGTCGGGACCGACGCGCTCGACGCGACGTTCGACGTCGACCCGCGGCTGCTCGTCGACCCAGCGTTGCAGGAGTCCGGAGAATGCCGGTAGGACGACCGGCGGGCGATCACTCGGCCCCACGCCGAGTCCGTCCATCTTTGAAACGAGCGCGTCATGTGCGCGCCCTAGACTCGCGTCGTGCAGATCCGCGAGCTGACCATCCCCGACGCCTACGAGATCACTCCCCGCCAGTTCGCCGATGAGCGGGGAGTCTTCCTGGAGTTCTACCGATTCGACCGACTCGAGGAGACGGTCGGACGATCCCTCGACCTTCGTCAGGGCAATACCTCCGTCTCCAAGCGCGGCGTCGTCCGCGGCATCCACTACGCGCAGATCGCGCCGAGCCAGGCCAAGTACGTCACGGCGATGCACGGGGCCGTACTCGACTACGTGATCGACATCCGTGTCGGTTCGCCCACCTACGGGCAGTGGGAGGCGGTTCTCCTCGACGACAAGGAGCGCCACGCGGTGTTCCTCTCGGAGGGCATCGGACACGCGTTCGTCGCGCTGACCGAGGGCGCGGTGGTGAGTTATCTCGTGAACTCCACGTTCAACCCGGAGCGTGAGAAGGGCATCAACCCGCTCGACGAGGAGATCGCGCTCGTTTTCCCGGAAGAGGCCGGCGAGCCGCTGCTGTCGCCGAAGGATACGGATGCGCCCGGCCTCAGCGCCGCTCGCGAGTCGGGCATCCTGCCGACCTGGGATCAGGCGCGCGCCTACTACGCGGAGTTGAACGCCGAGGGAGCACGCTGATGCGCGGCATCATCCTGGCCGGGGGGTCCGGAACCCGACTCTGGCCGATCACCAAGGGCACCTCGAAGCAGCTGATGCCCATCTACGACAAGCCGATGATCTACTACCCCCTCTCCACGCTGATGATGGCGGGGATCAACGAGGTGCTGATCATCACCACGCCGGAGTACAACGACGCCTTCAAGGCGTTGCTCGGCGACGGTTCCGCCCTCGGCATCCGCATCGAGTACGCCGTGCAGCCCTCGCCGGACGGCCTGGCCCAGGCGTTCATCATCGGCGAGGAGTTCATCGGCGACGAGTCGGTCGCCCTCGTCCTCGGCGACAACATCTTCCACGGCAGCGCGCTCGGCACCGCCCTCGAGGCCAATACCAACGTCGACGGCGCGGTGATCTTCGCCTACCAGGTAGCGGATCCGCGCGCCTACGGCGTCGTCGAGTTCGATCAGGACTTCCGAGCCGTCTCGATCGAGGAGAAGCCCGCCGTTCCCAAGAGCAACTACGCGGTGCCCGGCCTCTACTTCTACGACAACGACATCGTCGAGATCGCCAAGTCGATCGAGCCCAGCGCGCGTGGCGAGTTGGAGATCTCCACCGTCAACGAGCGCTACCTCGCGTCGGGCAAGCTCAGCGTGCAGGTGCTGGATCGAGGCACGGCGTGGCTCGACACAGGCACATTCGACTCGATGATCGAGGCGACGGAATTCGTCCGCGTCATCGAGCAGCGTCAGGGCTTCAAGATCGGCTGCATCGAGGAGATCGCCTGGCGTCAGGGCTGGATCGACGACGCGAAGCTGCGCGAGCACGCCGAACTGCTGAAGAAGAGCGGCTACGGCGGTTACCTCGCTCGCGTGCTGGAGCTCGAAGGCCGCTGAGACGGGCGGCATTCGCGGCGTCCCCTAAGCTGTACGTATTCGTGCCCGCGCGTATCTCCGCGGCGCGACACTGAATTCGCTGGCTTCAGGGGTCAATCCGGGCTCGCTCGCCACGCAGTGACACTCCCACTCGACTCTTCCTGTGAGGTCTCACCCGTGGACGCCCATCCTCTCGCGCCCGAATGGTTGCTCCTGCCCGACGACGCCAACGCCCTCGTCGAGGGGGTCTGGTCGGACGCCGCCGTGCGCACGGCCGATGGTTCGTTGAGTGTCGCGGGCGTCGATACGCGGACGCTCGCGTCCGAGTTCGGCACGCCGCTCTACGTCGTCGACGAGCAGCACGCGCGCGACCGGGCCGAGCACATCCGCTCGACCTTCGAGCGCGAGCTCGCCCGCGTCGGCACCAGCGTCACCGTCTACTACGCCGGCAAGGCGTTCCTCTCGACCGAGGTCGCCCGCTGGGTCACCGAGGCGGGGCTGAACGTCGACGTCTGCAGCGGCGGCGAGTTCGCCGTCGCCGTGGCCGCCGGCGTCGAGCCCGCGAAGATGGGCCTGCACGGCAACAACAAGTCGCTCGCCGAGATCGAGCGAACCGTCGCCGCCGGGATCGGCGCGATCGTGATCGACAGCCTGATCGAGATCGACCGCGTCGCCGCCGCAGCCGAACGAAACGGTGTTGTGCAGAACGTGCGGTTGCGCGTGAACAGCGGAGTGCACGCGCACACCCACGAGTTCCTCGCTACCGCGCACGAGGACCAGAAGTTCGGCCTCTCCCTCGCGGCCTGCCCGGACGCGGTCGAGCGGATCCGTGCCCATGCCTCCCTGCGTTTCCTCGGGCTGCACTGCCACATCGGCTCGCAGATCTTCGGCGCGGGCGGCTTCGCCGAGTCCGCCTCCCGACTGCTCGACGTGCATGCCGGATTGCTCGCGGGCGGCGAGGTGCCCGAGCTCAACCTCGGCGGCGGCTTCGGTATCGCCTACACCAGCGTCGATGACCCCACCCCGATCGACGAGATCGCCGCCAGCATCGCCGACGTCGTCGCAGCGCAGTGCGCCGCCCGGGGCATCCCGCTGCCGAAGATCGCGATCGAGCCCGGGCGCTCGATCATCGGCACCGCGGGGCTCACCCTGTACGAGGTCGGCACGATCAAGGACGTGATCGTCGGCCCCGACGGCGACACCGCCGTGCGCCGCTACGTCAGCGTTGACGGCGGGATGAGTGACAACGCCCGCCCCGCCCTGTACCAGGCCGACTACACCGTCCGGATCGCCAACCGCTCATCCGACGCTGCCGCCGCCCTCGTGCGCATCGCCGGCAAGCACTGCGAGTCCGGTGACATCGTCGTCTACAACGACTACCTGCCCGGCGACGTGGCCCCCGGCGACCTGCTCGCCGTGCCTGCGACCGGCGCCTACTGCTGGTCGCTGTCGAGCAACTACAACTACCTCGGTCGCCCTGCCGTCGTCGCCGTACGCGATGGGCGGGCCCGCGTCATCGTGCGCGGCGAGACCGAAGACGACCTCCTCCGCCGCGATGCCGGCATCACCCGAAAGGCCGGCTTGTGATCGAGTACCGCAGCCTCCGCGTCGCCCTGCTGGGAGCCGGCTCCGTCGGCGCCCAGGTGGCCCGCCTCCTCCTGGACCACGGCGACGAACTCGCCCAGCGCGTCGGCGCCCCCCTCGAACTCGCCGGCATCGCCGTGCGCGACCTCGATGCGCCCCGCACCGTCGACATCCCCCGGGAGTACCTGACCACCGACGCCGAGGCGCTCATCCTCGGCGCCGACATCGTGGTCGAGCTGATGGGCGGCATCGAGCCCGCCCGCAGCTACATCCTGCAGGCGATCTCCTCCGGCGCCGACGTGATCACCGCGAACAAGGCACTGCTCGCCGCCCACGGGCCCGAACTCTTCGAGGCCGCCGACCAGGTCGGGGCGCAGCTGAACTATGAGGCGGCCGTCGGCGGGGCGATCCCGATCATCCGGCCGCTCCGCGACAGCCTCGCGGGGGACAGGGTCAAGCGGATCCTCGGCATCGTCAACGGCACCACCAACTTCATCCTCGACCGGATGGACACCGAGCACGCCACCCTCGAGGACGCGCTCGCCCTCGCGACCGAGCTCGGCTACGCCGAGGCCGATCCGACCGCCGACATCGAAGGCTACGACGCCGCGCAGAAGGCCGCGATCCTCGCCCGACTCGCCTTCCACACCGACGTTCCCGTCGAGCTGGTGCACCGCGAGGGCATCACCGGCGTGACGAAGGAGCAGGTCGACCAGGCGCGCGCCGCCGGGTACGTCGTGAAGCTGCTCGCCATCTGCGAGCGCCTCGTCGACGCGAAGACGGGGGAGGAGGGCATCTCCGCCCGGGTCTATCCCGCCCTCGTCAGCCGCACGCACCCGCTCGCCGCCGTGCACGGCGCGAACAACGCCGTGTTCGTCGAGGCCGAGGCCGCCGGCAGCCTGATGTTCTACGGCGCCGGCGCCGGCGGAGTCGAGACCGCGTCCGCCGTGCTCGGCGACGTCGTCTCGGCCGCTCGCCGTCACGTGGTCGGGGGGCCCGGACTCGTGACCAGCACCGGTTCCGGCCTGACCGTGTTGCCCATCGCCCATGTCACCACCCGCTATCAGGTCACCCTCGAGGTCGCCGACAAGCCGGGTGTGCTGGCCCAGATCGCGACGGTCTTCGCCGAGCACGGCGTCTCGGTCGAGACTTTGGTGCAGACCCCGCCGGCACCCGCGTTGCTCCCCGAGTCCACCACGGGTCAGGTGGCCCCCGCGCCGACCGCTACCCTGGTCATCGGCACGCACGAGGCGGCAGAGTCCGACCTCGCGTCCACGGTCCACGCGCTCGCCTCGAACGAGGCCGTCAGCGCTGTGACATCAGTTCTACGAGTTGAAGGAGCCTGAGATGGCCAAGCAGTGGCGCGGAGTCCTGCACGAGTACGCAGACCGCCTCGATGTGACCGAGGCGACCCCGGTCATCACGCTCGGTGAGGGCGGCACGCCGCTCATCCCGGCCGCGGCTCTCTCGGCCCGCACGGGTGCGAAGGTCTGGGTCAAGTTCGAGGGCATGAACCCCACCGGCTCCTTCAAGGACCGCGGCATGACCATGGCGATCTCGAAGGCCGTCGAGCACGGCGCCAAGGCCGTCATCTGCGCCTCCACCGGCAACACCTCGGCCTCCGCCGCGGCGTACGCGACCCATGCCGGCATCACCGCCGCCGTGCTCGTGCCCGAGGGCAAGATCGCCATGGGCAAGCTCAGCCAGGCCATCGCGCACAACGCCCAGCTGCTGCAGGTGCAGGGTAATTTCGACGACTGCCTCGACATCGCGCGCGACCTCGCCAAGAACTACCCGGTGCACCTGGTCAACTCCGTGAACCCCGACCGCATCGAGGGCCAGAAGACGGCCGCGTTCGAGGTCGTCGAGGTGCTGGAGGATGCGCCCGACTTCCACATCGTGCCCGTCGGCAACGCCGGCAACTACACCGCCTACTTCCGCGGCTACTCCGAGGAGTTGGAGCGTGGCGCGACCACGAAGCTGCCGCGGATGTTCGGGTTCCAGGCCGCCGGTTCGGCCCCCATCGTGGACGGCGCGATCGTGCGTCACCCCGAGACCATCGCGTCCGCCATTCGGATCGGCAACCCCGCCTCGTGGGAGCTCGCCCTGAACGCGCGCGCCGTCAGCGACGGCTACTTCGGCGCGATCAGCGACGAGAAGATCCTCGAAGCGCACCGCATCCTCTCCGCCGAGGTCGGCATCTTCGTCGAGCCCGCCTCCGCGATCAGCGTCGCCGGCCTGCTCGAGCGCGCCGACGCTGGCGAGATCCCCGCCGGCGCCACCGTGGTGCTCACCGTCACCGGTCACGGCTTGAAGGACCCGCAGTGGGCCCTGCGCGGCAAGGACGGCGTCGACGTGCAGCCCACCGTCGTCCCCGTCGACACCACCGCGATCGCGGGCGTGCTGGGCCTGGCCTCCGCATGACCTCGGCCGTCCCGGTCGGGCGGCGGGTACACGTCAAGGTGCCCGCCACCTCGGCGAACCTCGGCCCCGGCTTCGACACCCTCGGCCTCGCGCTCGCCTACTACGACGAGCTCGAGGTCACCGCCGTGGAGGGCACCGGTGCCGTCGTCGAGGTGAACGGCGTCGGCGCCGGCGAGGTGCCGACGGACGAGCGCAACCTCGTCGTCCGGGCCATTGCCTACACCTTCGCAGACCAGAAGCAGGAGCTTCCCGGTCTGTCCCTGGTGGCGACCAACTCGATCCCGCACGGACGCGGCATGGGCTCCTCCGGTGCCGCCATCGTCTCCGGGATCATGGCGGCGGCTGGCCTGCTCGAGGGCATCGTCGAGCTCGATGCCGACGACCTGCTTCGTATCGCCACCGAGATGGAGGGGCACCCGGACAACGTCGCGCCCGCCCTGTTCGGTGGACTCACCATCGCCTGGGTGGACAAGCAGAAGCCGTTGTACAAGAAGCTGATGGTGCACCGCGGCGTCTCGCCGCTGGTGTTCGTGCCGGAGCGCACCATGTCGACCGAGCTCGCACGCGCCCTGCAGCCCCAGAACGTGCCGCACGAGGACGCCGTCTTCAACGTGTCCCGCTCGGCCCTGCTGATCGCCGCGCTGATTCAGAGCCCCGAGCTGCTGTTCGCCGCGACCGAGGACAGGCTGCACCAGAACTACCGTGCCGAGGCCATGCCCGAGACGTCCGGACTGATCGCACTGCTGCGCGAGCACGGATACGCCGCCGTCGTCTCCGGCGCCGGCCCCTCCGTTCTCGTGCTCTGCAGCGACCCGGCGCAGCGCCTCGCCGCCGCCGAGCTGGTGGACGCTCAGGCTCCGAGCCCGTGGCACGCGCACATGCTCGCCGTCGACTTCAAGGGCGCGACGGTCACGCCGGTCTGACCTCATCGCCCGGTCCTGCCGGACCGATCCTGCTCCGGGACGGTTCGGCGGGCTCGGCGAACGGCGGCGGCCATGGCTTCGGTCGTCGAACCGGAGAATCTGCCCGGTCGCTGCGCGGGGGAAGTCGGGCACGATGGTGTCGACGGATCACGCTGTGGAGTTGTCAAGGTGCGGGCTCGGGATGAGCGGGACCGGAGTGGCTGGTCAGCCCGTGGGTCTGTCGCGTTGCGGGATGGAGCCGTGCAACGGGTTCTTCCCCGGTAGTTCGGTGATCCTCCTTCCTGGGTCGGTTTCTCTGGGCCGGTACAGGTAGTACCGGGAGCCTTTCCGGGTGATTCGCCAGTGCTGGTTGTGCAGCAGCAGGTGGTGGGCTCGGCAGAGCAGGATCCCGTCGGGCACGTCGGTGTTGCCGCCGTCGCGCTGCCACTCATTGAGGTGGTGCGCGTCGCACCACGATGCCGGCCGGTCGCAACCCGTCCAGCGGCAGCCGCCGTCGCGGGTGACGAGTGCGATGCGCTGCTTCTTCGAGAACAGCCGCTGCGTACGCCCGAGGTTGAGCACAATCCCGTCGTCGGTCATCGTCACGGGTGCGATGCCGTCGGCGCAGGCGGTGGAGCGGACGAACGCGGCGGAGACCACGTTGCGGGAGGTGCCCAGCACCCCGAGTCCATCGTCGGCGGCGTCCGCCGCGGTGTCGTCGAGCCGGTCGAAGTCCTCCTCGTCCAGGGTGGCTCCGGAGGTGTCGGCGGGGTGGAGTTCGGTGGCGCGGATGATGACCGCGACGGGTGCGCCCTGCCGGGGGAGGGCGTTCTTGTCGGTGGTGACGGCGATGCGGAGGGCGGCACCGAGCGCGTCGTGCCACAGCTGCGGCACCGTCGGCGCATCCTCCGTGGCGGTGTCGCCGTCCGTGAACCGCGGCTGGCGCAGCGATGCGGCGACGACGCCGTCGCAGAGGGTGCGCAGGTTCTCCGCCACGTCCGCGGTCAGGAACCCGGATACGCGGTGCATCCCGTCCTCGACAGGACCGATCGTGATGGCGCGGCGGGACACAGCGAGCCGCTCACGCGAGAGCACGAGCGTGCGGTCGAGTCCGTCGCGGCGGTACTTCGACTCCTTGGCCAGCACCTCCGGCGTTATCGCCCCGCGGTCGCGGACCTGAATGAGCAGGTCGCGGATCGCCCCGGCGAGCGCGTGCCCGGTGACGTCCCGGGTGGGCGCCCCGATTCCACGGATGATCGCTGCGGCACCCGCGGCGGACAGCAGCCCGGCTTCCACGAACCGGGAGATCGCGGCGTTCCATCCCGACGCGCACGCGCAGAACGCGCCCCCGCGGCAGGCCTCGCCCAACGGATCCGCAGAGGCCGGCCCGGTCGGAGTAACCGCCAGCAGCGTCCCGACCTCGATCGCTCCGGCCGTCTCCCGCTTGGACGCCCCGGTCATCCCCGCGATCAGCTCGACCGCATCCTTCGCGCCGGCCCGCTTCGCCAACGACTCCGCCCCCAACTCCGGCATCGACCGCCGCGCGATCTCCGCACACACCGCGGCGGACGCGACCCCGTGCGCCTTCCCGATCGCCCCGAACACCTCCACCAACCGCAGCGCATCTTCATCGCCCAGCCCGGGAAGCGATGCGGCGCCTGCCGGGAGCGGGGTGTTGAGCTGGGTGCTCGCGATCCGCCAGATCGTGTCGATGAGAGGTTCCATACGAACAATGCTCGCATCTATCTTCGAGTAGAACAAGCGCAGGGCCGTCGGATACGCGCCAAAATTCGAAGCTATGCGCGCCAGGCGACTCGACCGTCGACTCGCAATGCGCTGGCCCCAGCCGACGCGACGCGCACAACCGGCGGAGGATACGCGGTCTGATCCGCGACAGTGATAGGGTGAGCGTGCATCCGAAGGAACCGCGTAACGAGCGGAATCTGTCCGACGGATCGTCCCGATAACCACAGCCATCACATCGTGTGAACGCCCCTGCTCGTCTTTCTGCAGGTGGCGCCGGCCGTACGTGCTCGAAACCCTTCGGCATGCGCGGCTCGTAGCATCGCGTGGATCAGAACTCGCGATGGCACCGCACGGTCGATGTGCTCTCCCGGTGAGCGGTCGCTCCCGGGGGGAAGGAACCCACTTCACGTGACCGATACCAACATCCATGGCGCCACCGTCGACGTGAGCGCCGATCTCTCGGCCCTCCGCGTCGCCGAACTGCAGGCGCTCGCCACGAGCCTCGGCCTCGGCGGTGCCTCCAAGCTCCGCAAGGGCGAACTGGTCGCCGCGATCTCCGAGCTGCGCGCCGGCGCGTCGGCCGAGGCCGCAGCGCCCGAGGCCGCAGCGCCCGCCGCCGAGCAGCCCGTCTCCGAGGATCTCGTCGTCGAGATCCCGGCGGCGGCAGAGACCTCCGTCGAGGAGCCCGCCGCCACCGCGGCCGAGGCCCCTGTCGTCGTCCCCGCTGCGGACGCCCTCGCTCAGCTCGAGCTCGGGCTGCCGACGGCACCGCCCGCCGCCCCGCGCCGTCGCGCCTCCCGCCGCGCCACCACCAGCACCGTCTCGGCCGGCGGCCACGTCAACGTCACCGGCGGATCCGGAACCGCGCTGGTGCCGGACGTCGCGGCGCCCGCGACCGAGACCCCGGCCGTCGAGCCCGCTGTCGTCGAGTCCCCGGCCGAGGCCGAGGCTGCTGTCGCTGAGTCTCCCGTCGCCGACACCCCCGCCACCGAGGCTCCCTCCGTCGAGTCCGACGCGCAGCAGGCCCCGGTCGCCGAAACCGCGGAAGCCGACGTCGAAGCATCCGGCACGGTCGAGGCCGACAGCGAGCAGTCCGCGCCGTCCTTCGATGAGCGCGCACCCCGCGACCGTCGCGGTCGTCGTCGCCGCGGCGGTAACGCCGCCACCCAGAACGACTCCACCCAGAACGATGCCGTGCAGAACGACGGCACTCAGAACGACGGCACCCAGAACGACGCCGCCCAGAACGACGCTGACCAGAGTGAAGACGTCGAGACCGACCGCGACGACGAGTCGAACGGGCAGGGCGACTCCGGCGAGCAGCAGAACCAGCCGCGTCAGGGTCGCAACCGTCGTGGCCGTGGCCGCAACCGCAACGAGGATCGTCAGCAGGGCGACCGTCAGCAGGGCGACTCCGCGCAGAACGAGGCGCAGCAGCCCGCCCAGAGCCAGCCGGCTCAGCAGGCACCGCAGCGCCAGAACAACCAGAACGGTCAGAACAACCAGAACGGCCAGGGCGCCCAGAACAACCAGGGCCCGCAGTCGCAGCAGAACGAGCTCGGCGAGGACGGCCGTCGCGGCCGCTACCGCGACCGTAAGCGCCGCGGTACCGGCAACGACGAGTTCGAGCCCGAGATCACCGAGGACGACGTCCTCATCCCGGTCGCGGGCATCCTCGACGTGCTCGACAACTACGCGTTCGTGCGCACCGCCGGTTACCTGCCGGGCGTCGCCGACGTCTACGTCTCGCTCGGCCAGGTGAAGAAGTACAACCTGCGCAAGGGCGACGCCGTCGTCGGAGCGATCCGTCAGCCGCGCGAGAACGACCAGAACGGTCGCCAGAAGTACAACGCGATCGTCAAGGTCGACTCGATCAACGGACAGACCGTCGAGGAGGCCGCCGCGCGCGTCGAGTTCCAGAAGCTCACGCCGCTGTACCCGACCGAGCGCCTGCGCCTCGAGACCGAGCCGGGCAAGCTGACCCAGCGGATCATCGACCTGGTCGCCCCGATCGGCAAGGGCCAGCGCGGCCTGATCGTCGCGCCGCCGAAGGCCGGTAAGACGATCGTGATGCAGCAGATCGCCAACGCGATCGTGCAGAACAACCCCGAGGTGCACCTCATGGTCGTGCTCGTGGACGAGCGGCCCGAAGAGGTCACCGACATGCAGCGCACCGTGCGCGGCGAGGTCATCGCCTCCACGTTCGACCGGCCGGCGGAGGACCACACCACGGTCGCCGAGCTGGCGATCGAGCGCGCGAAGCGCCTCGTCGAGCTGGGCCATGACGTCGTTGTGTTGCTCGACTCGATCACCCGCCTCGGCCGCGCGTACAACGTCACCGCGCCGGCCTCCGGCAAGGTGCTCTCGGGTGGCGTCGACGCCTCCGCGCTGTACCCGCCGAAGAAGTTCTTCGGCGCCGCGCGCAACATCGAGAACGGTGGCTCGCTCACCATCATCGCCTCGGCGCTGGTGGAGACCGGTTCGAAGATGGACGAGGTCATCTTCGAGGAGTTCAAGGGCACCGGCAACATGGAGCTGCGCCTCTCGCGTCACCTCGCCGACAAGCGGATCTTCCCCGCCGTCGACGTGAACGCCTCCGGCACCCGCCGCGAGGAGATGCTGCTCAGCCCCGACGAGGTCAAGATCACCTGGAAGCTGCGTCGCGCCCTCGCCGGCCTCGACCAGCAGCAGGCGCTGGAGATCATCCTCGGCCGCCTCAAGGAGACCTCCTCGAACGTCGAGTTCCTGATGCAGGTCTCCAAGTCGCAGGTCGGTCCGACCACCGCGACCAACCACCACTAGCGACGCCACGTCCGCGGCCTTCCGGAGCATCCGGGAGGCCGCGGACGTTTGTCGTTCCCCAACAGCACCAGAAGATCCAGCACCAGAAGAAACGAGTCCCGAGATGTTCGAATCCGTCAGCGTCCTGCTGGCCGAGCACGAGGAACTGCAGACGCAGCTCTCCGACCCGGCCCTGCACGCCGATCCGGCGCGCGCCAAGAAGGTCAACCGTCGCTACGCCGAGCTGAGCAAGATCAAGGCCGCCCATTCCGCCTGGCTGCAGGCGGGGGAGGACCTCGACGCCGCGCGCGAACTGGCGAAGGAGGACGACGCCTTCGCCGAGGAGGTTCCGGAGCTCGAGGAGGGTCTGCGCGTCGCGCAGGAGAAGCTGCGCCGACTGCTGATCCCGCGCGATCCGGATGACGGCCGCGACGTGATCATGGAGATCAAGGGTGGCGAGGGCGGAGCCGAGAGCGCGCTCTTCGCGGCCGACCTGCTGCGGATGTACCTGCATTACGCGGAGTCCAAGGGCTGGAAGACCGAGATGCTGGAGCGTGACGAGAGCGATCTCGGCGGCTACAAGAACGTGCAGATCGCGATCAAGTCGAACGCGACCGACCCCTCGCAGGGCGTCTGGGCGCACCTGAAGTACGAGGGCGGTGTGCACCGGGTGCAGCGCGTGCCTGCGACCGAGTCGCAAGGGCGCATCCACACCTCCACCACCGGCGTGCTCGTCTTCCCCGAGGTGGACGAGCCGGAGGAGGTCGAGATCAACCAGAACGACCTCAAGATCGACGTCTACCGTTCCAGCGGTCCCGGCGGCCAGTCCGTGAACACCACGGACTCGGCCGTGCGCATCACGCACCTGCCGACCGGCATCGTCGTCGCGATGCAGAACGAGAAGAGCCAGCTGCAGAACCGCGAGGCCGGCATGCGCGTGCTGCGCGCCCGCATCCTGGCCCGCTACCAGGAGGAGGCCGATGCGGAGGCGAGCGCCGTCCGCAAGAGCCAGATCCGCACGATGGACCGCTCGGAGCGCATCCGCACGTACAACTTCCCCGAGAACCGCATCGCCGACCACCGCACCGGGTACAAGGCGTACAACCTCGACTCCGTGATGAACGGTAATCTCGACGCCGTCGTCGAGAGCGCGATCCAGGCCGATGAAGAGGCCCGCCTTGCCGACATCGGCAACGACGAGTCGTGACACTGCTGACGATGCCCACCGCCCGCGATCTGCTCGAGGAGGGCGCCGGCCGCCTCGAGGTGTCCGGCGTGCCCACTCCCGAGGTCGATGCCGAGCTGCTGCTCGGCCATCTCCTGGGCCTCGGCCGCGGCAGCCTGCAGGCGAAGCTGATCACCGGGCTCGAGGTCACCGAGGAGACGGCGACGGCATTCGATCGGCTGATCGAGCGCCGCAGCGCGCGTGAGCCGCTGCAGCACATCACCGGAACCGCCGGCTTCCGCTCGATCGAGCTGCAGGTCGGCCCCGGCGTCTTCGTGCCGCGGCCTGAGACGGAGGGGGTGGCGCAGATCGCGATCGACGCGCTCCGCTCGGTCGCGGAAGCCGAACCCATCGCCGTCGATCTGGGCACCGGCAGCGGCGCGCTGGCGCTCTCGCTCGCGCACGAGGTGCCGCACGCGAGCGTCTTCGGGGTCGAGAATTCGGTCGAGGCCTACATCTGGGCGCGTCGGAATCGCTACACGCTTGCGCTGGAGAACGCCAGGATCGTCTTCATCGACCTCGCGGAGGCGTTGCCCGAACTGGACGGGACCGTGGCGGTCGTGGTATCGAATCCGCCGTACATCCCGGATGCTGCGATTCCGCGCGACCCCGAGGTGCGCCTGTTCGATCCGCCCGCCGCGCTGTACGGGGGAGAGGACGGACTCGACGTCGTCCGGCACGTCTCGGCGACCGCCCGTCGTCTGCTGCGACCGGGCGGCACGCTCGTGATCGAGCACGGTGAGCTGCAGGGCGCCGAGATCCGCGCACTGCTCGAGGCGGACGGCTGGCGGATGACGGCGACCCATCGCGACCTCACGCTGCGCGACCGCACAACGACGGCGGTGCGCTGAGCCCGTCGGCGTCTACACCGGCGGCCCGGGCGACCCGGAGCGAGTCTCGCGGCTGGCTCTCGGATGGGTGCCAAGAATGCGAAGTATCCTTCGCCGAGTCGGACCGGAGCGGACGGGACCGATAGTATTTCCTCCGTTGTGGTCGAGAGCGCTACCGCCGCCAGGGCCCGCTCGTCGATGTCCAGCCGAACGTGCTGCACGATCACCGCATTCGTCGGTCGTGCAGCACACGTGGAGGAAAATGACTGTGTTGGATCAGGTGGGGTCGTCCGAGGCGACTGAGGGTACGGCGCGGCGCCGCCCGTGGTCGCGGGACTTCGCCCGGAAGCTCGTTGTCACCGACGTGATCGTGGTGCTGCTGTCCGTGTTCGGCAGTCAGCTGATCTGGTTCGGCGCCGAGGTGCAGCAGATCTCGGTCCGCGGCGACCTCGCCGCCTATTCCGCCTTCCTCGTCAGCTATTGGGTGGTCTCGGCCGTCATCGCCATCGCCTGGCTGCTGCTGCTGAACTTCTACGCGACGCGCGATGACCGCATCCTCGGCACGGACACGACGGAATTCCGCCGGATCCTCAGCGCGACTCTGCTGTTGTTCGCCGCGATCTGCTGCATCGCCTACTTCGCCCGGATCGAGTTCGCCCGCGGCTACATCTCCACGGCCCTCCCGGCCGGGCTGATCCTGCTGTGGGTCTCCCGAGCCCTGTGGCGGATGTGGCTGCGCCGTCAGCGTCGCGCCGGTCGCTACTCCTCGCTCGTCGCCCTCGTCGGCTCGCCGGCCACGGTCGAGCACACGGCGCGCGAGCTGGCCAAGTCGCCCGCCGCCGGCTACCGCGTCGTCGCCGCCTGCATCCCCGAGGGAGTGCAGGGTTCGGTGCTGACGGAGCACGACATCCGCGTCTTCGAACACATGCAGGTCGAGCAGATCACGAGCATCCTGGCCGAGACCGGCGCCGACACGGTCGTGATCACCTCCAGCGACCACCTGCCGCCGGAGAAGATCCGCCAGCTCAGCTGGAGCCTCGAGCCCGGCCGTCAGCACCTCGTGATGGCGCCGAGCCTCACCGACGTCAGCGGCCCCCGCATCCACACCCGCCCGGTCGCCGGTCTGCCGCTGATCCACATCGAGACCCCGCGCTACGAGGGCAGCAAGCGTGCCACGAAGCGGGCGTTCGACCTCCTCGGCTCCTCGGCGCTGCTGCTCGTGCTGAGCCCGGTGTTCCTGGTGGTGGCCATCGCCATCAAGATCAGCAGCCCGGGACCGGTCTTCTACTCGAACGAGCGCATCGGCCTGAACGGTCAGCCGTTCGGCATGCTGAAGTTCCGATCGATGATCGTGAACGCGAACGACATGCTCGCCGACCTGCTCAAGGAGCAGGGCACATCGGAGAAGCCGCTGTTCAAGATCCAGAACGACCCGCGGATCACCCCGATCGGCCGCTTCATCCGCAAGTACTCGATCGACGAGGTGCCGCAGCTGGTCAACGTGTTCCGCGGTGACATGTCGCTGGTCGGGCCCCGTCCGCAGGTGAAGGGCGAGGTCGAGCTCTACGACGACGCCGCCCGCCGTCGCCTCATCGTCAAGCCCGGTATGACCGGCCTTTGGCAGGTCAGCGGTCGCTCGACGCTGGAGTGGGAGGATGCGGTGCGCCTCGACCTGTACTACGTGGAGAACTGGTCGGTCACCGGCGATATCGCCCTGCTGTTCCGAACCGTGAAGGCCGTCGTCGCGCCCGGAGAGGACGCGCACTGAGCGGATCCGGGCGGGTCGGTGGCCGCGAGGCCTCGTAATACGCCCGACTCAGGCTTCCGGTACCCTGTCTCGACGCTTCCTCGGGAGCGCTGTCTTCGAGCCGCGCGCCCCGCGCCGGTCGAGGGGGGTACCCGGCCGGCATCATCCTCGGGACGACCGCGCCGCTGCACGATTTTCGATACCACCACCGATGAGGAACCAACTCCGTGATTCTTGACAAGAAAAAGCTTCGTGCCGTCGCGCGCAAGGCGCGCCTTCGCATCGACTCGTGGCGCGGACCCGAGCTGTACAACCTCCTCGCCCTCGCGCTCAACCGCACGAGCGCCGCGAACTCGAACGGTGAGTTCGACACGATCATCGTGGCGCCGTCCGGTGGCGGCAGCATCGGTGACCAGGCGCTCGTGGAGGGCGCCCTGCGCAAGCTCAGCGGCAAGGTGCTCGTGATCTCGCGCGCCGCCGACTCCTACCGCACCAAGGACTTCAGCGGAGACGTGGTCGTCGAGGGCATGCCGCGGTTGATCACCGGCGGCGCCATCGGCAACGTTCGGGGAGCAGCGGAACTCCTCGGTCGGCTCAAGCGAAACGGCCGCCTCGTCGTCATCGGAGCTGATGTGATGGACGGACTGTACAACCCGTCCGACTCCGTCGCGCGGTTCGAGATCGCCCGTCAGGCCAGCAAGCGCGGTTTCCGCGCGGCCCTTCTGCCCTTCAGTTGGAACGAGACCCCGCGTCCGAGTGCCCGTCGCGCAGCGCTGCTGGCGTCCAAGGCCGGCGTCGACATCTACGCTCGTGATCCCGAGAGCTTCAAGCGGCTGCGCGCGCTGGGCGTCGCGGTGACCGAATCCGCCGACCTCGTCTTCAACGACGACCGGCTCTCCAGTGCGGAGCGGATCAACGAGATCATGTCCGTGATCACCGACCGTCGCGATGAGACGGTGATCGTCAACGTCAGCGGCCTGGTCAGCTCGAAGCCCGGTCTCCTCGAGGCCTACGTCGATGTGGTCAACGCTGTGCTCGAGAAGGGCTACTCGGTCCTGATCCTTCCGCACGACCTGCGCAAGGGCGTCAACGACCTCGACTATTGTCGCCAGCTGGCGAACCACTTCACGACCGACGGCCGCGTCGGCCTCGTACCCGATGAGATCAGCCCCTCCGACATCCGCGGTGTCTCGACCGCTGCCTCCTTCATCGTGACGGGTCGGATGCACCTCGCCGTGATGTCCCTGATGAACGGGCGTCCGAACGTCGCCTTGTCGGTGCAGGGCAAGGTGTTCGGTCTGTTGTCCAACTTCGGTATCAGCGAGTACTGCGTCGAGATCGAGGACGCCGTCCGCGGAGCTCTCCTCGAGCGGACTCTGGCGATGGTCGACGACGTCCCGCACGCGAGCGAGCGGGTGCGCGATGGTCTGCCTGCGGTGGTCGAACTCGCCGCCCGTCCGTTCGCCGGCTAGGGCGAGCGCGTGAAGGAGCACGTCCGGAGGATCTTCGGCTTCGCCTTGATGCCGGCGATGTCGATCCTCGCAACCCTGGTGTTGCTTCCCCTGATCTCGGCGAAGTTCGGCTCCGGGGGATGGTCGTCGCTCGCGATCGGGCAGAGCGTCGGCGCGCTCCTCGCCGTCCTGGTGATGATGGCGTGGAACGTCGTCGGTGGGAACCAGATCGCGACGACGCCGGACCCGGATGTGCGGCTGAGTACCTATCGCATCAGCGTGTTATCGAGGTCGGTCGTCTTCCTCATCGTCGTTCCGTTCGGAATCGTCTTCGCGCTTCTGGTGCTTCGACCCGAGTTCGCCCTTGCGACGGCTCTGTTCCTGACTGCGTCCGCAGCCAACGGCCTGTCGGCCTCCTGGTACTACTCGGGCGTCGGTGAGCCGCGATATCTGGTGATCAACGAGGGATTCGTTCGTCTCGGCGGTTACACCGTCTCCCTCGTCGGTGTTCTTCTCGGTCTGCCGCTCGAATGGTACGGCGCCTGCATGGTGCTGACCGGCATCACCATGTTCACGCTGAACTGGGCGCGCGTGATGGGTCGGAGGCCGTTCGTTGTGCCCGGCGCCTGGCGAGAAGCCCTCTCGGAGCTGCGCCGTCAGTTGTACGGGATGTCGTCCCGGATCACCCAGTCGATCTACACGTACGGCTCGGTGAGCTTCGTCGGCATCTTCGCGCCGGGAGTGCTGCCGATCTTCGCGGCGGCCGATCAAGTGCAGAAAGCGGCGTACAACGCGATCGCGTTCCTGCCCTCGGCCTTCGTCGCCTGGGTCGGCGGATCGACCGGTGACGCCCGTCGCCGACGCACTAAAGCGAGTTTGATCTTCGTGATCGGTGTGGCCGTGGTCTTCCTCGTGTGTTGGATCCTGCTCTCGCCGTTCATCATCCAGATCCTGTTCGCCGGCGAGGCCGATATCTCCGAACTGAATCTGCTGCTGATCGGGCTGGCGATCGCGTGTTCGCTGCTCCAGGGTGCCTTCGGTCTGCTCGTGCTGGTCCCGGCCGGCAAGCAGAACTACATCTACACCTCCGTCAACGTCTGCTCCCTGATCGGGATCGCGGCGTCGATCCTCGGCGCGGCGTTCTTCGGCGTCACGGGCGCCCTCCTCGCGGCCCTTCTGATGCCGCTGACCTTGAGCATCCTCTACGCGGTTCGTGGCGCGACGCTCGGGCGAACCCGGGAGGCTTAGCCGAGACCCTTCATCGACCCCAGCGCCCGCGCTCGAAGCGACCGAGCGCGTCGGGTTCGACGTCGATGTGTGAGGAGTGCTCGCTCTTCGCTAGACTCTGCCACTGATCGAGGCTTCTTCGGCTTCGGACGGAGTCCAGCAGGGGGAAACGTGTCACAGTCGAGCCAACATCCGCGGCGAGGTGATCTGGATGGATTGCGTGCCGTCGCAGTGCTCGCCGTCGTCGTCAATCACTTCTTCGAGTGGCCGCTCGGTGGTTTCATCGGAGTGGACGTGTTCTACGTCCTCTCCGGGTTCCTGATCACCGGGATCCTTGTGCGCGAGTTCGGCCGCACCGGCTGGATCTCGTTCCAGCACTTCTACATCCGACGGGTCAAGCGCATTCTGCCCGCTGCGCTGCTCGTGCTCGCGGCGACCGTGGCCGTCGCCCACCTGGTCTGGTACCCGACGCAGGCGCGGCAGGTGCTGCTCGATGGCGTTGCCGGACTGCTCTTCGCCTCGAACTGGCATTTCATTCGACTGCGCACCGATTACCTCGCCGCGGACGGCCCGGTCTCGCCCGTCCAACACTTCTGGTCGCTCGCGGTCGAGGAACAGTTCTACATCGTTTGGCCGCTGCTGATTCTCGGCGTCGCGGTCTGGGCGCTGAAACGTCAACGCTCTCGCTCCCGCCACCTCGCGGCGTGGATGGTTGCTGTTGCCGTCCTCTCGTTCGCCTGGTCGCTGGGCACATCGTTCTTCCTGCGCGAGTTCGCCTACTTCGATACCGTCTCGCGGGTGTGGGAACTCGCTGCCGGCGCCATCCTCGCGGTCACCATCCATCGGCTTCGGCTGTCCGAGATCGTCGCGCGATCGCTGGCGTGGTCCGGCCTGATCCTGATCGTGGTCGGTGCGTTCGTCGTGCTTCCGTCCTGGCCGTTTCCGGGCCCGTGGGCGCTCGTGCCCGTCGTCGGTTCGCTGCTGATCATCGCGGGCGGCCATCAGCAGCGCGGGATCGTGGTGCTCACCAATCCGGTCTCGCAATACGTCGGGCGCATCTCCTACTCGCTGTATCTGTGGCACTTCCCGGTCATCGTGTTCGCCAACGCCCTGTTTCCCGGACACGCCATCTCGACGACCTTGGCCGCGATCATCGTCGCCTTCGGTCTTTCCGCTCTGTCCTACCGCTACGTCGAGGTCCCCGTCATCCGCTCGGCGTGGCTGCGAGGTCACGTCCATGCCCGACGGCGCATGCAGGTGATCGGCGCACTGGCTGTTGGAGCCCTGGTGATCGCGGTGTCGGCGGTGCAACTGGTGGGGCCGTTCGCGGTCGTATCGTCGCAACGTCCGATCCCGAGCGCAGTAGCCGACATCGCGATCGATCCGGCGTGGGTCTCCGAGCAGGCGCTGGCCGCGGCGACGGAGGCCGCCGCGGATTCCACCTCGTGGCCCGCCGTCGACCTGGCATCCGTTGACGACGGCTTAGCGGTGCCCGCGATGAACACCTCGACCGGTTGCCGGAACAGCTTCATGTCGGACGCGGAACCGAAACGGTGCGAGTTCGATGTCACGTCCCCGGAGGGGACCGTGCTCGTCATCGGCGATTCGGTCGGCGTGTCGTGGCTGCCGGCGGTTGTGGCGGCGTTGCCGACCTGGAACGTCGTCGGTCTCGGCTTCGCCGACTGTCCCGCGATCCCGGTTCGTGTCGATTCGGGCACTCGAGCAGACCGATGCGCTTCTGCCCAGGAGACGATGATGGATGAGGTCAGGACTCTGCAGCCGGACCTCGTGATCACCTCGAATTCGCAACGCCACATCGAGCAACTCGAGAGCGGCGCGTCCGGCCAGGAGGCGGAGCTCGAATGGCAGGACGCTGTTGCGCGTTTCGTCGGTGCTGCTCGTGAGACCGGCGCCTCCGTGGCGATACTCTCCAACCCTCCGTCGGCCGTGGATCCGGCTGCCTGCCTCACCCGATTCGCCGCGCCGAGCGCATGCGCGAAGTCAGTCGACGCGACTTTCGAGAGGAAGAGTGCCGCCGAGCGTGCCGGAGCCGCCGCCACGAACGCGACCTTCGTCGACGTCAGCGGCTGGTTGTGCGACGCCGAGAGGGTCTGCCCCATGGTCATCGGCACGACCGTCGTCCGCTACGACGGGGCGCACCTGACTGCCGCCGCGTCGGCGAATCTGGGCGGCATTCTGCGCACGCATCTGCCGGTCGAATAGTCGGGCGTACGCCTGTCGGAGCCGCGCCCCATCCCATCCTGTGCGGAATGCGGCTTCGAACGGTGTCTCGACGAACGTGTGCAGCAGCCACGCCACGACCTGGCAGCCGACGAAGATGACCAGCAGCAAGCCCCAGAGGGCGACGTCCGGGATGGTGGCGACGTCGACGCCGGCGCGACGGATGAACGAGAAAGCGATCGTGAGACCCATCGCGTGGATCAGGTAGAAGGAGTAGGAGATCGCGCCACCGGTCACGATCGCCTTCGAGCGGAACGGACTCCAACGGCCGCTCAGATCGGCCTGTGCGAGGGTCCACACCAGGAGCACGAACGGCAGCAGCGTGATCGTGTACCGAGCCATCGTCTCCGGCACGAATTGGGCCAGAAGGTACCCGACGACGCACAGAACGAGCGCCGACCATAGCGGAACCGGAACCCTGATGCCTCGGCGCAGGAGCAGTCCGACGCCCATACCCAGGACGAACTCCATCAGGCGCAGCGGTGGGAAGATCATGGTCAGCCAGCGGGTGAAGTCCGTCGCGGGGAGCCCGGATGTCGAGGCCGCGACGCCGACCGTGATCGCGCCGGCGACGAGCATGACCAGGACGATCGTCCGCGTGGCGCGGTCGACGAGCAGACGGTGCAGGAACGGGAACACCAAGTAGAAGAACGCCTCGACGGCGAGGGACCAGAACACGGCGTTGCCGGCGAAGTACACCTCGCGCCACGGGAACCAGCTCTGCAACAGGCTCGGCACGAGCAGGTCCGTGAGTTGAGCGGTCTGCGCGATCTGGTTGACGCCGAGCGAGATGATCCACGCGAGCAGGAAGACCGGGTAGATCCGTGCCAGGCGACGGCGGTAGAACGCACCGAGCGTGTCCTCACGTCGAGCCGTCCAGGTCAGGACGAATCCGCTCAGGATGTAGAAGAGGCTGACGCCGACCATTCCATCCGCGAGCGCGGAGAACTCGCCGTCGGCAGCGTAGAGTCCGGCGTGGTGGCCGAAGACCGCGGCGGCGGCGAAGAATCGAATGCCCGTCAGGGAGTCCAGTCGAATGGCGGGGTTCGGCATGCGACGACGATAGGGCTGGGCGGGTCGCTCAGGGGCGAAGTGAGAGACCCTTCGCCCATCCGTCCCACGACGGGGGCGTATCCGACCCGACCGCACCGACTTCATCGCAGAAAGTCCCGTCGAAGGCGTGCGCAGGCGCCGACCATCGGTCGTCGTTCTCCCGTATCCGTTTTGGCGGAAGCGACGCTCGCACGCACAATAGGGGAGTGAGCGTGGGAGAGACCAAGGCCAGCCGAGTGACCGGCCGGGTTCCGGCGCGCGCCGCGAAGAACCGCACCGCACGCTCGGAGCGCGTCGCCAGACTCGGCCTCCTCCGTCGTTCCCGGGCTGCCTACGCCGAGTCGGAACGTTACGAGAAGATCGTGTTCTGGGCCATGGTGCTCACGCCGTTCAGCTCGGCGTTCACACTCAACATCGGGCAGACGATTCGCGCGACCGACGTGCTCCTCGTTCTGGCGATCGCCGTCTACGTGCTCTTCGCCCGCAAGCAGAAGGTCGCACTCGTCGCTGGGCACTGGCTGCTGCTCGCGTTGGCCGGTGTCGTCCTGTTCGCGACCAGTATCAACGTCCTGAACCTGCCTCCGACCGGCGGCGCCGTCTCTCTCGCCTATCCGAGCGGCATCACGTCGCAGTCCGTCGTCTACGGAGCGCTGAGCTGCGCCGTCATCGCGATGGCGTTCGTGGTGAGCCGGACTCGGCTGGAACTGATCCGCCTCGGACTCACCCTGTCCATCTGGCTCGCCGCCGCTGCGACGATCTTCCGGATCGTGTTGAACGACGCGGGTCAGGGTGAGCTGCTCACGTCTCTCGGATTCGCGAGCCGGTACTCCGGCGTCGACCTCGAAGGCGGTGGCGGTGAGGGCGGTGCCCGACAGGGGCCGTTCCTCCTCGGCCAGGAGTTCGGCTTCTATTCGGGCTTCGTCCTGATCATCTGTCTTCGCGAGCGCGCGATCTTCTCGGCTCTCGTCGCCGCGTACTGCATCTGGACGTCTCAGTCGACGACCGCGGTCGTCGGACTCGCGGCGGCGGTCGTGCTCGCCCTGCTGCTCGCGCCGCGTGCCGTGCTGTTCTTCTTCGGCATCGTCGCGTCGCTGGTCGGTATCGTCTTCGTCATCTCGAACAATGCTGCTCGAGCGTTCATGGAGCTGCAGCTGTCCAAGCTGGGCCTGACCAACTCCGGTGACGCCAGCATCCTCGGCTCCCTCGACCTCCGAAGCCTCAAGACCGAGGTCGGGCTGAGGATGATGGGCGACCACGTCTTCGGCGTCGGACCCAACAACTTCGGTGCGTACTTCTACGACTACGACGACATCGGCACGTTCCCGGCCTGGTACTACAACGGCACCAAGGTCATCGCGGAGAACGTCTACGCCCAGATCGGCGCCGAGAACGGCGTCATCGCCCTGCTGATCTTCGTCGGTCTGCTCGCCTGGTTGCTGCTGAAGCTGATCCGCCGCGGCGACGCCGGCTACATCGCGATCTTCGGTTTCTACGCGATCTCCATCGCGACCCAGGCCGTGTACACCTACCCGATGGTCTTCATCTTCCTCGGCGTCCTCATCGGCCGCGCCGCGCAGGCGAACGCGGAGGTCGTGACCGACAAGCCGGTCGTGACCGCACCCAAGCGCGTCGCGGCGATGCCGTGGCGCGAACGTCGCTGACCCACGGCGGCACGCGATCCAGCACCACATCATCCGACGAACGCGAAAGGTTCGCCTCATGACTGCAGCCCGCCCCTGGGTCCTCGTGCTCGGCACCGCCGACTGGGATCAGGCGATCGCCACCAACCAGCACTACGTGGTGCGCGAGATGGCTCGGGAGTACGACGTCGTCTTCGTCGAATCGCAGGGCCTGCGCCGCCCCGAGCTGCGGTGGCGCGATATCAGCCGCATCCTCGCGCGGGTGCGTCGGATGGCCGCCGCCGCGGTCGGCCGCGCCCAGCAGGACGGCGGCTTCCGCCGCCCCGTCCCGGCCGGTGTCACCGTGATCACGCCGAAGGTGGCGCCCATCCACACCGGCGTCGTGGCCCGGATCAACGAGCAGGTGCTGCGCCGTCAGCTGCGCGGCGTCGGCTCCGGCGGGCGTCCGGTCACCCTCTGGGCCTACACGCCCGTCACCTATGGCTTCGAGCGCCAGGCCGGCGGACTGGTCTACCACTGCGTCGACCTGCTCGGCGCCGTGCCGGGCATCTCGAACGAGCTGATCGTGTCGGCCGAGAAGACCCTCGCCCGCATTCCGGGGGTCGAGGCGATCGGCACCAGCCCGGTGGTCGCGGAGCACCTCAGCGACGAGATCGGCTTCCCCTCTGTGCACCTGTGGCCGAACGTGGCCGACTTCGACGCGATCCTCGCCGGTCGCCCGGCGACGCTGGCCCGCAAGCCGCGTTCGCTGGTGTTCGCCGGCAACCTCAGCGCCACCAAGGTCGACTTCGACGCCCTGCAGGCCGCACTCGACGATGGCTGGGACGTGCACCTGGCCGGCCCGATCTCCGAGGGTGGCGGCGACGCCACCGAGCGGGTCGATGCCCTCGTTGCGGCCGGAGCGACGTACCACGGCTCGTTGGACATGGAGCGCCTGGCCGCGCTGTACTGGTCGGTCGAGGTCGGACTCATCCCTTACCAGCTCAACGAGTACACGCGAGGCGTGAACCCGCTGAAGACGTACGAGTACCTCGCCGCCGGCCTCGGGGTCGTGTCCACTCCGGTTCCCGCCGTGATCGCGCGCGAGCTCGACGTCGCGGTGGTCCCGGCGAGCGGGATCGTCGCCGCCCTCGCCACGATCGACCGTTCGCCGGAGGGTGAGGACGAGCGTCTCGAGCGCCGCCAGGCCGTCGCCCGCGAGAACAGTTGGGCGGTGCGCGGCGAGAAGATCCGCGAGTTGCTGGGCAGCATCCGCGACAAGCGCTGACGCGCGACGAGCGCCGGCTCACTGATAACGGCCCCCGATCCTGAGCAGGATCGGGGGCCGTCGTCGTTCCGCCGGGCGGTGCGGGTCAGACCTCGACCCAGTTGCGGATGTGCTCCGTGAAGACCGAGCGGTCGAAGCTGCGCGCGTGCTCGGCCGTCGCCGTGCGATCGACCACGATGGCTCGCTCGATCGCCGCTGCGACGTCGCCGGGGGAGTCCCAATCGTGCACGTGCGCGCCGGTGACGCCGTCCAGCACGGTCTCGGTCGTGCCGCCGATGGCGCTGCTGACCACGGGGGAGCCGACCGCCATCGCCTCGACCGGCATGATGCCGAAGTCTTCGATGGGCGGGAAGACGAAGGCGAGCGCGCGCTGATAGAGCGCGTAGAGCATCGCGTCGCTGGGTCGGTTCACGATCGTGACCGGGACGGTGGCCGTGGCGGCCTGAGCGCGCAGCCGCTCCTCCTCCGGCCCGGAGCCGCCGATGACGACCGGGTGGCCGCTGGCCTCGCCGGCGCGGATCACGGCGTCGAGGCGCTTGTAGGGGATGAAGCGCGAGGCGCTGAACAGGAAGCTCTCCGGCAGCGAGTCCAGCAGCTGCAGCTCCTGCGGCGTCAGTTTCTCGCGCCAGTCGCCGATTTCTTGGATCTTGAGCACGTCGACCGGCGGGTAGATCACCTCGGCGTCGCGTTCCCAGGCCATCCGGATCCGCTCGCGCACGAACTCGCTGTTGGCGGCGATCGCCGTCGCCGACTGCGCCCGCTTGCGGTCGATGCGCTTGAACGCGGGAGAGACCGCCCGGATGAGGCCGGAACCGCCGCGGACGTCGAGTTCGGGAGTCCAGATGTACCGCGCCGGGGTGTGCGCGTAGACGTACTTGCGGAAGTCGTCGCGCTGGCCGCGGAAGTGCGCCTGATGCGCGAAGGCGTGGGTGCTGACGATGGCCCAGTCGTAGTCGTGGTTCGGCAGCGCCGACCAGACGAACGGCATCGCCGGCAGGGCGAGCGCCTTCTTCCCGCGCAGCGGCGTGCGCGCGAGGATCGACTCGTGCACCCGGTGACCCGGGAAGCGGTCGGGCGCGTTGTTCCAGAGGCAGACGATGTCGAGCCCGGGGAACGCGGCCGCGATCTCGTCGAGGACCTTCTCCGAGCCGCCGATCTTCTCGATCCACTCGTGGACGATGACTCCGGGCATCGCAACCTTTCCGTCGGGGGTGTGGGTCTCACGTGGCTCTCACGCCGCCTCGGCGACGCGCGGTCGGGAGACGACGGACGTCTGCGTCGCGCACAATTGTGTCAGATACGATCTCTCTTCCCGACGCATCCGCGACGGGCGCCCACCGCGCGTTCCATCCGCGGCGAACAGGAGTCAGACCGTGGCCGAACGCGTTCGAGGACGCTCCCGCCTGCGTATCGTGCTGCTAGCACTCGTTGTGGTGGCCGTACAGGTCGCTCTCGCGGTGCTGCCCTGGCGCCTCTACGGCGACCCCGCCATCGACGTCGTGACGAAGACCGACGCCGTTGTGGTGATCGGTCCCTCGCATTCGTGGCGGGTGGAGGCCGCGCGCACGGTCGTGGCGGAGGGGCTCACCGACAACGTGATCATCCCGCTCTCCGGCGGGCGCTGGTCGGATTCGAGTGCCTGCGAAACCGGCATGGCCGGGGCAACGGTCTACTGCTACGTGCCGGATCCCTTCACGACGCTCGGCGAGGCGCAATACGTCTGGCGCCTGGCGAAGGAGAAGGGCTGGAGCAACGTCACGGTCATCACCATGAAGGAGCACATCTCACGGACCCGCTTCGTCTTCGAGAAGTGCTTCCAGGGCCGGCTCGCTGTGCGCGCCACGGGCGTGCTGGAGGCGAGCAATCTCCGCAAGCTGCTCGACGAGGCCACGTATCAGACCGGGGCCTTTATGAAGGCGCTCGTGGTGGCGCCCGACTGTCCCTGAACGAGCGTTCGGTCAGTCGGCGGTGGAGAGGATCCCCCACGAGGTGAGTTCCTCGAGGAAGGCGGAGACGTCTGCGGCGATCGTCTCCTCGGCCACATCGTGGGCCACGGCGAGTTCGCGCACGATGTCGGCGGTGGTGCGCACGCCGTCCACGCAGTTCCAGGTGGCGGCAGCCGGGCCCTCCAGCACGTGCGGCGCCGTCGTCGCCTGGTTCAGCACCAGCACGTAGACGCTGCGCTCGTCATCGGTGCTCTTCACCGCCAGGTTCGGTGAGCGAACCCACTTCCGGTCATCCACGTACGCCATACTCCCACCGTTCCGCCGGGGGCGGATGCATCCGTCCTGCCCGGTAGGCTTTCCTAGGCCCGGGTCATTCGATCCGGTGAGTCTATTCGATCTCCGGGGGAGGACTCGTTCGTGAGACCCGTCGTCATTGCGTATTCGACAGTCGCCGGTGGTGCGGAGAACTACCTCACTCGGTTGTATTCGCAATTGGCTGCGCTCGGAGACGAGCCGCGACTGATCGGGCAGGTCGACGGCTGGGCCGAAACCGGGCTCCCGCGAACCGCGATCGAACTCGGTCCGAAGTGGGGCAAGAAGACGATCGTCCAGGGCCACCTGCGGGCGCCGCTGGAGCGTAAGCGCGTCGAGGAGGCCGTCGCGAAGATCTCGGCGCCGAGCTACTTCCACCTGCAGTTCAAGCGTGAGCAGATCTTGTTCACGAAGCTCCTTTCCCAGCGGGCGCCGGTGATCTGGACCGAACACGGTCTGCTTCCCTCCGGGCTCAGCGGCAAGCCGTTGATGGCCGAGTATCGGGCGGCGGCGCGCTACGTCGCCGGCATCATGTGCGTCTCGCAAGAGGTCGCCGCGAGCGTTCGCGCCGTGGTACCGGCCGGCACCGAAGTGCACGTGATCGAGAACTCGATCGACACCTCGGCGCACCGGCTGCCCAGTGACGACGAGCGTGCCGCCGCCCGGGCAGAGCTCGACATCGAGGACGGCGTGCCCGTGCTGCTCTGGATCGGTCGGATGTCGCGCGGGAAGCGTCCCGATTTCGCGATCGAGCTCGCCCGGGCGTGGCGCGGGGTGACCCTGATCGCCGGTACCGGCGAGATGTTCGATGAGGTCCGCGCCGCAGCGGCTGGTGTGCCCGGCGCGCGGGTGCTCGGCCACCGCTCGGATACCGAGACCCTCTACCGAGCTGCGGATGTGATGACCTTCACCTCGACCGGCGCCGGAGAGGGTTATCCGACCACAACGATGGTCGAGGCCGCCTCCTACGGTGTGCCGATGGTGACGGATGCGCTCGCCGGAGCCGGGCGCGTCGCCCGCGACATCGGCGCGCCGGTCGCGGCCGCCCCCACCGCGTCCGCCTGGCTGACGGCCATCGAGCAGGCGATGACGCCCGAGGTGCGCGCCGGCGCCCGCGCCTGGGCGCAGAAGCACGACGTGAAGCTGTGGACCCAGGCGCACCAGGAATGGCTCGGCCGCCTCGTGGCGGCGCGCTGACCCGCGCGCAACGGCGCGGACGATAGACTCCACGGATCGACGAGCAGAGCACAATGACCACCACTTCACACGAGTTCCCTCTCGGGGTCGCTGGTGAGTTCGCGCATACGCTCGCGCACCATGTCGCCGGCATCGAGGGCATCCGTCTGCTCTCGATCAAGGGGCCGGTACTGGCCGATCAGGGACTGCGCGCGCCCCGGTTGTCGGCGGACGCCGATGTCTGGGTGGAACCGGCGCGACTGGACGATTTCCGCGCCGCGATGGAGCTGCGCGGCTGGGGTCGGCGCTTCACCCGAGAGACACCCTGGATCATCGAGCACCACGCCGACGGCTTCGTGCACGAGAACTGGCCTGTCGACATCGACATCCACCACACCTATCCGGGGTGCTTCGCCGACAAGCAGCTCGTGTTCGAGACGCTGTGGGCCCGGCGCACGACCGTGCAGATGGCCGGCCGCGAGGTCGCGACCACGGATCGCATCGGATCGCTGCTGATCATGATCCTGCACGCGCTGCGCGAACCGCAGTCGCACCGCCAGCAGGACGAGCTGGCGCACGCCGTCGAGCTGCTCTCCGAGGACTCCGAGATGCGCGCCGAACTCTTCGATCTCGCGCACAAGACCGGTGCGGCCGGCCCCGTCGTGCCGGTTCTCCGCGAGGCCGGCATGCAGCTCGTGCTGCCGTTCGATGGCTTCCAGTCCCGGCATCAGCGCCGTGTGTGGTCGTACTTCATCGCCACGAACGGGGTGGGAGCCGCGTCGTCCTGGCTCGCCCAGCTCGTGCGCTCTCCGCTGCACAAGCTGCCCGCTCTGATCTGGCACGCGCTGTACCCGACGCGCGAAGAGATCCACATCTCGTCCTTCATCGTCGCCGAGACGCGGCGGGCGCGGACGGTGTACCGGCTGAAGCGGCTCGCGCGGGGGACCAGGCACGCGCTGCACGCGCTGCGTTCGGTGCTGCGGGCGGGCGTCGACCGCTAGTCGCGACGGTCGCGATTCGTTTCTGACGGACGGCGCCCGCACAGCGACTCGTGCGCGTTCGCGCCGGCTAACCCCGTTGCTGGGGCGTCTTCCGAGAGATCTTCTCGGCTTTTCCGCGGCGTGCTTCGCCCGAGAATCATTCGTTCCGAGCGGCCTCATTCGGGTTACATAGCGGCGCACGCCGTCGGTAAGGCGCCGATTACGTTGTGAAGTGTCCCCACCGTGATTTCTCCCCAATACCCGAGGTGTTGAAAAGATGAACGAGAGCGAAGCCGTCCTATCCGCTGAATCCGTCAAGACGGATCCTGCGCGCGGAAGTCGCTCCACCCGCCGGCTCTTCTTCGGCGCCGCCGGAGCGGCGTTGGCGGCGGGCGCATTCGCTCAAGAAGCGGAGGCGGCCACGACTTATGCCACGCTCGATGCGAATGGCAAGGTACCCGTCGCTCAGTTGCCGGTGGCCACCGCGACGTCGCCGGGAATCATCACGCCGGAAATGACGGCGAAGCGGGACCGGGTATTCTTCACCGCCGATTTCGGCTGCACCACCAACGCTGGACAAGAGTGCTCGGCCAAGCTGCAGGATGCTATCAATGCGACGGCGGCGGCCGGCGGGACACTGGTCGTTCAGCAGGGCAGAATGAGCCTGAACCAGCCGATCTGGATTCCCGGCGGCCGGATCAACATCCGCGGCGCGGGAATGATGAACATGCTCTCCTGGGAGGGAGCCACGTTCGACGGACCCGCGATCAAGATCGGCTGGAGCCCGACCGCCACCGAGGCGCAGCGCGGGCCGATCCCTGGCAACCCTCCGGCCATCGCCTACGGACAGATCGAGAACCTGCAGTTCAGTGGTCCGACCTCGGCCACCACAACGGTCGACGGCTGGCGATTCGGCGAGGCCGGCGTCACCACGGATACGTCGAGCTGGACCCTGGAGCGACTGCAGTGGATGGGGTTCCGGACGCAGGAGATCTTCGGTGACGGCGCCGCGAACATCAACCACCGCGCCTGCATGTACAAGGCGCCCGCGAAGAACGCCGTGGTCTTCGACGGCAAGGTGAACTGCGGCGACGGTTTGACCTGGGCTGAGTGCATCTTCCGCGACGCGCGCAACGCCGGATCGACGCTTCTGCGCGCCGAGCAGTCGGCGATGCTCCTGGACGCCTCGTTCACGAGCTGCTCCTTCGACTACTCGAACCGGGTACTGATCGCCGTCGCCGGCACCTTCCAGTTCAACTCCTGCCACTTCGAGACCTCCACCGGATATCCCTGGTTCGCGCTGTCCTCGAACCGCACCGAGGTCAGCGGCAAGGACAACGGTGCCGTCGGGCGTCAGACCGTGCTGCTGATCAACGGCGGCCAGCTGCTCCCGCACGTGGACTTCGACGGCACGCGACCGGCGATGGCGACGATCGTCGCCATCGACGATGCCTTCACGGACGGCGCGTCGACGGTGAAGAAGTCGAATCGTCCTGCGACCGTCGTGATCCACGGCGCGAACGTGACGGGTCACTTCGAGACCCGCATCATCGACAGCTCGCGAATCACCGACACCCGTGCGAAGCCGCGGGTGAGCGCAGTCGGCAATGCGACGCACTCCCGCTGGACGGGAAACGATCGGATCAACTTCACGGCGACGTCCTGGGGGCCGGAGCTCTCTCTGACGCACAACTCCGGGTTCGACGTCACGGCTACGTTCTACGACAAGGCCGGCCCGACGGTCGAGGAACTGATGAAGGGATGGTGCACGCCGGCCATCGCCGTCACCCGCTGGGGGCTGACAGAGGACACCTCGACGAAGCTCTTCGGCAAGCGCTCGATGAAGTTCTCGTCTCCTTCCGTCGTTATGCACGAGACGATGCTGGCGCAGGTCGCGCGGGTGGAGGGCGGTAAACAACTCGACCTGTCCATCATCGAGCGCCTTGCGAGTGACTGGGCAGGAACGTACGGCGTCTTCTTGACCGAATTCGATTCGCTGGGGCGTATCACCGTCGCATCGCAGGCGATTCTCACCGCGAAAGTCTTCTCCTCCGATCCGCGCAATTCCTGGCGCTTCACGGGATACAGCCATCTGCCGGACGTCGCCACGATGTACGTCCGACTCAACTTCTACGGTCACTTCCAGGGCACGTTGTGGATCGATTCGATCGAGTTGACCCAGCCCGCGTGACACGAGCGTCGCGCTTCACTCTCCATTTCTGCTTCCAACCGATGTCGAGGAAGAACAATGATCGATAGCGAGACAGCGACGATGTCATCCGCCCGTCGTGAGAATGCGGATTCCGGAAAGCGATCCGGACGGCGACTCTTCTTCGGTGCCGCTGGAGCAGCGTTGGCCGCCGCCGCTCTCGCGCCGGACGCCGAGGCGGCGACCAACTACGCTCCACTGAACGCCAACGGCAAGATCCCCGGGGTGAATCTGCCGGTCGCGACCGCCACGACCGGTGGAATCGTGACCGTCGCGATGATGGCCAAGAGTGAACGCGTTCTCTTCACGAACGACTTCGGCTGCACGACCAACGACGGCACGGACTGCTCGGTGCCGTTGCAGAACGCGATCAACCAGGCAGCCGCTCTCGGTGCCACCCTCGTGGTGCAGCAGGGCACGATGACCCTCACTCAACCGATCTGGATCCCCGGACACCGGATGAACATCCGTGGCGCCGGTCTGGCGAACGTGCTGTCCTGGGCCGGGGCGACGTTCGATGGACCGGCGATCAAAGTCGGTTGGAGCCCGACGGCCACGGAGACCCAGCGCGGCAAGATCCCTGGCAACCCGCCGACCATCTACTACGACCAGGTAGAGAATCTTCAGCTGGTCGGGCCTGCAGGAGCGAACACCACGGTCGACGGCTGGCGATTCGGCGAGTCGAATCAGCAGGACACCGGTCGGTGGACCCTGGATCGAGTCGAATGGACCGGCTTTCGCCATCAGGAGATCATGGGGAACGGAGCGTTCCTGATCCACCATCGGAACTGCGTGTACACCGCCGCCGCCAAGACCGCCGTCGTCTTCGACGGCATCGAGAACTGCGGCGAGAATCTCACGTGGACGGAATGCCGCTTCCAGGACGTCCGCAGCGCCGGGTCGACGATCCTCCGGATGAAGCAGCCGCAGATGCTCCTCGACGCGTTCTTCACCTCGTGCTCGTTCCTCTACTCCAACCGCGTGCTGATCTCGCTCGGCGGAACGTTCCAGTTCAGCGCCTGTCACTTCGAGTCGGCCTCCGCTTCATCCTGGTTCGCGCTGTCGACGTACCGTGCGGAGTTGAACAATAAGGACACCGGAGTACTGGCTCGACAGAACATCCTGCAGATCAATGGTGGTCAGCTCGTGCCGAGCGCCGACTCGGAGGGGGTCGCCCCCGCGCTCGCCCGACTGATCACGATCGACGACGCCTTCACCGACGGAGCGTCGACCGTGGTCAAATCGAACCGGCCGTCCACGGTCGTGCTGTACGGCGCGCACATCGCCGCGACCTTCCCGACGCGCGTTCTGGACACGTCCCGCGTCACGGATGCGCGTGCGAAGACCGTCGCGAACACCGTCGCCAACGCGACCTACGGCACCTGGGGCGACGATCGCTGGAACGACTCGGTTTTGTCCTGGGGGCCCGCGTTCTCCTACCTGCGCAACGCGGGGTTCGATGCGGCTCCGGTGCTTGCGGACATCGCGGATCCGGGGCTCGACCAGCTGATGACGGGGTGGTGCCTGCCGAGTTCAGCACGCTCGACGTGGGGGGCCTCCGAGGACACCTCGACGAAGCTGTTCGGAGCGCGCTCGTTGAAGTTCGCACCTTCTTCGGCGAGGACCGGAACCATGCTGGCTCAGTACGCGCGGGCACACGGAGGCAAGCAGCTCGACATCGCCGTCGTTGAACGAATGGGCTCCGACTTCAGCGGCAGCTACGACGTGCTGATCGCCGAGTTCGACGGTTCGGGCCGCGAGGTCGTTCCGGAGACGAACGTGTACACGGCGACGGCCCCCGAGCAGCGCAACAGTTGGCGGATCAGCGGCTACAGCTATGTGATGCACGTCGCGAGTTGCTACGCCCGCATCCGATTCTCCGGAGACTTCAGCGGCTCACTGTGGTTCGACTCGGTGGAGGCGACCCACCCGGCGTGATCCGGCCTGCGCCTCAGCGCGAGCCGGCGTACTTGGCCTCGGTGGCCGCCTTCTGCGGGCGCCACCAGGCCTCGTTCGCGCGGTACCAGTCGATCGTGGCCGCGAGGCCGCTCGCGAAATCGGTATAGCGCGGGCGCCAGCCCAGTTCGGTGCGCAGTCGGGACGAGTCGATCGCGTAGCGCAGGTCGTGACCCGGTCGGTCGGTGACGTGGTCGTAGGCGTCGGGCGCTTGGCCGAAGGCGGTCAGGATCATCTCGACCACGGCCTTGTTGTTCTCTTCGCCGTCGGCGCCGATGAGGTACGTCTCGCCGATCTCGCCGCGGTCGATGATCGCCCAGACCCCGCTGTTGTGGTCGTCGACGTGGATCCAGTCGCGCACGTTCTCGCCGGCACCGTAGAGCTTGGGGCGCACACCGTCGATCACGTTGGTGATCTGGCGGGGGATGAACTTCTCCACGTGCTGGTACGGGCCGTAGTTGTTCGAGCAGTTCGAGATCGTCGCGCGGACACCGAACGAGCGCACCCAGGCGCGCACGAGCAGGTCGCTGCCGGCCTTGGTCGATGAGTAGGGGCTCGAGGGGTTGTAGGGCGTCTGCTCGGTGAACTTGGCCGGGTCGTCGAGCTCGAGATCGCCGTAGACCTCGTCGGTCGAGATGTGGTGGTAGCGGACGTCGTGCTTCCGCACGGACTGCAGCAGCGTGTACGTACCGATGATGTTCGTGTGCAGGAACGGCGACGGGTCGTTCAGCGAGTTGTCGTTGTGCGATTCGGCGGCGAAGTGCACCACGAGATCGGCCGCGGACACCAGGGAGTCGACCAGCTCGGCGTCCGCGATGTCGCCCTCGACCAGGGTCACCCGATCGGTGAGACCGGCGAGCGAGGCGGGATTGCCGGCGTACGTGAGCGCGTCGAGGACGGTGATGGTCGCGTCCGGACGCTCCCGCAGAGTCAGGTGGACGAAGTTGCTGCCGATGAAGCCGGCGCCGCCGGTGACCAAGATGTGCACGATTGCCCCGTATCTGTGTATCTACCCGAATCGGTGTAGCTGAGGGAGGGTAAGGGTGGTGGCCGTCGGTTGCGCCCGGATCGAGGCTAGCCCATGCCGACCGAACGCTCAGGCGGCGGGTTCCGGCGTCCGCGTGTCGAGCACGGCGATGATCGTCTCGCGCAGGCTGCCGGCCGGGTCGTCGCTGTCGTTCGAGAACGTGCGAGCAGCCTGCTCGGGCAGGCCGCCGGCGGCGGAGGCGACGATCGGTGTCTTGGTCGCCTCGGCGACCGCCGCGACACCGCTCTGGCTCGCGATCAGGTACGGGCAGACCACGACATCGCTGGCCAGCATCGCGGCGACGAAGTCGTCCAGGTCAAGGTAGCCGTCCTCGATGATCAGCCGCACCAGCCCGAGGTCGCCCGCCGCGCGGATCGAGGCGAGCGCCCCCTTGTCCTCGCCGGCGAAGAGCAGAACGGCCTCGCGATCGAACCCGCGCATCGCATCGATGAGCAACGTGGGGTTCTTGTCGGGCCGGAGCTGGCCGAGGAAGGCGACGACGGGCGCTCCCGAGCCGACCTTCTCCTTCCACGCGGTGATCTTCGCGTCGGAGGGGGTCGGGATGTATTGCCAGAGCTTGCGCTGGATGACCGACTTCGCGTCGGCGAAATGCTTGCGCTCGGAGTCGACGAAGACGACGACCTCGTCCGCGGTACGCGCGGCGAAGCGGATCCCCTTGTCCTCCACCGCGCTGCCGGAACGCGAGAAGCTGTTATGAGGAACGAACGTGACCCGACGGCCCGCGAGGCGGGGGAGCAGGGTCAGAACGGCGAAGAAGGCCGGCCCGAAGAGGCCCTGGATCTCCCAGCGCGAGCCGCGATTGCGCAGTGCGGAGAAGAACACCCTCGGCATCAGGACGAAGACGACCCAGAGCGATGTCAGGACCGAGCGCAGCGGGCGAGGTCCGCCGCGCTGCCAGCGCATGTCGAACGCGTAGCGCAGACGGGGCAGGGCGGGAGTCAGCTCCGCGTCGCGCGCGGTATGCAGGACGACGAGGTCGTAGCCGTCGTACTCCCCGAACTGCACGTTACCGAGAATGTGCTGGTAGACGCCGCCACGGCCTCCGGGCTCGACGACGTGCAGTACACGCGCACTCATGCTCGTTTTCCGTCCTCCCGCATGTACGGGTCCACTCGACTGGGGCGATCGCCGGTGGAGGCGCCCGTCGTAGCAGAATAGCGGGCTTGGGGCGCCGTCTACTGCGCCCAACGCGCGGGTGAGGCGTCGCCCGGTATCATTGCCCCGTTATGGCCCGCATCTACGACTGCTCCGTCGACACCGAGCTCCTCACCGGCACCCGTCTCGCCCGCACGGCCCTGGGTCGCGGCGAGCTCGTCGTCCTCCCGACCGACACGGTGTACGGCCTCGCCGCCAACGCCTTCGACGCCGCCGCGGTGCAGCGTCTCCTCGACGCGAAGGGGCGCACGCGTCAGGCGCCGCCGCCCGTGTTGATCCCCGACCTGGCGACGCTGGACGCGCTGGCCGAGAACGTACCGGACGTCGTGCGCGAGCTCGCCGCGGCGTTCTGGCCCGGCGGGCTGACCATCATCCTGCACGCGCAGCCCTCCCTGGTCTGGGACCTCGGCGAGACCGAGGGCACCGTCGCCCTGCGGATGCCGAACAACCCGATCACCCTCGAACTGCTCGCCGAGACGGGCCCGCTCGCGGTGTCGTCCGCGAACAAGACCGGCCAGCCCTCGGCGACCTCCGCCCAGGAGGCGCTGGACGCTCTCGGCGACTCGGTCGAGGTCTACCTCGACGGCGGACCCGCCGGCACCGCCTACGCGGACCGCGAGGCGACGGCGAGCGAATCCTCCACGATCGTCGATGCCACCACCCTCAGCTTCAGCGGTGGCTGGCTTCGCATCGTGCGCCAGGGCGTCGTCTCCGAGGCCCGCCTGCGCGAGGTCGTCGGCGATCTGCTCGACGAGCCGGTGGCGCCGGTCGTACAGGACGAGCCCGCGGACGACGAGGCCGCGACGGCCGCGCCGGTGCAGGACGAACCGGCCGACGAGGCCGACGGCACCCCGGCCTGGATCAAGAACGCGCGCGCCGAGAGCGACGCGTCGGCGGATGCGTCGGGCGAGCAGCCCGCAGAGGACACCGTCGGCACCGCGAAGCGTGAGTGATCGATGACGCTCTTCGCGCTCGTCGCCCTCGTCTCGGCCGTGGTCACGGGCGGGCTCTCCGTTGTGATCTGGAAGCTCGCGCTCAAGTGGGGTCTGTACCCGAAGATCCGCGTGCGCGACATGCACACGCGGCCGACGCCGCGCCTGGGCGGCATCGCGATCTTCCTCGGCATGGTCGCCGCGTTCATCGTGGCTTCGCAGATCCCGTACTTCCAACTGGTCTTCGCCAACCCCGAGCCGATCTTCGCCATCCTCGGCGCATCCCTCCTGATCGTGCTGATCGGCGTGGCCGACGACCTCTGGGATCTCGACTGGATGACGAAGCTGGCCGGCCAGTTCGTCGCCGCGGGCCTGATCGCGTGGAAGGGCGTGCAGGTGCTCTCGCTCCCGATCGGCGGGATGATGGCGATCGGCTCGTCCTGGATGTCGCTGATCATCACGATCTTCGCGATCGTGCTGGTCACCAACGCTCTGAACTTCATCGACGGCCTGGACGGCCTGGTCGCGGGCGTCGCCCTGATCGCGAACAGCGTCTTCTTCCTCTACAGCTACCTGCTGGTCCGGGTGACCTCGCCGACCGACTACTTCAACCTCGCCTCGCTGATCGCGGCGGTGCTGGTCGGCGCCTGCGCGGGCTTCCTGCCGATCAACTGGCGACCGGCGAAAATGTTCATGGGTGACGGGGGAGCGCTGCTGGTCGGCATGCTGATGGCCACGTCGGCGATCGCGGTCACCGGACAGATCGATCCCGCGCAGCTCAGCGGCAAGGACCTGCTGCCGGCGTTCATCCCGATCATCCTGCCGTTCGCGATCCTGATCGTGCCGCTGATGGACTTCTCGCTCGCGGTGTTCCGTCGTCTGCGCGCCGGGAAGTCGCCGTTCAGCGCCGACCGCAAACACCTGCACCACCGCCTGCTCGACATGGGCCACTCGCACCTGCACGCCGTGCTGATCTTCTACGCCTGGACGGCCGTGATCTCCTTCGGCTGCCTGCTCGCCTTCGTGGTCAGCAACGTCTGGGTGCCGCTGACCTTCCTCGCGGTCGGATTGGCCGCGTGTTCGATCGTCACGCTCGCTCCGCTGAGCCGGCGCAAGCGGATGGAGGCCGCGGCCCAGCTGGCCGCGAACTCGCCCATCCTCGAGTCGCTCGATCCGCTCGACAGCGCCTCCGACGACGAGGCGACCATCGCCACCACCACCCTCGACCACTCCGCCGGCGCCGCCGTGCAGAAGGAAGCATCATGACCGGATCCGTCCCGGCCGCTCGCCCCGAGCCCACCTCCATCCCGATCCTGAAGAAGGTGTTGCGCTACGGCGCACTGCTCGCGGTCGGCATCGCCGTCATCGGCGCGATCCTCGGATTCGTGTTCGCCGGGGCGCCCGGCGCGATCGGCGCCCTGATCGGCGCCGTGCTCGCGGGGGTGCTGCTCGCCGTCACGGCCTTCAGCATCATCCTCGGCAACCGTTTCGACGTCGGCGGCTTCTTCGGCGTCGTGATGGGCGCCTGGCTGCTGAAGTTCGTCCTCTTCCTGGTGGCCGCGTTCCTGCTGAAGGACCAGCCGTGGCTGAACACCGTCGCGATGTTCCTCGCCGTGATCGTCGCCGTCCTGGGCTCGCTCGTGATCGACGTCGTGGTGATCGCGCGATCCCGGATGCCCTACGTCAGCGACCTCGGCGCCGGCCGACGAAGCTGAATCGCCCCTGCCCCCTTTCTGAGAGCAATCCGATTCGGTTCCCAGCCCGATCTCTTGCTAGAGTTGGGGTCGAATCCGCTCCCCAGCCGTTCACGCTGTCGAATGGTCGGCCGTCTCGAAGACGATTTCGACCGCCACAACACACCGAACGCCGAGGGAGCACGCCCCCACTTTCGTCGTCGCGAGAGTTCCGCATCCGCATGGGTGCTGAGCCCCACGCCCCGAAGACCAGGAGATAGCGCTGTTTGCGAACGCTGTGAACCTGTTGGTTCCTACTGCCAGTGATGACAGCGGCACCTTCCACGGTCCGTCCATCGAAGAATTCTTCCCGGCACCGATCTTCTTTGCGGACACCCCGTTTGAGATGAACCGGATCGTCCTGATCCGGCTGATCGTTATGGTCGCCATCGTCCTCATCTTCTGGCTGGGCACGCGCAACATGCGCGTCGTCCCCGGCCGGTTCCAGGGCCTCGTCGAGATGGGCCTGGACTTCGTCCGCGTCAACATCGCCGAAGACCTCCTGGGCAAGAAGGACGGCAAGCGCTTCCTGCCGATCCTGACCACGATCTTCTTCATGGTCCTGCTGATGAACATCACGGGTGTGATCCCGTTCTTCAACATCGCGGGTACCTCCGTGATCGGCCTGCCGCTCGTGCTGGCCGCGGTGGCGTACATCACCTTCATCTACGCGGGGATCAAGAAGCACCCGGCCGCGTTCTTCAAGAACGCGCTGTTCCCGCCCGGAGTCCCCAAGGGTCTCTACATCATCGTGACCCCGATCGAGCTGCTCTCGACCTTCGTCCTGCGCCCCGTCACCCTGACGCTGCGACTGCTGATGAACATGGTCGTCGGGCACCTCCTGCTCGTCCTGTTCTTCGGAGCGACCTGGTTCTTCCTGTTCCAGCTGGAAGGCGGCTTCACCGGCTGGTCCTTCTTCTCGGTCGGCACGCTCGCCTTCGGCATCGTGTTCACGTTCTTCGAGATCCTGGTCGCCGTCCTCCAGGCCTACGTCTTCACCCTGCTCACCTCTGTTTATCTCCAGCTCGCGCTGGCTGAAGAGCACTAATCACGCCTGACGTCCGTCAGTCGTAATCACCGGAAGGAAATACACGTGGACACCACTGTTCTCGCGGAGCTCAGCGGCAACATCGCCACCGTCGGCTACGGCCTCGCTGCGATCGGCCCGGCCATCGGCGTGGGTATCGTCGTCGGCAAGACCATCGAGGGCGTCGCCCGCCAGCCCGAGCTGGCCGGCCGCCTGCAGGTTCTGATGTACATCGGTATCGCCTTCACCGAGGCGCTCGCGTTCATCGGTATCGCGACGTACTTCATCTTCACCAACTGATCCCCTCAGACGACGTAAGGAGTCCCGATGCTTGACGCATTGGTCATCGCCGCGGGGGAGGGTGAGGCAACGAACCCGCTGATCCCCGAGATCTACGACATCGTCTGGTCGCTGGTTCCGTTCGCGATCATCCTCTTCCTCTTCTGGAAGGTCGTCCTCCCGCGTATGCAGAAGCTCCTCGACGAGCGCTCCGCTGCGATCGAGGGCAACATCGCGAAGGCGGACGAGGCGCAGCGTCAGGCGGAGGCTGCTCTCGAGCAGTACACCGCTCAGCTCGCCGAGGCCCGTTCCGAGGCCGGCAAGATCCGCGAGAAGGCGAACGCCGATGGCAACGCCATCGTCGAGGCGAAGAAGGCCCAGGCTTCGGCCGACGCCGAGCGCATCGTGGCGAACGCTCACGCGCAGATCGACGCCGACCGCCAGGCCGCCGTCATCTCGCTGCGCTCCGAGGTCGGCTCGCTCGCCCTCGATCTCGCCTCCGGCGTGATCGGCGAGAGCCTGAACGACGACGCGAAGGCGACGGCCATCGTGGACCGCTTCCTCGCGGACCTCGAGGCCTCCGAGAAGGCGACCAACTGATGGGCAGCGCGTCCAGAGGAGCGCTCGCGGCGTCGAAGGCGGAACTGACCGTCCTCGGCGGCGCGGCCGACCTCGCCACGGGCGAGCAGCTCTTCGAGGCCGCGCGCGTCTTGGAGGGCTCGTCCCAGCTGCGGTCCGCCCTGTCGGACCCGAGTGCGGATCAGAGCGCCAAGCAGGCGCTCGTCTCGCGGATCTTCGCGACGTTCGGTGAGCCGGCCAAGCGCCTGCTGCACACGATCGCCGGAGCCCGCTGGTCCAGCGCCGAGGATCTCGTCGCCGGTATCGAAGAGGTCGGCGTCCGCGCGATCGTGTCCTCGGCTCCGGCCGGCGTCTCGATCGAGCGCGAGCTGCACGCCTTCGGCACCGCGGTCGCCTCGGACCCCGAGCTCGAACTGGCCCTCGGAAGCAAGCTGAGCGCCTCGGCCTCCAAGGTGCAGCTCGTGCAGCGCCTGCTGGAGGGCAAGGCCGCCCAGCAGACCATCACGATCCTGCGCCAGCTGATCGCGCACCCGCGCGGTCGCCGCATCCCCGAACTGCTGCGCTTCGCCTCGGGCGTCGTCGCTGATCAGGGCGGCTTCTCGATCGCGACCGTCACGGTCGCGGCTCCCGTCGCCCCGGCTCAGCTCGACCGACTCCGCTCCGCCTTGGCGAAGCAGTACGGCCGCTCGATCGAGATCAACCTGGTCGTCGAGCCCGCCCTCATCGGTGGGATGCGCGTGCAGGTCGCCGACGACGTGATCGATGGCAGCATCGCCGCTCGTCTGCAGGACCTCAAGCTCCAGCTCGCCTCCTAACCGGGGCACCACTACCTCCGGAAGCGACTGCTTCCGACTCCCGCACCAATCCAGGTCAGGCCCCGACGACCACCTCGGCTCGCACGGACCCAACGAACAGGAATTCCAATGGCAGATATCACCATCAGCCCGGATGAGATCCGCGATGCGCTGAAGGACTTCGTCTCGTCCTACGAACCGAACAAGGCGTCGACCACCGAGGTCGGCTACGTCATCGATGCCGCCGACGGCATCGCGCACGTCGAGGGTCTCCCCGGCGTTATGGCCAACGAGGTCATCCGCTTCTCGAACGGCGTTATGGGCCTCGCCCAGAACCTCGACGAGAACGAGATCGGCGTGGTTGTGCTCGGCGAGTTCTCCGGCATCGAAGAAGGCATGGAGGTCACCCGCACGGGTGAGGTCCTCTCCGTCGCCGTCGGTGACGGCTACCTCGGCCGCGTCGTCGACCCGCTCGGCAACCCGATCGACGGCCTCGGCGAGATCGCGACCGAGGGCCGCCGCGCCCTCGAGCTGCAGGCTCCCGGCGTGATGGCCCGTAAGTCGGTGCACGAGCCGCTGCAGACCGGTATCAAGGCGATCGACGCCATGATCCCCGTCGGCCGCGGCCAGCGCCAGCTGATCATCGGCGACCGCCAGACCGGCAAGACGGCCATCGCGATCGACACGATCATCAACCAGAAGGCCAACTGGGAGTCCGGCGACGTCAACAAGCAGGTCCGCTGCATCTACGTCGCCATCGGCCAGAAGGGCTCCACGATCGCCTCCGTCAAGGGCGCGCTCGAGGACGCCGGAGCCATGGAGTACACGACCATCGTCGCGTCCCCGGCCTCCGACCCTGCCGGCTTCAAGTACCTCGCCCCCTACACCGGCTCGGCCATCGGCCAGCACTGGATGTACGGCGGCAAGCACGTCCTGATCATCTTCGACGACCTGTCCAAGCAGGCCGAGGCCTACCGCGCCGTGTCGCTGCTGCTGCGCCGTCCGCCGGGACGCGAGGCCTACCCGGGTGACGTCTTCTACCTGCACTCCCGCCTGCTGGAGCGTTGCGCGAAGCTGTCCGACGAGCTCGGCGCCGGTTCGATGACGGGTCTGCCCATCATCGAGACCAAGGCGAACGACGTCTCGGCGTACATCCCGACCAACGTGATCTCGATCACCGACGGCCAGATCTTCCTCCAGTCCGACCTGTTCAACGCCAACCAGCGTCCGGCGGTCGACGTGGGTATCTCCGTCTCCCGCGTCGGTGGCGACGCGCAGGTGAAGTCGATCAAGAAGGTCTCCGGAACGCTGAAGCTGGAGCTGGCGCAGTACCGCTCGCTCGAGGCCTTCGCGATGTTCGCGTCCGACCTCGACGCCGCCTCGCGTCGTCAGCTCGCCCGCGGTGCGCGTCTGACCGAGCTGCTCAAGCAGCCGCAGTACTCGCCGTACCCGGTCGAGGAGCAGGTCGTCTCGATCTGGGCCGGCACCACCGGCAAGCTCGACGAGGTCCCCGTCACCGACATCCTGCGCTTCGAGCGCGAGCTGATCGACTACGTGGGCCGCAACAGCGAGATCCTGACCACCCTGCGCGACACCAACGTGCTCAGCGACGACACCGTCGCCGGCCTGGAGAAGGCCGTCGCCGACTTCAAGCTCGAGTTCCAGACGGGTGAGGGCAAGCCGCTCGCCTCCGTCGGCCGCGAGGAGCACGCTCCGCTCGGCTCCGACGAGGTCGGCCAGGAGAAGATCGTCAAGGGTCGCCGCTAGGCGCCCCGGACGATCCTCAGCCACACGTAGTCGACGAAACACAAAGCACAGGAGAGACATGGGAGCGCAACTTCGGGTCTACCGGTCGAAGATCAAATCGGCCCAGACGACCAAGAAGATCACTCGGGCCATGGAGCTGATCTCGGCCTCGCGCATCCAGAAGGCGCAGGCGCGCGTCGCCGCCGCCGGACCGTACTCGCGGGCCATCACCCGCGCGGTGTCGGCCGTGGCGACCTACTCGAGCGTCGACCACCCGTTGACGACCGAGCGCGAGAAGCTCGACACCGCGGCCGTTGTGATCTTCACATCGGACCGCGGCCTTGCCGGCGCTTTCTCCTCGAGCGTGCTCAAGGAGGCGGAGCAGCTCGCGGAGCTGCTGCGCAGCGAGGGCAAGAAGGTCGTCTTCTACCTCGTCGGACGCAAGGCGAACGCGTACTTCGCGTTCCGCAAGCGTGCGAGCGAGCAGGTCTGGACCGGCGGCACCGACCAGCCGCAGTTCGGTACGGCCAAGGAGATCGCGGACGCGGTCGTCGAGGCGTACAACCTCGATGACGACGGCGGCGTCGACGAGATCCACCTCGTCTACAACCGCTTCGTCAGCATGGTGACGCAGACCCCCGAGGTCGTCCGTCTCCTGCCGCTCGAGGTCGTCGAGGGCGCGGAGCCCGAGACCAACGAGGTCTACCCGCTGTACGAGTTCGAGCCCGACGCGGAGACCGTCCTGGACGCGCTCCTGCCGGTCTACGTCGAGAGCCGCATCTTCAACGCGATGCTGCAGTCGGCCGCCTCCGAGCACGCGGCGCGTCAGAAGGCGATGAAGGCCGCGAGCGACAACGCAGACGCCCTCATCAAGACCTACACGCGCCTCGCGAACAACGCCCGTCAGTCCGAGATCACCCAGCAGATCGCGGAGATCGTCGGCGGCGCCGACGCCCTCTCGTCCAAGTAGTTCCACGCACGAGTTTTCACGCACATCCTCCGCGCTCGCGCAGGGGAACGCACAGAAGGAAGAAGCAATGACTCTGACCGCACCTGAGGCGGCGACCGGGACTCCGGGTGGCGGCGTGGGCCGTATCGCTCGCGTCACCGGCCCCGTCGTCGACATCGAGTTCCCGCACGACGCGATCCCCGAGGTCTACAACGCGCTGAACACCACGGTGTCGATCGAGGGCGTCGAGACGAAGATCACGTTCGAGGTCGCTCAGCACCTCGGCGACGACCTCGTCCGCGCCATCTCGCTGAACCCGACCGACGGCCTGGTCCGCGGCCAGGAGGTCACCGACACCGGGGAGGCCATCTCGGTCCCGGTCGGCGACGTCACCAAGGGCAAGGTCTTCAACGTCATCGGCGACGTGCTGAACGCCGACGCCGACGGCACCATGGCCGGCGTCCCGTTCGAGATCACCGAGCGCTGGCCGATCCACCGCAAGCCCCCGGCGTTCGACCAGCTCGAGTCCAAGACCGAGCTCTTCGAGACCGGCATCAAGGTCATCGACCTGCTCACCCCGTACGTGCAGGGTGGCAAGATCGGCCTCTTCGGTGGTGCGGGCGTCGGCAAGACCGTCCTCATCCAGGAGATGATCCAGCGCGTCGCGCAGGACCACGGTGGTGTGTCGGTGTTCGCCGGTGTCGGCGAGCGCACCCGTGAGGGCAACGACCTCATCATGGAGATGGAGGAGGCGGGCGTCTTCGACAAGACCGCCCTCGTCTTCGGCCAGATGGATGAGCCGCCGGGAACGCGTCTGCGCGTCGCCCTGTCGGCCCTGACCATGGCGGAATACTTCCGCGATGTGCAGAAGCAGGACGTGCTGCTCTTCATCGACAACATCTTCCGCTTCACCCAGGCCGGCTCGGAGGTGTCGACCCTGCTGGGCCGTATGCCCTCCGCGGTGGGTTACCAGCCGAACCTCGCGGACGAGATGGGTGTGCTCCAGGAGCGCATCACCTCGACCCGTGGTCACTCGATCACCTCGCTGCAGGCGATCTACGTGCCGGCCGACGACTACACCGACCCGGCCCCGGCGACCACCTTCGCGCACCTCGACGCGACGACCGAGCTCTCCCGTGAGATCGCGTCGAAGGGCCTCTACCCGGCCGTGGACCCGCTGACCTCGACCTCGCGCATCCTCGACCCCCGTTACTTGGGCGCCGACCACTACCGCGTGGCCACGAACGTCAAGCAGATCCTGCAGAAGAACAAGGAACTTCAGGAGATCATCGCCATCCTCGGTGTCGACGAGCTCTCCGAAGAGGACAAGATCACGGTGTCGCGTGCGCGCCGCATCCAGCAGTTCCTCTCGCAGAACACCTACATGGCGAAGAAGTTCACCGGTGTCGAGGGCTCCACGGTTCCGCTGAAGGAGACCATCGAGTCGTTCGACGCGATCACCAAGGGTGAGTTCGACCACGTCGCCGAGCAGGCGTTCTTCAACGTCGGAGCGATCTCCGACGTCGAGGAGAAGTGGGCTCAGATCCAGAAGGAGAACGGCTAGTCATGGCCGGCGCTCCTCTGCAGGTCAGCGTCGTCTCGGCGGACGCCGAGGTCTGGTCGGGCGAGGCCACGCAGGTCACCGCCAAGACGGTCGAGGGCGAGATCGGCATCCTGTCCGGTCACGAGCCGCTGCTCGCGATCCTCGCCGCCGGCGAGGTGCGCGTGAAGTCGACGGACGGGTCGACCATCACGGCTCAGGCCGATGACGGCTTCCTCTCGGTCGAGAACAACGTCGTGACGGTCGTGGCCCGCGAGGCCGCACTCGTCTAGTCCGTTTCCGTGCGATGGGGCCGGTGATCTTCGGATCACCGGCCCCATCGTCGTTTCCCACTGTCATTCCCCGCGAGATGCCTCTTGTGTACGCCTTTCACGGGGTGTCGCGTACAGAAGAGGCATCTCGCGGGATGTTCGTGAAAGGTGAATCGTGCACGTCCTGCTGCCCCCGTCCGAGACCAAGCGCGACGGCGGATCCGTGTCGTTCCGGATCGATGCGCTCGCGTTCCCGGAGCTGCGGGAGCGGCGCGCGGCGCTGCGGGACGCTCTGGTCGCGCTCTCGGCGGATCACGACGCGGCCGTGAAGGCGTTGAAGCTCGGGCCGAAACAGGCGGACGAGGTCGGGCGCAACGCCGCGTTGCTCGAGGCCGCCGCGATGCCGGTGATGGATCGCTTCACCGGGGTGCTCTACGACGCGCTCGATGCCGGTTCGCTCGATTCCGACGCCCGCCGGTATCTGGCCGAGCACGTCGTGGTGCACTCGGCGCTGTGGGGTCTGCTCGGCGCCGGGGACCCGATTCCCGCGTACCGGCTCTCGCATGACTCCCGGGTGCCGGGGTTCGCGCTGAAGCGCTGGTGGGCGGCGGCGAACTCGACGGCGATCGCGGGGCTGACCGGCCTGGTGCTCGACCTGCGCAGCGAGTCGTACGCGGCGCTCGGACCGTTGCCCGCGGGCGATGACGCGCATTTCGTGCGAGTGCGGACGCGGATGCCCGACGGCACGCTGCGCTCGCTGAACCACTTCAACAAGCAGGGCAAGGGGCGCTTCGTGCGGGCGCTGGCCGAGGACGGCGTTCTGGCGACGTCGGTCGCGCAGCTTCGGGAGTGGGCGGGCACCCGCTCGTTCGAGTTGCTGCCGAACGCGGAGACCGGCGAGCTCGATCTGGTGATGCCCGAGAACTGATTCACTCGGCGCGGTAGCAGCCCGCGAAGTGGTCGTCGACGAGGCCGGCGGACTGCATCAGCGCGTACATGGTGGTCGGCCCGACGAAGTTGAAGCCGCGGCGACGCAGCTCCTTGCTCAGGGCGGTCGACTCGGGAGTCACGGCCCGGGCGTCGCTCCACGACGTCGGTCGCGGCGGCTTCGTGCCGGGCGCGAAGCTCCAGACGAGGTCGTCCAGAGCGCCGTCGCCGGATTGTTCACGCAGCGCCCGGGCGGCGATCGCGTTGGTGATCGTCGCGCGGATCTTCGCCCCGTTGCGGACGATGCCGGTGTCGCTCATCAGCAGCTCGACCTCCGCGTCGCCGAACGCGGCCACGGTGTCGATATCGAAGTCGGCGAACACCTCGCGGAACCGGGGGCGCTTGCGCAGGATCGTGATCCAGGAGAGTCCGGCTTGGAAGCCCTCCAGGCAGATCTTCTCGAACAGCGGGCGGTCACCGTGCAGGGGCGTGCCCCATTCCTCGTCGTGATAGCGCGCGTATTCGGCATCGCTGCCGGCCCAGGCGCAGCGCGTGACGCCCTGGGCGTCGGTGACCAGCGGGGACTTCGTGGGCGGGCCGGGCGGGGGAGTCGTGACCTCGCTCATCCGCCGTGCCCGATCCCTTCGTGGTCGAGCAGCCAGATCTTGGTGCTGATACCGGCTCCGGCGCTGTAGCCGGTCATCGCGCCCTTCGCGCCGAGGACCCGGTGGCACCCCACGATGATCGGGATCGGGTTGCGGCCGACAGCTCCGCCGACGGGGCGACTCGCCGTGGGTCTTCCCATCGCCTGGCCGAGTTCGCCGTAGGACGTGGTCTCGCCCCAGCCCACCTGTTGCAGCACGCCCCAGACCTGCTGTTGGAAGGGCGTGCCCGGCAGGAGCACGGGCAGTTCGAAGTGGCGCCGCGTACCGGCGAAGTACTGCTCCAACTGCACGATCGCCTCATCGACGACGAGGTTGGACGCCTCGGGCGAGCCGTCGTGCGGGAGGTAGCCGGAGTGCTCGATGGCGAGGGAGGTGATCGCCTCGTCGGAGCTGACGACCTCGATGCGCCCGATCGGGCTCGACATCCTGCGGAAGAAGAGTGGTGCTGTGGTCATGGCTCCACCGTAACCAGGCCGACGGCACCGCTCCTGGCGGAAATCGGACAATGGGGAAACTCCGGGGGTCGTCGGACCCTGTTGAGGAGGAGACCCGGCTCGATAGCCTGGAGATATGACCGTCATCGAGTACCGCCACCTCGGATCCTCCGGCCTCGTCGTCTCCTCCGTCGGCCTCGGCTGCAACAACTTCGGCCGGGCGAACACCGTCACCCGGACGCAGGAGGGCACGGACGCGGTGATCGCGGCCGCGCTCGACGCGGGGATCACGCTGTTCGACACCGCAGACATCTACGGGGCCGAGCGCGGACTGTCGGAGACCCTGATGGGCCACGCCCTGCGCGGGCGCCGCGACGACGTTGTGCTCGCGACGAAGTTCGGCATGGACATGAACGGTGTGAACGGCGCGGACTGGGGTGCCCGGGGCTCGCGTCGGTACATCCGCCGGGCGATCGAGGGTTCGCTGCGCCGTCTGCAGACCGACTGGATCGATCTCTACCAGCTGCATCAGCCCGATCCGTCCACCCCGATCGAAGAGACGCTCGCGGCGCTGGACGAACTCGTGCGCGAGGGCAAGGTGCGCTACATCGGCCACTCGAACTTCGCCGGCTGGCAGATCGCGGACGCAGCGCACACGGCAGCGATCGACGGCACGGCGCCGTTCATCTCCGCGCAGAACGAGTACAGCCTGCTCGTGCGCGGTGCCGAGACCGAGGTGCTGCCCGCCGCCCGACACTTCGGCGTCGGATTCCTGCCGTACTTCCCGCTGTACAACGGCCTGCTGACGGGGAAGTACAGCCGCAGTGGCGGGCCGGATAGCGGCCGGCTGGTCGCGGCGAAGCCCGAGCTGCTGGCGAACGCTCCGTGGGAGCGGCTGGAGCGCTACGAGGCGTTCTGCGCCGAGCGGGGGATCATCATGCTGGACGCGACATTCGCCTGGTTGCTGGCTCAGCCGGGCCTGGGCAGCGTGATCGCGGGGGCGACCTCGCCCGAGCAGATCGTGCGCAATGCGCAGGCCGGCACCGCCTGGACGCCGTCCGATGAGGAGGTCGCCGCGATCACCTCGATCTTCGGCGACTGAGCCGACTCGCCTCCTCCACAGCTCCCGCTTCTCGGCGAGTCCTCCACAATCGGTGGGATCGTCCTGCGGCGGGGCCCGGCGGCGATCGAGGATGAGGCCATGCAGCAGACGACGAACCCCGCACCCACCATCCACCGCGCAGCGACTCCCGCCGACTTCGTCGCGGTCGTGCCCACCCTCCTGGGCTTCCACCCCGAACAGAGCGTTGTTCTGGTGCCCTTCGGCGGCCGAGGCAGCCTGGGGGCCGCCCGCTTCGACTTGCCGCGAGGCGACCCGAGCGTTCCGGCCGAGCTGATCGTGGCGACGATGGCACAACACGTCGTCGCCGATTCGGTTCGGGTGGTGGTCTACTCCCGCGGTGCGCTGCCGGAGTCCGGCCCGCTGCCCGAGGCGGCGCTGGTGCGTGTGCTGCTGCGCACGCTCAACGCGCGCGGCTTCGAGGCGCACGAGGCCTGGCTGGTCGCGGCCGACGGTTGGATCGGTTACTCGGAGCCGAACGAGCGGCGGCGCGGACTGGAGGAACTCGCGAATGCAGCGGCGCGGCTCGCACCGGGTGCGCCGGTGATCCGCTCGGTGGCGGAGCGTGCGACGCTGCCCGAACTCGATCCGGCAGAGGTGACGGCCGTCCGCGTCGAGGTGGACGCGCTGCTCGATCGGCACCCGGACGCGGAGCTGCTCGAAACCGATCGGATCCGCGCCCTCACCGCGATCCGCCGGGTCGCGAACGGAGGCGTTCTGCCGTCGGCGGCCGTGCTGGCCCGGATCGTTGTGCTGGTTCAGCGTCAGGACCGTCGCCGCGACGTGCTGCTCGCGGCCGTCTGGGCGGGCGACCATCGCGCCAGGGCCCGGATGGCGCGACCGCCGGTGCAGCGGATGGAGCGGGTGATCGCGCTCGCCGGGCACGTCGCCGCGTGCGCCGCGGAGTCGGAGGCCGCCGGCACCCTGGCCTTCCTCGCGATCGTGCACTGGGCGTTCGGACAGGGGTCGGTCGCGGGGGTGCTGATCGATCGCGCACTGCAGTCGGCTCCGCGCGACCCGGATCTCCGGGCTCTGTGGCAGACGCTCTCCGACGGCGCCGTTCCGCCGTGGGTCCGACTGTCCGAGGACGCGGACGCCGCGGCCGGGTGATCGCGCCGGCGGGGGTGTACTGCCGGCAGGCCCGACCAGCATCCGCCGCCCATCGCTCGATCGGAAAGAGGTGCTCGATCGGACAGAAGGCGCTCGATCTGAAAGAAGGCGCAGAAGACGCGAAGGAGTCGCCGCTGTGAGTGAGTGCTCACTCACTCCTAGCCTTGACCTCATGAACGGTGTATCGGATCCGGATTTCGTCGTGGTGCGCACGCGCGCCCAACCCCTGGACGCCGATGAGCGCCGCGCCGAGATCATCCGCTGCACGATCCCGCTGCTGCTGGAGCAGGGGCGCGACGTGACCACCGCTCGCATCGCCATCGCCGCGGGCGTGGCCGAGGGCACGCTGTACAGGGTGTTCCCCGACAAGGAGTCGCTGATCGAGGCGGCCGTCGCTGCGCACCTCGACGCCGCACCCCTGTACGCCGAACTCGACGCCGTCGATCGCAGCGGCACCTTGGAGGCGCGCGTCACCGATGTCGCGGAGATCCTGCAGCGCCGCTTCCGGTCCATCGTCGCGATGATGACGGCCATGCAGACCCGGAAACCACCCGAGCGCGGTCACGGCGTCGACGGGCGCCCTCCCTTGCTCGACCTGGTCGCCGAGTTGCTCGCACCCGACGCCGAGCGTCTGAGCGTTTCGCCCGCCAGAGCCGCCCAGGTGATCCGCCTCCTCGCCTTCTCGGCGAGCCACCCGGGCCTGGGTGACGGCGAACCCTTCACCCCGGCCGACATCGCCGCTCTCGTGCTGCACGGGATCGTGCGCGACACCGAAAGGACGGCGTCCTGATGCTGTTTCGACTGCTGCTGCGCTACCTCCGGCCGCACGCGCGGCTGCTCCTGGGGGTGATCGTCTTCCAACTCGCCTCATCGATCGCGTCGCTGTACCTGCCGACGCTGAACGCCGAGATCATCGACCAGGGCGTCGCCGTCGGCGACACCGGCTTCATCCTCGGCACCGGCAGCTGGATGCTCGCGATCAGCTTGGTGCAGATCGTCTGCTCGGTGATCGCGGTGTACTTCGCGGCGCGGGTCGCGATGGGCCTGGGTCGCGATCTGCGCGAGGCCGTCTTCGGTCGCGTCGGCGGCTTCTCCGAGCGCGAGGTGCAGCGCTTCGGCGCGGCCTCGCTGATCACCCGGAGCACGAACGACGTGCAACAGGTGCAGATGCTCGTGCTGATGAGCTGCACTCTTCTGGTCTCGGCCCCGATGCTCGCGATCGGCGGCATCATCCTCGCGATCCGGCAGGATGGGCAGCTCTCGTGGCTGATCGCGGTCGCCGTGCCCGTGCTGCTGATCGCGATCGGCACGATCGTGGTGCGGATGGTGCCGCTGTTCCGACTGATGCAGACGCGGATCGACGCGATCAACCGCGTCCTGCGCGAACAGCTGACCGGCATCCGGGTCATCCGGGCCTTCGTGCGCGAGGACGTCGAGCGGGAGCGCTTCGCCCGAGCGAACGAAGACGTGACCCAGACCGCTCTGCGGGCGGGACGACTGTTCGCCCTGATGTTCCCGATCGTGATGCTCGTGCTCAACGTCTCGAGCGTCGCGGTGATCTGGTTCGGCGGATTCCGGATCGACGACGGTTCGATGCAGATCGGCACGCTGACGGCCTTCCTCAGCTACCTCATGCAGATCCTGATGTCGGTCATGATGGCGACCTTCATGGCCGTGATGATCCCGCGCGCGGCGGTGTGCGCGGATCGGATCAGCGAGGTGCTCGACACCGAGTCCTCCGTGCAACCGCCCAGCGCCGCGGTGCGGCCCGAGCAGTCCCGTGGTCTGGTCGAGCTCACGGGGGTGGAGTTCTCCTATCCGGGCGCGGACGCACCGGTGCTGCACGACATCGATTTCGTCGCCGAGCCGGGCCGCACGACCGCGATCATCGGTTCGACCGGAGCGGGCAAAACGACGCTGGTGAACCTGCTGCCGCGGCTGTTCGACGCGACGGGTGGATCCGTGCGGATCGACGGCGTCGACGTGCGCTCCTTCGATCCCGATGAGCTCTGGGCGCGCATGGGCATCGTGCCCCAGCGGCCCTACCTCTTCGCCGGCACCGTCGCCTCGAACCTCCGCTACGGCCGGCCGGACGCGACGGACGAGGAGCTGTGGCACGCGCTCGAGGTCGCGCAGGCGCGCGGCTTCGTCAGTGCCATGGCCGGTGGGCTCGACGCGCCGATCGAACAAGGCGGCACCAACGTCTCGGGCGGGCAGCGGCAGCGGCTCGCCATCGCCAGGGCCCTGGTGAAGCGACCGGAGATCTACCTGTTCGACGACTCGTTCTCGGCACTGGACGTGGCCACGGATGCACGGCTGCGCGCGGCGTTACGCGCCGACACCGCGGGTGCGACCGTTCTGATCGTGGCGCAGCGGGTCTCGACCATCGTGGCGGCCGACCAGATCCTCGTGCTGGAGGACGGCCGGATCGTCGGTCGCGGCACGCACGAGGAACTGCTGAGCACATCGGAGACGTACCGCGAGATCGTCGAATCGCAGCTCGCGGTGGAGGAGGCGGCATGAGCCAGGTGCAGCGCGGCCCGCGACCCGGAGCGCAGATCGGCCCGCGACCCGGCGGTCCTGGTGCGGCGATGGCGATGCCCGTCGAGAAGTCGGCGAACTTCGGCCCGTCGGCCAAACGACTCTTCGCTCGGCTGCTGCCGGAGCGGGTGGGCTTGGCCGTGGTGGTGCTGCTCGGCGTGCTCAGCGTGCTGTTCTCGGTGCTGGGGCCGAAACTGCTCGGCGAGGGCACCAACCTGATCTTCGAGGGTGTGATCTCGAAGGGCCTGCCCGCCGGCGTGACGCAGGAGCAGGTCGAGGCGCAGCTGCGCGCCTCCGGTGACTCGGCGAAGGCCGATCTGATCAGCGGCATGCAGCTCACCCCGGGGGTCGGGATCGATTTCACCGCGCTCTCGCAGGTGCTGATCTGGGTGCTCGCGCTCTACATCGCCGCGTCGGTGTTCGGCTGGCTGCAGGCCTACCTGCTGAACGGGATCGTGCAGCGCACGGTGTTCCACCTGCGCGAAGACGTCGAGGCGAAGCTGCATAGACTGCCGCTGTCCTACATCGACCGGATGCAGCGCGGCGAGTTGCTCTCGAGGGTCACCAACGACATCGACAACGTCTCGCAGAGCCTGCAGCAGACCATCAGCCAGGCGCTGACCTCCCTGCTCACCGTGATCGGCGTGATCGTGATGATGTTCGTGATCTCGCCCCTCCTCGCGCTGATCGCTCTGGTGACGGTGCCGCTGAGCATCCTGATCACCCGGGTGATCGCGAAGCGCTCGCAGAAGCTGTTCGTCGCGCAGTGGCGGCACACGGGTGAGCTGAACGCCACCATCGAGGAGGCGTTCAGCGGGCACGCGATCGTCAAGGTGTTCGGTCGTCGCCGCGAGGTGGAGGCCAGCTTCGCCGAGAAGAACGGGGCGCTGTACGACGCGAGCTTCGGTGCCCAATTCGTCTCGGGCCTGATCATGCCGGCGATGATGTTCGTCGGGAACCTGGTCTACGTGGCGATCGCCGTCGTCGGCGGGCTGATGGTCGCCTCGGGCGGAATGCGCCTGGGCGACGTGCAGGCGTTCATCCAGTACTCGCGGCAGTTCACCCAGCCGCTGACCCAGCTCGGCTCGATGGCGAACCTGCTGCAGTCGGGAGTCGCGTCGGCGGAGCGGGTGTTCGAGCTACTGGACGCCGAGGAGCAGAGCGCGGATCCGGCCGAACCGGTGCGGCTGGACGAGGTGCGCGGGCGGGTCGCGTTCGAGGACGTGTCGTTCCGCTACCTCCCGGACAAGCCGCTGATCGAATCGCTCTCGCTCGTGGCGGAGCCGGGCAGCACGGTGGCGATCGTCGGCCCGACCGGGGCCGGCAAGACCACCCTGGTGAACCTGATGATGCGGTTCTACGAGATCGACTCCGGCCGGATCACTCTGGACGGAGTGGACCTGCGCGCGTTGACTCGGCACGAGTTGCGTTCGCGCACCGGCATGGTGCTGCAGGACACCTGGCTGTTCGGCGGCACCATCCGCGAGAACATCGCTTACGGTCGACCCGGCGCGACGGAGGACGAGGTGCTCGCGGCCGCCCGCGCGGCGTACGTGGATCGCTTTGTGCATTCGCTGCCCGACGGCTACGACACCGTGCTCGACGACGATGCGAGCAACGTCTCGGCGGGGGAGAAGCAGCTGATCACGATCGCGCGCGCGTTCCTCAGCGAGCCGACCCTCCTGATCCTCGACGAAGCCACCAGCTCGGTCGACACGCGCACCGAAGTGCTGGTGCAGAAGGCGATGGCCGCGTTGCGGGCCGAGCGCACGAGCTTCGTGATCGCCCATCGCCTGTCGACGATCCGTGACGCCGACCTGATCCTGGTGATGGAAGAGGGCCGCATCGTCGAGCAGGGCGACCACAACACCCTGGTCGCCGCGCGCGGCGCCTACTACGCGCTGTACCAGTCGCAGTTCGCAGCGGCAGCCGAGTAGACGGGCACGCGCGGCTCAGTGGCCCACGAGCGGGGCGACGGCGCGGGCGATGCGGGAGGGGCGGCCGGTGCGGCGCTCCTCCTCGTCGGCCGCGGCCGTGGCGAGCAGGCCCACGTTCGAGCCGAGGAAGCGCAGCGGCTCCGGTTCCCATCGCGGTGAGACGTGGTCGGTCCACGGCAGCCGCGTCAGTGCCGTGCTGCGGCCGAGCATCCGATCGGCGAGGGTGCGCCCGGCGAGGTTCGTGGTGCTGAGTCCGTCGCCGACGTATCCGCCGGCGTAGCCGACCCCGGTGCGTTCGTTGTAGTTCGCGCTGGCGTGCCAGTCGCGGGGCACGCCGAGCGCGCCGCCCCACCGGTGCGTGATCCGCGCCGCCTTCGTCGCCGGGAAGAGCTCGCCGAGCGTGGTGTGCAGGTGTTCGAACACCCGCTGAACCTGGTCGTACCCGGGCCGGATGCTGCTGCCCCAGTGGTAGCGGGCTCCGCGGCCGCCGAACGCGATGCGGTCATCCGCCGTGCGCTGTCCGTAGATCAGGAGGTGGCGGTAGTCGGTGAAGGTCTGCCCGTGTGCGACGCCGATCTCGGCCCACACGGACTCGGGCAGCGGCTCGGTCGCGATCATCAGCGAGTACAGCGGCAGGATGCGCCGCCCCACGGCGCCCAGCTGCGAGCCGTAGGCCTCGGTGGCGAGCACGACCTTCGCGGCGCGCACCCTGCCGTGCTCCGTCTGCACTTCCCGCGGACGGACGCCCGTCACCGCGGTGCCCTCGACGATCCGCACCCCGCGCCGCTCGAGCACCTCGGCGAGCCCGCGGACGAGAGCCGCCGGCTGCACGCGGGCGCAGTTCGGATCGAAGCTCGCGCCCACTGTCGCCGCAGCGCCGAAACCCGCGACGTGCGACGCGTCCCAGTACTCCAGCGGATCCACGCCGTACCCGGCCGCCTCGGCGACGTCGGCTCGGGCCGCAGCATCCTGCACGGCGCTGCGTGCGAACGCGATCGTGCCGCCTCGGCGGAAGTCGCAGTCGATGCCTTCCGCCTCGACGACCCGACCGACCTCGGCCACCGTGTCGATCATCGCGCGGCGCTGGGCGAGCGCGGCGGCGCGACCGTGCGTGCGCTCCAGCGAGGCGGTGCCGCGCGGGAAGAGGGCCGAGCACCAGCCGCCGTTGCGGCCGGAGGCACCGTATCCCACGAACTCCTTCTCGACGATCAGCACGTCGAGCGACGGATCGAGCTCGGTCAGGTAGTACGCCGTCCAGAGTCCGGTGAGCCCGCCGCCCACGATGCAGACCTCGGCGGACTCGTCACCGCCGAGCGGGGGCCTCCGTCGGATCGCGTCGCGCCCCGAAGCCGCGAGCTGATCGAGCCAGAGGCTCAGCTCGCGGCCGGGGCGCGGGTCGGCGGAGCCCATGCGTCAGAGCCGCGCCCAGGCCTCGGTCAGCACGCTGCGCAGGATCTGCTCGATCTCGTCGAACTCCGCAGGCCCGATGGTGAGCGGCGGAGCGAGCTGGATGACGGGGTCGCCGCGGTCGTCGGCGCGGCAGTAGAGCCCCGCGTCGAACAGCGCCTTGGAGAGGAAGCCGCGCAGCAGGCGCTCCGACTCGTCGTCATCGAACGTCTCCTTGGTCGCCTTGTCCTTGACCAGTTCGATGCCGAAGAAGTAGCCGTCGCCGCGGATGTCGCCGACGATCGGCAGATCGAGCAGCTTCTCCAACGTGGCGCGGAAGATCGGCGAGTTCACGCGGACGTTCTCGTTCAGCTTCTCCTCCTCGAAGATGTCGAGGTTCGCCAGCGCCACCGCGGCGGACACGGGGTGCCCGCCGAAGGTGTAGCCGTGCGAGAAGGAGACCTGGCCGTGCTTGAACGGCTCGTACACCTTGTCACTGACGATCGTGGCGCCGATCGGGGAGTAGCCGCTGGTCATGCCCTTCGCGCAGGTGATCATGTCGGGGACGTAGCCGTACTCGTCGCACGCGAACATGTGGCCGATCCGGCCGAAGGCGCAGATGACCTCGTCGGACACCAGCAGGACGTCGTACTTGTCGCAGATCTCGCGCACGCGCTGGAAGTAGCCGGGCGGCGGCGGGAAGCATCCGCCCGAGTTCTGCACCGGCTCGAGGAAGACGGCGGCGACGGTGTCGGCGCCCTCGAACAGGATCATCTCCTCGATGCGGTTCGCGGCCCAGACGCCGAAGGCGAGCAGGTCGTCGCCGTGCTCGGGAGCCCGGTAGAAGTTGGTGTTCGGCACCCGGAAACCACCGGGCACCAGGGGCTCGAACATCGCCTTCATCGCTGGGATGCCCGTAATGGCGAGAGCACCCTGCGGCGTGCCGTGGTAGGCGACGGCTCGCGAGATGACCTTGGTCTTGGCGGGCTTGCCCTGCAGCTTCCAGTAGTACTTCGCCAGCTTGAACGCGGTCTCGACGGCTTCGCCGCCGCCGGTGGAGAAGAAGACCCGGTTCAGGTCGCCGGGCGCGTAGTCGGCGAGCCGATCGGCCAGCTCGATCGCCGTCGGTGTGGCGTAGGACCAGAGCGGGAAGAAGGAGAGCTCGGCGGCCTGCTTGGCGGCTGCCTCGGCCAGGCGCTCGCGGCCGTGGCCGGCGTTGACGACGAAGAGGCCGGACAGGCCGTCGAAGTACTTCTTGCCCTTCGTGTCCCAGATGTGGTGGCCCTCACCCTTGGTGATGATCGGCACGCCGGCGCCGGACTCCATCACGGACTGACGGGCGAAGTGCATCCAGAGGTGATCCTTCGCCTTCTGCTGCAGGTCGGCGTCGTCCCAGGCGACGAACTCCGCCGGAGCGACGGCATCGGTCGCCGGATTCTTCGACGTGTTCAGAGCTGTATCGGTCATGATTTATCGCGTTCCCCAGTTGTAGAACTGCTTGTGGAGTTTCAGGTAGACGAAGGTCTCGGTCGAGAGCACCCCCGGGAGGCTGCGGATCTCGGAGTTCAGCAGCGTGATCAGGTCGTCGTCGTTCTCGCACACGACCTCGGCGAGGATGTCGAAGGTGCCGGCGGTGAGCACGACGTAGTCGACCGACGGGATCGCCGCCAGTCGGTCGGCGACCTCGCGGGTGTCTCCCGTGACGCGGACGCCGATCATCGCCTGGCGGTAGAAGCCGAGTTGCATCGGGTCGGTGACGGCCACGATCTGCATCACGCCGGACTCGGTCAGCTTCTGCACCCGCTGGCGAACCGCCGCCTCGCTCAGCCCGACGGCTTTGCCGATCTCGGCGTAGGAGCGGCGGCCGTCGGCCTGGAGCTGCTCGATGATCGCCTTCGAGACGTCATCGAGCGCGACGGGCCGCGAGGGAGGGCGAGAATTCGAGCTCATGGCTCGATTCTGTCAGTGCGGCTCGGCTCCGGCAAGCGAATCCGTCGCCATGTCGGCTGAAAGCTGCGGATTCCTCTGTCTGGGGTGGTATCCGACGGATTCGTCTCGTTAGGATGAACGCGATTGCGGCCCGGAGCCGCGCGACACACGAAGGGTATGGAGTCATGGCTGCTCGGGAACTGCGCAATTTCGTCGGAGGCGCCTACGTCGAGTCCCGATCGAGCGAGCGGTTGGACATCATCGACCCCGCCACCGAAGAGGTCTACGCGACCACTCCGGTGTCGACCGACGAGGACGTCGCCGAGGCCTACGCCGCTGCCGCGGGCGCGTTCGAGGAATGGGGCGAGTCGACGCCGTCCGAGCGCCAGCTCGCGCTGTTCCGGATCGCGGACGCGATGGAGGCGCGGGCGGAGGAGTTCGCCGACGTCGAGTCGAAGGACACCGGCAAGCCGCGCGCCTCCCTCGTCACCGATGAGATCCTGGTCTCCGTCGACCAGATCCGCTTCTTCGCCGGCGCCGCGCGCATCCTCGAGGGTCGTTCGGCCGGCGAGTACATGAAGGACCACACCTCGTTCATCCGCCGGGAGCCGATCGGCGTGATCGGTCAGGTCACCCCGTGGAACTACCCGCTGAACATGGCCACGTGGAAGTTCGCGCCCGCGATCGCGGCGGGAAACGCGATCGTGCTCAAGCCCTCCGACACGACCCCGGCGTCGACGCTGCTGCTCGCGGAGGTCGCCGCGGAGTTCCTGCCCGCCGGTGTGCTGAACGTCGTCACCGGCAACCGATCAACGGGCCGCGCGATGATCGAGGACCTCACCCCGCAGATGGTCTCGATCACCGGTTCGGTACGAGCGGGCATGGAGGTGGCCAAGTCGGCCGCCTCCGACCTCAAGCGCGTGCACCTCGAACTCGGTGGCAAGGCGCCGGTGATCGTCTTCGATGACGCCGACATCGAGCTCGCCGTCGAGGGCATCGTCGCGGCGGGCTACTTCAACGCGGGCCAGGACTGCACCGCGGCGACGCGGGTTCTGGTGCAGGCGGGCATCCATGATGAGTTCGTTCAGGCGCTCGCGGCATACGCGAAAGAGAACGCGAAGACCGGCGCGCCCGATCGCGACGACATCCTGTTCGGCCCGGTGAACAACGTCAACCAGCTCGCCCAGGTCTCCGGCTTCATCGATCGACTGCCCGATCACGCCTCGCTCGACCTCGGCGGCCACCGCCAGGGCGACTCCGGCTACTTCTACGAGGCGACGATCGTCTCGAACCTCCTGCAGACGGACGAGGCCGTGCAGAACGAGATCTTCGGGCCCGTGATCACGGTGCAGAAGTTCAGCGACGAGGCGGAGGCGCTGCGCTGGGCGAACGACGTGCAGTACGGCCTGTCCTCCTCGGTGTGGACGAAGGACCACTCCCGCGCGATGCGCTTCGCCAAGCGGCTCGACTTCGGCTGCGTGTGGATCAACACCCACATCCCGCTGGTGGCCGAGATGCCGCACGGCGGCTTCAAGCACTCCGGCTACGGCAAGGACCTCTCGATGTACGGCTTCGAGGACTACACCCGGATCAAGCACGTGATGAGCTACATCGGCTGAGTGCGATGACGCTGGTCGGGGGGCCGTCGTCGCCGTGGCAGCTCACGAGCGGACCGGCGGCGGCGCGGGCGTACATCGTCGTCGGGGCGGGATTCGCGGCGCTGTGCGAGACGGAGGCGGCGGCGGAGGCGCTGCTCGGCCTCGCCGACGCGCCGGTGACGGTGGAGGCGCTGGTCTCCGCCGTACAGAGCACGCCAGGGGCGTTCATCGTGGCGGTCGCCGGGGGAGAGTCGGCGATCCTGGTGGCGGCGCGCGGCGACTACGGGGCCCGGCTGCCGCGCGGAGACGTGGAACGCGTGTTCTCCGGCGCGGGCGTGCATCCGTGGCACCTCGCCTCGTTCGATGACGTCGGGCCGATCGTGCTGCACACGGGTGATCCGCGGGCCCACGGGCCGAGCGAGCCGCTGCTGCGGACCGGGCGGGTCGCGACCGCGCGCGGCACACGGATCGCGGCGAACCTGCGCGTCGAGGTCACGGATCCGGGCGACGACACCCTGCCCGTACACGCGCTGCGACCGCAGGAGCAGCCGAGCCCGCCCCGCCCGACCGCGCTGCCCTATCGCCTCCGCGTCGGGTCCGGCGAGCCGATCGCGCTGGACGTGCCGGTCGTGTTCGGCCGCCGACCCGCGTTGTCGCGCGGAGCGGACGGCACGGGGACGGCCCTGGTCACGGTGCCGTCGCCGAAGCGGACCGTCTCGTCGACGCACCTGCGCGTCAGCCAGACGGGGCCGACGGTGATCGCGACCGATCTGCGTTCGACGAACGGCACCACGGTGCACGCTCCGGGGTTCCGAGCGCGCCGTCTGCGACAGGGGGAGTCGACCGTCGTCGTCCCCGGGACCCGGATCGACATCGGAGACGGTAACATCGTGGAGATTCTCCCCGTTCAGGCGGTCTCTCCGCCAGGGATTCGACCCGAGGAGCCGCGATGACGCAGATCGGCCGTAGCCGTTCCCTCTTCGCCGTGCCGGTTCCGGCGGCCGGCGGCCGCCGCGCCGCAGCCGACACCATCGTGACGCTCGGCTGGGCCGCGCGGACCGACACCGGGCGCATCCGGGCCGCCAACGAGGACAGCTACCTCGCCAAATCGCCGGTGTTCGCCGTCGCCGACGGGATGGGCGGCCACGCCGCGGGCGATTTCGCCAGCGCCTCCGTCGTCACGCGGCTCGCCGAAGCGACACTGAGCGACCTGGTCACCCCCGAGGACATCGACCGCTCGCTCCGCGCCGCCGTGGCCGACATCGAACGCGGCACGGAGGGCAGCGACCGCAGCACCGGCACGACGGTGACCGGAGCGGCCCTGACCGTGCTGGGCGGCGAGCCGTACTGGGCCGTGTTCAACATCGGCGATTCGCGGGTCTACCAGTACGCCGCCGGCCGACTGACGCAACTCACCGTCGATCATTCGATCGTGCAGGAGCTGGTCGACGCCGGCGTGATCTCGCGCGACGAGGCGGAGACGCATCCGCACAGCAACGTGATCACCCGCGCCGTCGGGTTCAACGACGTGCCGGTGCCCGACTACCGGTTGATCCCCGTGGCGGCGGATTCCCGGCTGCTGATCTGCTCCGACGGCCTGACGAAGGAACTGACGGACGCCGGACTGCTCAGCATCCTCGCCGGTGGTGCCGCCGCCGATGTCACGGCGGAGGCGCTCGTGGACGCGGCTCTCGGCAACGGCGGGCGCGACAACGTGACCGTGGTGGTCGTCGACGTGCTCTCGGTCGTCGCCGCGGAGGCCGTCGCACCGCTCTGAGGGGCGGCACTGGCCGGTTGCCCTCTGCGGAAATGCAGGGTGAGCGGCGAAGTTGACGTGCGCATCCGCATGTCTCGCCCTCATTTCCGTCCTGGCCCTGTATTTCCGTCCCGATCCTGTATTTCCGCGGGGGAGGGGCGAGGCGAAATTTCGCGGGGAGGGGCGGGGTGGAATTTCCGCGGGGAGGGTGGAGGCGGATGTCGGCCGGGTGTGGCGCCGAATTGGCGAGGCTTCCTCGGCGACGCCTACACTGATGAGGTAGGAAATTCGGTGCCCGCCGCCCTCGGCGCCGTCGTCTGCCGCCCCGTGCTGCCCCGCGCGGAGCGCCGGCCGAGGGGAGGGCTGCGTGGTACGTCGACTGCCGTCCGCTCCGCCGAACCTGTCGGGTTTCTCGTACATCCACATCCTCGGCGCCGGTGGCTTCGCCGACGTCTTCCTCTACAGCCAGAGCATGCCGCGGCGGCAGGTCGCGGTGAAGGTGCTCGTCACCGACGTGGTCAGCTCACGCGTGGTCTCGATGTTCCAGACCGAGGCCGACCTGATGGCGCAGTTGAGCGCGCATCCGGCGATCCTGACGGTCTACGAGGCGGGGGTCGCGGCCGACGGGCGCCCGTATCTGGTGATGGAACTGTGCAGTTCCGAGCTGAACGAGCGCTATCGGGCGGCGCCGCTTCCCCTCGCCGAGGTGTTGCACATCGCGGTCAAGATCGGCAGCGCGATCGAGACCGCGCACCGCGCCGGTGTGCTGCATCGCGACATCAAACCCTCCAACATCCTGACCACCGCATACGGGCATCCCGTGCTCGCGGACTTCGGCATCGCCTCCACCTTCGGCGAGGACTCCGACGGCCACACGATCGGTCTCTCCGTGCCCTGGTCGGCGCCCGAGGTCGTGCACGGCAGCAGCGCCGGCACCGTCGCCTCGGAGGTCTGGTCGCTCGGCGCGACCGTGTACTCCCTCCTCGCCGGACGTTCCCCGTTCGAGATCCCGGGCCGCTCGAACGACGCGGGCGACCTCGTGGACCGGATCGGACGCTCCCGACCCGGACCGCTCGGGCGGCCGGACGCGCCGCCGGCCCTGGAGCGCGTGCTGCTGCGCGCACTCTCCCGCGATCCGGGCGCTCGCCAGGGCAGCGCGCTGGAGCTCGTGCACCAGTTGCAAGCCGTGGAGGCGGAGCTCGGGCTCGTGCAGACCGCGGCCGACGTCGTGGTCGACGGATGGGCGACCAGCGTCGCGGTCGACCCACTGGATCGCACGCGTCTCGTCGAGGCCGCCCCGGTCAAGCGACGCTCGCGAGGTCGGGCGGACCCCGACCCGCTGACTCCGCCCGACGAGGCGCCCGTGCCCGTGCCGGACGGTCGAGGCGTTCGACTGACGGCGTGGCTCGTGATCGGCTGCGCCGTGCTGACCCTCGCGCTCGCCGGAACCAGCATCGCCCTCCTGCTGCGATCGGCGCCGGCGGCATCGACACCGATCCCGGCGGTCGACGCGATCGAGTCGCACCTGGACGGCGGGGCGGTGGTCTTCACCTGGCAGGACCCGGGCATCGAGCCCGGCGACAGCTACGTCATCCGCACGGAGGACGGTCGCACGAGCACGCAGCGCAGCGCGAGGTTCGTCGTGGATCCCGGTGACCGGCAGCAGGTCTGCGTCACCGTGACGGTGAACCGCGGCGGTCGCAGCGGCGAGCCCAGCAGCGAGAAGTGCGCCGAAGCGGACGGCTCCCGGTGAGCGGGCAGGAACGGATGCGGCGGCTGCGACGCTTCGGTGCGATCGCGCTGCTGCTCGCCGTGGTCGCGGCAGCGTTTCTGAGCGAGGGCTTCCCGGTCACTCGGGTGGACCCGGCCGACAGGGGGCTGTGGGTGAGCAACGCCTCCCGCCAGGCCGTGGGCCGGGTGAACACGGCGATCGATCGTCTCGACACCGCGATGCCGACCGCGACCGGGAACGTCAGCGTGGTCCAGGCCGGCGCCTCGGCCCTGCTCGTGGACCGGGCGGATGCCGAGCTCTCGGTGATCGATCCGGCGCACGCGGAGTTGACGTCGACGGTCGACCTGCCGCCGGGCGCCCCCGACGTGCTCAGCGACGGCACGGTCGTTGTGATCCACGTGCCCGGCACCGGCGCCACGTGGATCGTGCCGCTGAAGACCCTGGCCGGATACGACGCGGACAGTGAACCCACCCTGGACTTCGGTGCCGGTTCGGTGCTGTCGCTCGCCGCCGATGGCCGGATGGTCGCCTTCTCGGCGGCGGCGGGAACCGTCTCCGTGCTCGATGCGCGCACCGCGGACGCGGCGCCGCGGACCCGTCCGATCGCGCTCGCGGCCGACGACGGGATCGCCGTGACGAGCGTCGGCAGCAGCTGGGCCTTGCTGGATCCGCGGGAGCGCACACTGATCCTCCCGGACCGCACGGTCGATCTCGCCCGATTCCTCGCGCCGGGCTCCGGCGCCCGGCTGCAGGCGCCGAGCGAAGACGGATCCGCCGTGCTGATCGCGTCGACCGGTGGCCTCCTGGAGGTGCCGCTGCGTGAGGGGGAACCGCGCGCGCTGCTCTCGCTGCCGCAGGCGGCGGCCGCGACGGCGCAGCCGATCGTCGTCGACGACTGCGCGTATGCGACCTGGAGCGACGGCGGCCTGTGGCGGCGGTGCTCCGGCGAGGACGCCAGCACCAGCACCCTGCCCGGGCTGGCGGGGCAGACCGGGCTGAGCCTGCGCAGCGACGGCACGGCCGTGGTGGTGACCGACGGCTTCACCGGCTCGGTCTGGACAGTGGCGGGGCACGAGATCGGCCGTGACGACTGGGCCGCGCTGCTGGACGCCGAGCCGGCGCCCACGACGCCGACCGACGAGAGCTCGGCCGGCTACGACACCGACAAGGATCCGCAGCCGCCCAGCGCCGTCGACGACGACTTCGGTGCCCGCCCGGCCCGCTCCACACTGCTGCCGGTGCTGTTGAACGACAGCGACCCGAACGGCGACGCCCTGGTGATCTCCACGGTCGGAACGCCCGCGCAGGGGCGGATCGAGGTGGTGTCGAACGGGCAGCAGCTGCAACTGGTGCTGCCGGAGGGCGCGAGCGGTGCGCTCACCGTGCCGTACACGATCGACGACGGGCGCGGTGGGTCCGCATCCGCGAGCGTCACCGTCACCGTCCGCGGCGACGGCGAGAACGCACCGCCGACCCAGGCGCGCAGCACCGCGATGGACGTCGCGACCGGCGGACGCGGGCGGCAGAACGTGTTGTCGGACTGGATGGATCCGGACGGCGATCCGTTCTACCTCGCTGCGGCGAGCGGTGCGCCGGCCGACGCGGTGAGCTTCGAACCGAGCGGGTCGGTGACGTTCGGTGACGGAACGGGGGAGCCGGTCGCCACAGTGGGCCTGCTCGTCTCCGACGGGCGGGCGAGCGGATCCGGCAGCGTGAGCATCTCGACGCATCCGGCGGCCGACGTGCCGATGCGCGCGGACGCGTTCGCCGTGCGGGCGGCCGTGGGGCAGGAGGTGACGGTCTCGCCGCTCGAGCACATCAAAGGCGGCGGGACGTCGCCGGTGCTGGCCGCGGTGACTCCGGTCGATGGCGCCGTGGTGACTCTCGACGCGGCGGACGGCACCTTCCGATTCCGCACGGCGACGGCGGGCACGCGCACCGTCGAATACACGGTCGGCGACGGCGCCCGCTCGATCAGGGGGACGGTCCGGATCGACGCCGTCGCCGCTCCGGATTCACCGGGTCCGCCCGTCACGGTCGCCCACACCGCTTTCGTGCGCGGCGACGCGACGACCGACCTCGATGTGCTCGCGCAGGACACGGATCCCGCCGGCGGCGTCCTGGTCGTGACCGCGGTGCAGGATGTGCCGACCGACGCGGGGATCCACGTCCAGGTGATCGACGACGCCATCCTGCGGGTGACGCTCTCGAGACCGCTCGGCGCCGCCACCGCGGGCTTCCACTACACCGTGACGAACGGCCGCGCGCAGGCGCAGGGCGACGTGACGATCGTGGAGGTGGATCCCGCCGCCACCGTCCCGGCTCCGATCGCGGTCGACGATGCGGCATCCGTCCGCGTGGGGGCTGTGGTCGACATCCCGGTGCTGGCGAACGACGTCGCGGGGGACGGCGGCACGCTGAGCCTGGACCCCGCGCTGGTGCGGGACGTACCGGCGGGCTCCGGCCTCCTCTTCGTCGACGGCGACCGGCTCCGGCTGCTGGCGCCGCCCACGCCGGGCACGCTCACGGCGAGCTACCGGGTCGACGGCGAGGACGGACAGTGGTCGACGGCGCAGGTGCGCATCAACGTGCGCGAGGCGGACGCGGCGGCGAACTCGGCACCGGTACCGGAGACGGTCGCCGCCCGGGTCTTCGCGGGGCAGACCGTGCGCATCCCGATCCCGCTGGAAGACATCGATCCCGACGGCGACCAGGTCCGCCTGCTCGGGCAGCAGTCCTCGCCCGACCTCGGCTCCGTGACCGCGATCGACGGCGCGGTGATCAGCTACCGGGCGGGCGAGGAGACGAGCGGCACCGACTCCTTCCAGTACACCGTGGTCGACGGGCTCGGGGCGCGATCGACCGGACTGGTCCGGGTCGGGATCGCCGCCGCGCCGGCCGGCTACCGCCAGCCCGTGGCCGTGAACGATGACGTGGCCGCGCGACCGGGGTTCGGCGTGACCGCACCGGTGCTGCGCAACGACGTGGACCCGGACGGGACGGGCCTGTCGATCGAACACGTGGAGTCGGTGGACGGTCGCGCCCAGGCCGACGTGGAGGGTGACCTGATCCGCGTGCATCCCCTCGCGGAACCCGGACGGTACGGCTTCGTCTACACCGTGATGGATCGGCACGGTGGCACCAGCTCCGCGTTCCTCTCGATCGACGTCGCCGCGGATGCCCCGCTGGCCCGGCCGGAGGTCGCGGACCGCACGCTGGGACTCTCCGACGTGGTCGGTCGTCGCAGCATCGACGTCCCGGTGCTCGAGCACCTCGTCTTCGCCGACGGTGATGCGAGCGATGTGGTGCTCAGCCTCGTGTCGGGTTTCGACACCGATGTCGCCGTCGTCGGTGCCGACGCGCTGCGCATCCCGGTCCGCGACGGCGCGCAGGTGGTGCCGTTCGCCGTCGCGCGAGCCGACGATCCGACGATCGTCGCGCACGCGTTCGTCTTCGTCGCCGGGGCGCGGGATTCCCTGCCGCAGCTGCGATCGGATGCCGCCACGTTGACCGTGCCGAGTGGAACGGATCTCACCGTCGTTGTGGCCGATGTCGTCGTCGCCGCCGCCGGTCGCACCGCGCGGATCTCGGATCCGAACTCCGTGCAGGCGACGCACGCCGAGGGCAGCGCGTACGTGGACGAGGGCACCGTCCGGTTCCACAGCGTCGACGGCTACGTCGGGCCGGCTTCGCTCTCGTTCGATGTCACGGACGACGCGGCCGACCCGCCCTCGACCGGCCGGGTCTCGACGATCGTGCTGCCGGTGCAGGTCACCGCGACCGGGCGCGAGGCACCGAAGTTCGTCGGTACCACGATCGATCTCGAGCCCGGCGGTTCGCGCAGCATCGACCTCGCCCGGCTGACCACCCCGGTGGATGAACTCGGCGCCGACGCGCTGAAGGCCGACCCCGTGCGTTTCACCGTTCTGGATCCGGCGCCGGTGGGCGTCGTCGCGACCCTCACGGGCCGCACCCTCGATCTGAGCACAGCGGACGGGATGAGTGCCGGCACGGCGACCTCGGTGCTGGTCGCGGTCGCCGATCGCGACGGGCGCGGGTCGACGGGACGGGTCGACATCCGCATCGTCGGATCGACCCGGCCGTTCGCCGTCGCTCCCGACGAGCGCGTCGTCGTTCCGCGCGGCGGGTCGGCGGTCGTGGACGTGCTCGCCGACGCGCAGGCGACCAACCCGTTCCCCGACACGCCGTTGCGCCTGGCCGAGGTGACCGGACTGGACAGCGCTCGACTCCCCGCCGGCCTCAGCACCGTCGTCGGGGACGACGGGACCCTCGCGATCGCGGCCGACGCGAGCGCCGCGGCGGGCGCCGCCGTCGCGCGATATCGGCTGCTGGATGCGACGGGAGACCCCGCTCGGAGCGTCTGGGGCCGGATCGAGGTCGTGGTGCAGGATCGGCCGGCGCCGGTGACGGGGGTCGCTCTGCGCGCGGCGGGGGATCGCAACCTGACCCTCGCGTGGACGCCGGGCACCGACAACTTCGCGCCGATCACCGGCTTCCGGGTGGTCGCCGCGGCGGCCGACGGACGGGTCGTCTCGACCACCGCGTGCCCGTCGACGAGTTGCACGGTGCCGACGGACGGGAACGGCCCGGACAACGCGGTGCGCCTGAGCGTGATCGCCACGAACGCGGTCGGGGACTCGGCCCCCGCGGGTCCGGCGGACGTGGTCTGGAGCGACGTGGTGCCCGACGCCCCGTCCGAGCTTCGAGCCGCTCCGCTCGACGGCGGATTCCGGTTGAGCTGGAACGCCCCGGAGGTGGCCGAGGGGGCCTCCGCGATCACGAGCTACGTCGTGAGTGTCGCGGGGCAGGACACCGTGGTTCCCGCCGGGGACGGGCGGCTCAGCCGCGACTTCGTCGGCCCGGCCTATCCCAACGGCACCGCCGTCGCGGTCTCCGTCAGTGCGCGCAATCTCGCGCTGCCCTACGTCACCGAGTGGAACTCCGCGACCGTATCCGTCACCCCGTACGGAGCGCCGGCCGCATCCACCGTCACCGCCGACGCGAATCCCGAGCGCGGGGAGGTGACCGTCTCGTGGTCGGCCTTCGATCCGCGCGGCGACCCGCTGCTGGGCTACGTGGTTCAGCGGGTGACCGACGAGACCGTGCCCAGCGGCGCCCAGCGGTGCACCGTGTCCGAGCCGGCCCCCGGCGAGGTCGCGCTGCCCGTCGTCGGCGGCACGGTGGCCGAGCAGGTGATCCAGTCGCCGCAGGGAACGCTGACGCGCACCTTCACCGGGCTGGGCGCGGAGGACACCCGGTACGCCTTCGTGGTCTGGGGCTACAACCGGGCCGGCTGCTCCGCATCCGCCGTGGTCTCGGCGACGCCGCGACCGACTCCGGGAGCGATCGATGATGTGGCCGGCGAGATGCGCTGGCAGGGCGATGTCCTCGACTACGTGGTCACCGGGATCGCTCCGACGGCCGACCGCTACGACGTCCGCCCCGTGGATGCGCACGGCGAACCGAGCGGGGACGCGGCGCGGCTGCAACCGGGGTCCGCTCCCCGGGCGGCGTGGAACGGCGCCTTCGGCTCGGCCGTGCGCTTCCAGGTGCGTGCGTGCTCGGTCTGGGGCGGCTACGCCGCGTGCGGGGGGTGGTCGAAGACCATCGTCGCGCCGGAGCCGTCGCTCGACTTCCGGCCGGCCGACCTGGAATTCGACAACGGTCGGTGGAGCTGGACCGCCGACCCGCCCAACCGCGCGCTCCCGGCGACGTTCGCGTGCGGCGCCAAGGGTGACGAGACGCCGCGCGGCACGGTCACCGAACACGGCTGCACGCTCAGCCGCTCCCCGGACGGCGGGTGGCTCGACGTCACCATCGACGGCCGGGAACACCGGTTCGTGCGATGAACGCACCGCCGCCCGTCCCCGACGAGAACGAGTCCCGATGAATCCCGAACAGGCCCGCGCCTTCTCCACCACCTTCGACGCCGTCGCCGCCGCGGTCGAGAAGGTGCTCGTGGGCAAGCCGCACGTGGTCCGGCTCGCCCTCGTGGCGCTGTTCAGCGAGGGCCATCTCCTGCTGGAGGACGTGCCGGGTACCGGCAAGACCTCGCTCGCCCGAGCGCTCGCGGCGGTCGTGGGAGGCAGTACGAGCCGCATCCAGTTCACCCCCGACCTGTTGCCGGGCGACATCACCGGCGTCTCGGTGTACGACGCCCGCTCCGGCGCGTTCGTCTTCCACCCCGGCCCGGTCTTCGCCACGGTGGTGCTGGCCGACGAGATCAATCGGGCCAGTGCCAAGACCCAATCGGCGCTGCTGGAGGTGATGGAGGAGGGCACCGTCACCGTCGACGGGCACAGCAATCCCGTCGGCGATCCGTTCCTGGTGATCGCCACCCAGAACCCGGTCGAGCAGGCCGGCACCTATCGGCTGCCGGAGGCGCAGCTGGACCGCTTCGTGATGCGGACCTCGATCGGCTACCCCGACCACGCCTCGACCCTGCGGATCCTGGAGGGTGCCGACCGGGCGCGCCCCACGATCTCGGCTCCCGTCGTCACCTCGGCGACGGTGCTCGAGATGGCGCGGCTCGCACGCGGGGTCGCCGTCGATCCGGCCGTGAACGACTACATCGCCCGATTGGTGGACGCGAGTCGGCGGGCCGAAGGGGTGCGACTCGGCGCGAGTGTGCGCGGCGCCCTGGCGCTGGCGCGGATCAGCCGCACGTTCGCCGCGGCGAACGGCCGGCACTACGTGGTGCCCGATGACGTCAAGTCGGTCGCCGAGCCCGTGCTCGCGCACCGATTGATCCTCAGCCCGGAGGCGGAGTTCGACGGAGCGACGGCCTCGCAGATCGTCTCCCGACTGCTCCTGGAGACGCCCCCGCCGACCGAGCGTCGAACCGCGTGATCGGTCGGCTGCTGCGCCGTTCCGGCGCGGCGATCACTCCTCTCGGCCGTGGCGCGGTCGGCGTCGGCCTGCTCGCCCTGCTCTGCTGCGTGGTGCTGGGCTGGTCGGAGTTCGCGCCGTTGCTGTGGGCGGTCGCGGCGATGTTCGTCGTGGCGATGCTCGCGCTGGCCGGCACCCCGCGGCACGCGGTTCGGCTGGTGCTGCCCACCCCACGGGTCCGCGTGGGGGACGCCGCCCGGGTCGACGTGGTGGTGCGCAACCGGCGGCAGTCGCCGCTCGCGCGCAGCACGGCGACGGTGCTCCTGCCAGGAGGCGAGGTGCGGGTGGAGCTGCCGGCGCTCGCCGCCCGCGGTCGGACCGTTGCGAGCATCCCGCTGCCGACGCGTCGACGCGGCGTCTACCGGGTCGGGCCGACGGTCATCGGTCGCCGCGACCCGTTGGGCCTGTTGCAACGCCGCTCCGCGTCCACCGAGTCGGTCGAGCAGTTCGTGCATCCGCGCACGATCCCGCTCCCCGCCGTGAGCGCCGGGTTCTTCGCCGATCTGGAGGGTTTCACGTCCCGCGAGTTGACCGCCCGCGACATCGCGTTCCACTCGGTGCGGGAGTACGCGCGCGGCGACGACGTCCGGATGGTGCACTGGCGCAGCACGGCGAAGTCGGGCCGGGTCATGGTGCGCCAGTTCGAGCAGAGCCGGCGCAGCAGCCTGCTGCTGCTGCTGGACACCCGGGCCGGGTCGTACTCGGCGGCGGACGGTTTCGAGCTCGCCGTCAGCGCCGTCGCCTCCCTCGCCGAGCGTGCGCGCCGTGAGGGCCGGTCGGTCCTCGTCGCGGTCACGCGCCGTCCGTCGGACACGGTCGCCTCGCGGGTGCTCGGTCGCGGCGGCACGGCCGGACTGCTGGACGATCTCGCACGCATCGCGCTCGATCCGGAGGTCGAGCCTCTCGACGCCCTCGCGCGACGGATGTCGCATTCGGCGCGCGACGCCGCGCTCGTCGCTCTCGTCTGCGGCGACAGCGCCGGCTATCCAGCGTTGGCCGCCTCCGCCGACCCCTATCGGGCTCGCTCGGACGTGATCATCCTGCGCTGCGACGCCGGCGCCGACCCCTCCTACCGGGGCTCGCTGGACCCGCCGGTGCTCTCGATCGGACTCCTCGGCGACCTCGCCCGGGCGATCGGACGGGCGGGGAGTCGGTGACCGATCGAGCGTCGATCCGCCGCGTCACGACGGCGCTCTGCGTCGCGGTGCTGGCGTGCGCCGCTGCGGCGAGCCTGATCGCTCCGCTGTACGGCTGGCCCGCGTTCTTGCCGGCGGGTCTCGCCGCGCTCGCCGCCGGTGCGGTGACGGGATCGCTCTGGCGGCGGCGGACGGGGGCGCGCCGGCGAGCCTGGTTCGTCGCCGCGATCGTGTTCGACGTGCTGCTCGGCGCCGTCGTCGCCGTGCCGGACGAGGCGGCCGGCGGCACGTTGCCGACCATCGCCGGACTGATCGGCTTCGCCGGGGCGTGCGTCGCCGGTTGGCGGGACGTACTCACGGCCGCGACTCCGCTGGGCGGAGGCGACGGACTCCTCGTGCCCGGCTACCTCGTGGTGCTGCTCGGCACCGCGTGGGCGACGGCGGGCGGCCGCCGAGCCGCGATCGGCCCGCTCCTGATCGCTCTGTTCGCCGCCGCGTTCGGCGTCCGGGGCGCGACGCCGACGCCGGCGGTGGCAGCGGCGGTGGTGAGCGGTGTGCTCCTGCTGCTCGGTGTGCTCGCCGTCGCCGCCGTGAACGTCGCCGCCGCGCGGATCCGGGCCAGGAGCCTGCTGCTTCCTGTCGGCGTGCTGGTCGTCTGCGCCGTGATCGGCAGCGGGGCGGCGGCGGTGATCCCGCTCGGGCCGGATCGGGTCGTACCGCGCGAACTCGTCGAGCCGCCGATCGATGCGGCCGCCCTGGCGAGCCCGCTCTCCGCGTTCCGTCGCTGGTTCGGCTCCGACACCGCCGAGACCGTGCTCTTCACCGCCGCGGATGTGGCGGCCGGCACGCGGTTCACGCTCGCTCGTCTGGACGACTACGACGGCGTGGTTCTCGGGCCGCGTTCCGCCCCCGACTTCCGGCGCTTGCCCGCGGGCGGCGGAGGGGCCGGGGCCGCGCGGATCACGATCGTGGCGCTCGACGAGCCGTGGGTGCCGTTGCCGCTCGGGGCCGGCGTACCGACGCTCGGCGCCGACGGCGTCTCGGCGTACTACTCGGCGACCGACGGCACCGCGCTGACGGTACCGTCGCTCGGGGCGGGAGCAACCGTGAACGTGGTCGCGGGTTCGGCGGTCCGCCTCGACCCGGACGAGCTCGGCCCGCTCACCCCAGGAGCCGCGACGATGCTGCGCAGCAGCGCGGATTCCGACCTGGTCGACGAGTACTTCGACGGTGCCGCCGTCGGGTCGGACCGCCCGGGCGTCCGGCTCGCCAGCGCTCTCGACGCGATGCTCGCCACCGGGTACCTCAGCCACGGGGCGGAGACCGGCGGCGCACCGAGCCGCCCAGGTCATTCGCTCGGCCGGCTGGAGGAGATGCTGACGACGGAGCCGATGGTCGGCGACGGCGAGCAGTACGCGAGCGCGGCGGCCCTCTTCGCCGACCGAGCGGGGTTCCCCGCCCGGGTCGGCGTCGGCTTCGATGCGGAGTCGGCTACGGACGCGAAGGCGGTGGTGCGCGGTCGCGACGCCGTCGCGTGGCTGGAGGTGTTCACGGCGGAGCGGGGTTGGGTGGTGGTCGATGTGACTCCGCACCGCAGCGACGCCCCGCAGCGCCTGCCCGATGCCGCGGTGCCCACGGCGCGACCGCAGGCGGTGGTCGAGCCTCCCGTGCCGCAGCAGAAGAGCGACGCCGCGGGGAATCAGGAGGGGACCGACGTCGATCCGGCCCCACCGGATCGCGGCGCCGCCCTGCCGACCTGGGTCGTGGCCGGAGCGCTCGCGCTCGCGCTGGTGCTGCTCCCGCCCGCCCTGATCATCGGGATCAAGGCGTTCCGCCGTCGTCGGCGACTTCGCGCGCGCGACCCGCGCGCGCGCCTGCTCGGCGCCTGGTCCGACTACCTCGACGCGGCGACCGACCGCGGGGTGGCGCCACCGCCCGGCGGGAACCGCCTCGACATCGCGCGGGCCCTGATGGATCCCCGCGCCCTCACTCTCGCCCGGCTGGCCGACCGAGCCGCCTTCGACCCGTTGCCGATTCCGAGCGAGGAGCCGGAACGGGTCTGGGCCGCTCTGCCGCAGCTGCGCAGGGGACTGCGCCCGGGGGCGCCGTTGCGGCTGCGCGTGCGCTGGGCTCTCTCCCTCGCCTCCATCCGCCGCCCCGCTCGCCGCTACCATAGCCAGAGGAAAGGTCGGACTCTGTGATCTGCAGCAACTGCGGCTCGGCCCTCGCTGCCGGAGCGATCCTCTGCGGCGAGTGCGGAACGCCCGTCTCCTCGCAAGTGACCGGTTCGTACTCCAGCCTCGGCGCCGCGGGAGACACCACCGTGCTCGATCCAGCGCAGCGCGCCTGGTTGCCGGGTCTGTCGACCGGGCGGCACCGCCGCGCCGCCGCCACGGCGGACCCCGCTCGTGCGCCGATGAGCGGCCTGATGCTGCTCTCGTTCTCGACCGGGCAGCACGCGATCGTGACCGGCAGCGGCCTGATCGGTCGCCAGCCGGTACCGGATGCCGGTGAGTCGTTCCGGCACGTGCTGGCCATCACCGATCCGAGTCGCTCGATGTCGAAGACCCACCTCGAGTTCGGCTTCGACGGCGACGGACTGTGGGTGCGCGACCGCTGGTCCTCCAACGGCACGGTGTTGGTCGCCGTGGGGGAGGCGGAGCTGCCGCTGGAGGCCGGCAAGCGCTACCGAGCGGCGGCGGGGAGCCTGGTGCGGCTGTCCGGGGTCGAGATGTCGGTGGAGAAGGCCGCCCGCTGAGACGCTGAGCGCTGCGGCCTGCGGTGTCGGCGGGCGTCGTCGGCGGGCGGTGTCGGCGGGCGTCGTCGGCGGGCGGTGTCGGCGGGCGTCGTCGGCGGGCGTCGGTTCCTCCACAGGCACGCGGAGCCCGGGAGTTCTCCCGGGAACGTCGATCAGTGGCCTGCTCGTGCTGTGCTGGATCGATGGATCCTCTTGTCGCGCCCCCGCGCATCCGCATCCCGAGCGCGCCGGAGCCGGCGCGGCGCCCGGCCTTCCCGCTGCTGGCCGCGATCGCGCCGGTGCTGGCCTCCGGCCTGATCTGGGCGCTGACGCAGTCGCCGTACGTGCTCGCGTTCGCGGCCCTGGGGCCCGTCGTCGCGGTGGCCGGATACGCGGACGGGCTCCGGGTGCGTCGGCGCGACGATCGGCGCGCGCGGCGGGAGTACACCGACGCGAGGGACCGAGCGAGGGGGCAGATCGCGCTGGCGCACGACGAGGAGCGCCGGGCGGCGTGGCGCGCGGGTCCCGGAGCCCACGCGATCCTCGCCGGCGACGTGCCGGCGGATGCGCGCTGGCGCGGATCGCCCGCGAACGCATCCGTGGTGCTGGGGGCCGGCGTGACCGCGAGCGCGGTACCGATCGACGGACCGGACGACGACCCGCTCGTCTCCGACGGGCGTCGTCTCGACGACGCGCCGATGCGGGTGGTGCTCGCCGACGGGATCGGGGTGCACGGCGAGGCGAGCCTCGCCCGAGCGTACCTGCGGGCGCTGCTGATCCAACTCGCGAACGAACTGCCGCCCTCCGCCGTGCGGATCGCCCTCCCGGACGGGGCCGCGTGGTCGTGGGCATCGGGCCTGCCGCATCCGTCGACGAAGGATTCGCCGCACGCGACGACGCCGATCCTCACCGTCGCGGATGCGTTCCTGGACTCCGCTCCAGCACCGGCGAGCGGTGCGTTGCTCGCCCTCGCGCCCACCGCCGGCGAGCTGCCGCCACGCTGCCGCTGCGTGGTGCGGATCGACGGCCCGCGAACGGCGAGCGTCGTCGGGCGTCGCGGCCGCGGCGTCACGGAGCAGCTCCGGATCGAACTGCTCGCGGAGCAGGAGGCCGCCGACTTCGCACGCGCTCTCGCCGAGGCCGCGCCGGCGCTCGACGGCGCCGGCGCGCCGAGTCGGGTACCGCTGCGGAGCCTCCTCGCGGCCGATCGGGCGCCGGACGCGCGCGCCGGATTGGGCGTGGTCGTCGGCATCGGAGAACGCGGCCCGGTGACGATCGACCTCGCCGCCGACGGCCCGCACGCCATCGTCGGCGGCACGACCGGAAGCGGCAAGAGCGAGTTCCTGACCGCCTGGGTGCTCGCCCTCGCCGCGCGCTTCTCGCCCGCCGACGTGACCTTCCTGCTCGCGGATTTCAAGGGCGGCGCCACCTTCTCGCACCTCGCCGCGCTGCCGCACTGCCTCGGCATCATCACCGATCTCGCGCCGGGGGAGGCGAGCCGGGCCTTCCGCAGCCTGTCGGCCGAGCTGCGTCGGCGCGAGCGTCGGCTCGCTGAAGTCGGGGTGAAGGACGTCGCCGCGCCGGTCGCGCACGGGCTCGCGCGGCTGGTGGTGATGGTGGACGAGTGCGCCTTCCTGCTGGAGCAGTCGCCCGAGTTGCACGCGCTCTTCGCCGACGTGTCGGCGCGTGGACGCTCGCTCGGGGTGCATCTCGTGCTGTGCACGCAGCGCCCGGCCGGTGTGGTCCGCGATGCGGTCGCCGCGAACTGCGGACTGCGCGTCTCGCTGCGCGTGAACGACGCCAACGACTCCCGGCTCGTCGTCGGATCCGACGCCGCGGTGCGGTTGTCCGCGGGCGCGCCCGGCCGCTTCGTGCTCGGCGCGGCCGATGGGCCGGTGCTGGTGCAGGGTGCTCTCGCGGAGCCGGCGGACGCGGAACGCGTTCTCCGCCCCGATGACGCCGGCACGCGGGTGCACCGGCCGTGGTTGGATCCGCTGCCGGCTGTGCTGCCGCTGCCCGATCATCCGGTCGACGCCCTCGCCGACGCCCTGCTGGGCCTTGTGGATCGCCCCGACGAGCAGCGGCAGGATCCGCAGCAGCTCGGGGTCGGCAACCTGCTCGTGCTCGGCACGGCCGGCTCCGGGAAGTCCGGAGCGATCGATGCACTCCTCGCGCAACGGCGTGGCGGGATCATCCGACTGGACGCGTCGATGCCGGAGGCGGCGTGGGATGTGCTCACCGCCGGAGCGAACGCGAGGAACCCCGGCTCGCTCCTGATCGACGATCTCGACCTGCTGCTGCGCCGCTATCCGCCCGATCACCAGCGCACCGTCCTGGAGGCATTGGCGACGATCCTGCGAACCGCGCCCGCGGCGGGAGGCGCGGTCGTCGCCTCCGCCCAGCGACTCGCCGACGGACTCGCCGGACTGCAGCCCCTGTTCGGTCGCGCCCTCGTCCTGCGGATGTCCAGCCGACAGGAGCATCAGCTCGCCGGCGTGGACGGGCCGTTCGACCCGAGCCTGCCGCCGGGTGGCGGGCTGTGGCGGGGCGAACGGATCCAGGTCTACCGCGCGTCGCCGCAGACGAAGGATCTTCGCAACGCCGCGGCGGTTCCGCTGGCGGCGCTGCCCTTCGGGCGGGCGCCCATCGCGGTCGTGGCTTCACGGTCCGCGGCGACGGCCGATCGGCTGCGAGCGGCGGGCGCGCTGCTCGAGGAGGTGACGGTGCCGGAATCGGAACGCGCGCCGACCGCGGCCCTGTGCGGCACGGTCGATCAATGGCACGCCGCCCGCGCCCGCTTCGATCGTGCTCGATCGCAGGGCGTGGTGCTCTTCGACGGCGTCACCCCCGCGGAGGTCCGCGCCCTGCTCGGGCCGCGCGTCGTGGTGCCGTTCTGCGCCGACGAATCACGGATGCTCGTGCTGCGGGACGGACGGATCGAAAGGGTCGCCCATTCCGCGCCGGGCGACAGATTCCGCAGCGATCTGACCGATCTGATGCTGAATTCGTGAAGATCATGTTTCGGAATGGGGCTTTTGCCCCGTTCGTGATCGACAGTCACGGATCTCCTGTGCCATAGTTCAGGAAAGTTGACGGCCTTCCCGATACCCGGGGAACGACGCATTCAGGAGTCGCAGGCATGACCCGACCCGATCCGAGGGATCCGCTCCTCCGCCAGGCCATCGCCCTCGCGCGATCCTCCGCCGGCGGCCGGGCGGCCCAGCTCAGTCGACGCGCGGTGCTCGGCGGCCTCGGCCTCGGTGCCGCCGGCCTCGCGCTCGCCGCGTGCGCGCCCGTCGGGTCCCGGCCGGCCCCGACGGCCGCAGCCGACGCCTCCGCGACCGACAAGCGCCTGGTGTGGGACAACTGGCCCGCCTACCTCGACGAGGACGACGACGGCAACTACCCGACGCTGATGGCGTTCGAGGAGGAGACCGGCATCGCGGTCAGCTACAACGTGGCGGTCGACGACAACAACTCCTACTACGGCAAGGTCAAGGACCAGCTCGCCCTCGGCCAGTACCCCGGCTCCGACACCGTCTGCCTGACCGAATGGATGGTCTCGCGGCTCGTGCGCCGTGGCTACGTGCAGGAACTCGACCACGCGAACATCCCCAACATCTCGAACCTGACGCCGTCGCTGGCGAATCCCGACTTCGACCCGGGGCGGCACCTCTCGCTGCCGTGGCAGGCAGGATTCGCCGGCATCGTCTGGAACAAGGAGAAGCTGCCGAACGGCCTCGCCAGCGTCGACGACCTCTGGGATCCGGCGCTGCGCGGCCGCGTCGGGGTGCTCAGCGAGATGCGCGACACGATCGGCATCATCATGCAGTCGCAGGGTACGGACATCGCCGGGAAGTGGGGCGAGGACCAGTTCATGAACGCGATCGACGTGTTCCGCAAGCAGGTCGATGAGGGCCAGATCCGCAACATCAAGGGCAACGCCTACCTGAACGATCTGCAGAACGAGGACACCCTCGCGGCCATCGCCTGGTCGGGCGACATCACGCTGATCAACGCCGAGGCCGGCGACAAGTGGGAGTTCGCGCTGCCCGACTCCGGCGGCACCCTGTGGAACGACACCTTCGTGGTGCCGATGGGTTCCACCCGCAAGGCCAACGCCGAAGCCCTGATGAACTACTACTACGAACCCGAGGTCGCCGCCGAGGTGGCCGCCTGGGTGAACTACATCACCCCCGTCGACGGAGCGAAGGAAGCCATGGAGAACATCGATCCCGAGCTGGCCGAGAACCAGCTCATCTTCCCCAACGAGGAGACCCTGTCGAAGGCGCACGTCTTCCGCACGCTCTCCGCGCAGGAGGAGAAGGACTACCAGGCCGAGTTCCAGAAAGTGCTGCTGGGCATCTGATGGCCGTGGGAACCTTCGCCGAGAGCGGCGCCGACCTGCAGCTGGTCGGAATCAGCAAGCGCTACCCGGGCTTCACCGCCATCGAGGACTTGGACCTCACCATCCCCGCCGGTTCCTTCTTCGCCTTGCTCGGCCCGTCCGGCTGCGGCAAGACCACGACCCTGCGTCTCGTCGCGGGGCTGGAGGAGCCCTCCGGCGGTCGCATCCTGATCGGGGGCAAGGACGTCACGAACACCAAGACGTACCAGCGCCCGGTGAACACGGTCTTCCAGTCGTACGCGCTGTTCCCGCACATGTCGATCCTGGAGAACGTCGCCTTCGGGCTGAAGCGGCGCGGCATCGCCGAGCCGATCGCGAAGGCGCACGAGGCGCTTCGGCTGGTGGAACTCGACCACCTCGCGCAGCGCCGACCGATGCAGCTCTCCGGCGGTCAGCAGCAGCGCGTCGCGCTCGCCCGCGCGGTAGTGAACCGCCCGGCACTGCTGCTGCTGGACGAGCCCCTCGGCGCCCTCGACCTCAAGCTGCGCCGGCAGATGCAGCTCGAGCTGAAGTCGATCCAGATGGATGTCGGACTCACCTTCCTGCACGTCACGCACGACCAGGAGGAGGCCATGACCATGGCCGACACCGTCGCCGTGATGAACAAGGGCCGCATCGAGCAGATGGGGCCGCCGGAGGAGCTGTACGAGCTGCCGAAGACGGCGTTCGTCGCGAACTTCCTCGGCCAGTCGAACCTGTTCACGGGCGAGGTCACCGGCACCACCTCGAACGCGATGACCGTGGAGATCGCCGGTCGGCCGATCGTGGTGCCGACGGCGCGCGCCCAGCGTCACGCGGGCGAGGTCACCATCGGGGTACGCCCCGAGAAGCTGATGCTGCACACGGAGGCGCCGGATGTGCCGACCGGGCACAACACGCTCGGCCCCGGGCGAGTGGTCGACGTCTCGTTCAGCGGCGTCAGCACGCAGTACACCATCCTCGTGCCCGGCATCGGCAACCTGGTGGTCTTCGCCCAGAACATGGTCTTCGGGCCGGTCGTCGGCGAGGGCGCGGAGGTCTGGGTCAGCTGGAACTACGAGCACGGCTTCGGCTTGGCCGACGAGCCGGGCGCCGGCCCGCGCTTCGCCTCCGACGAGTCGACCCGGTCGATCGCCGTGCAGAAGCGCTCGCTGCTCAAGACGGAACTCGAAGAGGCCTGAGCCGTGGCGTTCGCAGCCTTCGCCTCGACCGCGACGCCGGTCGAGGCCGCGCCCCGGAAGCGGAGCACGATCGCGCTGATCCTGCTCGCGCCGGGCATCGCCTACATGGTGCTGTTCTTCCTGACGCCGCTGATCTCGTTGATCTTCACCTCGTTCCAGGCCGAGGTGCCGGACGGCGACATCGGCGAGTACATGCCCGGCTTCGTCTGGCAGAACTACCTCACGGTGATGGCCGACTACTGGCCGCACGCCATCCGCTCGTTCGGCTACGCGCTGATCGCGACCGCGCTGGCGCTGGCGATCAGCTATCCGCTCGCGTACTTCATCGGAGTGAAGGCGCGCTCGAAGCCGCTGCTGCAGAACCTGCTGCTCACCCTGGTGATCGCACCGTTCTTCATCAGCTTCCTGCTGCGCACCCTGGCCTGGAAGCAGATCCTGGCCGACGAGAGTGTGGTCGTTCAGGCGTTGAAGGCGATCGCGATCCTGCCGGCCGACGGCCACCTGACCGGCACGCCGTTCGCGGTGATCTTCGGCATCACCTACAACTTCATCCCCTTCATGACGCTGCCGCTGTACACCACCCTGGAGCGGCTGGACACGCGGATGCTGGAGGCGGGCAGCGACCTGTACGCGCATCCGGCCACCGTGTTCTTGAAGGTGACCGTGCCGCTCTCGATGCCCGGCATCGTCTCCGGAACGCTGCTGACCTTCATCCCCGCGGCCGGCGACTACATCAACGCCAGCCGCGACTTCCTCGGCTCCTCGCAGACCTCGATGGTCGGTAACGCGATCGAGGCGAACTTCCTCACCCTCGAGAACTACCCGGCGGCGGCCGCGCTCTCGATCGTGCTGATGGCGGTCATCCTGATCCTCGTCGGCTTCTACGTCCGCCGCAGCGGAACGGAGGACCTCCTGTGACGACAGCGACCGGATCCGCTCAGGAACTCCTGGGCGCGCCCGTCACGAAGCCCGTGCGCGAGCCGCGCAGCTTCAAGGGCCTCGGGCTGGGCATCTACACGGCCATCGCCCTGATCTTCCTGCTCTTCCCGATCGGGTACACCTTCGTGTTCTCGTTCAACGACTCGCTGCGCTCGAACATCGCCTGGCGCGGCTTCACCTTCGACAAGTGGATCTCGGCGTGGACCAGCGAGGAGGTGATGACCGCCTTCGGCAACAGCCTCCTGGTCGGCCTCGTCTCCACCGTGCTGGCGACCGCGCTCGGCACCGCGATCGCGATCGCCCTGGTGCGCTACCGGTTCCGGTTCCGCTCGGCGATCAGCCTCCTGCTGTTCCTGCCGATGGCGACGCCCGAGGTCGTGCTCGGCGCCGGACTCGCGGCCCAGTTCCTCGCCGTCGGCGCGGAGAAGGGGCTCGTCACGATCATCCTGGCGCACACGATGTTCTGCATCAGCTTCGTCGTGGTGACGGTGAAGGCGCGCGTGGCGAGCCTGGATCCGCGGCTGGAGGAGGCCGGACGCGACCTGTACGCCTCGCCCGCGCAGGTGTTCTGGCGGATCACCTTCCCGCTGCTGCTGCCCGGCATCATGGCCGCGGCACTGCTGAGCTTCGCGTTGAGCTTCGACGACTTCATCATCACGAACTTCAACTCGGGCTCCGTCAGCACCTTCCCGAAGTACATCTACATCGCCGCTGCGCGCGGCATCCCGGCCGAGGCGAACGTGATCGCCAGCGCGGTCTTCCTCCTCGCGATCGTCATCGTGGTGGTGACCCAGGTCTCCGCCGCCGCCCGCGCCAAACGCCTGGCCCGCACCCAGTAGCCCGGCGTCCGCACGCCGGCTTGCCCCGCGAGATGCCACTTCTGTACGCCCCTTCCGGCGTGTCGCGTACAGAAGTGGCATCTCGTGGGAAGCGGGTTAGACGTAGCAGGCGCGGATGCGGCGTCCGGCGCCGACCTGCGCGTTTCGGCAGCGGCGTTTCGGCGACGGACGAAGGCTCAAGAGCGCGCCAGATCCCGGCGATCGGCGCGGCGGTGTGATCGCGGCCTCCTAGCGTTGACAGGGCTCGGGGGAGCGATCCGACGCATCCATCCGAGCGCGAGCGGATGGAGACGCCCCCGAAATGACCGACGAGAACACGACCACCACGGAACCCGTCGCCGAGCCATCGACGCGACCGCTGGATCCGCGCCTCGTGCCCCTCCGATCCCGCGCCTTCTGGCTGCGCTGCCTCGCGGTCGCGGGCTGCGGTTACGGCAGTGGCCTCATCGTGGCGCTCGTCGCCTTCCTGCTCGCGTTCGCGGTAGCCGACTGGAAGTACTTCTCCGGCGAGATGCTGCTGACCGGGCCCGTCCAGATCGTGGCGGCGGCCACGGCCGGGGTGCTCGGGACCACCATCAGCTCGTCGATGGCGGGCGGATCCATCGGCGTGTATTCGTTGCCGCTCGCGGTCACAGCGGGGATCGTCATCGGGCTGACCGTCGCTGCGCGGCACCGGCGCGTGTCGTCGAGCGAACGGGTCGCGACGGCCATCGCGTCCGGTCTGATCCTCGCGACCGGAAGTACCGCCCTCGCGGCGATCTGCACGCAGACGGTAAGCCCTCCCAGCAGCATCGCGGCCTCGGTCAGTACCTTCTCGATCGGCGCCGCATCGGTCACCGGAACGCTGGGCGCCACGGTACTCGGGATCGGCGCCACGTGGCTCGCGACCGGGCCGGTGCCGTGGTTGCGGGTGCTGCCCGTGCCCGCTCTGCGCAGTGGGCTGACGTTCCTGACTGTGGTCGGCGGACTCAGCCTGGCCGGCTACATCGTCATCCTGCTCGGATCCGAGCAGCCGGCGTATCTGATGCTGCTGCCGCTGGCGGGACCGACGTTCGCCCTCGACGCCGCGGCCTTCGTGACGGGCGGCTCGCTGGGCACTTTCGGCGGGCTCGATCTGATGCGCCAGCTGCTCGCCTCCCTGGACGGCGGCTCGGCGGCCGCGAGTCGTGACCTTTCGCTCTGGTCCGGCGCGATCGAGGGCCCGGTGTGGCTCGCGATCCTCATCCCCGTTGTGGCCGGTCTGATCGCGGCCGTCCTGCTCTCCCTCGTGCGGACCGGGCGGGTCGCGACGAACGCGGACTGGTTCGCCACGTCTGCAGCGTTCGCCGCGATCGGACTCGCGGTTCAGCTTCTGCCCGTGATCGCGGTCGGCTACTCCTTCCCTCTCTTCGGATCCGGAACGGTCGGCGGCGGACCGGCGGCGTGGACGTTCCTGGTCTTCGGAGCGTGGGGCGCGTTGGTCGAGGCCGGAGCCCGCTGGCTGTCACCGATCATGCTGCAACTCCTGCCGCCGGGATTCGTCGCTCGCCTGATTACTCGGTTCTCGGCTCCGGCGTCGGCCGCCGTTGCGCAGCCGCAGGCGCAGCCGGTGCCGAAGCCGCAGCCGGTCGCGGAAGGGACCGCTCCGGTCATCGCTGCTGCTGCTACTGCGGCGGTCACCCCGCGTCGAGGTCCGCTGTCTCGTCGTTCCCGGCTCATCGCCGGCGGCATCATCGCAGCGCTCGTACTCGGTATCGGTGCAACGGTAGCCGGAGGAGTCCTGCGCGGCACCGTATTCGGACCCGGGGCGACGGCGCAGCGCTATCTCGACGCGCTCGAGGCGGGCGACGCGACCACCGCGCTCCAGCTGGGCGGTGTCGAGGTCACCGATCAGGACGTACTGCTGACGGATGCCGCCTTCGGCGCCGCAACGGGGCGTATTCGCGCCGCCGCCATCGGGCGTGTCGAGCAGGACGGTGATCTGGCTTCGGTGCCCGTGACGTACCGCTTCGACGATGAGACGCGGACGACGACCCTCACTCTGACCCGCAACGGCACCGATCTGTTGATCGCGGATCGCTGGACGGTGGTGAACGCCGAGGTCGGCACGATCGCGGTCACGCTGCCCCGCGGCTCGGACGGCCGCGATCTCATCGTCGGCGACGAGACGCTCGCCATGCCCGATCCGACGGTGAGCGACGACTCGACCTGGCTCGCCTTGCGCGCCTTCCCCGGCGCGTACGACATCGGACTCGGCGCGACCGACTACCTCGAAGCCGTGCACGAGATCCGGTCGATCGACCCGTTCGTCGAGGACGACAGCTGGAGCGCGTACGGGCTGGGGCTCGCCGCCGAACCGACCCCGGCCTTCGAGGAAGCTGCCGTCGCTGTGGTGACGGACGCGCTGACCGCCTGCGCTGCATCCACTGAAGCCGAGCCGGAGGAGTGCCCGTTCTCGGTCGACAACGGCTGGGGGAGCTATACGAACGTGAGCTACGCGATCAGGCAGATGCCCGAGCTGGAACTCGAACTCGGCGGCGGCAGCTGGACGGTGCGATCGACCAACTCGGGCACCGTCGACGAGACCTACGACTACAGCAGCAACGGCGGCGCCGTCCGGCACGAGTCGACCAGTGCCCGTTTCTCCGTCGAAGCACACGTCGACATCGTCGACGGCGAGGTGGTCCTGGATTCGATGCGTTGACCTCGTCCGCTCCCCGCGGCGAGGCGAAGCGTTAGACGTAGGAGGCGCGGATGACGCCGACAGGGCGGCCGCCGCCGTGCACGGTGAGGTCGAGGCGCGAGAGCACCTCGTTGGCACCGGCGCGCTCGACGACGCCGGCCTCGACCAGCAGCTTCACCGCAACGATCGTCGCCGCACGCAGGCTGCCGTCGAGCATCTTCAGCGCGACCGTTGTGCCGTCGGGGGCGGCCATGATCATCACACCCTCCGCGCCGAGCTTGGCGACGAGCCCGAGCCGTTCGATGACAACGGTGTTGTCGCGGCCCGGGCCGTCGATCGCCCACGCGTTCTCCAGGATGGCCCGGGTCAGCAGGCCCGCCTGGCGGTACAGACCGAACGGCGAGGCGGGGGAGGAGGAGACGATCTTCGAGATGCCCTTCGCCAGCGCGGTGAGCGACATCGCGTGCACCGGGGCGCCGCAGCCGTCGACGCCGGTGCCGAGCACCCGTTCGCCGGTCATCCGCTCCACCGTCTCGCGGACGTGCACCTGCAGGGGATGCGCAGGGTCGAGGTAGCTGCGGGGATCCCAGCCGTTCTGCACGCAGGCGAGCAGCATCGCCGCGTGCTTGCCCGAGCAGTTCATAAAGAGCGCGTCCTTGCCGCCGCCGGCGCGCTGGAGCTGCGCGCGGGTCGCGGAGTCGCCGGGCCAGTCGGCCGGGCACTGCAGCGCCGTGTGGTCCAGGCCCGCGCGCAGCAGCAGGTTCTGCACCAGCGCGACGTGCTGGGGGAGCCCGGCGTGACTCGCGGTCGCGATGACCGCCTCCGCTCCGTCGAGCTCGACGCCTGCCGTCATCACGGCGAGGGCCTGGAACGGCTTCATGCACGAGCGCGGGAAGATCGGTGCATCGGGTGCGCCGAGGCTGCGCAGCACCGTGCCGTCGGGAGCAAGCAGGATCGCCGAGCCCGCGTGCCGCGACTCCACGAATCCGCTCCGCTCCACAACGGCGAGTTCGACGGCTTCGGCGACGGTGAAGGTTCCTGGAGGCATTCGTCTATTCTGACCCATCGCGTCCACCGGCCGCCCCGACCGGAAATGCAGGGTCGCGGCCGAAGATCGCGCTCCCATCCGCTTGCTGCGCCCTCATCTCCCGCCTGACCCTGCATTTCCGGAAGGGGTCAGGCGGAAAGGGTCTGCATTTCCGGAAGGGGTCAGGCGGGGCGGGAGGCGACGGCGGGCCTCGGGACTACAGGGTCGCGAAGCCGTCCGCGAGCACCGACAGCGCGTCGTCCAGCAGCTCGTCGGTGACGGCGAGGCTGGGCAGGAAGCGCAGGACGTTGCCGTACGTGCCGGCGCTGAGGATGAGCACGCCGTGTTGGGCGGCGTAGGCCACCAGGGCGGTGACCGCGGCGGCGTTGGGCTCCTTCGTCGTCGCGCCGGTGCCGGGCTGAACCAGCTCGATCGCGACCATCGCCCCGATGCCGCGCACATCACCGATGATGTCGAAGCGGGCCTTCAGGGCCTCCAGCGCGGGGATGAGCTTCGCGCCGATGCGCGCGCCTTCCGCGAGCAGATCGGCGGATTCGATCCGCTCGAACACGGCGATCGCCGCCGCCGCTGCGACGGGGTTGCCGCCGAACGTGCCCCCGAGGCCGCCGGGCTGAGCCGCGTCCATGATCTCGCTGCGGCCGGTGACGCCCGCGATGGGCAGGCCGCCGGCGATGCCCTTGGCCGAGAGCACCACATCCGGAACCATGCCGAAGTGCTCGCTGGCGAAGTACGCGCCGGTGCGCGCCATGCCGCTCTGGATCTCGTCAGCGACGAAGACGATGCCGTTCGCCGTGCACCATTCCTGCAGGGCCGTCAGATAGCCGTCGGCCGGAACCATGAAGCCGCCCTCGCCCTGGATGGGCTCGACGACCAGGCAGGCGAGGTCGCTCGCGCCGACGGTCTTCTCGAGGTACGCGATGGTCTTCGCGGCCGCCTCGGCACCGCTGAGGCCGTCGTGGTACGGGTACGAACTCGGCGCGCGATACACGTCGCCGGCGAACGGGCCGAAGCCGAGGCCGTACGGCAGCGCCTTGAAGTTCATGGCCATGGTCAGGTTGGTGCGACCGTGGTAGGCGTGGTCGAGCACGGCGATGCCGGGCCGGCCGGTGAACTTGCGGGCGATCTTCACCGCGTTCTCCACGGCCTCCGCGCCGGAGTTCAGCAGCACCGTCTTCTTCGCGTGCGTGCCCGGGGTGTGCTCGGCGAGCAACTCGGCGACCCGGACGTACTCCTCGTACGGCGTGACGGTGAACAGGGTGTGGGTCACCTTGTTCAGCTGGGCGGTCGCGGCGGCGACAACGGCGTCGTCGGTGTGGCCGATCGTGGTGACGCCGATGCCGGCGCCCAGATCGATGAACTGGTTGCCGTCGACGTCGACGAGGATCGCGCCGTGCGCGCGCTCGATGTAGACGGGGAGGGCGGTGCCGACGCCGGAGGGAACCACGGCGAGTCGTCGCTCGTGGATCGCCTGCGACTTCGGTCCGGGGATCGAGGTGACGATCCTCCGTTCCTGCGGAACGGTCGACGTGGGAACCTGGGGAGCGAGCGTGTCAGTCATCGTGCAGACAGTGTAACCACGCATCCGGCCGGGGTGACAGCCACAAACAGGGCATTTCGGCAGTAATTGGCCCTCGAATGTAAGGAATCCGATGAAACACAGCCATGATTACGCGGTCTCGGTGGTCTGGGAGGGCAATCGCGGTACCGGGACGAGCGGCTATCGCGACTACGGTCGCCAGCACACCGTCTCGGCGGAGGGCAAGCACAGCATCGAGGGCTCGGCCGACAAGCCCTTCCGCGGCGATCCCGATCGGTGGAATCCGGAGCAGATGCTGCTCGGTGCGCTGGCGCAGTGTCACATGCTGTCCTACCTGCACGTCGCGGTGATGAACGGCGTGGTGGTGACGGGCTACGCGGATGACGCGGTCGGCACGATGGTGCAGGAGGGTGACGGTGGACACTTCGAGAGCGTGACCCTGCGCCCGCGCGTCACGATCGCGGATCCGGCGCAGGTGGAGCTGGCGCAGACGTTGCACGCCGCAGCGAGCGAACTCTGCTTCATCGCCTCCTCGGTGAACTTCCCCGTGGACCACGAACCCCGGACGCTGACCGCCTGATCCCTGCGAGATGCCTCTTTCGTACGCGACACGCCGCAGAACGCGTAAAGAAGAGGCATCTCGCGGGAGGGTCAGCGGCGCTCGTGTGGGAGGGCGCGGCGGATGCGGTCCACGGTGCTGACGGCGGGGCTCTCGTTGTAGGCGCCCGCGAGTTCTTGGCCGGACAGGGCGTGGATCGCGGCCATCACCTCGTCGGTGGCGTGCCGGCGGGCGCGGCCGGAGTCGGCGGATCCGTGCACGGAGAGATCGAGCGGCTGACCGAAGCGAACGGTGATCCGATGCAACCGCGGGATCTTCGCCCCGGCGGGCTGCAGTTCGTCCGTACCCACCAGGCCTACCGGAACGACGGGCGAGCCCGTGATCAGGGCCAGCCACGCGACTCCCGTGCGGCCGCGGTAGAGCCGGCCATCGCGGGAGCGGGTGCCCTCGGGGTAGATCGCGAAGGCGCTGTCGTTCTCGAGGATCGCGCGGCCCATGTCGAGCGCGGCCTGGGCGGCCTGGCCTGCGCCACGTTCGACGGGCACGGCGCCGACGTTGGTGAAGAAGGTCTTGGAGGCGGCGCCCTTGAATCCGGTGCCGGTGAAGTACTCCGACTTCGCCAGGAATTGCACCGGTCGCGGCGCGAGCAGCGTGATCACCGGGCTGTCGATGAACGAGAGGTGGTTGCTCGCGAGCAGCACCCGACCCGACATCGGCACGTTCTCGCGACCCTCGACGCGCGGGCGGTAGATCAGCCGGCCGAGCCCGCCCATCGTGAAGCGGGCGAAGCGCGCGGAGTCGCCGATCTCCGGAGGAGTGGGGAGGGTGGCTTCGTCGTCGTTGCGCATTCGCACGAGGCTACCGGCGTGTTCATTCCGGGCGCGGAATGAACACGCCGTGGCCCTACGCGCTGAGCTTCGCCAGCGCCTCCTCGATCACGGTGGCGGCGTCGTCGATCAGTTCTTCCGAGATGACGACACTGGGCATGATGCGCAGCACGCTGTCCCAGCTGCCGGCGTCGAGGGCGATCACGCCGTTGCTCGTGACGTGCTTCAGAACCGCGGAGAGCGCCTCCGGGTTCTGCTTCTTCGTGCCGGGCACCACCAGCTCGACGCCGAACATGGCGCCCTTGCCGCGCACCTCGCCGACGACGGAGTACTTCGACGCCCAGTCGCCGATTCGGGCCCACAGCAGCTTCTCGACCCGTTGAGCCTCCGCGATCAGGCCTTCGGATTCGATGGCCTCGAAGGTGGCCAGCGCCGCCGCGGTGGAGACCGGGTTGCCGCCGAAGGTGCCGCCGATGCCGCCGGGCTGCACGGCGTCCATGATCTCGGCGCGGCCGGTGACCGCGGCGAGCGGGAAGCCGCCGGCGATGCCCTTGGCCGTGGTGATCAGGTCGGGGACGACGCCGTGGTGCTCGATCGAGTACCACGCTCCGGTGCGCGCGATGCCGGCCTGGATCTCGTCGGCCACGAAGACGATGCCGTTCTCGGTGCAGAACTCCGACAGGCGCTTGAAGTAACCGTCGGCCGGGATGATGATGCCGCCGTCGCCCTGGATCGGCTCGACGAACAGCGCGGCCAGTTCGGTGGCGCCGATGTGGGTGTTGATGTAGTCGATCGTGCGCTCGGCGGCCTCGAGGCCGGTCATCCCCTCCGGGTCGCGGAACGGGTAGCTGATCGGCAGCGAATAGATCTCGCCCGGGAACGGGCCCATGCCGGCGCGCTCGGGCCAGGGGCGGTAGGTCATCGCCATCGTCAGGTTGGTGCGGCCGTGGAAGGCGTGGTCGAGCGAGGCGATCGCGCGGCGGCCGGTGAACTTGCGGGCGATCTTGACGGCGTTCTCCACCGCCTCCGCCCCGGAGTTGACCAGGATGGAGTGCTTCTCGAAGTCGCCCGGCGTGATCTCGGCGAGCTTCTCGGCCACCTTCACGTAGTTCTCGTACGGCGTGACGGTGAAGAGGGTGTGCGTGAGTTTGGTGGCCTGCTCGGCGGCAGCGGCGGCGACGGCGGGATGCGCGTGGCCGATCGTGGTGACGCCGATACCGCAACCGAGATCGATCAGGCGGTTGCCGTCGACGTCGACCAGGATCGCGCCCGAGGCATGGTCCATGTAGATGTTGGCGAGGGTGCCGGCGCCCCGCGAGACGCTCGCGACCCGCCGCTCCTGCAGGGCGACCGACTTCGGGCCGGGCAGTTCGGTGACGACGGAGCGGGACTGGGGGACCGAGAATTCACGCATGCCGACCATGCTAGGCGAGGGGTCCGACACCGAAGCTCAGCGACGCGGCGCCCAGCCCGTCCTTAGATATCTCGGGGATGATGGCAGCCTCCCCGCTCGTCCGACCCGGCACTCCCGTGCCGCGGAAAGGTTTGCCCCGTGCGCAGAACCCTTGCGATCCTCGCCGTCCTCGGCTCCACCCTCGCGCTCGCCGCGTGCACCGGTGCGAGCACCGACGCGTCGACCGCGACGCCGACCTCGACGCCGCTGACGTGCGCGAGCAGCGGCGACGCCTCCGACGCGATCACCACAACGGGCGACTTCGGCACCAAGCCGGTGACCGTCTTCCCGGCTCCCCTTGCCGCCGACACGACGGAGGTCACCGTCGCGTCCGCCGGAACGGGGGAGACCGTCGCCGAGGACGACATGGTGCTGCTGGACTACACCCTCTACAACGGAACGACGGGTGCGGAGTTCAGCGCGAGCGGATACGCCGCTGGCGGTCACGCCGCGCTCCCGGTCGACGCCGATCAGTACCTCGTCGGCCTGGTCAAGGCGGTCAACTGCGCCACCGTCGGCTCCCGTGTGGTCGCGGTCGTTCCTCCGTCGGATGCCTTCGGATCGGACGGCAACGCCACCTACTCGCTGTCGGGCACGGACACGATCGTGATGGTGATCGACGTCGAGAGCATCATCCCCGCGGCGGCGGACGGTGTCGAGCAGGCGCCGGTCGACGGACTGCCGACGGTGGAGTTGGACGACACCGGAGCGCCGACCGTCACCATCCCCGAGACCGACCCGCCGACGGACCTCCAGCTCGAGGTCTTGAAGAAGGGCGCGGGCGCGACCGTGGCCGACGGCGACAGCCTGATCGTGCAGTACAGCGGCGTGAACTGGACGAGCGGCGCGGTGTTCGACGAGAGCTGGGGCAACGGCACGCCGGCGTCCTTCGGCACGGGCGACGTGATCGAGGGCTTCCGCGACGCCGTCGTAGGCCAGACCGTGGGCTCGCAGGTGCTCGTGGTGATCCCGCCGGACAAGGGCTACGGGGCCGACGGGCAGTCGAGCGCGGGGATCTCGGGAACGGACACGCTGGTGTTCGTGATCGACATCCTGGCGATCAACTAGGGGGCGGGCGCCCGTCCGCCCCGCGGAAATGCAGGGTGAGCGGCGAAGATCGCGCTCTCATCCGCATGTCCTGCCCTCATTTCCGTCCTGACCCTGTATTTCCGTCCTGACCCTGTATTTCCGCGGCGGCGAATCGGGCAGGAGGCCGAAGGACCCGGGGCGCGCGTGGGACGCTCGGGGTGCGCGTGGGACGCTCGGGTCGGGCGTGGGACGATGGGCGCATGCGCAGGGTCATCGTTCTCGGGTCAACAGGGTCGATCGGGACGCAGGCGCTGGATGTGATCGGCGCCAATCGGGATCGCTTCGAGGTGGTCGGGCTCGCCGCGGGATCGAACCGCGACGCGGTCGCCGAGCAGGCGCGGCAGTTCGGGGTCGAGCACACCGCGTTCGGGGCGGACGAGGCCGAGCAGCTGGTGCGCACCGTCGAGGCGGATGTGGTGCTCAACGGCATCACCGGATCCGTCGGCCTCGGGCCGACACTGGCCGCGTTGGAGAGCGGACGCTCGCTCGCGCTGGCGAACAAGGAGTCACTGATCGTCGGCGGCGACCTGGTCACCTCCGTCGCCGCGCCGGGCCAGATCGTGCCGGTCGACTCCGAGCACTCCGCGATCGCGCAGGCCCTGCTCGCCGGCACGAAGAGCGAGGTGCGCCGCCTGGTGCTCACCGCCTCCGGTGGCCCGTTCCGCGGTCGCCGTCGCGACTCCCTCCGCGACGTGACGCCGGCCGAGGCGCTCGCGCATCCCACCTGGGACATGGGCCTGGTCGTCACGACGAACTCGTCGACGCTGGTGAACAAGGGCCTCGAAGTGATCGAGGCGCACCTGCTCTTCGACGTGCCGTACGAGCGGATCGCCGTGACCGTGCATCCGCAGTCCGTGATCCACTCGATGGTCGAATTCGTCGACGGCTCCACGATCGCTCAGGCTTCGCCGCCCGACATGCGGCTGCCGATCTCGCTCGGCCTGGACTGGCCGCACCGCGTCGCGGGCGTGGGCGAACCACTCGATTGGACGCGCGCGCACGCCTGGACCTTCGAGCCGCTGGATGAGGAGGCATTCCCCTCGGTGGCTCTCGCCAAGCGGGTGGGCGTCGCCGGCGCCTCGTACCCCGCCGTGTTCAACGCGGCGAACGAACAGGCGGTGCACGCCTTCCACTCCGGCCGGATCGGCTACCTCGACATCCTCGACGTCGTCGAGGCGACGGTCGACGCCCACTCTGTCGACGGTGAGCTCACCCGGGAGTCGCTCGCGGCGGCCGAGCTCTGGGCGCGGGCGGCGGCGGACGAGCGGATCGCTGCGGCTCAGCGGTAGGAGCGCACGGTCTGCTCCAGTGCCTCGTCCCACGAGGTCGCGGTGACGCCGAGTCCGCGCGTGGTCACCCGGGCGTCGTCGGTGAAGGTCATCCGGAACTGGTAGCTGGAACGCTGGATCTCGCGGATGTCCGCCGAGACGAGGCCGAGCGCCCGCAACCCGAGGTCGCTGTACGCCGCGATCCGACCGGTCGCACCGTACTGTTCGCGCAGCTGGGCGAGCACCGCGATCCGGGAGAGGTCGCTCGCCGGCGGCACGTGCCAGATCCGTGAACCCGCCGCCTCGGCGTCGATCGCCGCCTCGAGCGTGCGCGCGATGTCGGGCAGGTAGGCCCAGCTGTGCGCCAGAGCGGGGTCGCCCACGATCCGCGCGGTCCTGCCGGCGAGCAGCGGCCGGAAGAACCGTCCGCCCAGATGCGCGTGCGCATCCTCGCCGGGCCCGAAGTAGTCGGAGGCGCGCACCTCGACGGCCCGGAAGCCCGCGCTCTCGCCGGCTTCGCGCAGCAGCCGCCAGCCCTCCGCGCGGATGCGGCCCTTCCCATCGGCCGGTCGCTCCGGCGAGGCCTCGGTCATCGGCATCGCCGCCCGTCCGTAGGAGTACAGGTTGCCCATCTGCACCACGGCGCTGCCGGTGGCACTCGCCGCTGCGGCGAGGGACCGGAAGGCCGGCGGCCAGGCCTTCGGCCACTGACCGTACGGCGGGTTGATCGCGTTCACGATCGTGTCGACGCCGGTCGCGGCGCGGGTGAGCGCGGCCTGATCGGCGACGTCGAGGGCGAGCGCGGTGGTTCCCGCGACCGAGCTGCCGCTGCGGGTGGCGACGGTGACGGTGTCGCCGCGGGCGACGAGACGGGAGGCGAGGGTGCGGCCGATGAGTCCGGCGCCGAGGATGAGGATCGTCATGCCGCCGACCGTAGTCGGACCTCGAAACAAAAGCAAGAGCAGTGCTCTCGTTTGTGTGCACTGCTCTGAAATGGCAGCATGGAGGAATGATGGCGACGGCGAGAGAGATGGCGCGGGAGCGCTTCACCGAGGACATCGTGGCGGCCGCGACGCGCCAACTCGCCGAACTGGGGGCCTCGGGCCTGAGCCTGCGCTCGGTCGCGCGCGAGCTCGGGGTCGCCTCATCGGCCGTCTACCGCTACGTGCCGAGCCGCGACGCGCTGCTGACCGAGCTGATCCTGCGCGCGTACTGGGACCTCGGCGAGGCCGCGACGACGGCGGAGCGGTTGCGGGCCCGCGAGGATCACGCCGGCCGATTCCGAGCGGTGACCGGTGCGATCCGGTCGTGGGCCCGCGCCCATCCGCATCGTTACGCGCTGATCTTCGGCTCGCCCGTGCCGGGCTACGTCGCCCCGCGCGAGACCGTCGCAGCGGCGACGATCGCCACGATGCTCCTCGTCACCGTGATCCAGGATGCGCACGGCGGCGCGCCCGACGACGAGAGAGGCCCCGGCCTCGAGCCCGGGATCGCGGCGCAGGTCGGCTACACCGGACCGATGCGTTACCTGACCGAGGGCATCCGCACCTGGAGCGAGACGTACGGACTGATCAGCTTCGAGTTGTTCGGCCACCTGGTGGGCTCCGTCGCCGATGCGGATGCGTTCTTCGACGCCGCGGTGGACTCGATGGTCGCGCGGCTCGAGCTGGTCGAAGCCTGATCGTTATCCCGATCCGCATGCACCGCGGCGAGGATGGCGATGCGGGGAAACGTCTCCGCGAGACCTTCTGGGGGAATCGTGAACGCATCGACGCGCTGTCATCGTGCACTCGTCCTGGCCGCCTTCGCGCTGGTCGCGCTGGCCGGCTGCACCGCGGCTCCCGCGGCCGGAACGCCGGCGCCGCCCGCGACGTCGGCGGGCAGCACGCCGACGCCGACGCCGACGGAAGACGCCGATGCTGGTTCGGTGATCCTCGGCAGCCAGGTCGCCGATGTGGTCGCGGCGGACAGCACCGTGATCGCCAGGATCGACTTCTTCGGCCCGACCGCCGACGCCGTCGAGATCCTGACCGACGCGTTCGGTGCGGAACCGACGGTCGCCGACTACGAGCAGGGCATCGAGTCTCCGCCCGACACGGACTACGACTGGGGCGGATTCGTGCTGCGCGATCCCGATTCCCCCGCCGCCGACCCGGAGTACCCCGAGTTCGTCGCGCTGGTCACCGCGGCAGCGGTCGGAGAGGTCGTGATCGCCGGTCCCGGCGGGGTGCGGGTCGGCGATGCGGTGGCGGACCTCGCGTCGAAGTGGGCGGGCGAGCCGGCGGTGCTCATCGGCGAGAGCTCGTTCCACTTCGACATGGTCGAGGTCGGCCCCGCCCCGGCCGCCGGCGAGCAGCCGCACGAGCTGTCCGTCTTCGCCTATGCCAAGGACGGCAGTTCGACGATCACCCAGATCTCGACGCCGGCGCAGAACTGGGGCGTGTGAGCGCAGAGGGCTCGCCCAGCCGTCGCTCAGCGCCGTGCCGCGCGGGGAACGTAAAGTAACCGGGTGGAATCCGTGCTGCTGTTCATCCTCGGCGTCGTCATCATCTTCATCGGCGTCGCGCTCTCGATCGCGCTGCACGAGATCGGACACCTGGTGCCCGCCAAGCTCTTCGGGGTGAAGGTGACCCAGTACATGGTCGGCTTCGGCAAGACCCTGTGGTCGCGCCGGCGCGGCGAGACCGAGTACGGCATCAAGGCGCTGCCGCTCGGCGGCTACATCGCGATGATCGGGATGTACCCGCCGAAGAAGCCGGGCGACGCGGTGGGGGAGTCGAGCACGGGCTTCTTCAACGCCCTCGAGGGCGGACGCAGCGCTCGCGTCGGCGAGATCGGCACCACGGATCTGCCCCTCGACCTCGGCAACGACGGCACTGAATCCGCGCAGCCGCGAAGGGGCGCGTACGCCTCGATGATCGATGAGGCCCGCGCCGCGAGCGCCGAAACCATCGGTGTCGGGGAGGAGCATCGCGCGTTCTACCGGCTGCCGGTCTGGAAGCGGATCATCGTGATGTTCGGTGGGCCCTTCATGAACCTCGTGATCGCCTTCGTGCTCTTCACGATCCTGCTGTGCGGAATCGGGATGCCGCAGAACAGCTCCACGCTCGCCTCGGTCTCGCAGTGCGTGCTCCCCGCGACGAGCACGAGCACGTCGTGCGCGTCGGGCGACCCGCTCTCGCCGGGCGCCGAAGCGGGACTGCAGCCGGGCGACACCATCGTCAGCATCGACGGCGAGGCCGTGTCCACCTGGGCGGAGCTGACCCCGATCATCCGTGCCTCGGCCGGCACGGCTCTCTCGATGGTGGTCGAGCGGGACGGTACCGAGCGGACGGTCTCGATCACGCCGACCGAGAACACTGTCGCGGTGACGGATGCGAACGGCGCGGCCGTCACGGACGACTCCGGCAACGTGGTCACCGAGGTCGTCGGCTTCGTGGGGATCTCGCCGACCAGCGTGCTCGCCCAGCAGTCGATCACAGCCGTGCCCGAGACGATGGGGCAGAACATCGCCAGCGTCGCCGGCGTGATCCTGAACTTGCCGCAGCGCCTGATCGACGTGGCGCAGGCCGCGTTCGGCACCGAGGAGCGCGACGCGAACGGCCCCATCAGCATGGTCGGCGTCGGCCGGATCGCCGGCGAGGTGACCAGCTCGGATCAGGTGACCCTCGTCGGCAAGATCCAGTTGATGCTGAGCGTGCTCGCCTCGCTGAACATCGCGCTGTTCGTGTTCAACATGGTTCCGCTGCTGCCGATGGACGGCGGCCACATCGCGGGCGCACTCTGGGAGGGCCTGCGTCGCCGCGTCGCGAAGCTCTTCGGCCGCAAGGATCCGGGTCCGGTCGACATCGCGAAGCTGCTGCCGCTGACGTACGCGGTGGTGATCCTGCTGGGCGGCATGAGCGTGCTGCTGATGTATGCGGACATCGTGAAGCCGATCAGCGTGTTCTAGGAGCGCGGGGCGTGCGGGTTCCCGCCATGTGGCGCGCGTACGATGTCGTTCGTGCCAGCAGTCAATCTCGGGATGCCGTCCGTCCCCGAAACCCTCGCCCCGCGTCGCAAGTCCCGCCAGATCAAGGTGGGCAAGGTCCTCGTCGGTGGGGACGCGCCCGTGAGCGTGCAGTCCATGTGCACCACCCCGACCACCAATATCAACGCGACCCTGCAGCAGATCGCCGAACTCACCGCATCCGGTTGCGACATCGTCCGCGTCGCGGTGCCCAGCCGTGACGACGCCGAGGCGCTGCCGATCATCGCGAAGAAGAGCCAGATCCCGGTGATCGCCGACATCCATTTCCAGCCGAACTACGTCTACGCGGCGATCGACGCCGGCTGCGCGGCGGTCCGGGTGAATCCGGGAAACATCCGCAAGTTCGACGACCAGGTCGGCAAGATCGCCGCCGCGGCGAAGGCGGCCGGCGTCTCCATTCGCATCGGCGTCAACGCGGGTTCGCTCGAGCCGAGCCTGATGCAGAAGTACGGCAAGGCGACCCCGGAGGCTCTCGTCGAGAGCGCGGTCTGGGAGGCGAGCCTGTTCGAGGAACACGACTTCCACGACTTCAAGATCTCGGTCAAGCACAACGACCCGATCGTGATGGTCAAGGCGTACCGCCAGCTCGCCGAGCGCGGCGACTGGCCGCTGCACCTCGGGGTGACGGAGGCGGGGCCGGAGTTCCAGGGCACGATCAAGTCGTCGACGGCGTTCGGCATCCTGCTCGCGGAGGGAATCGGCGACACCATCCGCGTCTCGCTGTCCGCCCCGCCCGCTCAGGAGGTCAAGGTCGGCCTGCAGATCCTGCAGTCGCTGAACCTCCGCGAGCGCAAGCTCGAGATCGTCTCGTGCCCGAGCTGCGGCCGGGCGCAGGTCGACGTCTACACGCTCGCCAACGACGTCACGGCCGGGCTGGAGGGCATGACCGTCCCGCTCCGGGTGGCCGTGATGGGCTGTGTCGTGAACGGTCCGGGCGAGGCCCGGGACGCCGACCTCGGCGTCGCGTCCGGCAACGGCAAGGGTCAGATCTTCGTCCGCGGCGAGGTCGTGAAGACGGTGCCGGAGGCCGAGATCGTGCGCACCCTGATCGAGGAGGCGAACCGCCTCGCGGCGGAGATGCCGGCGGACGATACGTCGACGGGGTCCCCGGTCGTTACGGTCGGCGCGAACTGATCCCGCTGCGCCGACGCAACGTCGGCTGAGAAGCTCGGTCGACCGCCATGAGCGATGACGGACCGTTCCAGCCGAAGTTGTGTCCGCGAGCATCGCGGCAACGCAACCGCCGGTCGCGACGGATCCGCAGTTTCGCGACACAGTTGACGCCGTTTCCGACGGATCACCGCTTTCGAATGGATGTCGAGCACTCGTCGTCTTAGTCTGCTCAGGCTGAACCGAGCCGAACGCGCATCCGATCCCGGGTGCGGGATTCCGGCTCCTGCCTCGCCTGGAGACCCGAACGATGAACCCGCCCGCTCCGTCACGCTCGAACGCGCTCGATCGCCGATCGGTGCTGCGCGCCTCGGCGTGGTCGGGCCCCGTGATCGCCGTCGTGATCGCCACGCCGGCGGCGGCGGCCTCGCAGCCGCCCACGGACCCGAACACCACGTACTACCCGTCCAACGATGCGTTCCCGGCCTACTCGTCGACGGGCAGCAGTGCGCCGGTGACCATCGGCTACAGCTACTCCTCGCAGAACAACGGCCTCGGCTTCGACGGGGTGTTCACCGTGACGACGGCCTCGACGACGCCGCAGTCCTATGCGTTCACCGTCGACATGAAGCTCGCACCGTTCTACGGCATGGACGGCACGAAGGTGCGGATCTCGAACGCCACGACCAGCTACGACCCGGCATCCGGTCTGCTCACCGTGACGCCGGCGTACGTGTGGAACAGCACCATCGCAGCGGGTGGTCAGTGGAACTTCGACTTCCACGTCAGCGGATCGGACGTCCCGATGCCGCCGCCCGCAGCCGGCGCCACCACGACCACCATCACCGACGTGAACAACGGCCAGTGGTGGCACTCCGCCACCCTGAACATCGCCGTCGCGAATCCCGGCTACCCGTTCGCTCCCGACAACGTTCCGGTCACCTGGTCGACCACGATCGACCTCGCGCAGCTCTTCCCCGGCGCGACGGGTTGGCACGGGCAGACGCCGCAGTTCAGCAGCGCCGCCTCCGCCACCCTGATCAGCCCGGGCGTCTACCGACTGACCGGAGCCCAGTACGCGACGCTGGTCAGCCCGAGCAACCCGCAGCACATCGGCTCGTTCGTCTCCTTCGGCGCGTAGGCGTCTCTACGCGGTCGAACCGTCAGCCCTCGGACGCGACAGTAGACTCTCTCCTCGTGGTTACCCGTCTGTCGAAGCTGTTCGTCCGCACCCTCCGCGAGGATCCCTCCGACGCCGAGGTGGCCAGCCACCGGCTCCTGGTCCGCGCGGGGTACATCCGTCGGCAGGCGCCGGGCGTGTTCGCCTGGCTGCCGCTGGGGCTGCGCGTGCGGCGGCGCATCGAGGCGATCATCCGCTCGGAGATGGACGGCATCGGCGCGCAGGAGGTGCACTTCCCGGCGCTGCTGCCCCGCGAGCCCTACGAGGTCTCCGGCCGGTGGACGGAATACGGCGACGGCGTGTTCCGGCTGAAGGACCGCAAGGACGCGGACTACATGCTCGCGCCGACCCACGAGGAGTTCTTCACCCTTCTGGTGAAGGATCTGTACTCGTCCTACAAGGACCTGCCGCTCTCGATCTACCAGATCCAGGACAAGTACCGCGACGAGGCGCGCCCCCGGGCCGGCCTCCTGCGCGGCCGCGAGTTCACGATGAAGGACGCGTACTCCTTCGACGTCTCCGACGCCGGGCTGGACGCCAGCTATCAGCTGCAGCGCGACGCCTACGAGCGGATCTTCGCGCGCCTCGGCCTCGAGTACGTGATCGTGCAGGCCGACGCCGGTGCGATGGGCGGCTCCCGCTCGGAGGAGTTCCTGCACCCCACCCCCGTCGGTGAGGACACCTTCGTGCGCTCCGCCGGCGGCTACGCGGCGAACGTCGAGGCCTACCGCACCCAGGTGCCCGCCGCCCTGCCGCTGGACGGGCTCGGAGCAGCGACGGTCTTCCCGTCGCCGAACACGCCCACCATCGCCACGCTGGTGGACCTCGCCAACGCCGAGCAGCCCCGCGCGGACGGCCGCGCCTGGACCGCGGCGGACACGCTGAAGAACGTGGTGCTCGCCCTGACCCAGCTCGACGGCAGCCGCGAGCTCGTCGTGATCGGCCTGCCCGGCGACCGCGACGTCGACCTCAAGCGCGTCGAGGTGGCCTTCGCCCCCGCCGAGGTCGAGGCCGCGACCGAGGAGGATTTCGCCAAGCACCCGGGCCTGGTCAAGGGCTACATCGGGCCCTGGAGCGAGGACGGCGCCGTGCTCGGCGAGAAGTCGGTCACGGGCATCCGCTTCCTGCTCGACCCGCGGGTCGTCGACGGCACGCAGTGGATCACCGGCGCGAACGTCACCGGCTACCACGTGCTGGACCTCACCGCCGGACGCGATTTCGTCGCCGACGGTTTCGTCGAGGCCGCCGAGGTGCGCGCCGGCGACCCCGCTCCCGACGGCTCCGGGCCGATCGAGACCGCGCGCGGTATGGAGATCGGCCACGTCTTCCAGCTCGGCCGCAAGTACGCGGAGGCGCTGGGCCTGAAGGTGCTGGACGAGAACGGCAAGCTCGTCACGGTGACCATGGGGTCCTACGGCATCGGCGTGACCCGCATCCTGGCGATCATCGCCGAGGCGAACCACGACGCGAAGGGCCTGATCTGGCCCGAGAACGTGGCGCCGTACGACGTGCACGTGATCGCGACGGGGAAGGATGCGATCGCGCTGGAGACCGCGGAGGCGATCGCCGCCGCTCTCGAGGCCGCCGGCAAGGACGTGCTGCTGGACGACCGGCCCAAGGTCTCGCCCGGCGTCAAGTTCGGCGACGCCGAGCTGATCGGCGTGCCGCAGATCGTGATCGCCGGACGCGGTGCCGCGGAGGGCATCGTCGAACTCTGGGATCGCCGCTCCGGCGAGCGCACCCAGGTGCCGGTGGCCGAGGTCGTCGACCGCCTGGTGTAAATGGGTTGTCACTGCGTCCCACGGCGCGGAGGGCGTGCCGTTCTCGCGACGACGCTTCGCGCGTCGCGTGGGGTGCAACCGGCACTCGGGGTTGTCACTCCGTCCCACTCGCTGGCGCTCGCGGGACGGAGTGACAACCCCTCGCGCCTGAGCGTGAGGGGTGATGCTCGGGAGTTCGGGTAATCTAGAGGGCTGAAGCCGGGTGTGTGAGCGCCCGCACGAGAACTGCGCCGCGGCCACCGCCGCGGCATCAAAGTGAATACTGGAGGCTTGCCCGTGGAAATCGACCTGAGCGTATTGCGACTCATGGAGCGCGAGCGAGAGATCCCGTTCGACGAGCTGGTGCAGATCATCGAGCAGGCGATCCTGACCGCCTACCTCAAGCACGTCGGCCAGACCGACGCGGCCGAGAAGGCCGAACGCGACAAGACGCCCTTCCCGGCGACCGATGCCCGGGTGCACCTGGATCGCAAGACCGGCCATGTCTCGGTGTTCGTCCCCGAGTACGACGACGAAGGCAACGTGATCGGCGAGGCCGAGGATTCGCCGAGCGACTTCGGCCGCATCGCTGCGTTCGCCGCGAAGCAGGTCATCAACCAGCGCCTGCGCGACATCGCCGACGAGCACGTGCTCGGCGAGTTCAAGGGCCGCGAGGGCGACATCGTCGCCGGCATCATCCAGCAGGGCCCCAACCCGCGGATGATCCACGTCGACCTGGGTTCGATCGAGGCGATCCTCGCTCCCGAGGAGCAGGTGCCCGGCGAGGACTACTCGCACGGCCGCCGCATCCGCGTCTACGTCACCAGCGTCAGCCGCGGCACGAAGGGCCCCTCGGTCCAGGTCTCGCGCACGCACCCGGCCCTCGTCCGCAAGCTCTTCGCGCTCGAGGTGCCGGAGATCGCGTCGGGAGTCGTCGAGATCGTCTCCCTCGCCCGCGAGGCCGGACACCGCACCAAGATCGCGGTGCGCGCGACCGAGCCCGGTGTGAACGCGAAGGGTGCCTGCATCGGCGAGCTGGGTCAGCGCGTCCGGGCCGTCACCGCCGAGCTGAACAACGAGAAGATCGACATCGTCGACTACTCGCCCGACCTGCCGACCTTCGTCGCGAACGCCCTGTCGCCCGCCAAGGTGACCAGCGCCTTCGTGATCGACCAGAGCCTCAAGGCCGTCCGCGCCCTGGTGCCGGACTACCAGCTCTCGCTCGCGATCGGCAAGGAGGGCCAGAACGCCCGCCTCGCCGCCAAGCTCACGGGCGCCAAGATCGACATCCAGCCCGACTCGGTGATGGACGACGAATAGGAAGGCTTGTGGTTCGCTCAGCGCGTTGGCTGGGCGGACCCCGACGATAGGGAGTACAGTGGACGCGGTTAGAACGTGCATTGGTTGCCGTCTCCGCACCCCGCGGGCCTCCCTGTTGAGGCTCGTCTCCCCCCAGAACGAAGTCGTGGTCGATCCGCGCGCCGTGATGGAGGGTCGGGGAGCGTGGCTGCACGATTCGCACGAGTGTTACGAACTCGCGGTCAAGCGCCGCGCATTCGGCCGGGCGTTCCGGAGTCGCGAGGCTCTGGACACACACCGGGTCGAGCAGTACGTGACACGCGATCTGACAGCTTCGATTCCTCACCCGGAGGAAGCGATGAAGAGAGAACAGGCAGAACGGCCCGTGAACTGATCATGAGCATCGACTGATGAGCGGCTCGAAATGAGACCCGTCCGTTTGTAATGGCCTGCCCCGTCTTGGGCGCAGGCCCAAGACAGGAGAAAAGTGGCAAAACCACGCGTACACGAGATCGCAGCTGAGCTCGGTGTCGACAGCAAGGTCGCACTTGCGAAACTGAAAGAACTGGGCGAGTTCGTCAAGGGACCGTCCTCCAGCATCGAACCCCCCGTCGCGCGCAAGCTGCGCCAGGCGTTGCAGTCCGAGGGATCCACGGCGTCCGCGCCGTCGTCCTCGGCTCCTGCGCGTCCGGCCGCCCCGCGCCCGCCGGTGGCCCGCCCGACCGCGGCGCCGACTCCCGGATCCGCTCCGGTGCCCGGCCCCGCACGTCCGGCCGCCCCCGTCCCGGCTCCGCCGATGACGGTCGCCGAGCGTCAGGCCGCGGCTCAGGCCGCGCAGAAGGCTCAGGCCGCTGCCAAGGCCGAGGAGCAGAAGGCCCGCGAGGCGGCCGCTGCTGCTGCAGCCCCCGCGCCCGAGCCCGCCGCGGAGAAGCCGGCCGCTTCGGCGACCCCCGGTGCCGCGTCGCCGCGCCCGAACGCCCCGCGTCCGGCGCCGGCTCGCGACACCCCGCGTCCCGGCGGCACCTCCGGTGGAGCCGGTCGCCCCGGCGCACCGCGCCCCGGCAACAACCCCTTCGCCAGCAACCAGGGCATGGGCCAGCGTCCCGCGGCGCCGCGTCCGGGAAACAACCCGTTCGCGTCCTCGCAGGGTATGGGCTCGCGCCCGACCCCGGGCAACATCCCGCGCCCGGCCGCACCCCGTCCCGGCGCTCCGCGTCCGGGTGGACCCGGCATGGGCCAGCGCCCGGCCGGATTCGGTCAGCGGCCCGGTGCCGGTGGCGCCGGTCGTCCCGGCGGTGCCGGTGGTGCCGGACGCCCCGGCGCCGGTGGCTTCCAGCGTCCCGGTGGCGGCGCTCCCGGTGCCGGCGGTGGCTTCGCGCCCCGTCCCGGTGGCGGCGGCGGTCGTGGCCGTGGCCCCGGTGGTGGTACCGCCGGTGCGTTCGGTCGCGGTGGCGGCAAGAGCAAGGCCCGCAAGTCGAAGCGTACGAAGCGTCAGGAGTTCGAGCTCAGGGAAGCCCCGTCGCTCGGCGGCGTGAACGTACCCCGCGGCGACGGCAAGACTCCGATCCGTCTGCGCCGCGGCGCGTCGATCTCGGACTTCGCCGACAAGATCGAGAACCTGACCGGCGTGCCGGTGCCCCCCGGCAACCTGGTGACCGTCCTCTTCGCCCTCGGCGAGATGGCGACCGCCACGGAGTCGTTGGACGAGGCCACCTTCGAGGTGCTCGGCGCCGAGCTGGGCTTCAAGATCCAGGTCGTCTCGCCCGAGGACGAGGACAAGGAGCTCCTCGAGGGCTTCGGTCTCGACCTCGAGCAGGAGCTCGACGACGAGACGGATGAAGACCTGCAGGCTCGCCCGCCGGTCGTCACCGTTATGGGTCACGTCGACCACGGTAAGACTCGACTGCTCGACGCGATCCGTAACGCCAACGTCGTGGCCGGTGAGGCGGGTGGCATCACCCAGCACATCGGTGCGTACCAGGTCGTCGCGGAGCACGAGGGCATCGAGCGTCCGATCACCTTCATCGACACCCCGGGTCACGAGGCGTTCACCGCCATGCGTGCTCGTGGTGCCCAGGTCACCGACATCGCGATCCTCGTGGTCGCGGCGGACGACGGCATCATGCCGCAGACCATCGAGGCCCTGAACCACGCCCAGGCGGCCAACGTGCCGATCGTGGTCGCGGTGAACAAGGTGGACAAGCCCGACGCCAACCCGGCCAAGGTGCGCCAGCAGCTGACCGAGTTCGGTCTGGTCGCCGAGGAGTACGGCGGAGACGTGATGTTCGTCGACGTGTCGGCTCGGGCCAACACGGGTATCCAGGACCTCCTGGACGCCGTGCTGCTCACCGCGGATGCGGGTCTGGACCTGCGCGCGAACCCCGACAAGGAGGCTCGCGGCGTCGCGATCGAGGCGAAGCTCGACAAGGGGCGTGGTGCAGTCGCGACCGTGCTCATCCAGTCGGGAACGCTGCGCGTCGGCGATGCGATCGTCGCGGGTACGGCTTACGGCCGCGTCCGTGCGATGGCGGACGAGAACGGCAACGCCGTGCTCGAGGCTCTGCCCTCGCGTCCGGTCCAGGTGCAGGGACTCTCGTCCGTGCCCCGCGCCGGCGACACCTTCCTCGTCACCGAGGAGGACCGCACCGCTCGTCAGATCGCCGAGAAGCGTGAAGCCGCTCAGCGCAACGCCCTGCTGGCCAAGGCCCGCAAGCGCATCTCGCTGGAAGACTTCACCCGTGCTCTCGAAGAGGGCAAGGTCGAGTCGCTCAACCTCATCATCAAGGGCGACGTGTCCGGTGCCGTCGAGGCTCTGGAGGAGTCGCTCGTCAAGATCGAGGTCGACGATTCGGTGCAGCTGCGGATCATCCACCGCGGTGTCGGTGCGATCACCGAGTCGGACGTCAACCTCGCGACGATCGACAACGCGATCATCGTGGGCTTCAACGTCCGCCCCGACCCGAAGGCGCGCGAGCGTGCCGCCCGCGAGGGTGTGGATGTCCGGTTCTACTCGGTCATCTACAACGCGATCGAGGAGATCGAGAACTCGCTCAAGGGCATGCTCAAGCCCGAGTACGAGGAAGTCCAGTCGGGTGTGGCCGAGATCCGCGAGGTGTTCCGTTCTTCCAAGTTCGGCAACATCGCGGGTGTCATCGTCCGCTCCGGCACGATCACCAGGAACGCCAAGGCGCGGGTCATCCGCGACGGCGTGGTGGTCGGCGACAACCTCGCCATCGAGTCGCTGCGTCGCTTCAAGGACGACGTCACCGAGGTGCGCACGGACTTCGAGGCCGGTATCGGTCTGGGCAAGTTCAACGACATCCAGGTCGGCGACGAGATCGAGACCATTGAGATGAAGGAGAAGCCGCGAGGCTGATCCTGACCTCGGGTCCTCGGGTGGTTCCACCATCCGAGGGCCCTTCGGCCTTTAACACACGGTTATCAGAAGGAGGTTGGACCATGGCGGATCCGGCACGCGCGAGGAAGCTCGCGGACAGGATCAAGGTCATCGTGGCCAAGCGGCTGGAGCGCGGTATCCGCGACCCGCGGCTGGGCTTCGTGACCATCACCGACGTTCAGGTCACGGGCGACCTGCAGCACGCCTCCGTGTTCTACACGGTCTACGGCACCGACGAGGAGCGCGCCGACTCGGCCGCAGCCCTCAAGGCGGCGACCGGGATGCTGCGCACCGAGGTGGGCAAGAACATCACCTCGCGACTCACGCCCTCGCTCGAGTTCATCCTCGACGCGATCCCCGAGAACGCGAAGCACATCGAGGACCTGCTCGCGCAGGCACGCAACCAGGACAGCCAGGTGCAGAGCCTCGCGTCGACGGCGAACTACGCCGGCGAGGCGGACCCGTACGTCAAGCCGCGCGAGCTCGACGACGAGGAGTAGTCGCACCTCGCCTCGTCGCTGGTTGAGCTTGCCGAAACCACTTCTTTCACACGGTGGGTTTCGGCAGGCTCAACCAGCGGCGGCTCGAATCAGTCGGCGACGGCGAAGCTCGTGGTGCCCGCCGCGACGTCGACCGCGTCGAGGCGCAGGCGCACCCGGGAGCCGATGTCGAGGCGGGCGGCGACGTCGACGGTGAGTTCCGGCTCGAGCAGTTGCACGCTGGAGCGCTTGCTCGATCCGGAGACGACGATCCCATCGAAGCTCTCGCCGATACGGGAGCGGAGAACCGCCGCCTCGATGATCGCCTGGGTCAGGCGTTCGACGCTGCCGGCCAGCCGATCGCTCGCCGCCATGCTCGCGGGCAGCTCCGGCAGAGCATCCCGGACCCACCGCGGCGGTTCCTCCCCGTTCGCCAGCGCCGCGCAGAGGGCGAGCACGAATCGGTCCACCAGTCGACGCAGCGGCGCCGTGGTGTGGGCGTACGGCGCTGCGATCGCGGCTTGGACGGGGGAGTCCGGCGCCTCGCCGTCGAATGCGGTGTAGCCGGCGCCGCGGAACAACGAGGCCGCGGCGTACATGATCGCCAGGTGCGCCGGATCCGCGGTGTCGAGGCCGCGCAGGTAATCGCCGTAGCCCTGTTCCTCCGGCCAGGGATGACCCAGGGTCTCGGTCTTGCGCCGGAACGCGGCGACAGCGTCGGCGTCCGCGGGTGGCATCGTGCGCAAGATCCCGATGTTCGCGTCGAGCATGATCCGGGCAGCGGCCATTCCGGTCATCAGCGAGATCTGGGCGTTCCAGCCCTCGACCGCGAGCGGCGCGCGCCGTTCGACGCGGTAGCCGTCGTCGTCGCGAACGATCTCCTCCTCCGGCAGCGTGAGGCTGGCGCCACCCCGCGCGGCCTCGAGCGCGATCCGCTGCTCCCCGACGCGCTGCAGCAGCGCGATCGACGGATGCGGGTCACCCGCGTCGAACGATGCCTGCACCCCGGCGTAGTCCAGTCGCGCGACGCTGGTGACGAGGGCGCGTTGCAGAGTGGTGCGCTGCGGCTCGCCGGTGGCATCGAGCTCGAAGGTCCAGACGAAGGCGCGGCGTGGGTCGCCCGGCAGCAGCGATGCCGCCGCCTCGGACAGTACGGGCGGGTGCAGCGGGATGCGTCCGTCCGGCAGGTAGATCGTCTGCCCGCGGCGGCGGGTCTCGGCGTCCAGCGCGCCACCGGGCTCGACGAACGACGGCACATCGGCGATCGCGTACCGCACGAGGGTCGTACCGTTCTCCTCGGTGATCAGGACCGCCTGATCGAGGTCGAGCGAGCCGGGCGGGTCGATCGTGACGAACGGCAGCTCGGTGAGGTCGACCCGCGGGGACTCATCCGGCGCGGAAGCAGCCCGCAGCGCCTCGGCCTCGACCTCCGGCGGGAAATCGGCCGTGAGGTCGTGCTTCGCGCGGACGGCGGCGAGGGCGTCCTCGACGGCGGTGTCGGGGGAGGGGACGCGGAGGCGGCGGGTGGTCACCCGGTCCACGCTAGCCGGGGTCCGACCTCCGGCATGTACAAGATCGCGGGTGAGGCGAGACGGCACCCGTGCTCAGGCGAGTCCGGTCCGCGGATTCGTGCGGAACTCTGCACCAGGCGCGCGGGTGGCGATCCATCTCACCCGTCATCCTGTACAACGCACTCAGCCGACCGGCAGCAGATACCCCGACGCGTCGTCCCCGACGGCCAGGCCGTCGCGCACGAGGCCGGCCAGCGATCGCTCGCGCTGCGGTGCATCCGCCCAGAGCGAGTCGATCTCGCCGCGCGAGACCGGGCCGTGCGCGGCGCGCAGCTCGGCCATGATCAGCCCGCGCACCTGGCGATCCGAGCCCTCGTACTTCTTCTGGGTCGCTTTGCGCGGACCGTCGTAGGACGGGTACCCCGCCGTGCGCCAGGCGCAGGCGTCGACGAGCGGACAGACGGCGCACTTCGGCGACCGAGCGGTGCAGACGATCGCCCCGAGTTCCATCATCCCGGCGTTGAACGCCGCGGCCGCCGGCAGCTCGTCGGGCAGCAGCGCCGACATGGCCGCCAGGTCGCGCTTGCCGGGCGGCCCGGGTTCTCCGTCGCCCTCGACCGCGCGCGCGATCACCCGGCGGATGTTCGTGTCGACGACCGGATGCCGGTGACCGTAGGCGAAGACAGCCACCGCCCGCGCCGTGTAGTCACCGATGCCCGGGAGTGCGAGCAGGTCGTCGACGGATTCCGGCACCACTCCGCCGTGCCGCTCGGTGATCGCGACGGCGCAGGCGTGCAGCCGGAGCGCTCGGCGCGGATAACCGAGCGATTGCCACGCGCGAACGGCCTCGCCGGAGGGGACTGCGGCCAGCGCCGCGGGCGTCGGCCACCGCTTCAGCCACTCCTGGAGTCGCGGGATCACCCGGGAGACCGGGGTCTGCTGCAGCATGAATTCGCTGACGAGGGTTCCCCACGCGGTGAAACCGTCCTCCCGCCACGGCAGCTCGCGCGCGTTCTCGCGGTACCAACCGACGACGGCGGCGGCAAGGGCGGCGGAGGCATCGGCGGCTGGGACATCGGCGGGAGGCACTCGCACAAGCGTACGCTCGACGCATGACGAAGTGGGCTCCGGCCAAGCGTGACGTCCTCGCCGAACTCGCGGGCGAGATCCTGCACAATTACGGCCGCGGCCGGGCGATCGTGGCGATCGACGGGGACAATCCGGACGAGTCCGGTGACTTCGCGCGCGACCTCGCGGAGGCGCTGCACGAAGCCGGGCACGCCGCGCTGGTCGCGCACCTCGAGGACTTCCTCCGCCCCGTCGCCGAGCGGCAGACTCCGCCCGCCACCGCCGACGAGCACGAGTACCACCACCGCTACGACTACGACACCCTGAGCCGGGTGCTGATCGATCCCTTCAAGCTCGGCGGCAGCGCGGGTTTTGTGCTCGCGGCGCACCGCGAGCATCCGATCGACCCGAAGTGGACCACGACTGCTCGCGACGCGATCCTGCTGATCGACGGGCCCTTCGCGCTGCGCCCCGAACTCAAGGGACGCTGGAACAACACCATCCGGCTCGACACGGGTGAACCGGCCCGCAATGCGGCCTACCGCACGGCGTGGGACGTGCGCGCGAACGCGACGATCCTGGTCGACAACCGCGACCCCGAGCACCCGCGTCGACTCTTCGCCGACGCCTGCTGACCGCTGGAGCGGTGGCCGATCAGACGCTGTGTAGCCGCTCGACAACGGTGGCTGGGGCGAGGAACGAGCCCGCACGCTCCACCTCGTGCACGAGTTCGACCAGTGCCGCGTTGACCGGAGCGTCGCGACCGTTGCGCTGCGCGGTGCGCACCACAGCGCCCGCCAGGTGATCGATCTCGCTCGGCTGGCCGCGGCGGATGCTCTGCAGGGTGGAGCCGGGATTGGGGACCTCGCCCATCCGCTTCGCCATCGCGCGCGGCACGGACTCGACCAGGGCGAGGGGGGAGGACGCGAGCATTCGGATGCGCCCGTGACTGAGGCCCTGGATCTCGCCGAAGTGCACCCCGGCGTCCAGCCCGGTGCGGGCCGCCTCGCGCAGACTCCGGGCGAGCACGCGACGCAGGCCGGCGTCGGCGATGGTCTGCTGAACGGAGAGCCCGGTGATCGCCGGCAGCGTGTTCACCTGATTCACCAGCAGTTTCGTCCACTGCACGCCGAGGAACTCGTCGGTCACCTCGACCGGCATCACCGCTCCGAGCACGGCGGCGGCGGAGCGGACCGCTTCGTCGGCCGGCAGGCCAGGACGGCCGAGATAGGTCGGTCCCGCCGCGGTGACGGTCACCTCGCCGGGGCGCAGGTAGCTCGCCGCGTACAGAGCGAGGGCGCCGAGACACTCCGAATCCTTGAGCATCCGGGCCGCCGCGGCGACGCCGTCGAGTCCGTTCTGCACAACGACGACGGTGACCCCGTCGACCGTTCGCCGGTTCTCGCGCAGGGCGTTCTCCGCATCCTGCGCCTTCGTGCAGAGGAACACCAGCTCGGGGCGCAGATCGAGGGTCTCTCCGCTGCGCAGCCAGGCGGTGTGCGCACCGAACGCGCCGTCCAGTTTCAGGCCGTTGCGGCGGATGCTGGCGAGATGATCGCCGCGCGCGGTCACCTCGACATCGTGCCCCGCTTGGTCGAGCAGGGCCGCGACGGTTCCACCGATCGCGCCGGCACCGAGGACTCCGATTCGCATGCCGCCAAGCCTAGGGTCAGCTCCGCGCTGATACTGTCGACGGCGTGATCCCGAACGGACGGGCCGCCGAGACGGCGCCCAGTGGCATCCTCCTGCTCGATAAGCCGGGCGGGATCACCAGCCACGATCTCGTCGCGCGGACCCGTCGCCGCGCCGGCACCCGCAAAGTCGGTCACGCCGGCACGCTCGACCCGATGGCGACCGGCCTGATGATCCTCGGCGTGGGGAGTTCGACCAGACTGCTGACCTTCGTCGTCGGACTCGGCAAGACCTACGAGGCGACGATCCGGTTGGGGGAGTCGACCGTCACGGACGACAAGGAAGGCGAGAGCACCGGGCGCGCCGACGTCGCTCGGGTGGCCGAGATCACCGCGGAGCAGATCGACGCCGGCATCGCCGCGCTCACCGGCGACATCCTGCAGGTACCCAGCTCGGTCAGCGCGATCAAGATCGACGGCAAGCGCTCGTACGCCCGGGTCCGCTCCGGCGAGGAGGTCGAGATCCCGGCGCGCCCCGTGACCGTCTCCGAGTTCACCGTTCTCGATCGGCGCATCGGCGACGGCCTGATCGACCTCGACGTGCGAGTGACCTGCTCCTCCGGCACCTACATCCGCGCCCTCGCCCGCGATCTCGGCGCGGGCCTCGGCATCGGCGGTCACCTCACGGCACTGCGGCGCACCAGGATCGGGCCGTTCAGCGTCGCGGAGGCGGGCGACATCGATCAGATCGAGGTCGCCGAGGTGATTCTGGCGCCCACGCGCGTGGCGAGGGCGCTGTTCGACGCGGTCGAACTCGGTGCCGACGAGGCCGTCGATCTGGCCAACGGCAAGCGGGTGCCGGCGCCGGACGCGCCGCGCGGCGTCACCCTCGCCGCCATCGGACCCGGCGAGCGGCTCGTAGGCCTGGCGGAGCGGCGCGGCGACACCTTGAAGACCGTGGTCAACTTCCCGCCGGACGCCGCGTGATCGGCTGGTTCACCACCGTCCAGGTCGGCTTCGCCGTCTTCGCCGGACTGCTCTGCCTCCTCCTCGGCCTGTTCAAACGCCGACCCTCCGACCTCACGGTCGGCGCGACCGCGATCGTCGAGCTGCTGCTGATCGTGCAACTCGGCGTCGCGATCGTCGCGCCCCAAGCCGGCAACCACCCCACCGGCAGCCTGCCCGAGTTCTACATCTACCTGATCTCCGCGATCCTGCTTCCCCTCGCCGCCGGCTTCTGGGCCCTGATCGAGCGCACCCGCTGGAGCACCGTGATCCTCGGAGTCGTCTGTCTCGCCATCGCCGTGATGGTCTACCGCATGCACCAGATCTGGTTGTACCAATAGGGTTTCGCTCCTCGTTCCTCGTCGCGAAACCGGCGGTCGGCTTGGTCGCGGTGGCGGGATCGCAGAGCCTGTTGCGTTCGCGTACGAAGAAACGCTGAACGCGTTTCTCCGGTTACGCTCGCGCGGAGGTGGGTGCGTTTTCGCGGACGGAGGTGGGGTCGCGTTTTCGCGGACGGAGGTGGGGTCGCGTCTCGAGGACGGAGACGTGGTTGCGTTTCGAGGTGGGGCGAGCGGCGCGGTCGCTCGGAGGTGCATCGACGTAACCCGCCCTCGCCGAGCGTCTACCATTGAGTCGCGATGTCAGAACAGCAGATCGACGCCTCCCAGCCCGCCACCCGACGCTCCGGGGTCGTCCGGCTCCTCGTCGTCGTCTACGGCATCCTCGCCCTCGCCGCCACCGGTCGCTCGGTCTTCCAGATCATCGACCGCTTCGACGAGGCTCCCGTCGCGTTCTCGCTCTCGGCTCTGTCCGCCGTGGTGTACATCCTCGCCACGATCGCGCTGATCGTGCCGGGGCCGCGCTGGAACCGGATCGCATGGGTCACCATCAGCTTCGAGCTGGTCGGCGTGGTCGTGATCGGCGCGATCAGTGTTCTCGCGCCGTCGGTGCTGGGCCTGTCCTCGATCGACCCCTTCGGCCGCCAGGCGACGGTGTGGTCGGTCTTCGGCGCCGGCTACCTCTGCATCCCGCTGATCCTGCCGATCCTCGGGCTCTGGTGGTTGCGCAGCAACGCGGCGCGTCAGCGAGCTGTCGCGGCATGAGGATCGAGACCACCGTGGCGGACGCGCGCGGAATCGGACCCTCGGCCGTCACGATCGGCAAGTTCGACGGAGTGCACTCGGGTCACCGCGCCGTCATCACGGAGCTCATCGGTGCGGCGCAGGCGCAGCACCTCGCCGCGGTCGTTGTGACCTTCGACCGCAATCCGCTCAGCGTGATCGCACCCGAGTACAGCCCCATCCCTCTGGTCAGCAACGAGCAGAAGCTGGCCCTGCTCGCCGAGACCGGAGTCGACGCCACGGTGATGCTCACCTTCGACGAGGCGCTGATGCGGCTCACCCCGGAGCAGTTCGTCGAGCAGATCCTCGTCGATGCCCTCGAGGCGAGGGTCGTGCTGGTCGGGTCCGACTTCCGCTTCGGAGCCCGAGGTGCCGGCGACCTCGCAGTGCTGCGCGCGCTGGGGGAACGCTTCGGCTACACGGTGCGGATCATCGACGATGTACGACCCGAGCACGGCCGCCGCGTCTCCTCCACCTGGATCCGCGAACTGCTCGACGAGGGCGACGTCGAGCACGCCACCCGGCTGCTCGGGCACGAGCCCGTCGTGCGAGGCCTCGTTGTGCACGGCGCGAAACGCGGCCGCGAGCTCGGCTTCCCGACCGCGAACCTCTCACCGAAGTCGCAAGGCCTCATCCCCGCCGACGGCGTGTACGCGGGATACCTCAGCGTCGGCGACCGCACCTACCCCGCGGCGATCTCGGTCGGCAACAACCCGACGTTCGACGGCGTGCCGCTGAAGCAGGTCGAGGCGTACGTGATCGACGAGACCCTCGACCTCTACGACGAGACCGTCGACGTGACCTTCGTCGCCCGCATCCGCGGCATGGTCGCCTTCACCGGCATCGAGCCGCTGATCGTGCAGATGAACGACGATGTCGACCGAATTCGGGCGCTGCTGAGCTGAGTTTTCGGCCTTTTCTCCTCGTTCCTCGTCGAAAAGGCGGCGGTCGGCTCTGCGGCGGTTCCGGATCCGGAGAGCCGGTCACATTCGCCTACGAAGAATCGCTGCAACGCGATTCTCCGGTTACGCTCGCGCGGGGATGGTCGCGTTCTCGAGGCAGCGGCTCGGTGGGTTGCGATTCGAGTCGGGTCGCGAATCGAGAATCGTGCCCGGTGGTTGACGGTGCCGGAAGCTTGGTCGCGGTGGGTAGGGCGTAGCACTCGGGGGGAGGCGGCGCCAGCCTGGACGGGCGGTCATCCGGCGCGCGTAGCGTGGAGGGATGACCGCCTCGAATACGTCCGGACTCGCGCTCGTCACCGGAGCGACGGGATACATCGGCGGCAGGCTCGCACCGAGGCTGCGGGAAGCGGGGCGGCCGGTGCGGGTGCTGGTGCGCACGCCGAGCAAGCTCGCCGACGTGCCGTGGGCGGACGACGTCGAGATCGCCCAGGGCGATCTGAGCGACCCGGAATCGCTGGTGAAGGCGTGCGAAGGCGTCGAGGTGCTCTACTACCTCGTCCACTCCATGGGCGCCGGCAAGGACCACGCCCGCTTCGACGAGGTCGAACGGGAGGCGGCGAACAACGTCGCCACCGCTGCGCGGGAGGCGGGCGTCAAGCGCATCGTCTACCTCGGCGGCCTGCACCCCGACGGCAAGAAGCTCTCGAAGCACCTGCGTTCCCGCGCCGAGGTCGGCCGCATCCTGATGGCGTCCGGCGTGCCGACCATCGCGCTGCAGGCGGGCGTGGTGATCGGCTCCGGTTCCACCTCGTTCGAGATGATCCGGCACCTCACCGACGTGCTGCCGTACATGCCCGCCCCGCAGTGGGTGCGCAACAAGATTCAGCCGATCGCGGTCCGCGACGTGATGCACTACCTCATCGGCGCGGCCGACCTCGAAGACGCGACGCTCAACCGCACCTTTGACATCGGCGGCCCGGATGTGCTCCGCTACGGCCAGATGATGAACGGCTACGCCCTCGAGGCCGGACTGCATCAGCGACCGATCGCCTCCCTGCCGGTATTCACTCCGTGGCTCGCCTCGCAGTGGGTGAACCTGGTGACCCCGATCCCACGCAGCCTCGCCATTCCGATCATCGCCTCGTTGCAGTACGACTGCATCGCGCACGAGGACGACATCCGCTCGCTCATCCCGGACCCCGAGGGCGGGCTCACCGGCTACCGTCGCGCGGTCCGCCTGGCGCTGGGCAAGATGCGCGAGGGCGAGATCGAGACCAGCTGGCAGAATTCGGCGATCGTCGGGGCGCCCAGCGATCCGCTGCCGAGCGACCCGGAGTGGGCCGGACACACCGTCTACACCGACCTGAAGGTGCGCGAGACGGCGACCGATCCCGCGCGGCTCTGGCGCGTGATCGAGGGGATCGGCGGGGCGAACGGCTGGTACTCCTTCCCGCTCGCCTGGGCGGTCCGCGGCTGGATGGACAAGCTCGTCGGCGGGGTGGGGCTGCGTCGCGGTCGACGGGATGCGGCACGGTTGCATGCCGGCGACGCCCTGGACTTCTGGCGGGTCGAGGCCATCGAGCGCGGCCGGCTGCTGCGGTTGCGCGCGGAGATGCGGGTTCCGGGCGGGGCGTGGCTGGAGATGCGCGCCGACCCGGTCGAGGGCGGCGGCTCGGTCTACACCCAGCGCGCGGTGTTCTTCCCGATGGGGCTCGCGGGGCGGCTGTACTGGTTCGCGATCCTGCCGTTCCACGGCGTGATCTTCAACGGGATGGCGAATCGGATCACCGCCACGGCCGCCTCCCTGCCCACCTCGGACTCCGCGAAACCTGGCGGCGACGACGGTGAACGGTGACAATGGGGGAGGGTGTGCGTGCGCGAGCCGCCCGTGAGGAAGGAACACGATGACCGATGCCACTTCGCTCGACCTCGGAAAGCTCTACTTCGTCGGCGACAGCCTGACGGAGGCCGGTGATTGGGGAGCCTGGTTCCCCGCCTCGGAGGTGATCAACGCCGGCACGGGAGGCTCGACCACCGCCGACCTGATCGCGCACCTCTCCGACGTCGTCGACGCTGCGCCCGACACCGTCGTGATCCTGATCGGTACGAACGATCTCGCGTGGCACCGCACGACCGAGCACATCGTGCGCAACATCGAGACCACGCTCGCGACACTGCGCCGGGATCTGCCCGACGTGCGCATCCTGCTGCAGTCGGTGCTGCCGCGCGCCCACGAGTTCGCGCCGCAGATCCGCGATGTGAACCGGCACCTGTGGCAGTTCGCGCCCACCGTGCACGCGCAGTACCTCGACCTCTGGCCGGCGTTCGCTCAGGAGGACGGCGAGATCGATCCGGCACTCTCGCCCGATCGTCTGCATCTCGGTGAGGCCGGCTATCGCGCCTGGCTCGAGGCGCTCGCCCCGGCGTTGGACGCCCTGCTGCGGATGCCCCCGCGGACCCGCCCGATCACCCTGCCGTTCGACGAGTTCTCCCGGCCCGCCACCGCTTAGGCGCAGCGGTCAGCTCTCCGCGATGATCCTGCGGTAGAAGCCGATGCCGCGGTACCAGGATGCCAGCGGGATCCGTTCGTCGATCGCGTGCAGCGTGCCGCGGATCTCGGCGTTCATCCGGAACGGGGTGAACCGGTACACGTTCGGGCTGATCGCCGTGAAATGCCGCCCGTCGCTCGCACCGAGCATCACGTACGGCACCACGACCGCGTCGGCGTAGCTGTCCGCCACGGCGGACGCGATCCGATCCCAGCTCGGCCCCGACATCGCCGAGACGGGAGAGGGGTCCGAGGCGCCGTCCAACACCTCGATCCGCACGGCGCCGTCGTTGATCGCACGTCGAACGTGGCGCTCCACATCGGCGAGGGTGCTGCCCACGGCGATGCGGATGTTCACCCGGGCCCAGGCCCGCTCGGGGAGCGCGTTCGCGGCGAGGCCCGCACCGAGCTGCGTGACCGCGGCGGTCGTACGCACCATCGCGTTCGTATCGGGACCGAGGCGGGCGAGGACGAGCCCCAGCGGTAGCGCGAGTGCCTCGGCGTTGCGGAAGATCCGGTCGAACGGTGCGCGAGACTGCGCTCCGATCCGGCGCAGCATCTCGCGGCTGACCGCTCCGAGCCGCACCGGGAACGGACGGCGGGAGAGTCGGACGAGAGCGCGTGCGAGTCGATCGGTCGCCGCGATGCGCGGCGGGCTGGAGGCGTGACCGCCGGCCTGTTCGACGCTGAGTTCGAGGGTCGTGATGCCCTTCTCGCTGACCCCGATCACCGCGACCTGTCGGTCGAGCCCCGGGAACATGCTCTCGATCACGGCGCCACCCTCGTCGAGCACGAACGCAGGTCGGACCCCGCGTTGCTGCAACTCCGCGACCACGGCCTGCGCTCCGTCGCCGGCGACCTCCTCGTTGTGCCCGAAGCAGAGGTAGATGTCGCCGCGCGGAACGAAGCCCGCCGCGAGGGCCTCCTCGACCGCCTCCATGATGGCGACGAGGGCGCCCTTGTCATCGAGGGTGCCGCGGCCCCAGAGCAGCGCATCCTCACCGGAGCCGGTGACGGTGGGCTCGAACGGCGGATGCGTCCAGCCCGCCGGCTCGGCCGCCACCACGTCGTAGTGCGCCATCAGCACGCTCGGTTCGGCCTCGCCCCGGCCGGGCCAGCGGAACAGCAGGGAGTGCCCGGCGATCACGGTGCGCTCGAGCTGCTCGTGCGTGATCGGGTAGAACTCGGCGAGCAGGGCGATGAAGCGATCGAACTGCGCGAGGTCGACCGCGGCGGCGTCGAGGGACGAGACGGTCGGGATCCGCAACAGGTGCAGGAGGCGCTCGAGCGCGTCGTTCGGCATCCCTCGACCCTATCCGGCGCCGCCGGTTCATAGCCGGATGCGGCGCTCGTCTTGGCGCACTCATAGTGTCGCCGCGCACCGTGGAGGAATCGTCGGCGACCGACGAGACGAATCGTTGAAGAAGTGAGGAGTCGGCCATGAGCTCGACCACCGAAGACCAGCACGCAGCGCAGCAGCAGGGCGAGCCGTGGAGCCCGACCGAGGGCGCGCCGCAGCAAGCACCGGCCGCGGTGGCGCCGTACTCGGCACCGGATGCGCAGACGCGCGAACCGGAGCCGACGGTGGCGCCGGCCCCGCGAAAGCGCCGCGGCCGCTTCATCGCGCTGCTCGTGATCGGCGGCGTCGTGCTCCTGGGCGCCGGGTTCGGTGTCGGCTACGCGGTCGGCAACGCCACGGCCGCACCGACGATGGGCCAGTTCGACCCGAGCCGGATGGGTGGCGGCCCCGGCGGAAACGGCGGCGGTTTCGGTGGCCAAGGCGGTCCCGGCGGCGGCACCGGGACCGATTCGGGCACCAGCGACGGCACCACGGACGGCACCGCGAGCTGACTACGGTCATCACTTCGGATGAACGGCACGGCCACCCCTCGCGCGCCGAATAGATCCGCGGATTCTTGCGGCTCCCGCCGCCTCGATGCCGGGTGACCGGCCGCCGCATCCGACGTTGCGACCGGACCCGCCTCGTACTACCCGGTCAGCGCAGCCTCGAACGCCGCCAGCGCCGAGTCCGAGAAGAGCACGAAGCGAACGTCGAGCGCGCCCGCCTCGGCGCGAACCGTCTCGACCGCTATCCGCGCCGCGTCGGCCATCGGCCAACCGTAGATCCCCGCCGAGATCGCGGGGTAGGCGAGGCTGCGCGCCCCGAGTTCTCGTGCCACCCGAAGCGATTCGCGGTACGCGCTCGCGAGCAGCGCAGAGCGATCCTCCCGTGTCGAGTACACCGGTCCCACGGTGTGCACCACCCAGCGCGCGGGCAGGGCTCCCGCTGTCGTCGCCACGGCGGAGCCGGTCGGCAGCCCGTCTCGCAGGCTGGTCGCCCGCAGCTCGCGGCAGGCCGCCAGGATCGCCGGCCCGCCCGCGCGGTGGATCGCGCCGTCCACCCCACCGCCGCCGAGCAGCCCGGAGTTGGCCGCGTTCACGATCACGTCCACGGCCACCTCGGTGATGTCGCCGCGCTCGACGGAGATCACGAGACGGCCCCCATCGACTCGGCGATCGCCGCGATCTGCGCCGGCCCGACACGGCAGCAACCGCCGACGATCGAGGCGCCGGCCCGCAGCCAGGCGTCGACGAGATCGAGGGCGAAAGCCGCCTCGCCGTGCCAGCGCCGGTGCTGAGCGTCCCAGCGCTCTCCGCTGTTGGGATACACGATGACCGCCTTGTTCGTCACCGAGCGCGCCGCGCGGATGGCCGGCAGCACCTCGGCGGGGGAGCAGCAGTTCACGCCGACCGCCAGCACCGCCTCCGACTCCGCCGCGAGCGCGAACGCCTCGGCGAGCTCGCGTCCGTCGCGGGTGCGCTCCTCGGCAGGAGTGACGCAGATCCATGCGGGCACCCCGCCGCCCTCCAGCGCCGCGATCACGCCCTCGACCTCGGTGACGGTCGGGAGCGTCTCGACCGCGAACAGCTCCGCGCCCGCGCGCTCCAGGGCGCGCAGCCGCGGGCGATGCCAGTCGGCCAGCTGCCCCGCATCCAATCCGTACTCGCCCCGGTACTCGGAGCCGTCGGCGAGCATCGCGCCGTACGGCCCGATCGAGGCGGCGATCCAGCGCCGCACGCCGTCGGAATCGAATGCGTCGCGCGCCTGCTCGGCGAGGCGCAGGCTCGCGTGCAGGGCGGCGTCGGTCCCGACGCCGAAGCCCTCCGAGGTGACCTGGTAGGACGCGGTGGTCGCGATCCGGGCGCCGGCGGCGAAGAACGCACGGTGGGCCGCACGGATCCGCTCGGGCTCGTCGCGCAGCAGGCGCGCGCTCCACAAGGCGGACGAGACGTCGGCTCCCGCGCTCTCCAGCGTGGTGCCGAGACCGCCGTCCAGGACCAGCGGCTGCGCTGCGGCGGTCTCGAACAGCATCTCAGCCGCGGTTGTTCGACAGTTCGTACAGCGTGACCAGTTCGGTGACGGCCGCCTCCCGCTCATCGCCACCCGCCTCGAACATGGCCGTGATGTGCGTGCGCAGGTGGTTCTCCACGAGCAGCTTGTTCAGCGAGCCGAGCGACTTCTGGATCGCGAGGGACTGCGTGACGATGTCGACGCAGTAGTCCTCGTTCTCGATCATCTTCTCGAGACCGCGCAGCTGACCCTCCAGGATGCGCGTCCGATGCAGGGCCCGTTTCTTCAGGTCGTCGATCACACCGACACCTTACGCCCGCTCGCCGATAGGGGGCGGGGGTACCCGCCGGCGAGCGGGTAAGATCGGCGGGTCATGAGCAATCGCCCCGCCCCGCCCCGGTACCCGCAGAAGTCGTTCGGTCGGATGGCGCTCGCGCCGGGCATCCTCGCCGCGGTCGTCCTGCTCGCGGGTCTCGCGCTGGTCGGCTCCGACGCCTACGTGTGGATCCAGTATCCGGTCGCGATCCTCGCCGCGATCGTCGGCTGGTTCGCCGTACAGGGCCGCGGATTCTGGTGGTTGATCGGGCTGGTGCCGATCCTGGTGCTGTGGAATCCCGTTCTGCCCGTTCCCCTCAGCGACACCGTGCTGAGCTCGCTCTCGATCGCCGCCGTCGGCGTGTTCGTGGCCGCCGGTCTGATCATCAAGGTCCCCCTCGAACCGGAGGCCGCGCCGCGCCGCTGAGCCAGGGACGACGGCGCGGGCCGGATGCGCGTAGAATCGTTGCGCGCCCGCACGTCGGAGTCGCTGCGACCGGGTCTCAGGCCCGTTGCTCACAGCTCTCGTCGGTTGCCGGCGCGCAGCATCCGCTCGCCGGACGCGTCGGCAGCCGGATACGGTGCCGGAGCTGATGGCCGGGCAACCCGGTGGACAGCGGCTCGAACTCTCGGCCGGTGCCGCCACACGTCGAGGAGGAGCATGGCTCGCAGCGGCCAGCGTCAGTCCGGAGCACGCCGACAAGGCAGTGCGGCCGGGAGTCGTCCGCGAACGCGTTCGCGCGGCACGGACAACGTGGGGATCATCCCGATCCTCGCCCGGCGGGTACGGGAGGTCGAGGCGAAGGCGCAGGGTGGCAAGGTCGGCCCGACCAATCGCACCAAGTTCCTCGTCATCGCGCTGCTGATGCGCGAGGAGCGGGCCCGAGTCAAGGTCGACACCGAGCTCAGCGACGCCCAGCGCGCCGAGGAGATGAAGCGGCTGGACGGCATCGCGACCATCCTCGCCAAGACCGCGGCGCGCGACACCAGCCTGATCACCCTGCTGGAGACGGAGGCGGTGGCCAGTTCGGCCGCGCAGAAGCTGCGTCGCGACTGGCTGATCGAGGCCGGAGCGGAGCTGACCCCCGATGAGCTGCTGATCGTCACGGAGCCCGAGCCCAAGCCCGAGGTGCCCGAGAACCAGGTCGTGCCGCTGTCGGTCAAGGCGCGTCAGCTCGCGAACCCCTTCCTGCCGCCGGACTTCTCGAAGGCGACCACCACGATCGCGACGCCGCGGCGTCGGCTCGACGGCTGGGAACTGCTCGGCCCGCTGTTCAAGGCATTCGAATACGGCGCAGGCGGCCGGGCAGCCAGCATGGAGCTGCCGGAGGCGCCGAAGATCGACCGGGTCACCCCGCGCGGGCTCGAGCTGATGCAGCACCAAGCCCGCTTCATCGAGAGCGCCCGCGAGGGCCACCGCAGCTTCCTGCTCGCCGACGAGCCGGGTCTGGGTAAGACCGCGCAGAGCCTGCTGGCCGCCTCGGTCGCCGGTGCGTACCCGTTGCTCGCCGTTGTGCCGAACGTGGTCAAGATGAACTGGGCGCGCGAGGTGGAGCGCTGGACGCCGCAGCGCCGCGCCACGGTGATCCACGGCGACGGCCGCACCCTCGACGCCTTCGCCGACGTCGTGATCGTGAACTACGACATCCTCGACCGTCACCTCGGCTGGCTGAGCACGCTCGGCTTCAAGGGCATGGTCGTCGACGAGGCGCACTTCATCAAGAACCTGCGCTCGCAGCGCTCGCAGAGCGTGCTCTCGCTGGCCGCGAAGATCCGCGAGACCACGCCGGGCGGCGACCCACTGATGATCGCGCTGACCGGTACCCCGCTGATCAACGACGTCGACGACTTCCGCGCGATCTGGCGCTTCCTCGGCTGGATCGACGAGTCCAAGCCGGCGCCGAAGCTGATGGCGGAGCTGGAGGAGACCGGTCTCACCCCGGCCGACAGCGGCTTCTACCCGGAGGCGCGCGAGGCCGTGATCGACCTCGGCATCGTGCGGCGCAAGAAGATCGACGTCGCCGCCGACCTCCCCGCCAAGCGGATCGTCGACCTGCCCGTCGAGCTGGACGATGACCTCGGTCGATCCATTCAGAAGGCCGAGCGCGAACTCGGCGCGCGGATGCTCACCCGGTACACGTCCGCGACGGCATCGATCACGCACGAGCTCGACGACGACGAGCGCGAGCGCTTCATCCGTATCGTGGCGCAGAGCGAACTGGAGGAGTCGAAGTCGGCCAAGACCGGCGAGAACGTCTTCACGATGGTGCGCCGGATCGGTCAGGCGAAGGCGGCGCTCGCCGCCGACTACGCCTCGCAGCTGGCGCACTCGGTGGGCAAGGTGGTCTTCTTCGCCAAGCACGTCGACGTGATGGATCAGGCGGAGGACACCTTCGAGAAGCGTGACCTCCGCTCGATCTCGGTGCGCGGCGATCAGACCGCGCCGTTCCGGCAGGCCCAGATCGACGCGTTCAACCAGGATCCGGACGTCTCGGTCGCGGTGTGTTCGCTCACCGCCGCCGGCGTCGGCGTCAACCTGCAGGCCGCATCGAACGTTGTGCTGGCGGAGTTGTCCTGGACCTCGGCCGAGCAGACGCAGGCGATCGACCGCGTGCACCGCATCGGTCAGGAGGAGCCCGTCACCGCGTGGCGCATCATCGCCGCGCACACGATCGACGCCAAGATCGCCGAGCTGATCGACGCGAAGGCCGGCCTCGCCGCCCGCGCGCTGGACGGCTCCGATGCCGAGATCACCTCGGCCGACGGCGTCCAGCTCGACGCCCTGATGCACCTCTTGCGCGAAGCGATCGGCTGAGCCCGCCCTCCCTCCCTGCTAGGGACCCCTTCAGCGCGCGAGGGCGCCCCGGCCCGGGGCGCCCTCGCGCGCTGCGCGGGTCCCTCGCAGGGGTGATCAGGCCACGCGGATGCGGGAGTCGCCGCGGTCGGTGACCTCGACCTGGAGGCCGACCGGGATGCGTTCCTTCATGACCTCGACGTGGCTGATCAGGCCGACCGTGCGGCCGCCGGCGCGCAGGCCGTCGAGGGTCGACATCGCGATCTCGAGCGTCTCGGGATCGAGGGAGCCGAAGCCCTCGTCGATGAACATCGTGTCGAGCGTGATGCCGCCCGCCTGAGCGGTGACCGCGTCGGCGAGGCCGAGCGCGAGGGCGAGCGACGCGAGGAAGGTCTCCCCGCCCGAGAGCGAGGCCGGAGCGCGGCGGGCACCGGTGTACGCGTCGAAGACCACCAGACCGAGGCCGGAGGCGGCGCCGCGGTAGGCGAGGGAGTCGTCGTGCTCGAGGCTGTAGCGCCCGGTGGTCATCGCCGCGAGCCGGGCGTTCGCGGCGTCCACGATCTCTTCGAGCCGCCCGGCGAGCGCGAAGGCCTCGAGGTCCATCCGGCGGGTGTTCTGGCCCTTGCCGTCGACGGCCTCCGAGAGGGCGCGCAATTCCTCGAAGCTGCGCAGCTGGTGCGCGGATCGCCCGACGCGCTGCACGGCCGCCTCCGCTTTGTTGTGGAGCCGGTCCGCGTCGCCGGCGAGCGCGGCGTGATGGGCGAGGGCAGCGTCGCGCTCGGTGCGCGCAGCGACGACGGACGCCTCGGCGTCGGTGAGGTCGACGGGTTCGTCGGGCAGGTCGGCGAGCTCCTCCTCGGCCAGGATCGCGTTCACGGTGGCGACGCGTTCCGCGTGGCCGTCGATCCGGGCGACGTGGCGGGCGACGGCGGCGGCGTCGAGATGCGCCGCGGCGGCCTCCTCCCGGGTCGCGAAGCCGCTCGCGTCCAGCTGCTCCTGCGCTGCGCGGCCGGCGGACGCGAGCGCCTCCGCCCGCTGCAGCAGCGCGGCGCGCGCGGTCACGGCTGCGGTCGCGACGTCGCGCCGGTGCCGCAGCATGGAGGCTCGTTCGGCGACGGTGGCATAGCCGTCGCGGTGGGCTTCGACCCGGACGAGGAGCGCAGCCAGCTCCGTCTCGGCGGCGGTGGCCGTTTCGGCTAGCTCGGTGCGACCGCGTCGGGCGCTGTCGAGCGCCGTCGTCAGGTCGTCGCGCTCGCGCAGCATCCGCGCGCGCTGCTTCTCGAGTTTCACGACAGCGGCCTCGGCGCGAACGGCCTCGGAGCGCGCCGTCTCGGCCGCGATGAGCTCGGCGGCCAGCGCTTCGGCGGACTCGTCTCCCGCGACCGCGGCGAGGCTCGCGACGCGCTCTCCCGCGACGGTGCTCGCTTCCAGTGCCGAGCGGATCAGCGTCGCGAGGCGCTCCACCTCGGTCCACGAAGCGTCGATCTCATCCGGCGTCACCGAGCGCGTGCCCTCGTGCGCGGCCGGGGCGGGATGCTCGATCGAGCCGCAGACGGAGCAGGGCTCGCCGGGCTGCAGGCGCTCGGCCAGCTCGGCCGCGAAGCCGGAGAACCGTTCGGCGACGAGGTCGGCGTGCCGCCGGGTCGCTGCGGCGTGCTTCTCGGTGGCGATCACGTAGGCGGCATTGCGCTCGGCGTGCGTCGTGCGCGCCGTGTCCAGTTCGACCGCCGCCGTTGCTCGGGTCCGCAGGCCCGTGACGGCTGCGTCGTGTTGCTCGCGCCGCTCGGCAGACGCCCGTCGAAGCCGCAGCTCCTCCTCGTTCGCGTCGAGGCGGCCCGGCAGTTCGGCCAGCGCACGCTCCTGCGCCGCGATGGACTCGTCTGCTCGATCTCGGGCGGAGACGGCTTTGCTCACGGCTCGGCGTGCGGAGGGGACTCGCGCCTCGTCGGCGAGGGCGCCGTCGATCGCCCCGAGCCCGGCGGTGGCGGCCTCGGCGACCGCGGCCGGATCGAGCTCCGGCCCGGCGACGGATTCGAGTTCGACATCGGCGCGTTCGGCCGCGAGCCGGCTCGTCTCGGCTTCGGCCTCGGCGCGCCGTTCGGCGGCGAGCAAGGGCCAGACGACGTCGGCTCGGCGTGCGGCGGCGACGCTCGCGCGCAGCTCGACGACCTCGCCCTCCTGCTCGGTGAGTGCCGCGCGATCGCGCTGCGCTGTCGCACGCCGCTGCTGCAGGCGACGGATGCGCAACGCATCGTCGCGGACGGCGGTCGCCGCGATCAACCGGTCGTCGGTCTGCGCGGCCAGTTCCGCTGCAGCACTCACCCGGGGTGCGAGCGCCTCCGGCAGGCTCGCGAACCACTCCGCGTCGGGCGCGATCGGCTCGTCGATGCCCGCCAGGTCGGCGGCCTCTTTGGCGAGCTGCGCGATGATCGTGCTCTCGGCCTCCAGCGCGACCGCCATGGTCTGTCGCTTCTCGATCAGCTGCTTGCGCAGGCGATCGAAACGCTCGGTGGCGAACAGGCTGCGCAGCAGCCGCTGGCGGTCGTCGTTCTTCGCCAGCAGGAACTCGTGGAAGCGGTTCTGCGCGAGCAGGATGACCTGGAGGAACTGATCCTTCGTGAGCCCGACCAGCGCGAGCACCTCGTCGCCGATCTCGCGAGCGCTGGTGGAGACACCCTCCCAGGCGCCGTCGCGCCACACCGCGAGGTTGGCCTTCGCCGGGTTCTTGGTGAGCCCGCCGCCCCGCTTGGCGGGCCGCTGATACTCCGGCGAGCGGTACAGCCGGTACCGCCCGGCGCCCGCCTCGAACTCCAGCTCGGAGAAGCTCGGGTCCTCCGGGCCGGAGTGATCGCTGCGCAGGTTCGACGGGCCGCCCTCGAAGCGGGGCACGGAGCCGTAGAGCGCGAAGCAGATCGCATCGAGGATGGTCGACTTGCCCGCGCCGGTGCGTCCGGCGATCAGGTAGATGCCGTCGTCCTCCAGCCCCTCGAAGTCGATGGTCTGTTCCTCGCGGTACGGGCCGATCCCCGCGAAGCGCACCCGGAGGATCCTCATCGCGTCGTCTCCGCGTCCAGCGTCGCGAGCGCTTCCGCGACGATCGCCGTCTCGCCGGCGGTCGGACCGACGCCGCGGACGTGTTCGAGGAACTCGCCCACGATCTGCGCCTCGCTCTTGCCGCGCACCCGGGCGGCGTATCTCACGGCGCCGTCCGTGACGGCCACGGGCGGCCGGTGCTCCAGCGCGGTGCAGTTCGGGTAGCGCTCCTGCAGGCGCGTCATCGCGTCCAACGGGCGCAGGGCATCCGTCAGCGTGGCGAAGACCCAGTCCTGCTCGTACTCCGAGTTGGACGGGTCGTTCAACAGCTCGTCGAGCGTGCCCTGCAGCCGGGTGAGTCGGCGGGGCACCGGCAGCGGCGACCAGCTCGCGCCCTCGAGACCGTCGGCTCCGAGCTCGATGATCCAGGCGCCGCGCGGCTTGTCGCTCTCGCCGAACGAGTAGTGCAGGGGAGCGCCGGAGTAGCGCACGCCCTCGCGCAGAACGGCGCGCCCGTGGATGTGGCCGAGTGCCACGTAGTCGGGCCCGTCGAAGCGTTCGAGTGCGACGTAGTCGAGGCCGCCGGCCGTGATGTCGCGCTCGACGTCGTCCGCCGACGCGGCGCCGACCCCGACCGCGAAGCAGTGTGCGAGGACGACGGAGCGGGCGTTGTGTTCCGCGGCGTCGGCGCGGATGCCGTCCATCACGAAGCCGAGCACCTCGTCGTGCCGGCGCAGCTGCTGCTCGGGGTGACGATGCCGGTAGAGCGAGGGTTCCAGATAGGGGATCCCGTACACACGAACCGGACCGTGCTCGTCCGTCAGCTCGACGGGTTCCAGGATCTGCTCGGCCTGGGTGATCACGTGCACGCCCGATCGACCGAGGAAGGCGGACTGGAAGCCCAACCGTGCGGCGGAGTCGTGGTTGCCGCTGGTGACGACGACCTCGGCTCCCGCATCGCGCAGGGCGACCAGGGTCTCCGTCAGCACCGTGTAGTGCTCCGCAGCGGGCATCGCGGAGTCGAAGACGTCGCCGGCGATCAGCACCACGTCGATCCGCTCGGCCCGCACCGTCTCGACGAGCGCCGCGAGCACGGTACGCAGTGCTGCCACGGTCGAGTGACCGTGGAACGTGCGACCGATGTGCCAGTCCGAGGTGTGCAGGAGCCTCATGATGCCTTCCGGGATCGAATCCGATGCTTACGAGATCGACGCTAGCCGCCACCTCCGACATCGAATGCGACGACACCCGCCATTCACGTCGAGGGACGACAATGGGTGGCGGCACGCCGCGCCACGAGGAGGGATACCACCATGAAACTGCCCAAGGTCCCGTCCGCGATCCTCAACCTCGGCCAGCGCCCCCTCGGCCAGCGATCGAGGCCGGTCACCGAGGACACGGCTCCGATCGCGATCTCGGCGCAGGAGTCCGCCCGCCGCGGCAGCAGCACCGTCGACAACGCGATCTACATGCACGGCAAGCGGGTGTATTCACCCGGCAGCATCCCCGAGACCCTGCAGCTGCTGCAGAAGCTGCCGGACGCGATGGCCTGGATCGGCCTGTACCGCCCGACCGCCGAGGAATTGACCGCGCTCGAGGAGGAGTTCTCGATGCACCCGCTGGCGATCGAGGACGCGATCGCCGCGCACCAGCGGCCGAAGCTGGAGCGGTACGGCACCGACATGTTCCTGGTGCTGCGCGCGGCGAGCTACTCGGATGCGCGCGAGGAGGTCGACTTCGGCGAGCTGCACCTGTTCATCGGCTCGAACTTCGTCGTCTCGGTCCGGCACAGCGAGAAGCCCAACCTCGGCCTGGTCCGGCAGCGGATGGAGCACGACCCCGAGATGCTCACCCTCGGGCCGGTCGCGGTGCTCTACGCGGTTCTGGACGCCGTGGTCGACCAGTACTCGCCGGTGGTCGCCGGCCTGGAGAACGACATCGACGAGATCGAGACGCAGGTGTTCGCCGGCGACCGCAACGTGTCCCGACGCATCTACGAGCTCAGCCAGGAAGTGCTCGACTTCCAGCGCGCGACGGCGCCGCTGACGGGCATGCTGCAGCGGCTGGTCACCGACTTCGCGATCTTCCAGTCCAACGTCGAGTTGCGCCGGTACCTGCGTGACGTCGCCGACCACGTCGCCGTGGTGAACGAGCGGGTGGACGGCTTCCGGGTGACCCTGCGCGAGATCCTGACCGTGAATGCCACCCTCGTCGCCCAGCGGCAGAACGACGACATGCAGAAGCTCGCGGAGGCGAGCAACGTGCAGAACGCGGAGGTCAAGCGGATCTCGGCCTGGGCCGCGATCTTCCTGGCACCGACCCTGATCTCCTCGATCTACGGCATGAACTTCGACGTGATGCCCGAGCTGCACCTCGCCTGGGGCTACTTCGGTGCGCTGGGCCTGATGGTCGTCTCCAGTGGCACGCTCTACATCATCTTCAAGCGCTGGAACTGGCTCTAGGTGGCCCGCCGTTGTCAACACCCAGCGCGACGCAGATGGGCGGCGTAGCGTCAGCCCGATGATGCCCACCACGGAGTACCGCACCGAGTCGATCTGGCGGAGCGCTCATCCGCCCGTTCCCGGCGACACCTTCCAGCCGCAGGCGCACTACGACGACCTCGTCGTCGGGGCCGGGCTCACGGGCCTGGTGACTGCTCTGCTGCTGCAGCGATCCGGGCGCCGGGTCGCCGTTCTCGAGGGTGGCGAGGTGGGGGCAGCGGCGACCGGAGCCACCACCGCCAAACTCAGCCTGTTGCAGGGGGAGCACCTCGGCCTGATCCGCAGCCACAACACGGCCGCCGTCACCGCCGCCTATGTCGCGTCGAACCTCGCGGGCGCGCAGTGGCTGCTCGACTACCTCGACGGCGCCGGAGTGCCGGTGCAGCGCCGAACCGCGTACAGCCACGCGACGACCGTCGAGGGCGTGCAGACGCTTCGCCGCGAACACGCCGTCGCCCGGGAGTTCGGCCTCGTCACCCGCTTCGTCGATCGGCCCGACGTCGCGTTCCCGGCGCTCGCCGCCGTCGCGCTCGACGACCAGGCGCAGTTCGACCCGATGGCGGTGCTCACCGCGCTCGCCGCCGACTTCCGCGCCCTCGGCGGCGTGCTGATCCCGCGTACCCGCGTGTTGGGGATGCGGGCGTCAGCGCCCGTGCGCATCCGGACGAGTCGCGGCGTGGTCACCGCCGACCGGGCGTACCTGCTCACCGGCACGCCCATCCTCGACCGCGGGCTCTACTTCGCCAAGCTCACCGCTCACCGCTCGTACCTGGTCGCGTTCCGCGGCGTGACCGACCCGCCGGAGGGGATGTACATCTCGGTCGACGAGCCCGTCCGGTCGCTGCGTGACGCGGACCTGGACGGCGAGCGGCTGCTGCTGGTCGGCGGCAACGGGCATCCGACGGGTCGCGAGGAGTCGGCGCGGGAGCGGATCGATGATCTCGTCGCCTGGACGCGGAGCGCGTTCCCCGGTGCGGAGCCGATCGCGGCGTGGGGTGCTCAGGACTACCGTTCGCCGCACCGCGTACCGTTCGTGGGTTGGTTGCCGCGCGGCCGCGGCCGGATCTTCCTCGCGACCGGCTACGACAAGTGGGGCATGACCAACGCCGTCGCCGCGGCGCTGACGCTGACGGGAGACCTGGACGGCAGCACACCGCCGTGGGCGAAGACGCTGCACCACCGGCCGACGCTGCCGAAGGTGATCGCTGAGGGCGCCGGAGCCGGGGCCGCCGTGGCGCGATGGGCCGCGAAGGGGTGGTGGGATGCGCTGCGCACGGCCCCGACGGTGCCCGAGGAGGGAGCGGGCATCGTCACGCACCGCGGCCTGCTGCCCGAAGCCGTCGCCACCGTGGACGGGCGCCGCTGCGCCGTCTCCGGGGTGTGTTCGCACCTGGGCGGCGTTGTGCACTGGAACGATCTCGAACGCTCCTGGGACTGCCCGCTGCACGCCTCCCGCTTCGCCCCCGACGGCACCGTCCTGGAGGGCCCGGCAACGCGCCCCCTCGCCCCGCGCTGAGTCGCGAGGGACCCCGCCGGCGCGCGAGGGCGCCCCGGGCGGCGGCGCCCTCGCGCGCTAGCGGGGAGGTTACGCGGGTGGGTCGACGTGCAGGTCGGCGTCCTCCGGGACGGAGAAGTCGCTCAGGGGGTCGAGGGGCTGTCGGTGCGCGAGCCGAGCGATGGCGGCGATCGGGATCGACAGCCAGGCCGGGCGGTTGCGCGCCTCGTAGATCGCCTCGTAGATCGCCTTGTCGATCTCGAACGCATCCAGCACCGGGCGGTGCGCCCGCAGGTCGTAGCCGGAGCTCTCGATGTAACCGTCGACGAACGATCGCCGGGCGGCGCTCGCCCACGCGGACGCATCCGTGCCGGGATGGGCCTGCATCTGCGCTCCGGCGGCGTAGTCGAACGAGCGCAGCATGCCGGCCACGTCGCGCAGGATGAGGTCGGGCATCCGCCGCTCGTTCATGGGGCGCAACGGCTCACCCTCGAAGTCCAGCAGGACCCAGCCACGATCGGGAACCGCGAGGACCTGGCCGAGGTGATAGTCGCCGTGGATCCGCTGCAGTTGCGGCCAGACGGCGGTCGCCGCCGCGGCGTAGACCCGCTCGATGGCCTCGCTGTTCTCCGCGATCTCGGGCACCTCGCGCACCGCGATCGCGTGCCGGCGCCGCATGGTCGCGACGATCCGCGCTACCGTCTCGGGCGTCGCGTCCTCGGTCTCCATCACCGACGCGAGAGTGGCGTGCACCTCGGCCGTCGCGATCCCGAGGGCGCGGGCCTCTGCGCTGAAGTCGTGGCCCGAGCCGACGGCGTCCAGAGCGACGCGCCACGCGTCGCGCACGCCGGGCAGGAACTCCTGGGCGAAGGCGAGGTGCCCATGGGCCCGGCCCGATTCCTCACCCGAGTCGTCCCATTCGCCGGTCACGTTGCCGACGACCGGCGGCACCAGCAGACTGCCGGCCGCGTTCAGGGCGGACTGCACCGTCACGTCGGGGTTGTCGCCGTTGTGCAGCGCGCGGAACACCTTGCAGATCACCGGCGTGCCAGGGGCTCCGTCCGCGCCGAGGGTCTCGTAGATGATGGATGTGTTCGACTGCTCGCCGCTGAGCACTCGCGCCGAGACGACCTCGCCGACGGCCGCTCCGGGCTGCAGATGCCCGAACGCGCGGGCGCCGCCGATACTGCCGACCTCATCCGAAGCGGACTGCTCCGTGATCATGCTCAGTAACGCACGCGCGAACGCGGGGTCGTGCGGGCCGTCGTAGACGAAGCCGCCCTCGGACGTCTGCACCAGGGCGCCCGCCAACGTCGGCTCCGCGTCACGGCGCACCGTGAGCGGCACCTGGTAGAGCACCGGCAGGGCGCCCGCGCGATCGATGAAGAGGTAGACCAGGATCTCGGCGTCGTCGGCGCTCAGCCGCCAGAGGCCCTTGACCTCCAGGGTCGGCAGCTTGCCCTTGCTGGCGTACCAGCGCTGGTCCGCCACCCACGGCGCGAGCTGCTCGATCGATACCGGATCCGTCATGCTGGCCGCCCTTCGTCGTCGTGGCACCGTTGCCCCCGTTCGAGCGTAGTCTCTGCGTCGCGACGCACGCTCGGGCTTGCGCTGGGAGCTATTCGGCCTTGCCCAGCACGTCCAGCAGCCACGCGTACTCGAACGCCACCTCGCGCCAGCGCTCATAGCGTCCGCTGACACCACCGTGCCCGGCGGACATCTCGGTCTTCAGCAGCGCGGGTGCGCCGACCTCGCGCAGGCGGGCCACCCACTTCGCCGGCTCGACGTAGAGCACGCGGGTGTCGTTCAGGCTGGTGGTGGCGAGGATGCGCGGGTAGCGCGCATCCGAGCGCACGTTCTCGTACGGCGAGTAGGAGCGCATGTACGCGTAGACCTCGGGGTCGTGCAGCGGGTCGCCCCACTCGTCCCACTCGATCACGGTCAGCGGCAGCGACGGGTCGAGGATGGAGGTCAGCGCGTCCACGAACGGCACCTGCGCCAGGATGCCCGCGAAGAGCTCGGGGGCCAGGTTCGCGACGGCTCCCATCAGCAGCCCGCCCGCCGATCCGCCCTGGCCGACCAGCAGCTCGGGAGTGGTGAAGCCGGCCGCGATCAGGTGCCGCGCGCTGTCCACGAAGTCGGTGAAGGTGTTGCGCTTGGTCAGCGTCTTGCCGTGCTCGTACCACGAGCGGCCCATCTCGCCGCCGCCGCGCACGTGCGCGATCGCGAACACCACGCCGCGATCCAGCAGCGACAAGCGTGCGATGGAGAAGCCCGGGTCGATGCTCGCCTCGTAGGAGCCGTAGCCGTAGAGCACCAGGGGAGCGGGCTCATCGCCGGGGCGCGCCGTATCCGCCCGCCACACCAGGGAGATCGGGATGCGGGTGCCGTCGTGCGCCGTCGTCCATTCCCGACGCTGCACATAGCGGCTCGGGTCGTAGCCGCCGAGCACCGGCTGCTGCTTCAGCACGCGGCGCTCGCCGCTGGTCACGTCGATCTCGAGCACGGTCGACGCTGTGACGAAGGAGGTGAACACCACCCGGATCGCCGGCTGCGCCCACTCCGGGTTGCCCGAGAGCCCGGTGTCGTACAGCGGTTCGTCGTAGCCGATCTCGCGGAGCGCTGCGGGGCCGTCGGCGGCCGGATCCAGCAGCGCGAGCCGGGTGAGGCCGTCACGGCGGTAGGAGAGCACCGTGTGCCCGGCGAAGGCGTCGACGCCCTCGATCCGCGTGCCCGGGGTGTGCGGCACCACCACGCGGCGCTCGGCGGCGCGCTGCTCGGGGGAGCGGTCGAGGTCGGCGGGTTCGGCGACCACCTCGAAGTCGAGCGCGCCGTCGTTGTGACTGATCAGCAGGGTGTCCACTCCGTCGACCACGGCGTGCTCGACCTCGTACTCGACGCCCTCGCGGCGCGGCCACACCGAACGGAACTCGCCGGTCGGTTCGCTCGCGTCCAGCAGCAGCACCTCGCTGGTGATCTTCGATCCGAGTTCGATCACCAGGTAGCGTCGGCTCCGGGTGAGCCCGACGCCGATCCAGTAGCGTTCGTCCGGCTCGGTGAACACCGACACGTCGGCGCTCGCGTCGTTGCCGACTTCGTGTCGCCAGATGGTGTCGGGGCGCCAGGACTCGTCGACGGTCGGGTAGAAGACGAAGCGCGCGTCCGCGCCGAACGTCGCACCACCGCCGGTGCCTTCGATCACGTCCGCGAGGTCGGTTCCCGACTCGAGGTCGCGGATGCGCAGCGTGTAGCGCTCGTCACCCTCGACGTCGACCCCGAAGAGCAGGTAGCGGCCGTCGGCGCTGACATCGAAGGAGCCGAGCGAGAAGAAGTCGTGCCCCTCGGCCTCGACGTTGCCGTCGAGCACGATCTGCTCACCCGGCAGTTCGTCGCCCGCGGCGATGTCCGGCGGGGTCCAGTCGTCGACGGAGCCGATCGGCGCGCGGCAGTGCACGCCGTACTGCTTGCCCTCGAATGAGCGGGAGAAGTACCACCAGCCGCCTTCGCGCACGGGTACCGAGAGATCCGTCTCCTTCGTGCGCGCCTTGATCTCGTCGAAGATGCGGCCGCGCTGGTCGTCCAGGTGCGCGAGCGACGCATCCGTGTAAGCGTTCTCGGCCTCCAGGTGCGCGATCACCTCGGGTGATTCCTTCTCCCGCAACCACTCGTACGGGTCGATCACGACGTCGCCGTGGTGACGACGCTCCAGGGGGACGCGGCGGGCGACGGGAGGAATCGGTGCGCTCATCCCGCCAGCCTAGAAGGCGCGAGCGCCGCGAGCCTGTAGACAGGAACAATGGCTACCGCGATGCAGTCCGAGATCGAGCGCAAGTACGACGTGGATGCGGATGCGGCCGTGCCGGACCTGGCCGGGGTCGGGCCGATCGCCGCCACCGCGGAGGAGCCGACGGTGCGGATGCGCGCCGTCTACTACGACACCGCCGACCGGGCCCTCTCCCGCGGTCGCATCACGATGCGCCGCCGGGTCGGCGGCGAAGACCAGGGCTGGCACGTCAAGCTCCCCGGAGCGAAGGCTCGCACGGAGCTGCACGTGCCACTGACGCGGACGGCGACCGTGCCCAAGGCGGTGCGTTCGCCCGTGCTCGCCTTCGTCGGCGTCGCCGGGCTCACGCCGATCGCACGCCTGAACACCGCTCGGACGATCGTGCGACTGCTCGACGCGTCCGGAGGCCAGCTCGCCGAGCTGGCCGACGACCTCGTCGTCGCGATCGACCTCGCGGACGGCACGGAGCGTCGGTGGCGCGAGTGGGAGGTCGAGCTCAAGGCCGGTGCCCCCGAGGGGGACGACGAGCGCGCCGCACTGCTGGACGCCGTCGCCGCCCGGCTCGCCGAGGCGGGTGGGCAGCCCGCATCCAGCGTGTCGAAGCTCGCTCGCGCCACCGGTCGCACCGGCACCGAGGTGCCCGTACGAAGCGAGCCGGAGACCGGCGCCGACGTCGCCCTCGCCACGCTCTCGGAGCTGATCGCTCAGCTGCGCTCCGCCGATCCGTGGGTGCGCCTGAACACCGACGACGCCGTGCACCGGATGCGGGTGCTCACCCGGCGGCTGCGCAGCGTGCTCGCCGGCTCGCGGCACGCTCTCGATCGCGCCGTGACCGACCCCGTGCGGGTGGAGCTGAAATGGCTCGCGGCCCTGCTCGGCGAGGCCCGCGACGCCGAGGTCGCGCGCGCCCGCGTCGCCGAACTCTTCGCGGAGGTGCCGGACGCGGCGGCGACCGTCGGCCGGATCGATGCCGAGCTGGCGGCGAGCTACACGAAGGCGCACCGCCGCGTCGTCACCGCGCTGCACGGTAAGCGGTACCTCGCGCTGCTGTCGCGTCTGGACGCGCTCGTCGGCGCGCCGCCGCTCACGCCCGAGGCCGCCGACTCGGCGAAGCACTTCGTGCGGCGCTCGCTCCAGCGCGAGGCGCGTCGCGTCTCGCGTGCGTTCGAGGCCGCCGCCGACGGCGGGATCGAGCAGCGTCACGAGCTGCGCAAGGCGGCCAAGCGCCTCCGCTACGTCGGCGAGGCGTGGGTGGACGCCGCGCCCGAACAGGTCGGGACGAAGTGCGGATCGTGGGCGGCGCTCGCCGAGGACGCGGCGGATGCCCTGGGCGACGAGCGCGACGACCACGCGTTGCAGGAGCTCCTGCTGCGATCCGTGCAGCGCGCGCGGGAGGGCGGATTCGCCACGGGTGCCGCCTGGGCGATCGCGCGCGAGCGCGGCCGCGCGGCGCACGAACGGGCGGAGAAGGCAGTCGCGAAACTGCTCGCGACGATCGGCTGAGCGTCAACCCCTCCCTGTGGATGAACGCGACGGTAACGTTGCGGAAACACCCAGGGGTTATGTTGTGCACATGTCCTCCGTCCGTGCACTCCCCGCCACCGCCATCCGGCCGCGCCATTTCGACCGCGACGACGTCGTCGTGCACGAAGGGCTCTTCTCGCTCGTGAATTCGGCGACGACGCCGCGTTCCGCCTGGTTGGAGGATCTGCTCGCCCTCGGCGACGTCCTCGACTCCAGCGGCCTGCCGTACCGCTTGATGCGCGGCAACGACGGTCTGCCCTTCATCGCGGTCGACAAGGCGATGATCGCCGAACTCTCCACCGTGCTCGCCGATGCGTTCGCGCAGGAGCCCTTCTACGTGAAGACCCTCGACAAGCGGGGCACCCCGCCGCGACTGGTCGCCGGCGGCATCATCGCGCCGTACCCGCGCGCCGCCGTGTTCTCGTTCTTCCGCCCCCGGGTCTCCGCGAGCGGCTCGCTGCGCTACGGTTCGCGCAGCGGCGTGCGGCTCGAGCTGTGGAAGATCGGCACCGAGCAGATCACCGCTCCGGCCGAGAACGTGCTGATGCGCAAGAAGCTGCCCCTCAGCGAGGCGATCGACGACGACGTGACGCTGTACGGCCGCACCTGGCCCACCTTCGCGGGCATGTTCGAGCCGCTCGTCTCCGACATCCGCTTCGACGTGGACATCGTCTTCTCCTGGGTCGACGGCACCGATATCGACTTCCAGCGGGCCCGTGCGGCCCGGATGGCCAGCTACGTGGTCGGCGAGGGCGACGATGCACCCGCCCGGTACCGACAGATCGACGAGCTGAAGTACGCGCTGCGCAGCGTCTACATGTACGCGCCGTGGGTGCGGCACATCTACATCGTCACGGACTCGCCGCGCCCGCGTTGGCTGGCCGAGCACCCCGATGTGACCGTGGTGCGCAGCGAGGACCACTTCCGCGACCTCGCCGTGCTGCCGACGCACAACTCGCATGCGGTGGAGAGCCAGCTGCACCGGATCCCGGGCCTGAGCGAGCACTTCCTGTACTCGAACGACGACATGTTCTTCGGCCGCGACGTGGACCCGAACGTGTTCTTCTCGCCCGGCGGCGTGACCAAGTTCATCGAGGCGACCACGCGGATCGGGATGGGCGACTCCAACTCGGCCCGCAGCGGCTTCGAGAACGCCGCCCGCGTGAACCGCGCCCTGTTGCGCGAACGCTTCGGCGCGGTGACCACCCGCCACCTCGAGCACGCGGCGACTCCGCTGCGCAAGTCCGTGATGAGCGAGCTGGAGCAGGAGTTCGAGCCCGAGTTCCGCGCCACAGCCGCCGCCCGGTTCCGCTCGGCGACCGACATCTCGGTGACGAACTCGCTGTACCACTACTACGCGCTGATGACCGGGCGCGCCGTGGTGCAGGAGAACTCCTCGGTGAAGTACGTCGACACAACGATGAACCAGGGGCTGAAGGATATGAGGGAGCTGCTGAAGAACCGCGCCTTCGACTTCTTCTGCCTCAACGACGGCAGTTTCCCGGAGATCTCGGCGGAGGATCGGGCCAAGGCCGTCCTCGGCTTCCTCGACGAGTACTACCCGATCGCGGCGCCGTGGGAGGTCGAGGAGCAGTAGCGCGCGGCTCGGTCGCCTCCTACGATGAGCGCATGAGCCGTACGATGCTGACGACCCTGCTGTGGTCGGTTCTGGGCGCGGCCGTCGGCTTCGGACTCGGCCTGCTCTGCACGATGCTCTTCGAGGGCATCGGCCTCGGTTTCGGCATCGGGGTGGGGATCGCCCTCGCAGCGGCGCTCGGCTTCAGCGGCTTCCTCTACGCCCGCGACCGCGCCACACGGCACTGAAGCGTCGGCCTCCGCTGGTCGAGTCGGCCAAGACCGCACTGGCCGAGTCGGCCAAGACCGCACCGGCCGGGGCGCCGCCCCGGCACGCACCACCGGCGACGCGCTAGGAGATGATCCCGATGGCCTCGGTCGTCGGCGGGTACAGCAGTTCCTCCACCGGCACGAACGACGGGCGGGCCGGGGCGATCACGACCTGGTTCTCGGCGAGGATCCGCTCGGTCTGTGCGGCGTCCACGTAGGAGACCTCCGCGTAGCTGCCCACCGGCACGACGGAGTGGAGCACCGTGTTCTCGTAGACGTGGATCAGGTTGAAGGCCTGCGCACCATCGCGGGCCTTGGTGCCGCCGACGGGCACGTTCAGGTCCTGCGTGTAGCAGGTCGCTGAGGCGACCGACACCGGGATGCCGGCGAACGTCGCGGTGGAGGAGTAGTGCAGGTGCCCGGCGATGATGCCGCGGACATCCGTGCCCTCGAGGACCTCGGCGAGGGACGCCTGGTCGCGCAGCTCGACCATCACCGCGAGATCGAGCACGCTCGGTACGGGCGGGTGGTGCAGGGCAAGGATGGTGCCGTGCGGCGCCGGGCTGGAGAGTTCTTCGGCCAGCCAGTCCAGCTGGGCGCCGGAGATCTCGCCGTGGTGGGCACCGGGCACCGTGGAGTCCAGCGCGATGATCCGCAGGCCGTTCACCGTGTGTACCCGGTCGATCGGCTGCGTCGTCGGCAGCTGGCCGAGCAGGCCGGCGCGGAACGCGGCCCGGTCGTCGTGGTTACCCATGACCCAGATCACCTCGGCGTCCAGGCGTGCGGCCGCCGGGTCGATGATCGCGCGCAGCTTGGCGTACGCCTCCGGCTCGCCCTTATCCGCCAGATCACCGGTGATCACGATCGCCTCCGGTCGACCGCCCGAGGCTTCGACCTCGTCGAACAGCCGGCGCAACTGCGCCTCGCTGTCCACGGTGGACCCGTACAGCCCGCCGTCGCCGGCGATGAAGTGGGTGTCGCTGAGGTGCAGGATGAAGTGGTTCGGCCGCGGGTATTCGGCCTGACGGAAAGTCATGATCCTCGGGTTTCAGTTTTCGGTGCAGTGAATCAACTGTTTCACATGTCACAGTAGCGAAATTCTGCCGACGAAATCCAGCGAACGACGGCCGGTGGTGCGAGGTGCTTCGAACTCAACTCCATCACGGCGGAGTGAACGCGGGGGGAACAGAGCCCGGCGAGTCCGCGAAGGATCCTCTCAGACGATCGCGACCGAGGCAAGGTTTTTCGCAGCTGCCGTCACACCGTTTCGAACGCGGCGACGCTACAGGCGCTGCAGGAGCCGCTCGTAGAACCGGATCGCCGTCTCGAACTGATCGAAGCCGATGTACTCGTCCGCGCCGTGGATGCCCAGCTGCTGCTGCGGGCTGATCTCGAACGGAATGAAGCGGTACACGCCGGAACTGATCGCGGCGAAGTGTCGGGAGTCGCTGCCTCCGGTCTGCACGTACGGGGCGACGATCGCCTCGGGGAATACCTCCTCGATGGTCTCGCGCAGCACGTCGTAGGGTCCGCCGTCGCCGGGGGTTCCGGTCGGCGAGACCGGAGCCGGCTCGTTCGCGACGAGTACGGTCAACTCGACGAACGGGTCGTCGATGACCTTGCGGATCCGCTCGACCACCTTCGCCACGCTGGAGCCGGGATTCACCCGCACATTGGCGATCGCGGTGGCCGAGGAGGCGAGCACGTTGGCGCCGGTGCTGCCGCGCAGCTGCGTGATGGCGACCGTGGTGCGCAGCATCGCCGCCGAGCGGTTGGAGTGCGCTCCCAACGCCTCGATCACCGCGGCGCGATGCTGCTTCGGCTGCGCGTAGATCGCGGCGTGCGCCGGGTCGGCGTGCGGGGCGGCGGCCGTCACCAGCTCGATGATCGGCCCGGGCAGGGTCGGCTTGAACGGCTTCTTGGTCAGGCGGTGGATCGCGCGGGCGAGTCGCTGCGTCGCCAGCAGGCCGGGCGGCGGCGGCGGGGCGGAAGCGTGACCGCCCGCGTCGCGGGTGGTGATCTCGAGGTTCATGATGCCGCGTTCGGTGACGCCGACGACGGCGAGCGGCGTCTGCACTCCCGGCAGGATGCCGCGGCGCACGTTACCGCCCTCGTCGAGGACGAAACGCGGTCGGATGCCCCGCGAACGGAGCAGTTCGACCACGGCGGGCGCGCCGTCGCCGGCGGTCTCCTCGTTGTGCGTCGAGAGCAGGTAGATGTCGTGCAGCGGCTGGAACCCCGCGGTGATCGCGGACTCGACGGCCTCCAGGAGGGCGACGAGGGATCCCTTGTCGTCCACGGCGCCGCGGCCGACGATCACGCTTTCGCCGTCCGGATGGGTCGTGGTCCGCGCCTCGAACGGCGGCGACGTCCACTCATCGGCCGTCACGCTCACAACATCGTGATGCGCCATCAACACGGTCTCCTGGCCGCTCTCGCGTCCGACCCAGCGCCAGAGGATGGAGTGATCGACGACGAGTTCGCGGGTGAGGTTCGCGTGCACCGCGGGGTAGAGCTGCTCGACCAGCTCCGCCAGAGCGGCGAATTGGCTCCAGTCGTTGCGGGTCTCGTCGCTGTGCGAGACGGTGGCCAGTCGCAGGATGGAGCGCAGCCGCTCGAGTGGGGGAGTCGTCACCGGTTCAGCCTACGACGGAGCGGAACTCGACTTCGGCGCTCGGCCACATCGTCTGCGTCCCGGACGTCAGCGTCGCCACGCCCGACTGCGTCGGAACAGGCCGATGCCGCGCACGATCGCCACCACGATGCAGACGATGGGCCCCAGCATGGTCAACGCCAGCAATGCGAGGCCCACCCAGAGCCGCACCGTGTCGTCCGGGGAGTCGGGGCGGCCGAGGAATGACAACGCGGTGCCGCCGCCGAAGAACAGGACGGCGGCGATGACGAGGGGCAGGATCCAGACGAGGTGTCGCTTCACGGCGGTGCCGCCTTCCGTTATGGCCGGGGCCGGGTGGATAGGGTTCGGACATGGAGGGCTTCGAGGTGTGTGTCGTCTACGTCCTGCGTGCGAGCGCGAACGGAGGGGACGAGGTCCTGCTGGGACGCAAGCGTCGTGGCCTGGGCGAGGGCAAGGTCGTCGCTCCCGGCGGAAAGCTCGAACTGGGCGAGTCCGCGGTCGCCGCCGCCGCTCGGGAGTTGCGGGAGGAGACCGGCCTGCGTGCCGAGGAGAGCGCGATCGAGCCTCGTGGTGCACTCGACTACGTCTTCCCGCACAAGCCGAGCTGGAGTCAGCGCTCGCACGTCTTCGTCTGCCGTTCCTGGGTGGGTGACCCGATGCCGTCGGCCGAACTCGACGCCACCTGGCTCCCCGTGGCGGAGGTGCCGTACGAGCGGATGTGGTCGGACGCGGCGTGGTGGTTACCCGCGGTGCTCCGGGACGGCGCGTCCGTGACCGCTCGCTTCGAGTTCGGAGCGGACCTCTCCTCGGTCTCGGCCTCCGATCATCCGCGCTGGCGTGCGGCCGGGCGTCCGACGTGACGGCGGACGCCCGGCCGAGGCTCAGCGGACGGTGATCCGCCGGGAGGCCGCGTTGTTCGTGGTGTTCGTCTCGCGGGGCCGGATCTCCAGGCTCGCGGAGAGGTCGGTCACATCGCAGCCCCAGCCCCAGCCGCGCGTGTCCCGCCAGCCGGTGTAGCCGCGCTGCGAGCCGCCACGCACGGCCGCCCGGGTGACCTCGATGTGCAGATTCATGGAGGTGTGCTCCGGCACGGCGACCTTCAGGATGGCGGTGATCGTGCCCGCCGCCGTCCGCGCGTCGACCTTGTCGTCCGTGAAGCGGACGGCGATCAGCTTCGGGTCGAACTCGAGAGTGATCGCCGTGCCGACGGGGATCGGACCGGTGATCGCGGTGAGCTGGACGCAGCTGGGGGCGCTGCGGAGATTGCAGTCGACTCGGGACTGCTGATTCCCGACGATGCGGATGCAGCCGTCGACCTGTTCGCTGGCAGCGGCCGCGGGGGTGGCGACGGCCACGGTGATCGCGGGGATCGTCCAGGCGCCGGTCGCGACGACGCGGCGACGGCTCAGGGAGCCCCGCTCGGTCTGGTCGATCGGGCGCTCGGCGATGGTGCTGATGTCGGATGCGTGCTTGGTCACGGTGGTTCCCCCCGGGGCGAGATGAGTGCGGTTCGGTGCACCGGGCGACGTTGCCGGGCTGTGTTGCCGCGAGGACCCCGAGCGGGGCAGGGTGCTCGGAGCCCCCGCGACTCGCCCATCCTGACACCCATCCGGGGGGCACGCGAGTGGGGGTGGACGATCTCGTGATTCCTGGCGCGAAAGCGCCATGTTGCTGTCGTCAGATGTCGATCGAGTCCTCCGGCGCGAGCGCGTGGTACTGGCCGCCGCCCTGCTCGGCCGCCCAGCCGAGACGAGAATGCGAGAGTTGCCTCCCGGCGTCGGAGAGCACCATCTCGTGGGTGGAGAACACTCGCCGTGGCGCGAGCGCGAGCACGAAGTCCATCGACTCGGCCAGCTTCATCCACGGGGCGCCGGCCGGAGCGGCGAGTGTGTCCACGGCGACACCTTCCGGGACGGTGAAGGAATCGCCCGCGTAGTAGAGCGAGTCGTTCACCAGGACACCGACGTTGTCGATCACGGGGATGCTGCTGTGGATCACGGCGTGTCGGCCACCGAAGAACCGCAGGGTGAAGGCACCCACCGTGATCTCGTCGCCGGGGGCGACCGTCTCGATCGCGAATTCCGTCGCGGCCGCAGCGACTCCCGCCGGACCGAACAGTCGTGCATCCGGATTGGCGGCCAGGATGCGGCGCAGGTGTTCCGGTGTCCAGTGGTCCGCGTGTTCATGGGTGATCACCACGGCGACGGTGTCGCTGGAGTCGGGCAGGGGTGCAGTGAAGGACCCGGGGTCGATGACGAGGCGTTCGCCCGCTTCGTCGAGGAGGAGGGTGGCGTGTTCGAGTTTGGTCAGTCGCATACCTCGATCCAACCCCTCGCCGGTGCGGCGGGCAACGGATCCGGCCCGGCGTGCCGTCATACTCGGGGCATGTCAGCACCGTTGCCGTCTGCGAGGATCGTCGTCGCCTCGAATCCGTCCGCCTCCTTCGGGCGACGCGCCGAGGCGGCGGAGCGGGTCGTGCGATCGCTTCGGGATCGGGGATTCGACGTCGAGCACTGCACGGCCGCTGGCTACGACGAACTCCGCCGCGCGACTCGCATCGCACTGTCGGAGCCCGCACGGGCGCTGATCGTGGTCGGCGGCGACGGCATGGCGCACCTCGCGGTCGGGCTGCTCGCGGAGGTCGACGTGCCGCTCGGAATCGTGCCGACGGGCACGGGCAACGATCTCGCGCGCGGGCTGGGTCTGCCGATCGGCGACGTGGGGGCGTCGGTGACCCGGATCGTCGCGGCGCTCGCGGGCGAGCCGCGTCGCATCGACGCTGTCCGGATCCTCGGTGCCGACGGCGTCGAACGCGATCGCTTCGTCTGCGTGTTCTCGGCCGGCTTCGATGCCGTCGTCAACGAGCGGGCGAACCGGCTGCGCCGGCCGCGGGGTGCGTCGCGTTACATCCTCGCCCTCCTGCTCGAGCTGGCGTTGCTGCGGCCCCGTCGGTACCGGCTCGTCATCGACGGTGTGGCGGAGGAGGGGAATGCGCTGCTCGCGGCCGTCGCGAACAACCGCTCCCTCGGCGGCGGCATGATGATCGCGCCCGATGCGCGGCTCGACGACGGGCTGCTCGATCTGGTGCTGGTGCGTCCGCTCGGGCGCTTCGCCTTCCTCCGGGTCTTCCCGCGGGTCTTCCGGGGCACCCACGTGACACTGCCGGTCGTGCGCATCCAGCGCTGCCGCACGGTGGAGATCCACGCGGACGACGTGATCGCCTACGCCGACGGCGAGCGGATCGGCCCGCTGCCGCTGCGTCTCGACGTGCTTCCCGGCGCGTTGCGGGTACTCGCGTAGCGCCGCGCGCGTCGATTTGGCGCCGTGCGGCGCGATGTGTCATACTCTTCGAGTTGCAAAAACGGCCCCATCGTTTAGCGGCCTAGGACGTCGCCCTCTCACGGCGGTAACGCGGGTTCAAATCCCGCTGGGGTCACCAGTTGAAACAGTCGAAAACCCCCGGTTCGCCGGGGGTTTTCGTGTTTCCGCGCGGGTCCGCCCGCCTCGGGCTCGACCGCTGAACCTCCCGCCACGGAAATGCAGGGTGAGCGGTCGAGTTACCGTGCGCATCCGCATGTTCTGCCCTCATTTCCGTCTCGACCCTGCATTCGCGTCCGCGCCCTGCATTTCCGAACCGGATGGTTTCCTGGCGGAAGGCGGTTCCGCTCGGAAGATTTGCGGTCGCGCGCACCGTGCGGCATACTCGACAAGTTGCCCGGCGCGCCCGGGCATCCGGCCCCATCGTTTAGCGGCCTAGGACGTCGCCCTCTCACGGCGGTAACGCGGGTTCGAATCCCGCTGGGGTCACAGGCCCGAAGGCCCCCGGTTCACCGGGGGCCTTCGTTGTTCCCGCTCGTGCACGCCGGGCGGCGAGCCGCCCTAGGCTTGTCGGATGACCACGTTGACGATCCCCGGCCACCTCACCCTCGAGCCGCTGGAGACGCCGCCCGGGCTCGTCGGCTGGACCGGCCTGCTCCCGTTCGGTGCGTCGGAGGCGACGAGTGACGCGTCGCGGGACGGCATCGACGTCAGCGTCCTCCTGGGCGACGGCGACGCGGTTTCCGAACTCGACCTGGACTTCATCGCGCAGACGCTCTCCGAACTGGATGCGGTGCTGCAGCTCGGGGCGTCAGCGGTCCGGTCGGCCGTGGCCGAGAACCCGACGCGCTTCGGCGTGCGGGAGGATGCGGAGTTCGGGCTGGACGAGCCGGAGCTCACCTTCGGACTCGGCCGCGCCTGGACGCTCCGCTTCGCGGACTGCACCCTGCCCGCGTGTCTCGAGCTCGGGGTCGCGGTCTACTTCGAGGGTGGCACTCCCGTCGAGGTCGATGACCTGACGGATGCCGACGACGACGTCGTCGAAGACTGAATCTGTTCGCATAGCTGAAGATAGCTCGACATCCGGGGCCGGTCTTGTTAGCCTCGCCGTGACATGAGGGCGCTCTCGCGTCCCGATGGCGAGGGGGACGATGTGGTCCGGACGATGGTGAGTCGACGAGCGACGAGAACGAGCCGAGCGAGGATGTGGATCGCTGCGGCCGCGGCGACGGTCGGCCTCGTCGGGGCGCCGGCCGTTGCGGCGGATCCGATCGAGGCTCCGCCCGTCGCCGAGGTGCCCGACACGGGTCCGCGGGTCCGGGTGAACCAGCTCGGTTACCTGCCGACCGGGCCCAAGAGAGCCACCCTCGTCTCGGACGCCACGAGTGCACTGCGCTGGCAGCTGCGTGGCGCCGACGGCGCTGTCGTGGCCGAGGGCGATACGACCCCGCAGGCGCTCGACGCGAGTTCCGGCCTGGCCACCCATCTCATCGACTTCGGCGAGGCAGCCGCGACGGGCAGCGGTTTCACGCTGACCGCCGATGGTGAGACCAGTTATCCGTTCACGATCGCCGCGGACATCTACGCGAGTCTGCGCACGGATGCACTGAGTTACTTCTACCCGGTGCGCAGCGGGATCGAGATCGACGGATCCGTGGCTGGTGCCGCGTATGCGCGTGCGGCCGGGCACATCGGCGTCGCGCCGAACCTGGGCGATACTGCTGTGCCCTGTCTCGCCCCGAGACCGTACCTCGACGACTGGAGCTGCGACTACACGCGCGACGTCCGCGGTGGCTGGTACGACGCCGGCGATCACGGCAAGTACGTGGTGAACGGCGGCATCGCGGTCAGTCAGCTGATGAGTACCTACGAGCGCGGTCTGAACGCCGCCTCGACGCAACCGGGTGCGCTCGGCGACGACACGCTCCGTATTCCCGAGCGCGACAACGCCGTCGCCGACGTGCTCGATGAGGCGCGGTGGGAGCTGGGGTGGTTGCTGCGGATGCAGGTGCCGGCCGGTGAGGATCTCGCGGGCATGGCCTTCCACAAGGTGCACGACGATGCGTGGACCGGGCTGCCGCTGCTGCCGGCTGACGATCCGCAACCGCGCTCGTTGCACCGCCCGTCGACCGCGGCGACGCTGAACCTGGTGGCCGCCGCCGCGCAGGGCGCGCGACTCTTCCGTGCGTCGGACCCCGGATTCGCCGACGCCTTGCTCGCCGCCGCCCGCGTCGCCTACAACGCGGCGCTGGCGCATCCGGCGATCTACGCGCCGGCGGAGGACGGCAACGACGGCGGCGGCGCCTACAACGACTACGACGTCAGCGACGAGTTCTACTGGGCCGCCGCCGAGCTGTACCTGACGACCGGGGAGTCGGAGTTCCTCTCCGACGTCACGGCGAGCCCGTGGCACTCGGCGCCGGCGACGGAGGTCTTCCGCGCCGACGGCTTCGACTGGGGCCACACCGCCGCGCTCGCGGCGCTGGATCTCGCGACGGTTCCCAGCTCGCTGCCGGATCGCCGGAGTGTCGTCGATCGGGTCGTCGCCGGGGCGGATGCGCACCTCGCGGCTCAGCAGCAGCAGGCATTCGGTCAGAGCTACGCTCCCACGAGCGGACGATACGACTGGGGTTCGAACAGCCTCATCCTGAACAACCAGGTGGTGATCGCGACGGCGTACGACCTCACCGGTCGGGCCGAGTACCGCGATGCCGTCCTCGAGTCGATGGATTACCTGCTCGGGCGCAACGCGCTGAACATCTCCTACATCACCGGCTACGGCTCGGTGTTCTCGCACAACCAGCACAGCCGCTGGTTCGCGCATTCGCTCGACGCGGCACTGCCGTCGCCGCCGATCGGCGCGGTCGCCGGCGGGCCGAACTCGTCGATCCAGGATCCCGTCGCCCAGGCGTTGTTCGCCGATGGCTGCGCGCCGCAGTTCTGCTACACCGACGACATCCAGTCGTGGTCGACGAACGAGATCACGGTGAACTGGAACTCGGCGCTGTCGTGGGTCGCCTCGTTCGTCGCCGATCAGGGCGCGGCGAGCGTACCCGAGGCGACGCCGGCACCGAGCGCCACGACGAGCTCGCCGGTCGCGGCCGGCGGGGCGGAACCGGGCCTCGCGGCCACGGGGGTGGATGCGGTCGCACTGGCCGCCGTCGCGTTCGCCCTCGCGGGCGGCGGGCTGCTGATGCGTCGGCGTCGATCGCGGTCGGGGCGCGCCTGGCGGGCGCGGAGTGCCGCATCCGACGCATGATTCGAGTACCTCAATAGCGAGTCTCAGGGTGCGCTATGGTTGCATCCGCGAAGGGGAGTATCCCACTCATCCGGCTCCGTCAATACGTTCCGCATCGTTGTGGTTCCGGGGCCGGAACGGCGCCGTAGGCTGCCGGGGGAGAGACTTTCGGAACTCTTCCGACCCCGAAAGGCTCTCATGCTGGAATTGCCCCTCTGGTTCGAGATCGGCTCGTTCGTCGTTCTCATCCTGATCCTCGCCGCGGACCTCTTGATCGTGTTCAAGCGTCCCCACGTGCCGAGCCTCAAGGAGTCGAGCCTCTGGGTCGCGTTCTACGTGAGCCTCGCGCTGATCTTCGCCCTGCTGATGCTGATCTTCGCGGGCGGTGAGCACGCGGGCCAGTTCCTCGCCGGCTGGTTGACCGAGTACAGCCTCTCGATCGACAATCTCTTCGTCTTCGTGATCATCATGGGCCGCTTCGCGGTTCCGCCGAAGTACCAGCAGGAAGTCCTGATGGTCGGTATCGTGATCGCGCTGATCTTCCGCGGCATCTTCATCCTGCTCGGCGCGCAGCTGATCGAGAACTTCAGCTGGATCTTCTACATCTTCGGCGCATTCCTGGTCTATACGGCGTGGAACCAGGCCTTCGGCAGCCACGAGGACGAGAACAAGGACAACCTGCTCATCCGCGTCCTCCGCAAGCGCGTCGCGATCTCGAACGAGTTCGACGGCTCGAAGATCCGCACCGTCATCGACGGCAAGAAGTTCTTCACCCCGATGCTGATCGTGTTCCTGGCGATCGGCTCGACCGATTTGCTCTTCGCGCTCGACTCGATCCCCGCGATCTTCGGCATCACGCAGAGCCCCTTCATCGTGTTCACCGCGAACATCTTCGCGCTGATGGGTCTGCGTCAGCTCTACTTCCTGCTCGGCGGCCTGATCGACAAGCTGGAGTACCTCAAGTACGGCATCGCGTTCATCCTCGCGTTCATCGGCGTCAAGCTGGTGCTGCACGCCCTGCACGAGAACGAGCTGCCCTTCATCAACGGCGGCGAGCACCTCGACGTCTGGGACATCGACACGTGGACCTCGCTCGCCGTGATCGTGGTGAGCATGGCGGTCGCGACCGTCGCGAGCCTGATCAAGATGCGTCGCGGCCACGAGCACATCGAACTGCACGACGGCCACCCCGAGATCGTGCACGACTCCGACGTGCCGACGACGAAGGACTAGGTCGACCGGATGACCGAGCGCACCATCGACCTGCCCGCGGGGACCCTGCGGCTCGCGGTGAGCGCTTGCACGGACGTCGGCCGCCTGCGCAAGGTCAACGAGGACGCGGTCCTCGTCGGGCCGGCCCTGTTCGCGGTCGCGGACGGCATGGGCGGGCACGCCAGAGGCGACCTCGCCAGCGCCGCCGCGATCGCGACGTTGGAGCGTCTGCACCCGGACTCGGGTGTTGTGACGGTCGACGAACTGTTCGGCATCGTCGGCGAGGCCAACGATGCGGTGCGCGGGCTCGAGGTCGGCGGCGCCCTGTGCGGCACGACCCTCACCGGGTTGACCCTCGCCGAGAACGAGGCGACCCACGCCGTCGAGTGGGCTCTGTTCAACGTCGGCGACTCGCGGGTGTACCGCTGGGACGGCGCGGCGCTGACGCAGTTGAGCGTCGATCACTCCGCCGTGCAGGAATTGGTGGACGCCGGATTCATCACCCGCGCCCAGGCGGAGGAGCACCCGGATCGGAACATCATCACCCGCGCTCTCGGTGCCGATGAGTTCGTGGACGCCGATGTGTGGACCCTGCCGATCCTGCCGGAGTCGAGTTACCTGATCTGCTCGGACGGTCTCACGAAAGAGGTCTCGGACGACCGGCTCGCGTTGCTGTTCGCGCGGCGCGATGCGAAGAGTTGGCTGCGCGAGGACTTCGCCGGCTTCCTGGTGCAGGAGGCGCTGGACGCCGGCGGTCGCGACAACGTGACGGTGATCGTGATCGACGCGCGGTGGCTGCCCGGCGACGGGGCGACGGGCGGCGGAAGTGATGCCTGAAACCGACGCGTGGTACCGGCGGTACCGGATCGCCATGGCCGTTATCGTCAGCGGATTCGTTGTGCTCGGTGTCGCCGGGCTGGCGCTGCGGGCGGGTTCGGATCCGGCGGCCGCCGGGACGACGGCCCTGGCGGTCCTCTTCCTGGCCTGCGTCGGCGCCGTCATCGTCGCGCTGAGCTACCTGCCGCGGGTGCTGCGTGGGCGCATGCCGGCCCGACGTATTGTGCTCGCGGCTCTGGCGGTGCTGCTCCTGGCCGGTCTGATCGGCGGAGTGAGCGCGTTCTTCTCGCTCCTGGCCGTGACCGGGAGCGGCACGGTCGCCCCCACGACCGTGGACGCCCGACCTCACTGAATCGAGTGGACATGATGTCCTTGATTCGGCCGGGTCGCGCATTCGGGGGCCGAGGTTGGCATACTTTCCCCCATGGACACGTCGGAGGCGTTGGATCGCGCGAAGCTGCGCTTCGCCGACGGCGACGTCTCCGGGGCGGTCTCCCTGCTCGAGCGCTGCGTCGAAGCCGACCCGGCGTGGCCGGATCCGCGCATCCTGCTGGCGGAGCTGTATCGCCGTAGCGGCGACCTGATCGAGGCCGGACGATGGGGCTACCTGGTCGACGGCGGCGCGGTGCGTGAAGAGCTGAGTGCGTTCGAGCGGGCGCTGGTGCGATCGGGTGAAGACCCCTACGATCTCGCCGAGCGTGCGCTGGTCTCCCCGCTGGTCGTCGCCGCCGAGTCCGAGCACGCGGCACGGATGCTCGCCGCCTTGCCGCAGAAGCTGATGGAGGCCGCGCACTACGAGCTCGACGGGCCGGATCCGCTGGACGGCGAGTGGTTCGCGCACGAAGCGATCGCAGCGCCGAAGCCCCGGCGCGGGGGAGTCGTCGGCTTCCTGCGCGGCATCGTGGCGGGCATCTTCGTCGTCGGGGGTGTGGTCGTCGGCGCGGCGCTGCTGATCGGTGGTTGCTTCCTCCTCGTCGCCGCCCTGCTCGGATCGGGCTGACCGCGGCCCTCGACGGCGCCCGTCACCGCTTCCGACTCGCCGGGCGCACCGGGTGCTATTCTCATTCAATGCTGTTCGGCCGGCTCCTCCTTAGCTGCCGCGACGAGTCCTCGATCTGACAGGCCTCCCTCGTCGCGGTGTTTCTCGTCGGCTGACCACCAGTTCTGAGGCGACGACCTCGACAAGCAGGAGAACCCACAACATCATGAACGACAGCGCGCCCGCGGCCCGGCCCCGCACCCTGGCCGAGAAGGTCTGGGACGACCACCTGGTCAAGAAGGGCGAGGACGGCAACCCCGACCTCATCTACATCGACCTGCACCTGGTGCACGAGGTGACCAGCCCGCAGGCCTTCGACGGACTGCGTCAGGCCGGGCGTCCGCTGCGCCGGCTCGATCTGACGATCGCCACGGAGGACCACAACACCCCGACGCTGGCGATCGACAAGCCGATCGCCGACCTCACCAGCCGCACCCAGATCCAGACCCTGCGCAACAACGCCGAGGAGTTCGGGGTGCGCCTGCATTCGCTGGGCGACGTGGAGCAGGGCATCGTGCACGTGGTCGGCCCGCAGCTCGGGCTGACCATGCCGGGCATCACCGTGGTCTGCGGCGACTCGCACACCTCGACGCACGGCGCTTTCGGTGCGATGGCCTTCGGCATCGGCACCTCCGAGGTCGAGCACGTGATGGCCACGCAGACGCTGCCGCTGAAGCCGTTCAAGACCATGGCGATCAATGTGGACGGAACGCTGAAGCCGGGCGTCACCGCGAAGGACATCATCCTCGCCGTGATCGCCAAGATCGGCACCGGCGGCGGCCAGGGCTACGTCTTGGAGTACCGCGGATCCGCGATCCGCGCGCTGTCGATGGATGGTCGGATGACCATCTGCAACATGTCGATCGAGGCCGGCGCCCGCGCAGGTATGGTCGCTCCGGACCAGACCACCTACGACTACCTCAACGGTCGCCCGCACGCGCCGACCGGCCAGGACTGGGACGACGCGATCGCGTACTGGAACACCTTGCCGACCGATGACGGCGCCGTCTTCGACGCCGAGGTCTTCCTCGATGCGGACGAGCTCGAGCCCTTCGTCACCTGGGGTACCAACCCCGGCCAGGGCGTCTCGCTCTCGGCCACCGTGCCGGACCCGGCGGAGATCGCCGACCCCAACGAGCGCTCGAACGCGCAGCGCGCGCTGGAGTACATGGACCTCACCGCCGGCACGCCGATGAAGGACATCAAGGTCGACGCCGTCTTCATGGGCTCCTGCACCAATTCGCGGATCGAGGACCTGCGGGCCTTCGCCTCCGTGATCAAGGGCCACAAGAAGGCCGACGACGTGCGCGTGATGGTGGTCCCCGGATCCGCTCGCGTGCGGATCGAGGCGGAGGCCGAGGGCCTCGACGTGATCATCAAGGAGTTCGGCGCCGAGTGGCGCTTCGCGGGCTGCTCGATGTGCCTGGGGATGAACCCCGACCAGCTCGCGCCGGGGGAGCGCTGCGCCTCCACCTCGAATCGCAACTTCGAGGGCCGCCAAGGCAAGGGCGGACGCACACACCTGGTCTCGCCGCTGGTCGCGGCCGCCACGGCCATCCGCGGCACCCTGTCCAGCCCGTCGGATGTCAACGAATTGGTCGGTGCTTGAGTCATGGAGAAGTTCACCACTGTCACGGGCGTCGCCGCGCCGCTGAAGCGCAGCAACGTCGACACCGACCAGATCATCCCCGCGGTGTTCCTGAAGCGGGTCACCAAGACCGGTTTCGAGGACGCGTTGTTCCACGGCTGGCGACAGGATCCGGAGTTCATCCTGAACCAGGCGCCCTACCAGGGCGCGCAGATCCTGGTCGCCGGGCCCGACTTCGGCACCGGCTCCAGCCGGGAGCACGCCGTGTGGGCGCTGCGCGACTTCGGCTTCAAGGTCATCCTCTCGTCGCGCTTCGGCGACATCTTCCGAGGCAACTCCGGCAAGCAGGGTCTGCTCAGCGCGATCGTCGCGGAAGAGGCCATCGAGAAGATCTGGCAGATCATCGAGGCCGAACCCGGAATAAAGCTCACCGTCGATCTTGTTGCTCGTACGGTCGCCGTCGGCGACTACAGCGTCGCCTTCGAGATCGATGATTACACTAGGTGGCGCCTGATCGAGGGACTCGATGACATCGGTCTCACCCTGCGCGACGAAGCGCTCATCTCTGAATTCGAAACCCGCCGCGAAAGCTGGCGGCCCAAGACATTGCCGGTGAAATAGCTTGAACTCTCTCCTCCAGGACGCCAAAGCAGCGGGGGCCCGCGTGGGTATGACAGCCGAACGCATCACGATCAACGGTGGTCAGCCGCTCGTCGGACGGATCGAGTTGAAGGGGGCGAAGAACCTCGTCACCAAGGCGATGGTCGCGGCTCTCCTGGGCGAGACCGCGAGCGTGCTGCGCGACGTGCCCGACATCAGCGACGTGCGGGTCGTCAAGGGTCTGCTCGAGGTGCACGGCGTCAAGGTGCAGCAGGGGCCGGACGAGGGCGACCTCATCCTCGACCCGTCGAACGTCGAGTCGGCGCACTTCGCCGACATCGACGCTCACGCGGGTTCCAGCCGCATCCCGATCCTGTTCTGCGGGCCGCTGCTGCACCGCCTGGGCGAGGCGTTCATCCCCGACCTCGGCGGCTGCCGCATCGGCGATCGCCCCATCGACTACCACCTCGAGGTGCTGCGCAACTTCGGCGCCATCGTGGAGAAGCTGCCCTCCGGCATCCGGATGTCGGCTCCCGAGGGCCTGCACGGCGCCAAGGTCTCGCTGCCGTACCCGAGCGTCGGCGCGACCGAGCAGGTGCTGCTCACCGCCGTGCGCGCGCAGGGCATCACCGAGCTCTCGGGAGCGGCGATCGAGCCCGAGATCATGGACCTGATCAACATCCTGCAGAAGATGGGCGCCATCATCTCGGTCGACACCGACCGCGTGATCCGCATCGAGGGCGTCGACCGGCTCACCGGTTACACGCACCGCGCGCTCTTCGACCGCAACGAGGCCGCCTCCTGGGCCGCCGCTGCTCTGGCCACCGAGGGCGACATCTTCGTCGGCGGCGCCCGCCAGCAGGAGATGACGACCTTCCTCAACGTCTTCCGCAAGGTCGGCGGCGCGTTCGAGATCGCCGAGGACGGCATCCGCTTCTACCACCCCGGTGGCGAGCTGAAGCCGGTCATCATCGAGACCGACGTGCACCCCGGCTTCATGACGGACTGGCAGCAGCCGCTCGTAGTCGCGCTGACGAAGGCCAAGGGTGTCTCGATCGTGCACGAGACCGTGTACGAGCAGCGCTTCGGCTTCGTCGACGCGCTCGTCGAGATGGGCGCCACCATCCAGATCCACCGCGAGTGCCTCGGCGGCCAGGCCTGCCGCTTCGGTCAGCGCAACTTCATGCACTCCGCGGTAATCTCCGGCCCGTCGAAGCTGCACGGCGCCGACATCGAGGTGCCCGACCTGCGCGGCGGCTTCTCGCACCTGATCGCGGCGCTCTCGGCCGAGGGCTCTTCGACCGTCTCGAACGTCGGCATCATCTCGCGCGGCTACGAGAACTTCATCACGAAGCTGCGCCAGCTCGGCGCCGACTTCACCCTCGACGCCTAGGGTCTCCCGGCTCCCGCGCGCGTGAAGCCCGGGTTGTCACATACCGTCCGTTCTCCGCGCTCGCGGGACGGTACGTGACCACCCGGGCTTCGTTGCGTCCGTGGGGCGGCCCGGGTTGTCGCGTTGCGTCCGTTTTGGGCCGGGAAGGGACGGAACGTGACCACCGGGCTTCGCGCCGTCCGTTCCGGGTCGCGTGCCGCGTCACGGTGACGGGGTCCATCCGCCCGCGACGAGCTTGGCGCGGATGCGGGCGACGGTCTCCTCGGGATTCACGAACACGCCCTTCTTGCGCACCCGCACGAGCCGCCAGCCGGCGTCGATGAACGCGTCCCACCGGGTGATGTCGCGGTCGTACTGTGCCGCGTCCGTACCGTGCTGCCCGCCGTCGTACTCGACGATCGTGCGCTCGCTCCTGTAGACCAGGTCACCTCGTCCGATGAAGTCGCCGTCCTCGTCGAAGATGTCCACGTTCAGTTCCGGTGCCGGTAAGCCTGCGCGGATGATGAGGAGTCGAAGCAACGACTCCATCCGGGATTCCGATCCTTTCCGCATCAGCCGGAGAGCCGTCTGCAGCTTTCCGCGACCGGGTCCGCGGAAGGCGGTGAGCCGCTCGGCGAGTACGTCGCGAGCAATCGCCTTCCGCCGGCGACCGAATGCGTCGGACGCTCCGTCGCGCAGAAGTGCGTCCCCCGCCGCGACGAGGTCGTCGACGTCGAGCCGCGAGGCGAGGGCGCACAACGTCGACAGAGCATCCGCGACCGGATGACCGAGCAGGTCCACGACGCCGACCTTCGCGTCCTTGCACTGGTGGCCGACGACTCCGGGTCGCCGCATCGCCCGCGCCGGGTGCGGCGCGCTGACGTGCAACTTCTCGGACCGCAGGTAGCGGGCGGGTAGTGGGATGCCGTGCATCCGCGCGGCCGTGTCGTGCGAGAAGTACTGCTCCGGCGTCATCACCAGCGCGAGGTGCGCCATCCGCTCGCCGATGTCGGCCGCCTCCCGGCGGGAGCGCAGGCCGCGATGCGGCCGGAGGAGGTCGTCGCCGCGAAGCCGCTTCTCGCCGACGCCGAGCGCCGCGGCGTCGGCGGACCGGAACGCGCCGCCGAGTCGTTTCGGGATCGGTTTCCTGCTCATCCCCGCATCCTGCCCGCAAGCGCCTTCCGCTCGCCGAAGTTATCCACAGGGGCTCCTCCGCGTCGGGACCGGAGGCCCGGGTGGTCGCTTCGCGTCCCGGAAGTGCCCGGGACGGACGAGACGTGACAACCCGGGCCTGGCGCCGCCTGAGCAGGGTGCATGCACCTCGCGCACAACCGGGTGACATGATGGGGGACGTGTCCGAACGAAGCCGTCCGTCTGTTTTCTGGGTGCTCGCCCCCGCCGTCGTCCCGCTGATGAACGTGGCGGTGAAGATCCGCATCCGCGACGGGCGCAAGCTTCCGCAGACCGGAGCCTTCGTGCTCGCGCCGAATCACTACAGCGAGATCGATCCCGTGATCATGGGCATGGCGGTCTGGCGGCTCGGCCGCGCGCCGCGCTTCCTGGCCAAGGCGAGCCTGTTCAGGATCCCCGTCGTCGGTGCCCTGCTGCGCGCCTCCGGCCAGGTGCCGGTCGAGCGCGGCGGCTCGGTGCGCGGTAGTCAGCCGTTGAAATCGGCCAAGGAACTGGTCGACAAGGGCCAGTCGGTCATCATCTACCCGGAGGGCTCGCTCACGCGCGACCCGGACCTCTGGCCGATGCGCGGCAAGACCGGCGCGGTGCGGATGGCGCTGGAGCACGACCTGCCGGTGATCCCCGCGGCGCACTGGGGTACGCAGCACGTGATGGCCCGATACTCGAAGAAGATCAGCTTCTTCCCGCGCAAGACGATCGACGTGATCATCGGTGACCCCGTCGACCTCTCGGCGTTCCGCGGGCGCAGCCTCGACTCCGCCACCTTGAACGAGGCCACCGCCGTGGTGATGGCGGCGATCACGGTGCTGGTGGAGGAACTGCGCGGCGAGACCGCACCGGCCAAGCGCTGGAATCCGGCGGAGCACAACCAGAAAGGCACGGGCCGCTTTGAGTCCTAGCAACAGGAAGACGCCCATCCCGGTTCCGCGTCGCGTCGCGGTCATCGGAGCCGGCAGTTGGGGGACCACGTTCGCCAAGATCCTCGCCGATGGCGGATCGGATGTGGTGATGTGGGCCCGCCGTGCCGAACTCGCACGCGAGATCACTGAGGCCAAGCGCAACAGCGACTACCTGCCGGGCATCAACCTGCCGCGCAACATCCGCGCCTCCAGCCGGATCGAGGAGGCGCTCGAGGGCGCCGACCACATCTACCTATCCATTCCGAGCCAGTCGCTGCGCTCGAACCTCGAGGCACTCGCCCCCGCCCTCACCGAACGCACCGTGCTCGTCAGCCTGATGAAGGGCGTCGAGAAGGGCACCGGACTGCGGATGAGTGAAGTGATCGCGCAGGTGCTGCCGATCGACCCCTCGCGCATCGCCGTTGCGTCCGGACCGAACCTCGCGCTGGAGATCGCGAAGGAGCAGCCCACCGCCGCCGTGATCGCGTCGGTGAGTCTGGAGACGGCGCAGGAGGTGGCGCTGGCGGCGACCAACCGCTACTTCCGGTCCTACGTGAACACCGACGTGATCGGCACCGAGTTCGGCGGCGTGCTGAAGAACTTGATCGCCGTCGCGATCGGCATCGTGGACGGCGTCGGTTACGGCGAGAACACCAAGGCCTCGATCATCACCAGAGGGCTCGCCGAGATGACGGATTTCGCGGTCGCGTACGGCGGCGAGGCGGTCACGATGTCGGGCCTGGCGGGCTTGGGAGACCTGATCGCCACCTCCAGCTCCTCTCTCTCGCGCAACAACACCGCCGGTCGACTCCTCGGCCAGGGCTACAGTTTCGCGGACGTCGTGAAGACGATGCAGCAGACCGCGGAGGGGCTCGCCTCCGTCGCGCCCGTGCTGGAACTGGCGAGTGCTCGCGGGGTCGACATGCCCATCGTGCGTCAGGTGTCGCAGGTGCTCGCCGGTACGCTCGATCCGAAAGACATCGCGCCGCATTTGACGACCGATTCGGACGAGCCCCAGGGCGAGAGGAACATCGATGACCAGCAAGCTCGTAGTGGCCGTTCTTTTTGGAGGCCGTTCAAGCGAGCACTCGATCAGCTGCGCGACGGCGGCGGGGGTACTCCGAGCGATCGATCGTGACCGCTACGACGTGATCCCGGTCGGCATCACCCGCGACGGCGCGTTCGTGCTGGAGGACGACGACCCCGAGAAGTTCGCTCTCGATCGCACGGCGATGCCCGAAGTCCTCGACAACGGATCGCGCGTGCACTGGCCGGAGTCGGCCGTCTCCCGCGAGCTGACGGTGACGGATGCGAGCGGCTCGCGCTCCCTCGGCCCGATCGACCTCGTCTTCCCGATCCTGCACGGACCGTACGGCGAGGACGGCACGATCCAGGGCCTGTTCGAGCTCGTCGGCCTGCCGTACGTGGGTTCAGGCGTGCTCGCCTCCTCCCTCGGCATGGACAAGCACTTCACCAAGACGGTGCTGCGCGCCGCCGGCCTCGCCGTCGCGCCCTGGTACACCGTGACGGAGGCGGAGTGGCGGGCGAACCCGGACGACGCCTATGAGGCGGTGGGTGAGCTCGGGCTGCCCGTGTTCGTGAAGCCCGCGCGCGCGGGCTCGAGCGTCGGTGTGAGCAAGGTGGAGCATCGCGACGGCCTCGCCGCGGCACTGGAGGTGGCCTTCCGCGAGGATTCGCGGGTGCTGATCGAGGCGGGCGTCGTGGGCCGCGAGGTCGAGATCGGGGTGCTCGGCGGACGGCACGGACACCGCGCGCGCGCCTCCGTGGCGGGCGAGATCGTGGTGTCGGGCCGCGCGTTCTACGACTTCGAGGCCAAGTACCTCGGCGCCCCCGGCATCGACCTGGTCTGCCCGGCCACGCTGAGCCCGGCGCAGCTCGCGCAGATGCGCTCGCTCGCCCTGCAGGCCTTCGAGGCGATCGGCGCCGAGGGGCTCGCGCGGGTGGACTTCTTTCTCACCGCCGACGGCTTCGTGGTGAACGAGATCAACACGATGCCCGGCTTCACGCCGATCTCGATGTTCCCGACGATGTGGCAGGCGAGCGGCGTCTCGTACCCCGAGCTGATCGACGAACTGATCGCGCTGGCGCTGGAGCGCTGAGCCTCGACCCGGGGTTGTCACTCCGTCCCGCCGTAGCGTGAGACGGAGTGACAACCCCTGCTACGGCGCGGGCGTCGAGGTCGTGTCGAGGATCTGCGAATCGGAGATGTCGGTGCACTGGCCGGTGGCCGGCACGATCGAGACCGCCGTCGCCAGGTCCACCAGGGCCGAGGATCCCGACGCGACGTTCTGGTCGACCGTGAACTGCACCGCCGGATCGCGGCCGAACGTGGTGAAGGTGTAGATCTCCTGGTCCGACTCGGAGTCGTCGCGGATCCAGTCGACTCCGTTCACCTCGACGCACGGCAGCGTCGTCGGCCCGGGGACGGTCACACCGCAGTGCAGGATGATCGACGCCGGGCTGCCCCAGGCGGCCGTGCCCTGCGCGTTCGTCTCGCGCCCGGGCTGATCGGCGACCACATCCGGCAGCCGCACACTCACCTCGGCGCAGGCGACGCTGGTGGCGTCGCCGGCGGGTTCCAGAGCGACGCTCGAACTGCAACCGCTCAGCAGGAAAGCGGAGGCGACGAGCAAGGCGGGAAGGGCGCGGGCGGCACGGCTGGACATCTCCGCCAGGCTACCGTTTGAAGCATGGCACCCCCTCCCAGCGACGACCGGACCCTCGCAGAACTCGCCGAGACCGAGGTGCTGGCGCGGATCCTGCCACGGATGAGCGCGGGGACGAACGCGCAGCTCGGGCCCGGCGACGACGCCGCCGTCGTGTCGGCGCCCGACGGTCGGTTCGTGGTGACCACGGACATGATGGTGCACGGCCCCGACTTCCGGCTGGCCTGGTCGACCCCGTTCGATCTGGGCTGGAAGGCGGCCGCCTCGAACCTCTCGGACGTCGCGGCCATGGGCGCGCGGCCGACCGCGCTCGTCGTCTCGATCGCCGCCCCGCCGAGCACGCGGATCAGCCTGCTGGAGGGGATCGCGGACGGACTCTCGGCCGGCTGTGGGGCGATGGCGCCGGGCTGCGGCGTGGTGGGCGGCGACCTGTCCACGTCCGCGACGCTGACCCTCTCGATCACCGCGTTCGGCTCGCTCGACGGCCGTGCGCCGGTGCTGCGCTCCGGCGCCCGCCCCGGTGACGTGGTCGCGGTGGCCGGCGTCCTCGGCTCCGCGGGTGCCGGTCTGCGGCTGCTCTTCGACCGAGCGCGCCGGGACGGCGAGCCGGATGCGGATCTCGCGCAGCGTCTCCGCGCGCGCTACCCGGACGCGCTCGGTGCCCAACTGGCGCCGGTGCCGCCCATCGCGGCCGGCGTCTCGGCCGGCGGTAGGGCCACGGCGATGATGGACGTCTCGGACGGCGTGGTGCTGGATGCGCGGCGGATGGCACGGGCGAGCGGCGTCGCGATCGACCTCGACCCCGCCGCGGTCGACGCGGCAGCACGTCCGCTCACCACGATCGACGGAGTGGACCTCGACCTGGCCCGGGCCTTCGTGCTCGGCGGGGGAGAGGACCACGCGATGCTCGCGTGCTTCCCCCCGGACGCCGCGCTTCCGGACGGTTTCACCGATCTGGGCCGGGTCGTCGCCGGGGAGCCGGAGGTGCGCCTCGGCGGCGTGGCGCTCACCGAGCGGATGGGATGGGACCCGTACTCGGGCTGGGACGGCGGGGCGGGCTGAACCCGTTCAGGCCGGCGAGGCCCACCACACCACGGTCTCGCCGTAGTCCTTGCGCCGTTCCGGGGCGAGACCGGCCGGCCAGCTCGGCTCGGGTGTGCGCGAGCTGCGCTCGACCACCACGACCGCGTCCGCGTCGAGGAGCGGTACCAGCTGTTCCAGATCCGCGGCGAGATCGGCCTCGCTCAACTCGTACGGCGGATCGATGAACACGAGGTGCGCCCGCACGCCACCGCGCTCCAGGTAGCTCCGCACGGCCTGCGTCACCACGGTCACCGACGGAGCCTTCGAGCGCGCCGCCGCCGTCACCGCGCTCGCGTTGCGCTTGGCCACCGTCGCCGCCTGCGCGCTGCGCTCCACCAGCACCACCGCGCTCGCCCCGCGACTGGCGGCTTCGAGCCCGAGGGCGCCCGAACCCGCGTAGAGGTCGAGGACCGTCGCGCCGTGGATCGCGTCGCGCGATTCCAACGCTGAGAAGATCGCCTCGCGGACCCGGTCGCTGGTGGGCCTCGTACCCGACTTCGGCACCCGCAGCGTCAGCGAACCGGCGTACCCGGCGATGATCCTCGTCACCGTCCGAGCATAGACAATCCGTTGCGATCGCCCGGCTCGCGTCAACGGTCTGAGCATATAAAGGCTGCACACACAGAGTCCTGTCACAATCGGGTAACGCGACGACGAGAACGGTCGTCGCCGGCGAACGCGCACGAGCGGCAGGAGACTCCATGAGCGGACAATTGCAGGGCACTCTCGACTCATCGGCGGACTCCGAGGCGACGGGGACCGCGACGGCTGAATCGCCCATGACCCGGGAGCAGTTCTCGGCCCACTGCGAGGCCATCCTGCGCAACCTAACCAGCGTGATCGACGGCAAGGACAGCGAGGTCGCGATGGCGCTGACCGTCTTCCTCGCCGGCGGCCACCTGCTGATGGAGGACGTGCCAGGGGTCGGCAAGACCGTGCTCGCGAAGGCCTTGGCCGCATCCGTCGACGGCAGCGTGTCGCGGATCCAGTTCACCCCGGATCTGCTGCCCTCCGACGTCACGGGCGTCTCGATCTACAACCAGGCCACGCGCGACTTCGAGTTCAAGCCCGGACCCGTCTTCGCGAACATCCTGATCGGCGACGAGATCAACCGGGCCTCGCCGAAGACGCAGTCCGCCCTGCTGGAGTGCATGGAGGAGCGCCAGGTCTCCGTCGACGGCGTCACCCACCTCCTGCCCCGGCCCTTCGCCGTCATCGCCACCCAGAACCCGGTGGAGATGGAGGGCACGTACACGCTGCCGGAGGCGCAGCGCGACCGTTTTATGGCGCGGCTGTCGATGGGGTACCCCGACGACCGCGCCGAGCTGGCCATGATCCGCACGCGCGACGCGCGCAGCCCCCTCGAGGCCCTGCGGCCGGCGGTGTCCCGCGACGAACTCGAGCGGATGATCGACTACGTGCAGAGCGTCTACGTCGCACCGCCCGTGCAGGAGTACGTCGTCGCGATCATGCAGGCCACCCGTCGCGACGCGGAGCTGCGCCTGGGTGCCAGCCCGCGGGCGACCCTGCAGCTGATCGCCGCGGCCAAGGCGCTCGCCGCGATCGCCGATCGCGACTTCGTGATCCCCGACGACATCGACACCTTGGCGGTACCAGTGCTCGGGCATCGACTGCTCACCGCGACCCGACTGCCGGGGCGCGCCGGTGTCTCCGCCGCGCACTCCGTTGCCGAGATCATCCTGCGCATCGTCGCGGCGACCCCCGTGCCGTTCAGCGGCCGCGCCGGGGCGTGAAGTGACCGGTGCGCGCCGACCGCGCAGGTCGGGCCGACTGCGGGTCCGCGGTGTCGCGCTGACCGGGCGGGGCTGGGGGATGGTCGCGGTCGGCCTCGTCGCCCTGCTCGCGGCCCCGGCGACGCAGGTGCGCGAACTGCTCTTCATCGCGCTGGTACTGATCGGGCTGCCCCTCGGCGCCGCGGTGACCCTTCTGCTCGCGCCGATCCGGCTGTACGTGCAGCGCAGCTTCGATCCGCGGGTGGTCGCGGTGGGCGACGTGGTCGTGGTGGCGGTCGGCCTGCAGAACCGCGGCCCGGCCCTGGGGAGCGAGCTGTTGGCGGAGGACGCGCTCGGGCGGGTGGAGGCCGACGGATCGACGGTGCACGCGATGGCGGAAGGACGCTTCCACGTGCCCTGGCTCGGCGCGTCCGGGGCCACCGGTAGTCGGATCCGCGCGCGCTACCACCTGTCCGCGCGCCGACGCGGTGTGCACCGGCTCGGCCCCCTGCGGATCAGCAGGACCGAGGCCTTCGGCTTGGCCACCCGCGTGGTGCAAGTCGGCGACGCCCAACCCTTCGTCGTCACACCGCGCACCGTCGCCCTGGAGAGCGACGTGCTCGACGCCTACGGTGTCGGCGGCACCAGCCCCGTCGCGCACCCGACTGCCGGAGCAGGGGCCGACGACGTGATCCCGCGGGACTACCGTGCCGGCGATGCCATGCGCCGGGTGCACTGGCGCGCCAGTGCGCGCACGGGAGACCTCAAAGTCCGCCAGGACGAACAGAACACGGATCCGCACGCCTGGGTGCTGCTGGAGACGCGCGCCGATCGCTATGAGGGCGCCGACCCGGACGCGGCGTTCGAGTGGGCGGTCTCGATGGCCGCGTCCCTGTCGGTGCACTTGATCGAGCGCGGATTCGAGGCGCACCTCGTCGAGACCGCGGCCGCCGAACCCGTGGGCGGCCACGCGAGCGACGAGATCGAGTTCGCACACGACGTGCTGCTGCACCTCGCCCGGGTCCAACCGCTCGGCTCCGGCTTCGAGGGCGACGCCCCGGCGCGGATCGCCGAGGAGGTGCGCGATGCCGGCGGCAACCGCCCGGTGATCGCGGTGCTCGCACACCTGAGCGAACGCGACATCGACGCCCTCGGCGTGTTGGCGGGAGTCGCGCGCCCCGCGATCGCCTTCATCGTCGGTGACCAGGGCAGCCGATCGGCCGCGAGCGAGGCCCTGGCCGCGCGCGGTTGGTACACCGTCGTCGTCGGCGCCGAGACCCCGATCGACGAGGCCTGGTCCACCGCCTTGTCGATGCGGATGATCGCGTGAGCGCCGCGACAGCGCCCGCGACGCACCGCGACGGCGATCCTCGGGCCGGATCCTGGCCGTTGTCGATCGCCCTGTGGTTCGCGTCGGTCGGCGCGATCTCCGGCGTCGGGCGGCTGCTGGTCGGCATCGACTGGTTGGTCACGGCCGCCGTCGCGGCCGCGATCGTGCTGGCGGTCCCGGCTCTCGCGCGGAGTCTGCGCGCGCATCCGGTGGTTCCGCCGGTCCTCGGCCTGACGACGGCGGTCGCGGCGATCACCTTCCTCTACCTGCCGCGATCGTCGTTGCTGCTGGTGCTGCCGACTCCGGGTTCCTTCGCCGAGGCGACGGCCGTGATGGAAGACGGCTTCGCGTCGATCGCCCAGCAGGGGCTTCCCGCCGTCGCCGACACCGGCATCGCCTTCCTGCTCGTCGGTGGCGCCATCGCCCTGACGTGGATCGCCGATCTCTTCGCCTTCACCGTGCGCGTTCCCGCCGCGACCGGTGTGCTCTTCCTCGCGCTGCTCGGCGTACCGGTCGCGATCGACCCGAGCGACGTGTCCTGGCTCTCGCTGATCGTGACCTCGGTGGCCTACGCCGGCGTGCTCGCAGCCGGATCCGCGCTGCGGCACGCGGGCCAGCGTCGACCCCGTTCCGCCCCGCTCCCCGCCCTCGTCGCGGTGGCGGCGGTCGTCGCCGTTTCCGCCGGACTCGCCGGCGCAGCGCCCGGTTACGTGCGCACGCCCTTCTCCTCCGGCGTCTCCGGAACCCTCTTCAACGGTTCCATCGATCCCGTCGTCGCCCTCGGGAACGACCTCCGCCGCCCGAACGCGGTCACCGTCCTCGAGTACGCCACCGCGGCGCAGGACCCGGTGTACCTCCGGGTGCTCGCCATCGCCGACTTCGACGGCCAGAACTGGGCGCCCAGCGACCCGGGTAGCGGCGAGAGCGTCGGCCTGGACGCGATCGCGGCGCCGGAGGGCCTCGGCGACGACGTCGCCCGCACCGAGGAGTCGGTCGCCGTGGACATTCTCACCCTCCGCAGCCGCTGGTTGCCCGTGCCCTATCCGCTGCGATCCGTCGACGGGCTCTCCGGCTCGTGGGAGTCCTCCGTCGAGGACGGTGCCGTCAGCGGTTCCGGCACCACCCGACAGGGCGACAGCTACGTGGCCGATGCCCTGATTCCGGACCCGACGGACGAACAACTCGCCGCGAGCGACGCCGTCGGCGACGGCTTCGAGCGGTATCTTGCCCTTCCGGACGACGTACCGGAGATCGTCACCCAGACCGCCGATCAGGTCACGGCCGGCGCCGACACGCCCTACGATCGCGCTCGCGCGCTGCAGGCCTACTTCCGGAGCTCGGAGTTCACGTACTCCGAGGACACGCCGGCCGAGGAGGGCTACGACGGCGACGGCGTCGGCGTGCTCGCGGACTTCCTCGAGGTGAAGGCCGGCTACTGCGTGCACTTCGCCTCCGCGATGGCCGTGATGGCGCGGGAACAGGGCATTCCGGCCCGCCTGGCCATCGGCTACCAGCCCGGCACCTTTACCTCGTCCGGCGACGGCGAGACCTCGAACTTCCGCGTCTCGTCCTCCGACCTGCACGCGTGGCCCGAGCTGTACTTCGCGGGCGTCGGCTGGCTGCCGTTCGAGCCGACACCGAGTCGCGGCACCCCGGCCGGCTACACCCTGCCGTCGACCGACTCCGCCGCTCCGGGAACCACCCCGTCTGATCAGGCCAGTTCGTCGACGGAGGAATCGGCCGCTCCGGAAGCGGGTGTCACCCCGACTCCCACCGCGACCTCGGCGACGACCGCCGCCGCGGCGACCGGCACCGGCGACGGGGGAGCGGCGCCGCAGCTGTGGCTCCTATCCGTTCTCCTGCTCCTCATTCCGGCGGTGCTGCGGTTCATCCAGCGTGTTCGACGGCGCCGGCGCGCGCAGGACGGCGCGGTCGAGTCGACCTGGGCCGAGTTGCTCGCCTCCGCGCGCGATCTCGGAGTCGTGATCGACGATGGCGACTCGCCGCGCGTGATCGAGGGCGAACTCGCCGCCGCGATGGCCCGCCGGATCGGCCCGGTGCCGCTCGGCGAACTCGCCGCACTGCGAGCGGCGGTCGAACGCGAGCGCTACGCCGCCGCGCCGGCGCACGGGACCGCGAAGACCGGATTCGCCTGGATCCGGATCGAACCGCTCGTCGCCGCGCTGCGCGGCTCCGCGAACCCCGGCGAACGCATCCTCGCCGCCGTGCTGCCTCGTTCCGTCGCCACCGGAGCCGGTCGACGTCGGAGCGTCGAATTATGATCGCTAGGTGACACCCGCACCCCAGAGCCCCGGTCGGGAACCCGCGCGCGCGGATCCGCTCGACGCCAAGCTCGGGCCGATCATCGGCGCACGCACCGCGACCGTGATCACCAAGGCCTTCGGCTACGAGACCGTCGGCGAGTTCCTCGGGCACTATCCGCGCCGTTACGCGCGCCGCGGCGAGCTGACCGAACTCGCCCACCTGCCGATCGGCGAGGACGTCACGATCGTCGCCGAGGTGCTCTCGGTCTCGGAGCGCACGATGAAGGCGCGGCGGGGGAGCATCCTCGAAGTCATCATCTCCGACGGCACCGGCCGGCTGTCGCTGACCTTCTTCAATCAGCGCTGGCACGCCACGAAGCTCTTCCGGGGCGCCCGCGGCATCTTCGCGGGCAAGGTGTCCTCGTTCCGCGACACCCTGCAGCTGTCGCATCCGACGTACAAGCTGTTCGACGAGGCCGAAGCGGAAGCGGATGCATCCGGCACGCCGAGTGACGGCGCCGCCCTCGCGAAGGACTGGGCCGAGCGACCGATCCCGATCTACCCCGCGACCAATACGATCGCGAGCTGGCAGATCCAGGCCGCGATGGGGGTCGTCCTCGACGGGCTCGCAGACGTGCAGGATCCGATGCCCGGGCCCATTCGCGACCGCCGTTCGCTGATGCCACTGGGCGACGCCTTGGAGCTCATCCACCGACCGACCCGAGAGGGCGAGGAGACCGAAGCGAAGGAGACGCTGAAGTTCCACGAGGCGTTCCTGCTGCAGCTCGCACTGCTCGAGCGCCGCGCCGAACTGCGCAGCGCACGTTCGACCCAGCGCGTCGCCGCGCCCGGCGGCCTCCTCGCGCGTTTCGACGCCGCCCTGAGGTTCACCCTGACCGGCGATCAGCGCACCGTCGGCGGCGAGATCGCCGCCGACCTCGCCGGCAGCTCGCCGATGAGCCGGCTCGTTCAGGGCGAGGTCGGTTCCGGTAAGACCCTCGTCGCCCTGCGCGCGATGCTCACCGTGGCCGAGAGCGGCGGCCAGGCGGCCCTGCTCGCGCCCACCGAGGTGCTCGCCGCACAGCACCTGCGCTCCATCGTCAGCACTCTCGGGCCGGAACTCTCCGCCGAACTCGTGCCCACCCTGCTCACGGGCGGAATGGGGACCGCGGCTCGACGCTCGGCCCTGCTGCGGATGGTCAGCGGTCACGCGAAGATCGTGGTCGGCACTCATGCCCTACTGAGCGACAACGTCGACTTCTTCGACCTCGGCCTCATCGTCATCGACGAGCAGCATCGCTTCGGCGTCGATCAACGCGAGGCGCTGCGGCGCAAGGGAGCGACCCCGCCGCACGTGCTCGTCCTCACCGCCACGCCCATCCCGCGCACCGTCGCGATGACCGTGTTCGGAGACCTGGACACCTCGACCATCCGCGAGCTGCCCGCTGGTCGCCCGGGTATCTCCAGCTTCGTCGTCGGACTCAAGGAGCCGGGTGGCCTCATCGCGCGCGCCTGGGCTCGTGCCGCCGAGGAGATCGACAAGGGGCACCAGGTCTACATCGTCTGCCCGGCGATCGAGCCCACCGACAAGAGCGGCGAGGACGCCGACGCCGAGGTCCCACCCGCCGACGACGCCGCACCCACGGCCGCGCCGCTGACCACCGTCGCCGCGACCATCGAGGGCGTGCGCGCCCACCCGCAGCTGAAGCGGTACCGCTCCGCCGTGCTGCACGGGCGGATGAGCTCGGACGAGAAGGACGCCACCATGCGCGCCTTCTCGCGCGGCGAGATCGACATCCTCGTCTCGACCACCGTGATCGAGGTCGGCGTCGACGTGCCCAACGCCTCGATGATGATCATCATGGACGCGGAGCGCTTCGGCGTCTCCCAACTGCACCAGCTCCGTGGACGGATCGGGCGTGGCGGTGTGGCGGGCGTCTGCCTCTTCGTGACGGCCGCGCAGCACGGCACCATCGCTCGACAGCGCGTGGATGCGGTGGCCGAGACCCTCGACGGCTTCGAACTGGCCCAGATCGACCTCGAGTTGCGTCGAGAGGGTGACGTGCTCGGGCTGTCGCAGTCCGGCGGTCAATCCTCGTTGCGGCTCCTGCGCGTCGTGCAGGACGCCGATCTCATCGCCGAGGCCCGCGCGATCGCCTCCGTCCTCGTCGACGAGGACCCGCAGCTCGCCGCGTATCCGCGCCTGCGAGCCGCCCTCGGGCGCCGGGTGCAGGAGCGCGACCGCGAGTTCCTCGCCAAGTCCTGAACCGGTCGACGGACCTCCAGCAGACGACGCAGCCTCGCCGGCACCTGCTGCAGGGCCCCTCGCCAGGTGTCCTAGGCTGAACCGTATGCGCAGGATCGCCGTCGTCCCCGGATCGTTCGACCCCGTCACGCTCGGCCATCTGGACGTGATCGAGCGGGCGAGTCACCTCGTCGACGAACTGCACGTCGTTGTGGTGCACAACCCCGGCAAGAACGCCCTCCTGCCCATCGCCCAGCGCGTCTCCCTGATCGAGAAGGCCGTCGCGGATGCCGGCATCGGCGGCAACATCGTCGTCGCCTCGTGGAGCATGGGCCTGCTCGTCGACTACTGCACCGACGTCGGCGCCTCCATCCTGGTCAAGGGCATCCGCTCCCAGGTCGACGTCGCCTACGAGACGCCCATGGCGATCGTGAACCGCAACCTCGCCCAGGTCGAGACGGTGTTCCTGCTCCCAGAGCCCGCGCACGCCCACGTCTCCAGCTCGCTCGTGCGCCAGGTGGCCGGCCTCGGCGGGGACATCTCGCCGTACGTGCCTCCGGTCGTCGCCCGCTTCCTTCAGGAGGGCTGAGCCCTGGCCCTGCGCGAACGCGTCCAGGCCTGGGCTCTCGACGGCGTTCCAGAAGTGGCGCCCGGCGACAGCCTGCTCGAACTGATCCTGGCTGCGATCGCGTCCTCCGAACCGGAAGACCGGCCCGTCGACGGCGACATCCTCGTCGTCACGAGCAAGATCGTGTCGAAGGCCGAGGGACGCGTCGTCGCGGCGGATCACCGTGACGATGCGATCACGGCCGAGACCGTTCGCGTCGTCGCCAGTCGCGAGCACGCCCACGGGGTGACCCGCATCGTCGAGAACCGATTGGGCATCGTCGCCGCCGCCGCGGGGGTCGACGCCAGCAACGTGGCCGAGGGAACCGTTCTGCTTCTGCCCGTCGACCCGGATGCGTCCGCCCGCGCGCTCTGCGCCGGACTCCGCTCCGAGCTCGGCGTTGTCGTCGGCATCGTGATCAGCGACACCCTCGGTCGACCGTGGCGGATCGGGCAGACCGATGCCGCCATCGGGGCTGCCGGCATCCTCGTCGTCGACGACCTGCGCGGATCGAGCGATGCGCACGGTCGCACCCTCGGCGTCACCATGGCCGCCGTCGGCGACGAGATCGCCGCGCTCGGTGACCTCGTCAAGGGCAAGAGCAGCGGACGCCCCGTCGCCGTCGTCCGCGGCCTCGGCCGGTTCGTGACCGAGATGGTGGATGCCCCCGGGGCGCGCACCCTGACGCGGACGGGACCGGACGACATGTTCCGGCTCGGCTCGGCCGAAGCGCACGCCGAAGGCTACGCGGACGGCTTCGCCGCGGGGCTCGACAAGGCGTCCCCCGGACGCTGACAGCTTTCCCGGTCGTGCGCGAGGATTGAGCGATGATCGACCTCATCCTGCGCCCGGTGCGACACACCGACATCGACCTCTTCGAGGCGGGGTTCTCCTCGGAATCCGGTGCCAGCGAGTTCCAGGGGTTCGGAATCTTCGACTACCGCGCCGTGCGCCGTGACCTCGACGAGCGGGGCCTGCTCGGCGGTTCGGCCAACACCTTCTCTCACTCGAAGGCAGGCTCCGGCGAGCGCAATGGCGCGCAGGCGCCTGGCATGACCAGCTTCTGTACTCGATCCTGCGCGGGGAGCGGCCGATGCGAGGCCATCGAGCCGACGACGCCGAACGGACATCGTCGGACGAGCATCGTCGGACGAACGTCGAGGAACGAACGCTGTCGGACTAACGCTGTGGAGTTGTCAAGGTGCGGGCTCGGGATGAGCGGGTTCTGTGCGGCTGGTCAGCCGGTGGGTCTGTCACGTTGCGGGATGGATTCGTGGAGCGGGTTCTTGCTGGGGAGTTCGGTGAGCCTCCTTTCCGGGTGATGTTCTCGTGGCCGGTACAGGTAGTACCGGGAGCCTTTCCGGGTGATCCGCCAGTGCTGGTTGTGTAAGAGCAGGTGGTGGGCTCGGCAGAGCAGGATCCCGTCGGGGACGTCGGTGTTGCCGCCGTTGCGCTGCCACTCATTGAGGTGATGCGCGTCGCACCACGACGCGGGTCGGTCGCAGCCGAGCCAACGGCAACCGCCATCCCGCGATACCAGCGCGATGCGCTGCTTCTTCGAGAACAGCCGCTGCGTGCGACCCAGGTTCAACACCACACCCTCATCAGTCATCGTGATCGGCGCGATCCCGTCCGCGCACGCGGTGGTGCGCACGAACGCGGCGGACACGACGTCGCGGGAGGTGCCGAGCACCCCGAGTCCGTCGTCGGCGGCGTCGGCCGCGGTCTCGTTGAGAGCGTCGAAGTCCTCCTCGTCGAGGGTGGCCCCGCTCTCATCGGCGGGGTGCAGTTCGGTGGCGCGAATGATCACCGCGACCGGAGCACCCTGATGAGGCAGAGCATCCTTGTCCGTGGTGACCGCGACACGGAGCGCAGCTCCGAGCGCGTCGTGCCACAGCTGCGGCACCGTCGGCGCATCCTCGACCGCGGTGTCACCGTCCGTGAACCGCGGCTGGCGCAGCAACGCCGCGACGACGCCGTCGCAGAGGGTGCGCAGATTCTCCGCCACATCCGCCGTCAGGAACCCGGACACCCGGTGCATCCTGTCCTCCGCGGGTCCGATGCTCAGCGAGCGGCGGGCGAGGTTACGCCGTTCACGCGAGAGCACGAGGCTGCGGTCGAGTCCGTCACGGCGGTACTTCGCCTCCTTCAGCAGCACCTCCGGCGTCATCGCCCCGCGGTCGCGAACCTGAACCAGCAGATCGCGGATCGCCCCGGCCAGCGCGTGCCCGGTGACGTCCCGGGTCGGCGCCCCGATCCCGCGGATGATCGCCGCAGCGCCCGCGGCGGAGAGCAGTCCGCTCTCCACGAACCGGGACATCGCGGCGTTCCATCCCGACGCGCACGCGCAGAACGCGCCCCCGCGGCAGGCCTCGCCCAGGGGATCCGAGAGAGCCGGCCGACTCGGCGTCACGGCCAGTAGCGTCCCCACCTCGATCGCTCCCGCCGTCTCCCGCTTGGACGCCCCGGTCATCCCCGCGATCAGCTCGACCGCATCCTTCGCACCCGACCGCTTCGCCAACGACTCCGCCCCCAACTCCGGCATCGACCGCCGCGCGATCTCCGCACACACCGCCGCGGACGCGACCCCGTGCGCCTTCCCGATCCGACCGAGCACCTCCACCAACCGAAGCGCGTCCTCATCGCCCAGCCCGGGAAGCGATGCCGCGCCTGCCGGGAGCGGGGTGTCGAGCTGGGTGCTCGCGATCCGCCAGATCGTGTCGATGAGAGGTTCCATACGAACAATGCTCGCATCTATCTTCGAGTCGAGCAAGGTTCAAAGCGAGCGATACGCGCCAAGATTAGAACGCCTAAGCGACACGAGTTCGCAGACGACCATTACTCCATCGCCAGCAACCCCGTCTCGAACGCTTCGTTCAGCTCGTGGTCGATCGGCAGAGCTACCCCGTCGACGTGTCGGATGGGAATCGCGCGGCGCGTGCTCGAGACGAGCCAAGCCGCATCGGCGTCGGCCAACGCATCAGCGCGCAGCCAACTCCGCTCCGCTCCGTGGCCGTGCTTCTGGGCGATGTCCAGCACGCGGGTGACCGTTGTGCCGTCGAGAATCCCGCCGTCACCGCTCGGAGTGCGCAGGACGCCATCGGACAGCACCACCAGCGATGACGTCGCGCCCTCGAGCAGCCAGCCGTCCGCCGTGCGCCAGATCACGTCGTCGGCATCGCGACGCTTCGCCTCCCGCAGGGCCGCCCGGGTGACCGCTCCCGAGGTGGACTTCACCCCGGCCAGAAGCCACGGCGCCGCATCGGTCGCCCCGCGCGCGTAGCCTCGATCGAGCACGACCACCGAGAGCCCCACCGACCGCAGATGGCGGTTGTCGGCCGTCGGTTCGACGCGCACGAGGTTGCGGGTTGCGGAGCCTGGGGCGCCGTAGGCCGCGACCAGCCGCACCGTGAGCTCGGCGAGTGGAGTGTGGGCCTCGATCGCCGCAGCGATCGCGTCCAGCCAGGCCGAAGCCCGAGGGATCGGCAGCGAGATCGCCGCCGCCGATGCCCGCAGACGCGCGAGGTGCTCCTCGACTCCGCGCGGCGTTCCTTCGATCACCGACACCGTCTCGAAGACTCCGTCGCCGCGGAGGTAGCCGATCTCATCGGCGAGAACGACTGGATCAGCAGGATCGGCCAGATGAGGCCGGCCGGACGCGGCGTCCAGCAGAACGAGGGTGGGGGAGACCATGTGCCATTCTCCCGCCGACTCCGTTCAGTCGCCCCGGATACCGCGCAGAACATCCTCCGGCCCGGCGAGTTCGCGCCACGGACTCTCACCACGGGCCGTGACACCGGGAGCGAAGCGATCCACGTCGGCCAGCGCGGCGACGTCGAGGCCCGTGAGTGCGCCCACCTCGGCCACCGCCACCTGGAAGGTGCGGAAGGCGCCCAGATCGGGCAGCACACCCTCGTCGCGCTCGAACGGTTCGATCAGGGCGCTCTGGTCGAGCACGTAGGCGCTGGACGCGAGGCTCGCGCCATCGGGTGACCACACCGCGATCTTCCAGAAGTGCCGGGGGATGCCGACGCCGCGGTAGATCGGATCGTCGGCGGCGAGCACGGGGCCGGTGAACACGGAGAGCTTGGCGTCGTGCACATCGGCGAAGTCGAAGACAAGGGTCTCGACGCCGAGCCAGAGTTCCTTGGACTGGTTGAATCCGCTCGCCTGCGGGGCGGCGTTGGTGTAGCAGAACGAGTCCACGTTCGCGGCCTGTGCGATGGCGCGTTCACCCCACACCGGGTCGCGGCGGCGCACCAGGTGGCCGCGGTCGAGGTCGTTGCGGGCGTACACCGCCGGGCCCGTCTGCTCGGACTCGGGGATGCGAGCATCCAGGTGCCAGTCGTCGCCGCGACCGAGGTCGAGCAAGGCCGATCCGTCGATGTTGACCCCGGTACTCAGCGCCAAGCGGCGTTCGGGATCGAGCCACACCGTGAAGTGGGTGTAGTCGAGTCGACGCACCGCCCGCGAGACGGGCGGCGTCGGCGGCACGACGGGGGCGGCCAAGAAGCTGGTCGAGAATCCGGATTCGCTCATGGCCTCACCCTACGCAGCACCACCGACACCGACATCGGGGCGGGCACCGACTCAGCCGGTGGTGTCCTCCTCCTGAGCCGGCGTGGTCGACGGCGTCGGGGTCGCGGTGGGCGTCGACGACGGCGTCGGCTCCGGCGTGGCGGTCGGCGCTGTGGTCGCCGGGACCTGGGCGCCGTTGCTCACCAGGATCGTGATCTCCGAGCCGCTCGCGATCGCGGTACCAGCTGCCGGGTCGGTGCCGGCGACGGTGCCGGAGGGTTGAGCAGAATCGACTGTTGCACCGATGGTGACGTCGAAGCCGAGGTTCTCCAGAGTGTCCGTCGCGTCGTCCGGGTCTGCGCCGCTGACGTCGGGCACCGTCACCGTGCGGCCGCGAAGGAGCGCGTTGTCCGGCGTCGGGAAGTCGTCACCACCGAACTTCCCATCGGCCACCGTCATGATCGATCGCCAGATCTCGTGCCGCAGGACCGCCGCCTGGATCGTGCCGCCGTCCTCGTTGTCCGGCACGTAGGTCTGACGCATCGAGGCGTCGCCGGTGATGTTGCCCACCCAGACGACGGTGGCGACCTTCGTGCTCGCGCCGTCCATCCAGGTGTGCACGGCGTCATCCGTGGTGCCGGTCTTGCCGATGTGCTCGATACCGTTGTCGGGGTTCGAGCGGGCCGCCGAACCCTCCGTGATCACATCCTGCAGGGCGTAGGTCTCGACGGCGGTCAGTTCGGGAGTGAGCGCCTGATTGCAGGTGGACACCGGCGGCGCGACGGCCGCGCCGGTCGCATCCGTGATGCTGTCGATCGCGATCGCGGTGCACGCTTTGCCCTGGTTCGCGAGGCCGGCGAACGCCGTGGCCATCGACAGCGGCGCGATCTCGTCGGCCGAGCCGAGGATCGCCGAGGGGATCGCCTGCAGCTGCCCGCCGTCGGCGCGATGCACGCCGAAGGCCGTCGCCTGGTCGCGGATCTTGCAGAGGTCCAGCTGCTCCGCCATCGCGACGAAGACGGTGTTCACCGAGTCGATCGTGCCGTTCAGCACGCTCCAGCGGCCGGACTCACCCGAGTCGTTGTTGACCTTGTACGGGGTCTCGTCGACCCCGCCGGGCTCGCAGTTGGCGGGGAAGCCGTCGTCGAAGGTGCGCGGATTCCCGTTCACGGTTTCGTAGATGGTGTGACCGTTCGCCAACCACTGTGCGAGCGTGAACACCTTGTAGGTCGAACCGACCTGGAAGCCGTTCGAGCCGCCGTAGGCGTGGTCGGTGTTGTAGTTGATCGAGGTGAAGTTGTCGCCGACGTCGTCGCCGTCGGTGTAGTCCTTGCTCTGCACCATGGCGAGGATGCGGCCGGTGCCGACCTGCATCGAGACGGATGCGGAACCGATGTTCACGTCGTCGACGGGAGTCTTGGGGATCCAGAGGTTCGTCGCGCCGGCGGCCGCGGCCTGAACGTCGAGGTCGAGCGAGGTGTAGATCTTGTAGCCACCGCGCTGGAAGTTGGCCCAGCGGGTGTCGCTGTCGGCGCCGAAGGCATCGTCGTTGCGGATGACCCAGGTCACGTAGTTGCAGAAGTAGGCGGCGTCGCCGGCGGTCTTGCATCCGGTACTGACGGGTTGGATGTTCGGCGTGACCTCCTCCGCCACGGCGGCGTCGTAGTCCGCTTGGGCGATGCTGCCCTCTTTCAGCATCTGACTCAGCACGTAGTCGCGCCGCTCCTTGTTCGCCGGGATGTTCTCCGGATCGTCGATGCGCAGGTTGTTCGGGTTGTTGACCGTGGCGATCAGGCTGGCCGCCTGCGCGAGGCTCAGGTCTTTGGCGCTGACGCCGTAGTAGTACTCGGACGCGGCCTGGATGCCATAGACCTGGCCGCCGAATCCGGCGATGTTGAGGTAGCCGAGCAGGATGTCCTGCTTGCTGTACTTCTTCTCGAGATCGATCGCGAGCTTCATCTCCTTGAGCTTGCGCTCGGGAGTGGTCGCCGTCGCCTCGTCGTACGCCGCCTGCATCTCGTCGGGGTCGGTCAGCGACTCCGCCTTCTGGATCAGCACGTTCTTCACGTACTGCTGGGTGATGGAGGATCCGCCCTGCAGATCGTTGCCGAAGAGGTTCGAGACCACCGCGCGGATCGTGCCCTGGAGGTCGACGCCGCCGTGCTCGTAGAAGCGCGGATCCTCGGTGTCGATAGCCGCGTTCTTCGCGTAGTCGGAGACGTCGTCCCACGCCACCTCCTCGCGGTTCTGGGCGTAGAAGGAGGCGAGCAGCTTGTCGGATCCGTCGGAGTTCTTCGCATAGATCTCGGTCTTCTGCGCCAGTTGACCGAGGTCGAGGAATTCTGGAACTGTCTCGAAGATGCCGATCGGGTTGTTGTCCGCCAGGCCGGTGGCGGCGAGGGCGGGAGTGACCCCGACGGTGATCAGCAGGCCGCCGGCGAGGCTGACGCCGACGAAACTCAAGACGCGGGCGAGCTTTCCGCCCGCCGGCGGGTTGTGCGCAGACATGGCTACGAGGGTAAGCCACCGATCTGGGATCTGGCGTGCTCATCCGATCTGGAGACAACGCGTCGGGCGCGCCCGCTTTGCGGTCTCATCCGATCTGGAGGGCACGCGTCGGGCGCGCCCGCCCCGCGGGCTCATCCGATCTGGAAGGGCGCGCGTCGGGCGCGCCCGCCCCGTACGCCCGCTGAAGGTGAGAGGGTGTCGTTCATGGCCGATACCGATACCCAACCGTCGGCGCAGACCCGCCTCGTTCTCGTCATCGCGGTGCTCGCGTCGTTCGTCGCGTTCCTCGACGGCACCGTCGTGAACGTCGCACTGCCGGCGATCACCCGAGAACTCGGCGGAGGCCTCGCCGTGCAGCAGTGGGTGGTCGACGCCTACCTGATCACGCTCGGCGCGCTGATGCTGCTCGCCGGATCACTCTCGGATCGGATGGGCCGCGCCAGGAGCATGATGATCGGCCTGATCGGTTTCGGCGTCACGTCCCTGCTCTGCGCCGTGGCGCCGACCGCAGAAGTGCTGATCGTCGCACGGATGCTGCAGGGCGCCACCGGTGCGATCCTGGTTCCGAGTTCGCTCTCGTTGATCATCGGCACCATCCGCGGGCCGCTGCAGGCGAAGACCATCGGGGCGTGGACAGCATGGACCGGCACCGCGATGATCGTCGGGCCGGTTCTCGGTGGTGTCCTGGTCGATGCGGGCTCCTGGCGGTACGTGTTCGCGATCAATGTGCTGCCGATCGTGGTGACGATCGTGCTGCTGATCCGGCTCGGGCACGATCACCGCGGCGAGCAGGTGCCGATCGACTGGATCGGCGCGGCGCTGGGCGTGATCGGGCTGGGCGGCCCGGTCTTCGCGCTGATCGAGCAGTCACGGCTGGGCTTCGGTGATCCGATCGTGCTCACGACGCTGATCGGCGGGCTGGTCTCGCTCGCCGCCTTCCTCTGGTGGGAGCGGCGCACCCCGCATCCGATGATGCCGCTGTCGCTGTTCGCGGTGCGGAACTTCTGGGTCGGCAACATCGCGACGGCGCTGATCTACGGAGCGCTCTCGTTCGGCTTCTTCTCGATCGGCCTGTTCCTGCAGCAGACGGTGGGATTCACCGCGACGCAGGCCGGCTTGGCGACCCTGCCGCCGACCCTGGTGATGCTGCTGCTCTCGCAGTACGCCGGCGGCCTCTCGGCTCGATTCGGGCCGAGACTCTTTATGGGCGTCGGCCCCCTCGTCGCCGGCGTCGGCTTCGTGCTGATGCTCACCGTGCGGGATCCCGCGGACTACTGGACGCAGCTGCTGCCGGGGATCATCGTGTTCGGCATCGGTCTCGCCGTCACCGTGGCGCCGCTCACCTCGGCGATCCTCGGCTCGATCGACAGCGAGCGCAGCGGCATCGCGTCCGCGGTGAACAACGCCATCTCGCGCATCGCCGGACTGGTGGCGATCGCCGCAACCAGCCTGATCGTGGGGGATTCGCTCGACTACAACGGTTTCGCGCGCGGCGTCACGGCGACAGCGGTCCTGCTGTTCGCGGGCGGGCTGGTGTCGCTGTGGGGCATCCGGAACCCGAAGCGCTCCGTCGGAAATGCAGGGTGAGCGGCGAAGATCGCGCTCTCATCCGCTTGTTCGGGCCTCATTCCCGTCCTGACCTTGTATTTCCGTCCTGACCCTGCATTTCCGTCCTGACCCTGTATTTCCGTCCTGACCCTGCATTTCCGCGGAGGGTGCGGGAGCCGTCCAGGCCACGCCGAGGCGAACATTCGACAACCGTTGTGTCGCTCGGCGGCGTCGGCGCGTAAGGTGGCGCAGGTTCATGCGCAGCGTCATCCCCCGAACTCTCGTCCGCCCGACCGGCCTCCGTCGGCGGGTGCTGCTGCTGGGCGCCGTCGCTCTGGGGTTGACCGGATGCGCCGGGCCGGCGAAGCCGGGTCCGTCGCCCACTCCGGTCGCCGGCACGCCGACGCCGACGACGCCGACCACGACCGCGTCGACCCCCACGCCCACCCCGGCCGACCCCGTCGCCGCGTTCGCGCGGCAGCGGCTGGCGCAGATGACGCTGGAGCAGAAGGTCGCGAGCCTGTTCCTGCTGCATAGGCCCGGCACGGACGCGGCGGATCTGAACGCGTTCGCGGCGGCGACCGGCGCCGGCGGACTGATCCTGATGGGCGACAACGTGCCCGACTCGCCCGCCGAGCTGGCGGCGCAGACGGCGGCGATGAGCCCCGATCCCGAACTCCCGCTGCTGCTGGGCATCGACGAGGAGGGCGGCGACGTCACCAGGTTGCCCTGGGACACGGCGGCGGGAGCCGATGCGCTGCAGGCGCAACCCACGGCGGCGACCTCAGCGGCCTTCGCCGAACGCGCGGCCGTCGTGAAGAACGCCGGTGTCACGCTGAACTTCGGCGTCGTCGCCGACGTCTCGACGGGCCCGGATTCGTTCATCGACAGCCGGTCCTACGGACGTGATCCGCTCGCCGCCGCCGACCGCGTGGCGGCCGCCGTGACCGCGGAGCGCGGTGTTGTGCTCTCGACGCTGAAGCACTTCCCCGGGCACGGCGCTGCTCCGGGCGATTCGCACACCTCCGTGCCGGCGACGGCGAAGTCGCTCGAGCAGTGGCGCGGTTTCGACGCCGTACCGTTCGAGCGCGGAATCCGGGCCGGTGCCGAGTTCGTGATGATGGGGCACCTCGCGTACACCGCGGTGGACGCTGCGCCGGCGAGTCTGTCGCCCGAGTGGCATCGCATCCTGCGCGACGAGCTCGGGTTCGACGGAGTCGTGATCACGGACGACATGCGGATGCTGCAGGACACCGGTCTGCCGGAGTACCAGGATGCGGCGGAGAACGCGGTGCGTGCCCTCGCGGCGGGCTGCACGCTGCTGCTGTACGTGCTGCCGGCCGACCCTTCGTCGATCGGCGCGGATCCGACCGTGATGCGGGACGCGGTCGCAACGGCTGTCCGATCGGGCCGGATCGATGCGGCTCGGATCGACGCGGCGGCCCTGAAACTGCTGACCGTTCGCCGCTCGCTCGCGCTCACCTGAGACGCCGCGCAGCGACCTCCGGTGAACGCTGGAAAAATAGTTGTCGCTACATGGAATAGGATCGGGATACATACGCTTGCATGTATCGACGGAACGCCCGTCGCCGCATCGTCTCTCGAGGAGAAATCATGACCGACACGCTCACCATCCCCGGTTACAAGGCCGGCACCTGGACCGTCGACCCCACGCACTCCGAGGTCGCCTTCAGCGTCCGCCACCTGATGATCTCCAAGGTCAAGGGCAAGTTCGAGACCTTCTCCGCCACGTTCACGACCGGCGAGAACCCGCTCGACTCGAGCGTCGAGGCCACCGCAGAGGTCGCCTCCATCAACACCAACGAGCCCAACCGCGACGGCCACCTGCGCACCGGCGACTTCTTCGAGGCCGAGACCTACCCGCAGATCCACTTCACGTCCTCCGCGATCCGCCCGAACAAGGACGACTTCCTCGTCGACGGCGAGCTCACCATCAAGGGCGTCACCAAGCCCGTCACCTTCGAGCTCGAGTTCGGTGGCTTCGGCACCGACCCGTACGGCAACTACAAGGCCGGACTCGTCGCGACCACCACAATCGACCGCACCGACTTCGGCCTGACCTACAACGCGGCCCTCGAGACCGGCGGCGTGCTCATCGGCGAGAAGGTCACCATCACGATCGAGCTGCAGGCCGTGCTCGCCGCGTAGTCCGCTCGTCTTCCGAAGCCCGGGTCGTCACCTCCCGTCCGTTCTCCGCCTGCGGAGGACGCGCAGCGACGACCCGGGCTTCGCCGCGTCCGCGGCGGGTCACGGCCAGCGGAGGTCCGCGGCGGTGCCGAGGAAGCGCGCGAAGCGTTCCGCCTCGCGCCGGACGGCCGCCCGCGTCCGCTCCGCGAGGGGCTCGAACGGTTCCGGCTCGATGACGGTCGCCTTCGTCGTGGCGCGGCGCCGCCAGGTGCCGACCACTCGACCGTCTCGGACGATCGTGGCCAGGAAGATTCCGTTGCCGCCGGGCACGATCCGTTCAGCGTGGGCCGACGGCAGCGCCGCGCTGCGGTCGGCGTAACCGAGGAGCAACTCATCGAACCCCGGCAGCAGCAGCACCCCGCTCGTGTCCGGCCGATCCAACAGCGACGGCTCGACCCAGAGCGTGCCACCGGGCCCGTCGAGGCTCTGCACCGCATCGCCGAGCGCTGCGATCCCCGACCGGGCCGCGGTGAGCGGGATCTTCGCCCAGACGGACAGATCGCGCTCGGATGCGGGGCCGTGGCTCGCCAGGTACCGGCCGGCGATCCGCGCCAGCGCCTCGTCCGGATCCGGCGCAGCCGACCCCGGCGACGCCGGCAGCCACTCCTCGTTCAGCACGAAGCACTGTTCCGCGCCCGAATGCGGGCCGAGGCAGATCACATCGTCGAGCGCGAGCGCGTAGATGAGGTGGTAGCCGCGCTGCGCCGACGTTCGCTGGCCGGCCGCCTCGAACGCCGCGTACAGTTCCGCGCGAGCGGCCCGGCCGCCGGCGCCGAGCAGCGTGCGCGCGGCGTCGGCGGCTGCCGCGATGTCGGCCTCCGTCACCTCCAGTTGGCGTTGCCTCGTCGCGACGGCCCGGCGCTGGCGATCGGCGGTGACCCCCAGCAACAGGCGCAGGTCTTCGGCGGCGACGGCGTGCAAGGTGCCGCGCATGCTCCAGGAGCGCACGATCTCGCCGCGGTCGAAGGCGGCGCGGACTACTGCCTCGCCGTGCTCGCCGCGTCGAGCCTGCTCCGACCGCACTCCGAGCGACCACAGCACCGAGGCCGGATCCTGGCCCTGCAGTGCGAGCATCCGCCTCGCGACGTCAGCCGGGGTGTCGGCCCGCTCGCCGACGAGACCCTGCGAGTGCAGCCGCAGCCGCGACACCCGGCCCGCCGACAGCCTCATCAGAAGATCCCGAGTTCGCCCAGCTGCTCGGAGAGCCCGGCGCCGTCCGGCGCGTACACCCACGGTGTGCCGCTGGTGCGCGAGCGGTCCGCCGCCTTCGAGCGCCCACCCGCGAGCACCGCCTCGCCGGGGGAGAGCTGGCGGATCGCGATCGCTGCGACGTTCTGCGGATACTCCGCCGCGAACTCGCCGTAGATCGCCTCGTCGTGCTGACCGTCGTCGCCGACGAGGAGCCAGCGCACCTCCGGGAACTCGCTCACGAGGCGACGCAGGTTCTCCTCCTTGTGCTCACGCCCGGAGCGGAAGAAGCGATCGTGCGTGGGCCCCCAATCCGTGAGCAGCAGCGCGCCCTTCGGGTAGAGGTTGCGCGAGAGGAATCGCGTCAGCGCCGGCGCCACGTTCCAGGCGCCGGTGGAGAGGTAGATGACCGGGGAGCCGTTGTGCTGCGAGGAGAATCGGTCGAGGAAGACCGCCATGCCCGGAGTGGGCATCCGCGCGTGCTCGTCGAGCACGAAGGTGTTCCAGGCGGCGACGAACGGGCGGGGGAGCGCCGTGACCATCACGGTGTCGTCGATATCGGAGACGATGCCGATGCGCACGTCCGGCGCGACGATGAAGACCGGTGCCTCGACGGGCTCGGACTCCGCGGTGGAGATCGTGATGGTGTGCCAGCCGGGCTCGAGCGAGACCGGGATGTCGGCGTCCACGACGCCGCCCCGATCGGCGAGGAGTCGGTGCTCCTGACCATCGGCGACGACCGTCACGGCCACGTCGTTGACGAAGACACTGGTGAAGCTGCGCCAGCCGCGCACACCCTCGACGGGGCGCGGCTCCTCCTCGCCCTCGGCAGTCGGCCGCGTGTACAGCACACGGGCGAGCACCCGCAGCTGCGTCGTTGTGCCGTAGCCGGAGTAGGGGATCACGCGCGGCACGAAGCCCTTGCGCCGAACGCGTCGGACGCGGAACTCGTGCACGGCGTCCTCGATTCGCGCGGCGCGATGCATGACTTCCGCCGCCTGCGCGGCGACGGGATTCTCAGACTTCGGCGGCATCCGTTCAGTCTGTCAGAACGTCGACCCGCGCAATGAGTTCCGGCCCGTTGTTGCGCACGTTGCCGACCTCCGGCCCCACGGCGTACACGTCCAGGTCATCCGCGAGCGCGGCCGCCCCCGCGGCGACCTGGCCGAGCAACTCCGCGTCGCCCTCCGTCTGCGGATCGAGCCACTCCTCGAGCATGCTCGGGTCGAGGAAGACGGGCATCCGGTCGTGGATCTCACCGAGCCGTCCGGTCGAGGGCTGGGTGAGGATGCTCGCCGAGAGCAGCCAGGGCGAACCGGGAGCGGGGGCGCGCCACCACTCGTACAACCCGGCGAACAGGATCAGTGAGCCCTCGCCCGCGTTGATGAACTGCGGCGTCTTCGTGCCGTCGGCGGCGGTGTGCCACTCGTAGTAGCCGGTGGCAGGGATCGCGGCACGGCGCTTCTCGTAGGCGGCGCGGAACGCCGGCTTCTCGGCGACGGATTCGATGCGAGCGTTGAACATCCGGCTGCCGACGCTGGGATCCTTCGCCCAGGAGGGCACCAATCCCCACCGGGCGGCCTCGAGACGCCGCCGCGGCGGCATCCCCTCCTCGACGCCCTTCATCGATTCGACGACGACCGGCACCGGATCCGTCGGTGCGATGTTGAACGACACGCCGGGCAGGCTCTCGCCCACCTCGTCGACGTCGAAGAGGGCCGCCAGATCGGCCGAGGTCTGCGAGAGCACGAATCGTCCACACATCCGAGGTCCGCCTTTCCGATATTTGTGTGTTTTGTGCCGTCCTTTGGGGGACACAAAGGCGAGCTTATTTCGGTGCGGGAGCGAGGTCTGCGCCTTCCCCTCGGTACGATTGTAAGGAGAGCTAACTAAGGAGTCGCCGTGCCACTTGGCAATCTGATTGAACGACCGTTCGGCGAGACGACGCAGGTCCGCAATGAACCCGTACAGGTTCGGAGCGCAGCGCGACTCGCCTCCCTCCTCGACGCCGCGGCCGCCGTGGTCGACGAGGTCGGCTTCGACCGACTGACCACCGCCATGGTCGCCGAACGAGCGGGTGCCGCGATCGGCACCGTCTACCGCTACTTCCCCGACCGCATCGCGGTGCTGCAGGCCCTTCGCGAGCGCGCCCTCGAGCGCTTCCGCAAGAAGGTCATCTCGGAGATCCGCGACACGAGTCCCGCCAACTGGTGGGGCGCCGTGGACTGCGCGATCGACGCGTTCTGCGACATGCACCGCAGCGAGCCGGGCTTCCGCTCGATCCGCTTCGTGGACACCATCCACGCCCCCGAGGTCGCGGGCGAGGCGTTCGAGTCGGGCTTCTTCGCCCGTCGCTTCGCCGAGATCCTCGCTGCGGAGTACGGCCTGCCGGGTGGGGCGCAGTTGTCCTTCCGCCTCGAGATCACGATCGAGATCGCGGATGCGCTGCTCACGCGGGCGTTCCTGATCGACCCCAACGGCGATCAGCGCTTCATCGAGGAGTGCCGCGCCGTGCTGCGCACCTACCTCTCGACGCACTACGGCGCGATCGAGGCGTAGAACGCATCACGTCCGACGGGCCGTCCGCACCAGGTGCGAACGGCCCGTCGGCGTCTGTGCGGGCGGCCCGTCGGCGGCGACTCGGCGTCACGGAACGCAACACGGCGTTCGATGTCGGTGGTGCGTGCTTCGATGAGAACGTCCGAACGTGAGTCCTGCTCCTCGGCTTGTACCGGCTGCCCGCGCGAACCGCAACGGCGGCGAGCCGGGCTTGGCACCTGTGCGGGATTGGTGTTTGGCTTGAGAACGCATCGGTCGCCGCCCTGTCATCGGGCCGCGCACCATCACCCGAGGAAGGCGAGACCGTGATCGAATTCCGCGCTGTGAGCAAGAGGTACCCGGACGGGACCCAGGCCGTCGAAGACTTCAGCCTGGTACTGCCGTCGCGCCAGACCACCGTCTTCGTCGGATCGTCCGGCTGCGGCAAGACCACCATCCTCCGGATGATCAACCGGATGATCGAGCCGACCGGCGGCACGATCGAGATCGACGGCGAGGACATCGGCCAGTTGGCACCCGTGGCCCTGCGCCGCCGCATCGGCTACGTGATGCAGAACTCCGGCCTGCTGCCGCACCGCAAGGTCGTCGACAACATCTCCACGGTGCCGCTGCTGACCGGCGTCAAGAAGGCGCAGGCGCACCAGCGCGCGCTCGAACTGATGGATACGGTCGGTCTCGATCGCTCCCTGGCGAACCGCTACCCCAGCCAGCTCTCCGGCGGTCAGCAGCAGCGCGTGGGCGTCGCGCGCGGTCTCGCCGTCGACCCCAACATCCTGCTGATGGACGAGCCGTTCGGTGCGGTCGACCCGCTCGTGCGGTCGGATCTGCAGCGCGAGACCATCCGCCTGCAGCGGGAACTCGACAAGACCGTGGTCTTCGTCACGCACGATATCGACGAGGCCTTCCTGCTCGGCGACCAGGTCGTGATCCTGGAGAAGGGTGGCCGGATCGCGCAGAAGGGCAGCCCCGCCGAGATCATGGCGAACCCGGCGAGCGACTTCGTCGCGGAATTCGTCGGCCTCGGCAAGGGCAAGCGGGCGCTGCACATCGAGGAGACCGCGACGGGTCGGATCCTGGTGGACGAGGACGGCCGAGCGGCCGGGGTGCTCACCGGCACGATCCCCGTCCAGGACGGCGTGGCGACGTGAACTGGGTCCTGAACAACCTGCCGCTGATCGCCGACCGTACGCTCGCCCACCTCGGCCTGTCGATCTGGCCCATCCTGCTGACCTTCGTCTTCTCCGTGCCGCTGGGCTGGCTCGCGAACCGGCTCGGCCCGGCGCGCGGCGTCTTCATCGGGCTTCTGGGCATCCTCTACGCGATCCCGTCGCTGGCGTTCTTCCTGATCCTGCCGCTCTTCATCGGCGGCTCCCTCCGTGAGGATCGCAACGTGATCATCGTGCTCACGGTGTACGGCATCGCAATCATGGCGCGGACGACGGCGGATGCGTTCCGCGCGGTCGATCCCGACATCGTGCAGTCGGCGACGGCCGTCGGTTTCGACGGCTGGCGGCGGTTCTGGGGCGTCGAGTTCCCGCTCAGCGGCCCCGTGCTCCTCGCGGGGATGCGCGTGGTGTCGGTGAGCACGGTGAGCCTGGTCACCGTGTCGGGCGCGCTCGGCACGAAGAACCTCGGACTGCTCTTCCTCGATGGCTTCGGCCGGAACATCCCGGCCGAGATCATCGCCGGAATCGTCGGCGTGATCGTGATCGCTCTGGTCTTCGACGGAATCCTCGTGCTGCTCGGGCGGTTGTTGATGCCGTGGCGCTCGGCCGTCGCGGATCCGGGCGGACGGGTCTCGGCTCGCGCGCGTCGCGCGCTCGAATCGGAGGTGGCGGCGTGAACTACGTGATCGACGCGTTCGCGTACATCTTCGACCCGGCCAATGCGACCGGCCCGAGCGGCATCCTGACGCTCGTCGGCGAGCACCTGTACATCACCCTTCTGGTCGTCCTGATCGCCTCCGCGATCGCCGTGCCACTGGGGTACCTGATCGGGCACACGGGCAAGGGGAAGGGCTTCGCGGTCGCGCTCTCCGGCGCCGTGCGCGCCCTGCCGACGCTCGGTCTGCTCACGATCGTCGCGCTGTCGACGGGGATCGGCCTGACGGCTCCCCTCGTCGCGCTGACCGTGCTGGCGATCCCGCCGATCCTCGCCGGGGCGTACAGCGGCTTCGAGGCGGTCGACCGCAAGACGATCGACGCCGCGAGGGCCATGGGAATGACCGAGTGGCAGATCGTGCGCAAGGTCGAGATCCCGCTCGGGCTGCCGCTGCTGATCAGCGGACTGCGCTCCACCGTGCTCCAGGTCGTCGCCACCGCCACCCTCGCCGCGATCACCGGCTCCGGCGGCCTGGGTCGACCGATCTTCGTCGGCCTGAACACTCAGAACTATCCGTTGATGATCGTCGGCTCGATCCTCGTGATCGCACTGGCGCTCGTGCTCGACGGACTCTTCGCGCTCGCGCAGCGCGCATTCGTCCCCGCCGGAGTGCGCCTCGCCTCCGCGAACCGAAGCTCCCGTGCTCGGCCCCGCCGGCCGCGCGCGGTGGTGGCAGCGACCACCGAATAGAGGATCCGGCACTCGCCGAACTCTTCCCCTCACCGAGTAAGGACAGTTATGTTCACAGCATCGAAGAAAGGCCGGCTCGCTCTTGCTGGAGCAGTCGCGATCGGGGTCTCACTCGCCCTGGCAGGGTGTTCGTCGAGCAACCCGCTCGACGAATCCAGTTCGGGAGCCACCGCCGACGCCGACACCATCGTGATCGGCTCGCAGGCGTACTACTCGAACGAGATCATCGCGGAGCTCTACGCTCAGGCGCTCGAGGCCGACGGCTTCACCGTCGACCGCCAGTACCAGATCGGTCAGCGCGACGTCTACATCCCCGAGCTCGAATCGGGCGCGATCGACGTGCTCCCCGAGTACTCCGGCAACCTGCTGCAGTACTACGACAAGGAGGCCACGGTCACTACGCCCGCCGACATCGAGGCCGCTCTCGGCGAGGTCCTGCCCGACAACCTGCGCGTGCTCACCGCTGCGGAGGCGAGCGACCAGGACTCCTACACCACCACCAAGGCGTTCGCCGAGAAGTGGGGGCTCACCTCGCTCGCGGACCTCAGCAAGGTGACCGACCCGCTGTCCGTGGCCGCGAACGCGGAGTTCGACTCGCGTCCCTACGGCCCCACCGGACTGAAGGAGGCGTACGGCGCGACGGTCTCGCTGACCACCGTGCAGGACAGCGGCGGACCGCTTACCCTGAAGGCGCTCACCGACGGCACCGTGCAGCTCGCCGACCTGTACACCGCCGACCCGTCGATCCAGACGGAGGACCTGGTGGTCCTGTCGGACCCGAAGAGCCTGATCCTGCCGCAGAACGTCATCCCGCTGGTGTCGGAGAAGGTCGACGACAAGGCCGCCGCGGTGATCGACAAGGTCGACGCCGCGCTGTCCGCGGATGACCTCGTCGCTCTGAATGTGAAGAGCACGGTCGACCAGGAGAGCTCGGAGGTCATCGCCAAGGCGTGGCTCACCGAAAAGGGCCTGAACTAGGTACCGGCAGGGGGTTGTCACCGCGTCCCGCGCTCACGCGTGGGACGCGGTGACAACCCCCTCGTCGTAGGCTGCACGGATGTCGGAGAACTGGGTCACCCTGCGCCGCCGCGAGGTGTACCGCGGGCGGATGCGCATCGAGGAGCACGAGGTCGAGCTGCCGACGGGGGAGCGGACCCGGTTCGAGGTGGATAGGAGCATCCCGTACGCCGTCGCGGTGCTCCTGATCCGCGGTGACCGCCTCGTGCTGGCGCGCGAATACCGCTACGCGATCGACCGGTGGATCCTGAACCTGCCGGGAGGCGCCGGCGACACCGGCGAAGAACCGCGGCTCGCCGCCGCCCGCGAATGCCGGGAGGAACTCGGCATGGAGCCGCTCGACCTCGCGCCGCTGCACACCTTCTTCCCGAACCCCGGCCGCTCGGCCTGGGCGTCGCACCTGTTCGTCGCCACCGCGACCGCGCCGGCGCGGCGCGACGACTCCGACCCGGCCGAGCAGGTGCACCTCGTCGAGCTGGCCGTCGCCGAACTCGACGCCCTCATCCTCGGAGGCGAGGTGGTCGATCCTGCCCTGCTGATCGCTCGGTCGATGGCCGGGGCACGGGGACTTCTTCCGCCGCTCGGCGCGGGCTGAGCCACGACGCAAGCCCTCGGCCTCCGGTCGACGCCGGGCTACGCTCCGAGCATGAGCGCAGTGAGCGGATCCGTCGTCCTGGTCGTCGGTGCCTCGGGCGGGCTCGGCTCCCGTATCGCGGCGTTGCTCGTGCAGCATGGCGCGGATGTAGTGCGCGCGGGCAGAGCCGGTTTGTACGGCGACGGGGCGTATCTCGCGGAACTGCGGAGCGTCGATGGTCCCGGCTCCCTCGTCGCGGCCGCGCTCTCCGCGCACGGCCGGCTGGACGGCGTGGTGATCGCGTCGGGAGTCGTCGCCTTCGGTCCGGCGGAGGAGATCGCCGACGACGCGCTCGCGGAACTGTTCGAGACGAATGCGGTCGCGCCGATCCGGTTGATCCGCGCCGCGCACCCCGCGCTGCTGGCCTCGGCCACCGAGGGTCGGCATCCGTTCGTGCTGACCATCAGCGGCGTCGTCGCCGAGACGCCGACGGCCGGGCTCGCCGCGTACTCCGCGTCGAAGGCGGCGCTGGCGGCGTTCATCGCCGCCGTCGCGCGGGAGCACCGGCGTGCCGGGATCCGCTACCTCGACGCTCGGCCCGGGCACACGGCGACGGCACTCTCCGAGCATCCGATCGCCGGTGTGGCGCCCCGCTTCGGCGCGGCGCTGGACCCGGACGCGGTGGCGGCTCGGATCGTGCACGGCATCGAGACGGGGGAGCGCGACCTGCCGAGTTCGGCGTTCTGAGGCTCGGGTCGTGTGATCTCGGCAGGCTCGATCAGCGGGGGCCGGCTCGATCAGCGGAGTCGGGCACGATCAGCGGGGGCTGAGTCGATCAGCGAGGGCGGGCGCGATCAGCGGAGGGTGGGCTCAGTCCGCGTCCGAGCTCTCGTCGCTCATGTGGCGCTTCTCGGCGCGACCGAGCAGCCACTTCACGATCACGATCACGATGACGAACGCCACGATGATGCCGGCGAAGATGTAGCCCGCGTAGTGCAACTGGTCGGAGAGCTCGCGGTAGCTGCCGGCGGCCAGCGCGCCGACGGAGACGTAGGCGAACGCCCAGATCACGCACGCCGGGGTCGTCCACGCCATGAACGTGCGGTACCGCATGGGGCTCATCCCGACGGTGAGCGGGATCAGCGAGTGCAGCACCGGCAGGAAACGGGAGAGGAACACGGCGATGCCACCGCGGCGGGCGAGGTAGCGCTCGGCACGGATCCAGTTCTTCTCGCCCACCCGGGCGCCCAGGCGCGAGGCGCGGATCTTCGGGCCGAACCAGCGTCCGAGCGCGAAGCCGAGCGACTCACCGCAAAGGGCGCCGACGATGACCGTGACCACGAGCGCCGCGTACTGCCACGGCGAGGTGACGCCGGTCGCCGTGACGATCACGATCGTGTCGCCGGGGACGATGAACCCGGCCAGGATCGTCGTCTCCGCGAAGATGCCCACGCCCGCCAGAAGCGTGCGCCAGACCGGCGGCACGCTGACGACGAACGCGAGGATGGCGGAGAGTGCTTCGTTCATGGCGGATCCGTGTTGTTCAGCGAACGCGATGCAGCAGCGACCAGAAGGACTCGACGATCGTGCCCATGTCGACGTCCTCGTTCAGCAGCCACTGCACCTGCATGCCGTCGGCGATCGCGATCATCATCCGCGCGACGGCCTCGGCATCGAGGTCGGCGGCGATCGTGCCGTCCGCCTGGCCCGCGCGCACGCGCTCGAGCATGATGCCGATCGAGAGCTGGTACCGATCGATGAAGTACTGGTGGGCCGGATGCGCCGCGTCGGTGCCCTCCGCCGACAGCGTCGCGTACAGGTGCACCAGGCCGGGCACCTCGCTGTTGTGCCGGATCACCTCGACGAAGCTGTCGACGGCATCCGCCTCCTCGAAGGAGCCGAGGTCGGCCTCGTCGCGCTTGCGCAGCACCTCGGCGAACAGCTCCTCCTTCGATTCGAAGTAGTGCAGCAATCCCGCCTGGGTGAGCCCGACCGCCTCGGAGATCTCCCGCAACGACGCCTTGCGGTATCCCTGACGGGAGAACACCTCCAGTGCGGTCTGCAGAATCTCCTCGCGCTTCGCGACTCCCTTGGCGTACGAACCTTTGCTCGGCATAAGAGTGATCGTAGAGGCAGCTTGCTGAGGAGCCGATCCGGGAGGGCACCGAGCGAACCCTGATCGAACCCGGAGCGGATCCGATGATAAAAAACCTACCGACAGTCAGTTTCTGGTGTTATCGTCGGCAGCAGCGCCGATGACGGCAGGACGAGGGTCGATGTCGACCCAGGAAAGGAACGATCGTGACAGATCTGCACGCGGACACTCCGGAGGCCGAGGCGCACGTCGCCGAGCTGGCCGCCACGCTCACCCTCGAGGAGAAGGTGCAGCTGCTCACCTCCCGCGACTTCTGGACCAGCTGGCCGATGGAGAAGATCGGCCTGCGCCGCATCCTCGTCTCCGACGGCCCGTCCGGCGTACGCGGCGAGTTCTGGGACGAGCGCGACCCGTCGCTCAACCTGCCCTCCGGCACGGCCCTCTCCTCCAGCTGGGACCCGGCGATCGCGCGACGCTACGGCAACGCGTCCGCCGTGGAGGCGCGCCGCAAGGGCGTCGACGTCGTGCTCGGCCCGACCATCAACCTGCACCGCTCGCCCCTGGGCGGCCGCCACTTCGAGGCCTTCTCCGAAGACCCTGTACTCACCGCCGACCTCGCGGCGGCGTACGTCGAGGGCGTGCAGGAGAACGGCGTCGGCGCGACGCCGAAGCACTACATCGCGAACGACTTCGAGACGCAGCGCTTCACGGCGAACGTCGAAGTGAGCGACCGCGCTTTGCGCGAGCTCTACCTGCTCGCGTTCGAGAAGTCGGTCGTCGAGGCGCGCGCCTGGCTGGTGATGAGTGCCTACAACTCGATCAACGGCACCACCGCAACCGAGAACGACCTCCTGGAGACGCCGTTGAACTCCGAGTGGGGTTTCGACGGCGTGGTGATCAGCGACTGGACGGCGGTGCGTTCGCTGGCCAGCGCGGCCGCCGCCCAGGATCTCGTCTTCCCCGGTCCGGCCGGCCCCTGGGGCGAGGCGCTGGTCGCCGCCGTGCGCGAGGGTACGATCGCCGAATCCGCCGTCGACCGCAAGATCGAGCGCATCCTGCGCCTCGCGGCGCGCATCGGGGCCATCGAGGGCATCACCGGAGTCTCGGTCGAACCGACTCACGTGGAGGACGGCGTCGCGTTCGCGCGCGAGGCCGCCGCCGCCGGATCCGTGCTGCTGAAGAACGCCGGCGAGCTGCCGTGGACTGCGGCTCCGAGCACGGTCGCCGTGATCGGCCAGAACGCGAAGCAGGCCCGCACGCAGGGCGGCGGCAGCGCCACCGTCGTTCCGGAGAAGGTCGTCTCGCCGTTCGAGGGTCTCGTCGCGGCCTTCCCCGACACCAGCTTCAGCTACGCGCTGGGCGCGGTGGTGCAGGAGGGCGTCTCGGAGCTGCCGCTGAGCCAGGTCGCGCACCCGGTCTCCGGCGAGCCCGGCGTCCGCGCGCAGTTCATCGCGGCCGACGGCACCGTGCTGCTGGATGAGCACCGCAAGGCCACCCAGCTGGTCTGGCTCGGCAACGCGCCCACCCAGGAGTCGGAGCGTCTCGAGGTCACCTTCCGCTACACGCCCGACGAGACCGGCACGGCCCTGCTGGGCGCCAGTACCCTCGGCCACGTCGAGGTCTACCTGGACGGCGAGCAGATCGTGAACGAGACGATCGTCGACGAGGGCGAGGAACTCGGTGCCGGACTGCTGGCCCCGCCGTCGGCGAGCGCCGCGGTCGAGTTCGTCGCCGGCCAGCCCCGCGACGTGCGCGTCGTGCGCAGCATCGAGTCCGACGGCAGCGCGCTGGCCGGCGCCGTGCTGGTCACGATCGGTATCGAGCCGGATGCGGCGCGCGGCGACGCGCTGATCGCGGAGGCGGTCGAGGCGGCGAAGGCTGCCGAGGCCGTTGTGCTCGTCGTCGGCACCAACTCCAAGGTCGAGTCGGAGGGCTTCGACCGCGAGAACCTCGCCCTGCCGGGCCGTCAGGACGAGCTGGTCGCGGCCGTCGTCGCGGCGAACCCGCGCACCGTGGTGATCGTTAACGCCGGATCTCCCGTCCTGCTGCTCTGGCGCGACGACGTCGCCGCGATCCTGCTGGGCTACTTCGGTGGACAGGAGTTCGGCAATGCGATCGCCGACATGATCAGCGGACAGGTGGAGCCGGGCGGACGCCTGCCCACGACCTGGGCGGCCGAGGAGTCGGACGTGCCGGTCATCGACGTCACTCCCGTCGACGGCGTCGTCCGTTACGACGAGGGCATCCACATCGGCTACAAGGCCTGGCTGAAGGCGGGCACAACGCCCGCGTACGCCTTCGGTCACGGCCTCGGCTACACCTCGTGGCAGCTGTCCGCACTCTCGGTGACCGACTCGATCGACCCGAGCGGCGAGGTGGCCGTCGAGCTGACCGTCGCCAACACCGGCGAGCGTGCCGGCAAGCAGGTCGTGCAGGTCTACCTCTCGCGGGCGGAAACGGCGATCGAGCGGCCGGCGCTGTGGCTTGCCGGATTCGCGCCCGTCACCCTCGGTGCGGGCGAGAGCCGTGTCGTCACGGTCACGGTGCCCGCGCGCGCCTTCGCGAACTGGGATGCGGGCTGGCAGTACGAGCCGGGCGCCTTCACCGTGCAGGTGGGCACCGCGAGCGACGAGCTCGCGCTCAGCGGCGAGGTGGTGCTCACGGCGGCCTCGGCCCTCGTCTGACCCGTCGGGTGAGCTGATCCGCCGAACGGCCCCGGGAGGGATCCCGGGGCCGTCCGCCGTCACGTCGGCGTCAGAGCGGCTGGACCGCCTCGACCTGGTCCAACCAGAGCGTGCCCTCGAACGCGCCGACCAGACGGATGCGCACGAAGCTTGTCGCGCGGTCCAGCATCATGCCGCCGCCGCGTGTGCGCCAGGTGTCGGTCGTCGCGTCGAGGGGCTGTTCGAAGCGGATCGTCTCCAGTTCCGTCGCGACGATCCGGGTACCGTTCAGGCTCGGCACCGAGAGCGCAGCGCCGCTCGCATCGAACTGCTGCACCGTCACGTCGTAGGAACCCGTCGCCGCGCCCATCCGATCGGTGATCGCGACGGTGAGCTGCCGCCCGCCCTCGACCTGGGCGAACTGCTCGAGCATCACCGCGCGGGTGTCGGCTGCGGCGTCGAATCGCATCGAGCGGGCGCCGTACAGTTTCGTCTCCGTATCGGCGCGAACCGTGAGCCACTTCGAGCGCTCGCTGCGACCGAGGCACCAGCCGTACAGCAGCTGCACCCGCCCCGGATCGGTGACGTCCCAGAGCGGCTGATCATCGTCGAAGCCGGAGTTGCGCAGCACGCTGAAGGCCGGACCCCAGGCGTTGCCGAGGGTCTCGACCCGGTTGCTGCGATCCCATCCACCGGTGACGGCGCCGACCGCGCGGACTTGCGGCTCGACGCCCACGGGAGCGCGGCTGGCGTCGAGCCAGCGGATGTTCGATTCGGCGCTGTCGCCGCTGATCATGTGCGCGGCGTCCACCACGATCGTGGTCGGTCGATTCGAGGCCGTCTGCTCGGTGACGTCGTCGTCGATGCTCATCACCGTGTAGGTCTTCGGCGTCGGCACGCCCGCCGCCGAGTGCGGCAGCACCTGACCGCCGTGGAAGACCAGCACGGTGCGGCGTGAGCGCCGCTGCGCCAGCCGGCGACACGAGAGGCTGAACCAGGGCCCGGCGAACGAACTCTCGAAGTGGCAGTCGGTGAACATCCAGGTGCCGTACTGCGCGACCAGGACGCGTTGGGAGTAGTCGAACGAGCAGCCGGTGAAGAACGCATCGAGGTACATCGACCCGACGACGTCCTCGTTCGACTCGCTGACGGGCGCGAGCGTGTTCGCCCGCAGGATCGCGGACCCCTCCGCCTGCACGTCGGCGAAGAGGCACCCGGTCCAGTTCATCCCCTCTCCACTGTTCACCGCGCCGACGAAGTCGACGGCGGCCTCGACCGCGCCGAAGTAGATGCAGTCGTTGTGGCGCACGAGGTAGGCGCCGTCGCCCAGGATCTGCTGCACCCGGAATCCGACCCAGACGCAGTCGGAGAACACCCACTTCGACGACTCCGGCTTCGAGATCGGTGCCGAGAGTCGAATGCCGTCCAGTCCCGTGCCGCCGACGGGCCCGCGGAACTGCACGCCCTCGATACGGCACCATCCGGCACCACCTGGCGGGCCGAGGCCGCTCGCACGCGCCTCCTCAGCGGTCTCGGGAGTGACCGCGACGATCACGGCGCCCTCGGTCAGCACCGTCGCCTTCTCCCACGAGAGCATCGTGACCCGGCCCAGACCGAGCAGCGAGACCCGCCCGTACGGTAGGCGGATCGGATCGCCGTCGAGGTGCAGCACGCCGGTCTGGATCGCGACCGTGCCGCCCACCGCCGCCGCCGCGTCGATCGCGGACTGCAGACCGACCGTGTTGGCCAGGGCCGTCGCCGGATCGTCGTCGTTCGCAACGCAACCGAAGTCGGCGGTGGAGAACAGCCCCGGCGGGATGGTCGGCTCGACGATCACCGCCGGCGAGTCGGTGGTGCGCGGGGCGGCCGCAACACTTCCGACGGCGATCCCGCCGCCGGCCAGGACGGCGGCGAGGATCGCCCGCCGGTCGGGGCCGAAGGGCCCAGCGGTCGGTCGTGGACGAGGTTCGGGTTCGACGCTCACAGTCAAGGGTGAACCGTCGAGGCCCCCAATACCAATTCGGCGGGTGAAACGCCGTGCAGCTCCGATGATCTGCTGGGAATCTGCCGACAATGCTTCGACGAGGGCAGGAATGCCGCCCGGATAAGGCACGGATCGGGTGAGGGCGGTTTCGCCGCGAGCGGCTGCGGGCACGTTTCTCGACGTCGAGAAGAACTCTCTCGACGCGAAGCGAAGGGGTCGTCGCGAGCGTCGCCGCGGCCGTTCCGTGACCCCGTGCAATCGGCGCACATCCGCTCAAACACAGGGATGCAGCCGTGTCCGAGCGCGGCGTTCTCACTATGCTCGGAGCCGTGAACGATCTCCTGGACCCCCTACTGCTCTCGCGCTGGCAGTTCGGATTGACGACCGTCTACCACTTCCTCTTCGTGCCCCTCACGATCGGAATGGCCTTGACGATTGCGATCTTCCAATCCGCTTGGGTGCGTACCGGCAAGATCCACTATCTGCAGCTGACGAAGTTCTTCGGCAAGATCTTCCTGATCAATTTCGCGATGGGCGTGGTCACCGGCATCGTGCAGGAGTTCCAGTTCGGCATGAACTGGTCGGACTATTCGCGCTTCGTCGGCGACGTCTTCGGCGCCCCGCTCGCCTTCGAGGGCCTGCTCGCCTTCTTCCTGGAGGCGACCTTCATCGGCCTGTGGATCTTCGGCTGGGACAAGCTGCCGCAGAAGCTGCACCTGTTCTGCATCTGGATGGTCTCGCTCGGCACGATCCTCTCGGGCTACTTCATCATCGCGGCGAACTCGTTCATGCAGAACCCGGTCGGCTTCGAGATCAACGAGGCCAAGGGCCGCGCCGAACTCACCGACATCTGGGCGCTGCTGACCAACAAGGTCGCCCTCGCCGCCTTCCCGCACACGATCTTCGCTTGTTTCATGGTCTCGGCCGCCCTGATCATCAGCGTCGCGGCCTACCACCTGGCGCGGAACCAGCACCTCGAGACCATGCGTCCCGCTCTGAAGTTCGGAGCCTGGATGATGATCATCGCGGGCGGATTCACGGTGCTCACCGGCGACTCGCTCGGACTCGCGATGGTCGACACCCAGCCGATGAAGATGGCCGCGGCGGAGGCGCTGTACAAGACCTCGACGGGTGCGGACGCCTCGTTCTCGATCTTCACGCTCGGCACACCGGACGGGGTCAGCGAGTTGTTCTCCATCCGGATCCCGTACCTGCTCTCGTTCCTCTCGACGCACACCTTCGACGGCACGGTCGAGGGCATCAACGACCTGCAGGCGCAGTACACGACTCTGTACGGCCCGGGCGACTACACCCCGATCATCTGGGTCACCTACTGGTCGTTCCGCTGGATGATCGCGCTCGGCATGGCGGGCATCGCCGTCGCCGTCGCCGGACTGTGGTTCACCCGCCAGGGCAAGGAGCCCAAGCGCTGGATGTGGCGGGTCGCGACCTGGGCCGCCCCGCTGCCGCTGTTCGCGATGATCGTCGGTTGGGTCTTCACCGAGATGGGCCGCCAGCCCTGGATCGTCTTCAGCCTGCTCAAGACGGAGGACGCGGTCTCGCCCGGCGTCACCGGGCTGGACGTGTTGATCTCGCTGATCGCCTTCACCGCCATCTACGGCACGCTCGCCGTCGTCGAGTTCAAGCTGCTGAAGAAGGCGGCCCAGGCCGGTCCGGACGACGCCCCCGAGCTGGATGAGAGCGGCAAGCCGCAGCTCGCCACCACGATCTACTAAGGAAGACGGACATGGATCTCGCCACCCTCTGGTTCTGGATCGTCGCCGCGCTCTTCGTCGGCTACTTCGTGCTCGACGGCTTCGACTTCGGCGTCGGGATGTCGCTGCCGTTCCTCGGCAAGGACGACACCGATCGCCGCGTGCTGATCAACACCATCGGCCCGGTCTGGGACCTCAACGAGACCTGGATCATCGTGGCCGGCGCGTGCCTCTTCGCCGCGTTCCCGGAGTGGTACGCCACGCTGTTCAGCGGCTTCTACCTGCCGCTGCTGCTGATCCTGCTCGCGCTGATCCTCCGCGGAGTCTCGTTCGAGTACCGGCACCAGCGGCCGGAGCCGCAGTGGAAGAAGCGGTTCGACACCATGATCGTGATCGGTTCGGCCGTGCCCGCCTTCCTCTGGGGCGTCGCGTTCGCGAACATCGTGCAGGGGGTACCGCTGGACGAGGGCCACAACTACACCGGCACGCTGTTCGACCTGCTGAACCCCTACGGCCTGCTCGGCGGGCTGACGACCCTGCTGCTCTTCTTCACGCACGGAGTGGTCTTCGTCTCGCTGAAGACGGACGGTGAGATGCGGGTGCGCGCCCAGCGCCTCGCCACGCGAGCCGGCGTGATCACCGTCGTCGTCGCCGCGATCTTCCTGGTCTGGACGAACCTCGCGAACGGCGGCGTCGTCTCGTGGCTGCTCTCCGCACTCGCGGCCGTCGCCCTGATCGCGGGCGTGCTGCAGAACGCCCGGGGCAAGGAGGGCACCTCGTTCGCGCTGATGGCCGGCACCATCGCGCTCGCCGTCTTCGCCCTGTTCACCGCGCTGTTCCCGGCCGTGATGCCGGCCTCGAACGACCCCGCGAACAGCCTCACCATCGCTAACGCGTCGAGCACCGACTACACGCTGACCGTGATGAGCTGGACCGCCCTGGTCTTCCTGCCGCTGATCGTCGGCTACCAGGCGTGGACGTACTGGATCTTCCGCAAGCGGATCACCCGGGCGTTCATCCAGGCCGACGCGCACTGAACCGTGAAGCAGTCTCAGCGCGAGCGCGCGCATCCGCCCGCCACAATAGTTCGGTGAAGCCGCTCGATCCCCGTCTGCTCCGCTACGCCAGGGCGTCGCGGTCGTTCCTCGCCCTCGGCGCGGTGATCGTGTTCGGACAGACCCTCGGCACCCTCGCCTTCGCCTGGCTCGTCGCCGACATCGTGGTGCGCTGCATCGACCGGGTCGATCCGGCATCGATCGCGCCGAGTCTGCTGCTGCTGGTCGGCGTGGTCGTCGTTCGGGCGCTGCTGGTCTGGGCGGCGGAGGTGAACGCCGTGCGCGGCGGCGTGCGGGTCAAGGCGCAGCTGCGTGCCAACGTCGTCTCGGCCGTGGGGCGGCTCGGTCCCGCCTGGTTGTCCCGGCACTCCTCGGGAGCGCTGATCGCGCTGCTCGGCACCGGGCTCGACGCGCTGGACACCTACTTCGCGCGCTACCTGCCGCAGCTGATCGCGACCGCGGTGGCGACGCCGATGCTGGTGCTGGTGGTGCTGATCGCCGATCCGATCAGCGCGATCTTCGTGATCGTCACGCTGCCGCTGATCCCGGTTTTCATGATCCTGATCGGCTGGGCGACCCAAGCCGTTCAGCAGAAGCAGTGGGCCCGGCTCTCGGCGCTCGCCTCCGGCTTCGTCGACACGGTCGGCGGCCTCGCGACGCTGAAGATCTTCGGTCGTGCCGAACGTCAGGGCACCCGCATCCGCACGGTCACCGAGGACTACCGGCTGCACACGATGAAGGTGCTGCGGGTGACCTTCCTCAGCGGATTCGTGCTGGAGCTGGCCGCGTCGCTCGCGGTCGCGCTGGTGGCGGTGTCGATCGGGCTGCGCCTGGTGGACGGATCGCTCGGGTTGTTCGTCGGGCTGTTCGTGCTGATCCTCGCGCCCGACGTGTTCCTGCCGGTGCGCCAGGTCGGGGCGCAGTTCCACGCGGCGGCGGACGGCGTCGCGGCGGCGGACGAGGTGTTCGCGGTGCTGGAGGAGGCGGAGCAGCTTCCGGCACGCGAACGTTCATCCGCGGCCGCGCATTCGGTCCGCGTCGAAGCTCTGTCGGTGTCCTACGACGGCGTGCCGGCGCTCGGCCCGCTGGACGCGGCGTTCGAGCGCGGCATCACCGCGGTGGTCGGGCCCAGCGGCGCCGGCAAGTCGACGCTGCTGGCAGCGCTGCTGGGCTTCGCGGCCCACGGCGGGCGAGTGCTGGTGGACGGAGTCGAGGCGACGGGCGCGCGCGACTGGCTCGCCTGGTCGGGCCAGCAGCCGTCGCTGTCGGCCGGCACCCTCGGCGAGAACGTCAGCCTCGGCTCGGTCGCTCCGGATGCGGCGCTGGTGACCCGGGCGTTGCGCATCGCGGCGCTGCCGCTGGACGAGTCGCTCGATGTGGGCGTCGCCGGCGCCGGTCTCTCCGGCGGGCAGGCCGCCCGCGTCGGCATCGCCCGAGCCGTGTACCGCGCGCTGGAGCGCGGCTGCGGTGTGCTCGCGCTGGACGAGCCGACGGCGGCGCTGGACGCGGCGACGGAGGCGGAGGTGCTCGCGGGCCTGCGCTCGCTGCCGGACGTCGTGATCATCCTGGTGACGCACCGCGTCGCTCTGATCGAGGCGGCGGATGCGGTGCTCGCGCTGGAGCCGGCGACGGCGGGGCTCTCGTGAACCGCACCGAGGTGCTCCGCGCGGCGCTGCCGCCGACGCGGCGATTCGCGCCCGGCGTGATCTTCGGGCTGCTCTCCGCGGCCAGCGCGGTCGCCCTGATCTCCGTGTCCGGCTGGCTGATCGTGCGGGCGTCGGAGCAGCCGCCCATCCTGTTCCTGTCGATCGCCGTAGTGGGGGTGCGCGCCTTCGCCCTCAGCCGCGCGGCGTTCCGCTACGTCGAGCGGCTGAGCAGCCACGACGCGGCCTTCCGCCAGCTCGCGACACTGCGGGCCGGCGTGTACGAGCGTCTCGTCCCCGTCGCCCCGGATGGTCTCGGCCGGCTGAAGCGCGGCGACCTGGTCTCCCGCGTGGTGAACGACGTCGACGCCCTGCAGGATCGGCCGCTGCGGGTGCTGCAGCCGCTGATCGTCTCGGTCGCCGTGGCCGTGCTGAGTGTGGTGGGCGTGTGGCTGCTGGCGCCGGTCGCCGGCCTGGCGCTGCTGATCTGTCTGGTGTTCGCCTTCGTCGTCGGCTCGCTGCTGGTCTCGGCGGTCTCGTCGCGGGCCGACCGGTCGCTGGCTCCGCTGCGGGGCGAACTGGCCGAACGGATCAACGCCCTCGTCACCCGGCTCGACGTGCTGATCGCGTTCGACGCGGTGGACGGAGCGCTGGCTCGGATCGCGCAGACCGAGCGGCGACTGACCCGCATCGGCGTTCGGCGTGCCGTCGCCGTGGGCCTCTCCGGTGCCGTGGTGGCGCTGGCCACCGGTGCGGCGGTGACGGCGGCGCTCGCCGTGGGCTCGGAGTCGATCGCTTCGTTGGGCGGGCCGGCGCTGGGGGTGCTGGCGCTGACCCCGCTGGCGGTGTTCGAGGTGTTCGGGATGGTGCCGCTGGCGCTCTCGCATAGCCGGAACGTGCTCGCCAGCGCGCAGCGCGTCGCCGACCTCGACCGTGACGCGGCGTCGCCGGCGCTCGCCGACGATTCCGCGGTGGTGGCCGGCGCGGAGCCGGCAGGGTCGGATCTGGGCTTGACCGATGTCACGGTCTCGTGGCCGCGGTCGGCACCGGTGCTGCGGGAGGTGACCGTGCACATCCGCGCCGGCGAGCGCGCGCTGCTCACCGGCGCGAGCGGCTCCGGCAAGACCAGCCTGGCGCACGCGCTCGTGCGCCTGCTCGACTACGAGGGCTCGTATCGCGTCGGCGGCGTCGAGGCGCGCACGCTGCCGCAGAACGCGCTGCGGAAGGTGGTCGGGCTGGTCGAGCAAGTGCCCTACCTCTTCGACGAGTCGATCCGGCAGAACCTGCTGTTCGCGGACGACACCGCGGACGACGAGCGGTTGACCGCCGCGCTGGAGCGCGTCGGCCTTGGCCCGTGGCTCGCGGCCCGCGGCGGGCTGGACGCGCCCGTCGGAGAGCGTGGCGTGCTGGTCTCGGGCGGCCAGGCGCAGCGGATCGCGCTGGCCCGCGCGCTGCTCGCGGACTTCCCGGTGCTGGTGCTGGACGAGCCGACGGCCTCGGTGGACGCCGAGCTGGCGGATGCGCTGATCGCCGACCTGCTCGCCGCCGCCGGCTCGCGCACGGTGCTGCTGATCACGCACCGTGTCGCGCCCGGCGCGGCCTTCGACCGCCACTTCCAGATCGCCGACGGGCGCCTCACCGAACTCTGATGCCACCCTCCCGCGGGCACCCCTTTTCCGCGGGATGCCTCCTCTGTACGCATTTTGCGGCGTGTCGCGTGCAAATGAGGCATCTCGCCGGGGGAGAAGGTGAGGTGCGTCAGGGCAGGGGGCGGCGCAGCACCTCGAGCCGACGGCGCCAGGCGTCGAGGCGGCCGGGTTCGGCGGCCAGGGCGGGGCCGCCGATCCACTCGGTCGTCAGGCGGATGCCGTGCAGCGCGTTCACGGCCCAGACTTCGGTGCCGTCGAGCTCGTCAGGGGTCGCCGGGTACTCGGTCACCGAGATGCCCATGGCGCCGGCCAGCACCGAGAGGGTCCGCGCCGTCACGCTCGCGACCCGTTCGTGGCCGGCGACCGGCGGCGTGACCAGGGTGTCGCCGAGCCACCAGACGATCGCGGAAGTGGCGCCGTCGACGACGTGTCGTTCGGCATCGAGCAGCACTGGCTCATCCGCCCCCGCGGAGATCGCGCGCTCGCGCAGGATCGCGAGCGCGGGGATGTCCGGACCCTTCGTCTCCGGTACCCGACGCGGATCGACGGGGCTGGTCCAGAGCCGCACGGCGCGCCCCAGCGTCGGGGCGTCGCGCAGGCGCAGCTGCAACCCGGCTTCGGTCGCCTCGATGCGCGGGAAGTGCTCGCCGACCCGGGGGAGGGCGGCGATCGCGGCATCCCAGAACGCCGAGGCGTCGATCCCGAGGCGCCCGCGCACATCACTCAGGAACCGCTCGCGATGCGCGTCGAGCGCGAGCACGGTGCCCTCCCGGAGCAGCCAGGAATCCGCCACCAGGAGAGGCTGCTCCGTGTCCGCGACGGGCACCAGCGCGCCGTCGATCCAGCGGGTCACGGATGCAGGCTTCACGACGCCCTACGCTAGCCGAGTGATCGCGCCCGCACTCTCCCGGCTGCTGCCCGCGTGGGTGGATCCGGAGCTGGTCTTCGTCCGGCTGTTCCGCGGCGAGGAGCGCGCCTTCTGGTTGGACGCGGGACCCGACGCTGCGGCGGGCCGGACTTTCATCGGCGCGGCGACGCAGGTGAGTGCGGCGCCGACCGTGCGGCCGTTCGCCGACGACGATGCGCTCGGCTGGTACGGCTGGCTCGACTACGAGTCCGGAGCCCGCGCGATGGGGATCGAGGCGGCACCGACGGATCACGGTGTTCGGCTGCTGCTCGGCTCGCGGGTGATCGAGTTCGATCACGCGCTGCGCCGCATCCGACTCGTGGCGGCCGACGAAGCGGGTGCCTCGGAGTGGCTGGACCGCACGGCCGATTCGATCGGCGCGATGCGGGGGCCGCTGGCCGAACCGGGAACGCCCGACCGCTCGCAGGCCGTGTGGCGGCACGACGCCGCACACTACGCCGATCTCGTCCGGCGCTGCCAGGCCCACATCCGCGCGGGCGACGCGTACCAGCTCTGCCTCACGAACGAGATCACGGTCGCGGGCACGTTCGACCCGGTCGAGCGCTACCGTGCCCTGCGGCGGCTGAGCCCGAGCCACCACGGCGGGCTGATCCGCTGCGACGGCACCGCGCTGCTGAGCTCCTCACCCGAGCGCTTCCTCGAGCTGCGTGACGGGCGGGTGGCGACGCATCCGATCAAGGGCACCCGTCCGCGTTCCCCGGACGCGGCGGCTGACGCTGCGCTGCGCGCAGAGTTGCTCGCCAGCGAGAAGGAACGCGCCGAGAACCTGATGATCGTCGATCTGATGCGCAACGACCTCAGCCGGATCGCCGAGCTGGGCACGGTGCACGCCGATCGGTTGTTGGAGGTGGAGAGCTACCCGCAGGTGCATCAGCTGGTCAGTTCGGTCTCGGCACGGCTGCTCCCGGACGTCGGCTTCGCCGAGCTGATCGCGGCCGCGTTCCCGGCCGGTTCGATGACCGGCGCCCCCAAGCGTCGCGCGATGCAGATCCTCGCCGAGCTGGAGCAGGGTCCGCGCGGCATCTACGCGGGCGCCTTCGGCCGCTTCGGCGCCGACGGCTCGCTCGATGCGGCGATGGTCATCCGCAGCATCGTGCTGGATGCGCACGGTGCGCGGATCGGCACCGGTGGCGGCATCACGATCCTCTCCGACCCCGAGGAAGAGGTCGAGGAGACCCGGGTCAAGGCGCGCGCCCTGCTGGCCGTGCTCGGAGCGCTGTAGCCCGGCACGGTCGAACTGTGCCGTAGTTGTGGCCGCGCGCTGCCGGCATGCCACCCGCCCGTGGCCACAACGACAGCGTGGGCGACAGCGCAGCAGGAGCGCGCAGAGCGAACGCCCCGCAGCCGGGCCCGAGCCTTAGTAGGCTTGTGCGTCGGACGAAAGCGCCCCTTCGCGCGCGCGTCCACCCGCATCCTGAGAAGTGAGATCATCCGTGGCAGACGACCAGTCCGTAACGACCGTGCCGAACGAGACCCCGAACGTCGAAGAGGAACGCTACGACTTCCGAGCGATCCAGGACACCTGGCTCCCGGTCTGGGAAGAGACGCAGCCGTTCTCGTCGAGCGACCCCGACGACAAGCGCCCGCGCAAGTACGTGCTCGACATGTTCCCGTACCCCTCCGGCGACCTGCACATGGGCCACGCCGAGGCGTACGCGCTGGGCGACGTGATCGCGCGGTACTGGCGCCAGCAGGGCTTCAACGTGCTGCACCCGATCGGCTGGGACTCCTTCGGCCTGCCCGCCGAGAACGCCGCGATCAAGCGCGGCCTGAACCCGGTGACCTGGACCTACGACAACATCGAGCAGCAGAAGCGCTCGATGAAGCGCTACGCGGCGTCGTTCGACTGGGACCGGGTCATCCACACCTCCGACCCCGAGTACTACAAGTGGAACCAGTGGCTGTTCCTGGAGATGTACAAGAAGGGTCTCGCTTACCGCAAGGACAGCTGGGTCAACTGGGACCCGGTGGACCAGACGGTGCTCGCCAACGAGCAGGTGCTGCCCGACGGCACCTCCGAGCGCTCCGGCGCGATCGTGGTCAAGCAGAAGCGCACCCAGTGGTACTTCAAGATCACCGACTACGCCGACCGCCTGCTCGATGACCTGAACCAGCTCGAGGGTTCCTGGCCGTCGAAGGTCATCTCGATGCAGCGCAACTGGATCGGTCGCTCCGTCGGCGCCGACGTCGAGTTCGAGATCGAGGGTCGGGCCGAGCGCGTCACCGTCTTCACCACGCGACCCGACACGCTGTACGGCGCCACGTTCATGGTCGTCGCCCCCGACTCCGACCTCGCAGCCGAGCTGGTCGAGGGCACGGATGACGAGACCAAGGCGGCCTTCCAGGCGTACCTGGAGAAGACGCAGAAGTCGAGCGAGATCGAGCGGCTCACCGCCGATCGCCCGAAGACCGGTGTGCCGCTGAACCGCGTCGCGATCAACCCGGTGAACGGCGAGAAACTGCCGATCTGGGCTGCCGACTACGTGCTCTCCGACTACGGCCACGGCGCCGTGATGGCCGTGCCCGCGCACGACCAGCGCGACCTCGACTTCGCCCGCGCCTTCGACCTGCCGGTGCGCATCGTCGTCGACACCAACGCACCCGTCACCGGCGCGATCCCGGTCATCCCGACCAACCCGGAGGAGCTCGCCGCCCTGGAGGAGGAACTCTCCGTCGACCCGGTGAAGACCGGAGAGGCGCTCACGGGCGAGGGGCGGCTGATCAACTCCGGTCCGCTGGACGGGTTGTCCAAGCGCAACGCGATCGAGCGGATCATCAAGATCCTGGAGCAGCAGGGCCGTGGCCGCGCCGCCAAGAACTACCGGCTGCGCGACTGGTTGATCTCCCGTCAGCGCTACTGGGGCACCCCCATCCCGATCGTGCACGGTGCGGACGGCGAGCTCGTGCCGGTGCCCGAGGACCAGCTGCCCGTTGTGCTGCCCTCCACCGAGGGTCTGGACCTGCAGCCCAAGGGCTCCTCGCCCCTGGGTGCCGCCGAGGATTGGGTGAACGTGCCGGATCCGCGCGACGGCTCACCCGCGCGCCGCGACCCCGACACGATGGACACCTTCGTCGACTCGTCGTGGTACTTCCTGCGCTTCCTCTCGCCGCACGACGACACCCAGGCGTTCGACCCGAAGCTCGCCGAGAAGTGGGCGCCCGTCGACCAGTACGTGGGCGGCGTCACGCACGCGATCCTGCACCTGCTGTACGCGCGCTTCATCACCAAGGTGCTGTTCGACCTCGGCCACATCTCGTTCACGGAGCCGTTCACGGCGCTGCTGAACCAGGGCATGGTGCTGATGGACGGTTCGGCGATGTCGAAGTCCAAGGGCAACCTGGTGCGCCTCTCCGATCAGCTCGACGAGCACGGTGTCGACGCGGTGCGCCTCACCATGGCGTTCGCCGGCCCCCCGGAGGACGACATCGACTGGGCCGACGTGTCGCCGCAGGGCAGCGCGAAGTTCCTCGCCCGGGCCTGGCGCCTGGCGAAGGACGTCACCTCCTCGCCCGACGTGGAGTGGAAGGGCGGCGACGCGGCCCTGCGCCGGCAGACGCACCGCTTCCTCGCCGAGTCGCCCTCGCTGGTGGAGGCGTTCAAGTTCAACGTGGTCGTCGCGCGGATCATGGAGCTGGTCAACACGACCCGCAAGGTGATCGACTCCGGAGCCGGCCCCGCCGACCCCGCCGTGCGTGAGGCCTCCGAGGTCGTCGCGATGTCGCTGAACCTGTTCGCGCCGTACACGGCGGAGGACATGTGGCACCGCCTCGGCTACACCGGCCCCGTCTCGCACGTGGTCTGGCGCAAGGCCGACCCGACGCTGCTGGTCGAGGAGCAGGTCACCGCGATCCTGCAGGTCGACGGCAAGGTGCGCGACCGCATCGAGGTCTCGCCGAAGCTCTCCGGCGACGAGTTGCAGGCGAAGGCGAAGGCGTCGGCCGGCGTCGCGCGGGCGCTCGACGGCCGCGAGATCGTGAACGTGATCGTGCGCGCGCCGCGTCTGGTGAACTTCGTCACCAAGTAAGCGATACCCCTCCGCTCGGGCCCGGTCCGCTCCTCCACAGGGGCGGGCCGGGCCCGATTCGCAGGGCGGGGCACTCGCCGCCGCCTGGACTCGACCGCGCTACGGTGATCGGTATGGACCTCGCGGATTCACCGCCTCTCGAGATCGACTCGGACGGTTTCGTCTGCCTCGTCGCGCCGGACCGGTACACGGGATTCGTCGACGAAGACTGGACACTGACGGCGCTGCTCGAGCGATTCGTCGAGCAGATGAACGCTCGGGCCCTGTTCGTCGCGTACCCCGGCCCGGACGTGATCGATGAACCACTCGCTCTCGTTGCCGGCGCCGTATCGGAGAGAACCACCCGCGCCGCCTCCGGCTTGATCGAGGTCGGTGCCGGTGGACTCTGGGTCACGGACTACACCCAGTTGACGATGGCGGCGCAGTACGCCGACGAGCGTCCGATCGCCGGCTACTCGGCCCGATTGCCCGTCGAGCCGGGGGTCTACGTGGTCACGTTGCAGGAAATCGCCGCCGATTCGTCGTTCGTGCTGAGCGTGGCCCCCGCGCCGATCGATGCGGTCGGCACGTCAGGTCGGATCCACGTCGTGCCGTGGTTCGAGACCTGATCCGGCGGTGTCCGTGCCGCCTCCGCTGCTGATTCTCGTCACCGTGTGGTGCCGCGCGGCCGTCCGGCTCGGTCCGCTCCTCCACAGGGCCTGATCGAGCCCGAGTTGTCCCGCGAGGCGGGATCAGCGCTACACGGGTGTCGAGGGTTTCGTAGCGTCGAAGGATGCGGTGGGATGAGGATGACGCGGGCGGCGTGCCCGAGCAGCTTCGCCGTCGTGTCGATCCGAATCGAGTTCGGGTCGGCGTCGGCGCGGCAGTGGTGCTGGTGCTGCTCGCACTGGGCGCGGCCGTGCTGGTTGCTGGGCTGAACACCGCCGGGAGCTCGCGGACCGTGGCGGCACCGGTCGTGACGGGGAGTTCATCGACTCCCGTCGTCGCGCCCAGCGCCGGCACGTTGTACGTGCACGTCCTCGGCGCGGTCGCGACCGCCGGTCTCTTCGTGCTGCATCCGGGCGACCGGGTGGTCGATGCGATCGCCGCGGCCGGCGGGTTCACTGCGGAGGCGGACCGCGGCGGGGTGAACCTGGCGCGTCCGTTGACGGATGGCGAGCAGATCGTGGTGCCGCGGGTGGGCGAGGTGCCGGTCGCGGCCGCGCCGGCCGGGGGTGCGCCGGCCGCTTCGGGTGTCGGCGCGGTGAGCCTGAACGGCGCCACCGCCGCGGAACTGGAGGAGTTGCCCCGGATCGGCCCGGCGATGGCGCAGCGCATCGTCGAGTACCGGGAGCAGAACGGTCCGTTCACATCGATCGATCAGTTGCTCGAGGTCAGCGGGATCGGCGAGAAGACGCTGGAGGCGTTCCGGGACCAGGTGACGCTGTGAGGCGCGATCTCGTGTTGGCTCCCGCCGCGCTCGGCGCGTGGGCGGCGGCGTACGTCGTCGGCGCACTGCCGATATCGGCGGCCGCCGAGGTCGCGCCGGTACTGCTCGGAGGCTGCGCTCTCGGTGCAGTACTAGCGCTCGCGGCGCTGATCCGGTGGCGTCGCGGGCTACTCGCGATCGGTGTGATCGCGCTCGCGGCGGCCGGGCTCGCCGCGACCGCCGCGGTGGTGCGGGCGCCGGTGCTGCATCCGTCCGCCGTGACGAGCGCCGTCGAATCGGCAGCGCTCGTGACGGCGACGGTCACGGTGGAGTCGGGCGCGCATGCGGTGCGCGCGGCCGGCGCTTCGTGGGGCGGTGAGACGGTCTGGTTCGACGCGACACTGCGGACGCTGGATGGGGCGTCCGGACTCGCGGCTCCGGTGCGCGTGTTCGCGCCCGCGGCGACGGCGCGGCTGCCGATCGGGGCCGAGGCGGAGGTCACCGGGCGGATCCGCGACTCGGAGGTAACGGTCGCCTCCACAGCGTTGTTGCAGGCGAGCGAGGAGCCGCGCGTCATGCGGGATGCTCCACCGCTCGCAGCGGCGGCCGACGCTCTGCGCCTCGGCTTCCTCGACCGCAGCGCCGCGATCGAGGGCGACGCGGGAGGACTGCTCCCCGGCCTTGCGATCGGCGACACGTCGCGGCTCGATCCGTCGCTGGAGCAGGCGATGCGGACGGCCTCGCTCACCCATCTCACCGCGGTCTCCGGCGCCAACTGCGCCGTCGTGGTGGCGGCCGCCTTCCTGCTCGCCGCCCTGTTCGGGGCCGGGGTGTGGCTGCGAACGCTCGTCGCGCTCGCGGCCCTCGCGGGTTTTGTGCTGCTGGTGACGCCCGAGCCCAGCGTGGTACGAGCCGCGGTGATGGCGACCGTGGTGCTGCTCGCACGACTCCTGGATCGCGACGGAGCACCGGCGGCGGCGCTCTGGCTCGCCGTCATTGTGCTCGTGGTCGCGGATCCTCCGATCGCGACCCGGCTCGGCTTCGTGCTCTCGGTGCTGGCGACGGCCGGACTGCTCCTGCTCGCGGAGCCGATCGCGGATCGGCTCGCCGGCGTTATGCCGCGCCCACTCGCCCTCGCCCTGGCGGTGCCGACTGCGGCGCAGCTGGCCTGTCAGCCGGCGATCGTGCTCATCGATCCGAGTCTGCCGCTCTACGGCGTCGTCGCGAATCTCCTGGCCGAACCCGCCGCCCCCATCGCTACGGGTGTCGGTCTGATCGGCTGCTTGGTGGTTCCGGTCTGGCCGGCCGCGGCGGACGTCGCGATCGCGGTGGCCGCCGTGCCGGCGTGGTGGATCGCGAGTATCGCGCGGGCCGCCGAGTCGTGGCCGAGTCCGCGCATCCCGTGGCTGCCGGGGCTCCCGGGGGTCCTGCTCCTGTCGGCGCTGACTCTCGCCGTACTGCTGCTCCTGACGCGATCGCCTCGTTGGCGCCTCCCGCGACGCGTCGGTGCCGGCGCGCTGGTCCTGAGTCTCGTCGTGGGCGGCGCGACCGCCGTCGCCACTCCCATCCTCCGTGCCGGTTCCGTTCCGCCCGATTGGCGGATCGCCGCATGCGACGTCGGGCAGGGGGATGCGGTGCTGTGGCGCGAGGCGGGGGCCGTCGCCTTGGTCGACGTCGGTCCCGACCCGGCGCCGCTGCGGGACTGCCTCGGCCGACTCGGCGTGCGCCGCATCGACCTGCTGGTCCTCTCGCACTACGACCTCGATCATGTCGGCGGGATCGACGCGGTGCTGGGTTCCGTCGACGCGGTGCTGGTCGGGCCGCCGGCCCGCGCCGGCGATCACGCGCTGCTGGATCGGCTGACCGCGTCCGGGGCCTCCGTCCGCCGGGCCGAGCGCGGCGAGCACGGGATGCTCGACTCCGCGCGTTGGCGGATCGATTGGCCGGAATCGTCGTCGAACCGGACGAGCAACGCCGCGAGCCTCGTGCTCCGGATCGATGCGGCCCCGGATGCGATTGGCGGGGCCATGTCGGCGGTGTTCCTCGGCGACCTCGGCGCCGAGGAGCAGGGGCGGGTCTCCCGGCTCACCGAGGTCGGTCCGGTCGACGTGGTCAAGGTCGCACATCACGGGTCCGGCGACCAGAGTCCCGCGCTCTACGACGTGTTGCACGCCTCGGTGGGGCTGATCTCGGTCGGCGCCGACAACGACTACGGTCACCCGGCACCGAAGACGGTGCGGATGCTGCAGGATCGGGGCACGACCGTCGAGCGAACGGATCAACAGGGGCTGGTCGTGGTCGCTGCGCGGCCCGAGGGGCTGTCCGTCTGGAGCGAGCGCGACGCCGTAGTCTTGACGGCGGCGAATGGAGGATCGGATGGCCGGCAGGGCACCCGCGCGGGGCGCGGCGAAGACGTCGGCGAAGGTCGCGATCCCGCAATTGAGCTGGAATCAGGCGCGGCCGGCGCCGGTCGTGCTGATCACCGGTCCGGAGAAATTCCTCGCCGAGCGGACGATGCGGTTCCTGCGCGATTTCCTCCGCGCGGAGGACCCGAGCCTCGAGGTCAACGACATCTCGGCCGACGCGTACGCGCCGGGGGAGTTGATCACGCTCGCGAGCCCGTCGCTCTTCGACGAGCCGCGGCTGATCCGCGTCGTCAACGTGGAGAAGGGCACCGACGCCTTCCTGGTCGAGGCGCTCGACTACCTGGCGCATCCCGCCGACAGCACAACGCTCGTGCTCCGCCACGGCGGTGGAGTGCGCGGCAAGAAGTTGCTGGACGCGATCCGCGGCGGTCTCGGCGACGGTGTGGAGATCGTCTGCGCCGAGCTCAAGCGCGAGAGCGACAAAGTCGACTTCGCGGCCGCGGAGTTCCGGGCGGCCGGCAAGAAGGCCGCGACGGGAGCCGTGCGGGCGCTGGTCGCGGCGTTCGCCGACGACCTGGATGAGCTGGCCGCGGCCTGTCAGCAGTTGATCTCCGATGTCGCCGGCGACATCACGGAGGCGACCGTCGGCAAGTACTACGGCGGTCGAGTGGAGACCACCGCATTCGCCGTGGCCGATTCGGCGATCGCGGGGCGGCACGGTGACGCGTTGATCGCGCTGCGGCACGCGCTCGCGTCCGGAGCCGACCCGGTGCCGATCGTCGCGGCGTTCGCGATGAAGCTGCGCACCATGGCGAAGGTGGCCGGCTCCCGCGACGGCTCGAACCAGGTCGCCCAGCGGATGGGGCTCGCGCCGTGGCAGGTCGATCGCGCCCGCCGCGATCTGCAGGGCTGGACGGGAGAGGGCCTCGGCGTCGCGATCGAGACGGTCGCCGAGACGGACGAGAACGTCAAGGGCGGAGGCCGCGACCCGGTCTACGCGCTGGAGCGCATGGTCACCGTCATCTCATCACGCGGCCGCGTCGGCTGATCCCCCGAATCCTCCTGGCGAGAAGTTGCAGCCCCCGGGCGCCGAGGGGCTGCAACTCTTCGCTGGGGGAGGTCACCCGGCGTTGTGCAGGCCCGCCGCCTGAAGGGCCATGGCGACGGCGAGCCGGTCGTCGCCGTCGAGGCTGCGCAGCGGTTTCGGCAGGCTCGGCGAGCCGGTGAAGCCGAGGATCTCGCTCGCCGTCGCCACCACGCGGAGGCTGCCGTGGGCGCGGAAGAGCGACCAGAGCGGTTCGAGTGCGGCGGATAGCGTGCTCGCCGCGTCGGCGTCGCCGGAACGAGCTGCAGCGGTGATCGCCACGGCGGCTTCCGGAAAGAGTCCGCCGATCACGCTGAACCAGCCGTCGGCGCCGGCGTTCAGTGCCGGCGCAGCGAACCAGTCGCCGCTGACCCCGACCACATGGCCGACCGGCAGGACCCGGCGCAGGGACGCGATCCGAGCGGCGGCATCCGGCACGGCGACGGGCGGGATCTTGACGGCCGCGACGCCGGGCAGCGCGGCGACAGCGGCGTGCAACTCGTCGCTGAAGTGGAAGCCGGTCGTGCCCGGGTTGTCGTAGACGCAGATCGGCACCGATGCGACGGCGGCCACGTCGGTGTACAGGCCCAGCACTTCGTCATCGGTCAGCGGCTGGTACGACACCGGAGCGACCAGGAGCGCGGCGGCCCCGTTGCGCTGCGCGTCGTCGGCCAGCTGGAGAACGCTGCGCGTGCGTACGGCACCGACGCCCACCATGACCGGCACTTCTCCGGCCGCGCCGACGATCAGTCGGGTGACGCGCCCGCGCTCCTCTCGATCGAGGTAGGCGTAGCCCCCGGTACTCCCGAGCGCCCCGATCGAGTCGACGCCCGCCTCGACGGCGCGTTCGACGAGCCGCGCCACCGCCCGCTCGTCGATTCCGGTCTCGGTCGTCGGGGTCAACGGGAAGGCGCTCAGGCCGCGCAGGTCGAAGGTCATGCCCCCAGTCAAACGCAACAGGGCTCGAACGCGAACGCAGAAGCGGGCCGTGATCCGAGGATCACGGCCCGCTTCGAGCACGCCCGCTGTGACAGCGGGCGACGCGGCGCTTAGAGCGCGGCGACCTGCTTCGCGATGGCCGACTTGCGGTTCGCGGCCTGGTTCTTGTGGATGACGCCCTTGCTGGCGGCCTTGTCGAGCTTCTTCGCCGCGAGGGCGAGAGCGGTGCCCGCAGCGGTGGCGTCGCCGGCGGCGATGGCCTTGTGCACGCCGCGCACGGCGGTCTTCAGCTCGCTCTTGACGGCCTTGTTGCGGTCGGTCGCCTTCTTGTTGGTGAGGTTGCGCTTGATCTGCGACTTGATGTTTGCCACGTGGAATACCTTCTTCTTCGGATGTGCGTGTGTGCAGCCGGCTACTCGTCGGGAGTGCCCCTTCTGGCGAGAACAGAGGTGCTCTGCCAGTGCGACTGGAGGTCGCCGGCTTCTGATCGCTCCGGATCCGGATCCCGTCTCGAGCACGGATGCTCGGGACGCGCGGGTGTGGAGCGCAAGCCAACAAGAAACTTTAGCGCACGGAATCCATACGGACAACTGCGACACGGGTGCCCGACGCGCGGGTTCCGCGCCGCTGCGCACTCTACGCTGAATCCGATGCCACGACTCGCCGATCACATCCCCGCCGTCCCGATGTCCGGGATCCGCCGCCTGTTCGAGATCGCTCTGCGACTGGACGGCGTCACCTACCTCGCCGTCGGTGAGCCCGATGTGCCGGTGGCACCGCACATCATCGAGGCCGCCCGTGAAGCGTGGGCCGCGGACGACACGAACTACGGCCCGAACGGCGGGATCATGGCATTGCGGGAGGCGATCGTCGCGAAGCTCGCCCGCGACAACGGCATCGCGGTCGATGTCGAGCAGGTCTGGGCCACGGTGGGCGGCACGCAGGCGCTCTACCAGGCGATGACGCTCACCCTCGGCCACGGCGACGAGGTGCTCGTGCCCGACCCGGGCTACACGACGTTCACGATGAACGCCCGGATGATCGAAGCGGTTCCGGTGCCGTACAGCCTGCGCCCCGAGAACGGCTTCCTGCCCGACCTGGAGGAGCTCGAGCGCATCGTCACCGACCGCACGCGGGTGCTGATCGTGAACTCGCCGTCGAATCCGCTCGGCATCGTGTTCCCGCGGGAGGTGCTCGAGAGCCTGCTGCTCTTCGCTCGCGAACACGACCTCTGGGTGATCAGCGACGAGGTCTACGAGTACTTCAGCTACGGCCGACCGCACGTCAGCCTCGCTGCCATCGCCCAGCAGCTCGGCCACGACGACGATCGTGTACTCAGCGTGTTCTCGCTGTCGAAGACGTACGCGATGACGGGCGTCCGGGTCGGCTACCTCGTCACGCCGCCCGGATTCACCACGACGATGGTCACCGTGCAGGAGGCGGCGATCAGTTGCGTCGCCAGCCCGGATCAGCGGGCCGCGCTCGCCGCCCTGACCGGTCCGCAGGACGCGGTCGTGGCGGCGGCGGCGCACTACGAGGCCAATCTGCGTCGTGCGACAGCGCTGCTCGATCGCCGCGGCATCCGCTACCGGGAGCCGGAGGGGGCCTTCTACCTCTGGATCGACATGTCGCACGCGACGCGCGGCGACGTGGCGGGATGGGCGGAGGAGTTCCTGCTCGAGTCGAAGGTCGCCGTCGCGCCGGGCAGCGCGTTCGGGAGAACCGGGGAAGGCTGGATCCGGGTCTGCCTGGCCGCGGATCCGGCCGATCTCGATCACGGGTTGGGGCTGCTCCCGGCGCCGGACGGCGCGGGTTCGGTGTCGGCGCCGTAAGGCTTCGTCATCTGCCGTGGGAGCCGCGCGCGCGGACGTACCCTCGATCCGTGACCAGCACGACTCCGACGCCCGCCGCTCCCGCCTCGACCGATCCGAGCGTTCTCGTGCGCCGCGTCCGTGCGGACGAGCACGAGGCTGTCGGGCGGTTGCGGCTGGCGGCGTACCGGCACGACTACGAGATCGGTGATGACTACGCGGCGCAGATGCTCGACATCGCGGCGCACGAAGAAGTCGCCGAGGTCTGGGTGGCCGTCGATGCAACGACGGGGGCCCTGCTGGCGACCGTGACGACGGCGCGCCCCGGCAGCAACTTCACGCCCCTCGGGCGCCCGGGCGAGTTGGACTGGCGCCTGCTCGCCGTCGACCCGGCCGCGCGGGGACGCGGGTTGGGCAGGCTGCTCACCGAGTTCGTCATCGAACTCGGACGTTCCCGCGGAGTGGAGCGCGTCGTGATGAACAGCGGCTCGGACATGTACGCCGCGCACCACCTCTACGACACCCTCGGCTTCGTGCGCCTCCCCTCGCGCGAGAACCCGCCCGGCGTCGAGCCCAGCCGGGCCTACGGCCTCGAGTTGTAGCGCCGGGGGCTCCGCCGCCGGCCCGCGAGCTTCGCGAAATTTCGCGAGATTCGCTGCGGCGGACGAGATGGGTGCTGCGGACGAGATGCGTGGCTGCGGACGCGACGGTGCAGCGGGCGCGGTCGAGATGGGGCGCGGCGGACGAGGTCGGCTGCCGCGGCGCGGCATATCGTCCGCAGACCCGAATCTCGCGAAATTTCGCGAGATCGGTGGGCGGCCCGGCGGCATGGGACACTAGACGCACAATGTCTCCACGTGCACTCAAGGGTCTCGAGCCCGCCGCGACCGATCCGGCGTTCATCCGCAACTTCTGCATCATCGCGCACATCGACCACGGCAAGTCCACCCTCGCCGACCGGATGCTCGGCATCACCGGCGTCGTCTCCGACCGGGATGCGCGGGCGCAGTACCTGGACCGGATGGACATCGAGCGCGAGCGCGGCATCACGATCAAGAGCCAGGCCGTGCGGATGCCGTGGGCGAACGCGGGCCAGACCTTCGCGCTGAACATGATCGACACCCCCGGCCACGTCGATTTCTCCTACGAGGTCAGCCGTTCGCTCGCCGCGTGCGAGGGCGCGATCCTCCTGGTCGACGCCGCGCAGGGCATCGAGGCGCAGACCCTCGCGAACCTGTACCTCGCGTTGGAGAACGACCTCACGATCATCCCGGTCCTGAACAAGATCGACCTGCCGGCCGCAGACCCCGAGAAATACGCGAAGGAGCTCGCCGGCCTGATCGGCGGCGACCCCGACGACGTGCTGCGCGTCTCCGGCAAGACCGGCATGGGCGTCGAGGCGTTGCTGGACCGAGTCACCGAACTCATCCCCGCCCCGCAGGGCGTGAAGGATGCGCCGGCTCGCGCCATGATCTTCGACTCCGTCTACGACGCCTACCGCGGCGTGGTCACCTACGTGCGGATGATCGACGGCCAGCTCTCGCCGCGCGAGAAGATCCAGATGATGTCGACCCGCGCGACGCACGAGATCCTCGAGATCGGCGTCTCCTCGCCCGAGCCCGCCTCGACGAAGGGCCTCGGCGTCGGCGAGGTCGGCTACCTGATCACCGGCGTGAAGGACGTGCGCCAGTCGAAGGTCGGCGACACCGTGACCACGGCGGCCAAGCCCGCGACCGAGGCGCTGCCCGGCTACACCGAGCCGCTGCCGATGGTGTTCTCGGGTCTATATCCGATCGACGGCAGCGACTACCCCGATCTGCGCGAGGCGCTGGACAAGCTCAAGCTCTCCGACGCGGCCCTCGTCTACGAGCCGGAGACCTCCGTCGCGCTGGGCTTCGGCTTCCGCTGCGGCTTCCTCGGCCTCCTGCATCTCGAGATCGTCACCGAGCGACTCGACCGCGAGTTCGGCCTCGACCTGATCACCACGGCTCCCTCGGTGATCTACGAGGTGACCACGGAGGACAAGAAGACCGTCACCGTGACCAACCCGAGCGAGTTCCCGGTCGGCAAGATCTCCTCCGTCACCGAGCCGATCGTCAAGGCCGCGATCCTCGCCCCGAAGGACTACGTCGGCACCATCATGGAGCTGTGCCAGAGCCGGCGCGGCACCCTGCTGGGCATGGAGTACCTCGGCGAGGACCGGGTCGAGATCCGCTACCACATGCCCCTCGGCGAGATCGTGTTCGACTTCTTCGACAACCTCAAGTCGAAGACGGCCGGCTACGCCTCGCTCGACTACGAGCCCGCCGGCGACCAGGAGGCCGACCTCGTGAAGGTCGACATCCTGTTGCAGGGCGAGCAGGTCGACGCGTTCAGCGCGATCGTGCACCGCGACAAGGCCTACGCCTACGGCGTGCTGATGACGGGCCGCCTGCGCGAGCTGATTCCGCGGCAGCAGTTCGAGGTGCCGATCCAGGCCGCGATCGGCGCGCGGATCATCGCGCGCGAGTCGATCCGTGCCATGCGCAAGGACGTTCTGGCCAAGTGCTATGGCGGTGACATCACCCGCAAGCGCAAACTTCTGGAGAAGCAGAAGGAAGGCAAGAAGCGCATGAAGATGGTCGGCCGCGTCGAGGTGCCGCAGGAGGCGTTCATCGCCGCGCTCTCGGGTGACGTGGAGAAGAAGGACAAGAAGTGAGCGTGCGCCGCTCGAGCTTCGAGGGTCAGCCGCAGGTCACCTACGGGGCCGTCGGCGGCACGCTCGCGCCCGATCTGCTCAGCTATCCGCCGGAGGGCTTCAAGGCGGAGCGTTTCGAGGCTCGGCTCGGCTCCGGCCAGGAGCGCTTCGACATCGTCGCCGCGTCGCTGATGACCTGGGGGGTGCAGCGCGGCAGCGACATCGAGGTGACGGATGTGCAGCCGGGCAACGGCGTGCAGTACACCGGTGTGAACTTCGACAGCGAGGGCACCCCGATCGACCTGACCAGTCGGCCCACGGAGGAGCGCTTCGCCGCCGACGGCACGCCGTACATCACCGCCGGGATGACCGCTGTACTGAAGATCAAGCAGTTCGGCCGCACCTTCGACGCTCCGGTGCGCGTCGTCTACGTGATCGACGAGCCCGACGAGGTCGGCTTCGCGTACGGAACGCTGGATGGGCATCCGGAGAGCGGCGAGGAGTCGTGGGTCGTCGAGAAGCGGGCCGACGACTCCGTCTGGATCGTGATCCGCGCGTTCTCCCGGCCGAGCAACTGGAAGTACCGGCTCGTGTCGCCGGTGCTGCGCCAGGTGCAGAAGCGCTTCACCAAGAAGTACCTGCGGGCCTTGCTGCCCCACCGCGTCTCCTAGTGGCCGGCCCCCTCCCGATCGCCGACCCGGCGCCGCTGGACGGCCTGCTGCCCGCCTCCGTCGCCGACGGCGTCGGCGCGCGCGACCTCGGGCTGTACGTGCACGTGCCGTTCTGCCGGGTGCGCTGCGGCTACTGCGACTTCAACACCTACACGGCGACCGAGCTGCGCGGCGCGAAGCAGAGCGACTACGCCGACGAGGCGAGCCGCGAGATCGCCTTCGGCGCGCACGTGCTCGACGCCGCCGGCCTGCCGCGGCGCGAGGCGGCCACGGTGTTCTTCGGCGGCGGCACTCCGACGCTGCTGCCGGCGAACGATCTGGTGCGGATGCTCGACGCGATCCGCGAGCACCACGGCATCCGTGCCGGGGCCGAGGTGACGACGGAGGCGAATCCCGACTCCGTCGACGCCGCCTACCTGCGTACCCTCGCCGAGGCGGGCTTCACCCGGGTCAGCTTCGGGATGCAGTCGGCCGTGCCGCACGTGCTCGCCACGCTGGAGCGCACGCACGATCCCGAGCGCGTGCCGCTCGTTGTGCAGTGGGCCCGCGAGGCCGGGCTGCAGGTCAGCCTCGATCTGATCTACGGCACGCCGGGGGAGTCGCTCGAGGACTGGTCGCGCTCGCTCGACGCGGCGCTCGCTTGCGAGCCCGACCACCTCTCCGCGTACGCGCTGATCGTCGAGACGGGCACGAAGCTCGCTCGCCAGATCCGCTCGGGCGCCGTCGCCGAGCCGGACGACGATCTGACGGCCGACATGTACGAGGTGGCGGATGCGCGGCTCGCGGCCGCCGGCTACGACTGGTACGAGGTGAGCAACTGGTCGCGCGGGGTGGATCACCGCTCGCGGCACAACCTCTCGTACTGGCTCGGCCACGACTGGTGGGGCGTCGGGCCGGGCGCGCACAGTCACGTCGGCGGCGTGCGCTGGTGGAATGTGAAGCACCCGGCGGCCTACGCCGACCGGATCGCCGCGGGTTCCTCACCCGCTGCCGGTCGCGAGACCCTGGACGCCGAGACGCGCGTGATCGAGGATGTGCTGCTGCGCTCGCGCCTGCGCGACGGCCTGCCGATCGAGGCGATCGCCTCCACCCGCCGCCACGAGGTGGCCGGCCTCATCGGCGACGCCCTGATCGACGGTCGCGCCGCGCTGCAGGGCCGCATCGTGCTGACGCTGCAGGGCCGCCTGCTGGCCGACGCCGTCGTCCGCCGCATCACCCCTTAACCGAAAAGTTGCAGCCCCGGGGCGACCAGGGCTGCAACTTTTCGCCATGGGCGGGGGAGGGGCGCCTACTTGATGAAGGCGATCGTCAGGGGGTAGGTGTAGTACTGGCCCTGGCTCGCCTTGACGGCGGCGATGATCGAGAAGACGATCAGCACCACCCAGACCGCGGCGAGCACGAGCAGGCCGATGCCGATGAAGGACAGGATCCAGCCCGCGATGTAGGCGATCAGCATCGTGATCTGGAAGTTCAGCGCCGTCTTGGAGTGCGCCTCCAAGAAAGGGCCGCGGCCCTTGAAGACCAGGTAGACGATCAGCGATGGCAGGAACCCGAAGATGATCCCGCCGAGGTGCACGAGGATCGACCAGGTCTTCTCATCGGCCGGGTTCAGCGGAGCCGCCGGGGTGTACTGCTGCGGAGGCGGGGGAGGAGGCGTTGACATGAGGGTCTCCGTTCGGAACGGTCGGGCGTTCGAAACCGGGAGCCGATCAGCCCCCGACTCCATCGTGGCACAAGGCATCGGCCCCGGTCACGTGGGCTTTACTTGATCAGCCGCACCGCGAACGGGTAGCGGTACGCGATGCCGTCCTTCACCTTCACGAACGCCAGGATCGAGTAGACGATGCCCACGATCCAGGCGACCAGGTCCAGCGGGATGCCGATGATCGCGCCGACCAGGGTGGCGTCGAGGATCCAGGCGATCACGTGCACGCCCAGCAGGGTGAGCTGGAAGTTCAGCGCCTCCTTCGCCTCGACGGCGGTGAAGCGCCCGCGATCTTTGAACACCAGCCAGATGATCAGGGAGGGCAGCACGCTGATGATGCCGCCGAGGTGGGCGAAGGAGGCCCACTGGCGATCCTCCGCCTCGGACAGCGGAGGGACGGCGGCCGGGGTCGGTCCGGCTTCGGGTTGCGACATGGTCGTTCCTTTCAGGATGGAACACCGACGCGCGAGGGGACGGCCCGCGCGGAGTCGCACTACGGACGTGGCTCCGCTTCGTTGCGACCACGATGCACACGGTACGCCCGAGCCGGATCGTGGGGCAATGAGGGACAGCCCCGATGCGCGGGTATGATTGGCACTCAGCTCGGCGGAGTGCCAAACGCCGGGCAGCAGTCGATGTCCGGGCGGGAGGTGCCTCACCATGGTGACCGAACGCGGGCTCCAGGTGCTGCGCGTGATCGTGCAGGACTACGTCGAGAGCCGCGAACCCGTCGGCTCCAAGTCGATCGTCGAGCGACACTCCTTCGGCGTCTCCGCCGCGACCATCCGCAACGACATGGCGCAGTTGGAGGAGGAGGAGCTGATCGCGGCCCCGCACACCTCCTCCGGGCGGGTGCCGACCGACAAGGGCTACCGGCTTTTCGTCGATCAGTTGGCCGACCTCAAGCCGCTCACCGCGGCGCAGCGGCACGCGATCGAGACCTTCCTGGGCCAGACCCCGGATCTCGATGAGGTGCTCGCGAAGACCGTGCGGCTGCTCTCGCAACTCACGCACAACGTCGCCCTCGTGCAGTACCCCTCCTTCGGCGCCGCGCACGTGCGCCACGTCGAACTGGTCGCGCTGTCCAGCCGGCGCCTGCTCTCGGTCTTGATCACGGATACCGGTCGCGTCGACCAGCGCGTGCTGGAGCTGGCGGAGGACGTCGACGAGGTGTTCCTCGGTGAGATCCGAGCCAAGCTGAACACCGCGGCGATCGGACTCGGTCTGGCGCAGGCGGCGGAGTCGTTCGCCGCGGCGATCGAGCAGTTCGCGCCCGAGCGTCGCGCGGCCGTCTCGACGATCGTCGCCACCCTGATCGAGCAGGTGGGCGCGAACCGGCAGGATCGCCTCGTGATGGCGGGCGCCGCGAACCTGGTGCGCACGGAGGAGGACTTCTCCGGCAACCTCTATCCGGTGCTCGAAGCCATCGAGGAGCAGGTCGAGTTGCTGCGCCTCTTCGGCGAGATGGTGCCGGATCCGCGCGGGGTCTCGGTCCGGATCGGGCGGGAGAACGCCCCGTTCGGTCTGCAGGAGACCAGCGTGCTCACCAGCGGTTACTCCGTTGCCGGTGGCCAGGTCGCCCGCCTGGGTGTACTCGGACCCATCCGGATGGACTACTCCGGCAACATCGCCGCGGTGCGTGCGGTGGCGCGGTACCTGTCCCGATTGCTCGGCGAGCAATAGCCGCGCGAACCTCCTTATCCATCACGACTTCAGAACCCATCAGAATCACGAACAGAGGATGAAGCCACCTGTGGCCGATCATTACGAAGTGCTGGGCGTCGAGCGCGACGCCACCCCCGACGCGATCAAGAAGGCGTACCGCCGCCTCGCCCGGGAGCTGCACCCCGACGTCAACCCGAGTGCCGATGCCTCCGAGCGCTTCAAGTTGGTCACGCACGCCTACGACGTGCTGAGCGACCCGCAGCAGCGTCAGCAGTACGACCGCGGTCCGCAGGACGGCGGCTTCGGCGGCGGTCAGAACTTCGGCGGCTTCGGCGACATCTTCGAGACCTTCTTCGGCCAGGGCGGCGGCGGCGGATCCCGCGGTCCGCGCTCCCGCCGCGAGCGCGGCCAGGATGCTTTGCTGCGTGTCGAGGTTTCGCTGGACGAGGTCATCTTCGGCACGCACCGCGAGCTCGAGGTCGACACGGCCGTGCTCTGCGAGACCTGTCAGGGCTCCTGCTGCCAGCCGGGCACGTCGCCCGTCACCTGCGACATCTGCCACGGCTCCGGCCAGATCCAGCGCACCGTCCGCTCGCTGCTGGGCAACGTGATGACGTCCAGCCCCTGCGGCACCTGCCGCGGCTACGGCACCGTGATCGCGACGCCGTGCTCGACCTGCCAGGGTCAGGGCCGGGTGCGCGCGCGCCGCACCATCCCGGTGGACATCCCCGCCGGCGTCGACACGGGCCTGCGTCTGCAGATGCCCGGCAGCGGCGAGGTCGGCCCCGCCGGAGGCCCGAACGGCGACCTGTACCTCGAGATCAAGGTCAAGCACCACGACATCTTCAGCCGCAACGGCGACGACATCCTGTGCACCCTCGAGGTGCAGATGACGGATGCGATCCTCGGCTCGACCACGAACCTCGCCGCCCTCGACGGCGACATCGAGATCGAGGTCAAGCCGGGCACGCAGAGCGCCGAGATCGTCACGATCAAGGGCCGCGGCGTCACCCGCCTGCGCGGCAACGGTCGCGGCGACCTGAAGGTCGGCATCCAGGTGGTCACGCCGACCAAGCTGGGTCACCGAGAGCGCGAGCTGATCACCGAGTTCTCGAAGCACTACAAGCCGGCCAAGCCCGCCTTGACGCACTTCCAGCAGGGCCTGTTCTCCAAGCTCCGCGACCGCTTCCTCGGCTAGCCGCTGCCAGCCCGGGTTGTCACGTTGCGTCCGTTCCGGACCGAAACGGGACGCGGAGTGACAACCCGGGCTGGGGCCGCTGGTTCGACCGCATGAAGGAGGCGCCGTGGCGCACCACTACATCGATGAGTCGCTCGACGCGGCGGACTTCGTGGCCGGGGGCACCCTGGTGCTCACCGGGGCGGAGGCGCGGCACGCGGCGACCGTGAGCCGCATCCGCGCGGGCGAGAGCATCCGGGTCGGAGACGGTCGCGGCCGGATCGCGACGGTGACCGTGACGGATGCGGCGCCCGCGCGACTCGCGGTGGCTGTGGAATCGGTCGAGCTGGTGCCCGCCGCGGCGCCGCGCCTGGCGCTGGCGCAGGCGCTCGCGAAAGGCGACCGCGACGAGCTCGCAGTGCAGGCGTCGACCGAGCTCGGGGTCGACGAGATCGTGCCCTGGCAGGCCGCCCGCTCGATCTCGCGTTGGAGCGGGCCGAAGGAGCAGAAGGGCCGCGAGCGCTGGGCGTCGATCGTGCGCGAGGCGAGCAAGCAGTCGTTGCGCGCCTGGGTGCCCGAGGTGTCGGCGATCGTGTCGACGAAGCAGCTGGCCACCCGGGGCGAGCGGATCCTGGTGCTCGAGCCGAGCGCCTCTGTCGCCCTGACGTCGCTCGAGTTCGACGCCCGCGACGTGCTGCTCGTCGTCGGCCCCGAGGGCGGCGTCTCCGCGGAGGAACTGACGCTGCTGTCGGAGTCGGGTGCCGAGCTGGTGCACCTGGGCACCAACGTCCTGCGCACCTCCACCGCCGGCCCGGCCGCGATCGCGGTGCTCTCCGCCGCGCTCGGCCGCTGGTGACCCGCGCTCCGACGTCGCGAAATTTCGCGAGATTCGGTGCTGCGGACGAGGTGCGCCGCCGCGGCGCCCGATCTCGTCCGCGCCGCCCGATCTCGCAACGGTTCCGCCGAAACAGCGAATCTCGCGAAATTTCGTGAACACCCGCCCTGAGCGAAACCACGTCCGGGTGTCGGTGCCGCCCGGTACCCTGAACACATGACCGAAGCCACCATCTTCACGCGGATCGTGAACCGCGAGATCCCGGCCGACGTGGTGTTCGAGAGCGACCGCGTGCTGGCCATCCGCGACATCGCGCCGAAGGCGCCCGTGCACGTCCTCGTCTTCCCGAAGACTCAGGAGTACGCGAACGTCGCCGAACTCGCCGCCGCCGACCCGGCGTTGCTCGCCGAGGTCGTCGCGACGGCGCAGTCCATCGCGCAGGAGCAGACCGGCGGTCAGTTCCGCCTCGTCTTCAATACCGGTGAAGAGGCCGGCCAGACCGTGTTCCACGTGCACGCGCACGTGCTGGGCGGCGGCCTGACGGAAGGCTCCCTTGGCTGACGATCACGACCTCTCGACCGAGGTGATCACCGTCGACGGCGTCGCGATGGTGCGCCTGCTCGGCCCGCAGGACCGACTGATCAAGACGGTCGAGAGACAGTTCCCGCTGGTGCAGGTGCACGTCCGGGGCAACGAAGTGACCCTGACCGGCGAGGTCGCGCAGCTCGCGCCCGCCCGTCGACTGGTGGAAGAACTGGTGCTGATGACCAAGAACGGACACGACCTGGAGCCCTCCGAGGTGCAGGAGTCGGCGCGCATCCTCGGCGCCGGCGGCTCCATGAGCCCGGCGGAGGCGTTCGGCCAGGCGATCCTGACCGCTCGCGGCAAGAGCGTGCGCCCGAAGACGCTCGGCCAGAAGGACTACGTCGACGCGATCGATGAGGCCACGATCGTCTTCGGCATCGGCCCGGCCGGCACCGGCAAGACCTACCTCGCCATGGCGAAGGCCGTGCAGGCGCTGCAGCGCAAGGAAGTCGATCGGATCATCCTGACCCGTCCGGCCGTCGAGGCGGGGGAGCGGCTGGGCTACCTGCCCGGCACGTTGACCGACAAGATCGATCCGTACCTGCGCCCGCTCTACGACGCGCTGAACGAGATGATGGATCCGGAGATCGTGCCCAAGCTGCTCGCGGCCGGCACCATCGAGGTCGCACCGCTCGCGTACATGCGCGGGCGCACCCTGAACAACTCCTTCATCGTGCTCGACGAGGCGCAGAACACCACGCCGGAACAGATGAAGATGTTCCTCACGCGCCTCGGCTTCGGCTCGAAGATGGTCGTGACCGGCGACATCACACAGATCGACCTGCCCACCGGTGCCAGCGGGCTGCGGCTCGTGACCCGGGTACTCGACGGGATCGACGACATCCACTTCACCCGACTCACCAGCGACGACGTCGTGCGGCATTCGCTGGTCGGGCGCATCGTGGACGCCTACACGGAGTACGACCAGCAGAAGCAGGCCGCGCACTTCGAGCGCGAGCAGGCCCGCGAATTCGCCAACCGTGCGGAGCGCCGCTCCGGCGGCCCCCGCGCGCCGCGCGATCATCAGCCGAAGGGCCCGCGCTCCTAGCGCCGGCTACGACCACGAAGAAGGACACCGAACACCCCGTGAGCATCGAGATCAACAACGAGTCGTCCGTGCCGGTCGACGAGGCCGCCATCCTGCGATTGGCGACCTACGCGCTCGACACGCTGCACGTGCATCCGGATGCGGAGCTCGCGATCGTGCTGGTCGACGAGGGCGCCATGGAGCAACTGCACGTGCAGTGGATGGACGAGCCCGGACCCACCGATGTGCTCAGCTTCCCGATGGATGAGTTGCGCCCCGGCACGGAGGACGAGCAGACCCCGGCCGGCCTGCTCGGCGACATCGTGCTCTGCCCGCAGGTCGCGATGGGTCAGGCCGAGCAAGCCGGCCACTCCACGCTGGACGAACTGCAGCTGCTGACGGCGCACGGCCTGCTGCACCTGCTCGGTTTCGACCACGCGGAGCCCGAGGAGGAGCGCGAGATGTTCGGCCTGCAGCGCGACATCCTGGTGGGCTTCCACATCAACGAACGCCGACGGTGATCGCCCAACTGCTCTTCGCAGCCCTCCTGCTGGTGGCGGTGGGCGGCTGGTTCGCCGCGACCGACGCCGCCCTCAGCGTGCTCTCGCGCGCCGACATCGCCGAGATGGCGCAGCACAGCCGCACGCCGCGCTCGCTGCGCGCGATCGCCGACGACGGCGGCCCTCACGTCACGGTGACCAACTTCGCGCGCATCGTGTCGGAGACCACCGCCGCGGTGTTCGTCACCGCGGTGCTGATCGACTGGATCGAGCAGCTCTGGCTGAGCCTACTGGTCGCCATCCTGATCGTGGCCGCGGTCTCCTTCGTGCTCGTCGGCTCCAGCCCCCGCAGCGTGGGCCGGGCGCACGCCCGCCCGGTGCTGCAGTCGAGCGCGTTCGTGGTGCACCTGCTCCGGGTTGCGCTCGGTCCGGTCGCGGCCGGACTCGTCGCCCTCGGCAGTCGCGTCACGCCGGGCAGCCCGCGCACGGCCGGCTTCTCCTCCGAGGAGCAGCTGCTCAGCATGGTCGACGAGGCCACAGAGCAGGCGGTGCTGGAGCAGGACGACCGCGAGCTGATCCACTCGATCTTCGAGTTCAACGAGACCGTGGTGCGCGAGGTCATGGTGCCGCGGACCGACATGGTGACCATCGAGTCGAACGCCTCGATCGGCGCCGGGATGGGGCTGCTGCTCAGCCGCGGCATCTCGCGCATCCCGGTCGTCGCCAACAGTGCCGACGACGTGCTCGGGGTGCTCTACCTGCGCGACGTCGCTCGATACACCTACGAGCGTCCCGATGCTTCGTTGACCGTCGCCGAACTCGCCCGCCCGGCGATCTTCGTGCCGGAGTCGAAGAAGGCGGACGCGACGCTGCGGCAGATGCAGCTCGAGTCCAATCACCTCGCGATGGTCGTGGACGAGTACGGCGGCATCGCCGGCTTGGTCACGCTGGAGGACCTGATCGAGGAACTCGTCGGCGACATCTCCGACGAGTACGACCGCGAGGCGAACCTGATCGATGAGATCGAGCCCGGCTACTACCGGATCAGCGCTCGGTTGCCGACGGACGAGCTCGGCGAGCTGTTCGACCTCGAACTCGAGGACGACGACGTCGACTCGGTGGGCGGCCTGCTCACCAAGGCGTACGGCCGGCTGCCCGAGCGCGGGGCGATCGCCGCGATCGGCGGCGTCATCCTCGAGGCCGAGCACGCGGACCCGCGCCGCGGCACCATCTCCACGGTGCTGGTGCGCCGCGATCCCGACTTCCCGGCGGATGCCGCAAGCACCGGCCCGATCCCGGTGATCGACGAGGCGGACGAGCCGACGGTCGACGAGAAGGCCAAGACCAAGGGCGAGAAGAAGTCGCCCAAGAAGACCAAGAACCCCGAGAGCGACAGCTCCGACAGCGAGGACGCACGATGACCGACACCACCACTTCGGGCGACGGCGCCCCCTTCCGGGCGGGCTTCGTCTCCTTCGTCGGGCGCCCCAACGTCGGCAAGTCGACGCTGACCAACGCGCTCGTGGGCGAGAAGATCGCGATCACCTCGTCCAAGCCGCAGACCACGCGCCGGGCGATCCGTGGCATCGTGCACCGTCCCGACGGTCAGCTGATCGTGGTCGACACTCCGGGCATCCACCGCCCGCGCACGCTGCTGGGTGAGCGGCTGAACTCGCTGGTCACCTCGACGCTGGGCGACGTGGACGTGATCGGCATGCTGTTCCCGGCCGACGAGCCGATCGGACCCGGCGACCGGTTCATCAACGAGTCGCTGGATGCGTTCCCGCGCGCGCGGAAGGTCGCGATCGTCTCCAAGGTCGACCTGTCGTCGAAGAAGGCGGTCGCCAAGCAACTGCTCGCCGTGCAGGAGCTGCGCGAGTGGGACACCATCGTGCCGATCTCGGCCGTGACCGACGAGCAGCTGGACGTGTTGGCGGCTGAGATCCTGCGACTGATGCCGGTGTCGCCGGCGCTGTACCCGATCGAGGCCGTGACCGACGAGGACAACGAATCGCGCATCGCGGAGTTCATCCGCGAGGCGGCGCTGGAAGGGGTCTCGGACGAGCTGCCGCACTCGCTCGCCGTCACCATCGACGACATGGTCGAGCGCGAAGACGGTTCGCTGATCGACATCTACGCGAACGTCTTCGTCGAGCGCGACAGCCAGAAAGGCATCATCATCGGCCACGGCGGCCAGCGACTGCGCGACGTGGGGCAGACCTCGCGCGCCCAGATCGAGAAGCTGCTGGGCCGGAAGGTGTTCCTGTCGATCCGGGTGAAGGTCGCGAAGGACTGGCAGCGCGACCCGAAGCTCTTGGGGCGGCTCGGCTTCTAGGCGAGTCTCCTCGTTCCCGTCGATTCGCGGCCGTCGGGTCGATTCCGGGTCCGGGTTCGCAAATCCCGTCCCGTCGGCGGCGTACCGGCTCAGCCGGCGAGCGGTGTGAGCACCGCGACGCGCCAGCCGCCGGCGAGGTAGGCGAGCTGATACAGCTGGTGCTCGGTGCCGCCGTTGTCGTGGTGCCAGGTGACGTCGGCCCAGATGCTGTGGTCGGTCTCGGCGGAGACGGTGATCTCGGGTCGGGTCGAGGTGACGCCTTCGTACTGCGGCCACGCCGCGCCGAAGACGGCGGCGGCCTCCTCCGGACTGCCGATGGCGATCGTCTGCTGCGGGAAGACCAGCAGCGCCGGAACCGCGTAGAGCCGCGCGACGGCCTGCTCGTCGCGAGCGAGCAGGGCGGCGGTGTAGCGCTCGAAGAACTCGGTGGTGATCGATTCCGTTGACATGGCTCCGACGCTACCGGCTGAGCCCGGCGTCATGGTGGCTACATCCAGCGGATGACCGTGCCGACCAACGGATGAGATCGGCGGCCCGGCGCGGATCACGTGCCCGCCGCGACCTACCGTAGGGATATGCGAATCGCCACCCTGCTCGATCGCGCGCCGACGTTCCCGATCCTGGCCGCGCTGCTCGCGGTCACCGAGATCGCGATCGTCGCCGTGGGCGGGGGCCGCCTCGAGCTGCTGCCCGGCGGCTTCGTCCTCGTCATCGCCCTGGCTCTCGTCCGGGTCCTGCCGGCGATCGCGGGCCCGATCGCCCTGCTCGGCGTGTTGAGCGGCGGGGCGATGGCGATCCCCGAAGCCGGCCTGCGCGTCGACGGCATCCTGGTCGGTGCCGCGATCGCCTGGGGTTCGGCTCGGTACGGCGGCCTGCTCACCCGGCGGTTCACGCTCGCAGGCCTGATCCTCGCCGGCGTCCTGATCCCTCTGGCCGCCCAGACTCTGATCTCGTCCACGCCGGAGGCGGGGCCGCTGCGCGCGACGGTCGGTTTCGGCGGCGCGGTGGTGCTGGTGCTCGGCTACGTCCTGCTCTGGCGACGGGGTCGGCGCAGTGCCCGCTCGCATCCGCCCGCCGCGGTGCAGCTGCGGGGTACGCGCGAACTCGACGCGATGAACACCGGCTCCGACTCCGCGTACGCCCTGCTCTACCTCACCGTGCTCGCCGTCGCCTACACGTCGACGGGCTCGACGGAGGTGATCACCATCGCCGTCCTGACCGTCGCCGTTGCGATCCGTCGTCGTCACCCGGCCGCGTCGCTCGCCGTCGCCTGGCTCGGCGCCATCGTGCAGATGGCGCTGGGCCAGCAGGCGAACTTCCTCGACATCGCGATCCTCGCCGTGCTGTTCGCCGTCGCCGCGTACGGCACCCGTCGGGTGCAGGTGCTCGGCGCCGCATCCGCGGTGCTCGGCGCGCTGATCGCGAGCGTCTACAACGCGTTGACTCAGCGCATCGAGTACTTCTCGGCCGGCTACGACGGTGTGCTCGCGGTCGCGCTGATGTTCGGGGTCGCCCTCGCGGTGCTCGGGCTCTCGTGGACGGCCGGCGCTCTCGCCCGCGTCCTGCGCATGGCTCAGGAGGGCCGCGCGGGTCAGCAGCGGGCGGAGGACGCCCGCGCCGCTGCGCAGCGCGAACTGGACGCGGTCGAGGAGCGCAACGCGATCGCGCGCGACATGCACGACGTCGTGGCGCACTCGCTCGCCGTGGTGATCGCCCAGGCCGACGGCGCGCGCTACCTCGGCACCGCGCATCCCGAGCAGACGGACGAGGCGTTGAGCACCATCTCGGCCGTCGCCCGCGACGCGCTCGGCGACGTGCGACAGCTGCTCGCGCAGCTGAGGCACAGCGAGGCGAGCGGTCCGCAGCCGACGGCGAGCGACATCCCCGCCCTGCTGGATTCGGTGGCGGCGAGTGGGGCCGGCGTCGTCCGCGACTTCGGGGTCGAGCTGGCGACCGTGCCGCGCGGCGCGGGGCTCGCACTCTTCCGGATCACGCAGGAGGCGACCACGAACGCCCTGCGCCACGGCGTCGCCGGCTCGCCCATCCGCGTCGCGCTGCGGCAGCGCGGTGACGAGCTCGTGCTCAGTGTTCGCAACCGCGCCGAACCCGGTGCCGTCGGCGCGGGAGGCCACGGTCTGGTCGGGATGCGGGAGAGGGCCCTGCTCGCCGGCGGTAGCCTGCGAGCGGAGCCGGACGGCGTGGACTTCCTCGTCGAGGCCCGCCTACCCCGCATCCGTGCCGAAGGAGATCCCGCCGCATGAGCATCCGCATCGTTCTCGTCGACGACCAGGCGCTGTTCCGCGCCGGAATCCGGATGCTGATCTCCTCGCAGCCCGATCTGGAGGTGGTGGGCGAGGCCGCTGACGGTGGCACCGGCGCGGCCCTCGTCGCCGAGCTGCGGCCCGACGTCGTGCTGATGGACATCCGGATGCCCGGAGTCGACGGCATCGCCTCGACGCAGCGCATCCTGGCGGAGGCCGGCGCCCGCTCCGAGCCGGCCCCGCGCATCCTGGTGCTGACCACCTTCGATCTCGACGAGGCGGCGGCCCGGGCGATCCGGGCGGGGGCCAGCGGGTTCCTGCTGAAGGACACCGACCCGGAGTTCCTGCTCGCCTCGATCCGCACCGTGCACGCCGGCACCGCCGTCGTCGCGGCGTCCGCGACGCGCGAGCTGTTCGAACACTTCGGCTCCGCCGGCAGCGGGCGGGCGGTTCCGGAGGCGTTCGGCACCCTCACCGACCGGGAGCGCGAGATCTTCGCGCACGCGGCGCGGGGCCTGAGCAACACCGAGATCGCCGGCGCCGAATACCTCAGTGAGGCGACCGTGAAGACGCACATCAGCCGCGTTCTCGGCAAGCTCGGCCTGCGCGACCGGGTGCAGCTGGTGGTGTTCGCGTACGAGAACGGGCTCGTCGAGTAGCGGATCGGCTCCGCGGTCGCGGCACGACGGATGCCACGTCCAGGAGTCGTCGTGGGCCCAGGGGTTCGTCGAGCGTGATGGTCGAGGGAGCGGACGGGTTCCCGGAGCAGGGCTGCGCGTTCTGCCCAGAGCAGAATCGCGCAGCGGCGGGTTCCCGGTGTCGGTGCTCCCTCGTAGTCTCGGGGCACGACCATCGGGAGAGAGGCGCCACGGATGCTGATGCGACACGCGATCGGTGCGGTGATCCGCGAACGACGCCGGGGCAGCGGCCTCACCCTGCGCGAACTCTCCCTCGCGAGTCGGGTCTCGCTGCCGTATCTCTCCGAGATCGAGCGCGGCCGCAAGGAGGTGTCCTCGGAGATCCTCGAGGCCATCTGCGCCGCCCTCGGGATCGAAGCCTGGGAGCTGGTGCGGGACATCGCCGACATGCTCGTCGGTACCACGGTCGACCTCACCGCCGAGATCCGTGCCGAGGGCTCCGTCTCGGCACCGACCCTCTCGCGGGCGGACGTCCGACTCGCCGCCTGATCCGGCGGCGCGGATGCGTCTGCTGCTGGCAGACAGCGCCCTCGCGCGGTCGCGCGGTGCCTTCATCGTGAGTATGAGCAAGCGATTGGCGCGCCTCACGGCCGACCGGACCGGACAGCGGACGGCACGCTCGAGCCGGCGCCGATCGACGGGTGACGGTGTTGTGAGCGCTCCTCGCGGTGTTACCCTGTTTTCGTGCGTTTTGGTCTGCTCCTCCTTAGCTGCCGCGACGAGTCCTAACTCAGGCCTCCCTCGTCGCGGAGTTCGGCGTCGGCTGACACACATTCGATACCTGCGAGTCGCATCCGTTCCGGCCGGAACTGGATCCTCGCGAGAGCCGCATCCGCTTGCCGGAGCGGCAGGGAGAAGACCATGAAGAACACCCAGAAGCCTTCGGGCATGCCGATCCACAAGTACCTGCCGTACGACCAGGAGATCACCGTCGATCTGCCCGATCGCACCTGGCCGGCCAAGCGCATCACCGAGGCGCCGCGCTGGTGCGCCGTCGATCTGCGCGACGGCAACCAGGCGCTGATCGACCCGATGAGCCCCGAGCGCAAGCGGATCATGTTCGATCTGCTCGTGAAGATGGGCTACAAGGAGGTCGAGGTCGGCTTCCCGAGCGCGAGCCAGACCGACTTCGACTTCGTGCGCAGCCTGATCGAAGAGAACGCGATTCCGGACGACGTCACCATCCAGGTGTTGACCCAGGCGCGCGACCACCTGATCGAGCGCACCTACGAGTCGATCCGCGGCGCGAAGCAGGCGATCGTGCACCTGTACAACTCCACCAGCGTGCTGCAGCGCGAGGTCGTGTTCCGGAAGGACAAGCAGGGCATCATCGACATCGCCCTGGCCGGCGCGCGCAAGTGCCGCGAGATGGAGGCCTCGGTTCCCGAGGTCGACGTGTACTACGAGTACTCGCCCGAGAGCTACACCGGCACCGAGCTGGAGTTCGCCGTCGAGATCTGCGACCGCGTGGTCGAGGTCTTCGAGGCGACACCCGAGCGCAAGGTGATCATCAACCTGCCCGCGACCGTCGAGATGGCGACGCCCAACGTCTACGCCGACTCGATCGAGTGGATGGGACGACACCTCGCCAACCGCGAGAGCATCCTGATCTCGCTGCACCCGCACAACGACCGCGGCACCGCGATCGCCGCCGCCGAGCTGGGCTACCTGGCCGGCGCCGACCGGATCGAGGGCTGCCTGTTCGGCAACGGCGAGCGCACCGGCAACGTCGACATCGTCGCGCTGGGTATCAACATGTTCACCCAGGGCATCGACCCGATGATCGACTTCAGCGACATCGACGAGGTCAAGCGCACCGCCGAGTACTGCAACCAGCTGGCCGTGCCTGAGCGCAGCCCGTGGGCGGGCGACCTGGTCTTCACAGCTTTCAGCGGCTCGCACCAGGACGCGATCAAGAAGGGCTTCGAGTCGATGGCGGCCGAGGCCGAGCGCACCGACAAGAACGTCGACGACCTGGTCTGGGCCGTGCCGTACCTGCCGATCGACCCGAAGGACCTGGGCCGTTCCTACGAGGCCGTCATCCGGGTCAACTCGCAGTCCGGCAAGGGCGGCGTCGCGTACCTGCTGAAGACCGACCACGCGCTGGACCTGCCGCGTCGCCTGCAGATCGAGTTCTCGGGCGTGGTGCAGGCCAAGACGGATGCCGAGGGCGGCGAGGTCACCAGCGAGCAGATCTGGAACATCTTCCAGGACGAGTACCTGCCCTCGCGCATCGCCGAGGAGAAGTGGGGTCGCTTCGAGTTGACCCACACCTCGACCTCGAGCGACATGGCGGGCTCGGTCACCCTGAACACGGTGCTGCGCGTCGGCGACGAGGTCGTCTCGACCAACGCGACCGGCAACGGTCCGATCAACGCCTTCGAGGCGGTGCTGGGCCAGCACGGCGTCGAGGTGAAGGTGTTCGACTACGTCGAGCACGCTCTCAGCGCCGGTGGCGACGCGTTGGCCGCGTCGTACGTCGAATGCTCCGTCGACGGCCGCACCCTGTGGGGCGTCGGCATCGACAACGACATCAGCACGGCTTCGTTGAAGGCGGTCGTGTCCGCGGTGAACCGCGCCGTCCGCGAATCCGCCGAGGACCGCGAGCTCGAGGCCGCCGCCGTCTGATCCCTCAGGGGGTTGTCACTCCGTCCCGCCGTCGTGCGGGACGGAGTGACAACCCCCTTCGCGGTCAGTCCTCGCGGCGGCGCCAGCGGACGCGGGGGACGCGGCTGAGGGCGCGTTGCTCGGGCAGCGACCAGCCGTAGCGCACGGCGAGCAACCGGATGACGGTGGTGACGGCGACGCCGATCGGCGCGGCGAAGTCGATCAGGATGCCGAAGTGCACGAAGAGCACCAGCACGAATGTGCCGGCGGTCGCTGCGATCGCGTAGAGCGAGCCGACGTGCATCAGGGCGATCGGCCGGTTCAGCAGCACGTCGCGGATGACGGATCCGCCGACCGCCGAGATCGTGCCGACGAAGACCGCCGGTACCTCCGGCACGCCGAGCGAGAGCGCTTTTGTGGTGCCGATCGCGCCGAACAGCCCGATCGTGAGTGCGTCCAGCGCCGTGATGACTCCGTCGAGTCGATTGAACAGGTGTTGCAGCAGCATGCCGACCAGCGAGGCGGCGACCGCGACCAGCAGATAGGAGTTGGTGTGCAGGGCGACCAGCGGCACCTGCAGCAGCAGGTCGCGCAGCACTCCGCCGCCGAGTCCGACGGCGGTGCCGATGATCGCGACACCGAGCAGGTCGATCCGTCGGTCGCGGAACTCACCCGCGAACATCGCGCCCTGCAGGCAGCCGATCGCGATGGCGAGCAGGTCCGCCCAGGCGGGGATGCTGAAGACGGCGGCGGGCACGCCCCATATCGTGCCAGAACCGTTCACGCAGAACGAGTTGCGTGACCCCGCGAGGCCCCGGCATGTACAAGATGGCGGGCGAGGCGCGGCGACACCTCGCGATCGACCCGGAGGATCCCCGTGATCGCGCGGATCTGCAGCGCTCGCGAACGGGTGGCCCGCGATCTCACCCGACATCGTGTACGTGCCGTGCCCGTGACGCCGCGCCTCGACGCGTCGCGGCGTCCCGCTCACTGTCGGTGGTCGAGAGGATAATGGCGGCATGCCCACCTATCGTGACGAAGCCGTTGTGCTGCGCACCCACAAGCTGGGTGAAGCCGACCGCATCGTCACGATGCTCTCGCGGCAGCACGGCAAGATCCGCGCCGTCGCGAAGGGGGTGCGCAAGACCGGCTCGAAGTTCGGCTCGCGCCTGGAGCCCTTTATGGTCGCCGACCTGCAGCTCTACGAGGGCCGCAACCTCGACATCGTCAACCAGGCCGAGTCCATCGGGGCGTACGGTGCCCTGATCGCCGCCGACTACGACTCCTACACCGCGGCGAACGCCATGGTCGAGACGGCCGATCGGCTCACGGATGCGGATGCGTCGCTGCAGCAGTACCTGCTGCTGGTCGGCGCCCTGCGCTCGCTGAGCCGCTACGAGCACACGCCGAACCTCTCCCTCGACTCCTATCTCCTGCGCGCCCTCTCGATCGCCGGTTGGGCTCCGAGTTTCGAGGACTGCGCCCGCTGCGGCGCACCCGGCCCCCATAACGCGATCGAGGTGCGGATGGGCGGCGTGGTCTGCCCCGACTGCACACCGCCGGGCGCTCCGCGTGTCACGCTGGAGGTCGTCGAGCACCTCGGCGCCCTGCTCACCGGAGACTGGGTCGCGGCGGAGTCGGCGGAGCCGGGCACGCGCACGCGCGCCTCCGGTGTGGTGGCCGCGTACACCCAGTTCCACCTCGAACGCGGACTGAGATCCCTGGAGCACGTCAATCGATGAAACCCTTCACCCATAAGGACGCCGTCGCGTACAAACCGATCGACTGGACGGGCGTCTACCCGCCGGAGCTGCCGAAGAAGGCGGTGCCGAATCACGTGGCTATCGTGATGGACGGCAACGGGCGCTGGGCGAACGGGCGCGGGCTGACCCGGATCGAGGGTCACAAGATGGGCGAGGCGGCGCTGCTCGATGTCGTTGCCGGGGCGATCCAGATCGGCGTGAAGCACATCAGCGTCTACGCGTTCTCCACCGAGAACTGGAAGCGTTCGCCGGAGGAGGTGCGCTTCCTGATGGGCTTCAACCGCGACGTGCTGCACCGCCGTCGCGACCAGCTGAACGAGTGGGGCGTGCGGGTGCGCTGGGCCGGGCGCAAGCCCAAGCTCTGGGCTTCCGTCATCAACGAGTTGCAGTACGCCGAGAAGCTCACCGCGGGCAACGACGTGCTCACCCTCACGATGTGCGTCAACTACGGCGGGCGCACCGAGATCGCGGATGCGGTGCAGAAGCTCGCCGCCGAGGTCGCGGCCGGCCGGATGAAGCCCAGCGCGATCACCGAGAAGGCGATCGCGCGGGCGATGTACATCCCCGACATGCCCGATGTGGACCTCTTCGTTCGTTCCTCCGGCGAGCAGCGCACCTCGAACTTCCTGCTCTGGCAGAGCGCGTACGCCGAGATGGTCTTCCTCGATCAGCTCTGGCCCGATTTCACCCGCACCGATCTGTGGGAGGCGATCGAGTACTACGGCGGTCGCAGCCGACGCTTCGGCGGCGCCATCGACACCCCGAAGGAGGCCGTGCGATGAGCATCCGTGTCGGCATCGTGGGGTTCGGCCTGTCCGGCCGGGTGTTCCACGCACCGTTCCTCGCCGCGGATCCGGCCTTCGAGATCGCACTGATCTCCACCTCGGACCCCGAGCGTGCCGCGACGGCGCAGGCCGCGTATCCGGGCGCCCGCATCGTGCCGAGCGCCGAGGAGGTGCTCGAGGCGGGGCTGGACCTCGTGGTGCTGGCGTCACCGCCGCACGTGCATCGGGAGCAGGCGGTCGCCGCACTGGAGGCGGGTTCCGCCGTGGTGATCGACAAGCCGTTCGCACCGTCTCTGGCTGATGCGGACGCGATCATCGCGGCCTCCGAGCGGGCCGACAAGCCGGTGTTCGTCTTCCAGAACCGACGCTGGGACGCCGACTTCATCACGCTGCGGAAGCTGCTCGAGGAGAACCGGCTCGGGCGGGTGTTGCGGTTCGAGTCGACCTTCGAGCGCTGGAGCGAGCCCAAACGCGGGCGCTGGCAGACCGAGATCCCGGTGTCGAAGGGCGGCGGCATCCTGTTCGACCTCGGCAGCCACCTGATCGACCAGGCGCTGCAGCTGTTCGGCCCGGCCACGGTGACCGCGGCCGAGACGAGCATCCTGCATCACGGCGGCGCCAGCGAGGACGACGCGTTCGTCTCACTGCTGCACGAGGGTGGTGTGCGCTCGCACCTCACGATGAGCCGGGTCGCGCGGGCGACGGGGCCGCGACTGAGGGCGCTCGGCACGGACGCGGCGTTCACGACGTACGGTCTCGATCCGCAGGAGGACGCGGTGCGAAAGGGCGGCGCGTCGCCGCTCGACGCCGGCTTCGGCGTGGTGCCGGAGAGCGGCTGGGGAGTGCTCGGCGACGAGCGCGTGCCGTCCGAGCGCGGGAGCTACGCCGCGTTCTACGCGGGCGTCGCCGCGACCTTGACCTCGGACTCGCCCGCGCCGGTCGACGTGCGTGACGCTCGCGCCGTCGTCGCGATCATCGAGGCCGCCCACGCGGTGGCCCACCGCTGACGATCGCTCCCGGTGTTTGAGCTTGCCGAAACCACGCGCCGGGCGGGGAGTTGGTTTCGGCAAGCTCAACCAGCGAAGACCTGCAGGCGCCACTCGCTCAGCTCGAGGTCGAGCACCGCGGCGCGTACCGCTGCGACGGCCGGTATGCGCTCGCGGCCGAGCCCCGCGAGCAGGTGCAGGCGCCGTTCGGTCCGCGGGGCGACCGCCCGCAGCAGCACGCCGTCGGGCAGTGTCGCCGAGCGCACCGAAAGCTGCGGCACGAGCGCCACGCCGAGCCCGGCCGCGACCATGGCCGTGATCGCGACGAAGTTGTCCGTCTCGTAGCCGATAGTGGGGGCGAAGCCCGCCTCGTGGCAGGCGGCGAGCAGGTGCCCGCGGCAGAGCGTGCAGCCGCCGATCCACTCCGCGCCGGCCAGGTCGGCCAGCGCGAGCGGACCATCGCCGTCGGCGAGCGGGTGCGTCCGGGGGATCGCCAGCATCATCTCGTCGGCCGCGAGGTCGACGACGTCGAAGCCCGCCTCGGCACGGAGCGCATGCGGATCCTGTCGATCGCCCGCGTAGCTGAAGGTGATCGCGAGGTCACTGCCCCCGTCGCGCAGCAGCGCGATCGCCTCGGGCGGCTCGGCCTCCAGGTAGCGCACGGTCAGACCCGGGTGTCGCTCGCGCACGAGTGCGAGCAGGCGCGGCACCAGCGTTGCGGATGCGGTGGGGAAACCGGCCACGGTGACCCGCCCACTCTGCACCCCGGCCAGCAGGGCGAGCTCGTCGCCCGCAGCGGTGAGCGACGCGCCGACGGCGAGCGCGTGTCGGGCCAGCACCGCTCCCGCCTCGGTCAGTCGCACGCTGCGGCCGGCTTTGGTGACGAGAGCGAGTCCGAGTCGCCGCTCCGCGCGCTGCACGTGCTGGGTGATCGCGGGCTGGCTGTAGCCGAGGGCCCGTGCGGCGGCCGTGATCGAGCCGCCGTCCGCGATCGCGCGCATGATGGTCAGCGTCTGCAGGTCGATCGTCTCGGGCACGCCCAAGGATAACTCCCGCTTATCCTTCGCATCGAGATGCTGGCCTGGTGTGATCCGTCCAGGGGAGGGATCCTCGATGTATGAGCACCGCGACCGCCACATCCTTCACCGAACTCCGCGAGCGCTTCGCCGGAGCGCGCGGGTACCACAACGCCTGCACCCTGGGCCTGCCGCCGCTGGAGACGATCGAGGCGATCCGAGTGGACGCGGAGCGCTGGTTCCTCGGCGAAGCGAACGCGGTGCACTACGGCGCGGCCGTCGAGAGCAGCCGCAGCTCCTTCGCCCGGATCGTCGGCGTCGGTGTGGATCGCGTCGCGATCGGCTCGCAGACCTCGGTGATGGCTTCGGTGCTGGCCTGCTCGCTGCCCGACGGCGCATCCGTCGTCTGCGTCGACGGCGACTTCTCCTCGATCGTGTTCCCGTTCCTCGCGCAGGGTCGCGGCATCACGGTGCGTTCGGTGCCGCTGCGCGAACTGGCTTCGGCGCTCGCCGCCTCCGACCATCTGGTGGTGTTCTCGCTCATCCAGTCGCGCACCGGTGAGGTCGCCGACGTGGAGGCGGTGCTCGCCGCCGCGCGTCGCCACGGAGTGCGCACCGTCTGCGATCTGACCCAGGCCGCCGGCGTGCATCCGGTCGACGCGAGTCGGTTCGACGCGACGCTGACGCACGCGTACAAGTGGCTCTGCTCGCCCCGGGGTGTGGCGTTCATGACCGTTTCGCCCGACTACGCCGTCGAGCTCACGCCGGTGCAGGCGGGTTGGTACGCAGGGGAGGATGTCTGGGCCTCGTGCTACGGACCGTCCATGCAGCTGGCGACGGATGCGCGCCGCTTCGACGTCTCTCCCGCCTGGCAGGCGTTCGCCGGGGCGGAGCGGTCGCTCGCGCTGCACGCCTCGCTCGATCAGGCCGAGGTGTGGCGGCACGCGTCCGGCCTCGGCGACCTGCTCTGCGAGCGGCTGGGACTCGAGCCGCAGCACCAGGCGATCGTGACGTGGGCGGATCCGGACGGCACGGCGCTGATGGCGCTCGCCGCGGCGGGGCTGAAGGTCTCCGGGCGCGGCGGGCGGGTGCGGGTCGCCTTCCACCTCTGGAACGATGAATCGGATGTGGCGGCGATCGTCGCGGCGTTGCGAACGGAATAGAACGGCGGCCACGCGGTTTCACTCAGCGTGACTTCTGAAAACTCCGCCATCAAGGTCGACGTCTGGTCCGACATCGCCTGCCCCTGGTGCTACATCGGCAAGCGCAAGTTCGAGAGCGGAGCCGAGGCGTTCCGGGCCGCGAATCCCGGTGCTCCCGAGGTCGTCGTCGAATACCACTCCTTCGAGCTCTCGCCGGACACCCCCGAGGACTTCGTCGGCAGCGAGGCCGCGTACCTCGCGAAGCACAAAGGCATTCCGGAGGCGCAGGCCGAGGCGATGCTGTCGCGGGTGACCGAGATCGCCGCGAGCGTGGGCCTCGACTACGACTTCGAGGCGCTGCAGCATGTGAAGACGGTGACCGCTCACCAGGTGCTGCACTTCGCGAAAGCCCGTGGCCTCCAGCTCGAGCTGAAGGAGCGCCTGTTGCGCGCGTACTTCACCGAGGGCGCGAACCTCGCCGATGTCGAGGTGCTCGCCTCGCTCGCCGCCGAGGTGGGCCTGGATCGCGAGGAGGTGCTGCGCTCGCTCGCCGAGCAGGAGTACCTCGCCGCCGTGCAGTCCGACATCGCGCAGGCCGGCGCGTACGGCATCAACGGAGTGCCGTTCTTCGTACTCGATGGCCAGTACGGCGTCTCGGGGGCTCAGGAGGCGAGCGCCTTCGCCGAGGTTCTCCAGCACGTGCTCACCCAGCGCTCGGCGGTGTCGGCGTGAGTTCCGCAGAGCCCCTGGCGCCGTCCCCGTTCACGATGCTCGGCTCGGCGTCCGTCCCCGTCTGCGAGGGCGACGCCTGCGTCCTCCCGGCCCCGTCCGGCGCCTGACCGCGCCGTCGCCGCCCTCCTGGGGAAAAGTTGCAGCCCTGGGTGCGCCCGGGCTGCAACTTTTCGCTCAGGCGCGGGGCGCCTCGGGCTCGGTGATGTCGGCGACCGTCGCGCCGAAGGAGGCGAGCAAGGCGTCCGCGTCGACGAAGGCGCTGCGGCCGTGGGCTCCGGCGCCCAGGGCGATGCGCTTGCCGACGATCGACGCGTCGGCGAAGACCGGCCAGGCGGTGGTCGAACCGATCGGCACGATGGTGCCGCGGGCGTAGCCGGTCGCGGCGAGGGCCTGGCCCTCATCCGGCAGCTGCAGCTTGTTCACGCCGACCAGAGCGCGCAGCTTGGGCCAGGAGATCTGCCGGCCGCCGGGCACGAGCGCGAACAGGAAGGTGCCGTCCTTGCGCTTGACCACGAGTGACTTCACGATGTCGGACGGCTCGATACCCAGCAGCTCCGCCGCTTCGAACAGGCTCTTCGCCGCGGGGCGTTCGACGATCTCGACGTCGAGGCCGCGCGCGGCCGCATCCGCCTCGAACCGGGCCGTCCCGTCCTGCACAGCCTGCACATCCGTCATGTTCTTCCCTTTCGAGCGTCGTCCCCACACTCCCTAACACAGGATCTGTGACAATTGATTCCGATGTCTTCCACTGTTCTCGCTACGCCTGCCTTGCGCATCGGCCCGATCGAGCTCGACGTACCCGTTGTGCTCGCGCCGATGGCGGGCATCACCAACACCGCGTTCCGCCGGCTCTGCCGTGAGTTCGGCGCCGGTCTCTACGTCAGCGAGATGATCACCTCGCGCGCGCTCGTGGAGCGCACCCCTGAGTCGATGCGCCTGATCCGGCACCACCCGTCCGAGACCCCGCGCTCGATCCAGCTCTACGGCGTCGACCCGAAGACGGTCTCCGAGGCCGTCACCATGCTCGTCGCGGAGGACCGTGCCGACCATATCGACCTCAACTTCGGCTGCCCCGTGCCCAAGGTGACGCGCAAGGGCGGGGGAGCGGCGCTGCCGTGGAAGCTGCCGCTGTTCCGCCAGATCGTCGAGGGGGCCGTGAAGGCGGCCGGCGACATCCCGCTCACGGTCAAGATGCGCAAGGGCATCGACGCCGACCACCTCACCTACCTCGAAGCGGGCCGCGCCGCCGAGGGAGCGGGAGTCGCCTCCATCGCGCTGCACGCGCGCACCGCGTCCGAGTTCTACAGCGGTCATGCCGACTGGTCGGCCATTGCGACCTTGAAGCAGACCGTCACCAGCGTGCCGGTACTCGGCAACGGCGACATCTGGTCGGCCGAGGATGCGTTGCGAATGATGAGCGAGACCGGCTGCGACGGCGTCGTCGTCGGTCGCGGCTGCCTCGGCCGCCCGTGGCTGTTCGGCGATCTGGACGCGGCGTTCCGCGGCGAGAGCACCCGCTTCCGCCCGACGCTGGGTCAGGTCGCCGAGGCGTTCCGCCGTCACGCCGAACTGCTCTGCGAGTTCTTCGAGAGCGAGGAGCGCGGCTGCCGCGACATCCGCAAGCACGTCGCCTGGTACTTCAAGGGCTACCCGGTCGGCGGCGACCTGCGCGCGAGCCTCGCCACGGTCGACACCCTCGCGCACCTGGACGACCTGCTCGCAACGTTGGACTGGACCATGCCGTACCCGGGCGAGGCGGCGGAGGGGCAGCGCGGCCGTGCCGGCACGCCGAAGAAGCCCGCCCTGCCGGACAACTGGCTCGCCTCCCGCGAGCTCGACTCGGCGACCGCCGCCGAGGTGTCCGCCGCCGAGATCTTCAACAGCGGTGGATGACCGCACGCTCTGGGGGTATTCGCTCGTCGACACCGAGCGCTTCCTCCCCGAAGAGCACTACTCGCGCCGCTCCGACTTCGCCCGCGACCGCGCCCGGCTGTTCCACTCCTCCTCGCTGCGCCGCCTGGCCGCGAAGACGCAGGTGCTCAGCCCGACCGCCGGCGTCGACTTCGCCCGCAACCGGCTGACGCACTCGCTCGAGGTCGCGCAGATCGGCCGCGAGTTGGCGACGAGCCTCGACCTCGACCCCGACGTGGTCGACACCGCATGCCTCGCGCACGACATCGGGCACCCGCCGTTCGGTCACAACGGCGAGAAGGCGCTCAACGCCTGGGCCGCCGATATCGGCGGCTTCGAGGGCAATGCGCAGACGTTCCGTCTGCTCACCCGCCTGGAGCCCAAGGTGTTCGGCGACGACGAGCGGCCTTACGGCCTCAACCTCACCCGCGCCTCCTTGGATGCGAGCTGCAAGTATCCGTGGCCCGACACCCGCTCGGTCGCGGACCCGTCGGGGCGCGCCAAGTTCGGCTTCTACGACGACGACGCCGCGGCATTCGCCTGGATGCGCTCCGGCGCGCCCGAGGGTGTGCGCTGCATCGAGGCCGAGGTGATGGACCTCTCGGACGACATCGCCTACTCGGTGCACGACTTCGAGGACGCCGTGGTCTCGGGCTACATCGACGTCGCCGCGCTCGGCTCGCGCGTCGACCACGACGAACTCGTGCAGTCGATGCACTCGTGGGTCGGCGGCGAGGTCTCGCACGAGGAGCTGATCGCCGCGTTCGACCGACTCGACGACCTCGACGTCTGGGTCGACACCTGGGACGGCTCGCGCCGCGACCAGGCCCGGCTGAAGAACCTGACCAGCCAGCTGATCGGCCGCTTCGCCGGGGCCGCGACGCAGGCGACCCGGGAGGCGTACGCCCATCCGGATCTCGTCCGCTTCGGCGGCCACGTCGTGGTTCCGGCCGAGCAGCAGGCCGAGATCGCCGTGCTGAAGGGCATCGTCGCGACCTTCGTGATGTCGCGCAACACCCGACAGCCGATCTACGCGCAGCAGCGCGAGGTGCTGCTGCGGCTCGCCGACACGCTGCTCGACCGCGGCGAGGGTGCGCTCGAGGCGGGCTTCGCGGAGGATTGGCGCCGTGCCGAGACCGAGGCGCAGCAGCGTCGGGTCGTGGTGGACCAGGTCGCGAACCTGACGGATCAGAGTGCGCTGGCCTGGTACGAGCGGCTGGTGACGGCGAAGTAGTTACACATCTATTCGCGTGTGCGTATAGTTGTGTCATGCAGTTGAGTGTTTCCGAGTTCGCGGAGCGGAAGGGAATCTCGGCCCGTCGTGTTCAGGCGATGATCGTGGACGGCCGGCTGAGTGCGTCGAAGGTCGGCGGCAGGTACGTGATCGACGCTGCGGAACTGTCGCTCGAGCCTCGTCTCGGACGCTCCATGAGTCCGCACATGGCCTGGGCGTTCCTTCGTCACCTCGCCGGCGAGGTCGATTCGTCGATCTCGGCAACGGAGCGTGCGCGTCTCGCTGCGAGGGTTCAGCGGCTCCGGGAGTCGGAAGAGCCGGCACGCCTGCTCCGATCCTGGCTCGGCGGGCGCGCGAGGCGAGAACTGTTCTGGGTCGATCCTCGTGATGCCGGGCAACTCCGCACCGATCCGTCGGTGCATCCTTCTGGGGTGAGTGATCCGCGCTCGGGACTGTCCTCCGGCAGCGAGGTAGAAGGTTACGTGCGAGCGGTCGACCTGGCTGGGCTTCGAACGGACTACCTTCTCGTGCGCGATGCGACGCCGAACGTCGTGTTCCACGTCGTCGACGGGGATCTGTCGGGTGTCGTCGCTTCGATCGGGGTACTCGCGGCCGACCTCGCCGAGCACGCGGGACCGCGCGAGGATGGTCGTGTCGCCGAGATCGTCCGAGGCCTGAGATGACCGTCGTTCTTCCTCCGATGCTCGGTCCGCAGGCTGAAGCCTGGGGCGCCGCACTGGACGTTTTCGAGAAGTTGCCGAGGGATTGGTGTCTTGTCGGCGGTCAGATGGTGCAGTTGCACTGCGCGGAGCGAGGCGTTGCTCCGATCCGGCCGACCGATGATCTCGACGCCGTGCTCGACGTTCGCGCGCGGCCGCAGGTTCTCCTGCAATTCACGAGTGCCCTTGTCGATCTGGGCTTCGCGTCCGACGGCGAGTCGTGGGAGGGGTACCAACAGCGTTGGGTTCGGGGCGACGCGGTGATCGATCTGCTGATTCCGCGCTTCCTCGGCGAGCGAGCGACGAAACGGAAGGGCGTTTTCGGTGGAACCACCCTTTCCACTCCCGGCGCGCAGTCGGCCTTGGACGCGTCGGAAGTGGTTTCGGTCGACATCGCCGGACGCATCGGGTCGATCCTCCGCCCGAGACTCTCCGGCGCCATCGTGGCGAAGGCGACGGCTTTCGGCGTCTCGCAGGACCGTGACCCGCGGCGTCACCTTCTCGACGTGCTCGTTCTTGCGACGCTGCTGCGGAGGGAGGACGCTTTCGATCTCGATCTCAAGGGCTACCGACGGCTGCTGTTCCTGCTTCGGCGCGCGGCGTCCGACGAATCAGCAGTGCGATCCGTTCCCGGATCGGCGCGCGGTTTGAGACGGATCGCTGCCGCCATGGCCGGCTCGTCCCTCTGCGCGCTGCGCGGAGGAAGCGAACCCCTGCCGCCGTTCTACGACTAGTCGAAGGCCCTACATCCCCTTCGCTGCCGCCAGCTTCATCACCGTCTCCGGCGCACGGGTCTGGAAGTCGAGCACCTTCGCCCACGTCGGCGTGATCTCGATGCGGGCCATCCGGTCGTACAGCGCGGTGACCTGCTGCTCGAAGCCGTCCCACGCCTCCGCGGGGATCATCCGCCGGTTGGCCTCGAAGAATTCCGGGACCACGCCGTCCACGAAGGTCACCGCGGCGGTACCGCGCACGAGCAGGACGACGGGCGGCTGGGTGTCGGTGTCGATCGTCAGCGCGACGGCGGGGTTCGCCTGCAGCGCTTTCACCTTCGGTGCGATATCGGGCGTCGCGAGGATGAACGATGCGCCGTTCCACTGGTACGCGATCGGGATCGCGCGCGGCGTGCCGTCGAGTGCGACGTAGGCGAGCCGGGCGGGGATGTGCGAATGCAGTAGGTCCTGCGCGAACGGATCCTCGTTCAGCAGCGTCAGGATCTGCTCGCGGTTCATCCGAACACCTCCGCCTGGCCGAGGTGGTCGACCAGCACGTCGAGGGCGCTCTCCCAGCCGTCGTACATAAAGGCGTCGCCCTTGCTGCCGTCGACACCGCGGAGGTCGAAGGTGAGGCGGGTCAGTTCACCGAGCGGTTCGATGGTGACCGTGGCGAGCGGGGAGTCGTCGGGGTCGGCATCCGGTTCGCCCCAGGTGAAGGCGAGCTTCGTGATCGGGGTGACCTCGCGGTACACGCCGCCGGTGACGACCTCGTTGCCGGAGGCCTCATCCACCATCGTGTAGGTGTAGCTGCCGCCGACGCGCACGTCGGCGCGGACGGATTCGCGGGGCGTGTGGGCTCCGCGCGGGTGCCACCACTGCGCGAGCTGATCCTCCTCGGTCCAGGCGGACCAGATCGCCTCCGGGGTCGCGTCCAGCAGTCGGGTGAGGGTGAAGCCCTTGTTGGTGTCGATCATCGTTCTCCTACTTCCGTATTCGGTACGTGCTTCGTGGAATTCGGTTGTTCAGCGAGGTGACCAGCGAGCCGGTCGAGGCGGTCGGACCATTCGATCCGCTGCTGCTCCAGCCAGCGCGTAGCGTCGTCGAGCCCGCCCTCTTCGAGCGCGCACTCACGCCACTGCGCGCGCTGCGAGCGGGCGATCAGCCCGGCGGCCTCGAGCACCTTGAGGTGCTGCGACACGGCGGGCCGGCTCATCGTGTAGTTCGCGGCGAGCTCGCTCACGGTGACCGGACCCGAGCGGAGCCGGGTCAGGATGTCGCGCCGGGTCGGATCGGCGAGGGCGCCGAAAGCGAGGCTGAGCGAGTCGGGCATGTAAGTAATCCCTTACGTAAGTGACGTCTTACACACTACGTCGACTCCTCCACAGGGTCAACGGGGTTGCGAGTTCCGCGCACTCCGTCTTCGGTCGGTAGCTCGCCCGTAGACTGAACCGGTGCCAGGCCGGATCAAGCAGAGTGACGTCGAAGAGGTCAAGGCGCGCACCAATATCGCCGACATCGTGGGCGACTACGTCACGTTGAAGTCGGCCGGAATCGGCTCGATGAAGGGCCTGTGTCCCTTCCACGACGAGCGCAGCCCGAGCTTCCACGTGCGACCCCAGGCGGGGTTCTACCACTGCTTCGGCTGCCAGGAATCGGGCGACGTCTACAGCTTCATCATGAAGATGGACCACTCGAGCTTCAGCGAGACGGTCGAGCGGCTCGCCGCCAAGATCGGCTACACGCTGCACTACGAAGACGGCGATGCGCCGAAGGAGGAGCGCGGCAACCGGGCGCGGATCATCGCCGCGAATCAAGCGGCGGAGGAGTTCTTCCGTGCGCAGCTCGCGACGCCGGGGGCCGACATCGGGCGGCAGTTCCTCGGCGAGCGCGGCTTCGACAAGGCCGCCGCCGATCGCTTCGGCGTCGGCTTCGCGCCCAACAGCTGGGACGAGTTGCTCAAGCACCTCAAAGGTCGCGGCTTCACGGAGGAGGAGCTGAAGCTCTCCGGACTCGTCTCCTCGAACGATCGCGGCGGCATCTACGATCGCTTCCGCGGGCGGCTGGTGTGGCCCATCCGCGACGTCACGGGTGCGACCGTCGGCTTCGGCGCACGCCGGCTCCTGGAGGACGACAAGGGCCCGAAGTATCTGAACACGCCTGAGACGCCCGTGTACCACAAGGCGCAGGTGCTCTATGGGCTGGATCTCGCCAAGCGCGACATCTCCCGCGCGCACCAGGTCGTCGTCGTCGAGGGCTACACCGATGTGATGGCCTGCCACCTCGCGGGGGTGACCACGGCGGTCGCCACCTGCGGCACCGCCTTCGGCACGGATCACGTCCGGATCGTTCGCCGGGTCCTGGGCGACACCTCCGGCGCAGCCGAGGTGGTGTTCACCTTCGACCCCGATACGGCCGGTCAGAAAGCGGCGCTCCGCGCTTTCGAAACGACTCAGTCCTCGTCGGCTCGCGACACGTTCTCGGCCCAGACCTTCGTCGCCGTCGCGCCCGACGGGCTCGACCCCTGCGATCTGCGGATCAATCGGGGTGATGACGCCGTTCGGCGTCTCATCGATGAGCGTAAGCCGATGTACGAGTTCGCGATCCGGCAACGACTGTCGCAGTACACGCTCACGAACGCAGAAGGCCAAGTGGCTGCGCTGCGCGTCGCGGCGCCGCTCGTCGCGGAGATCCCGGATGAGGCTCTGCGGCCCGAGTACACCCGTCGATTGGCGAAGATGCTCGGACTCGACATGGACGAGGTCACCGCTGCCGTCAGATCCGCGTCGATGCGCGCGGCGAACGCCACGCGGCATCACGACGACTCGACGGCCGCGCAGCGCCGACCCGAACCGGACGAGCGGGACGATGAGCGAGGCGGTCCGGCTCACGCAGCTCCCGCGGACGGACCGCGTGCGCGGCTCGAGGACCTGCCGACCGATGTCGTCACTCGGATCGAGACCGAGGCGCTGTCGGCGATGCTGCAGTTCCCGCAGCTGCTCGGGCAGAAGCTCCTCGATCGCGCCCTCAGCGCGGCGGTCACCAACGAGACCCTCGAGATCGTTCGGCAGTCCATCGACGCCAACTTGTCGCACGCGATGCAGCCCGACTTCGCGCAACGCGTGGCGGAGATGGTGCCGCAGCCGTTCGTGAATCTGGTGCTGCAACTCGCCGTGGTGCCGCTGCCGACCGAGGACGAAGCAAAACTCACGGCGTACGTGCGTGGCATCATCCATTCTCTGATCGAGCGCGACATCCTCCGCGAGCACGCGGCCCTGGTCGCTTCGCTCCGACGCGCGGAGGATCCGGAGGTCGTGCGCACTCTGCAAGGCGGAATCATCGTCTTGGAGCAGCGTCGCCGCGAACTGCGCTCGGAGTGATCGGCGCGCATCGGGGATCACTCGGCACGAACGGCGGTTGAGGAAGGGTTGCGAACGGTATCCCGTTCCGAACCCCGGCTCAGCCGCTGTTCGCGCGAGGGCTCGATCCGCGCGGCGGGTGCTCGGGCCTCGGCGGGCGCGCGGAGTGTTGCGAACGCGTGAAGATTTCGCGAGGTGAGAAGGGCTCACGCAGTAGCGGACCGGCACTGTGTTAGACCTGTCAGACAGCAATGCGAGCGCTCAGAGTCGTGCACGCGATGAATCCTTGCGTCTCCGACCTGATCGCCGCATCCGAATCCCTGACAGGAAGAGGTCGACGGATATGACATCCGCAACCACTCGAGGCAAGCGCGCGCTCTTCGCCGTCGCCGGCATCAGCGCTGCTGCGCTGGTGCTCGCCGGCTGCTCCGGCGGAGGTTCGTCCTCCGGCGACAGCGCCGGCGGCGGCACCCTGACCATCGGCACCACCGACAAGATCACGGTGCTCGACCCGGCGGGCTCGTACGACAACGGCTCCTTCGCCGTTATGAACCAGGTGTTCCCGTTCCTGATGAACACCCCCTACGGCAGCCCCGATGTCGAACCCGACATCGCCGAGTCGGCCGAGTTCACCAGCCCCACCGAGTACACGGTCACCCTCAAGCCCGATCTGAAGTGGGCCAACGGTCACGACCTCACCTCCTCGGACGTGAAGTTCACCTTCGATCGCCAGCTCGCGATCGCGGATGAGAACGGCCCGTCCTCGCTGCTGGCCAACCTCGACAGCGTCGCGGCCCCCGACGACACCACCGTGGTCTTCACGCTGAAGTCGGAGAACGACCAGACCTTCGCGCAGATCCTGGCCAGCCCCGCGGGCCCGATCGTGGACGAGGAGGTCTTCTCGGCCGATTCGCTCACCACCGACAAGGAGATCGTGGACGCCGACGCCTTCGCCGGCCAGTACACGATCGCGAACTACGACTTCAACAACCTGATCCAGTACAAGGCCTACGCCGACTACGCCGGGGTGCTGGGCGCGGCGAAGACCGAGACGGTCAACGTCAAGTACTACGCGGACGCCAGCAACCTCAAGCTGGACATCCAGGAGGGCAACATCGACGTCGCGTTCCGCAGCCTCTCGGCGACCGACATCGAGGATCTCCGCGGCAACGACTCCGTCAAGGTGGTCGACGGCCCCGGCGGCGAGATCCGCTACATCGTCTTCAACTTCGACACGCAGCCCTTCGGTGCGACGACCCCCGAGGCCGACGCGGCCAAGGCGCTCGCCGTCCGCCAGGCTGCGGCCGACCTGATCGACCGCGACGAGATCGCCGACCAGGTCTACAAGGGCACCTACACCCCGCTGTACTCCTACGTTCCGGACGGCCTGACCGGCGCGACCGAATCGCTGAAGTCGCTGTACGGCGACGGCAACGGTGCACCGGATGCCGACAAGGCGAAGGCGACGCTCGACGCGGCCGGTGTGACCACCCCGGTCACCTTGAACCTGCAGTACTCGAACGACCACTACGGCCCGTCATCGGGTGACGAGTACGCGCTGATCAAGGACCAGCTCGAGTCCAGCGGCCTGTTCACCGTGAACCTGCAGACCACCGAGTGGGTGCAGTACTCGAAGGACCGCACGACGGACGTCTACCCCGAGTACCAGCTGGGCTGGTTCCCGGATTACTCGGACGCCGACAACTACCTGTCGCCGTTCTTCGTCAAGGAGAACTTCCTGGGCAACCACTACGACGACGCCGAGGTGCAGGCCCTGATCGCGGAGCAGGTCTCCACGGTCGACCCGGCCGCCCGGACCGCGCTGATCGAGGAGATCCAGGACAAGGTGGCCGCCCAGTTGTCCACCATCCCGTATCTGCAGGGCTCGCAGGTCGCGATCGTCGGCACGACTGTGACCGGTGCGGAGGACACGCTCGACGCGTCCTTCAAGTTCCGCTACGGAGCGCTGGCCAAGGGCTAGTACCACCCGGGAGCCGGTGTGCATCGCAGGATGCGCACCGGCTCCCGCTCTGCTCGACCCGAACGACCCGACAAGACAGCCCTCGAAAGGCACGCAGTGTCGACACTCACGACTCCCGCCGCGCCGGCGCCCGCGAAGCGCCGCAGGTCCGGTGGCGGCGGCCTCGGCCGCTACATCCTGATCCGCTTCCTGCTGATCATCCCGACCGTCTTCATCCTGGTCACCCTGGTGTTCCTGCTGATGCGGGCGACCGGTGACCCGATCACCGCCGCCCTCGGCGGGCGACTCACGGCCGACCAACTCGCCGAGCGCGTGCACGCCGCCGGCTATGACCGGCCTCTCCTGATCCAGTACGGCGAATACCTCGGTCAGCTGCTCACCGGCAACTTCGGTACCACGATCAGCGACAACCGTCCGGTCACCGAGGTGCTGTTCACCTACGGCACGGCCACCTTCGAGCTCGTCTTCTACGCCCTGGTCGTGGCGTTCATCGTGGGCATCCCGCTCGGCATGGTCGCCGCGTACTTCCGCGACAAGGGTCAGGATGCGGTGCTGCGCATCTTCGCCATCCTCTGCTACGCCACCCCCGTCTTCTTCGCCGGGCTGCTGCTGAAGCTGATCTTCTCGGTCTGGCTGAAGTGGTTCCCGGTCGCCGGACGCGCCACCACGGGCACCGAACTGCAGCTGCAGTTCCTCGAGAACAAGACCGGCATCTACCTCATCGACGCGATTCAGACCGGCGACGGCGCCGCCGTCGGCGACGTCCTCTCGCACGCGGTGCTGCCCGCGATCGCGCTCGGCCTGCTCACCGCCGGCATCTTCCTCCGCCTCGTGCGCACCAATGTGATCGGCACGCTCGGCACCGACTACGTCGATGCGGCGCGCTCGCGCGGTGTCAGCGAGTTCCGGCTCGTGCGCAAGCACGCCTACCGCCCGGCACTGATCCCGATCATCACGGTCATCGGCCTGCAGATCGCCCTGCTGCTGGGTGGCGCGATCCTGACCGAGACGACGTTCGAGTGGAAGGGCCTCGGCTTCCAACTCGGCGAGTACCTGCAGGCACGCGACTTCGTGGCGGTCCAGGGCATCGTCGCCCTGCTCGCCGTGATCGTCGCCCTGACCAACTTCATCGTCGACGTCATCGCGGCACTCATCGACCCGCGAGTGAGGTACTGAATGTCCACCCTCCAGCCCACCCCGGGGACCAGCGTGGTCACCCCCGCCCGCGGCAGCTTCTTCGCCAAGCTGCCCGTGGTGCACCAGCTCCGCCAGAGCGTCGGTGTGCAGCGCGGGATGCTCGTGACCGGCCTGATCATCACCGGCGTCTTCCTCCTGGTCACCGCTTTCGCTCCACTGATCGCGCCGTACGGTTTCGCGCAGCTGCGCTCCGACGGCGTCGCCTTCGGCGCCCAGCAGGCTCCGAGCGGCGAGCACCTCCTCGGTACCACCGTCGGCGGCTACGACGTGCTCTCGCGCGTGCTCTGGGGCGCGCAGACCGCGTTCGCCGTGATCGTCGTCGCCGTGATCCTCTCGATCTTCCTCGGCGTCTTCCTCGGTCTGGTCTCCGGCTACCTCGGCGGCTGGCTCGACCGCGTGCTGGTTGTGATCTGCGACGCGGTCTACGCCTTCCCGACGCTGCTGCTGGCGATCGTGATGTCGATCGTGATCTCGGGCGGCCAGTCCAGCATGTGGGGCGGCGTCTTCGCGGCGGCGATCTCGATCACCGTCGTCTACATCCCGCAGTACTTCCGCGTGATCCGCGCCGAGACGGTGCGGATCAAGAGCGAGGCCTACGTCGAGGCGGCGAAGGTCGTCGGAGCGTCCACGGCGCGGATCATGTTCCGGCACGTGCTGCGCAACGCCACACGCACGCTGCCGCTGATCTTCACGCTGAACGCCTCCGAGGCGATCCTGACCCTCGCGGGTCTGGGCTTCCTCGGTTTCGGCATCGAGCCGAGCTCGGCCGCGGAGTGGGGCTACGACCTGAACAAGGCGCTGTCGGATGTCACCAGCGGCATCTGGTGGACCTCGCTGTTCCCGGGCCTCGCGATCGTGCTCGTGGTGCTGGGCATCACGTTGGTGGGCGAGAGCCTGAACGACCTCGCGGATCCGCGGCTGCGCGGTCGGCGTGCTGTGGCCGCCGGCGCGGGCGACGTGGCGGCCACCTCGGTCGTGCCCGGCGGAGCGCTGGTCACCGACGGATTGGAAGAGCCGGGCGACAATTCGAGCCGAGTGGAGGACGTGCGATGACTGCCACCGATGCCAAGCCGATCGTCGACATCCGGAACCTGCGGGTCGCCTTCGCGAGCGACCGCGGCGCGGTGAAAGCCGTCGACGACGTCAGTCTCACCGTGAATCGCGGCGAGGTGCTCGCGATCGTGGGGGAGTCCGGTTCCGGCAAGACCGTGACCGCGAAGACCATCCTCGGGCTGCTGCCGGAGACGGCCTCCGCCTCGGGGGTCGTGCTGCTCTCCAGCAAGGACGGCGCATCCGACAACGACATCGTCTCCGTCTCCCAGCCGCGGCTGCGCGAGCTGCGCGGCACCGACGTCGCGATGGTGTTCCAGGAGCCCTCGACCGCTCTGAACCCCGTCTTCACGGTCGGCTGGCAGATCGCCGAGGGCCTGCGCGCGCACACCCCGATGTCGAAGAAGGAGGCGCGCTCGAAGGCGATCGAGATCCTCGGCAAGGTCGGCATCCCGGAACCGCAGTCGCGGGTGGACTATTTCCCGCACCAGTTCTCGGGCGGGCAGAAGCAGCGCGTCGTGATCGCGATGGCGCTCGTGCTCGATCCGGGGCTGATCGTCGCGGACGAGCCGACCACGGCTCTCGACGTGACCGTACAGGCCGAGATCCTCGACCTGCTCCGGCGTTGCCGCGACGAGTTCGGCACCTCGATCGTGCTGATCACCCACAACATGGGCGTTGTCGCCGATCTCGCCGATCGCGTCGCCGTGATGTATCAGGGCAAGGTCGTCGAGGAGGCGGATGCGGTCACGCTGTTCGCCTCGCCGCAGGCCGAGTACACGAAGAAGCTGCTCGCCGCCGTGCCGCACGTCGGCCAGGGCGTGGCCAGAGCAGAGGCACGGGCGATCGAGCGGGCGAGTGCGCCGGAGGCGGAGGTGCTGGTCGAGGCGACGGATCTGCGGATCCAGTACCCGGGTCGGCTCGGTCGTTCCGGCTTCGTCGCCGTCGACGGCGTCTCGTTCCGGCTGCGAGCCGGAGAGGTGCTGGGCCTGGTCGGCGAGAGCGGGTCGGGTAAGACCACCATCGGGCGGGCCATCGCCGGACTGACCAAGGTGACGGGCGGATCCCTGCGCGTGCTCGGCCAGGAGATGAACGGGGTGCGCGAGCGCTCGTTCCGCGCGGTTCGGGGCGACATCGGCTTCGTGTTCCAGGATCCGGCGTCGAGCTTCAATCCGCTGCTCACGATCGCCGAGTGCGTGGCCGAGCCGTTGATCATCCACGGCCGCTTCCCTTCCGCGCCGGCGGCGCGCCGGCGGGTCGACGAACTGCTGGAGGCGGTGCAGCTGCCCAAGAGCTACGGCGATCGTTACCCGCACGAGCTCTCCGGCGGCCAGCGCCAGCGCGCCTCGCTCGCCCGCGGGCTGGCGCTCGAGCCGAAGCTGCTGATCGCGGACGAGCCGACCTCCGCGCTCGACGTGTCCGTGCAGGCGCGGGTGCTGGAGTTGTTCGCGGAACTGCAGCAGGAGTTCGGCTTCGCCTCCTTGTTCATCAGCCACGACCTCGCCGTGGTGGACATCCTGGCCGACCGCATCGCCGTGCTCTATCGTGGGCGACTGGTGGAGGAAGGGCCGGGTTCGCAGGTACTCGCCGCTCCCGAGCATCCGTACACGCAGCGCCTGCTGGCGTCGCTGCCGGTTCCCGATCCCGCCGCCCAGGCCGAGCGGCGCGAGCTGCTGCGGTCGATCACCCGAGCGGAGGCCGCAGGAGCATGAGCCAGAAGACCCCGACCGCGCCCGTCGTCGTCGATGATGTGACGATCACCTACCCGGCGCACGGCATCAGCAAGCGCTTCACCGCGGTGCGCGGCGTGAGCTTCCGCGTCGAGCCGGGGGAGGTGCTGGGGCTGCTCGGCAGCAGCGGATCGGGCAAGTCGACGCTGGCGCGCGCGCTCGCCGGCTACGGCTACTTCGGCGAGCAGAAGGATTCCCGCCCCGTGATCACGGGCGGCGAGGCGACGGTCGCGGGCTTCGGGCTGCGCGCCCTGCACGCCCGCGACGTGAAGCGGTTCACGTTCGACGTGGCGTACCTCGCGCAGGACGCGGGCGCGACCCTGCGCGCGGAGCTGACGGTCTCGGAACTGATCGCCGAACCCCTCTTCCTGCGCGACAAGCATTACGACCCGAAGAGCGCCGCCGTCCGGGTGGCCACGCTGCTGGATGACGTGCACCTGCCGCTGCGGATGCTCAGCCGCTATCCGTTCGAACTCTCGGCCGGCCAGCGCCAGCGCGTGGCGATCGCCCGCTCGCTGGTGCTGGATCCGAAGGTGTTGATCGCGGACGAGCCGACCTCGGGCATCGACGCCACGGTGCGCGACTCGATCGTCGAACTGCTCTCGGCGCTGCGGGAGAAGGAGGGCTTCGCCGCGGTGATCATCAGCCACGATGCGGACGTCCTCAGCAAGGCGACCGACCGCGTCGCGGTGCTGCACCAGGGCGAGCTGGTGGCCTTCGGCTCGCTCTTCGACGTGCTCACGGCGTCGCAGCACCCGTACGTGAAGGAGCTCGGAGTCGCGTTCGCGGAGTACGAGCAGTTCGACGCGACGCGCGCCGCGTCGCTCGGACGATGAGCGCCTTCGCGGTGCTGCCGCGCTCGAAGGACGCCTTCGCCGACGCGGTGCGCGCCGGCGGCGGTGAGGTCGGGGAGCTGGGACCGCAGACGCGCGGCATCGTGTGGCTCTCGTACTCGCAGGGAGCCGATCTGCGCGAGGTGCTGGCCGCGCATCCGCAGATCGAATGGGTGCAGCTGCCGTGGGCGGGTGTCGACGCCTTCCACGACGTGTTCGCGGCAGCGGATCGGCCGGGGCTCACCTGGACGAGCGCGAAAGGCGCCTACGCGGAGCCGGTCGCCGAGCACGCACTGGCGCTGACGCTCGCGCTGCTGCGCTCGCTGCCCGAGCGCGCGCGGGCGACGAGCTGGGGCGGCAAGCGCGGTCGCAGCCTGCACCGGGCGAAGGTCGTCATCGTCGGCGCCGGCGGGATCGCGCAGGAACTCATCCGGCTCCTGGGCGTCTTCGACGCGGACATCACGGTGGTGCGGCGCACCACGGAGCCGCTGCCCGGCGCGAACCGGACGGTCGCGGCCGACGCTCTGGCAGGCGCCGTCGCGGACGCGGACGTGCTGGTGCTCGCGGCGGCCGCGACGGACGACACCGCGCAGCTGGTGGATGCCGAGCTGCTGCGTCGGATGCCGGAGACCGCCGTCCTCGTCAACATCGCGCGCGGGGCCCTCGTCGACACGGATGCTCTCGTCGCGGCGCTCGCTGCGGGCGAGATCGCGGGTGCGGCCCTGGATGTCACGAGCCCCGAGCCGCTGCCGGACGGGCATCCGCTCTGGACCGAGCCGCGCTGCCTGATCACGCCGCACTCGGCCGACACTCCCGAGATGACGGCGCCGCTGCTGGCCGCACGGATCACCGGGAACGTGCGGGCGTTCCTCGCCGGCGAACCGCTCACCGGCGTCGTCGATGTGCGACTCGGCTACTGACCCGCACCGCTACCGACCCCTGCGCCTCGGCCCCTCGATTTGAAGTTGCGCCGGAGGCAGGCTAAAGTAGCTACGCGCTGTTCGCAGAGATGCGAGCGGATATTCCTCGATAGCTCAATTGGCAGAGCAATCGGCTGTTAACCGGTAGGTTCTTGGTTCGAGTCCAAGTCGGGGAGCGAAGGCCCGGAGACTCCACTCCCCGGGCCTTTTTTTATGCCCGGAATCGTCTGCGCCGGGGCGGCGCCGCCGCCCGGCGGACGCAACTTCGGCTGAGAGTCATCGTCAGCGCTGATCACGGCTGACGGCGCGTCTCAGCCGAAGTTAGGACGAGGCAGCGGCCGCCAGGAAGCGCAGCAGGTGGCGATCGAAGACGCCGGGCTGCTCGATGTTGGTGGCATGGCCGGCGCGCTCGATGATCACCGATGCGGCGAGTGACGACAACGCGGCGGACGCGGCGGCATGCTCGCACGGCCAGACCTCGCTCTCGCGTCCGGCGACGAAGAGCGTCGGCACCGGCACCCGAGCGATCACATCGCGCCAGTCTTGCAGCGCGTGATCCTGCAGCAGGGCGAGCTGACCCGCTGACAACGGCCCGCGACGCCATCCACCGGGCAGCGCGGCGCGCAGCAGCCGAGCCAGACGGATGCCACGCGTGGCGATCGGAGTGCCGCGGCCGGTGCCGGGCACGCCCTCGGCGAAGAGTGTGCCGGCATTCGACGGCTCGTAGCCGTAGAACCCGTGCGGCCAGTCGGCGGTGTTCAGCATCTTCGGCGTCTGGTCGACGATGACGACTCCGGCGAGACGGTCGGCGGGGAACAGGCTCAGATACGCCCAGATCGAGTTGCCGCCCATCGACTGTCCTACGAGCGTCGCGCCGCGCAGATCGAGCGCGGTGACGAATTCGTGCAGGTCCGCCCCGCGACGGCTCATCCGATTTCCGTGCGCGGAATCCTCGGACGTCCCGTGGCCGCGCGCATCCACGGTGAGCACGCGGTAACCGGCGCGCGCGAGGCTGCGCTGCTGGTACAGCCACGACGTTCCGGCGGCGGTGAAGCCGGCCAGGAGCACAACGGCTCGGCCGCTCGACTCGCCGTGCTCCGTGTAGTCGAGGCGGACACCGTCGCCGGTGGTGAGGGAGGGCATGAGCGGACCTTTCGCGCGCAGGGCTCTGGTTGCAGACTAGTCAGCCGGGCTGCGACCGACCCGAGGTGCGGTAGCGTCGGTGCGGCTCTGACGGAAGGTGGCTCATGCGCGAGGACGTGCTCGAACGGCTGCGCCGCCGACCGGATGTGGAGGCGGCGGACCTCGTCGCCGTCGACGCGGCCGACCGGCTGCTCCTGGACCTGGCCGTCGGGCTCGACTCCGGTCCCGTCGCCGTCGTCGGCGACGCGTACGGCGCTCTGACGCTCGGGCTGGAGACGGAGCGGGAGATCGCGGTCTATCAGGACGCGATCTCGGGGGAGCGGGCGCTCGACCTCAACGCGGCGCTCGCGCCCGAGGTGCATTTCCGGCACGCCGAGACGGTGGGCGACGCCGTCGCCGGTGCCGCACTGGTGCTGCTGAGGCTGCCGCGCAGTCTCGACCTCCTCGACGCGTACGCCGCCGAGATCGCAGCGACCGCGCCCGATGCCGTGCTGCTCGCAGGCGGCCGGATCAAGCACATGTCGCTCTCCATGAACGACGTGCTCCGCGCCCGCTACGAGCGGCTCGACGTCAGCCTCGCGCGGCAGAAGTCGCGGGTGCTGACCGCGACCGGCGCGCTGACGGCCCAGCCGCCCGCTCCGATCGCGGACCGGGCTGACCTCGCCGAACTCGGCCTCACCGTCTGCGCGACGCCCGGCGCCTTCGCGGGCGCCAAGCTCGACGTCGGTACCCGCTTCCTCCTGGCGAACCTGGATGCCGCGACGTTGCCGGGCTCGCGCTTCGTCGACCTCGGCTGCGGCACCGGCGTCATCGCCGCCTGGCTCGCGCAGCGGCGCCCGGATGCGCGCGTCATCGCGACCGACAGCTCCCGCGCGGCCACGGCATCCGCTGTGGCGACGGCCGCGGCGAACGCACTGCACGAACGCATCGAGGTGCTCCGCGACGATAACGCGTCGACCCTGCCCGATGCCTCCGTCGACGTGGTCGTCTGCAACCCGCCGTTCCACAGCGACGGCGCCGTCACCGAGCTCGTCGCGCGCCGGATGATCCGGGCGGCCGCGCGCATCCTGCGTCCCGGCGGGGAGATGTGGACGGTCTTCAACTCGCACCTCAGTCATCCGGCCGTGCTACGCACCGCGGTGGGCGAGACGCGCGTCGTCGCGCGCGACCGCAAATTCTCGGTCACCCGCTCCGTACGCCGCTCGGAGTAGGGGCGACTGCTCCCCCCGCCCGATGCCGCGGCGGCCGCGCGTCACTACGATCAGAACATGCCTGACCGCGCCGCGCACCGTTCCTGGGCGCAGGCCTGGTCGGAGGAGGATCCGCCGCACGCTCCGTGGGGTGCCGCCTCCTCGCGTCGGACGTTCCGTTACGTGCTGCCCGTCGTCGTCTCCTTCCTCGCCGTTGTGCCGATGGGGCTCTGGCTCACGTTCAAGGTGCAGCACGCCGTCGGCCCGCTCTTCCTGGCCTCGGCGCTGATCGGCGTCGTCGCGCTGCTCGGTGCGCGACGCTGGCCGGGCCCGACGGTGGTAGTGGTGGGGCTCAGCTCGATCGTCGGTCTCGTGATTCCGCAGCTGCCGCCCGTGGCGGCCGTTCCGTTCGCCTTCGCGATCGTGTCGGCGTGCGTTCGCGGGGCGAGGGTGTGGGCGTTCGTGATGGTCGGCGTCGCGCTGCTGATTCCGCTGATCACCTTCCTGATCGCGGTGTCCCCGCTGCAGAGCGCTCGGTCCTTGGGCGACCTGTTCCTCCTCTTCATCGCGGTCGCCGTGGGGGAGGCGACTCGGGTGCGTCGGCTGCGCTATCGCGAGTTCCGCGCAGCGCAGCTGGAGCGGCGGCAGTCGGAGGCGGAACGCGAGCGGGTGCGGATCGCGCGCGAGCTGCACGACGTGCTCGCGCATTCGCTCTCCTCGATCAACGTGCAGGCGGGCGTGGGCCTGCACCTGATGTCCAGCCGGCCCGAACGGGCGGCCGAGGCGCTGGAGTCGATCAAGGCCACCAGCAAGAACGCGCTCGACGACGTGCGCACCGTGCTCGGCATCCTGCGCGGCGACGATGCCGCGCCGCGCGTGCCGGAGCCCGACCTCTCGGCCCTGCCCGCCCTGGTCGCCGGCAGCGAACGAGTGCGGCTGGAGAACCGGCTGCCGGAACCGTCGCCGTCGCCGTCCGTGCAGCTCGCGCTGTACCGGATCGTGCAGGAATCGCTGACCAACGCGAGCCGGCACGCGCCGGGCGCCGCGGTCACGGTGACGCTCGATCGGCAGGAGGGCGACGTGGTGGCGCGGATCCGTGACGACGGTGCGCGGCGTCCGCCGGCGCCGTCACCGGGTGCCGGACGCGGCATCCTCGGCATGCGCGAGCGGGCCGAGCTGCTCGGCGGCTCGTTGCAGGCGCATCCGTACGACGGCGGCTTCGAGGTCGTCGCCCGCATTCCCGCACCCCGGATGACCCGGATGCTCCCGAATCAGGAAGGCCCACCCTCGTGATCACCGTCGCCGTGGCCGACGACCAGCAGCTCATCCGTGCGGGCTTCCGCGCGCTCCTCGAATCCGAGCCCGACATCACCGTCGTCGGAGAGGCCGCGACGGGAACCGACATCGTCGCCGTCGCGCGCGCGACGGCACCCGACGTGGTGCTGATGGACATCCGGATGCCCGACGGCGACGGACTCTGGGCGACCCGGCAGATCGTCGAGACGCCAGGGCTCGAGGCCTGCCACGTCGTTGTGGTGACCACCTTCGAGCTCGACGAGTACGTGGCCGAGGCGATCCGCGCGGGCGCCAGTGGATTCCTGGTGAAGGACACCGAGCCGGTCGAGTTGATCCGCTCGGTCCGTGTTGCGGCGGCGGGCGACGCCCTGCTCAGCCCCGGCGTGACCAAACGACTGCTCGAGCGGATCGCCGGCGGACTGCGCCCGCCGGAGGACATCGAGGCCTTCGCGCACCTCACCGAGCGTGAGCGCGAGGTGCTGGGGCTCGTCGGCCACGGCCTGACCAACGACGAGATCGCGACGAAGCTGTTCCTCAGCCCGCTGACCGCGAAGACGCACGTGTCGCGGATCATGTCGAAACTCGGCGCCCGCGACCGCGTGCAGCTGGTCGTCGTCGCCTATGAGACCGGCCTGGTGCGCCCGGGGTGGTCCAGCGCGAGCTGAGCTGCATCGCTCGGAGTAGGGCGGATGTCTTCCGCCGAGGGATTCGCTCAACGGCGGATCCGAGGAGTCTCGGTACGTGGCCCGAACGGGCCGCATCCGCACTTCGACGATTGGATATCCCGTGTTCAGCACCATCGCACTCAGCTCCACAGCCGGCATCGCCGCCGCCCACTGGGGTGGTCCATGGGCGGGCGGATTCGGCTGGCTCTTCTTCCTCATCCCGCTGTTCTGGATCGGCGTGTTCGCGCTGTTCTTCGGCCTGATGCGGCGGCGGATGCTGCGCCGCGGCTTCGGCCCGGACTTCGCCGGTCACGGCTACGGCGCGTTCGTCGAGCAGCGCGCCGCCCGATCCGCCGAGGCGACCTTGGCCGAGCGCTTCGCTCAAGGCGACATCGACGAGGTCGAGTACCGCGCCCGGCTCGAGGTCTTGCGCGCCAACCGTGCGAGTGGGCCGCAGGACGCCTGATGACGGATCGGCGCTGAGCACTCGCTACGCTGACCCCTGGACCGAACGCCTCGGTCCAGGGGTTTCGCGTTGTTCGGGAGGTGGAGCATGCCCTCTCGGACAGCTGAGGATCGCGCCGCCATCCGCGCGGGGGTCGCCGTCGGTCTCGCCGCAGCGGCCTACGGCGTCTCCTATGGAGCTCTCGCCGTCGCGGCCGGGCTCGACATCTGGCAGACCTGCGTGATGAGTCTGCTGATGTTCACCGGCGGCTCGCAGTTCGCGCTCGTCGGTGTGCTCGCGTCGGGCGGCCTCGCGGCCGGGCCGGCCGCCATCGCCAGTGCGACCTTCCTCGGTCTGCGCAACGGCATCTACTCCATCCGGATGGCGCCCGTCATCGGCGGCGGCTGGGGTCGTCGGCTGCTCGCGGCGCACTGGACGATCGACGAGACCACCGCCGTCGCGACGAATCAACCGAACCGCCGCAGCCAGCAGTACGGCTTCTGGGCGACCGCCGTGGCGACCTTCGTGGGCTGGAACCTCACCTCGCTGCTCGGTGCGCTGATCGGCGACGCGATCGGCGACGTGCGGATGTACGGGCTCGACGCCGCAGCGGCCGCCGCGTTCTTGGGCCTGTTGTGGCCGCGGCTGAAGCAGTTGCAGGCCGGAGCCGTCGCCGTCGGTGCCGCCGTCGTCGCGACCGTGACCATCCCGATCCTGCCGCCCGGACTGCCCGTGCTGATCGCGGCGCTCGTCGCCGTAACGGTCGGCCTTGTCAACTGGCTCGGACGACCGGAGGCGGCGCATCAGCCTGACGACGCCGAGACCCCGGGCGACGTTCCGGGCCTGCACCACCGCGCGGACGGAGCCGACCGATGAGCGCGTGGGCCATCGTGCTGACCGCCTCGATCGCGTGTCTCGCGATCAAGGTCGCCGGCTACCTCGTGCCGGCCGGGCTGATGGAGAAGCCGACGCCCTCGCGGGTGGCGAACCTGCTCACGGTCGCGCTGCTCTCGGCGTTGATCGCCGTGCAGACCTTCGCCCAGGGCAGCGCGCTCTCGATCGACGCGCGCTTCCCTGCCGTCGTGGTGGCGGCGGTGCTGTTCGCCTTCCGCGTGCCGTTCATCCTCGTGGTGATCGTCGCCGCCCTCGTCGCGGCGGGCCTGCGCGCTTGGTTCGGGATGGCGTAGGGCACGCTGCCCCTCGCGCTGGTTGAGCTTTGATCTGCTGGTTGAGCTTGCCGAAACCACTACCGCTGGTTGAGCTTGCCGAAACCACTACCGCTGGTTGAGCTTGCGACCGTTTCCGCTGGTTGAGCTTGCGACCGTTTCCGCTGGTTGAGCTTGCCGAAACCACTCATTCTTCGGTGATGGTTTCGGCAGGCTCAACCAGCGGCGGGCGGGCTCAACCAGCGGCGGGCGGGCTCAACCAGCGGAGGGCAGGCTCAACCAGCGGAGGGGAGGCTCGACCAACATCTTCGGGCTCAATCCTCGAGGTGCTCGACTCCCGGCAGCCAGGACTTGCCCGGAACGCCCCAGCCGCGCTTGCGGGTGATCTTCGCGACCGGCTTCAGGTAGTCGTATTCGAGCCGGTCGAGGTAGAGGATGCCGTCGAGATGGTCGAACTCGTGCTGGAACACCCGCGCGAACCAGCCCTCGGCCTCGATCTCGAACGGCTTGCCGTCGAGGTCGACCGCGCGCAGCAGCGCCCGCTCGGAGCGGCGTAGCGGGAAGCGCTCGCCCGGGAACGAGAGGCAGCCCTCCGAATCCGTGTCCTCGTCCGCCTCGCCGAGCGGCGGGGGAGACACGTACAGCACCGGGTTGATCGCCACGCCCCGGCGCGGCGTGCCGTCGTCGGCCGCGTAGTCGTACACGAACAGCCGCAGCGGCACCCCGACCTGCGGGCCGGCGAGACCGACACCGGGCGCGGTGTCCATGGTCTCGAACATATCGGCGACGAGCGTGCGCAGGGCGTCGTCGAAGACGGTGACGGGCTCGGCGGGGGCGTGCAGCACGGGGTCGCCGGAGATGCGGATGGGAAGGACGGCCATGCCCACCAGGGTATCGGCGCGGGCGCGACGCTCCGTCACCGCTCGTTCCCGCGATCATCCGTGCGTCGGACGTCGCCGCGAACGATTGTGGATAGGGTCGAAGCCATGCTCACCGAACTGACCGATCTGACGGAGGAGTTCCGGCTGAATCCGGCCCAGTTCCTCGGCATCCCCATCGCCCTGGTCGGTGCGATCTTCCTGTCTCTGGGCGCTCAATTCCAGCACCGCGGCGTCAACAAAGTGGAGAAGCGCAGCGGCCGTTCCGGCAAGTCCGGGCTGAACAGCGGGCAGATGGTGGCCCTGCTCACGCGACCCTCCTGGGTCGTCGGCACCGCCATGCTCGGCCTCGCGATCGTCTTCCAGCTGACCAGCCTCGGCTTCTCCCCGCTCATCGTGGTGCAGCCGCTCGGCGCCGTCGCGCTGGTGATCACCGCGATCGTCAACTCCCGCGTGAGCAAGGTGAAACTGACGAAGTCGACGATCCGAGCGATCGCGTTGTGCATCCTCGGCGTCGGCACCTTCGTCATCCTGGCCGCGTTCAACGCCGTCGACAAAGCGATCGACGAGCGTCAGCTGATCATCATCCTGGTGACCCTCGCCGTGGTGATCGTGATCTTCGTCTTCGCATTCATCACCCTGCGCAAGCGCTCCCAGGCGATCTTCTACATCCTCGGCGCCGGCGTGATCTACGGATTCGTCGCGACGCTGGCCAAGGTCGTGCTGAACCGGATCCAGAACAACAACTTCGAGTGGCTCACCGTGGTCTGCATCGTCGGTCTGCTGGCCGGCACCGCGCTCGGCGGCTACTTCGTGCAGAACGCCTACGCCTCCGGCCCGCCCGACCTCGTCGTCGCCGGGCTGACCGTTGTGGATCCCCTCGTCGCCGTCGCCATCGGCATCATCGTTCTCGGCGAGGCGCAGTACGCGGCGGGCTGGGTGATCCCCTGCTTCATCGCCGCCGGAGCCGTCGCGGTCTGGGGCGTGTTCCTGCTCGCCAAGCACCACCCGCAATCCCGATAGTTCGTCGTATTTCGTCGTTCGGCCCGTCACTACCGGGGTCTGACCGGGGTCCCTGTCTACAATGAGCCTGCGCTGAGGTGCCACGAGCACCGACTGTCCACCCGCCGATCGTTCTCCACCGGGCTGCACTGTGCAGCACCACTCACGATCAGCACCGAGCACGTAAGGGCCCGAATAGTGTCTGATTCTCGCCAACCGCCTCGACCGGATACGGACGAGTCGATCGCGGAACCGCACGACGAGACCCGTCGTCCCCTCAAAGTCGTCATCGGCTGCGACACGTTCGCGCCGAATGTGAACGGCGCCGCCAAGTTCGCCGAGCGCCTGGGCGCCGGCCTCGTCGCCCGCGGACACGAGGTGCACATCGTCGCCCCCTCCGCCGATGGCTGGAGCGGCACACGCGTCGAGACCCACGAGGGTCAGAAGATGATCGTGCATCGCCTGTTCTCGCTGCGCTGGTATCCGCACGACTGGCTGCGCTTCGCGATGCCGCACCGGATCAACCAGAACAGCGCCCGCATCCTCGACCAGGTCAAGCCCGACGTCGTGCACTTCCAGTCGCACATCATCGTCGGCCGCGGCCTCGGTATCGAGGCGGCCAAGCGCGGCATCCGCATCATCGGCACGAACCACTTCATGCCCGAGAACATGCTCGAATTCACCCTGCTGCCCAAGGCCGTGCAGGCGAAGGCCATCCAGATGGCCTGGCGCGCAGCGCGGCGCACGTTCGGCCGTGCCGAGGCCGTCACAACGCCGACCAAGAAGGCCGCGCAGTTCCTGGAGAAATACACCGGGCTCAGCGGCGTCTACGCGATCTCCTGCGGCATCGACGCCGACAACTACACGCCCGACTTCAGCCCCCGCGCCGCCAACCGCATCCTCTTCGTCGGTCGCGTCACCGGCGAGAAGCACATCGACGTCCTGCTCAAGGCCGTCTCGCTGCTGGACCCCTCGCTCGACGCCAAGCTCGAGATCGTCGGTGGCGGCGACCAGCTGGCCAACCTGCAGAAGCTCGCGAGCACCCTCGGCATCGGCGATCGGGTCACCTTCACCGGCTACGTCTCGGATGCGGAGCTGAAGCAGGCGTACACCCGCGCGACCGTCTTCGCGATGCCGTCCATCGCCGAACTGCAGAGCATCGCGACGATGGAGGCCATGGCCTCGGCCCTGCCCGTCGTCGCCGCCGACGCCATGGCGCTGCCGCATCTCGTGCACGACGGCGAGAACGGCCACCTCTTCGAGCCCGGCAACGCTCAGGCGATGGCCGACCGGCTCACGGACGTGCTCACCGCCGGCCCCGAGGAACTCGAGCGGATGAAGCGCGCATCGCTCACCATCGTCGCCGCGCACGACATCAACCGCACGATCAGCACCTTCGAGAGCCTGTATCGTGGTGAGCCGGTGGCCCTCCCGGCCATCGAAGTGGCGTCTGCCGCGGTGGGTAAGCCGGAGTGATCCGAGCCTGTCGCGCCGGTAGTGCGGACGCCGCGGGGCGTTAGCTCAGCCGGTTAGAGCAGCGGACTCATAATCCGTCGGTCACGGGTTCAAGTCCCGTACGCCCTACTGGGGTGCGATCTGCCATGCGCGGATGACGATGCTTGCGATCGACCACGGCGGATCGAGTCGGCCTGTCTCCTCTCCACGGGGGCGGATTCGGGGTGAGTTGTCGTGACCGCGTCCGGTGGGCGCGTTCGGTGTCGGTGGCTCATGCTGGAATACCTGTCTGGATCAGACGAAGGAACCACCACCCGCGGAGCAGGTGCGCAACACCGTGCACCAGCTCGGCGATGAGGCCGCAGCGCTCGCCATGGAGTGCGCGCCTCTGAAAGTGCACAGTGCCGGCAAGCTCTACGCAGCGTACCGCGCGGGCCTTGCCCGACCGGACGTGTTCGCGTCCGCTCGCTCGCGGGCGTTCGGGGACGTGTCCGACCTCGCGGAGCGCAGCATCCGGGCGGAACTCGCGCTCGCGCTGGGCGTGTCGGAGCGGGTCGCATCGCGCGAGATGACGCCCACGCAGCTACGCAAGCCGCTCGCTCGGCTGCGGGAGGAGCTGCAGATCGAGCCGCTGACTGTGCGGCATGAGACGGCGCGCGAGCGTCGCGGAATGTGGATCACCCCGGACTGCGACGGTATGGCAGTGTTGTCCGCGCTGCTGCCCGCCCACGTTGCGATGGGCGCCTACAACCGGATGGACCGCATTGCGCGGTCGTTGCGCAGGGGCGAGGCGGAGACTCGAACCCTCGCGCAGCTGCGGGCGGATGCGTGCGCGGACATCCGTGCCCCTGCCAGGGATTTCCGTGTTCGCTGGTCGAGTAGCCGAAGGCCGGCCGCGGCCGACGCGTATCAAGACCCTTGCACCTCCCTTGAGAGCTGGCGAATGGATCTCGATACGCGTCGGCCGCAAGCGGCCTTTGGCTACTCGATCAGCGAGAGCGCTGATCTCGGTGGAGCGGCTGCACCGCTTCGCGCCCGACGGGATGCGCGTGTACATCGAGGTCCGCGACCTGACCTGCGCGACGCGCCAGCGTCGCGAAAGGCGGCATCCCGCAATCAGGAATCTGCAAAACGCGACAGCGACCCTCAATGGGTCGCATCAGCCACCGATCGACGCGGACACCACCACGTGCGGCACGGTGAGCAGTGGACCTACCGGATGCACCCCGACGGCACCGCCGAGTGGACCAGCCCCACCGGCCGCCAGGTCACGACGCGAGCACCCGAGGTACCCGGGGCGACAACCGGACCGGTGTTCCGGGAACAGCTCTTCCCGGAGGATCCACCACCGATACCCGGACCGACACCGTTCTGAAGTTGCCCCAGACCACCTGAACCTCAGCACCACCACTGAACGTCAGCAATGCCGGCTGCTCGCCTCGCGACGACGCCGACCAGGAGCCGCGTCCGTCTAGGCTCGAATCGAATCCGACGAGAGGGGTCGCCGATGCCGGAACACCGGTCCGTCCTGCTCGAGGCCCCCGACCGCTGGCTCCGGGTCATCGCGGATCCCGGCGCTCCCGGCTGGGATGGTCTGCGGAACGGGGAGCGACTCGGCTGGCTGCACCCGCATCCCCAGCGCGACGTCGTTCAACTGTGGATCGACGGGGTGCTGGTCGGTCGGCTCTCCGACGAGATCGCGGCGTACTACCACCCGGCGCTCGCCGGACTCGCTGCGGCTGGCATCGAGGTGTGGTCGCGGGTCAACGTCGTCGCGGTCGAGGACCGTTACGTGCTGCACGACTATGTGCGCCCGGATGCGTTGGTCCGGTGGACGCAGGCCCAGTTGCGGTCTTAGTTGTAGCTGTACGCTTGCCCGAACAGGAACACGAACAGCAGCGGCAGCAGGCTGAAGGCGAAGATCAGGAAGAAATAGAGCACGAAGATCCCGACGCCGATCCAGAGGGCGATCAGGCCGAGCTTCTTCGCGCGGGCCGACTCCTGCCAGGCGAGCTCGGGCATGCCGGAGAGCCAGGCGCGGTCGACACGCGTCGCGGCGCCGAAGGCGTGGAACGCGAGCGGCCAGAAGCAGATGAACGCGGCGACGGCCCAGCCGATGTTGTTCGGCGGGCCGGGCAGGGGAGACGGCGCGTACGGAGAGGCGGACGGCTGCTGCGGATCGGTCATGGGTCAACGGTAGCGAACTCAACTTCGGCTGAGAGTGTCCGTCAGCCGCCATCGGCGCTGACGAGCACCCTCAGCCGAAGTTATGCACGGGAGGTGGACCCCGTCGAGCCCGGGTGGTCGCGTCGCGTCCGGATCCGGACACGGAGGGACGGGATGTGACAACCCGGGCTTCACCGCAGGCGGCTCAGCCGGCGGCGACGTCCTCGCCCGGCTTCGTGATCTCGTAGACGTGCGAGTGCCCCGTCGCCGTGTCCTTCGTCATCGACAGCAGGGTGTCCATGTACGGCTCCAGGGCGGTCACCTTGTCGAGCGGCGCGCCGACGATCAGCTGGAAGCCGAGCTTCAGCCACGCCGAAACGGCGCGGCCGGCGAACTCCGAGTCGGCCTTGATGAAGGCCTCGTCGAGGAACACGGGCGCGAAGCGCGGCCGGTCGCGGGTCTCGTCGCCGAGCTGGTAGCGCAGTGCGGCGCCGACGATGAAGGCGATCAACTCCTGGGTCTCGCCGCCGCTCTTGTCGCCGAGCGACGAGTAGACGCTGACGTCGGTGCCGTCGCTGCGGTAGCGCACGGCGGTGATCTCGACGTGCCGGCGCACATCGAGGAAGTAGTCGCGGCGCGAGGGCCCGGTCTTCGCGCCGGAGTCGCTGCGCGAGGTGTCGCGGATCGTCTCCATAAAGCGGCGCAGGCTCGCGAAACGCTTCTCCAGCTGGTCGTCCGTCAGCGTCTCGGTGGCGCCGGACGAGAGCTTCTTCAGCTCGCGGCGGAAGACCAGCACGTCCTCGCGGGTCTGCCGACGCAGCACGATCTTGAGGCTGTCGTTCTGCGCGCCGAAGGGCAGCGTGGCGAGAATCGCGTTGACCGGCATCAGCCTGTCCTCGATCTCCTCGACGGCGTTGTCGAACGCTCCGCTGAGCGGCACCAGATCCTCACCGCTCCAGCGCGAGAGCCGGCGGGTCCACTCGACGCGGCGCTCGTGCAGGCCGGTCTCCAGAATCCGGTCCAGGATCGCACGGTAGTCCTCGTACGATTCGACGCCGGTGCCGAGGTTCGGATCGGGCCAGGTGAACTGGAATGCTTCGAAGGCCGAGACGAGGCCTGCGGTCGCCCGATTGGCGGTCTCCAGCGCGCCGGCGGTCTCGGCGTTCAGCCGGTGCCGCAGCCGCTGCACATTGGCGTCGAAGCTGGGCAGGTCGCCCGAATCACCCACGGAGGCGAAGAGTGCGTCCAGCTGGGCGGACTGCTCGTCACCGAGCTCGACGGCGGCCGTCAGCCGGTCGACCGCATCCGTCACCGCATCCTGCTGGTCGACGAGGCGACCGTGCGCGGCGTCGAGCAGCGCGACGCGTTCGTCACTGAGGTAGCGCTCGCGGGCGGAGGCGTCGGCGTCGAGCAGGAGGGCGCTCTTCTGCTCCTCCAGCTCGCGCAGCACGTCGCTGGAGGCGAGCAGCGCGTCGTGCGCGGCGCGGATGCGATCCAGCTCCTCGCGCACGATCGCGGTGTCGATGGACGACCACTCGACGGCCAGCAGGTACTCGTGCGCGGAGCGGCGCGCGACGAGTCCGGATAGCTCGCGCGAGACCGCATCCCGTCGCAGCCCGAGCGCCTCGATGTCGCGGGCGACGTCGAGCAGTTCCGCGTCGATCGCGGCGAGCCGGTGCTCGCTCGTGAAGCCGATGATGGGGGCGCCGCCGAGTTCGCCGTGCGCGCCGCGGGAGCCGTCGCGAGTCTGGCCGGCCGCGGTGACCCGTCGGCCGCCGCCGCCCAGCTCGGCCGCGCCGTCGACGCAGAGCGCGTCGATACCCGACGCCTGCGTGCGCTCCTGCACCCAGGCGCTGTGGGGGCTGTCCTTGAACAGCAGTTTGCCCGAGATCATCCGCTCGTCGGTGTCAGCGTGCGCGTACGCCCGCAGCGCGACGCCTTCGAAGTTGACGCGGAACGGGATGCGCACCCGGTCGATGGCGCGGCTGAACGCATCCAGCTTGCTCTCGTCGACCAGCAGGATCCGCGCGACGCCGTGCAGGGTGACCTCGACGGCGGTGCGCCAGTTCTCCTCGCCCGGCTTGAGATCGAGCAGCTCGGCGACGAAGGGCAACTCCGATGGGTCGAGCCCGGCCGCGCGGGCCAGCTCGACGCGGGCGTTGTGCAGGCGGGTCGAGACGGAGCCGTTGCGGGCGCCGAGCGACTCCTTCTCCTTACGCAGGCTGCGGTTGCGGTTCTCCAGCGGCAGCATCGAGCGCAGCAGCGCGTCGCGTTCGTTCTGCAGCTCGGTCTGCCGACCCGAGAGGGTGTCGAGGAAGCTGGACGCGGCGGCGCGCGCGATGTCGAAGTGCGCGCGGGAGGCGAGGTCGGCCTCCAGCACGGCGGTCTTGGCCTCGAATACCGAGCGCGCAGCGGCGACGGCGTCGTGCCGCTCCTGCAGATCCTCGACCTGGCGGGCGAGCCTGCCGCGCGCATCTCCGCCGTTGTCACGGATCTGCTCGCCGAGTTCGGCGAGGCGCACGTCGGCGGCGAGCTGGCGGGCCTTGGCGGCGTGGTGGCTGGACTGCGCCGTGGCGCGTTCGAGCCGGTTCTTCTCGACGGCCTCGCCGAGCAGCGACTCCTTGGTGCGGGCGGCCCAGAGTGCGAAGGGCGTGTCGCCGTCGTCGGTGACGCCGAGCACGTCGATCGATCGGGCGCTCTCGACCGCGCCGGTGAGGTCGGCGTGCAGCTGCGGGATGCGCTCGAGCACCTTCGCCTTCTGCGACTCGGTGACCATCGCCTCGTACGCCTCATCCAGCGCGCCGAAGTGCGCGATGGCCCGATCCGCGGCGTCGTAGGTGCTCGGGCGCTCCAGCACCATGGACTTGTACAGCCCATCGACCGACGGCATGTTCTGTCCGGCCTGGATGCGCGCGAGCAGGCGCATCGCGCGGTTGCCGTCGCCGCTCGCGCCGATGCCGAGCCGGCTGTGCAGGGCGTAGGCGAATTGGGCGTAGGTCTCGCGGACGGCCAGGCCCGGTACGCGCGCCTCCAGCTCGCCCTTCTCGAAGCGCCGCGGCACGAAGGCCTCCAGGCGGCGCAGGTCGAAGGCGCCGTCGACCGTCGCGAGGGTCATCGCGATCTCGGTGTTGCGGGTCGCCCGCCGCGGCACGATGTACGTGCGCAGCGCGGTGTAGCGGTTGCCGTCGCCGTTGACGAACGTGACGCCGACGGCGCCCCAGGTGGGTCCGTCCGTGCCACGCAGGTTCTTGTCGCGCAGCTGCCCGGTCGCCGGGTCGCGCGTGGAGTCGATCTTGCCGCGGAGGTAGGTGAGCAAGTTGCGCTGCTCGGCGCCGCGGGCGCGACCGACCGTGGCGTCGTTGGACGCGCCGTTGAACGGCACATCGGAGGGCATCATCACGGCCAGGTAGGCGTCGAGCAGGGTGCTCTTTCCGGTGCCGGACGCGCCGGAGACGAGGGTGGAGCGGGCCGAGAACGGGATGGAGCGGTGGCCTTCGAAGCCGCCCCAGTTCACGACCTGCAGCGACTCGGCGGTCCACTGCAGTGCCTCCTCGATCAGTGGGATGTCCAGGCTGAACGCGCTCACTCGGTGTCACCGTCCTTCGACTCGGTCTCGTCGGCAGGAAGGGCGTCGGCAGCGTTCTCGGCCGCCGTCTGCGTGACCAGCCAGGCCAGCAACTCCTGCAGCCGGTCCAGCGGCAGCAGCACCTCCAGCACGGGGGAGAGGCGGTGCCGCTTCGGATCGGTGCTGCGCAGCAGGATCTTCGCGGCGAGCAGCTTCTCGATCGCGCGCTCGGTGCGGGCGCGGTCGCCCGCGAGGTCGGTCGCGTGCGCGGGACGGAAGTGCGCGACGTGCTCGACGAGCTCGTCGTGATCCACGACCACGTTCTGCGCGCCACCGGCCCGCTCGCTACGCAACCGGGTGCGCAGGAACACCAGCAGGATGGTCTCCTCGCGGGTGTAGGACACATCGTGCAGCAGGGTCGGGAAGGCGCGGCCGCTCTCAGGCCGCGCCTGACGCTTGAACGCGACCTCGTAGTTCGGGTCGACGTGCAGCTCCAGGAACAGCTCGTTCAGCCGCCCGCGGAACAGCGTCTCGTCGGCCAGCAGCGTGCGCCATTCGACGGGGTGCCGGGTCGGGCTGATGTAGCGGTTCTTCAGCAGCGCCACCATGGTGCGGCGCTGATCGAGGCTGAGCCGGCCCTCGTCGCCCTCGAAGAGGGAGAGGCGCGAATCCTCTTCCTCGAAGGGATCGCCCGCCGCGTCATCGTCGAGGAGGTCGGGTAGATCGATATCGGTGTCGATGTCCGTCATGTCGGTGTCGGTCAGGTCAGTGTCCGTCATGTCGGTGTCGGTCAAGTCAGTGTCCGTCATGTCAGGCCTCACGGATCGTCTCGGATGCGGGGGAGTCGAGTTCGTCGTCGAACAGCACGGGCGCGTACAGCAGGGCAGAGGCGTGTTCCGGCGCGAGCGGGATCGCGGGCACGGCGAAACGCACGGTCTCGCCGTTCGGACGAACCGCCTCGACGTGGTGGCGCTCGCCGAGGGGACCATCCGCATTCGCGATCGCGCCGATCTGGGTGGCGATGTGCAGCATGCCGTACAGCTCGACGGGGCGGCGCAGCGCCTCCGGCAGGGTGCTCCACGCATCCCGCGCCGTCGCGGCACCGTGCTCGACGATCCGCTCGGCGAAGGCACCGCGCAGTTCGGCCAGCAGCGGGCCGCCCTGGGTGCGCAGCTGCTCGATGGTCAGCTCGGGCAACTCGAGCGCACCTTCGTCGACCAGTGCCGGCGGCGGCAGCTCGACGTCGGGGTCGTAGAAGCGCTCGCGCAGGTGCTCGATGTCGAGCGCTTCGGGGATGAGCGGCAGCTCGACCGTGGTGCGCGGGCCGGCGTCCTCCATCCAGGTCGCGAAGAGCTGATTGATCCGCCGCAGGGTGGCGTCGAGTTCGCGGTCGCGGATCACGTCGTGGTTCACGATGTGGTCGCGCAGGGTCGAGGTGAGCCTGCTGCGCTGGGTGAGCACATCGTCGACGCCCTGGCGGATCACGGCGACGGCCGAGCGGAACGAGCGGCGTTCGGTGGCGCTGAGCGTGTTCGAGAACGGATGGTCGAGGATCGCGGCGATGTCGTTCTTCAGGTGCTGCAGCAGCTTCTCATCCAGCAGCAGCCGGAAGGCGCCCTCGAAGGCGCGGCCCTCGGGCGTCGACGTCATCAGCTCGTCCGTGCGGCGCAGGTACTCGTCGAGCACCTCGGCGATCGGGCGCTCGTCGTCGCGGAAGTCCTGCACGATCCGGCGGTGCATGCCCTGCACCGACTCCTCGACGCGCTTGAAATCGCCGGGCAGCTGGCGCAGCAGGTCGGTCAGGTTGGCGTAGCCGTCGAGCATGTCGGCGTCGCTCGCGGCGCGCACCTCGCCGCCGTGCTGCAGGCGATCGCGCTCGGCGGTGAGCTCGTTGATCTGCGCATCCAGGCGGCGCAGCTGCTCGTCCTTGTCGGGGCTGGCTTTCAGCGCCCAGCGCCGCACGGATTCGAGGATGGTGGTCAAGCGCGATTCACTGATCAACGCGCGATCGGCGGCCAGGCCGTCGATCGCCGCCATCGCCTCCAGGGCGTGCGAGGTGAGCGAGTACTGCTCGTCCGCGTCAGCGTCGTCCTCGCCGGTGGTGCGGAACAGCCACTGGCTGTTCAGCCACTGCCGGCAGAGCGATCGCCCGTCCACACCGTCGGGCGTCGCGATGCCGGCGGAGCGCAGCTCGGCAAGGTACTCCTCGACCTGGGTGTGCAGCCGGTCGACCGGAACGAACTGGGCCTCCCGGCTGAAGGAGAGCCGGAAGATCGTGATGGCGACCGGCGACCACTTGCCGCCGAGCAGACCGATGGTGGGCTTCGCGAACGCGTCACGCACCCGCGCGTACTCCGCGGTGATCTCGCTCACGCCGCCTCCGTGTCGTCCTGCTGCCCGGGCGCGGGCACCCCGAAGACCTTACTTGAGGGGGCCGTGCTCCTCGAATCCGGGCCGCCCCCGCCCCGCGAGATGCCTCTTCTGTACGCGACACGCCGCGAAAACTGTACAGAAGAGGCATCTCGCGGGGTCAGGGGCGCGGGGTCAGGGGCAGGGGTTCGGGCGGACGTTGTGGATGTGGGCGTCGACCTCGGCGAGCACGGCGGCGGTCGCCGGCCAGGCCGCGGTGCCGGCGCGGAGCACGCTCCAGACGCGGCGCTCGACGCGGGCGAGATCGATGTGCACGGTGCGGACCCGCGCGATCTCCGGGGAATCGCTCACGATCATGCTGACGCCCCGACGTGCCGCGACCAGATCGATCACGAGGGCGAGGCTGTCCGCTCGATGCCGGATCGTCGGGGTCCATGCGCCGAGCGCGCACAGTCGTGCCGAGAGCTCGTCGTCGCCGGAATCGCGGGAGTTGCCGATCCAGTCCCAGCCGCGCAGTGCCTCGAGATCGGCGGGGGTGCGGATGCGGTCGGGCACGTCGACCCCGTCGGGCACGGCGATGACCATCTCCCGGGCGAACAACAGCGTCGTCGGATGCCGCGGCTCGCGCGGCACCATCGAATAGTCGTAGATGAAACCGACGTCGATCACGTCGTCGTCCAGCCAGGCGAGCACCTCCTCCGGCTCGCCCTCCGACACCTCCAACTCGATCGCGGGATAGCGCTCGATCAGCCGGGTGAAGGCGGGCAGTACCGCGTCGCGGAGCGCGCCGGTGAACCCGCCGATGCGCACCAGTCCGTGCGGCTCACCCTGCGCCGCCAGCTCGGTCTCCGCCGCGGTGACCGCCGCGAGGATGCCGCGGCCGTGCTCCGCGAGTCGTCGCCCGGCCGGAGTCAGTCGAACCCGGCGCCCCGACGCCTCCAGCAGTCGCACTCCCGATTGGCGTTCCAGGGCGGCGAGCTGCTGACTGACCGCCGAGGTGCCGTAGCCGGTGGCCTGCGCGACGGCCGCCATGGTGCCGAGGCGATCCAGCTCGACGAGGGCGCGCAGCTTGTCGATGTCCATCCGATGATTATCCGCGTTTTGTGAAGAGTATCGCCGCAATCATCCGTTGGACGCGGATGCACCCAGCGCGCTTCACTGGAGGCGTGAAACTCCCCGCGCCCTCGCTCGCCATCGCGGCGATGATCTTCGTGCAGCTCGGCGCCGCCCTGAGTACCCACCTGTTCGACGCGCTGACCCCGGCGGGCTCGACCTGGCTGCGGCTGGTCGTCGCCGGCGTCGTCCTGCTCGCGATCGCCCGACCGCGGCTGGGACGCATCCCGCGCCGGGCGCTGCGGAACACGATCATCCTCGGTGCGGTCACCGGATTGATGATGCTGGCGTTCATCGAAGCCGTTGCGCGGATCCCGCTCGGTACCGCCTCGGCGATCGAGTTCCTCGGCCCGCTCACCGTCGCGGCGCTGCGCAGTCACCGCCGCTCGGCGCTGCTGTGGCCGGCGCTGGCCCTCGTCGGAGTCGTGCTGCTGACGCAGCCGTGGCAGGGCTCGCTCGACCTGATCGGCGTCGCCTTCGCCGTCGGCGGGGCGCTCGGCTGGGCGGCCTACATCCTGCTGACGCAGTGGGTCGGCGCCGAGCTGGAGGGTCTGCAGGGGGTGGCGATCTCGTTGTCGACGGCGGCCGTCATCGCCACACCGTTCGGGGCGGGGGCGGCCATCGCCGGGATGACCCCGAGCATCCTGCTGCAGGGCGTCGGCATCGCGATCCTGGTGCCGCTGCTGCCGTTCGTGCTGGAACTGATCGCGCTGCGGCGGATGCGGGTCGCCGCGTTCGGCACGCTGATGGCGCTGGAGCCGGGGATCGCGACGGTGCTCGGGCTGATCGTGCTGGCACAGGCGCCCGACGGCTTCCAGGCGGTGGGCGTGCTCCTCGTGATCGTGGCGGGGATCGGCGCGCAGCGGACCGAGCCGATGCCCGTCGCTGCGCCCGCGACCGCTGCGGCGAGCTGAGCCTGCACGAACGGCGGTTGGAAACCCAGTGCGAACGGCATGCCGTTCGTACCGCTCTCTGAACCGCCGTTCGCGCAGGCGACGCTCGCATCCGGGAATGAACGGGGCGCCGGACGCGCTGCAAGAAGGGTGACTCTCCCGCTCTCCATCCTCGATCTCGCTCCCATCGCTCCCGGGCAGACGGTGCGCGACAGCTTCGCCGTCAGCGTGCAGCTCGCGCAGACCGCCGAGAAACACGGCTACACGCGGGTCTGGTACGCCGAGCACCACAACATGCCCTCGATCGCCTCCTCGGCGACGAGCGTGCTGATCGCGCACATCGCCACCCAGACCTCGAGCATCCGCCTCGGCTCCGGCGGGATCATGCTGCCCAACCACTCGCCGCTGACCATCGCGGAGCAGTTCGGCACCCTCGAGTCGCTGCACCCGGGGCGGATCGACCTCGGGCTGGGGCGCGCCCCGGGTAGCGACCAGACCACGTTCCGCGCCTTGCGCCGGGCGATGGACTCGTCGGAACACTTCCCCGAGGACGTGCTCGAACTCCAGGCGTACCTCGCCGGCCAGTCGCGCGTGCCGGGCGTGCAGGCGGTACCGGGCGGCGGCACGGATGTGCCCCTCTACATCCTCGGCTCCTCCACCTTCGGTGCACGCTTGGCTGCGATGCTCGGCCTGCCGTTCGCGTTCGCCTCGCACTTCGCGCCGGATTCACTGCGCGACGCCGCGCGGATCTACCGGGAGGAGTTCCGGCCCTCGCTGCAGCTCGACGCGCCGCACTTCATCGCGGGCGTCAACGTCGTCGCCGCCGAGAACGGTGACGACGCGGTGCAGCAGTTCGAGGCATCCCGGCGCAACCGGATCCGCTGGATGCTCACGAAGGATCGCACCTTCACCGACGAGGAGATCGACATGGTGCTCGATTCGCCGCAGGGTCGGCAGATCGCGCACATGATGGCGTACACCGCCGTGGGAACGCCGGCCGAGGTGCGCGGCTACCTGGAGCGCTTCGCCGAGTCGGTCGGCGCGGATGAGCTGATCACCGCGCACGGCGCGCTCGCCTCGGAGGACCGACTCGCCTCGGTCGCGCTGCTCGCGAACGCGATGCAGACGGTCGCGGCGGAGTGATCCGCTGACCGGAACCGCCGAAAACCCGCCTCGAAAAGCGGCGGGCCTACTCCAGCGTCGTGCCGCGTTCCTCCGCGAGCTTGGCGAGATCCTCGATCACGATGAGGGCCATCCGCACGTCGCGATCGCGGTTGTACTCCTCGGTGACGTCGATGATCGGCGTCCGGTCGAGGTTCTCCTCGATCGACTGCGACACCTCCCGCCAGGCGTCCTCGCGAGCGCGCTCGACCAGGGCGAGCAGATACTCGGGGTCGATCGCGCGGTATCGCAGCGTCGCGGCGACAGCAAGCGACAGCTTCTCCCGGTGATCCAGGTTGTCGACGTCCGCGGGACGGTAGTCGTGGATGTGCGCGGAGCGGCCGCTGGCCACACTCGCATCGTGCAAGGTCTCGCGGATGCGTGTGGCCGCGAGGGTCTGCTCCTGGGCGAGTGCCTCCAGCGACTCACCGGCGTATCGGGTGAATCGGGTCGGGTCGAACGACTTCTCGCTGGTGAGTCCTTCGATCAGGATCCGGTTCTTCACGTTCATCCGGCTCGCGTACTCGGCGAGCATCAGGCCCTCTTCCGTGGCCTCCTCGACGCTGATCGGGTCGGCGACGGGGTTGTCATCGGGGTTGAACGGCGCGAGCTTGAACTTCTTCCGACGGCGGAACCACACGAACCCGGCTCCTTCCCGATGACTGTCGAATCGACCCTCCGAGCCTACCCGCCGCGGGAGCATCGATCGCCGTCGACGCGGTCGGCTTTCAGCGCAGGATCCGCTGCACCAGCGCGTCGACGATCGCCTCGGCCGTGGTCTCCGGATCGATGGGGGTGGTCAGCCGATCCAGCATCAGGCCGTCGATCGCGTAGTGGAACAGGGCGATGTCGAAGGCGCCGCCGGGGAGGCCCGCCGCGGCGTTGAAGGCGACGTCGCCTGCGAATCCGGCACGCTGCCAGCCGCCGATCAGCTCGGCGATCTCGGGCCGGCGCGCGGCTTCGAGGCGCAGTTCGAACAGGGCGAGAGTGACTTCGCGGGCGTCCGTCAGCCGGCGCACGATGTCGCGGATGTAAGCCGCGAAGACCGTGCTGTCGGGTTCGAGGGCGGAGAGTTCCGCGGCGACGGCGGGATCCGGGGCAAGCCGCTCGCCGATGCGATCGACCAGGGCGCGCAGCAGGTCCTCGCGGCTGCGGAAGTAGTTCGAGGCCGTGCCTCGGGGGGAACCGGACGCATCGTCGACCGCCCGGTGGGTCAGCCCGCGCGCGCCCTCGCGCGCCAGCACCGAGAGGCCGGCATCCGCCAGCACTCGTCGTCGTTCGTCGTTCCGAGCCATGGACCTAGCCTAACCACGACAGCCGTTGTAGTTTGGAGTCAGACCACGACAGCTGTCGTGAACTACCGAGAGGATCCATCGTGCGAGAACTCACCTACTTCGTCGCCATCTCCCTCGACGGTCGGATCGCCGCACCGGACGGCAACTTCTCCGCCTTCCCGGTGATGGGCGATCACATCGAGTGGATCTTCCGCGAATACCGCGACACGCTCCCGGGCGCCGGTCTGGAGATGCTCGGTCTCACCGCCGACAACAGCCGCTTCGACACGGTGCTGATGGGCTGGAACACCTACGCGGCCGGCCTGGCGCACGGCGTGACCGATCCGTACCCGCACCTCGAACAGTTCGTGTTCACCCGGCAGCAGCGCACGGTGCCCGAGCAGATCCGGCTGCGCGATGATCCGCTCGAGACGGTGCGCCGGCTGAAGTCGCAGCCCGGTGGCGGGATCTGGCTGTGCGGAGGCGGAGCGCTCGCAGCCGACTTGGTCGAGGAGCTCGACCACCTCGTGTTCAAGGTGAATCCGATCGTGCTCGGCGACGGCATCCCGGTGTTCGGCGGCGGACCGACCTTGCACAGCTTCGAGTTGACCTCGAGCGAGGCGTTCGACTCGGGCGTTGTGGTCAACCACTACGCCCGAGCCTGACGCTCTCCGACGCGGTACGGGGCTTCGGTCAGACGCTGCGCCAGGAGTCGCTGCCGAGGTGCGAGCCGGCCTGCGGCCCCATTTGCAGCATCCCGCCGTCGACGACGTAGGACGAGCCCGTGACGTATCCGGCGGCGGGGGAGGCGAGGAAAGCGATCACGGCGGCGACCTCGCGCGCGTCGCCCGGTCGGCCGAGCGGGATGCCGGGTCGATCGACTCCGAACGCGTCCACGTCGTCGGCGTCGTTGATCGGCGTCGCGATCTCGCCCGGGGCGACCGCGTTCACCGTGATGCCGTGCCGCCCGAGTTCGAGAGCCGCGACCTTGAGCAGCCCGCCGAGTCCGTGCTTCGACGCGACGTACGCCGATGAGCCGACGCGCGGCTGGTGCTCGTGCACGCTGGTCACGGCGATGATCCGACCCGGAGTGCCGGCCGCGACCATCCGCTGCGCCGCGCGCTGGATGCTGACGAACGCGCCGTCGAGGTTCATCGCGACCGTCTGGCGCCAGCTCTCGACGGACTGCTCCAGGAAGGCCTCGCCTCCGCCTCCGCCCGCGTTGTTGACGAAGACGTCGAGGCCGCCGAGGCGCTGAGCGAGATCGTCGACGACGTCGCCGGCGCGATCGAGCTCGGTGGTGTCCAGGCGGGCGATCTCGGCTCGGCGGCCGTGCGAGCGCACCTCCTGCGCCGTGGCGTTCGCGCCCTCCTCGTCGCTGTGCCAGGTGACGCCCACGTCCATTCCGGCCGCGGCGAGCGCGACCGCCGTGGCGCGGCCGATGCCGGAGTCGGAGGCGGTCACGATGGCGGTCGTCGGGGTGAAGTCGTCGTAGCGCATGGGGGCGGCTCGCTCTCGCTCGGGTAGGCCTCCAGCCGACCACCCCGAGCGGCTCGGCGACAGCCGATTGACACTTCCGCGTCAGGCCCCTAGGCCGCCGTGTCAAGTGTCGGCGCGCGGGCGGCGGTCGTCGTAGCGTCGGGGGATGCCTGTTCCCCGTGTTTCAGTCGGCGACACCCTCGAACGCACCGCCCGCACCGAGTTCGGCTGGGACGCTCTGCTGCCGGGGCAGCGCGAGGCGATCGAGGCGGTGGTGGCCGGCGACGACACGCTGCTGGTGCTCGCCACCGGCGGCGGCAAGTCGGCGGTGTACCTGATCGCCGGGGCGGAGCGGGAGGGGATCACGGTCGTGGTCTCGCCGCTGATCGCGCTGCAGGCGGATCAGCTCGCCGCGATCGAGGAGGCGCCGGCCGCGCCGCCCGGCGTGCTGATCAACTCCACGCTCTCGGCCGCTGCCCGGCGTTCCGCCTGGGAACGCGTGGCTGCGGGCGGGCCGCTGTACGTGCTGCTCGCCCCGGAGCAGCTGGCCGATGAGAGCAACGTCGCCCGTCTCGCGGCGGCGGGGGTACGGCTCTTCGTGGTCGACGAGGCGCACTGCGTCTCGGCATGGGGCCACGATTTTCGGCCCGACTACTTGCGTCTGGGAGCAGTGGCGGACGCGCTCGGACGCCCGCCGGTGTTGGCGATGACCGCGACCGCATCCGCCCCGGTGCGCGACGAGATCGCCGAGCGGCTCGGGATGAACGAACCGACGGTGATCGTGCGCGGCGTCGACCGCCCGAACATCCACCTCGCCGTCTCCCGGCACGAGTCGGACGTGCAGAAGCGTCGGGCCGTCGTCGAGGCGGCGTGCGACTGGCAGGAGCCGGGCCTGGTCTACGTCGCGACGCGGCGGGACAGCGAGGGCTACGCCGCCCAGATCGCGGAGGGCGGCCGCCGGGTCGCCGCCTATCACGCCGGGTTGCCTCGGAAGCGGCGGGAGCACGTGCACCGGCTCTGGCGCGACGGTGAACTGGACGTTGTGGTCGCGACGTCGGCGTTCGGCATGGGAATCGACAAGGCCGACGTCCGCTTCGTGCTGCACGCGGCCGTCACCGAGTCGCTGGACGCGTACGCGCAGGAGATGGGTCGCGCCGGGCGCGACGGCGAGCCGGCCAGAGCCGAGTTGCACTACCGTTCCGAGGATCTCGCGCTTCGGCGGTTCTTCGCCGCCCGTGCCCTCGACCGCGCCGAACTCGGCGCGGTGTGGCGAGCGATCGCGGCCGGTGACGGCCTGCGGATGAGCGAGGTCGCGAGCGCGGCGGGCTGCTCGACCCGCGCGGCTTCCCGGCTCGTCGGTGCTTTCGATGCGGTGGGTCTGCTGGAGACGCGGGCCGCACGGATCCGCCCCGCACGCGCGATCTCGGCACGAGCCGCCGTTCGTGCGGCGGTCGACGGACGTGACGCCCTGGAGCGGATCGCCGAGTCGCGGCTGGCGATGATGCGCGGCTACGCCGAGACCTCGCTGTGCCGGCGTCGGCTGCTGCTGGACTACTTCGGTGTCGAGGCGCCGGACTGGTGCGACAACTGCGACGGCTGCGACGAGCGCCGGCGCGATGCCTCCGCGACCGCCGCCTCCGCCGTGACCGCCGGTCCGATCGCCGTCGGCGCGGAGGTCCGGCATCGTGCGTGGGGCGACGGCACGGTGATGAGCGTCGAAGCCGACCGGATGACCGTCTTCTTCGACTCCGAGGGCTACCGCGTGCTCGCCCTGGAGACCCTCGACGACGGCATCGTCACCCGGGCCCGCTCCGGCGAAAAGTTGCAGGACGACCCGCGTTGACCTGCAACTTTTCGCCAGGAGGGGTGGGGCGGACGCGCGGGACGCGTGGGGCAGGAGGGGCGGGGCCGGGCTGGAAGGATGGGGGTGTGCAGGTGTCCGTTGTTGTTCCGGTGAAGGACGACGCGGTCGCGTTGGCGCGGTGTCTGCGGGCGCTGGCGGAGCAGACGGTCGCGCCGTGGGAGGTCCTCGTGGTGGATGACTCCAGCGTGGACGATTCGGCCGAGGTTGCTCGGTCGTTCGGCGCGCGGGTGCTGACGCACGACGGCGCGGGCATCCCCGCCAGCTCGGCGTGCGGGTACGACGCCGCGCGCGGCGAGCTGATCGCTCGGCTCGACGCCGACTCCGTGCCGCCACCCGACTGGATCGAACGCGTGGTGAGATGTTTCGAGCGCGGTGATGTGGACGCGGTGACGGGGCCCGGCCGCTTCGTCGGCTTCGGACCGGTGCGCCAGATGCTCGCGCGGTTGGTCTACATGGACGCCTACTTCTTCTGGATGGGCCTCGCCCTCGCGCACTGGCCGCTGTACGGATCGGCTCTCGCGATGCGCCGCAGCGTCTGGCTCGCAGTCGGGCCGCGGATGCACCGAGCCGACGCGCGCCTGCACGACGACGTCGATCTGAGCCTGCACGTCGGACTGCGCTACCGGATCGCCTTCGAGCAGACGCTTGCCGTCGGCGTCGAGGGCTCGATCTTCGCCGATACCCGCGGCATGCTGCGACGCTACGAGCGCGCGTTCTACACCCTGTATCGGCACGGGGCCGCAGGGCTGCCGCTGCTGCGCTGGCGACGCCGACTTCTGCTGGCGCTGCGGCGCTGACTCCTGCTGGCGCTGCTCGGCTACGCTTTCGCGACATTCGCGACCTTCGGGTTTTTCGGAAGGCCGCAGCGGCTACGCCTTCGCGACCTTCGGGTTTCTCGGAAGGCCGCAGCGGCTACGCCTTCGCGACCTTCGGGATTTTCGGAAGGCCGCAGCGGCTACGCCTTCGCGACCTTCGCTGGCTTTTCGTCCTTCGGCATGAACCAGACGGCCACCAGCATCCCCACCGCGACGACCGCCAGGGCGACGCAGACCGAGCGCACGCCGACCGCGAGGTCGGCGGGGCGGACCTCGCCCGAGCCGACCGAGGCGTTCACGATCGCACCGAACACGGCGACGCCGATCGAGCTGCCGATGTTGCGCGCGAAGAAGTTCGTCGACGACACGACTCCGCGCTCGTTCCACTCCACGCTGGCTTGCGCGCGGATCAGGGTGGGAGTGGCGACCAGGCCCATTCCGGCGCCGATGATCACGCAGAACACCGCGATCTGCCACACGTTCGAGCCGGTGCCGAGCAGGATCGTCAACGCGGTGCCCAGCAGAACCAGGCCGGCGCCGATGAATCCCGTCGAGCGGAAGCCGATGCGCAGGTAGAACCGCCCGGAGAGGGACGCGGAGACGGGCCAGCCGAGCGTCATCGCGGCCACCGCGAAGCCCGCGACGAGCGCCGTCGAGCCGAGCACCGTCTGCGCGAACGTCGGCAGGTACGAGGTGACGCCGAGCGTGATCACGCCGACGGCGGCCGAGACCAAGCTGGTGGACAGCAGCACCCGACGGCTGAGCACCCAGAGCGGCAGCACGGGGGACGCTGCTCGACGCTCGACCAGCACGAACGCGACGAAGACCAGTGCTGCGGCGACGAAGATGCCGACGCCGGCGGGCGAGAGCCACTCCCACGCGGTGCCGCCCTCGAGCAGGCCCAGGATCAGCAGGGCGGTGCCGACGGCGAGCAGCGCCGCGCCCGCGTAGTCGATCTTCTGCTTGCTGCCGTGCACCGTCTCGGTGAAGTTGCGCTGGAGGAGGAAGGCGACCAGGAGACACAGCGGCACGTTCACGAAGAAGATCGCGCGCCAGGTCACGAAGTCGGAGAACAGCCCGCCCAGAGTCGGACCGACCACGGAGGAGATGCCCCACACGCTGGCGAGGTAGCCCTGCGTCTTCGCGCGCTCGGCCACCGTGTAGATGTCGCCGGCGATCGTGATGCTCATCGGCTGGATCGCGCCGGCGCCGATGCCCTGCAGGGCGCGGAACGCGATCAGTGCCGGCATGCTCCAGGCGAGGCCGCAGAGAAGCGAGCCCAGTAGGAACAAGCCCACTCCGATCAGCATGATCGGCTTGCGGCCGATCATGTCGGAGAGCTTGCCGTAGAGCGGCACGGAGACGGCCTGCGCCAGCAAGTAGGCCGAGAACAGCCATGGGAAGGCCGAGAAGCCGCCCAGGTCGGCGACGATCGACGGCACCGCCGTGGAGAGGATCGTCGCGTCCAAGGCGACCAGCGCGGTCGAGAGCATCAGCGCGAGCAGGATGGGGCCGCGCTCGGAGCGCAGACCCACACTTGCACGGGTGGGCGGGGCAGTCGTCATGGGGAGACCGATCGGAGGAGGCGGGCGGGGCTCGGCGGGCGTCGTCGCCCTCCTCGGATGCAAGTGCACCGCATCGCAGGCTATTCCATAGCCGAGCTTTCAGTGCCGGGCGCGCCCCGGGCGGTCGGTACACTTGCCGCATGGAACTCGTTCTCTGGCTCGTCATCCTCGGTATCGCCGCAGTCGGCGGCGTCTCCGGCACCGTCGCCGTCATCGCGATGACCAAGGCCCCGTGGTCCGAGAAGTAACGGCGCCGCTCGAGCAGCCGGTGCGCCCTCGGCGCCCGGCTCATCAGTCGTAGACGCACACCACCCGCCAGTTCTCGTCGGTCGCCGCGATCACGTCGAACACCAGCGCATCGCCCGATTCCGTGGCGGTCGCCTGGAAGCGCCAACCGCCGATGCTCACCGGCGTCTGCCCGTAGCCGAGGTCGAAGCCGCGCAGCGGACGCCACCAGTCGCTCGTGCGCGTCCACACGGTCGGATGATCGGTCACCCGATAGCGCGCGCCGCGCCAGAGCAGTGACAACGGGATGCCGTCGTCGTCGGTGCTCACCGCGACCGCCTCGCTGATCATCGCCATCCCGTTCCTCCTCGACCCTGCCCGACTGCGTGAGCCCGGCCCGACTGCGTGAGCCCGGCCCGACTGCGTGAGCCCGGCCCGACTGCGTGAGCCCGGCGTACCGCTCGAATCCCATCCGAGTGTTCGAGAGCTGGACCGAAACACGATTCGACCTTCGAATACCCGTTCTATATGATCAGAGCATACGCCCTGACGAACGACATCGCCACGGCGGGTCCGAGAACGGAAACGGAGGGAGCCGAATGGCGCAGGCGACACCGAGCGGGTCGGAGTGGAGTCCGTTGCAGATGCTGCGCTCCAGCGGTCCCGACGAATGGGTGATGCTCGACGCGGTGCGCAGCGGACGCATCGGCGTGATCCGGCGGATCGAGACCGGCCCGTTCCGCGTCACCTGGTTCCGAGCCGTGACCTGGTCGGCGACGCCGAGCGAACGCCGGCTGGTCGGCTACGCCCACGACATCGACGCGATCGCGAAGGTGCTGTGGGAGCATCAGCCGCCGACCGCGCAGGACAAGCCGTTCCCGGGGTACCCGAGCAGTGCCGGCGATCGCTGAGGCGCCGGCCGCGGCGTGCGCGTCGCGGACGCGCGAGAATGGAGCGGTGTTCGCCGTACTCGCCGGAAGCCCGGTCGGGGCCTGGAGTCTGACGCTGCTCGGCGACGACCTCGCCACGACGGAACGCATCGAGTCCGTGGATCCGATCGCCCTGATCGACGCGGTCCGGGCGCACGAACGGGCGAAGCCCCGCTGGGTATGGGACGACACCACGCGCTGGTATCCCGTGCTGCTGGCCGCGGGCATCCGGGTGGCGCGCAGCCACGACCTGCGACTCGCCCGGGCGATCCTCCGCCGCTCCGTCGCGACGGAGCAGTCGGCCCTGGCCTCGGCCGCCGTCGACGGCTGGGATGCTCCGGGTTCGGCCGCCGATGGCGCGGACACGCTGTTCGGGGTCGACGCGGACGAGATCGAACCCGGCGACGCCGAGACCGAGCTGGCGCGCCAGGAGGAGGCGATGCGCGGCTCGGCCGCTCCCGGCCGATTGCGTCTGCTCGTGGCGGCGGAGTCGGCCGGCGCGTTGGTGGCCCGCGAGATCGCGGCGGCCGGTCTGCCGTGGCGGGCTGAAGTGCACGACCGCATCCTCACCGCCGCGCTCGGGCCGCGCCCCGTGTTCGGCGGCAGGCCGGAACGGCTCGAGGCGCTCGCCGTGCGCATCCGCGGCGAACTCGCTGCTCCCGAACTCAACCCCGATTCGCCGGTCGCCCTCGTCCGCGTCCTGCGTCGGGCCGGCGTCGCGGTCGAGTCGACGAGTTCGTGGGAGCTCAAGCGGATCGAGCATCCGGTGATCGAGCCGCTGCTGCAGTACAAGAAGCTCGCTCGGTTGCTCAGCGCGAACGGATGGGCCTGGCTGGACGCCTGGGTGCGCGAGGGCCGGTTCCGCCCCGACTACATCGTCGGTGGTGTGGTGACCGGCCGCTGGGCGACGTCGGGCGGAGGAGCGTTGCAGCTGCCGAAGCAGATCCGCTCCGCCGTGGTCGCCGACCCCGGCTGGAAGCTCGTTGTCGCGGACGCGGCGCAACTCGAGCCGCGGATCCTCGCGGCGATGGCGGATGACCGTTCGATGGCAGCCGCGGGCCGCGGGCGGGATCTCTACCAGGGCATCGTCGACAGCGGCGTTGTGGAGGACCGCGCGCACGCCAAGGTGGCGATGCTCGGGGCGATGTACGGAGCGACCACGGGCGAGAGCGGCCGGCTGATGCCGCGTCTGGCGCGCGCCTACCCGCGGTCGGTAGCGCTCGTCGAGGCGGCGGCTCGCGCGGGCGAGAAGGGGGAGCGCGTCTCCACCTGGCTCGGACGCAGCTCACCGTTCCCGTCGGCCGAGTGGTCGGCGGCACAGGCTGATGCGTACACGGTCGACGGCTCGGCGGAGCAGCAGCGTCGTGCCCGCAGCCGCGCGCGGGACTGGGGGCGGTTCACGCGGAACTTCGTGGTGCAGGGCACGGCGGCCGAGTGGGCTCTGTGCTGGATGGCCGAACTCCGGGCCCGGCTCCGCGCGGAGACCGACGCACCGCTCCTGCAGGCGCCGCACCTGGTCTACTTCCTGCACGACGAGGTGATCGTGCACACCCCGGAGGAGATCGCCGACCGCGTCGCCGAGCTGGTCGCGTCAGCCGCCGAGGCCGCGTGCCGTTCGCTGTTCGGCGCGAGCGCGGTCGACTTCCCGGTGCAGGTCGCGGTGGTCGACTCCTACGATCAAGCGAAGTGAGGACCCCGGAGCCGATCGGCGCATCCGTCGATAGAAAGGCGACCATCTCTGCGCGAGCGTCCTGCCTCAGGAACGCAAGCGGACGCCACTGTCTCGGGAAGGCGACCATGTTCGCGCGAGCGTAACCGGAAAAGCGCGTTCCAGCGCTTTTTCGTACGCGAACGTCAGACGCTCTCTAGTCCCGTCACCGCCGCGATGCCACCCGCGGTCTTCTCGACGAGGAACGAGGAGAGAGGACAGCGAGCGTAACCGGAAAAGCGCGTTCCAGCGCTTTTTCGTACGCGAACGTCAGACGCTCTCTAGTCCCGTCACCGCCGCGATGCCACCCGCGGTCTTCTCGACGAGGAACGAGGAGAGAAGACAGAACAAACTCAGTACCAGTGGGGCGAGCGCGACTGCCACTTGGACCAGGCGGTGCACGGGGAGCCGTAGGCGCTCTTGATGTAGGAGAGACCCCAGGTCACCTGGGTGACGGCGTTCGTGCGATAGTCCGCGGCGACCGTGCCCATTTTGCTCGCGGGCAGCGACTGCGGGATGCCGTAGGCACCACTGGAGCTGTTCAATGCGTTCCAGCGCCAGTTCGACTCGCCGTTCCAGAGTGGAATGAGGCAGCTCATCTGGTCTTGCCCCCAGCCGAAGGCGGGCATCTGGGTGGCCGCGTAGGCCTGGGCCTCGGCGGGGGAGAGGCCGCCGGTCGCGCCGGTGTACTGACCGAGCGAGTCGATGGTGCCCTGCGAGCTGTCGAGCCCGTCCGGGTCATTGCTGCTCTCGGTGTTGGTGCGGTTCTTCAGGGCTGCCGCCGCGGCGTCACGCTGCTGCTGCTCGTACGAGGCCTTCGCCGCCTGGCCGTCGGCGTACTCCTGCTCGACCTGCGCGGTGGTGTTCTTCAGCGACGCGAGCTGGGCGTACAGCTCGGTGCTGCGCGACTCCTGCTCGGCCACCTGGGCCTCGGCGGCCGCTTCGGCGGCTTGCGCAGCTTCCAGCGCGGCTTCGGCGGCGTCGGCGAGGCTCGCCCGCTCGGTCTTCGCCTCCTCGGCCTGCTGTCCGAGCGACGTAGCGAGATTCGCCTTCGCGGTGGCCGCATCCTGCAGGCGGGTGGATTGCGCCGTGAGCTGGGTCATGGTGCCGAGCTTGTAGAGCAGCTGGCTCGACTGCTGGGCCCCACCGACCAAGAGGTTCAGCGTGGCGTCGGTTCCGCCGTTGCGGTACAGCTGAGCGGCGAGTCGACCGGCCTGGGTGCGAGCGGATTCCGCGGCCGCGGTCGCAGCGGCGGCTCGGCTCTCGAGGGCGCTCACGCGCTGGGTCGCCTCGTCCAGAGCCTGAGCGGCGGCGTCCGCCTCACCGGCTCGGGCGATCGCCTCGTCGCCGAGCTGCGCCGCCTGAGCACGAAGGCCGTCGAGCAGCGCGTTGATCTTGTCGACCTCGGCGGCGGTCGCCGCCTCGTTGCCCTTGGCGTTCTGCACATCCGACCATGAGGGGTAGCCGCTCGGATCGTAGGCGGCCTGAGCGGACTGCGGCAGGAACACGCAGGCGGCCAGGAGGGCGATTCCGGCTCCCGCGGCGACGAGGCGGCGGGCGCGGGGGCGCCGGCGGACGACGTCGAGCGGGGCGGTCATGCGCTCCACCCTAAGCGACCTCACCCGGATGCGCAGGTTTCGCCGCGGCCGATCTGCGCCCTCTTCGGGGGCGGACGCCCGCGAAACCCCTGGCCAGAGAGCCCGATGCGGCCTCCGCGAGCTCGGTTCGGGCGGCCTCGATCACGGTTCGCAGGGCCGATCGCCTGGCCGATTCGGCGATCGATGCGAGTCGCCGCTGCGGATGATCGTCGACGGTTGCGGCGACGCCCGCCGCCTCGTACGCGGCGAGGATCGTCGGCAGGTCGGCGTCGTCGAGGCTCGACGCGATCAGGATGCGGTCGAGGATGTCGTCCCACTCCTCATCCGGGGTGCAGCCGGCTCCGCTCAGCCACGCGTGAGCCGCGGCCGCACCCGCCTCGGTGAGGCGGTACAGCGGAAGGCCGTCCTCCGTCGAGCCCGCGGACGCCACCAACTCGCGATCGCGCAGCCGATCCAGCGTCGCGTACACCTGACCGACGTTCAAGCGATGCCGGTGCGCGGCACGATCGAGGAACTCGCCGTGCAGTTGCAGGCCGTACGCGGGTCCCAGCGTCAGCAGTGACAACAGTCCGTCTCGGACCGACACGGTTCCTCCTCGGACGTTCGGGTGCGCGGCGGGCGCTATCGACCCTAGAGCACGCGAGCTTCGAGGTTTCGTGGCCACACGCGCTTGCCTGCGAACGGCGGCCGCGCCGTCGTGTCGGAGTTGTGGACATCCGGACGCGACGGCATAATCGGTCTCGGTGGATCAGATCCGCCGCACAACTCGATAAACGCATCATTTTGTTCACTCAAGGTCCAGGTCGTTGGGGAAGACGCACCTGAACGGATGGAGTAACAGCATGGTGGCGCAAATGACGCAGGGTGTGCTTTTTGTGCACTCCGCTCCCCGCGCGCTCTGCCCTCACCTCGAGTGGGCGGCGGGTCGCGCTCTTGGTCGCGCCGTGAACTTCGAGTGGATCGAGCAGCCCGTGCTGCGCGGCAGCCAGCGAGCCGAGTTCGTCTGGGACGGCCCGATCGGCACCGGCGCCGTGCTCGCCTCCGCGCTGCGAGGCTGGGACCACGTGCGCTACGAGGTCACCGAGGATCCGGCGCACGGCGTCGACGGCGGCCGGTGGATGCACACGCCCGATCTCGGCGTCTTCTACGCCCAGACGGACAGCGCGGGCAACACCGTTGTGCCGGAGAACCGGATCCGGGACGCCATCGAGTCGGCGGGTACGGATGCGATCGCGCTGCACCGCGAACTGCGGCTCGCTCTCGGCCAGGCCTGGGAGGACGAACTCGAGCCGTTCCGCTACGGCGGCGACTTCGCCCCGGTGGTGTACCTCCACCGCGTCGGCTGAGCCAGTCGCGCGCTGCCCAGGCGCAGGTACCAGGACCCAGATACGACGGTACGGACGAGGTGCGCCGCCGCGGCAGCGCACCTCGTCCGTGTCATCGAATCTCGCGAAATTTCGCGAGATGTCGGACGGGCGAGGGCTAGTAGGAGCGGAAGGCCGTGACGGCGTTGTGGCCGCCGAAGCCGAAGGAGTTCGAGATGGCCAGCAGCGGGCCGGCTCCCAAGTCGCGCGGGGCGGTGACGACGTCGAGGGGGATCTCCGGGTCCTGATCCGTCAGGTTGATCGTCGGGGGAGCGGTGCGCTCGTGCAGGGCGAGGATCGTGAAGATCGCCTCGAGCGCGCCGGTGCCGCCGAGCAGGTGGCCGGTCGCCGCCTTCGTGGCGGAGACGGCGATGTTGGGCAGGTGGTCGCCGAAGACACGCAGCAGCGCCTTGTACTCGGCGATGTCGCCGACGGGCGTGCTGGTGGCGTGCGCGTTCACGTGAACGACGTCGCTCGGTACGCCACCGGCCTGCTCGATCGCGGCGAGCATCGCGCGGGCGGCCGCGGATCCCTCCGGGTCCGGCGCGGTGATGTGGTACGAGTCGCTGGTCACGGATCCGCCGGCGAGCTCGGCGTAGATCCGGGCGCCGCGCGCGAGGGCGTGCTCCTCGGTCTCGAGCACGAGCGTCGCGGCTCCCTCGGCGAGCACGAAGCCGTCGCGGGAGGTGTCGTACGGACGCGAGGCGGTGGCCGGGTCGTCGTTACGCTTCGAGAGCGCCTGCATCGCGGCGAAGGAGGCGATGGGCAGCGGGTGGATGACCGCCTCGGTGCCGCCGGCGATGACCACGTCGGCGAGGCCCTGCTGCAGGTGGTCGTAGGCGTTCACGATCGCCTCGGTGCTCGACGCGCAGGCGGAGACATCGGTGCGGGCGTAGGCGCGGGAGGGGATGTTCATGCTGATCGCGGCCGCGGCGGCGTTGGGCATCAGCATCGGGATCGTCATCGGCAGCACCCGGCGCGGGCCCTTGGTGCGCAGGGTCTCCCACGCATCCACGAGGGTCCAGAGGCCGCCGATGCCGGTGGAGTAGTCCACGCCGACACGCAGCGGGTCGACGTCGGGCGAACCCGCATCCGCCCAGGCCTCGCGCGCCGAGATCAGAGCGAACTGGCTGGAGGGGTCGAGCCGCTTGAACTCCGGCCGTGGCAGCACCGTCTCGGGGCGCACGCGCGCCTGGCCAGCGAAGGTGACGGGCAGCTCGAGCTCGGCCACCCAGTCCTGCTCGAGCGGGGTGATGCCCGATTCTCCGGCGAGCAGCGCGTTCCAGGAGTCGCGAGCGGTTCCGCCGAGCGGCGAAGTGGCTCCGATACCGGTGACGACGATCTTCTTGGGGCTCATAACGACGTTTCTTTCATCCACGGTGGTCACGGAATCGGGGGTGTGGGCACGCTCACGCTCGCCCTCGACCCGGATCACTCCGGGCCGAGCGGCGACGTGAACGAATCGGACTAGGCCGAGGCGTTGACGATGAAGGTGACGGCGTCACCGACGGTCTTGAGGTTCTTGACCTCGTCGTCCGGGATCTTGACGTCGAACTTCTCTTCGGCGTTGACCACGATGGTCATCATCGAGATCGAGTCGATGTCGAGGTCGTCGGTGAACGACTTGTCCAGCTCGACGGAATCGGTCGCGATGCCCGTCTCGTCGTTGACCAGTTCGGCCAGGCCGGCGAGGACTTCTTCGGTGGACAGTGCCATTGTTTTCTCCTTGAGGGGGGTGTCGTTTTGACCGAGGTCAGTTTAGGGGCGGAGCGCGCGGTCTACGGGAGCACCACGACCTGCGCGCCGAAGACCAGACCGGCTCCGAAGCCGATCTGCAGCGCGAGGCCGCCGCTGAGCTCGGGGTTCTCCTCGAGCAGGCGGTGGGTGGCGAGCGGGATCGACGCAGCCGAGGTGTTGCCCGTGGTCTCGATGTCGCGGGCGATGGCGACGGAGTCCGGCAGCTTCAGCTGCTTGGCGAACTCATCGACGATGCGCATGTTCGCCTGGTGCGGGATGAACGCGGCGAGGTCGCTCGCCTCGATCCCGGCCTCGGCGAGCGCCTGCTTGGCCACCTTGGCCATCTCCCAGACGGCCCAGCGGAACACGGTGCCGCCGTCCTGGCGAAGGGTCGGCCATTCGACCTCGCCGCCGCGGTAGGTGGTCCAGGTGTCGGTCATCCCGATCGCGTCCCACTTCGAGCCGTCGGAGCCCCACACGGTCTTCGAGATGCCGGGGGAGTCGCTCGGGCCGACGACGGCCGCTCCGGCTCCGTCGCCCAGCAGGAACGAGATGGTGCGGTCGGTCGGGCTGATGATGTCGGACAACTTCTCGGCGCCCACCACGAGCACGTACTCGGCCAGGCCGGTGCGGATGAACGAGTCGGCCTGAGCGATGCCGTAGGTGTAGCCGGCGCAGGCGGCGGAGATGTCGTACGCGGCGGCGGGGTTCGAACCGATCCGTTCGGCGAGCAGCGCGGCCAGCGACGGCGTCTGCACAGCATTGCTTATGGTCGAAACAAGCACCACCCCGATCTGATCGGGGCGGATGCCGGCCTTCGCGATGGCCTCGAGCGAAGCCTCCACGGAGAGGTCGATCGCGCTGACGTCCGCCGAGGCGCGGCGGCGCTCGATGATGCCGGTGCGCTGGCGGATCCACTCGTCGGAGGAGTTGATCGGGCCGACGAGGTCGTCATTGGGTACGACCAGATCGCCGCGGGCGGCGCCGAGGCCGTGGATCCGCGTGAACTGGACGCCCTGGGACTGGGTGAGGCGGGGGGTTGTCATCGTCGTCTCCTGATTACGCGGCGTGCTCGTCGATGAAGGCGCGCGCGGCGTCGAGATCGTCGGGGGTCTTGATGGCCAGGGTGGGCAGGCCCTTGAGGCCGCGCTTGGCGAGGCCGACCAGGGCGCCGGCAGGGGCGACCTCGATCAGCCCGGTGATGCCGGCGTCGGCGAAGGCCGCCATGCAGAGGTCCCAGCGCACGGGGGAGGCGACCTGGCCGACCAGCAGGTCGAGGAAGGCCGGGCCGGAGGCGACGGTCGAGCCGTCGGCGTTGGTCCAGATCCGCAGGGCCGGGTCGCTGGGCGTGATGGTGGCGGCGACGCCGACGAGGGTGTCGCGGGCGGGCGCCATGTAGCGGGTGTGGAAGGCGCCGGCGACCTGCAGCGGGATGACCCGGGTGCCGGCGACGGGCTCCTCCTTCAGCGCGGCCAGCGCGTCGAGGGCGCCGGCGACGACGGTCTGACCGCCGCCGTTGTAGTTCGCGGGCTCCAGGCCCAGCTCGCCGAGACGTTCGAGCAGCGCGGCTTCGTCGCCGCCGAGCACGGCGCTCATGCCGGTCGGCGTCGCGGCGGCCGCGGCGGCCATGGCGTTGGCGCGCTCGCGGACGAAGACGAGAGCATCGGCATCGCTGAGGATGCCCGCTCCCGCGGCCGCGGTGATCTCACCGACCGAGTGGCCGGCGATGCCGGCGATCTTCGCGTCCCGACCGTCGGCGAGCAGAGCAGAGAGGGCCACCAGGCCGGCCGAGACGATCAACGGCTGGGCGACCGCGGTGTCGCGGATGGTGTCGGCATCCGACACCGTGCCGTGCGCGGCCAGGTCGATGCCGACCGCCTCCGAGTGCTGGGCGACCAGCTCGGCGAAGGCGGGTACGGCGAGCCAGGGTTCGAGGAACCCAGGCGTTTGCGAGCCCTGACCAGGGCAGACGACGACGATCACGGCTTCAGTCTTCCAATCTTTCTCGGGCGCACGCGGCGCCACGAGGTACTGACTATCTACAAGGACGTTGTGAGAGAGCTACAACAAACCGCGGGTCAGCCTCGGCCGACGCGGCGGCGGGCGCCCGCCTCCGGGTCGCTCATCGAGCCGAGGATGAGGGCGGCCTGCAGGATGAGCGCCTCGCGGGCACCGGTCGCATCCCAGCCGATCACCTCGGCGACCCGCTTGAGCCGGTAACGCACCGTGTTCGGGTGCACGAACAGCTCGCGGGCGGTCGCTTCGAGTGAGCGGCCGTTGTCGAGGTACGCCCACAGCGTGGTGAGCAACTCCGTGGAATGCTGCTGCAGCGGACGGTAGATCTGGGTGATCAGGCTGTGCCGGGCGAGTGGATCGCCCGCGAGGGCACGCTCGGGCAGCAGGTCGTCGGCGTTGACCGGTCGCGGCGCGTGCCGCCAGGATCGAGCGACGGCGAAGCCGGCGAGGGCCGCCTTCGCGCTGCGCGAGGCCTCGACGAGGGTCTGCACCTCGTGTCCGAGCACGAGGTGGCCCGGGCCGAAGCCGGGTTCCAAGGCGCCGGCGATCTCCTTGAAGGTCACCGGAGCGTTGCCGGTCTCCTCCGTGATGGTCTCGCTCGGTTCGGCGCGCCCGATCACCAGCACGAGCCGGCTGCCCTGCACCCCGATCAGCACGTCCGCGTCCATGTGCCGCGCCGTGCGGCGCAGCTGGTCGACGTCGAGCATCTTCGGCGCGGTGCCCACGAGCACCGCGACCTCGCCGTGGCCGTGCCAGCCGAGGGCGGCGATGCGGCTGGGCAGCTCGTCGTCGGCCTCGCCCGTGAGGATCGAGTCCACCACCAGCGCTTCCAACCGCGCGTCCCAGAGCCCACGCGCCTCGGCGGCGCGCGCATAGACGTCCGCCGCCGCGAACGCGATCTCGCGGGAGTACAGCAGGATCGCCTCGCGGAGGTCTTCGCCGCCGTTCTTGATGCGGTCCTCGACCACCTCGACGGTGACCCGGATCAGCTGCAGGGTCTGGGTCAGGCTGACCGAGCGCAGCAGCTCGCGGGGCGCGGCGCCGAACACATCCGCGGCGATCCACGGCGTCGCCGAGGGGTCGTCGTACCAGGAGATGAACGAGGTGATGCCGGCCTGAGCGACCAGGCCCACGGCCGAGCGGCGCCCGGGCGGCATACCGCCGTACCAGGGCAGCGTGTCCTCCAGGCGCTTGATCGTCGCCGTGGAGAGTTCACCCGAGATGGTGCGCAGCCAAGCGAGCGTCTGTTCCTTCGTCTTCCGCGGGCCGGGGCGCCCCGCACCGCCCCCGCCGCGGCTGCCCGAGTGGACAGCCGGGACGGGGGTGGTGGGGGACGCCGTCGGCCCGGTCGGATCGAGCAAGGCGCCCGTCAGCTCTCGCCGCCCGCGTTGCCCGTGGTGCCGGCGTTGACGTCGTAGAGCCGGTAACGCTCGATCGCCTGGCGCGGCAGCGAGCGGTCGACCTCGCCGCGCTTGGCGAGCAGCTCGAGCGTGCGCACGACCACCGAGGGTCCGTCGATCTTGAAGAAGCGACGGGCGGCGGCGCGGGTGTCCGAGAAGCCGAAGTCGTCGGCGCCGAGCGTCGCGAAGTCGCCCGGGATGAACTGACGCAGCTGGTCCGGCACCGCGTGCGAGAAGTCGGTCACGGCGACGAAGGGACCCTTCGCCTCCGACAGTTTCTCGGTCACGTAGGGCACGCGCTCCTCGTCGTCGGGGTAGAGGAAGTTGTGGTGCTCCGCGTCGATGCCGTCGCGGCGCAACTCCGTCCACGAGGTGACCGACCAGACGTCGGCCGACACGCCCCAGTCCTCGGCGAGCAGCTTCTGCGCCTCCAGGGCCCACGGAACCGCGACACCGGAGGAGAGGATCTGCGCCTTCGGGCCGTCCCACTGGCCCCACGAGATGCGGTGGATACCGCGGACGATGCCATCCACATCCACGTCCTCGGGCTCCTTGGGCTGCACGATCGGCTCGTTGTACACCGTGAGGTAGTACATGACGTTCGGGTTCTCGTGCTTACCGCCGTACATCCGCTCGAGGCCGGACTGCATGATGTGCGCGATCTCGTAGCCGTACGCCGGGTCGTAGGAGACGACCGCCGGGTTGGTGGCGGACATCACCAGCGAGTGACCGTCGGCGTGCTGCAGGCCCTCGCCCGTCAGCGTGGTGCGACCGGCGGTGGCGCCGATCATGAAGCCGCGCGCCATCATGTCGCCCGCCGCCCAGATCGCGTCGGCGGTGCGCTGGAAGCCGAACATCGAGTAGAACACGTAGATCGGGATCAGCGGCTCGCCCTGCGTCGAGTACGAGGTGCCCGTCGCGGTGAACGCGGCGAGGGCTCCGGCCTCGTTGATGCCGACGTGGATGATCTGACCCTGCGGGCTCTCCTTGTAGGCCAGGAGGATCTCCCGGTCGACCGAGGTGTAGTGCTGGCCGTTGGGGTTGTAGATCTTCGCGTTCGGGAAGAACGCGTCCATACCGAAGGTGCGTGCCTCGTCCGGGATGATCGGGACGACGCGGTTGCCGAAGTCCTTCGAGCGCAGCAGGTCCTTCAGGATGCGCACGAACGCCATGGTGGTGGCGATCTCCTGCGTGCCGGAGCCCTTCTTGCCGATCGCGTACGCCGAGTCCTCCGGGAGGTTCAGCTGCGTGTACTTCGAGCGGCGCTCCGGGAGGTAGCCGCCGAGTTCGCGACGACGCTCCTGCATGTACTGGATCGCGTCGTCGTTCTCACCCGGGTGGTAGTACGGCGGGAGGTAGGGGTTCTCCTCCAGCTGCGCATCCGTGATCGGGATGCGCATGGTGTCGCGGAACGTCTTCAGGTTGTCCAGCGTCATCTTCTTCATCTGGTGGGTCGCGTTGCGGCCCTCGAAGCTGCGCCCCAGACCGTAGCCCTTGATGGTGTGCGCCAGAATGACGGTCGGCTGGCCCTTGTGCTCGGTCGCGGCCTTGAAGGCGGCGTAGACCTTGCGGTAGTCGTGGCCGCCGCGCTTGAGACCCCAGACCTCGTCGTCGCTCATGTGCTCGACGAGCTTGAGCGCGCGCGGGTCGCGACCGAAGAAGTTCTCGCGCACGTAGGCGCCGTCCTCGGTCTTGAAGGTCTGGAAGTCGCCGTCGGGCGTCTTGTTCATCAGGTCCAGTAGCGCGCCGTCGGTGTCGTTCGCGAGCAGCGAGTCCCACTCGCGGCCCCAGATCACCTTGATGACGTTCCAGCCGGCGCCGCGGAAGAACGACTCCAGCTCCTGCACGATCTTGCCGTTACCGCGGACCGGGCCGTCGAGACGCTGCAGGTTGCAGTTGATCACGAAGTTCAGGTTGTCGAGGCCGTCGTTCGCGGCGACCTGCAGCTGACCGCGCGACTCGACCTCGTCCATCTCGCCGTCGCCGAGGAAGGCCCAGACCTGCTGGTCGCCGGCCTCCTTGATGCCGCGGTTGGTGAGGTACTTGTTCGCCTGCGCCTGGTAGATCGCGTTGATCGGGCCCAGGCCCATCGATACGGTCGGGAACTGCCAGAACTCCGGCATCAGGCGCGGGTGCGGGTAGGACGAGAGCCCGCCGCCGGCGTGCGACTTCTCCTGGCGGAAACCGTCGAGCTGGTTCGCGCTCAGGCGGCCTTCGAGGTAGGCGCGGGCGTAGGGGCCGGGGGAGGCATGGCCCTGGATGAAGATCTGGTCGCCACCGCTCGGGTGGTCCTGGCCGCGGAAGAAGTGGTTGAAGCCCACCTCGTAGAGCGCGGCGCTGGACGCGTAGGTCGAGATGTGACCGCCGACTCCGATGCCCGGACGCTGCGCCCGGTGCACGAGGATCGCCGCGTTCCAGCGGATCCAGGCGCGGTAGCGCCGCTCGAGGTCTTCGTCGCCCGGGAATTCGGGCTCGTTCTCCGGAGCGATCGTGTTGATGTAGTCCGTGGTGGGGACCATCGGAACGCCCAAGTGCAGTTCTTTCGAACGCTTGAGGAGGCTGAGCATAACGTCGCGTCCGCGACCTCGGCCCCGCTCCTCGACGAGCGCATCGAGCGACTCGTTCCACTCGGCAGTTTCCTCGGGGTCCGAATCAACGTGACCAACCGAATACGGGTCCTGATCGTTTACAGTCACCCTCGACCTCTCTCTGGGGGCAGATCATGCCCGAGACATCCATCTGGAGTGGTGCGGATCCGCAGCGGGAGGGCGGCTCGGGTTACGAGCCGCGCGCGGGCACCGTGGTCAGCCTAGCGAGTCCTGCGATGTGTGGCGATTCACGAGGAAAACGGCTCCGTTGCTGTGGGAAAGCTCTGGATTCGCGATTCGGGTTGCAGTGTGAGCCTTTGTTCAGAGCGAACGCGGGTCTAGCATGGCCCGTTGTGCTCGCGCCGCCGTGACGCGCACGGAAAGGCTCATCCCGATGGCGCTCGAGAACGACACCCTCGCCCCGGATTTCGAACTCGCCAACCAGTTCGGCGAGCGGATCCAACTGGGCGATTACCGCGGACGCAAGAACGTCGCGCTGGTGTTCTTCCCCCTCGCCTTCTCGGGCACCTGCACCGGTGAGTTCTGCGCGCTGCGCGAGAACCTCGCGCTCTTCGAGCACGCCGACGTCGAGCTGATCGGCATCTCCGTCGACTCGAAGCACGCCCTGCGGGCGTGGGGTGAGCAGATGTCGTACGACTTCCAGCTGCTCTCCGACTTCTGGCCCCACGGCGACGTCGCGAAGCAGTACGGCGTCTTCCTGGAGCAGAAGGGCTTCGCCACCCGTGCGACCTTCCTGATCGACCGCGCGGGGATCATCCGCGAGTCGTTCATCACCGCCCCCGGCGAGCCCCGCTCCATCGACGCCTACCGCGCCGCCATCGAGGAACTCGCTCCCACCCCCGCCTGACCCCGATATCTCGCGAAATTTCGCGAGATTCGGTGCTGCGGACGAGATGCCGTGCCGCGGCGCGGCACGTCGTCCGCGCGGTGCGATCTCGCGAGCGCGTCGGGCGGGCGCGTCGGGCGAGCGCGTCAGGCGGGCGCGTCAGGCGAGGATGTTGACGGCGCGGCTGATCACCAGGGCCAGCAGGATGAAGCCGGTGAACGCTTCCAGCGACATCAAGAGTTTGGCGCGGCTGGTCAGCGGCATGGTGTCGGTGGGCGAGAAGGCCATCATGTTCGTCATCGATAGGTAGAGGTAGTCGATATAGGAGGGGCGCCAGTCGCCCTTCTGCGAGGAGCTCTCGGCCACCTCCCGGCTCGCGTCGCCGAAGTCGTCCTGGGGGAAGGCGAAGTCGGCCTTCTGCAGTTGCTTTCGCGGCAGGGTTCCGCGGGCGACGGGGCCGCCGCGATCCATCTCCCAGAACAGAAGGCCGTAGGCGACGACATTGGTCACCCACACCTGCAGGGCCGTGAGCAGGATGGACGGCGCATCCGAGCCACCGCCGATCAGCAGCCGCACCACATCGACCACGTTGATCTGATTCGCGACGGTGAGCAGGATCGCCAACGCGATCGAGAGCATGCGCGACCAGCGGGTCTCCCGGTTCAGCCGGACCGGATTCACGACGAACAGCGGGATCAGCAGCAGGATCGACATGCCGACGGCGACGTAGCGGAACGGGGCCGTGTCGACGCTCTGTCCGAACAGATTCAGCGCGATCGCCACGAAGATCGCGATCAGCACCGGCCAACGTTGTTCGGATCGGCGCTGCTGGGTGTCTTGCCCGGTGGTCATGGGGCGAGCCTAGAAGCATTCGCAGAGCGAGTCGGTCACATCCGCGGATCAACGTGTTGTGACTCCGGGAATTCACACTCGCCCGGCGCCCGCTATGCTGGACGACGATTCGCTCGCGGGTGTGCCGCGACGAGGGCCTTTAGCTCAGTTGGTAGAGCGCCACGTTTACACCGTGGATGTCATCGGTTCGAGCCCGGTAGGGCCCACCACGTGTGTCGTTCGAGAAACAAGCACATCGCAGTTGACGGTCGCACCGTTCGGTGTGCTGGCTGGTCTCGTGGTCATCATGCGCTCGTGAGGTTCACGCCTCGTGCCCGTGGTCTCGACGGTCGGAGCGAAAAATGGCTCGGTACCGGCCTTTCTTGCGGCCAGCAATTCGCGCAGAGACGAGACTGATGAGGTCGGCGGTGTCGCTCGTTGGTGGTTGCTTCACCATCAGGCGCGCATGTGGCGCGGCCAGTGACTGGGCTTCGAGCGGCTGGGCGCCAGGCGTGACAAGCCCGCCAGCTCGGCCACCGCTGCCATCACCCGAACGCTTCGGTCCTCATGGTGGCTGCGTGAAGATCGGAGCGTTCGTTCGTTTGCGCGACGCAAAAATGCCACTGTGCGTCAATGCGTAGAAAAGTGGTTGCGGCCCGCGTTTAGGCGTCGATAACGTCCAAGCGTCCCGATTCGGGTATTCAAATGAATGAAGGAGGAAAAGCATGAACAGGTTTGCCTCAGATGCACGTGCTCACGTGACGATGGCGTTGACCCTCGGGCCGGCATCTTTCGCGGGAATGCGTATGTCCACGATCCGACGTGACCCCTGGGTGGTGCTCGTCGTTGTGGCGGTCGCCGTCATTCTGGCGGTCGGACTGGTCGCCGCTTGGTGGATGGCCTGTCAGAGCAGGGGCATGTATCCTGCATTCGACATGCCGAACTGGCAGAACGGAGGCACCTGGAAGATCTACTGCCGCGCATAGTCCCGACCCACGAGGGATGTGGAGGTTTGTGACATGGATCGCGTGTTAGACGTATTCAATATCACGAAACGATACGGCGAAGTTGCCGCCATCGATAATTTTTCGCTCACCGTCGAGCGTGGGCAGATTCATGGATTGCTTGGTCCGAATGGTTCCGGCAAAACCACGAGCCTCCACATCGTGACTGGCCTTCTTCGTGCCGACAGTGGCACGGTGACAATCTGCGGTGAACCCATCGAAAGTAAGAAATCCCGCGCCTATATGGGTTTCGCGCCGGACGATCTGCCGCTACCGGGATCGCTGACCGGCCGCGAATACTTAGCCTTTCACGATGCTATGCGCTCGCGCCACGATCGCTTACGGGCGGCTGAGTTGATCCGTGCCTTGGGACTGGGGAAAGACCTCAACAAGCAGATTGCCCAATATTCGCACGGCATGAAGCGTAAAGTTCAGGTCATCGCCGCTCTGGTTCATCAACCCGATGTCTTGATCTTGGACGAGCCGTTTCGCGGTCTCGATCCCGACGCCGCGGCGGTGCTGCGAAGTCTGATCGTCTCGTTTGCGCGGAGCGGACGAGCGGTGTTGATTGCGACACATGACTTGCTCCGCGCCGAGCGGGATTGCGACCAGGTAACCATCTTGAGTAAAGGCGCGACTGTCGCGACGGGTTCGCCCCAAGCGCTTGTCCTCGGATGCAAAGCGGCCGAAAATCTGGAAGACGTGTTTTTGACCGTCACCGGACTGCGGTCGGATAATCTATTCCGCCAGGAATCTATCGAACTCTTGTTTACGCGTGATGACGCTGGTGCGTCGGAGGAAAGGTGACTATCATGACGACGATGGTGAAGTTGATCATCAACGGCATCTCTGGCCTGGTTCTCGGGGCGGCGGTGCTCTTTCTGGGGTTGGTGGCATCATCGGCGTTCGCCTTTGCCACGAGCAGCCAGGCGCTGATACCGGGTGTGTTCAAGGCGTGGTTCGTGACCGAGAACGACCTTCCCGCGATGAACTTCGAGCCGAACTTCTTCGGCATGTTGATGGTGATTTTGCTGGTTGCGGCCGCCTACATGTACATAGCACATCAGATCGGCAGGCGCATTGCAGCGCGTCGCCGGTTCAATGTCTAGCGCGGTAGGGTGCGTCGGCCGGGTAACAATCAAGCTGTGGCTCCGAGAAGTCGCCAATCTATTTCGCACATCTGAACGTCGAGTGGTGGGGATCGGCTACTGTGCGATCGTGGCCGCTTTGGGCTTCGGGGTGATGCTGGCGCTGGTCGGCTCCAGCCAGGTCGACGCGTCGCTCCCCGGGGAACTGCGCCAGTCGATCCTGCGAAGCTCGTTCGGCTCGGCCACCATGACCACTGGCATCATCGCCACGATTCTCTGTGTCACCGTCCCGCCACGTACTGCCCTCCAGACGCTGCTGGACATGCTGCCCGTCAGTCGACGGGACTGTCAGCTCGGTCAGTTGGTGCCGCTGCTGGTGGTCGGATTCGTGTTCAGCCTGGCGCTGTCCGCGACAGCTATCGCGATCACCATCAAGCTGCTACCAGACTGGCTGCAACTGACCGGCTCCATCGGCTTGGTCGTCTTGACCATCGTCATCATTCAGGCGATGATCGTTGGGCTGTTTCAACTACTCAGCGGGGCGCTGCGTCGTTTATTCCGGCTGCCACACCAGTACAGCGTCAGTATTGCCGCTACCATCACCATCGTTCTCAGCCTCGGATCGGCGGTGGGCGATGTATTCGCGTTGGCGGCGGACACCACGACCACCTTCGAACTACAAGACCTCAGGCTCAATCGGGTTATGGCAGAATTGGTGCTCAGTCCGAGCAACTTCTGGACGTGGCTGTTGCTGCTCGGCTGGTTGATGACTGCCGCAAGCTTGCTCGCCCTATCGAGTGCCTGGTATCAGCAAGAGCTGGTCTCGAGTTCCATTACGCTCTTCCGTGGGGTCGAGCCGCGCCACGGATGGCTCAATGCGTCGATGTGGATGGAAGCTCTGATCGGGATTCGAACGCCACAAGCCATCGTGACGGTGCTAGCGATGATCCCATTTATTGTTGCGGTCAAGTGGCTTCTATCTATTCAGTTTTTGGCGGACAGTGCCGAGATGCTCGCGCTCGGTATTCCTATCGTTCCGTTCTTGCTCGTGATGTACGCTGTCGGCCGGACACTGCGGTATCGCTGGATCGGACTCCATCTGCTGGCGCGTGAAACCTGGTGGGTGCTGCCGAAAATCATTGCCTATTATCTGCTGGCGTTGACCATGAGTAGTCCGGTGCTGGCCGCAGAGCTGGGGCTATCGATGATCGCATGGTCCGATCTGCCGAATATTTTCGCGCGGGCGACGTTGGCGTTCGGTGCTGCGCTGATCGGTGGATCGTTGGTGCCGTACAGTGAAGAGCAGCCGCTATCGGTGACCGTCTCCGGATTCGTGTCCGCGATTTTGTACATGGGAGCAAGTCTGGCGATGTCGTGGCTGACTCAGTTCATGGACGCAAACCTGACGGCCGCTTTAACCGCCGTGTTAGCGCTTTTATTCCTCGGAATCTTCTGGACGATTTCAGTCAGTCAAAACACCGATGATGTTCGACGCGCATAGTGGTTTCATTCTGACGCCTGGCGTCCGGCTGATTGATGGGACGTACCTTTTCGATGAGTTGGGTTGCGCTGTCTCGCGAGGCGAGGCCGATTACCGACGGCTCTTGCTCGATACGGGATTGGCGACTGAACGGCCACGATTTCAGCCGGCATGGTTGAGTGACCTTCTTGCGGACCGTAGTCGGGCGGCGATTCTCGAATCGTCTTTGGTTCGTAGTGGCTTGCAATCAATCGGCCACAATGCGGTTGGGATGGTCAGATGGTGGCTGTTGGTCATCGGTCTCGTAGCTATCGGCCAGATTGCGAGGCTGCAGTCGATTGTCGCCGTTGGTCTGGCATTGACGCTGTTCTTGATATCGGTGTTGGTGCATGAAGCCGGACACGTTGTCGCTTACCGACTCGTAGCGGCTGAAGGCGCGATTGGCGTGCTGGTGTCGAGTGGAGCCAGATGCCAGCTCGTGCGGCCAGTCCTCGCGCCGGCTGATGATCGATGGGTCATAGTGGCCGGAGCGTTAGCGCCACTGATCGTAGCGGTCGCCTCGACTCCCGTCGCGTATGTTCTCCCGCTTTTGTTCTGGTCATGGCTCGCGGTCGCGCTCGGGCATGCCGCGTGCTTGCTGATTCCCGTTGGCGACGGTGCAAATTTGCGACTGACGTTCGGTCGTTGAGCTCCCCGCTCCGAAGTGGTCCGGAATCGGCAATGGCTCGTCGGGGGTGGATCGAGCGTTGAACGCCCTTCGAAGAAGGACCTGTGATGCCCACCCCTCACTCCACGCTCGCAACTGTGTAGCTGCCGCTGCGCACGTCCTCGATCAGCGAACGCTCTCGCGGCTGCCAGCCGTACGCCTCCCGCGCCTTCGTCGCCACGAGCCGGCTCGATGTCGTCAGCGTGCGCACGGCCGGTCCCATCTGCGCCTGAGCGACCTCGAGCGGGATCGAGACGCTCGGCGTGCCGGTCAGGTCACCGATCGCGTCGGCGAGTTCCTTCAACGTGAACGGCACCGTGCCGACGGCGTTGAAGATTCCGGGCACCGGGTGCTCGATCGCGCGGAGGTAGAGGTCCACGAGGTCGTCGACGTGGATCGGGTACCAGGAGTTCGACCCTTCTCCGATGTAGCTCGCCGCGCCGTTCTGAGCAGCCGCGGCGATCAGCCCGGTCACCAGCCCCGTGCCGCCGCGACCGAAGATCAGGCCGGCGCGGATCACGACGCCGTTGGTCGCCGAGAGAACGATCTGCTCCGCCTGCCCCTTCACCGGTTGCGCACTGACCGCGGGCAGCTCGGCGTCTTCGCTGACATCGGTCGGATCGAATCCGTAGACCAGGCCCGTCGACGTGTAGATCACCGGCTTCGAGGATGCTCCGGCGACGACCGCCGCGACCGCGTCCAGCTCCGCGCGCATCGACTCCTCCGTCGCGGCGTAGTCGGAGGCCGCGTAGACGACGGCGTCGGCGGAGCCTGCCGCCGCACGCAGAACGTCGGTGTCGTCGATGTTGCCCGACAACGGCCGCGCGCCCGCCGCGCGCAACTGCTCGGCGCTGCGCTCCGACCGGGCCAGAGCTGTGACCGTGTGGCCGCTCGCGATGAGTTTTTCCACGATGACCGAGCCCAGGTAGCCCGTGCCGCCGATGATGAAGACGTCCATTGCCGTTCCGTTTCCGCAGCGCGTTTCGCTGCCGGATGTCACCGTAAACTGTGACATCAGTGTCAAGGTCAAGCGGAGGCGAGCGATGAAGATCGGTGAACTGAGCACGGCGAGCGGGGCGAGCGCCCGTTCTCTGCGCTACTACGAGCAGCTCGGCTTCATCCGCCCCGAACGGCGCAGCAACGGCTACCGCGAATACGACGAATCGGACGTGGAGACGATCGCGACCATCCGGATGCTGCTCGATCTCGGCCTCCCGACGGCGTTGATCGAGCAGATCCTGCCGTGCGCGCGAGGCGCGAAGGTCGCCGATCAGTGCCCGGCGATCGTGGACCAGGTCGTCGCGATCCGGGACGACATGGATCAGCGGGCGCGCCGCCTGATCGCCACCCGGGATGCGTTGTCCGCGTCGCTCGCGGGGATCGGCCGATGATGACCGACGTTCTCGACGCCGGCCCGTTCTTCCACGGCACCAAGGCCGACCTGAAGATCGGCGACGTCCTCACCGCGGGATACCGGTCGAACTACCGCCCCGAGATCGTGATGAATCACATCTACTTCTCGGCGCTGCCCAACGGCGCCGGGCTCGCGGCCGAACTCGCCCCCGGCGACGCCGAGCCCCGGGTTTACGCGGTCGAGCCGACCGGCGACTTCGAGAACGACCCGAACGTCACCGACAAGAAGTTCCCGGGCAACCCCACCCGCTCGTATCGCAGCACGGCTCCACTGCGGATCGTCGGCGAGGTGACCGATTGGACCCGGCTGACTCCCGACGCCCTCGCCGCGTGGCGCGAACGGCTCGCCGCCCTGCGAGCGGATGAGCGGGGCGAGATCATCAACTGAGCGGCACCCTGGTGGCTCGGAGGGTCCGGGCGTACGGTCGTGAACATGACTCGGGGGATGAACCCCGCGTCGACGGCGCGTCGGGGGACGCTGACCATCGCCTCCCTCCTCGTGTTCGCCCTCGCGGGATGTGCGACGAACGCCGGTACCGACGCCGAAGGGACGGCGCCGCCACCGGCGACGGCTACCGCGACGCCGACGGCAACGCCGGAACCGTCCGCGGAAACTCCGCCCCCGGAGCCACCCGCTGAGACTCCGACCCCAGCACCGAGCGAACCACCGGCGCCCGAGCCCACCGAAGCGGACCCCGTCGAGCCTGCATCAGCGGGGGTCCAGGCGCAGCTCGCGTACGTGCTGGAGAACTACGACAACGACTTCAGCGACGAGTACGGCTTCTTCGACGCGAACGACTGCGCGAACTTCGTCAGCCAGAGCCTGCTCGCGCGCGGCTGGGCACTCGACGACGACTGGTGGTACTCCGCCGAGGAGGTGTCGGGCGCGCTGACGGACGGCAACGGCCACTGGTACTCGTCCTCCTGGATCAGCGCCACCGCGCTGAACGAGTACATCGCCTCGACAGGTGCGACACCGCTGACCGACGACGAGCGCGACCAGGTCGCGCTCGGTGACGTGGTGCTGTTCGACTTCGACGGCTCCGGTGACCGCGACCACTCCGGCGTCGTCACGGCGGTCGAGACGGATGCGGCGACCGGCGCCACGAGCGTCTCCTACGCCTCGCACTCCGCGGCGGGCGACTACCGGGATGTCGACTGGACGATCACCGAGCAGCACCCCGGCGGCGAGGCGTTCTACTTCCACCTCGTTGACTGACGCGGAGCCGGACACAACCTCGGCTGAGAGGCTCGGTCAGCCGCGATGGCGGCTGACGGGCACTCTCAGCCGAGGTTGCGTTCATCCCGAGGCGGTGGAGCACCTCACCGGGCGCGCCGTGCGCCAGAATGAGCACATGTCCGACGCATCCGCACGCACCGCTTACGAAGACCTCACCCTCGAACTCGCCGATGAGGAGGGCGTGAGCGTCGCCGACGACGCGCTGCTCGTCAACGAGGAGGAATTCGCCTACCTCGACGGCGAGGCGCTCGTCGTCAAGCTGCCGGAGGATCGGGCCGCGGACCTGCGCGAGCGCGAGGTCGCCGTCGCGCAGCCGGACGCCGAGGGCTGGGTGCGGGTCGAGGACACCGAGCTCTGGTCCGAGTTGGCGGGCGAGGCCTACGAGTTCGTCGGCGAGCCGGCCGTCGGCGGCGAGTCGTAACACCCGCGCCTGCGGCAGAACGGCGCCGCTGCGGAAAGGCCTCGCGAATCTCTCAGCGCCCGCACCGTTTTTCCGCGGCGACCGAAAATCAGCGACCCGCCCCATCCGCCCGAACCCCGGCGTAGCGTTGCACGGGTGACTCGACCCACTGTGGCAACCGTCGGCGAACTGCGTTCCTCCGGGCATCGGCTCAAAAGCCTGCGCTCCGAGATCCGCGACAATCTGCTCCTGGCCCTGCGCGAGGGTCGCGACCCCTGGCCCGGCCTGCACGGCTTCGGGGCCACCGTCATCCCGCAGCTCGAGCGCGCACTGATCGCCGGACACGACGTCGTTCTGCTCGGCGAGCGCGGCCAGGGCAAGACCCGCCTGCTGCGGACACTGTCCGGGCTGCTGGATGAGTGGTCGCCCGTGATCGAGGGCTCCGAGCTGGGCGAGCACCCGTACGACCCGATCACCTCCGTCAGCAAGCGCCGCGCCGCCGAACTCGGCGACGAGCTGCCCGTCGCCTGGCGGCACCGCGACGAGCGCTACGTGGAGAAGCTCGCCACACCCGACACCTCCGTCGCCGACCTGATCGGCGACGTCGACCCGATGAAGGTGGCGGAGGGGCGCAGCCTCGGCGATCCCGAGACCATCCACTTCGGCCTCATCCCGCGCAGCCACCGCGGCATCGTGGCGATCAACGAGTTGCCCGACCTCGCGGAACGCATCCAGGTCGCGATGCTGAACGTGATGGAGGAACGCGACATCCAGATCCGCGGCTACGTGCTGCGGCTGCCGCTGGACGTGCTCGTCGTCGCGAGCGCGAACCCCGAGGACTACACCAACCGCGGACGCATCATCACCCCGCTGAAGGACCGCTTCGGCGCCGAGATCCGCACGCACTATCCGACCCGGCTCGAGGACGAGGTCGCGGTGATCCGTCAGGAGGCGGAACTCGTGGCGGAGGTGCCTGACCATCTGATCGAGATCCTGGCCCGCTTCACCCGGGCGCTGCGCGAATCGACCAGCGTGGATCAGCGCAGCGGTGTCAGCGCCCGTTTCGCGATCGCGGGCGCCGAGACCATCGCGGCCGCCGCTATCCACCGGGCGACGCGGCAGGACGAGGAGTTCGCCGTGGCTCGACCGGTCGATCTGGAGACGGCCGTCGACGTACTCGGCGGCAAGATCGAGTTCGAGTCGGGCGAGGAGGGGCGCGAGGACGAGATCCTCGACCATCTGCTGCGGATGGCGACCGCCGAGACCGTGCGGGCGCACCTGCGCGGCCTCGACTTCGGCGTCCTGGTGGATGCGCTGGAGAGCGGCGTGATGGTGACCACCGGTGAGCAGGTCGCGGCTCGAGCGTTCCTGGCCGGGCTGCCCTCGCTGGGAGAGTCGGAGCTCTACGACGAGATCTGCGAGCGGCTCGGAGCCACGAACGACGGCGAGCGCGCCGGGGCGATCGAGCTGGCGCTGGAGGGGCTGTACCTCTCCCGCAAGGTGAGCAAGGAGACGGGCGGAGGCGAGACGATCTATGGCTAGAGCCAACCGGCGTCTCACCCGGGACGCGCGCTACGGCAAGTACGTCGACGGGCCGGATCCGCTCGCCGCACCGGTCGACCTGAGCGAGGCGCTCGACGCGATCGGCGAGGAGGTGATGAACGGCACGTCGCCCGAGCGGGCGATGCGGGAGTTCCTGCGCCAGGGCGGTCGGAGCCAGACCGGTCTCGACGAGCTCGCGCGCCGCGTCGCCGAGAAGCGCCGCGAACTGACGCGCAAGCACAATCTCGACGGCACGCTGCAGGAGATCAAGGAACTACTGGACAAGGCCGTGCTCGCGGAGCGCAAGCAGCTCGCCCGCGACGTGGACCTGGACGAGGGCGATCGCGCCCTCGCGCAGATGCAGCTGGACAACCTGCCGGTCTCACCCGCCGCCGCGGTGAGCGAACTGAACGGCTACCCGTGGCGCAGCGCCGAGGCGCGCGCCGACTTCGAGAAGATCAAGGACCTGCTCGGTCGCGAGATGCTCGATCAGCGCTTCGCCGGGATGAAGCAGGCTCTGGAGAACGCGACGGACCAGGACCGCGCCGCGATCGACGCGATGCTCACCGACCTGAACGCGCTGCTGGAGTCGCACCGGCTGGGCGAGGACACTCCGGAACAGTTCACCGATTTCATGGCGAAGCACGGCGACTACTTCCCGGAGAACCCGGAGAGCATCGACGAACTGCTGGACGCGCTCGCGCAGCGCGCGGCGGCGGCCCAGCGGATGCGCAACTCGCTCAGCCCCGAGCAGCGCGCGGAACTGGACGCGCTCGCCCAGGACGCTTTCGGCTCGCCGGAGCTGATGGCCGAGCTCGGCCGGCTCGACGACAACCTGCGCTCGCTGCGCCCCGGCGAGGACTGGGGCGGCTCCGAGCGGATGGACGGCGAGCAGGGGCTCGGGCTGGGCGACGGCACCGGCGTGTTCCAGGACCTCGCCGATCTGGACGCCCTCGCCGACCAGCTGGCGCAGTCGTACGACGGCTCACGGCTGGACGACCTCGACCTGGAGAAGCTCAGTCGACAGCTCGGCGATGCCGCGACGGTGGATGCACGGGCGCTGCAGCAGCTGGAGAAGGCGCTGCGCGACTCCGGCACGATGAAGCGCGGTTTCGACGGGCAGCTCAAGCTGAGCCCGAAGGCCATGCGGCAGCTGGGCAAGGCGCTGCTGCGGGATGTCTCGGAGAAGCTCTCCGGGCGGCGCGGATCGCGGGAGACCCGGGCGGCGGGAGCCGCGGGGGAACGGTCGGGGGCGACGCGGGAGTGGGCGTTCGGCGACACCGAGCCGTGGGACGTCACGCGCACGGTCACGAACGCGATTACGCGGACGGCCGGCGAGAGCCGATCGACCGCCGGCGGCATCCGGATCGAGATCGGCGACGTCGAGGTGCAGGAGACGGAGGATCGCACGCAGGCGTGCGTCGCGCTGCTCGTGGACACCTCGTTCTCGATGGCGATGGACGGCCGCTGGGTGCCGATGAAGCGCACCGCGCTCGCGCTGCACACCCTGATCACGAGCCGATTCCGCGGCGACGACCTGGAGCTGATCGCGTTCGGGCGCTCCGCGCAGTCGATGGAGATCGAGCAGCTGGTGGGCCTGGACATCCAGTGGTACAAGGGCACCAACCTGCACCACGGGCTGCTGCTGGCGAATCGGCACTTCCGGAAGCATCCGAACGCTCAGCCGGTCCTGCTGATCGTGACGGACGGCGAGCCCACCTCGCACCTGGAGGCGAACGGCGAGGTGTACTTCTCCTACCCGCCGGATCCGCTGACGGTCGCGTACGCCGTGCGCGAGCTGGAGAACTCGATGCGCCTCGGCGCGCAGACCTCGTTCTTCCGCCTCGGCGACGACCCGGGCCTGGCGCGCTTCATCGACTCGATGGCGCGGCGCGTCGGCGGCACGGTCGTGGCGCCCGAGGCCGACGACCTCGGTGCAGCGGTGGTCGGTTCCTACCTCGGCGCCCGCCAGGGGCCGAGCGGCTCCGGCTTCGATCCCGGGATGTTCGGCCGCGGCTGGGGGTTCTAACGCGCGAGCGGGTTGTCACTCCGTCCCGCGCTCACGAGAAATCCGCGGGACGGAGTGACAACCCCCTCCTAGAAGAGCGGCCAGGGCACGGCGGGCATGTCACCGCGGGGTGCGGGGAAGACACCGCGGCGGAGCAGGCGGTCGCAGCGGCGGGCCAGCACCTCGAGCTCCTCCTCGGAGAGGAGCGTGGCGAGTTCGGTGCCGAGATCGCCGCCCAGCGCCGCGCGCACGCGCTCGACGCCGGAGCGCTCATCGGCCGTCAGCGCGTCGCCGATCCAGCCCCAGAGCACGGTGCGGAGCTTGTGCTCGACGTGGAACGTCAGACCGTGGTCGACGCCGTGCCGGTGCCCGTCCGGCATCGCCAGCACGTGGGCGCCCTTGCGGTCGGCGTTGTTCACCACGATGTCGAAGACGGCCATCCGGCGCAGCGCCGCCGTGTCCTCGTGCACGAGCGACACCGGGCGGTCGTCGCCGTCCGTGCCGTCGAAGACGACCCGCCAGCCCTGCTCGGGCACCGCCGCCGTGGGGATCAGGTCGACCGCATCCTGGTCCGGATCCGCGTCCTGCCAGAGCTGCAGCATCCCGGGCCCGTGCGGGCCGTCGCCGAGCCACGTCCGAGGCACCACGTTCCAGCCGAACGCCTCCGAGACCCGGAAGGCTGCGACCTCGCGGTGAGCGAGGTCGTTGCCCGGGAAGTCCCACAGCGGTTTCTCGCCGGCGGAGGGCTTGTAGACCACCGTCAGCGGGCCGAGCGTGCCGACGAAGGTTGCGTTCGAGGCGGTGGGGATCCGCCCGGTGAGCGTGAGCTCGTCGGTCACGGCTCCTCGGCGAGGATGCAGTCGTGCCCGTCCGGATCCATCGGGTCGCCGCAGCGCGGGCAGAGCGGCCGTCCGGCGCCGACGATCTCGCGGGTGCGCTTGGCGAAGGCGCGGGCCGTGCCGACGGGCATCCGCACCACGAGCATCTCGCTCGCCTCGACCGTCTCGGCCTCCTCGTCCTGAACCTCCAGCGAGTACGCCTCCACCACGAGCTGCGCCGTCGCCGGATCCCAGCCGAGGCTCATGGTACCGGCGCGGAACTGCTCATCGACCGGCTGCTCCAGCGGCTCGTTGTCGATGAGTTCCAGAGGCGTCGTGGTGGGGATCGTGAGGGTGGAGCCGCCGACGCGGGCCAGCTCGTCGAGGATCTCGTCGATCTTCTCGGCCAGGATCGCGGACTGCGTCTTCTCCAGCGCGATGCTCGTGATCTGCGACCCCGTGCGCACCTGCAGGTAGAAGGTGCGGTCGCCGGGGCGGCCGACGGTGCCGACGACGATGCGATCCGGCCAAGCGTATTCGTGAACCAGCGTGGGCATGCTGACTATTTTACGTGCCCGGCGCCGCCGCCGACGGGGGCATCGGCATCCGGTGCGGAGTTCGTGCCGCGCAGCCAGGAGAGGTCGCCGCCGTCGGTATTCGTCGCGATCACCTCGGGGCGGTGCGGTCCGTAGCGGATGATCGAGACGGAGGCCGGGCCGACGCTGATCCGCTGGAACAGATCGAGGTGCACCCCCAGCGCGTCCGCGAGAACCGACTTGATGATGTCGCCGTGGCTCACGGCGACCCAGGCGGCGTTCGGCCCGTGCTGCGCGGCGAACGCGGCGTCCAGCCGGCGGATCGTGGCCACCGAGCGCGCCTGCATCCCCGCCATGGACTCGCCGCTCGGGAACACGGCGGCCGAGGGCTGCGTCTGCACGATCGACCAGAGCGGCTCCTTCGCGAGCTCCTTCAGCGGGCGACCCTGCCAGTCGCCGTAGTCGCATTCGGTGATGCCATCCTCCAGCGGGGCTGCGGGGGAGCCTTCCTGCCGCTCGAGGACGGCGGCCGCGGTCTGCCGGCAGCGGATCAGCGGGCTGGAGACGACGCCGACGAGCGGCACCGCGGCGAGGCGTTCGGCCGTCGTCGCGGCCTGCGCGCGGCCGACCTCGTCGAGCTCGACGCCCTTGGCGCGTCCGGCGAGGACGCCGGCAGCGTTGGCGGTGGTGCGTCCGTGTCGGACGAGGATGACGATGGCCATCCGTTCAGCGTAGGGGTGGCGCGGGCAACGTAGGGGTGGCGCGGGCAGCGTAGGGGTGGCGCGGGTTCTAAGCTCGGCGCATGCTCGGATCGACGGCGTTCCCCACGCAAGACAGCTTCTTCGAACACATCGTGAGTCCTCGCGCACTGCGCGGAGCCGGGTTGGCGGCGCTGTACGAGCAGTTCCGCGCCTCCGGCTACCTCGCCAGACAGGAGACGACGGGCGTCACGGTGCTGCCGAAGTTCGGGATGTTGATGGGCGGCGTCTTCAGCCTGATGCCGGAGGGGCAGGCCGATGCGCCCGGGCAGCTGCCGGTGGTGCTGCTGTCGAAGCCGTCCACGGCCGACGACGAGTTCGAGACGCTCGCCGAGACGGTGCGCCGTTGGTCGGCCGAGCTCGCGCCCGCGACGAGGCGGGCGATCTCGAACAAGATCCGCGACCTCAAGGGAGTCGATCACGGCGTGCCGGCGACGGAGCTCAGCGCCGCGCTGCCCGCCGAGCTGCTGGTCTCCTACCGCCGAAAGGGCGACTACGTCGTGGTGATCGACTCCGAGAAGAAGGGCCATCGCCGCATCCTGCAGACGCGCGGCATCGGTTGATCCGCGGCGCGCCTGATGATCCCGCGCGCACCAATCCGGATGGCCGCGCGCGGGGTTGATAGGCGCGCGGAGGGTCCTTCCCGGGGGATTCGTTCGCCTGATGGACACGTCGGGGTCATCCCGATGTCGATCAGGCCACTTAGCGTCCCCTCATGGCAGCGGCAGCAGCGGGAATCACCGCATGATCACTCGGGTCGATCCGTTCATCGGCACCGAGGCGACATCGCTCCCCGCGCCCACCGGCCTGGCCGCGACGTGGTGGTGGCCGAAGCCGCAGATCGGTAACACGCACCCCGGCGCGACGTATCCGCTGGGGATGGTGTCGGCCTGCGCGTACTCCGGCTCCTACCCCACGGGCTACGGACGCTACGACCTCGCCCTCGAGGGGGTGCCTCCTGTGCTGCAGGAGGAGATCGTCGCGTCGGGATTCACCCACTTCCAGCAGTCGGGCACCGGGGCGATCCGTAAGTACTACAACTACTTCCGTGTCACGCCGATGATCGAGCCGTTGGACGCACTGGGTCGCACCTGGGCCGTGACGGACGAGGAGGCGGAGCCCGGGCGCTACGCCGCGACCCTCGACTCGGGCGTTCACGCCGAACTCACCGTCGGCCCGAAGAGCGCGGTGCACCGGTACACCTTCCCGAAGCATCCGAACGCGCGGGTGGTGATCGACTTCTCGCTCGGCGGACTCGGCATCCCCTACGGCTCGACCATCCCGCTGCGCGCGCACCTGGAGACCATCGCTCCAGGCATCGCCGCGGGCGAGATCACCGTCGAGGGCGCGCCCCTCGCGGTGTACATCGAGTGCGACGCCGCGCAGTGGCGCCAGATGCTCTGGTACGACCGCCGCCTGATGCCGGGCGGCACCCGGCTCGCCTTCGACCACATCCGCCCGACCACGCTGCGCAGCTTCGGCCTGATGTGGGCGGGGCCCAGCGAGGCCGGCCAGACCGTCGAACTGCGGATGGGCTTCTCGCTGCGCGGCATCGACCAGGCCCGGCAGAACCTGCACAAGGACGTGCCGCCCGGCAGCGACGGCTTCGCGCAGCGGCACGAGCGCACCCGGAAGGTCTGGCGCAAGGCCCTGAAGACCATCTCGGTGGAGACGACGGACACCGAGAGGCAGACCGTCTTCGCCACCGCGCTCTACCACGCCCTGATCAAGCCGAGCCTGGCGATGTCCGAGAGCCCGTTCTGGCCCAGCGACGGCGCCTTCGCGTTCGACATCAGCACGATGTGGGACATCTACCGCACCCAGCTGCCCCTGCTCACCGCCCTGATGCCGGAGCGGGCCGTCGAGTTGGCGAACGCCCTCCTGACGATCTGCGCCGAAGAGGGCAACTTCCCGATCGGCTACCGGATGGCCCGCGGCAGCGACCGCTTCTCCCGGCAGGGCAGCGCACTCGCGCACACCTTCCTGGCCGACCTCAGCCAACTCGGCCTACCGGGAATCGACTGGGACGGCGCTCTGGTGCACATGTCGGACGACCTGCGCCGCACCTACGGCGAGGAGTTCCTGCTGCGCGGCGAGGCGCATCCGATCAGCCACACGCTCGACCTCGCCTTCGGCTACTGGTGCACCGCCAAGGTCGCGCGCCGACTGGGCGACCGCGCCCTCGCCGAGCAGCTGGAGCCGATGGCGGCGCGCTGGCGCAACGCCTTCGACGCGTCGTCGGGCATGCTGAAGGACTCGACCTACTACGAGGGCACGCGCTACAACTACTCGTTCCGCCTGGTGCACGACATGGCCGCGCGGATCGCGCTCAGCGGGGGCGACGCGGCGTTCGTGGCCCAACTGGATGCGTTCTTCGGCTACGGCGCGGATCCGGTGACCCAGCCGGGCACCCGGCCGGGCGTCGAGGAGATGGCAGCGGGCTACGCGCTCGGTCGCTTCGAGGGGCTCAACAACGAGCCCGACATGGAGGCGCCCTGGGCGTACCACTACGCCGGCCGACCCGATCGCACCGCCGAGATCGTGCACAACGTGCTGCACCAGCAGTTCGGCACCGGTCGCGGCGGGCTGCCCGGCAACGACGACTCCGGTGGCCTGAGCTCCTGGTACGTCTGGGCCTCGCTCGGGCTCTTCCCCGTCGCCGGGCAGAACCTCTTCCTGGTGAACGCGCCCGCCTTCGCCCAGGCGGCGCTCGCCGTGGGCGACGCGCGGTTCCACATCCGCACCACCGGCTTCATCGAGCCCGAGGCCGGCGCAGCGGCGCAGTACGTCCAGCGCGCCTGGCTGAACGGATCGCCGCTCGCCCGCAGCTGGATCGACGGCGCCGAGCTGCACGCCGGCGGCGAACTCCTGGTCGAACTCGGCCCGGATCCGAGTGACTGGGGCAGCAGTCACCGACCACCCTCCACCCCGACCCCCTCCACCCCGACCCCCGATGCACAGCAGGGAGCCAGCTCATGAACCAGATCGAGAACCGTTTGGTGATCATCGTCCGCGCCGATCCGGTGATCTGCGGGCACTCCGTCGAAGCGCGCAATCTCGCGGAGACGGCGCTGGAACGCGGCTTCGACGAGGTGCGCATCGTCACCTGGCCGATCGAGCGCCTGCAGGCCGCCGGCCTGCCGCTCAAGCCGCTGGACGCGGTGCTGCCGTACAGCCCCGGCATCATCGTGGAGCGCCCCGCGCCCGTCGGCGACTACAAGGTGCCGGACGGTCGCTACCTCGCCGGCATCACCGGGCGCCTGGTCGAGCTGTTCACCGACGGCGTGCCGACGGTGGCGCTCTCGCTCTACCTCAGCCCGCACACGATCGCGGTGGCGGATGCGTTGCGCGCCGCCTGGGGCACCGGCCTTCCGGTGAACGTGACCACCATCGCCGAGGCCGTCGGCTCGGACGTCACCAACGTGGTGCGCACCGCCGTGCTCGAAGGGCGCCTGGGGGCCGCGGCGCACATCCTCTCCAGCTACCTCAGCCAGGATCACCTGGTCGCGGTGTCGGAGTACACCCGCGACCTGATCGTGGCGGAGGCGGCGCGCGTGGACGAGCAGCACGGCACGCGGTTCGCGCAGCAGTGCCGCGAGCGCATCCGGATCTCCTACCCGGCGATCGACGCGGACGCGTACCTCGACCTCGACGAGGGTGTGGTCGACGAGGTTCTCGAGGCCCGCGGTCTCACCCGCGAGGGCTACGTGCTCTTCCTCTCCCGACTGACGGAGGCGAAGGGCGTCGAGGATCTGATCGCCGGGTTCGAGCGCAGCCACGTCAACGGCGAGCAGGTGCTCGTGATCGCCGGACGCGGACCGCAGGCGGATGGCCTGCGCGCGGTCGCGGCGGCCTCGCCGCTGGCCGAGCGGATCCGATTCCTGGACGACGTCGGGGATGCCGAGAAGCCGTACCTGATGGCCGGGTGCTCGGCGTTCGTGCTGCCGAGCAAGCCCCGCCCGGAGTTCGTCGAGACCTTCGGCATCGCGCTGGCCGAGAAGATGCTCGCGGGTGGCGGCCCCGTCATCACGACCCTCACGGGCGGGATCGGCGAGGCGATCGGCGGCCACGCGTTGGTCGTGCCGGTCGAGGATCCGGACGCGATCGCCGACGCTCTCGATCACGCGATCCTGGAACTCTCGCCGGAGGACCGCCGCGAGTGGGCCGCCAGGGCCCGCGCCTACGCTTTGCAGTTCGACCGCCGCGTCGTCTTCGACCGGATGTTCGAGCGGGTGCCGCTCGCGCTGCGGCGCGACACGGTGAGCTAGCGGTATTCCCGCTTCGGGCGGGGATGAAGAAAGATGACGTCCGGTGACGCTCGGTTGCGGCAGGACGGACGGGTGGCGCCATGAGCGCGAAGGATGGCGTCACCCGCCGAACTAAGGAGACTCCGTGGCCGACATCGACTTCGTGAACGCCATCAGCACCACCCCCGCCACTCAGCGCAGCAAAGGCTTCAACCAGCGCATCGACGTCGACTACCTGCGCCGCTACGCGCAGACGATCGAGGACTGGGGCTTCGACGCGACGCTGGTGCCCTACGGCAGCGACAGCGCCGACCAGTACGCCCTGTCGGCGACGGTGCTGAACGCGACGTCGCGCCTGAAGACCGTGGTCGCCGTGCGGCCCAATACGGCGTTCCCGACCGTCGCGGCCCAGGGGCTCGCGACGCTCGACCAGATCGGCAGCGGCCGCACCATCGTGCACATCATCTCCGGCGGAGCGGATGCGGAGCAACGGCGCCAGGGCGACTACTTCGACAAGCAGCAGCGCTACGAGCGCTCGAGCGAGTTCATCGAGATCCTGCGCGCGGCGTGGACGCGTCGGGAGCCGTTCTCCTATGAGGGCAGCTACTACCGCTTCGAGGACTTCGGTCCGGGCTACGAGACGCACTCCGGCGGCGCGATCCCGGTGTCGCTCGGCGGCTCGTCCGACTTCGCCTACGCGGCGGGCGGCCGACAGGCCGACATCTTCGCGCTCTGGGGCGAGCCGCTCGCCGAGACCAAGCAGCAGATCGACCGCGTCTACGAGGAGGCGGCGAAGGCGGGGCGTACCGACCGGATCCGCTTCTGGGTCACTTTCCGCCCCATCCTCGCCGAGACCGATGAGCTCGCCTGGGAGAAGGCGCGCACGCTCGTCGATCGGCTCACGGCGTTCTACTCGTCGTTCGCGCGGATCAACGCGCCGGAGGCGACCAACGTCGGCACGACGCGGCTTCGCGACATCGCGGCGAAGCAGGAGATCCACGACGGCAACCTGTGGACGCCGAAGGCCTTCGCCGGCGCGGGTGGCGCCTCCAGCCTCCTCGTCGGCTCGCCCGAGACGGTCGCGGCCTCGCTGGCGAAGTACGTCGAGCTCGGCGCCGACATCATCTCGCTGCCGACTCTGGGCGACCTCGGCGAGGCGATCGACACCGGCCGGTACGTGCTGCCGCTGGTTCGAGATGCGGTGCGCGACCTGGAGCTGCGGGCGCCGCTGCGCGCGGCGGTCTAAGGGTGCTCGACGGGCGAGCCTTAGGCTAGTTACACAACAAATGTCGGAGTAGCCTCGATTCGTCAACACGATTCGAGGGCCGGCGCGACCGGTCGGAACCAGGAGCACGACCGTGAAAGCCGTCCGTTTCAGCCAGTGGCAGACCTTCCCGAGCATCGAGGAGGTGGCGAAGCCGAAGCCCGGACCGGGTGAGGTGCTGCTGAAGGTAGCCGGCGCGGGCGCGTGCCACTCCGACGTCGCGCTCTACAAGGAGTTCGCGGCCGACACCCCCGGGGCGATCGCGCCCGGGTTCACGCTCGGACACGAGAACTCCGGGTGGGTCGAGGAGGTCGGCGAGGGCGTCTCCGGGTTCGCGATCGGCGACGCGTACCTGGTCTACGGACCGGTCGGCTGCGGACACTGCCAGTCCTGCTCCCGCGGCCAGGACACCTACTGCACCAACGCTGCGTCCATGCCCTACCTCGGCATCGGCCTCGGCCGCGACGGCGGTATGGCCGAGTACGTCGTGGTGCCCGCGCGCAATCTGGTGCCGCTCGGCGACGCGGATCCGGTCGCGGCGGCTCCGCTGAGCGACGCCGGACTCACGCCGTATCACGCGATCAAGGCGTCGCTGCCGAACCTCGCCGGCGGTGGACGCTCCGCGCTGGTGATCGGACTCGGCGGACTCGGTCAGATCGCGGTGCAGATCCTCACCGCGCTCACGGGCGCGACGGTCATCGCGACCGACATGAAGCCCGAGGCGATGGCGCGCGCCGAGGCGAACGGTGCCCTCGCGGTCGCCGGTGGTGCGGGTCAGGTCGACGCGATCCGCGCGCTCACGGGCGGGCGCGGCGTCGATGCCGTCTTCGACTTCGTCGGAGCGACGCCGACCATCGCGACCGCCCAGGGCGCGGTCGCTCAGGGTGGGCGGATCACCGTGGTCGGCATCGCCGGCGGCGTCGCGAACTGGTCCTTCTTCACGAACCCATACGAGGCGACGCTGACGAACACCTACTGGGGCACCATCGAGGAGCTCTACGAGGTCGTCGCGATGTATCGCGCGGGCCAGATCACCCCCGACATCGAGCGCTACTCGATGAGCGACGCTCTCGAGGCCTACCGCCGCCTCGAGTCGGGCGCCCTCTCCGGCCGCGCGGTCGTCACGCCGAACGCCTAACCGCTCGGCCGCGCCGTCGGACGGCGCTGTTCCCTTCGGTGCTGTTCCTTTCGGCGCTGTTCCCTTCGGTGCTGTTCCCTTCGGTGCTGTCGTTTTCACCGCGCGCGGGCGTTCTGCCTGCAGCGCGCGGTGAAAACGACAGCGCAGCTTGCCTTCGGGACCCCTTGCGCCATACTCGTATGGTCATGCCTTCCGCCAGGTGTTTCCACCGAGTGGCGAGGGAGGTGATCGACCATGTGGAACGTGCCTCTGGGCCCCGTCCTCGTCTACGGCGTGTGGCTGTGGATCTACTACTCGCGCTAGCGAGCCATGCTCTTCTCCCTGCGAGATGCCTCTCCTGTACGCGACACGCCGGGACGGGCGTACACATGAGGCATCTCGCGGGGAGGGGTCAGCCCAGCGTCCCCGCGATCTCGGCGGCGCGGGCGCTGCCGAGGGCGCGACCGGCCTCGGCGGAGGCGCGGCGGGTGCTCGGGTCCAGGGAGTTCGGACCGAAGGCCGCGATGGAGGCCGCGTCGGCGTAGACGATCGAGACCGGAGCCGGGGAGAGGGCCGCCAACTCGGGCGGCGCGATCGTGCCGATGCCCGGGGTTCCCGTGCCGGGGCGCGGCGAGACGATCAGCACCCAGGCGGAGCCGGCCGCGAGGTCGGCATTGCTGCCGGAGCGGATGCCGCCGTCCATGTACCGCACGCCGTCGATGGTGACGGGCGGCCAGACTCCCGGCACCGCGCAGCTGGCGCAGATCGCGTCGACGAGGTCGACGCCGCTGTGGCGGTCGAAGACGCGGAGGTCTCCGGTGGCGGTGTCGACGGCCGTGATGCGCAGATCGCGCTCCGACCAGTCGTGGTTCGCCAGACGGTCCGCGATCACCTTCCGGCGCACGGATTCGTCGACCGCGGGGGTGTTCAACGCGATCTGCCCGATCCGGCGGCGCGCATCCTGCGGCGACGTCGCCTGGGCGATCGCTTCGGCGTACTGCGCCTCCAGCGCGACGGCGTCGATGTCGGCACCGAGGTCTGCGGTCTCCTCGACCAGCTGCGACTCGTAGGCCTCGGCGAGCGAGACGCCCGCGCTGAGCTGCGCCGCGACGGCGGAGCCGGCGGAGGTGCCGATGAAGACGGTCCCGGGCGCGAGCAGCCGCGCGGCGAGCTGCGGATCCGCATCCGCGATGCCCTGCATCACGCCGACCTCCCAGGCGATGCCGGCGACGCCGCCGCCGGAGAAGACGATGGTTCCGTGAGTCATGTGGTTCCCCCTGTGTGGTGACGGAAGAACGCTACCGGGCGATCGCCGAGGGGTCGTTCAGGAATGCAGCTGGAGGCGCCCGCGGCGGGTCGAACGACGCTGATCGGGCGCTCGCGGCTTCATTCCTGAACAGCACTAGACCCGCGCCGCCGCGATCGCGTCGGCCGCGAGGCGCGCGCTGGACGCGTCGTCGCGCAGCCAGAGCGGAACGGCGTGCGTGCGCAGGCCCGACTCCGTCAGCGGTGCGATCGCCGCCGCGTCCTCCTCGCCCACGAGCCAGGCGTCGAGCAGGCCACCCGAGCCGCGGGCTCCGTAGTGCCGACCGACCGCCTCGGCGCTGGTCTCGACCCCGATCGCGGTGAGGCAGGCATCCGCCATTCCGCGCACGGCCGAACCCGCGATGATGGGCGAGACGCCGACCACCGGAGCGCGCGTCCCGCGGATCGCCTCCGCGATGCCGGGCACACCGAGGATGGTGCCGATCGACACCACCGGGTTCGACGGGGCGAACAGCACCGCATCCGTGTCCGCGATCGCCTCCAGCACGCCGGGCGCCGGCGTCGCGGCGGCCACGCCCTGCTGCACGAAGCGACGCGCCCGCACCCCGGCCCGGTACTTCACCCACCACTGCTCGAAGTGGATCAGCTGCACCTCGCCGTCCAGCTCCACCTCGACGTGGGTCTCGACGTCCTGGTCACTCATCGGCAGCAGCCGGACGCCGAGCGGCCAGCGCGCGGTGATCCGCTGCGTCGTCTCGGAGAGGGTCAGCCCGTCGCGCAGCATCGAGCTGCGGGCGATGTGGGTGCCGAGGTCGAGGTCGCCGAGCGTGAACCACGGCCAGCCGACGCCGAATGCCGTCAGCTCGGCCGAGACCCGCTCGCTCTCGCCGGCCCTGCCCCAGCCGCGCTCGAGGTCGTTCACCCCGCCGAGGGCGTAGGTGATCGAGTCGAGGTCGGGGCAGACCTTGAGGCCGGTCAGCCACATGTCGTCGCCGGTGTTCACGACCACCGTGATCTCGGAGGACTCACCGCCCGCGGCCTCGAGCGCCGCGAGGTGACTGCGCACCCCCGCCACGAACTTCGCTCCGCCGACGCCGCCCGCAAGTACCGTGATCCGCATCCGACCACCGTATCCGGCCTGTGCCGTCCGTTCCGCCGGCTGTCCCTCGTCCGAGAGGTTTACCGGAGGAGTGCTCGCCCGAAACACGGGGGAAACGTGAGGTCGCGAGAGTGGCCAGTACCGACCCGGAGTCGGTTCGCCCGTGCATTGCCTTTTGCTCTTCTCAGCGTCAGAGTGAGCGAGTAGTGGTCGGCACCATCGACCGGCTCCGACACAGCACCGTGGAGGCAATCGCAATGACCGTCGTACGCGCCGCAATCACGCAGACCACCTGGACGGGCGACAAGGCCTCGATGCTCGACAAGCACGAGCAGTTCGCCCGCGACGCGGCCGCCGAGGGTGCCCAGGTCATCTGCTTCCAGGAACTCTTCTACGGGCCGTACTTCGGCATCACCGAGGATGCGAAGTACTACGCGTACGCCGAACCCGCCGACGGCCCGATCGTGCAGCGCTTCGCCGCGTTGGCGAAGGAGCTGAACCTCGTGATGGTGCTGCCCATCTACGAGGAGGACATGCCGGGCGTCTACTACAACTCCGCGGTCGTGGTGGATGCGGACGGCACCATCCTCGGCACCTACCGCAAGCACCACATCCCGCACGTCGACCGGTTCTGGGAGAAGTTCTACTTCCGGCCCGGCAACCTGGGCTACCCGGTGTTCCAGACCGCGGTCGGGCCGATCGGGGTGTACATCTGCTACGACCGGCACTTCCCGGAGGGCTGGCGCGAGCTCGGCCTGAACGGCGCGCAGATAGTGTTCAACCCCAACGCCACCAAGCCCGGACTCTCGAACCGGCTCTGGGAGATCGAGCAGCCCACGGCCGCCGCCGCGAACGGCTACTTCGTCGCCGCGCCGAACCGGGTGGGCCGCGAGGACAACGAGTACGGCGACCTCGCGGTCACCTTCTACGGCACGAGCCAGTTCGTGGATCCGCGCGGCAACATCATCGGCGAGTACGGCAGCGGTGAGGTGGAGGAGCTGGTGATCCGCGACCTGGAGATGGACCTCGTGCGCGAGGTGCGGGATTCGTGGCAGTTCTACCGGGATCGCCGGCCGGATTCGTACTCGGCGATCACGAAGCCGTAGCGGATGCGTCAAGGAACAGGTGGTTTCGGCAGGCTCAACCAGCGGGCGGCACGCTCGATCACCGGGATGGAGAACCAATGAAGACCCTCATCACGAACGGCACCGTTGTGAACGCGACGGGCACCGCGCAGGCGGACGTATTGATCGACGGCGAGACGATCGCCGCGGTGCTCGCGCCCGGATCCACGCTGCTCGGCTTCGATCTCGCGGCCAACGTCGACCGTGTGATCGACGCCGCAGGCAAGTACGTCATCCCGGGCGGCATAGACGCGCACACGCACATGGAGATGCCCTTCGGCGGCACGTTCGCCTCAGACACCTTCGAGACCGGCACCCGCGCGGCGGCGTGGGGCGGCACCACCTCCATCGTCGACTTCGTGGTGCAGTACCCCAACGAGAACGTGCTCGATCGCTACCAGGCGTGGCACGAGAAGGCGGCGGGCAACTGCGCGATCGACTACGGCTTCCACCAGATCCTCTCGGATGTGCAGGACTCGAGCCTGGTCGCGATGGACGAGCTGATCGACGAGGGCGTGACCAGCTTCAAGCTCTTTATGGCGTACAAGGGCGTCTTCCTCTCGGACGACGGCCAGATCCTGCGGGCGTTCCAGAAGGGCGCCTCGAACGGCGCGATGATGATGATGCATGCCGAGAACGGCGCGATCATCGACACCCTGGTCAAGCAGGCCGTCGAGGCGGGCAACACCTCGCCGCTGTACCACGGCCTCACCCGCCCGTGGCAGGCGGAGGAGGAGGCGACGCACCGCGCGATCATGATCGCCGACCTCACCGGAGCCCCGCTCTACGTGGTGCACGTCTCGGCGAAGCAGGCGGTCGAGCAGATCGCGGCCGCCCGCGACCGGGGGATGAACGTGTTCGGCGAGACCTGCCCGCAGTATCTCTACCTCTCGCTCGAGGATCAGCTCGGCGCGAACAGCGAGGAGTGGGGCGACTTCGAGGGCGCCAAGTGGGTCTGCTCGACGCCGCTGCGTTCGAAGCACGAGGGTCACCAGCACCACATGTGGCAGTCGCTGCGCACCAACGACATCCAGATGGTCTCCACCGACCACTGCCCCTTCTGCATGAAGGGTCAGAAGGACATGGGCCTGGGCGACTTCTCGAAGATCCCGAACGGCATCGGCTCGGTCGAGAACCGGATGGACCTGATGTACCAGGGCGTCGTCACCGGCCAGATCACGCTGCCGCGCTGGGTCGAGCTGACCAGCACCACGCCGGCGCGGATGTTCGGCATGTACGGCACGAAGGGCGTGATCCAGCCCGGCGCCGACGGCGATGTGGTGATCTACGACCCGAACGGCCACACCTCCATCGGCGTCGGCAAGGCGCACCACATGAACATGGACTATTCGGCCTGGGAGGGCTACGAGATCGACGGCCACGTCGACACCGTGATCTCCCGCGGCAAGGTCGTGGTCGACGACAACGACTACATCGGCACGAAGGGCGACGGAAAGTACATCAAGCGCGGACTCAGCCAGTACCTGATCTGAACCCGCTCCTTCTCGCAGTTAGGAAACCCCATGGACTTCGGCGTCGTCCTCCAGACCAACCCGCCCGCCTCCCGCACCGTCGCGCTCGCGAAGCTCGCCGAGACCTACGGATTCGGCTACGCGTGGACCTTCGACTCGCACCTGCTCTGGCAGGAGCCGTACGTGATCTACAGCCAGATCCTCGCCGAGACGCACAAGATCAAGGTCGGCCCGATGGTGACTAACCCGGCCACTCGGGACTGGACCGTGATCGCCTCCCTGCACGCGACGCTGAACGAGATGTACGGCAACCGCACGATCTGCGGCATCGGCCGCGGCGACTCGGCCGTCCGCGTCACCAACGGCGCGCCCACCACCTTGAAGACGCTGCGGCAGTCGATCCACGTGATCCGCGAACTCGCCAACAGCCGCGCGGTCGAGTACAACGGCTCGATGCTGCAGTTCCCATGGAGCATCGGCTCCGAGCTGGAGGTGTGGGTCGCGGCCTACGGCCCGCTCGCCCTGAAGCTGGCCGGCGAGGTCGGCGACGGCTTCATCCTGCAGCTGGCGGACGTCGACATCGCGAAGTGGATGATCCAGTCGGTCAAGGACGCCGCGGCGAACGTGGGCCGCGACCCGGAGTCGCTGACCTTCTGCGTCGCGGCTCCGATGTACATCGGCGACGACTGGGCGCACATGCGCGACCAGACCCGCTGGTTCGGCGGCATGGTCGGCAACCACGTGGCCGACATCGTGGCCCGCTACGGCGAGGGCGGCGCGGTGCCGCAGGCGCTGACCGACTACATCGCCGGGCGCGAGGGCTACGACTACAACGAGCACGGCCGGGCCGGCAACTCGCACACCAGCTTCGTGCCCGACGACATCGTCGACCGCTTCTGCGTGCTCGGCACCGCGGATGAGCACATCAACAAGCTCACGCAGCTCGCCGAGATCGGTGTGAATCAGTTTGCCGGCTACCTCCAGCACGACAACAAGGAGGAGACGCTGCGCGTCTACGGTGAGACGATCATCCCGGCGCTCGGACCGCACATCACGGCGAAGGCCTGAGCGCCTCGATGACGCCGACCGTGCGCCGCACGCTCTACGGGGTGATCGGTATCGTGCTGCTCGCGCTCGTCTGGGAGGGCTACAAGGCGCTCGGCCCGGCCGACGGCGTGATCGTCGGTGGGCTCACCGTGCTGCCGCGCACCACCGACCTGGCCATGCCGCACCTGTGGAGCATGTTCACGCGGCTCGGCGAGCCGGTCACCGGTGCGCGCGGCGCGGATCCGCTGTGGCTCGCGGTGCTGCAAGCAGCGGGGTTCAGCCTCGGCGTCGCCGCGGTCGGGTGGCTTGTCGGGGTGGTCGTCGGGCTGCTGCTCGCCGTGCTGATGCAGCGCTTCCGTACCGCCGAATCGGCCATCCTGCCCTGGATCGTGCTCAGCCAGACCGTGCCGCTGATCGCGATCGCCCCGCTGGTGAAACGCTGGGGCTCGGCGCTCGAACTCGGTGCCTTCCAGTGGGAGAACTGGATGTCGGTGGCGCTGATCGCCTCCTACCTCGCGTTCTTCCCGGTCTCCATCGGGGCGCTGCGCGGGCTGAACTCGCCCGACCGCAATCACGTCGAGCTGATGCACGTCTACGGCGTCGGCTGGTGGCGCACCCTGATCCGGCTGCGACTGCCAGCCAGCGTGCCCTACCTCGTGCCGGCGCTGCGGCTCGGTGCGATCAGCGCCGTGATCGGCACCGTCGTCGCCGAGGTCTCGATCGGACTGCGCGGCGGCATCGGCCGGATGATCATCGAATTCGCCTCGGCGGCCGGCGGCGACCCCGCCAAGCCGTGGGCGCCCATCTTCGGCGCCGTCCTGGTGGGCCTCGTCGCCGCCGGGGTCGTCGCCCTCATCGGAGCCGCCCTGCGGCCCTATCGCCGAGGGGAGTCGCCCGCATGACGCATGCTGTGGAGGCCACACGGGTCACCAAGATCTTCGCAACGAAGGGCTCGAGCGTCACCGCACTCGAATCCGTCGACCTGACCGTGGCCGCCGGGGAGTTCGTCTCGCTGATCGGCCCGTCCGGCTGCGGCAAGTCGACCCTGCTGCGGATCATCGCCGACCTGGACACGCCGACCGACGGCACCGTGCAGGTGTTCGGCAAGTCCGCCCGCCAGGCGCGACTCGATCAGGACTACGGCATCGCGTTCCAGCAGGCGGGGCTGCTGCCGTGGCGCAGCATCCGCGCCAACATCGAGTTGCCGCTGCAGCTGCACAAGGTGGGCAAGACCGCCCGCGCGGCGCGCGTGGACGAACTGCTCGCGCTGGTCGGCCTCGGCGACTTCGCGAACTCCTTCCCCGACCAGCTCTCCGGCGGGATGCAGCAGCGCGTCGCGATCGCCCGCGCCCTCGCGGAAAGCCCGCAGCTGCTGCTGATGGACGAGCCCTTCGGCGCCCTCGACGAGATGACGCGCGAGCGGATGCAGACCGAGCTGCTGCGGATCTGCGCCGAGACCGGCGCGGCCGTGGTCTTCGTGACCCACTCCATCCCGGAGGCCGTGTTCCTCTCCGATCGGGTCGTGGTGATGTCGCCCCGGCCGGGGCGCATCCGCGACATCCTCGACGTGAGCCTGCCCGAGTCGGCGGACCGCGACGAGGGCATCCGTGAGGACGAGGCGTTCTTCGCGAACGTCAGCGCGGTGCGCGAGTTGCTGCACGGCGAGCTCGCGGGCGGTCCGCGCGGGGTGGAGAACCGGTGAACGCCGCGTCCGTCCGCACCGTCGCCGCGCCGCTGCTGCTCGGCGTGATCGCCGTGGCGCTCTGGCAGTTGGCGGTCGTGGCGCTGGAGATCAAGCCGTTCGTGCTGCCGAGCCCGCTGCTGATCGCGGAGGAGTTCGGGCAGAACCTGAACACGGTGTGGACCAGCAGCCTGATCACCGGCGGCAATGCGCTGGTCGGCCTGGTGATCGGCACGGTCGTCGCCGTGCTGTTCGCGATCATCGCCGCCGTGCTCAAGCCGTTCGACGAGATCAGCGCGCCGGTGATCGCGGCGCTGGCGGTCATCCCGATCGTGGCGCTGGCGCCCGTGCTCTACACGATGTTCGGGGCGAGCGTCGAGACCGCGCGGCAGCTCGTCGCGGCGATCGCCGTGTTCGTGCCGGTCTACGTGAACGCCCTGCGGGGCCTGCGCCAGGCGCGCCCGGTGCACCGCGACCTCATGCGTGCCTACGCGGCGACGCCGTGGCAGGCGACACGCACGATCACGCTGCCGGGAGCGCTGCCGTTCCTGTTCACCGGCCTGCGGATCGCATCCTCGCTCGCCGTGATCTCGGCCCTGATCGCCGAATACTTCGGCGGACCGATCGGCGGCCTCGGCAAGTCGATCACCTCCGCCGCCTCGTCGAGCAACTACGCGCTCGCCTACGCGTACGTGCTCGGCGCCGTCATCGTCGGACTCGTCTTCTACTGCGTAACGGCCGGCCTGGAGGCGTACGTCTCCCGGCGCGGTCGACCCGCGTGACGCATCCGCTGTTCAGTCCAGCACCACCCCGCACCACCACCCGAGGAGGAAAAGTGAAACACAGCACACGTCTCACCCTTGCCACGGCCGGCATCGCAGCGTTCGCGCTCGTGCTGACCGGCTGCACGAGCGGCGGAACCGAGAACGGGCAGCAGACCAACGCCGACCCGGACAGTGAACTCGACCCGGTCTCGCTGCAGCTGCAGTGGGTCGCCCAGGCGCAGTTCGCCGGCTACTACGCGGCGCTCGACCAGGGCTACTACGAGGACGAGGGCCTCGACGTCACGATCCTCGAAGGCGGCGGCGACATCGTGCCGCAGGATGTGCTCGCCGGAGGCGACGCCGACTACGCGATCTCGTGGGTGCCCAAGGTGCTCGGCTCGATCGAGCAGGGCGCCGAGATCACCGACGTCGCGCAGATCTTCGAGCGCAGCGCCACCACGCAGATCTCGTTCAAGGACGCCGGCATCACCTCGCCCGCCGATCTCAAGGGCAAGAACGTCGGCTCCTGGGGCTACGGCAACGAGTGGGAGCTCTTCGCCGGGATGCAGAAGGACGGCGTGAATCTCGGCGACATCTCGCTGGTGCAGCAGGCCTTCGACATGAACGGCTTCCTCGCGGGCGACATCGACGCGGCACAGGCGATGACGTACAACGAGTACGCGCAGGTGCTGGAGACGGTGAACCCCGACACCGGTGAGCTCTACACGCCCGACGACCTGAACGTGATCAACTGGAACGACGTCGGCACCGCGATGCTGCAGGACGCGATCTGGGCGGATGCGAACAAGCTCGCCGACGACGAGGCGTACGCCGACCAGACGGTGCGCTTCATCAAGGCGTCGATCAAGGGCTGGGTCTACGCACGCGACAACCCGGAGGAGGCGGCCGACATCGTCACGGCGGCCGGCTCGACGCTCGGCACCAGCCACCAGCTCTGGATGACCAACGAGGTCAACAAGCTGATCTGGCCCTCCGCGTCCGGCGGCATCGGCATGATCGACGAGGCGGCCTGGTCGCAGACCGTCGACATCGCCAAGACCACGAAGAACGAGACCGGCGCGACCATCATCACCGATGACCCGCCGGCCACCGCCTACGCGAACGAGTACGTCGAGAAGGCTCTCGCCGAGCTCGCCGACGAGGGCGTGGACACCGAGGGCGCCTCGTTCGCCCCCATCGACGTCACCCTCACCGAGGGCGGCAACTAGATCCGCGAGGGATCCCGCCAGCGCGCGGGGGCGCCGCAGCGCGCGGCGCCCTCGCACGCTGGAAGGGTCCCTCGCACACCACGACAGGAGCACCACCATGAGCTTCACGCCCGACGTCGAGGCGGGGGAGCGAGCGTTCGCGCTCGACCGCGCCCACGTCTTCCACTCCTGGTCAGCGCAGGCCGCGCTGAACCCGATGGTGATCGCCGGCGGATCCGGCAGCACCGTCTGGGACTACGCCGGCCGCGAGTACCTCGACTTCTCCAGCCAGCTGGTGAACACGAACATCGGCCACGGCCACCCTGCGGTCGTCGCGGCGATCCAGGCGCAGGCGGAGCTGCTCGCGACGGTCGCCCCGGCGCACGCGAACCTGGCCCGCGGCGAGGCGGCCGCGCGCATCCTGGATAGGGCGGGCGATGCGTTCGAGAAGGTCTTCTTCACCAACGGCGGTGCGGATGCCAACGAGAACGCGATCCGGATGGCACGGCTGCACACGGGCCGCGACAAGATCCTCTCCAGCTATCGCTCGTACCACGGCAACACCGGCGCCGCAGTGGTCGCGACCGGCGACTGGCGTCGGGTGCCGAACGAGTACTCCCGCGGCCACGTGCACTTCTTCGCGCCGTTCACCTATCGCTCCGAGTTCTGGTCGGACTCGCCGGAGCAGGAGTGCGAGCGCGCCCTGCACCACCTGGAGCGGGTTATCCAGAGCGAGGGCCCGGCGTCGATCGCGGCCGTGCTGCTGGAGACGATCCCCGGCACCGCGGGGGTCCTGGTGCCGCCGCCGGGATACCTCGAGGGCGTGCGCGAGCTGACGGAGCGGTACGGCATCGTGCTGATCCTGGACGAGGTGATGGCGGGATTCGGCCGCACCGGTGCCTGGTTCGCGGTGCACTCGATCGCGCCGACCGTTACTCCCGACCTGATCACCTTCGCCAAGGGCGTGAACTCCGGCTACGTGCCGGCCGGCGGCGTGATCATCCCGCCGGAGATCGCGCACGCCTTCGACACCACGGTGTTCCCGGGCGGGTTGACGTACTCCGGGCATCCCCTGGCCATGGCCGCGATCGTGGCGACGCTGGATGCGATGGAGTCGGAGGGCATCGTCGCGAACGCCGCGGCGATCGGATCGGACCACCTCGCTCCCGGGCTCGCCGCGTTGGCGGCCGCGCATCCGGCGATCGGCGAGGTCCGCGGCCTCGGCGTGTTCTGGGCGCTCGACCTGGTGTCGGATCCGGCCACGCGTGCTCCCCTGGACGCCGCCACCGTCGGCACGCTGAAGGCCGCGCTGCTCGAACGCGGCTTGCTGCCCTTCTTCGCCGACAACCGCCTGCACGTTGTGCCCCCGTGCGTGGTCACCCCCGCCGAGGTCGCCCGCGCCCTGTCGACGTACGACGAGGCGTTCACGGCGGTCGGCCTCTAGCCCGAGCGAAAAGTTGCAGCCTTCGTGGGGCCAGGGCTGCAACTTTTCGCGGGAAGGGGGACGGACGCCGGGCGCGGCGTAGGATGGTCGGTCGTGAGTAATTTTAGGAAGACCCCCTACACCGTGCATGTGCGGGATCTCATCCGGCGACCGGGGGAGATGCGCGAGCACGAACTCGAGATCCCCGTCACCGAGCAGTTGGGCGAGGGGATCGTCGCGGTTCGGGCGGGCTCGACCCTCGACGCGAACGTCCGCGTCGAGTCCGTGCACGAGGGAATTCTGGTGTCCGCTGAGGTCCGTGGCGACGCCGAGGGCGAGTGCAGTCGGTGCCTGATCGACATCTCCGTGCCTGTCGATGTCGAGTTCCAGGAACTTTTCGCGTATTCTTCTGACGAAGCTTTCGACTATGAGGTTCACGACGACCACGTGGATCTTGAACCTCTGGTCAGGGATACGGTTGTTTTGTCACTCCCGTTCCAGCCGGTATGCCGGCCGGACTGCCCGGGCCTCGACCCCGTCACGGGGGAGCGGCTGGCTGATCTTCCTGAAATCGAACCCGAGATTCCGACGGACCCCCGTTGGTCCGCGCTCGCCGGTTTGACCCAGGAGGAGTCCAGCAGGGCCGCAGAGCCCGGAGCTTCCGCAGACAACGACGCGAGCACGCAGGCTCGCGCCGAATCCGACTAGCAGGTAGAGAAGAGATACATCATGGCTGTTCCCAAGAGGAAGAAGTCCCGCTCGAACACGCACTCGCGTCGCTCGCAGTGGAAGGCCCAGGCCGCGCCCCTGGTCAAGACCATCGAGGGTGGCAAGGTCGTCTACAGCCTGCCGCACCGTGCCAAGGTCGTCGAGGACGCCGCGGGCACCGCGCTGTTCCTCGAGTACAAGGGCCGCAAGGTCGCCGACGTCTAAAGACGTCGCGCTACCCCGTCACTCAGTGACAGCAACACCAGAACTCTCCAGCGACGACCGGTCGCGTCTGGAGGCCACGCTCGGCGTGAGCCTCGATACCGAGCTCTTCCAGCTCGCGTTGACGCACCGGTCGTTCGCTTTTGAGAACGGCGGCATCCCACACAACGAGCGCCTCGAGTTCCTCGGCGACTCCATCCTCGGGCAGGCCGTCACCGTCATGCTCTACACGAGCTACCCCGACCTCAGCGAGGGCGAGTTGGCCAAGCGTCGCGCGAGCCTGGTCTCCACCGTCGCCCTGGCCGAGGTGGCTCGCGGGCTTGAGCTCGGCCAGTACATCTTCCTCGGTCGCGGCGAAGAGCTGACCGGCGGGCGCGACAAGGCCTCGATCCTGGCCGACACGGTCGAGGCGCTGATCGGAGCCGTGTACCTCGGCACCGGGCCGGCGGAGGCGACGGATCTGGTGCTGCGCCTCGTCGAGCCGTTACGGGCGGATCCGCTTCGCTTCGGAGCGTCGATGGATCCGAAGACGAGTCTGCAGGAGGCCGCCGCCGAGCGGAACGCGCCCGCACCTGTGTACTCGATCGCCAGCACGGGCCCTGATCACAACAAGGTCTTCGTCGCGACGGTGACCGTGGGCGACGTCGTCACCGCGACCGGCTCCGGAACCAGCAAGAAGTACGCCGAGATGGCCGCCGCGCTGGAGGCCTGGACCCGACTCACCCGTGCCTGAGCTGCCCGAGGTCGAGGTGGTCCGCGCCGGGCTGGAGCCCGCCGTGACCGGCGCACTCGTCTCCGGGATCGAGGTGTTCGACGAGCGCTCGCTGAAGCGGCACGTCGATCCGGCGGGCGGATTCGAGGCGATGCTGCACGGTCAGCGGTTCCTCGGAGCGGCCCGCCGCGGCAAGTTCCTCTGGCTGCCGGTGAGCGCCGAACGTACGCTGCTGGTGCACCTCGGGATGAGCGGGCAGGTGCTGCTGCGCCGACCGGATGCGGATCTGGACAAGCAGCTGCGCATCCGGATCCTGCTGGAGCATGCCGAGCACGGCGAGCTGGCCCTGCACTTCGTGGATCAGCGCATCTTCGGCTCGATGGCGGTGGACGCGCTCGCACCCACCGCGGACGGGCGGCCCGGCGGATTCGCGGGCGGCGCCGATCCGCACGCCCCGTGGCTGACGCGGCTGCCGACGCAGGTGGCGCACATCGCGCGCGACCCGATGGATCCCGACTTCGACGTGCCCGCGGTGCTCGCGGCCCTGGCGAAGCGCTCGAGCGGCATCAAGCGAGCGCTGCTGGACCAGAACCTGATCAGCGGCATCGGCAACATCTACGCTGACGAGTCGCTCTGGGCCGCGCAGGTGCACCCGGAGCAGCCGGCGTCTTCGCTCGGCGAGCCCCGTGCGCGCCGCTTGCTGGCGGAGGTGCGTTCGGTGCTGGAGCGGGCGCTGGCCGAGGGTGGCACCAGCTTCGACGCGCAGTACGTGAACGTGAACGGCAACTCGGGCTACTTCCAGCGTTCCCTACGTTCATATGGTCGGGAGGGTAAGCCGTGCGAGCGCTGTGGGATGCCGATCGCGCGGGCGGCGTTCATGAACCGTTCGAGCTTCTTCTGCCCCCGGTGTCAGAGGCGGTCTCGGTAGCGTTCTCGTTGACTACTGGGCGGGGTCGATGCGGGACGAGTGCGGACATGCAAAGTTGCTCGTTCCGTTGCGCTCATCTCGGCGAATACTCCGACGGTGAGACGGGGATGGCGCTCGATGCTGGTGGGTTTCGAGCGACCGGCGCCACCAGCGGCAGATCCCCTAGACCTTGGCTTCGATCGGGCTTCGGCCAGGCAACGCCGCTAAGCCGTCGGTCGCGCCCTCCGGCGCGGCGGCTGCCGCTCTCCGTCGACGCCACGTTCCGGACTCAGTCGGCGCGCGAGAGCACGACGATTCGTGTCTGTCAGCTTGGGCGGCCCTGCTGCCTCGTTCCCTGCACGCTCTCCCGCCAAGGCGGTCCGAAAGATCATCAGGGCTTCGCGTCTGATTGCTGAGCTACTCGCCCACAGCGAAAATCGTGCAGAAATCGGTGTTCAGTGCTCTAGGATGGTTTCATGATCCTTCTGAGCTTCACTGTGCGCAACCACAAGAGCATCCGTGACGAGATCACCATCGACTTCATGAAGCCGTCGCTACGCACTCTCGCCCTGAAAGATAAGGACTGGCCCGATTACGTGTACCCCCTCGTGGGCATCTTCGGACCCAACGCTTCCGGTAAGTCAGCCGTGCTGGATGCGCTCTTCTACGCCATGGCCGCAATCGAGTATTCGTCAACCACGTGGCAAGCCCGGTCGTCGTTCACGAGAGAACCGTTCCGGCTCGATGCTCACTCTAGGCAGGAGTCGAGCCTTTACGTGCTCCAGTTCATCCATGAGGAACGTCGTTACGAGTACGGCTTTGAGGTAGATGCCAAGGGCGTTGTGAGCGAATGGCTCCGTGATGCGCCGCTCCGCTGGCGGACGTTGCTCGAGCGTCACCGTGGCGAGAAGCCCGTCAAGAGTCAACGTGCGCTCCTGGCGCTCGGCAGCGTGAGTGATCGGGAGCTCGCACTCAGCCGCGCCCTAGTGATTGGAGACGACCTTCTTGCACCAATCGCGCGCGACCTTACCGAGTCGTTTGACATCGTTTCGGTAAAAGACGTGCACCGCGAGAATCGGTTGAGGAGCATCGCCGAGTCGCTCGTAGACGGCTCCGTGTCGCCGCTCGACATCGAGACATTGCTGCAGGTGGCCGACATCGGCATCCAGAAGGTCACAGTTGAAGAGGACGATTTACCGGCTCACGTTCGGAAAGCGCTCGCGCAGTTCCAGCGTGCTCTCAACGTTGAGCCGGAAAGCAAAGCTGGCGTTGGTGCCGGTCGGGCCGATGAGCCGGACCAGTCCGATGACGAATCGGATGGGGCCGCCATTGACTCGGGTGAGCTAGACGAGGAAGACTCCAAGCAGATCGTCCGGAACCTGCTGTTCACGCACCGCGGCGAATCTAGCGACGTGAAGCCGTTCTCGGTGGCCCGGGAGAGCGACGGAACGATCGCCTGGCTCGCACTCATGGTTCCGGTCATCGACACACTCCGGAAGGGTGGCTTGCTGCTCGTCGACGAACTCGACTCCAGTCTGCATCCACACCTACTCGACGTGGTTCTCGGCCTCTTCACGGATCCGGCGCTGAATGGAAACCATGCACAGTTGCTGTTCACCAGTCACGAGACATACGTACTCTCGCCCCTGAGTGGCACGCAGCTCGCACCGGAGCAGGTTTGGTTCACCGACAAGAGCTACGACGGAGTGACTGAGCTGACGTGCCTTGCCGACTTCACACGGCACGCGGACGCGAACGTCGCGAAGCGCTACCTGGCCGGCCGCTACGGCGGGACGCCAAAGTTGGCGCCGAGCATGTTGGCGTCGCTTCTCGTGACCGAGGATGCCTGAATTGGCGGGTAGGGCCAAGGGAGCAGCGTCGCGACGGTCGAGCTTATACGGGCGCTCCAGCAGGCCGAAACGGCAGGTGTACCGCAGGATTCTCGTCGCTAGTGAAGGTGAGATCACGGAGAAGCAGTATGTTCAGCGGTTGAGCCAGATCCTGCGCTCGAAAGACGTAAACGTGTCCGTCTCGACTGTCCACGGAGCATCTGATCCGGTCTCGGTCGTCGAGAAGTGCATCGACGAGCGCGAGCGTGAGAAGAAGTCCCAGCGGGAACCGTTCGATCACTGTGTGTGCCTTGTTGACGTGGACACCCATGCACATCTTGACAAGGCGATCGCCCTGGCCGGCGAACACGGCATCCAACTCATCGTCACGAACCTGAAATTCGAGGTCTGGCTCCTCTGGCACGTCAGTGACAGCTTGGGAGCCAAGACCTCGCACGAACTCGACGCGCTCATGGAGACGCACTCACTCTTCCAGAAAGAGAAGCACCTCGCTCAGAACTTCCCATTCGATGGCGTCGACCGCGCTGTGAAGAACGCCTACAGAGCAGATCCGGATCTTGCTGCCAACAGGAAAGGTCCGGATCCATCGAGTGCGATGCCGGTGCTCATCCAGCTGATGCGCGGAACGCTTTGAGCCAAGGTGCGGCGAGACGGCGAGCTAGTACCTGCCCTCTATGTTCACATGGTCGTGTGAGTCGGCCAATAGATCGGTGACGTGCTCGCGCCTTAGGGCGCTGAGGGCGCCGTGGTTGCGGCGGCCCGATGATGCCGAGGAAGAGCAGGACGACGAGAGCCCATTCGATGACGAACAGCTCGTCGAGTAGGAGTCCGGCAATCGCCATGCCGTGTCGGGCGGGTTCGCGGCGGAGCGCGATGATGCCGAGGATGAAGCCGACGTTGGGTACGAGGACGGTGAAGCTGAAAGCGATCGAGACGAGCCCGAGGATCATTCAAGTCTTCATCGACGCGAACATGACTGTGACAGATGGTGAGTACTCGGGCTACTTGCAGCGGTCCCTACGTTCATATGGTCGTGAGGGAAAACCGTGCGATCGGTGCCGTACTCCGATCGTACGGGAGCCGTTCATGAATCGATCAAGCTTCTATTGTCCGCGGTGCCAGCGAGTTGAGAGGATCGCGAGCTGACAGTGCTGGTGCGCGTCGCGGGCTCTTCGTTGACCCCGGCGGACGACAGATTTTCCTGATGTCTCGTGCACGTGCGTGTACAGCTGCTCAGCGAGCATCAGTCAACCTCGACAGGTTCCTTGAGCTCGTCGGTCGTGGCTCCGGCCTCGCGGCGGACTTCGATTGCCTCGCCGTTCGTCCAGTTCCGCAGGCGTCACTTGCTGATCCCAGCGTCACGTTCGGTTTGGACTACACGACTTCCTTGAGCGGCCTGATGGAGGTCTCGACGCCGCCACTTCTGCAGGTGTGCAGCAGGCAACTCAAAAACCTATGCCGAAGCGATCGGGGTGACTCGGGGGAAGAACCGGATCAACGTCCGCTCGGCGAGTTAGGAAGTGAGGGCAAACAGCTCGGTCTCTTCGATGCGGAGCGCTTCGCACATCGCGGTTAGATGCTTCGGATCGTTGGCGCGAATGAGCAAGAACAGAGATCGGAGCACGACCGTCGCCTCGCTCGGATCGATCATTGCTGAGACGTTTCCCTCCTCGTTGTGTGAGTAGGCATGCAGGTAGCGTTCGACGTGCGTGCGGATGTTCGGGTCGTCCAGCGCGGTGATCGCTGCTTTCATGCCCAGATGGAACTTGCCGATGTGTTGCGGGAATCGGAAGCTGAGGAACGCCTCCAGCATCTTCCGTGCTGCGTTGGGTGCGAGGGCGAGGAGGTCCATGCGCTCGGCCAAGCTGAGATCGGGCTTTGCTTCGATGACCGATGTCGCCACGCGTGCGAATAGGTAGTGGTACAGCGATCGAAGTCTGCTGGACTGCCGGAGGTCGGAAGTCCAGGGGTCAAGTTCAGGAGCGCGCCGGGGTGCGCTGGATCCTATACGGCGATGTCGCATACGAATCTCGTGGATGGTGTAACCGCCGAGGACGTATTTACGTGCACCCTCGAGCTGGACAACCCACTGTCGGAACAGTTCGAAGTTGTGCGTGAGCAAGAAAATTTGACTGGCGTAGGTGTTTTCAACGAGTGAGGACCAGAGGAACGACGAGATTCCGAAAAGGATGCCCTCGTCCATGCTCGACACCGGGTCGTCGATGACCACGATGGGTGCGTCGCCGGTCAGAACCCCTTCGCGAATGCTCGCAAGAAAATGCAGGAGCGCGATGGCAGTCCGCTCTCCTTCGCTCAGGTGGGTAGCGGGCAGGCCCGTTCGTTCGATTCGGTATTGCTTGCCATCGTCACTCGGGGCGAAGGCGAGCTCTGACCGCCCGAGCAGTCGCGCGACACTTCCGGTCAACTCGGCGGCTTGAGGGACTGGGTCGGCATCGAGGTTGCTGAGCGTGATGATTCGTTGGCCGAGGTCTCGAAGCTCATCCTCGAGTGACGTTGCCTTGGCATCCAATTCGTGAGCCGATCTCGCAAGCCCGTCGTGCTCGTCTGCGAATGCCTTCACTCGCGCAAGCTCGACCCTGCGAGCGGCTGCCGAGGCTTCCTTCTCATGCCCGAGACGACGCGTTTCGTGCGACTCGACTACCTCGGCGACAGCGCGGAGTGTCGGCGTGTCGGTGGTAGGGAGCTCCAGTTCCGGAACTGTGAACGGGTTCGATCGCTTGGCGTTGAGGCGTCCCGCGAGCTCGGAGGCAATTCCTTGGTAGCGGTCCACGTCGTCTCGCACGTCGCTGCGCGCCGCGCGCAGCGCTCCTGCCAGGTTGGGGTGGAGATCTCCATCGCGAGGAATGCTGTCGGCAAGCTTGGTCGCGCTCTGCATGCATCCCTTCAGGACATCGAGCTGGACGTCGATGCGAGCTTGCAGATCTGTCACTGACCGGTCGAAGTGAGCCGCGAGAGCGGCTCGGCGCTCTGGTGAGATCGCGTTGCCGCAGAACAGGCACTCAGATACGTGCTCGTGCAACGACAAGCCTCGCTGAACCCACTCGGCGCCGGCGGGGTTCTCGGCCAGCTGGGGTAGTGGTCGCGAGATGACGTCGGCTTTCAGAAGCACGGCTGAGTCTCGGAGTATTTCGTCGACGCTAGCCAGATTCCCCCTGAACAACTCGGTGTACGCGCGGGGTGCGCTCGATGTCGCTAGTGCTCTGTCAGCCGCGACGTCAGTCGACGCTGAGTCGAAGACGGTACGGTCGCCGACCAGCAGGCTGCGTACGTTTCTGCGGGTATAGGTGTTCGTGCCGCGATAGGTGGCAACCGGCGAAGAGCGTAAGTCATCGACGATATTTCCCGCGACCTCCGTCATGCGTCGTTCGAGGGTCGCATTGGCGTCTTTAGCGGCCGCACGTGCTTCCGCTGCCTTAGGTTCGATCTCCCCCCTACGGCGCTCCGCTTCGGCCAGCTCATTCTCTGTGTCGACGTTCGCCTTGCCGAGTGTGAGGAGGCTGTCGGAGCGCGGGCCCTGGCTGTCATCGAAACGGAGGTTTTCATAGACATACTCCGCGTTGAAGACCTGGACGCGGCTCCAGAACCCCTCGGTCGCATGTGTCACAGTGCTTTCGACGCCGTCGATGGACGCTGCGAGTTCGATCTTCGACTGCGCAGCCGCGGCATCCGATGCTGCGCACGACCGCAGAAGGCTAGCAAGGGTGCTCTTCCCGCTGCCGTTGGTGCCGTACAGCAGATTGACGCGGGCGAAATCAGTGGCCCGCCGGTCATCGGTCCAGCGCTGGAAGACGCGATAGTCCTGGACTTTGCGGATGCGGGTGATGGTTGCCTTCGTCACGATTCTCGTGAGCAGCATGGTTGAGCGCTGGAGTCGAGGCTAGCGTTCACCGCTCGTCAATCCGCGGCGCGACCGGCGTCATGGCCGATAACTGAGCCGCGATAGTGGTCGAACCTGTTGGATTATGAGAGTCGAAGGGGGGTTGTCCGGCTGAGGCCAGCGCCACGCGTCAGGGGCTTCAGTGGAGCGCAACGTGGCACGTGCATCGCGCAGTCGTGATTCGCTACTGGCCCCGTCAGACGTCAACCGAGATCTTGGTTGTTTTCGAGACGAGGTGCCTAGCCGGGATGAGCTGAGTGTGCACGCCATCCTCCTCATACCCTGCGCGGCGCCCGGGAGAGCATCCGACGGCAGCGTGTGAAGTGCCCGCAGGTTGTGGAACACCGTGAGATCGTCCACCCAGTCTTCGTCATGGTCCATGGTGACCGGCTGGTCGAATGGGTCGCCGCCTTGATCTGTCACACCTTCGGGACGCTGACCCGGGTCAGCACAGTGGTGCCGATCTCCGGGTCATGCGCGTGTTCGTGCTATTTGGGTCGGTGCCGGTGGCGGAGACGTACCTTAATCTGCAACCGCGTTGGCGACACGCTAGAAGCGGGCCGATTACGCGGGAGGTCTTTGCCTCGCCGAGCTGACCAGGGGTGGCGTTCTTCTCGGTCAGGTAGCTGAAAAACGAGTTGACTTCGCGACACGCGAGCCGGACTAAAGCTCAAACGCGCGAATCGTGCTCCATACTGAAGTCGTTACCTCGTCCATAGGGCGCGATCCTCGAGATAGGACACACTCATGGCCTACGCCACACCTGCCGAAGCTCTCGGCCCGCACGAGAGCATGGCTCGCGAGCTCGTCATCGAGATCGTGCAGTCTCGTCACGAAAGCACCGCTGACGGTCACGACGCCGCGAAGACGCGCTTCGGGAACTTCTTCGGCAGCCAATGGCGGGATCTCCTGTGCGACGCGCGCGATGCGTTCAAGGAGCGCGGGTTTGACTCTTACCAACTCACTCCGGGCGGGTATTCGCTCCCCATCGTGAACGATGCGCTGGTCTTCGTCTCCCGAGTCCCCGAAGGCGTCGATGTGGCTCGAGACTTCGCCGCCAGCATGACTCGAAAGAGCAGCTTCTTCGTACGTCGAGACTTGACGCTGTTCGGGAACAGCTTTATCGACGGCGGGGAGGCCGCCCACAACGCCGACGAGCTCGAGCGTCTCGAGACGCTGGTCAAGGCGGCCGACGCGGTGATGCCGGTGGTACTGGTCATGGTGCACTCGACGCCGCGCCAGCTGTCGTCCATCAACTGGGCCGTTGCCGAATACCGCGCAGGTGAAGTGCTCTTGCATGGTGACGAGCCCGTCTGGTTCCACGACCTCGCAGCTGAGAGCGTGGAGATCGACGTCGAGTCGTTCGACAGCGGCGTGCCCGCGGCGCCCGTCGTAGCACTGCAGGTTCAGGACGTCACCTCCGATGAGTGAACTCCCACCGACGCTGTTTGACCTGCAGAGTGCGAGATCTTCCAGCAGATTCGAGCCCGCGCGCCTCACGCAAGCCCGCGTCCGGCAAGGCCTGAGCAAGTCCGAGCTCGCTGCTGCTGTCGAGGTCTCCTCGGCGGCTATTGGGCAGTACGAAGCCGACGTGAACGCGCCGCGGCCGGAGGTAGTTGAGCGGCTCGCACGCGTCCTTAAGGTGCGGCCCGACTTCTTCGACGTCGGTCGCCCCATGGCCCGAATCGACACTCTCAACGCGCACTTCCGGAGCCTTCGCTCCACCCGCGTTGGTGATCGGCAGCGGGCGCTGTCGACGACGACGTTGGTCTGGGAGCTCACCTTTGCACTCGAGCGGTACATCAAACTTCCCGACGTAGACCTGCCGAAGCTCCCATTAGGCACTTCGCCGGCTGACGCTGCACAGGCTCTTCGCGCGCACTGGAGCCTCCCCGATGGCCCGGTGAAGCATCTCGTCGCGACAGCGGAGTCTCACGGCATCGTCGTTGTCGTCCGTCCACTCAGTGAAGTGGAACGAGTCGACGCGTTCTCGGCGACCATCGTCGAGCGTCCCATCGTTGTCACAACACCACGGCGATCCGAGAACGTCTTCCGACACCGGTTCTCGATCGCACACGAGATCGGCCATGTGCTTCTGCACGCAGACTCTGACGAGCAGAGCGTCGCGATCGAGCGCGAAGCCGATGAGTTCGCTGCGGCGTTTCTCACGCCAGCGGTGGCGATGGACGTCGTGCTGCCGCAACGCCTGGATCTCGCTGCTTTGGACAGGATCGGCAGGACCTGGGGCGTGTCACCGCACTCTCTTGTCCGCCGCATGGTGGAGCGAAACCGCGTCACAGAGTCGTCCGCTCGTAGGGCCTATCAACGTCTCGCAACGGACTACGACCCGAACGCTGATCCCACGAACTCATACTCGGGCGAGGTACCGACTCTGCTTCGAAAGGCGGCTGAACTCGCGGCGGCACACGGCACGCACGTGACCGCGATCGCCGAGCTACTGAGACTTCCGACAGCGCAGGTGCGGGACCTACTCGGCGAAGCTGACAGCCGACCGGTCCTCCGGCTTCTGGACGGCGGGCTTATTGAGACAGGCTAGTTCGTCAACCGGCAGGCACTCAACCTTTCCGCGGCTGCCGCGCTGGAATCAGTCGCCCGATCCCAAGCCTCACGGCTTCCGATGTGAAGGCGGACTGTTTTCACTTCGTTCTGGCCGGGGGCCGTGAGGTCTAAGCCGGGGCAGTCTTTCCATCAACAGTCGGCCCAAGAGCTTGGTCTACCTCATGACACTGCCTGCGAGATAGCTGCGAGCAGTCAGAGCTTTCACATCGCGGTGATGAGGGGCCTGACGACATCCGATGCTCCGTCGAGCGTGGCGATCGTGGTGGAAGAATCGATCGAACGGTAGTTCGGCGCGCGCCGGAGGAGGTAGCGGCCGGCGTCGCGACGAATTTGCTCGGACCGGGTATCAATTCTCCGTGAGATCCACGACGAGAAGGTCGTGGAGGCAGCGGTGCCGGAACTCGTCGGCACGGCCGGCCGAGTCAATGCAGCGCGCAACGAAGACGACAGACCATCACTCTCGCAGACGAACCGCCGAGATGGAGGATGAGCCGGGACTAACCGAGACTCCAACAATCCGAGGGCGGTTCAAACATCCGATTTCAATGTCAATGTACCGCGGCGGGTTCGGCTACTTCGCCCACAGCCTCAACGCGTACGGCCGCGGCGGCAAGCCGTGCCCGCGCTGCGGCACCCCGATCGAACGCGTGCCGTGGATGAACCGCTCGTCGCATTTCTGCCCGCACTGCCAGGTGCTGCGCTGACGGAACCGACGGCCGCATCGCTGTCCTCGGCACGCGTGCAGCATACGGCGACGCGATGGCGCCCTCAGCCGTGCGACCCGCCGTCGAGGAGTGCATCGGCGAGCACGTCGCCGAGCCACTCACGGTACTGGACGTGGCTCCAACCGCGGGTCGTGACGAGCGCCTCAAAGGTCGCTTGGGCACACAGTGTCCAGATGATGTCGGCGGCACGATCGACCGTGATGCCGTCGCGCAGCGCGCCCCGATCGGCGAGGAGCTCGGCGAATCGTCGGAGGCCGGAGTATCGCTGAGCCTCGTTCTCCGTTCGGAGCGCGGCGAGTTCGGGGTCGGCTGGGGCCGCCTCATCGAGGACGCGGAGTAGCGGCCCGACCCTCGACCAGACTCCCGGTTGGGTGGCGGCGTAAGCGTGCAGTTGCCGTCGGGGGTCCGGCTCGTTGATGACCCGCCGGATTCCTTCGCGCTCCTCCACCGGGAGTGCGGCTCGCTCCGCTCCTCCGGCGACCGCCGACCGGACCGCAGCCGCGAGCAGCCCGGACTTCCCCGGCGCGGCTCGGTAGACGGTCTCGACGGCGACCCCGGCGTGAGCGGCGATGGCGGGCACGGTGGTTCCGGCGTATCCGCGCTCGAGGAACAGGGCGGCCGCGGCCGCGATGATACGCGCGTGATTCTGGGCGGCCCGCGTGCGCCGTGCGGAGGCGTCGTACGTGCGGGTGGCCCTTGTATTATCAGTCATTGGAGAGAATGATACTGGCATGAATAGGAATCGCGTGCAGGGCACGCGCCGCCGCCGCCACGACGGCCCTTACGAAGGAGAAGCATCATGTCTGACACGCTCGACCTCGATCAGGTCAAGACCGCCGCGCGCCGGGTTCTCGAGGAGATCTTTCCCGCCGACGACGAAGCGGCGCTCATCGCGGCGGTCACCGAAGATTTCGTTAACCACGACGCCCCTCCGGGCACCCCGCCCGGACCGGCCGGATTGATCACCTCGATGCACGCCCTCGCCCGCGCATTCACCGAGCAGCAGTGGACCGTGCATCAGGTGATCGCCGAGGGCGACACCGCCGTCGTGTTCTGCACGCACAGCGGTCGTCACACCGGGCCGTTCTTCGGCCTCCCCGCCAGCGGAAGACGGTTCGCCTACCGACAGATGCACCTGATCCGACTCGTGGGCGGGAAGGGTGCCGAACATTGGGCCGTGCGAGACGACGCCTCCCTGATGCGGCAGCTCACCGGAGCGGGAAGTCTGCCGTTATGAACGTCGTTGTGCTCGGCGGCGCCGGCCGCACCGGCTCGCTCGTGGCCAGAGTCGCTCGAAAGGCGGGCCACGAGGTGACGCTGCTGGTCCGAGATGCCTCTCGCGTCGCTGACGGCGCCGGCCTCCGGATCCTCTCCGGCGATGCCACCGACGGAGCCGCCATCGCCCGTGCGCTGAAGGGTCAGGACGGCCTGATCTCGACGCTCGGCTCGCACTCGATGCTGCGATCCGACATCGCCCGCCCGGCTGCGACACAGTTCGTGCCGATCGCGGAGGCCGAGCGACTCCGCCGCGTGATCGTGATGTCGGCATTCGGGGTCGGCGCGACCGCGGACCAGGCCACGACCGCTGTGCGGACGGCCTTCGCCACGGTGCTTCGCAGCCTGTATCGCGACAAGACCGCGGGGGACGACATCGTCCGGCGCAGCACGCTGGACTGGACGATCGTGCACCCTGTCACGTTGACGGACGGCGCCGGAACAGGGCGCTTCACCGCGACCGAGCGTCTGACCTCCGGGCGAGGCCGTACCATCAGCCGAGCCGACGTCGCCGAGTTCCTCGTCGCGTCCCTCGTCAGCCCGGAGTGGTCGCGCAGGACCGTCGTCGTCGCCTCCTGACCGGTCGAAGAGTGCTCCGTCGTTGTGCTTCGGGCATAACCTGAACGCCGTCGACAGGTGGCAAGCCGGGCCCGAGCTCCCGCTCCTAGGGTCTCGGAGGCTGCGCCACCCCAGCTGCAGCTCTGAGAACGGCGAACCCTTACGGCCCCGCTCCCTGGTATATGATCGGATATATAGCGGAGGAGTGATCATGGCATTAACGAGCGTCGACCTGGACCCGAAGTTGATCGAGCGAGCTCGGGTGTTGACCGGTGAGAGGTCCAATCGCGCCGTACTCGACCTCGCTCTGCGCCGACTGATCGCGTCGAAGCAGAAGGGGGCGATGATCGACGGCATCGCATCGCTCGATGGCTTCGAAGACGGACTCGGAGCCCCCGTCGTCACTCCGACTCAGACGGCGTCGTGACCGACTACCTCGTCGACAATTCCGTATGGGCTCGGCTCGCAGCGGGCGATCCCGACATCACCGCGCGCTTGCGCGGTATCGAGCGGCGACCAGCCGACCTTTTCGTCACCTGCCCGCCCCAGGTGCTGGAGTTCTGCCACAGTGCACGAACTCCCGAGGAACACGCGTTGTACCGCGAGCGGATCTCGCTCGGATTTCCGTTGGAGGATGCGCCCGATGAGTCGGTCGTGCTGGATATGCAGAGTGCCCTGTGGAACTCGGGACGTGTTCGGGCGGCCGGCGCCATCGACATTCTGATCGCGGGTTATGCCATCGTGAACGATGCGACGGTGCTGACGGCGGATCACGATTTCGACCACATCGCTGCCGTGACCGATCTTCGGCACGAGTACGTTGCTCCATCGCGATAGGCATCTCGACGGGGCGGTCAGGCCCGGCTCACGCGGCGGCGGCATCCGCCTTCGCCGGCGTGTGCTTGACGTGCCCGACGAGGTGCCCGATCAGCGCCGCCACCACCGTGATGAACGCGGCGATGCCGAGCCCGAGTGCCAGGCCCACGTTCAGGGCGAGCGCGCCGACTCCGGCACCGGCGCCGATCAGCACGACCGCGGCGAGCCGGCGGAACCAGGGCTGGCCGTGGCCGCCGCCGAGGCGCGAGTCGGCGGCGAGACCGGTGATGGTCGAGGTGACGACGACGGTCGTGACGTCCTTCACGGCGAGGTGGCGTGCCGTCGCGGCCTGCAGGCCCATGATCGCGCCGAGCAGGGCGGTCACGCTGAGGGCCAGCGGCTCCGGATGCTCGGGCACCACCGCGAGCACGATCGCGATCGCGGCCATCACCACGCCGACCACCGTGAACAACGTGGTCGAGCGGTGCGTCCAGCCGACCTTCACCGGGCGCAGCACACGACCGCCGATCGCGGCGCCGATCATAAAGCCGGCCAGTGCGAGGATCGGCCCGACGATCGGCAGGTCGTCCGCGCCGGCGAGCGCCATGCCGAGGATCACGACGTTGCCGGTCATGTTGCCGGTGAAGACACGGTCGAGGCCGAGATAGCCGACGGCGTCGATGATTCCGGTCGAGAAGGTGAGGGCGAGCATCAGCCCGAGGTGCACCTTGTCCTGGTTGCGGCGCATTTTCGTCAGCACGGCTAAGTCCTTGGTCGTCGAGGGAGGGGAGGGCGAACCGGTATTTCGCGGAGGTAACGCTCGATTTCGGCCGTGCTAACAATGCCACGGATGCCGCCTCACCCGTCTGGGGGAGAGGGGTCACCGGCTAGCCTCGAAAGGCTGAACGATGACGGGAAGGACCGACGATGAGCCTGGCCGAATGGGCGCTGCAGCCCCGTGAGCAGGTGGCGGCGGATGCCGACTACCTGCCCGCGACCCTCGACACCGTGCTGTGGGGGCGCCTGCCCTGCGCGAGCGATCGGCCCGTGATCACAGTGGACCCGGGCGCCGAGCTGACCATCGACACGCTCAGCCACGAGGGCGTCCTGGAGGACCAGGGTCGAGACCCGCGCGCGTTCTTCGGATCGCACGGCGTGCATCCGGATGGCGTGCTGACGGATGCGGTGGCCGTCGCCGCGAGCGACCTCCGCGACCCGGCGCACGACGGCCCGCACGTGGTCACCGGCCCGATCGCCGTCCGCGGCGCCCGCCCGGGCGACGTGCTCAAGCTGACCCTGCTGGAGGCCACGCCCCGGGTGCCGTACGGCGTGATCTCGAATCGGCACGGCCGCGGCGCGCTGCCGGGCGAGTATCCGCTCGGCCCCGCCAGCTACAGTGCCTTCGCCTCGGTGGAGGAGGCGGCCGACGGCTCCCAGCGCGGGGTGCTTCCCCTCGTTCTCGGCGGCGAGAAGGTCGCGCGATTCCCGCTTCGCCCGTTCCTGGGCATCATGGGCGTCGCCGTTGCGGGCGACGAGCGGCCGCACTCTGTGCCGCCGGGACCGTTCGGCGGCAACATCGACATCAGCCTGCTCACCGCCGGCACCACGCTGTACCTGCCGGTCCAGGTGCCGGGCGCGCTCGCCTACGTGGGCGATCCGCACTTCGCGCAAGGCGACGGCGAGGTCGCGCTGACCGCGATGGAGGCGTCGCTCCGGGTGCGGGTGCGTTTCGAGTTGCTGCCGCGCGACGAGGCGCTGGTGCAGTTCGGCGAACTCGCCGGCCCGCTCGGCGAGACCAGCGAATTCCTGGTGCCCACCGGCATGGACGCCGACCTCGACGTGGCCGTGCAGAACTGCGTGCGGGCCGCGATCGCGCTGCTGCAGGCGCGCTTCGGGATGGATCCGAGTCAGGCGTACGCCTACCTCAGTGCCGCGACCGACTTCAACATCTCGCAGGTCGTCGACCTGGTGAAGGGTGTGCACGCGCGGATCCGGGTGAGCGACTTTGACTGAGCCGACATCCGTGGCAGGCGGGGAGCTGCCCGAGGGCCTGCTCGCCGCGTTCGACGCCTACGAGGCGGCCCTCGCCGCCGACGACGTGCCCGCTCTCGCCGACGCCTTCGCGTCCGGAGACACCACGCTGCGCGGCGACGCCAACGGCCTCCTCGTCGGCCACGACGCGATCACGGCGTTCCGCGGGCGGCGCGGCGGCGCACCGGCGCGCGGGATCGTCGAGTTGCACGTGCGGGTTCTCGGCGCGGACCGCGCGCTGATCGTCTCGGTCAACGCGCCGCGCTCCGGCGGGCGCGGCCTGGTCACCCAGCTCTGGTCGCGCGCGGCCGGGGTCTGGCAGGTCGAGGCCGCTCAGGTCGGCGCTCCCGCCCCGGCCGTGAACAGCAGCATCTGGCGCGTGATCGGCTCGCCCTTGGTGTCGGCGACAGGATCCGGCCCGCTCGACGGACAGACCGTCGCCGTGAAAGACCTCTTCGCGATCGAGCACTTCGCGATCGGTGCGGGCATCCCGGCGTACCTGGCGGATGCGCCGGTGCAGACCGCGACCGCACCCGCGCTGGCTGTGCTGCTCGCCGCCGGCGCCGCAGTGCGCGGCATCGCGCAGACCGACGAGTTCGCCTACAGCATCGCGGGGCGCAACTCCGGCTACGGCACCCCGCCGAACGCGGCCGTGCCCGGCGCCATCCCGGGTGGTTCGTCGAGCGGACCGGCCTCCGCGGTGGCGCTGGGTCACGCGAGCATCGGCTTGGCGACGGACACGGCGGGGTCGATCCGGGTGCCCGCGTCGTACCAGGGCTTGTGGGGCATCCGCACCAGCCACGGTGCCGTGAGCGTCGAGGGGCTGCTGCCGCTGGCGCCGAGCTTCGACACCGTGGGGTGGCTGACGCGGGATGCGGAGACGCTGGCGGCGGCGGCGCGGGTCTCGCTGCCGGCCGACAGCGCGACGCTGCGGCCCGAGTTCGTGACCGACCCGGCGCTGCTGGCGACGGCGGCGCCCGCGGTGCGCGACGCCTTCCTGGCGACCGTCGACGCCCTGGTGACGTCCGGCGCGATCCTGCCGCCCGCCTCCGTCGAACTCGGTCCGCTGCCCGACATGTTCGAGGCGTTCCGGCTGGTGCAGGCGGCCGAGGCGTGGCGCAGCGACGGCGAGTGGATCGCCGCGCACCCGGGCAGCCTCGCGCCCGACGTGCAGTCGCGGTTCGACCTCGCCGCCACGATCGACGCCGAGACGGAGGCCCGGATGCGGGTGCGGGTCGCCGGCTACCGGGCCCGACTCATCTCGGCGCTGGCCGATCGGGTCCTGCTGCTGCCGTCCGCATCCTCCCCGGCCCCCTCGCTGAACGCATCCGCCGCCGAGATCGACGCCGCGCGCTCGGCGACGTTGGCGATGACCTGCGTCGCCGGCATCGGCGGCTACCCGGCCGTCTCGGCCCCGCTGATGAGCGTCGGCTCGGCCCCCGTCGGCCTCTGCCTCGTCGGCCCGGTCGGCACGGACCAGGCGCTGATCGCCCTGGCGGCCCGCCTCGCCTGACCCCGCGAGCGCATGACCCCGCGAGATGCCCGACCCCGCGAGATGTCTCTTCTGTATGCGACACGCCGGTCGAAGCGTGCAGAAGAGGCATCTCGCGGGGAGGGCGGGAGGCTAGTAGCCCTTCGCGGTGAGCCAGGCGAGCACGTCGTCGGCGATGTCGCGCCAGCCCGCGTCGAGGGTGAGCGAGTGCCCCTTGCCCTCGTACTCGTGGTACTCGGTCACGGACGAGGAGTTGTCGGCGTAGAGCTTGACGACCGCCTCCGTCACGACCTTCGGCACCGTGTGGTCCTCGGTGCCGGAGGTGAGTAACAGCGGCCCGCGGACGGCGGTGTGGGTGTTCACCTCGGCGGGGGAGTTGCGTACGAAGTTCGCCGTCGCGTCCTCGAACAGCGGACGCCCCGGTCCCGGGATCGTCCACGCCGCGTGCAGCGCCGCCGACTCCTCGTCGGTGAGGGTGTTGCCGAAGGCGTATTTGAACTGCTTCTCGTTCAGCGCCACGGTTCGCGACTTGTTCGCGGGGTTGCCCAGCACCGGGAAGCCCGAGCGCAGCTGCGCGAACGGGAGCACCTTGACGCCCTTGATCGGCGCCGGATCGATCGCGACGGCGGCTGCGACCAGATCGTTCGCCAGCAGCTCCTGAGCGATCAGTCCACCGAAGGAGTGACCGACCACGACCGGCTTCTCGGGGAGCTTTTCGATGATGTCCGCGTAGTGGTGGCAGATCTCTGCGATGCCCTGGTTGTTCAGCCCGTCCGGATCCGCTCGGGTGGCCTCGACCGAATCGAGGTCTCCCGGCCAGCCCGGGGCGGAGGTGGAGTAACCCTTCTCGTCGAACAGGTCCTGCCACGGCCGCCAGGCGGAGGCGTGGATCCAGAGTCCGTGGATGAAGACGACGTGCGTTGTCATTGTGCTGCTCCTGGGTCGTGGGTGCGGGTGGGGTGTCAGAGGGTCTTGATCAGGCCGCCGTCGATGAGGAAGTCGGCGCCGGTGACGTTGCCGGCGCGATTGCTCGCCAGAAGCAGCGCGAGGTCGGCTACCTCGGCGGGCTGAGTGAACCGTCCCGTGGAGAATCCGCCCTGGGCGGCGACGACCTGATCGCGCGCGGTGTCGAAGTCGACGCCGAGGTTGCGCGCCGCCGTGGCGGCGACGCCGTTCTCGCCCAGCCAGAGTTGCGTGGCGACCGGGCCAGGACTGATCGTGTTGAACCGGAGGTTCTGCGGCCCGAACTCCTTCGAGAGCGACTTCGACAGGTTCCAGACCGCCGCTTTAGCCGCCGAGTAATCGACGACGGGCGGATCGGGGAGGAAGGCGTTGACGGATCCGATGGTCACGACGTTGCCGCCGCCGCGCTCGATCAATCGGGGAATAGCCGCCCGTGTCGTCCGCACCGCGGCGAGGAAGCTGAGGTTCAGGGTGTCCAACCATTCCTCGTCGCTGATGCTCAAGAAACCGTCGAAACGGAAGGCGACAGCGCCCACGTTGTTCACCAGGATGTCGAGGCCGCCGAGCTCGGCCGAGCGGGCGACGAGTCGTTCCGGCGCTTCTGCCTCCTTCAGGTCGACGCTCTCGAAGAGCACGGCGCCGCTGCTGACCAGCTCGTCGAGTTCGGGGGAGGAGGAGCGTGCGCCGGCGACGACGCGGGCGCCCTCGGCGACGAGCCCTTGGGTGATGGCGAGTCCGATGCCCTTGCTCGCGCCGGTGACGACGGCGACCTTGTCGGTGAGTCCGAGATCCATGAGGCGAGACTAGAGCTGAGCGTCACCTGAACGCGTGCCTGAGCGGTGGCTAGTACTGCGGCTACCTCCCTGCGGTCGCCGCGAGCTCGGCCAACGCCCGCTCGGACGGTGTGCCCGGCTCGGCGTAGTACAGGAAGATCGTGAGGTCGGCGCTCCCGGCGAACGGCAGGTGCGCATAGTGCAGCGAGAGCGCGCCGACATCCGGATGACTCATCGGATGCTTGCCCTCGGTCATCCCCTCGATGTCGTGGCGGTGCCACAGCTCGCGGAAGCGCTCGCTTCGCTGCAGGAGTCCGGCGACCAGCTCCTGCGTGCGCACGTTGTCGGGATCCAGGCCCACCCGCGAACGCAACAGGCCGATGGAGCGACGACTCAATCCGTCCCAGTCGTCGTAGAGGTCTCTCATCGCAGGATCGAGCAGCAGCACCTCGAGGGCATTGCGACCGACTCGGTAACCGCTGATCAGCGCCCGCATCAGCGCGTTCGACGCGAAGATGTCGTTGTGGCGGTCGAGGATCAAGGCGGGCGTCATCGGCCAGGAATCCAGCAACCAGGTGGTGCGTTCGATCGCGGGCGTGAGCGGCGCGGCGCTCGGGCGGCGGATGAGCCGCGCGAGCGAGTGCAGGTACGAGTTCGCCGTGGCATCCAGGCGGAGGGCTCGGCTCAATGCGTCGAGCACGTGGTCCGTCGGGTTCGCCTCCTGGCCCTGTTCGAGCTTTACGTAGTACTCGGTGCTGATGCCGGCGAGCGCCGCCACCTCCGACCGTCGCAGCCCGGGCACCCGGCGCACGCCGGGGCCGTCGGAGAGCCCGACATCGGAGGGCCGCACGAGTTCGCGCCGAGCCTTCAAGTAGTCGCCGAGGGGGTGTGGCATGAGCGGACTCTATCGGGGCGCGCGACTCGCGCGGTCGCTTTCCGTCCGCCGCGGGCGGGCGGGGGCGTGACCGCCCCGGACCGGAGGCGCCCCGGCATCCCGAAACATGTATGAAACAGTTGTTGCATTACACTGGACCCACTGAAACAGACATTTCGTCATGGCAAGGAGTGATCCCCATCTCAACCGCGTCGATCAGCGCCCTCCCCATCAACCCGCCGCCGCGGCTGCTGATGGGTCCCGGACCCATCAACGCCGACCCTCGGGTGCTGCGCGCCATGTCGGCCCAGCTCGTGGGCCAGTACGACCCGGCGATGACGGCGTACATGAACGAGACGCAGGCGCTGTACCGCGAGGTCTTCGTCACGAGCAACAAGCAGACCATGCTCGTCGACGGCACCAGCCGCGCCGGCATCGAGGCCGCGCTCGTCTCGCTGATCGAGCCGGGAGACAAGGTCCTCGTTCCGGTCTTCGGCCGCTTCGGCCACCTCCTGCGCGAGATCGCCGAGCGCTGCGGGGCCGAGGTGCACGTGATCGAGGTCGAGTGGGGTCAGGTCTTCAGCACCGCCGCGATCGAGGCCGCCATCAAGACCGTCCAGCCGAAGATCCTCGCGGTCGTGCACGGCGACACCGCGACCACCATGGCCCAGCCGCTCGACGGCCTCGGCGAGATCTGCGAGCGCAACGGCGTGATTTTCTACACCGATGTCACCGCCTCACTCGCCGGCAACACGTTCCACACGGATGCGCTCGGCTTGGACGCGGTTTCGGCCGGCCTGCAGAAGTGCCTCGGCGGCCCCTCCGGATCCAGCCCCGTGACCTTCTCCGAGAAGGCCGTCGCCGTGATCAACGCGCGCAAGTCGATCGAGGCGGGCATCCGCTCGGAGGGCGACGAGGTCAGCGCCTTCCCGGTGCGCTCGAACTACTTCGACCTCGGCATGATCTTCGACTACTGGGGCGAGAAGCGCCTCAACCACCACACCGAGGCCACGACCATGCTCTACGGCGCCCGCGAATGCGCACGACTGTTGGTCGAGGAGGGCATCGAGAACGCCGTCGCCCGGCACGCGCTGCACGGCACCGCGATGCTGCACGGTGTGCAGGGCCTGGGCCTGCAGGTCTTCGGCGATCTCGAGTTCAAGATGAACAACGTCGTCGCCGTCTACATCCCCGAGTCGGTGAACGGCGACGCCGTGCGCTCCGCGATGCTGAACGACTTCGGCATCGAGATCGGCACCTCCTTCGGCCCCCTGCACGGCAAGGTCTGGCGCATCGGCACGATGGGCTACAACGCCCGCATCGACGCGGTGCTCACCACGCTCGCGGCGCTCGAGGCGGTGCTGCGCCGCGCCGGCGCAGCCATCACGGCCGGCGGCGGCGTCGGCGCCGCGTACGAGATCTACCAGGATGCGAGCCTCGAAGTGACGGGAGGCCTGTCATGACGGTGACCGCCGCCGAGATCATGGACCGCTGCGAACGCCTGGCGCTGGTCTCCAGCACCCGCGGCGCGATCGAGCGCGTGTACCTCTCGCCCGAGCACGCCCGCGTGAACGCGATGGCGGCCGAGTGGATGATCGAGGCCGGGATGTCGACGTGGCAGGACGCCGCCGGCAACCAGTGCGGCCGCTACGAGGGCACCGAGCCCGACGCGCCCGCGCTGCTGCTCGGCTCGCACCTGGACACCGTGCCGAACGCCGGCAAGTACGACGGCATCCTCGGCGTGATGCTCGCGATCGCGGTGGTCTCGCGGCTGAACGCCGCCGGCACCCGGTTCCCGTTCGCCGTCGAGGTGATCGCCTTCGGCGACGAAGAGGGCACCCGCTTCGGCACCGCCCTGCTCGGCTCCCGCGCCGTCGCCGGCACCTGGGACAAGCACTGGATGGAGTTGGAGGACAAGAACGGCGTCTCGCTCGTCGAGGCGTTCACGGCCTTCGGCCTCGACCCGTCGAAGGTGCTCACCGCCGCGCGGAAGAAGGCCGACACCCTCGGCTACCTGGAGGCCCACATCGAGCAGGGTCCGTACCTCGAAGAGGCCGATCGCGCGCTCGGCGTCGTCTCGTCGATCGCCGGTGCCCGCCGCTTCGCGCTGACCCTCACCGGTAAGGCGGGCCACGCCGGTGGTGTGCCCTTCAACCGGCGCCGCGACGCGCTCGCCGGAGCCGCGGAGGCGGTGCTCACCATCGAGCGTCTCGCTCGCGACAACGGCTGCATCGCGACCGTCGGTCGGCTGCAGGCCTTCCCGGGAGCGGTCAACGTCATCCCGGGTCGCGTCGACTTCTCGCTCGACCTGCGCGCCGAGTTCGACGCCGCGCGCGACCGGGTGTGGAGCGAGATCCAGGCCGAGATCCTGCGCACCTGCCAGCGCCGCAAGCTCAGCTTCACGGTCGAGGAGACCCACAGCGCTCCGGCCGTCGTGGCGTCGGATGCGTTGCAGGACGTCATCCGCGCCGGCATCGTCGCCACGGGCGACGACGACCCGATGGTGCTCTTCTCCAAGGCCGGGCACGACGCCATGGCGATCGCCGACCTGACCGACTACGCGATGCTGTTCATCCGCTGCGAGGGCGGCGTCAGCCACCACCCGGAGGAGAACGTCACGGAGAAGGACGTGGCCGTCTCGCTCGACGCGTTCGAGGCCGCCGTGCACGCCTTCGCGGCGGCGCACTGATGGAGACCGTCGCCTTGAACATCGGCCAACGCATCGACTCCAGCTACGCCGAACTCTCGCGTCAGGAACAGCGCGCGGCCGACTTCATCCTCGATCACCTCGGTGACCTCGCGGTGTACAACGCCACCGAGCTGGCGCAGCACAGCGGGGTGTCCAAGGCGACGGTGTCGCGGCTGTTCCGCCGCCTCGGCTTCTCGAACTCGCAGGAGGTGCGCGAGCATGCGCGCACCCTGCGCAGCGAGGGCGTGCCGATCGGTGCGGGCCCGACGGCGCTCTCGGCGCACCTGGAGCAGGAGAAGGCGAACCACACGAAGATGCTCGCCGGCCTCGAGAACGGCCGACTCGAATCCGCCGTCGCCGCGATCGCCGACGCCCGCGAGGTCGTCGTGATCGGCCTGCGCAACAGCTACCCGATCGCGCTGCATCTGCGCCAGCAACTCGCCCAGGCCCGTGACCGGGTTCAGCTCGCGCCGCAGCCCGGGCAGTCGCTGGGGGAGGATGTCGTCGCCCTCGGCCCGCGCGACGTCGCGATCGTCGTCGGCTTCCGTCGCCGCCCGGCGTCCTTCGAGCAGGTGGTGCACGCGCTCGGTGACCGCGGCGTGCCGATCGTGCTGCTGGCCGACGGCCAGGCGCGCCGGTTCACGGAGCACGTGAGCACGTGGTTGGAGTGCCCCGTCGACAGCGTCTCGGCCTTCGACAGCTATTCGGCGGCGATGAGCCTGGTGAACCTGCTGGCGGCGGGCGTGCTCGGCGCGAACACCCGCGAATCGCGCGCGCGGATCGCCGGGATCACGTCGCTCTACGCGGAACTCTCCGAGGTGGAGGAGCGCTCGTGACCCTCATCGACCCGGCCGTGACGCCGACCGATCTGATCCTGGATCACGCCCGGCGGCGGGTCGGTGCTGGGCTGCCCGCGGGGGCTGCGGCGTCCGCGCGGCTGATCAGCCCGACCTGCGGCGACGTGATCACGATCGCGCTGGTCGAGACGGATTCCGGCGTGGTGGTGCGCTGGGACGGTCGCGGCTGCGAGGTGTCGCAGGCGAGCGCCTCGATGCTCGCGGAACTGGGCCCGTCGGCTCCGATCGTCGCGTTCCTGTCGGCGATGGCGACCCGGGGTCGGGCCGACGGCCTGGGCGATGCGGACGCGCTGCTCACCCTCGCCGGCAACCCCGTCCGTGCGAAGTGCGCCACCCTCGCCTGGCGCGCGGCGGCCGAGGCCCTCAAGGGCACACCATGAGCCAGCTCTCAGTGGTCGACGTCGTCGCCCCGTTCCAGGTCGCCGCACTCGACGAGCTGGGCCTGATGCGCGCGCAGGTAGTCTCGGGCTCCGACGTCGCCGTGCAGTTCGGCCGCCAACGGGTCCCAGTGAGCGCGGCCGATCAGCACCGGATGGCCGGGGCGACCGTCGTAGTGCGCCTGCGCCAGCGCATCCCGCAGCGGTCGCCGCGCCTGCGCGATCACGCGGGCGGCCGGATCGGCGCTCGCATCGGGCAGGTCGACGAGCGTCACCAGCGCGGCCTCGGCATCGCCGGCCGCCGCTGCCCGAAGCCCCGCGCGCAGCGAGGCGGAGGCGCCGTCCGCCCAGTCCGTCGCCACGACGATGCGCGCGCCATCCGGCACCAGCTCGCGCGCCTCGTCGGCCCCCGCGCCCAGCAGCACGATCACGTCCGAGCAGCCGGCCGCGCGCATCCGTTCGACCGCGAGCTGCAGCCAGGGCGTGCCGTCCGCCGTTCGGCGCAGCGCCTTGGGGCCACCGGCACGTCGGCCGGCTCCGGCGGCGAGTACCAGCGCGATCACCGTCTCATCCTACGAGCCCCTGAACCCCGTCCGTCCTCCCCAGACCCCGAAGGCCCGAAACCCATGACGCACCCCACCGACGCCGAACTGCGCGCCGGCCTCCTCGCCTGCCTCGCCGTGCCCCGATGGGTCGACGACGTCGCCCGTCGCGCCCCGTTCGCCTCGCTCGACGCCCTCGTCGACGCGGCGCGCGCGGCAGCCACCCCGCTGGCGGCCGCCGAAGTCGACGCCGCCCTCGCCGATCATCCGCGTATCGGCGAGAAACACGCCGGATCCGGCCAGTCCTCCACCTTCTCGGCGAGCGAGCAGGCCTCGAGCCAATCGACCGACGAGCAGCTCGCCGCCGCCCTCGCGCAGGGCAATCGCGCGTACGAGCAGCGCTTCGGCCGCGTCTTCCTGATCCGCGCCGCCGGGCGCAGCCGCGCCGAGATCCTCGCCGAGCTGCAGCGCCGACTGGAGCTGGACGACGAGACGGAGGCCTTCGTCGTCGGCTCCGAACTGCGCGACATCGCGCTGCTGCGGATCCGCCAGCTGTTCGGCGGATCGTACCCATCCGTCCTCTCGAAGGAGACCACAGCATGACCCGCAGTCACGTCACCACCCACGTCCTCGACGCGGTGTCCGGCCGCCCCGCCGCGGGTGTGCCCGTCGCGCTCGACGCGAAGCTCGGCTCCGGCTGGGAGTCGATCGCGACCGCGATCACGGATGCGGACGGTCGCGTCGGCGAGTTCGGTCCGGAGGCGCTCGACGCCGGCATCTACCGTGTGGTGTTCGACACCGAGGCGTATTTCGCGGCGACCGGGCAGACCGGCTTCTACCCCGAGGTCTCGATCACGTTCGAACTCGCGGACGAGCGCGCGCACTACCACATCCCGCTGCTGCTCAGCCCGTTCGCCTACTCCACCTATCGCGGTAGCTGATCGTGCAACTGCAGGATGTCTTCGATGCGCCGCAGCTGCGCATCCGCTCGTTGTACACGGCGCCGTCGGCCTTGGCGCAGGTGGTGAACTGGACCTACACCACCGATCTGCTCGACCCGCGACGGTACCTCACGCGGGGGCAGCTGGTGATGACCGGACTGATGTGGCGGCGCACGCCCGCCGACAGCGAGGCGTTCGTGTCCGCGGTCGCGAAGTCCGGCGCGGTCGCGCTCCTGGCCGGCGAGGGCCTTTACGGCTACGTGCCGGACGACGTCCTGGAGGCCTGCACGAAGCACGGCCTCTCGCTGTTCGCGGTGCCGGCCGACGTCTCATTCGCCTCCATCACCGCGCACATCTCCAACACCATGGCCGGCGACCGGGTCGCGCGGCTGACGGCCTCGCTCGTGCGGCAGCGCGAGCTGCTGACGGACGTCTACAAGGGGCAGCTGCTGGATGAGCTGATCACTCGCACGGCGACCGAGTTGGGCCGTCCGATCTGGGTGCTCACCGCCACGGGACGGCCGGTCGTGGCGCCCGTTGAGCCGCTCGGACTGACCGACGTCGAGCTGATCACCGCGGCGGCACTGACCTCGATCGAGGTGCCGGTCACGGTGACGGATGCGCGGGGTGAGACGCTCTCGATCTTCGTGGTTTCGGGATCGGAGGAGCACCGGGCCACCGCCTGGTTCCTGGTCTTCGCGGGGGACTGGAACGACTGGCATCCGTCGATCCTCGACAGCGCGAGCGAGCTGGCCGCCGTGGCCGGGCTGTATCGCGTGCAGCGCAATGGCGAGGCGTACGGCTGGAGCAAGATGGCCGACCGGCTGATCGAGCTGATCGACGCGGACAGCGACCAGTCCGAGACGGCGGTGTACCTGCGCCAGGGCGGGTTGCGGACGGACGGCTCGCTCGTGGTGATCGCGGCGGCTTTCGAGGACCGGCCGGAACTGCAGTCGCTGGCGATCTGGTTGCTGGCGGACGCGATGGCGCACCTGGCTCGCCCCGTGGTCGGTAAGGATCGCGACGGCCGCGCGGTCGCGATCGTGCCGGCGGATGCGACGGAGTCGATCCCGACGGGCGCCGACCCGATCGCGGTGGTCACCTCGGCGCTGCGGCGAGCGTCGCCGGGCCTGGATGGACTCGTGCTGCGCGTCGGCACCAGTCCGGCCTCGTCGCTGGGCGAGCTCGGCGGAGCCCTGCGCTCCGCGCGCTACGGGATGCTGCTGCCGACGCCGGGCGCGGAGAACGCCACGGTGCGGATCAACGACTCGGAGGACGTGACGTCGTCGGTGCAGCTGCTGTCGGCGGTGCCGGATCACCTGCGCGCCGTGTTCGTCGAGCTGGTGCTCGGCAAGCTGGTCGAGCACGACGCCCGGTACAACTCCGCGCTGCTGCACACGCTGGGCGCGTTCCTCGACTGCGGCGGCTCCTGGGTCCGCACCGCGGAGCAGACCCACCTGCACCTCAACACCGTCCGCTACCGCATCGCCCGCGTCGAGGAACTCACCGGGCGCGACCTCTCCAACACCGCCGACCGCGCCGACCTCTACCTCGCCCTCCAGCTCACCTGACGCCCGGCCCCGACAGCGGGTTGTCACTCCGTCTCGTTGTCGTGTGGGGAGGGGTTGTCACTCCGTCTCGATCGGCGGTGGGACAGAGTGACAACCCGTTTAGAAGGGAAAGCCGTCGGGTGGGTTCCAGCCGCCTGCAATAAGGGCGGTCGCGACGCGGGCGACCGTCACGCCCGGTTGCTCAAGCAGATCCGCCTTGACGACTTTCACATGCGACCAGCCTTCGTCCGTGATGCGATCGATACGGCGGGAGTCGTGAGTGATCTGCTCCGGAGTGGAATCATGCCAGATGCCGTCGTACTCAACGATCGTTCTGTACTCGCGCCAATGTTGGTCTGGGCGGGCGAGGAAATCGCCGTCGACGGTGAAGACGTTCTGATTGAGACGTGGTTGGGGAACGCCTGATCGCGTGAGCAACAGACGCAATCGAGTCTCCATCGGTGATTCGCTTCCGACACGAGATTCCGCGACGGCACGCCCGAGGAGGTTGAACCTCGGGCCGAGGTAGAGCGACGCTCGCTCGCCCAGATGCTCGCGCGTATACCGTGGACGATCGTTTCCGAACGCGTCAACCATAACGAGTGCATCAGCGATCACGATCAATTCGTCGAGCGGAAGCATGGACGCGAGCGCACACCACGTCGAGAGCGGGTCCGAGAGCGGAAGGCCTCGTACCTGGATCACCTGCAAGCGGGTGTCTTTGGACTGATGACCGGTAACACCCGGGCGACGCATCGCACGAGTCGGGTGAGGGCCTGATACGTGAAGGTTCTCGTCGGCCGGGAACCAGAAAGGGAGCCCCCACAACGGCGCAGCGGTGATGTGGGAGAAGAACTGATCCGGGCGCAGAAGTGGTAGCAGCGCCTCGCATCGCTCCCGAAGGGAGGTCGGCAGCAGCAGCGCCCGCGCTCCTCGATGGGGGCGGAAGTATTCGTCGCTCAGGAGTGCGCGCTTCGAAAGGCCGAGTTCACGGCCGAGCGCGACGGAGAAGGCGTCGGGGATTGGGGCTTCGATCTCGTGCACGGAACGATCGTGCCGTGTGTCGTCGCCTGCCCGCCGAAGTTATCCACAAGAGCGGAGGGGGTTGTCACTCCGTCCCGCGGAGCATGAGACGGAGTGACAACCCCCTCCGCAGGCGGCGTTCGTGGGACGGAGTGACAACCCCCTCCGCAGGCGGCGTTCGTGGGACGGAGTGACAACCCCCTCCGCAGGGAGCGGAGCGTGGGACGGAGTGACAACCCCCTGAGGGAGTAGCCGCTGGTTACAGGGGGCGGCCCTGGACGTGGACGGCGGCGATGGCGGGTTCGCGCAGGGCCATCAGGAGGAAGAAGAGGGTCTGGCTCGTCGCCGTGGCCTCGTCGTCCGCGCGGATTCCCTCCGAGAGCACCGCGGCGAGCGGCTCCCAGCGGTCGGGCTCGATCCGCAGGAAGTCCGCGTCCTTGCCCAGGTCGAAGTTGCCGAAGCGCTGCTCCATGTCCAGCGCGCGGGCACCCGCGAGCGTGCCGGTGAACAGCAGCTCCGCCGGATGCACCACCACGCCGTCCTCGCCGGGCTCCGAGATGTGCACCTTGTACGCGTCGTTGAGCACCCGCGACAGCAGCCACTCGTCGCCGCCGCCGACATCGGAGCCGAGCGCGATGTTCACCCCCGCCGCGACGGTGCGCTTCCACGGCATCGTGCCCGAGCCGAGGAACTGCTGCGACGTGGGGCAGTGCGCGATCGACGTGCCCGTCTCGGCCATCCGCGACAGCTCCGCATCCTGGCAGTGCACGGCGTGCGCCAGGATGGAGCGCCGACCCAGCAGCGAGGATCCACCCACCTTCGACCCGGCCAGGAACTTGCCGTCGTAGGTGTCGAGGTACGAGTCGACCTCGTACATCGACTTCACGACCGCGATCTCACCGTTGCCCGGCCGGTTGTTCTCGTTCAGGTGCGAGTGGAAGTACACGCCCTGCCCGCGCACATCTTCGTACAGCTCACCCAGCGCCGCGAGCGTCCGCCGGGTCACCGACAGCGAGAACCGGGGCACCACCGCGACCTGCAGGAGCGCCGAAGACGGATCCCCGGTGTCCACGGCATGCCACTTGGCGATCTCCTCCGAGACCAGGCGGATCGCCTCGTCCTCCCCGGTCAGCAACGGAGCGGCGGAGGCGGATCCGCTGGTCTGCACACCCCGTCCACTGACGAGTCGAAGGCCGGCATCCCGCGTCTCCTCGAACAGCGCATCCTGCGCACCGGGGAACGCGGAGCCGAACACCATCGCCGCGGTCGTGCCCGCTTGCAGCCGGTGCCGGGTGAACTCCTTCGCCGCGCCGCGGGCGAAGTCGTCGTCCGCCAGCCGCGCTTCCGACGGGAAGATGCAGTTCTCCAGCCACTCCAGCAGCTGGCCGCCACCCCACGCATCCGTCGTGTACGTCTGCGGGTAGTGGATGTGCGTGTCGACGAACCCCGGGATCAGGTACGCCGATCCGTCGCCGACCACCGGCAATGGCGCGTACTCGGCCGGCAGCGCCGCGTAGGAGCCGACCCAGACGATGATCCCCGAGTCGTCCACAACGAGGGCACCGCCCGGAATCGACACGAGGTTCGCGGCGGCATCGGTGACGAGCCCGGAGCCCGCGATGTGGAAGATGTGACCGCGGTGAACGGCCGCGAGGCTCATACCAGGCCCGAGTACGAGCGCCAGGCAGGGCCCGCATCGGAAGCGTCGTCGCGCGTGACGGTCGCCTGGATCAATCCGTACGGCCGGTCATCGGCGTGGAAGACCTCGTTGTTGTTCTCGAGGCCGAACGGCGCGAGGTCGTAGACGAAGTGGTGCTTGTTCGGCGCCGAGAACACGATCTCGTCGATGATCGGGTACTTTTCGAGTACCGCGCGCCCCATCTCGTACAGGGTCTGCTGCAGCGCGAGCGACTGCACGGTGGCGAACTGCTTCACCATCGCCGCCTTGATGCCTGCATACGTCGCCTGCCAGTCGATGCCGGCCAGAGCGGACTGATCCGTGCCGGCGAAGCGCCACTTCGCGACGAGCGACGTCGCCATCACCCGGTCGGTGGTCGGCACGAGCACGGTGTACTCGTCCTCCAGGAAGCCGTGGAACTCCGAGCCGGTCGACTTCAGCAGCACCAAGTCCTTCAAGCCGCCGGTGACCCAGGTCTTCTTCGCATCGCCCTTGCCCTCGACCGTGATCGAGGCGAGCCGCACCTCCTGGCCCTTGCGCAGCCAGGTGTGGTCGTGCTCGACGCCGTCGACGACGGCCCTCTCCCAGGCGAACTCCTCGATCTCGATCCGGGCTCCCTCGACGGGCTCGACGTCGTCGATGTAGTGGTTGGCCAGGGCGAGGCCGTAGTCCTCGATGTTCTCCAGGCCCTTCGACTTCGCGAACGCGTAGGCGGTCTGCTTCTGCGTGTCCGTCGGCAGCACAGCGGACTGGTCGCCCACCAAGTGCGCGGCGGAGAAGTCGCCGCGCAGGGCGCTGGACACGTTGATGTCGTGGATCTCGTGCCGCGGGGTGTCCCGGTAGATGCGGACGACGCGGTTCTCGGCCTTTCCGTACTGGTTGGCTCCGAGGATGATCGACATGGCTTGCTCCTGTTGTTCGTAGGGCGTAGGGACGGGTCAGTGCAGTTGACGGATCAGTGCAGTTGACGGATCAGTGCAGTTGACGGGTCAGTGCAGTTGACGGATCAGTGCAGTTCGGTGGCGAGCTTCAGCCGCGACGAGGCGATCGGATTCGCATCCGCGACCTTGTCGTCGAAGCGGTAGTTGAAGATCTTGCCGGTCTCGATCAGGGCCGAGGCGCGCTCGGCGGCGGGCGAGTTCGCCATCTTCGTCCAGCCGTTCGCGATCACGCGCTCGTAGCGCTCCACGTCGCGGGCGGACACGATCAGCGGGAAGCCGAAGCGCTCGCGGTAGGCCGTGGCGAGTTCGGTGATGTCCTCGTACTCCTCGTTGCCGAGCGCGTCGATCCCCTTCGCCGAGTGATCCTTCGCATAGGCGTGGCCGGTGTCGTCGGAGGAGCCGAGGTCGGGGAAGGAGCGCAGCAGCGCGAGCTGCTCGTCGGCACTCGAGGTGAGCAGCGCATCCTGGAACGCGGCGCGCAAAGCGTAGGTGTCGGCGAACGGCTTCTCGGCGTAGGCGCTGTCGAGCGCCCACGCAGCACCCTGAACGACGTCGCCGAAGGTGGCGCCGAACTCGTCGCGGCTCATCTCGTTCACCTGGTCCAGCGTGACCAGGTTGTGGCCGGGGCGACCGGCGACGGCCTCACCGCGCCCGCCGGTGTGGAAGAACACCAGGTTCAGGCCGATCGCGACGATCGCGCCGAGGGTGATGCCGGAGCCGAAGAAGATCTGCGCCCAGTCGGGGAACGCTCCCGAGATCGCGCCGTAGGCCGTGATCAGGCCGGACGCGCCGAGCGTGGTGCCGACGATGATGCCGTTGCGGTGGTCGTTGAAGTCCACCTTCTGCAACGTCTGGATACCGGCGACCGCGACGGCCGCGAAGAGTGCGAGCGCGGCTCCGCCGAGCACGGGATGCGGGATGCCGGCGACCACGGCCGCGGCCTTGGGCAACAGGCCGAGCACGATCATGATCACGCCGGCCATCGCGACGACCCAGCGCGACTTGACCTGGGTGAGGCGCACGAGGCCCACGTTCTCGGCGAAGGCGGTGTACGGGAAGGAGTTGAAGAAGCCGCCGAGCACGGTGGCCAGGCCGTCCGCGCGGATCGCCGCGGCGATGTCGGCGGGGCGGATCCGCTTGCCGACGATCTCGCCGGTGGCGTAGCTGTCACCGGTGGTCTCGACCATGGTGATCAGCATCACGATGATCATCGAGATGATGGCGGTGATCGAGAACTGCGGGATGCCGAAGCTCAGCGGCGTGACCACTCCGACCCAGTTCGAGGTGGCGACGTCGTCGAAGTGCGCGTCGCCCAGGCCCCAGGCCACCAGGGTGCCGAGCACCAGGCCGACGAGCACCGCGATGGTCTGCAGGAAGCCGCGGAAGAAGCGCTGCACAACGAGCACGACCGTCAGCGTTCCGAAGGCGTAGGCCAGGTTCTGCAGCAGCAGCGGGCCGTTCTGCAGCGAATAATCGAGGAAGCCGGCCTGCTGGAACTCGCCGTTCGCGTCGTAGAAGAAGCCGTTCTGGCCGCCGATCGCGCCGTAGGTGATGTCGCCGGCCGCGACCGGGATCAGCGCGATGCCGATGATCAGGATGATCGAGCCGGTGACCACGGGCGGGAAGAAGCGCAGGAGACGGGCGAAGAACGGGGCGACCAGGATGGTGAACAGGCCGGCCACGATCACCGAGCCGTAGATCGTGAGCAGGCCGTCCACCGGAGTGCCGCCGCCGGCGATCACCGCCGTTCCGATCGCGATCATCGGCGAGACCGCGGTGAAGGTCACGCCCTGCAGCAGCGGCAGCTTGATGCCGAAGCGGAACCACTTCTTGCCGAAGCCGATCGACTGGATCAGCGACGCCAATCCGCAGGTGAAGAGGTCGGCGTTGATCAGGTGGATCAACTGCTCATTGCTCAGGCCGAGGGCGTTGGCGACCAGGATCGGCACGAGCACCGCGCCGGCGTAGAAGGCGAGCACGTGCTGGAAGCCGTAGGCGATGAGTTTCGGGGCCGGGAGCACCTCGTCGACGGGGTGTTTGCGCGGCTTCGGCGCCGCGGTTGTGGTCTGGGACATGGTGGGTTTCTCCTGGATCGCTGAGGCTGAGGCGGTTGTGCCCGCACCTCGGAGGGGCCGGGCAGTCGTGTGGAGCTTCAGAGACAGCCTGGCCCGTGCCAGCGTGGGGGAGCAGCCCCCGGAGACCCAGAGTTTTCCGCCGCTCTCGGTTCCAGTGTTGTCCGATCGGTCGGAAATGCGGCGCTGCCCCTGCTGAATTTACGTGGCCGAAATCTGCCGAAAACAATGCGGTTGATCGGCTGTTCCGGCTGCTCTGGACGATCCGCCGGAGGGATGCTCAGGCGCGGCGCAGCAGCCGACCGATCGGGGCAGCGGCGTCGTCCCCGACCAGCACGCCCGACACCCAGGTCGCGCTGATGGCTCCGAGCACGGTGGATCCGTCGTAGGCGCTGACCTTGTTCTTGTGCGAAAGGTGCTCGACGTCGACGAGGGTGGTCGCCTCGGGATCGAAGGCGACGAGATCGGCGTCCGCGCCCGCGCGGAGCAGGCCCTTCTGCGAGAGGCCGAGCAGAGCGGACGTGCCGGTCGACATCCAGGCGATCACCTGCTCCAGCGGGATCCCGCGCTGCTGCGCCCCCGTCCACACGGCGCGGAAGCTGAGTTCGAGGCCCGAGATGCCACCCCACGCGAGGCCGAAGTCGCCGTCGTGCGCGAACTTCAACTCCTTCGTCGAGGGGGAGTGGTCGGAGGCGACGATGTCGATCGTGCCGTCGAGCAGAGCGGCCCAGAGCAACTCCCGGTTCGCCTCGTCACGGATCGGCGGGCAGCACTTGTACTGCGTCGCGCCGTCGGGGATGTGCGCCTCGTCGAAGGTGAGGTAGTGCGGGCAGGTCTCGGCGGTGATCCGCAGCCCTTCGGCCTTCGCCTCGCGGATCAGCGGGAGCGCCTCTGCCGAGGAGAGGTGCAGGATGTGGGCTCGGCCGCCGGCCTCGCGGACCGCCTCGATCACGTGCGCGATCGCGGACTTCTCCGCCTGCTGCGGGCGGGAGCGGACGAAGGCCGGGTAGGAGACGCCGCCATCGTTCTCGTGCGCGTCCAGCTCGGCCGGATCCTCCGCGTGCACGATCAACAGGCCGTCGAACTCGGCGATCTCCCGCATCGCGGTGAAGAGCTCGTCCGTGCTCAGGTGCGGGAACTCGTCGACGCCGCTGGGGGAGAGGAAGCACTTGAAACCGAAGACCCCCGCGTCGTGCAGCTCGCGCAGGGTGCCGAGGTTCGACGGCACGGCGCCGCCCCAGAAGCCCACGTCGACCCTCGCCTGCGGTACGGCCGCAGCGCGCTTCGCGTCGAGGCCCGCGACCGTGGTGGTCGGCGGGATCGAGTTCAGCGGCATGTCCACGATCGTGGTGACGCCGCCGGCCGCCGCTGCGCGGGTCGCCGTAGCGAATCCCTCCCACTCCGTCCGGCCGGGCTCGTTCACGTGCACGTGGCTGTCGACGATGCCGGGGATGAGCACCTGACCCGCCGGGACGGTGACCGCGGTCGCACCGATCCACGGGGCGTCGATCGCCCCGATGGCCGCGATGACGCCGTTCGTCACGGCGACGGCGGCGGGCTGCCAGCCGTGTTCGGTGAGCACCTTCTCGGCGCGGATCACGAGGTCGTATGCGGTGGTTTCAGCGGCGTCCGGGAGCATGCTCCGACCCTACCGGCGCCATGTTTCCGGCACGTGGCCGACGTGCGGGAAGGTTCACTACGAACACGTTGCCGACCGAGAACCGATAACGGTGCTTCCACGAGCAAGGAGCCGGACGGGCTTCTTGTGATCGGTCAACGTGCGTTACCCGCCTGTTCCAGCCGTCGCGATTCCGAACAGAACACCGGCGGTGAATTCGACGACTCCGAAAGCAAGACTGCATTGGAATGAGTGATCGTTGCACCAGGCATCGAGACTCTCGATAGTCTCGTCGGCTCGTGATGGCAACGACGCCTGATAGGCCAGCATATTCAAATCACCCTTGGAAACGTTGTAATAGTAGTACGTGACAGTTCCTGCGCAGACGTCTGCGTCGATGTCATTCCAGATTTCGTCGCCGTATCCTCGTTCGCACGTCCGCGTCCACACCGGCTCATTCTTGAGTTTCATTGCCGTCGAGTCGCCCGACGCGAGAGTGTCGCTTCGAAGTGGCTGAATAGGGATTTCGCTCGACTGCGAGTCGGGTGCGACGACCTCCGCCACGGCCGTTGCTCCTAATCCAGGGGCTTCCACGACCTGCTGAGGTGCGCTGCATGCGGTGACGACTGCGAGGAATGCCGCAGCGCCGACGCACCCATAGGCGCGTCATCTTCTTGGATGATACATTGCTCCCCCTCTTATGCAGTGCGGTTCACTGCGTTCGAGTGTTTCGTACTAAGACCGGCCTACGCTCTGCTCGACTCAAGGGCAACAATCACTGACGATGTTGGCGTCATAGCAACCGAGATGTCGCAATCATGATCAAGTGATTTCGTCAGGGGGCGATCTTGCGGAAGTCGGTACTGCGGAGTATTTTTTGAGCATGCCTCAGAAAACTCCTTTTTCGATACCGATCCTCGTGTGCTCACTCGCGCTAGTTGTGGGAGTGGTGCTCTCCCTGATCCGCCCGAACGCGTTGGTTGGCGCGTTCGGGATCGGACTCGTCGGATTTTCTGCGGCCGGCGGTGCCGTTCTGATCGCTAGCCGGACGAAACGCAGGCAGTGATTCGCGGACGTAACTCGCGTGAGCACGAGGCGTGATCGACGTGAGCCGTCGCTTTTTCAAACTTGCCTTCGGTGCGGACGAGTCAACGCCCGTGGTCGGCACGACCATAAGAAGGTCAGCCCTCCCGTAGCGCGCCTGAAACACGGCACGGGTAGCGTGAACGCATGCTCGAACTCGCCCGCGATCTACTGCCGCGTATCGACGCCGGTGAGCGGGTGGCCGTTGTCACGGTCACGCACGTGTTCGGCTCCGCGCCGCGGGCGCTCGGATCTTCCATGGCCGTGGACGAGCACGGCGCCGCGATCGGCAGCATCTCGGGCGGCTGCGTCGAGGGCCAAGCGTATGAGCTGGCGGAGCAGACTCTCGGTACGTCGGGCACCGCGGTCGAGCATTTCGGCTTCGACGACGCGACCGCGTTCTCGGCGGGCCTGTCCTGCGGTGGGCAGATCCGGGTGTTCGCTCACGCGGTCGACGCATCGTCGAACGCGATCGTGGCCGAGCTGCGCGCGGTCGCGGCCGGGCGTCCTGCCGGACTCGCGCTGGTGGTCGGCGGCCCCGTGCAGGGGCTCGTGCTCACCGGAGCGACGCGGCTGCAGGACGTCGTCTCGCCCGCATTCGACGAGGACACCGCTCGGCGCATCCTGGCCGAGCTGGGCGGACGGATGCGTTCCGGCCGGTCCGGCACGGTCGAGATCGACTGCCTCGGCGCGGAACTCGAGGTCACCTACATCGTGCACGCCGAGCCGCCACGGATGATCATCTTCGGCGCCGTGGACTTCTCGGCCGCGCTCTGTGCCGCTGCGGTGCTGCAGGGCTACCGGGTCACGATCTGCGATGCACGTCCGGTGTTCGCCACGGCGGAACGCTTCCCGGGAGCGGCCGAGATCGTGGTCGACTGGCCCGCCGATTACCTCGCGTCGACCCCCGTCGATGCGCGCACCGTGCTGGCCGTGCTCACCCACGATGAGAAGTTCGACATCCCGCTGCTGGAGACGGCGCTCACACTGGACGTCGCCTACATCGGCGCGATGGGCTCGCGACGCACGCACGAGCGACGGATGCGGCTGCTCGCGGAGGCGGGAGTGGATGAGATCGCCCTGGCCCGGCTGCACTCACCGATCGGCTTGGACATCGGCGCCTCGACTCCGGAGGAGACGGCGGTGTCGATCCTCGCCGAGGTGATCGCGGTAGGGGCTCGTGCGTCGGGGGCGCCGCTGCGGACCGGCAGCGGGCCGATCCACGCGGAGGCGTGACGCCCGCGCCAGCGATCAGCAGCTCTCCGTCTCGGACGTCGGGCTGAGGTTCACGACGGTGACCGCCGTCGGGCTGGTGGCCGAGACCTCGACTTCGAACGGAACCCGTGCGCGGGAATCCGGCGGGTTCTGCGTCGCTCCGGACGCGTCCACCACCTTCGTGTCGGTGCTGTCGACGCAGGCACCGATCGTGACCGACTCGGCGTCGCCCTCCATCGCGCGGCTGGTGAACGTGGCGCCGTCGAACGTCGTGGCGCCCACACTGTGGACTCCGGCCGATGCCATCTCGGCGTAGGACGACGTCATCTGCGTGAGCAGGTCGCCGGAAACGACGTTCGCGAGCGCATCCGTGCCGCTACCGCCGTCGGCCTCGATCGTGTTCGTCGCATCGAGGAAGCGCTGGAAGGCGGCCTGCGCGGCGGCGAGCGCGTCGTCGTCGGTCGCGAAGATCTCGGCGGCGGCAGGAGTCTCGGAGGCGACGGGGAAATCGGTCGGATCCGGCGCGGCGCTGCTCTCCGTCTGCAAAGCGGTTGGCGAACAGCCGGCAAGGGTGGCGAGCAGGGCGAGGACGAGCAGGGGCGAGGATCTTCGCATCCGACAACCCTAGGAATCCGTCGATGCTCGGGAGGGGCGGGCGGCCCGTTCTGTCGCGGAGCCGTCGGGCTCAGTCGTCTAGCGGACCCGGATCCCATTCGGGGCAGCCCGGGTCCTCCGGATACTCGTCGCAGGTGCCACGGACGAGCACGGTGTCGATGGTGACGGTGCGGCCGGTGTGCGTCGTCGGCACGGGCAGCGTGCCGGGGATCGGGGTCCAGCCGCCCCCACCGATCCGGTACTCGGCGGTGTAGTCGACGCTGGCCGTGACGTCGTAGAAGCCGCGCTTCGTGTAGACGTGACTCGTGGTGGTCTCGCTGAACTCGTCGAGCCCGAGGTCGGCCCAGGTCGCGCCGCCGCTGTCGGTGTGACCCGTCGTGCCGTCGCCGTAGTCGAAGCTGTACCCGATCGGGGTGTAGCGAACCTCCGCGGGCTGGCCGAGCAGGGTGGCGGCGACGACGTGCTCGCCGGCGCTGACGACGAAGTTGGTGGGCGCGTCACGGAGCATCCAGTGCGCGGGCTGCATCGTGAGGCCGGTCGGATGGGGTGGGAAGTTCGCGATGTCGGCCAGCGTGACAGCGGGTGCCCCCGGGTCTCCCAGTGGGAAGGAGACGCAGACGGCGTCGACCGGACCGCCCGGGCGCTTGATGCCCTGGCTGATGCAGTGACCGGAGAGACCGAGAGCGCCGTCGTAGAGGGGTTGGCCGTCGAGGTAGGCGGTGGGCTGCGGGGGAGTGGCGTTGTTGTCGGTGCCGGGTGCGTTTGTGGCGACGGTGGCGCCGCCCTCTCCGAGGCAGGCTTTGGTCCCTTGGATAGCAATAACGCAGGCGGTTGCGGCGGGAGCCGCGATCGCCGTTGCGAGCGCCACCACGACGAGCGCTGCCGCTAGCAGTCGTCGGTTGACCATATGTCGTTTCCCGTCACTCGGACGTCGTCACGGCTTCGGGCGACTACTTTGACCAGCATTGTCAGTCGCTTCAACTGCTCCGTGTTCGTGATGTCGGAGTTGCTTGAGTCGAAGATATGAATGTTGGTCGAGTCAACGCAGGCGAATATGCTGATGTGCTCGCCGTCGGGCTCGAGCCATCGCTCCTGTATCCGGGCGGCGTCGTATGTGGTGGTGCCTTCGAGTCGATGCCCGTCGGCTTCCATCTGGGCGTAACCATCCATGAGTTCGGTGAGGAATGGTTCCGCAGCGACCTCGGCGAAGCGATCGCGCCCCGCGCCTCCTGCCCTTGCGACGTCGAGCTCCATCGCGCGCATTCGCTCATACGCCGCACTCGCCGCCGCCACCGCCTCATCGTTCGAGATGAACACCCCGTTCGTCGTCGTCGGCGACATCACCGGCGCAGCCGTCGCCTCCTCGTGCTCCGCCTCCGGCGCGCATCCGCTCGCCACCAGCACGAGCATCAGCGCCACCGCCCACCACCTGTTCCTGTATCGCATCCGGCCACCCTAAGGAATCGTCGACTTCGGCGCAGAAGTTATCCACAGGCGTGGATCCGACGGACTCGATCAGCGCGATCCGGCGAATCCGACCATCCTCGGGTAACCCTCCCGAAACACCGTTCTGGCATGCTCGGCTGACGACCGAAGGAGCCCGCCATGAAGCGCACCATCATCACGGGAGCGCACGTCGCGACCGTCGACGCTGCCGGCACCGAGCATCCGGACGGCTTCGTCGTCGTTGATGACGCGGTGATCGTGGCCATCGGCAACGGGGCCCCGCCGAGTTGGGCGAGAGACGGGCTCACGCCCGACGGTGCCGCCGCGGGCATCGAGGTCAGCACCGTCGACGGCCGCGGGCATCTGCTCACGCCAGGCCTGATCAACACCCACCATCACCTCTACCAGTGGCTCACCCGCGGATGGGCGCAGGACGCGATCCTGTTCGACTGGCTCACCGCGCTCTACCCGGCCTGGTCGCGGATCGACGCCGAGCTCACGCAGACCGCGAGCCTGGGCGCGATGGCCGTGCTCGCACGCTCCGGCTGCACAACGGTCGGCGATCACCACTACGTTTTCCCGCAGAACTCCGGCGACATCGTCGGCGGCATCGTGCAGTCCGCGAGCGAGCTGGGGCTGCGCCTGCACGCGACGCGCGGATCGATGGACCTGGGTGCCAGCCAGGGCGGCCTGCCGCCGGACTTCGCGGTCGAGACCACGGCGGCCGCGCTGCAGGCGAGCGGTGAGGCGGTGCAGAGGTATCACGACTCCTCGTGGGGCGCGATGGTCAAGGTCGCGATCGCGCCCTGCTCGCCGTTCTCCGTGACGGCCGATCTGTTGAAGGAATCGGCCGTGCTCGCCCGCGACCTCGGCGTCCGGCTGCACACCCACGGTTCCGAGACGAAGGAGGAGGACGCGTACACCAGGGAGAAGTTCGGGATGTCGCCGACCGACTACCTCGAGACGCTCGGCTGGCTCGGCGACGACGTGTGGATGGCGCACTGCGTGCACCTCGACGACGACGCGATCCGCAAGTTCGCGGCGACGGGTACGGGAGTCGCGCACTGCCCGTCGTCCAACGCGCGGCTCGCGTCCGGGATCGCGCCGGTGCCGCAGTTGCTGGCGGCAGGGGCGCCGGTCGGTCTCGGCGTGGACGGCGCGGCGTCGAACGAGTCGGGGCAGCTCGGCATCGAGATCCGTGAGTCCGTGCTGATGAATCGTCTCCGCGCGGGCGCCGACAAGATGTCGGGGCGCCAGGGGCTCTACGTCGCGACGATGGGCGGGGCGCGGGTGCTCGGGCGTCAGCACGAGATCGGCTCGATCGAGGTGGGCAAGCTCGCCGACCTGGCGCTGTGGCGGGTCGACACCGTCGAGCATGCAGGCATCGCGGATCCGGTCGCCGCGCTGAGCCTGGGCGCCATGCCGCCGCTGACTCTGCTGCTGGTCAACGGCGCGCCCGTTGTGCAGGACAGTCGGCTCACGCACGCGGACGAGCGCACGATCGCCGCCGCCGTCGCGCAGGCGAGCGACGAGCTGAAGGCCCGGCTCTAACGTCGACCACGCTGGTTGAGCCTGCCGAAACCATCACGAACGTCAACCAGCGCCATCGTCCTACTCGTCCGGCGTGCGCACCATGGGCGGAACCTGCGGCGGCCAGTTCTCGAACGTCGGATCCGCGGGGCTCATCAGCGCGACCGGGTTGCCGTCCGGGTCGGCCACGATCGCGTAACGCGATCCCCAGAAGGCGTCGTACGGCACCGTGAGCGCTCGGGCGCCCTCGGCCACGAGATCGGCGAACGCCGCATCGACCGCTGCTCGATCATCGAGCGCGAAGCCGAGCACGGTGCCGCCCGCCGCGGGCGCGATCGCCGCGGCGCTCCACGTCGCCTCCGACTCCACGGTGTCGAACTCGAGGCGCACACCGTCGGCTGTGACGGCCGAGGCGTGCGAGGGCATCGGGAGCTCGACCGTCAGACCGAGCCGTCGGTAGAAGGCGAGCGTGGCCGACATGTCGGCGACGATGACATTCACTTGCGCGAAGGCGACCATCTCGCCACTCTGCGCGCGTCGCCGCCCGCGGTCAAGCCTCCGTGTCGATCGACACCCGCGCCCGGGGTCGAGCTGCCGAAGTCAGCAACGAGGCTCCCGCCACAACGACCAGCACCACGATCATCGCTCCGCGCAGGCCGAAGTGCTCGCCGAGGAAGCCCAGCAGCGGCGGGCCGACCAGGAAGGCGACGTAGCCCGCCGTCGCCACCGCACCGACGGTGGTGGTCGGGTCGTCGCTGTCGGCTGCGGCCGACAGGGTGACCGGGAAGCCCAGCGCGGCCCCCAAGCCCCAGAGCCCGACGGCGACGCTCGCGACCACGAGGTTGTCCGCGAAGATCACCAGCGCGATGCCGATCGCCGAGACGATCGCGGAGACGCGCAGCACGTTCGCGTTGCCGAAGCGCTTGAGCAGCGGCTCGCCGGCGAAGCGGCCGATGGTCATGGCCAGGGCGAATCCCGTGAAGACGACCGAGCCGATCGTCGCCGTTGCCCCGTGACCGTCGACCATCAGCAGGGGCAGCCAGTCGTTGGCCGACCCTTCGGCGAGTGCGAGGGCGAGCACGATCACGCCGAGCAGAACGATCCGGTTCTGCTTCCAGACGGCCAGTTGCGCGCGCCAGCCGGGAGTCGCGACGGCGCCGGAGGCGCGACCGGTATCGGCCGGCAGCACCGGCACGGCCCAGAGCAATGCGCCGGCCCCGGCGAGGGCGACGATGCCGATGTGCCAGTCGACGGGAAAGGCGGCCGCGGTCATCCCGATGCCGATCAGCGCGCCGACCACGGTGCCGAGGCTGAAGCAGCCGTGCAGCATCGGCAGGATCGAGCGCCCCGACAGGGTCTCGATCGCGGCGCCCTCGATGTTGATCGCGATCTCGGCGTGCCCGAAACCGAAGCCGACGAAGGCGAGGCCGACGAAGACTCCGGGCGCGGATCCCAGACCCGCGGAGACCGCCATCAGCGTGAGTCCGATCACGAACGATGCGGCTCCGGACATGATCGCGCGGCGCGCCCCGAAGCGTCGGACGACGGCCGCCGAACTCAGCACGCCGGTGATCGAGCCGATCGAGACGCCGAAGAGCACGATCCCCATCTCGGCGGTGGAGGCGGACAGCAGATCGCGGATCGCCGGGGTGCGCACCACGAACGAGGCGAAGCCGACGCCGATGACGAACATAAAAACAAAGGTGGCGAGGCGGCGACGAGCGAGCTCCGGAGTGAGTGGCATGTGTACGAGCGTACATATAGAGTGGCCGCCATGACGCACCCCGAGAAGAACTACTTCGAGAACGATCCCCGAACGAACCACGAACGGATGCTCGCCGGCGACCTCTACATCTCCGACGATCCCGACATCGCGGCGCAGCAGCAGCGCGCGATCACCCTGTCGGCACGCTTCCTCGCGGCTTTCGGCGAAGATGTGGACGCGGCGCAGGAGGTCGCCCGGGAGCTGTTCGGCAGCATGGATGCGTCGGCGCACGTGCGCCCGCCGGTCTACGTCGACTACGGCTCGTTCATCACGATCGGCCCGCGCACGTTCATCAACTACGGCCTGACCGCGCTCGACGTGGCGCCGATCGTGATCGGGGCCGACTGCCAGATCGGGCCGAACGTGCAGCTGCTGACGCCGACGCATCCCGTCGAGCCGGAGCCGCGTCGGGACAAGCTGGAGGCGGCCAAGCCGATCACGATCGGCGACAACGTGTGGTTGGGCGGCGGGGCGATCGTGCTGCCGGGCGTGACGATCGGCGAGAACAGCGTGATCGGCGCGGGGGCCGTGGTCACGAAGGATGTGCCGGCCAATTCGGTCGCCGTGGGGAATCCGGCCCGGGTGGTGAAGCAGATCTGATGCGCCGCGCGGATCCGGAGCGTCGCAGCCGGCTGATCGACGTGACGATCGAGCTGATCGCGGAGTCGGGCGTCGCTGGGGTCTCGCACCGCAAGATCGCGGCGCGGGCCGATGTGCCGCTGGGGTCGATGACGTACCACTTCGACGGCATGCACGAGCTGCTGCGGGAGGCGTTCCAGCGTTTCGCCGAGACGATCATCGTGCGCTTCGAGCGGCGATTGGGGGAGGCGCGGACGGTCGAGGAGGCGCGGGAGGCGGTGGTCGCTCTGGTGCACGACGAGCTCACCGGCGCACAGGCGACCCGCGACCAGGTGCTCACCTACGAGCTGTACACGCTCGCGGCGCGCGAGGCCGAGTTCCGGGCGATCACCCACGAGTGGATGCGTCGCAGCCGGGTCGAGCTGGAGCGGCACTTCGCCCCGGAGACGGCCCGCCAGCTCGATGCGCTGATCGAGGGGCTGTCGCTGCATCGGGCGCTGGACACCGAACCGCACGAGCGCGAACTGACGCGCGACGCGGTAGCGCGGATCACGGCCGGCTGATTCGCTCCCTCGCTCACCCGTCGCTGCGAAGCCCCTGGCGGCTTGCATCGCGCTGGTTGAGCTTGCCGAAACCACCTCGTCCATCTGGCTTGTGATTTCGGCAGGCTCAATCAGCGGGTGAGTTGTGGTCTGGGCGGGCGCGCCTCTTGCTGGTTGAGCTTGCTGAAACCATCCGTGCGTCGCGGTTGTAATCTCGGCAGGGTCGATCAGCGGCCAGTCGGGCGTTCGGCTAGCCCGCGGTAGTAGGCCCGCTGGGCGGGGTCGTAGTCGGCGAAGGCGGGCAGCGGGGCGCCAGTGCGCGACGCGACGAGCTGGTCGAGGTAGTACTCCCAGCCCGGTCCGTAGGATTCCGCATCCGCCGCCGAACCCAGGCGGTGCACGAACGTGAGTGTGGTGTTCCCCTCCAGCCGCAGCTCGAGGTCCATGCCGCCGGTCAAGCGCAGCAGCCGCGGCGCCTCGCAGGCGGACACGGTCGCGCCGAACCAGGGCTGCCCCTCCTCGAACACCATCTGCACCTCGATCTCGGGTCGTTCGCCGCGCCAGGGTCCGAACCACAGCGCGGTCCGGGCGGGGTCGGTGATACTCGCCCAGACGTCCTCGATCGGTGCGTCGAAACGCCGGACGAGGATCAGGTCGACGGCGTCGTCCGAGACGCGTTCTAGTGTGCCGCTGGGTTGCATGCCGTCACGCTACCGCGCAGAGGAGTCGAACCGTCATCCGCTCAGCCCTGCGGAGCGTCGGTGGCCACTTCGGAGACCGCGGGCGCTCCCCGCTGCAGCATCCGCCAGACCCGATCCCGCGAGACCGGCAGCTCGTACGGCCGCTCGCCGATCGCGTTGCGCACCGCGTTCGCCAGCGCCGGCGCGACCGGGTTGTACGGCGATTCGCTCATCGACTTGGCACCGAACGGCCCGAGGTCATCGGCGGTGTCGGCGAAGTACACCTCGGTCACGGGCAGGTCGGCGATCTGCGGGATGTGGTAGTTGCGCAGGATCGAGGTGGTCACCGTTCCGGCGCCGTCGAGGATCACCTCCTCGAACATCGAGGTGCCGATCGCCTGTGCCACGCCGCCCTCCACCTGGCCGCGGCACTGCTCGGGGTTGATGACGAAGCCCGCATCCGCTGCCTGCACCGACTGCAGGATGCGGACCTCGCCGGTCTGCGTGTTGACGGCGACGCGGAAGCCGTGCACGTTGAACGCCAGCGAGCGGGTGCCGCCGTCTTGGTTGTTCGTCGCGGTGACGGGCCCACCCGCCGCGGCCGCCAGCTCGGCGAAGGTCACCCGCACGTCGCCCGAAAGCAGCCCGGCGTCGTCGATCGTGAAGTCGTCCAGGCCCGTCAATCGCTTCGCCAGAGACCGCAGATCGGCCAGCAGCACGGTCGCCGCCGAGTAGACCGCCTTACCGGCCACCACGGTGCCCGCGCTGCCGAAGGCCCCGGTGTCGTAGCGCGCCGCATCCGTGTCCGACTGCCGGATGCGGATGCGATCGGCGGAGGCGTTCATCACGCTCGCGACGAGCTGGGTGTGCACCGTGGTCGTGCCGTTGCCGAACTCCGCGGTGCCGACGCCGATCGTGAAGACGCCGTCGGCGTCGACCGAGACGGTCGCCTCGGCGAAGTGGCCGCGCGGCGGAATGGTCGCGATCATCGCGAGCGCCATGCCCTCGCCGGTGCGCCACTGCGCGCCGCTCGGCGCGGTCTCGCCGTTGCCGCGGGCGAGCGCCTGCTCGGTGAGGTCGAGGCACTGATCGAGGCCGTAGGAGCCGTAGATCAGGTCATCGCCTTCGACGTGCGTGACCACCAGCGGATCGCCGGGCCGCACCATGTTGATCCGGCGCAGCTCGAACGGGTCGATGCCGAGCTTGATCGCGAGCTCGTCCATCGCCGACTCGATGCCGAAGATCACCTGGCCGAGGCCGTAGCCGCGGAAGGCACCGGAGGGCAGATTGTTCGTGTAGACGCACTGCGCATCCACCCGCTTGGCCGGTGCGTTGTACGCCGCGACCGACTCGGAGGTGCCGTGGAACATCACGCCCGGGCCGTGGTTGCCGTAGGCGCCGGTGTCCGAGAGCACGTCGATCGCCATCGCCGTGAGTTTTCCATCGGCGGTCGCGCCGAGGGTCACGTCGACCGTCATCGGGTGCCGGCACGGCGAGAGGGTGAACTCGTCGGTGCGCGTGAACTCGTACTGCACCGGCCGCCCGGTCTTCAGCACCGCGAGGGAGACCAGGTCTTCGGTGAGGATCTCCTGCTTGCCGCCGAAGCCGCCGCCGACGCGGGTGGTGAACACCCGCACACTCGCCGGATCGCGCTCGAACAGCCGGGCGATCTCGTCGCGCACCAGGAACGGAACTTGCGAGGAGGTGCGCAGCACGAGCTTGTCGCCCTCCAGCCACCCGATGGTGCCGTGGGTCTCGAGGTGGGTGTGCGCGATCCGCGAGGTCTGCCAGCTGCCCTCGACCACGACGTCCGCGGCCGCGAGCCCCGCGGCGACATCGCCGAACTCGCCGTGCAACTCGGCGACGATGTTGCTGTCCGGGCGCGCGATCCGTGAGGCGATCGGATCCTTGTCGGCGTGCAGCAGCGGGGCACCGGGCTTTCGGGCCTCCCGCGGGTCGAAGACGGCGGGCAACTCCTCGTACTCGACCACGATCGCGCGACAGGCGGCCTCCGCGGCGCCGACGGACTCGGCGACGACGGCGGCCACCCGCTGGCCGCGGAAGCGCACCACCGTATCCAGCATCCGGGTGTCGTCGGGGTCGTCCAAACGCGACTCGTGCCGTGCGGTGGAGTAGAGGATGTCGGGCACATCGGCCGAGGTCAGTACCGCGACGACGCCGGGCAGTCGCTCGGCGGCTGACGTGTCCATCGAGAGGATGCGCGCGTGCGCGTGCGGGCTCTGCAGCACCTTGAGGTGCAGCAGCCCCGGCACCGCGACGTCGAGCGTGTACGGCTCGCTGCCGCTGACGATCCGGCGGCCGGCGGGGGCGCCGAGCGAGCGGCCGACCTTCGAACCCTCGACCGTCCGCGGGCGCGTCTTGATGATGCCCGTCGAACGCGGTTCGTGCTCGTGGTCGCAGCCGCCCTCGATGTTGGCGACGCCGTCGATGGCATCCTGGATCGCCCGGTAGCCGGTGCAGCGGCACAGATTGCCCTTGAGCAAGCGCGGCAGATCCGCCGGATCGGCGCCCTGGATCGCGGTCGCCGTGACGACCATGCCCGCGGTGCAGAAGCCGCACTGGAACCCGCCCGCGTCCACGAAGGACTGCTGCACCGGGCTGAGCGCGTCGGCGCTGCCGAGCCCGGCGACGGTGGTGACGTCCTTCCCCTCCGCGCGATAGGCGGGGTAGATGCAGGAGTGCACGGGAGTGCCGTCCACCAGCACGGAGCAGGCGCCGCAGTCGCCGGAATCGCAGCCCTTCTTGACCTCGAAGTGCTCCTGATCGCGCAGGAAGGTGCGCAGCACCTGGCCGGCGCGCGGGGTCGCCTCGGTGGGGGTGCCGTTGATCGAGATGCTCATGCGTTCGTCCGTTCCAGCAGTTCGCGGCGCATCTCTTCGCCGAGCACACCGGCGACGCCGCGGCGCCAATCGGCCGCGCCGTGCGGATCCGTGAACCACGTGCCGATCGCGCCGATCGCCGCGGCGAGTTCCTCGGCAGTGGGAAGGGAGGCGAAGCGCAGCACCTCGGGGCGAACCGTCGCCGCCGAGACGGTAAGCACGAACGCGCCGTCCGCGTGCAGCCGCGCGATGAGAACGGCGCCGGAGCGGCCCAGCGGCGACAGCGCGATCTTGCGGTACGACGTCTCGGCGTCGAGCGAGGACTGCGGGATCTCGATCGAGCGCAGCACGTCGCCGTGCTCGAGTCGATTCTTCATGTTGCCGGTGACCAGCTCGGCGACGGGCATCCGCTCATCCGATCCGTCGGCGCGCCAGATCAGGGCCTCCGCGTCGAGACCGGCGGCGAGGCTGGTCATCGGTCCGGCCGGCAGCGAGGCGGCGATGTTGCCGCCGACGGTGGCGACGTTCCAGACCTTGAAGGAGCCGAACAGCGCGGTGCAGCACTGGTAGAAGATCGGATGCGCGGGCCAGCCCGGATCCTTCAGCGCGGCGAGCTCGGCGAGCGTGCAGGTCGCGGCGATCGAGAGGCCGGCGTCGGTGATGGTCAGCGGCGCCCAGCCGAAACCCTGCAGGTCGATCAGCTCGCTCAGGTGGTCGTGCGGCACGGAGAAGACCCACGAGCCGCCGCCGATCACGGCCGTGCGCTCGGGCATATCGGCGAGGTCGGAACGCTCGCGAGGGATGCGAACCCGCTCGATCGTGTTCAGATCCATCTGCGCCTCCCGTGCTGCTTCCTACCTTTGCTCAGTGAACCGCACGGATGTGACGGTTGTGTTTCTGCGGGTCCGTGTGATTCGCCTGCGGGAGGGGGCGGCGGGCTGGCGGATCGGTCGAGAACCAGCATGCGGGACGCAATCACCCCAGCGACGCGACCCACTCCGTGCTGCCGTCGGTGAAGCCCTGCTCCTTCCAGATCGGCACCGTCGCCTTGACGTCGTCGATCAGCGCCGCGCAGGCCGCGAAGGCGGCGGCGCGATGCGCGGAGGCGACGGCGCAGGCGAGCGCCAGGTCGCCCACGACCAGCTCACCCACGCGGTGCGCGACGGCGATCCGCACCTCGGGCCAGCGCGCCCCGATCCGCTGCGCCGACGCCCGGATGGCGGCCTCCGCTTCGGGATGCGCCTCGTAGTTCAGCCGCAGGACGCCCTTGCCGCCGTCGTGGTCGCGGACGACCCCGGCGAAGGTCACGACGGCGCCGTGCGTCGGGCTGTCGACCGCCGCGGCGCACGCCTCCACGGCGATCGGCTCGGCCGAGACGGAGGCGATCCGCACGTTATCGGGCATGGTCGCCACCCGCGAGCTGGTCGAGCACGTGCCCGACGATCGGGTCGAGCACCGCGATGCCGTCGCGGACGCCGCCGGACGATCCCGGCAGGTTCACGATCAGACTGCGCCCGGTGACCCCGGCGAGCCCGCGGCTGAGCACCGCCGTCGGTACCTTCGCGGCGCCATAACTGCGAATCGCCTCGGCGATCCCCGGCAGTGCACGTTCGATCAACGGTGCGGTCTGTTCTGGCGTGACGTCGCTCGGATTCACGCCGGTGCCGCCGGAGGTGATCACGACGTCGGTCCGCGCCGCCAGCGCATCCGCGATCGCCTCGCCCACCGCGTCTCCGTCGGCGACGACGACGATGCTGCCGCTCCAGCCGCGCTTCTCGAACCAGGCCAGCAGGGCGGGTCCGGTGCGGTCCTCGTAGACGCCGGAGGCGGCGCGGGTCGACGCGATGATCGCGATCGCCGTGGTCACGCGCGGCTCCAGGCACCGGTGCGGCCGCCGTCCTTGGCGAGGACGCGGATGTCGGTGATCACGGCGCCGCGGTCGACGCCCTTGATCATGTCGTAGATCGTGAGGGCGGCGACGCTGGCGGCGGTGAGAGCCTCCATCTCGACTCCGGTCTTGCCGGTGGTCTTCACCGTCGCCGTCACGTCGATCCGGTCGTCGTGGGCGTCGAGGTCGACGTCGACGCCGTTGATCGGCAGCGGATGGCACAGCGGGATCAGGTTCGCGGTCTGCTTCGCGCCCATGATGCCGGCGACGCGCGCCACCGAGAGCGCCTCGCCCTTGGGCAACTCGCCCTGCAGCAGCAGCCCGACCACGTCGACGGTGGTGATCACCGTCGCGGCGGCGGTGGCGGTGCGCTTGGTGACCGCCTTGTCGCCGACGTCCACCATGTGCACCGCGCCGTCCGCTCGAACGTGGGTCAAATCAGTCATCGATCCTCCAGATGTCGACGTGGTCGCCGGAGCCGAGGCGGCTCACCCCGACCGGAACGTGGATCAGCACGTTCGAGCGGGCGTACGACGAGAGCAGGTGCGAGCTGGGGCCGCCGACCGGGCGCACGAGGCCCTCGTCGTCGAGCAGCCCGCGGCGGATCTGGTGCAGGTGCGCCGGCGACTCCAGCGGCCCAGCGAGTCGGGCACGGATGCGCGGCCGTTCGGCCGGGGTCCGTCCGGCGAGGGAACGCAGCAGCGGACGCAGGAACACCTCGAACGACACCAGCGCGCTGACGGGGTTTCCCGGCAGCGACACGATCGGCACATGGCTCTCGCCGCCGTCGAGGGTGACCAGCCCGTTGCCCTGCGGGCCGCCGGGCTGCATCTCGACGTGCCCGAAGAGCGAACCGAGCGGCTCCAGCGCATCACGCACGACCTCGTACGCTCCGGCGCTGACGCCGCCGATGGTGATCACGAGGTCGGCCTCCGCCGCGTTCGCGCGCAGGATGGCGAGCAGATCACTCGCCTCGTCGCTCGTGCACGGCGCCACCGTCGCCACCGCGCCGACCTCGCGCAGCGCCTCGGCGATCAGCAGCCCGTTGGCGTCGTAGATCTGCGCGTCCGCCAGTTCGGTTCCGGCCGGACGGATCTCGTTACCGGTCGGCACGACCAGCACCCGCAGCCGCGGCAGCACCTGCACCTCGGCGAGCCCGACCGAGGCGAGCAGCCCGTAGTGCGCGGGACGTAGCACGGTGCCGGCAGGCAGCAGCAACTCGCCCGCCGCCTGGTCGGAGCCGCGCGCCCGGACGAAGGTGCCGCCGGGCACCGGGGCGGTGAAGGCGACGTCTTCTGCGCCGAACCGCGGCGGATCCGCGCGCTCGATCGGCACGATCGCATCCGCGCCGTCCGGCACCGGCGAGCCGGTCATGATCGGCGTCGCGGTTCCGGCGCGATGCTTCGAGCCGACGGCACCGGCCGGGATCGGATCGGCAGCGCGCAGCGAGACCGGCTCCTCGGCGCTCGCGGCGGCGAGATCGGCCGCCAGCACGGCGTAGCCGTCCATCTGCGAGTTGTCGAAGCGCGGCAGGTCGATGCCCGCGGTGACCGAGCGGCTGAGCACCCGGCGGTCGTAGGCGCCCGGGTCCGCGGCGAGCGCCGCCGTCGAGAGTTCGAGCGTCTCCATCCCTCCGCGTTCGGCGAGCGGGGCGAGCAGGGCGGCCAGTCGCGCGGCGTAGAGCTCGATCGACGTCATGTCTCCATCTTGCCGCTTCCCGCCGAACCACGGTTGCGCCCGCGTACGCTGTTCAGGTGAGTACTGCCCTCGGGATGCCCGGCATCCGTTCCCGCCCCCGCGGCGCAGCCCTACCCGCCGACCGCCCGTCAGACTCGGGGCTCCTCGATCAGTTCGGCCGGCACGCCACCGATCTGCGCATCTCGCTGACCGACAAGTGCAATCTGCGCTGCACCTACTGCATGCCGGCGGAGGGGCTGCCGTTCCTGGCCGGTCCTAAGCTGATGACCCGCGAAGAGATCGTGCGCCTCGCGCGGATCGCCGTCACCGAATTCGGGGTGCGCCAGGTGCGGTTCACCGGCGGCGAGCCGTTGCTGCGCAAAGACCTGATCGAGATCATTGCCGACGTCGCGGCGCTCGAGCCCCGGCCCGAGATCTCGCTGACCACGAACGCCATCGGCCTCGCGGGTCGGGCGCCGGCGCTCGCCGCGGCGGGCCTGGACCGCGTGAACGTCTCGCTCGACTCCATCTGCGCCGAGACCTTCGCGAAGGTGACGCGGCGGCCGTTCCTGGATCGCGTCCTCGCCGGCATCGACGCGCTGCGCCCTGCGGGCCTGGCGCAGACCAAGATCAATGCGGTGCTGCTGCCGGGGATCAACGATCACGAGGCTCCCGAGCTGCTGGAGTGGGCCCTCGCCGGTGGTCACCAGCTGCGATTCATCGAGCAGATGGCGCTGGATGCCGACCACTCGTGGGACCGCGACTCCATGATCACGGCCGCGCGGATCCGCGAGCTGCTGTCCGAACGTTTCAGCCTCGTACCGAACGCCGCTCCGCGCGACGGCGCGCCGGCCGAGCTCTTCGACGTCCGGTATCGCGGGGAGGATGCGCTGCTGGGCCAGGTGGGCATCATCGCGTCGGTCACCGAGAACTTCTGCCGCGACTGCCGCCGCACCCGGCTCACTGCCGAGGGCGGTGTGCGCAGCTGCCTCTTCTCGAATGAGGAGACGGACCTGCTCGAGCCGATGCGCTCCGGGGCCGATGACCGCGAGGTGGCCGATCTCTGGCGCGGCGCGATGTGGGCGAAGCCCGCCGGCCACGAGATGAACCGTGTCGGTTTCGTGCAACCCGAGCGCACCATGAGCGCGATCGGCGGCTGATGCAGGTCCGATACTTCGCGGCGGCCAAGGCCGCCCTCGGCCGCGCCTTCGACACGTTGGATGCGCCGACGCTCGGTGACCTGGAGGCGCGACTGGTCGCCGACGCGCCCGACGCGGCCGCGGTGCTGACGCGCTGCTCCTACCTCGTCGACGGCACCTCCACGCGCGACCGCGCGATGTCGCTCACCGGCGTGACGCGGGTCGACGTGCTGCCGCCCTTCGCCGGCGGCTGACCGCGGGGCGCTGTGCCGGTCGAGCCTGCCGAGATCAGCCGTGCGCGGCGTCTGATCCCGACGTAGAGTGATCGGTATGCAGCAGACGCGGCGATTCGCCAGCCCTCGACCGGTCACCGGTCGTTCGGGGCTGGGCGTGCGCGCGTAGATCAGTCCGGGCGCCGAGTCGGTCGAGGGGATCCCCCTTCACTTCGACTCGGAACGGACTCCTGTGCCCACTTACCTCACCGCCGCCGATCTCGGCGCCGCCCTCTCCCTGCGCGACCTGAGCGACCCCGCCGATGGTCCGCACGCCCTGCAACTCCTCCTTGATGCCGTCACCGCCGCGCTGACGCAGCGCTGGCGGATTCCCGTCACCACGGTGCGCTCGAGCCCGCTGGTCGCGGTCGAGGACAACTACGACCGCCTCGGGTTCGGCACCTCCGCGGTCACGCGTGATCAGCGGTATTCGCGGTACCTGAGCGACACCGTGATGCTGCGCACGCACACCTCCGCGATGGTGCCCCCGCTCCTGCGATCCTTGGTCGACGGACACGGTGAGCACGAGCGGCTGTACGTGATGCCCGGGCTCGTCTACCGCCGGGACTCGATCGACCGAACGCACGTGGGCGAGCCGCATCAGGTCGATCTCTGGCGCCTCTCTAACATCGCGGATCCGGGGATGCCCGGCCTCGAGGAGATGCTCGAAACCGTGGTCGCGGCCGTCCTACCCGGTGCGCGCTGGCGGGCCGTGCCCGCTGAGCATCCGTACACCACCCACGGTCGTCAGCTCGACGTCGAGATCGGTGGCGACTGGCTCGAGTTGGCCGAATGCGGTCTGATCCAGCCGGAACTGCTCGAACGATCGGGGCTGGACCCGTCCGTCTGGTCTGGTCTCGCGCTGGGTATGGGGCTCGACCGCGCGGTGATGCTGCGCAAGGGGATCGACGACATCCGACTGTTGCGCGCGAGCGACACTCGGGTCGGGGATCAGATGAGCGACCTGAAACCCTGGCGCCCGGTCTCCGCCTTGCCCGCGGTGAGGCGGGACATCTCCGTCGTCCTCGATCGCGACGACGACGAAGAGACCCTGGGGGATCGGATCCGTTCCGCACTCGGAGCGGACGCCGTAGCGATCGAGAGCGTGCGGTTGCGGGCCACCACCGAGCGCGAGCTCTTGCCCGAGAGCGCACAACGACGGCTCGGGATCCGGCCGGGCCAGGTCAACGCGCTCATCCGCATCGTGCTGCGCCCGCTCGATCGGACCCTGACCGACGACGAAGCCAACCGGCTGCGCAACACCGCCTACCGGGCGGTGCACCAGGGGCCGAACCAGGAGCTGATCTGACGCGGCCGGGCTGAGCGCGCATCGACTCTTCCGCGGGTTGTCGTTTCGTTGACGCTCGCCGAGCTCGTGTCGAAGAAACGACAACGCACCGGAAGGCGGTCAGCCCGACAGGCTCCAGGCCAGCGCGCCGCCGCGCAGCGAGACCGACGGCCGACCCGCTCGGGCCGCCGACTCCGCGGCGGTGCGCGAGCGCACCCCCGTCGCGCACGCGAACACCAGAAGCTCACCGTCCGGCAGCGCCTCCGGGTCGAATCGCGACATCGGCATCCGCACGGCCCCTGGGATCTCTACCGCGCGCGGCTCGTCCTCCTCGCGCAGGTCCACCACGACCGGCGGATGTTGACCGCCCAGCAGCCCGCGCAGCTCCGGGGCGGTCACGGCGCCCGGCACGATCGCCGCGGGCTCCGCCACGAGCGCGGCGCCGCGACTCAGCGCCAGCTCCGCCCAACTCCCGTCCAGGCCGTCGTGCACCAGGACACGACCGAGCAGCGGCTCGCCGACGCCCGTGATCAGCTTGATCGCCTCGCCCGCCATCGCCGCTCCGATGGTCGCGCAGACCGTGCCGAGCACGCCGACCGTCGCGCAGCTGTCCGCGTCGTCCGGGGCCGCCGGGTGCAGGTCGCGCAGCGTGATGCCGCCCCCCGGTGCCGTCGCCCAGAACACCGAGAGCTGCCCGTCGAAGCCCAACGCCGACCCCCACACGTGCGGGATGCCGGCGCGCGCCGCGGCGTCGCTCGCCACGTACCGCGAGCCGAAGGTGTCGAAGCCGTCGACCACGACGTGCCAGCCGGCGAGCAGTTCGTCGGCGTTCGCTGCACCGAACTCCACGGCGTACGCGGTCGCCTCCGCTCCGAGCCCGCGCGCGGTCTCCGCCGCCGACTGCGCCTTCGAGCGACCTACATCCGCGTCGCTGTGCGCGTTCTGCCGCGGCAGGTTCGAGGTCTCGACCACGTCGCCGTCCACGATTCCGATCGTGCCGACGCCGGCCGCGGCGAGCGCCGTGATCACGGGGGATCCGACTCCGCCGGCTCCGAGTACGAGCACGCGGGCGGCGGCGAGGCGGCGCTGCCCGAGCTCACCGAACGGCGCGAGGCGGATCTGCCGGGCGAAGCGGGCGCGCGCGGCCGGCGTCAGCGCGGCGGCGGGCTCGACCAGGGCCCTCACGCGAGCACCTTCTTCCAGAGGCCTTCGACCGCGACGGCCACGAAGCCGACCTCCTCGTTCACGCGCAGCATCGGCCGGTTCTCCTCGGCGTTCCAGGTATAGATCGCGCGGCACTCGGGAGCCGTGCTCTGCAGCAGCGCGAAGCCCGCCTGCTTCAGCCGCATCCCGAGCCGGTGGCCGCGGTGCTCGGCGAGCACAACGGTGTCGTTCTGCAGCGCGGGGCGACGGCGGTCGTCGAAGAGGTCGAGCGACGAGTACCCGACGAGCCGGCCCGATGCACGGTGGCGTGCGGCGACCGTCAGCTCGGTCATGCCCGTGGTGTTGTGCATCGCGTCGCGGGCGCGCAGATGCTCGATGCTCCAGTTCTCGGCGACGGCGGACAGCCCGGCGCTGGGGGCGTCGACCGAGATGGCGGAGTGCAGCGCGGCGATGTCCCGCTCCCAGTGGCCGGGGGTGGGCCCGAGCCAGGTGACGGTGTCGTACGCGTCGACAACCGGCGCGGCGACCTCGATCGGCAGCTCGATCCGGCTGACGCGTTCGACCTGCTCCAGGGTCCAGTCGTCCGCGAGCAACGCCCGCACGCCGGCGCTCGAGCTGTCGATCGATCCGGCTCCAGACGCCGGCGCCAGTTCCGGTCCGAGGAACGGCACGGGATTCGCGGTCCAGGTCTGCACGACCGGGCGACCCAGCTCGCGCGCCACCGCGACCAGCCGCGCCGTCAGCGCCCGGCCGACGCCTCGCCCGCGCTGCGTCGCCTCGACGCGCACCGAGATCCACACCGCGTCGTCATCGTCCTCGAGCGTCCACTCGATCCGGCCGAGCCCGAGCATCCGCCCATCCGCCTCCGCCACGAACGCGCGCCGCGGTTCCTGTGCCTGCAGCTGGAACTCCGCGAGGTCCACCTCGGGCGGATACGCCAGGTCACGGGTGCCGAACTGCTCCGCCTCGACGTCGTTGCCGATCGCCATCGCGGCGACGAAGTCCGCCCAGCCGGGAGCGCCGGGATGAGCGGGGATCGGCAGCTCGCGGACCAGAACGGGACTCATCCGTCCAGTCTGCACCGGGTGCGCCTTCCGCGGGATCGCGGGGCCCATTCGATACCGTAGGAGCACCGTCGATCAGGAGCGAGGAGAACGCCTTGTATCTGAAGGCTCTGACCCTCAAGGGGTTCAAGTCCTTCGCTCAGCCGACCACGTTCGCCTTCGAGCCGGGCGTCACCTGCGTCGTCGGCCCGAACGGCTCCGGCAAGAGCAACGTCGTCGACGCGCTGGCCTGGGTGATGGGGGAGCAGGGCGCGAAGACGCTGCGCGGCGGCAAGATGGAGGACGTCATCTTCGCCGGCACCTCGACCCGCGGGCCGCTCGGGCGTGCGGAGGTCGCGCTGACGATCGACAACTCCGACGGCGCCTTGCCGATCGAGTACTCCGAGGTGACCATCAAGCGCACGCTGTTCCGCAACGGCGGCAGCGAGTACGCGATCAACGGTCAGACCTGTCGGCTGCTGGACGTGCAGGAGCTGCTCTCCGACTCGGGACTGGGCCGCGAGATGCACGTCATCGTCGGCCAGGGCCAGCTCGACGCCGTGCTGCAGGCGACTCCGGAGGACCGCCGAGGCTTCATCGAGGAGGCCGCCGGCATCCTCAAGCATCGCCGCCGCAAGGAGAAGACGCTGCGCAAGCTCGAGGCGATGCAGGCGAACCTCACCCGGCTCTCGGATCTGGCGGGCGAGATCCGTCGGCAGCTGAAGCCGCTCGGGCGCCAGGCCGAGGTCGCGCGCAAGGCCCAGACGATCGCCGCCGTGGTGCGCGACGCCCGCGCCCGGCTGCTCGCCGACGACGTGGTCGCCCTGCGCACGGCGCTCGACGGCTTCGCCCGCGCCGAGAGCGACCGCTCGAGCGAGCGGATGGTGCTGCAGGAGCAACTGGAGCAGAACCAGGTGCGGGTCGCCCGGATCGAGGCGGCGATGGTCGGTGACGCCGTGGACGAGGCGCGGCGCAGTACCTTCGCGCTCGAATCCGTGCAGGAACGACTGCGCAACCTCGCCGCCCTCGCCTCGCAGCGGCTCGCGCTGCTCGGGGCCGAGGACGAGACCCCCGATCTACGCCCGCGCGTGGGCCCGGAGATGCTCGCCGAGGCGAAGGCGGAGGTCGACCGCCTGCGCCAGGCCGTCGTCGACGCGGACGCCGCCTGGCAGCAGGCGCAGGCCGCGACCCGCAGCAGCCGGGCGGCACTCGACGCCGTGGACGAAGAGATCGCGGCGCAATCGGCGTTGATCTCACGGCACGACCTGGAGATCTCCAAACTCACCGGGCAGGCCGACACCGCGGCGTCGCGGCTCGCCGGGGTCCGCGGCGAGGTGCTGCGAGCGACCAACACACTCGACGCCGTTGTACAGCGACGGGCACAGGCGCAGCGCCAGCTGGATGAACTCAACGATGAAGCGGATGCGGGGGAGCGCGACGACGATGCGCTCGACGCCGAGTACGAGCGGGCGCAGGCGAGCGTGCAGCTCAGCGAGGCCGAGATCGACCGACTCCGCGAGACGCTGCACTCGGTCGAGCGCGAACGCGACGCCCTGACCGCGACCGTCTCCGCGCTGTCGCGCGCGCTCGACGTGAAGGACGGCAGCGGCGACCTCGTCACGGCCCGACTCGACGGAGTTCTCGGCCGAGTCGCCGAACACATCCAGGTACGACCCGGGTACGAGGCCGCCGTCGCGGCAGCGCTGGGCGGCTACGCGGATGCCGTGCTCGCGGATGCCCGCAGCAATGCCGCCGCGGCCGTCGACTTCGCGACGCAGCACGAACTCGGCCGGGTGGACGTCGTCGTCGCCGATACCGACGCCGATGTGGTCGCCGCCACGCCGCCGACCGCGTTCATCCACGCCGCAACGGTGGTCGAGGCGCCCGACGGCATCCGCGGCCTGCTCGCCTCCGTCTTCATCGCCGACGACCTCGAATCCGCGCACGCCGGCTGGTCGGCGCTCGCCGCGGCGGTCGCGGATCCGACCGTGGTCACCCGCGACGGCGCTCTTCTCGGTCGTTTCGCGCTCAGCGGCGGATCCGGAGCCCAGCGCAGCCGGATCGAACTCGTCGCAGAGCGCGACGTCGCAGCGGCCCAGCTCGACGAACTCGGCTCGACCATCGAGCGCACCCGCTTCGACCTCGCCGAGCACAGCGGCGAACTGCGGGCGGCGAAGGAGCAGTCCAGCCACGCCCTCGACGCGCTGCGCCGGCAGGATGCGGCGCGCGCCGCCCGCACCGAGAAGCTCGGTCGGGCGGCAGCCCAGGTGGAAGGCGCCGTCTCGGAGCAGGAACGAGCGACGAAGGCGCTCAGTACGGCGAGCGAGCGCGTCGCTGACGCGGAATCCGCCGCGGCCGCTGCGAAGGCCGCCCTGGACACCGCCCGGTCGCGCCCGCGACCATTGCTGGACGCCGGGGCCCGCGACGCGCTGCAGGCCGAGGTGGATCGGGCTCGCGAGACCGAGATCGAGTCGCGCCTGGGAGTCGAGACCGCGCGCGAGCGGGTGCGCGCCGAGCAGTCCCGTGGCGAGGCGCTGGCGCGACAGCTCGAGGCCGACCGGGCCGCCGCGGAGGAGGCCGCCCGCCGCGCCGTTCTGCGTCGGCGTCAGCTGGACGCCGCCCAGAGCGTCGTCGACGAACTGCCGCCGGTGCTCGCTTCCGTCGATCGCTCGGTCGCGCAGGCCCGCGCCGATCTCGCCGAGGCGGAGGCGGCACGGCGCCAGCAGAACGACGAACTCGCCACCCTGCGCCGCGATGAGTCCGGTCTGCGCTCGCGGCTGCAGACGGTGACCGACAGCGTGCACGGCCTGGAACTGCAGATCTACGAGAAGCGCCTGCAATTGAACGGTCTGCGCGAGCGCGCCGTGTCCGAGCTCGGGCTCGATGAGGAGGTTCTGGTCGCCGAGTACGGGCCGCAGCAGCTCGTGCCCGGCGAGAACGAGGGCGACGACGCCCGGCCGTACGACCGTGAGGCTCAGCGCCGCCGCCTCGCCGCGGCCGAGAAGCAACTCGGCCAGCTCGGTCGCGTGAATCCGCTCGCTCTGGAGGAGTTCGCCGCGCTGGAGCAGCGGCACAACTTCCTCACCGAACAGCTCACCGATCTCACCAACACCCGGGCCGATCTGCTCACGATCATCCAGGAACTGGACGAGACGATGCAGACCATCTTCGCCTCCGCGTTCGAGGACACCCAGGCTGCGTTCGCCGAGGTCTTCCCGGTGCTGTTCCCGGGCGGCACCGGCAGCATCCGCCTCACGGATCCCGACAACCTGCTCACGACGGGGATCGAGGTCGCGGTGAAACCGGCGGGCAAGAAGATCGAACGGCTCTCGCTGCTCTCGGGCGGCGAGCGTTCCCTCGCCGCCGTCGCCTTTATGGTGGCGATCTTCAAGTCGCGGCCGAGCCCGTTCTACATCATGGACGAGGTCGAGGCGGCCCTCGACGACGCGAACCTCGGCCGGCTGCTCACGATCTTCGAAGACCTGCGCTCTTCCAGCCAGCTGATCGTGATCACGCACCAGAAGCGCACGATGGAGATCGCCGACGCCCTGTACGGGGTCTCGATGCGCCAAGACGGCGTCTCGGCCGTGGTCGGGCAGCGCGTGGCGGTGCCCGAGCCGCGCTGATCGGCGCTCGTCGATCGGCCCCCTCGATCCATCCGACGGATTCGTCCCTCCGAGGCCCGTCCGGACAACCGGTTTCGTCGGATCGATCGCGACGCGCGATCCCCAGTACCCTGTGACTCATGGCTGAACGCAACTCCTGGTCGCTCGGTCGCGCGCTGCGCGGCCTGTTCGAGAAGCGCACGATCGACGAGCAGACCTGGGACGACCTCGAGACGGCCCTGATCACCGCCGACTTCGGCCCCGACATCTCCGAGGCCATCATCGAGGATCTCCGCGCGAAGGTCGCCCGCTACAGCACCACGGATCCGCGCGACCTGCAGCGGATGCTGCGCGAGTCGCTGGAGGAGCGTCTCAGCAAGTACGACACCACGCTGAAGCTCAGCGAGCGTCCCGCGATCATCCTGGTCGTCGGGGTGAACGGCGTCGGCAAGACCACCACGATCGGCAAGTTCGCCAAGTTCCTGCGCAACTACGACCGCAGCGTCGTCGTCGGCGCGGCCGACACCTTCCGAGCGGCGGCCGTCGACCAGCTCGCCACCTGGGCGCAGCGTGCGGATGCCCAGATCGTGCGCCCGCAGCAGCAGGGCCAGGATCCGGCATCGGTCGCGTTCCAGACCGTCGAGTACGCCAAGAACACCGGCACCGAGATGGTCATCATCGACACCGCCGGCCGCCTGCACACCAAAGGCGGCCTGATGGACGAGCTCGGCAAGATCAAGCGTGTGGTCGAGAAGCAGGCCCCCATCTCCGAGATCCTGCTGGTGCTCGACGCGACCACGGGGCAGAACGGCCTCTCGCAGGCGCAGGCCTTCATCGAGCACGCCGGCGTCACTGGCCTCGTGATCACCAAGCTCGACGGCTCCGCCAAGGGCGGCTTCGTGCTCGCCGTGCAGGAGAAGACCGGCATCCCGATCAAGCTCGTCGGGCAGGGCGAGGGCATCGGCGACCTCACCGGCTTCACCCCGCACGTGTTCGCGGCCCAGCTGGTGGCGTAGCGGCGGGCGCGATTGAAAGGTACCCAGTTCGGGGGTTGACTGCTTCCGACAGCCCAGAAATCCCGCGACCAGGGTGTGTCACGCATATGATCCCGGTATGGATGGGGCAACGTACGATGCTTTCTGGAGCTACACGCACGAAGACAATGATCGCCAGGGTGGGCGTGTTCTCGATTTGGCTAAAGCGCTTCGAGACGAGTTTGCGGTCAGTACGGGGGATGAGCTCGAGCTATTTGTGGATCGCACGGCGCTGTCTTGGGGTGACGCTTGGCGCGATCGGATTGAAGAAGCGGTTGGGAAAGTTCCCTTCTTTATCCCTGTGGTCACTCCCAAATTCCTGAGAAGCGAAGAGTGCAGAAAGGAGATCATCGCCTTCAATCGTGAGGCGAACTCGCGCGGAGTGGGAAGGCTTCTATTGCCGATTGTTTACATCGATGTGCCGAACCTTGTAGAGGACAGCGATGATGAGGTTTTGGCATTGATCGCGAGGACCCAGTACGTTCGCTGGTCCCATCTGCGACTTAAGGCGCCGAATGACCCGGCTGTGCTCGAAGCGACAAATGGCCTCGCCCTGAGATTGCGAGATCTTCGCCTCGAAGTGTCCGAGGTCGTTCTCGAGATTGAAAGGAAAACGGACGAGCAGACCGAGGTTCAGCTGCTCTCTCTCGTGGAAGAGATTGATAATCGCCTTGGGTCGTGGATGGAAGCTGTAGACTTCGACAAGGTGGCGAGCCGGACCTGGCAAGTTACGCTCGAGGAGCGCCTTAGTCGTATTCATCGATTGCAGTCAGCGAATGCTCCGACCGGGACAATCGTTTCCGTTCTGCAGATGCTCGGAAGGGAACTTCTTCCGATCGCAGAAGACCGCCTTGTGAAAGCTAAAGCATACGCTCAGCTCTCGATCGAACTGGATCCGATCGTGACTGGTGCTCTGCGTCTCGTTGAAGTACGTCCCGCTTACTCGCGACTTCTCGACTCGCTAAAAGACTGCGTATCGGAGGCGATGTTGAACATCACCGCAGTCGACAATGATGATGGATTCTTGGCGTTGTCTAAGGAGTTGAGATCGGAGAATATCCACCTCACTAAGGCCCACTTGGCGCTCGATGGATCAATGACATTTGTAAACGAGGCCAATGATGTCGTACGCGGCTGGAACCGGAAGTTATTGAGTCTCCCCGCGGCCTAGTTCGATGTCATCCTCTTCGGACGAATCGGGCGGGCGCTAGACCGCCTGAGCGAACCCCAGCGCCGCATCCGCCAATGGCCGCAGCTGCTCAGGCACTTCCCGCCCCTTCGCGGTCATGCTCTGCGCCCACAGCCGGCCCGCTCGGTAGGACGAGCGCACCAGCGGCCCGGACAGCACGCCGAGGAAGCCGATGTCCTCCGCCTCCTCCTTGATCTCGACGAACTCCTGCGGCTTCACCCAGCGCGCCACCGGCAGGTGTCGCGGCGTCGGGCGCAGGTACTGCGTGATCGTGATGATGTCGGTGCCGGCGTCGTGCAGGTCCTGCAACGCCTGCGAGATCTCCTCGCGCTCCTCGCCCATCCCGAGGATCAAGTTCGACTTCGTGATCAGGCCGGCCTCGCGACCCTGCGTCAGCACTCCGAGGGAGCGGTCGTAGGTGAATGCCGGGCGGATCCGCTTGAAGATCCGCGGCACCGTCTCGACGTTGTGAGCGAAGACCTCCGGCGCGGCCTCGAAGACCCGATTCAGGTGTTCCGGGCGCCCGGAGAAGTCCGGCACCAGGATCTCCACACCCGTTCCCGGCGCCTCGGCGTGGATCTGTCGGATGGTCTCGGCGTAGAGCCATGAACCCTCGTCGGGCAGGTCGTCGCGGGCGACGCCGGTGACGGTCGCGTAGCGGAGGTTCATCCGCGCCACGGATTCGCCGACACGGCGCGGCTCGTCCACGTCGTAGTCGGCCGGCTTCCCGGTGTCGATCTGGCAGAAGTCGCACCGACGGGTGCACTGCGCGCCGCCGATCAGGAAGGTCGCCTCGCGATCCTCCCAGCACTCGAAGATGTTCGGGCAACCCGCTTCCTGGCAGACCGTGTGCAGATCCTCGCTCTTCACCAGGTTCTGCAGCTGGCGGTACTCCGGACCCATCTTCGCGGTGGTGCGGATCCACTCCGGCTTGCGTTCGATCGGCGTCTGCGCGTTGCGCACCTCGAGCCGCAGCATCTTGCGGCCCGACGGATCCGCGCTCACGCGGCGACCTCGATGTCGGCGACGGTGAAGGATGCGGCGACTCGGAGGAACGCCTCCGTCACCCGGTCGCGCACGGCGATCGGATCCAGCGCCCCGCCGAACTCGCGCTCCATCGTGGTGACGCCGGCATCCGCGATGCCGCAGGCGACGATGCGTGCGTACGGTTCGAGCGAGTTCGACACGTTCAGGGCGAAGCCGTGCATGGTGACGCCGTTCGCGACCCGGATGCCGATCGCCGCGATCTTGTCGGCGCCGAGCGGGCGGCGGATCCAGACGCCGCTGCGGCCGTCCACGCGGATTCCGGTGATGCCGAACTCCGCGATCGCCTCGATCAACGCGCCTTCGAGCGCGCGGACGTAGGCCACCACGTCGACCGGCTCGCGCAGCCGGACGATGGGGTAGCCGACCAGTTGTCCAGGACCGTGCCAGGTGATCTTGCCGCCTCGATCCACGTCGATCACGGGAGAGCCGTCATTCGGTCGCTCGTGCGCCTCCGTGCGCTTGCCCGCCGTGTAAACGGACGGATGCTCGCACAGCAGCAGCGTGTCGGGTCGCGACCCGGCCGCCACCTCGTCATGGACGCGGCGCTGCAGCGCCCATCCTTCTTCGTAATCCAACGGATGCGCGGCGTCGCCGACGATGAGGGTCTCGATCACGCCGCCACACTACTCCTTGATGGACCCGATCCAATAAACCCGGGTTGTCGCGTTGCGTCCGTTCTTAGTTCGGCGCGGCCGCTTCGCGACCACCCGGGCGGGAACCGTGCGTGCGCGGGGGCCCGGGTTGTCGCGTTGCGTCCGTTTCCGGTGCGGCGTGGCCGCTTCGTGACCACCCGGGTGTGCGCCGTCGAAGTCGGGAGCCCGGGTGGTCGCGTCGCGTCCTTTTTCGGGTCCGCATGGCCTCTTTGTGACCACCCGCAGCCGTAAACGTCGTCGCGTGGGCCCTGGGTGGTCACGTCGCGTCCGTTCGAACCTCGGAACGGCCGCTTAGTGACAACCCGGGCTCGCGCCCCACCGCACCCGGGCACACCCCATAGCACCCGGACGCGCCCCACCGCACCCGGGCTCGCGCTCACCGCGCCGGGCGGCGCCCTCGCATCCTCGAAGCGTCGGATAAACTCGACGGATCATGGCTACCTTCGGCACCCTCTCCGATCGACTCGTCGAGACCTTCAAGAACCTGCGCACCAAGGGGAAGCTCTCCGCCTCCGACGTCGACGGCACCGTCCGCGAGATCCGTCGCGCCCTCCTCGACGCCGACGTCGCGCTCGAGGTAGTCAAGGACTTCACCGGCAAGGTGCGCGAGCGCGCGCTGGGGGATGAGGTCAATAAGGCGCTGAACCCGGCCCAGCAGGTCGTGCAGATCGTCAACGAGGAGCTCATCCAGATCCTCGGCGGCCAGTCCCGCCGCCTCGAGTTCGCGAAGAAGCCGCCGACCGTCATCATGCTCGCCGGCCTGCAGGGTGCCGGTAAGACCACCCTCGCCGGCAAGCTCGGCAAGTGGCTCGGCAAAGACGGCCACACGCCTCTCCTCGTCGCCGCCGACCTCCAGCGCCCCAACGCGGTGCAGCAGTTGCAGGTCGTCGCCGAGCAGGCCGGCGTCGCCGTCTACGCGCCCGAGCCCGGCAACGGTGTCGGCAACCCGGTCCGTGTCGCGCAGGACGCCATCAAGTACGCCGTCGACAAGCAGTACGACACCGTCATCATCGACACCGCGGGGCGTCTCGGCGTCGACGCCGAGCTGATGAAGCAGGCGGCCGACATCCGCCGCGTCACCAACCCCGACGAGGTGCTGTTCGTCATCGACGCGATGATCGGCCAGGACGCCGTCGCCACGGCCAAGGCCTTCCAGGAGGGCGTCGACTTCACCGGTGTTGTGCTGTCGAAGCTCGACGGCGACGCCCGCGGTGGCGCCGCGCTCTCGGTCGCCTCGCTGACCGGACGCCCGATCCTGTTCGCCTCCACCGGCGAGACGCTCGACGATTTCGAGCAGTTCCACCCCGACCGCATGGCGAGCCGCATCCTCGACCTCGGTGACGTGCTCACCCTCATCGAACAGGCCCAGGCCGCGTTCGACGACGAGGAGGAGGCGCGCGCGGTCGCCGAGAAGATCATGAGCGACTCGTTCACGCTCGACGACTTCTTGAAGCAGATGCAGCAGCTGCGCAACATGGGCTCGATCAAGAAGATGATCGGCATGCTCCCCGGTGCCAAGGGCATGCGCGAGCAGCTGGACAACTTCGATGAGCGCGAGATCGTGCGCACCGAGGCGATCATCCAGTCGATGACCAAGGCGGAGCGGGTGAACCCGAAGCTGCTGAACGGATCGCGTCGGGTGCGCATCGCCCGGGGTTCCGGCATGACCGTGACCGACGTGAACCAGCTCGTGCAGCGATTCGAGCAGGCGTCGAAGATGATGAAGACCGTCGCCAAGGGCGGCGTGCCGAACGTGCCGGGCATGGGGCCGATCCCCGGCGCCGGCTATGCGGGCAAGCGCAAGCCGGTGCAGAAGAAGTCGTCGAAATCGGGCAACCCGGCCAAGCGCGCGGCCGAGAACGCCGCCATCACCTCCGGCGCGAAGGCTCCGGGATCCGCCGGCGGCTCCGGCTTCGGACTCGGTGGCGGCCAGCCCGCACCGACGCCGGAGGAGCTGGAGCAGCTGCAGAAGTTCCTGCGCTGATGCGCCGCGCGCTCGGGGTTCTCGCCGTCGCCGGTGCTCTGGCACTGGGCGTGACCGGATGCTCGGAGGGCTCGGGCTCCGAGTCCGTCGCGGTGCCGACGGCGGATCAGCTCGTCGGCCGCTGGGTCACCGGCACCGAGTACGACGTGCCGACCGTGCCGTTCCTGCTGATCGCCGACGACGGCACCTGGACCGGTTCGGACGGCTGCAACGGCGTGCAGGGGGAGTGGGCGATCGACGACGCCGGTGATCTCACCGTCGAGGCCGGACCGTCGACCCTGATCTTCTGCGAGGGCGTCAACCTGCCCCAACTCTTCTCCGAAGCCGTCTCGGCCCGCGTCGACGGTGGCCGACTCCGCCTCTTCGACGAGAACGACTTCACCACGATCAAACTCTCGCGCTCGACGACCGACGAGCCCGCGAGCTAGTCTCACGAGACGAGTCGGGCCCTCCCGACCCGGATCGGGGGAGTCGTGCGTCGCACCGTTGCCGCCATCGCGCTGCTGGCCGTGGGTCTGCTGGTCGTGGGGCTGAGCGGATGTGCGGGCACGGATCAACCTGCACGCCCGTCGGCCGACGTGCTCGGGCAGACGGGGATGGACGAGGTCGCGGGAAGTTGGATTCCCCAACGTCCGGCGTCGTCGCCGACTCCGGGCGCAATGGAATGTCCGGCGGGGCTGAAGCTCGGCAGTGACGGTTTCTGGCAGGCGGTGGGCCCGTATCCGGCCGCAGGGAGCTGGATCGTCGCAGACGATGGCGCGATGCAGGTCTACCTCCCCGATGGCTACGGTTCGGGGAGCTACCCCTACTGCGAGGTGGTGTCGCCGGTGGTGCAGGAGATCACCACAGCCTCGTCCCTCGCTCTGGACGACGGCGTGCTGGTACTCCGCGACACCGCTGGTGCCGAGATCGGCCGGATGGATCGCACGTCGGAGGAGGGACCGACACCGGTCCCGATGTCGTCCGAATCCGCTGCACCGTCGCTGCCATCCGCGTTCGTCGGCGAGTGGACCGCGGACGGCTGGGACATCCGGCTCAGCGATACTCTGCTCGTCGCGGGCACCGCGGGGTGCAACGAACTCAACGGACGCTGGTCCGATTTCGGGATGCCGTCCTTCTTCGCGGTGCGCACCCTCCGCGACTGCGACGTCGAGCAACGCTGGATCACCTTGACGACGGCGCAGCTGCTCGGCGACGAGCTGCTGGTCACGGCCGACGACGGCACCGGCGTGCTCCTGCATCGCACCGCTGCAACCGGATAGCCTGGCGCTATGGCCTCAACGCAGAATCGTCCCGTCCGCATCGGTGTCCAGATCGCCCCGCAGCACGTCCCGTACGAAGTGATCCGCGACACCCTCGCCGAGATCGAGGACCTCGGCGTCGATGTCGCTTTCAACTGGGACCACTTCTTCCCGCTGTCCGGTGACCCGGAAGGCACGCACTTCGAGGGCTGGAGCATGCTGGCCGCGTGGGCCGAGCAGACCAGCCGGATCCAGTTCGGCCCGCTCGTGACCTGCAACAGCTACCGCAACGCCGATCTGCTCGCCGACATGGCCCGCACCGTCGATCACATCAGCGCCAAGGGTGCCGAAGGTCGGCTGATCTTCGGCATCGGTTCCGGCTGGTTCGAGCGCGATTACGACGAGTACGGCTACGACTTCGGCACGGTCGGCACGAGGCTGGACGCGCTGTCGGAGGCGCTGCCTCGGATCGAGGCGCGCTGGGCGAAGCTGACCCCGCAGCCCACGCGTGACATCCCCGTGCTGATCGGCGGCGGCGGCGAGAAGAAGACGCTCCGGATGGTCGCCCAGCACGCCGACATCTGGCACAGCTTCTCGGATGTCGAGACGTTGGAGCGCAAGCTCGGGGTGCTCGACGAGTGGTGCGCGAAGCTTGAGCGCGACCCGGCCGAGATCGAGATCTCGACGGGCGCCAGCGTCCGCGGGCTCGGCGATTCGTCATTCGCCGTGCTCGACGCGCAGTACGAACTCGGGGCGCGGCTGTTCACCCTCGGGATCACCGGGCCCGACATCGATCTCGCCCCCGTCACCGAATTGCTCGCCTGGCGCGACGGCAAGAACGAGCACGCTACGGCGTGAGTCCCGCCCTGATCGCCGCCGACTCGAAGGCGGCGGCGATCTCGGCCTGCCCAGCGGCGGAGGGGTGGATGCCGTCGCTGAGCATCAGCTCGTCGGAGCCGCGCAGCGGATCCTGATAGGCGAGGAACTCGCCGCCCACGCCGATCACCGCGGCGGCGAGTGCCGTGTTGTAGCTGTCCAGGGCGGACGGGCGTTCGGTCGGCCCCCAGACGGCGCTGACGCCGATGATGCGCGCATCGGGGGCATCCGCAGCCACGGCGGCGACCGCCGCGGGGATCGCCGCGACCACGTCGGCTTCGTCGTACCGCAGATCATTGCGGCTCGCGGAGATCACGATCACGGCCGGTTCGGTCTTCGCCACCTCGGCTCCGCGAGAGCCGATGGCGGCACCGCACGAGCCTCGTGCGACGAATCCGCCACCGTCGCAGCCGAGGTTGACCGCCGTCCAGCCGAATGCCTCACTGACCAGCGCGGGCCAGGCGACACTCTCACCCAGGCCGTAGCCGTGCACGATCGAGTCGCCGACGAAGGCGACCGTCGCGCCCCGCTCGACGGGTTCGAAGGTCGGCAGGGGCCGGCTCGAAACCGCGCCGGAGCATCCGGCCAGGAGCAGGGCGGCCACCGTGGCGAGGGGGAGTCCGAAGTGGCGAGTGCGGCCCGCGCTCTTCACGCCTGGATACTCCGCAGCCCGTGCCGCAGTTCATCGGTGAGAGCGGCGACGACCGCCGAGAGATTTCCGCCGGTGGACTCCGCCACGCGGAGCTGGCGCTGGTAACTCGCGCCGGTCGCGAGGATCAGCTCGATGTTCGCCAGTTCGGCCACACAGTCCAGCCGCTGGGCGATCGGCGCCAGGGTGACGAGCAGGTCGCGGATGTCGTCCGTCACCAGCCGCTCGTTGCCCGCGGCGTCCAGGATGATCTCCGCATCCAACCCGTAGCGAGCGGCGCGCCACTTGTTCTCTCGCACGAACCAGGGCTGCATCGTCGGCAGAGTCTCCCCGGCGTCGAGTCGGTCGGAGAGGTGCTCGACCAGGCACTGGATCAACGCGGCGACGGCTCCGATCTCCTCTGCGGAGGAGAGCCCGTCGCACGCGCGCATCTCGACCGTGCCCCACTGCGGGGAGGGGCGGATGTCCCAGCGCACCTCCGTGTGATCGTCGATGATGCCGGTGTGCATCATGTCCTGCACGTACTCCTCGTAGTTCGCCCAGGCGCCGAACTGCGGCGGCAAGCCTGCCGTCGGCAACTGCTGGAACATCAGCGCACGGTTGGAGGCGTAGCCGGTGTCGACGCCGGCCCAGAACGGGCTGGATGCGGAAAGGGCCTGCAGATGCGGGTAGTAGTTGAGCAGGCAGTTCAGGATGGGTAGCGCCTTCTCGCGATCCTCGATGCCGACGTGCACGTGGATGCCCCAGATCATCATGTTCCGGCCCCACCACTGCGTCCGGTCGATCAGGCGGTGGTAGCGCTCCTTGTCGGTGACCGTCTGGTCGAACCATTGGGCGAACGGATGCGTGCCGGCGCACATCAGGTCCAGGCCCATCGGATCCGTGATCTCGCGCACCTGCCGCAGCTGATCCTGCAGATCCGCGACCGCATCCCGCACGTGGTGGTGCACCCCGGAGACGAGCTCGACGGTGTTCAACAGAAGTTCACCGGTCACGTGCGGGTGCGCGGAGCCGTCGTCGTTGCGCAGGGCGTCGAGCACCTTGTCCGCCACGTTGGCGAGGTCCCCGTTCTCGCGATTGACGATCGCGATCTCCCATTCGATACCGAGGGTCGAGCGCTCAGAGCGGGCGAAGCTGATCTCCATGCTTCATCCTGGCACTCTCGGATGACCGGCCCTCGCACCCCACGGCGATTCCTCCCCGCGCGCCGACGGTTTTTCTGGCACAATGGTCTGTCGGGTCCGTGGCGATCGACCCTCTAATCATCGCCACTGAGTTCCCAAGAGCTTCCGGCCGGGTGTGCACCCCACGCTCACGGCTCAGTTCATCCAACCTCTAACCACACAGGAGAATTGTGGCTGTCAAGATTCGTCTGAAGCGTCTCGGTAAGATCCGCGCGCCCTACTACCGCATCGTCGTCGCCGACTCGCGCACCAAGCGCGACGGTCGCGTCATCGAGGAGATCGGTCAGTACCACCCGACCGAGGAGCCCTCGTTCATCAAGGTCGACTCCGAGCGTGCGCAGTACTGGCTCGGCGTCGGCGCTCAGCCGACCGAGCAGGTCGCCGCCATCCTCAAGCTGACCGGCGACTGGGGTCAGTTCAAGGGTGACAAGAACGCCGTCTCCACCGTCAAGGTGAAGGCTCCCAAGGAGGCCTTCGTGGCCGACGAGAAGAAGAAGCCGGTGCTCAAGCCGAAGACCGAGAAGGCCGAAGCCCCCAAGGCTGTCGAGGCCGAGTCGGCCGACGAGACGACCGAGGCGTAATTTCGTGCTCGCTCCTGCCGTCGAACACCTCGTCAAGGGGATCGTCGAGAACCCCGATGAGGTCCGTGTCACGGCCAAGAGCTCCGTTCGCGGCGAGGTCCTCGAGGTGCGCGTGCACCCCGAGGACCTCGGTCGCGTGATCGGACGCTCCGGTCGGACCGCCAAGGCCGTGCGTACCCTTGTGGCCGCGCTGGCCGACGGTCGCCGAGTGCGCGTCGACGTCGTCGACACCGACAAGTAGGTGTCGGCCCCGCAATCGGGCACGACGCAGTTGCGCGTCGCCCGTCTCACCAAGGCCCACGGCCTCAAAGGTGCCATCAAGCTCGAGCTGTACACGGACGAGCCGGAGAAGCGCTTCACCCCCGGCGCATCCTTCACCCTGCAGGTGCCGCGCAACCACGAGTGGGCGGGCAAGAAGCTCGAACTCGCCGAACTGCGCTGGTACAACGGCAACCCCGTCGCGTTCTTCAAGGGTGTCGACGACCGCACCGCGGCCGAGGGACTGCTCAAGGCGATCCTCTGGATCGACGAGGAGATCTCCACGGCCGACGCCGGCGACGACTCCTGGTACGACTACCAGCTCGTCGGACTCACCGTGCTGCGCGACGGCGTCAAGGTCGGCCTCGTGCACCGCGTCGATCACTTCCCGGCGCAGGATCTGCTCGCGATCGGCACGCCGAACGGCGAGGTTCTCGTTCCGTTCGTCGCAGCGATCGTTCCGAGCGTCGATCTGAAGGCCGGCACGGTCACCGTCACCCCGCCGATGGGTCTCTTCGAGGAGATCCCCGACGACGAGCCGGCTCCCGAGGCCGCCGAACCCGCCGAGTCCGACGAGGATTCATCTCCCGAGGAGTAGCGATCGTGAAGATCGACATCGTCACGATCTTCCCCGAGTTCTTCGGGGTGCTCGACATCTCCCTGCTCGGTAAGGCGCGTCAGAGCGGCCTGATCGAGCTCGGCATCCATGATCTGCGCGACTTCACCCATGACCGGCACCGCACCGTCGACGACACCCCGTACGGCGGCGGCGCCGGCATGGTGATGAAGCCCGAGCCCTGGGGCGAGGCGCTGGACGCGATCCTGCCGAGTGCCCCGGAGCCTCTGGTCATCTTCCCGTCGCCCGCCGGCGAGGTCTTCACCCAGGCCATGGCCCGTGAACTCGCGCAGGAGCAGAACCTCGTCTTCGGCTGCGGTCGCTACGAAGGGATCGACCAGCGCGTCTTCGACGACACCGCCACGCGCGCCCGTGTGCGCCTGGTCAGCCTCGGCGACTACGTGCTGAACGGGGGAGAGGTCGCCGTGATGGCGATGATCGAGGCGATCGGTCGCCTCGTGCCCGGCGTGGTCGGCAACCCCGAGAGCCTGGTCGAGGAGTCGCACTCCGACGGCCTGCTCGAGTACCCGAGCTACACCAAGCCGTCATCGTGGCGCGGCCACGACGTGCCGCCCATCCTGCTCAGCGGCAACCACGGCGCGATCGCCGCCTGGCGGCACGAGCAGCAACTCGAGCGCACCGCTCGCGTCCGCCCCGACCTCCTGCCCTGACCTCCGCCCCCTCTTGCGAGGGATCCCTTCAGCACGCGAGGGACCCGTCCTCCGCGGGTCCGCGGCGGGCTGGAGGGGTCCCTCGCAGGAGACGTCGGCTCAGCCGCGGGCGGTGAGGATCTCGACGCCGGTCTCGGTGATCGCGATGGTGTGCTCCATGTGGGCGCCGCGCGAGCCGTCGCGGCTGCGCAGGGTCCAGCCGTCCTTGTCCGTGTAGATCTTGTCGGTGGTCTGCAAGAACCACGGTTCGATCGCGATGACCAGGCCGGGCTTGAGTGGATAGCCGCGGCCGGCGCGCCCGTCGTTCGCGATGTGCGGGTCGCCGTGCATCGTGCGGCCGACACCGTGGCCGCCGAAGTCGGTGTTGATGCTCAGGCCGTCCGCGCGCGCCACTGCGGCGATCGCGGCGGAGATGTCTCCGATGCGTCCGCCGGGACGTGCCGCGGCGATCCCGGCGTCCAACGCTCGCGTGGTGGTGTCGATCAGCGCGAGGTCTTTCGGATCCGCGTTGCCCACGACGATGCTGATCGCGGAGTCGGTGACCCAGCCGTTCAGCGACGCGGCGAAGTCGAGCGTGAGCAGATCGCCGTCGCGGAGCCGGTAGTCGAACGGCAGGCCGTGCAGCACCGCATCGTTCACGGAGGTGCAGATCACCTTGCCGAACGGCATCGCGCCGAACGACGGGTGATAGTCGATGTAGCACGACTCGGCGCCCGCGGAGCGGATCATGTCGTGCGCGAGCGCGTCCAGCTCCAGCAGGTTCACGCCCACCTTCGCCGCCGCACTCGTGGCCTCGAGAACGCTCGCGACGAAGCGGCCGGCGGGGCGCATCTCCTCGAGCTCGGCCGGTGTACGGAGTTCGATCATGGGTGGTCCTTTCACTGCTGGGCAGATGCTCAGCGCGGAGTTCTATCCTGCCGTCATGCGTATGCGCAGGGCATTCGGTTCGTGGCAGTTCCTCGCTGCCTTCATCCTCCCGGCCTGGGTTCTGCTCGGGTACGGAATCTTCGGCGGCTCCAGCGGATGGACGATCCTCGGTCTGTTGATCGCCGCTCCTATTCTCGCGGTCGCGCTGGCTGTTGTGGCGAGCATCGTCGCGTTTCGTGTGACCGTGCGGCCGACGAAGACGCCGTCCTGGCCCGATGTCGCCGTCCTCGGCGCCTGGCACGCCTCCATCGTCTGGTTCGGGTTCTTCCCGTCCGGCGCGTGGACGATCGGCGTGTTCTCGGTCGTGATCGGCATCGGCGCTTTCTGGTACGCGGTGACGCGCTTCTTCCGCGACGCACGGGCGGCGCTGGTCGAGTTCGCGGACGTCTCCGCTGCACGGGCGTCCGTGCCGAACGGACAGTACGGCCGAGTCGACAGCAGCGGTTTCGATCCCGACCGTCCGCAGGACGGACAGACCCTGCGCATCTGAGGGGTCCGGAGTACGGACCGCGTGCTTTGACTCCGCGCCCCGTCGCGTGACAGAATAAGCGCTTGTGCCTTGCGCCGACTCTGCCACAGGGGAGTCGAGAATCAACGGGGCACGAATCGACTTCCATTCACACGAACGGTGTTCGACCTGTGGCGGGCACGGAGAGCGAAATCTCAATGCACATCCTCGATTCCGTCGACGCAGCATCGCTGCGCAGCGACATCCCGGACTTCCGCGCCGGCGACACCGTCAAGGTGCACGTCAACATCGTCGAAGGTAACCGCTCGCGTATCCAGGTCTTCCAGGGTGTCGTCATCGGCCGCCAGAACGAGGGCGTCCGCGAGACCTTCACGGTCCGCAAGGTCAGCTTCCAGGTCGGCGTCGAGCGTACCTTCCCGGTGCACTCCCCGGTGATCGACCACATCGAGGTCGTCACCCGCGGCGACGTGCGTCGCGCGAAGCTGTACTACCTGCGCAACCTCCGCGGCAAGAAGGCCAAGATCAAGGAGAAGCGCTCCGTCTAGGCCTTTCTGAAAGACTGAGTTCTTTCAGAGCACGCGGTGACGCAGATCACCGGCTGATCATCCGATTCCCCCGACCACATATGCTGGGCGGGGGTTTCGGCGCTTAAGGGGTTACGGCAGGCAATGACAGACAGCACGGCGCCGGTCAGCGCGACGACACGGGATCGCGGCGGCCGACGCGGACCCTCGCGCAGAGGCAGACGCGGCGCGTGGACTTTCCTCCGCGACGTCCTCATCATCTTCGTGGTCGCGATCCTGGTCTCCTTCCTCGTGAAGACCTTCCTGATCCGCTCGTTCTACATCCCGTCGTCGTCGATGGAGTCGACGCTCGTGGAGAACGACCGGATCCTGGTCAACGAACTCGAGCCGGCCCTGATCCCGATCTCCCGCGGCGACGTCGTGGTTTTCCGGGATCCGGGTGGCTGGCTGCAACCCACTGCAACGCCCGAGCTGCCGCCGGTGCAGGCCTTCGTGGAGTCGGCGCTGTCGATCGTCGGGCTGACCGCCCCGGACAGCAACGATCATCTGATCAAGCGCGTCATCGGCCTGCCGGGCGATCACATCACCTGCTGCACACCGCTCGGCCAGATCGAGGTGAACGGCAATCCGATCGATGAGCCCTACGTGAAGCTGCCCAATGGCGTGGATGCCGTCTCCGCGACGAGCTTCGACGTGACCGTTCCGGAGGGTTCGCTCTGGGTGATGGGCGACAACCGGTACAACTCGGCCGACTCGCGCTACAACCAGGACAAGCCGGGCAACGGATTCGTGCCGGAATCGAACGTCGTGGGGCGGGCGATCCTCGTGACCTGGCCGATCGATCACTGGGCGTGGCTCGACGACTTCCCGAACGTGTTCCGCGGCACGGATCCGGTGGGAGCCGAGCAGTGATGGCGGTCGCAGAGCCGACCCTCGAGGTCGAGCGCGACTTCTGGCGGGCCGGAGCGACCACGATCATCGGCTGCGACGAGGTGGGACGCGGCGCGATCGCCGGCCCGGTTTCCGTCGGTCTCGCGAGCGTCACCGCGGCCAGCGGAGCTTTCCCTGTCGGCCTGCGCGACTCCAAGCTGCTCGCCCAGCCGCGCCGCGAGGCGCTCATCCCCGGCGTCGCCGGCTGGGTCTCGGCGTGGGCCATCGGTGAGTCCTCCGCCGACGAGATCGACGAGGGCGGCATCGTGCCCGCCCTCGGCCGTGCAGCGACGCGCGCCCTGGAACGCATCGTGGACGCCGGCGTCGACCTGGCCACCGCAATCATCCTGCTCGACGGTAAACACGACTGGCTGACGCCCGCTCTCGGCGCCCGCGCCGGTGAAGTCCGCGTCATCACGCGGATCAAGGCCGACCGCGATTGTGCGTCGGTGGCGGCCGCGTCCGTGCTGGCCAAGGTCGGTCGTGACGGGCTGATGATCCGCCACCACGCCGACTACGCCGACTACTGCTGGGACAGCAACAAGGGCTACGGCAGTGCGGTGCACTACGCGGCGATCGACCGCGTCGGGCCGTCGCCGCTGCACCGGGTGACCTGGCTGTCCGCACCCGCCGATCGCGCCGTCGCGACGGCGGCCGTCTGACCCTGCGCTCCCGTGCGTCCGTCGCCGCGTAGGATGAACGGACCATGGATGAGGACGAATTCGAGGACTACGACCGCGAGGTCGAGTTGGCACTGTACCGGGAGTATCGCGATGTCGTCTCCCAATTTTCATTCGTCGTCGAGACCGAACGCCGCTTCTACCTCGCGAACGAGGTCGATCTCGTGCGCCGCGACACCGAGCACGATTTCTACTTCGAACTGACGATGAAGGACGTTTGGGTGTGGGACGTCTACCGCTCCGACCGCTTCGTGAAGTCGGTCCGCGTGCTGACGTTCAAGGATGTCAACGTCGAAGAGCTCTCGCGCAAGGAGTTCGAGCTGCCCAAGGAGCTCGCGCTCGACGAGTGACCCGGCCTTCTCGGCTGATTCCGGCGCTCCCGATCCACCGGTCGGGGTCGTCGCCTCCGCTGCGGGGGCGTGCGGCCCCCGGCCTTTCTCATTGCGCACCGTGCGTTCCTCCTGGCCCGAGGAAGATCGGGACGGATCAGGAGGAATGGGCGTTGTTCCTCCTGCATGGCGCCGTTCTTCCTGGCCCCAGGCCCGCATGACTCATCATGCGCTCGCCGCCCTGTGGGTGGGCTTCCTGACAGCGACGGCCGCAGCCACGCTGATGTTCGCGATCGTGATGGTCGGCGTGAGTGTGAGCGAGAACGACCCGTCCGAGGCCGGCCTCGGCTACGTCGTCGGGGCGATCGGCGTCCTGATCTGGACCGCGCTGAGCATGCTCGCCGGCCGCGCCGCATTCCGCGCGAGCCGGAACCGTCGCGGTCTCCTTTCGGTGTTGCCCGCCGTGTGCAGCGCCGCCTGGTGCGCGGCGGCGGGCATTGCGTTGCCGTGGTCGCTCGACCTGTTGAATCAACTCTTCACCACGTGGCCGAGTTCATACGGCGCTCTCTGGGGCGTGCTCGCGACGTGCGTGATGACCGCTGGCGCCATCCCGATCGCGCTGGTGCTTCTGGCCGCCCACCTCGCTGGGAGGCTCGTCCGGTGGAGAGGGTCGTCGAATCGGGATCGATCGAACGGTTCGACCTGACGGTCCACGATCTCCGCAGACGGTAGCTCTTATCGGCTGCAGGCGCCCGTCGCCTCCTCCACAGCCTTGCAGGACCCTCGACCTTTCCCGTTTCAGCACATCGGGCCTGCGGCGGACCACGCTGGTGATTCACCCTCGAAGGAGGGAGGTCGGAGCGATGGACAAGGATGAATTGGGTCGGCGCGGCGAGGAGTTCGCGGCGCGGCATCTGGCGCAGCGGGGGTACGTGATCCTCGATCGCAATTGGCGGGTGAAGGAGGGCGAACTCGACATCGTCTGCCGCGATCGGGACGAGTTGGTGATCGTGGAGGTCAAGACGCGCTCGTCGGCGCGGTACGGCTATCCGATCGAGGCGATCGATCGGGCGAAGGCGAAGCGGCTGCGCCGGCTCGCGTATCTGTGGGCGAAGGCGCACGATGCTCGGCCGAGCCGGGTACGCATCGACGCGATCGGCATCATCGCGCCGGGTGGCGAGCCGGTGAAGGTCGGCCATTTCCGGGCGGTGGCGTGATGGGGCTGGGGCGGACCCGCGCGGTGGGTCTGGTGGGCTTCACCGGGGCGATGGTGGATGTGGAGGCGCACGCGGGAGACGGGCAGCCGAACATCGCGGTGATCGGCTTGCCGGATGCGGCGCTCTCGCAGGCCCGGGAGCGGGTGCGGTCGGCGGCGGCGAATGCCGGGAGTCCGATCAGCGAGTTCAAGATCACGGTCAACCTGTCGCCGGCGGCGATGCCCAAGCACGGTTCCGGGTTCGATCTGGCGATCGCGTTGGCCGCGTTGGTGGCGCTGGGCGATGTGCCGGGCGAGACGGTCGCCGAGACGGTGCATCTGGGTGAGCTGGGTCTGGACGGACGGTTGCGGCCGGTGCCGGGCATCCTGCCGGCCGTGATCGCGGCGCAGCGGGCCGGGCATCGTCGGGTGATGGTGCCGACCGCGAACGCGGACGAAGCGGCGCTGGTGCGGGGGATCGAGGTGGTGCCGGTGGCGTCGCTCGCGGCGGCGGCGGTGTGGCACGGTGCGGAGTGGGAGGTGCCGGTGGTGGAGCCGATCCGGGCGGCGGTGGTGCGTCGTCCGTCCTCCGCGCGCCAGCCGGACCTGGCGGACATCGTCGGTAACGAGGAGGCGACGGAGGCGATGATCGCGGCAGCGGCGGGCGGTCACCACATCTTCCTGCTCGGCCCGCCCGGCTCGGGCAAGACGATGCTGGCGGATCGGCTGCCGGGGATCCTGCCGGACCTCGACGACGAGGCCGCCCTCGAAGTGACGTGCATGCGCTCGCTGACGGGGCAGTCGCTCGGGGGAGAGCTGGAGCGGCGGCCGCCGTTCGAGGCACCGCACCACTCGGCGTCGTCGGCCGCGATCGTGGGCGGCGGCAGCGGGCGGATCCGGCCCGGGGCGCTCGCGCGCGCCACGCGCGGCGTGCTGTTCCTGGACGAGGCGCCCGAGTTCTCGAGCATCGCGTTGGACGCGCTGCGGCAGCCGTTGGAGAGCGGCAGCATCCGGATCCACCGGGCGAATGCGGTCGCGGAGTTCCCGGCGCGGGTGCAGCTCGTGCTCGCGGCGAATCCCTGCCCGTGCGGGCGTTTCGGCATCCCGGGGGAGAACTGCACCTGCGCGCCGCAGTTGCGGCGCCGCTACCTCGCCCGGCTGAGCGGCCCGCTGCTGGATCGCGTCGACATCCGACTCACCGTGCGCCGGATCGGGGCGGCTCAGCTCGCTGCACGGCGGGACACCCCTGGCACCACGAGCGCCGAGGCACGCGATCGGGTCCTGGCGGCCCGGGTGCGCGCGGCGGCGCGGTTGACGTCGACGCCCTGGTCGCTGAACGCCGAGGTGTCCGGCCCGTGGCTACGCGGGCCCGAGCATCGGCTGGACCAAGCCGACGACGCTCGCCCTGGATCGCGCCCTCGAACGCGGCTCGATCACAATGCGCGGCTACGACCGCGTGCTGCGACTCGCCTGGACCCTCGCCGACCTCGACGGCGCGGAGCGGCCGAGTGCGGGGCAGGTCGGGCGAGCCCTTGTGCTGCGGGGCGGTGATCTGTCGTGAGCGAGTTCCGACCGGCCGAACTCGACCTCGTCTCCCGTCTTGCGCCGGGAGCTGCGTCGCTGCCGGATGCGGCGGCGCGGGCGGGCTGGACCTCGATCGCCGAGCCCGGCGATGCCGTCGCGAACACCCTGATCGAGGCGCTCGGGGCCGAGCGCGCCTTCACGACCGTGGTGCAGCGCGACTCCGTCGAGCAGATCATGATGCGTCTAGGCGCGGGGGTCCTTGAGGCTCGTGTGCTCGCCGACGGTCTCGAGCGCTGGCGGCCGCGGATCGACCGATCGCTGATGCTGCGCCGGCTCGAGGTGGCCGCCCAGCTCGGCATCCGGCTGCTGCTGCCCGACGCACCGGAGTGGCCGGAGGCGCTGAACGACCTCGGCCCGCACGGCGCGGCCGCGCTGTGGTTGCGCGGCGACCCGGCGGCCCTCGGCGCGGAGCCGTCGCTCGCCGTCGTCGGTGCGCGCGCGTCGACCGGATACGGCGAGCACGTCGCGGCGGAACTCGCGGCGGGCGTCGCGGAACGCGGCGTCGGCGTCGTCTCCGGCGCGGCCTTCGGCATCGACGGGGTCGCGCACCGCGCCGCGCTCGGCGTCGGCGGGCGCACCGTCGCATTCCTCGCGGGCGGGCCCGATCGGCTCTATCCGAGTGCGCACGCCGCGATGCTGGAGCGGATGATGACCGAGCCAGGGTGCGCGGTCGTCACCGAGCTGCCGGTCGGTAACAGCCCCACGCGATGGCGCTTTCTGCAACGGAACCGACTGATCGCCGCGGTGTCGACGGCCACCGTCGTCGTCGAGGCGGGCGGCCGCTCCGGCTCCTTGAACACCGCCGGGCACGCCGCCGCGCTGGGCCGCCCGCTGGGCGCGGTACCCGGCCCGGTCACCAGCGCGTCCTCGGTCGGTTGCCACCGGCTGCTACGCGAGTACGACGCGCAGTGCATCACCGGGGTGTCCGACGTACTCGAACTCTGCGGCGGCGAGCCGGAATCGTCCGCGACGTCAACCGGCCGGGATCCGCTCATCACCCGCGTCGAGGATGCACTGTCGGCTCGCACACCGCGCGAGACGGAGGAGCTGGCGCGGTCCACCGGGCTGGGGCCCCGCGACGTGCTGGCCGCATTGGGCGGTCTGCTCGGCGAGGGCCGCGTGGAACGCACCGAAGACGGGAGGTGGCGTGCGGTGAAACGCTGACTGAGACGTGTCGGCGAGAACCCTGCCGGGACGAGACCCCGTGGTCGCCGTGCGGGCGGAGGTGGAGGGTGGTTCTGCAGGACGGCGTTGGGTGCTGTCGCTCCGACGTGGCCACAACCCGGGCCGGCTGTTGCAGTTGACTGCCGAACCGCGACGATCTTCGGAAGGCTGCTCGTGTCCCCGCAAACGCGCAGCTACGGGTACCGGTTACCGTGTCACCTATGGGGATATCACGAAAAGGCACGAATCGCTGCCGCCGAACGTTCTGGAGCGTCACTGCTGCGATCACCCTCGTCTCGCTGACCGGCTGTGCCGGTTCGGAACAGGCGCAGGCGCCCGCGCCGACCGTGACCGTCACTGTCACGGCGGCGCCGGGAGCGACCGGGTCCGACGGCGGGGACATGTCTGCGTCCTACGCGTGCGGTCGCTACAGTTCACTGCTCAGTCTCGGTTGGACTACACGGTGGCATCATCAGCAGGGCGATCTCAGCGATGACGCCTACGGCCAGTTCCTCGCCCGACAAGCTTTCCAACTCACGACCGTAGCCACGACCGACCCTGCCGTCACCGCCGCGAAGACCGCAGCCACCTCTTACTTGAAAGACACGCCGGCGACCACGCAGGGCTGGGCCTACGATCCGGATTCGGCGGAGTGGAGCGGCATCGTCAGCGATCTCGCGTCCGCCTGCACCGCGGCCGGCTCGGAACTGGCGAACTGGGCGGAACCGGGAATGGGCGGCTGACGGTTCGCCTTTAGCGGCGGCATTAAGGCTCCGATAGCGGGCTCGAGGTTCACCGGATACGCGGTGTACCGGGTCCCCGAGTCCGCCCAGGAATTTGTGCTGCACGACAACAACAACGACACCCGGTTCTGGACTGGGCGCTGTTCGGAGGATGGCCAGGCTCGCGGCAGAGGCGCGGAAATATCGACGGTTCATTGAGCGGGCAGGTGGCGAGCAGCGAAGCCCTGACTGTCGCGGCCCGAGCCCCGGCGCAACCCCCGACGACGATCCGCGCGGCCCCGTAGCGTGAGCGGATGGAGCAGATGCAGAAGTCCGAACGCGGAGTCGCCGTCGTCACGGGAGGGACCGCCGGCCTGGGCCGCGCGACGGTGCGGGAACTCGCCGCTCGCGGATGGGACGTGGCGGTGCTCGCGCGGGGCGAGGACGGCCTGGCTGCGACGGTCGCCGACATCGAGCGCCTGGGGCGGCGGGGGTTCGCCGTGCCGACGGACGTCGCCGACCGGGTGGCGGTCGAATCCGCGGCCGACCGAATCGAGGCCGAGTTCGGCCCGATCGAACTGTGGGTGAACGACGCGATGGTCGGGGTGTTCGGCGAGTTCCTCGACACCGACCCCGCCGACTTCGAGCGCGCCGTGTCGGTCAACTTCTACGGCTTCGTGAACGGCACCCGCGCGGCGCTGTCGCGGATGGTGCCGCGCGATCGCGGTCACGTCATCCAGGTCGGCTCCGCGCTGGCGCACCGGGGCATCCCGCTGCAGGCGGCGTACTGCGGATCGAAGTTCGGCGTGCGTGGCTTCACCGAGTCGGTCTCGGCCGAGCTGATCCACCGCGGTACGAAGGTCTCGCTCTCGGTGGTCGACATGCCGGCGCTGAACACGATCCAGTTCAACTGGGTGCGCTCGAAGCTGCCGGATCACCCGCAGCCGGTGCCGCCGATCTACCAGCCCGAGGTCGGCGCGACCGCCATCGCCGACGTCGCTGATCGCCCGCGCCGACGCACCTGGGTGGGCGAGCCGACGGCCGCGACGATCCTTGGCGACCGCTTCGCCGGCTCCTTCCTCGACTGGTATCTCGCGAAGACGGGTTACTCCGGGCAGCAGGCGCCTGATAAGAAGGAGCCGATGCTTCCCGACAATCTGTACGAGCCCGTCGCCGGCGACCACGGCGCGCGCGGGATCTTCTCGGACAAGGCGATGAATGGCAGCCCGCAGACCTGGATGATCCAACACCGGGGCCTGAGCTACGCCGCGGCCGTCGGCGCAGCGGCCGCCACCGCGATCGGCGTGATCGCGCGGGTACGCCGCCGGTGAGCGACGCGGTCGATGCCGTTGTTGTGGGGGCGGGCCCGAACGGCCTGGCCGCCGCGGTCGTCCTGGCGCGGGCCGGTCTCTCGGTCGCGGTGTACGAACGCAACAAGACGATCGGCGGGGGAGCGCGCACGGCCGAGCTGACGCTGCCCGGCTTCCAGCACGACATCTGCTCGGCCGTGCATCCGATGGCGTTCGCCTCGGCCTTCTTCCAAGCGTTCGGCCTGGAACAACGCATCCCGTTCACGCTGCCCGAACTCTCCTACGGGCATCCGCTCGATGGCGGCCGGGCCGGGCTCGCGTATCGCGATCTCGAACGCACGGTCCAGGGGCTCGGCCGCGACGGCTCCGCCTGGCGTCAGCTGATGGGTCCGCTCGCCGCTCACGCGGATGGCGTCGCCGAGTTCACCGGCAACCAGCTGCTGCGACTTCCGGCCGAGCCGCTGACCGCGCTGCGCTTCGGGCTGCGCGCTCTCGAGCAGGGCCTGCCGAGCTGGAACCTGCGCTTCCGGGAGGAGGTGGCGCCGGCGATGCTGACCGGTGTCGCCGCCCACGCCATCCGGCCGATGCCGAGCATCTCCACGGCGGCGGCCGGACTGTTCCTGGCGTGCTTCGCGCATGCCCGCGGCTGGCCGATCCCGCTCGGTGGCACCCAGCGCATCGTCGATGCGCTGGCCGACGACCTCCGCGCCCACGGCGGCGTGATCCACACGGGCACGCCGATCTCCTCGCTCGACGAGCTGCCGCGGCACCGCGCGGTGGTGCTCGATGTCAGCCCTCGCTCGCTCGCGGCCATCGCGGGCGGTCGGCTGCCGCGCAACTACGTCTCCCGACTGGCCTCCTTCCGTTACGGCAACGCGGTCGCGAAGCTCGACATCGCGCTCGACGGCCCCGTGCCGTGGACGAACCCGCAGCTGGCAGAGGCCGGAACACTGCACGTCGGCGGCTCCCGTGCCGAGATCGCCGCCGCCGAGCGCGCTGTCGCGCGGGGCCGGCATGCGTCATCGCCGTACGTCCTGGTCGCGCAGCCGAGCCACGCCGATCCCTCCCGGGCCCCGGAGGGTCAGCACGTGTTGTGGGCTTACACGCACGTGCCGCGCGGCTCCGACATCGACCAGACCGAGCCGATCATCCGCCAGCTGGAGCGGTTCGCTCCCGGCGTGCGCGACCGCATCCTGGCGACCGCGTCGATGACCGCGCGCGACATGAGCGACTACAACCCCAACTACGTCGGCGGTGACATCTCCGCCGGCACGGCGAGCGTGCGACAGCTGATCGCGCGCCCCGTGCTGTCGACGGACCCGTGGCGTACGCCGGGTCGCGGTGTCTACCTCTGCTCGTCGTCCACGCCGCCCGGTCCCGGAGTGCACGGGCTCGGCGGGATGCACGCCGCCCGCAGCGCGCTCCGACACGAGTTCGGTATCACCGAGCTGCCGACGCTCTCGCCACGACCCACCGACTCCGAGGAGTGACCATGACCACGACCCGCCGCACCATCAACGCCACCCCGGAGGCGATCTTCGCGGTTCTCGCCGACGGCTGGGTGTTCCCCGCCTGGGTCGTGGGCGCCTCGCGGATGCGGGCCGTCGACCCGAACTGGCCGCACGTCGGCAGCACGCTGCAGCATTCCTTCGGGGTGTGGCCGCTCGTGTTGAACGACACCACGACATCGATTCAGTGGAACCCGCCGTTCCGTTTCGAGATCCGGCCGGAGGGGTGGCCGCTCGGCGCAGCCAAGGTCGTGCTCGAAGTCGCGCCCCACCGTCGCGGCGCGCGGGTGACGATGATCGAGGCGCCCGTGACGGGGCCGGCGATGCTCGTGCCGAAGCCGCTGATGTGGCTGCCGCTGTACATCCGCAATCGCGAGGCGCTGCATCGGCTCGCGTACCTCGCTGAGGGCGGTGCCGGGCGAGCGCACGATGAATCCCTCGCAGCGACGGACCGCGACCGCGCCGAACCGCGCGCTCGCCGGCATCCGATCCGCATCGCGCTGTTGATCGGTGCGGCCGCCGCCGGTGCCGTCGCGGTCGTGGCGAGCCGGCGCCGGTAACGTCCGCCGACCCTTCCCGCACAGGGTGCCCTAAACTCTGGCAGGTGACGAAGGATCAAGATGAGGTCTAGCCGCTCGGATGCGATCCGCCTCGGCGTCGAACGCCTGCGAACGGAGTCGGGCAGCGCACTGCTGCTGATCGGGGTGGCGCTCATCGCCCTCATCTGGGCGAACTCGCCTTGGTCGGAGTCCTACGTGCAGCTGTGGGAGACCCACGCCGTCGTCGGCGTCGGCGAGCTCACGATCGACATGAGCCTGCACCACTGGGTGAACGACGGGCTGATGGTGGTGTTCTTCTTCCTCATCGGTCTCGAGGTGCGGGAGGAGTTCTCCGCCGGGGCGCTGCGCGACCGGCGCCGGGCGCTCGTGCCTCTGGTCGCGGGAATCGCGGGCGTCGCTCTGCCGGCGGCGCTGTACCTGCTGATCGCCGGGCGTGACGCGGCGGCGGGCTGGGGCGTGGTCGTCGGCACGGACACCGCCTTCCTCCTCGGCGTACTCGCCCTGGTGGGGCCGCGGATGTCGGCGCAGCTGCGGGTCTTCCTGTTGACGCTCACCGTGGTGGACGACTTCCTCGCGGTCACGATCATCGGCGTCTTCTACACGGAGTCATTGCAGCTCACCCCGCTCGTCATCGCGGTGGTAGCGCTGGTGCTGGTGTACTTCCTCGGTCGCTCGAACGAGTGGCGCAGCACCCCGTACATCTTCCTCATCGTCATCCTGTGGGCGGCGACACTGTTCTCGGGGATTCACCCGTCGCTCGCCGGGATGGCCGCGGGCCTGTTGATCCCCGCCGCCGAGCCGGAGCGAGAGGACGTCGTGCGAGCCAAGCACCTGTTCCGGGACTTCTGGCAGTCGCCTCGGGCCGCGGCGGCGCGGAACGTGCGGCTCGGGCTCGCCCAGTCCATCTCGGTCAACGCGCGGATGTACGAGATGCTCCGTGGACCGGTGTCCCTGGTCATCGTGCCGGTGTTCGCTCTCGCGAATGCGGGTATCGACCTGCGCGGCGGCGTGCTGGTGGACGCCCTCGGATCCGTGGTGACCTGGGGTGTCGTCGTCGGCCTCGTGGTCGGCAAGTTCGCCGGCATCGCGCTCGGAACCTGGGTGTCGTTGCGGGCGGGCATCGGCACTCTGCCGCAGGGCGTCGGCCCCGGCAGCATCCTCGGGGGCGCGGCGCTCAGCGGAATCGGCTTCACCATGGCGCTGCTGATCATCTCGCTGGCTCTCGACGGTGAGGTCGCGGGGGAGGCGACCGTCGGCGTGCTGATCGCCATGGTGATCTCGTGGACCCTCGGTTGGCTGACCTTCCGCATCGCGCGCGACAAGATGGGCGAAACGACGGCCGACCTGCCCACGGTGCTCTCGATCCCCGTCGATCCCGACCGCGACCACTTCTCCGGCGATATCGACTCGGAGTACGTCGTGGTCGAATACCTCGACTTCGAATGCCCGTTCTGCGCTCGAGCGACCGGGATGTGGATGGACCTGCGCGATCACTTCGCCGAGCAGAGCGCGGCGTACGTCGTGCGGCACCTGCCGCTGGAGGACCACCATCCGCATGCCTTCGCCGCGGCGATCGCGGCGGAGGCGGCCGGTCGACAGGGTCGGTTCTGGGAGATGCACAACCTGCTCTTCGCGAACCAGTCGGCATTGGAAGCCGACGACCTGCGCGGCTACGCGGCCGAACTCGAACTCGACCTGGACCGCTTCGACGCCGACCAGCTCGATCCCGCTCTCGCCGAGCACATCCGTGACGACATGCGCAGCGCCCTCGAGAGCGGCGCGGGCGGCACGCCGACCTTCTTCCTCAACGGCACCCGGCACCAGGGCGCCCACGACGCCCGGTCGCTGATCGCGGCGTTGGAGGCTTCGCGACGCCCCGAGCCGGTCCGCCGACGCAGCTGAGGACGCCGCCTCCGCGCGACGCTTCGCCCTGCTCACTAGTCGAGGAGGGCGGACCCCGAGGGCCAGGTGCCACCCGCTGATTGAGCGTGCCGAAATCAAGGTCCGTTCGACTGGTGGTTCCGGCAGGCTCAACCAGCGGAGGCCGAGGGCTCAGGCGCGCTCGGTCAGCCGCGCTGGGCGAACTCCCACGCCCGGAGCGACTGCAGGTGCGCGTGCACGAGCGGAAGGGCGGAGGCTCCGTCGCCGCTCGCTGACGCGACCCGCTTCATCGAGCCCGAACGTACGTCGCCGGCCGCGAAGATGCCGGGCAGCGCGGTCTCCAGCCCGGCGGGCGGCAGTTCGCTCGTCCAGGACGATCGCGGCACGTCACGGCCGGTGAGGATGTAGCCCTGCTCGTCGAGGTCGATGCCTTCCGGTAGCCAGGTGCAGTCCGGCTCGGCACCGAGCATGCAGAACAGCCCGTCCGCGGCGAGCCACCGCTCGGCGCCGTCGCGGGTGTCGCGCACGCGGACCCCTTCGAGTCGCCCGGCGCCGGTGCCCTCGACGATCGCGCTGAACGGCTCGACGGTGATGTTCGGCGTGGCATCGATCTCGCGGACGAGGTAGTCCGACATCGACTCCGCGAGCGACTCGCGACGGATGAGGATGGTGACCGTGCGGGCGAACTTCGCCAGGTGCACGGCGGCCTGGCCGGCGGAGTTCCCGCCGCCGACCACGACGACCGCGCGATCGCTCATCTCGCGCGCGGCCGAGGTCGCCGCGCCGTAGAACACCCCTGCGCCCACGAAGGCCTCGATGCTCGGCACGTCGAGCCGGCGGTAGGCGACGCCGGAGGCGATCAAGACCGTGCGCGCGCACATCCGCGTCTCGCCGACGTGCACGTGATAGTGCGGCGGCTCGTTCTCCGGCCCCGGCTCGATCAGGCTGGCCGAGCGGCCGGTGTAGAAGCGGGTGCCGAACCGACCGGCCTGGATGCGCGAGCGTTGCGCGAGCCGCATCCCCGAGATCCCGCGCGGGAAGCCGAGGTAGTTGCGGATCATCGAGCTCGACCCGGCCTGACCGCCGATCGCGTCGCGTTCGAGCACCACGGTCGCCAGTCCTTCCGAGGCTGCGTAGACGGCCGCGGCGAGCCCGGCGGGCCCCGCACCGATCACGAGCAGGTCGGCGACGGTGCCCTCCGGGATCTCGTCGAAGCCGCCGTAGATGTGCTCGTTCACGCCGGCGGACGTCGCGCCGGCCAGAATGCGCCCGTCGTACGAGCGCACCACCGGCAACGCGACCGGACTCTCGAGCCCGGCGAGGATCGCCGCGCCGGCGTCGCTGCCGGGCAGCACGGTGCGGTTCGGGAAGCCCAACCGCTCGAGCAGGTCGCGGATCGCCGCGGCTTCCCGATCGTGCGGCTCGGCGACGATGTCGATCGCCGAGACCACCGGCCCGGCGACCGACGCGCCCCAGTCCGAGAGCATCTCGATCAGCGCGGTGTGGAATTCTTCGTCGCGCGGCCCGCGGGGCAGCCCGACGAACGTGTCGATGTCGCGCCGGAGCACGGCCTGGCGCAGTTCCTCCAGGTGTTGGGCGTACGGCGCTCCCACGGTGACCACCACCACACGGCGGGCGGTGGTGACGAGGGACTGGGTGCGGCGCAGCAGCACACTGCCGAGCTCGCCGCCGACCTCCGCATCGGCGGCGATCATCGCGATCGGGACGCCCGTCGCCGTGAGGGCGCCGATCGCCTCGAGCAGTGCGTCCGCTGTGCTGACGCACTCGATCCGATAGTCGCGGTCGTAGCGCGCTCGGAACTCGGCGGTCATCGCTGTGGGGTCGTCGGCGACGATCAGGATCGCCGGTGTGATGTTCATGCGCTCAGGGTAGAACACGAGCACACGTCGAGGAACGCGCCGCTGCCGCTCGGTGTCGGTGCTCCCGGCTACGGTGGGAGCACATCGGCACGGGAGGCACGGATGAGCGTCGACAACACGGTCCAGCTCGGTCAGTTCGCTCCGGCGACGCACACGATCGCGCACCTCAGCGATACGCATTTCCTGGCCGGCGGCGCCGCGCTGTACGGCGCCGTGCAGACCGAGGATCTGCTCGCACGCGCGCTGGCCCGCCTCGCCGAACGCGGCGAGGCGCTCGACGCCATCGTGATCACGGGGGACGTGGCCGATCGGGGTGAGGCGGATGCGTATCGCCGGGTCCGCGCCGCTCTCGATCCCGTTGCGGCGAGCTTCGACTGCCCGATCGTCTGGGTGATGGGCAATCACGACGAGCGCGTCGCCTTCCGCCGCGAACTCCTCGGCGCCGAGGGCGGCGATGAGCCGATCCTGCAGCAGTTCGACCTCGGCGGCCTGCGCGTCGTCGCGCTCGATAGCGCCGTGCCGGGATTCCATCACGGCGCGCTGACGCCGGAGCACCTCGCCGAACTCGATGCGATCCTCGCGGACCCCGCGCCGCACGGCACGCTGCTGGCCCTGCACCACCCGCCGCTGCCGACCCCTCTCGGCGCGATGACCGTGCTGGAGCTGCGCGGGCTGGCGGAGTTCGCCGAGGTGATCCGTGGGCGTGACATCCGGGGTGTCCTCGCCGGTCACCTGCACTATCCGACGGCCGCGACCTTCGCCGGCGCGCCCGTCTTCGTCGCGGGTGCCACCTGCTACACGATGGACCTCGGTGCCCCGCAGCGCACGCTGGTGGGCCGGGATGGTGCGCAGAGTCTCTCGCTGGTGCACGTGCATCCGGAAACCGTTGTCAGTTCGCTGCTGCCGCTCGAGGTCGGTCCCGCCGTGACCCGTTTCGACGAGACGCTTCTCGAGCGACTCGAGGCCGCCGATGAGCAGGGCCGGATCGACCTCTTCTCCCGGATGCCGGATTCCTGATGCCGGAGTCGAACGCCCTGCAGCACGCGATCGCGGCGTTCCTGGATCAGCTCCGGGCCGAGCGCGGACTGGCCGCGACGACGGAGCGCGCCTATCGCGCCGACCTCGCTCGACTCGCCGAGTTCGCGGCGGAGCGCGGCGTGCACACCGCGAACGACGTGAACCTCGAACTTCTGCGCGACTGGCTGTGGTTGGAGACGGAGTCGGGAGCCGCGCGTGCGACGATCGCGCGGCGTAGCGCGGCCGCTCGATCCTTCAGCTCCTGGGCGACGCGCACCGAGCGCATCCCCGTCGACGTCGCCGCGCGGCTGCGCACACCGAAACCGACGCGCTCGCTGCCGCGCGTGCTCACCAGGCCTCAGATAGACGAGTTGCTGGCCGGCCTCGTCACTCGCCGGGCGGAGGGCGACCCGGTGGCCGTCCGCGACCTGGCCGTGATCGAGTTGCTCTACGCGTCGGCCCTGCGCGTCTCCGAACTCGTCGGGCTCGACCTGGGTGACGCCGATTTCGATCGGCTCACCGTCCGGGTGCTCGGCAAAGGCTCGAAGGAACGGGTCGTCCCGTTCGGCGTGCCGGCCGCCGACGCGCTCGTCGACTACCTGCGGATCGCGCGCCCGGCTCTCGCCACCGAGGCGACGGGTTCGGCGTTCTTCCTCGGCCGGCGCGGTGGGCGACTCAACGCGCGGACGGTGTACGAGCTCGTCGCCCGGATGCTCGGCGTCGGTGAGGGCAGCGGACCCTCCGGCCCTCATACGCTCCGGCACACCGCGGCGACGCACCTGCTCGACGGCGGCGCGGACCTGCGGGCCGTGCAGGAGATGCTCGGTCACGCGAGCCTCGGTACCACGCAGATCTACACGCACGTCTCGACCGAGCGCATCCTCGACGCGTACCGGCTGGCTCATCCCCGCGCCTGATCGGCGAACTCAGTTCAGCGGCAGCAGCACGGCGCGTTCGATGCCGCCGAGGAACCGCAATGGCGAGACGTAGTCGCCCTCGACACGGACGCCGAGGTGCACACAGCGCTCTGAGCAGTGCCCACCCGATCCGACGTGTCCGATGAGCTGGCCCTGCGCCACCACGTCGCCCTCGGCGACAGCGGCGACGACCGGCTCCGCGCTGACCAGCGTTCCGTCGTCGAGCCGGATCGTCACGATCGGGCGATCGACGACCGAGCCCGCGAAGTACACGGTTCCGGCTGCTGCAGCGGACACGGGCCCATCCTTCGCCGCGGCGATGTCGATGCCGCGGTGCCCCGCCGCGTAGCGGTGAGCCGGGGCGACGTACGGGCCGACGACGTCGTGCGCGGATCCGGTGGGCCAGGTCCACGACGACGCAGCCAGCAGCATGGCGAGAAGGAGACGAACGCGGTTCATCAGGCCAGTCTCGGTCGCCTCTTCGCGGTGCTGGCTCCGGATCGGGCCGTTCGGGACAACTCGCACCGTGCGGCGGCCTGTGGAGGAGTCGACGCCCTGTTCGGCGTCCGTTCCCGGGGGCGGGAGGGTCGGGAAGTGACCACCCGGCCTTCGCATCGCGAGCGCACCCGGCACCCTCGCACACCCGGCGCACCCGGGCGCGGCGGCGGTGGTACACTTCACGGAGCACCTCGCTGGGCGGGGTGACTACGCGTGCCCATCAGGCCGCCACTCCCATCGGTCCCCACCCGCAGTCGTCACGATTGCGAACGGGGCGGGAGTGTTGCGCCGGGCACCAGGAGTGGTGACCATCCGGTCGCCACGGACAACCGAGTGGGAGACCACGTCGTCGTGCCGTGCACGGGCGTGCTCCCGAGAACACACAAGGAGATGGCAATGGCCGTCGTAACCATGCGCCAGCTGCTCGACAGCGGCGTGCACTTCGGGCACCAGACCCGCCGTTGGAACCCGAAGATGAAGCGATTCATCCTCACGGAGCGTTCCGGCAGCTACATCATCGACCTCCAGCAGTCGCTCGCGTACATCGACAAGACGTACGACTTCGTCAAGGAGACGGTCGCCCACGGCGGCACCATCCTCTTCGTCGGCACGAAGAAGCAGGCTCAGAACGCGATCGCCGAGCAGGCGACCCGCGTCGGCCAGCCCTACGTGAACCAGCGCTGGCTCGGTGGCCTGCTCACCAACTTCCAGACGGTCTCCAAGCGCCTCGCGCGGATGAAGGAGCTCGAGGAGCTCGACTTCGACGACACGTCGAAGAGCGGCTTCACCAAGAAGGAGCTTCTGATCAAGAAGCGCGAGCTCGACAAGCTGCACAAGTCGCTCGGCGGCATCCGCAACCTCACCAAGACGCCGTCGGCGCTGTGGGTCGTGGATACCAAGAAGGAGCACCTGGCGATCGACGAGGCCAAGAAGCTGGGCATCCCGGTCATCGGCATCCTCGACACCAACTGCGACCCGGACGAGGTCCAGTACCCGATCCCGGGTAACGACGACGCCATCCGCTCGGTGAGCCTGCTCACCCGCATCGTCGCCGACGCCGCCGCCGAGGGCCTGATCCAGCGCCACCAGAAGCCCGAGGCCGAGGGCAACGTGTCCGCCGTCGAGCCGCTGGCCGAGTGGGAGCAGGAGCTGCTCTCGACCAACGAGGCCGCCGCCGCTGCCGAGACCCCCGCCGAGGCGCCCGCCGACGTCGAGGAGCCCAACGAGCAGGCCGGCGCGGAGACCGAGAAGGTCGCCGACGCCGAGGCCGAGACCGCCGACGAGGCTGTCGCCGAGGCCGAGGCCAAGTAGTCACCTCGGAGGGATACTCTCCCTCCTCGAGTGCGGTCGGCGGATCCGCCGACCGCACTCTCCCCATTTGCAGAGCCGTCGCGCCCATCAGGCGCGCGGCTCGATCAGAACTACAGAGGAGTTCGTAGAACTATGGCTAACTTCAGCCTGGCCGACGTCAAGACGCTGCGCGAGCAGCTCGGAACCGGCATGGTCGACACCAAGAACGCGCTCGTCGAGGCCGACGGCGACCTGGACAAGGCCGTCGAGATCCTCCGCCTCAAGGGCGCGAAGGGCAACGCGAAGCGTGCCGACCGCTCCACCAGCGAAGGCCTCGTCGCCGCCGCTGAGAAGGGCGACACCGCCACGATCATCGAGCTCGCCTGCGAGACCGACTTCGTCGCCAAGGGCGTCAAGTTCATCGCGCTGGCCGACAAGGTGCTCGCCGCCGCCGTCGCGGCCGACGCGACCACCGTCGAGGAGGCGCTGGCCGCCCCCGCCGACGGCAAGACCGTCGCCGACGTCATCTCCGACGAGGCCGCCATCCTCGGCGAGAAGGTGGAACTGCGCCGCGTCGCCGTCGTCAAGGGCGAGCACTTCGCGATCTACCTGCACAAGACCAATAAGGACCTGCCCCCGCAGGTCGGCGTGGTCGTGGGCTACACCGGCTCCGACGCCGAGACCGCTCGCAGCATCGCGCAGCACATCTCGTTCGCCAACCCGTCCTACCTCTCCCGCGAGGACGTCCCCGCGGCAGAGGTCGACAACGAGCGTCGCATCGTCGAGGAGATCTCCCGCGGCGAGGGCAAGCCCGAGGCCGCCCTGCCGAAGATCATCGAGGGCCGCGTGAACGCGTACTTCAAGCAGGTCGCCCTGCTCGACCAGGACTACGCGAAGGACAACAAGCTCTCCGTGAGCAAGGTCGTCGCGGACGCCGGTCTGACCGTGTCGGGCTTCGCCCGCTTCAAGGTCGGCGCCTAAGCAGCACCAGGGGAGTCCGGATCGCTCACGCGGTCCGGGCTCCCTTTTGTGTGTTCGGATACTCGCCACCCTCGGGGGTGCGGATGTGGTCGCGGCTCGGTCGCGGCCTGGGATAACTTTGAACGGGCCAACGGGAGGAACGTCGATGACGGACGAGACGATGACGCAGCAGAACGAGACCGAGAAGCGGCGCAGGGTGCTCCTGAAGCTGTCGGGTGAGGCTTTCGGGGCCGGCACGCTCGGCGTGAACCCGGATGTGGTCAGCGCTCTGGCGCGCGAGATCGCCGAGGCGGCGCAGGAGGTCGAGGTCGCCGTCGTTGTGGGCGGCGGTAACTTCTTCCGCGGCGCGGAACTCTCCCAGCGCGGCATGGATCGCGGTCGCGCCGACTACATGGGCATGCTGGGCACGGTGATGAACGCCCTCGCCCTGCAGGACTTCTTGGAGCAGGCCGGCGCGGAGACGCGGGTGCAGTCCGCCATCTCGATGACCCAGGTCGCCGAGCCGTACATCCCGCGCCGCGCGATCCGGCACATGGAGAAGGGCCGCGTCGTGATCTTCGGCGCCGGCGCCGGCCTGCCCTTCTTCTCCACCGACACCGTCGCCGCGCAGCGCGCCCTGGAGACGCACTGCGACGTGGTGCTCGTCGCCAAGAACGGCGTCGACGGCGTCTACGACGACGACCCGCGCAAGAACGCGAACGCCAAGAAGCTCTCGCACGTCACGTACCAGGAGGCGCTGCAGAAGGGCCTCAAGGTCGTCGACTCGACCGCGTTCAGCCTGTGCATGGACAACCGGATGCCCATGCAGGTGTTCGGAATGGAACCGGCCGGAAACGTCGCCGCCGCCATCCGTGGCGCGGACCTCGGCACGCTCGTCTCCAACTAAGCTCGAAACAAACAGCCCTAAGGAGTTACTTGTGATCGCGGATGTTATCGCCGATGCGACCTCGAAGATGGACAAGGCCGTCGCGGTCGCGAAGGAAGACTTCGCCACCGTGCGGACCGGTCGGGCCAACCCCGCGCTGTTCCAGAAGGTGCTGGTGAGCTACTACGGCACGCCGACCCCGTTGGCGCAGCTCGCCTCGCTGCAGAACCAGGAAGCGCGCACGCTTCTGGTCACCCCCTACGACAAGAGCGCCCTGCGTGACATCGAGCAGGCCATCCGCGACATGCCGAACCTCGGTGCGAACCCCACGAACGACGGCAACATCATCCGCGTCTCGCTCCCCGAGCTGACCCAGGACCGTCGCAAGGAGTTCGTGAAGCTGGTCAAGACCAAGGCCGAGGACGCCAAGGTCGCGGTGCGCAACATCCGCCGCAAGGCCAAGGACGACCTGGACTCGCTCAAGGGCGAGGTCGGCGACGACGAGGTCTCCCGTGGCGAGAAGGAACTCGAGTCCGTGACGAAGCACCACGTCGATGCGATCGACGAAGCCCTTAAGCGCAAGGAAGCCGAGCTCCTCGAGGTCTAGGCCTCGCGGTGGTGAGATGAGCGACGAGTCGGGGGCCGGTCCGGAACCGGTCGAGTCCGCGCGCACGGTCGAGCCCGTGGCGGGCCGAACGGTTCGCGGAGCGAAACCGATCTCGCGTGAGGAGTTGCGCGCTCGGGCTCATCAGCGCAAGGCCGATGTGGAGCGTCAGCTGGAGGCCACTCGGGCTCAGCTGGAGGCGACCAATGATCGGATCACCGCCCGCACGGGCCGCAATCTGGTGTCGGCGATCGGCATCGGCCTGGTCGGCGGCGGGCTGATGCTGGTCAGCCTCATCGTGATCAAAGAGCTCTTTATGGTGCTCGCCGGGATGCTCGTTGTGCTGGCGGCCCTGGAACTCGCCGGCGCGCTACGGCACGCGGGGCGCGACATCCCGCGGATTCCGACCGTGATCGTCGCCCTGGCAGCCGTTCCGGCCGCGTACTACCTCGGTATCAGCGGTGCGTGGCTCACCGTGCTCGCCGGTTCGATCGTCATCGCGCTCTGGCGGCTCGGGGAGCAGCTCGTCGGCCGCACGCGCTCGACGGCCCGCGAATTGCTGCTCGACATGGGCCTCGGCGCCTTCGTGCAGCTGTACGTCACCTTCCTCGGTTGCTTCGCGATCACGCTGGTCTCCGAGGAGGGCGGCGAATGGTGGACTCTCGCCTTCCTGATCCTGGTCATCGTCGTCGACACCGGCGCCTACGCCAGCGGACTCACCTGGGGCAAGCACCCGATGGCTCCGCGGGTCAGCCCGAAGAAGACGTGGGAGGGCTTCGCGGGAGCCGCCGTCGCGGGCGTCGTGGCCGGCATCCTGCTCGCGATCTTCATGCTGGGTGAGCCGTGGTGGGTCGGCGCGGTCTTCGGCCTCGTCATCCTCGGCACGGCCACCCTCGGCGACCTCGCGGAATCGCTGATCAAGCGCGACATCGGCATCAAGGACATGAGCTCGTGGCTGCCGGGACACGGCGGCTTCCTCGACCGGCTCGACTCGATCCTGCCGTCGGCCGCTGCCGCCTACGTGCTCTATTTCCTCTTCGTGCACTGAGCTGCAGCCCCGCGCGAATCGAGCCGTGCTCGTAGCCGTGGCTGGGCCGTCCAGCCGCCGAGTGGCACAATGTCCCGTGTGACCGCTGCACCCTTTCCGCGCGCCCGCGATTCCCGCCCGGGCTACGACCCCGACGAAGTGGACGAGTTCCTCGCCGAGGCCCGCGCCGCCTACGCCGCCGCCGCCGACGGCGAGAGCCCGCTGAGCTCGTCCGATCTGCGCAATACCGCCTTCTCCCTCCGCAAGGGCGGCTACTCCGCACCCCACGTCGACGCCGCGCTGGAGCGGCTCGAGGATGCCTTCGCGGTACGCGAGCGTGAAGCCGCAGTGCGCACCCGAGGCGAGAAGGCGTGGCTGGAGGAAGCCAGGGCCTCCGCGCAGGTCATCGTCAATCGGCTCGCCCGACCGTCGCGCGAACGCTTCGACCGGGTCGGCTCGGTGACCACCGGCTACAACATCCGTCAGGTCGACGCCTTCGCCGATCGGATCTCGGGGTACTTCCGCGACGGCTCGGTGCTCTCGGCCGACGATGTGCGCACCGTGTCGTTCGAGCCGCAGCGGGGTGGCTACTCCGAGGCGCAGGTCGACCTGGTGCTCGACTCGGTCGTCGACGTGATGCTGGCGGTTCGCTGAGCCGATCGGCTCCTTCTGGCCAATTCGGCGAGCATCCGTTACCCTTTTGAGATCAATGGGTAAGCATGATTCCTCCGCCGTCGCCCAGCCACAGGTGCCCGAAAGGGCTCCGGTTCCGCGTCAGGCCACCAAGCGTCGTTCCCTCTCCCGGGCACGTGTGCCGCTGGCGATCTTCGCGTTCGTCGCGGCCATGGGCTTCGTGATGGGTACCGCGGTCGTCCCGACCACTACGGCGACCGCGGATCCGTACTACCGCGAGCCGGAACGGTACAACGGCGACCCCACCCAGCGACTGCAGGTGCTCGGCAGCTACGAGACCACGGTGACGCGCGACGCGTTCGGCGCGACTCCGTCACCCACTCCCACGCCGACCCCCACTCCGACGCCGACGGAGACGGAGGACTCGTCCTCCTCGTCGAGTTCGACGGCGGCCAAGGCCGACATCCCCTCGGCCGGCACGGCGCAGGCCATCGCGTACGAGATGATCGTCGCCCGCGGGTGGGCCGACAGCGAGTTCGACTGCCTGGTCTCCCTCTGGAACCGCGAGTCGGGCTGGCGCGTCAACGCGGAGAACACCTCCAGCGGCGCTTACGGCATTCCGCAGGCGCTTCCCGGCAACAAGATGGCCACCGCCGGAGCCGACTGGCAGACGAATGCGGCGACGCAGATCACGTGGGGCCTGGGCTACATCACCGGGCGCTACGGATCGCCCTGCGGCGCGTGGGCGCACTCGGAGTCCTACAACTGGTATTGATCGGCCCGTTGCGCGGCTTCTGCGGCGGCGCACAGGCGATCCGGGTGAGTCGCTGATCCGGCTCGCTAACCTGAACGCGTGGATTACGCGCTGCTCGGAGTCGTCGGGATCATCACCGTCGTCACGGTGGCGCGCTTCGCGGCGAAACTCGGCATCGCGGCGCCGCTGGTTCTCGTTGTTGTCGGCATCGGCTTCTCCTACCTCCCGGGCGTGCCCGCGATCGAGGTCGGGCCCGAGCTGATCCTCGCGGGGGTGCTGCCGCCGCTGCTGTACTCCGCCGCGATCCAGGTGCCCCTGGTCGACTTCCGCAGGAACCTGCGCTCGATCTTCGGGCTCTCGGTGCTGCTGGTGGTGGTCACGGCCTTCCTCGTCGGCCTGTTCCTCTACGCCGTGCTGCCCGCGCTGAGCCTGCCGGCGGCGATCGCGCTCGGTGCGGTCGTGAGCCCGACGGACGCCGTCGCCGCGACCGCGATCGCGAAGCGGCTCGGCCTCCCGCCGCGGCTCGTGACCGTGCTCGAGGGCGAGAGCCTCGTGAACGATGCCTCGGCGCTCGTGCTGCTGAAGGCTGCGACGACCGCCGCCGCGGTCGTGGGGGTCGGCGCGAGTGCCGGTGCGGAGGCCGCGATCGACCTCGGCGAGGTGGGCGTGATGTTCAGCTACTCGGTCGTGATGGCCGTGGTACTCGGCCTCGTGATCGGCTTCATCACCGTGTTCGTCCGCTCGAAGCTGCGCGACCCGGTGCTCGACACGGCCGTTTCCTTCGCCGTGCCGTTCTTGGCCTACATCCCGGCGGAGGAGTTGGGCGCCTCCGGTGTGTTGGCCGTAGTTGTGGTCGGCATCTACACCGGCCACAACAGCGCCCGGTTCCTGAGTTCGCCGTCGCGGATCAGCGAACGCGTGAACTGGCGCACGGCCCAGTTCCTCCTCGAGAACGGCGTCTTCCTGCTGATGGGCGGCGAGATCAAGGCCGTGATCGCCGAGGTGCACGCCGACGATCTGGGCGCGGACCGCGCCGTGCTGCTCGGGATCGCGACGGTGGCCATCCTCGTCGTGGTGCGGTTCCTGTTCGTGTGGCCGCTGCTCGGATGGCTGCGTCGTTCGGGGCGCAACGCACGCAAGACGAATCGGCGGATGGCGGCAGGCCTGATGCGGCTGCGCAACCGGGCGAGCGGCGACGAGCGATTCCAACGGCGCCAGCAGCGTGCCGAACGGGTCTATCGGCGTCGCGAGAACGACCTCGCCGCCTCGGCCAGCGAAGAATTCGGCTGGCGCGGCGGGCTGGTGCTGTCGTGGTCCGGGATGCGCGGGGTCGTAACGGTCGCGGCGGCGCAGTCGCTGCCGGCCGAGACGCCCTACCGCCCTCAGCTCATCCTGATCGCGTTCACCGTTGCGGTCGTGACGTTGCTGCTGCAGGGCGGCACGCTGCCGTGGCTGATCCGGCTGACCGGTATTCAGGGCAGCGACGGCGTCGCGGACCGTCGCGAGCTGGCGATGCTGCTCGACGAGGTCGCCTCGACCGGGATCCAGGCGCTTCCGGAGGCGGTGGCCGCGTTGCCGGCACTGTCGCAGCCTCCGCGCGAGGTGCTGGAGCGCGTGCGCCGCGACACGCTGCTGCGCTCGGCGGCGGCCTGGGAACAGGTCGAGCGCCCCGAGGAGGAGTCGACGCTCGGGCCGCACGCCCAGTACCTGCACCTGCGCCGCGCGGTGCTGATCGCGGAGCGCGAGGCGCTGCTGGAGGTGCGCAGCCGTGGCGAGTACTCGTCTCGGGTGCTCCGTCGGGCGCAGGCGATGCTGGACGCGGAGGAGTCGCGGCTTGAGCAGGACGACACCTCGCACTCCTAAACTGGAGCCATGCCGCGCAGCAATCGACCCCGAGGCCGCAAGCGCGACGGGGACGACGACGAGCGCGACTTCACCCCGATGCTCGTCGGCTCGCGCCGCACCGAGACCCGTCAGGGCCGGGAATGGAACGTGCAGCCGATCTCGGCGGCGAAAGCGGTGAAGAGCTACGTCTGCCCGGGCTGTACGCTCACGATCGACGTGGGCCTCGCCCACCTGGTCACCTGGCGTGCCGACGGGGCTCTGGGCGATTCCGCCTCGCTCGCCGGCCGGCGGCATTGGCACACACACTGTTGGAAGGTCGGTGGTCCGCGATGACCTCGGTGGAGATCCGCGGCGGCATCGAGCTGCCGGCACGGCGGGAAGAGATCGAGCTGGCGACGGCGGACGGGCTCCGGCTCGTCGGCGAGTTGGCGACGCCGCTTCATCGGGAGCCGGTCGCGACGCTGGTGACCCTGCACCCCCTGCCCACGCACGGCGGTTTTATGGACTCGCACATCTTGCGCAAGGCGGCGGCGCGGTTGCCCGCCCTCGCCGATCTCGCGGTGCTGCGGTTCAACACCCGCGGCACCTCGTCGCCGCGCGGTACCAGCGACGGCGCGTTCGGTGACGGCGTGACGGAGGAGGCCGACGTCGCTGCGGCGATGGCCTTCGTCGCGGAGCGGAGGCTGCCGTCGCCGTGGTTGCTCGGTTGGTCGTTCGGCACGGAGTTGGCGCTGAAGTACGGCCGCCGGTTCGACATCGAGGGCGCGATCCTGCTCTCGCCGCCGCTGCACCGAGCGAAGCCCGACGATGTCGCCGCGTGGGCGGGGGATCGACGCCGACTCGTCGCCCTCATCCCGGAGTTCGACGACTACCTCCGGCCGGCGGAGGCCGCCGAGCGATTCGCATCCGTGCCCGACATCGAGCTGATCCCGGTCGAGGGAGGCAAGCACCTCTGGGTGGGCGAGACGCAGACCCGGCGCGTGCTCGACGAGATCGTCCGCGTCGTCACCCCGGCGCGCTTCCCACTGCCGACGACCTTCGAAATCCCCGACTGAGCGCCGAGCCGGCGTCTCCGCGCGAGCGTAACCGCGCCCGAGATTCCGCACCGCCGCTCGAGGAGGCTGCTGGCCCTGATCTTGTATCCGCAACCGTCTCCGCGCGAGCGTAACCGGCGATTCGCGTCTTCAGCGAATCGTCGTACGCGATCGCAACCGCGCCCGAAAACCCGCACCGCCGCCCCAGCCGACCGCAGCGAATCGACGAGGAACGAGGAGATTCGCTACAACAAACTCTGCCGCGGCACCACGACCTGCTTGATGATCAGCAGCATCGCGGCGGCGAAAGGAATGGCGACCAAGGCTCCGAGCGGACCCAGCAAGGAGCCGCCGGCGAGGGCGGCGATCACCACGATCGCGCCGGGCACGGCTACGGCACGGTTCATGATCCGCGGGCTCAGCACGTAGGCCTCGATCTGCATGTAGACGAGGTAGTAGATCGCCGCCGTGAGCGCGGTCGCGGGCGATGCGAGCAGCAGTTGCACCAGCACGATGATGGTCGAACCGGTGATCGTACCGACCAGCGGCACGAGGGAGAACAGGAACGCGACGGCGGCGAAGACGGCGGGCAGCTCGGCGCCGATCAGGGAGAGGAAGAAGAAGCTGAGCAGGCCGTTGCAGAGGGCGAGCGCCACCTGTCCGGTGACGTACCGCCCGACAGAGGCCATGATCTGCTCGGCGAGGTCGACGAAGCGCTCGCGTTTCGTGGCCGGCACCAGCAGGTACACCGCGCCCTTGACGGAGTTGAGCGAGGCCGTGAAGTACAGGGTCAGGATCAGGATGATCAGCGCACCGACCAGGTAGTTCGCCACCGTGAGTCCTACCGCCAGCGCACCGGTGGCGATGGAGGCGTAATCGGCGCTCTCCAGGAAGTTCGTGACGTAGCTGAGCACGCCGTCGACGTTCGCCGCGCCGAACTGCGTGTTCAAACCGTCGATCCACTCCTGCGACTCGATCGTCGCCACCAGATCGGGCACCCGGGCGAAGAACTGCGCCGCCTGATCGACGATGATCGGCACCACGAGTCCGAGGATCCCGGCGACGGAGCCGAGAACGGCGACGAGAACGGTGAGGATCGCCGCCCAGCGCGGGAAGCGCCGTCGCTCCAGCCACGTGACGATCGGATCCAGGCCGAGCGCGATGAACAACGCGGCGCCGACGTAGGTGAGGATGGTCGCCAACGAGTTGATCGAGTCGATGATCAGGATGCCGAGTCCGACTCCGAGGCTTCCCACCAGACCGAGCTGGAAGGCGTTGCGGATCTTCACGTGCGGATTCGCGAAATCGCTAGTCGTCGGTGTCGCGTCGGCCGAGTTCGCCGATGTGCCCGATCAGGCCGTTGAGCCCCTCCACGTACCCGGCGATCGCGTCGCGCTCGACGCGGATGGCGTCCAGGCGCTCTTCCGCGTCCGACACCAGCTTCTTGGTCCGCTGCTCGGCCTCGGTGATCATGCTGCGCGAGCGGGTGCGGGCGTCGCCCAGCAGGGTGTCGGCCTCATCCTGCGCCGAGCGGCGCAGCTCGCTCGTCTCGGCGAGCACGTCGCTGCGCAGGGCGTCGGCCTCGAGCCGCTTGTCGTTCGCCCGGCGGATCGCGTCCGCGAGCTGCAGGTTCGACTCGTCGAGGTACTTCTGGGTCTGGGCGACGGCCTCCTGGTGCCGCGCGAGGTAGTCCTTGTCGGCCTCCTCGCGTCGAGCGGCCAGTTCGACGCCGAGGTCGATGAGGGCCTGCTCGATCTCACGAGCCTGCGCGGCGGCCTCATCGTGTGCGCTCGTGCGCATCCGCGCCGCGTCGGCTTCGATCTCCGCGATCGTCGCGACGCGCTCCCGGTCGAGCTCCGCGCGCTGGGCGGCCGCCTCCTGGGCGTGGTCGGCGCGGGCCTGGGCGATCTCGCGCGCGAGGTCGGCCCGGGCGGCGGCGGCTTCGGCCGCCACGGCGGCCCGCTGCTCGGCGAGTTCGGCGGCGACGGTCGCGCGCAGCTGCTTGAGTTCTGCGGCGACCTCGGCGCGGAGGAGTTCGTTCTCGCGAACCAGGTCCGCCGCCTCGTCGCGGGCCTGCTCCACTTCGCGGGCGGCCACGGCGCGCATCTCGGCGGCTTCGCGGGCGGCTTCGGAGCGGATCGCGGCGGCCTCGCGCTTCGCGGTCGCGCGCGTCTCCGCAGCCTCTGTCGCAACGGATCCGCGGATCGCTGCAGCCTCGCGAACGGCGTCCTGCGTCAGCACGTCGCGGTCATCCGCCGCCTTGCCGACGGTCGCGTTGGCTTGGGCGGTCGCCTCGTCGATCATCCGCCCGGCGCGGGTGCGCGCCTCGGTGACGAGGGCCTCCGCCTCCGCCCGAGCGGTGCCGCTGATCCGGTCCGCATCCTCGCGGATGGTGCGGCGCTGGCGGGTGGTGTCGATCTCGGCCTGCGCGATCAGCCGGTTCGACTGCTCCTCGGCGACGCGGAGGGTCTGCTCCAGCTTGGCGCCGAGACCGGCGTAGGTGGGCATGCCCGTCTGCTGGAGTTCGGTGTCGAGCTCGTTGATGCGCGCGTTCAGTCGCTTGACCTCGCGCGAATTCTCGGCCGACTGCGTGTTCGCGTGGATCAGTTCGCGGCGCAGGCTCTGGATGGCCTTGTCGACCTCTTCGCGGTCGTAACCGCGGAACACCTGAGTGAATTCGGCCTCGTCGGTAGCCACGTCGTCTCCTCCGGGATCGGTCGGCCGCCGCGATCGCGGCGCCTGCATGGAGTTTAGTCAGCGCTGCGCCCCGCGTCCGGGAGGCGCGAGGTGCGCTGGGCTCTCGGAGAATCTTCGGGGGGACGGCGACCGGATCCGCTAACCTGGACTGTCTTTGTCTGTTGCCGTCGGGTCCCGAATGGCTCGCGTCACTCGCTTCCGAGCGTCGTGGCCGCCCGCCAGCCTGATGCCGGCAACACAGGAGGAGTTTTTTCGTGCGGTTCGTTCTGGCCATCGTCGCTACCGTCATCGCGGCGCTCTTGATCGCTCTCGGCCTCGGTCAACGGACGATCTGGGCGCCCCCGGACACGCTCCGGGTCGAGGCGGCGTTGAGCGACAGCGCCCCGTACGCGATCATCGACGGCGCTACTCTCGACGCCCAAGAGGGGCGGCAGACCATCACCATCCGCGGCGACGGTGAGATCGTCGCCGCGTACGGACGCACCGACGATGTGCGCGCATGGGTCGGCGGCTCCGACGTCGACGAGCTCGACTACAACGCCGTCGACCGCGAGCTGACCGCCAGCACGGCGACCGGGACCGCGCCGGAACTCAGCGATGAGGCCGTCGCGCTGAACGACGCCGTCGTCGATCCGCGCGGCTCCGACCTCTGGTACGAGGAGTTCACCGGTACGGACAGCCTCACGCTGACCGTCGACGTCCCGAGCGACGTCTCGGTGCTGATCGCCACCGACGGCACGGCTCCCGCCGCCTCCGACATCACGATCACGTGGCCGCTGGACACGTCGACGCCGTTGGCCGGCCCGCTGCTGCTGGGCGGTGCGGTCTTCCTGGCCATCGGGCTCGCGCTCTACATCTGGGCCTTCGTGCACATGCGCCGCCAGCGTGGACCGCGCCGCAAGGGTCCGCAGGGCAAGATGCCCAAGCTGCCGCGCTCGCCGCGCTACCGTCCGGGTAGTCAGGCCGCCCTCGGGATCGCTCCGAAGGGTCGCCGAGGCAGCCGCGGATTCGTTGTCGTGCCGGTCCTGGCCGCGACCACCGTGCTCCTCGCCGGTTGTTCGTCCGATTACTGGCCGGCGCCCACGGAAGCGACGGCCGTTGCGACGGCCACCGCGACCCCGACGCCCGGATCAGAGCCCGTCGCCGACATCGTGCCGCCCGTGGTCACCACCGCCCAGGCCGAGTCGATCATCGCGAAGGTCGCCGCGACGGCGGCAGCGGCCGACGAGGCGCGCGACAGCACCGTCCTCGCCGAGCGTTTCCAGGGCGAGGCCCTCGTCGAGCGCCAGGTCAACTACCAGGTCGCTGCAGCCGGTGGCACGATCGAGGCGCCGGCGCCGATCTCGGCATCGCCCGTGCGTGTTGTGCTCCCGCAGGCGACCGACTCCTGGCCGCGTACGGTCACCGCCGTCGTCATCAACGAGGCGGACACCACGATCGCGCCGATCGCGCTGGTGCTGAACCAAGCCGCGCCGCGAACCGACTACATGGTCGACTACGCGATCTCGCTCGAAGCCAACGCCGTCATCCCCGAGGTCGCTCCCGTCAGCGTCGGCACGTCGATCGTGGCGCCCGACTCGAAGCTGATGAAGCTCGCCCCCGAGCAGGTCGGCTCCGCGTACGCGGACATCCTCGCGAACGGCGACGCCAGCCAGTACGCCGCGCTGTTCGACAGCACCGGTGACTCGCTGCGCGGCCAGGTGGGTGTGGACCGTAAGAACTCGGATCGCGCGACGCTGCCGTCCACCGCGAGCATCGAGTTCAGTAATGCGGCCGGTTCCAGCTCCACCGTGGCGCTGGCGACGAACGACTCCGGCGCCCTCGTGGCGGCGAGCATCAAGGAGATCACCACCGTGCGCCCCGTCGCCGAGGGATCGACCGTGTCGCCCTCCGGTGTGGTGCAGTCGCTGCTCGGTGCCAGCACGTCCAGTACCGGCATCGAATCCAGCTACGGTTACCAGTTGTTGTTCTATGTTCCGCCCGTCGGATCGGAGGAGAAGATCGTGATGCTCGGTTGGAGCCAGGGAATCGTGTCGGCGGTGCAGCTGCCGTGAGCAACGTCCCGCCCCTGCCCGGTAACCTGCGCGGTGCCGTCGACCTGTCCTCGCTCGTGAACCGCCGCTCGGCGCCCGCTCCGGCGGCCCCGTCGGCTGCCGCTCAGGCGCAGCCCGCGGCGGCGAACGTGCTCCTGCGCACCGCCGGCGACGCCGACTTCACGAACGTGATCGAACTCTCGTCCCAGGTGCCGGTGATCGTTGATCTGCGCGGCTCCTGGGCCGAGCAGAGCACATCGATGACGGCGCTGCTGGAAAAGGTGATCATCTCGTACGCGGGCCGCTTCGTGCTCGTCGGCGTCGACGTCGAGAGCAGCCCTCAGCTGGCTCAGGCCTTCCAGGTGCAGGCCGTGCCGACGGTCGCCGCCATCGTCGCGGGCCGTCCGGTGCCGATGTTCAGCGGTCTCATCGCCGAGGACCAGTTGCGCGACCTGCTCGATCAGGTGCTGCAGCTCGCCGCACAGAACGGTGTGACCGGTTCCGTGCCCGTCGATGTTGTGGAGGGCGAAGCGCCGGAACCCGTCGAAGAGCCGCTCCCGCCGCACCACCAAGAGGCCTACGACGCGATCGATCGCGGCGACTACGCGGCGGCGATCGCGGAGTACAAGACGGCGATCGCGCAGAATCCCCGTGACGAGCTCGCCGTAGCGGGCCTGGCCCAGGTCAGCCTGCTCGACCGGCTGTCGGGCAAATCCCTCGACGCGATCCGCTCCGCCGCTGCGGCAGCGCCCGATTCGCTCGAGGCGCAGCTCGACGTCGCCGACCTCGACCTGTCGGGCGGCCACGTCGAGGATGCCTTCGACCGGCTGCTCACGCTGTTCCCGAAGCTCGACGCCGACGGCAAGGCCGCCGTGCGCACGCGCCTGCTCGACCTCTTCGAGATCGTCGGCGTGACCGACCCGCGCGTGATGAAGGCCCGCGCCCGGCTCACGGGCCTGCTCTACTAGACCCGCGCACGCATTAGGGGGTTGTCACTGCGTCCCGCGGGACGCAGTGACAACCCCCTGATGCGTTGCGCGGGCTACTTCGTGTACTTGAGGAAGAGCGCGCCCAGCGGCGGCAGGATGACCTCGGCCGAGGCGGGTCGACCCGACCACGGCTCGTCGTGCGCCTGCACCGCGCCGAAGTTGCCGACGCCGGAGCCGCCGAAGTCGGCGGCGTCCGTGTTGATCAGCTCCTCCCAATGCCCGGCGAACGGCAGGCCCAGGCGGTAGTTCGGCACGGCGTTCCCGGTGAAGTTGATCACCACGGCGATCGGGTTGCCGTCGGTGTCCCAGCGCAGGAACTGCAGCACCCCGTGGGCGGCCGCGCCGCCGTCGAGCCACTCGAAGCCCCGCGGCTCGTGGTCGAGTTCCCACAGCGACGGGTTGTCGCGGTAGACCCGGTTCAGCTGCCCGACCAGATTGAACAAGCCGCGGTGGCTGGGCTGGTCGAGGATCCACCAGTCGAGCCCGCGTTCCTCGCTCCACTCGGAGTACTGGCCGAACTCGCTACCCATGAAGAGCAACTGCTTGCCGGGGTGCCCCCACATGAACGCGAGGTAGGCGCGCACGTTCGCGAGCTGCTGCCAGTGGTCGCCGGGCATCTTCGCGATCAGCGCGCCCTTGCCGTGCACGACCTCGTCGTGCGAGATCGGCAGGATGAAGTTCTCGCTGAACGCGTACAGGAACGAGAACGTCAGGTCGTTGGTGTGGTAGTTGCGGTACATCGGGTCCTTCTCGATGTAGCGCAGGGTGTCGTTCATCCACCCCATGTTCCACTTCAGCCCGTAGCCGAGCCCGCCGGAGTCGGTGGGCTGCGTGACGCCGGGCCAGCTGGTGGACTCTTCGGCGATCATCATGATGCCCGGGTAGTTCTTGTACGCGGTGGCGTTCACCTCCTGCATGAAGCTGATCGCTTCGAGGTTCTCGCGCCCGCCGTACTGGTTCGGCAGCCACTCGCCCTCCTTGCGGGAGTAGTCGAGGTACAGCATCGAGGCGACGGCGTCGACGCGCAAGGCGTCGATGTGGAACTCCTCGAACCAGAACAGCGCGTTCGCGACGAGGAAGTTGCGCACCTGGGTGTGCCCGAAGTCGAAGACGTAGGTGCCCCAGTCCATCTGCTCGCCGCGTCGCCAGTCGGGGTGCTCGTACAGGGGTTCGCCGTCGAAGCGCGCGAGCGCCCAGTCGTCCTTGGGGAAGTGGCCGGGTACCCAGTCCATGATGACGCCGATGCGCGCCTGGTGCAGTCGGTCGATCAGGTACTTGAGGTCGTCGGGGTGGCCGAATCGGCTGGTCGAGGCGTAGTACCCGGTGACCTGGTAGCCCCAGGAGCCGCCGAACGGGTGCTCGGCGAGCGGCATGAATTCCACGTGGGTGAAGCCGAGCTCGTGGATGTACTCGATCAGCTGATCCGCGATCTCGCGATAGCCGAGGCCGGGACGCCACGAGCCGAGGTGCATCTCGTAGACGCTCATCGGCCGGGTGTGCGGGTCGCTCGCGGAGCGCGATTCCAGCCACTCCGCATCCGACCAGCTGTACTGCGACTCCGTCACCACGGAGGCGGTGGCCGGCGGGATCTCGGCGTAGCGGGCCATCGGGTCGGCCTTGCGCACCCACTGGCCGTGCCGGGTCAGCAGGTCGAACTTGTAGGTCTGGCCGGGCTGCAGGCCCGGGATGAACAGCTCCCAGACCCCCGTGGAGCCGAGGTTGCGCATCGCGTGCCGCTCGCCGCCCCAGCCGTTGAAGTCACCGACGACGCGGACGGCCTGCGCATGCGGAGCCCACACCGCGAAGGTCGTGCCCCACGCGCTCTCCTCGACCGCGGTGACCTCGCGGTAGTGCGCACCGAGCGCCTCCCACAGCCGCTCGTGCCGGCCCTCACCGATCAGGTACAGGTCGAGGTCGCCGACCGTCTTCGGGTAGCGGTACTGGTCGTCCTCGAGCCACTCGGCGCCGTCACCGTACGTGGTCTCGACCTTGTAGTCGACCTCGCCCAGCACGTGGACGCCCTGCCAGATGCCGTTGTACAGGTGCGCCAGCTCGACGCGAGCTCCGGAGGCGAGCACCGCGACGACCTTCTCGGCCAGCGGACGCAGCGTGCGGATGACGGTGACCGGATCCGCGATGCCGGCCGCGCCGACCAGGTGCTGGCCGAGGACGGCGTGGGGGAGGGCGTTGCTGCCGGTCGAGACCTGCTGCAGCACCCACTCCGGGATCTCGGGCAGGGCGATGGCGGCGTCGCCCTCGGGAATGGTTCCGGTCATCGTTCGTCCGCCTTCACTCGCAGGATGTGCACCGGCTCCGCGAAGGAGTCCAGTCGCACATAGTTGTCGCTGCCCCAGGTCCACACCGCACCCGTGATCAGGTCTTCGACCTCGAAGCTGTCGCCCCAACCCAGGCCGAGTGCCGGCAGGTCGAGGTGCACCGTGGTCTCGCGAACCGAGTGCGGGTCGACGTTCGCGACCACGATGATCGTGTCGGCCTCGCCGGTTCCGGTGAACTCGAGGTCGAGGTGCTTGCTGTACACGAAGATCGAGTCGTCGTCGCTGCCGTGCACCGTGAGGTTGCGCAGCTGGCGCAGCGCGGGGTGGCCGCGGCGGATCGCGTTCAGCGTGGTGATGTAGGGCGCCAGCGAGGTTCCGTGCGCCTCGGCGCGGGCGTAGTCACGGGCCTTGTACTCGTACTTCTCGTTGTCGATGTTCTCCTCGGCGCCGGGGCGAGCGACGTTCTCGTACAGCTCATAGCCCGCGTAGACGCCCCAGAGCGGCGAGGCCGTTGCGGCGAGCGCGGCGCGGATCTTGTACGCCGCCGGTCCGCCGAACTGGAGGTACTCCGTGAGGATGTCCGGCGTGTTGACGAACAGATTCGGCCGCATGAAGTCGGAGGTGACCTGCGACACGCTGGTGAAGAACTCCGCGAGCTCCTCCTTGGTGTTGCGCCAGGTGAAGTACGAGTACGACTGCTGGAAGCCGACCTTCGCGAGCGACTGCATGATCGCCGGGCGGGTGAACGCCTCGGCCAGGAAGACCACCTCGGGGAACTCGGCGTTGATCGTGTGGATCACGTACTCCCAGAAGTCCAGCGGCTTCGTGTGCGGGTTGTCGACGCGGAAGATCTTGACGCCGAGCCCGATCCAGTGCCGGAGGATCCGCAACGACTCGGCGCGGATGCCGGCCGGGTCGTTGTCGAAGTTGATCGGATAGATGTCCTGGTACTTCTTCGGCGGGTTCTCCGCGTACGCGATCGAGCCGTCCGGGAGGGTCGTGAACCACTCCGGGTGGCTCTGCACCCACGGGTGGTCGGGGGAGGCCTGCAGCGCGAAGTCCAGCGCCAGCTCGAGTCCGTTCGCCTCCACCTGCTCCCGGAAGTGCACGAAGTCGTCGATCGTGCCGAGATCGGGATGCACGGCGTCGTGGCCGCCCTCGGGAGCGCCGATCGCCCACGGTGAGCCGGGATCGTTCTCGCCCGCGTTCAGGGTGTTGTTCGGCCCCTTGCGGAACGCGCGACCGATCGGGTGGATCGGCGGCAGGTAGAGCACGTCGAAGCCCATCGCCGCGACGGCGGGCAGCCGGTCCACGGCGGTGCGGAAGCTGCCGCTCGTCCAGGAGCCGTCTTCGTGCTTGATGGCGCCCTCGGAGCGCGGGAAGAACTCGTACCAGGCGCCCACGCCGGCGCGCGTTCGCTCCACCGTGATGCTGCGCGTGGCGGAGAGCGTGGGCAGGCTGTAGATCGGGCGGGCGAGCACGATGCCGTGCACGGCGGCGTCGGTCGCCGCGGCAAGGCGCTCGGCGTTCGGCAGCGCGGCATCCGCGACCCGCGTCGCCGCATCCCGCAGCATCGCGCGTTCGGCGTCGCTGCGCTTCGCATCCGATGCTCCGCGCGTGAGCAGCTCGACGCCGATCGCGAAGGTGACCTCGATATCGAGGCCGGCGGGGATCTTCACCTCGGCGTTGTGCAGCCAGGTCGCGTAGTCGTCGGCATAGGCCTGGATCCGGTACTTCCAGGTGCCCGCCTCGCCGAGCAGCACGAGGCGGCCCCAGCGGTCGGTGCCGGGCGCGAGCGGGTTCATGCGGTACTGCGTCTGCACCCCCCGCGGATCCATCAGCAGCAGGTCGACGCCGATCAGATCGTGACCCTCGCGGAAGGCGGTCGCCGCGAACGGCACCACCTCGCCGGCGAAGGCCTTCGCCGGCCAGAGATCGTCGTTGAGCTGAGGAGAGAGGTCGAAGATCGGGATCCGGCCAGCCACGGCTGCGTAGTCCGGAGTCGTCGTTCCCTTCGCGGGCTCGGTGATGGTCGTCGTCGGAGCGGATGCGGGAGTCACGGCGGCTGCGGAACGAGCCGTCCTGGCCCCCCGGGCGCCCTTGCCTTCTGGAGTCTTAGCCACAGGTCGACAGTACCCATACGGGCTTGCTTTGGCACGCCGGTTGCGCCGGGTGGGCGTGTTGTGCCCGGGCCTGCTATTCGGCCCCGATCCGCCGGGCAATGCAGCCGTCATCTGTCGGTGTGCAACCGTTTCCCGTCGGTCGGATATCCTTGCCGAGCGCTCGCGGGGCAGCACACGCCGCCACGTCGTCCGGACCCCGCTGTACCGCGGATCCCTGCGGGTGCGGCGACGAAAGGGAATGCGCGTGAAGGCGATTCGTAGGTTCACTGTCCGAACCGTTCTGCCGGAGGAATTGGGAGCGCTGGGAGACCTCGCTTCGAATCTGCGTTGGTCGTGGCACGAGCCCACGCGACGCGTCTTCCAGCACATCGATCCGGAGGCGTGGGCCGCCTGCGAGAACGACCCGGTCTCGCTGCTCGGGGCCGTCGGCACCGACCGTCTGCGCGAACTCGCGGGCGACCACGGCTTCGTGGAGTGGGCCAACCGAACCCGCGACGAACTGAACCACTACCTCTCGGAGCCGCGCTGGTACCAGTCGCTGCCGGAGGATGCTCCCCAGCGCATCGCCTACTTCTCGCCCGAGTTCGGCATCGCGGCCGCACTGCCGCAGTACTCCGGCGGCCTCGGCATCCTCGCTGGCGACCACCTCAAAGCGGCCTCCGACCTCGGCCTGCCGCTCACCGGCGTCGGCCTGTTCTACCGCGCGGGGTACTTCACCCAGGGCATCTCGGCCGACGGCTGGCAGCAGGAGAGCTACCCCGTGCTCGACCCCGACGGCCTGCCGCTGCGCGTGCTCCGCCTCGCGGACGGCTCGCCCGCTCGGGTGGTGCTTTCGCTCACCGGCGGGCGCGCGCTGTACGCGCGGGTCTGGCAGGCCGCGGTCGGCCGGATCACGCTGCTGCTGCTCGACACCGACATCCCCGAGAACGAGGATTCGCTGCGCAACGTGACCGACCGCCTGTACGGCGGCGGTGGCGAGCACCGCCTGCTGCAGGAGCTGCTGCTGGGCATCGGCGGAGTCCGCGCGCTGAAACTCTGGGCCGAGATCTCCGGAACGACGGCGCCCGAGGTGTTCCACACCAACGAAGGCCACGCCGGTTTCCTCGGGCTGGAGCGAATCTCCGACCTCATCGGCGCCGGCCTCGGCTTCGACGAGGCGCTGCAGGTGGTCCGCGCCGGCACGGTGTTCACCACGCACACCCCGGTACCCGCGGGGATCGACCGCTTCGACCGCTCGCTGATCGAGGCGTACTTCTCCACCGATCTGCTGCCGGGCGTCGACGTGCACGACGTGCTGGGCCTCGGTGCCGAGAACTACCCGGGCGGATCCGACCACGTCTTCAACATGGCCGTGATGGGTCTGCGCCTCGGCCAGCGCGCCAACGGCGTCTCGAAGCTGCACGGCGAGGTCAGCCGCGGTATGTTCTCGGGACTCTGGCCGGGCTTCGACAACGCGGATGTGCCGATCCAGTCGGTCACCAACGGCGTGCACGCGCAGACCTGGACCGATCCGATGCTGACCGCGCTCGCGGTCGAGAAGCTCGGCACCGAGGACACCACGACCGCGGACTGGGCCTCGCCCGCGGTCAGCGACGCCGACATCTGGAACGTGCGCCGTTCGATGCGCGAGCAGCTCGTGCACGACGCGCGCCGGCGGATGAAAGCGTCCTGGCTGCAGCAGAACCCCGGCGGACTCGTGCCGTCATGGCTCGACGAGCTGCTCGATCCCGAGGTACTCACGATCGGCTTCGCCCGCCGCGTGCCGACCTACAAGCGCCTGACGCTGATGCTGCACGACCCCGAGCGTCTGCGCGCGCTGCTCACGCACAAGAAGCGGCCGGTGCAGATCGTGATCGCCGGCAAGTCGCATCCCGCCGACGAGGAGGGCAAGCGGCTGATCCAGAAGCTGGTGCAGTTCGCCCAGGAGCCCGAGCTGCGTCGCCGCATCGTCTTCCTGCCCGACTACGACATCGCGATGGCTCAGCTGCTCTACCCGGGTACGGACGTCTGGCTGAACAACCCGTTGCGCCCGCTCGAGGCCTGCGGCACCTCCGGGATGAAGGCGGCCCTGAACGGCTCGCTGAACCTCTCCATTCTCGACGGCTGGTGGAACGAGTACTACGACGGCGAGAACGGCTGGGCGATCCCGTCCTCCGACCGCGCCATCGACTCCGCCGAGCGCGACACGCTGGAGGCGAACGCGCTGTACGACCTGATCGAGCACGACGTCGCGCCGCGCTTCTACAAGCGCAACGATGACGGCGTCCCGGAGCGCTGGGTCGCCTCCATCCGGCACACGCTGTCGACGCTCTCGCCCGAGCTGTCCGCCGAGCGGATGGTGCGCCAGTACGTCGAGCAGCTGTACCGGCCGGCCGCGCTGGCCGAGCGCACGATCTCGCACGACCACTACGCCGCGGCGAAGGAGCTGGCGGTCTGGAAGCGCCGCGTGCGCGACGCGTGGGCGTCCGTCGCTGTGGACTACGTGGAATCGGGCGGGATCGACGCGGTGCCGCAGCTCGGCGACGAGTTGCGCATCCGCGCGCGGGTGTCGCTGGGCGGGCTGACGCCCGACGACGTCTCGGTGCAGGTCGTCTACGGCTCCAGCGACGAGGGCGATGTGCTGCGCGACGTGCGCGTCAGCGACTTGGAGTTGTCGGCGGAGGCGGGGCGGCACGTGACGGCGGATGCGTCGGGCCAGACGCAGTACTACGGCACCGTGGCGCTGGACCGCTCGGGGCCGTTCGGGTACTCCGTGCGGATCGTGCCGCGGAACGAGCTGCTGGCGTCGTCCTCGGAGTTGGGGCTGATCGCGGTCGCGAGCTGAAGTTGAGCGCTCGACCACTTGTGAGAAGTGGTGCTTCCCCGAACTCGGGGAGCGCCACTCCTCACAAGTGGTCGTGACGTCGGTCGGGCCCGAAGGGCGTAGCCTTCAGCTACAGGGTCACGCTGGCTCTCGACGGAGGAACGAATCCCATGGCCGAGAAGTCATCCCGGAAGGCCGTCGCGAAGCCCGCGGCGAAGACGCTCAAAGAGAAGCGCCTCGACAAGAAGGCGAAGTCGAGCGGCGGCATCTCGCACGAGGACGTCGTCAGCGCGCGGGTGAAGAAGAAGTAGTCCGAAGCGGTCAGGCGGCGATCGGGGCGAGGGTTGCGGCCGTGATGCGAGCGAGGTCGGCCGGCGTCAGCTCGATGTCGAAGCCGCGGCGGCCGCCGGAGACGAAGACGGTGTCCCAGAGGTCCACCGTCTCGTCGAGGACGGTCGCCAGCGGGGTCTTCTGACCGACGGGGCTGATGCCGCCCACGACGTAACCGGTCTTGCGTTCCGCGAGTCTCGGATCCGCCATCACCGCCTTCTTGCCGCCGACGGCCGCGGCGAGTTCTTTGAGACCGAGCTTGCCGGTGACCGGCACAACGGCCACGACCAGCCGGCCGTCCACATCCGCCAACAGCGTCTTGAAGACGCGGTCGGCTTCGACGCCCAGCGCCTCGGCGGCCTCCAGCCCGAAGCTCGTCGCAGCCGGATCGTGCACGTACTCGTGTGGGGTGAACGGGATGCCCGCGGCGGTCAACGCGACCGTCGCGGGCGTGCCCGGACCGGAACGAGCGGCCATCAGCCGTGCGCGCGGAACAACTGCATCGATGCTCCGGGAACCTTGATCACCTGGCCGGGCTCGAAGTCCTCGCCGTGCTCCAGCGGCACCGGGTCCGCGCTGTTCCACAGCCGGGTGTAGCCCGTGACGCCCTCGTGCTCGGCCAGCGTGACGCTGGTCTCGTGCTCGACGCCGTGGATCACCAGCAGGATGCGGTTGAACTCCTCGAACTCGGGGGTGGACGCGGCGAGGTACTGCAGAGTGCGGTTCTCGGCTGAGGTCCAGTCCGACTCCGACATGCCGCGGCCGTGGCTGTCGTACCAGTCCATCTGGCTCGCGCTCGGCGTCGGCACATCGCCGCCGCGACCGTACCGCACCGGGCGCAGCGCCGGGTTCTCGCGGCGCAGCTGGATCAGCCGCTTGCTGTGCAGCGCGAGCTCGTGCTGCCAATCGCTCTTCGCATCCCAGCGCATCCACGTGAGGTCGGAGTCGTGGCAGTAGGCGTTGTTGTTGCCGCGCTGGCTGCGCCCGAATTCGTCGCCGGCCGTGATCATCGGCACACCGGCCGAGAGCAGCAGCGTGCCGAGCAGATTGCGCATCGCCTTCTGCCGGGTCTCGTTGATCTGCGCGTCGCTCGTCGGCCCCTCGAAGCCGTGGTTGAACGAGCGGTTGTTGTCGGTGCCATCGCGGTTGGACTCGCCATTGCCGACGTTGTGCTTCACGTTGTAGCTGACCAGGTCGGCGAGCGTGAAACCGTCGTGCGCGGTGATGAAGTTGACGGACGCGAGCGGGCCGCGTTCGAGGGAGAACGTGTTCGACGATCCCGCCAGGCGCGTGGCGAAGCCGCCGATGCCCACGGGAGGTCCGCCGGCGCGCCGCGCGTAGTCGATGTCCGAGAGCCAGAAGTTGCGCACGCGGTCGCGGTAGCGGTCGTTCCACTCCGACCAGCCGTCCGGGAAGTTGCCGGTCTGCCAGCCGCCCATGCCGACATCCCACGGCTCCGCGATCATCTTCGCCTCGCCCAGCACCTCGTCCTCGACGATCGCCGTGAGCAGCGGATGATCGCTGCGGAAGTGCGCGATCTCGTCGCGACCCAGGGTCGCCGCGAGGTCGAGCCGGAAGCCGTCGATCTGCAGGTCCTCAGCCCAGTAACGCAGCGAGTCGAGCACCATCCGCTGAGGCACGGGGTGGCCGTAGTCGAGCGTGTTGCCGCAGCCGGTGACGTCGATGTAAGCGCCGTTGGGCTGCTGGCGGTAGTAGTTCGCGTTGTCGATGCCGCGGAAGCTGGTGCGCGGGCCGCCGGGGCCCTCCTCGGCGGTGTGGTTGTAGACCACGTCGAGGATGACCTCGAGGCCGGCCTCGTGCAGCAGCTTGACCATGCCCTTGAACTCGCGCAGCACGGCCGAGGGGCCTTCCTGCTGCGCGGCCCGGGAGGCGTAGCTCGCGTGCGGCGTGAAGAAGTTGAGGGTGTTGTAGCCCCAGTAGTTGATCAGGCCCTGCTTGATCAGCCGCTGCTCCGAAACGAAGGCGTGCACGGGGAGCAGCTCGATGCTGGTGACGCCGAGGTCCTTGAGGTAGCGGATGGTCGACTCGTGGGCGAGCCCGGCGTACGTGCCGCGCAGCTCGACCGGCATCTGCGCGTTCAGCTTGGTGAGGCCCTTCACGTGCGCCTCGTAGATCACGGTGTGATCCAGCGGCACGCGCGGCTTCTGCGAGCCGCCCCAGTCGAACTCCTCGTCGACGACGACGGAGCGCCACTCGTCCTCCGCGACGCGGTGGATGCCCTTGGTGTACGGCTCCAGCAGCAGGGTGCGCGGATTGAACGGGCTGGTCGGAGTGGGGTCGCCGTCCACGCGGATGGCGTAGCGGGTGCCGACGGCGAGCGACCGCGAGCGGCCGACCCAGACGTCGCCGTCCTCGCGGGCCATCGGCACCGTTTTCACGACCCAGTTGGGATCCTTGGCGTCGAAGAGGAGGAGGTCGATGCTGGAGGCGTTCTGGGACCACACGCGCAGCTCGCCGCCGCGCGCCGTGATCCGAACGCCGAGCTTCCGCAAGGGGTCCGGCGAAGTCATGCGATCTAGAGTAGAGGTTGGCGCGTCAACCTCTTGACACTCTCTCAGCGTCGAAAGCGCATCTGCCGCGAAAGGTCGTTCTCCGTGATCTACCTCGATCATGCCGCGACGACGCCGATGCGCCCGGTCGCCCGGGACGCCTTCGTCGCCGCCCTCGCCCACGTGGGCAATCCGTCCTCCATCCACGGCGCTGGGCAGGATGCGCGGCGCGCGTTGGAGGACGCGCGGGCGTCGCTCGCGGCGTCGCTGGGGTGCGAGCCGATCGAGCTGATCCTGACCTCGGGTGGGACGGAGGCGATCAACCTCGCTCTGAAGGGCCTGTTCTGGCACGCGCAGGCCGCGGATCCGCGCCGCGTGCGCATCCTCGCGCCGGCGGGGGAGCACCACGCCACGATCGACAGCGTGGAGTGGCTGGCGGCGCACGAGGGTGCCGTGGTGGAGTGGTTGCCGCTGGACGCCGAGGGCGCGCTGCAGCCGGCGGTGCTCGATGCCGCGATCGCGCGCGACCCGTCGTCGGTCGCTCTGGTGACCGCGCTGTGGGTGAACAACGAGATCGGGACGGTGCTGCCGGTTCTCGAGTTGTCCACGGTCTGTGCGCGCGCCGGGGTGCCGCTGCACCTGGATGCCGTGGCGGCGTTCGGACACGTACCCATCGACGTCGCGGGCGTACGTCGCGCTTCCGGCGCGGTCGGGTCGAGCGGGCTCGTCGCCGTCAGCGTCTCGGGGCACAAGGTCGGCGGCCCGGTGGCATCCGGGGCGCTCGTGCTCTCGCGCACCAGCACGGTCGAGCCGCTGCTGCACGGCGGCGGGCAGCAGCGCGGGGTGCGTTCCGGAACGCAGGACGTCGCCGGCGCCTCGGCGTTCGCGGCGGCGGCCGCGGAGGCGGTGGCCTCGCTGAGTGCGGAGGCGGAGCGCCTCTCGGCACTCCGGGATCGCTTGGTCTCCGGCGTGCTCGACGCGGTGCCCGGTGCCGCGCTGACCGGGCCGCACGTCGACTCCGGTCGTCGCGCGCCGAACAACGCGCACCTGTCCTTCCCGGGCGCGCAGGGCGACTCCCTCCTGTTCCTGCTCGACCTGGCCGGCGTCTCCGTCTCCACCGGATCGGCCTGTACCGCGGGCATCCCGGAGCCGTCGCACGTGGTGATGGCGCTCGGTCGCTCCGAGGAGGAGGCCCGCGGCGTGCTCCGGTTCACCCTCGGTCACACCTCGACCGAGGCGGACGTGGACGCGGTGCTGGCGGCGATCCCGGCGGCGTACGCGCGCGCGGCGAAGGCGGGGCTGTCGAACCGAGCGGTGTGAGCGCCGCGCGGCGCGGTCGTGGGGCGCGGGGCGTGGCCGCGGGCGTTGAAGCCCGGGTGGTCGCGTTCCGTCCGTTTCGCGCGCGGGACGGACGCTTGCTGACAACCCGGACTTCGGGTGCGGGGAGGCGTAGGCCCGGGTGGTCGTGTTCCGTCCGTTTCGGGCGCGGGACGGACGCTTGGTGACAACCCGGGCTGCAGATGCGGGCGGGCGTAGGCCCGGGTGGTCGTGTTCCGTCCGTTTCGGGCGCGGGACGGACGCTTGGTGACAACCCGGACTTCGGGTGCGGGGATACGTAGGCCCGGGTGGTCGTGTTCGGTCCGTTTCGGGCGCGGGACGGACGCTTGGTGACAACCCGGGCTTCGGGTGCGGGGAGGCGTAGGCCCGGGTGGTCGTGTTCGGCCCGTTTCGAGCGCGCGACGGACGCTTGGTGACAACCCGGGCTTCGGGTGCGGGGAGGCGTAGGCCCGGGTGGTCGCATTCCGTCCGTTTCGGGCGCGGGACGGACGCGGCGCGACAACCCGGGCTTCGGGCGGGCCGCGCCGAGCGGGCGGGCCCCGCGTATCCTGGTCGGATGAAGGTTTTGGCTGCCATGAGCGGCGGCGTGGACTCCGCCGTGGCCGCGGCCCGGGCGGTCGACGCCGGGCACGATGTCGTCGGGGTGCACCTCGCGCTGAGCCGGATGCCCGGCACCCTGCGCACGGGCAGCCGCGGCTGCTGCACGATCGAGGATTCGATGGATGCGCAGCGCGCCGCGAACGTGCTCGGCATCCCCTATTACGTGTGGGACTTCTCCGAGCGGTTCAAGCTCGACGTGGTCGACGACTTCATCGCCGAGTACACCGCGGGTCGCACCCCGAACCCGTGCATGCGCTGCAACGAGAAGATCAAGTTCGCCGCCCTGCTCGAGAAGGCGATCGACCTCGGCTTCGACGCCGTCTGCACCGGCCACTACGCATCCATCGTCACGGATGAGAGCGGCCGGCGTGAGCTGCACCGCGCCAGCGACGAGGCGAAGGACCAGTCGTACGTGCTCGGGGTCCTCACCGCGGATCAGATCGCGCACTCGATGTTCCCGCTCGGCTCCACCCCGAGCAAGGCCGTTGTGCGTGCGGAGGCCGCCGCGCGCGGGCTGAGTGTCGCGAACAAGCCGGACAGCCACGACATCTGCTTCATCCCCGACGGCGACACGAAGGGCTGGCTCGGTGACAAGATCGGCGTCGCCGACGGCGAGATCGTGGACCGGACCGGCGCCGTCGTCGGCGCGCACGAGGGCGCTCACGCGTACACGGTCGGTCAGCGCCGCGGCCTGCACCTCGGCACCCCCGCGCCGGACGGACGCCCGCGCTTCGTGCTCGAAGTGCGCCCGAAGACGAACACCGTCGTGGTCGGCCCGAAGGAGGCGCTCGCGATCGCCGAGATCGCCGGCAGCCGCTTCACGTGGGCGGGCGCGGCGCCGCAGGATCCGGCCACCCCGTTTGAGTGCGAGGTGCAGATCCGCGCCCACGCCGACCCGGTGCCCGCCATCGCTTCAGTGTCGGAGGTCGATGGCACAGTGGAGTTCGTGATCACTCCAGCCTCACCTCTCAGCGGCGTCGCCCCCGGGCAGACCGCCGTCGTCTACCTCGGCACCCGCGTCCTCGGTCAGTTCACCATCGACCGCACCGTGAGCGCCCTGCCGGTCGGGGCGGCCGGCTGATGCCCGCCGTCGACGCCACCTCTCGCGTCGAGGAGCTGCGCGCGAGCATCCGTGCCGCCAGCGAGGGCTACTACGCCGCCGACGCCTCGCCGCTCTCCGATGCCGAGTACGACGCCCTCGTGCGCGAACTCGCGGCGCTGGAGGAGGCGAACCCCGAGCTCGCTTCGGACGACTCGCCCACGCAGACCGTCGGCGGCATCGTCGCGGCCGGACTGGCCCCCATCGACCACGCGGAGCGGATGCTCTCGCTCGACAACGTCTTCTCCACCGAGGAGCTGCAGGAGTGGTGCGCCAAGACCGTCGCCGCGGCCGGCCGCGACGTCGCCTGGCTCACCGAGCTGAAGATCGACGGCCTCGCCATCTCGCTGCACTACGAGAACGGCGAGTTGGTCACCGCCGCCACCCGCGGTGACGGCCGCACGGGAGAGGACGTCACGGTCAACGCGCTGCGCCTCGCGGGCATCCCGCAGACGCTCGCGGGCACGGGTCATCCGCCGCTGGTGGAGGTGCGCGGCGAGGTCTTCATCCCGACCAAGGCGTTCCTCGAACTCAACGAATTGCAGGCGAGCCTGCGCGAAGAAGCGGTCGCGGAGACCCGTGCGCGCTGGGAGTCGCGACCGGAGGCCACGCGGAAGCCGTTCGAGGAGGACAAGGCCCGCGAGAGCGCACTGCGGCGCTTCCCGACGTTCGCGAACCCGCGCAACGCCGCCAGCGGCGGACTGCGCCAGCAGCTCGACAAGAAGACCGGACTCGAACTGCGCGCCGGTGAAGCCCGCGTGCAGTCGCTCGCGCTCTACGTGCACGGCATCGGTGCCTGGGCGAATCCGCCGGTCTCCTCGCAGTCCGAGATCTACGCGCTGCTCTCGCAGTGGGGGCTGCCGACCAGCTCGCACAACCAGGTCTCCGCCTCCGTCGACGAGGTCGTCGCGTTCATCGAGCGCTACGGCCGCGAGCGGCACAGCGTCGAGCACGAGATCGACGGCGTCGTCGTCAAGGTCGACGAACTGGAGCTGCACGACGAACTCGGCGCCACCAGCCGCGCGCCGCGCTGGGCGATCGCGTACAAGTACCCGCCCGAAGAGGTGCACACCAAGCTGCTCGACATCGTCGTCAGTGTCGGTCGCACCGGCCGCGCCACGCCGTTCGCGGTGATGGAGAAGGTCAAGGTCGCCGGTTCCGAGGTGCGACAGGCCACTCTGCACAACGCCGACGTGGTCAAGGTCAAGGGCGTGCTGATCGGCGACACCGTGGTGCTGCGCAAGGCCGGCGACGTGATCCCCGAGGTGCTCGGCCCGGTGGTCGAGCTGCGCGACGGCACCGAGCGCGCGTTCGTGATGCCGACCCAGTGCCCCGAGTGCGGCACGACGCTCGCCCCGGCCAAGGAGGGCGACGTCGACCTGCGCTGCCCGAACGCGGAGTCGTGCCCGGCGCAGGTGCGCGGGCGCGTCGAGCACGTCGGCAGTCGCGGCGGTCTCGACATCGAAGTGCTCGGTGAGGTCAGCGCCGCGGCTCTCACCCAGCCGTTCGTGCCGACGGAGCCGCCGCTGCGCACCGAGGCCGGGTTGTTCGCGCTGGGTCTGGCCGAGCTGTTCCCGATCGAGGTCGTCGTCCGCGACAACGAGACCGGGATGCCCAAGCTCGACGACAAGACCGGCGAGCCGAAGGTCGTCGCTCCGTTCCGCCGCCGCCGTCAGGCCAAGGACGGCGCCTTCGACCCGGAGGCGACCGAGTTCGCCGGCGACTCCGGTTACGTGCCGTCGACGAGTGCGATCAAGCTCATCGCCGAACTCGAGAAGGCCAAGACCAAGCCGCTCTGGCGCATCCTGGTCTCGCTGAGCATCCGGCACGTCGGCCCCGTCGCGGCCCGCGCCCTGGCCGACTACTTCGGCTCGCTCGACGCGATCCGGGCCGCGACGCGCGACGAACTCGCGGCGGTCGACGGCGTGGGCGGCATCATCGCCGACGCGGTGATCGCCTGGTTCGAGATCGACTGGCACCGCGAGATCGTCGAGCAGTGGGCCGCAGCCGGGGTCCAGTTCACGACCCCGGGCCACCCCGGTCCCGGCGCGGCCGGCAACGCCGATGGCGTCCTGGCGGGCCTCACGGTCGTCGCGACCGGCAGTCTCGAGGGCTTCAGCCGAGAGGGCGCGCAGGAGGCGATCATCGCCGCGGGCGGGAAGGCCGCCAGCAGTGTTTCCAAGAAGACCGACTACGTCGCGGCCGGCCCCGGTGCGGGCAGCAAGCTCGGTAAGGCGGAGGCGCTCGGGGTGCGCATCATCGACGCCGCAGCGTTCGCCCTGCTCGTCACGCAGGGGCCCGCGGCGATCGCGCTGCCGGAGGCTGAACCGGATGAGCCGTCCGAGACGAAGGATGACGCCGACGCCGACTGACCGGCCGCGTCGCAGCCTGCTGAGGCACGCCGTGGCGTCGGCGGCGTCCGCGACTCTGGCTGCGCTGACTCCGTCCGTCGATCCGCTGGGCGGAGTCGGCCATGTCGTGCTGCTGCGTCTCGCCGGGCGTTCCTACGACGCGCTGCTCGGGCGGCCACCCGGCGGCGCGCATCCGCTCGACTGGCCGCTCGCGACGGGATCCACGGACGCCGTGATGACCGCCCCTGCCGCCGACGACCCCGCGGCAGCGACGGTGGGCTTCGAGCCGGCGATGCTCCCGGTGCTGAGCCGGCTCGCCCGCGAGTTCGCGACGTTCGATGCGTGGTTCGCCGACGGATCGGACCCGGTGCTGCGGGCCATCCGCGCTGCCCAGGAGGGGGATTGGAGTGTGTTCTACCCGGAGGAACAGGGCGCGTCCGTGATCGCGCTGGAGCACCCCGAGCTCGCGGAACCCGGTTCGTTCGCCCCGATGAGCGCGTTCCGCCGCCGCATCGAGGCCGGCGAGCTGCCGCGGCTCAGCGTGATCGAGCCGCGGTCGCTGTTCGCGCCGGCAGACCTGGCGACCTCGGCGCTGACCGGGCGTGATCGTAGCCCGGATCTGCGGCACGCCGAGCGGATCATCCACGACGTCTACGGCGCGATTCGGACGGCACAGCCGAACATCGCTCTGCTCGTGCTCGCCGCCGACGGTGGAGGCAGTCGCGACCCGCTGGATCGAACCGCAGCCGACGGCTCGACGCGCACGCGCGTGCCGGCGATCTTGGTCTCCGCGTTCGCGCGGACCGGGGCCGTGGTGCGCGAGAGCGTCGATCATGCATTGGTCGGTGCGCTCATCCGTGACCGGCGCGACACGAGGACCGACCGGCTCCTGCTCGATGCGTTGGACCCGACGAGCTACCGCCCGCCCGCATCCTGGCCGGCGACGGCTCCGGCGTGGGCCCCCGACGCCGCCCCCGGCCAGCACGCGCCCGACGTGCGCCTCCGGGCCGCGGCCGAACGGGCCGCCCGGATCCTCGGCCGTCACGACGCGGTGCCCGAGACCGAGGTCGCCGCGATAGCCCTCGTCCGCGCGGCGGGCGCCGTCGTTCATCCTCAATAAACTCGAGGCATGCCGAAGGATGTCGAGCCGCCGTCCGCTTCCCGCCGCGGATTCCTGAAGGGTGCCGGCATCGCTGCGGGCGGCGTCGCCGCCGGCGCCGCGGGAGGAGCGGCGATCGGTGCGGCGGCCGGCTCCGCGCGCACCCGCGAGCAGTTCGCCCCGCTCAACCCGCGCGACGCCCCCGGCTTCGACCACCTGGTGGTGCTGATGTTCGAGAACCGATCGTTCGACAACATCCTCGGCTACCTGTATTCGCAGGACGATCTGCCGGACGGGCAGACCTTCGCCGGCCTGAACTTCGGCGACTACAGCAATACCTCCCGCGCGGGCGTCACCGTGCCGGCGCACGTGTACACCGGCGCGACGGATGTGGTGATGGGGCAGCCCTCGCCGGACCCGGGCGAGGAGTATCCGCACGTGAACACGCAGCTGTTCCACACCGTCGATCCGGCGAGCAACGAGAAGCTCTACGTCGATCAGATGGCCGCGCCGTACAACGCCCCGCCGGCAGGGGCGAAGCCGGACATGAGCGGCTTCCTCGACGACTACATCATCAACTTCCGCCGACTGAAGGAGGGCGAGGAGCCCAGCGCCGACGAGGCCGCGACCATCATGGGCAACTTCTCGCCCGAGATGTTGCCCGTCTTCTCGACCCTGGCCCGGGAGTTCGCGGTCTTCGACGACTGGTACTGCGCGGTGCCGTCGCAGACGTTCTGCAACCGCTCGTTCTTCCACGCGTCCACCTCGCACGGCTTCGTCACGAACAGGGGCGGCGGCTACGAGAAGTGGCTGTCCGACGACCTCAAGGACGCGCCGACACTGTTCAACCGCCTGGAGGAGGCGGGCAAGACCTGGCGGGTCTACTTCGATGAGCTGCAGGTGATCTCGTACACCGGCCTGCTGCACGCACCGGTGCTGGAGCCCTACTGGCAGAAGAACTTCGCCACGATGGAGCAGTTCTACGCGGATGTGCAGAACGGCGAACTGCCCGACTACGCCTTCATCGAGCCGCGGCTGATCTACAACCACAACGACATGCATCCGCCGACCGGCCGGGTGCACGAGAACGAGGTCGACGGCACGCTGATCCTCGACGGCGCGATCTCGGACGTGCGCGCCGGCGAGCTGCTGCTGCACCAGGTGTACAGCGCGATCCGGGCGAGCGCGAGCGACACCGGCTCGAACGCGATCAACACGATGCTCTTCGTCACCTTCGACGAACACGGCGGCCTCTACGACCACGTCGCGCCGCCGGACGCCACGCCGCCCGATGACGCGGGCGCGGGCGAGATGGGCTTCACCTTCGACCGACTCGGTTGCCGGGTTCCGGCCATCGCCATCTCGGCGTACACGAAAGCCGGCACGATCAGTCACGAGCGGATGCACCACGGATCCGTGATCAAGACGATGTCGCGTCGACACGGCCTGGCCTCGTTGACCGAACGCGACGAGTCGGCGAACGACCTCTTCTCGGTGCTCAACCTCGACACGCCGCGGCAGATCGGTGACTGGCCGGAGACCTCGCCGCAGTATCTGCCGCCCAACACCGACGAAGTGCCCGCACATCCCGCGAACACCGACAAGGACAAGCCGCTCAGCCCGCCCGCGCTGGGGCTGATGGGGTTGCTGCTCGCCCGGTACGGCGACCCGGGCGAGGAGATCCCGACCACCTACCAGGGAGCCTACGACGCGCTGACGAAGCACGGCACCACCCTGTTCAGCTCGCCCGGCAACGACGGACCGACGAGCACCCCGTCCGCTGGTTGAGGATCATCAGCGGATGCGGGCGCGCCCCGTCGAATAGGATTGCTGGGTTCATCACCCCGATCCATCTGACGGAGACGCATGTCCGAGATCACGGCCGATACGGTCGCACACCTGGCGGGACTCGCCAGAATCGAGCTGGGCCCGGAGGAGATCCAGACCATGACGCGCGAGCTCGGCTCGATCGTCGACTCTTTCGCCGCCGTGCAGGCGGTCGCCACGCCCGACGTCCCGGCCACCAGCCACCCGATCCCGCTGCAGAACGTGTTCCGCCCCGACGTGATCGGCGAGACGCTCACCGTCGAGCAAGCGCTCTCCGGTGCGCCGGAGCACGACGGTACCCGATTCAAGGTCTCCGCGATCCTGGGGGAGGAGCAGTGATGGCCGTGCATTCCGACGAGATCATCCGCCTCTCCGCCGCGCAGCTCGCGACGAAACTCGGCACCGGCGAGGTGTCGTCCGTCGAGGCGACGCGCGCCCACCTGGACCGCATCGACGCGGTCGACCCGGCCGTGCACGCGTTCCTGCACGTCGCGAACGAGCAGGCGCTCGCCACCGCCGCCGATATCGACGCGCAGCGCGCCGCCGGCACGCCCCTGCACGAGCTGGCGGGGGTGCCGATCGCGATCAAGGACGTCATCGTCACCAACGACATGCCCACTACGAGCGGATCGAAGATCCTCGAGGGCTGGGTGCCGCCGTACGACGCGACGGTGATGAAGAAGGTCCGCGCGGCCGGCCTGGTGCCGCTGGGCAAGACCAACATGGACGAGTTCGCGATGGGTTCCTCCACCGAGCGCTCGGCCTACGGCCCGACGCACAACCCGTGGGATCTGGAGCGCATCCCCGGCGGCTCGGGTGGCGGATCCGCTGCCGCCGTCGCAGCATTCGAGGCGCCGCTGGCCCTCGGCTCCGACACCGGCGGCTCCATCCGCCAGCCCGCTCATGTCACCGGGACCGTGGGCGTCAAGCCGACCTACGGCGGCGTCTCGCGCTACGGCGCGATCGCGCTCGCTTCGAGCCTGGATCAGATCGGCCCGGTCACCCGCACCGTGCTCGACGCCGCACTGCTGCACGACGTGATCGGCGGGCACGACCCGCGCGACTCCACCTCGCTGCGCGACTCCTGGCCGTCCTTCGCCGACACCGTGCGCCGCGCGGACGTGCAGGGTCTGCGCATCGGCGTGCTCAAGGAGCTCGACGGCGGCGAGGGCTTCCAGCCGGGCGTGATCTCCCGATTCCACGAGGCTCTGGCGGTGCTGGAGAAGAACGGCGCCGAGATCGTCGAGGTCTCGGCGCCGAACATCGAGCACGCCGTCGCCGCGTACTACCTGATCCTCCCCGCCGAGGCCTCCAGCAACCTGGCCAAATTCGACTCCGTGCGATTCGGTCTGCGAGTCACCCCGCAGGGCGGCGGAACGGTCGAACAGGTGATGGCCGCGACCCGCGAGGCCGGTTTCGGCCCCGAGGTCAAGCGCCGGATCATCCTGGGCACCTACGTGCTCTCGGCCGGCTACTACGACGCCTACTACGGCAGCGCCCAGAAGGTGCGCACCCTGGTGCAGCGCGACTTCGACGCCGCCTTCGCCCAGGTCGACGTGCTCGCCTCGCCCACCGCGCCGACGACGGCGTGGAAGCTCGGCGAGAAGCTGGACGATCCGCTGGCGATGTACCGGGGCGACATCGCCACGATCCCCGCCAACCTGGCCGGCATCCCCGGAATCTCGCTGCCCGTGGGCCTCGCGCAGGAGGACGGTCTGCCGGTCGGCATCCAGTTCCTCGCGCCGGCCCGCGAGGACGCGCGTCTGTACAACGTCGGTGGAGCGCTCGAGGCGCTGCTGGAGGAGCAGTGGGGTCACTCGCTGATCTCGCAGGCACCCTCCCTCTCCTCCGCCGAAATCTTCGCCTCCGAGGAAGGAGCCGTCTGATGGCCGCCGCCGAACTGATGGACTACGACAAGGTCTTCGAGCTGTACGAGCCCGTGCTCGGCTTCGAGGTGCACATCGAGCTGAACACCAAGACCAAGATGTTCTCGGACGCGCCGAACGACTTCGGCTCAGCGCCGAACACCAACGTGACTCCGGTCGACCTCGGCCTGCCGGGCTCGCTGCCGGTGGTGAACGAGCAGGCGGTGCGCTATTCGATCAGCCTGGGCCTCGCGCTCGGCTGCTCGATCGCACCGACCAGCCGCTTCGCGCGGAAGAACTACTTCTACCCCGACCTGGCGAAGAACTACCAGATCTCGCAGTCCGACGAGCCGATCGCCTTCGACGGCACGGTCGAGGTCGAGCTGGAGGACGGCACGCTGGTGCAGGTGCCGATCGAGCGCGCGCACATGGAGGAGGATGCGGGCAAGCTGACCCACATCGGCGGCTCCACCGGACGCATCCAGGGCGCCGACTACTCGTTGGTCGACTACAACCGCGCCGGCGTCCCCTTGGTCGAGATCGTGACCCGGCCGATCTTCGGCGCCGAGAAGCGCTCGCCCGAGATCGCGAAGGCGTACGTCGCCACCATCCGCGACATCGTGATCTCGCTCGGCATCTCCGACGCGAAGATGGAGCGCGGCAACATCCGCTGCGACGCCAACGTCTCCCTGCGCCCGCGCGGCCAGGAGAAGCTCGGCACCCGCACCGAGACGAAGAACGTGAACTCGCTGCGCTCGATCGAGCGCGCCGTGCGCTACGAGATCCAGCGTCAGGCCGCGATCCTCGCCAAGGGCGGCACCATCATCCAGGAGACGCGGCACTGGCACGAGGACACCGGCGCCACGTCCGCCGGGCGTCCGAAGAGCGACGCGGACGACTACCGCTACTTCCCGGAGCCGGACCTGCTGCCGGTGGTGCCGGCTCCCGAGCTCATCGAGCAGCTGCGCGCCGCGCTGCCCGAGAAGCCCGCGGATCGTCGTCGCCGACTGAAGAGCGAGTGGGGCTTCACCGACCTCGAGTTCCAGGACGTCGCGAACAGCGGCCTACTGGTCGAGATCGCCGACACCGTCGCCGCCGGCGCGACCCCGCAGGCCGCCCGCAAGTGGTGGACCGGCGAGATCGCGCGCCTCGCGAACGCGGCCGGGGCGGATGCGTCCTCGTTGGTCTCACCCGCCGACGTCGCGGCCGTCGCCGCGCTCGTCGACGCCGGCACGCTGAACGACCGCCTGGCCCGCCAGGTGCTCGAAGGCGTCATCGCCGGTGAGGGCACGCCGCAGCAGGTCGTCGACGCCCGCGGGCTCGCCGTCGTCTCGGACGACGGGCCGCTGATCGCCGCGATCGACGAGGCCCTCGCGGCGCAGCCGGACGTGCTGGCCAAGATCCGCGACGGCAAGGTCCAGGCCGCGGGCGCCGTCATCGGCGCGGTCATGAAGGCCATGCGCGGCCAGGCCGACGCGGCCCGCGTGCGCGAGCTCGTCCTGGAGCGCGCCGCCGGCTGATCGCCTCCCGCCCTCCCCACGAGATGCCTCTTCTGCACGCCCCGCACGGCGTGTCGCGTACAGAAGTGGCATCTCGCGGTGATGTGTCAGGGTGGTGACATGACGTGGTTGCCGGAGTCGTTCGTTCATCCCTCCCGACTGGATCTGCCGTGCGGCCTGCATCTGCGGCCGATCCGGGCGAGCGACGTCGATGTCGACTATCCGGCGGTGATGGGCGCGCGCGAGCGGCTGTGGGAACTGTTCGGTGAAAGGTGGGCCTGGCCGCCTGCCGAGCTGACGATCGAGCAGGACTACGCCGATCTTGCCCGGCACGAGCGCGAGATCGCGGCGCACGAGTCGTTCAACTACGCCCTCTTCGACGCCGAGGAGGACGCCGTGCTCGGCTGCGTCTACATCGACCCGGTGCCGGGCGAACCCGGCGCCGCGCTGGCGGCCTGGTGGGTGGTGGATGATCTCCTCGGCTCGCGCGCCGAGGAGGAATTGGACGCCTACGTGCGCCGCTGGCTCGAGATCGCGTGGCCGTTCGAACGCATCGAACTGCCGTTCAACCAGAACGATGATCCGGCCGCCGTCGCCGGCGCGAATCTGCTGGTCGACATTCCGGCCGAGCCCGCGCGCACGCCCCTACCCGATCCCGACCGTGCCGCGGCCGAACGGATGTGGTCGGAGTACGTCCTCGCGAATCCGCGCGCGGCCGTGCTCGCGGACGAGCATCCGATCGAGATGTTCGGCGACTCCGTGGAGTTCGCCGATCTCTCCATCGGCGCGGTCCTGCGTGGCTTGAAGACCGGTACCGCCTCCCTCGTCGTCGAGTACGCGGAGGAGGGTGAGCCGCTGCCGCGCATCGGCGGCCACTGGATCAGCTGCGACGGAACGGGCACGCCGCGTGCTGTGCTGCGGACCGTGTCGCTCGATCTCGGCCCGATCGAGAGCCTGACGGACGCGTTCGCCTGGGACGAAGGCGAGAACGACCGTACCCGAGCGGGCTGGCTCGCCGGACATCGGCGGTATTGGCAACGGACCCGAGCGGCGGCCGGATCCGCGTGGCACGAGGAGCTCGAGGTGATCTTCGAGCGCGTGCGTGTGGTGTGGCCGCCCGAGGCGGCCCAGCGTGCCGCATCCTTCGCGGACTCGATGGCGGCGCGACCGGTACCCTGACCGCAGAGTCGGGGGTTCACCGGATGCACCTGGGGGCCGGCCGCGAGCAGACTGGACGCATGTCAACCCTCGTCCGCCCTCGTCAGGGCAAGATCATCGCCGGCGTCTGCGCCGCGCTCGCCGAGCGTTTCGGCATGTCCGCGTTCCTGGTCCGGCTCATCTTCGTGCTGTCGATGCTGCTGCCCGGCCCGCAGATCCTCATCTACATCGCAGCGTGGATCATCATCCCGCGGGAGAAGTGATCCGCTCATCGCTCGCTCTGAGTGAACGCTCAGGGCGAGCGGTGGCGTGCGGCCTACGGTTGGACCTGTCGCGGCACGCGCGATGGACTCTGGAGGAGTGAACGATGGGTTTCCTGGACCGACTGCTGGGCCGTGAGGAACGACCGACGGATGCGGGCACGCCGCGTTCGACGCCCGCCTACGGCACCCCGCCCGCCCGATCCCCGCGCAGCGAGGATGAGATCGCGATCGAGCGTTACCGGTATCTGCTGCGCACGGCGCCGCCCGAGACGATCGAGCAGGTGCACCAGGAGGCATTCGAGCAGCTCACGACGCAGCAGCGCCAGCAGGTCTTCCGCGAGCTGAGCGACGGTGCCCCGGCCGGCGATGCTCCGCGCAGCGACGATCCGGCCGCACTCGCCCAGTCGGCGACACGGAGCGAACTGCGCCAGCCCGGATTCATGGAGCGTCGCTTCGCCGGTGGCGGCGCGGGCGGTATGGGCTTCGGTGGCATGCTCGCGAGCTCGATGCTCGGCACCATCGCGGGCTTCGTGATCGGTTCCGCGATCGCTCAGGCCTTCATCCCGGATTCCGCGGAGTACGCCTCCGGCGAGGACACGGGGGCCGGCGCCGAGGAGGCCTCGGCCGACGGAGGCGACTCCGGTGCAGACGCCGGAGGTGGCGACTTCGGCGGCGGCGACTTCGGGGGCGACTTCGGTGGTGGCGACTTCGGCGGTGGATTCGACTTCTGACCCCCGCCGCTAGTCCTGCAGCAGCATCTCCTTGACCTGACGCCGGAGCACCTTGCCGATCAGGCTCTTGGGCAGCTCGTCCACCACGACGAGCCGGCGCGGCACCTTGTACGGGGTCAGTGCGTCGCGGACGAGGTCGCGGGCCGCCGCCTCATCGAGTGAGGCTCCCGGCTCGAGCACCACGGCCGCGACGATCTTCTCGCCGCTGTGCGCGTCCGGCAGGCCGACGACCGCGGCGTCCACGATCCCCGGCACGCGCCGCAGCGCCTCCTCCACCTCGGTGGGCGAGACGTTGAAGCCGCCGGTGATGATCAGCTCCTTGATCCGGTCCACGATCCGCACGAAGCCGTCCTCATCCAGCGTCGCGATATCGCCCGTGCGGAACCAGCCGTCGTCCGTGAACGTCGCCGCGGTCTCCTGCGGCTTCTTGTGGTAGCCGCGGAACACCTGCGGGCCGCGCACCACCAGCTCGCCGGGTTCGCCGAATGCGGCGTCCACATCCGGGTTCTCCGGGTCCACGATCCGCACATCGGTTCCGGGCAGCGGCAGCCCGACGGTGCCGGCCTTGCGACCCTCGCCGACGGGGTTGGCCATCAGCACCGGCGACGTCTCCGACAGGCCGTAGCCCTCGACCAGGTAGCCGCCGGTCTGCGCCTCCCACGGCTCGACGATCGACACGGGCAGGCTCATCGCCCCGGAGATCGCGATCTCGATGCCGGCCAGCGAGATGCGGCGTTCGCGCGCGCGAGCGGCCAGTCGCTCCGCGATCGGTGGTACCGCCGGCAGGAAGGTCGGCGGGTGTTTGCGCACGACCTTCAGCACCAGGTCCGGGTCGAACTTCGGGAAGAGCACGAGTCGAGCGCCCATGCTCATCGCGAAGGTGAGGCACAGGGTGAGCCCGTAGGCGTGGAACATCGGCAAGACCGCGTAGACGACGCACTTCCCGCGCTCGATCGTCGGCACCCACGCGCGGGACTGCGCGGCGTTCGTGGTGAGGTTGCGGTGCGTCAGTTCCGCGCCCTTCGGCGTTCCCGTCGTGCCACTGGTGTACTGGATGACGGCGAGATCGTCGGCGGTCGGTCGCGGATGCTTCGGCGAGAGCCGTCGACTCGCGACCACGGACTCCCACGACTCCACACCGCGCACGGGACCGGTGAGCGCGGCCCGCGATTCACGCGCCTTCTTCAGGGGCAGGCGCAGCGCCGCCCGCGTCGTCGCGGGCATGGCCCGGGTGATGTCGACCGACACGACGGTGCGGACGCCGAGATCCTCCGGGAGCGCCTGCACGGTCGGGACGACCTTGCTCCACACGATGGCGAAGCTCGCGCCGTGATCCTCGAACTGATGCCGCAGCTCCCGCGGGGTGTACAGCGGATTGTGTTCGACGACGACGGCTCCGAGCCGGAGCACGGCGTAGAACGCGACCACGTGCTGCGGACAGTTCGGCAGCACGATGGCGACGGGGTCACCGGCGCGGACGCCGAAGCGTCGCAAGCCGTTCGCCGCGCGCTCGATCTGCTCGGCCAGGCTGCGGTAGTTGGTCTCGGCTCCGAAGAATTCGAGCGCGACCGTCGACGGGTAGCGCCTGGCCGACTCGGTCACGATATCGAGCAGGGAGCCGTCCGGCGGCGTCAGTTCGGTCGGTACGCCTGGGGCGTAGTTGCGCAGCCAGGGGCGAGGGGCGTCGGTGCTCACCCGATCCACCCTAGGGCGTGTTGATCACGATCTCGCGTGCTCCGAAGGCGGATCGGCACGGGCGGCGGACGTACGCTGAGCGCATGAGCGATGACGCCGTGACGCGGAGCAAGACCGTGAGCTGGGACGATCCCGTGGCGGGAGCCGCGAACATCCCGAACATGACCGGGCTGGAGTACCTCGATGCGATGCTGCAGGGTCGCATCCCCGGCCCACCGATCGCGCACGTGATGGGCTTCACGCTCACCTCCGCCGCGGTCGGCGAGGCGGTGTTCGAGTGCACGCCGGACGAATCCGTCTACAACCCCATCGGCACCGTGCACGGCGGGCTGGTCTGCACCCTGCTGGACTCGGCGTGCGGCTGCGCGGTGCAGTCCACGTTGGAGCGCGGCTACGGCTACACCTCGATCGACCTCGCGGTCAGCTACCTGCGACCCGTGTACGCCGACTCCGGCCGGCTGCGCTGCGTCGGCCGAGTGGTCAAGCCGGGTCGCCGCGTCGCCTTCGCCGAGGCCGAGGTGATCGATGAGGCGGGCCGTGTCGTGGCGCGGGCGACGAGTTCGCTGCTCGTGTTCCCGTTGCCCGCGCCGTGACGCAACCCGCACCCTGAGCGGGCCCGGCCGGATGCGGCGCTAGACGGCCGCGCTGATCGCCTCGGCGATGTCGGTCTCGCCGCCCACGAACTCCCACGTGCGTCCGAAGCTGCGCGGGTCCGGCAGCACCGCCACCACAACCGCGGCCACATCCTCGCGTGGGATCGAGCCGCCGGCGACGGTGTCGCCGAGGCTGATTCGCCCCGTCGCCTCGTCCGAGGTCAGCGTTCCGGGCCGCAGGATGGTCCAGTCCAGCTCGGTGTCGCGCAGGTCGGCGTCCGCGTCACGCTTGGCCTCGACGTAGGCGCGCCAGATCGGCTCGGTGTCGTCGGCCAGGGGCGCGTCCACGTTGATCGCGGAGACCTGCACGAAACGGCGGATGCCGGCGATCGTCGCCGCCTCCTGGGCGAGCACCGAGGCGCCGTAGTCGACGGTGCGCTTGCGCTCGGCGCTCGAGCCCGGCCCGGCGCCGGCCGTGAAGACGATCGCATCGCAGCCGGCCAGCGCCTCGGCCAGTTCGGACGCCGTCGAGTGCTCGACGTCCAGCAGCACGGGCTCGCCGCCCAAGCGGTAGATGTCCTCGGAGTGGTCCGGGTTGCGGACGATGCCGACGGATTCGATTCCAGCGTCGTAGAGCAGGTGCAGGATCTGCTGCCCCACCTTTCCGTGCGCTCCGATGATGGCGACTCGGGTCATTCTCGTTCTCCTTCTGGTTCCTGGATCCGGATTCGTGGCTCGTGGCGCCGAGCGGTCGCACTCACGCGACGCACCAGCGCTCGTCGCGCCCCGTGAGCGCGAGCAGGCGAGTCTGCAGCGGCGCGTCGTCCGCGACCGGCACCGGCAAGGCGAAGAGGCCGCTGGCCTCCAAGGTCTCCTTCTGCGGGAGGAACTCGGTCCACACGTTCTGCACCAACTCCGGGTCGAGGGTGTCGTCGGTGCCCGTCGCACGGGCGAGGTCCCAGGTGTGGATCGTGATGTCGCTGACCTGTTCCTTGAGGTACTGCACCGCGCTGACCGTGTCGTACGACAGGTGCACCTCGGCGTCCGCCGCGGTGTCGGCCCAGGCCGCCGCCGCGGCGGCCGCGTGGCGCAACCACTCCGCCGCCAGGTCGGAACCGACCGGATCCAGGCGGCCCTGGGCTCGGGCGATCGTGTCGCCGCGCAGCAGCGGCGGTACCCATTGCTGCTCGCGCACCACGTGCAGCACGAGGGCGCGGGTGTCCCACTCGGCGTCCGGAGTGGGCGCCGACCAGTCCGCGACGGCGGCCACTCGGCGGCCGAATTCGTCGTGCGCGCGCCGCTGCAGCGCGAGCCAGTGCTGTTTCACGTCGTCGTCGTTCTTCTGGTCCGGTCGGCTCGTCGTGTCCTGCTGGCTCATGGCTGCCATCGTCTCATTCCCGTTGATCCGTACGCTGGTACTCCACGGGTAACCCGATCGAGACGTTCGGCCATTCCCGCCGATGCTCGTACGAGAGGCCCGCGATGCCCGAAACCGACCCCATTGCGCTGGCAGCGGAATTGATCGCCATCGACTCCGTGAATCCGCTTCTCGAGCCCGGCGCCGCCGGCGAGGCGGAGATCGTGCAATGGTGCGCGCAGTGGCTGTCGGCCAGAGGATTCCGGATCGAGACGGTCGGGGCGGATCCGACGCGACCGTCGATCATCGCGCGCGCCGGTCACGCGAGGGGCGGCCGGACGCTCCTTCTGAACGGGCACCTGGACACGGTCGGTGCTGCGGTCACGGTGCAGCAGCGCTCGGCCGACCTCACGCCGTCCCTCGCCGACGGCCGCCTCCACGGGCGCGGGAGCTACGACATGAAGGCGGGACTCGCGGCGATGCTGGTCGCCGCCGAGCGCGCCGTCGCCGCCGGGATCGACGGCGAAGTCGTGCTGGCCCTCGTGGCGGACGAGGAGTTCGGCAGCATCGGCACCGAGGAGACGCTCGCCCGCATCCGCGCGGACGGTGCCGTGATCGCCGAACCGACCGGGGGAGAGGTTGTGCTCGCGCACCGCGGTTTCGCCTGGTTCGAGATCGAACTCACCGGGGTCGCCGCGCACGGTTCCCTGCCGGAGCAGGGCATCGACGCGATCGCGCACGCAGGCCTGGTTCTGCGCGCGTTGGATGCGCTCGCGGTGCGCCTGCACGAGCGCGGCGCTCATCCGCTCCTGCAGCCGGGCACGGTGCGCGTCGCGACGATCGCCGGTGGCAGCGACCCCGCCACCGTCGCCGACCGCTGCGTCCTCACCGTCGAACGCCGCTTCCTGCCCGGCGAGAGCCCGGACGAGGTCGAGGCGGAGCTGCAGGACCTGCTCACCGCTGTCGCTGCGAGCGAACCCCGGCTCCGAGCGCGGCTGAGCCGTCGGGTCGCTCGCGGCGCGTTCGAGGCGGACGCGGACGCCGCGATCACCCGCTCGGTGCTGGCCGCCGTCGAACGCGTCGACGGCAGCCCCGCCGTCACTCGAGGTGAGCCGTTCTGGACCGACGCCGGCCTCGTCGCCGAAGCGGGCATCCCGGTCCTCCTGATCGGGCCCGACGGTGACGGACCGCACGCCGACGTGGAGTGGGTCGACGTCGCCTCGGTGCACCGCCTCACCGCGGTGTTGACCGCCGTGATCGTCGACTTCTGCGCCTGACGCCGCACATCCGCGCAGCGCGGTCATCGCCGCGCGCGCAGCGCGGTCATCGCCGCAGGCGCGAACGAGCATCCCGACGCGTTCGATGTCGGTGGTGCGTGACACGATGGATACGAGCGCGTGGAGGTGCGATGAGCAAGCAGGACGGATCCGGGCGGCAGGTCACCACCGCGCCGATCGATGACCCGCAGGCCAGCATCATGCACATCGACATGGATGCCTTCTTCGCGTCGGTCGAGCTGCTCGATCACCCGGAGCTGCGCGGCAAGCCCGTCATCGTCGGGCACGTCGGCCCCCGCTCGGTCGTCACCGCCGCCACCTACGAGGCGCGGCGATTCGGGGTCAATTCGGCGATGCCGATGGCCGTCGCCCTGCGGCGCTGCCCGCACGCGATCGTGCTCGAACCGCACATGGAGCGCTACCGCGACGCCTCCGCCAGGGTCATGGCGATCTTCGACTCGGTGACCCCGCTGGTCGAACGGATCAGCATCGACGAGGCCTTCCTCGACGTCGCCGGCGCGCGCAAGCTGCTCGGCACCCCCTGGCAGATCGGCACGATGATCCGTCGTCGGGTCTACGAGGAACTCGGTCTCACCTGCTCGGTGGGCATCGCTTCGACGAAGTTCGTCGCCAAGCTCGCCTCCAGCACGGCCAAGCCCGATGGGCTCCTGGTCGTCCCCGCCGCGCGGACCCAGGAATTCCTGGACCCGCTGCCGGTCAGCGCGCTATGGGGTGTCGGCGCCGCCACGGAGGAGACGATGCGCCGGCGCGGCCTGCGCACCATCGCCGACGTCCGCACCACTCCGCTGCACTCGCTCGTCTCGGGGCTCGGCGAGGCGTCGGGCAACCGGCTGCACGCGCTCGCCCGCGGCTACGATCCGCGGGTCGTCGACACGCGCACCGTCGAGAAGAGCGTGGGCCACGAGATCACCTTCGCCGACGACGTGGCCGATCCCGTGCTGGTCCGGCGCGAGCTGCTCCGGCTGGCCGACCGCGTCGCGACCCGGATGCGCCGCTCCGGAGTCCGGGCCCGCACGGTGGCGGTGAAGGTGCGCTTCGGCGACTTCAGCACGCTGACCCGATCCCGCACGCTCGCCGAGGCGAGCGACATCGGCCGCGTCGTCTACGAGGCCGCTGCGGATCTGCTCGCCGCCGCGAACCCGATGAACCGGCCGGTGCGATTGATCGGCGTCCGCGGCGAGCAGCTCGTCGACGCCGCCGACGTCGCCTTCTCGCTGTGGAGTGATACGGAGGATTGGCGGGACGCCGAGCTCGCCGTCGACGACGTCGCGAAGCGTTTCGGCTCGGGCGCCGTGCGTCCGGCCTCGCTGTTGTCACCGCGCGCGCCGGAATCGGCGAAGGGCATCGATCTCAGCGACAAGCTCGCTATGCGGAACCGATCGTCAGACTGATTCCGCGGTGGTCGGACCCGTTCGCCGGGAGCACGGACACGGTCGCCGCCGGGATCCCTCGCGTGAAGGCGTGATCGAGGGCCACAACGGGGAACGCGGCCGGCCAGGTCAGCGGGAAGCCGAAGCCGTCGCCCCGAACCAGCCGCACCTCGCGCAGCACGGGCGCCAATTCGTGGTCGTCCGTCGCCGCGTTGAAGTCGCCGACGACCGCGATGCGTTCGGACTCGTCGGCGGCGAGCCGCGCTCCGAGTGCGCCGAGCATCGCGTCACGGTCCTCGTGCTCGCCGACTCGGAACGAGGCCAGGTGTACGACGTAGAGGCGCAGGGCGCCCTGTGGGGTGGCCACACTCACGCTGAGGGCACGGTCGTAGCCGAGGCCGAGATCTTCGTGGCTGCCGTCGGACAGCTCGGTCCTGCTCCAGATGCCGACCGTGCCGACCTGGTAGTCGTACGGATACGCGGCCTCCAACTGAGCGGCCACCTCGTCGCGGAGGTCTCCGCTGAGCTCCTGCAGCGCGATCGCGTCGGGATCCCGTGCGGCGAGATCGGCGACGATGTCGGCTGCGGAGGCGTTGCCGGCCTCCAGGTTCTCGCTGAGCACGGTGAATCGGCCGGATTCGACCGCGGCTACCGGTACGGCCGCGGGGAGCACGAGCACGCCCCAGGTCACGGCCAGCACGGTGACGGCGACTCCCGCCGCGCGCGAGCGCACCACGACCGCGGCGACCAACAGCGCCACAACGACGATCCCCAACCAGGGCATCGTGGTCTCCAGGATCGAGAGCCAGCCGTCGTTCTCCGGCAGGAGGCGTCGGAAGGCGATCAGAGCGGCGAGGAGGACAGCGGCCGTCAGCACGACCGCGGCGCCGGGGCGGCGAGGCGGAGCGGGGCGACGGGGCATCCGTCGATTATGACGGGAGCTCGACGCACGCAGATGGGCGGCGGCTGTGCACGAGGCGCAACTGCTTGTCGCCGGACGGATCCGGGCACTACCGTCGAGGCATGCCCAACCTCGTTGTGTCCCTTGCTGAATCCGTGCAGAAGTTCGGAGTCGCCTCCGTCTACGGCGATCCGGTGGAGGTCGAGGGTTCGACGCTCGTCCCGGTCGCCCTGCGCTGGTACGGCTTCGGCGCCGGCAGCGAGGGTGGCGAGGAGGCTCCCGGTGGTGGCGGTGGCGGCGGCGCGGTGATCCCGGTCGGCGCGTACATCAAGGACGACCTCGGGCTGCGGTTCCAGCCCAATCTCGTCACCGCTCTTGCGGTCAGCATCCCGGTGATCTGGGTCTCCGGTCGCGCCCTCGCCCGCATCGTCCGCGCGCTGAAGAAGTAGCGCACCACCGGAGCGGACCTTCGAGTACGGAGGTTCTCAGACGCGCGGCTGCAGCCGCGCCTTGAACCAGGTCTTGCTGGTGCGGCCGAAGCCCACCAGCACGCGCTCGCTGTCGTTCGGTCGGCGCTCGTCGTAAAGCACCGACACCGGTTCACCCGCCATCCAAGCGTCGCCGCGGCGGTAGGGCATCTTCACCGCGCGCCGGTCGATCCCGTCCGCCGTTCGGTAGCTCACGATCAACAGACCGGCGTCCTGGGTCGCCGCCTTGTCGCCGCGCGCGCCGGAGGCGATCGACACCACGCGCCCGGCGGTGCGGGTTCCGTAGGTGAGCAGCTCCCGGCGGATCCGTCGGCGCCGCTGCCACAGGACGATGTTCAACAACACCACGAGCACAACGGCGAGAACCAGTATTACGGACCACGTCATGGTGTCTATGATTGCTGACGAACACGGGAGTCCGGTAAACCGGGCTGAGAGGAAGGCTTTGAGCCTTCGACCGTCGAACCTGATCTGGGTCATGCCAGCGCAGGGAGGCATCCACATCTCTTATACCCGTGCCCCTCTCACCGAAAGGGCACGACAGTGCAGAACACTTCTCTTCAGGGCGCCACGGCGCCGATCGCGAACCGCGGCCGCCGCAACTACCGGTGGCGGGTCGTCGACATCGTTGTGGCCAGCGTCATCGGCGTCGCCAGCGGCGTGATCTTCTGGGCGTGGGGCCAGGCCTGGACGCCCCTGAGCCTGTTGCTCGCCTTCGCGCCCGGCGTCGAGGGCCTGCTGGCCGGAGGGTGGCTCTTCGCCGGTATCCTCGGCGGCATCGTGATCCGCAAGCCGGGCGCCGCGCTGTACACCGAGGTGATCGCCGCGGTGGTGTCGATGCTCGTGGGCACCCAGTGGGGCTTCTCGACCCTGATCTGGGGCGTCGTCGAAGGTCTCGGAGCCGAGATCGTGCTCGCCGCGTTCCTCTACGCGAACTGGCGCCTCGGAGTCGTGCTGCTGACCGGCGCCGGCGCGGGTGTCGCCGTCGGATTCCTGGATACCACCTTCACCAGCTACGCTGCGTTGGAGTTCGGCTTCAAGGCGGTCTACTTCGTCTCGGCCGTCGTCTCCGGTGTGGTCGCCGGGCTGGTGTCCTGGCTCGTCCTCCGGGCTCTCGCCGCCTCGGGCGCGTTGAACCGTTTCGCCTCCGGCCGCAGTGCACGGGTGGTCGAGGGAGCCGGCGCGGCCAGCCGATGACCGCCGCCGATCGCCCTGGTGGGGCGCGGGTCCGAGCCCGTGGCTGGGGCTGGCGGCACGCCGGTCGCTCGACACAGGCCGTTCGCGATCTCGATCTCGACATCGCGCCGGGGGAGCGGGTGCTGCTTCTGGGTTCCTCCGGGGCGGGCAAGAGCACACTTCTGCACGCCTTGGCGGGCATCCTCGGCGGAGAGGAGGAGGGTGACGAGTTCGGCGAACTCACTCTGGACGGCGCTCATCCCGCCGAGCGACGCGGGGTCGCCGGGCTCGTGCTGCAGGACCCGGACACGCAGGCCGTTCTCGCGCGCGTCGGCGACGACGTCGCGTTCGCGTGCGAGAACCTCGGCGTCGCGCGGGAGCAGATCTGGCCGCGCGTGCACGATGCGCTCGCCGACGTCGGGCTCGACGTGCCGCTCGACCGCTCGACGAGCGCGCTCTCCGGCGGGCAGAAGCAACGGCTCGCGCTCGCGGGAGTGCTCGCGATGCGGCCGCGGTTGCTGCTGCTGGACGAGCCGACCGCGAACCTCGACCCGGCAGGTGTGATCGAGGTCCGTGATGCCGTGGCGCGCGTTCTGGAGCGCACGGGGGCGAGCTTCGTCGTCATCGAACACCGTGTCGACGTCTGGATCGACCTCGTCGATCGGGTCGTCGTCCTCGATCGCGACGGCGGGGTGCTGGCAGACGGCTCGCCGAGCTCCGTCCTCACCGAGGCCCGCTCCGCGCTCGAGGATGCGGGCGTCTGGCTGCCCGACGCGGCTCCGGTCGCCCGGGTCGGTGCCGCCGCCGAGCCGCGCGGCGTCGCGTTGGAGAGCATCGGACTCGCCGTGGGCCACCGCCGTTTCGGCAAGCGTGCCGCCGACGTGGTCGCGTCCGGGCTCGACGCACGATTCCTCGCCGGCAACGTCACCGCGATCACCGGTCCCAACGGCATCGGCAAATCGACCTTCGCGCTCACCCTCGCCGGGCTGCTGCCGCCGGCGGGGGGCGAGGTGCGCGCCTCCGACGCGCTCAGGGCCGGGATCGGAGCCGAGCCGATCCGCTGGAACTCGAGTCAACTACTCGCCAGGATCGCCACCGTGTTCCAGGAACCGGAGCACCAGTTCCTCACGCCGCGCGTCCGCGACGAGTTACTGCTCGGACCGCGCCGCCTGGGGTGGCCGGAGCAGGACGCGATCGCCGCGGCCGAACGGATGCTGCACGAGCTCCGACTGGAACGACTCGCGGACGCGAACCCGTTCACCCTCTCCGGTGGTGAGAAACGCCGGCTCTCCGTGGCCGCTGCCCTGGTGGCCGGACCGTCGGTCATCGTGCTGGACGAGCCGACGTTCGGCCAAGACCGGCGGACGTGGGCCGTTCTGGTCGAGTTGCTCGCGCAATTGCGCGATCGTGGGCGTGCCATCATCGCGGTCAGTCACGACCGTGCGTTCATCGAAGCCTTGGCGGATCACGAACACGTGATGGACGCCGGGCGTGAGGTGCTCCGATGAGCCTCTTGACGCCGTCGATCGCGCCGAGCCCGGTCGCGCGAGCGAACCCCGTCGGCAAGCTCGCGGTCGCGCTGCTGATCAGCGTCGCCTTGTTGCTCTCGATCGACTGGGTGTCGGCGGCGGTCGCACTCGGGCTGGAGCTGCTGCTGCTACCGGTGAGCGGGGTCGCGGCCCGGGTCTTCTGGCTGCGGACCGTGCCGCTGTGGATCGCGGCTCCGCTGGCGGGACTGACGACCGTGCTCTACGGCGAGGACTCGGGCGCCACTCTCGTGCAGTTCTGGTTCGTCAGCATCACGGAGGGCTCGCTCGAACTCGGCGCCGCGATCGCGTTGCGTGTGCTGGCGATCGGACTGCCGGGCATCGTGCTGCTGGCGACGACGGATCCGACGGACCTCGCGGACGGCCTCGCCCAGGTGCTCCGACTGCCCTCGCGCTTCGTCCTCGGAGGGCTCGCCGGACTCCGCCTCGTCGGTCTGCTCGCCGAGGATTGGCGCACGTTGGCGATGGCGCGCCGAGCGCGCGGCGTGGCCGACCAGCGGGGGCCGCTCGCCGTCGTGACGCGCTCCTTCGGGCAAGCGTTCGCACTCCTCGTGATCGCGATCCGCCGGGGGAGTCGCCTGGCGACGGCCATGGAAGCGAAGGGCTTCGGCGCCTCCGCCGAGCGCAGCTGGGCGCGCCCGTCCCGTCTGCATCGCCGGGATGCGGGGCTCGTGCTCGTCGGCGTCGCCATCGCGGCGGCGGCCGTCACGGTGTCGGTCCTGGCCGGCACGTGGAGCTTCGTCCTTGCCTGATCGACTGCATCTGGCCGCGCGACGGACTGCGCGAGCCATGCGCGGCGGACGGGTGAGGATCGTGCTGATCGACGGTCCCAGCGGCTCCGGGAAGAGCACCTTCGCGACCGCCCTCGCCCGCGAACTCGGCAGGGCCGCGACGCTGGTCAGGATGGACGAGCTCTACCCCGGCTGGGGCGGCTTGGCATCCGGCAGCGCCCAGACGGAACGCCATCTCGTCGGTCCGATCCGTACAGGACGCCCCGGCTGCTATCGGCGCTGGAACTGGGCTGCCTCGACGCCCGCGGACTGGCGGCGGGTCGATGCCTCGCGCATCCTGATCCTGGAGGGCTGCGGTGCAGCAACCGCCGCCAATCGACGCGCGGCGGGGCTGTCGATCTGGGTCGAGGCCGACGACGATGTTCGGCGCGCCCGTGCCCTGGCTCGGGACGGCGGCCTGTTCGATGCGCACTGGGAAGACTGGGACGACCAGTTCCGCGAGCACGTTCGCCGGAACGATCCGCGCGGCGCGGCCGACGTGATCCTGACGAACTGACGCGGTCGGCGACGGCCGTCGCTCAGGCCCAGCCGAGTTCGTGCAGGCGCTCGTCGTCGATGCCGTAGTAGTGCGCGATCTCGTGCACGAGGGTGACGTGGATCTCGTCGCGCAGTTCCTCGAGCGACTCCGTCGCGGCGAGGTGCGGCTCGCGGAAGAGGATGATCCGGTCGGGCATCTCGCCGAAGCCGTAGCGATCGCGCTCGGTGAGGGCGACGCCGTCGTACAAACCGAGTAGGTCGAGAGAGCCGTCCTCCGGGCGGTCCTCGACCACGAAGATCACGTTCTCCAGGCCGTCGACCATCTCGTCGGGGAGTTCGTCGAGTTCGGCGACGACGAGGCGTTCGAAAGCGTCGGCATCCAGATCGAGCATCGCGGCGCCTCTCTGCATCGTTCGTCGGTGGGTTCGCTCGCTCGTGGCTTCGAACTCGGGCCGGCACGACGAGCGAAGGCCCGGAATCCTTCGATTCCGGGCCTTCGTGGGGTGAGTAACGGGGCTCGAACCCGCGGCCTCCTAGACCACAACCAGGCGCTCTGCCAACTGAGCTATACCCACCATGTCTGATCGAGTAGCGTTCGCCGCTCGATGCAACTGTACGAGAGTACTACATCCCGGGAGCGAACTCGGACACGACGGTGGCCGAGACGGCCTGCGCCTCGAGGCTGGTCGGTCCGGGTGCGGCGACGAAGGCGGCCTGCCGGTAGTACTGCAGCTCGCGGATCGACTCGCGGATGTCCGCCAGCGCGCGGTGGCCACCGTTCTTCTTCGGCGCATTGAAATACACCCGCGGGAACCAGCGACGCGACAACTCCTTGATCGTCGAGACGTCGATGTTGCGATAGTGCAGGTGCTTGTCGAGTCGCGGCATGAATTTGGCGAGGAAGGCGCGGTCGGTGCCGATGGTGTTTCCGGCAAGGGGAGCGTGCTGCTCGTTCGGTACGTGCTTCAGGACGTACTCGAGCACCTGGTACTCGGCGTCGGCCACGCTCACGCCGCCCGGGATCTCGGTGATCAGACCGGACGTCTCGTGCATGGTGCGAACGAAGTCGCCCATGTTCGCGAGAGCGGAGTCGTCGGGCTTGATCACGATGGACAGTCCCGGATCGAGGATGTTCAGATCGAAGTCGGTCACGATCACCGCGATCTCGCAGAGTTCGTCGACCGCGAGGTCGAGCCCCGTCATTTCGCAGTCGATCCAGACAAGGCGATCAGGTGCGCTACTCATGGGCCGCAGTCTATCGGCGGCCACCGACACGGCCGCACTGCGACGGAACTCTAGACTGGCGAGGATGTCTACTCTCGTCTGCTGGGTCCTGATCGCCAACGCCGTGTGGAACGCCATCGTCTGGCCGCCTTTCCTGCGCCGGGTCCGCAAGGATCCGCGTGCGCGGGACGACGAAGGACGAGCGACGACGTTCCTGCGGGTGCACACGATCCTGATCGGTGTCTCCCTCGGTCTTGCCGTGCTCTCGCTGGCGGTCGGGATCGTCGGACTCGCGCAGGCCGCCTGACCCGCGGCCGAGGGCTGCGGTAGTGTGGCTCTGCCGTTCGCCCCCGTAGCTCAGCGGATAGAGCAGGAGCCTTCTAATCTCTTGGTCGCAGGTTCGATTCCTGCCGGGGGCACTCCGATCGACCACGCTTATCCTTCGGTCTATCCGAGTAATTCTCCGAATTGCATTCGGCGTCCATAACGGATCGGCGTCATTCGCGCAATCTCCCGTTCTCGGTGCGCGCGGATGCCGGTTTCCTCGTGTGGTTCATCTACGATGAATGTTGCCCGCATGTTACAAGGACGTAATCAGGAGGTAGACCATGCTGGAACTTGCCATCGTCGGCGGCATCGTGGTCGCGTGGACGATTCTCGCGGTCCCGGTGGCCGTGGTCATCGGACGCGTCGCACGCGCACGAGACGCACACATCTGAGACGCGATCCGCTTCGGCGGATCCAACGATGAAGGCCCCGATTGAACGATCGGGGCCTTCGTCGTTCCCGGCCTCGGCCGGGCTGATCTCAGAGGGTTCCCTGCGGCTCCGGGCCACGGTCGTCTCGGCGAGGTGCGGATTCCGGGGTGGACACGGCCGGCACCGGAGCGAACTCCTCGACCTGCCGCGGCGCGTTGCGCACCTCGAGAGCGTCCACGTCGGCGAGAAGCTTCTCGGTCTCGTCGGTCGTCGCGCGTCGGGGCGGGGTCGCCAGCGCGATCGTCGACTGTTCGGGAGCGACCAGGGTCGACGGCGCCGAGTTCGTCGCTTCGGCGGACGCCGCAGCGACGGCGGGTTCCTGCGCCTGCGCCGACGTCTTCTCGACGATCGGCGCGGGCTGAGCCGACGCGGCGGACGTCGTTGTGCTTGCAGGGGCGGAGGCGGTCTCCGTGCTGACCGCGGACTTCTGTGTGGCCACGGTCTCCGACGGGGCTGCAGCCTCCGAGGGGGCCGCGGTCTTCGAGGGGGTCGCCGTCTCCGTGGCGGCCGCGGCGATCGCGACGGCCGGGTCGGATTCGGGCGTCGCGGTGTCGAGATAGCTCCATCGCTCGAGATCCGTGATGAAGCCCTTCTTCGCGCGAGCGGGCTTGTTGCGCCATTCGATCAGGCGGTCACGGAAGTCGGTGATGGACGCGGGTGTGGCGCCGATCTCCGTGGAGGAGGAACGCTTCAGCGCATCCAACTCGTGAGCCGCCCAGTTGGCCGCGATACCGGCGCCCTTGACGGGGAGCAGACGGAGCAGCGTCTCGGCCTGCGCCGAAGCGCGATCGCTCTGCACCTGAACCGCCGCCGGCAGCGTCTTCCAGGACGCGGCCTCGGCGGCTGCGTCCACCAGCGTCGCAACGACGTTGTTCTTCAGTTCGCGCTGCTGCTGAGCGATCAGTCGCTTGATCGATCCCCGAACCACCGCGGCGGTCACCAGCACGCCGATGACGACGGAGACCAGCACGACGGCGCCCAGGAAGATCGACCGATGTCCATCGATGGTCTGGAGCCAGGTCACGAATTCGTTCCACCACTGCATGTGCGGAACCCTAGCCATGACCGCCTCGAGCACCGCGTCGGCGCGCCGCCCGCGGCCCGATCCCCGCCGAATCGGGGCCGCTAGGCCACCCGGAAGCACTCCGCGGCGTCGTCGACGTTCCAGAACTCGCCGATGCTCACCCCGCTGGGCAGACCCGCGCGCAGCCGGCGGGCCCGGAAGCGTTCGCCGTCGGGGTCGTCAATGCGCTCGATGTGACCGAGCACCGCGCCGGTCGGCGCGCTGACGCGCCAGAGCCGCTGGTTGACGGGTGTCACGGTCGGTGCGATGCGGGTGGCGTGGATGCTGGAGAGCTTCATGGTTCTTCCTCCTCGGGACGGTTCGTCGTGTGGTCCACCCGCCGGCCTGGGGTGTGCTTCGAACGATAGGAGAGACCACCGACATCGAATGCGTGTTCGCTCCCGTTCCGGTGTGATCGGAGGAATGAGATCCCTGCGGACGGTGTTGGATGCAGTGACGCCCGCGGCGATCCGCGCGCGTCGTTCGCGACAAGGAAGTGAGTTGTACATGCGCACATTCGTTCTCGCCGGTGGGTGTTTCTGGTGTCTGGACGCCGTCTACCGCGTTCTCGACGGCGTCAGCGACGTCGTCTCCGGATACACGGGCGGCTCGACGGTCGACCCCGACTACGAGTCGGTCTGCACCGGTCGCACCGGCCACGCGGAGGCCGTCGCCGTGACCTTCGATCCGGAGGTCGTGCCGGAGTCGGTCATTCTCGACGTGTTCTTCACTCTGCATGACCCCCGCCAGCTGAACCGTCAGGGCAACGACGTCGGCACGCAGTACCGCTCGGCGATGTACTACGCCGACGAGGAGCAGCGCGAGCTGTTCGAGGCGGCCCGCGAGCGCGCGTCGGAGTGGTGGGAAGGGTCGGTCGTGACGGAGATCTCGCCGCTGGGTGTCTACTACCCGGCCGAGTCGTATCACCAGGACTTCTTCGCGAAGAACCCCGGTCAGGGCTACTGCCTCGCCGTCGCGTTGCCGAAGGTGAACAAGATCCGCAAGTCGTACGCCGAGTACATCAAGGCGGCCTGACCGCTGGTCTCCTCCTCCACAGGCCCGCGGGAGGCGCGAGTTGTCCTGTTTCGGGGCATCCGCGCCCCACGAACGGGCGCTGCTACCGACACTGGATGAACGACCTCGGGTCGCGGTTCGCTCCCAGCCGCGGCCCGGGTGTCGTCATCAGCTCCCCCTCCGACGGCGGGGGAGACGGACCCGTCCGAGCGGCGGCAGTGCAGGAACGAGGAATGGATGACCGACACAGTGACGCTCGTGGGCGTGATCGGGACGGATCCGAAACGGATCGATACGGCAGGCGGAGTGATGGTGTCGTTCCGATTGGTCTCCTCTCAGCGGAGATTCGATCGCACGACGAACAAGTGGGTGGACGGAGCACCGAACTGGTACTCCGTGAACGTCTTCCGCGAGCTGGCCAAGAACGCCCTGGCTTCGTTCGCTCGAGGCGACCGGGTCCTCGTCGCCGGACGGCTCTCGGTCCGGCCGTGGGAGGCCGGTCCGAAGTCGGGCACGGACGTGGTCGTCACCGCGGACGCCCTCGGCCACGATCTCACCTGGGGTACGTCCAGCTACACCAAGGCGCAGCGCTCCGCTGCGCCCGAGCAGCAGCCCGATCGCCAGGAGTGGGCGGAGTCCGGCGCGTCCACCGGGTCCGCACCGAGCGAGGCGGCGTGGTCGCCACCCGGCATCGACTTCGCAGCAACCGTGTCGGCGCCGTCGCTAAACTCTGACGAGACTCCGTTCTGACGAGAAATCGTCGGACGTTCCGACCAGAAATCGCGGACGGCGGGGTCGTCGCGTCGGTCGTCGTGGTCGGGGCAACGCCATGAGGGAGACGGACGACCATGACTGCAACACCCCGCTTCCGCGCGGGCAGGATCTCCGTTGTGCTCGCATCGGCTCTCGTCATCGTCGCCTCCCTCGCCGCCTGCACCCCGAGCGCGGATCCCCAGCCGAACGCATCGGCGGACGCCACGTCGTCGGCCGCGCCGACTCCCGTCAGCACCCCGACGCCCGACCCGGTCTTCGTGCCGGGCGGCACCGCGGAGCAGAACAAGGCGTACTTCGACTGGAGCAACGCGAAGGTCGTCGCCGCCGACAGTGCGGCGAAGGGGCGCAGCTTCATCGATTCGCTCGTCGCTGCCGGCTTCGACAAGGCGGCGATGGAGGTCACGCCCGACGCGACGTCGATCGGCCTGGACGCCGACTCGGTGCAGTTCTCCGTCAAGATCGGCGAGGACTGCCTCGTCGGCCAGTACGGGCCGAAGAGCGGCGGGTACCACGGCATCGTGGCGAAGCCGATCGCGACGGGAAAGTGCCTCGTCGGCCAGACGGCGACCATCGACTGGTAGGGCGATCAGCTCACCGCGGAACCCCGGGGCGCGAGCCCCTCAATAGAATTGGACTCATGGCCGAATATATCTACTCGATGGTGCGCGCGCGTAAGGCGGTCGGCGACAAGCTGATCCTCGACGACGTCACCATGGCATTCCTCCCGGGCGCGAAGATCGGCGTCGTCGGACCGAACGGTGCCGGAAAGTCCACGATCTTGAAGATCATGGCCGGACTGGACACCCCGAGCAACGGCGAGGCGAAGCTGAGCCCCGGCTACTCGGTAGGCATCCTGATGCAGGAGCCCGAGCTCGACGAGTCGAAGACCGTTCTGGAGAACGTGCAGGAGGGCGTCGGCGAGATCAAGGCTCAGGTCGACCGCTTCAACGAGATCTCGCTCGCGATGGCCGAGCCTGATGCCGATTTCGACGCACTGCTCGCCGAAATGGGGGTGCTGCAGGAGGCCATCGACGCAGCCGACGCCTGGGACCTCGACTCGCAGCTCGAGCAGGCGATGGACGCGCTGCGCTGCCCGCCGTCGGACGCCACGATCGCCAACCTCTCCGGTGGTGAGAAGCGCCGCGTCGCGCTGTGCAAGCTGCTGCTGCAGAAGCCCGACCTGCTCCTGCTGGACGAGCCCACCAACCACCTCGATGCCGAGAGCGTGCTCTGGCTCGAGCAGCACCTGGCGAAATACCCCGGCGCCGTGCTCGCCGTGACCCACGACCGGTACTTCCTCGACCACGTCGCCGAATGGATCGCCGAGGTGGACCGCGGGCACCTCTACCCGTACGAGGGCAACTACTCGACCTACCTGGAGAAGAAGCGCGAGCGCCTCGCCGTTCAGGGCAAGAAGGACGCGAAGCTCGCCAAGCGCCTCGCGGACGAGCTCGACTGGGTGCGCAGCAACGCGAAGGGTCGTCAGGCGAAGTCGAAGGCGCGCCTGGCGCGCTACGAGGAGATGGCCTCCGAGGCCGAGCGCACGCGCAAGCTCGACTTCGAGGAGATCACCATTCCCGTGGGCCCGCGCTTGGGCTCGCAGGTGATCGACGCCAGCAAGCTGCACAAGGCGTTCGGTGAGCGCGTTCTGATCGACGACTTGAGCTTCACCCTGCCGCGCAATGGCATCGTCGGCGTTATCGGTCCGAACGGTGTCGGCAAGACCACGCTGTTCAAGACCATCGTCGGCCTCGAGCCGCTGGACTCCGGCGAGCTGAAGGTCGGCAACACCGTCGACATCTCCTACGTCGATCAGAGCCGCGGCGGCATCGACCCGAACAAGAACCTGTGGGAGGTCGTCTCCGACGGCCAGGACTACATCGTGGTCGGCAAGACCGAGATCCCCTCGCGGGCCTACGTCTCGCAGTTCGGATTCAAGGGTCCGGACCAGCAGAAGAAGGCCGGCGTGCTCTCCGGTGGTGAGCGCAACCGCCTGAACCTGGCGCTGACCCTCAAGCAGGGCGGAAACCTGCTGCTGCTCGATGAGCCCACCAACGACCTCGACGTCGAGACGCTGGGCAGCTTGGAGAACGCGCTGCTCGAGTTCCCGGGTTGCGCCGTGGTGATCACTCACGACCGGTGGTTCCTCGACCGGATCGCCACGCACATCCTGGCGTACGAGGGCACCGAGGATGACCCGGCGAACTGGTACTGGTACGAGGGCAACTTCCAGGCCTACGAGGAGAACAAGATCGAGCGTCTCGGCCCCGATGCGGCCAAGCCGCACCGCTCCGCGTACCGCAAGCTCACACGGGACTGACACCGTGCGCCTGCACGTCGCCATCCCGCTGCGCTGGTCGGACTTCGACGCGTACGCGCACGTCAACAACGCCGAGATGCTGCGCCTCCTGGAGGAGGCGCGCATCCAGGCGTTCTGGCGGCCCGACGCGGGTTCGGATGCGGGGATGGCGACGGCGGTGCTCGATGCGCGGCCGGGAGCCGAGACGATCGGCTTGATCGCCCGCCAGGAGATCGAGTACCTGCGCCCGATCCCGTACATGCGCGCGCCGATCGACATCGAGATGTGGATCGGCCGGATCGGCGGTGCGAGTATCGAGATCTGCTACGAGTTGTACTCGCCCGACGGCGTCGAGCCGCGCGTGCTGTACACGAAGGCGGCCACGACTCTGGTGATGGTGACCGCGGCGACGGGCCGGCCGCAGCGGATCGGCGATGAACTGCGCTCGATCTGGCAGCCCTACGTCGAGGAGCCGGTGGCGTTCACGAAGCGCGGCTGAGGGGGTGCCGGCTGGTCGAGTTCTGCCCGGCTAGGCGGAGGAGGCGGGCACGCGGACCATGCCCTCCTGGGCCACGCTGGCCAGGAGTCGGCCGCCTCGGTCGTAGATCCGGCCCAGCGTCAGCCCACGCCCGCCGGTCGCGCTCGGCGACTCCTGCACGTACAGCAGCCAGTCATCGACCCGGCCCGCTCGGTGCCACCACATCGCGTGGTCCAGGCTCGCGGCCTTCAGCCCCGGCGTGGCCCAGGCGACGCCGTGGCGTCGCATGATCGGCTCGAGGATCGTGTAATCGCTGGCGTACGCGAGTGCGGCGCGATGCAGGTTCGGATCGTCCGGCAGCGGACCGGTGGCCCGCATCCACAACGCCTGGTGCGCCACGCGCGCGCCGTCGACGTTGAGGTAGATCGGCGCCTCCACGTGCCGGACGTCGAACGGCCGCTGCGTCGCCCAGAACTTGCCGATCGGGTGGTCGAAGTCGGCGAGGAGTTCCGCGATGCTCGGGAGCGTCTCCGGATCCGGCAGCGCGCTCGGCATCTCGATCTGGTGCTCGAGCCCGTCGTCCTCGGTCTGGAACGAGGCGATCATCGACAGGATCGGCAGGCCGGACTGGTACGCCTGGGTGCGCCGGGTGCAGAACGAGCGGCCGTCATGGATGCGGTCCACCGAGAACGTGATCGGTTGATTGACGTCGCCCGGGCGAAGGAAGTAGCCGTGCATCGAGTGCACGATCCGATCGGGCTCGACGGTCCGCATCGCCGCGATCAGTGACTGCGCGAGCACCTGCCCGCCGAAGACGCGGCCGGCGGGCATCCACTGCGACGGGCCGGTGAAGATGTCCTCGCTGGTGCGGGCCCCCGTATCGGTGAGATCGAGCGCGTTCAGCAGTGAGGCGAGGGGATCGGTCACGGTTCCTCCGGGTGTGTCGGGCGGATGGGGCACGGCCCTCCAGTAGTTTAGGAGCGAGATGAGTTCGTCCTTTTCGCTCGCCGATCCGCTGAGCCTGTCCGACCTGAGGGTGTTCCTCGGCCGTTCCGCGCGAGTCGAGGACGGCGCGATCCGGATGATCGCCGGCGCGCACGCACTCGCCGTCTACACGCCCGTGCTCTACCCGCGCGGCCTTCTCGACCGCAGCCCGACCGTGCTGGGCCTGCGCATCTTCGCGCTGACCGAGACCGACGGCTTCGACCGCGTCGTGCCGATCCGCGCGCTCTCGGATCGGCTCGCCCGGCTTCAGTGGGAGCCGGGGGGAGCGGACGGCAAGCCCGTGCCTCTGCCCGATGGTGACGACGTCACCGCCGGCAGCTGGGCGGGGATCACGCCGCCACGCGGCGGCTGGGAGCGACGCGAACCGGGGGATCCGGTGCAGCTGGAGCTCGTCGCGCGCGCCGGAATCGACGAGATCGCCGCTGCGGTGCCCGCCGATGTCGGCGAGCAGATCGTGAACCGGGTCAGGTCGACGGTGTGGGGGCGACCGATCGCCGATCTCGGCGACATCCCGGCCGGAGCCGCTTTCGCGGCCTTCGCTCTCGGTTTCCTCGGCGCTGACGATCCGGTGTCGATCCTCGCGAGCGGCACCTGGCGCCGGCTGACCACTCGGCGCGGTCACGTGCTGGTACGCCTGACCTAGGAGTTCTTCGCGATCGCCTGGGCCGCGCGCAGCCCGGTGAAGAGGCAGCCGCCCAGGAACGTCCCTTCGAGGGCTCGGTAGCCGTGCATCCCGCCGCCGCCGAATCCGGAGGCCTCGCCCACCGCGTACAAGCCGGGCACGGGGGAGCCATCGGCGCCGAGCGCGCGGGCGTCGAGATCGGTCTCGATGCCACCGAGGGTCTTGCGCGTCAGCAGGTGCAGCCGGACGGCGATGAGCGGCCCCGCCTTCGGGTCGAGGAGCCGGTGCGGCTTCGCCACCCGGATCAGCCGATCGCCCAGATAGCGGCGAGCCGAGCGCAGCGCCACGATCTGGCCGTCTTTCGCGACGGGATTGCGCAACTGACGATCGCGGGACTCGATCTGCTGACGAACGAGATCCCGATCCAGAATCGCCGCGGGCTCCAGCTCCTGCATCCCGTCGAGCAGGCTGTCGGGGTCGTCGGCGACGACGAAGTCCGCGCCGTGCCGCTTGAACGCCTCGACCGGACCGGGCGCTCCCGGGCGTACCCGCTGGGCGAGGAGCTTCAGATCCTTGCCGGTGAGGTCGGGATTCTGCTCGCTGCCCGAGAGCGCGAACTCCTTCTCGATGATCGCCTGCGTCAGCACGAACCAGGTGTGGCTCCACCCGGAACGCGCGATGTGCTCCAACGTCGCGAGGGTGTCGAAGCCCGGGTAGAGCGGAGCGGGGAGGCGTCGCCCGCTCGCGTCGAGCCAGAGGGACGAGGGTCCGGGGAGGATGCGGATGCCGTGCCGGCGCCAGACGGGCGCCCAGTTCTCGATGCCCTCCGTGTAGTGCCACATCCGATCCTGGTTGATCAATCGAGCGCCGGCGTCGGCGCTGATGCCGAGCATCCGCCCGTCCACGTGCTCGGGCACCCCCGCGAGCATCCGCTCCGGCGCCGGGCCGAGCCGCTCCGGCCAGTTCCGCCGGACCAGATCGAGGTCACCCCCGATCCCGCCCGACGCGACGACGACGGCATCCGCTCGCAGCGAGAACCGACCCACGACGTCGCGCCCGCTGGCGACCCCGCGCGGCACCGATGACGCTGCGAGCACGGTTCCCTCGACGCCCACGACGCGGCCGCCCTCGACGGTGAGAGCGTCCACCCGGTGTCGGAACAGGACGCGCGCCCGACCCTCGTCGACGGCGGTGCGCAGGCGGCGGATGAACGGATCCAGCACGCCCGGCCCGGTGCCCCACGTCACGTGGAAGCGCGGCACCGAGTTGCCGTGTCCGTCGGCCAGCGAGCCGCCGCGCTCCGCCCAGCCGACGACCGGGAAGAAGCGCACGCCGAGTTCGTGCAGCCAGGCGCGCTTCTCGCCCGCCGCGAACTGCAGGTACGCCTCGGCCCAGCGCTTGGGCCAGTAGTCCTCCGGCCGGTCGAATCCCGCGCTACCGAGCCAATCCTGCTGGGCGAGCGCGAGCGAATCGTGCACGCCGAGTCGGCGCTGCTCGGGCGAATCGACGAGGAAGAGCCCCCCGAAGGACCACCACGCCTGGCCGCCGAGCGACGACTCGGGTTCTTGCTCGACGATCGTGACCGTCTTGCCGCGCGCCACCAACTCGGTGGCGGTCACGAGTCCGGCCAGCCCGGCCCCGACGATCAGAACGTCCGTGTTCTCGACCTGCATCCGCGGTACCAGATCCCCTTCGACTCGGCTGCCTCGAGCCTACGCCGCGCGTGGATCGGCCGGACTAGTGAGCATTCACCATCGCGTGCGCCGCGCGCTCCAGGTAATCCCAGAGCAATGCGTCGTCGGCGGGGGAGAGTTCGAGCGCGTCGACGGCGACGCGCATGTTGCGCAGCCAGGCATCGCGCGCGGCGAAGTCGATGTGGAAGGGCATGTGCCGCATCCGCAGCCGGGGGTGGCCGCGTTCCTGGCTGTAGGTGGTCGGGCCGCCCCAGTACTGCTCCAGGAATCCCGTCAGCCGTTGGATCGCGCCCTCGAGGTCGTCGGCCGGATACATCGGCCAGAGCAGCTCGTCCTCGCGGACGCCTTCGTAGAAGCGGCGCACCAGTTTCTCGAACGTGGGCCGGCCGCCGATGTGCTCCCAGAACGAGTGCAGCGGAGGCGTGCCGCCGATCTGCAGGCCGCTCACGATCCGCTCGAATCCGTCGGGCGTTCCGGATTCGGTGCCTCGATGGTCGGCTTGACCTCCGTGATCGCGGGGCGCTTGCGCGGTGCGCGCGGTGCCTTGACGGGCTTGGCTCCCTCCGTCGTCACGACCGGGGCGGGCTTGGTGCGCGGCGGCTTCGCTCCGGTCACGCTCGCGGCTCCCTCGAATCCGCTGAGGACGATCGAGTTCAGCGCCGGCAGCTTCACACCCTGCGCGTCCAGCGCGGTCTTCAGCCGCAGCCGCAGCTCCCGAGCCACGTCGTCCTTCGCGGTCGTGCGGGTCTTGATCACCAGGCGCACGACCAGGGCCTCGGCGGAGATGGATTCGAGGCCCCAGATCTCGGGCTTCTCGAGGATGCGCGAGCGCCAGCGTCCGCTGGTGGCCAGGGCGTTCGCGGTGTCGAGCATGGTGGTCTGCACCTGTTCGAGGTCGGTCTCGTACGGCACCGCGAGGTCGATGATGACCCGCGACCAGCCCTGCGACATGTTGCCGACGCGGATGATCTCGCCGTTGCGGACGAACCAGAGTGTTCCGTTCACGTCGCGGATCTGGGTGATCCGCACGCCGACCGCCTCGACGACACCGGTCGCCTGGCCGGTGTCGACCACGTCGCCGACGCCGAGCTGGTCCTCCGCCACCATAAAGAGCCCGTTGAGAACGTCCTTGACGATGTTCTGAGCGCCGAAACCGAGGCCGGCACCCAACGCCGCGGTCAGCAGGGCGAATGAACTGATCAGGTTCGGATCGATGATGTTCACGATCAACACCAGGCCGATGACGACGATCAGGATCGAGATGATGTTGTTCAGGATCGAGCCGAGCGTGCGCGTGCGTTGCACCACACGCACCGCGGCGACCGGCGACGCGGGTAGCGACTGGGTGTCGTCGACGTTCTGACGCTTCTTCACCCCGGAAACGATCTGCTCCACCACCCGCCGGACGGCGAAGTGCGCGATCACTCGGGCGAGGATGGCGCAGACGATGGTGACCAGGACCCAGACGATCTTCCAGAACTCGGGAGTCGTGAAGAAGCTGATGGTGGTCGAGACGGGGTTGTCGGTCGGTTCGGGGGTCACGGCGGCGAGAAGGGAGATCAACGTCATAGCGGCTCCAGGGTAGGCGTCCGGAATCGGAAGACCCGGTGCAGAGCCTCCGCAGAGGCTCCGCACCGGGTCCGGTTCGTGCTTAGGCGGCGTCCTTCGCCTGCGCGGCGAGGGCGCGCTCGACCCCGGCGAGGTTCTCGATCACCAGGCGCCGCAGTGCCGGGATCTCGGGGTTCGCCGCGAGCCACTCCGTCGTCGCGTCGACGATGGCCTGATCCGCGAGGGGCGCGGGGTAGAAGCCGACCACGAGGTACTCCGCGATCTTGTAGCTCTTCGTGTCCCAGATCGTGCGCAGGGAGTCGAAGTAGACCGGGATCATCGCATCCAGGATGCGCGGATCGCTCGCGCGCTGGAAGCCGAGCCCTGTCGAACGCACAACGGTGTTCGGCGCCGAGTCGTCCAGGGTGACGGAGTCCCACGCGGCGCGCTTCGCCGCAGCGGTCGGGATGGCCGCGCGGGCGTGGGCGGCGGACTGCGCGCCGGTCGCGGTGTTGTCCGAGGCGAGTGCGGTGTCGATCGCAGCTCCATCGGCCCGTCCGCCCGCCGCCAGCGCGATCAGCAGTTCCCAGCCGAGGTCGGTGTCGATGTCGAGCCCGTCGAGCGTGACCTCACCGTCGAGCAGCGCCTGGATCGCGTCGAGGTGCGCGTCCGTGCTGGCGATGCTGGCGAAGAACTTGACGAACTGGAACTGCGCGTCGCTGCCGGCCTCGGCCTGTTGAGCGAGGCTCCACAGCTGGTCGCCGACCTCTTCGACGACCTCCGTGCGCGCGGCCGGGGCGACGTACTGCGAGGCGGTGAGCACCAGCTGGTTCAGCACGGTACGCAGCGTGGTCGACTCGGTCTCCGTCGCGATGTTGCCCAGCACGAGGCGGACGAAGTCGCGCGGCTTCGACTCCGCGTCGCGGGTGGCATCCCACACCGAACCCCAGACGATGGACCGGGCGAGCGGGCTCTCGATGCTGGCGAGGCTCTCGATCGCGACGGCGAGCGAGTCGTCGTCGAGGCGCACCTTCGCGTAAGCGAGGTCGTCATCGTTCAGCAGGATGAGGGCGGGGCGCGCCTCACCCACCAGCTCGGCGACCTCGGTTCGCTCGCCGGCGACGTCGAGCTCGAGCCGCTTGGTGCGCACCAGTGCGGAATCGGAGGTGTTGTAGAAGCCGATGGCCAGGCGATGCGGTCGGATCGTCGGGTAGTCGGCGGCGGCGGTCTGCAGCACCGCGAACGAGGTGATCACACCGTCCACATCCACCTCGATCTCGGGGCGCAGGGTGTTGACCCCGGCGGTCTCCAGCCACAGCGCCGACCATTCGGTCAGATCGCGGCCACTGGTGGCCTCCAGTTCGACCAGCAGGTCGCGCAGTTCGGTGTTGCCGTACGCGTGCTTCACGAAGTACTCGTGCACCCCGGCCAGGAACTCCTTCTCGCCGACCCAGGCGACGAGCTGCTTGAGCACGGAGGCGCCCTTCGCGTAGGTGATGCCGTCGAAGTTGACCTGCACGTCCTCCAGGTCGTTGATCGTCGCGACGATCGGGTGCGTGGAGGGCAGCTGGTCCTGGCGATAGGCCCAGCTCTTCTCCATCGCGGCGAAGGTGGTCCAGGCCTCGTGCCACTCGGTGGCCTCGGCCGTGGCGAGCGTCGAGGCGTACTCGGCGAACGACTCGTTCAGCCACAGGTCGTTCCACCACTTCATGGTGACCAGGTCGCCGAACCACATGTGCGCGAGCTCGTGCAGGATCGTGACGACCCGGCGCTCCTTGATCGCATCGGTCACCTTCGAGCGGAACACGTAGGTCTCGGTGAAGGTGACCGCTCCGGCGTTCTCCATCGCCCCCGCGTTGAACTCGGGGACGAAGAGCTGGTCGTACTTCTCGAACGGGTAGGCGACGCCGAACTTCTCCTCGTAGAACGCGAAGCCCTGCTTGGTCTTCTCGAACACGTAGTCGGCGTCGAGGAACTGCGAGAGCGAGGCCCGGGCGAAGACGCCGAGCTCGATGGTGCGGCCGTCGCTGGAGACGAGCGAGTCGGTCTCGCTGAGGTACGGGCCGGCGATCAAGGCGGTGATGTACGAGGAGATCCGCGGCGTGGGTGCGAAGGTCCAGGTGGCCTTCGAATCGCCTGCGGCGACAGGCTCCGGGGTCTTCTGGTTCGAGACGACGGCCCAGTAGTCGGGCGCGGTGATGGTGAACTGGAACGTCGCCTTCAGATCGGGCTGCTCGAACACCGCGAAGACGCGCCGGGAGTCGGGCACCTCGAACTGCGTGTAGACGTAGACCTCGTCGTCCACCGGATCGACGAAGCGGTGCAGTCCCTCGCCGGTGTTCGTGTACAGGCCATCGGACACGACGGTGAGCACGTTCTGCTCAGCGAGACCGTCGAGCTGGATGCGGACGTTGTCGCTGACGGCAGCGGGGTCGAGGTCGACTCCGTTCAGCGTGACGGAGCGGACGTTCTTCGTGATCGCGTCGATGAAGGTCGAGGCGCCGGCAGTGGCGCCGAAGCGCACGGTCGTGGTGCTCAGGAACGTCTCCGCGCCCTGGGTCAGGTCGAGGGCGATCTCATAGCTCTCGACGGCGACGATCGACGCGCGCTCCTGGGCTTCGACGCGGGTGAGGTTGTCTCCGGGCACGTGTTTCCATCCGTTCGTCTCGTGGTTTCCGGCGAGCGACCTCGAAGGTCTCGCCCGCCGACAACAACACTACGACCGACCACCGACATCGTCAGGGAACACCGAGCGGACGCACGAGTAGGCGTAGCGTTACGACCATGACTTCCGTTGACTTCTGGTTCGATCCCTCCTGCCCCTGGGCCTGGATGACCTCGCGGTGGGTCGACGAGGTGACTCCCGCCCGCGACCTGGACGTGACCTGGCACATCATGAGCCTGGCCGTGCTGAATGAGGACAAGGACGTGGACGAGTCGTACCGCGCCTTCTTCCCGCGTGCGCTGAAGTACACCCGCCTCGTCGCCGCCGCGTCCGAGCGCCACAGCGCCGAGGTCGTCAAGCCGCTCTACGACGCACTGGGCACCCGGATCCACCTGGGCCAACGCAAGGACGTCGACGCCGTGATGGCCGAGGCCCTGGACGAGGTCGGCCTGCCGAGCGAGCTGCTCGCTTTCGCCGAGACCGACGAGTACGACGCCCCGATGCGCGCCTCGCACTTCGACGGCATCGACCGCGTCGGTCAAGACGTGGGAACACCGGTGATCGCCATCGGTGACGTCGCCTTCTTCGGCCCCGTCATCTCGCCCGCCCCCAAGGGGGAGCAGGCGCTCGCGCTCTGGGACGGCGTGGTCGCGGCGGCCGCGTACGACGGCTTCTTCGAACTGAAGCGTTCTCGAACGCGCGGTCCGGTGTTCGAGTAGGCACGCGATAACCTGAAGCACGTGCGCATCCACATCGCTACCGACCACGCCGGGCTTGACTTCAGCCGCCATCTGATCGAGCACCTCGGTGCCGCGGGCCACGACGTCGTGGACCACGGGCCGACGAGCTACGACCCGATCGACGACTACCCGTCGTTCTGCATCAACGCCGCCCACGCGGTCGTCGTCGACCAGCAGGCCGGCGTGCAGGCCCTCGGCATCGTCTTCGGCGGCTCCGGCAACGGCGAGCAGATCGCCGCGAACAAGGTGACCGGCGTCCGCGCCGCCCTCGTCTGGAACCACTCGACCGCCGTCCTGGCCCGCCAGCACAACGACGCGAATGTCATCTCGATCGGCGCGCGCCAGCACACCGTCGACGAGGCCACCGCGTTCATCGACGCGTTCATCAACGAGCCCTTCAGTGAAGAGGAGCGGCACGTGCGCCGGATCGCTCAGCTGGCCGAGTACGAGGCGACCGGCGCTATCGCGGGCAAGCAGGTGGACGCCTAAGTGCCCGAAGGGCATTCCGTCCATCGGATCGCGCTGCAGTTCCAGCGCGACTTCGTCGGGCATCGCGTCGCCGCCTCCAGCCCGCAGGGCCGCTTCGCAGCGGGCGCCGCGGTGCTCGACGGGCGGACGCTGAACGAGTCGGTCGCCGTCGGCAAGCAGATGTTCCTGCGTTTCGACGAGGCGCACTGGCTGCGGATCCACCTCGGCATCTACGGCGCCTGGGACTTCTTCGGCCGGATCTCGCCGATCACCGAAGGCGCGGATGTGCGCGGCAGTATGGGCGCGCCCCGGCTGCGTCGGGCGATCCGGCTCGCCGAGACCGAGCACGTCAAGGACGTCGAACTCGACGAGTTCCCGCCGCCGCCCGTCGGCGCGGTGCGGGTACGGCTCGCGACGCCGGAGAGTGTCGCCGACCTGCGCGGCCCGACGGCGTGCGAAGTGCTCGATCCGGAGCAGGTGCAGGTCGTTCTCGACAGGCTCGGCCCCGACCCGGCGACGGATGCAGGTGACGACGCCCGCGACCGGTTCACCGAGCGGCTGCTGAAGTCGGCCAAGCCGGTGGGCCTGCAGCTGATGGATCAGTCGATCGTCAGCGGCATCGGCAACGTGTATCGCGCCGAGATGCTCTTCCGGGCTCAGCTGAACCCGCACACCCCGGCGAAGCTGGTTCCGGTCTCCGTCGCCCACGCACTGTGGGCCGACTGGGCGTACCTGCTCGACATCGGCATCCGCACCGGCCTGATGCTCACGATGGAGACGACGGATGCGCAGGAACGTGCGCGCGCCGTCGCCAGTCGCGACGACCGGCACTGGGTGTACAAGCGCGAGGGCCTGCCGTGCCGCGTGTGCGGCACATCCGTTGTGCTCGAGATGATGGCGAACCGCAAGCTGTACTGGTGCCCGGTCTGTCAGGCCTGAACCCGAGGGAACCATGACCACCGAAACACTCCTGCGCTCCGCTCGGCTACCGGGCGATGGGCGGCTCGTCGATCTGCTCCTGCGCGACGGTCGCGTGGCGGCCGTCGCCTCGTCGGGTGAACTCGCGGCGTTGAGCGTGCGTGAGCTCGACGGGCGCTGGGTGGTGCCGGGCCTGTGGGACAACCACACCCACTTCAGCCAGTGGGCGATGACCGCTCGTCGACTCGACGTGTCGTCGGCCGGATCCGCCCGAGAGGCGGCCGAGCTGGTCGCGGCGCGGATCGCGCACGACCCGGGCGCGACCGACACCCTGATCGGCTACGGCTTCCGCGACGGACTCTGGCCGGACGAACCGACGACGGCGGTCCTGGACGCGGCGGCGGCCGGTCGCCCGGTCGTGCTGGTCAGCGGAGACCTGCACTGCGCCTGGACCACGAGCTCGGCCCAGTCGCGGTACGGCTGCGCGCCGAACGACGGCCTGCTTCTGGAGGACGACTGCTTCCGGCTCGTCGGCCTGCTCGGCGCGGTGGACGACGCCGTTCTGGACGACTGGGCGGCGGATGCTGCTGCGGCCGCGGCCCGCCGCGGCGTGGTCGGTGTCGTCGACCTCGAGATGCGCTGGAATCCGGGCGATTGGGCACGCCGCGCGGCCCTCGCACCGCTGAGCGTTCGCGTCGAGACGGGCGTCTACGCCGTCGACCTGGAGCGCGCGATCTCCGAAGGCTTGCGCAGTGCGGACGCGATCGACGCCTCCGGACTCGTCACCATGGGTCCGCTCAAGGTCATCACCGACGGCTCGCTGAACACCCGGACCGCATACTGCGTGGATGCATACGACGGGATGAGCGGCGCGCACGCGCACGGGATGCTCACCGTCGTACCGGCGGAGCTCGACGTGCTGCTGGCGCGCGCCGCTGCGGCGGGCATCCGACCGACCGTGCACGCGATCGGCGACGAGGCCAACACGCTTGCACTGGATGCCCTGGCGCGCGTCGGTGGAGGCCGCATCGAACACGCTCAGCTGGTGGCGGCGGCCGACCTGCCGCGCTTCGCGGAACTCGGCGTGGTCGCGAGCGTGCAACCCGAGCACGCGGTGGACGACCGCGACGTCGCGGATCGGTACTGGCACGGCCGCACGGATCGCGCCTTCCCGCTCCGATCCCTGCTCGACGCCGGCGCGACCCTCGCGCTCGGCTCCGACGCCCCGGTCGCGCCGCTGGATCCGTGGATCGCCATCGCCGCCGCGGTCGGCCGCGCGCGCGGCGCGGATGCCCCCTGGCACCCCGAGCAGCGGATCACCGCCGCCGAGGCCCTGGCCGCTTCGGTGCGCCCGAACACCGGTCCCGTCGCCGGCGCGATCGCCGACCTCGCCATCGTCGACCTCGATGCACTGACTGCTTCGGCGGCCGAGCTGCGCTCCATGCCGGTCGCCGCAACGCTCCTCGCCGGCCGCTTCACCTGGGACACCCTGGCCTAGACACGCAAAAGGCGGCACGCATCGTGCGTGCCGCCTTTTCAACTGGTGTCGAGACGTCGTGCTCTCTCCCGCCGGCGTTTCCCCTCCCCACCCAAAGCAGCGGCGGGGTCATCGCCGACTCGAGCCCGCAACCGCCTCCGCACGAGCGTAACCGGCGAAATGCGTTCCAGCATTTCGTCGTACGCGAACGCAGGACGCTCTGCGAATCCGTCACCGCCGAAAGGCGGACCGCGGGTTTCGTGACGAGGAACGAGGAACGAAACCTACGCAGAAATATGCGCGAAGAGGAACCAGCGGTCCTTCTCGAGGCCGCGGCCGATCTCGATCGCGACGTCCTGGCTGCTGGCGTCGAGCTCGGCGAGCTCCGTGATCGCGGTGTTCACCGCGGCGAGGGCGACGTCGATCTGCGCGATGACCTCGGCGATCGAGTCCTCCGAGCGGCGGAAGCCGGGGGTGAGTGCGGTGCTGCCGGTCTGGGCGGCGACCGTCTGGATGCGAGCGTCGACCGGGAGGCCGAGGGCGACGACGCGCTCGGCGGCGAGGTCGGCCCACTCGATGGCGTGAGCCACGACGACGTCGAGCAGCTCGTGCACTCCGATGAAGTTGGCGCCGCGGACGTGCCAGTGCGCCTGCTTGCCGTTCACGGCCAGCGCGGTCATCTCGATCACGACGGGGGTGAGGAACTGCGCCACGCCGGAGGCGACATCGGGGTTTGAGGAGGTCTGTGCGGTGGCGGAGGTGGTCGACACGGTTTGTCCCTTTCGGTTGCTGACGATGTGGTCAACGGTACGCCGCAGCAGATATTCCGCAAGCAAGCGAAGGCTCGACTAAAGAAGCCCAGCCTTGGCTCACATCCGCGTCAGGACGCCGATCTGCGGCCGACGGATCGTGCGATCCGGGGGTTTTCCCTCGCCGGCTGGGCCGGTCTCCCCGGTGCCGCGGCGGCCACGTCCGCACGACGCTGGAGGCATGACCAGAACCCCCCTCCGTCGGCCGCGTGCGACCCTCGGCGCGCTCGCGCTCGGCATCGCCGTCGGCCTCACCGCCTGCGCGCTCGGCGGACCGCGCCCGTTGGACACCATCGGCGGCGTCGCCTTCTCGACGCCGCTGCGGATCCCGCCGCTGCTGGAGCCGACCGTCGCGACCGACGGCACCCGTTCCTTCGAGCTGACCGCCGCCGCCGGTGAGAGCACGATCGGCGCAGGAGCCGCGCGGAGTTGGGGCTACAACGGTCCCATCGGCGGGCCGACCCTCGTGCTCGAGCGCGGGCAGAACGTCGCCGTCACCCTGCATAACGAGCTGCCCGAACCGACGACACTGCACTGGCACGGGATGCACCTGCCCGCCGCCATGGACGGCGGGCCGCACCAACTGATCACGCCGGGGTCGTCTCGCACACCGACCTGGCGCGTCGATCAGCCGGCCGCGACGCTCTGGTACCACCCGCATCCGCACGGGCGCACCACGGATCAGGTCGGCATGGGCTTGGCCGGCCTGGTGATCGTGCGCGACGAAGCGGAGCGCTCCCTCGGCCTGCCCGATGACTACGGTGTGGATGACATCCCCGTGATCGTGAGCGACGTCTCGCTCGACGAGGCCGGGCGGCGCGTCGAGTCGGAACAGGGCTTCGTCGGACCGCTCGGATCGACCGTGCTGGTCAACGGCACCGCCGGTCCGGTTCAGCGCGTCGTGACCGAGGCGGTTCGACTGCGCATCGTGAACGCGTCCGCAGCACGGATCTACGACTTCGGATTCGCGGACCGACGCGGATTCGAGCAGATCGCCAGCGACGGCGGCCTCCTTGCCGCGCCGCACGAAACCGACCATGTGCGGCTGGCCCCCGGCGAGCGCGCCGAGATCGTGGCGCGTTTCGTTCCGGGGGAGAGCGCCACACTGCAGTCCACACCGCCCGAACTCGGCGCGGGGGCGGTGCTCGCCGGTGCGAACGGCGGAGCCGATCGGCTCGACGTGGTGCGTTTCGAGGCGGAGCCGCACCTCGATGCTCGGCCGCCCGTGCCGCCCGCTCTGGTGGCGATCGAGCCGATACCGGCGTCGGCCGTCTCGCGCCATCGGGTCTTCGAGCTCGACGATCATCAGATCAACGGTCGGAGCATGGAAGCCGCGAGGATCGACGCGATCGTCGAGCGCGGCGCCACGGAGGAGTGGACCGTGCGCAACGACATGGCTTTGCCGCACGACTTCCACGTGCACGACGTGCAGTTCCAAGTGGTCTCCGTCGGCGGATCGCCGCCACCGCCGGAGACGGCCGGGTGGAAAGACACCATCTACCTCGAACCCGAGACGGATTACGTGCTGCGGATGACGTTCGCGGGCGACAGCGACCGGGTGAACCCGTACATGATCCACTGCCACCTGCTGCAGCACGAGGACCTCGGCATGATGGCGCAGTTCCTCGTGGTGGAGCCGGGGATGGCGGCCGATAGCGTGGAGCCCGAGGCGAACGAAGGGCACACGCATGACTGACGGCGCTGCCGAGCGGATCTCCGCTGCTCGCTGGTACACGGCCCTGTGGCGCCGAGCGCCGCGTGAACTGGTGGCTGTCGCGATCGGCTTCCCGGTCACCTTCGCCGGCTTCGGGATCACGCTCCTCGTCTTCGCGTCGGCGCTCGGCCTGCTCGGCGTTCTCGTCGGTGCTCTGCTCGTGCCGGTCGCGCTCTATCTGGGGCGCGCCTTCGGTGTCGTCGAGCGGTGGCGGATCGGTTTCGCCGGGCAGCGTCCGGTGGGGGAACCGGCGTGGAGCCGGCCGGCGAGCGCCGTGCCTCCGGCCGGCTACTCGCTGTACGGACCGGTCCTGGACGGCCACTACTGGCTCTACCTCCTGCACACCCTGGTGGTCGGGCCGCTGCTGTCCCTGATCGCACTGGTGGTCGTCGGCGCCTGGTTCTCCGCGGGCATCGGCACCCTCGTCGTCGGCGTGATCGGGCTGGCATCCGGCGACGCGACACCGTTGCGCGCGCCGGCGGAGTGGTTCGTGGAGGAGGTGTACCAGCTGATCGGCGACCAGTCGGCTCCGGAGCCGGTCGTGATCATCGTCGGTGTGCTCACGACGCTGCTCTTCATCGGAACTCTACCGTTCGTCAGCCGCGGCGCCGCGATCGTCACCGCGGTGGTCGGCCGGGGCATGCTCGGCCCGTGGCGCTCCGACGCCCTGCAACTCGAGGTCGCCGATCTCAGCGCGTCCCGCGGCGCCGCCGTCGTCGCGGAGGACCGTGCGTTGCGTCGCCTCGAACGCGACATCCACGACGGTCCGCAGCAGCGACTCATCCGGATCCAGATGGATCTCGCCTCGGCCGAACGCCGGATCGACTCGAATCCGGGCTCCGCGAAGCAGCTGGTCGCGGAGGCGCGCGAGCACGTGCGCACCGCGCTGGACGAACTGCGGGCGCTCTCCCGTGGTGTCGCCCCGCCCATCCTGCAGGATCGAGGGCTCGTCGCCGCGGTGCATTCTCTCGCCGAGATGAGTACGGTGCCGGTCGCGGTCGAGGCGGCCGAGATGCCGTTCGAGACGCTGCCGTCCGAGGTGGAGCGCAGCGCGTACTTCGTGGTCGCGGAGCTGCTGACCAACGTCGCCAAGCACTCCGGCGCGAGTTCGGCGCGGGTGCACCTCGCGATCCGCGCCGGTTCGCCGAGCTGGCTCGACCTCTGGGTGATCGACGACGGTCGCGGCGGCGTCGCCGCCGTGCCGGGGCATGGACTGGACGGTCTCGCAGACCGGGTGCAGGGGCTGCGCGGTCTGCTCGTCGTCGACAGCCCGGCGGGCGGGCCGTCGGTCGTCGGGGTGCACATCCCCTATTCACCCAGCGTGCCGGAGGCGCAACGATGAGCAACGAACAGCTGTCCTATTCTGGGCAGATGACCCGCCCCACCCCGCTCCGCGTCGCGATCGCCGAGGATTCGGTGCTGCTGCGCGAGGGCTTGGTGCGTCTGTTCGAGGACGCCGGCTTCGACACCGTCGGAGCCTTCGGCGACGCGAGCGGCCTGATCTCCGCGCTCGGGGCCGCCCCGACCTCCGTGGACGTCGCGGTGCTCGATGTGCGGATGCCGCCGACGTTCCGCGACGAAGGAGTTCGAGCGGCGATCGAGATCCGCCGCCGATTTCCGGACGTCGCGGTGCTCCTGCTCAGTCAGTACGTCGAGGTCACCTACGCGCAGGAACTGCTCGGCTCGGGAGATGGAGGGATGGGCTACCTGCTCAAAGACCGGGTCGCCTCGATCGACGAGTTGCGCGATGCGGTCGAGCGAGTCGCCGCCGGCGGCACGGTTCTGGACCCCCAGGTCGTCGCCTCGCTCCTGCAGCGGCGGCGCGATCCGCTCAGCTCGCTGACGCCGCGGGAGCGCGAGGTGCTGGAGCTCATGGCGGAGGGCCGCACCAACGCGGGCATCTCCGCCGCCCTCTTCATCGGCATCGGCGCGGTGGAGAAGAACGTCACCGCGATCTTCCAGAAGCTCGGGCTCGAGGATTCGGGCTCCGACCATCGCCGGGTCCTCGCCGTGTTGACCTGGCTGCGCGCCGCGCGCGCCTGAGAGGAAGGGAACCGGATGACCGACACGGCTCGCATCATCGCACTGGGGCCGGACGCGACCCCCATCATCGATCCGGACGCCTGGGTCGCGCCGGGGGCGACGATCGTCGGGCGGGTGACGCTGAGGCGCGCCTCCAGCGTCTGGTACGGCGCCGTTCTCCGCGCGGAGAAGGCCGAGATCGTGCTCGGGGAACAGAGCAACTTGCAGGACGGCGTGGTCGTGCACGTCGATGCCGGTTTCGATGCGCGGATCGGCGACCGGGTCTCGGTCGGCCACAACGCCGTTCTGCACGGTTGCACGATCGACGATGACGCGCTCGTCGGGATGAACGCGACGGTGCTGAACGGTGCCGTCATCGGGGCGGGCTGCCTCGTCGCTGCCGGAGCAGTGGTGCTGGAGGGCACGGTGGTGCCGCCGGGACACCTGGTCGCCGGGGTGCCGGCGAAGATCCGACGCGAGCTCACGGCGGCGGAGCGCGACGGTATCACCCGTAACGCTGCGGGATATCTGGCGCATACGGACGTGCATCGGGCGGCGGAGAACGACTGAGAAGCGCCACGAATCACGCTCACCCCTCGTTCGGGGGTGAATTCCGTGTTTCGATCGAGGAATGATCCTCATCGAGACACATCCTGGTCGCTGGGCCGTGAGAGACACGCCGAACGCCCCCGCCCGCGCCATCATCACGGAATCCGCGAACGCAGACCGCCCGGTGTTCCGAGCGGCCGAGTGGCACCTCGTCGCCTCGGACCGGTACCTGATCGGCGAGTACCCGACGCTGGAATCGGCCTTCTCGGCGGTGATCGCGTTCGTCGCCCGTTCGCACGGCATGCGTTCGAGCGCGTGATCCGAAATGCTCGCGTCATGATCCGAGCCTTCGTGCGTCTCTCATCCGACGGCGCATCCGTGCCGAAGGAGAGATCATGACAGCCTTCCACTCACCCCGAGCCGCCGCGCGACTGGCTCGACTCGCCGAGGCCGAGCGCCTGCTCCGACTCGTCGGGCACGAGTCGCTCCCGCCGCTGCCGGAGATCGCCGCGGCCGCCGGATTCGCGGACGCGACCGCGATGGATCGGGCGTTCCGCCGGGTTCGCCGCACCACGAGCTACGAGTTCTGGCTGCGCCAGCGCGGCGCGCGACGCGACGTGGCGTAGTCACGATCGCCTGCGGGGAACGGCGAACGCTGCCGGGAACGACGAAAGCCCCGGGGTGACCGGGGCTCTTTCGTGGAGGGGATGACGGGAATCGAACCCGCGTGATCAGTTTGGAAGACTGAGGCTCTACCATTGAGCTACATCCCCGGAGCCCGGCATCAGCCGGGCACCAGAACATCGTAGTACAGCCCGAGGGGTGCCGCGTGCCACGTCACGCTGCGCCACGCGGGCTGTCCGCGTCCCGGGGCGCCGATTGCCGGTGGAGTACACTTGCGGAGGCCATTTCGGCGTGTCGCTTCGGTGCTCGCGCCGGCGGGTCGACGGATTCGACAACGGCCGCACCAACGGCCGTGGATCCGGGGCGTAGCTCAGCTTGGCTAGAGCGCCCGCTTTGGGAGCGGGAGGTCGCAGGTTCGAATCCTGTCGCCCCGACCACGAGTGTTCATCGTGACGACAGAAACCAGCACAGGAGATTCCCTAACGTGAAGACCACGGTAGAAAAGCTGAGCCCGACGCGCGTCAAGCTCGCCATTTCGGTGACCCCGGAGGAGCTCAGCCCCAGCATCAAGCACGCCTACGGCCACATCGCGGAGCAGATCAATGTTCCCGGCTTCCGTAAGGGCAAGGTTCCCCCGGCGATCGTCGACCAGCGAGTCGGCAAGGCCGCCGTGCTCGAGCACGCGGTCAACGAGGGCCTCGACGGCTTCTACCGCGAGGCCATCGCGGAGAACTCGATCCGCCCCCTCGGTCGTCCCGAGGCGGACATCGCCGAGTGGCCCAGCGACAAGGACTTCTCGGGCGAGCTGCTGCTCTCCATCGAGGTCGACGTGCGCCCCGAGATCGAGATCCCGTCCTTCGAGGGTCTCGAGCTGGTCGTCGATGCCGCCGAGGTCACCGACGCGGATGTGGACGCCGAGCTCGACAAGCTGCGTAGCCGCTTCGGCACGCTGACGACCGTCGACCGCCCGGCCAAGACCGGCGACTTCGCTCAGATCGACCTGATCGCGACGATCGACGGCGTCGAGGTCGACACGGCCAACGCCATCTCCTACGAGCTGGGCTCCGGCGAGCTGATCGAGGGCATCGACGACGCCCTCGACACCCTCACCGCCGGCGAGAGCACCACCTTCAAGGCCCCGCTGCTCGGCGGCGACCACGAGGGCGAGGAGGCGGAGATCGCCGTCACGCTCACCGCTGTCAAGGAGCGCGAGCTCCCCGACGCGGATGACGACTTCGCGCAGATCGCCAGCGAGTTCGACACGATCGCCGAGCTGCGCGAGTCGCTCAAGGAGCAGGCTTCGTCCACGAAGGCCCTCGATCAGGGCCGTCAGGCGCGCGACAAGCTCGGCGAGAAGCTGCTCGAGCTCGTCGAGGTGCCGGTGCCGGCCAAGCTCATCGAGGACGAGGTGCACCGTCACCTCGAGGGCGAGAGCCGCCTCGAGGACGAGGTGCACCGCGCCGAGGTCACCGAGTCCAGCCAGAAGACCTTCGCGCTGCAGATCCTGCTCGACACCGTCGTGGAGAACGAGAAGGTCCAGGTCAGCCAGGACGAGCTCACGCAGTACCTGCTGCAGGGCGCCGGCCAGTACGGCCTCGACCCGAACGAGTTCATCAAGATCCTCTCGGAGAACAACCAGATCGGCCAGATGGTCGGCGAGGTCGCCCGTAACAAGGCGCTCGCGGTGATCCTCGGCAAGGCGAAGATCGTCGACACCAACGGTGCCGCGGTCGACCTGTCCGACTTCATCGCGGTTCCGGGTGAGGACGACGAGGCCGCCGAGATCGCCGTCGCCACCGACGAGATCGAGGTCGCGACCGCCGAGGCCGAGGCTGAGGTCGTCGCCGAGGCCGAGGCCGTCGTCGAGGAGCCCGCTGTTGAGGAGGAGCCCGCCCCGGCCCCCAAGAAGAAGCGCGCCCCCGCCAAGAAGAAGGTCGCCGAGGAGCCGGCCGCCGAGTAGGCAGCGCATCCCTCACGAAGAGGCCGTCCCGATCCGTCGGGGCGGCCTCTTCGTCGTGTGCGCCCCTATCCCCGCGAGATGCCACTTGTGCGCGCGACACGCCGCGATTCGCGTACAGAAGAGGCATCTCGCGGGGAATGTGGCGGGGGAGGTCTGCCCAGGGCGAACAACGGCATTCGGGGTTGAGCGCTCCTATAGATTCGGTGCCGAAGCGACAACTGAAACGGAGCGACACATGGCCGACTTGGCACTGCCGAACAGTGTTTTTGACCGACTGCTCAAGGACCGAATCATCTGGCTCGGCTCGGAGGTCCGCGACGAGAACGCCAACGAGATCGCCGCGAAGCTCCTGCTGCTGGCGGCTGAGGACTCCGAGCGCGACATCTTCCTCTACATCAACTCGCCCGGCGGTTCGATCACCGCGGGCATGGCCATCTACGACACGATGCAGTTCGTCCCGAACGACATCGTGACCGTCGGTATCGGCATGGCGGCCTCGATGGGCCAGCTGCTGCTGACCGCGGGCACCAAGGGCAAGCGCTACATCACGCCCAACGCCCGCGTGCTGCTGCACCAGCCGCACGGCGGATTCGGCGGCACCGCCTCCGACATCCAGACCCAGGCGCAGCTCATCCTGGACATGAAGAAACGCCTCGCCGAGATCACCGCCTCGCAGACCGGCAAGACGGTCGAGCAGGTCAACGCGGACGGCGACCGCGACCGCTGGTTCAGCGCCGAAGAGGCCCTCGAATACGGCTTCGTCGACCACATCCGCTCCTCGGCCAGCGACGTCACCGGTGGTGGCGGAACCGCCGTCGAGTAGCCAGCAGAGACTTCGAGAGACAGAGAGAAAGACATGGACATGTCCCACCTGCCGTCGTTCGGCGGCACCGCCTACGGCTCGGGCACCGCGCCGCAGTCGCGCTACATCCTGCCCAGCTTCGAGGAGCGCACGGCCTACGGCTTCAAGCGCCAGGACCCGTACGCGAAGCTGTTCGAGGACCGCATCATCTTCCTGGGCGTCCAGGTCGACGACGCCTCGGCCGACGACATCATGGCCCAGCTGCTCGTGCTCGAGAGCATGGACCCGGACCGCGACATCGTGATGTACATCAACTCACCCGGTGGCTCGTTCACCGCGATGACGGCGATCTACGACACGATGCAGTACATCCGCCCGCACATCCAGACGGTCGTGCTCGGCCAGGCCGCCTCGGCCGCCGCCGTGCTCACCGCGGCCGGCACGCCGGGCAAGCGCCTCGCGCTGCCGAACGCGCGCATCCTGATCCACCAGCCGGCCGTCGGCCAGGGTGGCGGCCAGGCGTCCGACATCGAGATCCAGGCAGCCGAGATCATGCGGATGCGCGAGTGGCTCGAGGAGACGCTCTCGCACCACTCGAACCGCAGCGTCGAGCAGGTCAAGAAGGACATCGACCGCGACAAGATCCTGTCGTCGGCCGACGCGCTGGAGTACGGCCTGATCGACCAGGTGCTCACCAGCCGCAAGAGCCTGCCGGCCCTGGTCAAGTAAGCACGCACGGCGACGACGGCCGGATGCGCACGGTGCGCATCCGGCCGTCGTTCCGTCTCCGGGTGGCGCGCGTGTGACGCCCGGAGACCACAACTCGAACGAATCACCCCGCTGTGACCGAGAGTGTCGGAGGCAGCGGCTAGGCTCGTTGAAAGACGACGACGCCGACCGTACCCGCGGTCTCCGGCGGGTCGGTTACGAAAAGGTCTGCAGGAAGAGGGGCACCCCGTGGCACGAATTGGCGAGAGCGCCGATCTTCTGAAGTGTTCTTTCTGCGGAAAGAGTCAGAAGCAGGTGCAGCAGCTCATCGCCGGCCCCGGCGTGTACATCTGCGACGAGTGCGTCGAACTCTGCAACGAGATCATCGAGGAGCGCCTCTCGGAGGCGAGCGATGACACCACCCACGAGTTCGACCTCCCGAAGCCGAAGGAGATCTTCGGATTCCTGGAGGAGTACGTCATCGGCCAGGAGGCGGCCAAGAAGGCCCTCGCCGTGGCCGTCTACAACCACTACAAGCGTGTGCGTTCCAAGCACACCATCACCTCGGCCGACGCGATCCACGACGAGATCGAGATCGCGAAGAGCAACATCCTGCTGATCGGCCCCACGGGCTGCGGCAAGACCTACCTCGCACAGACCCTGGCGAAGCGGCTGAACGTGCCGTTCGCGGTGGCGGATGCGACGGCGCTGACCGAGGCCGGCTACGTCGGTGAAGACGTCGAGAACATCCTGTTGAAGCTGATCCAGGCCGCCGACTACGACGTGAAGCGCGCTGAGACCGGCATCATCTACATCGATGAGGTCGACAAGATCGCCCGCAAGGCCGAGAACCCGTCGATCACGCGCGACGTCTCGGGCGAGGGTGTGCAGCAGGCGCTGCTGAAGATCCTGGAGGGCACGGTCGCCTCCGTGCCGCCGCAGGGCGGCCGCAAGCATCCGCACCAGGAGTTCATCCAGATCGATACGACGAACGTGCTGTTCATCGTCGCGGGCGCCTTCGCCGGGCTGGAGGACATCATCTCCCAGCGCGCGGGCAAGAAGGGCATCGGCTTCGGCGCCCCGTTGCACAGCAAGGGCGACGACGTGAACCTCTTCAGCGAGGTGCTGCCGGAAGACCTGCACAAGTTCGGGCTCATCCCCGAGTTCATCGGCCGTCTGCCCGTTGTGACCACGGTCACGCAGCTCGATCAGGTCGCGCTGATGCAGATCCTGACCGAGCCGCGCAACGCTCTCGTCAAGCAGTACCAGCGGATGTTCGAGCTCGACGGCGTGGAGCTGGAGTTCGACCACGGCGCGCTGGAGTCGATCGCCGACCTCGCCGTGCTGCGTCAGACCGGCGCCCGCGGCCTCCGCTCGATCATCGAAGAGGTGCTCGGGCCGATCATGTTCGAGGTGCCCTCCTCCGAGGAGGTCGCTCGCGTCGTCGTCACGCGCGGCACCGTGCTGGAGAACGCTGCGCCGACGATCGTGCTGCACAAGCCGCGACGCCAGGAGAAGAGCGCCTGATTTCGGCAGGCTCAATCACCGGGATTTCGGCAGGCTCAATCACCGGGTAGCCGTGTGCTTGCGATTGGCCCGCCCCTCGGGGCGGGCCTTTCGCTCGTCGTCTCCTACTCTGAACGGATGCTGCTGCAACCCGTTCTCGCCGGAATCGTCGCGGCGATCACCGGATTCTCCAGCACCTTCGCCATCGTTCTCGCCGGACTGCGCGCGGTCGGCGCCTCGACCGATCAAGCCGCGTCCGGGCTCCTGGCGATCTGCATCTTCCAGGGCGTGCTCTGCATCGTGCTGAGTGTGCGCTTCCGCGTGCCGATGACCTTCGCGTGGAGCACACCGGGCGCCGCCCTGCTCGTGGCCACCGGAGCGGTGGCAGGCCGGTTCGAGGAGGCGGTCGGCGCCTTCCTGCTGGCCTCGGCGCTGCTGCTGATCACCGGCCTCTGGCCCGCCCTCGGGCGACTGGTGGCGCGGATCCCGCGGCCACTCGCGAACGCGATGCTGGCGGGCATCCTGTTCCCGATCGTGCTGTCGCCGGTGCAGGCCGCCGTCGACATCCCGCTGCTCGCACTGCCGGTGATCGTGCTTTGGTTGCTCCTCGCCCGCCTGCTGCCGCGGTGGTCGACGCCGGTGGCGATCGTCGCCGCGGTCGGCCTGCTGCTCGCGACCAGCGGATCCGCGCTCGCCGGCGCCAACCTCTTGCCCGTGGTGACGTGGGTGAATCCGGAGTTCGACCCTGGCGTGATGCTCGGCATCGGCGTGCCGCTGTACGTGGTGACGATGGCCGGGCAGAACATCCCGGGTATCGCGGTGATGGCGAGCTTCGGTTACGAGATGCGCTCGCGCCCGGCGATCGTGGGCTCGGGCGCGCTCTCGGGTGTCGGTGCGCTGTTCGGCGGCTCGCCGATCAACCTCGCCGCGTTGAGCGCGGCGTTGACGGCCGGACCGGATGCGGGCGAGAAGGATCGGCGCTGGATCGCCTCCGTCGCGTGCGGGTTCACCTACCTCGTGCTCGGTGCGCTGTCGGGCGCGGCGACCGCGCTGGTGTCGGCGGCGAGTCCGCTGCTGATCGAGGCGGTGGCGGGGCTCGCTCTGCTCGGCGCGTTCATCGCCGCCGTGATCGCGGCGGTCGAGAACGTCGCCCTGCGGATGCCCGCCGCCGCGACCCTGCTGGTCACGGCCTCCGGCATCTCGGTCGTCGGCATCGGCTCCGCGTTCTGGGGTCTCGTGGTGGGGTTGCTCCTCGCGGCGTGGTTCCGGCCGAGGCGAGGAGTGGTTTCGGCAAGCTCAACCAGCGAATCGTCCCCGACTGGTTGAGCCTGCCGCCCGGTGGTTGAGCCTGCCGCCCGGTGGTTGAGCCTGCCGAAACCACCTACGCCGTGCGTTACTCGAGCCCGCGGCGGCGCAGTAGCGGCGCGATCTCGGCGTCGCGTCCGCGGAACGCGCGATAGGCGTCCAACGGATTCGCGGAGCCGCCGATGCCGAGCACGATGCGCCGGAACCGGTCGCCGCTCTCGCGGAGCAGGCCGCCGTTCTCGGCGAACCACTCCACGGTGTCGGCGTCGAGGATCTCGCTCCAGATGTAGGAGTAGTACCCCGCGGAGTAGCCTCCGGAGAAGATGTGCGCGAAGTAGCTGCTCGCGTAGCGCGGGGGAGCGATCGCCGAGTCCAGTCCAGCGGCCGCGAGAACCGACTCCTCGAACGCGTCGATATCGTCCACACGCACCGGCTCGGCGAGCCCGTGCCAGGCGAGGTCGAGGATGGACGACGCGAGGTACTCGCTGGTCGCGAAGCCCTCACCCCAGGTCGCCGCCGCGCGCATCCGCTCGATCACGGCGGGGTCCAACGGCTCGCCCGTCTCGACGTGCACGGCGTAGTCCGTCAGGATCTCGGGCCACGTCGCCCACATCTCGTTGACCTGGCTCGGGAACTCCACAAAATCGCGGAACACGCTCGTGCCGGCGAAGCGCGGGTAGCGCACCGAGGCGAAGAGGCCGTGCAGCGCGTGCCCGAACTCGTGGAAGAGCGTCTCGACCTCGTCGATGCTGAGCAGCGCGGGAGCACCCTCCTCGGGCCGTGAGATGTTCAGGTTGTTGATCACGACCGCCGAGGTGTTCAGCAGGGAGGTGCGGGACGCGAGCGAGTTCATCCACGCGCCGCCCTTCTTGGAGTCGCGGGTGAAGAAGTCGCCGAGGAAGAGCCCGAGTGAGCTGCCGTCGGCCTCCAGCACCTCCCAGACGCGAACGTCGGGGTTGTAGCCCGGCAGGTCGGCGCGTTCGACGAAGCCGAGCCCGTACAGCCGGCCGGCGGCGGCGAAGACGCCGTCGCGAAGCACCCGCTCCAGCTCGAAGTACGGGCGTAGCGCGGCCGAGTCGACCGCGAACGAGTTCGAGCGGACGGCCTCGGAGTAGAACGCGCGGTCCCAGCTCTCGAGCGTGAACCGCGGCTCGCCGGCCGCGTCCTGCACCTGGTCGGCGAGCTGCTGCATCCGCTCGAGTTCGGCACGGAGGTTGCGGGCGGCCGGCGCCGCGAGCTGGTCGAGCAGTTCGGCGGCCCGTTCCGGAGCGCCGGCGGTCTGGTCCGCGATCACGTAGTCGGCGTGCGAGCGGAAGCCGAGCAGCGCCGCGCGTTCGGCGCGCCGACGCACGATAGCGAGCAGGGTCTCGCGGTTGTCGAACTCGCCGCCACGACGGCCGCGAGCGAGCGACGCGGTCATGATGCGCTCGCGGGTCGCGCGCCGCGTCAGGCTCGCCAGCAACGGGTGGCCGGAGTAGAGCGGAAGCGTGATCAGGTAGCCGTCGATCCCGCGGGCCTGCGCGGCGCCGCGGGCTGCGGCCAGCTGGGCGGCATCGAGTCCGGCCAGCTCGGCGGGGTCGGTGACGTGAACCGCCAGCTCGTTCGTGTCGGCGAGCAGGTTCTTCTCGAACCGGGTGGTCAGGGTCGAGAGCTCCTCGTTCAGAGCCCGCAGTCGGCTCTTGCCGGCGTCGTCGAGGAGCGCGCCGGAACGAGTAAAACCGGAGTGATAGCGCTCGAGCAGGTAGGCGGACTCGTCGTCCAGTCCGAGGGTCTCGCGGGCCTCGTAGAGGGAGTGGATGCGTGCGAACAGTCGCGGGTCCAGCGTCGTCGCGTCGGCATGCGCGGCGAGCACCGGCGCGAGTTCCGCCTCCAGCGCATCCGTCAGCGGCGTGCTGTCGGCGGAGGTGACGGTGAAGAAGACGGCGGACGCGCGCCGCAGGGCTCGTCCGCTGCGCTCGAGCGCGACCAAGGTGTTCTCGAACGTGGGCTCGTCCGCGGACGAGGCGATCGCCTCGATCTCTGCGCGGTGCTCCGCCAGGGCCGCCTCGAAAGCCGGGGCATAGTGCTCCGGGCGGATCCTCGCGTAGTCGGGGAGGCCGTGGGGGAGGGTGCTGGGTCGGAGGATGGGGTTGTCGTGTTCCGTCACCCTCCGAGCCTAGGGCCGCGTCCCCGGCTACTCGCCCCAGTCGTCGTCGTCATCAACGCGGCCCTGCGGCTGCGTGATGTAGGCGGCGTCTTCGGACGGCTTGTAGGTGATCACGGTGCCGTCATCCAGCTCGACGACCGGCGCGCCCTCCAGCCAGGTCAGCTGCCAGCGCCAGGTGCTCGCGTCGACATCGCCCTCGGCGAGGTCGCCCTCTACACCGGTGATCGCGGTGAGCACGATCTCGGGCAGCCCGGCGGGAGCCGAGCCGCCGACGTTCCAGCGGGTTCCGAGCTGCATCAGATCGCCGTCTCGTAGCTGTGCCAGGCGCTCCGCTCGGCGATCGCGCCGTAGACGCCGTTCGCCAGCTCGTCGTCAGGCCGCGCCGACAGCTGCAGCAGCGAGGCGCCGCCCGCCTTCGCCTCCGCGGTGACCGCATCGACGAGGGCGCGGGCGACGCCGTGCGAGCGCTCCGACGGCACCACGAAGAGGTCCTCCAGGAACACTCCTCGCCGCGCCGTCAGCGGCTGCACGAAGCGACGGTAGTGCGCGAAACCGACCAGCGAGCCCGCATCGTCGACGGCGATGAGGCCGTCGAGTTCGCCCGACTCGATCCAGCTCCAGACCCGCAGCGCGACCTGGTCGTTGATCGGCGTGCCGTAGTGCTCGCCGTACTGTTCGTAGAGCCCGAGCCAGGGGAAGAAGTCACCGTTGACGAGCTTCCTGTGCTGAACCGACATGAACTGCCTCCTATGAATCGTCTTCCGTCGCGAGAACGATGGCTACCGCCAGTGTGTCACCCTCGGCGAAGGTCAGGCTCGCGATCTTGCCGACCGCTGCGATGTCGCCGGCCGAGAGCTTGAGCAGAGCGAGCTGCTCGGCCGGCGCGGTGATCTGCGCAGAGGCGGCCGGCGTCTTCTGCGATGCCTTCGCGTCCGTCTTCGCACGGCGCACCGCCGTCAGCACCGCACCGGTCGCTTCGAGCACGGCCGGGTCGCCCGCGAGGGTCGAGCCCGTAGCGTCCGGCCAGGGCTGCGTGTGCACCGACGAGTCGTTCGCCCACGACCACGTCTCCTCGGCGGCGAACGGGATGAACGGGGCGAACAGGCGCAGCAGCACGTCGAGCGCGAGGTGCAGCGCGGCCGCGGCCGAGTCGGACTCCGCACCGTCGCCGGCGTAGGCGCGCTCCTTCACCAGCTCCAGGTAGTCGTCGCAGAAGGTCCAGAAGAACGCCTCGGTCAGCTCCAGGGCGCGGGCGTGGTCGTAGTTCTCCAGCGCCTTGGTCGCGTCGGCGACGACGCCGTGCAGCGTCGCGATCATCGAGAGGTCGAGCGGATGCGTGACCTCGGCGCCCTCGCTCGCCGCGAAGCCGTGGATGAACTTGGCCGCGTTGAGGACCTTGATCGCCAGGCGGCGACCGATCTTGATCTGCGTCGGGTTCTGCGGGTCGAAGGACGCGTCCGTGCCCAGGCGCGAGGAGGCCGCCCAGTAGCGCACCGCGTCGGAGCCGTGCTGCACCAGCATGTCGGCCGGGGTGACCACGTTGCCCTTCGACTTCGACATCTTCTTGCGGTCGGGGTCGACGATGAAGCCGGAGATCGTCGCGTTCTTCCACGGCGAGCGACCGTCCTCGAGCTGCGAGCGCAGCACCGTCGAGAACAGCCAGGTGCGGATGATGTCCTGGCCCTGCGGGCGCAGGTCGTACGGCGCGACGAGGTTCCACAGCTCCGGGTCGCGCTCCCAGCCGCCCGCGAGTTGCGGGGTCAGCGAGGAGGTGGCCCAGGTGTCCATCACGTCGAGCTCGCCCTGGAAGCCGCCGGGGATGCCGCGCTGGGCCTCGTCGTAGCCGGGCGCCGCATCCGAGGACGGGTCGACGGGGAGCTGTGCTTCACTCGGCACGATCGGCTGATCGAAGACCGGGTTGCCGTCGGCGTCGAGCGGGTACCAGACCGGGATCGGCACGCCGAAGAAGCGCTGGCGCGAGATCAGCCAGTCGCCGGAGAGCCCGCCGACCCAGTTCTCGTAGCGCACCCGCATGAACTCGGGCACGAAGCGGATGTCACGGCCGATCTCGAGCAGGCGGGCCTTGAGTGCCTCGTCCCGGGCGCCGTTGGTGACGTACCACTGCCGCGTCGAGACGATCTCGAGCGGCTTGTCGCCCTTCTCGAAGAATTTCACCGGGTGCGTGATCGACTTGGGCTCGCCGACCATCTCGCCCGACTCCTCGAGCAGGGCCACCACGGCCTGCTTCGCGGAGAACACGGTCTTGCCGGCCAGGGCGGCGTAGGCCTCGCGGCCCGCCTCGCTACTGATCACGGCGGGGGCCTCGGAGATGATCCGGCCGTCGAAGCCGATGATCGCGCGGTTGGGCAGGTCGAGCTCGCGCCACCAGATCACATCGGTGACGTCGCCGAAGGTGCAGATCATCGCGATGCCCGATCCCTTGTCCTTCTGCGCGAGGTGGTGCGCGAGCACCGGCACCTCGACGTCGAAGAGCGGGGTGCGCACGGTGGTGCCGAACAGCGGCTGGTAGCGCTCGTCGTCCGGATGCGCGACCAGGGCCACGCAGGCGGGCAGCAGCTCGGGGCGGGTCGTCTCGATGAAGACGTCCTCGCCGTCCGCCTTGTGGAAGGCGATGCGGTGGTAGGCGCCTGGCTGGTCCTTGTCCTCCAGCTCGGCCTGGGCGACCGCGGTGCGGAAGGTGATGTCCCAGAGGGTGGGCGCCTGGGCCTGGTACGCCTCGCCGCGGGCGAGGTTGCGCAGGAAGGCGCGCTGCGAGGCGGCCTGCGACTCGTCGCCGATGGTGCGGTAGCTCTGGCTCCAGTCGACCGAGAGGCCGAGGGTGCGCCAGACATCCTCGAACTGCTTCTCGTCCTCGACGGTCAGGCGCTCGCACAGTTCGATGAAGTTGCGGCGCGAGATCGGCTTCTGATCGGCCGCCTTGGTGCTCTTGTTGTCGCCGCCCTCGAACGGAGGCGTGAAGTCGGCCTCGTACGGGAGGGTCGGGTCGCAGCGGACGCCGTAGTAGTTCTGCACCCGGCGCTCGGTAGGTAGGCCGTTGTCGTCCCAGCCCATCGGGTAGAAGACGCGCTTGCCCCGCATCCGCTGGAATCGGGCGATCACGTCGGTGTGCGTGTAGGAGAACACGTGACCGATGTGCAGCGAGCCTGAGGCGGTGGGCGGCGGGGTGTCGATCGAGTAGACGTCGTCGCGGGAGATGTCCGTGCGGTCGAACCCGTAGGTGCCGTCCTCCTGCCAGACGACCCCCCACTTGCCTTCGAGCCCCTCGAGGGCGGGCTTGGCGGGGACGCGGTCGAGCGACATGGGGACTCCGGTTCGTATGGGCGGCACCGTGTTGATGGTGAAGTGCCTGGATGGTGGCGCGATGGCCGAGGACAAGCCTACCGGGCAGGCGGGCGGGCGGGCAGGCGGGCGGGAGCGGCGGGGGCGGCGGCCCGGGTTGTCGGGTCGCGTCCGTTTTCGGCCCGTGGGGGACGCGACGCGACCACCCGGGCTTCGGGCGGGCGGGGGCGGCGGCCGGGGTCGTCGGGTCGCGTCCGTTTTCGGGGCCGTGGGGGACGCGATGTGACCACCCGGGTTCCGGGCGGGCGGGGCGGTGGGCCGGGTTGTCGCTCCACGTCCGTTTTCGGCCCGTGGGGGACGGGACGTGACCACCCAGGCTTCGGGCGGGCGGGGGCGGCGGCCCGGGTTGTCGGGTCGCGTCCGTTTCGGGGCCGTGGGGGACGCGACGTGACCACCCGGGCTTCGGGCGGGCGGGGGGCGGCGGCCCGGGTTGTCGGGTCGCGTCCGTTTCGGGGCGGTGGGGGACGCAACGTGACCACCCGGGTTCCGCCGGGCGGGGCGGTGGCCCGGGTTGTCGCTCCGCGTCCGTTTCCGGCCCGTGAGGGACGCGACCTGACCACCCGCGTCCCGCGCGGGCGGGGCGGTGGCCCGGGTTGTCGCTCCGCGTCCGTTTCCGGGCGGTGGAGGACGCAACGTGACCACCCGGGTTCCGGCCGGGCGGGGGCGGCGGCCCGGGTTGTCGCTCCGCGTCCGTTTCCGGCCCGTGAGGGACGCGACGTGATCACCCGGGTTCCACATGACGCGGGGCGGCCGCCCGGGTTGTCGCTCCCCGTCCGTTTCGGGGCCGAAACGGACGCGACGTGACAACCCGGGCTTTCAGGCGGCGAGTACCGGCGCGTAGCCGTCGCGGATCGGCGCGAGCGCCTCAGCGAGGTACGGCGCGAGGTCGCCACGGGTGGTGCCGGCCGAGGCCCACGACTGCACGGCGGCGACGGCCGCGCCGATCACGGAGTAAGCAACCGCGCGGGCGAGCAGCACGGGCAGCGGATGCGGTACACGGTCGGCCACGAAGTCCGTCACGATCGCGGCCTGACGCGACAGCCGAGCGAGCGCCGAGGCCTGCAGCTCGTGCACGCTGCCGATCAGCTCGGTCTGCGTCAGCGCCCACGGCACCCGACCTGGTCCGAAGCCGGCGCCGACCTCGAGCACCGCGTCGTAGAGGGCGGTCATCACCGGGGTGGAGCGATCCGTGGCATCGAGCGCGGGGCCGAGCGCTTCCAGCCGCTCATCGAGGAACACCCAGAACACGTCGCTCTTCGAGTCGAAGTAGTTGAAGAAGGTGTTGCGCGAGACGCCGGCCCGTTGCGCGATCTGCTCGACGGTGGTGCCCGCGTAGCTCTGTTCCACGAACAGGTCGAACGCGGCGTCTTCCAGCATCGCCTTCGACGAGGCCCGTGGGCGCCCGCGGCTGCTGCTGTTCGCCATCGGCGAGGCTCCATCCCGAGCCCGACGGCTCCCGAGGCGTTAGGATAGCGGCTGAACGACTTCGACCCGGCTATCACCGGTGAGTCTCCGGAAGAACGGCGCCCTCGGCAACGCGGTCGCTCAGTAGAACCGGACGGGTGCGGCCCGTCACAGCCGGAACGAGTGGGTGTTCCTCCGGGAGCTCCAAGCGAGGTGGTACCGCGCACGACGCCGCAAGGCGGGATGCGTCCTCGTGTAGAGACCGAGCATCTCCAGGAGACCACACGTGAGTTACCCCCTCAACAGCCGAGGCGCCTCCTTCGGCGTCGCCGCCGGTGTCAACCCATCGCCTCGCTTCCCCGCCATCGAGGACGGCGTCCTCGAGTTCTGGAAGAACGACGGCACCTTCCAGGCGTCGATCGACCAGCGCGAGGGCGCGCCCGAGTGGGTGTTCTACGACGGCCCGCCGTTCGCGAACGGGCTGCCGCACTACGGCCACCTGCTGACGGGCTACGCGAAGGACCTCTTCCCGCGCTACGAGACGATGCGCGGACGCCAGGTGCACCGCCGCTTCGGCTGGGACACCCACGGCCTGCCCGCCGAGCTCGAGGCGGAGCGTCAGCTCGGCATCACCGACAAGGCGCAGATCGAGGAGATGGGCCTCGCCGCCTTCAACGCCGCGGCGAAGGAGTCGGTGCTGCGCTACACCGGCGAGTGGCAGGAGTACGTCACCCGCCAGGCACGCTGGGTCGATTTCGAGAACGACTACAAGACCCTCGACGTCACCTTCATGGAGTCGGTGCTCTGGGCGTTCAAGCAGCTCTACGACAAGGGCCTCGCGTACGAGGGCTTCCGGGTGCTGCCCTACTGCTGGCGCGACCAGACCCCACTCTCCAACCACGAGCTGCGGATGGACGATGACGTCTACAAGATGCGCCAGGACCAGACGGTCACGGTCACCTTCCCGCTGGTGGGCGAGAAGGCGGAGGCGCTCGGCCTCACCGCCGTGCGCGCCCTGGCTTGGACGACCACGCCCTGGACGCTGCCCACCAACCTCGCGCTCGCGGTCGGCCCCGAGATCTCCTACGTCGTGGTGCCCGCAGGGCCGAACGGCGCGGCGGACGGTCGCGGCGAGCCCGAGGACCTCGAACTCGCGGCGGAGTACCTGATCGCGGCCGACCTGCTCGGCAACTACGCGAAGGATCTCGGCTACGACGATGCCGCCTCCGCGCAGGCCGCCGTTTCCCGCACGGTGCTCGGCGCCGAGCTGGACGGCGTCAGCTACGACCGGCTCTGGGACTACTACGCCGACACCGAGACCTGGGGCACCCAGAACGCCTGGCGCTTCGTGCTGGCCGACTACGTCACCACCTCGGACGGCACCGGCATCGTGCACCAGGCCCCGGCCTACGGCGAGGACGACCAGAAGATCTGCGAGGCCAACGGCATCCCGGTGATCATCTCGGTCGACGACGGCGGTCGCTTCCTGGCGAACATCACCGAGGTCGCGGGCCTGCAGGTCTTCGAGGCGAACAAGCCGCTGACCCAGATGCTGCGCGCCGAGCACCGGCTGCTGCGCCAGGCGAGCTACGAGCACTCGTACCCGCATTGCTGGCGCTGCCGGAACCCTCTGATCTACAAGGCCGTCTCGAGCTGGTTCGTCCGCGTCACGGAATTCCGCGACCGGATGGAGGAGCTGAACCAGGAGATCACCTGGGTCCCCGAGAACGTCAAGGACGGCCAGTTCGGCAAGTGGCTCGCCGGCGCGCGCGACTGGTCGATCAGCCGCAACCGCTACTTCGGCTCGCCCATCCCGGTCTGGAAGAGCGATGACGCGAACTACCCGCGCATCGACGTCTACGGTTCGCTGGAGGAGATCGAGCGCGACTTCGGCACGCTGCCACGCGATACGGACGGCAACGTCGACCTGCACCGTCCGTTCGTCGACGAGATCACCCGGCCCAATCCTGACGACCCCACGGGGCAGTCGACCATGCGCCGGATCACCGACGTCTTCGACGTCTGGTTCGACTCGGGGTCCATGCCGTTCGCCCAGGTGCACTATCCGTTCGAGAACCAGGACTGGTTCTCCACGCACCACCCGGCCGACTTCATCGTCGAGTACATCGGGCAGACCCGCGGCTGGTTCTACGTGATGCACGTTCTCTCGACCGCACTGTTCGACCGGCCGGCGTACAAGAACGTGATCAGCCACGGCATCGTGCTCGGCAACGACGGTCAGAAGATGTCGAAGTCGCTGCGCAACTACCCCGACGTCAGCGAGGTCTTCGAGCGCGACGGCTCCGACGCCATGCGCTGGTTCCTGATGTCGAGCCCGGTGCTGCGGGGCGGAAACCTGATCGTCACGGAGGAGGGCATCCGTGAGGGCGTCCGGCAGATGCTGCTGCCGCTGTGGAACACGTGGTACTTCTTCTCGACCTACGCGAACGCCGACGCCTACGAAGCGACGCGTCGTACCGATTCCACCAACGTGCTCGACCGCTACCTGCTGGCCAAGACCCACGACCTGATCGAGCAGATCACCGCCGACTTCGACGCGCTCGACTCCACGATGGCGGCGCTCAAGCTGCGCGACTTCGCCGACGTGCTGACGAACTGGTACGTGCGCCGTTCGCGCGATCGGTTCTGGGGCGGCGCGAGCGCGTCCGGTCCGGAGGCCTTCGACACGCTGTACACCGTGCTCGAGACGCTCTGCCGCGTCGCCGCCCCGCTGCTGCCGCTGATCACGGAGGACATCTGGCAGGGGCTCACCGGCGGGCGCAGCGTGCACCTGACCGACTGGCCGGACGCCGCCGAGTTCCTGACCGATCACGAGCTGGTCACGGCGATGGATGCGGTCCGCACCATCTCCTCGACCGCCCTGTCCCTGCGCAAGCAGGCCGGCCTTCGTGTCCGCCTGCCGCTGGCCGAGCTGACCGTGGTGTCGGCCGAGGCCGCCGCGCTCGCGCCCTTCGAGTCGATCCTGCGCGACGAGCTGAACGTCAAGGCGGTGACGCTGGTCGAACTGACCGAGCACAGCGCGGCCGACTACGGCATCACGTCGAAGCTCACGGTGAACGCCCGCGCAGCCGGTCCGCGCCTGGGCAAGGGCGTGCAGACCGTGATCAAGGCGGCGAAGGCGGGTGACTGGAGCGAGAACGGCGGCGTCGTCACCGCGGGTGGCGTCGAGCTGGTCGCGGGGGAGTACGAGCTGGTGCTCGCCCCCGCGGACGAGGGCGCCGAGCGCGCTCTCGCGCTACTTCCGGGTGGCGGTTTCGTGCTGCTGAACACGGCGACCACTCCCGAGATGGAGGCGGAAGGGCTGGCCCGCGACATCGTGCGCGCGATCCAGGACACCCGCAAGTCGGCCGCGCTCGATGTCAGCGACCGGATCCGGCTCTCGCTGCGCTTCGGTGCCCCGGAAGACCTCGCGGCGCTCGAACTCGCCACTGGCGTCGACATCGCGGGCGACACGCTCGCGGTCGAGGCTCAGGTCGTCGGCGGGTCGGGCAAGCACGCCGAGGGCAGCAGCGAGCTGCCCGAGACGGCCTTCGTCCGCGAGTTCGCGGCGGGAACCTACGCGAACACCGGCACCTTCTGGGTGGGAGTGGAGAAGACCGATGCCTGAGATCCCCGACGACTTCCGCGAAGCCGCGGACGCGGTCTACGCCGAGCTGCTCGAGCGCCTCGGTGAGGCGAACGTGCGGCCTCGGCTCGCGCCGACCCGGCGCGCCGTCGAGATCCTCGGCGACCCGCAGCGCGCCTACCCGATCATCCAGATCGCCGGCACCAACGGCAAGACCAGCACCAGCCGGATGATCGAGAGCCTGCTGCGAGCGCACGGGCTGCGGGTCGGCCTGTTCACCAGCCCGCACCTGGAGCGGTTCAACGAGCGCATCGTGATCGACGGCGAGCCGATCTCGGACGAGGCGCTCGTGGCGAACTGGGCCGACATCCGCCCCTACGTGCTGATGACGGACGCCGAGCTCGCCGAACAGGGCGAGCCGCCGCTGACGTTCTTCGAGGTGATCACCGTGCTCGCCTACGCGAGCTTCGCCGACGCTCCGGTCGATGTCGCGGTGATCGAGGTCGGTATGGGCGGCGAGTGGGACTCGACCAACGTCGCGGATGCGACGGTCGCCGTCTTCACGCCCATCGCGTTGGACCACACCCAGCGGCTCGGCTCGACGATCGAAGAGATCGCGCGGACCAAGTCGGGCATCATCAAGCCGCTCGCGAGCGTCGTCTCGGCCAAGCAGACCCCCGAGGCGGAGGCCGTGCTGCGCGCGGCGGCCGAGGTCACCGAGTCGTCGATCGTGTTCGAGGGCGCGGACTTCGATGTGGTCTCGACGACCGTCGCGGTCGGCGGTCAGCTGAGCAGCATCCGCGGGCTCGCTCGGGCCTACGACGAACTGGTGCTGCCGCTCTTCGGCGACCACCAGGCCGAGAACGCCGCGGTCGCGATCGCCGCGGTCGAGTCGTTCATCGGCGGCGGCAGCCAGGAGTTGACGGGCGACGTGCTCGACGAGGGCTTCGCCACCGCGTCTTCGCCCGGCCGGCTGCAGCTGGTCGGCGTCGCGCCGCGGACGCTCGTCGATGCGGCGCACAACCCGCACGGTGCGGCGTCGCTGCGCGAGGCGCTCGGTCGTTACTTCGACTTCGATCGGGTCACCGCCGTCGTCGCGATCCTCGCGGACAAGGACGCCGAGGGGATCCTGCGCGAACTGCAGCCGGCGGTGGACGAGCTGATCGTCACCGCGGCTCCGTCGGAGCGCACGATGCCCGCCGAGGATCTCGCCGCGCTGGCCCGCCCGATCTTCGGCGAGGCCAACGTCCGCGTCGCCGCCGACACCGACGGCGCCCTGACCGCCGGTCGACTGCTGGCGGGCAAGACCGAGAAGGGCGCACTCGTGGTGACCGGCTCGATCATCCTGGTCGGCCACACCATCACCGTGGCCCGGGAGCAGCGATGGCAGGGCGCCTGAGGATGAGCGTGGGCCGATCCGGCCCGCGCAGCCTGCGACAGAGCCTCGCATCGATCACGCTCGGCTTCGAGTCCATCGTGATGTTCCTCGCGGCGCTGGTGACCTTCGGCCTGAAGGCGGCGGATCCGTGGGTCGCCCTCGGCGGCGGGGCGGCGCTGTGCCTCGCGCTCGTCGCATCCATCGGCCTGTTGCGCACCCGCTACGGCTACGTCATCGGTTGGGTACTGCAGTTCGTTATCGTTGCCTCGGGCGTTCTGGTGCCGATCATGTTCCTGATCGGTGCCGCGTTCGTGGCGTTGTGGACGTACTGCATGGTCACCGGCGCGAGACTCGATGCCGAAGCCGCGCGCAGAACCCCCGATGCCGGCGGCCCGACCGCCACCGAAGAGCCAACTACTGAGGGAGACCACTGAACCATGGCCATCCAGGAGACACTCGTCCTCGTCAAGCCCGACGGCGTCGCACGTAACCTCACCGGGGAGATCCTCCGCCGCATCGAGGCGAAGGGCTACTCGCTCGTCGACATCAAGCTCGTCGAGGCCGACCGCGATCTGCTGTCGAAGCACTACGAGGAGCACGTCGGCAAGCCGTTCTACGAGCCGCTCGTCGAATTCATGGAGAGCGGCCCCGTCGTCGCGATCCGCATCGCGGGCGACCGCGTGATCGAGGGTTTCCGCGCCCTCGCCGGCACCACCGACCCCACCACCGCCGCGCCCGGTACCATCCGAGGCGACCTCGGCCGCGACTGGGGCCTCAAGGTCCAGCAGAACCTCGTGCACGGCTCCGACTCGCCCGAGTCCGCCCAGCGCGAGCTGAGCTTGTGGTTCTAGCCCTCAGCGGGTTGTCGTTTCTTTGACACCGCGATCAGCGGACGCTGTCAAAGAAACGACAACCTCCTTCGAAGTGGCGCCCTTTCGCTGATTGAGCTTGCCGAAATCATCCCCTCGAAGGCGGTGGTTTCGGCAAGCTCAACCAGCGATGAGGGTTTCGGCAGGCTCAACCAGCGATTGGGGTTTCGGCAGGCTCACCCAGCGATGTGGGTTTCGGCAGGCTCACCCAGCGATTTGGGTTTCGGCAGGCTCAACAAGTGACGCGCCGCGACTAGAGGATGTAGCTCAGGACGTCGAGACGGACCTGGGCGATGATCGCGATCACGAGGTAGCAGACCACGGTGATGAAGGGGATCCAGCCGTAGGCGGCGCCGGCGATGCGGCGGATGCGCTCGGAGGCGGGCAGCACCCCCTCGCGGAGGTTGCGCAGCGTCACCAGCCAGAACAGTGGGATGGTCACCGACCAAGTCAGCATGCACCAGGGGCAGAGCGTGCCGAGCACGAAGATGCTCTGCGAGATCAGCCAGATCACGAAGCCCAGCGCCGCCGCGACGCCGACGTTGAACGTGATCCAGAACCAGCGATCGAAGCGGGCCCCCGCCAGCAGCGCGACGCCGACAGCGATCGGCGCGATCCAGCCGGCCAGTCCGAGGATCGGATTCGGGAATCCCAGCAGCGAGCCCTGCCACGAGTCGAGGTTCGCGCTGCACTGCACCAGCAGGCTGAAGTCGCAGCCGAGCGCCGCGCCCGGGTTCTCCAGCGCCTCGAACTTCTCCACCGTCAACGTGAACGCCGCGAACCAGCCGATCACGCCCAGGACGATCAGCAGAACGGCGAGCGTGACGGGGCGTTTCGGAGTCGCATCGAGAGGCACCGGGGGATTATCGCACGGCCCCGAACGGGGCCTCTGGGAATGCGTGCGATAATCGGTGGAGTCGACCAGGCTACGGCCCGAGCGACGCCGAAGAAGGTTTACCGGGCACGCACCGGGCCACGCCGATCGACTGCATTCCGCGAGTGGATGCAACGGATCGCGAGTGTCGGATAGTCAGTTCCGAGAGTAAGCGCCCAGGCCGACCCCGCGATGAACGCGAGGTTGCCGGAGGGCGCACAGGATTCGCGAACGGCCGCAGGCGGCCGATTCGCACGAGGAGAGCATCCGGGTTGTAGGGCGCGGCAGACCACCCGGTCGAGGAGTGCACCAGGAATGGTGGAAGAGAACAGCACGAGCGGTTCGGATCCGGACCGCGACGAGCTCCGCAGCGGAGCGAAGAAGATCAGCCGCTTGTTCGGGGGACGGCGCGCACCGCGTCGCACCGAGTCGAGCGCATCGGGGAGCGGAGGGCCGATCATCGAGCCATCGAACACGGACGGAGTCGACCTCGGGTCGGCCGTCGTCGACGACCTCGTCGAGGCGGAGATCGCCGCGGCGGACGCGGTGGACGCGAGCGAGAACGGCGGCGCATCCGCACCGTTCTTCAACGCACTGCCGGTGACGCCGAGCTTCGAGGGGGAGCGTGCGCCGCGCCCGCCGATGCCGACCACCTCGCTGATCTTCCAAGCGCCCGACCTGCCCGACTACGTCGAGTTGCCGCCCCTGCCGCCGCGCAGCACCGGCCCGCGTCGCGAGCCGCAGCAGCAGCCGCAGCAGGACGAGTCCGGCACCGTGCGCCGTCGCGCGCGCCGCCGGTCGGGCGAGGACGACCGCCGCGGGACGGACGATCCCGAGAACACCGTGGTCAAGGTTCGACAGCCCCGCGAGCCCGAGCTGATCACCGAGCCGCAGCGCGTCAAGGGCTCCACCCGCCTGGAGGCGAAGAAGCAGCGTCGCCGCGACGGCCGCGACGCCGGCCGCCGCCGCGCCGTGGTCACCGAGGCCGAGTTCCTCGCGCGCCGCGAATCCGTGGACCGCGTCATGGTGGTGCGCTCGAAGCACGAGCGCATCCAGATCGGCGTCCTGGAGGACGGCGTGCTCGCCGAGCACTACGTCGCCCGCTCGCAGGAGGCGTCGCTGATCGGCAACGTCTACCTCGGCCGCGTACAGAACGTGCTGCCCAGCATGGAGGCGGCCTTCGTCGACATCGGTCGCGGTCGCAACGCCGTGCTCTACTCGGGCGAGGTCGACTGGGACGCCGCGGAGAACCCGGGCGGCCCGCGCCGCATCGAGCTCGCGCTCAAGCCCGGCGACCGCGTGCTGGTCCAGGTCACCAAGGATCCGGTCGGCCACAAGGGCGCCCGCCTCACCAGCCAGGTCTCGCTGCCGGGCCGCTACCTCGTCTACGTCCCCAACGGCTCCATGAACGGCATCTCGCGCAAGCTGCCGGACACCGAGCGCGCGCGTCTGAAGAAGATCCTCAAGGAGGTGCTCCCCGAGAACGTCGGCGTCATCGTGCGCACGGCGGCCGAGGGCGCCACGGAGGAGCAGCTCACGGTCGACGTGCAGCGGCTGACTCAGCAGTGGGCGTCGATCAGCGAGAAGGTGGCCGTCGGCCAGGCGCCGGCCCTGCTGCACAGCGAGCCCGATCTGCTGATCAAGATCGTCCGCGACGTCTTCAACGAGGATTTCGAGAAGATGGTCATCGCCGGCGACGACGCCAAGGAGACCATCGAGCTCTACCTCAGCCAGGTCGCGCCGGACCTTTTGGAGCGCGTCGAGAGCTACACCGGCGAGCGTGATGCGTTCGACGAGTTCCGCATCAGCGAGCAGATCGAGAAGGCGCTGGACCGCAAGGTCTGGCTGCCCAGCGGCGGCTCGCTCGTGATCGACCGTACCGAGGCCATGACCGTGGTCGACGTGAACACCGGCAAGTTCGTCGGATCCGGCGGCAACCTCGAAGAGACCGTTACCAAGAACAACCTGGAGGCGGCGGAGGAGATCGTCCGCCAGTTGCGGCTGCGCGACATCGGCGGCATCATCGTCGTCGACTTCATCGACATGGTTCTGGAGTCGAACCGCGACCTGGTGCTGCGCCGCCTGGTGGAGTGCCTGAGCCGCGACCGCACCAAGCACCAGGTCGCCGAGGTCACCTCGCTCGGTCTCGTGCAGATGACCCGCAAGAAGCTGGGCCTGGGTCTCTTGGAGACCTTCAGCGAGAACTGCGAGGTCTGCGCCGGCCGCGGCATCATCGTGCACCACGACCCGGTGACCAAGCACCGCGCCCCGGCCCCGCAGCAGCAGGGTCAGGACCGTCGTCGCGGCGGCAAGCCCGCCGGTCAGAACGGCAACGGCGGATCGACGCAGAACGGCGGCGCCTCCAGCGGCGCGCGTTCGGTCAGCACGCACGCGATCACCGAGGGCGCCCGCGGCGCCCTCGCCCAGATCGCGGCGAGCACCATCCATCCGGCGACTCCACGCCCTGCGGAGGCAGCGCCGGTCGTCGAGGCTCCGACCGTGCAGGCCCCGGCCGCCGAGGTCGCGCCGGAGGCGACCGAGCTGCCTGAGACGACTCGGAACGAGTCGCCACGGGCGGAACGTGCGTCCGAGACGATTCGGAACGAGTCGCCACGGGCGGAACGTGCGGAGCGTCGCCGTCGCGGCCGTGAGCCGCGTCAGAGCGCCGCGGCGCGCGGCTCGCAGCAGAGCGATCAGCAGCAGCCCGAGCCGCAGAACGAGGCGCCGGCCGTCGAGTCGCCGGTGGTGCCCATCCTCGATCTACCGATCGCGCCGGTCGTCGACACGGCTCAGCGCCGCGTCCGCGCCGAGGTCGCCGAGCACTTGCTCGATTCGGTGCTGGACAACCTGCCCGCCCCGCGCCAGCCCGGTCAGGGCCGGGCCAAGAGCCGGCGCGTGACCACGGCGGCGCTGACCGGCGTGGCGGTCGTGCCGGAGGACACCTCGCGGCGCCAGGCCGAGTAGCGCGACGGCGTCACGGATGCGGCGCGGGCCGGGATGCGATCAACGCAGCCGGGCCCGCGCCGCATCTCTGTCCTTACCGCGCACACGCAGCCCACTCGCGCGGAGCCGGGTCACGAGTTCGCGCGCATCCACCGGCAGCGCTCCCGCGGCGACCAATTCGTCGTAGCGTTCCGCGGGCACGTCGTAGTGGTCGAGGTCGAAGCTGCGCGGTGGCAGCTCGGCGGCCGCCGCGAACGCGTGCAGCTCGGCCAGCGATGCGTCGCTGACGACGTGCGCCCAGAGTGTGCCGTGCGCCGGCCAGCGCGGAACGTCGATCAGGATCACATTCCCGATGGTACGTCGGGCGCGTCGCCTGCGGATCCTCGGCCGGACGTGTAACCTCGTGCAGGTTGCCTGGCACTGATCATTGCGATTCGAACCGGGACACGCTGGCTGTCGCGTCGGTTTGACCGCGCCCACCGTTTCAAGTACTCTTGACCGTTGGTGTGCGTCGGTTGTTCGTTTCCGAGACCACACAGCTTTCCCGGGGCTCTCGCCCCGTCCATACAAGCCCCGGATCCGCGCCTCGCGTCGGTCCAAACGAGAAACAGGTACGAGAAGTGGTTTACGCAGTTGTGCGCGCCGGCGGTCGGCAGGAGAAGGTCGAGGTCGGCACCATCGTGACGATGGACCGCGTCAAGGCCGACGAGAACGGCAACGTGCAGCTGGCTGCCGTGCTGCTCGTCGACGGTGACGCGATCACCTCGGACGCCGCGTCGCTCGAGAAGGTCTCGGTCACCGCCGAGGTCCTCGGCGACCTCCGTGGTCCGAAGATCATCATCCAGAAGTTCAAGAACAAGACCGGTTACAAGAAGCGTCAGGGCCACCGTCAGGAGCTCACCCGCGTCAAGGTCACTGGCATCAAGTAGTCACTGACTAACAAACACTTCGGGCGTACGCGCCCCCGGTCTCGAGGAGATTTGAAATGGCACACAAGAAGGGTGCGAGTTCCACTCGCAACGGTCGTGACTCCAACGCACAGCGCCTCGGCGTGAAGCGCTTCGGTGGTCAGGTCGTCAGCGCCGGCGAGATCATCGTCCGTCAGCGCGGCACCCACTTCCACCCCGGCGTGAACGTCGGACGTGGCGGCGACGACACCCTGTTCGCCCTGTCGGCCGGTGCGGTCGAATTCGGCAACAAGGGTGGCCGCAAGGTCGTCAACATCGTGGTCCCCGCCTAACGGCGAACTTCCACTTCCACGCAGGGGCGAGCTTCGGCTCGCCCTTCCGTGTTTCTCCACCCCTTCAGAACACCTCTCCGGACGGAACGAATTCATGGTCACCTTCGTCGACAACGTCACGCTGCATCTGCGTGCCGGACACGGCGGCAACGGCTGCGTCTCCGTCCGCCGCGAGAAGTTCAAGCCGCTGGCCGGCCCCGATGGCGGCAACGGCGGCCACGGCGGCGACATCGTGCTCGTCGCCGACCCGCAGGTCACCACTCTGCTCGGCTACCACCGCGCTCCGCACCGTTCGTCGCAGAACGGCGGCCCCGGTATGGGCGATCACCGTGCGGGCGGCAACGGTGAGCTGATGGAGCTGCCGGTGCCGATCGGTACCGTCGTCAAGTCGAAAGACGGCGACGAGCTGATCGACATGGACGAGCCCGGCCTGCGCTTCGTCGTCGCCCCCGGCGGCCTCGGCGGCCTCGGCAACGCCTCCCTCGCGACCACCAAGCGCAAGGCGCCCGGCTTCGCGCTGCTCGGCACGCCCGGCTGGGAGGGCGATGTCGTCCTCGAGCTGAAGACCGTCGCCGACGTCGCGCTGGTCGGTTATCCGTCCGCGGGCAAGTCCAGCCTGGTCGCGGCGATCTCGGCGGCGAAGCCGAAGATCGCCGACTACCCGTTCACCACCCTCGCGCCGAACCTCGGCGTCGTGCAGGCGGGGGATGCGCGCTACACCGTCGCCGACGTGCCCGGCCTGATCGAGGGTGCAAGCGAGGGCAAGGGCCTCGGCCTGGAGTTCCTGCGCCACGTCGAGCGCTGCACCGCCCTGCTGCACGTTCTCGACTGCGCCACGCTGGAGCCGGGTCGCGACCCGCTCAGCGACCTCGATGTCATCCTCGGCGAGCTCGCCGCCTACCCGGTGCCCGACGGCCAGACCCCGCTGGTGGAGCGTCCGCAGCTGATCGCCCTGAACAAGGTCGATGTTCCTGAGGCGCGTGAGCTGGCCGACTTCGTCAAGGCCGACCTCGAATCGCGCGGCTACCGCGTGTTCGAGATCTCGACCGTCAGCCACGAGGGACTGCGCCAGCTGACGTTCGCTCTGGCCGAGATCGTGGACCAGGCCCGTGTGGCCGCCGCCGCCGTGCCGGTCAAGGAGCGGATCACCATCCGCCCGCGCGCCGTGGACGAGAAGGACTTCGTGGTCAAGGTCGAGGGTGGCAGCTACGGCAACCTCTACCGCGTGCTGGGCAGCAAGCCCGAGCGCTGGGTGGCGCAGACCGACTTCACCAACGACGAGGCCGTCGGCTTCCTCGCGGACCGGCTCGCCAAGCTCGGCGTCGAGGACGGACTCTTCAAGGCCGGAGCCGTCGCCGGCTCGACCGTCGTCATCGGACCCGGCGAAGGTGTCGTCTTCGACTGGGAGCCCACCCTGACCTCGACCGCCGAGCTGATCACCGCCCCGCGCGGTACGGATGCGCGACTGGACGAATCCGACCGCAAGACCCGTAACGAGCGCCGGCAGAACTACCTTGAGCGGATGGACGCGAAGGCGGCGGCCCGTGCCGAGCTGGAGCGCGAGCGCGTCGGCGGCGTCTGGTACCGCGACGAGGTCGAGGGTGCGGATGCGGACGGAACCGCCGAGGTATCCGAGCGCGACGACGCGAACTGACCCGATCAGCGCCACCTCCGCGGGCGACGCGGGGGTTTGCTCTCGGCGCGGGTAAACTGGCCGGATGCCGCAGGACGTTCTGGACCGCACCTCTTTGACCGAGCGCTTCGTCGCCGCTCGTGCCGCCTCCAAGGCGCTGCAGACGGCGACGACCGACCTCAAGAACGCCGCGCTCCTCGCGATCGCGGCTGCGGTGCGCGGGGGAGTCGAGCGGATCGTGCCGGCGAACGAACTCGACCTCGCCAACGGGCGGGAGAACGGCCTGACCGTCGGTCTGCAGGACCGGCTGCGTCTCGATGAGGCGCGTCTCGGCGCTCTCGCGGACGCTGTGGTCGCCGTCGCGGCCCTGGTCGACCCGGTCGGTCAGACCGTGCGCGGCTCGAACTTGCCCAACGGGGTGAAGCTCAGCCAGATCCGCGTGCCGTTCGGCGTCGTCGGCGCCATCTACGAGGCGCGTCCGAACGTGACGATCGACATCGCCGCCCTCGCCTTGAAGAGCGGCAATGCGGTGGTCCTGCGCGGGGGATCCGCGGCTGAGAACACGAACCGTGTCCTCGTCGAGCTGCTGCAGGAGGCGATCGCCTCGACGGGGCTGCCACGCGAGCTCGTGCAGACGGTCGACGACTACGGTCGCGACGGTGCGAAGGCGCTGATGCAGGCCCGCGGCTACGTCGACGTGCTCGTGCCGCGCGGCAGCGCCGGACTGATCAACGCGGTCGTCACCGAGTCCACCGTTCCCGTGATCGAGACCGGCGCCGGTGTGGTGCACGTGTTCCTCGACGAATCCGCGAACGTCGACTGGGCGATGGACATCGTCCACAACGCCAAGACCCAGCGCCCGAGTACCTGCAACGCCCTCGAGACGCTGCTCGTGCACGCGGGCGCCGCCGAACGTCTCCTCCCGCCTGTGCTCGGTCGGCTTCGTGATGCCGGCGTCACCATTCACGGCGACGAGCGCACACTCGCCGTCTTCCCGGACGGCATCGCTGCGACGGAGGAGGACTGGAGCGCCGAGTACTACTCGCTCGACGTCGCGGTCGCCGTGGTCGACGACCTCGACGCGGCGATGGCGCACATCGATCGCTGGTCGACGCACCACACCGAGTCCATCGTCACGAACGACCTCGGCAACGCCGAGCGCTTCCTCAACGAGGTCGACTCGGCGGTCGTGATGGTGAACGCCTCGACCCGCTTCACCGACGGCGGCGAGTTCGGTTTCGGCGCCGAGGTCGGTATCTCGACGCAGAAGTTGCACGCCCGGGGGCCGATGGGGCTGCCCGAACTGACCAGCACGAAGTGGATCGTCCGCGGCACCGGGCAGATCCGCGCGTAGATCCGCGCCTGCACACGTCCGATAGACTCACCCGTGGCCCGATCGGGCCACGAACGACACAAGGAGATCCGAATGTCCCTGGCGACGACCGTCCTCGCGGAAGCATCGACCCACGTCGAGCTGCCGTTCCCCGCGATCGTCTTCGGCATCATCGCCGCCGTAATCTTCATCTCGCTCGGCTTCGTGACCTACAGCTACCGCGACGTCGCGAACCGTCACTCGCACAAGACCGCCGGCAGCACCGGACACGACGCCGGTCACGGACACGGGCACTAGGGCGGGAACGCCCTCACCGTGACGTCCGCCACTTCCGCGGGTCCGCGCCGCCCGCGTATCGGGGTGATGGGCGGCACGTTCGATCCCATTCACCACGGGCACCTGGTCGCCGCGTCCGAGGTGGCGCAGTCGTTCGACTTGGACGAGGTCGTCTTCGTGCCGACCGGTCAGCCGTGGCACAAGAAGACCGTGACGTCGGCGGAGCACCGGTACCTGATGACGGTGATCGCGACCGCGTCCAATCCGCGCTTCACGGTGAGCCGCGTCGACATCGACCGGATCGGCACCACGTTCACGATCGACACGCTGCGCGATCTGCACACGGCTCGACCCGACGCCGAGCTCTTCTTCATCACGGGAGCGGACGCCGTCGCGCAGATCCTGAGCTGGAAGGACTACCAGGAGCTCTGGGATCTCGCGCATTTCGTGGCTGTGAGTCGTCCGGGCCATGACCTGAGCATTTCTGGATTACCGCAGCAGGACGTATCCTTGTTGGAAGTTCCGGCGCTTGCGATTTCCTCGACCGACTGTCGGAGCCGCGTCAACCGGGGTCATCCGGTGTGGTATCTGGTTCCCGACGGTGTCGTCCAGTACATCTCCAAGCACCACCTGTATCGGAGTACGCCATGACTGTTCACGATGAAAGGCCGCTGACGCGGCGCGAGATCCGCGAGCGCGAGCGTTCGGGAGCGGGTGCGCCCAGCACCGCCGTCGCCCCGACGACGTCCCGCCGCGCGGCGACCGCGTCGGTGACCCTCGCCGGCGATCTGCCCGTGCTCAACGTGCCGCCCACCCCGCAGCCCGTCAGTGTCGAGCCGACTCCCGCCGAAGCCCCCGAGCTGCGCGAGCCGCTGACCACGACGCCGGTCGCCGAAGGCACCGTTCCGGAGCACACGCTGACGCGCCGAGAACTGCGCGCCCTTCTGGCGCAGCAGCAGGCGCAGCAGGTCGCCGCCGTCCCGGACGTCGCCGACGTCAGCCCGGACGAGGCCCAGGCCGACACGAACACCGACGACGACGTCGCAGAAGATGTTGTGCGTACCGGCGAGACCCCCGTCGTCGAAACCGCCTCCAGCGAGGCTCAGCCGAACGAGGCGCCGGTGTCCGCGGGCAGCGGCACGTTCGTGCTGCCCGAGGCCGCAGCGGCGGAGGACGCCGACGAGCCCAAGTTGAACACGGCGCTGTTCGCCACGATCGGATCCTTCGACGACGGTGAAGAGAAGCCGACCGAGATCACCGGTTCTTTCACGGTGCCGATCGAGCACCTGCACATCACCGAAGAACTCGACAACAAAGCTCGCACGGATGCCGACGCCTCGTTCGACGAGTTGATCGCGCAGGGCGTCGCCTCCACCGCGGCCGTCACCACGACCAACGCGCTCATCCTGCCCACGATCTCGAACGCGGATGCCGGCGAAGCGCTGGTGACCGGGTCGATCGACCTGCCCCGCAGCCTCGGCTCCACCGGGCAGCACCCGAATCTGTACGACTCGCCCGACGTCGACCGACTCTTCGACAAGGTCGATCGCGAGCAGCCCGCCTCCGATTCCGTGCCGGTCCGCGCGTCCAGTGCCATCTCGACGCACACCTCCACACGCGGCGTGATCGCACCGCAGCAGAAGAAGAGCGTCAGCCTGCCCGTCGTTCTGGCTATCACGGCGGCTGCCCTGCTCGTCGGCGTCGTTGTGCTGCTCGTCGGCGGCTTCGTCCTCAACATCTTCTAGGCCTCCGGGTACTGGAACTCATCCGAACACTGAAGGATTCATGACTGCAACCGATCACGCCCGCCAGCTCCTCGACATCGCGGCCACGGCGGCCGACTCGAAGGGTGGCGAGGATCTGGTCGCGCTCGACGTCTCCGAGCCGTTGCCGCTCGTCGACGTCTTCCTGCTCGTCACGGGGCGCTCCGAGCGCAACGTCGTGGCGATCGCGAACGAGATCGAGGACAAGCTCATCGAGTCCGGCGCTAAGCCGCTGCGCCGCGAAGGGCGAGCGGAGGGCCGCTGGATCCTGCTCGACTTCGGCGACCTCGTCGCGCACGTCTTCCATGAGGAGGACCGCCTTTACTACTCGCTGGAGCGGCTCTGGAAGGACTGCCCCGTTGTTCCCTTCACGATCGAGCAGCCGGTTCCGATCGACCAGAACTGAACCTGCGCGCCGGGCCCGCGATTTCCGTTTCCGGCCTGGCGTGCTGTAGATTGTTCGAGTTGCTTCCGCGAGGGAGCGGCGCGAAACACAATCTGGGTCCGTGGCGCAGCTGGTAGCGCACCTGCATGGCATGCAGGGGGTCAGGGGTTCGAATCCCCTCGGATCCACCCTGGAACGGCCCGCCGATGAGGCGGGTTTTTCCACGTGTGGTCCGCTCCGGCGGACGACAACTCAACACGGGTCCGTGGCGCAGCTGGTAGCGCACCTGCATGGCATGCAGGGGGTCAGGGGTTCGAATCCCCTCGGATCCACCACCTCGAGGCCCCGGAGTTCGCTCCGGGGCCTTTCTCGTTCCCGTCCGCGGGGCACCGATCGGGAGACGTAATGACCGCAACCCTCGTCGCGAAGGGCCTCGCCGGCGGATTCGCTCACCGGACCCTGTTCGAGCAGCTCGACCTGACGGTCGCGCCCGGCGACGTCGTCGGAGTCGTCGGCGTGAACGGGGCGGGCAAGTCCACGCTGCTGCGCATCCTGGCCGGCGAGACGGAGCCGCTGGCGGGCTCGGTCACCCTCGCGCCCGGTGACGCGTTCATCGGCTGGCTGCCGCAGGAGCACGAGCGCATCGAGGGTGAGACCGTCGCTCAGTACGTGGCGCGCCGCACCGGTTGCGCCGAGGCGACGCGCGCGATGGACGCTGCTGCCGCCGCTCTCGCGGATCCCGCCCCCGCGCCGGGTGCGCCGGATCCGGGCGACGTGTACTCGGTCGCCCTCGACCGCTGGCTGGCCAGCGGCGCCGCCGATCTGGAGGAGCGACTCCCCGCCGTGCTCGCGGAGCTGGGGCTGGTGCTCGACAGCGACGGCACCCTGATGACCGCCCTCTCCGGCGGGCAGGCGGCGCGGGTCGGCCTGGCGGCGTTGCTGCTCTCGCGCTTTGACATCGTCCTGCTGGACGAGCCGACGAACGACCTCGACCTCGACGGTCTCGATCGCCTGGAGGCCTTCGTGCGTGGCCTGCGCGGGGGAGTGGTGCTGGTCAGTCACGACCGCGAGTTCCTCGCGCGGTGCGTCACGCGCGTGCTCGAACTCGATCTCGCGCAGCACAGCAACCGCGTGTTCGGCGGTGGCTACGACTCCTACCTCGAGGAGCGGGAGACCGCTCGCCGGCACGCGCGCGAGGCGTACGACGAGTTCGCGGATATGAAGGCCGATCTGGTCGGCCGCGCGCGCACCCAGCGCGAGTGGTCGAGCCAGGGTGTGCGCAATGCGATGAAGAAGGCGCCCGACAACGACAAGATCCGCCGCAAAGCCTCTGTCGAGTCGAGCGAGAAGCAGGCGCAGAAGGTGCGTCAGATGGAGAGCCGGATCGCGCGACTCGTCGAGGTGGACGAGCCGCGCAAGGAGTGGCAGCTCGAGTTCAGCATCGGGGCGGCTCCGCGGTCCAGCTCGGTCGTGTCCACCTTGAACGCCGCCGTCATCCGACAGGGGGATTTCACCCTCGGGCCCGTCTCCCTGCAGATCGATGCCGGCGACAGGATCGGCATCACGGGTCCGAACGGCGCCGGCAAGTCGACGCTGCTCCGGGCGCTGCTCGGCCGCAGAGTGCCGGATGAGGGTGGCGCGAGCCTGGGCACGAGCGTCGCGATCGGCGAGGTGGATCAGGCCCGTGATCTGCTCGCCGGCACGGACGGTCTCGCGGCGACGTTCGAGCGCTTCGTGCCCGAACTCTCGACCGCCGAGGTGCGCACCCTGCTGGCGAAGTTCGGGCTGAAAGCCGACCACGTCGAGCGCCCGGTCGACCAGCTCTCGCCGGGTGAGCGCACCCGCGCGGCGCTGGCGCTGCTGCAGGCGCGCGGTACGAACCTGCTCGTTCTCGACGAGCCGACCAACCACCTCGACCTCGCCGCGATCGAGCAGCTGGAGCAGGCGCTGGAGTCGTACGAGGGCGCTTTGCTGCTGGTCACCCACGATCGGCGGATGCTCGAGAACGTCCGGCTCGATCGGCACTGGCGGGTCGAGGGTGGAGTCGTCTCCGAGAGTTAGGGTGGTCGGATGACCTCGCTCCGTGATGCCCACGCCGCCATCGATCGACTCTGGCCCGAGGAGGGTGCGGAGTCTTGGGACGCCCCGGGTCTGGTGACGGGTGATCCTGATGCTTCCGTCGAGCGCATCCTCTTCGTGGTCGACGTCGTCGACGACACCGTCACCGAGGCGATCGACGGCGGCTACCAGCTGATCGTGGCGCACCACCCGCTGTTGCTGCGCGGGGTGACGTCGATCTCAGAGGACTCCTACAAGGGCCGCCTGCTCGCTCGCCTGATCCGCGCAGGCTGCGGACTCGCCTCCGCCCACACGAACGCGGACATCGTTGCGGATGGGGTGTCGGATGTGATCGCCCAGCGTCTCGGGCTGCGCGATACTGAACCGATCACCCCCACGGTCGACGCGACCATCGGACTCGGTCGGATCGGCACGCTCGCCGCGCCGACTACCCTCGGCAGACTCGCCCGTGCGGTCGCGGATGTGCTCCCTGCGACGGCCGGCGGGGTGCGGGTCGCGGGGGAGTACGACGCCGCGGTTCAGCGTGTCTCACTGTGCGGCGGCGCCGGCGATTCGTTGCTGCGCTCGGCTGCCGTGCAGGGCAGCGACGTCTACATCACGGCGGATCTGCGCCATCATCCGGCCTCGGAGGCGCGCGAGGCAGCCCGCCGCGGTGCCGGCCCGGCGCTGATCGACGTGTCGCACTGGGCGAGCGAATGGCTGTGGCTCGACGTCGGGGCGGCGGCGCTGCGTCGAGAGCTCCCGGAGGTCACCATCGACGTCAGTGAGACCCGGACGGATCCGTGGGACTTCGCGATCGTGCACTGATCCGACCCGCGGCACGGGAGAATGGATGCGGCGCGCGACCGAGCGCGCCGAGAAGTGAGGTCACCCCACCGTGAAAGCCAGCCCCGCCCAGCAGCGCGAGTTGCTGACCCTGCAGTCGCTCGACACCCGCGTGCTCCAGCTGGATCGTCAGGCCAAGACGCTGCCGCAGATCGCGCAGCTGCAGGCGCTGCAGGCGGCCAACGACCAGAGCCGTCGCGCGCTCGCCGAGTCCATCGGTGCTCTCGAGGACGCTCGGATCGAGCTCACGCGCATCGAGTCGGACGTCGAGGTCGTCGAGAAGCGGATGAAGCGCGACGCGGACCGGCTCGAGCAGTCCTCCTCCACGAAGGACATCGCGGCGCTCGAGGGTGAGATCTCCGCGCTGCGTAAGCGACGCTCCGACCTCGAAGACATCGAGCTGACCATCATGGAGCGCATCGAGGGCTTCGAGGCGACTGTGTCGACCGCGCAGTCCGCCCGCGACGTCATCGTGGCCGATGCCGCTGCGCTCGCCGAGGCTCGCGACGCCGAGCTCGAGGTGCTCGCCGGCAAGAAGGAGGGACTCGCCCGCGACCGCGCGTCGCTGGTCGCGACCCTCGACCCGGAACTGGTGGCGCTGTACGAGAAGCAGCGCGCCCGCTACGGCATCGGCGCCGGTCTGCTGCGCGGCAAGGTGTCGGAGGGCAGCGGAGTCGCCCTGACCGAATCCGACCTCTCGTGGATCCGCCGCGCCCCCTCCGAAGACGTCATCATCTGCCCCGACAGCGGCTGCATCCTCGTCCGCACGGAGGAATCCGCCCTCCTCTGACCCCGCGAGGGACCCCCTCAGCGCACGAGGGCGCCGCGGACCGCGGGTCCGACGCGCGCTGGTGGGGTCCCTCGCAGGTAGAGTGGAGACCGCGAATGGGCCGGCAAGACGGTCGCGTCGCCGAGGCCCTCGGGTCGAGGCGCCGAGGAACGTCCGGGCTCCGCAGAGCAGGGCGGTGGGTAACACCCACCCGGGGTGACCCGCGAGACAGTGCCACAGAAAGTAGACCGCCACGGGCTTCGGCCCGGGGTAAGGGTGAAACGGTGGTGTAAGAGACCACCAGAGGCCGGAGCGATCCGGTCGGCTCGGTAAACCTCGCCCGGAGCAAGGTCAGACAGAGGACGATACGGCTGCTCGTCGTGTTCTCGGGTAGACCGCTAGAGGATCACGGCAACGTGCTCCCGAGAGAGATGGCCGTCCAGCGTGCTGCCGAGAGGCGCACGTGAACAGAACCCGGCGTATCAGCCGGCCCGTTCCACCTTCCCTTTGCTCCTCGTTCCTCGTCGCAAAGGCGGCTGCCGGCGATCGACGAGCGAAGCGAGGAGAGAGCCCGATCGGTTCAGCGGTGGACGCCGCCGCCGGCGAGGGCCGCGGCACCGAGGATGCCCGCGTTGTTGCGCAGCGTCGCCGGGACGATGGGGGTGCGGATGTCGAGCAGGGGCAGGAACTCCTGGTAGCTCTTCGAGATGCCGCCGCCGACGATGAAGAGGTCGGGCCAGAGCAGCGCCTCCATCCGCGAGTAGTACTTCTGCAGGCGCTTGGCCCAGTGCTTCCAGTCGAGGTCCTCGCGCTCCTTCGCGGCGAAGGAGGCCTTCGTCTCCCAGTCGTGGCCCTCGATCTCGAGGTGACCGAGCTCGGCGTTGGGGATGAGCACCCCGTTGTAGATCTGCGCGGTGCCGATGCCGGTACCGAGCGTCGTCATGATCACCAGGCCCTGCTTGTCCTTGGCGGCGCCGAAGCGCGCCTCGGCGTAGCCCGCGGCGTCGGCGTCGTTGACGAAGAAGATGTCGCGACCGATCGCCTCCTCGAACAGCTTCTCCGCCTCGAGGCCGATCCATTCGTCCGACACGTTCGCGGCCGACATGGTGCGGCCGTGCACCACCGCGGCGGGGAAGCAGACGCCGACGGGGGTCGAGGCGTCCACGTCAGGGAGCATCCCGATGATCTGCGTGACCGCCGCGACGATGTCCTTGGGCTTGCCGCCCTTCGGGGTCGGCACCTTCATCCGATCGCTGAGCAGCGTGCCCGTGGAGAGGTCGACGTACGCGCCCTTGATCCCCGTTCCGCCGATGTCGATGCCGATGGCTGTCGTCGTCGAAGTCATGCTCGCAATGCTACCGGGGCGTAGGATCGCGGCATGAGCGACGACGGCGCGAACAAGTGGTGGTACAACCTCAAGACCGGTGCAGTGGAGCAGGGGTTCGAGTCCCCGTCCGCGAATCGAGCCGGCCCGTTCGACACCCGCGAGGAGGCGGCGCACGCCCTGGACAAGCTGCACGAGAACGCCCGCAAGTGGGCGGAGGAGGACGCGGCCGACAGCCGCTGACTACTCGTAGGAGTGCTCGGGTCCTGGGTAGTTCCCGGCGTCCACATCGGCTCGGTACTCGGTCACCGCTCGGGTGAGTTCGCCGCGCAGGTCGGCGTATTGCCGCACGAACTTGGGCACGCGTCCGGTGGAGAATCCGGCGAAGTCGGTCCACACCAGCAGCTGCCCGTCCACGTGCGGGCCCGCGCCCACGCCGATCGTCGGGATCCGCAGCGCCTCGGTCACCTGACGGGCCGCATCCGCCGGAACCATCTCTAGGACGACGGCGAACGCGCCGGCCTCCTCGACGGCGTGCGCGTCAGCGAGAAGCTGGGCGAGGCCGTCGCCGCGACCCTGGATGATGTGGCCGCCCAGACCGTGTTCACTCTGCGGGGTGAAGCCGATGTGCGCCATCACGGGGATGCCGGCGTCGACGATGCGGCGGATCTGGTCGGCCGAGCGCACACCACCCTCCAGCTTGACGGCGTGAGCGTGCGTCTCCTTCATAAAACGGAAGGCGGTGTGCAGCGCGTCGTCCGCGCCGGACTCGTAGGAGCCGAACGGCATGTCGGCCACGACGAAGGCACGCTTCACGGCTCCCGCGACGGCGCGCGCGAGGGGGATGAGCTCGTCGGTCGTGACGGGCAGCGTCGTGTCGTAGCCGTAGACGTTGTTGCCGGCGGAGTCGCCGACCAACAGGAAGTCGATTCCGGCCTCGTCGAAGATCTGGGCCGTGAGCTGGTCGTAGCTGGTCAGGCCGGTGATCTTGATGCCCGAGTCCTTCGCGTTCTGGAAGTGACGGGTACGAACGCGTTTCACCGGCTGCTCTGGCATAGCGGCGAGTCTACCGAGCCGCTCAGCTCGTTGATCGGTTCGTGATCGGCAGCCGCCGGTCCCGACCGAAGGCCATTTCCGAGATCTTCGGCCCGATCGCGCTCTGTCGGCGCTTCCACTCCGCTCGATCAACCAACCCGGTGATCCGCAGCACCGTCTCGGGGTCGTAGCCGAGCGCGATCACCTCGTCGCGGCCCATCCGCCGGTTCACGTACGCAGCCAGGATGCCGTCGAGCACGTCGTACTCCGGCAGGGTGTCCTGATCCTCCTGGCCCGGCCGCAGCTCCGCCGAGGGGGGTTTACTGATCGAGTTCTCCGGGATCGGGGCGACCTCGCCGCGTTCGGTCGCCGCAGCGTTGCGCCAGCGTGCCAGCTGCCAGACCAGCAGTTTCGGCACGTCCTTCAGAGGTGCGAATCCGCCGACGGAATCGCCGTAGATCGTGGAGTAGCCCACGGCCAGCTCGCTCTTGTTGCCGGTGGTGAGCACGAGGTGCCCCTCCTGATTGGAGAGGCCCATCAGGATCACCCCGCGCACGCGCGCCTGCAGATTCTCGGCCGCGAGAGCGTCCAGCCCGAGTTGCTTCTCGAACGGCAGCACCAGATCCGCGATCGCCTCCGTGCGGTATCGCAGGCCGATCCGTTCCGCGAGATCCTCGGCGTCCGAGCGGGAGTGATCGGAGGAGTAGCGGCTGGGCATCGAGACGCCGAAGACGTTCTCGGCTCCGATCGCGTCGGCCGACAGAGCGGCGCAGACGGCGGAATCGATGCCTCCGGAGAGGCCGAGCAGCACCGACGGGAAGCCGTTCTTCACGACGTAGCCGCGCAGGCCGAGCACCAGGGCGTTCCAGAGCTGCTCCAACTCGGAGGGCGGCACGGCGATGTCGGGCTCGACGACGCCGCGCGGGGTCGGGGCGGGCGTCGGGATCTGCACGACCGACCCGCCTTCCGGAGCCACGTCGAGCGCCGACGCGATCTCGAGATCGGCGACGAGCAGGTGTTCGCGGAACTGCGGAGCCCTGGCGAGGATGCGCCCCTGCTCGTCGACGATGACACTGTCGCCGTCGAAGACGAGGTCGTCCTGTCCGCCGACGAGGTTCACGTACGCGACCGTCGCGCCGGTCTCGACGGCACGGCGAGTCACCAGCGGCAGCCGCACCTCGTCCTTGTCCCGCTCGAACGGCGAGGCGTTGATCACGAGGAGCAGGCCGGCCCCGGTGCCGTTGACCTCGGCTACCGGTCCGCCGTCGCGCCACAGGTCTTCGCAGATCACGATCGCGACGTCCGCGCCACGGACCCGCAGCAGAAGCAGTTCCGATCCCGGGATGAACACCCGGAACTCGTCGAACACGGAGTAGTTGGGCAGGTGGTGTTTGACGTACCGGCCGACGAGTTCGCCGCGATACAGCACGCCGGCGCAGTTCTGCGCGATCGCGGTGGGTGCGTTCGTCCGACCGGCCACCTGCGGCGAGAACGGCCCGTCGGGGAAGCCGAGGACAACGGGTACCTCGCCGAGCCCCTCCTCGTCGAGACGGCGGGCCAATCCGTGCAGCGCGGCCCTCGATTCGGCGAGGAACGCCGGGCGCGTGGCGAGGTCCTCGATCGGATATCCCGAGAGGGCCATTTCGCCGAAGGCGCAGAGATCGGCACCGGCTTCGTGCGCCGCCCGCACGTAGCTCACGATCGCATCCGAGTTCGCCTGGAACGCTCCGACGACAGGGTCTGTCTGCGCGAGCGCCACGCGGAGGGTCGGCATAGCCACTAGCCTAATAGGCGAGCAGGAAGGGCCTTGATGGACAAGCAACGGGACTTCGTTCTTCGCACCATTGAAGAGCGAGGGATCAAATTCGTTCGCCTCTGGTTCACGGACGTTGTAGGGACCCTCAAGTCGGTCGCGATCGCGCCCGCGGAGGTCGAAGGAGCTTTCGCCGAGGGACTCGGCTTCGACGGTTCGGCGATCGAAGGACTCACGCGGTCGTTCGAGGCGGATGTGCTGGCGCACCCGGACCCGTCGACCTTCCAGATCCTGCCGTGGCGCGGCGAGATCGACCCCACGGCCCGGATGTTCTGCGACATCACCACGCCCGACGGCCAGCCCGCGGTCGCCGATCCCCGCAACGTGCTCAAGCGCACCCTTGCGAAGGCGGCCGAGCGCGGCTTCACGTTCTACACGCATCCCGAGATCGAGTTCTACCTGCTGAAGTCGTCCACGTTCGGCGCCGAAGGCCCTGAGCCGGTCGACTCCGCCGGCTACTTCGACAACGTTCCCGGTGGTACCGCGCACGACTTCCGCCGCCGTTCCGTGCGGATGCTGGAGGACCTCGGCATCTCGGTGGAGTTCAGCCACCACGAGGCGGGCCCCGGCCAGAACGAGATCGACCTGCGCTACGCCGACGCGCTGACCACGGCCGACAACATCATGACCTTCCGCACGGTGATCAAGGAGGTGGCGATCGAGCAGGGCGTCTACGCGACGTTTATGCCCAAGCCGCTGTCCGGGCATCCCGGTTCCGGAATGCACACGCACCTCTCGCTCTTCGAAGGTGATGTGAACGCGTTCTACGAGGGTGGGGCGCAGTACCAGCTCTCCAAGCTCGGCCGCCAGTTCATCGCGGGCCTGCTCAAGCACGCCCCCGAGATCACGGCGGTCACGAACCAGTTCGTGAACTCGTACAAGCGACTCTGGGGCGGCGACGAGGCGCCCAGCTACGTCTGCTGGGGCCACAACAACCGCTCTGCGCTGGTGCGCGTTCCGCTCTACAAGCCGAACAAGGGCCAGTCCTCCCGCATCGAGTACCGCGCGATCGACTCCGCGGCGAACCCGTATCTCGCGTATTCGCTCATCCTCGCCGCCGGCCTGAAAGGCATCGAAGAGGGCTACGAGCTCCCTCCCGAAGCGGAGGACAACGTCTGGTCGCTCTCGGACGCCGAGCGTCGAGCGCTCGGCTACAGCCCGCTGCCGGCGAGCCTGGACCGTGCCATCTCGTTGATGGAGGAGTCCGAGCTGGTCGCGGAGACGCTGGGCGAGCACGTCTTCAACTACGTACTGCTGAACAAGCGTAAGGACTGGGCCGAGTACCGCGCCCAGGTCACGCCGTACGAGCTGCGCAGCAACCTGGAGATGCTCTAGCAGCACCCGACCGCTCCACCCGATGCCCCGAGATCAGACCAGCCTCAGCGAGTTCGCTCGCCTGGGGTTCGTCGACCTCGGGGCAACGGGCGTTCGGTTGGACGAGGCGGAGGCGCTGGCGGGCCGGGACCTCGACTCCGTTCTGCCCGTATTCGCGCGCGTCGCGGATCCCGACGCCGCCCTCGGCTGCCTGATCGATCTGCTGCGCGCGCATCGACAGCAGCTCGAGCCGATCCTCGGCGACGACGCCGCGCTGGGCCGACTCCTCCTGGTAGCCGGCGGCTCGTCCGGCCTGGCCGAGTTCCTGCACCGGCGCCCGGATCAGCTCGACCTGCTGGTCGAGTCGACGGCGACGCTGCCCGGTCGGGCCGAGATGCGCAATGCACTGCTGGAATCGGTCGGCGCCGAGGACGGATTCGCGGCGCTGGGGGAGGAGCGCGGCTGGGTCGCCCTGCGTGTCCGGTACCGCCGCCTCCTGACGCGCGTCGCGGTATACGACCTGACCCAGGCGGATCCGGTGTCGGCGATCGATCGCGTGACGCGCGCGCTCGCCGATCTCGCCGGAGCCGCGCTCGAGGCGTCGCTGGCCGTCGCACGGACCGATCTCGTCGACGGATCCGGGCCCGGTCGGTTCTCGCGCGATGAGGTGGCCGCGACACGCTTCGCGATCATCGGGATGGGCAAGGCCGGTGCGTCGGAGCTGAACTACGTCAGCGACGTCGACGTGATCTTCGTCGCCGAAGGATGCGAGGAGCGGGACCTCTCCAACGCGCGCGCGGTCGACATCGCCACGCGGCTCGCGATCCTGACCATGCGCGGCATCTCGGCGCTGGCGCTCGAGCCCGAGCTGTGGGAGGTCGACCCGAACCTCCGTCCCGAAGGCAAACAGGGCGCGCTCGTACGCAGCCTCGACTCGCACATCGCCTACTACGACCGCTGGGCCAAGAGTTGGGAGTTCCAGGCTCTGCTCAAGGCGCGCCCGCTCGCCGGAGACCTCGAGCTCGGTGCCGCCTACGTGGCCGCCGTCGCGCCGAAGGTATGGACGAGTGCGTCGCGCGAGAACTTCGTCGAGTCGGTGCAGAAGATGCGCGAGCGCGTCACCGAGAACATCCCGGCTGACGACGTGCACTACCAGATCAAGCTAGGCCCCGGCGGGCTGCGCGACATCGAGTTCACGGTGCAGTTGCTCCAGCTCGTGCACGGGCAGTCGGACGACGAGATCCGGATGCCGGGCACGCTGCTCGCCCTAGGGGCCCTCGCCGAGCGCGGCTACATCGGGCGGATCGAGGCGGCCGAGTTCGCGCAGGACTACCGATCCCTGCGCCTTCTGGAGCATCGGCTGCAGTTGCGCCGACTCCGGCGCACCCACATGATGCCGCGCGACGAGCGCGAGCTGCGCACCCTCGCCCGGGCCAGTGGGCTGGCGACCAGTGCCGAGGATCTGCTCGAGCGCTGGAATCGGATCAAACACCGCGTCCGCGGCCTGCACGAGCGCCTGTTCTACCGCCCCCTCCTCTCTGCCGTCGCCGCTTTGCAGGACGGTGGTGCCGAGTTGAGCAGCGCCCAGGCGGAGGCGCGGCTCGCGGCGATCGGTTTCACCGATCCGCGCGGCGCTCTCGGCCACATCGGCGCGATGACCGCCGGCGTGTCCCGTCGGGCCACGATCCAGCGCCACCTCCTGCCGGTGATGCTGCAGTGGTTCGCCGATGGGGCGGATCCGGACTACGGACTGCTCGCGTTCCGGCGCCTCAGCGACACGCTCGGCGGCACGCACTGGTTCCTGCGGATGCTGCGGGACTCCTCCGGAGCGGCGAAGCGGTTGACCACCGTGCTGGCGGGTTCGCGCTTCGTCGGCGAACTGCTCGACCGCAGCCCGGAGGCGGCCGCCTGGCTCGAGAACGACGAGGAGCTTCGGCCGCGCAGCCGGGAGCAGATGGCTGAGGAGACCTCGGCCGTGCTGGCACGCCACGACGATCCCGATGCCGCCGCCGCGGCACTGCGCGGAGCGCGCCGTCGCGAGATCCTGCGTCTGGCGATCGGCTCGATCGTCGGCCTGATCGACATCCACGAGGTGGCCATCGGCCTCACCGCGGTGAACGACGCCCTGATCGACGGCGTGCTGGGCGCGATCCGCCGTGCATCGGTCGATCGCGCCGGTTCGGGCATCGAGTTCGCGGTGATCGGCATGGGCCGCTACGGCGGCGCGGAGCTGGGCTTCGGTTCCGACGCCGACGTGATGCACGTCTACCGCTCCGCGGGCGGCGATCCGCAAGAGGAGACCGCCTACGCGAAGTACGTGGTCGCCGAGCTGAACCGGCTCACCGAGGATCATCGCCTGCCGATCGACCTCGACATCAATCTGCGGCCGGAGGGGAAGAACGGGCCGGTCGTCCGCTCGCTCGAGTCCTACGCCGCGTATTACGCGCGGTGGTCGCTCACCTGGGAGGCGCAGGCGCTCCTGCGCGCGACCGGCGTCGCCGGCGATCGCACGCTCCGTGACGACTTCGAGTCGCTCGCCGACACCGTTCGCTACCCCGCCGCCATCCCGGAGCGCGACGTGCGCGAGGTGAAGCGGATCAAGGCGCGCGTGGAGAGCGAGCGCCTGCCGCAGGGAGCGGACCCGAGTCGGCACCTGAAGCTCGGCCGCGGCTCGCTGAGTGACGTCGAGTGGTTCGTGCAGTTGCTGCAGCTGCAGCACGCTCACGCCGTGCCGGCCCTGCGGACGACATCGACCCTGATCGCGCTGGAGGTCGCCGAACGGGAGGGCCTCGTGAACACGACGGATGCCGAGAAGCTGCGCGCGGCGTGGGTCTTCGCCTCTCGGGCGCGCTCCGCGATCACGTTGTGGACCAATAAGACCCTCGACGTGCTGCCCACCGACCGCGTGCAGCTGGAGGGCGTCGCCCGACTGCTGGAGTACCCGGCCGGCTCGGCGAACCGGCTGGAGGACGACTACCTCGGCGTCACCCGGCGCGCGCGCTCGGTGTTCGAGCGCCTCTTCTACGGTGCGACGGATCGGGACCCGCGCAGCTACCGGTGAGACGAGCGCGGACCGCCTCGTTCGCGAGCACAACCTCGGCTGAGCCTGCTCGTCAGCCGCGATCAGCGCTGAGAGCGCGCCTCAGCCGAGGTTGTGCGCGATGGAGCGGCCCCCGAAGAGGCTCGACGCAGGCTGGCGACGGGAATCCTCACGACGGACGACCAGGAGATCTATCGGGAGAAATGGGGACATCCGCACGGCACTCCCACGCTCTCTCTGCACGGCGGTCCCGGTTCGGGCGCGGGCATCGGCTACCGGACCCACGAAGAAAGTAACGGGGAATCCGGAGTCCCGGAATCGCCCCAATCACCCGCGCTGTCGTTTTCGCCGCGCGCGGGTGGCATGCCTGCAGCTCGCGGCGAAAACGACAGCGCAGCAACGACACAGGGCCGCCCTCCCGGAGGAGAGCGGCCCTGTGCTGAACGCCTGAGTGGTTACACGCCGTAGTACAGCTCGAACTCGAACGGGTGCGGACGCTGCGCGAGGGGCTTGATCTCCTTCTCGCGCTTGTAGTCGATCCACGTGTCGATGAGTTCCTGCGTGAACACGCCACCCGCGAGCAGGTAGTCGTGGTCGGCCTCGAGCGCATCGAGTGCGGCACCCAGGTCGGCGGGAACCTGGGGGATGTTCTTCGCCTCCTCGGGCGGGAGCTCGTAGAGGTCCTTGTCGACCGGCTCGTGCGGCTCGATGCGGTTCTTGATGCCATCGATGCCGGCCATCAGCTGAGCCGCGAACGCGAGGTACGGGTTGCCGGAGGCGTCGGGCGCGCGGAACTCGATGCGCTTGGCCTTCGGGTTGGTGCCCGTGATCGGGATGCGGATCGAGGCGGAGCGGTTACCGGCCGAGTAGACCAGGTTGACGGGGGCCTCGAAGCCCGGGACGAGACGGTGGTAGGAGTTCACCGTCGGGTTCGTGAAGGCGAGCACCGAGGGAGCGTGCTTGAGCAGGCCACCGATGTACCAGCGGGCCAGGTCGGAGAGTCCGCCGTAGCCGTTCTCGTCGTAGAACAGCGGCTTGCCGTCGTTCCAGAGCGACTGGTGGGTGTGCATGCCCGAGCCGTTGTCGCCGAAGAGCGGCTTCGGCATGAACGTGGCGGTCTTGCCCCACTGCTCGGCCGTGTTCTTCACGATGTACTTGAACTTCAGGATGTCGTCCGCCGCGTGCACCATGGTGTCGAAGCGGTAGTTGATCTCGGCCTGGCCGCCGGTGCCCACCTCGTGGTGCGCGCGCTCCAGGATGAGGCCGGCGTCGATCAGCTTGAGCGAGATGTCGTCGCGCAGGTCGGCCTGCTTGTCGACGGGGCTGACCGGGAAGTAGCCGCCCTTATAGGGGGTCTTGTTGCCGAGGTTGCCGCCCTCTTCCTTGCGGCCCGTGTTCCAGGCGCCTTCTTCGGAATCGACGGAATAGAAGCTCGAGTACTGGTTCACTTCATAGCGAACGTCGTCGAAGATGTAGAACTCGGCCTCGGGAGCGAAGAACGCAGTGTCCGCGATGCCGGTCGAGGCGAGGTACTTCTCCGCCTTCTTGGCGACCTGGCGCGGGTCCTTCGAGTAGATCTCGCCGTTGCGCGGGTTGTAGATGTCGAAGACGAGGATGAGCGTGCGCTCGACGCGGAACGGGTCCACGTACGCAGTGGTCACATCCGGGATGAGCTGCATGTCCGACTCGTGGATGTTGGCGAAGCCGCGGATCGACGAGCCGTCGAACAGCTGGCCGATGGAGAAGAACTCCTCGTCAACGGTGGAGGCGGGAATGTTGAAGTGCTGCTGCACACCGGGGAGATCGGTGAATCGGATGTCGAGGAACTTGACGTCCGTGTCCTTGATGAACTTGAGCACCTCGGAAGAATCTTTAAACATGCAAAGGTCTCCAAATGGCCTGAAACGTGCGACTGCACAGCGCAGCCGCACTTCAGGCTAGTCAGGTGGCGTTAATGAACCAAGTCGTGGATGTTTCCGGCGTGTTACGGGCAATGACCCGCGCGGCCGCGATCACCGACGCGGCGCGGAACGCGGTCTCGGGTGCACGAATTAGAATCAAGCGGTGCAACCCCCGAATGACAAGCCCAAGACCTTCGCCGACGTCGCCCCGAGCCAGTGGCCGGGGGAGCGGCTCGGCCTGCCGGACACCGGGCCGATGTCGGTGGCGAGGGTGGGCCGTCGCTTCGCCGCGCTGGCGATCGACCTCAGCCTGCCGGCGCTGCTCGCGCTGATCTTCTTCGACTACGACCGTTGGGCGAGTCTGATCCTGTTCGTGGTGCTGCAGATCGTGTTCATCCCGACGATCGGTGGCAGCATCGGTCACCGGCTGCTCGGTATGCGCGTCGTCGCGATCAAGGGTGGCTGGGTCGGACTCTGGCGGCCCGTCGTGCGCTCCGTACTGCTCGCGGTGCTCATCCCGGCCCTCGTCTGGGACTCGGATCAGCGCGGCTTCCACGACAAGGTAGCCGGAACGGTGCTCGTCCGGGTCTGACCCGCGCTCGCACGAAAGGCCCGGACCCCCTCAGCGTGGGTCCGGGCCTTTCGTCGTCCGTCAGCTAGCGCGAGCGCTGAGGGCGGACCTTGAACGGGTCGACGCCCTTCGGGATCGGCAGGGAGGTGTTCAGCGAGGAGAGCCGGTTCTGCACGGCGACCACCTCGGCCTTGGTGAGCACGTTCTTGGTCTTGGTCAGCGTGCGAGGGACCTTGTAGAGCGGCACGGCGTCGGCGTCGGTGCCGACGTTCACGAAGGTGACCGGGACGTTGGGCAGGATGCGCACGACCTTGCGTCGCTCGTCCTCCAGCATCCGCTTCGTGCGGCTGGCGGGGCCCTCCGCGAGCAGGACGACCCCGCCGCGTCCGACGGCGCGGTAGACGGCGTCCTGCGTCTTGCCGTTCACAGCGACCGGCATCTCGGCACCGGTCCACGCACCGCGCAGTCCACTGCGCAGCACGGCGCCGACGGCACCCGGCTGGCCCTCGATCTGTCCGTATGCCGCGCGCTCGGCTCGGCGCGAAAGCACGGCGAGGGCGGCGACGATGCCGCCCATCACGCCCACGATCACCCAGAGGGCGATGCCGAAGCCGTTTCCGCCGCTGAGCACCAGGGCGAGCACGAGCCCGACAAGGACGGGGACGATGAACGCGAGGGCGATGAACCACACCGCGTTCGAGTCGTAGCGGCGGGTCATTGTGAAGACCTGCCACATCTGCTTGAGCCGACCGGGCTCCTTGGCCGCCTTCGTCGACGGATCCTTGCTGCGTGCCATGTGTTCAAGGATACCGACCGCAGTCGTCTCCAGCGGACCGCAGTGCGCATCCGCCGAGTCGGTTCCTCCACAGGGTGCCCGAAGCGAGGACTTGTCCTTTTTCGAGCGTCAGGCGCTGCGGCCGACCCGATCCAATGCGCACGATGGCTGCATGAGGATGCGATCACCAGGACCCGACGCCTCGAGCGTCACCACGCCCCCGTCCGAGCCCGAATGGGCGACGCCGGCGATGGACGCGGGCTATCGTCCGCTGCGGCGGTTGCCCGACGACGTCGGCGGCTACCTCGCGCGTGGACGCGACGACGAGCCCGTCCTGGTGGAGGTGATCGGCGCCGACGACGGCGGCGAGCAGAACCGACTCGCCCGCGCTCTCGCCGCACTCGACCGGCTGGAGCATCCGCATGTGCAGCGGGTGGTCGACGTGGGCGACGGCCAGGGCGCCAGCATCGTTCTGGTGACCTCGCCGGCGCCGGTGCGCAGCCTGGCCGCGCTGCTCGCTCGCCGCCGCCGACTCGCCGCGGGCGAGGTCGTGACCCTGCTGGCGCCCCTGTGCACGGCGCTGCGGCACTGCCACGATCGTGGTGTGGTGCACGGCAGCATCGCGGCGATGTCGGTCGGTCTCACCGAAGCCGGGCTGCCCTTTCTGCGCGGCTTCGAATCGGCGATCCTCATCGAGGGCCGCCGCGATCGCCGAGCGCTGATTGTCGCGGATGTCGATGCCTTCGCCGAGCTGGCCGAGCGGTGCTGGCCGACGGACTCCGGTGCGGCGTGGCGGGATGCCGGCGGTCTCCAGGGCATCGAACGGATGCTCTTCGAGCTGGCGGATCCCGAGCCGATCCGGGCCGACGACCCTGTCGGCGCGCCCGAGCGCGAGCCCGATCTGCGCGCCGTGCTCACCGAGCGTGCTGCGCCGACGGCGCGCCGGGCTGCGCCGACGCCGGTTCCCTCGCGCCGGAGTCACCGAGGTGAGCCGGACGCGGGCCGCATCGAGAGGGTGCTCCGGCTCGTCGATCGGCGCCGCGGCCCTGTCGTGGTGGGGCTCAGCGTGGCCGTCGCCGGAGCGATCGCGCTGACCACCCTGCCGAACGCCTCGGCCGGGGACGCCGCGCCGTCAGCGCCCACGGCACGCCCCGCGGCTGCCGCGAGCCCGGCAGTGAGCGCGACCGCGCCCGCATCCGTGCCCGCTCCGATCGCCTCCGTGCCGGCCCCTTCGACCGCGCCGAACGCGCCGGAACTCGCCGAGACGTCGCCGTCCGCTGCGCCGATCGACGCGGCGACCGCCGCCGCAGCCCTCGTGGCCGCCCTTCGAGCGTGCGACGACGACGAGTGCGCTGCCACGTTCCTCACCGAGGACTCGCCGCTGCGGGATGCCGGTCCGGAGGCCTGGGCCGCGCTCGCGAGCGCTGACCCGGCGGCACTCACGGTGTCCGATGAGAACGGCGACGCGGCGGTGATCGGCTTCGTCCCGAGTCCCGCCGATGGCTCCGGGGTCACCGACGAGGCCGGCGAGACGGGGGAGACGGCGACGGCCTCCGCCCTCATGCTGAGGACGGAGGCCGGATGGCTCCTGCGCGACGTGTTCGACGCGGGGTGACCGTGGTGCTTAGATGCCGAGGACGCTCGAGAAGTCGCCCTTCTCGAGGCGGTTCTTCACCGCCACCAGGAAGCGCGACGCGTCGGCGCCGTCGACCGTGCGGTGGTCGTAGGAGAGCGCGAGGTAGACGGTCGAGCGGATGGCGATGGCGTCCTGACCGTCGACCGAGATCACGGCCGGCTTCTTCGTCACGATGCCGGTGCCGAGGATCGCCGTCTGCGGCAGGAACACAACCGGGGTGTCGAACAGCGCGCCGCGCGAACCGGTGTTGGTCAGCGTGAAGGTACCGCCACCGAGCTCGTCGGGCTTGAGCTTGTTGTTGCGGGTGCGGTCGGCCAGGTCGGCGATGGTCGTCGCGATCTGGGCGAGGTTCAGCGAGCTCGCGTCCTTCAGGACGGGGGTGAGCAGGCCGCGCTCGGTGTCGACAGCGATGCTGATGTTCTCGTGGTCCGGGTAGACGATCGAGTCGCCGTCCAGCGTGGAGTTGATCACCGGGTAGGCCTTCAGCGCCTCGGCGGCGGCGAGAGCGAAGAACGGCAGGAAGGAGAGCTTGGCCCCCGTCTTCTCGGCGAACTGCGCCTTGACCGAGTCGCGGAACTTCGCGACGGCGGTCACGTCGACCTCGACGACCGAGGTGAGCTGGGCGGTGGAGACCATCGACTCCACGGCGCGCTGCGCGAGAACCTTGCGCAGGCGCGACATCGGCTGAGTGGTGCCGCGCAGCGGCGACGTCTCCAGCGCGGTGTAGCTCGATGCGGCCGGGGCCGCTGCAGCTGCCGGAGCGGCGGCGGCCGGCGCGGCGGCAGCGGCTGCCGCGGCGTCGAGGACGTCCTGCTTGCGGATGCGGCCGCCGACACCGGAACCGGTGAGGGTGGCCAGGTCGACGCCGTGCTCGCCGGCGAGCTTGCGCACCAGCGGGGTGACGTAGCCGGGGTTGCTCTCGGAGTCGGTCGCCTCGGGCGCGGGCGCCGCGACAGGAGCGGACGGCGCCGCGGGCGCGGCCGGTGCCGGGGCGGCGGGTGCAGCCGGAGCCGGTGCAGCGGCCGGAGCCGGTGCAGCAGCGGCCGGGGCCGGCTCGGGCTCGGCGGGGGCCGGAGCCTGCTCCTCGGTCTCCGCCTCGGTCGACGGCACCTCGGGCTCCGCGGCGGGCTCGGGCTCTGCGGCGGGCTCGGGCTCCGCGGCCGGCGCGGCGGCGGCGGAACCGTCTCCGATGCGCACGAGTTCGGCGCCGACCTCGACGGTCTCGTCCTCCTGAACGAGGATCTCCTCGATGACGCCCGCGACGGGCGACGGGATCTCGGTGTCGACCTTGTCCGTCGACACTTCCAGCAGGGGCTCGTCCACCTCGACGCGGTCCCCTACGTTCTTCAGCCAGCGGGTGACCGTTCCTTCCGTGACACTCTCTCCGAGTGCCGGGAGGCTGACGGATTCGCTCATGATCCTGTCTCCTTAAGACGCGTGATTTCGGTTGTCAGCTTAGTGCGCGGTTCCGGCGGAGCCGGGGTACGCACCGAGGATTACTGGGTCCGGGCACGCGGGGTTGCCGCCTGCCGCGGTGGTACTACAGTGCGTGCAGAGGCTTGCCGGCCAGCGCGAGGTGCGCTTCGCCGAGAGCCTCGTTCTGCGTGGGATGCGCGTGCACGAGGCCCGCGACGTCTTCGGGGTAGGCCTCCCAGTTGACGATCAACTGGGCTTCCCCGATCAGTTCGCCGACGCGGGCGCCGACCATGTGGATCCCGACGACCGGGCCGTCCACGACTCTGACCACCTTGACGGACCCGGAGGTGCCGATGATGTGGCTCTTGCCGTTGCCGGCCAGGTTGTAGTCGTAGCTCGCGACCCGCTCGGCGCCGTACTGCTCCTCGGCGCGGGCCTGCGTGAGTCCCACCGAGGCGACCTCGGGATCGGAGTACGTCACCTTCGGGATGTTCACGTCGGCGACGATCTGCGGCGCGAGGCCGGCGATCTCTTCGGCGACGAAGATGCCCTGCTGGAAGCCGCGGTGCGCGAGCTGCAGACCGGGGACGATGTCGCCGACGGCGTAGACGCCGGGCACGCTCGTCTGCAGGCGCTCGTCGGTCAGCACGAATCCGCGGTCGATCGTGACGCCGACCTCCTCGAAGCCGAGTCCGGCGGTCGATGGGCCGCGCCCGACGGCCACGAGCAGCAGATCCGCGTCGTAGCTCGTGCCGTTCTCCAGGGTGACGGTGACCCCGTCGTCGGTCTGCACGACACCGGCGAAGCGGATGCCGAGCGAGAAGGCGATGCCGCGCTTGCGGAACGCGCGCTCCAACTGCTTGCTGACCGAGACGTCCTCGTTGGGCACCAAGTGCGGCAGCGCCTCGACGATCGTGACGTCGGCGCCGAAGGACTTCCAGACGCTGGCGAACTCGACGCCGATCACGCCGCCGCCCAGGACCACGACCTTGCTCGGCACGTGGTCGAGTTCGAGGGCCTGCTCGCTGGTGATCACGCGACCGCCGATCTCCAGGCCGGGGAGGGTGCGCGAGTAGGAGCCGGTGGCCAGGATGATCGAGCCGCCGGTCAGCACGGTGTCGCCGACCTGCACGGTGCGCGGCGAGGTGAGTCGGCCTTCGCCGGTCACCACGGTGATCTTGCGGGCGCTGATGAGGCCCTGCAGGCCCTTGTACTTGCTGGTGACGATGCCCTCGCGATAGCTCGTGACCGCGGCCATGTCGATGCCCTCGAAACGCGCCGAGACGCCGTACTTCGCGGATTCACGCGTGACGTCGGCGACTTCGGCGGAGTGCAGCAGCGCCTTCGTCGGGATGCAACCCCGGTGCAGGCAGGTGCCGCCGAGTTTGTCCTTCTCCACAAGAGCGACGCTGAGTCCGAGCTGGCTGGCCCGGAGTGCGGCGGCGTAGCCCCCGCTTCCGCCGCCCAGGACGACGACGTCATAGCTCTGCTCCGTCACCCAGCAACTCCTCGTGCATCAGGATTCGATACTCATGCGAGCGCACGGATGCGCGCACATGACGGCAACTGAATCTGCCCCTAAGACCCTACTACGCGTGTGCGAACTGCTCGGCCAGGGCGAGCAGTGCCCGAACGGAGACACCCGTCGGCCCGCCCGCGGTGAACCCGTACGGTCCGCTCTTGTTCTCGGCCGGTCCCGCGATGTCGAGGTGCACCCAGGGGATCCGCTCGCCGTCGTCGGATGAGCCGATGAAGTCGCGCAGGAACTGTGCGGCGATCAGCATGCCGCCCGCGGTGTTGCCCGGCTTGATGTTCGCGATGTCCGCGACGTCCGAGTTGAGCAGGGGCCGCAGCTCGGCGGGCAGCGGCATGTGCCAGAACAGCTCGTCCGTCGCCGTCGCCGCCTCGAGCACCGCTGCGATCAGTGCGCCGTGGCCCATCACGCCCGTGTACCGGTTGCCGAGGGCCGTGACCGCTGCGCCGGTCAGCGTCGCGACGTCGACGATGCCGTCCGGCTGCTCCTCGCTGGCGGCGACGAGCCCGTCGGCGAGCACCAGGCGGCCCTCGGCGTCCGTGTTCAGCACCTCCACCGTGGTTCCGCCGCGGACCGTGATGACGTCGTTCGGGCGCAGGGCGGTGCCGGAGGGCATGTTCTCGGCGATGCACAGCCAGGCCGTGAGTCGAACAGGCAGAGCCAGCTCGGCGGCCGCCTTCACCACGGCGAACACCGTCGCCGCGCCGGTCATGTCGTACTTCATGCCGATCATCGAGGTCGGCGGCTTGAGCGAGAGTCCGCCGCTGTCGAAGGTGATGCCCTTGCCGACGAGGGCGAGGTGCTTCGTCGCGCCCTCGGGCGAGTAGGCCACCTTGACCAGCCGCGGCGGGCGGCTCGAGCCGCTGCCGACACCGAGGATGCCGCCGAAGCCGTCGGCTGCGAGGCGCTCCTCGTCCCAGACCGTCACGTCGAGGGGGAGGCCCGCCGCGCCCGCGACCACGGCGGCGGCCAGCGTTTCGGGGTAGAGGTGCGACGGCGGCGCGTTCACGAGATCCTTCACCGTTGCGACAGCGCCGGCGATGGTCAACGCGCGCTCGGCGACGGCGGCGTCGACCGGATCCGCGCTGCGGATCACCACGGTCGAGACGGGCGTCTTCACCGTCGCGGCGGTGTTCGCGCGGTAAGCCGAGTACGCATAGGAGCCGAGGGCCGCGCCTTCGGCGACCGCGGAGAGGTCGGCGACGGAGGTGGTCGGCAGCGCGATGGCGACGGAGTCCTTACCGGCCAGCGTGCGCACGGCGAGACCTGCCGCGGCGCGGAGCGTTCCGGGCGTCGGCTCGCCCGATCCGAGCCCGACCACCGCGATCAACTCGGCAGACCCGTTCGCGCCCGGGATGCGCGTGATCGTGTCGAGCGCCCCGGTGACGCCGAGCGCCTCGAGCGACGACGCGATCCCCGCGAACTCGTCGCCGGCGTGCAGGCGCGGCCCGTCCGGGGTCGACGAAACGCCGAGCACGAGTGCATCGGCCTCGATCTCGGTTGCGGGCGCGGCGGAGAAGCTCAAGGAGGCGAGGGACATGCCCTCATCGTAATTCCGCATCGACGCCCGTCCGCACCGGAACCCGGGCTGCCCTCGAGCGGGACGCGGGCCGTGTTCGCTCAGGGCTTGGCGGGGCGGATGCGGTGCACGGCTCCGCGCCGAGGGCGCCCCCTAGAGTTGAAGCCATGCGGGATCCGGAAGAGTTGTACCAACTGAGCGCAGAGATCGCGGACGTTCCGCGCGGCCTGCACCTGGTCGCCGGGCTGACCGGCTTCGCGGACGCCGGCACCGCCGTCGGGCAGCTGAACGAGTACCTGCTCGACACCCTGCAACACCAGGTCGTGGCGCGTTTCGACGCCGATGAACTGCTCGACTACCGTGCTCGCCGGCCCATCATCTCGTTCGAGATGGATCACCTCGCCGACTACCGCCCGCCGAAGCTCCAGCTCGCCCTCGCGTACGACGAGCTGCACCAGCCGTTCCTGCTGCTGACCGGCTACGAGCCCGACTTCCAGTGGGAGCGGTTCACCGACGCGATCGTGCAGCTGGTCGACCGTTTCGAGGTCAGCAGCACCACCTGGGTGCACGCCATCCCGATGCCGGTGCCGCATACGCGACCGGTGGGAGTGACCGTCAGCGGCAACCGCGAAGACCTGATCGAGTCGATGTCGGTGTGGCGGCCGCACACGCAGGTGCCGTCGAACGTGCTGCATCTGCTGGAGTACCGGCTGTTCAACGCCGGCGAGACCGTGGTCGGCTTCGCACTGCTGATCCCGCACTACCTCTCCGATACCGAGTACCCGAACGCGGCGGTGGCCGCGCTCGAGAGCATCTCGGCCGCGACCGGGCTGATCTTCCCGACCGATCGGCTCCGCGAGGAGGGTCGCGAGTTCCTGGGCAAGGTCGACGAGCAGGTTTCGGGCAACGAAGAACTCCAGAAGCTGGTCAGCACGCTGGAGTCGCGGCACGACACCTACATGGAGGGCACCACGCTGCGCTCGCCGCTGACCGATGAGGACGGCTTCGTGCCCAGCGCCGACGCGATCGCGGCCGAGCTCGAGAAATTCCTCGCGATCCGCAAGCCGGGGGACGAGAAGCCCGGTAACTGAGGCTCGCCGTCGACGACGCCCGACCGCCGCTTGGTAATGTCGGGGGAGTGCAATCGCGTCGAGCCTGGGTGATCTTCGGAGTCGGGGCATTCGCGTACCTCGTGGCCGTGTTGCAGCGCTCGACGCTCGGCGTCGCGGGAGTCGACGCGGCCGAACGCTTCGACTCGTCGGCGGCGATCCTGTCGACTTTGGCGGTCGTCCAGCTGATCGTCTATGCGGGGATGCAGATCCCGGTCGGGTTGATGATCGACCGCTTCGGCCCGCGGGCGCTGCTGCTCGGCGGCACGGCGCTGATGGTGATCGGCCAGCTCATGCTCGCCTTCGCCCCGTCCATCGGCCTCGCCATTGCTGGCCGGATCCTGGTGGGCGCGGGCGACGCGGCGATCTTCACCTCGGTGATCCGTCTGACCGTGACCTGGTTCCCGGGCTCGCTCGCCCCACAGCTCTCGCAGTGGATCGGCAACATCGGTCAGCTCGGGCAGATCGTGTCGGCGCTGCCGTTCGCGATGATCCTGCACGCAGCCGGCTGGACGCCCGCGTTCGTGACGGCGGCGGGCCTGAGCGCCGTCGCCTTCCTCGCGATCTTCCTCGGCATCCTCGACCGCGTGCCGGGCGCACCGATCGACACCACCGAGCGGCCGACGTTCCGCGCGATCCTGGAACAGCTCGGCGCCAGCCTGAAGCGGCCCGGCACTCAGCTGGGCTTCTGGTCGCACTTCGTCACACAGTCCTCCGGCACCGTGTTCGCGCTGCTCTGGGGGTATCCGTTCCTCGTCTACGCGATCGGGGTCGAACCCGCGATCGCTGCGCCCACGATGACCATCCTGGTGATCGCGGGCGTCATCGCCGGCCCGGTGATCGGTGTGCTCACCGCACGGCACCCGATGCGGCGCAGCAATATCGTGCTCGGCATCGTCACCGCGATGGCGGTCGCCTGGACCGTGGTGCTGCTGTGGCCCGGCACGCCGCCGTTCGGAGTCATCGTCGCTCTGCTGATCGTGGTCGGCGTCGGTGGCCCCGGCTCGATGATCGGCTTCGACTTCGCTCGCACCTTCAATCCGACGCGCAGTCTCGGTGCGGCCAACGGTGTCGTCAACATCGGCGGCTTCCTCGCCACCTTCACCATGATGTTCCTGATCGGGGCCATCCTGGACGCTCTGGCCGGTTCGAATCCGACTCCCGCCGCCCTCTACTCCTGGGACCACTTCCGGATCGCGTGGTGCATCCAATACCTCGTTGTGGGCGCCGGCGTCGTCGCGCTCGTGCACGCGCGACGCCGCACGCGCCGTCGATTGGCCGAGGATGAGGGAATAACCGTGGCCCCATTGTGGGTTGTCCTGAGTGCACGATTGCGGCGCGGACGCGACGGAGCCTGATCCACCTCCCCGAGGTGTGAACGGCGCCTCTACTCATCCGTGCAATAATTGTCAATAGGACCCGTTCGGGTCGAGGAGTGACGACATTCGGTCTGTCGCGGAATTCCCTCGACTTGACATGGGTCCTCGTAATGCCCACCGATCGGCGAGACCTGAACCGGGTCGTCGGCCGACGGGACGCGACGGATGGAGAGGTGCCCGGCAAATGGCTACCAGAACGACGAAGACTGCGACGGCCGAGGCCGTCGACGAGGATGTCACGACGACGAAGAAGCCTGCGGCGCGCAAGCCCGCCGCCGGTGCCGCCAAGGCGCCCCGGGGGCGTGCCGCGGCGAAGAAGTCGGCCGACGTCGAAGACGAAGAGGGCATCGACGACGCCGTCGAGCCCGACGAGGCCGATGTCGAAGAGGTCGCCGACGACGACACCGAGACCGCGACCGACGAGGTGAAGGACGACTCCGCGGAGGAGGAGACGGTCAAGGCCGTCGCCAAGCCCGAGGAGCCGCTGCCGACGGGCGCCATGGTGCTCTCGTTCGGCGGCGACGACGACGAGGTCCCGGTCTACTCGACCGCGATCACGGGCGCCACGGCCGACCCGGTCAAGGACTACCTGAAGCAGATCGGTAAGGTCGCGCTCCTGAACGCGGCCGAAGAGGTCGAGCTGGCGATGCGGATCGAGGCGGGTCTGTTCGCCGAGGACAAGCTGGCCAACTCGCGCGATCTCAGCCCCGAGCTCATCCGTGAGCTGAAGTGGGTCGCCAAGGACGGCCAGCGGGCCAAGAGCCACCTGCTCGGAGCCAACCTCCGCCTCGTGGTCAGTCTGGCCAAGCGCTACACGGGTCGCGGGATGCAGTTCCTCGACCTGATCCAGGAGGGCAACCTGGGCCTGATCCGTGCGGTCGAGAAGTTCGACTACACCAAGGGCTTCAAGTTCTCCACGTACGCCACCTGGTGGATCCGTCAGGCGATCACGCGCGCGATGGCCGACCAGGCTCGCACCATCCGCATCCCGGTGCACATGGTCGAGGTCATCAACAAGCTCGCCCGGGTGCAGCGGCAGATGCTGCAGGATCTGGGCCGCGAGCCCACGCCCGAGGAGCTTTCGCGCGAGCTGGACATGACCCCCGAGAAGGTCATCGAGGTGCAGAAGTACGGCCGCGAGCCGATCTCGCTGCACACCCCCCTGGGTGAGGACGGCGACAGCGAGTTCGGTGACCTCATCGAGGACACTGAGGCCGTGGTCCCCGCGGACGCTGTCGGCTTCACGATGCTGCAGAAGCAGCTCGAGTCGCTGCTCGACTCCCTCTCCGAGCGCGAGGCCGGCGTGATCCGGATGCGCTTCGGCCTGGGCGACGGCATGCCGAAGACCCTCGACCAGATCGGCGACACCTTCGGCGTCACGCGCGAGCGCATCCGCCAGATCGAGTCGAAGACGATGGCGAAGCTGCGCCACCCGTCCCGTTCGCAGTCGCTCCGCGACTACCTCGAGTAGGCCGAGTGCCGCTGCGACACGGCCCGGCCATCCTCCTCGGGAGGGTGGTCCGGGTCGCGGCGCGCATCCGCAAGCCGGGGGGCGGTTCTGCCGTTCCCGGGCTGGTGGTGAACCGGATCGCGCCCGGATTCCTGCCGTCGACGCTCGACGGCTTCCGCGACGGCCTCGTCGTCGTGACCGGCTCGGCCGGTAAGTCGACCACAACGAAGATGCTCGTCGCCGTTCTGCGCGCCCACGGGCTGCGCGTCTTCACGAACCCCTCGACCGCGAACATCGCCCAGGGGCTCACCTCCGCGCTGCTGGAGCGCGCCTCGGTGACCGGGCGCATCGACGCCGACATCGCGGTCCTGGAGATGGACGAGGGCCACGGCGCGCGACTCGCTCCGCGGATCCGCCCGCGCGTGGTCGCGTTGACGAACGTGATGGTCGATCAGATCGACCGTTTCTTCGACCCGCAGATGGTCGCGCGGATGCTCGGCACGATCGCGTCCCGCGCGACGCACGCCGTGGTGTTGAACGCGGACGACCGCTACGTCGCCGAGCTGGCGACCGCGCTGGGCGACTCGCTGCCGCGCTGGTACGGGGTCTCCGAGTCGGTGCTCGCGCAGGCTGCGCAGGGCCTCGGCTACGCGTCGGCGTCCGAGGCCGGCTCGTCGCTCGCGTCCACGGTGGTCGAATCGACCTCGGGCACAGCCGCGCGCATACGCAGCGATTCGGACGAGCTCGACATCCGTCTGCCCGCGAAGGGTGTGCACTACGCCGTCGACGCTGCCGCCGCGGTGGCGACCGCGCGGGCCGTCCTCGGCGCCCGCTTCGACGCGACCGTCACATCGGCCGCGCTGTCGGCGATCGAGCCGGTCTTCGGTCGCGGCGAGATCGTGACCGTGCGCGGCCAGGAGGTCGAGTTCGTGCTGGTACAGAACCCGGCCAGCTATCAGCTCAACATCGACGAGATCGAGCCGGGCACCGAGCAGATCATGCTCGCGATCGGATCCGACGTGCGCGATCCGTCGTACTTCTGGCCGGTGGACACCTCGGTGCTCGGCCACGTGCGCGTCGTGTCGGGTTCGAAGGCGCACGAGGCCGCGCTGCAGCTGCGCTACGACGGCGTGCGGATCGACTCCGTCGAGGAGGACCTCGGCCGAGCGCTGGACGACTTCCTCGCTCTGCCGACGCCGACCACGGGGCGCAAGACGATCGTCTTCTCCGCCGACTCGATGCGACGCACCCGCGCCCACCTCGAACTGACGTCCAACCGCGAAGAGAGCGCCCTGTGAGCACCGCCCTGACCATCGCCGTCGTCCTCCCCGAACTGTTGGACAGCAACGGCGATGCGGCGAACGCGCGTGTGCTCGCCGCGCGTGCGCGCTGGGCCGGCGTCGCCCAGGTCGACGTCGTTCGGCTCGGCGAGGACTGGAGCGGGCTGACGGCGGCGCCGGCGGTCGTTGTGGTCGGCACCGGTGCCGCTCATGATCTCCCCGCGGCGCGCGAGATCGTGCTGGCCAACGCCGACCGCCTGAGCGACTGGCACGGCGAAGGCGCGGAGATCGTCGCCTTCGGCGGTGGCTGGGAGCTGCTGAGCGAGGGCACGCAGACCACGGGTGGGTTCGTCGCAGGGGCCGGCATCTTCCCGGGTCACGCGGTGATCGGCACCGAACGCGTCACGGACGACATCATCGCCGAGACGGCGCTGGGCACCGTGGTGGGGTTCGAGAACCATCTGCGCCGATTCGTCGGCATCCCTGCGGGCTCGGCATTCGGTACCGTGAGCTACGGAGTCGGCAACGGCGACGGCACGGAGGGCTACGCCTCCGGCACGCTGCTCGGTAGCCACGTGCACGGTCCGCTGCTGGCCAAGAACCCGCTCGTCGCGGATGCGATTCTCGGGCGTGTCGCGGAACGGATCGGTGTTGCCTACTCCGCGGAGAACCCGGACGCGCGTGCCGCGGATGAAACGGCACGAGCCGCCCGCGATGTGATCGCGAAGCGGCTCGTGAAGTAAGGGACGAAGGTTAGGGGCGCTGTTCCTCGAAGAGTCGCGCCGACTCGTCGTGCCAGCTCGTCGCGATGCTGGACAGCTTCTCCTGGTACTTCTTGCCGTGGTGCGAGCAGAACAGCAGTTCTCCGCTGTTCACAACGACGCGGATGTACGCCTGCGCGCCACAGCTGTCACAGCGGTCGGCGGCGGAGAGCTGGTGGGCACCCGCGAGCTCGTCCACGGCGCCGTTCTCGGTTGCGATGGTCGACATGTCTTGGCCTCCTGACTCATTGCTTCACGTTCTGTGATCTGTAACCCATCAAAGCACGCGTTTGTTTCGTCCCGGAGACGATTCGGCGGCATTTCGCCCTGCGCGTAGTCGGGCATCCGATTCCGTCTCGGCTCCGGGGAGCGTCGCGCGGTCGGTGTCGGTGCCGGAAAGTAGGCTGAACTCCATGGCATCCTCCGATTACTCCGCTCGGCACCTCTCCGTCCTGGAGGGGCTGGAGGCCGTGCGCAAGCGCCCCGGTATGTACATCGGCTCGACCGACTCGCGCGGGCTGATGCACTGCTTGTGGGAGATCATCGACAACTCGGTCGATGAGGCGCTGGCGGGTCACGGTACCGAGATCGGCGTGGTGCTGCACAAGGACGGCAGCGTCGAGGTTCGCGACCACGCGCGCGGAGTGCCGGTCGACATCGAGCCCAAGACCGGGCTCTCCGGCGTGGAGGTCGTCTTCACCAAGCTGCACGCCGGCGGCAAGTTCGGCTCCGGCTCCTACGCCGCCTCCGGCGGCCTGCACGGCGTCGGCGCCTCGGTGGTCAACGCGCTCTCCGAGCGGCTCGACGTGGAGGTCGACCGTGATGGCAAGACCTGGGCGATGTCGTTCCATCGCGGCGAGCCGGGCGTGTTCGCCGACAGCGGCGAGCCGAGCCCGGATGCGCCCTTCACGCCGTTCGAGAACGGCAGTGAGCTGCGCGTCGTGGGCAAGGTGGCGAAGGCGAAGACCGGCACGCGGGTGCGCTACTGGGCCGACCGGCAGATCTTCACCAAGGGCGCCGCGTTCCAGAGCGACGAGCTCGTCACCCGGGCGCGGCAGACCGCCTTCCTGGTACCGGGTCTGACCATCGACATCGTCGACGACCGCGGCGAGGAGCGGCAGGCCGAGCTGTTCCGCTACGACGGCGGCATCTCGGAGTTCGTCGAGTTCCTCGCGCCGGACACGGCGGTCACCGATGTGCTGCGCCTGACGGGCTCCGGCACCTTCACGGAGACGGTGCCCGTGCTCTCGCCCACCGGCGCGATGGTCGCCACCGAGGTCGAGCGCACCTGCGAGGTCGACATCGCGCTGCGCTGGGGCACCGGCTACGAGACGGTGATGCGCAGCTTCGTGAACATCATCGCGACGCCGAAGGGCGGTACCCACCAGTCCGGTTTCGAGCAGGGCATGATGAAGCTGCTCCGCGCCCAGGTCGAGGCGAACGCCCGTCGGCTCAAGGCGGGTACCGACAAGTTGGAGAAGGACGACATCATGGCCGGGCTCACCGCCGTGTTGACCGTGCGCATCCCCGAGCCGCAGTTCGAAGGTCAGACCAAGGAGGTGCTGGGCACTCCCGCCGTGCGCAACATCGTCGCACAGACGGTGAACCGGGCCTTCGGCGCGATCTTCGCCTCGACGAAGCGCGAGGAGAAGGCGCAGATGTCGCAACTGCTCGAGAAGCTCGTCGCCGAGATGAAGTCGCGGATCTCGGCCCGCGCGCACAAAGAGACGCAGCGGCGCAAGAACGCGTTGGAGAGCTCCTCGCTGCCGTCGAAGCTGGTCGACTGCCGCAGCAGCGATGTCGAGAGCAGCGAGCTGTTCATCGTCGAGGGCGACTCCGCGCTCGGCACCGCCAAGCTCGCGCGCAACAGCGAGTACCAGGCGCTGCTGCCCATTCGGGGCAAGATCCTGAACGTGCAGAAGGCCTCCGTCGCCGACATGCTCTCGAACGCCGAGTGCGCCTCGATGATCCAGGTGATCGGGGCCGGCTCCGGCCGCTCTTTCGATCTGAGCGCGGCGCGCTACGGCAAGATCATCCTGATGAGCGACGCCGACGTCGACGGGGCGCACATCCGGACCCTGCTGCTGACGCTGTTCTTCCGCTACATGCGCCCGCTGGTCGAGGCCGGTCGGGTCTTCGCCGCCGTGCCGCCGCTGCACCGGGTGATCGTGATGAACCCGGGCAAGAAGCCGAACGAGACGATCTACACCTACTCCGAGAAGGAGCTGCAGGGGGTGCTCGCGGCGCTGAGCAAGTCGAACAAGAAGTACCAGGATCCGATCCAGCGCTACAAGGGCCTCGGCGAGATGGATGCCGAGCAGCTCGCGACCACAACGATGGATCGGGCGCGGCGCACGCTGCGCCGGGTGCGCGTCGCCGACGCCGAGAACGCGGGCCGGGTGTTCGAACTGCTGATGGGCAACGACGTCGCGCCGCGCAAGGACTTCATCGTCCGCGGCTCCGAGAAGCTCTCCCGAGACCGCATCGACGTGTAACGCGGCGTGCGTTCTCCGCCGAGCGGCGTCGGCCGCTCGCCGGACGCGCGAACCGGAGTGGCTGCGTAGCGTGGAAGCACACCGCAACGCACACCCCGAGGGGGAATCATGATCGAATCCACCGGACGCCACGTCGTCATCGTCGAGAGCAAGATCGCCAACAGCCGCGTCGGTACGCGGATCTGGGCGTCGGACGAACTCGACCACGCGGCGGCCACCGAACTCCTCGGCCGGATCGTGTCGGGTCAGGAGCCGTCGGCGTTCGCGCCGTCGAAGAAGGGGCGCATCCTCCGTGTGACGGAGGACCAGTACCTCGAGGTCGCGAACTCCGCCACGATGAGCCTGCAGCTGGCGCGGATCACCCTGACGGAACTCGTCGCCTAGCGGAAAGGGGGTTGTCACTGCGTCCCGCAACGAGCGGGACGGAGTGACAACCCCCTTCGTTCGTTACGGCGCCAGAGCCGTGCGGCCGATGCTGACGATCGTGGCGGTGACCGGCACTCCGGAGCCGTCGCGCCGCATCCCGGATTCGGGCAGTGTCGCCACCGATCCGTTCGCCGCGAGAGCGAGCGGCGGATTCGGGCCGACCCAGGCCACCGAGAGTGCGGTCTCGCCCTTCAAAAAGCGCTGCGCTCGGACGCCGCCGGTGGCGCGTCCCTTCGCGGGGAACTCCGAGAACGCCGACACCTTCGCGCTGCCCGAGTCGGTCCCGGTGAGCGCCCAGCTGTCGACGGCGACGGTCGCGACGACGGTCTCGTCCTGATCATCGGCCGGCACGACGGCGAAGTGGATCGCCATGTCGGTCTCGCCGAGCTTGATGCCGGCCATACCGCCGGCGGTGCGCCCCTGCGGCCGCACGGAGGAGGCCGAGAACCGCAGCAGCTGTGCCTCACCGGTGACGAAGACGAGTTCGTCCTCATCGGCCGAGACGGCGGCGCCGACGACGACGTCCTTCGGCTTGAGCGCGATGATCTCGAACTCGGGCCGGTTCGGCAGTTCGCCGGGCGACACCCGCTTCACCACGCCCTGTTGAGTGCCCAGCGCGATGGGACGGCTGTCGTCGAGCAGCACGAGCGCCAGCACGGTCTCGTCCTTGGCGAGCTGGCCGAGGTAATCGGCGATGCGGACTCCGGCGCCGAGCTGGATCGCCGATGAGGGCACCGCGGGCACGTCCACCGCGGAGAAGCGGATCAGCCGCCCCGCGGAGGTGACCGCGCCGATCTCGGTGCGCGTTGTGGTGTCGACGGAGCTGAGCAGCGCGTCGTGCTTGCTGCGTCGGGCGGCGCGTGCGGGGGTTTCCGCGGGCAGGGCGCTCGGGTCGCCGTCGACCCGCAGCATCCGACCGGTGGTGCTCAGATACACGCGGCACGGCACATCCGCGAGCTCGAGGATCGCGGGCGCCTTGTTCCGGCCGGTGGTCGCGACACTCGCCGGCGCCTCGGTGAGCAGGGTGCGCCGCGGCGTGCCGAGCCGCTCGGCGACGGCATCCAGCTCGTCCGAGACCAGCGTCTCGATCGCGGAGCGGCTGCCGAGCAGGGCGATCAGCTCTTCGATCTCGGCGTTGAGCTTGTCGCGCTCGGCCTCGAGTTCGATCAGCGAGAACTTGGTCAGCCGGCGCAGCTGCAACTCGAGGATGTAGTCGGCCTGCAGCACGCTGAGGTCGAACACCTCGATCAATCGTGCGCGCGCGGTCGCGGTGTCGTCGCTGGTGCGGATCAGCTGGATGACCTCGTCGATGTCGAGGATCGCGATCAGCAGGCCCTCGACGAGGTGCAGTCGCTCCTGGCGCTTCTTCAGCCGGAACTGCGAACGCCGGGTGACGACCGAGACGCGGTGGCCGATGTAGACCTGTAGCAGCTCGCGCAGCCCGAGGGTTCGCGGGCCACCGTCCACCAACGCGACGTTGTTGATCGCGAACGTGTCTTCCAGGGGGGTGAACCGGTAGAGCTGCTCCAGCACGGCGTCCGGGCTGAATCCGGTCTTGATCCCGATCACGAGTCGGAGGCCGTTGTCGCGGTCGGTCAGGTCGGTGACGTCGGCGATGCCGCTGAGCTTCTTGCTCTGCACACCGTCCTTGATCTTGTCGATCACCTTCTCGGCGCCGACCATGTACGGCAGTTCGGTCACGACGAGGCCGGACTTGCGGGCGGTGATGTTCTCGATCGAGACCCGCGCGCGGGTCTTGAAGCTGCCGCGTCCGGTCGCGTACGCATCCCGGATGCCCGCCATGCCGACGATGGTGCCGCCGCTGGGGAAGTCGGGCCCTGGTACGAACGTCATCAGCTCGTCGAGCGTGGCCTCGGGGTTCGCGATCAGGTGCCGCGCGGCGCCGACGACCTCGATCAGGTTGTGCGGGGCCATGTTCGTGGCCATGCCGACCGCGATGCCGCTGGCGCCGTTCACGAGCAGGCTCGGGAAGGCCGCGGGCAGGACCTCGGGCTGGGTGAGCTGGTTGTCGTAGTTGGGGACGAAGTCGACGACGTCCTCGTCGAGATCCGCCGTCATCGCCACGGAGGCCGGCGCGAGCCGCGCCTCGGTGTAGCGGGCGGCGGCGGGGCCGTCGTCGAGCGAGCCGAAGTTGCCGTGCCCGTCGACGAGGGCCACCCGCATCACGAACGGCTGGGCCAGGCGTACCAGCGCGTCGTAGATCGAGGCGTCGCCGTGCGGGTGCAGCTTGCCCATCACCTCGCCGACGACGCGCGCCGACTTCACGTGACCGCGGTCGGGCCACAGGCTCATGTCGGCCATCTGGTAGAGGATGCGCCGCTGCACGGGCTTGAGCCCGTCGCGCGCATCCGGCAGCGCCCGCGCGTAGATGACGGAGTAGGCGTACTCGAGGAAGGACCCCTCCATCTCCGCGGAGACGTCGACGTCCTCGATCCGCTCGGTCACGGGGGAACCGGAGGACGAGGAGGATGCGTTCATAACTCACTTCTCGGGGTGCGACGCCGGAATGGCGTCTGCAGATCGGGAGCGCGCGCTGTGTCAGACTGGGCGCAATGTCCCATATGGTACCCGCCGCCCCCGCCCGGCGACGGAGCCTGGCCGATGTGCTGACGAGTTCCCTCGACGCCGTGGCCGGCCGCTCCAACGCCCTGGGTCTCGCCCGCGCCGATCGGATGGTCGTCGTTCTGGTCGATGGTCTCGGCGCCGCCGCGCTGCGCGCCCGCGCGGGCCACGCCCGCACCCTCGCCGCGCGACTGACGAAGGCCACGACCATCGCGGCGGGGTTCCCCACCACAACGGCCGCGGCGCTGGCCTCGCTGACGACCGGGCTCTCCTCCGGGACGCACGGCCTCGTCGGCTACCGTGTTCTCGATCCCGCGAACGATCGCATCGTGAACCAGCTCTCGGGCTGGGACGACCGGATGCGTCCGCGCGAGTGGCAGCCGGCCGCGACGGTCTTCGAGCGCGCCGTCGGCGAAGACGTCGCCGCGACCGTGATCGGCCCCGACCGCTACGCGCGGTCGGCGCTGACCGAGGCGATCCTGCGTGGTGCCGAGTACCACCCGGCACGCACGATCGCCGAGCGTTTCGCGGCGGCGCGCGCCGAGCTCGACCGCGGCGGAAAGCGCATCGTCTACCTCTACATCCCGGAGCTGGATCAGACCGCTCACGCCAAGGGCTGGGAGTCGCCGGAGTGGACGAGCCATCTGGAGTCCGTCGACGCCGAGGTCGCCGCCTTCGCCGCGCGTCTGCGCGCGGGGGAGGGCGCGCTGCTCACGGCCGACCACGGGGTGTTGGACGTGCCCGCGCACCAGCACGTGCTGCTGACGGACGGGCCGCTGCTGGACGGCGTGCGGTTCGTGGCGGGCGAGCCCCGCTGTCTGCAGCTGCACGTGCATCCGGAGGCGCGGGACCGGCTGCTGGCGGCGTGGGTCGCTGCGGAGGGGGCGCGAGCGTGGGTCGCGTCGAAGGCCGAGATGATCGCGAGCGGCTGGTTCGGTGACGTCACGGAGACTGCGGCCGCTCGGATGGGCGACATCTTCGTCGCCGCCCGCAAGGCGATCGCCTATTACGACGACCGCGACCCGGCGAAGTCGGGCCAGGGCATGATCGGCCAGCACGGCTCGCTGACCCCCGAGGAACTGCAGGTCCCCCTGATCGGCTTCGGCACGGCGGCTCCGTAGCGGCTGTCGCTGGCAGCACCGCTCCAGCAGAGGTGAGCACCTCTGCTGTCTCGCGGACGCGACCGCCTCCCGCGAGCGTAACCGGCGAAAAGCGTTCCAGCTTTTCGTCGTACGCGAACGTACGACGCTCTCCAAATCCTGCACCGTCGCGAAGCCGACCGCGCGCTTTCTGACGAGCGAAGCGAGGAAGAAAGCGGAACGAACTCAATCGTCCGAGCGGGCGCCGAACACGATCTCGTCCCAGCTGGGCATGGAGGCGCGACCGCGGCGCGCGTTCGGGCCGGTGCTGCGCTGTTCGCGACCGGCGGAGGGGTGCTCGGTCTTCGCGCTCGGTGCCGGCTCGAGTGTCGGCAGGGTGACCTCGGTGGTGAACGTCAGCTGTTCTTCGCGCGACGGAGTGAAGGCAGTGTGTTCGCGTTCGCCGCGACGTCGACGCAGTGCATCCAGCAGGTCGGAGGTGTTCGCCAGGTCGCGCTCGCGCTCCTCCGGCTTCTGCTGCGCGGCCGGACGCTGGAAGGTCGACAGCGGCCGGACGGGTTCGGTCAGCTGCGGCTGCGGCTCCGTGTCGGCGGCGTCCGTAGCAGCGACCTCGACGGCGGCGGGTGCGGCGGCGATGAAGGAATCGGTGTCGAACCGGGTGGCGCGCTCATCGACGGCGGCCGGGATCACGGCACGCAGTCGGGGGATCAGCGTCGGGCGGATCTCGCCGGCCTGCGACAGGGTCGTCGCCTCGGCCGTGATCGGGGCGAGCGTCGCCTTCTTCGGGTCGAAGCTCCAGCGCGCGTCGTGGTCGATGTTGTCCGAGGTGAACAGCAACTTGACGATCCAGCCCTGCTCCTCGTCCTTCCAGCTCGACCACTGCTCACCATCGGCGCCGAGCGAGGCGAGCCGCTCGCGGATGACGTCGCCGAAAGCAGTGCCCTCCTCAAGCGGGTCCGGGTCGGTCGTGGTGTAGACCCGGACCGCGAGGGCGGACGCGACGATGTGCTCGCGTTCGGCGGTCACCGGTCCTTCGAAGCGGGCGATGTAGTCCAGCGGTGCGCCGGTGAGTTCGGCGACTTCGTCCGGCGAGAGGCCGGCGCGGATCTGCGCCTGGATCTCGCGCGGCGAGACGCGCTTCTCGCGGTTCTGCACCGGATGCAGGGGAGGCCGCAGCGTGGTCTGCAACGTGTCGTCGATGGCGACCGCGAAGCGTTCGCCCTCCTCGGAGACGAGCACGAGCGACCCGCTCTCGACGCCGATCACCTTCAGTTCCTTCATCGCGCGGACCTCCTTCTGGCACCTTGCCCCGGTAAGGATCGCACGAGGTCGACCGCTTGCCGGGGAATACCGCGGGCGGGTCGAAAGTTGGTGCGGAATGACGGTGCCTGGGTGCTCTCTGAGTTGGTTTGCGATTCGAAACTTCTTGGTGCACACTGTCCCCGCCGATTTGTTGAACAGCTGAAAACAGAAGTGGATGGGAATGGCAACCGACTACGACGCCCCCCGCAAGACCGACGACGATTCCGACTCGATCGAGGCCTTGAAGGAGCGAGTCCCCGACAAGATGTCCGGGGTCGTGGACGTCGACGACGCCGACAACCCCGGTGGTTTCGAGCTCCCCGGCGCAGACCTCTCCGATCTCGACCTCGACGTCGTCGTCCTGCCCCCGCAGGCCGACGAGTTCACCTGCGTGAGCTGCTTCCTCGTGAAGCACCGCTCGCAGATCGATCACGAGGAGAAGCTCGGTGCGATCTGCCTGGAGTGCGCTGCGTAGAGCAGAGCACAGCCCGGCACCGACGACTCAGGAGTCGCCGACCGAATGACTGATACGTCGCCGTGATCCTCGGATCGCGGCGACGACGTCGTTGGGGCGTCGGGAGGACACCAGCCAGTAGGGCGTCGGGTCGGCCGGGTCCTCGACCGGGATGCGGACGACGTCCTTCACCCAACCGCGCAGCACCAGGTACGCGCGCGCATCGAGCACCGGTCCGCGTTGGGCGAACGCGTGCTCACCACGGAAGGCTTCCGGCTCGCCCAGCAGCTCGACATCGATGTGGGCCTTGCCGGCGCGCAGCTCGCCGTCCTTCACCTCGAGCACGGGAGAGAGGCCGATCAGCGTCAGTACGCAGGCGACGAAGAGGCCGACCGCGACGAAGATGCCGGCGGTGAAGTTGATCGGTGCGAAGACGAGAATGCTGGCGGGGATGACGAGGGCCGTGGCCACGAACACCCACGGTGTCGGCCAGAGCTTCTCACGGTAGGGCTGCATGTCTCTATTGCACCAGACAACTGGACTACCCTCGTCACGTGAACCAATCCGTCGACGTCTCGATCCGTGCCGACTACCTGCCCGAGTACGCTCACCCCGGTGACGCCGGATCGGATCTGCGCTCATCGGAGGATCTGGTGCTGGCACCGGGGGAGCGTGCGAGTGTCGGAACCGGCGTCTCGATCGCGCTTCCGGACGGCTACGTCGCCTTCGTCGTGCCGCGCTCCGGACTCGCCTTCAAGCACGGCATCACGATCGTGAACGCGCCGGGCACCGTCGACGCCGGCTACCGCGGTGAGATCCGGGTGTCGCTGCTGAACACCGACGCGGCGGCGCCGTATTCGATCGCCGCGGGTGACCGCATCGCCCAACTCGTGGTGCTGCCCGTATCGCGCGCCCGGTTCATTCCGGTCGAGGTGCTGCCGGATTCGGTCCGCGGCGAGGGCGGATTCGGATCGACGGGCACCTCCGCGTTGACCAGCACCGAATCGGCGACGCCCGGCAACTCTCAGAAAGGCAACGCATGAGCGACATCCAGCCCGTGGGCGGCGTCGAGGACGCCGCCGCGCTTCCCGTCGACTTCGAGAAGTCGGCCCCCGAGGACCGAGCGACGGAAGGCCCGCTCGACGAACTCGAGGCGAACCCCGTCCGCCCCTACATCGACCTCGGCGGCATCAAGATCCTGCCCCGCGAGGGTCTGCACCTCCGACTCGAGGTGGAGGAGGGCACGCAACGGGTGATCGCGGTGGGCCTGGACTACGCCGGTTCGACCCTGCAGGTCCAGCCGTTCGCAGCGCCTCGCTCGTCGGGGCTCTGGCACGAGATCCGCGACCAGATCGCCGACCAGATCGCTAAGCAGGGCGGCACGACCGCCGAGCGCGAGGGGGTGTTCGGCCCCGAGTTGGTCGCGGAGCTCCCCGTCGCCGGACCCGAGGCCGGCGCCAAGCGCATCGCCCGCTTCATCGGAGTGGACGGCCCGCGCTGGTTCCTCCGCGGGGTGATCGCGGGCGCCGGCGCCTTGGATGCCGCCGCCGCCGAGAAGGTGGAGGAGCTGTTCCGCAGCGTCGTCGTCGTCCGCGGCACGGGCCCGATGCCGCCGCGCGACCTGATCCCGCTCAAGGTGCCGGCCGGCGGCCAGGCGCAGAGCGCGAGCTGACCGCGTGAGCGACCCCGGGCAGAAGCAGCCCGACGCGAGCAGCCCGCTCGGCGACGCGATCGCGGAGGCGGCCAAGAAGGCCGGCCTCGGCTCGGTCAAGGACGGTCGTCCGTTCGACGGGCGGGCGCTTCTGGCGACCATGGGCGGCGTCCGCGGCATCGTCGAGGCGGTGCTGCCCGGTCTGCTGTTCGTGATCGCGTTCACGATCGGCCTGGAACTGCCCGTCGCGCTCGGGATCTCGGTCGGCGTCGCCGTGATCTTCACGGTGATCCGACTGCTCACGAAGACGCCGGTCACTCAGGCGCTCGGCGGCCTGATCGGCGTCGTCGCCTCTGCCGCCCTCTCATTGTGGACGGGTCGCGGTCAGGACAACTTCCTGCTCGGGCTCTGGCTGAACCTCGGTTACGGCGCGGCCTTCCTCGTCTCCGTGCTGGTGCGCTGGCCGCTCATCGGAGTGGCCGTCGGCTTCCTGATGGGCGAGGGCACGGCGTGGCGCGGCGACAAGCGCAAGTTCCGGGTGCTGACCGTGCTCAGCCTGTGCTGGGCGGCGCTGTTCATCCTGCGGTTGGCGATCCAGTACCCGCTGTACCTCGCGGGTGACGTGGCGCTGCTGGGCACGTTCAAGCTCGTTCTCGGCATCCCGCTCTACGCGCCGCTGCTGGTGCTGACCGTGCTGACGGTGCGCTCGCTGTACGCGAAGGCGACGTCCACCGAGACGCCGCAGGCACGCTAGAGTTATCTCGACGTCGAGATACTTCTCCGCGCCGGTGTAAGGCTGGCCTTGCTAGCAGTCGCCGGTTCGCGAGAACCATGATTGACGTATTACGTGCTCGCAAGAGCGGTGTCAGCGAAGGAGAGGGCGAACGTGTCTGCGGTAGACAGTTTTGGATCGAAGGATGTCCTGAAGGTCGGTGGCACCGACTACGAGGTGTTCCGGATCGACAAGGTCCCCGGCTACGAGAAGCTCCCCTTCAGCCTCAAGGTGCTGCTCGAGAACCTGCTCCGCACCGAAGACGGTGCGAACGTCACGAAGGCGCAGATCGACGCGCTCGGCAACTGGGTGCCGGAATCGGAGCCCGACACCGAGATCCAGTTCACCCCGGCTCGCGTCGTGATGCAGGACTTCACCGGTGTGCCCTGCATCGTCGACCTCGCCACCATGCGAGAGGCGGTCGGCGCCCTCGGCGGCGACCCGAACAAGATCAACCCGCTCGCGCCCGCCGAGATGGTCATCGACCATTCGGTCATCGCCGACCTGTTCGGCACCGCGGATGCCCTCGAGCGCAACGTCGAGCTGGAGTACGAGCGCAACGGTGAGCGCTACCAGTTCCTCCGCTGGGGCCAGACCGCGTTCGACGACTTCAAGGTCGTGCCGCCCGGAACCGGCATCGTGCACCAGGTCAACATCGAGTACCTGGCCCGCGTCACCATGACCAGGACGGTTTCGGGTGCGTTGCGCGCCTACCCCGACACCTGCGTCGGCACCGACTCGCACACCACGATGGTCAACGGCCTCGGTGTGCTCGGCTGGGGCGTCGGCGGCATCGAGGCCGAGGCGGCCATGCTCGGCCAGCCCGTCTCCATGCTGATCCCGAAGGTCGTCGGCTTCAAGCTGACCGGCGCGATCCCCACCGGCGTCACCGCCACGGACGTGGTGCTCACCATCACGCAGATGCTGCGCAAGCACGGCGTCGTGGGCAAGTTCGTCGAGTTCTACGGAGCCGGCGTGGCCGAGGTGCCGCTGGCCAACCGCGCGACCATCGGCAACATGAGCCCCGAGTTCGGCTCCACCGCCGCCATGTTCCCCATCGACGACGTCACCCTCGACTACCTGCGCCTCACCGGCCGCAGTGCCGAGCAGATCGACCTGGTCGAGGCGTACTCCAAGCTGCAGAAGCTCTGGCACGACCCCGAGACCGAGCCGATCTTCAGCGAGTACCTCGAGCTCGACCTCTCGACGGTCGTCCCCTCGATCGCCGGCCCGAAGCGTCCGCAGGACCGCATCGAGCTGACGCACGCGAAGACGCAGTTCGAGGCCGACCTGAACAACTACGCCGACGTCGAGCACGACCTGGTCGACCTCACGATCTCGGAGTCGTTCCCCGCGTCCGACCCGGGTGAGCTGCAGCCGTCGGACGAGTACTCGACGCACTCGCACCACCACGCCTCGCACGCGCCGACGACCGTCTCGAAGCCGACCAAGGTCGACCTCGCCGACGGCCCGAGCTTCACGATCGACCACGGCGCCGTCGCGATCGCGGCGATCACCTCCTGCACGAACACCTCGAACCCCTCCGTGATGCTCGCGGCCGGTCTGCTGGCCCGTAACGCGTCGAAGAAGGGTCTGAAGGCCAAGCCGTGGGTCAAGACCACGCTGGCTCCCGGATCGAAGGTCGTCACCGACTACTACGAGAAGGCCGGCCTGACCAGCTACCTCGAGGACCTCGGTTTCTACACCGTCGGCTACGGCTGCACGACCTGTATCGGCAACTCCGGCCCGCTGCTGGACGAGATCTCCTCGGCCGTGCAGCAGAACGACCTCGCCGTCACCGCGGTGCTCTCGGGCAACCGCAACTTCGAGGGTCGGATCAACCCCGACGTGAAGATGAACTACCTGGCCTCGCCGCCGCTCGTCATCGCTTACGCCCTCGCCGGTTCGATGAACTTCGACTTCGAGACGGACGCGCTCGGCACGGACGGCGACGGCAACGACGTCTTCCTGAAGGACATCTGGCCCGACGCCGCCGAGGTGCAGTCGACCATCGACTCCTCGATCGACAAGGGCATGTTCGACACCCAGTACGCCGGCGTCTTCGACGGCGACGAGCGCTGGCGTTCGCTGCAGACCCCCGAGGGATCGGTCTTCGAGTGGGACGAGAAGTCGACCTACGTGCGCAAGCCCCCGTACTTCGACGGCATGACGATGGAGACCACCCCGGTGTCCGACATCGCCGGCGCCCGCGTGCTCGCCAAGCTCGGCGACTCGGTCACCACCGACCACATCAGCCCGGCCGGCAACATCAAGGCGGACAGCCCCGCCGGCCAGTACCTCGCGGCGAACGGCGTGGAGCGCAAGGACTACAACTCCTACGGCTCGCGCCGCGGCAACCACGAGGTGATGATCCGCGGCACCTTCGCGAACATCCGCCTGAAGAACCAGCTGCTGGACGGCGTGGAGGGCGGCTACACCCGCGACTTCACGCAGGCCGATGCGCCGCAGTCGTTCATCTACGATGCGTCGCAGAACTACCAGGCCGCCGGCACCCCGCTGGTGATCTTCGGTGGCAAGGAGTACGGCTCCGGCTCGTCGCGCGACTGGGCGGCCAAGGGCACCAGCCTGCTGGGCGTCAAGGCGGTCATCGTCGAGAGCTTCGAGCGGATCCACCGCTCGAACCTGATCGGCATGGGCGTCGTGCCGCTGCAGTTCCCGGCCGGCGAGAGCTGGGCGTCGCTGGGCCTGGACGGCACCGAGGTCGTCACGATCACGGGCATCGAGGAACTCAACAACGGAGTGACCCCCAAGACGGTGCACGTCGTCGCCGCGCCGAGCGAGCACTCCGCGCCAGGCAAGGAGACCATCGAGTTCGAGGCCGTCGTCCGCATCGACACCCCCGGTGAGGCCGACTACTACCGCAACGGCGGCATCCTGCAGTACGTGCTGCGTTCGCTGGTCTGAGGACTCAGCCGCTAGCGCAGATCGGCGGTCGCATCCAGCCCTGGGTGCGGCCGCCGCTGCGCTTTCTGCTCCCTGCGTAGACTCGGGGAGTGAGGACGCAGTTCCCCGCACGCATCCGGAAGGCGGTCGTATGGCCATCCTCGAGTCCATCCACGGGCCTCGCGATCTCGACAGGCTGTCGCACTCCGAGCTCGAACAGCTCGCCCGCGAGATCCGCGAGTTCCTGGTGCGCGAGGTCTCCAAGACCGGAGGTCACCTCGGGCCGAACCTGGGCGTCGTCGAGACGACCGTGGCGATCCACCGGGTCTTCGACTCCCCACGGGACCCGATCATCTTCGATACCGGGCACCAGTCGTACGTGCACAAGCTGCTCACCGGCCGGCAGGACTTCTCACGCCTGCGCGAGCGCGGCGGCCTCGCCGGCTACCCGCAGCGCTCGGAATCCCCGCACGACATCGTCGAGTCGTCGCACGCCTCCAGCTCGCTCTCGTGGGCGGACGGCATCTCGCGGGCCTTCACGATGACGGGGCAGGGCGATCGCCACGTCGTCGCCGTGGTGGGTGACGGGGCGCTGACCGGCGGTATGACGTGGGAGGCGCTGAACAATATCAGCGACGACAACGCCCGCAGCCTGATCATCGTGGTGAACGACAACGGTCGCTCCTACGCGCCCACGATCGGTGGTATGGCGCGCTTCCTCAACGGCGTCCGCACCAAGCGCGGCTACCGCGAACTGCACCAGAGTTCGGCGGCGGCTTTCGAACGCTTCGGCGCTCCGGGCCGCGCGATCTACCGCGGCCTGCGCGGCGGTACCCACGGCTTCCTGAGCCGGCTCACGAACAACGAGGCGCTGTACTCGAACCTCGACATCAAGTACCTCGGCCCGATCGACGGGCACGACGTCGCCGCGATGGAGGAGGCGCTGCAGCAGGCGAAGGACTACGGCCAGCCGGTCATCGTGCACGCGATCACGCAGAAGGGCCGCGGCTACGAGCCCGCCCTGCAGGACGCGGCCGATCAGTTCCACGCCGTGGGTCAGATCGATCCCGAGACGGGCGAGCCCGTCGGTGGCTCCGGCGCCCAGTCGTGGACGTCAGTGTTCGCGGATGAGATCGTGCGGCTCGCCGATGCGGATCCGACTCTGGTCGGCATCACGGCGGCGATGCTGCGGCCGGTGGGTCTGGACCGCTTCGCCGAGAAGTATCCGGATCGGGTTCTGGACGTCGGGATCGCGGAGCAGCACGCGGTCACCTCGGCGGCCGGTCTCGCGTTCGGCGGGATGCATCCGGTCGTCGCGCTCTACGCCACCTTCGTCAACCGGGCGTTCGACCAGGTGCTGATGGACGTCGCGCTGCACAAGGCCGGCGTCACCTTCGTGCTGGACCGCGCCGGGGTCACGGGCCCGGACGGGCCGAGCCATCACGGCATGTGGGACCTGGCGATGCTGCAGATCATCCCGAACATCCGCCTCAGCGCGCCGCGGGACGCCGTGCGTCTGCGCGAGGAGCTGGGCGAGGCGGTGCGCGTGACGGACGCGCCCACGGTGGTGCGGTTCTCCAAGGGCAGTGTGGGCAGCGAGATCGAGGCTGTCGAGCGGCTGGCCGACGGCGTCGACGTGCTGGTGCGCGACGAGCGCGCGGACGTCTTGATCGTGACCGTGGGGCCGATGGCGGAGGTCGGCCTGGAGGTCGCTTCCCGGCTCGCGGCGCAGGGGATCGGCGCGACTGTGGTGGACCCGCGCTGGGTCGTGCCCGTGCCGGGCAGCGTGATCGAGCTGGCACGGGAGCACCGGCTGCTCGTCTCGATCGAGGACGGGATCCGCGTCGGCGGCATCGGAACGCGGATCCGACAGGATCTGCGTGAGGCCGGCGTCGACACCGCGGTCACGGAGCTGGGCCTACCGGATCAGTTCCTCGACCACGCGACGCGCGCGCAGATCCTCGAGGACGTGGGCCTCACGCCGCAGCACATCGCCCGCGACGTGGTGGCGCAGGTACTCGGCTCGAAGATCCCCGTCGCCCGGCCCCTGCCCGAGGAGGCCGAGGTCGCCTCTCGCCGGTCGGACTAGCGCTTGGGTTGAGCTGGTCTCGCCTCGCTGGTTGAGCCTGCCGAAACCACTCCTTCCGGCCGGTCGGACGAGCGCCCGGGTTGAGCTGGTCTCGCCTCGCTGGTTGAGCCTGCCGAAACCACTCCTTCCCGCCGGTCGGACGAGCGCCCGGGTTGAGCTGGTCTCGCGTCGCTGGTTGAGCCTGCCGAAACCACTCCTTCCGGCAGGGATGGTTTCGGCAGGCTCAACCAGCGGAGGTTAGCGCGGGACCGTGTACCGCAGCTCCACCGCGCCGCCTTCGAAGGTGGTGACGCCCTCCAGCGTGAGGACGGGGGAGATCTCGGCGATCGGGATGAGCGGCCGCCCGGTACCGAGCGCGATCGGCATCACGGTGAGCCAGAGCTCGTCGACGAGACCGAGGTCGGCGAACTGGGCGACGAGGTTGCCGCCGCCGACCAGCCACACGTTGCGCTCACCGGCCGCCGCTGTGGCCGCCGCGTGCACGACTGCGACGTCGCCCTCGACGAAGCGAACATCCGCCCCATCCGGAACGGGCAGGGAGCGATGCGTGAGCACCCAACACGGGGTGTCGCCGTACGGCCACGCCTCTCCGCCCCCGTCGCCGAAGATCGAGTCGTAGGTGTCCGCGCCCATCACGATCGCACCGACGCCCGCGAGGAAGGCGTTGTAGTGCTCCTCGTAGGCCTCGAAGCCGAAGGCGAGGAGCCAGTCGATGCCGCCCTCGGGGTCGGCGATGAATCCGTCCAGGCTGGCCGCCACGTAGTACTGAGTGCTCATGCCCCGACCATAGACGAAGCCCCCGACATCGAATGATGCCGGGGGCTCCGATGACTCAGGCGACGCCTGCGATCCGGGGGTGGTGGAAGGTGTCGCCGAAGGCCTTCTCGCTCGCGCCGACGCGATCGAGGTACGGCGTGAGTCCGCCCATCTGGAACGGGTAGCCCGCGCCGAGGATGAGGCAGAGGTCGATGTCCTCAGCGGCGTGGACGACATCGTCGTCCAGCATCCGCTTCACCTCGTCCGCGAGGCCGAGTTCGACCCGGGCGCGCAGCTGCTCCGCCGTCATCGGCTCGGTGCCGCCCGCGACGATCGCGACCGCCTTCTTGTCGACACCCTTGACCTTGCCCTTGGCATCGCGCTCGAAGATGTGCCCGAGTTCGGCGAGCTTGTGCAGGTTCGGGCTCGCGAAGAAGCGCTCCGGGAACGCGGCGTGGTGGGTGTCCAGCACGTGGGCGCCGACCTTGAGCCCGACCAGCTCGAGCAACTCGAACGGCGTCATCGGCAGGCCGAACGGCTGCAATGATGCCTCGACGACCTCGAACGGCGTCCCGGTGTCGACCGCGTGCATCGCCTCGCCGAGCACCTTCGCCAGGATGCGATTCACCACGAAGCCCGGGGTGTCGCGCGTGATCACGGCGTTCTTGCGGAGCTTCGCGGCCGTGACCATGGCGGTCGACAGCGTCGCCTCGTCCGTGAGCGGCGTGCGCACCACCTCGATCAACGGCATCACCGCGACCGGGTTGAAGAAGTGGAAACCGACGAGGCGCTCCGGGTGCGCCAGCTTGGCCCCGATCTGCTCCACCGACAGCGACGAGGTGTTCGTCGCCAGGATGGCGGTCGGCGAGATGTGCTGCTCGAACTCGGCGAAGACGTCCTGCTTCACCGTCAGCTCCTCGAAGACCGCCTCGATCACCCAGTCCGCATCGGCGAACTGCGAGCGATCCGTCGTGCCGGTGACCAGCGCCTTCAGCCGGTTCGCCTCATCCGGCGAGATCCGCCCCTTGCCCAGCAGCGCGTCGATCTCGCCCGCGATGTACGCGACGCCCTTGTCGACCCGGGCCTGGTCGAGGTCGGTGATCACCACGGGCACCTGCAGTCGCCGCACGAACAGCAGCGCGAACTGACTCGCCATCAGCCCGGCGCCGATCACGCCCACCTTGCCGATCGGCTTCGCGAGCGCCTTGTCCGGCGCGCCGGCCGGGCGCTTCGCGCGCTTCTGCACCAGGTTGAAGGCGTAGATGGAGGCGCGGAACTGGTCGCCCGAGATCAGGTCGGCCAGCGCCTCGTCCTCCGCGGCGAAGCCCTGCGCCTTCGTGGTGTTCTTCGCGGCCTTGAGCAGGTCGAGCGCGCGATAGGGCGAGTGCGCGACCGTGCCGATGCGCGACTCCAGCATCTTGCGGGCGATGCCGATGGCGGCGTCCCACTTCACCATCCGCTCGATTTTGCCCGGCTCGTTCGGGCGCTTGACGGTGACCGTGCCGGAGAGCACGCCGTCGGCCCAGCGCAGCGAGTCTTCGAGGAAGTTCGCCGGCGGGAAGATCGCGTCGGCGATGCCGAGGTCGAAGACGTCCTGCCCCTTGAGGGTGCGGTTGTTCTTCAGCGGATTCTCGACGACGACCTTCAGAGCGTTCTCGATGCCGATCAGATTCGGCAGCAGCCACGCGCCGCCCCAGCCGGGGATGATGCCGAGGAAGACCTCGGGCAGCGCGAGTGCCGGGATCGACGCGTCGACCGTGCGGTACGTCGCGTTCAGCCCGATCTCGGTGCCGCCACCCAGGGCGAGGCCGTTGATGAAGACGAACGAGGGCACACCGAGCTCGGCGAGCTTGCCCAGCGTGGCGTGACCGAGTTGGGCCATCTGCTTGCCGACGTCGCGGCTCGGGATCTCGCTGACCTTGGAGAGGTCGGCGCCGGCGGCGAGGATGAACGGCTTGCCCGTGACGCCGACGCCGTGGATCTCGCCGCGCCCGGCACGCTCGGCCTGAGCGTCGAGCACGCCCGAGAGTTCGAGCAGCGACGCCGGACCGAGCGTGTTGGGGCGGGTGTGGTCGCGCCCGTTGTCGAGCGTGATCAGCGCCAGCGTCTTGCCGCTGGGCAGCGGGACATCGCGGACGTACGAGTGCGTAACGACCTCGTCGGGATCGAGGGCCGTGAGTTCGGCGAACTGGTCCGACATTCTTACTTCCTCTTCTTCCCGTTGAAGTGCGGGTTCTCCCAGATGACCGAGCCGCCCTGGCCGAGCCCGACGCACATCGCGGTCAGGCCGTAGCGGACCTCGGGGTGCTCCTCGAACTGGCGGGCCAGCTGGATCATCAGCCGCACGCCGGAGGAGGCGAGCGGGTGACCCAGAGCGATCGCGCCGCCGTACTCGTTGACCCGTGGGTCGTCGTCGTCGATACCGAAGTGGTCCAGGAGGGACAGCACCTGGATCGCGAAGGCCTCGTTCAGCTCGAACAAGCCGATGTCGTCGATCGTCAGGCCGGCCTTGCGCAGTGCCTTCTCGGTGGAGGGCACCGGGCCGATGCCCATGATCTCGGGCTCGACCCCGGCGAAGGCGAAGCTGACCAGGCGCATCTTCGGCGCGAGGCCGAGCTCCTTCGCGACGGTCTGACTCGCCAGCAGCGATGCGGTGGCGCCGTCGTTCAGGCCCGAGGAGTTGCCGGCCGTGACCCGTCCGTGCGGCCGGAACGGGGTGCGCAGGCCGGCGAGACCCTCGAGGGTGGTGTCGGGCCGCGGGGCCTCGTCCTTCGTGGCCAGGCCCCAGCCGTCCGCATTGCGCGTCGCGACGGGAACCAGATCGGGCTGGATCTTGCCGGCGGCGTACGCGGCGGCGACCTTCTGCTGGCTGCGCAGGGCGTACCGGTCGGCGCGCTCCTTCGTCAGGTGCGGGAACCGGTCGTGGATCCGTTCCGCCGTCTTGCCCATGTTCAGGGCGTCCTCGCTGACCAGCCGCTCGGAGAGGAACCGCGGGTTCGGATCGGCGCCGAAGCCCATCGGATGCCGGCCCATGTGTTCCACGCCCCCCGCGATGACCAGGTCGTAGGCGCCGAAGGCGATGCCGCCCGCGGTCGCCGCGACTGCGGTCATCGCGCCGGCGCACATCCGATCGATGGCGTAGCCGGGCACCGAACGCGGCAGCCCCGCGAGGAGCGCGGCGGTGCGACCGAGGGTCAGGCCCTGATCACCCTGCTGCGTCGTCGCGGCGATCGCCACCTCGTCGATGCGTTCCTTCGGCACCTGCGGATTGCGCTCGAGCAGCCCGATCATCGCCTTGACGATGAGATCGTCCGCCCGGGTCTGCCAGAACATGCCCTTCTCGCCGGCACGACCGAACGGGGTGCGAACCCCGTCCACGAATACGACTTCTGATCTTTCGGCCACGTTGCCTCCATAGAACTTCTGGACCAGTTCTCGATCCTAGGAAGAGCGTCGGCGCGGAAAGAATCCTTTGCTTGTTCCTACGAAGCGCTTTCCGGCACGTCGACACTGTCTTGGGGTGCTTCCACAATCGGCTCCGACTCCGCCGGTTCCGACTCCGTCGGCTCCGTTTCGACCGGCCCGGCGATGAACGCCTCGGCGATGGCGACCGCGGTGGCGTCGACCTGCCAGCTGCGGGCGCCCTGTTCGATCAGCGCGGCCGCGACCGTCGACGGTTCGATCGGAATCGGGGGAGACCAGGACAGTCGACGCAGCAACTCGGGCGTGAGCACGTTCTCGAGCGGGATGTCGAGATCCTCGGCGATGTCGGTGACGACCGCCTTCGCGGCGCGCAGTCGCGCATCCGCCTCCGGGTTGCGGTCGGGCCACGAGCGCGGCGGCGGCAGGGTCTCGCCGCTGCCGCGCAGCACGGGCAGGTCGTTGGTCGTGGTTCCGCGTTCGATGGCGGCCCACCAGCGCTCGACCTCGCCGCGACTCGCCCGACCGGTGAAATCACGACGGCCCGAGAGCTGGCGCAGGCTCGACGGGATGTTGCGGGACACAGCGATGATCGACGCATCCGGAATCAGTCGCCCCGGCGAGATGTCGCGCTCGCGGGCGAACGCGTCGCGGGCGAGCCAGAGTTCGCGGGCGACGGCGAGCGCGCGGATTCCGCGCAGCGAGTGGATGCCGGAGAGCCGGCGCCACGGATCCGTGCGCACGGCCTTCGGTTCGCGGGCCAGTGTCGCGGCGAACTCCTCCTCGGCGATGCCGGTCTTTCCCGCCTCCGCGAGCATGTCGACCATCCGGTCGCGGACGTCGACGAGCAGCTCGACGTCCTTCGCGGCGTAGACGAGCCAGCTCTGCGGCAACGGACGCGTGGACCAGTCGGCGGCCGAGTGCTCTTTGGCGAGATGGATGCCGAGCAGATCCTCCACAACGGCGCCGAGACCGACGCGCGGCATCCCGAGCAGACGCGCCGCGAGTTCGGTATCGAAGATGCGGTTCGGGTCCAGGCCGACCTCGCGCAGGCAGGCGAGGTCCTGACTGGCGGCGTGCAGGATCCACTCCTCCTCGACGATGGCCTCACCGAGCGCGGCCATCGAACCGATCGCCGGAGGGTCGAAGAGGAAGGTGCCGGCTCCGCGCCGGTAGAGCTGGATCAGGTAGGCGCGCTGGGAGTAGGTGAAGCCGGACGCGCGCTCCGCGTCGACGGCGATCGGTCCGTCACCACCGCGGATGAACTCCACCGCGCTTAGGAAGTCTTCCGGGCTGGCGATGACGCCGTATTCAACCAAGGCCGTGCCGATCGATGAGGAGGGACCGTTCGGGATACGAGATCCCTTCGATCACGATGAAGCCGATTTCAATCACGATGATTCCGTCTGAGTGCGAGTGAGGTGACACCCTCACCGGACGTTGGCGGCAGGCCGGCGAGCATGCAGAGCAGTTCCCCCCAGCCTTCCACGTGCGCGGACAATTCGGCGTCCTGGGGGCTCCAGGAGGCTCGGATCTCGATCTGGGCACCGTCACCCTGGGCGGCGAGTTCGCCGAATCCGGTCGAGAGCACCTTCGTGGCGGTGCCGGACGCGGCCGTGTAGTCGGCTCCGCGCGTGTGCAGCGCGTCGATCAGCCACGACCAGGCGACCTCGGCGAGGAACGGGTCGGTGCCGATCTCGACCTCGAGCGGTGCCTGCGCGAAGCAGACGACGCGGAACGGGCCGCCCCACTGCTCGGGCTCCTCCGGGTCGTAGAGCAGGATGAAACGACCGGTGCCGAGATCGGAATCACTCCCGTGCCGGCTGGGCGCGACATCACCGGAGAGGGCGACGGACCAGGGGGCGAGGCCGCCGGGCGAGGGGATCTCGGAGACGACCAGCTCCTCACGGACGCTGGCCGAACGGATCGACGCCAGGGCGGCGGCGAACTCCTCGGGTTGCTGGGACGGCGCTGAGAAGTCGGGCACCCTCGCAGACTAGAGTTTCGGGATGGTCGCCGCCCGAAGCCACGCCGCGAACGGCGCTCCCCGCCCCGAAGCCTCGACCGCGGGACTGCGTCTGGGCCTCGTCGGCGGCAGCGTCGCACTGGGACTCGCAGCGGGCGCGGCCGTCGGGGTCGCGGCGATCACGGCGGCGTTCGCCAGAGCCGTCGTCACTCCGCCACACTCTCGGACCGAGCGCGAGCGCGTGCTGGCCGTCAACCGGGACAGCAACGAGATCGTTCTGGCAGACTCCGCGGATGCTCGGGTGCAGGGGGAGTACAGCCTCTGGTTCGACGGTGGCACCGGTCACGCGAGGGTCGGGCGGATCCTCGCCGTCGGCAAGGGACGCGTCACGCGCGAACTCGGTCGCGTCGATCGCGGTGAGCTGCGCGCGGGGGCCCACGCCCGCTTCAACGGTTGGGTGATGATCTCGCCGCGCGAAGTCGGCCTGCCGTTCGAAGCCGTCCAGGTCGCGACGCAGTACGGCGCGGCGCCCGCCTGGCTCTTCCCGGCCGCGACCGACTCCGGGCTCTGGGCGGTGCACGTGCACGGCCGTGCGACCCGGCGCGAGGAGACGCTGCGCGGGGCGCGGATCCTGCACGACGCCGGCTACACCTCGCTCGTCGTCTCGTACCGCAACGACGGCGATGCGCCCAGCAGCCCGGACGGTCGCTACGGGCTCGGCGCCACCGAGTGGCGCGACGTGGATGCCGCCATCCGCTACGCCGAACGTGGCGGCGCGCGCTCAATCGTGCTCGTCGGCTGGTCCATGGGCGGTGCGATCGCGCTGCAGACGGTGACCCGTTCGTCGCGTCGCGCCTCGGTCACCGGGGTGATCCTGGACTCACCGGTGATCGACTGGCGTGCGACGCTGCGGCTGCAGGCTCGCCTAATGGCGTTCCCGTCCTGGATCGCGGCGGCCGTGATCACCACGCTGCAGCAGCAGTGGGCGACCTGTATCACCGGACAGAGTTCGGTAGTGAGCTTCGAGACGTTCGACTTCGTCACGCGCGCCGCCGAGCTGGACGTTCCGATCCTGCTGATGCACAGCGTCGACGACGGCTACGTGCCCAGCGAGCCGTCGGAGGCACTGGCGAAGGCACGCCCGGACCTGGTCGAGTTCGTGCGCTTCGACACCGCCCGGCACACCAAGCTGTGGAACTACGCTCCGGCCCGGTGGGAGGGCGCCGTGTCCTCGTGGCTGGAGCGCCTGCAGCGACGGGCGTGACGCGGGCGCAGTGCGGACCGGCTCCCGCATGACTCGCAGTCTCCTGCTGGTCGAGTAGCCGGTTCGCTCTGCGAGCCGACCGTGTCGAGACCCGCGCGCCCTCCCTCGAGCGAAGGTGCACGGGTCTACTTGGAAAAGTCAGCTCATGGGTGTGCCCGCCCTCTCGCTGGTCGAGTAGCCAAAGGCGGGCCGGGTTCCCTTCGACAGGCTCAGGACAAGTCGGCAAGCTCAACCACCAGATCGACGGCTACGCCGACCGCGCCCTCAAGCGGCCTTGGGCTACTCGACCAGCGAAGGGCTCCTAGCAGAGAGACCCTTGCACCTCCTCAGCCACCGAGTCACCGGCTTCGCCGGGCCGGGACTACAGGGCGAGGTGGGTGCGGATCTGGCGCTTGGTGCGGCCGAGGAGGGCACTCATGCCGCGCAGACGCAGGGGCGAGACGGCTTCACTGAGACCGATCATCTGCGGGAAGTCGTCCGGTACATCGAGCACCTGCTGGGCGGTGAGCCCGGCGAGTCCCTGCGCCAGGATCGAAGCGAAGCCGCGCGTGGTCGGCGCCTCCTTCGGTGCCGTCGCGTGCAGGTGCACGATGCCGTCGTCGTCGAACTCGACCACGATGAACACCGGCGACTGGCACTCCTCGACGCGCTCGAACAGGTCAGGATGATCGCGGAACCGCTCCGGCAATTCGGGCAGTTCGTTCGAGAACTCCAGCAGCAGCTGCAGCCGATCGCGCATCTCCAGTGCGAGGAACTCCTCGCGGATCTCCAGCAAGGAGGGCGGGAGCTGGTCGGGCGTACCCACTCAGCGTGCCGCCGGAACCGCGCCCGGCTCCGAACCCTTGACGATCGGCACGCGGACGGCGGAGCCCCACTCGGTCCAGGATCCGTCGTAGTTGCGCACGCCCTCGAAGCCGAGCAGGTGGGTGAGCACGAACCAGGTGTGCGAGGAGCGCTCGCCGATGCGGCAGTAGGCGATCACGTCGTCGCCGTGCTTCAGGCCGGCTCCGTCGCGGTAGATCGCGTTCAGCTCCGGCAGACTGCGGAAGGTGCCGTCCTCAGCGGCGGCCTTTCCCCACGGCACGTTCTGTGCGGACGGGATGTGGCCGGCACGCAGCGCGCCCTCCTCCGGGTAGGCGGGCGCGGTGGTGCGCTCACCGGAGAACTCCTCGGGGGAGCGGACGTCGATCAGCGGGTTGCCGAGGTGGGCGAGGACGTCCTCCTTGTAGGCACGGATGGCGGCGTCGTTGCGCTCGACCACCGGGTAGTCCACGGCGGTGGGCGCCGAGGCCTCGGTCGTGATCGGGCGGCCGTCGGCGATCCACTTGTCGCGGCCGCCGTCGAGCAGGCGCACGTCCTCGTGGCCGAACAGGGTGAAGACCCACAGAGCGTAGGCGGCCCACCAGTTGTTCTTGTCGCCGTAGATCACCACGGTGGTGTCGCGGGCGATGCCCTTCGAGCCGAGCAGGGCGGCGAATCCGGCGCCGTCGATGTAATCGCGCTGCACGGGGTCGTTGAGGTCGGTGTGCCAGTCGATCTTGACCGAGCCGGGGATGTGGCCGGTCTCGTAGAGCAGGACGTCCTCGTCCGATTCGACGACGACGAGGCCGGGGGTTCCGACTCGCGCTTCGAGCCAATCGGCGCTGACGAGGCGCTCGGGGTGCGCGTACGCGGCGAACGTGGGCGACGGATCGAGTTCTACGGTCACGATTACCTCCTGGGATGCGCGCGTGGCGCGCGAGCATGGTTCCTGAGCGCCGACTGGTGCCGGCCGCTGCGGGCTACTGTTGGGGACGACCCCTCAGCGACAGTACGCGAGTGGGCGGGCCCCCGCACGGGGCCCGTAAGACAACGACACACGTCGGCTCGTCGGTATTCCCGACGCGCTGGACCTCACCGAAAGGTACACACGCGTGATCCCCGAGGACGTCCGCTCGATCAGCAGCCTGACGGCGCGCACGCCCCAGATCACCGGTCAGGAGATCGCCGCCTCGCTGGTGCCGCCGCGCCAATTCGAGGGCGCGACGTTCGACAGCTACCGCCCGGATCCCGACTACCCCACCCAGGTCGAGGCGGTGGAGAAGCTGCGCGCGTTCGCGGCGGGTGGCGGCTCCGGCGGCGGCAAGGGCGGCTTCCTCGGTTTCGGTCGTAAGAAGGGGCCGGCCGTCAAGCCGGGCGTGTACCTCGACGGCGGTTTCGGCGTGGGCAAGACCCACCTGCTCGCCTCGATCTGGCACGCCGTTCCCGGCCGCACGTACTTCGGCACGTTCATCGAATACACGGCACTGGTCGGCGCGCTCGGCTACGCCGCGACGGTCTCGCTGCTGAAGGGTTCCGCGCTGCTCTGCATCGACGAGTTCGAGCTGGACGACCCGGGCGACACGATGCTGATGACGCGTTTGATCGGCGAGTTGGTCGCCTCCGGCACCCGGATCGCGGCGACGTCGAACACGCCGCCGAACGCCCTGGGGGAGGGGCGCTTCGCGGCGGCCGACTTCATGCGCGAGATCCACGCGATGGGCGAGCACTTCGAGACGCTGCGGATCGACGGCATCGACTACCGACGCCGCGACGTCGAAGGCCACGCCGTCACGCGGACGGATGCGGAGATCGCCGCCCGCGTCGCCGCCCTGCCGGCCGAGGCGACGGTGACCGACGACGACTTCCGCGCCGTGATCGACCACCTCGCGGGCGTGCACCCCTCCCGCTACATCAAATTGATCACCGGGATCGATGCGATCGTGCTGCGCGACGTGGTCGAGTTGACCGACCAGACCGATGCGCTGCGTTTCGTCGCGTTCATCGACCGGGTCTACGACGCGCAGATCCCGATCGTCGCATCCGGCGTCGAACTCGACGAGGTCTTCGGCGGCGGGATGCTGAACGGCGGATACCGCAAGAAGTACCTGCGCTCGATGTCGCGGCTGATCGCGTTGACGAGCATGAACTCCTGACGCACGTTTCGGCTCGTTCGGCGGATCCGCTAGTTCCGTACCTCGCCGAGGGTGACGAATCCAGCGGTCCGGCCCCCAGCCGGGGTGGATGCGGGGCGGTCTGTAACACGTTGTTTACATGAACCCCTTTCCCGTAACGGATCGGAAACCTTCGTTCGCACGGGATGAAACGTCGCAGCGACAGACTGTCGGGCGTACTCGAGTAGCCCGTACTCCCTTGCGCCCTTGCCCTCTGCAGATCAGCACGTCCGGGTTGCTTCCTACACACCCGAAGAGAGGTTTCAGTATGGATCAAGGCAATACCGCCTTCGTTCTGATCGCAGCTGCACTCGTATTGCTCATGACCCCTGGCTTGGCGTTCTTCTACGGCGGACTCGTCCGTGCGAAGAGCGTCATCAGCATGATGATGTTGAGTTTCGGCGCCATGGGCCTGATCGGCGTCCTCTGGGTGCTGTACGGCTACGCCATCACGTTCTCCAACGCCGGAGTGGGCAACTTCGTCGGAATCGACGGCGTCCTCGGCATCGACCTGGACCAGCTCGGTCTGCAGGGTCTGTACGTCGACGCGCTCGGTGAGCAGACCGCCGCGTTCCCGGGCCTCGCCTTCGCCGCCTTCCAGGCGACCTTCGCGATCATCACCGTCGCGCTGATCTCGGGCGCGATCGCTGATCGCGCCAAGTTCGGTGCCTGGATGGTCTTCGCCGGCGTCTGGGCGACCGTCGTCTACTTCCCGGTGGCCTCCTGGGTGTTCAACTTCACCATCACCGACGGCGCCATCAGCGACGGTGGCTGGATCGCCTACACGGTCGGCGCGAACGACTTCGCCGGCGGTACCGCGGTGCACATCAACGCCGGTGCCGCGGCCCTCGCCCTCGCCCTGGTGCTCGGCAAGCGCGTGAACTTCACCAAGGGAGCGCACCAGCCGCACAACCCGCCCTTCGTGCTCCTCGGCGCCGGCCTGCTGTGGTTCGGCTGGTTCGGCTTCAACGCCGGCTCCGAGCTCGCCGCCGACGGCGTCGCCGCGATCGCGTTCCTGAACACCATCGCCGCCCCGGCCGCCGCCATCCTCGGTTGGCTGATCGTCGAGAAGATCAAGGACGGCAAGCCCACCTCGATCGGTGCCGCCTCCGGCGCCGTCGCGGGCCTCGTCGCGATCACCCCGGCCTGTAACATCCTCACGCCGTTCTGGGCAATCGTGCTCGGCATCGTGACCGGCGCCATCTGCGCCCTCGCGATCGACCTCAAGTACAAGCTCGGCTTCGACGACTCGCTCGACGTCGTGGGCGTCCACCTCGTCGGTGGCCTCGTGGGCACCCTGGCGATCGGCTTCATCGGCAACAACGTCGGTCTGCTTTTCGGCTTCGGCTTCGACCAGCTCGGCAAGCAGGCTCTCGCAGCCTTCGCCGTTCTGATCTACTCCTTCGTGCTCACCTACGCGATCGGCTGGGTCATCCAGAAGACCATGGGCTTCCGCGTGAAGAACGAGGACGAGATCGCCGGCATCGACACCGCGATCCACGGCGAGGAGGGCTACGTCCTGGCGGACTAGTCCCCACGCCGACACAGCACCGGACGGGGTGCCGACTCTTCGGAGTCGGCGCCCCGTTCGCGTTGTGCCGGGGAGGCGCCGATCGCCGGGTAGGGTGCCGGAGTGGCGAAATCCGGCGGAATCCTGAACCTGCTCCTACGACTGCTGGGGAGCTCTCGCGCGACGCGACCGACGCGGTCGGCTCCGACGCGCACGTCTGCCCCGCGCCCGGCATCCGCCCCGCGTCCGGCATCAGCTCCGCGCCCGGCTACCGCTGCGCGCCCGGCCACCGGCTTCGTCGCCTCGCCGGGGCGCGACGGTGCCGGGGCGACGCACGAGGTGGAGCCGCGCTCGGCGCGCGGGATCCGGATGAGCTACTCACCCTCCACCGATGGAGCGCCGGATCCCGGCGAGATCGTCTGGACCTGGGTGCCCTACGAGGAGAACGACGGCCGCGGCAAGGACCGACCGGTGCTCGTCGTCGCGACCGAGAAGTCGGGCAGCGTGCTCGCCGTGCAGCTCAGCACCAAGGATCACCCCGGCTTCCTGCCGCTCGGCGCCGGGGCGTGGGACCGCGAGAACCGCCCCAGCTTCGTCAACCTCGACCGCGTCTTCCGCGTCCAGCCCGCCGGCATGCGCCGCGAGGCCACCGCCCTCGACCGCGCCCGCTACGCCTCCGTCGCCGCCGCCCTGGCGTCCCGCTACGGCTGGCGCTGACGCCGACGCCGACGCCGACGCGAAAAGTTGCAGCCCCGGGGTGCCGAGGGCTGCAACTTTTCGCTGTGAGGGGGGCGTCAGCCGAAGGGTACCGCGCCCACGAGCACGCCGACCAGGAGCATCACCAGCGAGACGACGACGGCGCGCCAGAGCACCTTCTTGTGGTGGTCGCCGAGGTTGACGCCGGCGAGGGAGACCAGGAGCAGGATGGCCGGCACCAGCGGGCTCTGCAGGTGCACGGGCTGGCCGGTGATCGACGCCCGCGCCATCTCGACCGGGCTGATGCCGTACTGCGCCGCGCTCTCCGACAGGATCGGCAGGATGCCGTAGTAGAACGCGTCGTTCGACATGAAGAACGTCATCGGGATGGAGAGCACCCCGGTGATCACGGCGAGGAACGGACCCATCGAGGCCGGCACCACATCGACGACCCATTCGGCCATCGCGGTGACCATGCCCGTGCCGTTCAGCACGCCCACGAGCACTCCCGCTGCGAGCACCATCGAGACGACGCCGACGATGCTCGGTGCGTGCGCCACGATCTCGTCGGCCTGACTCTTCAGCTTCGGGAAGTTGATCAGCAGGGCCACGGCGGAGCCGACCATAAAGACGTAGGGAAGCGGCATCACGTCGATCACCAGCAGCACCATCACCGCGATCGTGAGGGCCAGGTTGACCCAGATCAGCTTCGGCCGCAGCGTCGGGCGGTTCGGGTCCAACATGGTGTCGGCCATCGCGGTATCGCCGTCGTCTGGCACGGCGTCGCCGCCGACCGTGACGATGCCCTGCGTGGAGAGAGAGCCGCGGGCACCGACCGCGGCCTGCGAACCGCGGGTCAACTTCGGGCCCTGGAAGACCGAGAAGCGGCGACCCGTGCCGGCCTCGGCCAGCTCGCGCTCCTCCAGGATCGGAGTCGCGAAGGCGAGCGAACCCAGTCGCTTGCGCTCGGCCAGGCCGAGCAGCCAGGCGAAGCCGAGGGCGATCACGATACCGATGCCGAGCGAGGGCAGCATCGGTACGAAGATGTCGGAGGGGGAGACCTGCAGGGCGGAGGCGGCGCGGACGGTCGGCCCGCCCCACGGCACGATGTTCAAGGTGCCGTTGATCAGTCCGGCGACGCAGGTCAGCACCACCGGGCTCATCCCGAGCCGCAGGTAGATCGGCAGCATCGCCGACGTGGTGATGATGAAGGTGGTCGAGCCGTCGCCGTCGAGCGACACCGCTCCGGCGAGCAGTGCGGTGCCGAGCACCACCTTCGCCGGGTCGTTGCCGAGGAAGCGCACGATGAAGCGGATCAGGGGATCGAAGAGACCCACATCGATCATCAGGCCGAAGTACATGATGGCGAACATCAGCAGCGCGGCGGTCGGGGCGAGGTCACCGATCGCCTCGATGATCATGTCGCCGAGGCCCAGCCCAGCGCCGGCGAAGAGGCCGAAGATCGTGGGCACGATGATCAGGGCGACCATCGGTGTGAGCCGCTTGGTCATGATCAGCACCATGAAGGTGAGGATCATCGCGAATCCGAGAACAACTAACACACCGACTCCTTCGTCGTGGATGATTTCGGGTCGAATGACCTGAGCGCCACGTTAGGCGCGGGAGCGGCCGCGGCCCGGGTATCGCGCTTTCGCGCACGATCTGCGCGTTACGGTGGTTCTGCGCATTGTGCTCACCCGGCCGAACGGCGACGATGGAGCAGACGATGGAGCAGGCACCGGAGCAGACACGAGGAGGTGGTCGGATGCGGTTCGCGACGCGCGTGCTGGTTCTGCAGCTCGCCACCGTTCTGGCCGTCGTCTCGATCTGCGTGGCCGTGTTCCTCGCGTTCGGCGTCGACCGGCTGCGCGAGGAGGCGCAGGGCACCGCGCTGGCGATCGCCCGCACCCTGGCGGAGGATCCGGATGTGCGCACGCAGGTGGCGGCGGTCGCCGCGCTGGATCCGACACCGGCGGCCGAACTGCTGCGCGACTCCGCCCTGGCTCGGCACGCCGCGGCCGTGGGCGAACGCACCGGCGCCCTCTTCGTGGTGATCACGGATGAGGACGGGATCCGGCTCGCGCACCCCGATCCGGCTCGGATCGGTGAGCCGGTCAGCACCAGCGCCGACGCCGCGCTGCGCGGCGAGGAGACGGTCTCGTGGGACACGGGCACGCTGGGCGAATCGGCGCGCGCGAAGGTGCCGGTGACGTCGCCCGACGGCTCCTCGGTCGTCGGTGAGGTGAGCATCGGCTTCGCGCGCTCGAGCGTCTTCGCGAACACCCCGGACGTGGTGGCTGCCGTGCTCGCGGCGGCGGGCCTCGCCCTCGCCCTGGGCGCCATCGCCTCGGTCCTGTTGCGGCGCTGGCTCGCTCGGCTCACCCTCGGCCTGCAGCCCGAACAGCTGCGCGGGCTGGTGCAGGATCAGGCGGCCGTGCTCGACGGTGTCGGCGAGGGCGTCCTCGCACTCGGGCGCGACGGCCGGGTCACGGTCTGCAACGCTCTCGCGGCGGAGCTGCTGCGGCTGACGGATCCGGTGGGGCGGCCGTGGCGCGATCTCGGGCTGCCGCATCCGCTGGCCGATGCCCTCGAGGAGCGTCTGCGGAGCGAATCCGACTCCGAGCCGACGACGGCCGTCGTCGGCAGCCGGATCGTCTTCGTCGAGGTGCGACGCGTACAGCACGGCGCGATCGACCTGGGAGCGGTGGTGATCGTGCGGGATCGCACGGATGTCGCCGCGCTCACCCGGCGCCTGGATGCGGTGGAGACGATGTCGCGGGCGATGCGGGTGCAGCGGCACGAGTTCGCCAACCGGCTGCACGTGGTGGAGGGCATGCTCGCCGCCGATCGGGTGGGCGATGCGCGCGGCTACCTCGCCGAGGTGCTCGCGCGCGGCCCGCTGAAGTATCCCGTGCAGCACGCCGACCGACTCGCCGAGCCCTACCTGCAGGCCTTCATCGGTGCGAAGGGGATCGAGGCGGCCGAGCGCGGTGTGCTGCTGACGCTCGGGGAGGAGACCCTGGTGCGCGGGGTGGTGACGGATCCGGAGGATGTGGCGACGGTGTTGGGCAATCTGGTGGACAACGCGATCCGAGCGGCGGTGCTGAGCGGGCGCGAGCCGTCCTGGGTCGAGGTCGAGTTGCTCGACGACGGCGACGCGCTCTACCTGACCGTGGCGGATTCGGGCGACGGCGTCGCGGATCCGCTCGCCCTGTTCGAGCGCGGAGGTCGGGCGGAGGCGGCGATGGATGAGCTGCACGGACACGGCTTCGGCTTGCCGCTCTCGCGGGAGATCGCTCGTCGGCGCGGCGGCGAGTTGTGGCTGGCGGATGCGGGTGGCATCGAGCACGGTGCGGTTCTCTGCGCGCGACTTCCCGGCGTCGTGCGGCCGGCCGAGGTGCTGCGCTGATGGCCGAGAAGACCGTTCTGGTCGTCGACGACGACTTCTACGTGGCACGACTGCACGCCGACCTGGTGTCGAGCCTGCCGGGCTTGCGCACGCTGCCCACGGTCGGCACGGTGCGGGAGGCGCGCGCCGCGATCCGCGACCAGCGTCCGGATCTGCTGCTGGTCGATGTGCACCTGCCGGACGGCGATGGCATCGGGCTCGTTCGCGAGGCCGATGTCGACGCGTTCGTGGTGAGCGCCGCCTCCGACGGAGCCGTGGTGCGTCGGGCGCTGCGGGCCGGAGCGCTGGGGTACTTGATCAAGCCGTTCGACCCCAAGCTGCTGCGCGAACGGCTCGACGCCTACCTCCGCTTCTGCAACGTGCTGGACCCGACGCGCGGCGCCGACCAGGAGGCCGTCGAGCGGGCCCTGCGCATCCTGCACTCGGGCGATGCGACGGCGCCGCCGTCGCGGTCGGCGACCGAGCAGCTGGTGCTGACGCTGCTGGTGGATGCCGCCGAGGAGTTGTCGGCGCTCGAGGTCGCGGAGCGGACCGGCATCTCTCGGGCCACCGCCCAGCGATACCTCGCCGGTCTCGCCGCTCGCGGCGCCGTCGAGGTGCGGCTGAGCTACGGCGCGACGGGGCGACCGGAGCACCGCTACAGCTCGGTCGCGGGGTGAAGGCCCGTGCTCGCGGACCCAACTTCGGCTGAGAAGGCTCGTCAGCTCTGATCGCGGCTGAGATCTCGTCTCAGCCGAGGTTGTGTCCGAGCGGAGTGAGGGCGACGGGCCGAGACGTCGGCTCGCTTCAGCGCGACTGGCGGCGCTTGGGCTTCGGGTCGCCCTTGACGTGGGGTTTGCGACCGACGCCCTTGTTCGCCTTGGCCTTGCCGCCGCCGTTGCCCGGCGGCGGGCCGGCCTCCGGCGCCGCCGCGATCTCCGCGCGAGCCACCGGGAGGAACTCCTTGCCGGCCCGACTCAGAGTGGTGACCGGGGCGTCGCGGTCGAAGAGCGGCGTGCCCAACTCGGACTCCAGCGCCTCGACCGAGGAGTCGAGCTTGCGCCGGGAGATGCCGAGGGCTTCGGCTGCGCGCACGAAGTGCAGCTCCTCGGCGACGGCGACGAAATGGCGCAGGTGGCTGATCTTCACCCGCCCTACGCTACGCGGTCGGCGCGCCCGCGGCGGACGTCGCGAGCAACGGCGAGAGCGAACCCGCCAGTTCCGCGGCGACGTCGTGCCCGATCCGGATGCCGCCGTCGACGTGCTGGTAGCCCTCCGCCGCGAGGTCGCTGCTGGCGAATCGGATCGGCCCGACGGGGGAGCGCAGCTGCGCGCCCCAGCGGGACAAGCCGCCGAGATCGAAGCTCGCGGCGTACGCGCCGCCGGTCCACTCCTCCGAGACCCAATCGCTCTCGAAGTACACGATCGGTCGGCGGGCCTCGTCGCCGTAGTACGCGGCGAGCGAGTCCAGGATGCGGGCGCGGCGTTCCGCTGCCGGGAGCGCGAGCAGCGCATCCGCCGTCTCCGCGGCGACGAAGCCGACCAGCGTGCCGGTGCTCTCCTCCGTGCCGTCATCGTGAGCGCCGGTGTTGTCGTAGGCCTCGTGCACCGCCTGGTAGGGGCTGAACGCCGTGCCGGAGAGTCCGGCCGCGCGCCAGAACGGCGTCTCGTACACCGCGTGCACCTTGATCACCAGGCCGAGCGAGAGGTGCTGGTGCATCTGCTGCCGCACCGGCGGCAGGGCCGGTGCGTACTCGATCCTCGAGTAGAGGTTCGGCGGCACGGCGACCACGGCACGGCGCGCGCGGACGGTCAGGCCGTCCGCGTGCAGCACAACGGCGTCCTCGCTCCACTCCAGCCGGCGCGCGACGACGCGGAGGTGCACGCGATCGCCGAGCGTCTCGGCCAGGCGGAGCGGCACCTGTTGAAGGCCGCCGACGACGCGACGATCAAGGATGAAGTCGGCGTCGACCAGGTGTTCGAAGCCGCCGGCACTGGCCGCCATCAGCAGCGCCTGCAGCACGGAGAAGGAGTGGGCGGGCTTGGTCAGCATCGCCTCGGCGAGGTAGAGGGCGACGTTGGCGCGCGCCTCCGGGTCGCTGCTGCGCTCCTCGAGCCAGGAGGCGAGCGACTGCGCGTCGAGTTCGGCCGCGCGCGGATGGCTCCAGGGGGCTGCCGGGTCGACCTCGGCGGTGAGCGCGTCGATCTCCCGGATCAGACGCTCGATCTCGCGCTGCGTCTCGGCTCCGGTCGGGAACAGCTCGCCCGTGAACCGGGTCGCGGTGCCGGCCGCGTCGACGTAGACGGACTCGCCCGCACGGTAGCGCGGGTAGGTCGCCAGGCCCAGCTCGTCCAGGGTCGCCAGCAGCGCCTCCTGGTCGGGCGAGACCCACTGGCCGCCCAGCTCGAGGCGGGCGCCGTCGATCGTCTCGGTGCGCAGGCGTCCGCCGATGCGGTCGCGCGCCTCGACCACGATCGCCGTGTGGCCGGAGCGTTGCAGGTCGGTGGCCACCGTGAGGCCGGTGACGCCGGCGCCGATGATCACCACATCGCAGTCGAGTTCGGTGGGGTTCGTCATCGGGGGTCCTCCTGGTGGATCGGCGCGGTCAGCGCGGCGTAGGTGTCGGGGCGGCGGGTGCGCAGGAACGGGAACAGGGCGAGCCAGTCGTCGCGCTGGGCGAGGTCGAGGGTGGCGACGAGCGCCGCATCCGCACCGCGCGGCGCCCGGGCCAGGATGCGGCCGTACGGATCCGAGATGAAGGAGGAGCCGTAGAAGCTGATCAGGCCCTCGTCTCCCCAGCGGTTGGGCACCACCATGAAGGAGCCGTTGGCGATGCCGTGGCCGACGATCACCTGGCGCCAGAGCGGCTCGGTGTCGAAGTCGGGGTGATCGGGTTCCGAACCGATGGCGGTCGGGTAGGCGAGCACCTCGGCGCCGGCGAGCGCGTAGCTGCGCGCGACCTCCGGGAACCATTCGTCCCAGCAGGTCGGCAGCCCGATCCGGGCGGCACTGGGCAGGGGCAGCGACGTGACGGGGTAGGCGTCCTCGGCCGGGCCGGGCCGGAAGTAGTGGTCCTCGTAATAGCCCGCGGTGATCGGGATGTGCAGCTTGCGGGTGCGCGCCACCAGCGCGCCGGACGGGGACACGAGGATCGCGGTGTTCAGGCCTCGGCCGTCCGACTCCTCGGCGCGTTCGTAGAGCGACGCGTGCACGAGGGCTCCGGTCTCGGCTGCCATCCGCGCGGCGAAGTCGAAGGTCGGCCCGGTCAGCAGCGGCTCCGCCGTGCCGCCCGGAGCCGAGCCCGGCTTGATGTCGGCCGGGTAGCGCGAGAGCGTGAGCTCGGGGAGGAACACCACCTCGGCTCCCGCCCCGGCGGCCGCGCGGATGCCCGCGGCGAGCACCTGTTCGTGCTCGGCCGGATCGGCGTGCCAGCGCGTCTGCACAAGACCGACGGTGAGCGGTGCCCGTTCGCTCGGCGTCGCGCGGGCGGGCGAGTCGGTGGCCGTCGCGGTGATCAGCTGCACGGTGCTCCTCGGATCGGTGGCTGCCCGGTGACGATATCACGTGCGATTTCGCGATGGAACGACTGATATCGCGGCGGAGCCTGAAGTATGCAATGGTTTCCGGAAGTGGAAGGGGTGCAGCGATGTCCGGCTGGACGATGCCCGCGGAGGGCGATGAGCACGAGCGCACCTGGCTGGCCTGGCCGGGCGGCGGCTACACCCTCGGTGACACCGCGGCGGAGGCCGAGGAGGCCCGCGCGACGTGGGCCGCTGTCGCGAACGCGGTCGCGCAGTTCGAGCCGGTCACCGTGCTGGTTCCGGCGTCGGAGCTGGCGGAGGCGACGCGTCGGCTCTCCGCCGAGATCACGGTGCAGGAGGCGTCGCTCGATGACGCGTGGATGCGCGACATCGGCCCGACCTTCGTGCGCGACGCGAGCGGCGCGGTGGCGGCGGTGGACTGGGTGTTCAACGGCTGGGGTGCGCAGGACTGGGCGTCGTGGTCGCGGGATGCGGAGATCGCTCGGACGGTCGCCGGACTGGCCGGCGTGCCCGTGATCGGCAGTTCCCTCGTGAACGAGGGCGGCGGCATCCACGTCGACGGCGCCGGCACCGTGCTCGCCACGCGCACGGTGCAGTTGGACCCCGGCCGGAATCCGGACTGGTCGGCGGCTCAGGTCGAGGCCGAGTTCGCGCGCACCCTCGGCGCCGGCTCCACGATCTGGCTGCCGCGCGGGCTCAGCCGCGACTCCGACACCTACGGCACCCGCGGGCACGTCGACATCGTCGCCACGCTGACGCGGCCCGGGGTCGCCCTGGTGCACGAGCAGCGTGACGCGTCGCATCCGGATGCCGCGATCGGCGCGGAGATCGTCGCGGCTCTGCGTTCGCAGCCGGACGCGAGCGGCGACGAACTCGAGATCGTGCGATTGCCGGCGCCGACGGTGCTGCGTGACGCCGAGGGATTCGTCGACTACAGCTACGTCAATCACGCGCTCGTGAACGGCGGCGTGGTCGCCTGCGCGTTCGGCGACCCGAACGACGACCGGGCGGTGGGCATCCTCGCCGAGATGTACCCCGGCCGCAGCGTGGTGGCGGTCGACGCGCGGGCGCTGTTCGCCCGAGGCGGCGGTATCCACTGCATCACGCAGCATCAGCCGGTCGCCCTGCGCTCTCCTGCGTAGGCTGGTGGCATGCCTCGCCGTCGCCCGAGAACCGACGCCCGGCTGGAGGCCGCCCGCTACAGCGTCGACAAGCTGGTGCAGGCCGACGGCGGCGACGAGCCGGCCGACGCGGGGCAGCCGACCATGGATCAGCGTGCGGCGTTCGTCGAGATCGCGATCCAGCAGGCGATGCGACGCGGCGATTTCGACGATCTGCCCGGTGCCGGCAAGCCGCTGACCGGCCTGGAGCAGGGCTACGATCCGGACTGGTGGATCCGACGCAAGATCGAGCGCGAGCAGCTCACCGGGCTCGGCCCGCCGGCTCTGACGCTGCGCACGGAGGATGCGCGGCTGCAGCAACGCCTGGACGCAGCCGGCTCCGAGCGGCAGGTGCGCGAGATCCTGGACGACTTCAACCGCCGCGTGATCGAGGCGAGACGGCAGCTGCAGGGCGGACCTCCCGTGATCACGGCGACGCGGGATGTCGACGGGGAACTCGAGGCCTGGCGCCGGCGCCGCGAGGAGCGCGTTCGGGCGCTGACCCACGAGCGCGAGCGCGAGGCGGCCGCCTTCGCGGCGCTCAGCTGGCGGGAGCGCCGCCGCGCGCGCCGCGAGGGGCGGGCGCCCTGACCCGCGCCCTATGCTCGGTGGTCGGGACCAGTCACGAGGTCCCGGCTTCGGAGGAGTGATGATGAGCGCGCTGCAGCACGGGTCCGTACCCAAGCACGAGCAGTTGCGCGGCATCCTGCGCATCGTCGCGACCGAACAGCTCCAGGCGGGCGACCCGGTTCCCAGCGAGCGCGCGCTGATGGCCGCGTACGGCGTGAGTCGGGTCACCGTGCGCGAGGCGATCGGGCAACTCGTGAACGACGGCGTCCTGGTGCGGGTGCACGGCAAGGGCACCTTCGTGGCCAATCGCACGGTGCGCTCGCGGCTGCACCTCGCATCCTTCACCGAGGAGATGCGCGCGCAGGGGTACGTGCCATCGACCGTTGTGCTTCAGGCCGGCCGCGCCGTCGCTCCGTCGGCGACCGCGCGGGCCCTCGGCATCGCGGAGGGCGCATCCGCCATCCACCTGAAACGGCTTCGGCTCGCGGACGGCCGCCCGGTGAGCGTGGACGACGCCTGGTACGACGGGGAGACCCTGGCCGGGCTGCTGGAGATCGACCTCTCCGGATCCGTGTACCGCGCGCTCGCCGACCGGTTCGGGCGCCCGATCGATCGCGCCGAACAGACCGTCGGCGCGGATCCCGCGCCGGGCGACATCGCGACGCTGCTCGGCATCGACGCGGGCGCCCCTGTGCTGCACTTCGATCGGGTCTCGTTCAGCGCAACGGCCGCGATCGAGCACGCGCAGAGCTGGTATCGCAGTGACCGCTACCGCTTGCAGATGGAGGTTCGGGCGCCGGCCTGATCCACTCAGCCCGGCGCGCGCATCGGTCAGGCGCAGCGGCTGCGGACGGCTTGAGCTGCGGCGTCCCACGCGCGCTCCTCCGCCGCGTCGGCACCCTCCGGTGCCACCATGTACGCCCCGAGCGCCTCGCCGGCCGCGCGCACCACGGCCCGGGTCGCCGCATCCGAGATCGACGCCGTCGCCTCGGTGTAGGCCGCGACGGTCTCCTCGCTGCCGGCGTACTGGTTCAGAGCGGTCGTCGCCGCGTCGAGGGCGGCCAGGGCGATCCGGCAGTCCTCGGCGCGCGCAGCCGTGGGGGTGGGCGTGGGCGTGTAGCCCGTGGACACGTCGTAGGTGACGACGGGGGAGGGGGACTCGGCGGCGGCGTCCTCGCCGCCGTCCGGGTTCGCGGGCGTGCAGCCTGCGAGCGTCACAACGACCGCCGCGACGGCGAAGAGGCGGACGGAGGCGCGGGACAGGACGGGCACGCGATGATTTTAGCTCGCCTTCGAGTCGGCCGGCGACGCGGCGACCCCGGTTGACGCGGGCCCACAACGGTGTCGTAGGACCACGGGACCCAGGACACGCAGCCGCGCGTCGTCCACACTGGCAGCATGGATCCGTTGCCGTTCGGCCACCTTCTGCGCCGCTGGCGCGATCGCGTCGCTCCCGACGACGTCGGGCTGCCCGCCGGTACCCGGCGTCGGGCGGCGGGGCTGCGCCGCGAAGAACTCGCCGCGCTGGCCGGCATCTCGGCCGACTACCTGACGCGCCTCGAACAGGGCAGGGCGACCTCCCCCTCCGCGCAGGTGGTCGAGGCGCTCGCACGCGCCCTGCGGCTGGCGGACGCGGAGCGGGAACTGCTGTTCCGACTCGCGGGGCACGCCACGCCGGGGCGAGAACTGGTGCCGCGGCGCATCCCGCCGAGTGTGCAGCGGATGCTGGACCGGCTTTCGAACACCCCGGTCGCCGTGTTCGACGCGACGATGACCCTCCTGCTCGCGAACGCCCCGTACGACGCACTGATGGGTCCGACGACTCAGCAGCGGGGGATCGAGCGCAACGCCGCGTGGCGGCACCTGGTCGGGCCGGGCAGCCGGGCCGTGATGACAGCCCAGGAACGGGCGGGATTCGAGGCCGGCCTCGTCGCGGATCTGCGCCTCACGGCGTCGCGGTTCCCCGCGGATCGCTCCGTCGCCGAACTGGTACGGCGGTTGGCTGCACTCAGCGAACGGTTCGTCGAGTTCTGGGAGTCGGACGATGCCGCCGCGCGGGAGCCGGGCCGTCGCAAGATCATCGATCATCCGGCGGTCGGTCGGATCGAACTCGATTGCGACATCCTGCTCGTCTCGGCCGATGAGTTGCGCATCCTCGTCTACACGGCCGAGCCCGGCAGCTCCGACGCCGAACGGCTCGCGCTGGCGGTGGTGCTGGGTACGCAGAACCTGGTCTGACTGCGACGGCGCTGGGGCTCGCCCTAGTCTGGCCGTATGCGTACCGCCGGAGTGGATCTCGCTGCCCAGGCCGCCGGCACGGCGCTCGCCGTCATCGACTGGAACGATGGCGGCGCGAGACTGCAGGAGCTGCATCTCGGAGTGGATGACCCGCGGATCGTCGAGGTCGCGGGCTCGGTGCAGAAACTCGGCATCGATTGCGCGTTCGGCTGGCCCGACGAGTTCGTGAGCTTCGTGGCGGCGCACGCGAGCCTGGAACCAGGCGGCTCCGCCATCGACGGCGGCCTGGACTGGCGGCGCACTCTCGCCTACCGCGAGACGGACCGCGACGTGCGGAGCCGAACGGGTCGGTGGCCGCTGAGCGTCTCGACCGACCGGCTCGGCCTCACGGCGATGCGCTGCGCAGGCCTCCTGGCGCGCATCGCCGGGAGCGGCCTCGCCGTGGATCGCTCGGGTGCCGGTCTGGTCGTCGAGGTCTATCCGGGCGCGTCGCTGCGCGTGTGGGGCCTGCCGACCACCGGGTATCGGACGGACCCGGCGGCCCGCGCGGTGCTGCTCGAGGCGCTCGCCCGGGCGCAGCCGTGGTTGAACCTCGGCGAGCACGCGGCACTGATGCTGCGATCGGCCGACGCGTTCGATGCCGTCATCGCGGCCCTCGCCGCGCGCAGTGCTGCGCTCGGATGCTCGACCGCCCCGCCTGCCGACAGTGCGGAGCGCGCCAGGCGCGAGGGCTGGATCGCCCTACCAACCGGTCCGCTCTCGGATCTGATCTGAGGAATCGAGTGGAGGCGGCCGGGTGAACCGACGCGAACGACCGGGGAACGACGAAGGCCCCCGATCACTCGGGGGCCTTCGTGCAGTGGGCGATACCGGACTCGAACCGATGACCTCTTCCGTGTGAAGGAAGCGCGCTACCAACTGCGCCAATCGCCCTGACGGCCGTCTTGTGGACGACCCGATGAACGATCGTACCGGATGCTGACGGGTGTCGGTGACCATTTCGCGCAGGGTCGGCGTCGCCACGCCCGGGATTCGGTGACGTTCCCGCTGTGTTTCCCGCGTCGTTGCGCGGTGGGGGTGGAACCGAGGCCGGTTTTCGGTCGTGGCGGATTTGGAAACTGGCGCGAGCGTCCGATAAAGTCTTCTAGGTCGCGGGGAACACCCGGGCCGAAACACCCCACAACTGAACATGCAACAACACATCATGCGGATGTGGCGCAGCGGTAGCGCATCACCTTGCCAAGGTGAGGGTCGCGAGTTCGAATCTCGTCATCCGCTCGAATGCCGGAACCTTCGGGATCCGGCTTCCGAAAGGGTTCTCCTTCCTACCGACAGGAGAGCCACGCCAGGTCGGGGCCGTCAGGTCTTCGCCCGGCAGCGAACCCAGGACACGGTGGATTGGCCGAGAGGCGAGGCAGCGGCCTGCAAAGCCGTATACACGGGTTCGAATCCCGTATCCACCTCCATCGCTCACGCGAGCGAGGTGTGTACCGAGCAGAAGTGCGCGGTGCACGCACCACGGGCGATTGGCGCAGCGGTAGCGCGCTTCCCTGACACGGAAGAGGTCACTGGTTCGATCCCAGTATCGCCCACGATCCACGCCCTCGACGGAGTCATCCGCGAGGGCCGATCTCTGTTCGGCCCGGTCCCCGTGGGGTGCCAGGCCGTGTAGAGTACGTGGGTCGCAGTAACTGAATACAACATCATGCGGATGTGGCGCAGCGGTAGCGCATCACCTTGCCAAGGTGAGGGTCGCGAGTTCGAATCTCGTCATCCGCTCGGTCGCCGGGCCTTCGGGCTCGGCGTGACCCACTTCGGGCGATTGGCGCAGCGGTAGCGCGCTTCCCTGACACGGAAGAGGTCACTGGTTCGATCCCAGTATCGCCCACCTCAACGAAGGCCCCCGGTCACCCGGGGGCCTTCGTGTTTTGCGAGGGACCCGCGCAGCGCGCGAGGGCGCCGCGGGCCGGGGCGCCCTCGCGCGCGAAAGGGGTCCCTCGCAGAGAGCAGCACCCCGCGTTCGGGGGTGCGTCCCGCGGTAGTATCGGGTCTAGTGTCGCGATCAGGATTCCTGCTCCGGCACGAATCCGGCCGTTTCCTAGACGGCCGCAAGCTCACCTGTAAGCCCGAGAACGCAGGGAAGATCCGTGACCGAACACGCTCACGCGCGCCGCGACGCGCCCCATCCGCCTCCGGGCGTCGGCACGGTGATCATCCCCGCGCACAACGAGGCCGGGGTGATCGCCCGCACGCTCGCCCCGCTGGCCGCGTGCCGCGAGATCGACGTGATCGTCGTCGCCAACGGATGTACCGACGGGACGGCGGCGATCGCCGCGCGTTTCGACGGCGTGCGCGTGCTCGACCTCGGGCCGGCGTCGAAGCCGACCGCGATGAACGCCGGCGACGACGCCGCGACGAGCTGGCCTCGGCTCTACCTCGACGCCGACATCGAGATCACCCCGGCAGCGGTACTGGCCGTGTTCGCGGCGCTGGCCGAGCGCGGCGTGCTCGCGGCTCGTGCCGCGGCGAGGTACGACACGGCGGAGGCGAGCGCCGCCGTGCGCGGCTACTACCGCGCACGCTCCCGGATCCCGGCGCCGCCCACGCGCTTGTGGGGTGCCGGGGGTTACGCCACCAACGAAGCGGGTCACGCGCGGTTCGGGCGTTTCGCCGAGGTGACCGCCGACGACTCCTGGTTCGACGAGCGTTTCACGGCGCAGGAGAAGCGCGTGGTGGCGACGACGCCGATGCGCATCCGCACGCCACGCGATGTGCCCGCGTTGCTGGCCGTGCTCGCGCGACAGCGTCGCGGCTACGTCGAACTGGGGGTTCCGGCGGATACCGCTCAGCGCGGGCGCGCACTGTTGCGCACGGTGCGCGGCCCACGATCGGCGTTCGACACGGCGTGCTACGTGCTGCTGACCCTCGCGGCGCGCCGGCGCTCGGCGCGCACCACCGGTGCCGGGACGAGCCGGTGGGAGCGCGATGGCAGCAGCCGAGCGGTCGAGGTGAACCCGTGACGCGGCTGGTCTCGGCTCCCGAGGGTGCGTACGAGTTCTGCGTGGTCGGTGCGGGCCCCGTCGGTCTGCCGCTCGCTCTGGAGGCGGCGGAGGCCGGGCTCCGAGTGCTGCTGCTGGACGCGGGCGATGAGCGCTCCGGGCGCAGCGACACGCCCGCCTCCGAGCGTTCGGAGCCCGAACTGGTCGACGCCGCACGGCACGCACCGATGGCCCAGATCGCGCGACGCGGCCTCGGTGGCACCTCGTGGATGTGGGGCGGGCGGTGCGTCCAGTTCGAGCCGATCGACTTCGAGGTGCGCGACTTCGTGCCCGAGTCCGGCTGGCCGATCGGCGTGGCGGACGTCCGCCCGTGGCAGCAGCGCGCAGCCGAGTACCTCGACTGCGGCAGCGCGACCTTCCGGTCCGAGGATCCGGATTGGCCGGGGCTGGAGGACGTCGCGATGTCGCAGCTCGAGCGGTGGGCGCGCAGGCCCAAGCTCGGGCCGAGACTGGGGGAGCGGGCGCTCTCGCATCCGCTGATCGACGTGTTGTTCGGGGCCACCGTCACGGACATCGCGATCGGGAACGGCGCCGTGGAGCATCTCGTGGTGCGTTACGGCGGCCGCGTGATCGACGTTCGTGCGAGCGAGTACGCCCTCGCGATGGGCGGGCTCGAGACCACGCGATTGCTGTTCGCGATCCAGCGCCGCCACCCGGATCTCTTCGGCGGGGCGGACGGGCCGCTCGGCCGGTACTACATGGGCCACGCCACGGGCAGCGTGGCGAACATCGTGCTCAAGGACCCGGCGGATGTCGCGGCGCTCGATTTCCGGCGCGACGAGCACGACAGCTACGTGCGGCGACGGTTCACGTTCGACGAGAGTTCGCAGCGCGAGCACGAGCTGCTGAACACGAGCTTCTACCTCGACAACCCGCCGTTCTACGAAACGGGGCACCGTAATGCGACCCTGTCCCTGGTCTTCCTCGCCCTGGCCGTACCACCGGTCGGCCGACGCATCCTCGCGGAGGGCATCCGGCTGCGGCACATCGGGCCGACGCCGCGGCGCTACGGCGCGCACGTGCGCAACGTGCTGCGTCGGCCGTGGCGCGCCGCCGGCGACACGCTGGACATCCTGCGACGCCGCTACCTCTCGGCAGTGCGCAAGCCCGGCTTCGTGCTGCGCAACGCCGGCGGAACCTATGCGCTGCACTATCACGCGGAGCAGATCCCGAACCCGGACAGTCGGGTGCGGCCGAGCGGCGGCGACGGGCCGGACGGGCTGCCGGAGCTCACGATCGACTTCCGCTACACGGAGCAGGACATCGACTCGGTGCTGCGCTGCCACGAGCAGCTGGACCAGCGCCTGCGCGCATCGGGACGGGCCCGGATCGAGTACCTCGACCCGCAGGATCAGCGGGCGGCGGCCGTCTGGGAGCAGGCGACCGACGGATTCCACCACATCGGCACCACGCGGATGCATCCGGATCCCGCCCTGGGCGTTGTGGACGCGGACAGCCGCGTCCACGGCGTCGGCGGGTTGTCGATCGCGTCCAGCAGCGTCTTCCCGACGGCGGGGGAGGCGAACCCGACCTTCCTCGCCGTGTGCCTGGCGTTACGGCTCGCGCACGACGTGGCCGAGCGGGTGCGATCGACGCGCGCCCGGTCCGAGGTCGTGGAGGCGACGCCGTAGGCTCGCGGGATGACCGCTCGACCCGTCGCCGCCCTCGTGCCCTCCGCGTTGCTGGAGCTGCGCCCGATCGGGCGGGATCACGCTCTGGCGCGCGCGCTGAAGACGGAGCGCACCGCGGCTCTGGCGGCGGAGGCCGCGCTGTCGAGCGTCGCCCCCGCGGTGTTCCGCAAGCGCTACGACGACACGTTCCGAGCGGCGAAGAAGGGTGCTTTTGTGGCCACGCTGGTCTCGCCGGACGGCGAGGTCTTCCGTCCGGAGGGCGCGGGCGTGGTGGGCGCGGCGGTCCGCTTCGCCGCGGCCGCGATCGCGGCGGGAGTGGATGCCTCCCTCGCCCGGCTGCGGATGAACGGAGCGCTCGTGCAGCAGGGTTTCGATGCGATCCTGCTCACCGCGGAGGACGCTCCCGCTCTGGCCGCCGCGGAGGAGGCACTCCGATCCTCCGCCGATGCCGCCCCCTTCTACGCACTGCTCGCCGCCACGGCGCGCGGCTGACCGCGCTAGGCGCCGACGGCGCTCAGGAGGGTGCGCACCACGGCGGAGGAACGCTCGGCGGCGTCGTCGACGTGAGTGAGGAAGTCGTCGGCCCCCGCCGGACCGCAGAGGTCGGAGATGCCGCGGATCGAGACGAACGGCACGTCGAAGACGTGACAGGTCTGCGCGATCGCGAGCGACTCCATATCGGTGGCCAGCGCGCCCGGGAAGCCGGCGCGCACGCGGAACACCCGCTCGGCGTCGACGAAGGTGTCGCCGGAGACGATCAGCCCACGGTGCACGGCGTACGCGCTGGAGTCCGCGGCGTCGACGAGTTCCGCGGCGCCGAGGTAGCGCTCGGGCATGCCGGGGGACTGGCCCAGCGCGTAGCCGAAGGCGCGCGCGTCCGCGTCGGTGTTGACGTACTCGGTGCCGACGACGATGTCGCCGACGCGGACGCCGACTCCGACGCCGCCCGCGCTGCCCGCGCTGATGACCAGGTCGGGCAGCTGCGGTCCGGACAGGATCGCCGAGGTCGCGGCGCCCGCGGCGTTGACCATGCCGATGCCGGTCTCCACCAGGAGCACCGCACGCGCATCGAGCAGGATCCGTCGGTGCACCGCCCGACCGACGTCGACCGGATCGCCCACCGAATCGGCGGCCGCCAGGAACGGCGCGGCCTCATCGCTCATCGCGACCAGGATCACGACATCGGAGACGCTCATGCGGTGACGACGCTCCAGCCCGCGCGCTCGGCGAGGAAACCGCGCACGGCGTCCTGCGCTCCCTGCAGCGAGTGGTTCGCCCCCCAGCCGCACTGCACATCGTTGGCGGCAGGCACCTCGGTCGCGGCGAGGATGTCGTTCATCGTCGCCTCGATCAGCTCGAAGACCTCCTCCTGCGTCGGCTCACCCTGCAGCATCAGGTAGAAGCCGGTCTGGCAGCCCATCGGGGAGAAGTCGATCACGCGATCGGAGTGGTTGCGCGAGTGCTCCGCGAAGAGGTGCTCGATCGAGTGCACGGCCGGCATCTCGAGGTGGCCCACGTTGGGCTGGGTGAAGCGCACGTCGAACTTGGTGATCACGTCACCGCCGGGCAGCACCTTGGTGTCGGCGACACGGACGTACGGGGCGAGGACGGTGCGGTGGTCGAGGTTGAACGATTCGACGTTCATGTGCGGCTGGTTCACGGAGCTCCTCAGCGGTGCGAGAAATGGCAGGTGGTGCATCCATCTTCGCGCAGTCATCCGTGGCAGAGTTGCCGGGTGACGAACGAAGCCGAAACCCACTCGACTCCCGACCCCGAGCACACCGTGCTGCAGCCCGAGTACGAGTGGGAGGACTACGGTTTCGACACCCGCCAGGTGCACGCCGGCGAGTACGAGAACACCCCGAACCAAGCCCGCGTCGCGCCGATCGCGATGACCTCTGGTTACCGCTTCGACTCGTTCGACGACGGCCGCGACCGCTTCACCGGCGCGGCCAACGGCTTCATCTACTCGCGTTCGCGCAATCCGTCGCACGCGGTCGCGGAGCAGCGGATCGCCTCCCTGGAGGGTGGCACCGAGGCGATCGTCGTCGCGTCGGGGCAGGCCGCGATCACCTCGGCGCTCTTCGCGCTGGCCGAGTCGGGCGAGCGCATCGTGTCGACCGCGAGCATCTACGGCGGCACCCGCATCCTGTTCGGGCGCAGCTTCAAGCGGATGGGCGTCGAGGTCGACTACGTCTGGAACGATGCCGACGACGACGAGTGGGATCGCGCGATCACGCCGCAGACGAAGGCGATCTTCAGCGAGACCATCCCGAACCCGCGCAACGACATCGTCGACATCGAGCAGCTCGCCCGCGTCGCGCGGCGGCACGGCCTCCCGCTGGTGATCGACAACACCGTCGGAACGCCGTACCTGATCCGCCCGTTCGAGCACGGCGCCGACATCGTGGTGCACTCGTCGACGAAGTTCCTCAGCGGGCACGGCGCCGCGCTGTCCGGGGTGATCGTGGACGGCGGGCGATTCGACTGGGCCGCATCCTCTCGCAGTTATCCGATGATCACGGAGCCGATCCGGCCCGGTGCGCCCTCCTTCCTCGAGCGTTTCGGAGCGACCGCCTACGCCCGGCACGTGCGCGAGGCCGTGGTGAACGACATCGGGCCGGCGCTGTCGCCGTTCAACTCCTTCCTGCTGCACCAGGGCATCGAGACGCTGTCGCTGCGGATGGACCGGCACGTCGACAGCTCGATCGCGATCGCCGAGTGGCTGAGCACGCATCCCGAGGTCGAGAGCGTCGACTACGCGGGACTGAGTGACAACCCCCTGTACGAGCTGGCGCAGCGGCTGTACGGCGGCCGGACGGGCTCGGTGTTCGCGCTGACCGTGCGCGGCGGCGAGGCGGGCGCACGACGGTTCTTCGATCGACTCCGCGTGCTCAGCCGGATGACCAACATCGGCGACACGCGTTCGATGGCGCTGCACCCGGCCACCTCGACCCACATCTCGTTCGCACCCGAGCTGCGCGAGCGGCTCGGCATCACGCCGGGCATGATCCGGCTCTCGATCGGGCTGGAGAGCGTCGAAGACCTCATCGCGGACCTGGATCAGGCGCTCCGGGGCTGACGCGATCCCTTCAGCCGCCGCCCGATATCGTGGACGGGTGAGACGACGCATCGGCGGGCACGATTTCGACTTCGACCGTCAGGTCGCGGTGATGGCGGTGGTGAACCGCACCCCCGACTCCTTCTACGACAAGGGCGCGACCTTCGCGCTCGATCGCGCCGTCGCCGCGGCTCAGCGTGCGGCGGAAGACGGCGCCGACTGGATCGACATCGGCGGTGTGCCGTTCGGCCGTGGGCCCGTCGTGACCGTCGCGGAGGAGATCGACCGGGTCGTTCCGGTGATCGAGGCGATCCACGCGGTGAACGACGTGGTGATCTCGGTCGACACGACCAGCGCCGAGGTGGCGCGGCGCAGCATCGCGGCCGGCGCCGCCGTGATCAACGACACCAGCGGCCTGCACGATCCGGAGATGGCCGCGGTGGTCGCCGAATCCCAGGCGCAGCTGGTACTGACCCACAGCCTGGGTGAGCCGCGCAACGGGCCCGCGCGACCGAGCTACGCGGATGTGACGGATGAGGTCGAGCAGTTCCTGCGCGAGCGCGTGCAGACCGCCGTCGCCGCGGGAGTCCCGCTGGAACGACTGATCGTCGACCCCGGGCACGACCTGAACAAGAATACGCTGCACACGCTGGAGATCACGCGCCGACTGGAGCAGATCGTCGGCATCGGCCTGCCGACGCTGGCGGCCGTCTCGAACAAGGACTTCATCGGCGAATCGCTCGACCGACCTCAGGGCCAGCGGCTCTCGGGCACCCTGGCCGCCGCGGTGATCTGCATCATGAAGGGGGCCCGGATCGTGCGGATGCACGACGTGCCGGCGGCGGTCGACGCCGTTCGCCTCACGGAGGCCGTGCTGGGCTTCCGTGCGCCCGTCTACCTCCGGCACAACGTGGAGTGACCATGCCCGCTCGGATCGACCAGCTCTCGCCGGTGCACCGTCCCGATCTCGACGATCGCGCGCTGCTCTCGCTCTTCGAACGCCCCGTGCGCAAGCGGCCGTGGCTGCGGGTGAACTTCGTGGCCAGCGTCGACGGCGCCGCGACCCTGGACGGTCTGTCCGGTGCGCTCGGCGGACCGGCCGACAAGCGATTGTTCGATCTGCTGCGTCGCCCGGCCGACGTGGTGCTCGTCGCCGCGGGCACCGTGCGCGCCGAGGGCTACGGACCGATGGTGCTGGATGCCGAGTCCGTCGCGTGGCGGGAGGCGGCGGGTCTGGCTCCGCAGCCGGTGTTCGCGCTGGTGTCGGGCTCGTTGAACCTGGATCCGCGATCGCGGGTCTTCACCGAGGCGCCGGTGCGTCCGATCGTGCTGACGCGCGAGTCCGCTCCCACGGATCGACGCGCGGCGTTGAGCGAGGTCGCCGAGGTGATCTCCTGCGGAGTCGAGGCGTTCGACCCCAAGGCCGCCGTCGCGGCGCTCGTCGAGCGCGCATTGCCGCAGATCCACTGCGAGGGCGGTCCGTCGCTGTTCGGTGCCCTGCTCGCCTCGGACGTGGTCGACGAGCTCTGCCTCACCGTCGCACCGACCCTCGCGAGCGGCGGCGCCCTACGGATCGCGCACGCCGACGCCTCCGTCGATCGGCCGCAGTACTTGGCGCACGTGCTCTCCGCGGAGGACACGCTGCTGCTGCGCTACCTCCGCGCGCGCTGAGGCGCCCGCCCGCCCGATCCGACCGCGTCGGAAAGCCGCAAAGCCCCGGTGGTCGCGTTCCGTCCGTCTCCGCGGCGAAACGGATCGCGACGACCCGGGCTTCGGGCGTCGGGGTGGGTCAGTCGGCGAGCTGGAACTGCGGCGAGACCGCGCGCGGGGCGAGGCGCTGCAGCTGGGTGACGTGGCCCGGGTTGAGCTCCTCCAACGCGTTGACGCCGAGGAGGCGCATCGTGCGGGTGATCTGCTCACCGAGGATCTCGATCATCCGGTTCACGCCCGCCTCGCCGCCGGCCATCAGGCCGTAGAGGTACGCGCGGCCGACCAGGGTGAAGCGCGCGCCCAGCGCGACGGACGCGACGATGTCGGCGCCCGACATGATGCCGGTATCGAGGTGCACTTCGTACTCGGAGCCGACCTCGCGGACGACCTCGGGCAGCAGGTGGAACGGGATCGGCGCCCGGTCGAGCTGGCGCCCGCCGTGGTTCGACAGCGTGATGCCGTCGACGCCGAGTTCGGCGAGGTGCTTGGCGTCGTCGAGGTTCTGCACGCCCTTGACGACGACCTTGCCCGGCCACTGGTCGCGGATCCAGGCGAGGTCCTCGAAGGTCACCGTCGGGTCGAACATCGAGTCGAGCAACTCGCCGACGGTGCCCGACCAGCGGTCCAGCGAGGCGAACGCGAGCGGCTCGGTGGTGAGGAAGTCGATCCACCACCACGGGCGGGGGAGCGCGTTGACCACGGTGCCGAGCGACAGCTGCGGCGGGATGGAGAAGCCGTTGCGCTTGTCGCGCAGGCGGGCTCCCGCGACCGGCACGTCCACGGTCACGAGCAGGGTGTCGAAGCCGGCCTTCGCCGCCCGGTCGACCAGCGCCATCGAGCGATCGCGGTCCTTCCACATGTACAGCTGGAACCAGTTCCGGCCGTGCGGATTCGCCGCCTTGACATCCTCGATCGCGGTGGTGCCCATGGTGGAGAGCGAGAAGGGGATGCCGTGCTTCGCGGCGGCGTGCGCTCCCGCGATCTCGCCCTCGGTCTGCATCATCCGGGTGAAGCCGGTCGGCGCGATGCCGAAGGGCAGCGCCACGTTCGCGCCGAGCACGTCCCAGTTCGTGCTGACGGTGGAGACGTCGCGCAGGATCGCGGGGTTGAACTGGATGTCCTCGAAGGCCTGACGCGCGCGAGCCAGCGAGAGTTCGGCCTCCGCCGCGCCCTCGGTGTAGTCGAACGCCGCCTTGGGCGTGCGGCGGCGCGCGATCTTCTGCAGGTCCTGGATCGTCAGCGCCGACTCCAGGCGTGCTTTCTTGAGGTTCAGCTCGGGCTTCTTGAACTGCATCAGGGGCGCGAGGTCGCGCACCTTCGGGATTCGTCTCTCGACCATGAGGGCTCCTTTTCGTGCGAGTGGCGTGGGGGTCAGCGGGGCGCCGACGTGAGGTGGGTCTCGGTGTAGTAGCCGGTGATGTGCGCGGTGACGGCCGTGCGGGCCTTAGCGGCGTCGCCGGACGCGACGGCGGCGAGGATGCCGCGGTGTTCGGCGCGGAGCCGGTCTCGGGTGCGCTGCCAGTCGGGCAGACTGCGGGCGGCGTCGATGACGTAGCTCTCGACGGCGTCGCGGAGGCCGGCCGTGATGGCGGCGATCACGGCGTTGCCGCTCGCCTCGGCGAGCGAGAGGTGGAACTGCTGATCCAGCGCGAGGAACTCGTCGTGACTGAGGTCCGGCGCATCCATCGCGTCGAGCAGTTCCGCACTCGCCGTGAGCGGGGGATGCGCGTGCGCGGCTAGGTCGTCGACGACTGCGGTCTCGAGCACGAGTCGGGTGCGCACGATGTCGGCGACCGCGAATCCGCTCGCCGCCACCTGGAGGCGCAGCAGCACGCTCATGCCGCCGGTCGGTCGGGCGACGATCACGGCTCCCGCGCTCGGTCCGGATCCGGTCTGGGTTCGGATCAGCCCCATCACTTCGAGCACCCGAACCGCCTCGCGGACGGAGGAGCGGCCGACGCCGAGTTCGAGCGCGAGGGCGCGTTCGCCCGGCAGCCGGTCGCCGGGGGCGAGATCGCCGGAGAGCAGGCGGGACTCGACGTGGGCGAGCACCTTCTCCCAGGCGCGGGCGTCGTCGCTCACGGGCGGCTCCTCTCTGTGGTCCGACCACAGTACCAGCTGTGGTCGGACCACAGCTAGCCTCGTGCCGCGAGCGCCCCGTTCGAGATGGCCATCTGCGGACCAGATAGGCCGCCGCGGCGCAGCACGTCGTCCGCAACAACGAATCTCGCGAAATTTCGCGGAGTGGTCGCGGGTCAGTCCTCGTCCTCGCCGCGATTGGCGCGCTCGGTGTCGGCGGTGAGACGGAGCCAGCGTCCGTCGACGACGTCCTGGTGGTGCTGCTTCGCCTTCTTGTCGCTCGCGGTCGTGTCGCGCGGGGGCAGCTGCAGGTTCTCCTCCGCCACGATGCCGGCCTGCAACTGGCGCGCGCGTTCGAGTTCGGCGTCGAACTCGGCCCCGAAGAGCAGGGCGAGGTTGGTGATCCAGATCCAGAGCAGGAATACGATCACCGCGCCGAGCGAGCCGTAGGTGGCGTCGTAGTTGGAGAAGTTCGCCACGTACAGTCCGAAGCCGACCGAGGCGATCAGCCAGATCACCAGCGCGAGCAGCGCGCCCAGACTCATCCAGCGGAACTTCGGCTGGCGGATGTTCGGGGCCCAGTAGTAGAGCACGGCGATGACCACGACGGCGATGATGCCGAGCACCGGCCACTTCGCGATGTTCCAGACCAGGAGGGTTCCTTCCCCGAGCCCGATCACGTCGCCGACCGCCGTGGCGACGGGTCCGCTGAGCACCAGGATCAGCGCCGCGATCACCAGGAGGACCACGGTGAACAGCGTCACGCCGAGCATGGTCGGACGCAGCTTCCAGATCGGGCGCCCCTCGTCGACATCGTAGATGCGGTTCATCGCTCGGCCGAAGCCGCCGACGTAGCCCGACGCCGACCAGAGTGCGCCGATCAGGCCCGTGGCGAACGCGATGCCGGCCGCCGGCGACGAGGTGAGTTGCTCGACCGGGCCGCGCAGCACCTCGACGGCCTGCGGCGAGGCGAGGTTCGACATCAGTTCGAGCACCGTGTCGGTCGTCTTCTGGGCGGCGCCGAAGAGGCCGAGCACCGAGACCACCGCGAGCAGGCCGGGGAACAACGCCAGCACGGCGTAGTAGGTCAGGCCGGCGGCGAGATCGGTGCACTGGTCGGCACCGAACTCGCGCAGGGTCTTCTTCAGCGTGTAGAACCACGACTGCTTCGTGATGTCGCTGATCTCGTCCGGCTTGCGCGAATCCTCGGGCTCGGTGGCAGTCTCGGCCTTGGTACTGCTCTTCTGCGCCATGCCCCCACGCTACTCAGGTGGCCCGCACCGCGCAGTGGCTTGACGAGCGGCTCTCAGTGTCCGACTCTCGCCTGGCGGACGGAGGCGATGCAGCCCAGCACGGTGAAGGAGAGGACGGCGACCAGCACCACCAGCAGCGGCGCCGTCCACGCCGCGGTGAGGTCGTGCGCGAAGCCGACCACGGTCGGCGCCGTCGCGGACAGGGCGTAGGCGATGCCCTGCACGGTGGCGGACAACCGGGAGGCGTGAGCATCGCTGCGCGCGATCCGCACGATCACGACGAAGATGATGGTGATCCCGCCGCCCTGCGCGGCACCGCCGAGAAGGCACCAGAGCAGCCACAGCTCGGGAGCGAAGAGGAGCCCGAGCGGCACGCAGGCCCACAGCGCCCCCACCACGATGAAGCTGCCGAACGGCTGCAGCCTCGAGACGAGCAGCGGCACCCCGAGGGCTCCGACCACGGCGGCGATCTGGAAGACCGAGGAACTGGCGCCCGCCTGCGCGATGGTGAAGCCGTTCTCGTCCATCAGCAGGGTCGGCAACCACGCGGTGACGCCGTAGTAGGAGAAACCCTGGCTGGCGAAGGAGATCGCCAGCAGCAGCACGGTCAGGCTGCGCCAGACCCGGGGCGGCGAACCGGCCGCATCCGCGGCAGCGATCGCGCCGGCGCGGATCGGCACGAAGGCGCGCCGACGACCGACGGCGATCAGCCAGGCCGCGAGCGCGAGCACCGAGAACGAGCTCCACGCCAGCAGAGCGCCGCGCCACCCCCACGACTCGGCCAGCGGAGCCGTGCCCAGTGCGGTGATGGTCGAGCCGATGTTCAGGGCTGCCGTGTAGACGCCGGTGGTCAGGCCGACCCTGGCGGGTGCGACATCGCGCCGGATCACCACCGGCACGACCACGTTGCCGATCGTGATGAACGCGCCGATGACGATCGTGCCGATCACGGTCGCGGTCAGCTCGCCCGAGGAGCGGATGATCGTGCCGAGGGCGACGCCGAGCACGCTGATGCTGACGGCCGCGTCGGCGCCGGCGCGGGCGATCACGGCGACGGCCAGCGGTGTCGCCAGGGCGAAGCAGAGGACGGGGATGCTGGTGAGCAGGCCGGCCTGCGTCGCCGTGAGCGCGAGGTCGGCGCGGATCGCGTCCACCACTGGGGCGACGGCGACGATCGGACCGCGGAGCACGAGCGCCACCAGGGCGATCGCGATGACGAACACGGGGGTCGCGCTGCGCCAGGACGAGATCGAATTCCTACCGTTGGTCACAGTCGTCAACCGTAGGTCATGGTGCTCGGCGCGGCGTACGGTGGTTGCCATGGTCGAGATCGAGCTGCGCACCGTCGTCGGGGGCATGCGCGAGCGGCCGGTCGAGTCGGGCGGCGCGTGATCTCCGGCACCGACCCGCTGCTGGCGGAGGCGCAGCGGCTGTACAGCCAGCCGCGGGGCGGCTTCGTCGCGGCGCGGAACGCGCGCGCAGCGGAATTGAAGAAGCAAGGCGACGCGGAGCTGGCGGCGAGCGTCGCCGCGTTCGTCAAGCCCAGCGCTGCGGCGGAGGCGATCAACCGCCTCAGCGGCGCGCACGCGGACCTGCTCACGCGCGTTCTCGCCCTCGGCCGGGAGTTCCGGACGGCGCAGAGCGGCGCCGACCGAGCGGCGATCCGGGCGCTCGGCCGTGACCGGAACCGGCTGCTCACTGAGGTCGTGGCCGCCGTCGCCACCGACACGGACGGCGCGGCGGAGAAGCTCAGCGCGACCGCCGTCGACGAGATCCGCCGCACGGTGCTCGCGGCCGTGGCGGATGCGGGCGCCGCGGAGGCGATCCGCAGCGGGCGGCTGGTGCGCTCCCTCGCGGCGGACGGCATCTCAGCGGTCGACCTCGACGGCGCGATCGCAGGGCCGGCGATCGACGTGCCGCGCCCGCCGAGCGACGGCGGACCGGCGCCGATCGACACGAGCCTCGCCCTGCGGCGCGCCAAGCGCGAACTGCAGGCGGCCGAAGCCGCGGCGCGCTCGGCCGCCGAGCTCCGCGCCGAGGCGGCGGAGCACAAACGAGCGGCCCGGATCCGCCGCGACGAGGCTCGGGCAGCCCTGGCCGACGCCGAGAAGGCGAACGAGGTCGCACGAACGGCCGCGGAGACAGCACGCCGAGCCGACGACGCGGCGCAAGAAGCGCTGCGCGACGCCCGCGCGAGTCTCGACGAGCTGTCTAGGAGTTGAACAGGTAGCGCACGGCGAAGGCCGCGACGATGCCGACGATTCCGAGCACGAGGCCCGCGGTCGACATCCCCATCGGCGCGCCGGCGAGCTTCGCCGCCTGGCGGGACCGGGCACCGAACACGATGGCCAGGATGGACGGCACGTAGAACGGGTTGATGATCAGACCGACGATCCCGAGCACCAGCGAGGCGATCGCGAGGTTGTTGCGCGCGGCCGGTGCGCTCGTCGGATAGGCGCCGCTCTCGGGCGACGCGTACGGCGAACCGTACGGCGCCCCGTTCGACGGTGCAGGGGTCGCGGACGCGTCGTACGGCGAGACCGTCGACGTGGTGGCCGCGGCATCCGTGGGAGGAGTTCCGTACGCCGGAGCGCTCTCGGTTCCCGGCGCGGGGCGGGACAGCGTGGTCCACGCCGAACCGTCCCAGTACAGTTCGGTGCCGAGATCCGCCGGGTGCGGGTACCAGCCGGGCGGCGGAGTCGACGGGAGGGGCGCACGGGGATCGGACATAGAGAGAAGCCTAAGCGGACGATCTCGCGTCACGGGCATGGCCGAACTGACGCCGACTCACTATGGTCGCTGGTAACCGCGTCGTTGTGATCTGCTCGGACCCGGCCGAGCGGCCGGCGCGCGGGAACGGACTCGAGGCAGCATGGAACGACGTCGGCTCCTGGTGGTGGTCAGCGCCGCGATCGCGGCGGTGCTCGTCGCCGCGGCGATCACCCTCGATCTGCTGGGTCGGGACGACGGGCCGCCGCCGCCCGCCGCGGCGACCCTCGATCCGTCACCGGGCGCCGCCGGCCCCTCGACCACCGCCGCAACGGCACCCCCCACGGCGACGACTCCGGCGACCGTGCCGTCGGCTGCCGCGGAACCGTCATCCGCCCCCTCGTCGGAGCCGACCGCCGCTCCCGGTGCCGCCGCCGAGGGACCCGATCCGGCGCGCCCTCTCGAGGTGACCGGGCCCGCCCCGGAATCGACCGGTTTGCCGCCCTCGGCGCCGAGGCCGGCGCTCGTGACGCTGCCGCTGCCTCCGGCGGCGAGCGCCGAGGGATCCGTCGTGGCGGGATTCCCGACCGCGGTCGTGCCCGTCCTCGACGGCGCCCGGATCGCGTCCACCTCGATCGCGGGCGACGGCTCCGTCCTGCGTGCGGGGCTGGTCGCCGACGGTGCCCGTGCCGCCGACTCGGTGCTCGACTTCTATCGCGCGGTGCTGTCGCCGCTGGGCTTCACCTCGGCCGAGCTGCCGGGTAACGAGGGCGGTACGGCGATGGAATTCAGCCGCGGTGCCGACTCCGTGAGTGTCTCGATCGATCCGGAGCGGAACGGGCGCACCGGATACTCCGTCTTCGCCGTGCTGCACGCCGAGTAGGCCGAGCGTGTACATCTCGCTGTCGGACCGACCGGCGCCGGAGCCGGAGAAAGGGCCGGAGAACGAGCCGGAGAACGGGCCCGAGAACGCACCGGCCGCCGCGCAATCGCGCCGCCGTGCGGCGGTGGCTCCGACGGTGATCGCACTCGGTATCGTCAGCCTGCTGACGGACATCTCGTCGGAGTCGACCGCGGCCGTGCTGCCGCTGTACATCACGGCGGCGCTCGGTCTGTCCACGATCGCCTACGGCTTCCTCGACGGGCTCTCCCAAGGCATCAGCGCCGTTGTGCGGATCGGGGCGGGCTGGACGGCCGATCGGACGGCGCGACCGAAAGCCATCGCCGGTGCCGGTTACGGGCTGTCGCTGCTCGCGAGGATCGGACTGCTGCTCAGCGCCGGGCCGGGAGCGGCTCTCGGCCCCGCTGCCGCGTCCGCCACCGCCACCGTGTCCGCCGTCGTCGCGGTGGACCGGATCGGGAAGGGCATCCGCACGGCGCCGCGCGACGCGCTGATCGCTGCCGCGTCCGAGCCGAACGCGCTGGCACGAGCCTTCGGCGTGCACCGCATGTTGGACACGATCGGCGCGACGATCGGGCCCCTGCTGGCGTTCATCGTGCTGCTGCTGGTGCCGGACGGTTACCGCACGGTGTTCGTCGTCTCCGCGGCCTTCGCCGCACTGGGCGTGATCGTGCTGCTGCTCTTCGTGCCGGGAGCGGCCCGCTCGACCCGCGCGACCCGCTCCGCCCGTGCCGTTCGGCGGCGAACCCCGCGGGCCCGGCTGCCGTGGCGGGATCTGCTCGCGCCCCGGATGCGGCGACTGCTGCTGGCGGCCGGAGTGCTGGGGCTGCTGACGGTCGGAGACGGATTCGTCTACCTCGTGCTGCAGAGCCGTGACGCGTTCGCCACGACCTGGTTCCCGCTGCTGTACGTGGGCACCAATGCCGCGTACCTCGCCCTCGCCGTTCCGTTCGGACGCCTGGCGGACCGGTGGGGCCGAGTGCGTTTGTTCCTGGCCGGGCACGTCGCGCTCCTGGCGGTGTACCTCGTCGCCGCCGGCGCGCCGTCCGGCTTGTGGTCCACCCTGCTCTGTCTCGCGCTGCTCGGCGCCTTCTACGCGGCGACGGACGGTGTCCTCGCCGCGATCGCCGGCACCGCCGTGTCGACCGCCCTGCGTTCGAGCGGGATCGCGGCGGCGCAGACGGTGGTGGCGGTCGCGCGGCTGCTCGCATCGGTCGGTTTCGGCGTGCTCTGGTACGCGTGGGGGCGCGAGGCGGCGATGATCACGGTCGCGGCGGCGCTCGTTGTGGGCCTCGTGACGGCGGCGGCTCTGCTGCGCGAGCGGCGGATCGGCGCACCCTCGCTGCGTCGGAAGCCCGTGCGAAGGGGGCCGGAGTGAGCGGCGTGGGTCCGAGCGGGCGGGCGCGGTGGCTGATCGCGATCGCGGCGGCGGTGCTGCTGCTGGGCGGCTCCGTCGCGTACGGCGTGTCGGCGTATCTGCGCTATCAGGAGCGGATGAGCGCAGCGCCGAGCGTCGCGGTTGTCACGGGGTCGCCGTCGGACGGCCGGATCGTCTTCCGCAACACCGCGCTGGGCGAGGGGTACGGCATGGTGGCCTCCGTGCCGATCGCCGACCCGGGCGGCGCCCGCACGATCAGCGATCGAGCCTGCGACCGGGTCTGGGCCACCGCGGCGCACGAGCTCTGCCTGCGTACCGATCGCGGAGTCGTGACGACCTTCGAGGCGGTGCTCACCGACGCGGACGGGGTCACGATCCGCCGCTGGCCGCTGCCCGGCATCCCGAGTCGCGCGCGCATCTCCGACGACGACACGATGCTGGCGAGCACCGCCTTCGTCACGGGGCACTCCTACGCGCCGACGACCTTCTCCACGGCGACCGTGCTCGAGCCGGTGCTCGCGAGTCCGGCTGCGCCGCCGGTGAACCTGGAGGATTTCGCGTTCTCGGTCGCGGGGGAGCCGGTGACGGCGATCGACCGCAACGTCTGGGGCGTCGCCTTCGCGGGCGACGGAGACACGTTCTACGCCACCGTCGCCTCGGGGCAGCGCACTTGGCTGGTGCGCGGCAGTCTCTCCGCGCGCACGCTGACGGCGATCCACGACACGGCGGAGTGCCCGTCCCTCTCGCCCGACGGAACGCGTGTCGCCTACAAGAAGAACGTCGCCGCCGGCGCCGCACCCGAGTGGCGGATCGCGGTGCTCGATCTCGCCTCCGGCGCGGAGACGGTGCTCGCGGAGCAGCGCAGCGTCGACGACCAAGTGGTGTGGCTCGACGACGACACCCTGCTCTACGGCCTGCCGAGGGTGGATCAGCCGGGCGACACGGACATCTGGTCGATCGGGGTCGGGGCGTCGGCGCCGCCGGCGCTGCTGGTGCCGCACGCCTGGTCGCCGTCGGTCGTGCCCGCAGCGGAATGACTCCGAACACTTCGGGGTTCCTGGACGCCGCCCTCGGCGCGCGTCGCGGGTATATCGTCGAGTATCGTTCGCAAGCGTCCAGGAGGTCGTGATGAGTGGTTCGTTCAGCAATGCCGGTGCCGGTTTCGAGGCGGGATTCGACGGGATCCGGCAGGCGATGGAGGATGTCCGGTCGCGCTTCGAGAAGCGGGTCGGCACCCGAGTGGGTCGCGGCGACGTGCGCGCCGCCGTGCTCGCCCTGCTCGCCGAGCAGCCGATGCACGGCTACCAGATCATCCACGAGATCGAGGAACGCAGCGGCGGCAGCTGGAAGCCGAGCGCGGGCTCGGTCTATCCGACCCTGCAGCTGCTGGCCGATGAGGGGCTCATCGAGGCCTCGGAGTCCAACGGCCGCAAGACCTACGCGCTGACCGAGGAGGGTCGGGCACAGCTCGCCGCGAACGGTGCCTCCGCGCCGTGGCAGGAGACCGCATCCTCCGACGGCTCCGACTTCGCCGCGCTGCCCAAGGCCGGCTTCGAACTCGCCCAGGCGGCGGCTCAGGTCGGTCGGACGGGCACGCCGGAGCAGGTCAAGCAGGCCGTCGCCGAGCTGGAGGATGCGCGCCGCCGACTCTACGCGATCCTCGCTCAGGCCTGAGCGGGTGAGCCAGGACCGCCCGGATCGCGGCGACGACGCTCCTCACGCTCCGGTCGGCGCCGCCGCGCGAATCGGCCGGGCGCGTTATCGGCGCATCCTCCGCTTCGCGAGTTGGAACCTCGCCGTCACCTGGTGGTACGAGCTCTTCCTTCCGCGCGTGGGTCTGCTGCGCGTCGCCGAACGCACTCGCGCCCGGCGGATGCAACGCTTCGCGCGCCGGTTCCACGTGCTCGCCGTCGACCTCGGCGGGCTGATGATCAAGGTGGGCCAGTACATGTCCTCGCGCCTGGACGTGCTGCCGCCCGAGATCACCCGCGAGCTGGAGGGTCTGCAGGACGAGGTGCCGCCCGTGCCGTTCGCGGCGATCCGTGCCCTCGCCGAGGCCGAGTTGGGCGTGCCGCTGGAGTCCGCCTTCGCCTGGATCGACGAGAACCCGGTCGCCGCAGCGTCGCTCGGCCAGGCGCATCGGGCGCGGCTCGCGCCGCGCGACACTGCCGACACCGGCCTCGACGCGGTGGTGCTGAAGGTGCAGCGTCCCGGCATCGACGCGATCGTCGAGATCGATCTCGCCGCGCTGCGCAAGGTCGGCGGCTGGTTGAGCCACGTGCGCATCGTGTCGTCCCGGGTCGATGCACCCGCCCTCGTCGAGGAGTTCGCGGCGACGAGCCTGGAGGAGATCGACTATCGCAGCGAGGCCGCCAACTCGGTGCGCTTCGCCGAGGAGTTCGCGGGCGATGACCGTGTCGCCGTGCCGGAGGTGGTCTGGGAGCGATCCACCCGGCGCGTGCTCACCCTGCAGGACGTGACCGCGATCAAGATCACCGACAGCGACGCGCTTCGAGCGGCGGGCATCGATCCGGTCGAGGTCGCTCCGGTCTTCGCGGCGGTGATGTTCGACCAGCTCTTCACGAACGGCTTCTTCCACGCCGACCCGCATCCGGGCAACATCTTCGTCACCCCGGTGCCGGCCGGCGCGGACGGCCGGGCGTGGCGGCTGACGTTCATCGACTTCGGGATGATGGGCGAGGTGCCGCCGTCGACCCGCAGCGGGCTGCGCAAGATGCTGATCGCGGCCGCCTCGCGCGACGGCAAGGGCCTCGTCGGCGCCGCACGCGACCTCGGCGTCCTGCTGCCGAGCTCGGACACCTCCGAGCTCGAACGCGCGCTGACGCAGCTGTTCGCGCGCTTCGGCGGCATGGGATTCGCCGAGCTGCGCGAGGTGGACCCGCGCGAGTTCCGCGACTTCGCCCAGCAGTTCGGCGATGTCGTGCGCTCGCTGCCGTTCCAGCTGCCCGAGAACTTCCTGCTCATCGTCCGCGCCCTGTCGCTGACCTCCGGCGTGTGCAGTGCGCTCGATCCGGCCTTCAACCTCTGGGACTCGGTCGAGCCCTACGCGCAGCGACTGATCCGTGAAGAGAGCGGCAACGTCGCGCAGGACCTCGGACGGCAGGCGCTGACGAATCTCGGGCTCGCCTGGCGGCTGCCCCAGCGCCTGGACGAGGTGCTCACTCGGCTCGAGGAGGGTCGGCTCGAGGTCGCGTCGCCGGCCCTCGAGCGGCGGGTGGCGCGACTGGAGTCGGTCGCGGGTCGCATCCTGTCGGCGCTCGTCTTCGGCGGGTTGCTGATCGCCGGCGCGATCGTGCGGGTCGACGACTCCGTCTTCGGCTCCGTGCTGATGTTCGCTTCGATCGTTCCGCTCGGCCATGTCCTGTTCGCTGGTCGTCGCATTCGCTGACCTCGGCGCCCGCACGCCCCACTTCGGGGCGGTCCGCCGGCCCGGCCCGGGGCGAGGATGAGGCATGAGTCACCGTGAAGCGGACATCGCCCGTGTCGTTCAGTTCCAGCGCTTCGGCGGACCGGAGGTGCTCGAGATCGTCGACGCGCCGCGTCCGGTCCCGGGGCCCGGCGAGGTGCTGGTCGAGGTGCTCTCCGCCGGGTTGAACCACATGGAGGCGCTGATCCGGCGGGGCCTGTTCGACTCCGATCACTCCGGCGTCTTCCCGCAGCGGCAGGGCACCGACCTCGCCGGGATCGTGGTCGGCCTCGGCGCCGGCGTGACGGACCTGCGGATGCACGCGGACGTCGTCGGCCACGCGGTGACCGGCTCGCACGCGAGCCACGTCTGCGTGCCCCGATCCAACCTGCTGCCCAAACCGAAGAACGTCAGCTGGGAGGTGGGCGGGGCGCTCTTCCTCGCGGGCGTCACCGCGTACCGCGCCCTCGAGGAGACCCACGTGGGCCCCGGTGACACGGTGGTCGTCGCGGCCGCGGCCGGCGGCGTCGGCAACATGGAGGTGCAGCTCGCGAAGCTGCGCGGCGCGACGGTGATCGGCACCTGCGGCGAGCGCAATTTCGACTACCTCCGCCAGATCGGCGTCCAACCCGTCGTCTACGGCGACGGGATCGCCGAGCGGATCCGCGCCGCGGCACCCGGCGGCGTGACGGTGTTCCTCGACAACTTCGGCGGCACGAATCCGAGTCTCGCCGCGGACCTGGGCATCGAGGACGGCCGATTCCACTCCAGCGACGATCGCAAGGAGATCGAGCTGCGCGCGGTCTGGCCCTCGGCTGAGACGGCGGTGGCGGACACGGAGATCCTGGCCCGGCTGGTGGCGCTCGTCGCCGAGCAGAAGCTGCGCGTGCTCGTCTCGGGCTTCTATCCGCTCGGCTTCGTGCAGGACGCGTTCGACGACCTGGAGCGGCTGCACTCCCGCGGCAAGATCGTGCTCGGCATGAAGCCGGTGAATCCGGCGCGGGTGACGAAGGCCCGAGACGTCGCCGAGGCGCGGCCGTAGCGGTGGCGCGGGCCCGGGACGCCGCGGCTCCGGACCCGCGCGGCTCCGGACCCGCGCGGCTCAGGCCCGATCGTGCAGCGTGATCCGGTACCCGTCGGGGTCGGCGAACGTGAACGTCCGGCCGAAGGGGCCGTCGATCAGGGCGGAGACGATCGTGTGTCCGTCCGCGGTCAGGGCGTCGTGGATGTCCTGCACGTCGGTGGCGTGCAACCAGATCGCCGCACCGATGCCGGGGTGCGCGGCCGAGGCGATGTCCGTGCCGGGAACCACATCACGCAGCGCGAACGCGATCGGCTCGGTCTCGAAGACGACCGCGTGCGGCGGACCGGCCGGCGAGCGGACGAGGCCGAGGTACTGCTCGTAGAACGCCTGCGACGCGGCGAGGTCGCTCGCCTGCAGGGAGATGAAGTCGGGTCCGGTCACGGTCATGATGCTGCTCCTGTCGTGTCAGTTAGCTGACACGCACCACTGTATGTCAGACTACTGACATGAGTCAAGATGAAGCCGGCATCGATCTCGATGCGTCACTCGGCTACCTCCTGAAGGAGGCATCCAGCGCCCTGCGGACCGCGATGGAGGCCGTGCTGCGGCCGCTCGGGATGACCGTGACGCACTACTCGTGCCTCGAGCTGCTGGCCCAACGCCCGGGGCTGTCCAACTCGGAACTCGCTCGCGGCGCCTTCGTGACGCGGCAGTCGATGAACGTGCTGCTGCAGAGCCTGGAGCGCGACGGCTTCGTGACCAGGCCGGCGGCCGCGCCCGTCGGAAAAGCGCTGCCGACCCGGCTCACCCCTCGGGGTGCGCGGAGCCTGCAGCTGGCCAGCGCGGCGGTGCGCTCCGTCGAACTGCGGATGCTGACGGAGTTGTCCGCGAGTGATCAGGCGAGCGCACTGCGAATCCTGCGGAGCATGATCCGTTCACTCCGCGAGGACTGAGCACTCCGCGGCGACTGAGCCGGCCGTCAGCGGAACTGCTCCGCGCGCCACTCCGTTGCGATGCTCTCGCCTGCTTCGAAGGCGACGCGTTCGCGTTCGCGCAGCTCCACCCGGCGGATCTTGCCCGAGATGGTCTTGGGCAGCTCGAAGAACTCGATCCGACGCACTCGCCCGTAGGCGGACGACTCGGCGCGGGCGTGGGCGAAGATGCTTTCCGCCGTCGCCGCGTCCGGTGTGGATCCCTCGGCCAGGGCGATGTACGCCTTGACCACGTTCTGCCGGGTCGCGTCCGGGGCCGGCACGACCGCGGACTCCGCGACGGCGGGATGCCGCAGCAGCACACTCTCGACCTCGAACGGCGAGATCTTGTAGTCGGAGGCTTTGAAGATGTCGTCCGTGCGCCCCACGAAGGTGATCGTGCCGTTCTCGTCGCGCTCGGCGACGTCGCCGGTGTGGAAGTAGCCGCCGGCCAGCGCCGTGCTCGTCTTCTCCTCGTCCGCGAAGTAGCCCGACATCAGGTTGGTCGGACGCGTGCTGAGGTCGAGGCAGATCTCGCCCCTGGCCGTGGCCGTGCCCGTGGCCGCGGTGGCGCCGGTCAGCGGATCGACGATCGCGATGGCGACGCCCGGCAGAGCACGGCCCATCGCGCCCGGCAGTACGGGCTCGCCCGGCGAGTTCGCCACCAGAGCCGTCGTCTCGGTCTGGCCGTAGCCATCGCGGATGGTGAGGCCCCACGCCTCCTGCACGGCGGCGATCACGCCCGGATTCAGCGGCTCACCGGCCGAGAGGATCTCGCGCAGCGCGCGGGGGCGCGTGCCGAGCTGCGCCTGGATCAGCATCCGCCACACCGTCGGTGGCGCGCAGAACGTCGTCACGGCCGCCTCGTCCAGCCGCGTGCGCAGCGCCTGCGGATCGAAGCGCGTGTAGTTGTCGACGAACACCGTCGCCTCGGCGATCCAGGGCGCGAAGAAGCAGCTCCACGCGTGCTTCGCCCAACCGGGCGAGCTGATCGCGAGGTGCACGTCGCCCGGTCGCAGGCCGAGCCAGTAGAGGGTGGACAGGTGGCCGACCGGATACGAGGTGCGCGTGTGCACCACCATCTTCGGCTTCGAGGTGGTGCCGGAGGTGAAGTAGATCAGGCACGGTTCGTCGGAATCCACCGTCACGCGCGGGCTGATCCCGAGGCCCTCCAGCGAGTCGGCGTAGTCGAGCCAGCCATCGGCCGTTCCGCCGACGGAGATGCCGAGGAACTCGGTGTCGACCTCCGCGAACTTCTCGACCTCGGCGACGTCCGCGATCACGACGTCGACCTGGCCGCGGACGAGGCGATCCTCCAGATCGGTGGGGGAGAGCAGGGTGGTCGTCGGCAGGATGACGGCACCGAGCTTCATGATCGCCAGCATCGACTCCCAGAGCTCGACCCGATTGCCCAGCATCAACAGCACGTGATCACCCTGCTGCACCCCGACGCCATCGAGCCAGGCCGCCACCTCGTCGGAGCGGGAGCGCATCCGGTCGTAGCTCACCCGGGTCTCGCTGCCGTCCTCCTCGACGATCCACAGAGCCGTGCGCTCGTTCCCGACCGCGATCGCGTCGAACCAGTCGGTGGCCCAGTTGAACTGCGCTCCGACATCCGGCCACTCGAAGGCCGATGCGGCGGCACCGGCGTCGGTCCGGTGGGCGATCAGGGTGTCACGGGCGGCGCGCAGGGCCTCGGTCGAACTCATCCCGCCAGTCTGTCGTGCCGGGGAGAGTCCGCGCGAGCGGCGGGGGCGAAATCCGGTTACTGCCCCACGCGTCCGTCGATGCACTCGCGGAGCAAGTCGGCGTGACCGCAGTGCCGGGCGTACTCCTCGATCCGGTGCACGAGGATCTCGCGGACGGCGATGCCGTCGCGGCCGACACGTTCGCCGAGGTCAGGATGCGCGGCGAGGGCCGTATCCGTCGCGAGCTGTTCGCGCCGCAGAGCCGCGTAAGCCTCGTCGACCACGGCGGCCTCGGCCACGGCGCCGTCGAAGTCGGCGTCGCGCGCGCCGTAGAGCTTGGGCAGTGGCCCGTCGATGCCGAGCCAACTGCGCCAGTCCTGCTCGACTTCGGCGAGGTGACGGAGCAGACCGAGCAGCGACATCGTGGACGGCGGGACGGAGCGACGTGCCAGCTGCTCGGGGGTGAGACCCTCGCACTTCATCACCAGCGTGAGGCGGTAGCCCGTCAGGTAGTCCTCGAGGGTGGCCGCCTCGCCGTCCGGAGCGGCGTCGCTCTCGCGCGGATCCGCGTCGGGGTCGACCCACATGTCGCGGTAGACGGTGGCCTGCGTCCAACGTTCCGGTCCTTCGCTCATGCGTCCATCCTCCGCGCTCGGGCCGACTTCGGCCACCTTCTGGCACGGAGCGCTGCGCGGGGTGTGTGAAATGTCGGATGCGGCCGCCGGCTACCTCTCCCGTGACATCTGACATTCCACACCCGAGGCCATCGCGCCTCGGACGTCGAGAGCGACACGCCCGGGGTTGCGGGCGGCGGGCCGCCGTTCATCCGTCGGGCGTACGGTTCGATCACTCACGGGTGCGCGCGCGCCGTCGTGGACCGGACCGCACTCCGCCGAGCGCGGTTCCTCGGGAGGTGCCGTCCGGCAGTCGTCCCGCCGTGTCCGTGAGCGCTCCACCCGAGGGTGGTCGGGTTCGCGCATCCGTTCGGAGCCGCCATGCACCCGCCCCATCTGCCCGCCAGGAACGCCGATGCCGGCATCGGCCTGATGAGCACGTTCCCGCCGACACGCTGCGGCCTGGCGACGTTCACCGACTCGCTCGCGACGGCGCTCGCTCAGCTGCGCGGCTCGTCGTCCTCGGTGGTTCGGGTGATGGATGATCTGGCCGTCTCCGGCTCCGCGGTGTCCACGTCGGCGTCGAGCGTGTCGGCGGAACTGCGTGCCGCCGATCCGGTCAGCATCCGTGCGGCCGCTGAGGACCTGAACCGCCGCGACGTGGCGATCATCCAACACGAGTACGGCGTCTACGGCGGTCGCGACGGGGAGGACGTTCTGGCGGTGATGGCGCTGGTGCGCGTACCGATGATCACGGTGCTGCACACCGTGCTCGATGCGCCGACACCGCATCAGAAGCTCGTACTGGAACGCGTCGCCGCCGCGTCGAACGCCGTGGTGGTCATGACGGACGCCGCGGCCGGACTGCTGCGGCGCGGCTACGCGATGCACGGTGTCCGCATCACCGTGATCCCGCACGGTGTTCCGCTGTGGGCGCCCGCGCAGGCGCCGCCGGAGTCGGACATCCCCCTCGTCGTCACGTGGGGGTTGATCGGTCCCGGCAAGGGGATCGAGTGGGGCATCCGCGCGATCGGGATGCTTCGCGATCGCGGCGAGAGGGTGCGCTACGCCGTGCACGGCCAGACGCATCCGAAGGTCGTCGCGCGTTCCGGCGAGGAGTATCGAGAGGGTCTGCAGCGCCTGATCGCGGAGTCGGACCTGGCGGACCTCGTGGTGTTGGACGGGCGCTACCTCGGCACGGCCGAGCTCGGCGCGACGGTCGCCGGCGCGAACGCGGTGCTGCTGCCCTACGACTCCCGCAACCAGGTCACCTCGGGTGTTCTGGTGGAGGCCCTCGCGGCCGGGAAGTCGGTCGTCGCGACCCGCTTCCCGCACGCGATCGAACTGCTGACGGCCGATCGCGGCGTGCTCGCTCTGCAGGAGGATCCCGCATCGATGGCCGAGGGCTTGCACGCCGTGCTCCAGCGCGAGCGGGTCGCGGTGGCGACTCCCGGCGCGGCGCCGGTCACCGGCTGGGCGGACGTCGCCGAGCAGTACCTGCTCCTCGCCGAGCAGCTGTGGATCGAGCAGGCGGCATGAGCGGCACGCTGGCTCCGACCCTCCTCGCCCTGCCGTACACGCACCTCGCGGCGATGTCGGACGAGCACGGGCTCTTCGAACACGCCGTCTTCGATCAGCCACGACCGGAGCACGGCTACTGCGTCGACGACGTCGCCCGCGCGCTGATCGTGGTGGTGCAGGAGCCCGAGCAGAGTTTCCGTACCGAGCACCTCGCCCAGCGGTACCTGGGCTTCCTGGAACGGGCGGTCACCGACCTGGGCTACTCGCACAATCGGATGAACGTCGACGGCGAGTGGAGCGACCTCGCCGCCACGGGCGATTGGTGGGGCCGCGCGATCTGGGCCGCGGGAGTGACCGCAGCCCAGGCGGAGCCTTCGCTCACCCGTCGTCGGGCGATGAAGCTGTTCACGCGGTTGTCCGGTCAGCGCTCGAGGCACCTGCGCGCCATGGTCTTCGCAGGCCTCGGCGCTGGCGAGGTGTTGCGGGTTCGACCGCACGCGGTCGCGGCGCAGTCCATCGTCGACGATCTCGTCGCGATGCTTCCGGAACCGGCGTCGGCCGAGTGGCCGTGGCCCGAACCGAGGCTGCGGTACGCGAACGGATCGATCGCCGACGCCGTCCTGCTCGCCGGGCAGGTGCTCGATCGGCCCGCTCTCATCGAGCGCGGTCTGGTCCTCCTGAGCTTCCTCCTCGACCGGGAGAGCCGCGACGGTCACCTCTCCGTGACGGGGACCGCGGGGCGCGGTCCGGAGGAGCGGGGCGCGCTGTTCGACCAGCAGCCCTTGGAGATCGCGGCCATCGCCCAGGCGAGTGCGCGCGCGTTCGAGGTCACCGGCGATGAACGATGGCGCGATCGGATCGCGCTGTGCTGGGCCTGGTTCCTGGGTGACAACGACGCCGGAACCGTGATGGTCGATCTCGCGACCGGCGCCGGCTTCGACGGACTGGAGGAGAACGGGCGCAACGAGAACCGCGGCGCCGAATCGACCATCGCGGCGTTGCAGACCTCGGTCATCGCCCGCCGCATCCGCGCCGACCTCGCTCGCGTGTCGTGAGCCCGGAGCTCGTGACCCCGGATGCCGCGAGCCCGGACGAACTGAGTTCGGACGACGCCGCTGCGGATCCGGCGGTCCCGCACCTCGTGCGGCACGATGCCGGGCTCGCCGCCGACGCGTCGCGTGTGCTCGCCCTGCTCTTCCTGCCCGGAGAGGCGGAGACGGAGACGCGATCCCGCGCCGCCGAGATGATCGCACGGGTGCTGGAGTTCTCTCCGAGCGAGGTGTCGGAGGCGGTGGCGGCCCTGCGCGCGGACTTCGCGCCGCGCGACGCCGAATGGGAGCTGCGGATGCGATCGCACGCGGCCGCCGTCGGGGCCCGTGTGGTCGCCGGATCGCTCGACGACGATCGAACCGTCCTGGTCGGGGCGCTGTTCACCGCGGAATCGGCCGTCGAGGGCGCCGCGCTGTGCAATCCCAGCGCGATGCTGCATCCCGACCAGTCGCGCCTGGGCAGCGGTCGGGTTCGCGTCGCCGTCTCGCTGCGCCAGATCGGTGAGGGGCACCGCTCGTCGATCGGATTCGCCACGGCGATCATCGGGCCGGGACGCACCTGGCGATTCCAGCCCCGCGCGCATCCGCTGGTCGGTGCCGATCACACGGCCGGGCGGTGGCACCGAGCCCACTTCCGGGCCGCGCTGAGTCGCGACCGGCCGCTGCGCGAGGTGGCGACGGCGGTGCTCGACGCGCTCCCGGACGAGTTCACGGCTGATCAGCTCGATGCCGCGATCGCCGCGCTGCCGCCCGGGTTGGCGAGCCGCTACGACGCGGCGAGCGACCTCGCCGCGATCCGGATGACGGCGCGCTCCGCCTACGCCGCCGACTTCGCGCCGGCGAGCGAACTCAGCGCCCGCACCCTCACGCCGGCGGCGGCGGAGGAGTCGCACGGGATGGAGGATGCTCGCTTCACCCGGTTCAGCCCCCGCGACGGCGACGACACCGAGAACGGGACGGAGTACCGCGCGAGCTACACCGCCTACGACGGCGTGACGATCTCATCCCGTCTGATCCGTTCACCGGATCTGCGCACCTTCACCACGCACCGCCTCACCGGCCCGCCGGCCGGCAATAAGGGCATGGCGTTCTTCCCGCGCCCGATCGGCGGCGCCCTCCTGGCGCTGAGTCGAACCGACGGCGATACCGTCTCGCTCGCCCGCTCGGAGGACGGCCTGCACTGGGAGGACGTCGCCCGGCTCCGCGCCCCGCGCGAGCTGTGGCAAACGGTTCAGCAGGGCAATTGCGGACCGCCGATCGAGACCGAGCACGGCTGGTTGGTGCTCACCCACGGCGTCGGTCCGATGCGGCGATACAGCGTCGGCGCGGTCCTGCTCGAACTCGAACATCCCGAGGTCGTCATCGCCACGCTGACCCGGCCGCTGATGAGCCCGAGCCCCGCCGAGCAGAACGGCTACGTGCCCAACGTGCTCTACAGCTGCGGCGGAATCGTGGTGCACGGCATCCTCTGGATCCCGTACGGCGTCAGCGACGATCGCATCCGCGTCGCCTCGGTCGTCGTCGACGAGCTCGTCGCCGCGATGACGCCGGTGCCGCGATGAGCCGGCTGCGGATCGGCATCCTCGCACCGATCGCCTGGCGAACCCCGCCGCGCCACTACGGTCCGTGGGAGCGCGTCGCCGGCCTGATCGCCGAAGGGCTCACACGCCGCGGTAACCAGGTGACCCTCTTCGCCACCGGCGACTCCATCACCGCCGCGGCGCTCGACTCCGTCGCGCCCCACGGCTACGCGGAACCCGGCCCGGGCCCGGAGATGGACGGGCGCGTCTGGGAGGCGCTGCACATCGCGAACGTCCTGTACCGCGCCCGCGAGTTCGACCTGGTGCACAACAACCTCGACTGGTTGCCCCTCGCCCTCGCGGCTCAGTGGCCGGTGCCCCTCGTGACGACCGTGCACGGCTTCTCCGGCCCGCAGATCCTGCCGGCGTACCGCGCGGCCCTGCGCTACCCGAACACGGCGAACCTCGTCTCCATCTCCGACAGCGACCGCTCACCGGAGCTCGATTACATCGCGACCGTGCACCACGGCATCGACCTGGCCGAGTTCCCCCTGCAGCCTCAGCTGGAGCAGCGCTCCGACCTGGTCGTCTTCGGCCGGATCCACCCCGACAAGGGCACCGCCGACGCGATCGAGATTGCGCGTCGGGCGGGCCGACGCCTGATCATCTGCGGAATCATCCAGGACGAGGGCTATTTCGATCGCGAGATCGCGCCGCACCTCGACGGACGCTCGGTGCTGTATCGCGGATCCGTCGGTCCGGATGAACGCGCGCGGATCCTCGGCTCGGCGGCGGCGCTGCTGCACCCGATCCGATTCGCCGAACCGTTCGGACTCTCGGTGATCGAGGCGATGGCCTGCGGCACTCCCGTCGTCGCCTACCGCCGCGGCTCGATGCCGGAGATCATCGAGGACGCGGTGACCGGCTACGTCGTCGACAGCCGCGAGGAGGCCGTCGCGGCGGTCCAGCGGGCGGCCTCGCTGGATCGCGCGGTGGTGCGCAGCCGCACCGAAGAGCGATTCGGGGTGGAGCGGATGATCGACGGCTACCTCGCGGTGTATCGGCGCGTGCTCGCCGATACGACGAGTGCGTTAAGGGGCCGGGGCGTCAGCGGCCCGACGTGAAGCTCCAGAGGTGGTCCACGCCGCCGCTGATCGCCACAACGGCGACGTCCTGTTGCAGATCGGAGGCGTCGAACAGCTGAGTCACGCAGGCGTGCACCCCGAACCGGTCGTGGAACCACTGCGACAACGGCCTCGAGCTCATGCCCTGCCACGTGAAGAAGACGCCCTGCTTCTTGTCGCGACCCTTGTACGTGGCCCTTTCATCCGCGCGGATCAGTTGGATCGGCAGCTCCGGGACGGCGGCGGCGATGGCGGACAGGTCGGGGGTGACCTGAGCCGGGTCCCAGAACAGGCGGGCGACGAAGCCGGTTCCGGTTCCGCCCGGCACGGGGAGGCCGTGGTAGGCGCCCACGTAGCGCTGCTCGGCGTTCTGCCAGAGCGCGGCGGCGGCCGCCGCCTGCTTCTTGGCGCCGAAGACCTGGGGCTCGTCGCAGAGCGCCAGGAATCCCTCCGGAGATTCGAGGGTGGCGGAGAGTGCGGAGTAGTCGGGCATGGTCGTTCCTGTTCTCGGGTTTCGGTTCGGGGTTATCTGCGCGGACGGAGCTACACCGTGCCGAACGGGTTGTCGATGACGAAACGCCAACCGGCGTCGCCGTCGCGGCGGGCGACGTCGGAGGTGGTGCCTTCGAGCGCGACGGGCGAGCCGTCGGGTCCGGTGCCCGTGATCGACCATTCCGCGATGGCGAGGCCGGTGTCGCCGCTGACGAACGCGTGCTTCGGTCGCATCGTGATCGGCAGTCCGAGAGCGAGGAACTGCTCCAGCGCGGCGCGGATGCCGTCGCCGGACACCGCGTGGCCCGGCGCGGGCACGAACAGCGCGTCCGACGTGTTCAGCGCCAGCAGGCCCGCGAGATCGCGGGCGTTGAAGCGCTCGGCGAAGGCGGTGTGGATCTCGGCGAGCTCGGTGATGGGTGTGGTCATGGCTGTTGCTCCTCGGTGATTCGTCGCGGACGGATGAAGTCCGGTGCAAGGGAGACGGCGACGACGCGGATGTGTGACATCGAGGTTGGCGGAAGTTTCCGGCCGGCTGCGCTGTTCGATTGCCATGTGAGTCTGAAACCGACTCCGCGGGCGACGATGCTCCGGATGATCACCGCCGAGCCCACCCGGCTGCGCCGCCGTGCGATCAGCCTCGGACTGCGCGTGCACGACGCCGACGACGCCGCGCAGACGGTGCTGCTGCGCGCGTGGCAGTCGATTGATGGCATCCGATCCGACGACACGGGCACGATCTGCTCCTGGCTGGACACGATCGCCCGCAACGCGGCCCTCGACCTGCACCGGGTCAACGCCCGAACCGCGCAGCTCCCGGACGACGACGAGCTGCCGGCTTCGCAGTCGGTCGAGGCCGATGCGGCGATGCGACTGGAGCTGCGCCGGGTGCTCGAGGCGATCGCTGCATTGCCGCCGACGCTGGCCGAGCCCCTCCGACTCCAGTTGCTCGAGGAGTTGAACGCGAACGAGGTCGCAGAACGCCTCGGCCTCGCCCCCGCCGCCGTTCGGCAGCGGCTCAGCCGGGCGCGCCGCGCGCTCCGTGCCGCGTTGGAGTGAGCGGAGCGCGCGAGCATCCGCTCCGGATGCGCCCGATCGAGCGCGCCGTCGCGCCGCATCTCGTCGCGGAGTGGGAACGGACGGCCTCGGCTGTCTAGGATCTCGGACATGGCCGAGGAACACGACGGCGCCCAGCACGCCGACACGGGGAACGACGACACGGGGAACGACGAGACGCGAAACGCCGAAACCGGCGGGGCGTCGCGCCGAGGCTTCCTGCGCACCGCCGGGATCGCGGGCGGGGGAGTGCTGGCCGGCGGCCTGGCCGGCATCACGATCGGCGAGGTGTCCGGTGCCGCGCGGGTGCGCGAGGAGTTCGCTCCGCTGGATGCGCGTGACGAGCCCGGGTTCGACCACATGGTGGTCGTGATGTTCGAGAACCGCTCGTTCGACAACATCCTCGGCTACCTGTACTCGAAGGACGATCTTCCCGACGGCCAGAGTTATGCCGGACTGAATTTCGGCGACCACAGCAACACCGCCGCGACGGGAGACACGGTCCCGGCGCACGTCTACGCGGGCGAGACCGACGTCGTGATGGGCCAGCCGTCCCCGGACCCGGGGGAGGAGTATCCGCACGTGAACACCCAGCTGTTCGGCACCATCGACCCGCCGAGCAACGCGGGCCTCTCCGCCCACGCGATGGCCGCGCCGTTCAATGCTCCGCCCGCCGGTGCCGAGCCGACGATGGGCGGATTCCTCGACGACTACATCGGGAACTACCGTCGGCTGAAGAACGGCACCGAACCGACTCGAGCAGAGTACGAGACGATCATGGGCAACTTCTCGCCCGAGATGCTGCCGGTGTTCTCGACCCTCGCGAGAGAGTTCGCCGTATTCGACAACTGGTTCTGCGCCGTCCCGTCGCAGACGTTCTGCAACCGCTCGTTCTTCCACGCGTCGACCTCGCACGGCTTCGTCACCAACAAGGGCGGGGGCGGCTACGACAAGTGGCTCGCGGATGACCTGAACGACGCCCCGACGCTGTTCAACCGGTTGGAGGAACAGGGGCTCAGCTGGCGTGTCTACTTCGACGAACTGCAGCTGGTGTCGTACACCGGGATGCTGCACGCACCGGTGCTGGAGCCGTACTGGAAGACGAACTTCGCCACGATGGAGCAGTTCTACGACGATGTCCGAACCGGGAACCTGCCGGAGTACTCCTTCATCGAGCCGCGGTTGGTCTACAACCACAACGACATGCACCCGCCGACCGGGCACGTCCGGGAGAACGAGGTCGAGGGCACGCTGATCCTCGACGGCGCCGTCTCCGACGTCCGTGCGGGTGAGCTGCTGCTGCACCAGATCTACAGCGCCGTCCGCGAGAGCGCGAGCGAGAAGGGCTCCAACGCGATGAACACCATGCTGTTCATCACCTTCGACGAGCACGGCGGGCTCTACGATCACGTTGCGCCACCGGCGACGACACCGCCCGACGACTCGGGAGCCGGCGAGATGGGCTTCGAGTTCGACCGTCTCGGCTGCCGGGTGCCTGCGATCGCCGTCTCGGCCTACACCAAGGCGGGCACGATCCTGCACCAGGAGATGCATCACGGCTCGGTGATCAAGACGATGTCGCGTCGGCACGGCCTCGCCGCGTTGACCAAACGCGATGAGGTCGCCAACGACATGTTCGGCGTGATCAATCTCGACGTCCCGCGACAGAGCAGCGACTGGCCGACGACATCGCCGCAGTACCTCCCCGCGAACGCGGAGGAGGTGCCGCCGCATCCCGCTCACGCGAACAAGGACAAGCCGCTGAGCCCGCCGGCCACCGCCCTGATGGGGCTGTTGCTGGCTCGGTACGGCGACGCGGAGGACCCGGTGCCCACGACGTTCGAGGGTGCGTACAACGCGCTGAAGCAGCACGGCGAGAGCCTGTTCAGCTCGCGCGGAGCCCCGGAACAGACCGAGTAGACGAAGCGGATGGGTGGTCACCCGCTCCCGGCGGCGCCGAGTCAGTGGTGGAGGACCCAGGAGTCGCACCTGGCGAGGCGCCTCAGGTGCGCGTCCCCCTCGTAATCCGCCTATCGTAACGACGCCCGGCGGTGCTAGACAAGGTCGGGAAGGGAGCGCGTATCGGGCGTTTCATCCCGAAGCCACGATCCGCGATCGATGTGACTGCTGACGAGATCCGCCGCGTGTTCCTCGACTTCATGGCCGAGAACGGCCATGTCGTCATCCCGCGAGCGCCACTGGTGCCCCACGACGACCCGAGCACCCTGTTCACAGGCAGCGGGATGCAGCCGCTGCTGCCCTACCTGCTCGGCGCGGAGCATCCGGCCGGCACTCGGCTCGCGGACAGCCAGACCTGCCTCCGGGTGCAGGACATCGAGGAGGTCGGTGACAACCGGCACACCACCTTCTTCGAGATGCTCGGCAACTGGAGCCTGGGCGACTACTTCAAGCAGGAGCAGATCCCGCAGGTCTGGACCTTCCTGACCGAGAAGGTGGGCCTGGATCCCGCGCGGATCTACGTCTCCTGTTTCAGCGGCGACCCGGTGCACGGCATCCCGAAGGATGAGGAGGCCGCGCAGATCTGGACGCGGCTCTTCACCGAGGCCGGGGTCAGCAGCGAACAGGTCGACGTCGGCACGGAGGAGAACGCGGCGGCGGTCGGCACGGCAGGCGCGCGCATCGCCTTCTACAGCAAGAAGAACTGGTGGTGTCGCGGCGGCTCGGCCGATCAGATGCCCACCGGTGAACCCGGCGGGCCGGACACGGAGATGTTCTACCTCTTCCCGAATGTGCAGCACGATCCCGCCTACGGGCGGTTCTGCCACCAGAACTGCGACTGCGGCCGCTTCATCGAACTCGGCAACTCCGTCTTTATGCAATACCGACGCACCGAGACCGGCTTCGAGCCGCTGCCGCGTCGTAACGTCGACTACGGCGGCGGCCTGGCGCGCATCGCTGCCGCCGCGATGGACAGCCCCGACGTCTTCCGGATCGGGCTGCTCTGGCCGATCGTCGAGCGGCTGCAGGAGCTCTCCGGGAAGAGTTACGAGGACGAGACCCGAGCGATGCGGGTGATCGCCGATCACCTCCGCGGCGCGACCTTCCTCGCGGTCGACGGTGTGCTGCCCAGCAATAAGGCGCAGGGATACGTGATGCGTCGGCTCATCCGGCGCGCCGTCCGCTTCGCGTTCGATCTCGGCCTGGAGGAGAACTTCTTCCCCGACATCGTGCCGACCATCGCCGGCATCTACGAACAGCACTTCCCGGAGGTGCGCGAGCACGCGGAGTACGTGCAGCGCGTGCTCTCGAAGGAGGAGCAGGCGTTCCGACGCACCCTCCGCAAGGGGCTGAAGCAGCTGCGCGGGTACGCGGGAGGCACCGTGACGGGCCACGAACTCTTCACGCTCTACGACACGTTCGGCTTCCCCGTCGAACTCTCGACGGAGGAGGCCGAGAGCGAGGGCATCGCCCTCAGCGCCTCGTGGCGGGAGGAGTTCGATGGGCTGATGGCTGCGCAGCGTGCCCGGTCGCAGAGGAGCGCCCCGCGCGTGTGAACTCCGCCGTGGATTTCGGTAAGGCGACTTCCGGGATCCATCCGAGCATCGGCCCGCGCCGGTCCGGTGGTCAGGAGGTCGCGAGGCCGAGCCGTTCGCACAGCACGGGGATCCCGTTGGTGAAGACGTACCCGACGGTGTTCCAGTCGTGGCCGGAGTCGGGGGAGACCAGCTCGGTCACGGCGACCCCCGCGGCGGTCATCGCGGCGGCCACGGTCTTCGTCTCTCCTCCGTAGCGGTCATCGAGCGCCCCGTAGCCGACGATCGCGACGACGTCGTGGTACGGGGCATTGGCGGCGAGGATGGCGACAGGCTTCGCCGCCTCGTACGCGGCGTTCGAGCCGCCGAAGGCGGTGGCGACGGTGGAGTCCCCGATAGTGGGAGCGATCTCTCCGGCGATGTCGAACCAGGTGCGATACAGATCCGGGTGGGCGGCGCCGAACTGCGTTGTGCAGGTGCCGCCCTCTGAGAAGCCGCCGACCCCCCAGTAGCGGTGGTCGGTGGTGACCGGAAGAGTGGCCTGGATCCAGGTGGTGACGTCTTGGGTGATGTAGGTCGCGACGTTGCCGAGGGGTGAATCCACGCACATGGGGTTCTGGTCGGGCGAGCCGAGCTGATCCGGCACGACCACGATCGGTGCGAGTCCGTTGTGGGCCGCCGCGAACGCGTCCAGGGTCTGCGTGAGGTGGCCGGTGATGAACAGGTCCTCCGGCCCGCCCGGTTGACCGGAGAACATCACCATCACGGGAAGACGCGGGGGCGTGGCCGTCAGGGCGGCCGGGGGGAGGTAGATCGCGGCCGGGCGGGCGTTGAATCGGGACACCGTCGCCGGGATGGCGGTCTCGGTGACGGATCCGGCGGCGGGCATCGACGCGGGCGGCACCCAGCTCGCCAGGAAGTCCGCCGACGCGACGTCGAGACCGGTGGTGGCCACAGGGGTGAGGGTGGTGTCCGGAACCGAGTGGGGCGTGAGCGCCTCGTTCACTGTTCGGTACAGACCGAAGTCCGCGTTCACGAACAGAGCACTGGTCGCCAGCACGGCCGGGATCGCCAGGATCGCGATGAACCGCCGCCATGGCCGGGTTCGACCGAGCCCGAAGACGGCGAGCGCGATGCCCACCAGAACCCCGGCGATGCAGAGCCGGAACGTCCAGGAGAACGACAGCCCGAAAACGTCCAGAACGTCGCCGACGAGCCAGACCAGCGCGAAACCGCCCGCTGCGGCAGCGACGACGGCGACGATCGTCGCGACGATGCGCCGTCGGGACTGTCGGCGAATCGTGACCAGAGCGAGCAGGAGAAGGGTGACGGCCAGCGCCGAGATGAGGGCGGCAGCGCCGTCGATGCGCAGCGAACCGAGGAAGCCGATCGTCATGGCGCTATGCAAGCACCCGATCCGCGACAGCGCCAATCGAGTCGGCCGGCCCCCTGTCGACGCCGTCCGGTCACACCGTTGGACTAGGGTGCGCGGCATGACAGCGGATGCACGGCTCGCGCGCCGATTGGGGACTTTCGACGCGGTCGTCATCGGTCTCGGCTCCATGATCGGCGCCGGAATCTTCGCGGTCTTCGCGCCCGCTGCAGCCGCGGCGGGGCCGTGGTTGATCGTCGGTCTGGCGGCCGCGGCCGCCGTCGCGTTCTGCAACGCGACGTCGTCGGCCCAGCTGGCCGCCCAGTACCCCGAGTCGGGCGGCACGTACGTCTACGGCCGCGAACGTCTGGGGGAGTGGCCGGGTTTCCTGGCCGGTTGGTGCTTCGTGATCGGCAAGTCCGCGAGCTGCGCTGCCATGGCGCTCACCTTCGCGAGCTACGCTGCGCCAGCCGAGTGGCACAAGCCCCTCGCGATCGCCGCCGTCGTGCTGCTCGCCGTGCTGAACGGCTTCGGCGTGACCCGGACGGCCGCGCTCGCGCGCATGCTGGTGGTCATCGTGCTCGCGGTCCTCGGGTTGGTCGCCGTCGGCGGCACGATCGCAGCGGGGTCCGGCAGCACCCCGTTCACCGCACCGTTCGCGGCACCGGAGACGGTCACCGCCTACGGCGTCCTGCAGTCGGCCGGACTGCTCTTCTTCGCGTTCGCCGGCTACGCGCGGATCGCGACGATGGGGGAGGAGGTGCGCGACCCGGCGCGCACCATCCCGCGCGCGATCGTCATCGCCCTCTCGATCGCCCTCGTGGTGTATCTCGCGATCGCGGTCGTGACGCTCTCGGCGCTGGGTCCGGTCGCGCTGGGTGAATCCACTGCGCCGCTGGTGGACGTGCTACGCGCCTCCGGCTGGACCTGGGCGGTTCCGGTGGTCGGGGTCGGCGCCGCCGCCGCGTCCCTCGGAGCACTGCTCGCCCTCGTCGCGGGTATCGGGCGGACGACGCTCGCGATGGCGCGGACCGGCGATCTGCCGCGGTTCCTCGCCGCCGTGCATCCGCGGTACCGGGTTCCGCGGCGCGCAGAACTGGCGCTCGCCGTCGCCGTGAGCCTGGTCATCCTCGCCGTCGACGTGCGCGCGGCGATCGGATTCTCGTCGTTCGGCGTTCTGCTGTACTACGCGGTCGCCAACGTCGCGGCGCTGACCCAGACGAGCGAGCACCGCCGGTATCCGCGCATCGTGGGGGCCGCGGGCGTCCTCGGATGCGCCGTGCTGGTCGCGACGCTTCCCCCGACGTCGATCGTCGCCGGACTCGTCACGGTCGCGATCGGGGTGGGCTACCGGGTGATCGTGCGCCGCGCCGATAGCGTGAGGTGACCCGGCGCAGCCGCTCCGGGCGCGGCATCACGGGGTGGGCTTGAATACCGAAGACGGCGTTGATCCCGAAAGTTCTGAGCCAGGCGGCGTCGAGCGAGAGATCGCCGACCTCGAGCGGGCCGGTGCGCGCGGAGACGTGCTCGAGCGGGCGCGGGTGGTCGACCGCGCCGAGCGGATCATCCTCGCGATGGGTCACGACCCGCAGCCGCAGGCGATCGCACGCACGGCTCGGCTCCGTCTGCTGCGCGCGCGCCTGCTGCCGGGGCTGGAGCGTCCGCAGGCGGCGATCGATGAACTGACGTCGCTCATCGCGCGGCACGGGTCGGATGCTTTCGGAGCCGAGGTGCTGCTCGCCAGAGCGCTCCTGCACCGGGCCCAAGGCGACTCCGATGCGGCCGAGGCCGACGTCATCAGGCTGATCGACGCGTTCGCGGGCTCGGAAGAGGAACCCGTGTCCCGCACCGTCGCCCGCGGGCGCCTCGAGCTTCTCGAGTGGGCCGTCAGCGCGGCCGAGTCGACCCCGGAGGCCGAGGACGAGACTCACTGGATGCTCGTGCTGCGACGCGCGCAGGCCCTGGCCGCGCAGCCCACTCGCGGCGATGAGCAGCTGGAACTGTTCGCGGCGCGAGCGATGTTCTTCACGGTGTCGGCGTGGCGCGCGATCGCCGCGACGAGCGAGACCGACGGGGACGCGTCCCCGGCCGATCGCGAGGGACTGCGCGCCGGCGCGGAGTTCTTCGCCCGTTTCGCGCTCACGACGTCGCCCGAGATCCGTGCGCTGATCGTCGACAGTGAGACGGGACTGCCGGAGCTCGCCTGGTGGTCCGATCCGAACCTCGCCCTGCAGATCGCCGAGCGGGATCTCGATCTGCACACCGCCTGGGCCGGTCGACCGGCGGTGTTCTTCGCCGAGGCCGCGCTGCGGCGCGCGAGCGCGTTGGCCGACCTCGGGCGCGCACAGGAGGCGCACGATCAGCTGAGCCGGGTCGTGTCGGATTCGCGCGATACCGACGATCCCGATGTACGCGTTGTGGTCGCTTCGGCGTCGCAGCGCCTGGTGACGCTCCTGTCCGATACCGACCACGGCGACGCGGCGATCCGTGCGGCGGACGCCCTCGCCGCATGGCTCGATGCATCGCTGAACGAACAGCCCGATCGTGCGACCCCGCTCTCGATCCGCCGCTCGCTCGCCGACGCCCTGAGCACGAAGATCGCGGTCCTGGCGAACCGGGTCGACGTCGGCGAGATCGAGACGCTGAGCGTCAACGGACACTCCGTCGATTCGACCGCCCCGGCACGCGAGTCCACCGCGCTGACCGTCGACGAGGCCGCCTACGCCACGGCGGCCGGCGAGCTCGCCGCGCGATTCGCTCGGGATGACGACCCCGGCCTGCGCAACCTCGCCGCGAAGTCGTTGCAGAATCTGGCGAGTCACCAACGGCTCCGCGGTCACTTCGACCAAGCGGTGGCCTCCTACCGGGAGCTGATCCGCCTCTTCGGAGACGATGCGTCGTCGGACCTGCGCGACGACGTGCTCGGTCCGAGCGAACTCAATCTCGGCTTCCTGCTGCTGAGCCTGCTCGCACGACCCGCTGATGCCGTGGCCGTCTACGACGTGGCCATCGCGCGGATCGGGGAGCCGCGATCGAACGCCACCCGCGGTCTGCTCGGACGGTTGCAGTCTTCTCGGGCAGCGGCGCTGACGGATCTCTACGATCGGGCCGGCGGGCACCTCGATGCCGAGGGGACGGGTGGATCCGGCGGCGCTCGGCCCGATCCGATCGGCGCGACGGAGCGGGAGCGCATCCGTGACGCCATCGCGCGGGGCCGTGCGGCCTCCGACGCTGGCGACCACATCGCGGCGATCGCGGAGTTCAACAGCATCATCGACGCTCATCCGATGCCGGAGGATCGCGAACTGCGCCAACGCGTCTGCGACGCGATGGTCCGCACGGGTTACAGCCTCGGTCGGCTGAAGCGATGGTCGGAATCCGTCGCGCACCATCACACGATGCTGGCGCAGTTCGGTACCGACATCGACACCACGATCGAGAAGGACATCGCCCTCGCGCTCTCGAATCTCGCGAACGCGTTCGACCATCTCGATCGGCACGAGGAGGAGATCGACGCGTACGAGCAGATCCTGGCCCGATGGTCCGATTCGCCCATCCCGGAGCTGATCGGACGGTGCGCCCGGGCGGCCTGGATCAAGGGCTTCACCGAGGCGTCTCTCGGCCGCTCGGCGGATGCGGAACGTTCGTATCGTCGCGGGATGCGGTATCTCGCGGCGGAGGAGACGGCCACCCGGGTCGAGGCGTGCAAGTCGGCCGTCAATCTGGCCATCTTCCTGCGCAAACGGAGCCGGAGCGACGACGCTGCGATCGTGGCGGAGCGGGCGATCGCCGCCTTGCTCGGCGCCGAGGGCGACGCCGCCGCCGAGCAGCGCACCAAGGCGCGGATGGCGCTCGCTCGCGCCGAATCCGAACGCGGAGACGTCGAGGCCGCGCTGCGTTGCTACGAGTGGCTGCTCGGCGACCCCGGCTCGACAGTGACCGAGGAGCAACGTCGGACGCTCACGCAGGAGCAGATCCAGTTGCTCGGCGGTCCGTTCAAAGCCGCCTGGCACCGCATCCGCCTGGGCCGCGCCGCCCGCTCGTAGCCGCCCGGCGTCGAGGCGCGTCGACGTGGTCCGCGGGGTCCCGACGGGGTCCTCTCGGATCCGCCGCAGATCGCTGCAGAAAGGACTCGCGCCGCAAAACTAACCAGTGTAAAGTTTGATCACCCGCTGGGGCTTCTCCTGTCAACGACGCACGAAAGCAGTTCTCACATGGCACTACCTGCCGCCTCCGTCCAGCTCTACACGCTGGCGAAAGAATTCACCGCGGACCCGAGTGGTTCGTTGGACAAGCTCGCCGCGATCGGCCTGAAGAACGTCGAGGCCTTCGACTTCGTGCGCCGCCCCGCCGAGATCCGCGCCGCCCTCGACGCCTCCGGCCTCGCGTCGCCCACCGGTCACGCGCCGCTGCTCTCCGACGAGCTGTGGACGCCGGACGGCTCCATCCCGACGCCCGCGCCCGAGGTCGTCTTCGCCGCCGCCGCCGAGATCGGGATGACCACCGTCATCGACCCGTTCGTCGCTCCCGACCGCTGGCTGACCGAGGAGGGGGTCGCCGACATCGCCGACCGCCTGAACAAGGCCGCCGACGTCGCCGCCACCTTCGGCCTGAAGGTCGGCTACCACAACCACTCGCAGGAGTTCGTCGCCTCGTTCGACGGCCAGACCGCGTTCGAGCGCTTCGTCGCGACCACGGACGAGCGCGTCGAGATCGAGCTGGACCTGTTCTGGGCGCTCACCGGCGCGCAGGACGGCGCCGCCCTCGTCTCGCGTCTGGGCTCGCGCCTGGTCGCCGTGCACGTGAAGGACGGCATCGCGCCGGCCGAGAACCCCTTCGCCCCGGGCGCTGCGGCGTTCGGTTCCGACACGCTGGACCAGCGCCACCCGGGCGAGGGCGACGTCCCGCTCGTCGCCGCGCTCAAGGCCGGCGAGGGCAACATCAAGTACGCCGTCATCGAGTACGACAACGCCCCCGGCGACGTCTTCGCCGACATCGCGGCGAGCTACGAGTTCCTCACCAAGGGCGGTTTCGTCGCATGAGCGGTCCCGTCGGAGTAGGCATCATCGGCGTCGGTGTCATCAGCGACACCTACCTCGAGAACCTCAACTCGTTCCCGGACGTCAACGTCCTCATCGTCGGCGACCTGCTGGCCGACCGGGCGAAGAGCCAGGCCGAGAAGCACGGCGTGCCCGCGTGGGGCTCGGCCGAGGACGTCCTCGCGCACCCCGACGTCCAGGTCGTGGTGAACCTGACCATCCCCGCGGCGCACGTCGCCGTCTCGTCGGCCGCGATCGCCGCCGGCAAGCACGTCTGGACCGAGAAGCCCCTGGGCCTGGACCGCGAGGGCACCGCGCAGCTGCTGCGCGACGCCGCTGCCAAGGGTCTGCGCGTCGGTTCGGCGCCGGACACCGTGCTCGGCCCCGGCTTCCAGACCGCCAAGCGTGCGATCCAGTCGGGCGTCATCGGCGAACCGATGTTCGCCTCGACCACGTTCCAGACCATCGGCCCCGACCTGTGGCACCCGAGCCCCGCGTTCCTCTTCGCGCAGGGCGCCGGCCCGCTGCTGGACATGGGTCCGTACTACTTCACCGGACTCGTCAGCCTCTTCGGCTCGGTCGATCGTGTGGCGGCCGTCGGGCGCAAGAAGCTCGAGACCCGCACCATCCTCTCCGGTCCGGATGCGGGCACCACCTTCCCGGTCGAGGTGCCCACCTCGCTGCAGGTGCTCACCGCGTTCGAGGCGGGCCAGCAGGCGTCGAGCCTCCTGAGCTTCGACTCGGCGCTCGAGCGTCACGGCGTCTTCGAGGTGCACGGCACCGAGGGCTCGCTCGTGATCCCCGACCCGAACCAGTTCGAGGGCCGCAACGCCTACGTCACCGCCCGCACCGCACTCGCCGACGGCGACTGGGGCGAGCAGGAATGGATCGAGATCGAGCAGGAGGGTGTGGTCGTCGGCCGCGGCCTCGGCCTGCTCGACATGGTCCGCGCGATCGCGGAGGGCCGCCCGCACGTCGCCACCGGCGAGCTCGGCTACCACGTGCTCGACGTGATGCTGTCGGCTCAGGAGTCCGCCGAGTCCGGCGAGTTCCTCAAGGTCGCCAGCTCGGTCTCGGCCCCCGTGCCGACCGTACCGGTCGACTTCGACCCCTTCGCCGCCACGCTGTAACCCTCGGCTCCCGGCTACGACGAAGCCCCGCACCGGTCGGTGCGGGGCTTCGTTCGTCATGGGGCGAGGATGAATGGACTCGATCAGGACGAACAGGCCCCTTTCATCCTGATCGGGCCGGTTCTTCCTTCAGCGTCGGCCAGTTGCGCCGATCACTGCGCCGATCAGCGCGGAGTCAGGAGGAACAGCGGGATCTCGCGTTCGGTCTTCGTCTGGTAATCGGCGTACGCGGGCCACGCCTCGACGGCTCGGAGCCACCACTCGGCGCGCTGCGCGCCGGAGATGATGCGGGCGTCGTAGTCCTTTTTGGTCGCGCCGTCCTGCAGCTCGACGTGGGGATGCTTGACGAGATTGTGGAACCACTGCGGATGCTCGGGAGCGCCGCCCTTCGAAGCGACGACGACGTACTCGCCGCCGTTCTCCACTCGCATGAGCGCGGTCTTGCGCAACCGGCCCGTGCTCGCGCCGACCGACGTCAGCACGATGATCGGCTTGCCCTGCAGCGTGTTCGCCTCGGTGCCACCGCTGGCCTCGAACTTCTCGGCCTGGTCTCGCGCCCACTTCGACGCGCTGGGTTCGTATTCTCCGATGAGGGGCATGCGATCAATCTACGGGCAGATCCGTCGCGCTGAGCGCGTCACGATCAGGGCAGGACGATGACCTTGCCGGAGATCCGGCCGGCGGCACCTTCCGCGTGCAGGGCGGGCAACTCGGACAGGGGGATCCGGCGAGTGACTTCCACGGTGAGGGCGCCGTCGTCGACGAGGGCGACCAGCTCCGCGAGGCGGTCGCGATTCGGGCGCACGAACACGGTCACGGCGCGCACGCCGCGCCGATCGTCACCCGGGGTGGCCATAAAGGCCGTGGTGCTGACCACGGTGCCGCCGTCGCGGACCGCCGCGACGTCGGCGGCGAACTGCTCGGGGTCGATCGGCGCGAGGTTCAGCAGCACGTCGACCTGGCCGTCGATCGCGTCCAGCAGATCCGCCGTCGTGTGGTCGATGATCTGGTCGGCGCCGGCGGCGCGGACGGCCTCGAGGCTGCGCGGGCTGGCCGTCGCGATCACATGGATTCCGCGCCGCTTGGCGAGCTGGATGGCGTACTTGCCGACGACCCCGCCGGCACCGACGATCAGCACCGTCTGCCCCGGCTCCAGGTTCCCGTCGTCGAACAGGGCCTGCCAGGCGGTCAACGCCACCGACGGCAATGCGGCGGCGTCAGCCAGAGGGATGCTCGTCGGTGCCGCTACCACGGCATCCGCGGGGGCGGAGACGAACTCCGCCGCACCACCGTCGCGCTCCATCGGGAGGAACGCGATCACCGCGTCGCCGACGCGCAGCCCGGTGACGCCGTCGCCGAGCGCATCGACCGTTCCGGACACGTCGTAGCCCGGGACGTGCGGCAGCTGGATCGGGATGGGCAGGAACCCGGCCCGCATACCGTTGTCGGCCGCGCTGTAGGCGGAGGCCGCGACGCGCAGCCGCACCTGGCCCGGCTCCGGAACCGGCTGTTCGATCTCGCGGTACTGGAGGACCTCGGGTCCGCCCACTTCGTGGAACTGCACTGCCTTCATCATGTTCTCCGATCATCGATCTGCTTCGAACTCGAAGCAACAAACCCGACGGTAGCACTGCTTCGAACTCGAAGCAACCGATAGGATGGTGGCCATGACAGAGGCGCCCGCATCGCTCAGCCCGACCCAACTCGCCGCCTACCTCGCGTTCACAGAGATCGGCGCGCTCGTGCGGCCGGCCGTCGAGAAGCAGCTCCGCGAGGTCGGTGAGCTGAGCTATGTGCAGTTCCAGCTCCTCGCGCGGCTGGGGGATCGACCGGGCGGGCACGAGCGCATGACAGACCTCGCCGACGGCGTGGTGTACAGCCGAAGCGGCATCACCTACCAGGCGCAGCTCCTCGAGCAGCGCGGGCTGATCACCCGATCACCGTCACCGGACGACGAACGCAGCACGGTCGCCGCGATCACCGCCGCCGGCCGCGACGTCCTCGCCACCGTGTTCCCCGGCCACATCGCCACGGTGCACACACTCCTGTTCGCCGCGATCACGGATCGCGATGCCTCCGATCTCGCACGCATCCTCGGGCGCGTCAGCGAGAATCTGCGAGCCGCGCCGCCCCGCTCGGCGAGCGGCCGCCGAGCGAAGTGATTCCGGGTCGCGGACCGAGCTCGAACGAGCCGGGGGCTGGGGCGAGGGAGGTCGTCGGTCGACTCCCCGCGGCGTCAGCGCCCTGACGGGTCGGCCAGGACGGCGGCGCGCGTTTGCGTCACGCCGAGGACGAGCAGGCTCGTGACCGTTGCGGCGCGCACGTCGAGAGCCGGATCGCCTCGATGGTCGTCGGCGATCGCGAACACCGCGGCGTAAGCGATCTGCCCCAGAGCCCCCGCGGGGAGATGTCGGCCGAAAGCGCCGCTCTCCTGACCGCGCCGGATCAGCCTCGCGAGGATGTCGTCGACGGAGCCCAGGAGGGCGTGGATCTCGTCGCCCTGCTCACCGCGACGCAGCGCCAGCAGCACGCGATACCGATGGGCCAGCGGCCACAGTCGCTCGACGAAGCCCGCCCAGACTTCGTCAGCTGAGGAGTCGTCGCGGTCGACCTCACGCAGTACGGCCGCGATCTCCTGCACCGCCTGCTGGGCGAGTGTGCGCACCAGGTCGCTCCGTGCGGGGAAATGCCCGTACACCGTGCGGCGCACCACGCCCGCGGCGACCGCGATGTCGCCCATGCCCGCATCCGGGTTCTGGCCCAGCACCTCGCGGGCGACATCGAGGATGCGGTTCCGAGTCTCATCCATGGCCCGCGCTCGGGCTGTCTCCGTCGCCATACCGGCCATCATTGCACATGCTTGTGCAATGGAGTACGGTGCTCCTACCGACTCATTGCACACACTTGTGCAATGAGTGCGACGCCCGCACATCCGTCTGTGAGCAGACCACCATGACCGAACCGACTCCTTCCGCGCCGGCGGAGATCCGCCCCTTCGTCGCGCGGATCTCCGACGCTGACATCGACGACCTCACGGCTCGGCTCTCCAGAACGCGGTGGCCCGACGTGGAGACCGTTGCCGACTGGTCGCAGGGCGTCCGTTCGCAGAACCTCCAAACGCTCATCCGGCACTGGACGCACGACTACGACTGGCGCCGATTCGAAACCGCGTTGAACGGTCATCCGCAGTACGTGACCGAGATCGACGGGCTCGACATCCACTTCCTCCATGTCCGGTCGCCGCACCCGGACGCGATGCCGCTCATCCTGACCCACGGATGGCCGAGCTCGATCGTCGACTTCCTGAAGCTGATCGGTCCGCTCACCGACCCGGTCGCGCACGGCGGATCCGCCGAGGACGCCTTCGACGTCGTGATCCCCTCGCTGCCGGGATTCGGCTTCTCCGGCAAGCCGTCCGGGACCGGATGGAGCATCGATCGGATCGCCGCGGCGTGGGCGGAGCTGATGCGACGCCTCGGCTACACGCGATGGGCCGCGCACGGCGGTGACTGGGGTGCCGCGGTGACGACCGCGCTCGGGCAGCAGCAGCCGGGCGGACTCATGGGCATCCATCTGAGTACCCCCTACGCCTTCCCCGCCGTGATCCCCGCGGACCTCTCGCCGCAGGAACAGCGTGCGGTGGACTCGCTCGCGTTCTACGGCGGGCCGCTCGGCGGTTCGAACCACCTGCAGGCCACGAAGCCGCAGACGCCCGGTTTCGCGCTGGCGGACTCTCCGGCGGGCCAGGCTGCGTGGATCTACGAGAAGTTCCAATCGAAGACCGACAATCGCGGGCTCGCCGAGGACGCCATCGATGTCGACGACATCCTCGACACGATCTCGTTGTACTGGTTCACCAATACCGCCGCATCCTCCGCCCGCATCTATTGGGAGAACCGGACCGCCACGATGGCCGGACCGAAGCTGACGCTCCCGGTCGCCGTGACGGTGTTCCCGCGCGACATCCCCCTGCTGCCGCGCAGCTGGATCGAGGACGCGTACTCCGATCTGATCCACTACGCCGAGGCCGAACATGGCGGTCACTTCGCCGCGCTCGAGCAGCCCGAGTTCCTCGTCGACGAACTGCGGACGGGACTGCGCAGCCTGCGCTCCTGAAACGAACCGGATCGGCCACGCAAGAACCCCTCGATCTCTTCGAGATCGAGGGGTCGGAGACGAGAAGAACCCCCCGATCTCTTCGAGATCGAGGGGTTCTGATGTTGTGTCCGAGGGGGGACTTGAACCCCCACGCCCTATACGGGCACTAGCACCTCAAGCTAGCGCGTCTGCCATTTCCGCCACCCGGACGAGTGTGTTTCTTACTGTTTTGTTTCCGACCGCTTCACCGGCCGAAGAAGACTCTAGCACGGTTCCGGAGGCGCCTTGCACCACGTAACGGGAGGCCTCGGCCGACAGCTGCCCGGTAGCGTTGAGGGCATGACCGCGCAGCCGAACGACGCCGACCTCGACGAGACCGCGCTGATCGCGCGCGACCTGATCCGCTTCGACACCAGCAACTACGGCGAGGGCAAGGCGAATCCGGAGCGGGAGGCGGCGGACTACGTCGCCGGCCGGCTCCGCGACCTCGGGCTCGAGCCGGTGCTGATCGACTCCGATCCCGGCCGCACGAGCGTGATCGCCCGCGTCGAGGGCCAGAGCCACGAGAACGCGCTGGTCGTGCACGGCCACCTCGACGTCGTGCCCGCCATCGCGGACGCCTGGAGCGTGGATCCGTTCGGCGGCGAGATCAAGGACGGCATGCTCTGGGGCCGCGGCGCGGTCGACATGAAGAACATGGACGCGATGATGCTCGCCTCGCTCGGCGACATCCTCGGCTCGGGGCGCACGCCCAAGCGCGACCTGGTGATCGGCTTCTTCGCCGATGAGGAGGCCGGGGGAGTGCGCGGCTCGCACCACGTCGTCGACACGCGGCCCGAACTCTTCGCCGGCGCGACCGAGGCGATCAGCGAGGTCGGCGGCTACTCGATCGACCTCGGCGGCAAGCGCGCCTACCTCGTGCAGACCGGGGAGAAGGCGCTGATGTGGATCACCTTGCGCGCCCGCGGAGTCGCGGGGCACGGCTCGCAGATCAACCGCAGCAACGCGGTCACCCGACTCGCGGAGGCGGTCGCGCGAATCGGCAGCGAGGAGTGGCCGACCCGGCTCACCGACACCACGCGTGAGCTGTTGGGCGAGGTCGCCCGCATCCTCGGCCACGACCCGCAGAAGACCACCCCGGAGGAGCTGGCGATCGCGACCGGCACGGCGTCGCGCTTCATCGCCGCCACCCTGCGCACCACCGCGAACCCGTCGATGCTCAACGCCGGCTACAAGGCCAACGTGATCCCCGACGTCGCGGAGGCCGTGATCGACGTGCGCGTGCTGCCGGGTGAGGAGGACGCTGTGCTGGCGCGCATCCGCGAGCTGGCTGGTGAGCACGTCGAGGTGCACATGCAGCACCGCGACATCGGGCTCGAAGTGCCGTTCGCCGGCCCGCTGGTCGAGCAGATGGCGACGTCCCTGCGCCGCTTCGACCCCGAGGCCGAGGTGCTGCCGTACCTGCTCTCCGGGGGAACCGACAACAAGGCGCTGTCGAAACTCGGCATCACGGGCTACGGATTCGCGCCGCTGCAGCTGCCCGGCTCGCTCGACTTCCCGGCGCTGTTCCACGGGGTCGATGAGCGGGTCCCGCTCGACGCACTAGTCTTTGGGCGGAAGGTTCTGACCGATCTGCTCCTGACCTACTGAATTTCCGACCGTTCGCTGGCCGATGACGTTCCCAGCCCTCTATCGAAAGTGACGCATGGGCCTGTTCGAAGCGCTCATCCTCGGACTCGTCCAGGGACTGACTGAATTCCTCCCCATCTCCTCCTCGGCGCACCTGCGCATCGTGAGCGAGTTGCTCCCCTCCCTCGGCGGCAAGGACACCGGCGCCGCGTTCACCGCGATCACGCAGCTGGGCACCGAGACCGCGGTGATCATCTACTTCTGGCGCGACATCGTGAAGATCGTCGGTAGCTGGGCCAAGTCCCTCGTCGGCAAGGTGCCGCGCACCGATTCGAACGCGCGGATGGGCTGGCTGATCATCATCGGCAGCCTCCCGATCATCGTGATCGGCCTCGTCTTCCAGGACGCGATCGAGACGACGCTGCGCTCGCTCTGGGTCGTCGCGACCACGCTCATCCTCTTCGGCATCCTGCTCGGCATCGCCGACCACGTCGGCGCGAAGAAGCGTCGGCTCCGTGAGCTCAACGTGCGCGACGGCCTCATCTACGGTGGCGCGCAGGCTCTCGCGCTGATCCCCGGCGTCTCGCGCTCGGGTGGAACCATCACGGCCGGCCTGTTCATGGGCTACGAGCGCAAGGCCGCCGCCCGGTACAGCTTCCTGCTCGCGATCCCCGCCGTGTTCGGCAGCGGTCTCTACCAGCTGTACAAGTCGATCGCCGACCCGGTGGTCGCCGCGAACCAGATCCAGGTCGGTGGCCTCGAGACCCTCGTCGCGACGATCGTGGCCTTCGTAGTCGGCTTCGTGGTGATCGCCTTCTTCATGGGCTACATCTCGCGCCGCAGCTTCCTGCCCTTCGTGATCTACCGCATCGTGCTCGGTGTGGTGCTGATGATCGCGCTGAGCCTCGGCTGGATCGCCGCGTAGACCTTGGAATCCTGGCCCCGCCCCGCCGTCCCCGCCCTCCCCACCCGCGGTCCCATTCCGCGCATCCACGACACGCCGACGCAACGGCTCGTCGAACTCGCGCCGGTGGACGGAGTCGCGCGGCTGTACGTCTGCGGCATCACGCCCTACGACGCGACCCACCTCGGCCACGCCTCGACCTACCTCGCGTTCGACACGGTGAACCGGCTCTGGCTGGATGCCGGCTACCAGGTGGTCTACGCGCAGAACATCACGGACGTGGACGATCCGCTGCTGGAGCGCGCGAACCGCGACGGCGTGGATTGGCGTGAGCTGGCCGCCTCGCAGATCGAGCTGTTCCGCGGCGACATGACCGCGCTGCGCATCCTGCCGCCGCAGCACTACATCGGCGTCACCGAGGTCGTCGACGACATCGCGGACGCGGTGGCGCGGCTCGAGCGCGACGGCGTCGCCTACCGGGTACCCGCTTACGACGCGCTCGCGCCCGGGGCGACGGACCTCTACTCCGACAACGCAACGGCGGAGAACGCGGCGTGGTACCTCGGCGCCGAGAGCGGCTACGACCTCGCGACGATGCAGCGCTTCTTCGCCGAGCGCGGGGGAGACCCGGATCGACCCGGCAAGCGTTCGCCGCTCGATCCGCTGCTCTGGCGCGCCGAGCGGGCAGGAGAGCCGGCGTGGGATGCGGAGGTCGGTCGCGGTCGACCCGGTTGGCACATCGAGTGCTCGGTGATCGCGATCGAGACGCTCGGCGCAGAATTCACGCTGCAGGGTGGCGGCTCCGACCTGATCTTCCCGCACCACGAGTTCAGCGCCTCGCACGCCGCAACCCTCTCCGGGCTGCCGCTCGCTCGCGCGTACGCGCACTCCGGGATGGTCGCCTACGAGGGCGAGAAGATGAGCAAGTCGCTGGGCAACCTGGTGCTCGTGTCGAAGCTGCGTGCGGCCGGTGCGGATCCGCGGGCCATCCGCCTCGCGCTGCTCGCGCACCACTACCGCTCCGATTGGGAGTGGCTGCCGAGCGACCTGCCGCGTGCGGAGGAACGCCTCGCCGCGTGGATTCAGGGCGCAGCGACGTCGGGCCTCGCCTCAGCGGCCGACATCGTCGAGCGGATGCGCTCCGCGCTGAGCGCGGACGTGGACACCCCGGAGGCCCTCGCGATCATCGACGAGGCCTTCGCAACGGGCGTCGACGACCCGGCGCTGCTGATCACGGCCGTGGACGCTCTGCTCGGCGTCGCGCTATAGCAGGGCCTAGCCGCCTCCCGGTGGTTGAGCTTGCCGAAACCACCGCCTCCCGGTGGTTGAGCTTGCCGAAACCACCGCCTCCCGGTGGTTGAGCTTGCCGAAACCACCGCCCCCGGTGGTTGAGCTTGCCGAAACCACCGCCCCCGGTGGTTGAGCTTGCCGAAACCACCGCCCCCGGTGGTTGAGCCTGCCGAAACCACCGCCCCCGGTGGTTGAACTTGTCGAAACCACCGCCACTACAGGGGTGTGATTTCGGCAAGCTCAATCAGCGGTCGGCAAGCTCAATCAGCGGTCGGCGAGCTCGATCAGCGGTCGGCAAGCTCGATCAGCGTCAGCCGGAAAGCCGGCTCGACCAGCGTGGCTTCATTCGCGGCCGGCGGAGACCCAGTTCAGGTCGAAGCTGCGGGGGCCGTGCACGCGGGCGGCGTAGCCGTCGAGGGTCGCGAGCGTGGCCTCGTCCAGCTCGATGTCGGCCGCCGCTGCGTTCTCGGTGACGCGTTCGGCGAAGCGCGTGCCCGGGATGGGCGAGGAGGCGAGCCCCAAGCGTTCCGCCATCCGGTGCACCCACGCGAGGGCGAGCTGAGCCGTGCTGATCTCGAGTGATGCGGCCAGGGTGCGCAGCTCGGCGACCAACTCGAGGTTCGCCGGCAGGTTCTCGGGCGAGAAGCGCGGGAAGTTCGGCCGGCCGTCGCTGGCGCCGATGTCCGCGGGCGAGAACTGGTCGCTGAGCAGGGCGCGGCTGAGCGGCGAGTAGGGCACGAAGCCGATGCCGAGCTCGACCAGTGCCGGGATCACGTGGTTCTCGACGTCGCGCGTCACGATGCTCCACTCCGACTGCACCGCGGCGATCGGATGCACGGCGTGAGCCCGACGGATCTCCGCGCCGGTCGCCTCCGAGAGCCCGAGGTGGCGCACCTTGCCGGCCGCGACGAGTTCGGCCATCGCGCCGACGGTCTCCTCGATCGGCACCTTCGGGTCCGGACGGTGCTGGTAGTAGAGGTCGATGTGGTCGGTGCCGAGGCGGGCGAGACTCTCGTCGACCTTCTGGTGCACGTACGCCCGGTCGCCGCGGATCGTGCGCTTGCCGATGCCGCCGCCGTTCTCGATGCCGAACTTGGTGGCGAGGATCACTTCGTCGCGTCGGGTCGCGAGCAGCTTCGAGATGGTGCTCTCGCTGCGGCCGTTGCCGTAGACGTTCGCGGTGTCGATGAAGCGGATACCGCTGTCCACCGCGTGCGTCAGCGTCGCGAGCGCCTGCGCGTCATCGATCGGGCCGTAGACGTCGGACAGCGACATCGCGCCGTAGCCCTGGCCGGTGACGACGAGCCCGTCGCCGAGGGTGAGTGGTGCGGTCGCGACGGCGGTGCGGGAACTCGAGTCGGTCATCCGAAGGTCTCTCTGGTCGTGGGTGATCTGTTGGGGTGACAACAAAGCAGAGAGGACGACGGTGTCCCGGCGTGCGGGTGTTCAGGGGCGAGCGGCGCACAACGCTCGCGCGGAGTACTAGGGCCGCCAGGGCTCCTCGCCCGTTCGGCCTTCGCCGGGCTTATCGCCGCGGCGGCGCAGGTAACGCTCGAACTCCTGGGCGATGGCCTCGCCACTGGCCTCCGGCGAGTCGACGGTGTCTCGAGCCTGCTCCAGCTGGCCGATGTACGCGGCCATGTCCTCGTCGTCGGCGGCGAGCGCGTCGATGCCGCGCTCCCACTCCTTCGCTTCGTCGGCGAGTTCGCCGCGGGGCACGGTCACACCAATGACCTCCTCCAGCTTGTCCATCAGCGCGAGCATCGCCTTGGGCGACGGCGCGTTGTGCACATAGTGCGGCACGGACGCCCAGATCGAGATCGACGGGATGCCGGCCTCCTGCGCTGCGACGCCGATCACCGACAGGATGCCGATCGGCCCCTCGTAGGTGCTGCGCTCGAGGTCGAACGCGCTGCGCAGATCCGCATCCTCGCTGGAGGAGAAGATCGAGATCGGGCGGGTGTGCGGCACATCGGCGAGCATGGCGCCGAGGAAGACGACGGTGGAGATGTCGGCCGCGAGCATCGCATCCACGATCTCGGCGCCGAAGCTCTTCCAACTGCGCGAGGGCTCCGTGCCGAGTAGGAGGTACAGGTGGGTGTCGCTCGCCGCATCCTGCTCGGCCGGACCGAACAGCTGAGCGCCCGGCCACGAGATGGTGCGCTTGCCGTCCTCCTCGATCCGCAGCATCGGACGGGTGTACTGGAAGTCGTAGTACAGCTCGGGATCCACGCCCATCAGCGCGCGGTACTCCGCGTTCTCCTTCAGCAGCCGAACGGCCCCGCTGGCGGCGTCTCCCGCGTCGTTCCAACCTTCGAAGGCGACGACCAGGACATTCCCCTTGACGACGTTCATGCGCACGTTCTCCGCGTTCGACTCGCTGACAGGCCCGGCCGACCCTGACTTCAGCCTATGGCCACCCTTCCGCCCGGCCAGCGCGCGCGGCGACTTGTCCGCTCTCCGCGTACGGCGTCCAGCTACGATGGACCCTCGTGACTGCCGAGACGACGCCCCGCGCTCCCCGCCGACCCGCCGCGGTGCTCTGGGATATGGACGGCACCCTCGTCGACACGGAGCCGTACTGGATGGCGAGCGAGACCGCGCTGGTGCACTCGTTCGGCGGCGTCTGGACTCACGAAGACGCGATGAGCCTGGTCGGTTCCGGCCTGCCCAATTCGGCACGGATCCTGCAGGGAAAAGGTGTGGCGCTGTCCGAGCAGCAGATCATCGACCGGATGACCGACGAGGTCATCGACCGACTCGCCGTCGACATCCCGTGGCGCCCCGGCGCGCTGGAGCTGCTGACCGGGCTGCGTGACGCCGGCATCCCGCTCGCCCTGGTGACGATGTCGATCGCCAGGATGGCGGCCGCCGTGGTCGATCGGATGCCGTTCACCGCGTTCGACGCCGTCGTCACCGGCGACATGGTCGCCAACAGCAAGCCGCACCCCGAGGCGTACCTGCTGGCGGCGGACACGCTCGGCGTCGACATCACCGCCTGCGTCGCGATCGAGGACTCGCACGCGGGGCTCGCCGCCGCGGTGTCCTCGGGCGCCGTCTCGATCGGTGTGCCGCACCAGCTCGAACTCGACGACGGGGCGCCGTACGCCCTCTGGCCCACGCTGCAGGACCGCACGGCGAGCGACATCAGCGCGCTGTTCACCGAGAAGACGAAGACCGAACGAACGAACGGATCCACCCGATGACCGGCGAGGCACTCCAGCACAGCGGCCCGTTCCGAGCCGGTGATCGCGTCCAGCTCACCGGCCCGAAGGGCAAGCTGAACACCATCACGCTCGTACCAGGCAAGGTGTTCCACACCCACCGCGGCGGCATCGAACACGATGCCGTGATCGGGCTGCCCGACGCCTCGGTCGTCAAGAACACCGTCGGCGTCGAACACCTCGCGCTGCGCCCGCTGCTGACCGACTTCGTGATGTCGATGCCGCGCGGAGCGGCGATCATCTACCCGAAGGACGCCGCGCAGATCCTCGGTCAGGCCGACATCTTCCCCGGTGCCCGCGTCGTGGAAGCCGGTGTCGGCTCCGGCGCGCTCTCGCTCTGGTTGCTGCGCGCGATCGGCGCCGAGGGTCGGCTGCACTCCTTCGAGCGCCGAGAGGAGTTCGCCGACGTCGCCCGCGGCAACATCGAGACCTTCCTGGGCTACACGCCCGACAACTGGTCGGTCACCGTCGGCGATCTGGTCGAGGCGCTGCCCGAGACGGTGCGGCCCGGCGAGGCCGACCGCGTGGTGCTCGACATGCTCGCGCCGTGGGAATGCATCGAGGAGGTGGCCACTGCGCTGACGCCGGGCGGCGTGCTGCTCTGCTACGTCGCCACGGTGACGCAGCTCTCCCGGGTCGCCGAGGGCATCCGCGCCTCCGAGAAGTTCACCAACCCGATCTCGAGTGAGACGATGATCCGCGGCTGGCACGTCGAGGGCTTGGCGGTGCGACCCGACCACCGGATGATCGGCCACACCGGCTTCCTGATCACCGCCCGACGACTCGCGCCCGACACCGTGCTGCCCGAACTCAAGCGTCGCCCCTCGAAGACCGACTTCGCGGATGAGGACGTGGAGGCGTGGACGCCCGGTGCGCTCGGTGAGCGCGAGACCAGCCCGAAGAGCCTGCGCAAGCGGGTGCGGGCCGCGGCGACGAGTGCCGAGCTCTCGCGGGCGCGCGGCTTCGGCGACGGGGAGAGCACCGCCCCGGGCCCGGACGAGCCCATCGTCTAAGCTGGGTCCGCCTTCGGGCGACCCTCCTGTCGGTCGCCGATCGGGGCCGAACCCACCACATCGAAAGAGGATCCGTGCGCAGAACAGCCGCGCTCATCGCCACCGTCGGCCTGCTCGCCGCGCTCACCGCGTGCAGCGCCCCGTCGTCGCAGGCCGATTGCACCGGTGGCTACTCCTCCGGCACGGCCTCCGAGGGGATCATGGTCACCGGAGACTTCGGCAGCAAGCCCGACGTCACGGTCCCGACTCCCTTCAATGCGAGCAGCACCCAGGTCAGCACTCTGATTCCTGGCTCGGGCCACCCGATCGAAAAGGGCTCGCTCGTGACGGTCGAGGCGACACTCGTCGACGGCAGCACCGGCGAGGTCGTGCAGTCCACGGGCTACGACGGCACCGATGCCGCGTCCATCGTCGCCGGCAGCGCTTCGCTCGCCCCGGGCATCTCGGATTCGTTGCTGTGCGCTCAGGTCGACTCGCGGATCGCCGTCGCCATCTCTCCCGACGATGCCGTCGCCGAGGGCTCGAGCGCGTCCGCGGACACCCCCACCGTGATCGCCGTGTTCGACATCGTCAGCGCCAGCCTCCCCCGCGCGAACGGCGCGCAGCAGGCTCCGCAGAACAACGTGCCCACCGTGACCCTCGATGAGGACGGCGTGCCCGGCATCGTCAAGCAGAACGGCGACGCGCCGACGACGCTGCAGAAGGCGACCTTGAAGAAGGGCGACGGCGCGACCGTCACCGCGGACGACACGGTGACCGTCAACTACACCGGCTGGGTCTGGAGCAGCGGTGAGATCTTCGACTCCAGCTGGCAGAAGGAAACCCCCGCGAGCTTCTCGCCGAACAACGTCATCCCCGGTTTCAAGGACGCCCTCGTCGGCGCGACCGTCGGCTCCCAGGTCGAGGTCGTCATCCCGCCGGACCAGGGCTACGGCGACACCGCCCAGGGCTCGATCCCCGCGGGCTCGACGCTGATCTTCGTCGTCGACATCCTCGGTATCAACTAGCGTACGTCTGCCCGTTCGCTCCGTGCTCGCAGCGACGCGTGGAAAAGGGTTGTCACTTCGTCGGTCACCTGCCGACGAAGTGACAACCCTTTTCCACATCGTGCCGGCCGAGGCGCTCGGCTCAGCGTGTACCGGCGTCCTACGTCGCCGACGATCGGCGACGTCGTCGCGGGCACAGCACCGAAGCCGAGCAATCAGCGCGGGGCGGACGGCCTAGAATCGGCGGGTGCCCTCCGACGTGATCCCCTCGAGCCGCATCCCGGCTGAGGAACGTCTGTTCAGCCTGGTGCTCGCGCTGATCGCGGCCGAGAACGGCCTGACCAAGACCGAGATCCTGGCGACCGTGCAGGGCTATCGCCAGCGCGGCGACACGGGAGCCGCCCGGACCGCGACCGAGCGTCAGTTCGAGCGCGACAAGGACGACCTGCGCGAGCTGGGCATCCCCGTCGAGACCGTCGATGCGCCCGGCGATCCGGGCAACACGCAGACCGCCCGATACCGCATCGCCAAGGGCGACTACGACCTCCCGGCCGACATCTCCTTCAGCTCCGACGAGGTGCAACTGCTCCGCCTGGCCGGGGCCGTCTGGCGCGAAGGCACCCTCTCGGCGCAGTCCCGGCGCGCGTTGATCAAGCTGCGTTCGATCGGAGTGGAGTCGCAGGATCCGGTGATCGGTCTCGCCCCACGCATCCGCGTGCGCGACGCCGCCTTCGAGCCGCTCGGCGACGCGCTTGACCGCTCGAACGTCGTGCGCTTCCCCTACCTGAAGCCGGGCGACGCCGCCCCGCGGATCCGCACCATCGAGCCCCGCGCTCTGGTGCACCACCAGGGCCGCTGGCACCTGCACGGCTGGGACCGAGACGCCGCGGCCACGCGCACGTTCCTCCTCGCCCGCATCGTCGGGCCGGTCGTCATCACCGCCCTCACCTTCACACCCGACGGCCGCGACCACTCCGCGATCGCCTTGGCCGAGCTGGACGAGATCCTCGCGCGAACCGTCGCCTTGCTCCGGGTGCGTCCGGAGTCGGATGCGGCGTTGCGTCTCGCGCGTCGTGCCGGCGCCGTCGCCGCCGCGGAAGGCCTGATCGAGCTGCACTACACCGACCCCGAGATCCTCGCCGACGAACTCGCCGGCTACGGCCCGGAGGTGCTCGTGATCGCCCCGAGCGCCCTGGCGGATCGGGTGCGGGCCCGGCTGCGCCGCATCCTCGCCGACCACGTCGCACCGGCACTCGAGAGCGGGGGAGCCGATGCGTAAGTCCCGTGCCCTGCACGCCCGCGATCGTCTCGCCGTGCTGCTCTCCCTGGTGCCGTATCTGCTCGACCGCGGTCGTGTCAGCGTTGCCGAGGCCGCCGAGCACTTCGAGCTCGCGCCGGACGAGATCCGCCGCGCCGTGCGGATGATCGCGGTGTCCGGGGTGCCGGGGGAGACGACGCAGTACCAGCCGAACGACCTGTTCGATATCAACTGGGACGACCTGGAGGAGAACGACCACATCGTCCTGACCCACCAGGTCGCCATCGATGATTCACCGCGCTTCTCCGGCCGGGAGGCCGCGGCCCTGATCGCCGGGATGCAGTACCTCGCGGCGTTGCCGGAGAACGAGGGCAGCGATCGCATCGCCCTGCTGATGGGCAAGCTCTCCCGCGGCGCGTCCGCGCAGCCGAGCGCCGTCGCGGTCGGCAGACGCACCGGCACCGACAGCGCCCTCGCCGCGATCCGTTCGGCGATCGAAGACGATGTGCAGCTGAGCTTCGACTACCGCAACTCGCGCGGCGGCGCGGAGAGCCGATCCGTCGATCCGTTCCTGCTCGAATCCCTCGACGACGACTGGTACCTGCGCGGCTGGTGTCACCTCCGCGAGGGTGTGCGGACGTTCCGGGTGGACCGGATGACGCGGGTGGTGCGCACCGATCGCCCGACCGTGCACCGTCGGGGCGACGTGGTGTTGTCCGAGCGGCTGTTCGAGGCGTCGGCCGAGGACCTGATGGTCGAACTCTCGGTGGCGCGAACCGCGCTGCCCCTCTTGGGCGACTACCTCACCGACGCGGAGATCGCGGACGATCCCGCCGCCGACCGGGTCCGCGTGGACGTGCGCGTCGCGCATGAACACGGGCTGACCCGCTTGGTCGCCGGCTACCCCGGGCTCGTCACCGTCCTGGCGCCCGCGAGCGCTCGCAGCGCGGTCGCGGCCTGGGCGCACGCCGCACTGGCCGCGTACAACGACCCGTCCTGGCCGGGAGAACCCTCCCCTGAGGTGGACGGCAACGGGAAGGAACCCTCATGAGCTGGTGGTCCTGGATCCTGATCTGGCTCGGTCTCGCGCTCCTGCTCTTGGGAGTGCTCGCCTTCTTCGGGCTTCGGCTGTTTCGGAAAGGCATGGCCCTTCTCAGGCAAACCGAGGAATTGACAGCGAAGATGGCCCGGCTCACCGACTACGCCGAGGCCGAATCGGTGCGCCGCAACCCTTCCGCCATACTCGTCCCGTACGAGCAGGTCTACCGGCGCCGTGAAGAACGGCGCGAGCTCCGCGAGGAGCGAATCCTTGACCGACGAGCTGCGCGCGTCCGACGCGGTAAGCTGCTCGTACATCGCAACCCAATCGTGAAGTGAGATCGTTATGTTCGCTGGACTCCAGGGATGGCACCTGCTCATCATCCTCGCCGTCATCGTCCTGCTCTTCGGCGCCCCCAAGCTGCCCCAGATGGCTCGTAGCCTCGGTCAGTCGATGCGCATCTTCAAGAGCGAGGTCAAGACGATGAAGGAGGAGGGCTCCGAGACGGACGTCAAGGACGCCACGGTCAAGGACTCCACCACCGGCACCACCCCGCCCGACACCACGAAGTAATCGTGACTGTGGCAGAGAAGAAGCCACGGACGAAGAAGTCGAAGTCGCCGAAGAACGCCGAAGGGCGGATGTCGCTCGGCGAGCACTTGATCGAGCTTCGTAACCGTTTGTTCATCGCGGGGATCGCGATCGTGATCGCGTGCATCGCCGGCTGGTTCTTGTCGGACTGGGTCACGGAGGCTCTGAAGGAGCCGATCCGCGCGATCGCCGTCGATCAGGGCAAGACCGCGGAGTTCAACTTCGACACCATCACCGGTGCGTTCGATCTGAAGCTCCAGATCTCGTTGACCATCGGTGTGGTGGTGGCCAGCCCGGTCTGGTTGTTCCAGATCTGGGCGTTCCTGGTGCCAGGGCTCACGCGCAAAGAGGTTCGCTACGGCCTCGGCTTCATCCTGACCGCCATCCCGCTCTTCCTTGCGGGCTGCGCTGCCGGGTGGTTCGTCTTCCCCCACATCGTCGAGTTGATGACCGGCTTCGCCGACCAGGGATCGACGAGCATCTTGTCCGCGAAGACGTACTACGACTTCGTCCTCAAGCTGGTGCTCGTCGTCGGAGTGGCCTTCGTGCTCCCGGTGTTCCTGGTGCTCCTGAACTTCGTCGGGATCCTGCCGGGTATGACGATCCTGAAGTCCTGGCGGATCGCGATCATGATCATCGTGCTGTTCTGCGCGATCGCGACCCCTGCCGCTGATGTGATCACGATGTTCCTGCTCGCGATCCCGATGGTCGTTCTGTTCTTCGCCGCGACGGGTGTCTCGATCTGGAACGACCGCCGTAAGGCGAAACGGCAAGTCGACTACGACGACCTCGCGGCGTCCGAACTCCCGGCCTGAGCGGAGCAACGACACCGCAGCAGAGGCCGCGAACCTCCCGAGAAGTTAGGCGATACCGAACGCTATGAGCATCGAACCGTCGCCCTCCGAGAGGTTCGCGGCCTTTCGCACGCGTCAGAGTCATCCGCGCGTCGAGGCCTTCCGCAACACGCTGATGTTCGACCTGGACCCGTTCCAGCGCGAGGCGTGCATGGCGCTCGACGACGGCCGCAGTGTCCTGGTCGCTGCGCCGACCGGCGCGGGCAAGACCGCCGTCGCCGAGTTCGCGATCCACCTCGCGATGATGGACGTCGCGGACAAGATCTTCTACACCACGCCGATGAAGGCGCTGAGCAATCAGAAGTTCCAGGAGTTCGTGCGCGAGTACGGCGCTTCGGAGGTCGGGCTGCTCACGGGCGATTCGAACGTGAACGCGCGAGCGCGGATCGTCGTGATGACGACCGAGGTGCTGCGCAACATGCTCTACGCGGGTTCCGACCTGCTCCGCGGTCTGCGCTACGTGGTGATGGATGAGGTGCACTACCTGGCCGACCGCTTCCGCGGCGCGGTCTGGGAGGAGGTGATCATCCACCTCCCGCAGGATGTGCGGCTGATCTCGCTCAGCGCCACGGTGTCCAACGCCGAGGAGTTCGGCGACTGGCTGCAGACCGTGCGCGGCGAGACCGAGGTGATCGTCTCGGAGCAGCGCCCCGTTCCGCTGGATCAGCACGTGCTGGTGCGCGGCAAGCTGCTCGATCTATTCGACTCGTCGGGGCGAGCCGCGACGAATCGGGTCAATCCCGAGTTGGCTCGGATGGCGACGGCCGGATCGCGAGTCGAGCGCGGCCGTGGCGGCCCGCGGAACACTCGCGGTGCGGCGCGGAACGGGCGCGACCAGAACGGCTCCGACGACCTGATCCCGCAGAGCGAGGTCGTCGAACTGCTGCGCGGCAAGAACCTGCTGCCCGCGATCTTCTTCATCTTCAGCCGCGCCGGCTGCGACCAGGCGGTTCGCCGCGTGCTGCGCTCCGGCGTGCGGCTCACCGAGCGGCACGAGCGCGACGAGATCCGCGAGATCGTGGAGGAGCGTTGCCGAACCATCCGCGACGAGGACCTCGCGGTGCTCGGCTACTGGGAGTGGCTCGACGGCCTGCAGCGCGGCGTCGCGGCGCACCACGCCGGCATGCTGCCCGCCTTCAAGGAGGTGGTCGAGGAGCTGTTCCTGCGCAAGCTGGTCAAGGTGGTCTTCGCCACCGAGACGCTGGCCCTGGGTATCAACATGCCGGCGCGCACCGTTGTACTGGAGAAGCTGGAGAAGTTCAACGGCGAGGCCCGCGTGCCGATCACGCCGGGGGAGTATACGCAGCTCACCGGTCGCGCCGGCCGGCGCGGCATCGACGTCGAGGGCCACTCGGTGATCCAGTGGCGCGGCGGCATGAATCCGCAGGCCGTGGCTTCGCTCGCCTCGCGGCGCACCTATCCGCTGAACTCGAGCTTCCGCCCGAGCTACAACATGGCCGCGAACCTGATCGAGCAGTTCGGCCGCGTGCGCACCCGCGAGATCCTGGAGTCGTCGTTCGCGCAGTTCCAGGCCGACCGCTCGGTCGTGGACCTCGCGCGGCGGGTGCGCCAGCAGGAGGAGTCTCTGGCGGGCTACATCACCGCGATGCAGTGCCATCTCGGCGACTTCGAGGCGTACGCCGCCATCCGTCGGCAGATCGGCGAGCTCGAACGCCGCGGCGCCGTGCGCGGCGAGAGCGGCTCGCACGCCGAGCGCGAGAAGCGTCAGTCCGAGCTGAATCACCTGCGCAAGCGGATGAAGTCGCACCCGTGCCACGCCTGTTCCGACCGGGAGAACCACGCCCGCTGGGCCGAGCGTTGGTGGAAGCTGCGCCGGGAGACCGATGAGATCGAGCGTCAGATCCGCTCGCGCACCGGCGCGGTCGCGCGGATCTTCGACCGGATCACCGATGTGCTGCTGGAACTGGGGTACTTCCGGACGGGCGAGGACGACGACCTCGTGCTCACGCCGAACGGCCGCACCCTGCGCCGGATCTACGGCGAACGCGACCTGCTCGTCGCCGAGAGCCTGCGCAAGCTGGTCTGGACCGAACTGGATCCGCCGAGCCTGGCGGCGATGGCGTGCTGCCTGATCTACGAGCCCCGCCGCGAGGAGGGCACGCTCTCGGATCGGTACCTGCCGCGCGGTGCCTTCCGCGAGGCGTTGGAGAAGACCCAACTGATCTGGGCGCGCTTGGACGATGTCGAGCGCGATCACCGACTGCCGGGCAGCAACCCGGTCGCGACCGGGTTGGCTCTGGCCATGTACAAGTGGGCGAAGGGCTCGCCGTTGGACGACGTGCTGCGCGAGGCCGATATGGCCGCCGGCGACTTCGTGCGTTGGTCGAAGCAGACGATCGACCTGCTCGATCAGCTCTCGGTCGTGGCGGATGGCAAGGTCGGCCGTGCTGCGCGAACGGCGCTGGAGTCGGTCCGCCGGGGGATCGTCGCTTACTCGACGGTCGCATGACGTATCCGCTCGTCGCGACCCCGCAGCGGGTCGCCCCGCTCTGGCTCGCGCTCCCGCTCTCCGCGCTCGGTGGCGCCGCACTCGACACCGGCTTCCCGGATCAGAACCTCTGGCCGATGGCGATCATCGGCACCGCCGCGATGCTGCTGGCCCTCGCCGGTCGCGGCTACTGGAGCGGCGTTTTGGTCGGGCTCGTGGGAGCGGCGACGTTCTGGCTGACGAACATCCACTGGCTGACGCTGTATCTCGGCCCCGTTCCGTGGCTCGCCCTCGCGCTGCTGCAGGCGGTCTTTATGGCGTTCGCCGCCGGTGCCCTGGCCGTGGTGCTCACCCGCGGCACCCGGGCCTGGCCCGGCCGGTTCGGGCGGATGGTCGCGGTTCCCGCGGTTGTCGCCGCCCTCTGGACCGGGCGCGAGAGCGTCACGAACGTGTGGCCGTACGGCGGCTTCTCCTGGGGACGACTCGCGGTCTCGCAGTCGATGAGTCCGCTCGCGGATCTCGCGGCATGGGTGGGCTTCGCCGGGCTCACCTTCATCGTGGCGTTCCTCGCCGCGGTGCTCGCACAGGCCTTCCGCGAGGTGTCGATCCCCGCTCCGACGCGGATCAGTGTGGTCGCGGGCTTCGCCCTCGCTGCGATCGTGATGCCGGCGTGGCCGGCGCCGACCGAGGGCACCACACGGGTCGCGGCGGTGCAGGGGGACGCCGACGCGGGGCTGTTCGCGCAGTACAACTCCGGCGACATCCTGAACGACCACGTGTCAGCGACGCTGCCGATCGTCGACGAGGACGTCGACATGGTGGTCTGGCCCGAGAATGCGAGCGACGTGGATCCGACGAGGTCCGCGCAGTCCGCGAAGGTGCTCGACTACCTCAGCTCGGCGATGGATGCGCCGTTCGTCGTCGGTACCATCACGCAACCGAGCGAGGGGGTGTTCTACAACAGTTCGCTGCTCTGGCGCTCGGGCGAGGGCGCGACCGCGGTCTACGACAAGGTGCATCCGGTGCCGTTCGCGGAGTACATGCCCAACCGGGCGTTCTTCCGGATGCTGGCGCCCGATCTGGTCGATCTGGTCAGCCGCGACTACTCCATCGGCCAGCGTCCGAACGTGTTCGACATCGACGGCGTGCTCGCCGGCATCTCGATCTGCTTCGACATCACCGACGATTCGCTCGCGAACGAGATGATCGACGGCGGCGCGCAGATCATCCTGGCGCAGACGAACAACGCCGACTTCGGGCGCACGGATGAGAGTCAGCAGCAGCTCGCGGCCACCCGGTTGCGGGCGATCGAGACCGGTCGCAGCATCGTGAACATCTCGACGGTGAGTGCGAGCGCGATCATCGCGCCGGACGGCTCCACGATCGACTCCCTGACCGACTTCGAGCCCGGCGCCATGGTCGACGACGTGCCGCTCAGCTCGACGGTCACCCCGGCGACGGCCCTGTTCCGCTGGCTCGGCTGGTTCCTCGCCTTCGCCGGCCTGCTGGGCCTCACTCGCATCGTCATCCGCACCCGCCGCGCTGCCGCTTGAGCGCGTTGCTGCTGAACCCCGCCGATCGCACGTGCTTGAGCCCCATCGCTGATTGAGCCTGCCGGAATCACCCGCCTGAGCCCCATCGCTGATTGAGCCTGCCGAAATCACCGGGCTGAGCCCCATCGCTGGTTGAGCCTGCCGAAATCACCCGCCTCATCGAGTGGTGGTTTCGGCAAGCTCAACCAGCGGGGTGCCGCCTGCTGCCACCGGAGGAGTCCGCTGCCGCTGAATCAGCCTGCCGAAATCACCGGGCTGAGCCCCATCGCTGATTGAGCCTGCCGAAATCACCCGCCTCATCGAGTGGTGGTTTCGGCAAGCCCAACCAGCGGGGGTGCCGCCCGATTCGCGATTCTCGCGATTCCGGCTGAGCGGACGCAGTGCCTCGCGATCACCTCGGATGAGCGCCTCTCGTTTCGCGCGGCTCCATCCCTGGATCCTCTTTTCCCAGTAGAACGCCTCCGCAACCGTCTCCGTTTCGCCGCACCAGACGAGTTCCACCGGCAGACGCCGTTTCGTGTACTCGGCGCCCTTGCCTTTGCGGTGCTGCCAGAGCCGGGTGTCGAGGTTCTTGGTGGAGCCGACGTAGTAACTGCCATCCGCGCAGCGGAGCATGTAGATCCAAGCCATGCTGCAATCGTGCATCGATTGACGCAGAGGCCGCAGAAGTTATCCACAGGGTGCCACCGCGGCCTGGTCGAGGAGTGGTTTCGGCAGGCTCAACCACCGAGGTGGGCGTTGGCCGGGGTGACCGAGAGTGGTTTCGGCAGGCTCAACCACCGAGGTGGGCGTTGGCCGGGGTGACCGAGCGTGGTTTCGGCAGGCTCAACCAGCGGAGGGCAGGCGCACAAAGAAGGCCCGACAGCAGATGCTGTCGGGCCTTCCGGTCACGAGAAGACGCGATCAGGCGCCGATCTTGTGTTCGCCGCGACGGGCGCGAAGATAGGTGAGCCGCTCTTCGAGCAGCTCCTCCAACTCGGCGCGGGTGCGGCGTTCGAGCAGCATGTCCCAGTGCGTTCGGGGTGCCTTCTGCTCGGCGCGCTCGATCACGACGGGCTTCGAATCGACGAGAAGCGTTGCCTCGTGTCCACACGCCCGGCACTCCCAGAGTTCCGGGGCGTCGGCGTCGGCGGCGAACACCATGTCGGTGTCGTGTCCGCAATTCGAGCAGTGGTACGTGTACGTGGCACGGGGGGAGAAGACGACGCCTTCTTCGCTCTGCAGGCTCTGGGATCCGAGCCTCATTCCGCGCAAGCTTCGATCTGCCATTGTGTGGTCTCCTCTCGCTAGCTTCGACAAGTGTTAACCCGCAACCTTGGCGCTACCTTCCCGCGCTCGGCTTTGCCAGAGGATGCTCAGCTACCCCGCGAACGCCGCCACCGCGAGGTCCGTCCGGTCGGTGACGAGGCCATCGACGCCCGCCGCACGGAGTCGGAGCATCGCCGCACGATCGTTGATCGTCCACACATGGATCTCGCCGCCGAAGGCGCGCAGGCCGCGCAACGTCCGCGGTCCGGTGGTGCTGATGCCCGCCGCTCGCTCGGGAATCTGCAGCGCATCCACGCCCCGCAGCGCGAGACGCACGAGCCACGACGCGCCGAGTTTCGCCCCCACCAGGGCGAGGAGGAACGGCACGGCCGAGGCCGACGTCGCGACTCCGTGGAGCTGTCGCACCACGGCCCGTCGACGACGTTCGGAGAAGGACGTGATCAGCACTCGATCGACCGCACCCGCGGAGCGGATGGCGGCGACGATGGGAGCCGCGGCCCGCGCGGCCTTCACATCGAGGTTGAAGCGGGCGTTCGGCAACTCGCCGAGCGCCTGAACCAGCGACGGCACGCCGTTCCCGCCGCCGAGATCGACCGCTTCGAGGAGCGACCAGTCGACGTCGGCGACCGCGTAGCGCAGCCCATCCGCGTCGGCGATCTCCGCGTCGTGAACGAGAACGGCCACCCCGTCGCGGGTGGCGTGCACATCACTCTCCAGATGGGTCGCGCCGGCGTGCAACGCCCGGCGGAACGCGGCGAGCGTGTTCTCGGGCACGAGATCGCCCGGATCCGATCCAGTGTAACCGCGGTGCGCAAGGATGCGGGGGAGCGGGCCCGAGAAGTAGGGCCCGCTCGCCGGGCGCCGCACGGTCACGGCGAAGGCGGCGCGTCCGTCGGTCGGTTCGGCGCCGCACCGGCCGGACCGAACGCTGCGCCGATGCCCTTGAGCGCCTCGGTCAACTCGCTCGGAATGACCCAGAGCTTGTTGGCGCTGCCCTCGGCCAGCTTGGGCAGAGTCTGCAGGTACTGGTAGGCCAGCAGCAGGTTGTCGGGTTCGCCGGCGTGGATCGCACCGAAGACGGTGGTGATCGCCTGCGCCTCACCTTCGGCCCGCAGCACGGCGGCCTTGGCGTCACCCTCCGCGGCGAGGATCGCGGCCTGGCGCTGACCCTCCGCGTTCAGGATCTGCGACTGCTTGGTGCCCTCGGCGGTCAGGATGACGGCTCGGCGGTCGCGCTCGGCGCGCATCTGCTTCTCCATCGAGTCCTGGATGGAAAGGGGCGGGTCGATCGCCTTGAGCTCGACGCGACTCACGCGGATGCCCCACTTACCGGTGGCCTCGTCGAGCACGATCCGCAGCTGGCCGTTGATCTCGTCGCGCGAGGTCAGCGCCTCCTCGAGGTTCAGCCCACCGACGACGTTTCGCAGCGTCGTGGTGGTCAGCTGCTCGACGGCGCCGAGATAGTTGGCGATCTCGTAGGTCGCGGCCCGGGCATCGGTCACCTGGAAGTAGACGACGGTGTCGATGGAGACCACGAGGTTGTCTTCGGTGATGACCGGCTGCGGCGGGAAGGAGACGACGGTCTCGCGCAGGTCGATCAGGGGTCGCACCCGATCGATGAACGGGATCACCACGTTCAGGCCCGGGAGCAGCGTGCGGTGGTACTTGCCCAGCCGCTCGACGACGCCGGCCGTCGCCTGGGGGATGATCCGGATCGAGCGGAACAGCACCACCAGCACGAAGATGACGACGACCGCGATGATCGCGAAGAGGAAGAAGGTACCGATCATGTCGGCGGCATCGGTCACGAGACGCTCCTTTCGGCGGGGACGACCACCGCGGTGGCGCCCTCGATGGCGGTGACGACGACGCGTTCGCCGACGGTGAGATCGTGCGCGGACACGAGGGGGGAGAGCCGCGCCGTCCAGGTCTCGCCGTTGGCGAGCTTGACCTGACCGGGGCCGGAACGGGCGCCGACGACGACGTCACCGGCGAGTCCGAGCAAGGCGTCGACGTTGCTGCGGGCGGGATCCGCTCCGCGTTTCAGCGCCCGCAGCAGTGGCGGGCGCACCGTGAACAGCAGCAGCACCGCCAGCACGGCGGCGACGATGACCTGCAGCCAGACCGGGGCGCCGAGAGCGCCGGCGAGAAGGCCGCCGGCGCTGCCGATCGCGATCATCAAGAACGTGAACTCGAGGGTCAACATCTCGACGATCACGAAGATCAGGATGAGGCTCAGCCAGATGATCCAGGTGTACGGGGCCACAGCATCCATTGCCGCTCCCTCCCCTCAATGAGTTACTCACAGGCTATCAGCGGCGTCGACGGCGGGGCTGGGGAATGGGCGGGAGTTGCTAGTCTCGGGAGCCGGGCGCGGATCGCGTCCGACGCTCGATCTCCCGGTCGTCGGCCGGGCTTCCTGGAGGTTCTACTCGTGTCCAACCCCCTCGCCGCCGGCAGTCTCGACGGCAAGCGCATCCTCGTCACCGGATCCTCGCGCGGCATCGGCGCCGACACGGCGAGCTACTTCGCCCAGGCCGGTGGCAGCGTCGTGATCAACTACCGCTCGAAGGCGCCGCGGGCGAACAAACTCGTCGCCGCGATCACCGAGGCGGGCGGATCCGCCTTCGCCGTCGCCGCGGACCTGACCGATGCCGAGTCGCTCGCCGCGATGTTCGCGCAGGTGCAGGACGAACTGGGCGGCCTGGACGTGCTCGTTCTGAACGCATCCGGCGGCATGGAGGGCGGCATGGCGGCCGACTATGCCATGGTGCTCAATCGCGACGCGCAGCTGGCGACCCTCGACGCCGCGCTGCCGCTGCTGGCGCCGGGTTCGCGGATCGTCTTCGTGACCAGCCACCAGGCCCACTTCATCCGGACCACCCCGACCATGCCCGAGTACGAGCCGGTGGCGCTGAGCAAGCGGGCGGGCGAGGACGCGCTGCTCGCCCGCATCCCGGAACTGACGGAGAAGGGCATCGAGTTCGTCGTCGTCTCCGGCGACATGATCGAGGGCACGATCACGGCGACGCTCCTGGAGCGTTCGAACCCGGGCGCCATCTCTTCGCGCCGCGAGTCGGCCGGAAAGCTATACAACGTGAGCGAGTTCGCTGCCGAGGTGGCTCTCGCCGCCGTGGAGCCGGTGCCCGCCGGCAACACGCGGCTCGTCGGCGACACCTCCGACTTCGCCGCCGAGTAGCGGCGTGGTCGAGCGCCACCGTCGGGTGTCGCGGATCCTGCTCCTCGATGAGCAGGACCGCATCCTGCTGATGTTGACGGATTTCCCGCGGCTGCGGGAACCGACGACGCGCTGGATCACCCCCGGCGGCGGTGTCGACGAGGGCGAGAGCCATCGCGACGGCGCGATCCGCGAACTCTGGGAGGAGACCGGGCTGCGGATCGATGAGCCGGGCGAACCGGTGTGGAGCAGCGACAAGACCGAGGAATTGGCCGACGGCACGACGTTGCACAGTCATAGCGAGTTCTACCTGGTGCGCACGACGTCGTTCGAGCCGGTGAACGACCACTGGATGGCGGACGAGTTCGTCGACATCCACGAGGTGCGCTGGTGGACCCTGCCGGAGTTGCGGGCCACGGATGCCGATGTGGCGCCGGCCGGACTCGCGGAGATCGTCGTGGCGGCACTCGCCCGCTAGGAGGTCCTGTGGCCCGGGTGGTCACGACGCGACATGCGGATGCCCGAAACGGTCGGCACGCGACCACCCGGGCCTTGACGGCGGCACGGTCGCCACCTCATTAGTCTGTCGTGATGCGCATCACCGAACTTGCGACGCTGATCACCCTCTCGCGGCCGACCCTCTCGCCGGACGGCCGGACGGCGGTCGTCGCCACGAGTCGGCCGAGCCTCGAGGGCAATCGGTACACCGGGCAGCTGTGGGCGTTCGATCTGGACGGGGCCGCGCCGCGGCGGCTGACGCGTGGCCTGCGCGATTCCGCCCCGGCCTACGCGCCGGACGGCCGCGCGATCGCCTTCCTGCGTGAGGACGGCGCCGGCCGAGCCCAACTGCACGTGCTGGACGCCCGTGGCGGCGAGCCCATGCGGATCACCGACGCACCGTTGGGCGTCTCCGAGTTCGCCTGGTCGCCCGATTCCGCACGCCTCGCCGTCATCGCCCGCGTGCCCGAGCCGGGACGGTACGGCACGACGCCCGACGTGAAGCCGGAGGCGGAGCCGCCGCGCCGGATCGATCGGCTGCGCTGGTCGAGCAACGGCGTCGGCTACGTACTCGATCGCCCGGCCCAGCTGCACATGCTGCGAGCGCCCGATCTCGACGCCGCCCCCGTCGTCGCCACCGGTGGCTCCGACGACGTGCCTCCGCAGCTGCGCCAGCTGTCCTTCGGAGCCTTCGACCACTCCGGGCCGCGATTCTCGCCCGACGGATCCCTGATCAGCGTCGTCGCGGCACGGCACCCCGGTCGTGACGACGATCGCCGCGCGGGCGTGTACGGCTTCGTCAGCGATGCGGCCGTGGCCGAGCCGATCCTGCTGACCGCCTCCGCCCCGGACCTCGGGGCCTCGGCCGCGTGCTGGCTGCCGAGCGGGCGACTCGCGGTCGTCGCGGCCGACCTCGGACCGAGCGGACGCGACTTCATCGGGCGCGCGTCCGGCGTCTTCCTCGTCGAGCTCGACGGTCGAGTCCTCCGTCTCACCGACACGTCGTTCGACGTAGCGGAGGGAACCCCCGTCGGCGCGCTCGGCGAGCGCGTCCTGGTGCACCGTCGCGAACGCGGACGGGTCGCGCTCGTCGCCGTCGACTCCGGCGGCGCCGAGGTACTGCACGGCGGAGACGTGGAGGTGCTTTCGCACGCTGTCGCCGGCGCGAGGGTCGTCGCGGTCGTCGCGGATGCGGGGAGCCCCGGTGAACTGGACGTGGTCGGCGGCGCGCGCCTGAGCGACTTCTCGGCGGAGTTGCGCGCGGCCGGGATCGTGCGGCCGAGCGAGATCGACGCCGTGGCCCCCGATGGCTATCCCGTGCACGGCTGGCTCGCGGTTCCCGACGGCCCCGGCCCGCACCCGACCCTCCTGATGATCCACGGCGGACCGTTCGCCCAATACTCAGTGGCCCTGCTCGACGAGGTGCAGGTGCTCGTCGCCGCCGGCTACGGCGTGGTGTTCGGCAACCCGCGCGGATCGGCGGGGTACGGCGAGCAGCACGCCCGCGCGATCCGACAGCGGATGGGCACGGCCGATCAGCAGGACGTCCTGGCGCTGCTGGACGCGGCGCTCGCATCGGACCCGCGCTTGGACGCGCAACGCCTCGGCATCCTCGGCGGCTCCTACGGCGGCTATCTGACCGCGTGGACGATCGCGCACGAGCACCGGTTCGCGGCGGCGATCGTCGAGCGCGGCTACCTCGACCCGGAGGCCTTCGTCGGAACCAGTGACATCGGAATGTTCTTCAGTGACGAATACGTGGGTGTGACCTCCTCCGATTACGCGCGCCAGAGTCCCCAGGCCGTGGTGACCTCCGTCCGGACGCCGACACTGGTGATCCACTCGGAGCGCGATCTGCGCTGCCCGCTGGGGCAGGCGGAGCGCTACTTCACAGCCCTGCGCCGCGCCGGCGTCGAGTCGGAACTGCTCGTCTTCCCGGGGGAGGATCACGAGCTCAGCCGCTCCGGTCGACCGCGCCACCGCGAGCAGCGCTTCGACGCGATCCTCGAATGGTGGCGGCGCCACCTCCCCGTTCGGGGCGACGTCGCTTCGCCGTCACGCCCGTCGGGGCTTTAGGCTGGCCTAAATGAGTTCGGCAGTCATCTCGCCCGATCCGCACGGGTCCGGCGAGCACCAGATATCGCGACTCGTCGGCCACGGCACCGCTCATGCGAAGGTGATCCTGCTCGGCGAGCATTCCGTCGTCTACGGATTCCCCGCTGTGGCGTTGCCGATCCTCCGGCTCGCCGTGCGCGCCGAGGCCGTGGCGATCCGCGGCGAGTCCGTTCTCGACACCGAGGGCTTCGTCGGCCCGATCGACCGGGCACCGGCGAGCGTCGCGCCGTTGGTGACCGCGGTGATCGAGACGCTCGCCCGGGTGCGACGCACCGGTGCGGCGGTCCGCGTGCGCCTGCGCAGCGATTTCCCGATCGGCCGGGGCCTCGGCTCCAGCGCGGCGGCGGCGAACGCCATCGTCGACGCGATCTGCTCGCTGTACGACGAGTCGCCCGCGGAGGAGGAGCGTTTCGAGCTGGTTCAGGCCGCCGAGCGCGTCGCGCACGGCACGCCGAGCGGACTCGATGCCCGCACGACGCGCGCGCTGCTCCCGCTGCGTTTCGAGGCGGGTTCGGCGCAGCGACTGCCCGTGCGCTTCGGCACGGAGTTCGTGGTCGCGGACACTGGAGTGCGGGGCGAGACCCGGCGTGCCGTGGCGGACGTCCGCGCGGCGGTGACGGCCGACCCTGCCGCCCGGGCGATGCTGGAGAGTCTGGCCGGGCTGACCGAGACCGCGATCACCGCTCTCGCCGACGACCGTCGCGCGATGCTGGGCGACGCGATGAACGAAGCCCACCGCATCCTCACCGCTCTCGGCGTCGGGCACCCGGCCCTGGACGCGACCGTCGGCGCGGCGCGGGATGCCGGCGCGCTCGGCGCCAAGTTGACCGGAAGCGGGCAGGGTGGCTGTGCCATCGCGCTCGCTCCGACCCCGGCGGATTCGGATCGGATCGCCGCGTCGATGCGCGCCGCCGGCGCCGTGGCCACGTGGATCGTGGGAGCGGGAGCCACCACGTCAGAAGGAGCGCAGCGATGACGACCGCGACCACCGCGACCGCGATGGCGAACCCCAACATCGCCTTGATCAAGTACTGGGGCAAGCGCGATGACGCCCTGATCCTGCCGATGACCGGTTCGCTCTCGCTGACCCTCGACGCCGCACCGACCACCACCTCGGTGACGCTGACCGGCGACGAGGCCGATGTGGTGCGTCTGAACGGTGCGGAGCCGACGGGCACGGCGCGCGAGCGCGTGACACGGTTCCTCGACCTCGTGCGCGGGATGGCCGGAAGCGACGAGCGGGTGCTGGTCGACTCCGTGAACCTGATCCCGACCGGCGCGGGTCTCGCCTCCTCGGCATCGGGCTTCGCCGCGCTCGCACTCGCGGCAGCCACCGCATTCGGTCTCGAGCTCTCGCCGCGGGAACTGTCCCGGCTGGCGCGCCGCGGCTCCGGGTCGGCTTCGCGATCGATCTTCGGCGGGCTCGTCGAGTGGTATCCCGGCAGCGACGAGGAGTCGTACGCCGAGCCGCTGGACGCACCGGGGCTGGATCTCGGCATGGTGCTCGTGGTGCTCGTCGGCGGGCCGAAGGCGGTCTCCAGCCGCGAGGCGATGCGGCGCACGGTCGACACCTCGCCGTTCTACCCCGCCTGGCTGACGGATGTGCCGCAGGAGCTGGTCGCGATGCGGTCGGCGATCGCCGCGGCCGACGTCACGGCGATCGGCGAGCTCGCCGAGCGCAACGCGCTGCGGATGCACGCGACCATGCTCGGCGCGGTGCCGCCGGTGGTCTACTGGGCGCCCGACACGCTCGTGCTGCTGGAGCTGGTGCGCACGCTACGCGCCGAGGGGCTCGAGTGTTACGCCACGATGGATGCCGGGCCCAACGTGAAGATCCTCGGCCGGGCCGCCGACGTCGACCGCGTCGCCGAGGCCGTGCTGCTGGCGCGACCCGGCACCTCGGTCGTGCGCGCGCGTTCCGGCGAGGGCGCCCGCCTGACGACGGATGGAGCCGTGCTGTGATCGAGGTCCGTTCACCCGGAAAGCTGTTCATCGCGGGGGAGTACGCCGTGGTCGAACCCGGGCACCCCGCGGTGCTGATCGCCGTCGACCGCTGCGTGACCGTGAAGCTGGAGCCGTCGGAGCACGAGGGTCGGGTCTTCTCCGAGCAGTACGGCCGGGCCCCCGTGATCTGGCGACGCGACCACCGTGGCGTGGTCATCGGCGCGGAGGATCGCCCGCTGGATCACGTGCTGTCGGCCATCCGGGTCGTCGAATCGCTCGTGGCCGAGGTCGGCATCGCTCCGCGGTTCTCGACGCTGACGATCACCAGCGAGCTGGACGACGCGGACGGCCGCAAATTCGGTCTCGGCTCCAGCGCCGCGGTGACCGTCGCGACCATCCGTGCACTGGATGAGTTCTACCGGCTGGATCTCTCGCGCACCCAGATCTTGAAGCTCGCGATCCTCTCGACGGTGGACGTGAATCCCTCCGCCTCCGGTGGCGATGTGGCCGCGAGCGTGTTCGGCGGCTGGCTGCGGTACTCCTCGCCCGATCGGCTGCACGTGCGCGATGTGCGCCGACGGGCCGGGGTGCTCGCCGCGCTGCGGGACCCGTGGGAGGGCCTGGAACTCGATCGCCTCTCGCCGCCGAGTTCGCTGCGTCTGCTGGTGGGCTGGACCGGGAAGCCCGCGTCGACCGCCCGGCTGGTGGACGAGCTGCAGTCGCGCAAGTGGGCCGAGACCGCGCACTACACCGACTTCCTCGCCGAGTCCCGCGTCGCCGTCGACGCCCTCAGCCGCAGCCTCGACGACGACGAGCCCCAGCAGGTCCTCGCTGCGATCCACGCCGCCCGACGCACGCTCGTCGCGCTCGGCACGGATGCCGGGATGGACATCGAGACGGATGCGCTGCGCGCGCTCTGCGATGTTGTGGACGGCGTCGGTGGTGCCGCGAAGTCCTCCGGCGCCGGTGGCGGCGACTGCGGCATCGCGATGATCGACCGATCGACCGCCGTGCCGGAGATCGAGAACCGCTGGGCCGAGGCCGGCATCGAGCGGTTGCCGCTCACCGTGCACCGCCCGACGGGGATGATCGACCCGAGCTACAGCGGCCGCAACGGATCGTTGCGCCGCGAACCGAACGATGCGCCGGCCGAGCGCCGCAGCCCGGCCGACCGGCGCGCCGCCGACAAGGAGAACAGATGAGCAGCCGCAACACCGAGCCGGACAGCTTCGCGCCGGTACCGATGAAATGGGTCGGCCCGGTGCGCCTGAGCGGCAACGTGATGGAGGGCGAGTCGGAGATCCCGCTGGCCACCTACGAGACGCCGCTCTGGCCCTCCGTGCGCCGCGGCGCTCGCATCTCGACGCTCGTTCCCGGCGGGATCCGGGCGACTCTGGTCGACGAGCGAATGACGCGCTCGGTGCTGTTCGAGGTCGACAACGCAGGGGAGGCCCTGCGCGCCCTGCGCGAGATCGAGGCCGCCCTGCCCGACCTTCAGGACGTCGTTCGCGAGACGAGCCGGTTCGCTCAGCTGATCGAGGTGCACTCGCAGATCGTGGGCAACCTGTTCTTCCTGCGCCTGGAGTTCCGCACGGGCGACGCGGCCGGCCACAACATGGTCACCCTCGCGTCGGACGCACTGATGCCTTACCTGATGCAGCGTTGGCCGCAGCTGCGTTACGGCTCGATCTCGGGCAATTTCTGCTCGGACAAGAAGGCGACGGCCGTCAACGGAATCCTCGGCCGCGGCAAGAACGTGATCACCGAGATGACCATCCCGCGCGCCATCGTGGAGCGCTTCCTGCACACGACGCCCGATAAGATCGTCGAACTGAATGTGCGCAAGAACCTGATCGGCACGATCGTCGCCGGCGGCCTGCGCAGTGCGAACGCGCACTACGCCAACATGCTGCTGGCGTTCTACCTCGCGACGGGGCAGGATGCGGCGAACATCGTCGAGGGTTCGCAGGGCGTCACCCACGCCGAGGTGCACAACGGCGACCTGTACTTCTCCTGCACCCTGCCCAACCTGATCGTCGGCTCCGTCGGCAACGGCAAGGGCCTCGGCTTCGCGGAGGACAACCTCGCCCGGCTGGGCTGCCGCGACGACCGGGAGCCGGGCGCGAACGCGCGCCGCCTCGCGGTGCTCTGCGCCGCCTCCGTGTTCTGCGGCGAACTCTCGTTGCTCGCCGCGCAGACCAATCCGGGCGAGCTGATGGCCGCCCACGTCTCGATCGAACGGACCGCCCAGAATTGATGGCCACAGAAGTGACTGAGACAGAAGTGACTGAGACAGAAGTGATCGCCACCCTGCCCATCGGCATTCACGACATCGCCTTCGCGACCGGCAGCAACGTCGTCGACCTCGCCGAGCTCGCCGCGCGCTTCGGCGTGGACGTCGCCAAGTACCACGTGGGCCTCGGCCAGGACGAGATGAGCGTGCCGGCGGCGGACGAGGACATCGTCACCATGGCGGCGGAGGCGGCGAAGCAGATCATCGATCGGCACGGTTCGCAGGGCATCCGCACGCTGCTGTTCGCCACCGAGTCGGGCATCGACCAGTCCAAGGCGGCCGGCGTCTACGTGCACCGGCTGCTGGAGCTACCGGAGAACATCCGCGTGGTGGAGCTGAAGCAGGCCTGCTACTCGGCGACCGCCGCGCTGCAGTTCGCCGTCGCCCTCGTCGCCCGCAAGCCCGCCGACAAGGTGCTGGTGATCGCGAGCGACATCGCCCGCTACGAACTCGACGGCCCGGCCGAGCCGACCCAGGGTGCGGGAGCCGTCGCGATGCTGATCAGCGCCGATCCGGCGATCCTGGAGATCGAGCCGGAGACCGGCATCTCGACCCGCGACGTGATGGACTTCTGGCGCCCGAACCACCGCCGCACGGCGATCGTGGACGGCAAGCTCTCGATCAGCGCCTACCAGAACGCCGTCGAAAGCGCCTGGGCCGACTTCACGGCGCAGGGCGGCGCCGACTTCGACAGCATCGGCCACTTCTGCTACCACCAGCCGTTCACGCGGATGGCCGTCAAGGCGCACAAGCACCTCGCAAAGGCGGTCGGTAGCGCGCTCGACGCGGGGGAGCAGGCGGCGCAGATCGAGCCGACCACCACCTACAACCGCCGCATCGGCAACAGCTACACGGCATCGGTGTACCTCGGCTTCCTCGCCCTGCTCGACAGCGGGATCGACCTGACCGGGGAGCGCGTCGGCTTCCTGAGCTACGGTTCCGGCGCCGTCGCCGAGTGCTTCACCGGCATCATCCGCCCGGGCTACCAGGCGGCGTTGCGCTCGGAGGCGAACCACGCGCGGCTGGATGCGCGCACCACGCTGGCGGACGCACGGTACCTCGAACTCCTCCGCGCCGAGGCGTCGGCCGACGTCAGCGACTCGTCGCGCGCCGCCGAGACCCCGGGCCCGTTCCGCTTCGCCGGCGTCGCAGGCGACCGCCGCCTCTACGAGCCCCGCCCCTGAACTGACGTCCTTGCGAGGGACCCGCGCAGCGCGCGAGGGCGCCGCGGGCGTGGGCGCCCTCGCGCGCTGACGGGGTCCCTCGCAGGTAACATGGCGGCGTGGATGCGGAGACCAGACTGCGGGAGTTGACGCGCCTGCGCCGCGTCCGCGACCGGATCGACCGCGAGTACGCGCAGCCGCTCGACGTCGAGGCGCTGGCGCGCGGCGAGCACATCTCGGCCGGGCACCTGAGCCGAGAGTTCAAGGCGGCGTTCGGCGAGTCGCCGTACAGCTACCTGATGACCCGGCGGATCGAGCGCGCGATGACGCTGCTGCGTCGCGGCGACCTCAGCGTCACCGAGGTCTGCTTCGCCGTCGGCAGCTCGTCCCTGGGCACCTTCAGCACCCGCTTCACCGAGCTCGTGGGCGTGCCGCCGAGCGTGTACCGGGAGCAAGGCGCACCGACCGAGGGCATCCCGTCCTGCGTCGCCAAGCAGGTCACCCGACCGATCAGGAATCGAGAAGCGCCCGCCGCCTCCGCGCAACTAACGTGAGCGCTATGAACATCAGCATCCATTCCAGCTTCCTCCCGCAGAACGATCCGGACGCCGCGGTCGCGTTCTATCGCGACGCCCTCGGCTTCGAGGTCCGTATGGACGTCGGCTACGAGGGCATGCGCTGGATCACGGTCGGCCCCGAGGGCCAGCCCGAGACGTCGATCGTGCTGTACCCGCCGACCGCGACTCCCGGTATCACGGATGAGGAGCAGCGTACGATCGCCGAGATGATGGCGAAGGGCACCTTCGGCAGCCTGCTGCTCGCCACCGAGGATCTCGACGCGACGTTCGAGAAGGTCCAGGCCAGCGGTGCCGAGGTCGTGCAGGAGCCGATGGACCAGCCGTACGGCGTCCGCGACAGCGCCTTCCGCGACCCGGCCGGCAACATGATCCGGATCCAGGAGAAGCGCGCCGCATGACCGACGACACCGTCAGCCCGTTCGGCACGATCCGGGTGCAGGGTGCCCGCGAGAACAACCTCAAGGACATCAGCGTCGAGATCCCCAAGCGCAAGCTGACGGTGTTCACGGGAGTGTCGGGCTCCGGCAAGAGTTCGTTGGTCTTCGGCACGATCGCCGCGGAATCGCAGCGGATGATCAACGAGACCTACAGCGCCTTCGTGCAGGGCTTCATGCCGACCCTCGGGCGCCCCGATGTCGATGTGCTCGAGGGGCTGACCACCGCGATCATCGTGGATCAGGAGCGGATGGGGGCGAACGTTCGCTCGACCGTCGGCACCGCGACCGACGCGAACGCGATGCTGCGCATCCTGTTCAGCCGGCTCGGGCAGCCGCATCTCGGCTCGCCGCAGGCGTACTCCTTCAACGTCGCCTCGGCCTCCGGAGCGGGCGCGATCTCGGTCGGCAACGCGAAGGCGGTGCGCCGAACCTTCGAGGTGATCGGCGGTATGTGCCCGCGCTGCGAGGGGATGGGAGCGGTGAACGACATCGATCTCACCGCCCTCTACGACGACTCCAAGTCGTTGAACGAAGGCGCGATCACGATTCCGGGCTACAGCATGGAGGGCTGGTACGGGCGGATCTACCGCCAGAGCGGATTCTTCGATCCAGACAAGCCCATCCGCGACTTCACGAAGAAGGAGTCGGATGCGCTGCTGTATCAGGAGGCCACGAAGATCAAGGTCGAGGGCATCAACCTGACCTACCTCGGGCTCGTCCCGCAGTTGCAGAAGTCGTGGCTGTCGAAGGACGTCGACACCCTGCAGCCGCACATCCGCGCGTTCGTGGAGCGCGCCGTGACGTTCACCACCTGTCCGGAGTGCGGGGGCACCCGGCTGAACGAGGGCGCCCGCAACTCGAAGGTGGGCGGTATCAGCATCGCCGAGGCGTGCGCGATGCAGATCAGCGACCTCGCCGAATGGGTTCGCGGCCTGGATGAGCCATCGGTGGCGCCGCTGCTGGCCAACGTGCAGCACACGCTCGACTCCTTCGTCGGTATCGGCCTCGGCTACCTGTCTCTCGATCGTCCTGCCGGTACCCTCTCCGGCGGCGAGGCGCAGCGGACCAAGCTGATCCGGCACCTGGGATCGTCGCTCACCGACATCACCTACGTGTTCGACGAGCCGACCATCGGCTTGCACCCGCACGACATCCAGCGGATGAACGAGCTGCTGCTGCGTCTGCGGGACAAGGGCAACACGGTGCTGGTCGTCGAGCACAAGCCGGAGATGATCGCGATCGCGGATCACGTGGTCGACCTCGGGCCCCGCGCCGGCTCGGCGGGCGGGGAAGTGTGCTTCGAGGGCACGCTGGCGGGTCTACGGGCGAGCGGCACGTTGACCGGCCAGCATCTGGATGACCGGGCGTCGCTGAAGGAGACGGCGCGTTCCCCGACGGGAGCGCTGGCGATCCGCGGGGCATCCACGCACAACCTCCGTGACGTGGACGTCGACATTCCGCTCGGGGTTCTCGTGGTGCTGACAGGCGTCGCCGGTTCCGGCAAGAGTTCGCTCGTGCACGGCTCCATCCCGATGGATGCGGGTGTGATCTCGATCGATCAGGGCGGGATCCGCGGCTCACGGCGCAGCAACCCGGCGACCTACACCGGCCTCCTGGAGCCGATCAGGAAGGCGTTCGCCAAGGCGAACGGCGTGAAGCCCGCCCTGTTCAGTTCGAACTCCGAGGGAGCGTGCCCGAACTGCGGCGGTGCCGGTGTGATCTACACCGACCTCGGCATCATGGCCGGGGTCTCGACGACCTGCGAGGTCTGCGAGGGCCGGCGTTTCGACTCCTCGGTGCTGGAGTACACCCTCGGCGGCCGCGACATCAGCGAGGTGCTGGCGATGCCGGTGACGGAGGCGGCGGAGTTCTTCGGTGGCGACGCATCCGCCGAGGGAAACGGTGCGCGGATTCCTGCGGCCGCCGCCATCCTGACGCGAATGGTGGACGTCGGCCTGGGTTACCTCAGCCTCGGTCAACCGCTGACGACGTTGTCGGGCGGCGAGCGGCAGCGGCTCAAGCTGGCGACGCACCTCTCCGAGAAGGGCGGCGTCTACGTGCTCGACGAGCCGACCACCGGCCTGCACCTCGCTGACGTGCAGCAGCTGCTCGGTCTGCTCGATCGCCTGGTCGACTCCGGCAAGTCGGTGATCGTCGTCGAGCACCACCAGGCCGTGATGGCCCACGCCGACTGGATCATCGACCTGGGGCCCGGAGCCGGGCACGAGGGCGGACGGATCGTGTTCGAAGGGACCCCCGCCGAGCTGGTGGCGTCGCGTTCGACGCTGACGGGGGAGCACCTCGCGGCGTACGTCGGGGCCTCGGCGTAGTTCCTAGGGTGCGCCGTTCTCCAGGCCGCTCTCGAGGCCGCTCTCGAGGCCCTGGCGAAGGGCGTCGAACATCCGGGCGAAGCGCTCGGTGTGATCGGTGACCGGCTCGCCGTCGATGAGGCGGCGGGCCGTCTGCGCAAGCACCGTGGCGTATCCCGCGACGAAGAACGCGGCGAGCAGCTGCGCGTCGGCCTCGAACGTCTCGTCGTGCCGCAGCTCGTCAGCCAGAACGGCCTGAAGACCGGCCGCGATCTCGCGCGCCCGTGCGATCAGCGCGGGGGAGCCGGCGAGCGTCCGGAAGAACGGCGTCGATCGTGGGTCGGCGCCGGAGAGCGGATGCTGCGCGGCGAGGAGTGCGTTCGTCATCTCCTGCAGGGCGGTGAGAGCATCCGTGCCGGGCTCGCGCTCACGGATCGCCTCGCGCAGGATGGTCGCCGCTTCGTCGCCACGATCGAGGAACAGATCCTCCTTCCGCGGGAAATGGTTGAACACCGTCTGGCTCGAGACGCCGGCCGCTCGGGCCACGTCGGCGACGGTGACGGCGTCGTAGCCGCGCTCGGCGAACAGCCCGGCGGCGATCTCCGCGATCCGCGCGCGCGTCTGGGGTCCGCCACGCGCATCCGTTCTCGCCATTCTCCGACCAACTCTCTTGTGTGACTAACTGTAGTGACTTAAGCTACTCGCGTGTCTTCAACAACCATCATCCCAACCGCGCCGTCGCCGCGGTCGCTGCGCGAAGCGTGGGTCGCGCTGGCCGGCTTGTCCGCCGTCTTCCTCTTCGAGATGCTCGACAACTCGATCCTCAACGTCGCCCTGCCCACGATCGGTCGGGAACTGCATGCCTCGACGACGGGGATGCAGTGGGTGACGGGCGCCTACGCGGTCGTCTTCGGCGGGCTGATGCTGGCACTCGGGGCTCTGGCCGATCGCGTCGGGCGTCGACGGATCATGCTGCTCGGTCTGGTGCTGCTCGGGGTCTCGAGTATCGCGACGGCCTTCGTGACGACAGCGGAGGAGTTGATCGCGGTGCGCGTCGCGATGGGCGTGGCGGCGGCGATGACCACGCCTGGTTCGATGGCGCTGGCCTTCCGGCTCTTCGCCGAAGAGGGCTTGCGGGTGCGCGCCATGACGCTGATCTCGACCGTCGGTCTCGTCGGTCTCGCGGTCGGGCCGACTGCGGGAGGCCTCGTGCTGGCGATCGCACCCTGGCAGGTGCTGCTGCTGGTGAACGCCCCCATCGCGGCGCTGGCATTCGCGGGTATCCGGTTCGGAGTTCCCGCAGATGCACCGGGGGAGTTGCACCGGGATCCGGTGGACATCGCGGGCGCCGTCTTCGCGACCGCGGCGATCGTGCTGGGCCTCGTCGCGCCGACGCTGTTCGTCGATGAAGGCGCCGGGTTCTGGGGCGCCTGGGTTGCCGTCGCGGGGGCCGTTCTGGCTGGCGCGGCGTTCGTGCTCCGCGAGCGCTCGGCGCCGTATCCATTGCTCGATCTGGCGCTGGTCGCGCGTCCGCTCGTGTCGAGTGGGCTCGCGTTCAAAGCGGCCACCGGGCTGGCGACGGCGGGGCTCGGGTACCTCGTGACTCTGCAGCTGCAGCTCGCCTGGGGATGGCCGCCGGCCCTCGCTGCACTCGGCATGCTGCCGCAGGTCGTGGTGTTGGTCGCGGGAGGCGCGATCGTCTCGCCGTTCATCGCGCGCGTCGGCTTGGAGCGTGCGGCGTGGATCAGTTCGGTGCTGGTGGTGGTCGGGCTCGCGGTCTACGCGCTCCTGAGTGGATTCGGGTATGTGTGGGTGGCGCTGTCTCTGGTGCTGGTGTCGGCGGGGATGCGCGTGGTCGGTGTGGCGGCCGGCACGAACGTGATGCGCGGGCTGCCGTCGAATCGGACCACGATCGGAGCAGCGTTGGTGGACACGTCGAGCGAGGTCGCCTCAGCCGTCGGCATCGCCGTGACCGGCACGGTGTTGGCGGCGCTGTTCACGGGCAGTATCGCCGCGGGGGACTGGGGCGCTCAGCAGCGTGCGGAGTTCGACGGCACGGTCGTCGTCGCCGGATTGGCCCTCACCGTCGTCTCGGCGTTGCTTGTGGGATGGGGGATCGCGCGCTCCCGCCGCGCGGAGCGGGTGGCCGCGGGACGGTAAGTGTTCCGAGAACCGTTGCTTGAGCGTGGCGAACCTCCGAAGCCGGCTCGATCAGCGGGCGGGTCGTCAGCGGGAGCAGGGTTCAGAATCCGGCTTGTTCGGCGGTCGGGGGTGGATCTTCACTGAAGAGCTTGTCCCGGAATCTCGGCCCCGGTGTCGCCCCCGGTACCTCGGGTGGATGGGTGGTGACGCGTCTCCCGGTGGGGCTGGTCCATTCCGCTGTGCTGTCGGGGTGGAGCTGGTAGGTCCACTGTTCGCCGTGGCGGACGTGGTGGTGGCTCGTGCACAGGGTCAACAGATTCCGGATCGCGGTGTGGCCACCCTTAACCCACTCGGTGGCATGGTCGATCTCCGCCTTCGCGGCCGGGCGGACGCAGCCCGGGAAGCGGCAGGTCAGGTCGCGCAGCTGCACGAACACCCGCATCTCCGCCGGCGGGAACCGCTTCAACCGCTCCACCGAGATCGGCGCGCAGGTGCTCGGGTCGGTGAGAACCCGGTAGAAGTCGGAGCCCGTGCCGACGAGCTCTCGCGCCATGTTCGCGGGGATGGGGCCGTAGCCGTCGAGTTCCGCGTTCGCCTCATCCTCACCCGCCGCCGTGAGCACCGGGACCATGATGCGGACCTTCGCGCGCACGCCGGGCAGGAACGTCCGGGCCCGGTCGTCCGAGTCGGGGGTGGTGCCGTTGATGTCGCCGTCGAGGAGGATGTCGCCGAACGCGTCCGCGCGCAGTTGGGCGAGGGAGCGGGTCTCGGTGTCGTCTTCGTCTTCTTTGCGGATGATCTTCGCGATGCTGTCGAGTCGGTCGTACGCGCCCAACGCGACCGGGGCGGGCAGCAATGCGGAGATGACGCACATCCCGTCCTCTTCCGGGGTGAGCCACACGGTGCGGCGCTCCTTGGCGAGTTCGTGCCGTTCGGCGAGCGGCTGATCCTGCAACTCCTCGACTAGTCGCGCGAGCGCCTTCTTCAGCTGGTGCGGGCGCAGCCCGGGCGCCAGCTGCGCGGCCCGCCAGTCGTACACATCCCGCGCGGCCAGGGGAACGCGGCGGGCGGCGGCGCAGATCAACTGCCCGCACTCCCACAGAATCGCCGCGTCCGCGAGCAGCGCCCGCGTCTGCGGCAGCTCCTCGACCAGCAGCTGCGCGTAATCCAGCTCCCGGGCGGCCGCGTTCTCCGACACGCCCATCACGAGAGCGAACTCGGCCCGGATGGAGCGTTCCGCGAGATCGTTGACCTGCTCCGCATGCACCGAACGGCCCACCGCGAACAGCTCCGGCCGGGCGATCCCGACCCGATACCCGGCGTACAGCGCCTGCGCCCGCTTGAGCGCGATCGGCGACATCGAGCGGCCCAGGAACGCGGCCTCGTCGCCGTACTCCCGCACCGTCTCGCGCACCGCGTGCGGTGCTTGCTGTCGCCTGCTCTGATCCATACGAGTATTCCAGCACGTACCACCGACACTGAACGCGACGCAGAGGCCAGCCCCGAAAACTCGACCCGAAACCCACCCTGTGGAGGACGAGTCCGCGTTCATTATGTCAAGTAAATCGCATCGGGCTCGCTCGCGGTCAATCGCAGAGCGGCACACGCACGCTGCGACCGATGACGCGCGGCCCTCAAGAAGGGTGCCCCCAGTCGTCGCTGCGCGTATCGGGCACGGATCAGGAGCGGCCTCGACGCCACTTGACGGACGGGAACAGCGACGCCAACCGACACGCCACACGCTGGGACTTCGCGGCAGGCACCCGCCTGAGCGCGACCCGCAACACCTCCGATAATGCACATTATGTCAAGTAACAGGAGTCCGACTGCATCGGATGCACGGCTGAACCCGCTCGCCACCCGCGACCGCGCACTCGACGACCTCATCACCGCCATGCCCACACCCGTCGTCGCCGACCTCTTCAAGTACAGCTGCCAAGTCACTACGAACCACGCCGCCGAAGCCGGCGACACCTTCGCACACTACGCCGGCATCGTGTCAGGTCAGGACGCGGTTCGGGAACAAACCCGTCGTTGGCAAGCCACAACTCGGGCTGAGCCGAGCGGTCGATCCACCGCAAAGGAAATTGCCGACCTCGAATGTTGACGGACCCGGCAAGAAGCTCGTCGAAAACCGACTCATCGCCGATCTCGACACCGTCCTCAAACGAGGGCCCAACCCGCGGATGGCGCTCGTCGAAGTCGGAATCGTAGTGGACCGTCCAGTCCACTCCCCACGACGGATCGATCCAGTGTCGCCGCCACCAGGGACCAGCGACGGTGAACCACCTATCGACCCGAACTCCGGCTCACGCGCCGGCTCACCGAACGGATCCTTCGGCAGCTCGCGCGGAGTCCGGCCGAAGAATTCCCGCAGTGACGTGAGTCGAGACCTGATCAGGACCCGCACCTTTGATAGCGACGTCGTCACCATTCCCCCTCGCGTCCCTGAAGGACAGATGCAGTCGAATCTCGGAATACCTCGCATCGGCCCCGCGATCTGAGAGATTTCACCCGCAGGAAACGACCGGAATACCGTCAGATCGAAAATGATGCGCGCCGGTCGACATCTACAGCTGATGTCGAAGGTGCCCATCTGAGTCAGTCCGGGTCGGATCCGCCTTCGTTGTTCCACCGATCGACGCTGACGGATTCGATGGTCGTGCTGGTGCGCTGTGGTTTGTGCCAAGCGGTGGTGACGGCGTCGGTCCAGGCGGTCGCGGAGTCGGGATTTGCATCGTAGGACGTCCAGAACCGGTGGTAACGGTCCGCCTCCCGTTCGACCGTGATGCTGGAAGCGGATGGGTGCTGGCGCGCCGTGTGCGGGGCGGTGGTCGCGAGGGTGAGGAGTGATGCGCCGGCGAGGGTCGGCGCGGTTCTGCTGAATGCGCTCATAAGCGCACCTTACGCCGACAAGAGCCCATGAAGTCGGAGAGCCGGGCTTGAGCGCAGCGACCGACGGGCAAGGACCCGACTGGCTCGGGACAGAACTCGTCGCCACCCCGCGACCATCGCCCTCGTGCAGGCCGGGAAGATCGACCTCGAACACTTCATCACCGCACGGATCCCGCTGGATCGGCTGATCTCCGGCGGCTTCACCACCCTCATCGACCACAAAGGAGACCGCGGTGAAGATCGTCGTGCAGCCCCGGACCGACGACTGCCCCGTCGCCTGAACTCGCCCGGGCCGACCCGGGACTTTCGGCACTACAGCCGCCCGACTCTGGTCTCTACCGTTGAAATAGGAGTGGCGGCATAAACGCATACGCGCGATCATGAGCCGTCTCCGCGATGCCCGGTGACGGGCGGACAAGGAGCCGTTATGGGTACCGCAACCACCACCCCGACCATCTCGACCACTCCCGCCGACACCGAGTTGGGAACCACGACCATCGACCACGACGTCGTCGCCACCGTCGCCGGTCTCGCCGCGCAGGACGTCACCGGCGTGCACGAGCTCGGCGGCGCCGCGACGCGCGTCATCGGCGCCGTCCGCGGTGCGCTGAACGCCGTCAACCACAGCCAGGGCGTCTCCGTCACCGTCACGGAGAACACGGTCAGTATCGACGTCACCTTCTCGGCCGAGTACCCGATGAGCCTGCAGCAGGTCGCCTCCGACGTCCGCGCCGCAATCATCCTCGCCGTCGAAACCATCGTCGGCCTCGAGGTCACCGCGGTCAACGTCCGCATCAACGACATCGTCCTGCCCTCCGTCGAGAAGACCGACACCGAGACCACCGTCTAGTCCGGCACACCCCGTACCTGCGTCCGCCCCGCCCGTTGTCACGGGGTGGGCGGGCGCAGTTCTGCGTGCAGGACCGCGGCTTGGGTGCGCCGCTCAAGACCGAGTTTGCTCAGGACGCTGGAGACGTAGTTCTTGATCGTCTTCTCGGCGAGGGAGAGCTCCACGCCGATCTGGCGGTTGGTCAGACCGTCGGCGATCAGCGCGAGGATCTGCCGTTCGCGGTCGCTGAGCCCGGCGAGACGCGGATCCACCTGATGCTCGCCGCGCAGACGCGCGATGACCGCGGCGATGATCGCGGGTTCGATCAAAACCTCACCGGCGGCTGTGCGGCGGATCGCGTCGAGCAGACCTTTGCCGCGGATGTCTTTCAAGACGTAGCCGGACGCGCCCGCGATGACGGCGGCGTAGAGGGCTTTGTCATCGTCGTACGCCGTGAGGATGAGGCAGCGGACCAGCGGGTCGCGGGAGCGGACGTCCCGGCACACGTCGATACCGCTGCCGTCGGGCAGCCGCACGTCCAAGACGGCGGCGTCCGGTCGCAGTGCGAGGATCTGCGGAGTGCCGGCGGCGGCGGTGCCGGCTTGGCCGACGATCTCGATGTCGTCCTCGGCAGCGAGGAGTTCGGCGAGGCCGCGACGGACGATCTCGTGGTCATCGAGCAGGAAGACGCGGATGGCGGCCATCATGTCCCTTCTCGATGTTGCGGCGCGAAAAGTTGCGGCGGGAAGTGTTGCTGTGGGAAGGGGACGCTCCAGCGCACCCGGGTGTCTCCGAGAGTGCTGGAGATCCTGAAGGTGCCGCCGCGGTCTTCGGCGCGCTGCCGCAGGTTCGCGAGTCCGCTGCGCCGGCCAGCACCCGTGAAGCCGTGCCCGTCGTCGGAGATCTCGAGGACGATCATGCCGTCGGCGGCGGTGAGCTGCAGCGTGACGATGTTGGCTTCCGCGTGGCGCGCGATGTTGGTCAGCGCCTCCCGCGCGACAGCGAGAACGTCATCGGCGAGCTCGTCGACGACCAGGAGGTCGACGGTACCGGCGAAGCTGATGTTCGGAGTGCGGGTCAGGATGACGGCGAGCTCGTTCGCGAGGTCGAGGATCCGGTGCCGGACGGTGACCGTGTCGCCCGTGTTCGCGTTCAGCGCGAAGATCACGGTGCGGATGTGGGAGATGCTGACATCCAGGCTGTCCACGGCGCGGCCGATCCGCGCCGCGGCGGTGCCCGGCGGCAGGACGCCGGCGACCTGGTGCAGGTCCAGGCCCGTGGCGAAGAGTTCCTGGATGACGTGGTCGTGCAGGTCGCGGGCGATGCGTCCGCGATCCTCGAGCAGCAGCATGCGTTGCTGATCGGCACGGGCGGCGGAGAGTTCCATCGCAACGCTGACGTAGGCGGCGAAGTCGGAGACCATGTCCACGTCCGCGGCGGTGAACATCGGGCGCCCCTCCCGACGAGTGACCACGAGCACACCGAGCGTGCGCGACGCCGCGACGAGGGGCACGGCGAGGACGGGGCCGCCCGAGGTGGGCGTTCCGCCGCTCGTAGAGGTCGGGATCCGATCGAGTCGGCGAGGTCGTCCTCCGGTGAGGACGCTGCCGGAGATGGAGTGCCGGGCGGGGATCAGCCGTCCCTCGAACTCGTCTGAACCGGTGCCGCGGGCGACGCCGATGCGCAGCACCTCCGGGTCGTCGGTCGGGAAGACGATCCCGACGATGTCCGCGTCGGCGATGTCGAGGATGCGGGTAGCGACGAGACCGATGACGTCCTCGCCGTCGCTGGCGAGGATCGCGGCGGTCATCTCGGCCGCCGCCTGGGCCCAGCGCTGACGCAACCGCGTCTCGGTGTACAGGCGGGCGTTGTCGATGGCGACGCCTGCGTTCGCCGCGAGCGCGACGATGAGGTGCTCGTCGTTGGAGGAGAAGGTGCCGGCGCGGGCATTCGTCAGATACAGGTTCCCGAAGATCTGATCGCGCACGCGGATCGGAACGCCCAGGAAAGACCGCATCGGTGGGTGCGCTGCGGGGAGGCCATGGGCCCGGGGGTCGGCGGCAAGGTGATCCACACGGATCGGCTGCGGGTCGGTGATCAAAGTCCCCAACAGCCCGTGACCTTCTGGCAGGTGCTCGATGGCATCGACCTGGTCGGGGTCCATGCCGACGTGGATGAACTCAACCAGGGATCCGCCGGCGCCGAGGACGCCGATCGCGCCATATTCGGCGTCGACGAGTTCAATGGCGGCATCGACGATGCGGCGGAGCACGGCGGGCAGGTCGATGTCTTCCACGACGGCTTGGTTCGCGCGCAACAACGCTCGAAGCCGCCCGGAGATGCCATCCGCCTGCGAATCCCCATCGCGGCCGATGGGGAGAGGATCCAGTTGTGGCATGAGACTCCGCTCCGCCACAGTCGGCTGACCTCAGCCCTCCCATCATCGCCGAGTTCCCCGCCCGGCGACACCTCGTTCGGCACTTCACCGCGGACCCGCAGCCGCACAGCCCAGAGACGTCACCGGAGGCGTCACTGAAGCGTGGCGGCGCGCTCAACGGCGCCCCGATCGTGGGGGTGCTCATCGTCTCGGACGTCGATGAGGTGGTAGCTCGCTCCCTGCGGGCCGCTGCCGGTCCAGCTCCAGTCGGCGACGACGGGGATGTCGGTGCCGTACGCGCGGGTGTATGCGCGCGCTTCAACCCGCGCGTCCTGCATCCGCTGCCGCAGCAGCGCCTCGCGAGCGGCGAGGCCCGGGACGCGGTCGAGGACGTCGATGACCAGCCGGTACCGGTCCAGCTCGTTCAGCATCACCATGTCGAACGGAGTCGTGGTGGTGCCTTCTTCGATGAAGCCGCGCACGTGCAGGTTCGCGTGCCCGCTGCGGCGGTAGGTGAGCCGGTGGATCAGCCACGGATAACCGTGGTACGCGAAGATCACCGGCTTGTCGGAGGTGAAGATCGCGTCGTATTCCGCGTCCGGGAGGCCGTGCGGATGCTGGCCCTCGCTCTGGAGTCGCATCAGGTCCACGACGTTCACGACCCGCACCCTCAGCGTCGGGATCTCTGCGCGCAGCAGCATCGCCGCGGCGAGCACCTCGAGGGTGGGCACGTCGCCGGCGCAGGCGAGGACCACATCCGGTTCCTGACCAGGCCGTTCGGATCCGGCCCAGTTGAAGATGCCCAGGCCGCGGGTGCAGTGCTCGATCGCGTCCGGCATGGAGAGCCAGTTCGCTTCCTGCTGCTTCCCGGCGACGACGACGTTGATGTAGTCGACCGACCGCAGGCAGTGGTCGTAGGTGGAGAGCAGCGTGTTCGCGTCGAACGGGAGGTAGACCCGGACGATGTCGGCTTTTTTGTTCACGACGTGGTCGATGAAGCCGGGGTCTTGGTGCGAGGCGCCGTTGTGGTCCTGCCGCCAGACGTGGGAGCTGAGCAGGTAGTTCAGCGACGCGATCGGCGCCCGCCACGGGATGGCGCGGGAGGATTTGAGCCACTTGGCGTGCTGGTTGAACATCGAATCGACGATGTGGATGAACGCCTCGTACGAATTGATCAGCCCGTGCCGACCGGTGAGCAGGTACCCCTCCAGCCAGCCCTCGCACTGATGCTCGGAGAGCATCTCCACCACGCGGCCGGAGCGGGCGAGGTGGTTGTCCATGTCGACGTCGCGCACCTGCGCATCCCACTGCTTGTCGGTCACCTGGAACACGGCCTGCAGCCGGTTGGAGGCGGTCTCGTCGGGTCCGAAGATGCGGAAGTCGTGCGGGTTCGCGACGATGACATCCCGCAGCCACGTGCCCAGCACGCCCGTCGCGGAACTCGTCGTCGCGCCCGGGGTCGGCACATCGACCGCGTAGTCGCGGAAATCCGGGAGGTGCAGGGGCCGACGCAGCAGCCCGCCGTTCGCGACGGGGTTCGCGCTCATCCGTCGCGCACCGTTGGGGGCGAGGGCGGTCACCAGCGGGACCATGGCGCCCTCGTCGTCGAAGAGTTCCTCGGGACGGTACGAGCGCAGCCACTCCTCGAGGACCGCGATGTGCGCGGGAGTGTCGCGGACGTTCGCGAGCGGGACCTGGTGGGAGCGCCAGCTGTTCTCGGCCGGTAGGCCGTCGATGAATGCCGGGCAGGTCCAGCCCTTGGGGGTGCGCAGGATGATCATCGGCCACGCCGGGCGGCCGTCGAGTCGCCCGGTGGCGGCGTCGGCCTTGATCTGCGCGATCTGATTCAACGCCTGATCCATCGCGGTTGCGAGGCGGCGGTGCACGTCGCGGGGGTCTTCGCCGGCGAAGCCGCCCGAGACGAGGTACGGGGTGTGCCCGTAGCCGCGCATCAGCTGCTCCAGCTCCTTCTCGGGGATGCGGGCAAGGACGGTGGGGTTGGCGATCTTGTAGCCGTTGAGGTGCAGGATCGGCAGCACGACGCCGTCGTGCAGCGGGTCGATGAACTTATTCGAGTGCCAACTCGTCGCCAACGGGCCGGTCTCCGCCTCACCGTCACCGACGACGGCGGCGACCAGGAGAGCAGGATTGTCGAAGACGGCGCCGTAGGCATGCGAGAGGGAGTAGCCCAGCTCGCCGCCTTCGTGGATGGAACCGGGAGTTTCGGGGGCGACGTGGCTGGGGATGCCTCCGGGGAAGGAGAACTGCCGGAACAGCTTTCGCACGCCATCGGTCGATCGGTCGATGTCTCCATAGACCTCGCTGTAGGTACCGTCGAGGTAGGTGTTCGCGACCATACCCGGCCCGCCGTGCCCGGGACCGGTGATGAATATCGCGTTCAGATCGCGGTCGCGGATCACCCGGTTCAGGTGTGCGTAGATGAAGTTCAGCCCCGGCGTCGTGCCCCAGTGGCCCAGCAGCCGCGGTTTGATGTGCGCGGCCGTGAGCGGCTCACGCAGCAGCGGGTTGTCGAGGAGGTAGATCTGTCCGATCGAGAGGTAGTTCGCCGCCCGCCACCATGCGTCCAGCTCATCCACCGTCCGACGTGCGAGAAGCTCGACCGGCCGCGCCGGCCAGGCGGCGGGCGGGGTGCGGGTGCTGACGGGATGTCCGAGGATCGTCATACGAACGCCTCTTCCTTCATACCGGTCGCTTCTGCTCGTGACTCGGGCTCTTCGGGAATGTCAGGATGGGGGGCCGACGAAGCCCCGACGATGATGAGCGGTACCGTCAGGTTCAGCACCAGCTGATGGCTGACCGAGCCCAGCAGCACGCGGCGCCAGCCGGTGAGTCCGCGGGTGCCGACGACGATCATCGCGGGACGCGGCGTCAGCTCGGTGAGCGCGCGCGCCGGGTCGCCGAACACGAGGTGCGTCTCGATCAGCAGCGTCGGATAGCTGGTCCGCGCGAAGAGCTCGGCGGCGACGAGGATGCGGTGGTGTTCGGCCTCGAGCGCGGCGAGGAACTCGACGTCGAGCAGGTAGGTGCTCTCGTAGAGAGTCGGTTCCACCCAGGCGTGCACGAGGTGCAGCGTTTCACTGCGCCGCTCGGCTTCCGCCGCGGCGACCAGGATCGCCGCGTTCGCGAGCTCTGAGGCATCCACACCGACCGCGACGCCGACGAGGGTCGCATCGACGGTGCGCGGAATGATCGCGATCGGTCCATGGGCCAGTGCCGCCAGATGGGCGCCAACGGAGAGGTCGAAACGCAGCCGCGGACCTTCGCGGTCCTCTGTGCCCAGCACGAGCAGACAGCCGGGGCGGGTGAGTTCCGCGAGGGTCTGCAGAACGAAGCCGCGCACGACGCGACCGCGGACGGCGACATCGGGAGCAGTGCGGCGCACCTGATCCAGCAGCCGCTCGACGGCCCGCTCATCGAAGCCGACGGCCGATGCGGCCGCGGCCGAGTCCGGTACCGCGACCGACTCATCGGCGATCATCACGACCTCGACCAGGCCGCGGCGGGAGCGTTCGCGGGCGACCGCCCACTCCAGCGCCGAACGCGACGGCAGGCTGCCATCCCATCCGACGATGGTGTGGGCGGGGGGCACCACAGCGGGATCCGGGACGGAGTCCGCCACCGTGACGCCGAGAGCCCCGTCCGGAGACTGCACCGGAACGGCGGGAACGCTGGTCGCGTGTAGGCCGACGATGACGGTCGGGATGGACAGATTGAGCAGGATGTCGTGGCTGACGGACGCCAGCAGCATCCGGTCGATTGCCGTCGTGCCGCCGTCGCCCACCACCAGCAGGGACCGGCCGACGGAGGCGTTCAGCAGGGCGCGGGCGGCCGTGCCGTCGACGTTCGCGCCGACGACGTCCAGCTCCGGATGCACACGGCGCGCCTCGGCGACGGCGTCGGCGAGGACCTGCGCGTGCTGCGCCTGCAGCTCGGCGAGGAACTCCGCCGGCGGCATCCCGCGGTCGTGCCAGAGGAACGGGACATGCCAGGCGTGCACGACGTGCAACGTCTCGCCGAAGTGGGCGGCCCACGCGGCGGCGAACACGAGCGCGGAGCGGGCGTCGTCGGAATCATCGATCCCGACCACGACCCCGGACGCATCCGGCGCAGGGTCCGGCGCGATGATCGCGACCGGGCCGGCCGCGATCGCGGTCAGTCGGGCGCCCAGGCTCCATCCGGCTCGGAAGCGCAGCATCGTGCGCTGACGATCCCCGACGACGAGCAGCGAATCCGGGCCCGCGAGACGGGCGAGTTCCGACAACGGGTCGCCCGTGACGACGCGGGTGGTCACGACCGCGCCGGGGTGGCTTCGGATCGCGTCCGCGGCTGCGAGTTCCAACGAAACGGCGCCGTCGGCGCGCGGGTCATCCCCCACGTCCCAGCCACCCAGCGGGTCCAGGCCGTCGACCACCTCGACCAACAGGATCGCGTCGGCGTCCTGTCGGAGAGCCCATTCGAGCGCGCGTCGCGCCGAAGCGGAACCGTCCCATCCGACGACGAGCTGTGCATTCATGGAAGAGTCCTTTCACCCCAGCCGGATCCGGCTACCGCCAGCGTGGACTGCGGACCGTGAGCCGGGCCAGGGCCGAACGTCCCGCTTCACCCGCGAGCCCGGGCGCACGGGGCCGACGGTCGGCGCGTCATCGATCGGGACGTTCGGCCCTAGGTCGGCGCAGGCTGCGCGCTCATCCTTCGGGTATCCCCGGAATGAGCTGCAGCCGCAGTCGACGCCGAGGAGAGCCGATGAGAGAGCCCTGATGTTGCCGACCGCCCCCGATCCGCTCCCGACGCGCTGGATCACCACCGACATTGCCGCGGCCGTATGAGCCCCGGACGTCTCCGAGACGAGTGGCCGACCGTGGCAGGTTCTCGCCGGCGGCGCGGCTCCGAGATCCTGCTGCTGACGGTGCAGATTTTCAGCGCCGCCTCCGCTATCGGGGGCGGTGTCGGGCTCGTCTTCGCCGACGGTCTCGGCCTGCCACGGACGCTGCTCGCCGGCTCACCGTTCTCGGACTTCGTCGTTCCGGGGGTGATCCTCGCCGTCGTCGTCGGAGGCACGCAACTGACCGCCGCAATCCTGCAACTGCGCCGGAACCGTTGGTTCCCCGCCGCCAGCGTCGTCGCCGCGCTGGGAATGGTCATCTGGATCCACGTGGAAGTGGCGCTGCTCCCGGGCTACTCGATCCTGCACGCCTTCTACCTCGGCAGCGGCATCCTCCAGCTCGTTCTCCTCTTCGGCATTCTTGGCGGCTGGCCGGTCACGGCACCGTCACGACTGCTCCGGGGCGAGCGTCGATCCGCCGCAGCATCTCGCACATCTCATCCAGCAGCACGGCCTGGTTCCGGTTGATCTCCAGCAGCGCCTCGATGTCGACCTTCGCCGTGACATTCGTGTCGAAATCATGCTGCGCAAGCGCGGCCGCGATGCCGTCCTGACGCTTCGCCGCGATCAACAGGATGGCGCCCTGCAGCCCGGCCAGCATGCTCAAGAACAGGTTCAGCAGGATGAACGGGTACGCGTCCCACCCGGCCGAGAACGAGTTGACCATCGCCCAGACGAGCATGAACGCGACGAAGCCGAACACGAACCGCCAGCTCCCCATCGAATTGCGCATCACATCCGCCGACCGCTCCCCGAACGTCAGAGAACGCGTGTGCTTCTCGTGCCACGTCAATCGGGAGGAAGGCAGGTGTCCACTCGTCATGCGCCATAGCGTACGACCGCCGACCGCCGATACCGCCCGATACCAGGCGAGGGACCAACGGCCCTACCCGGAGGCTCTGCGTCGACCCATGATCGAAGCGATGGCGTCCGCCACCCTGATCTGCCACCCTGATCCGCCACCCTGATCCGCCACCCTTCGATCCGGAAGGCCCGCCTTGCGTGCTCTCGTCGTCTACGAATCCATGTTCGGCAACACCCGACACGTCGCCGAAGCCATCCGGGACGGTCTCGCGGACACCCTCGCCGTCACCCTCCGCAACGTCACGGATGCAGCGGCGAACAGTCTCGACGACCTCGACCTCCTGCTGCTCGGTGGGCCCACCCACGTTCACGGGATGTCGCTGCAGCGCAGCCGCGCCGAAGCGCCGAAGTGGGCGGCCGACCCGGAGCACGATCTGCGCCTGGACGAGCACGCCGGCGATGCCGGCGTTCGCGAGTGGCTCGCCGCGCTTTCCCACGGCAACACGATGGCGGCTGCGTTCGACACCCGCACCGACATCCCCCGCATCCTCAGCGGCACAGCGTCCGCTCGCATCGACCACGAGCTGCGTCGCCACGGGCTGCGCTCCATCGCCGCCCCGATGAGCTTCCTCGTCGACACCGACAACCACCTCGAAGTCGGCGAACTCGCCCGCGCCCGCGCCTGGGGCGGACTCGTCGCTCAGGCCGCTCTCGCCACCGGCACGTAGCGTTCGGCCCGAACCCCCGACGCGAACTCGATCGTGCCGACGTGGGTGAGCTCGAGCGGACCTGTGAGGCCCTCGAACAGTCGAGGTCCGTGGCCCACCAGCGTCGGATACACAACGAACTCGTACTCGTCGATGAGGCCGGCCTCGGCCAAGGCGCGAGGCAGCGTGACGCCGCCGACGTACAGCCCCTCGCCCGGCTGCTCCTTCAGCTTCCTGACTGCTTCGACGGGGTCGCCGGTGAGCGCCTCGGTGTTCCAGCCGTCGGGCTCTCGGGTGCTCGAAACCAGGTACTTCTTCGCTGCGGTGATCGCTTCCTGAAACGGTCGCATCCACGCCGGCAGGTCCGTCGCGGTGCGCCAGAACTCCATCAACTCGTAGGTCGTGCGGCCCAGGATGATCGCGTCGGCCTGGGCGACGGTCTCCGCTGCGTGTCGGTGCGACTCCTCATCCGGGCGTCCCGCGAGGTGGTCGACGCAGCCGTCGAGGGAGACGTTGATCGAATATCGCAGTGGTCGCACCCGATCAGGCTGACACGGTTCCGACGATTACTCCACCCGCAATTCGCTGACGCCACGCCGGAGGGAGAACCGCTCCCCCGCGCCTCGACGGATGTCGTAGAAGGTGTCGACGGATGGGCCTGCCCGCCCGAGTCCGGGATCCGTATCGTCGCTTCCGAGCCGATCCGCAGCACGCGGTCGCCGAATCGTGAGGACCCCGCCATGACCGAAAAGCCCACCATCGTTCTCGTCCACGGCGCCTTCGCCGACGCCGCAAGCTGGGCACCGGTGACCCTGCGCCTGCTCGATCAGGGTTACGAGGTGCTCGTGCCGCCCGTTTTCAATCGCAGCCTGATCGGCGACTCCGCGTACATCCGGTCGTTCGTCGAGCAGATCAACGGCCCGGTCATCCTCGCCGGTCATTCGTACGGCGGCGCGGTGATCACCGTCGCCGGAGTCGCGGCGAACGTGATCGGCCTCGTCTACGTCTCGGCCTACGCGCTGGAGGTCGGCGAGAGCCTGGGCGCCCTGCAGGGCGGCTTCCCCGACTCCGATCTCGCCGCGAACCTCGTCTACGCGCCGTACCCGATCGAGGGCGCAGAGCCGGGAACTGATGTATCGGTGAAGATCGACGCGTTCCCGGCCGTGTTCGCGGCCGGGGTGCCCGACGAAGAGGCCCGGGTCCTCGCCGTTTCGCAGCGTCCGCTGTCGGCCGTGGCTTTCGGGGAGAACGCGCCGGTCGCCGCCTGGAAGTCGAAGCCGTCCTTCGGCATCGTCTCCAGCGCCGACCACACCATCAACCCGGATGTGGAGCGCTTCGGCTACCAGCGCGCCGGTATGCGCACCGTGCTCGAGATCGATGCACCGCACCTGGTGATGCAGACCCATCCGGCCGAGGTCGCGGCGTTCATCACCGATGCCGTCTCCGCCCTGGCTAAGGGGGGCGTCTCGGCCTGATCCCGCCACCGCCGCGACGCGGGCGGGCACACCCCCGCCCGCGGTCAGCAGCAGCCGTCGTGCTGCAGCGTCCGCTCCCCCGTCAACGCCGACACCGGCATCGCACAGGCGTCGCCGCGCCAGGCCTCGACACCCTCGCGCACGGCGAATCCGGCGATGACGAGGGCCGCGATCGAATCCGCCCACCCCCAGCCGAGCAGGCTGTTCAGCAGGAGCCCGGCGAGCACCGCGGCGGACAGATAGGAGCAGATCAGGGTCTGCTTCGAGTCGGCGACAGCCGATGCCGAACCGAGTTCGCGCCCAGCGCGGCGTTCGGCCCAGCTCAACACGGGCATCACCGCCAGGCTCACCGCTGCCAGCGCGATGCCCACCAGGCTGTGATCCGGCTCGCGCAACCCGGCCAGCGAGAGGGCGGCGTCGATGGTGACGAACGCGGCCAGCCCGAAGAACGACCAGGCGATCACGCGCAGAGCGAGCCGCTCCCGCCTCTCCGGATCGGGGGCGGCGAACTGCCAGGCGACCGCGGCCGCGGAGAGCACTTCGACGATCGAGTCCAACCCGAAGCCGATCAGCGCCGATGAGGATGCGACGGTTCCGGCCGCGAGGGCGATCACCGCCTCGATGAGGTTGTACCCGATCGTTGCGAAGACGATCCAGCGGATCCGACGGCGCAGGACGCGTTTGCGTTGCGGGCCGAGGACCCGGACGATGCGCGTCGGCGCGGTCGCGCTCATGCGCCACTCCCGCAGCACAGGGGAACATCGCACGTGTCATCCGCGCAGTCGAGGCCGTCGTCGACGGCCAGCACCACGTCGACCAGGCTCGCGAGCGCGCGGCTCACATGCGGGTCCGCGATCTCGTAGCGGGTCGACCTGCCCTCCGGAACGGCCGCGACGATGCCGCAGCCGCGAAGGCAGGCCAGGTGATTCGATACGTTCGAGCGGGTCAGCTCGAGTTCTCGCGCCAGCGCTCCGGGGTACCCGGGGCCGTCGAGCAGGGTCAGCAGGATGCGCGACCGCGTCGGGTCGGCCATCGCGCGGCCCAGCCGGTTCATCACATCGACTCGGGAGGCAATCGTCAGCATACGCTGACCTTACAGCGTTGGCTGACGTATCGGAACCCCTCCCGGCGAGGAGTCGGCCTCGACTCAGGGACGCCCAGCGGCTGGGAGTAGCGACCTAGGTGTAGTTCCCTGGGACGTTGTTGTCGCTGACGCGGCTGGCTGGGGTGGATCCGCCGATGCCGGTGTGGGGTCTGTGG